>CAVWQW010000005.1:0-3525767 GCA_963757275.1 uncultured Solirubrobacterales bacterium
TGGATTTCGCGGTGGCTGTCGCGCAAAGTCGGGTCGTCCGGCGGGGTTAAGACAATTCGGGGATGCCCCAGAACTTCTTGTCGTGCGAGCGTGAGCAGGTTCTTCTTCTCCCGCCGAGCCTGAAGGATTGGCTGCCGGAGGGGCACCTCGCGTGGTTTGTTTTGGCGGCCGTCGAGGAGCTTGATCTCGACGCGTTCTACGGTGACTATCGCGCTGACGGTCATGGTCGGGCGGCGCACGACCCGGCGATGATGGTCGGCCTCCTTCTTTACGCCTATGCGCGGGGGCAGCGGTCGGCTCGCGGGATCGAGCGCGAGTGCGTGGAGAACGTCGCCTACCGCGTGATCGCGGCGAACCAGGTGCCCGATCACGCGACGATCGCGCGGTTCAGACAGCGGCATGAGACGGCGATCGCCGGGCTGTTCAGCGGGGTGCTGGGGTTGTGCGCCCGGGCGGGGATGGTGAAGGTCGGCGTGGTCGCGGTCGACGGGACGAAGGTGCACGCGAACGCGTCGCATCACAGCAACCGCGACTATGACCAGATCGCGAAGGAGATCCTCGAGGAGGCCGGTGCGATCGACGCGGCCGAGGACGCCCGTTACGGCGAGAAGCGTGGTGATGAGCTGCCCGCGGAGCTCGCGACCGAGCAGGGACGGCGGGGCTGGCTGCGCGACGCCCGCAAGCGCCTGGACGCTGAACGGGAGCGGGAGGCGGCGCCGATCGCGCGTGACCGCCCGGCGCGGTTGCGGGAGTCCAAGCGCCGCTTGGAGGAGGAGCTGTTCACCGAATGCGCCGCGAACCGGGCCTATGAGGCCTATCGGGCGCGTGGTGTTGACCGGACGGGCCGCCGCTTCGGCGGGCCGCCGAAGCCCTACGAGCCGCCCGCGAAGCCCGGGGGGAAGATCAACGTTGTCGACCCGGACTCGCGCAACGTGAAGACGCCGCGCGGCTACATGCAGGGCTACAACGTGCAGGCCGCCGTGAACGAGCAGCAGATCGTGATCGCCGCGGAGGTCACGATCACCTCACCCGACTTCGGGAACCTCGGCCCGATGGTCAGCGCCGTGCTCAGCGAGCTCGAGCGGGTTGGCGTGAGCGACACGCCGGGCGTCGTTGTTGCTGACGCTGGCTACTGGCACCAGGTGCAGATGGAAGCGATCATCGATCAAGGCATCCCGGTCCTCGTCCCGCCGGACGCCGGGAAACGCAAAGGCACCCGCCCGGGGTGGGATGGTGGTCTCTACGCGTTCATGCGGTGCGTCCTCGAAACCGACCACGGCAGCGAGCTCTACGGCAAGCGGCAAGGCATCATCGAGCCGGTCTTCGCCAATACCAAGTTCAACCGGCGCATCGACCGCTTCCAACGCCGCGGCCGGTCCGCCGCACGCTCAGAATGGCGACTCGTGACGGCAACACACAACCTCCTGAAGCTCCACAAACACCAGACCCTCCCCGCGACCGCCTGAACCGGCGAGAAGGGGCTACGAGGAGCCCGGACCGGCGCTCCTGCCCTCTCCCGCCGCCTGATCCGAAGCCGCCCTGCCACGCCAGACGCCTCGACGCCGCAGAACAGCCAGCGCCCACGGCTTTCCGCGACAGCCACCGCGCATTGCGACAGCGCGGCAAGCGGCGGCGGCTACGTTGGCGGCGGAGCGACGCCGAACTGGCGACAGATGCCGCGCGCGGCCGACATCATGATCTCGCGGCGTCTGGGGACTGTCGTGCGCTGGGGAATCGCCTCGCCTCGCTCGCCAGGTTCCTGGAGCACCAGCTCGATCGCGTCGAGGACCATCCGGCGAGCCTGGTCGAGACTCTCGCCTTGGGTATGGACCTCCGGCGGCTCGGGGAGGCGGGCGTCGACCCGCCCTCGCCAGCGTCCTTGTACACGACCTTGAACTTCAGCGAGCCCAGGCCCTCGACGAGAGCGCTTCTTCGGGTCAGTCGCAACCCGGGGGGAAGGGAGCCGTGGTGCGCACGGATCAACCCCTCGGCTCACGCGACGGAGCACGACCGAGTCTTGTTCGGGTCAGCGGCGTAGGCTGCGTTGGCGGGCATCGTCGGCGACTTGCGGGCATGGATCGTGTCGATGATCTCGGCGTTGTCGATGCCGCGCAGTTACACCGAGGTGACGCCAAGGTCGTTGTGCCCGAGCCGCTGGGCCGTTCGGCCACGTTCAGTGGCAGCCCGTCCGTGCCAACTCGAACGCGTGCGCATGACCGAGTCGGCGCGGGGCGGGGCGGCGATGCACGCGCGATCGGCTCGTGCCGTCCTCGGAGACTCCACGATCGCGGTCCTTTTGGACGTGCTGCTGATCGCGTCGGTTCGCTGACGCGTCTGGTACGTTGGTCTGAGACTTAGCGCCCTACCGGAACGCAGTCAGGCAAGGCGCCGGCGGAAAACATGGACAACGCACGCATTCACGTCGAGCGAGCGCCCGGCGGGATGGTGGGGCGGATGCGCGCGTATCGCATCATGATCGACGGCGTGCTGGTTGGGGAGGTCAAGCGTGGCGGGTCGCGCACGATCGACGCTGACTGGGGCTACCACGAGTTCCATCTCGCGATGGACTGGACGACGAGCCCGTCATTGCAACTCGAGCTAGCGCCGGGCGGGGAGGTCCGCGTCCGGTGCTGGTCAAGGGGGAGCCCGCTCTCCGCCCTGTACTGGCTAACGTTCGGCCGGTTGCGTGCGATTGGCATCGAACTCCATGAAAACGGCGGCGGCGGCGCTCGGTGAGTCGCCAACTGCCGCAAGGCGCTACCGAGGTATCCGAGCGATCGGAATGGGTCCCGTTAGTGAACGTCGGTGCTAAGTGGGAAAGACGGTCTGCTGAGTGATTGGGACCGCACGCTGGTGGCGTCGGCGTAGTGTCCGGCTCGCGGTTAGGCTACTTCTATGGTGGCCGCTGCGTTCGATGTGCGGCGGATTGCGGCGGCGGTGCTACTCCTCACCGCGTTCGGGATCTATGCAGTGAAGCTGAAACGACGGGACGCATGCATTTTCGACGAGCGGCACCGGCTCAAACCTGGCTGGGCGGCCGGCGGCTTGATCCTCGTGCTCATCGTGGCCGGCGACTTGATTTCGCTCGTCGACCGGTAGCTGACCTGCCTTTATTAGCCTCCTGGCGGCGCCGCGCGACCATGGCGACCCGCTGCACGCACGAGCCCGAGTTGTCCGCCAGAGTGTCGCATCGCGTGATAGGGGCAGCGTTGGGGGGGGCGTGGCATGGTCCAAGTTACAGTCGCTATGCAAGTGCCCGCGCGTGGCGCGATGGGCTTCGCCGTGGCGTGTTGATCCGACCCATCCGGTCGAGGTGTCGGCAATGACGCTGCGGATCCTCGTGCGCGAGGGTCAGTCCGCGAGCGGCATGTCGGCACTCGGGCGGGTCGAACCGGTGGATCTCTACGTCGACGCGTCCGTCGTCACGCTCGCCGTGGGCGTCACGCCGCTTCCCGACTACCAGGAATGCCCTCAGAACCCAGAAACCGCAGTGATCGTCGAGCTGCCGGACGCGATCGCCGCGCGCCAGCTCATCGACGCTGGAACTTACCCGCGAAACGCATCTTCCCACAACGGACTCGACGCCGTGCCGGTCCACCCGTACCCGTGATGCCCGCACGCGACTCCTGCTCGCGCAAAGCGACCGCCTGGCAGCGAGCCGTATAGCGGTCGGCCATGGACGGCTCACCCACCTCGTCCTGGGGATCGCGGACGTCTGCCGCGGGTCCCTCGAGGTCTGCGCGCTACGCCTGGAGTTGGTGTGGCGGTGGGGGTTCGGCTTTTGCGGAATCGGCACCTGGGTCGCGAAGGAACCCCTCGATGCTCGAACCGCGCCGATTCAGAGGGTGAGGCCGGTGACGCCTTCGCCTGGACCCTGGCTAGGCGCGACGACCCGTCCATTTGATGTACGCGCCCACGAGGAGCATGGCAAGCAGAACAGGTACCTGCGCGTAAAGTTCATAACCTTCGGCGAACAGGGCGACTGCGACGGCGACGAGCGCCAAGAAGACCAGCCCGGCAGCAAGACGGTGATGTGAGAGCGGTGCTTCCGGAAGCACGGCGGCAGGTCCGAGCGAGTCTCGTCCTTGCGCGGAGTCCGCCTGCTCGTCTGCGTACAACCTCAGGATTCTTCTAGTTGAAACCGCAAGGAAGCAGCCCCAGACGAACACCGCTGCGAGGGCCACCCAAGTGCCGGTGAAGTAAGCGCCGGCGCCGATAGCGACCATTGCGATCGCAGCCGAGACAAAGATGCGTCTCAGCAAACGAGCGATCTCCGGGCTGAGCGCTCCCGGTTCCTTTTGCTCCACGGCGAACCCTCGCGTCTCTCGGTTCAGCGACTCACTGCGGGTGGAAGAGCAGCTTGTATCGGCAAGGTGAGCGCGAGTGAGCTGCAGGGCCAATTGTTTCCCAAGTGTGCTTCTTGCGGCCGTCACCCTGCTCATCGTGGCGAGGGGCCCGAGTGGGCGAGACCTACGCGCTCGACAGCCAGCCATGGGACCCGCCGCTCGAAGTGCGCGCTGCTCCTGCTCACCGGGAGAGTCTGACGGCACTTGAGGTGCTCAGATCACGCGGGCGAGGTCGGTGAGTCCTGCTTCTCGGACCTGCGAGATCCCGCGCACTCCCGGTCGGCTCGCCTGATCAGTCCCCGGCGCGCCGCGGCAAACGGTGCTGGCGTCGACGGTTTGGGCGACCATGCGGTGGTGCCTCATCGTCCAGCGAACGGGAGGCCGGGTTTCTGCGGGGTCTCGGGTTGGTGTCCGGGAGGCATGGGTGTGGAGGTTGGCCATTTGCAGCGCGCGAGCCCGTCGTTGACGACTTTCGTGGGCAATGGGATCTGGTAGCGGGCTTCGAATTGCTGGGGTTAGAGCGTCGGGCATCGGAAGGGTTGCGGGCTGCAGCCGCCCTGCGAGGCGAGGCCCTCACCAACGTCGGTGCAGACGAGCGCGTGGTAGACGAGCGGCGAGACGTACACCTCGATCGATGCCGCGAGCGCGAGCATCGGTAGCGCCAACGCCACCGTCGCGGCGGCGGCAGCGAGAAGCGCCCCCGATTTGCCGCTGGCCGTTGCCCAGGCCCAGGCCGACAGCGGCAACATCATCGCGACGAGCTCGAGCACGGCGTGTGGCAGTACGCCGACGAGGAGCCGCCACGTGGGGACGTACAGGTAGCCGGAGACCTCCCCCAGCCGCCGTCCGAGAACCCACGTCTGCATCGCCAGCGAGTAGGCGATCGCCACGGGGACGAGGCCGATCGTGACACGCGGCCCGTATTCCCGCCACCGCGCCCGGCCGCGTCCGCTGCTGCCCCGTGGGGATGGCAGCTCGCCGGCTACGAACCCTGCAACGCAGGCCATCGCGTTCAGCGCCAGCACGAGGAGGTTGTGCCCCAGCAGGTACGTCACATCTCCGACGTCGCCCGCGACAAACGGCGGACCGTCCGCGACCGTCTGAGCGTGGCCGCCGGATAGCTCCGCCACGACGAACACCCCGAGCAGCAGAACGAGCGCTCCCGCCAGGGAGCCAGCAAGCCAACGGCCGAGCGTCGCCGGACGCGGGCGGGAGCTGTGGAGTGTCGAGGGGGTGCGCACCACCGCGGCGGACCGGCCATCAGCGTGGCTCTCCATAGCCTGTAGATCGGGCGCCCTGGTCCAGGACTTGAAGCGCCGCCCAGCTCAGCAACGGCTCGGTTTGTTGACTGGCGGTGGTCGCCCGCCCCCGCGGCCAAGCACGCCCGTTCGCGGCACTCCCGGACGAGTCCACACGTCGCGCCGAGCGTGAGGGTGCCGCAAACCGTTCGTCGCCCGCGACGGTCTCCGAGCTGTATCAGTGAGTGGATGTCGAGAAGCTCGGGCCGCCTCCGCTCACCAGGTGAAGGGCCACGACAGGCGCGGCCCACGACCCCAGGTGAGGTAGCTGCTCCGACAGCGGTAGCCGCCGCCCGAGCCGCCGGACAAGCCGCAGCCACACCCCATATCGGCGCTCACGCCTTGGGTGCCGCCGTCTATGCCGCCAAGGCGGCTGGACTGTCCGCCCCGGACCGGCCGGACGCGCTCGCCCAAGAAATCCGCTGGCAGCTCGGCCGTCTCTCCCCGGCTGTGAGAGCCGCCCTGCGTCAGCTGCCGCCGGTCGGCGAGCGTTCGGATGGCCCGCTCGGGCCGGGCCTCCTCGCCAGGGGCCTTCTCGGCACGATCATCGGTGATCTCCAGGCCAACCTGGACGACGCCACCCACCCCATCACGCTCAGCTCCAAGGTCAAAATTAGGGATCCGCAGCGCTGACGCCGCGAAGCCTCGGGCTCGCGGATGCGCCGCGAGGGCGCGCACAACCTCCTGGGCGGGGAGGGCGATGAGTTTCGCCCGGCCGGGTGGTCTGGATCCCCAGACGCGAGAATGAATCACGCCAGATGAAACCGCCGACATCCCACACGACCTGCGCGATCCGGCTCCGCGGGGTGGTCAAGCGCTTCGGAGCCCTGACCGCCGTCGACGGGCTCGATCTCGACGTCCCGTACGGGACGTGCGTCGGTCTCCTCGGGCCGAACGGAGCCGGCAAGTCGACGACGATGAAGGCGCTCACCGCACAGGTCCTCGCCGACGAGGGCGAGCTCGAGGTGCTCGGCTTCCGTCTGCCGGCCGACTCCAAGCAGGCCCGGGCCGAGATGGGCGTCGTCCCCCAGCTCGACAACCTCGACGTCTCGCTCACCGTCGAGCAGAATCTCGTCGTCTTCGCCCACCTCTACCGCGTACCGAAGGCCGACCGCAAGGCCGCGATCGATCGCGCTCTCGAGATCGCCAACCTCGCCAACCGCCGCCGGTCGAAGGTCGACCAGCTCAGCGGTGGGATGCGGCGCCGCCTGCTGATCGCCCGCGCTCTCCTCCACCGGCCGCGGCTGCTCCTGCTCGACGAGCCGACGATCGGACTCGACCCGCAGGTCCGCCAAGAGCTCTGGGCGTTGATCGACCTCCTCCGCTCGGAGGGCGTCTCGATCCTGATGAGCACCCACTACATCGAGGAGGCCGAGCGGCTCTGCGACCAGGTGACGATCATGTCGCACGGGAAGGCCGTCGCCGTCGGGTCGCCGGGCGAGTTGATCCGCAAGCACGCCGGACCCGAGGCGATCGAGGTCTACGGGCCTCCCGCACGACTGATCGAGATGGAGGGGATCGCCCAGGCCAAGGGGTGGCGGACCCGTCGGACGGGCACCTCGGTCGCCGTCCTCCACGCGAACGGCGCCCCCGTCGACGGCGAGCGCCGCGTGACCAACCTCGAGGATGTCTTCGTCCTCCTGACCGGCGAGGAGATCGCCTGATGGCCGTCGCCCGCGCGCCCCGGCGCCTCCATCGCCTCGAGCTGGTCGCCGTCCGCGGCGTGATGGTCCGTGAAGTGATCAACTTCACCTCGTTCTGGCGCTCGTCGACCTTTTCGTCGACCGTCGACCCGACGATCTATCTGCTCGCCTTCGGCTTCGGCTTCGGGTCGCTTGTCAGCCGCGTCGCCGGCTACGACTACGTCGACTTCGTCGGGACCGGCGTCGTCGCGACGACCGTGCTGTTCTCGGGCGCATTCCCGGCGATGTACGGGACCTTCATCAAGTACTCCTTCCAGCACACCTACGACGCGATCCTCGCCGCCCCGGTCGACACCGAGGAGCTCGTCACCGCCGAGACGCTCTGGGTCGCCGCCCGAACCGGGATGTACGGCTGCGTTCCCCTCCTCGTCGCCATGGTCTTCGGCCTCCAGCCGAGCTTCGGCATGCTCCTCGTGCCCCTGATCGCCGGCCTGGCCGGGTTCGGCTGGGCCGCCACCGGCATCTTCATCGCCGCCCGGGCAGACCGGATCGAGAGCTTCTCGTACTGGCAGAGCGGACTGCTCACGCCGATGTTCCTCGTCGCCGGCACCTTCTTCCCGCTCACCCGACTCCCCGAATGGGCCCAGGTAGCCGGCAACTTCAACCCGCTCTTCCACTGCGTTCAGCTCGTCCGCCACGCCGTGTTCGGCCTCCAGGGCGTGGCCGACCTCGGCCATCTGGCGTTCCTGACCGTCTTCGCGCTGGTCATGTGGCGGCTCGCGATCCGCTTCATGGAACGCAAGCTGATCCTCTGACCGCCCGCCACGCCCGCCGCTCCGCTCGCCGCCAGGCCCTCCGCCAGGCCCTCCCCGGCCGCCGCTCAGCTCGCCGGCGAGACCGCGGGCCGCCCTTCGCCACAATCACGCTGATGGGAGCGATGAGAGACCGGATGCTTCGCGGGCGAGCTGTATATCGCCGACGACCCCGCGCTCGCGGCCGACTACGCCCGAGCACAGAACCTGCTCGATCGCTACAACGCCACGCTCCACACCGACCAGGTCGATCGCGACGTCCTGCTCCGCGACCTGCTCGGGACCGTTGGCGACGGCGTCGTCATCAAGCCGACATTTCGCTGCGACTACGGCACGGCGATCACGATCGGCGCCGGGACGTTCGTCAACTACGACTGCGTGATGCTCGACGTCGCCTCGATCACGATCGGCGCGGCATGCCGGATCGCGAGCCGTGTCCAGCTGCTCACGGCGACTCATCCGATCGACCCCGAGCCGCGTCGCCGCGGCTGGGAATACGCCAGGCCGATCACCTTGGGCGACAACGTCTGGCTCGGCGGCGGCGTGATCGTCTGTCCGGGGGTGACGATCGGCGATGACTCGGTGGTCGGCGCCGGCGCGGTCGTCACGCGCGATCTTCCCGCCGGCGTCGTCGCGCTCGGCGCGCCGGCGAAGGTCCACCGGAGGATCGGCGACCGTGACCACGTCGACGTGCCCGACCGCTGACCGCGCGACACGTCCTGCCAGCCCCGGCGCTGACACCGACGCCGGTCACCGTCCGCGCAGGCGGGTACCCGAGCGCGCGCCTCCCGTGGGTGCGAGCATTGCCCGATGGCCGAATGGGCTGCGGAGATCGAGGTCGACGCGCCGCTCGTCACATCCGCTGCGGCGGACACAGAGCAGCCCGCCCGTATCATCCGCGACTCGTGAGGGTCGCCTTCGTCACCTGCTCGGCGCTCCCCGACGGATGGCACGACGACCACCTCGCCGGGAGGCTCCTGCAGGCCGGCTATCACGCCTGGGACGACCCGGCGGTCGACTGGTCGGCCTTCGACCGGGTCGTGATCCGGTCGGCCTGGGACTACACGGCCCGCGTCGACGAGTTCCTCGCCTGGTGCGAGGCGGTCGGCGCCCGGCGACTGCGAAACACGCCCAGGCTGGTCGCCTTCAACGCAGACAAGCGCTACCTGGCGGAGCTCCCGGTTCCCACCGTCTCGACGGTCTTCGCCGCACCCGGGGACCCGCCGCCGCAGCTCGACGGGGAGGTCGTCGTCAAGCCGAACATCTCGGCCGGCGCCCTCGACACCGGACGCTTCGGGCGGGCAGCCCACGGCGAGGCGCTTGCGCTGATCAAAACGATCCAGGCGACCGGCCGGGTCGCCCTGGTCCAGCCGTACATGACGGCGGTCGAGCACCGCGGCGAGACCGCCCTCGTGTTCCTGGCCGGCCGGCTCTCCCACGTCCTGCGAAAGCGAGCGATCCTCGGTCCCGACGAGGTCGCGCCGCTCGCCGCCGCTCCGCTCGCCCCCGCTCCGCTCGCCCCCGCTCCGCTCGCCGCCCGCTCCGCTCGCAACCGCGGCCGCGATGCTCCGCGAGGACCTCGTCAGCCCGAGCCGAGCCGACCCCGCCGAGCTCGCGCTCGCCGAGCGGCTGATCGACGAGGTCTCGGCCAGGTTCGGCACACCGCTCTACGCCCGCGTGGATCTCGTCTCCGACGCCGACGGCCGGCCGGCCCTGCTCGAGCTCGAGGTGATCGAGCCGGAGCTCTACCTCGCGGCCTCACCCGGCGCCGCCCACCGCCTGGCGGCCGCCGTCCGGGCGAGCTGACAGTCCAATACCCTTCGCCGGGTGCCGCTCCCCGACGTCCTCCGCATGCTCCTGACGGCCGCCGGCCCCTCAGGGTACGAAGCCGCGCCGGCCGCCGTCTTCGCCGCGGCCGGCCGCCAGTTCACAGACGACGTGTCGGTCGACCTGATGGGCTCGGCCGTCGCCCGCGTGCCCGGCACGACCAGCGGAGCCCCGTTCCTCGCGGTCGTCGGCCACATCGACGAGATCGGGCTGATCGTCACCCATATCGACGACGGCGGCTTTCTCCGCTTCGTCGGCGTCGGCGGTTGGGACGCCCAGATCCTCGTCGGCCAGCGCGCCGAGCTCTTGACCCGGAGCGGCCCGTTGGCCGGCGTCGTCGGGCGCAAGGCGATCCACCTGCTGCGGGAGGAGGAGCGCAAGAAGGTCCCCGAGCTGCGTGACCTCCACATCGACATCGGCGCGAAGGACGGCGACGAAGCCCGCAAGCTCGTCCGGATCGGCGATGTCGCCGTGCTCGCGGGCGAGCCGGTCGAGCTCGCCAACGACCGCTTCGTCTCCCGGTCGATGGACAACCGCCTCGGCGCCTTCATCGCCCTCGAGTCCGCCCGGCTGGTCGCCGAGGCCGGCGGCGCCCCGGGCGATGTCGCCGCCTGCGGGGTCGTCCAGGAAGAGATCACCTTCGGCGGTGCCCGTACCTCGAGCTACACCCTGCAACCCGATGTTGCGATCGTCGTCGACGTCACCCACGAGACCTCCTCACCCGGCGTCGACGTCAACGAGATCGGCAAGCACGAGTTCGGCAGCGGACCGATCATCGAGCGGGGGTCGGTTCTCAACCCGGTCGTCTTCGAGCTGCTCCACGACGCCGCCGAGGCGGCCGAGATCCCCTTCACGCTCGCGGCGTCGGCCCGCTCGACCGGGACCGACGCCGACGCGATCCACCTCTCCCGATCCGGCATCCCGACCGGCGGTGTGTCGATCGCCCTGCGCTACATGCACTCCCCCGTCGAGATGGTCCAGCTCGACGACATCGACGCCTGCGCCCGGCTGATCGCGGCCTTTGCGATGGCGCTCACCCCCGAGACGTCGTTCGCCCGCTGACCGGGCGACCCGCCGCCCCTCCACCCGAGACGTCGTTGGTTCGCCCCTGACCGGGTCCGCCGGCTCTCCACCTGCTCAAACGCGGCCGCGCGCGAGGTCGATCAGTCGCCCGAGCACCCGTTCCCCTTCGATTCGCAGCCCGTCGTGGGGGAACTCGTTGGTCACCCAGGATCGGAGACCGCGGATCCCGGCAGCCGTCTCCTCGGAATGCGCCCGGGGGACGAACATGTCCTCGGCGTAGATCGCCGCCGCGACGGGCACCTCGTTGGACGCGAGCCGCGCGGGGTCGTAGAGGCGCGGCCATTCACGCGCGGCGAGCAGCTCCGCTGCCTCCCGCAGTGGGCGCAGGCCGGCGTAGTCGTCGAACATCCACGGGAAGACGTGCTCGCCGGTGAAGAGCTCGGGCTCGTCGACATACGCCGACGGCAATGTCCGCTGGGCCGACCACCTGGTCGTGCCGCCGTCGGCCCAGCACGCTTCGTGGAGGACCGCGTAGAGCGGGTTGCGGGCAAACGGGGTCGCCGCCTCGACATCGTGGAGGAACGCCGTCGACTCGGCCGCCAGCTCGATCAGATAGTGGAGCTTCTCGCACCCGGCGCTCGTCCCGAGCAGGTCACCGACCTGGCGCAACCGCCGCGACGTCAAAGGGTCACCCGACGGCAGCCGCAGGTCTCCGGCATCGAGGCGCCGGTGGAGCGCCGCGACGCGGGCTCGATCTTCCGGGTAGCGACCGTAGTAGACGCGATTGGCCTCCACCGTCCGGGCGTAGGTCGCCCCGTAGACATCGTCGATCCGCTCGCCCAGCGGCGGCAGGCCCCCGGTGATGAACACCTCCCGGAGCCCCTCCGGAGCCAGCGAGAGGTACGTCACGGCGCATAGGCCGCCGAAGCTCTGACCGAGCACGCTCCACCGCTCGACACCGAGCTGCCCGCGGATCGATTCGGCGTCGCGGACGATCGAGTCCGCCCGGAAGTGCGCCAGGCGCTCGGCCTGCTGAGCGGGCGTGAACCCCCCCGCGCCGGCCCCGGCGTCGGCCCCGGCCCCGGCCATGGTCTCGAAGACGGGCGTCGAGCGGCCGGTTCCCCGCTGATCGAGCATCAGGACGCGGAAGTCCTTCAACGCCCGGTCGAGCCAGCCCGGACTGGTCGGGTTGCGCGTCGGACGCGGCGCCTCGTGGCCGGGGCCGCCCTGGAGGAAGATCAGCAGGGGCCGGTCGAGTCCCTGCGGATCGGCGACCTCCCGCGCGAACACCTTGATCTGCTCACCGCCCTCGACCGCGTGGTCGAGCGGGACCGAGAACTCGTGCTCGACCACCGCAAGCCCCGGCGGCGTGACGCTCACGCCCACGAGCCCGATTCTCCGCGATCGGACCCGCCGACGTCCGCGCCGGCGCCGCCGCCGGCCCCGAGCTTCTCGACCGGCGCCTCCTGCCAGTCGTACTCCCAGATCGCGAGCCCGACCAGGACGCCGGCGACGATCGCCACGAGGCCGAGCGCCGCGATCTTCCCGGCGAGGATCCCCAGCAGTCCGAGCACGGCGATCGCGCTCAGGCGCTTGGCGTTCGCAGACCCGATCATCCGCACCCGGAAGAGCGTCTCCCCGAGCAGGAAGAGGATCGGTCCGCCGAGCACCATCACGATCCCCCCGGTGGTGAGCGGCCGCCCGGCGTGCACGAGCAACAGCTCGTCGCCGACCGCCGTCACGATCACGCCGGCGACGATCGGCACGTGGAGGTAGGTGTAGGCGTCCCGCGCGAGTCGACCCGGGTCCTCGCTCTCGGCGATGTGGCGCCGCGAATGCTCGGCCGTCGCGCCGAAGTACAGCCACCAGAGGGCGGCCGTCTCGACGAACGCGGCCGCCAGCGCCACGACGACCTTCGTGCTCAGCCCGGACGCGGTCGCGCTCGCCCCGGTCACGACGATCGACTCGCCGAGGGCGATGATCACGAAGCCCTGGCAGCGCTCCGCGAAGTGGCCGCCTTCGACCGAGTAGTCCTCGGTGTGCGAGACCCCGCGCCCCGGCGTCCTGTAGCCGACCAGCGGGGCGAGCAGATCGACCCCGAGTGCGGCGACCCACACAGACAGCCGTCCGTCGCCCGAGAGCAGCGAGCCGCCGACCCAGAGCCCACCGGACGCGACGCTCCACGCGACGATCCGCTCGAAGACGGCCCGCAGCGGGTGATCGCGGGGCAGCAGCAGTGCGCCGGCGAGGTTGCGCCCGATCTGGAGGACGACGTAGGCCCCGGCGAAGAGGAGCCCGTGGGCGCCGAACGCGTCCGGCACGGCAGCCGACATCAGCAGGCTCGCGAGCATCACCCCGATCAGCACGAGCCGCACGCGGGGGGATCCCGGGTCGAACCAGTTGACCATCCACGTCGTGTAGATCCACGCCCACCAGATCACGATCAGCAGGAAGCCGGTCCGGCCGGCCCCGGCCCACGAGAGGTCGCCGATCAGCAGGTGCGACAGCTGGGTGACCGCATAGACGTAGACGAGGTCGAAGAACAGCTCGACGACGGTCGTCTCCTGCGGGCCCCCGTCGCGACGCCGCAGATGGGACATCGCCGGGGTCAGGCCAACGATCTGCCGGCGGTCCGGCTAGCTCGCGGAAGCGGAGGTGGTGGCGGCGGCGGCCGAGGCGGCGGGGGCGGAGGCGGCGGAGGAGGTGGCGGAGCCAGCGGCCGTGGTGCCCGGCTCGAACTCGGCCAGCGCTCGTGCGAGGAGGCCGCGGAGCGTCGCCCGCTCGTGCGGGCTGAGCATGTGGAGGATCTCCGCCTCGATCCGCTCCTGCGCCTGATCGGCCCGCGCGAGGGCGTCCTCGCCGGTCGGCGTCAGGCGCACCAGATGGCGGCGGCGGTCGCCCGCGTCGCGGCGACGCTCCGCCAGATCCGCGGCCTCGAGCTCGTTGAGGAGGAGCACCAGGTTGCTGGCGTCGATGCAGAAGACGTCGCCCAGATCCTGCTGCGCGGCGCCCGGGTGGTCGCGGAGATAGCTCAGCGTGACGAAGTGGCGCAGTGTCATCCCGAGCTCGTCCTCCGAGCTTCGTCGGTAGACCAGCTTCGCCAGCCGGGTCAGCAGGGCCAGCGATCCCGGGGATCTGTCGGTGTCACCCATCCCCAAACATGCTACCAGCGGTTCCGGCGTCGTCGACTACGGTAGCGATGATCTCTGTTACACTGATCATCTGCGCCACAGTAAAGATCCTGTGGACACTTTGAATTCTTCTAGACCGGAGTCAAATTTGTCAGCCCGTACCCTCCTCGCAGGCGACCGCCGCCGCTGGATCGCGCTCTTCGTCGTCTGTCTCGGCCAGCTGATGAGCGTCCTCGACACGACCGTCGTGAACGTCGCCCTGCCGTCGATCCAGCACGACCTCGACTTCACGCAGTCGAGCCTCACCTGGGTGATCAACGCCTACCTGATCTCCTTCGGCAGCTTCCTGCTGATGGCCGGACGGCTCGGTGACCTCGTCGGACGCAAGCGGGTCTTCCTCGGCGGCGTCCTCCTCTTCACGCTCGCCTCCGCCGTCTGCGGCCTCGCCGGCAGCCAGGCCCTCCTGATCGCCGCCCGCTTCGTCCAGGGCGTCGGTGGTGCGCTGTCGGTCTCGGTGATCCTCGCGATCATCGTCACCGAGTTCCCGCTGCCGGTCGACCGGGCGAAGGCGATGAGCGCCTACATGTTCGTGGTCGTCTCCGGCGGTTCGATCGGCCTGCTCGCCGGCGGTGCCCTGACCCAGGCGATCGACTGGCACTGGATCTTCTTCATCAACCTGCCGATCGGCCTCGTGACGATCCTCCTCGGGAGGGCGCTGATCCGCGAGAACGTCGGCCTCGGCCTCGAGAACGGCGTCGACATCCTCGGGTCGGTGCTCGTCACCGTGGCCCTGATGACCGGCGTATACGCGATCGTCGAGGTGACGACCTACGGCTGGGCGTCGGCCCACACGCTCGGCTTCGGCGGCCTCGCGCTGGCCCTGCTCGCGGCGTTCGTGCGCCTCGAGTCGCGGATCGCCAACCCGATCATGCCGCTGCGGATCCTCCGCCTCCGCGGCCTCGTCGGCTCGAGCGTCGTGCGCGGGTTCCTCGTCACCGGGATGTTCACGACCTTCTTCCTCGGCGCGCTCTACCTCCAGCACGTCCTCCACTACTCCGCCGTCCGCACCGGCGTCGCCTTCCTCCCGATGACGCTGACGGTCGCGACGCTCTCGCTCGCCGGCATCCCCGCGCGCCTGGTCGCGCGCGTCGGCGCGCTCCGCGTCCTGATCCCCGGACTGGTGCTCTGCGTCGTCTCGCTGACTCTGCTGGCCTCGGCCGGCGTCGGCGCCAGCTACTTCCCGACCGTCTTCCTCGCCTACCTGCTGCTCGGACTCGGCGCCGGCAGCTCGTTCATGCCGCTGCTGACGATCGCGATGGCCGACGTCCCGCCGGCCGACGCGGGCCTCGGGTCGGGCATCGTCAACGTCTCGATGCAGGTCTCCGCAGCCCTCGGCCTCGCCGTGCTCGGGACGGTCGCGACGAACCACACGAGGGGCCTCTCCGCCGACGGCCAGCCGCTGGCTGCCGCGCTCACGGGCGGCTACCATCTCGCCTTCACCGTCGCGGCGGTCGTCGTCGCGACCGGGGTGCTCGTCGCCTTCGTTCTCCTCCGCCCGATCCTCGCGCGTCCGGCCCGGCCCGTCGAGCCCGTCGGGGAGGCTGCACTCGAAGACGAGGTACTCGAGGTGCTCGAGCTCGAGGCGGCGCTCGAGGCGGTCGAGGCCTAGCGGCCGACCCGTGCGCGGCTGGCGTCGATCCGCGCGTCAGGACTCGGACTCGTCGAGCGTCTCGAAGAACGTCCGCAGCCGGTCGAGCACAGCCGTCGCGGCCGCCAGCTCGCTTGAGTCGAAGTCGGCGATCGCCGCTTCCCAGAGCGGCTCCAGCCGTGCGCGGCGGGCCGCGACGCGGGCCCGGCCGGTGTCGGTCAGGCGCGAGAGGACGAGGCGACGGTCGGGGTCTGAGCGCTCCCGCACGACGAGTCCGGCGTCGGTCAGATGGTCGAGCATCCCGGTGACCGTGGCCGGTGCCAGGTCGGCCGCCGCGGCCAGCTCCCCGGCGGCCAGCTCGCCGCGTTCGGCCAGCTCGAAGAGCAGCGCGTACTGGGCGTGGGCGACCTCACCCGCCCGCTGGGTCTCCCGGCCGCGCAGGCGCCTGGCTGCGGCGAGCGCGCCTCGCAGCGCGCGTCCGAGCTCGCGGCTCGACTCCTCGCGCCGATCCCCGCCGGCGTCGGCGAGGCGCTCGGTCGACATTTCAGAGCACGCCCGTTTCGAGCACCGCTTCCTCGGCCGGCGCGACCGCCGGTCGTTCGGCCATCACGCTCCGCTCCGCCCGCGTCAGCATCAGGCACGGGACGATCGCCACGGCGGCGATCCCGAGCGACCACCAGAACGCCGTCCCGTAGGCCGCGGCCAGTCCGGCCTGGGTCAGCGGGTGGCCGGCCGAGATGATCGCCCGCTGGAGGACGACCGCGAGCGCCGCCGTGCCGATCGATCCGCCGACTCGCTGGAGCACGTTCATCTGCGGTGTCGCGTCCGAGAGCTCGTCCGGACGGAGCGCGGCGAAGGCGACGGCCATCGCCGGGACGAAGGCGAAGCCGATCCCGATACCACGGGCAAACAGTGCGAGCGAGAGGCCGAGGATCGACGTGTGCGCGCCGATCAGACCGAACGGGATCGTCGCCAGGCACGTGATGAGCACCCCGAGCAACGCCAGCGGCCCGCCGCCGATCCGGTCGGTCAGCTTCCCGGAGAGTGGCATTACGAGCGCTGCCCCGAGCCCCTGGGGTCCGACCAGGAGGCCGGTGTCGAGGACGCTCTGGCCGCGGACCTGCTGGTAGTAGAGCGGCATCAGGATCATCGCGCCGAACAGCGCCCCGGCGAGGCAGAACGTCGTGATCGACGCGGCGGCGAACGTCCTGCGGGCGTAGAGGCGCACATCCAGGAGCGGGCGCTCGACGCGCAGGGCGTGGAGCACGAAGCAGAGCACGAGGCCGGCGCCGACCACGATCGGGACGATCACCTTTGCCGAGGAGAAGCCCCCGGTCGAGCCGATCTCCGCCAGGCCGTAGGTGATCAGGGGCATCCCCGCCGTCAAGAGGACGAGGCCGACGACGTCGAGCCGGCCGGGCGGCTGGCGCTCGGGGTTGGGCAGCCCCCGCACGCCCGTCAGGATCGCGGCGATGCCGATCGGGACGTTGACGAAGAAGATCCACCGCCAGCTCGTGTTGTCGAGGATCAGGCCGCCGACCGCCGGCCCGAAGATCGGCGCGAGCATCGCCGGGACGGCGATCACGCTCATCACCCGGCCCATCCGCTTCGGCCCGGCCGCCCCGGCCATGATCAGCTGGCCGACCGGCAGGCTGAGCCCGCCGCCGATGCCCTGGAGGACACGGAACAGGATCAGCTCGGTCGCCGTGCTCGCCAGGCCGCAGAGGACCGAGCCGGCGGTGAACAGGACCAGCGACGTCAGGTAGACCTGCTTCGCGCCGAACCGGCGGGCCAGCCACCCGGCGAGCGGGATGACCGCCGCCAGGGCCAGCAGGTACCCGGTGACGACCCATTGGATCTGTGCGATCGAGCTGTGGAGCTCGCGGCCGAGCGTGCTCAACGCGACGTTGACGATCGTCGTGTCGAGGATCGACATGATCGACCCGAGGACCACGATCCCCGAGATCCGCCAGACCCATGGCTCGATCCGGTCTGTCGCCTCGGGCGCGGTCATTAGGTACCGAAAGGTTAGGCACCTGAGTAGCTCCGTGTCAAGCGTCGAGCTGCTTCTCGCCCCAGAATGAGGCGAACGGGTTCGCGTTGAAGTCGGCGACCCGGACGTACCCGGCCCGTTCGTACATCCGCTGGGCGTGGGGCTGGTGGGGGCCGGTGTCGAGGCGGGCAGCCTTGTACCCGTGGGACCGGGCGGCGTCCTCGAGCGCGCCGAGCAGCAGCCGGGCGACGCCCCTGCCACGGGCGGCCGGAACGACGTACATCCGCTTGATCTCGCAGACCTCGTCGGTCAAGCGTTTGAGGCCGCCGCAGCAGACCGCCGTCTGGGCATCCCAACCGACGAGGAACGCGCCGCTCGGCGGGGCCATCTCGGCGGGCGTCGCGCTCGGCGCGCCGGGGATGTCGATCCGTCCGTAGAGCGGGACGAGCTCGTCGATCATCGCCTCGACGAGGTCGCTGGCCGGCGGCTGGTCGGCCGGGGACTCCACGAATCGCAAGTCGCTCCACAATAGTCGGGATGACCGGGTTCCTCCGACACGCCGACCCCGACCGCGACGCGGCCGCGTGTGCGGCGATCTACGCGCCCCACGTCGCCGATTCGCCGGCCTCGTTCGAGGAGATTCCGCCGACCCCGGCGGAGTTCACGCGACGGATCGAGACGTCGAGCCGCTGGCACCCGTGGCTCGTGCTCGAGGTCGGCGGTCGCGTCGTCGGCTATGCCTTCGCCTCGCAGTACAACCCCCGGACCGCCTACCGGTGGGCGGCCACGGTCGGCGTCTACGTCGAGCAGACCCATCATCGCCTCGGCGCCGGCCGCGGCCTCTACGAGGCATTGTTCGAGCTCCTTCGCCGGCAGGGTCTCTACAGCGCGGTCGCCGGGATCACGCTGCCCAACGAAGCCAGCGTCGGCCTCCACAGGGCCGTCGGCTTCCAGTACGTCGGGGTCCATCCGAAGATCGGCTGGAAGGCCGGGGCCTGGCGCGAGGTCTCGTGGTGGCAGCTCGCCCTCCGTCCGGCCCGCGACGGCCAGCCGCCGGCCGAGCCGCTGGGGCCCCAGCGCCTCGAGGACCTCGTCAAGCCGACCGAGCTCCCCTGAGCGCCTCAGGAGGAGGCTGCCTCGCGCCGGCTCAGGAGGAGGCTGCCTCGCGCCGGCTCAGGACGAGGCTGCCTCGCGCCGGCGGGCGAGTACCGCGAGCGCCTCGTCACACGTCTTCGGGCCCATCCCCTGGCGCCGCAGCAGGGCTCGCAACGCGTCGGGCCCCATCGAGGCCTCCATCAGGTCGAGCTTCTGCCACGTCCACTCGGCCGAGCTCTCGCCTTGGTCGGCGGGGCCGTCGAGGACCCGCCCGAGCAGCTTGAGCAGGCGGTCGAGGCGCTCGAGCTCGTCGGTCATCCGCCGGCCATCGTCGACACCAGGCGCACCGTAGCCGATCGGGGTTGCGCGGCGACCACGCCGGGCGTAGGCTCGCGTCAGGCAAACCAGGGGTCGGCGACGTGCCTGACATTCATCTCCAGCGATTGGCCGCCGTCAAGCACATCGTCGTGCTGATGATGGAGAACCGGTCGTTCGATCACATGCTCGGCTACCTGAGAAACGACGGCATGTCCGACGTGGACGGCCTCACCGGCGGGGAGACCAACCTTGACGCGCAGGGCAATCCGTATCCGGTCTTCGAGTTTCCGGCCGGCGAGACCGCCTTCCACAAGCCGGGTCAGCCGTTTGACCAGAGCCTCGATCCGTGCCATGACCCCGACTGCGTGCGCGAGCAGCTCGCCGACTCCAATGGCGGCTTCGTGAAGAACTTCATCGCCAGGAAGAATCCCCCGCTCGAGTGGCGCGGCCTGCCGATGGGCCACTACACGGCCGACCACCTCCCGGTCTACGACCACCTCGCGCGCAACTACTGCGTCTGTGACGCCTGGCACAGCTCGATCCCCGGCGACACCTGGCCCAATCGGCTGTACTCGCTGGCCGGTCGCGAGGGTCCGAAGGTCGAAGCCCAGAAGCTCAGCTTCTTCCAGCACCTGGTCGGCTCGTCGGTGTGGGACACGATCAAGAACGCCCCGATCTACGACCAGCAGGCCTTCACCCGCCAGCTCGCCGACAAGCAGTGGCGCTGGTACTCCCACGACCCGGCGACCCTCCGGGCGGCCGATCCCCACTACCGGGACCCGCTCGACCCCAAGCGCGACAACTTCGTCTACTTCGATCGGAAATCGATCAGCACCCTCACCGACGCGCTCGAGATGGGGATCGTCGGCGGCGCGAGCTTCCTCGACGACGCAGCCAAGGGCGAGCTGCGGGAGGTCTCGTGGATCGACCCGAACTTCATCGACCTCCACATCCTCGACCCCGGCTCGAACGACGACCACCCGCCGGGCGATGTCCTCGCCGGCCAGGCGCTCGTGCTCGACGTCTACGAGGCGCTCGTCAACAGCCCGGGGTGGGAGGACACGGTGCTGGTCGTCGTCTACGACGAGCACGGCGGATTCTACGATCACGTCGCCCCACCGCCGGTCGACGACGGGTCCGGCTTTTCGACCTACGGCGTCCGCGTCCCGGCGCTCGTCGTCGGCCCTCGGGTCACGCAGGCTGTCAGCCATCAGTTCTTCGATCACACGGCGCTGATCAAGACGATCCTGCTGCGCTTCGCCGCCAAGTCCGACGCCGCGATCCGCGCGATGGGGGCCCGGGTCGTGAACTCGCCCCATCTCGGACTCCTGCTGGAGGACCAACCCCGGTCGCAGACGCCTGATCGCGGCGACCTCCACGCGCGGCTCGATGACTGGCGGGCGGCCGCCCGCGCCCAGCGGCGCTCGCAGACGGCGACCGCGTCGGTCGCGCCCGACGGTGCCGGTCACCCGCTGTCGCTGAACGAGTTCCAGGCCGATTTCGCGCGGTTCGGCCTCGCGATGCGCCACGCCGGGCTGCCCGGCGGGACTCCGTAGAGGAGAGTGGCCGGCTTCGAATCGACTAGCTTTCGCGTCGTGGAACCCCGGCGGGCCAGCATCGACGGCGAGCTGATGGCGATCGGCGAAGCCAGGATCTCGGTCACCGACGACGGACTCCAGCGGGGGGACGGCGTCTTCGAGATGCTGCGCCTCTACGCCGGCGTCGCCTACGCGACCGAGCGCCACCTCGCCCGGATGGCCGCATCCGCGGCGTCGATCCGCCTGCCGATCGACACGCGGGCCCTGGCCGAGGAGATCGATCGCCTGGTGGCGGCGTCGGCTCCCGCCGAGGACGCGGCGCTGCGGCTGATCGCGACCCGCGGTGGCCGGCGGATCCTGATCATCGAAGAGCTCCCGGACTTCCCGGCCTCGATGTCGCTGGGCTGCGTGACCTACTCGCCTGTCCGCCTGCTCGACGGGGTCAAGTCGCTCTCCTACGCGGCCAACGTCCTCGCCGGCCGGCTGGCCCGGGAGGAGGGCTTCGACGACGCCCTGCTCGTCACGCCCCACGGGAGGGTCCTCGAGGCCCCGACGTCGTCGTTCTTCTGGGTCAAGGGCTCAGAGCTGGTGACTCCGCCGCTCGAGGATCGCGTGCTCGACTCGATCACGCGCCGGCTGATCCTCGACGAGATCGGCGGCCGGGAGGCGATCACGACACGCGAGGATCTCGACGGGGCCGACGAGGCGTTCCTCGTCTCCAGCCTGCGGGAGGTCACGCCGGTCCACCGCATCGACTCAGTCGAGCTTCCGGCCGACGGACCGGTGACGCGGGCGACCGCCCGGGAGGTGGCGGCGCGGATCCGCGCCGAGCTCGGCTGATGCGAATCCTCACGGTCGTCGGCAACCGTCCGCAGTTCGTCAAGGCCGCGGCCGTCTCCCGCCGTCTGCGGGCGGTCCACGACGAGTGCCTGGTGCACACCGGCCAGCATCACGACGACGAGCTCTCGGCCGTCTTCTTCGCCGAGCTCGAGCTCCCCGCACCCGACGTCTGGCTCGGGGTCTCGGGCGGGTCGAACACGTCGCAGCTCGGTCGGATGCTGTGCGCTCTCGCGCCGATCGTCGACCAGGCCGCGCCCGACGCGGTGCTCGTCTACGGCGACACCAACTCGACGCTCGCCGGGGCCCTTGCGGGGGCCGACGGCGGGGTCCCGGTCGTCCACGTCGAGGCCGGCATGCGCTCGTTCGACCGGGCGATGCCCGAGGAGCGCAACCGCGTCCTCACCGACCAGGTCTCCGCTCTCCTGCTCTGCTCGTCGGCCCGCGCGGTCGAGAACCTCCGCCGGGAGGCGGCTCCCGGCCGGGCGGTCGTCGTCGGCGACGTGATGATCGATGTCGCGCTCGACGTCCAACCACGCGCCAGCAGGCGCGTCGAGACGCTCGACCGGCTCGGCGTCGTCGCCGGCGCCTACGTCCTGGCGACGGCCCACCGGGCCGGCAACGTCGATGACCCGGGCCGCCTCGTCCGGCTCGTCGAGCTGCTGGAGGCGGTCGCGGCGTCCGAGCCGGTCGTCCTCGCGCTGCATCCGCGCACGCGGGCCCGGCTCGAGGCCGCGGGCCTGGGAGATCGGCTCGCCGGTGCGGTGCGCGTCAGCCCGCCGCTCGGGTATCTCGACTTCACGGCTCTGCTGTGCAACGCGAGGGCGGTCCTCACCGACTCGGGCGGCGTCCAGAAGGAGGCCTACCTGGCCGGCGTCCCGTGCGTCACGCTGCGCGAGCAGACCGAGTGGGTCGAGACGGTCGAGACCGGTTGGAACACGCTTGTCGGGCTCGACGGCGGCCTTGCGCGAGCGGCGCTCGCCGGCTCGCCGCCGGTCGCGCGACCCGCGCTCTACGGGGACGGCCGTGCGGGTGAGCGGGTCGTCGGGGCGCTGGGGAGTCTGCGCGGAGCGGACTAGGCGGGAGTCGAGGCCGACTCGGCCATGACAGTCTCGCCGGCCGCCTTCATCCAGACGTTCTGGTCGCGGCCGGGCCCGACGCCGACGAGGACGATCGGGACGCCGATGAAGTCCTCGATGAACGCGAGGTAGTCGCGGGCCGCCTGGGGGAGGTCGGCCTCGGTCCGGCATTCGCCGATCTCCTCGGTCCAGCCGTCGAGCGCCTGGAACTCGCCGGTCGCGTGATGGAGGACCGACTGGTGGTAGGGGAAGTGGTCGAACTCGGCGCCCTCGAGCCCGCGGTAGCGGGTGCAGACCATGATCTCGTCGAAGCCCGAGAGGACGTCGAGCTTGGTGATTGCCAGCGCGGTCAGCGTGTTCAGCCGGCTGGCGTACCGCAGGGCGACCAGATCCAGCCAGCCGCACCGCCGGGGGCGGCCGGTCGTCGTCCCGAACTCGTGGCCCTTGGACCGGATCTCCTCGCCGATCTCGTCGTCGAGCTCGGTCGGGAACGGGCCGGCACCGACGCGGGTCGTGTAGGCCTTGCAGATCCCCCAGATCTCGTCGATGTCCTTCGGCCCGACGCCCGATCCCGTGCACGCCGCCCCGGCGATCGGGTTCGACGAGGTGACGAAGGGATAGGTCCCGTGGTCGATGTCGAGCATCGCGCCCTGGGCGCCTTCGAACAACACGTTGCGTCCGGCGCCGAGCAGGTCCCAGGCGAGCCGCGTCGTGTCGGCGATGTGGCGCTCGAGCTGGTGGCCGTAGGTCAGGTACTGCTCGGTCATCGCGTGGAGGTCGAGCGCCGGGTCCCTGGCCCATGGGCGCAGGGACAGCCGCTTGGGCTCGAGCGCGGCGGAGATCTTCTTCTTGAGGATCTTCTCGTCGAGCAGGTCCTGGACCCGGATCCCGAGACGGGCGGCCTTGTCGGCGTAGCACGGGCCGATCCCGCGCTTCGTCGTCCCGATCTCGAGCTTCCCGAGCCGGGTCTCGCCGGCCGTGTCGAGGAACAGGTGGTAGGGCATGATCAGGTGGGCGTTGGCTGAGATGCGCAGCCCGGAGACGTCGATCCGCCGGTCTCGCAGGCCGGCGATCTCGTCGATCAGGACGCCGGGATCGACGACCACGCCGTTGCCGATGATGCAGCGCTTGCCGGGATAGAGGATGCCCGAGGGGATCAGGTGGAACTTCCACTCGACGTCGCCGCGGACGATCGTGTGGCCGGCGTTGTTGCCGCCCTGAAAGCGGATCACGGCGTCGACCTGCTCGGCGAGGAGGTCTGTGATCTTCCCCTTGCCTTCATCGCCCCATTGGGCGCCGACGATCACGATCCCGGGCATACCGGGCCAAGTCTACGGGGCCGGCTCGGCGGGCCGGTGGCTCGGCGCTCGTGCCGGGACCGGCGCGGCGTGGCTAGACCGTGTAGGTCACGCGGCGTGCGTCGGTGCCCCAGAGGGCGAGCGGCTCGCCGCACATCCCCTCCAGCCGGGAGACGATCCGTTCGCCGACCTGCTCGGCCAGGGGATCGCGGTCGAGGTTGGTCGTGACCAGTGTCGATCGCTGGGCCTCGTAGCGGGCGTTGACGATCGAGTAGAGCTGCTCGAGTACCCATTCGGTCCGTCGCTCGGCGCCGAGGTCGTCGATCTGGAGCAGGTCGACGGCGGCCAGGCGGTCGAGGAAGTCGAGGATCCCGCCGCCGTCGATCGATTCGCGGATCACGCTGAGCAGGCGCGGGCACGAGTAGATCGCGACGGTGTGGCCGGCGTCGATCGCCGCCTTGGCGACGATCATCGCCAGGGCCGTCTTCCCGGTGCCGGGGCTTCCCATCAGCCAGAGTCCGCGGCCGTGCTCGAGGTTGGCGTCGATCTCCCGGACGAAGCCGCGGACCTCGCGGACCTGGGCCGGACAGTTGCGCTCGATGCCGAAGACGTCCGAGTGCTCGAAGGAGATCTCCCGGTAGCGACTCGGGATCTGGCCCTCGAGCCGGCGGGCGCGGGTCCGGGCGAGCCGCAGCGGGCGGCAGCGGCAGGGACTCGAGGTCCGCGTGTCCTCGTCGACGAGGAAGCCGCTTCCGTCGCAGAGGTCGAAGCTACAACGCTCGCTCTTCATGATTGGCTGAGCGTAGGGCACCGACCGGCCGTTCGCCCCCGGGATCGCCGGCGTCGGTCGCCCGACTGGCGCAATCTCCGCCGAACTTGCGGATCTCGGCGGTCGAGGCGGCGACGTTCAGGTCTTGCCGTTGGTCGCGCCCGGGCCGTTCTTGTCCTTGGCCTTGCGCGAGCGGCCGAGCAGCTTCATGTGCGTGTCGGCGACCGATCCGGCGGCCTGGAGCCAGGCGCTCATCTGGCGGGAGACCTCGGCGCCCGGCGTCTCGACGGTCCCGTGGATCAGGCCGGCGATCAGCTCGTCGAAGCGCTCGCCGTCGGAGATCAGGCGGGTGATCCGCTCCTTGGCCTCGGGGATCTCCTGGCTGAGGGGGAGCGAGAGGTTCTTCAGGACGTCGAGGATCTCACGGATGTTCTGGCCGGTCTCCGAGAGGGCGAGGTCGTCGCCGGTGACCTCGCGGTCGCAGCCGCAGTAACACGTCTCAGCCATGGGCACACTCTATTGCGCTGGTAGTTTCACCGGCGTGGCGGGAGACGATCCTCGGAGCGCTCGCGCGGCCTTCGCCCGGCTGCTCGGGTGGCCGGCACGCCGGCTGCTCGACCCGCGGGCGCTGTGGACGGCGGGCCTGGTCAACGAGCACTCGGACGAGCGGACGGCCGAGCTCCACCGGCACATGGAGCTGCTCGAGGCGGAGCACCGGACGATCGGCGAGCGGATCGCCGTGCTGCGCTACGAGGAACTGGTCGCCGGGGGGCACGGCCGGGTCGAGCAGATGACCGCTGAGCTCGGCCTGTTTCTCAACTGGGTCGAGGGCCACGAGGGGTACGCGGCGCAGTCGGAGCTGTGGTTCAACCCGCCGGTCGCACTCGATCACCGGCCGCCGGGGGTCAGGGTCCGACACGTCAACGAGCGGGTCGTCGAGCAACCGTTCGTGTTCGCCGCCCTGGCCGGGCTCGGCCCGGGGGCCAGGGTGCTCGATGTCGGGGGGAGCGAGAGCACGGTCGGCCTGAGCCTGGCTTCGCTGGGTTACGAGGTCTGCGTCGTCGACCCACGGGGGTACCCGCTGACCCACCCGGGCCTGCGCTCGGAAGCCTGCCGCCTCGACGAGCTCGACACCGATCTCGAGGGCTTCGATGCGGCCGTCGTGCTCTCGGCGGTCGAGCACTTCGGACTCGGCGCGTATCCCGGCTCGGGCGAGGCCGATCGGCGGGATATCGCTGCTCTTTCGGAGCTCGCGCGGAGGGTGCGGCCGGGTGGGCTGCTAGTTCTCACGACGCCGTTCGGCCGGGCGGGAGTCGACGACTTCGAGCGGGTCTACGACTCGCCCGGGCTCGACGAGCTGCTCGACGGCTGGGCGGTCGAGCGGGCGACGGGCGCGTGGCGCGTCGACGACGTGACCTGGGTCGCCGGGCGGCTGGACGAGCCGCGGGGGGAGCGGGGGGTAGCTCTCGTGATCGCCCGCAACCCCGATCCGGGCGGAAATCCGGCGGGTGGGGCAGAGCCTCTCGTGATCGCCCGCAACCCCGATCCGGGCGGGAATCCGGCAGGTGGGGCCGAGCTCGTCGGGGGCGAGGCTCGCGCGGGCGCCGGCTTCTCGCGGGTCGGCAGGCCGTACGAGCCGTCTGCGCGGCTGGATCCCGAGGACCTCGGGCCGGATCCGATCGCCGCGCTCGGGCGGTGGGTCGACGAAGCCGTCTGCTCGGGTGGGCCGAGCCCGAACGCGATGCTCCTGGCGAGCGTCGACGCCGACGGCCAGCCGCACGCCCGATACGTCCTGCTGCGCGGACTCGGGGCCGACGGGCTGCGGTTCTTCACAAACCAGGAGAGCCCGAAGGCGAGCCAGCTCGAGTCGGCCGGCCGGGCGGCGGCGACGTTCGGCTGGCACGAGCGTCACCGCCAGGTGCGGGTCACCGGCCGGGTGGAGCGGCTGTCGGCCGAAGACAACGACGCATATTTCGCGTCACGGCCGCGGGCGACCCAGATCGGCAGCTGGGCCTCGGACCAGAGCCGGCCGTTGGCGTCGCGGGAGCTCCTCGACGAGCGGGCTGCCGAGCTGACCGACCGCTTTGCCGGCGGGCCGGTTCCGCGTCCCGACCACTGGGGCGGGTATCTCCTGCGGCCGGAGGCGATCGAGTTCTGGCAGGGCCAGCCGGACCGCCTCCACGACCGGATCCGCTTCACCTCGGACCGGAAATCCGGCTGGCGGGTCGAGCGTCTCCAACCCTGACCGGGCTCGCGGGGTCTGTTCGAGCGCGGAGCCCTCGGCCGCGCTCGCGCGTCTCCCGGCGGGGAGCTTTCGACCGCTCGCGCGTCTCCCGGCGGGGAGCTTCTGGCCGTTGGGGTGGCTCCAGGCGCGGAGTTTTCGGCCGTTTGCGTGTCTCCCAGCGGGGAGCTTTCGGCCGCGTGGTAGCGTCCCGCGCGTGATTGGCGAGCGGATCTCGATCGACGACGCGCGGGAGCTCGTGCTCGACGAGGTCGTCCCCGTCTCCTCCGAGGAGGTCGGCCTCGACGACGCGCTCGGCCGGGTCCTCGCGAACGATGCGACTGCGCCGAACGACGTCCCGCCGTTCGCGTCGTCGTCGATGGACGGATACGCCCTCCTCTCGGCCGACACGCAGGACCCGCCGGCCGAGCTGAGGATCATCGGCGAGTCGCGGGCCGGCACGCCGACCGATGTCCGCGTCGAGCAGGGAACGGCGATCCGGATCTCGACCGGCGCTCCAGTCCCGGCCGGGGCCGACGCGATCGTCCGCCAGGAGCTGACGAGCGCCGGCGAGGGGACTGTCACGGTCAACGAGGCGGTCCGCGTCGGCAACGACGTCCGCTTCGCGGGCGAGGACATCGCATCGGGAACCGTCATCCTGCGGGCCGGGACGCTGCTCGGCTCGCCTGAGATCGGCGTCCTCGCGTCGGTCAACATCCCCCGTCCGCGGGTCGCCCGGCGTCCGCGGGTCGCGCTGATCGGGACCGGCGACGAGCTCGTCGAGCCCGGGCGGGAGCTCGAGCCGGGCGAGATCCGCGATTCGAATGGACCGGCCCTGACCGCGGCGGTGCGGACCGCCGGCGGCGAGGTCTGCCTGCGCGAGCGGGTCGGCGACGACCGGCAGGCGACGATCTCGAAGCTCGGGGCGGCGATGGACGGCGTCGACATCCTGATCACGTGCGGCGGCGTCTCGGTCGGCCCGCACGACCACGTCCGGCCGGCGCTCGAGGCGCTCGGCGCGCGCGAGGTGATCGCCCGGGTCAGCCTCAAGCCGGGCGGACAGGTCTGCTTCTACGTCGCACCCGACGGGACGCTCGTCTTCGCCCTGCCCGGCAACCCCGGGTCGGCACTGACCGCCTTCCGGGTGCTCGTCGTCCCGGCCCTCTACGCCCTCCAGGGCCGCAGCTACAAGCAGAACACCGTCCGTGGGATCGCCGGCGCCGACCTGCCGGGGACGATCGGCCGGGCGACGGTCGTCCGGTGCAACGCCGAGATGCAGGACGACGGGTGGCACGTCACGCCGAACGGCGCCCAGGGCTCGCACATCCTGACGTCGATGCTCGGCCTCCCGGCGCTCGCCCTCGTACCCGAGGATCGCGAGCTGATCCCGGCCGGCGAGGCCGTCGACATCGAGTTCGTCGGCTGAGTCCCGACTCGACCGGGTGTCGCCGTGACTCGTGACCCGGGTCTCCCGGACTCGGGTCCGCCAACCGATTCGCCGCTCGGGCCGTCGCCCCCCTCGCTCGACCCGCCTGTCGTTCCGTCGCCCCCGTCGCTCGACCCGCCAGTCGGACCGTCGCCCCCGTCGCTCGACCCGCCAGTCGGGCCGTCGCGCCCTTCGTTCGACCCGCCTGTCGTTCCGGCGCGTCCTTCGCTCGACCCGCCTGTCGGACTGTCGCATCCCGCGCGCGACCCGCTCCCGCCGTCGCGCCCTTCGCTCGACCCGGCGCCCCGGGTCATCGTCTTCCGCCTGAGCACGCTGCTCGCGATCGCCGCGGTCGTGCTCGGCGTGCTGGTCGCCGTCGCCCTCGTACTGCTCGCCCGGTCGGCTCTCGTGCTGATCGCGATCGCCCTCTTCCTCGCCGTCGCCCTGAACCCGGCCGTCGAGTTCTTCCAGCGCCGCGGCCTCGGCCGCGGGCTCGCGGTCGGCGCCGTCTACGTGATCGCCCTGCTCGTCTTCGTCCTTGCCGGCCTCGTCCTGATCCCGCCGCTCGTCGACCAGATCACGAAGTTCATCCAGTCTCTCCCGCACCTTGTCGGCGACCTGACCAAGGGGAAGGGTCCGCTCGGCTTCCTCGAGCGCAAGTACCACGTCGTCGAGAAGGTCCAGGACGCGACGAAGGGCGTCAGCGCGAGCAAGCTGACCGGCGACGCGGCTCCGGCGCTGAGCATCCTCAAGGGCCTCGCGACGAGCCTCGTCGGCGTCTTCGTGATCGCCTTCATGACGCTCTTCATGCTGCTCGAGGGGCCCGAGTGGCGCGAGCGGATCACCGACGCCCTGCCGCGCGACCGACGGGCCCAGGTGCAGCGGATCGGCTCGGGCGTCTACCGGTCGGTCTCGGGGTTCGTCACCGGCAACCTGATCGCCAGCCTGATCGCCGGCGTCTACGCCGCCGTGATCCTCCTGATCGCCGGCGTCCCCTACGCCCTCCCGCTCGGCCTGTTCGCCGTCTTCATCGAGCTGATCCCCTACATCGGCCCGCTCGTCGTCACGCTCCTCCTGCCGCTGATCGCCGCCACCAACAGTCTCGTCACGGGCCTCGTCGTGCTCGGCCTGCTCGGCGTCTACCACCTCGTCGAGGGCCACACCCTCCGGCCGCTGATCTACGGCCACGCCCTCAAGCTCTCGCCGCTGTCGATCATCGCCGCGATCCTGATCGGCACCGAGGTCGCCGGGATCCTCGGGGCGCTCGCCGCGATTCCGGTCGCCGGGTCGATCCAGGTGATCCTCACCGAGCTGCTCGACGCCCGACGCGAGACCACCGAGCTCGCCGAGCCGTCCGCGCGACCCGACGGCTGAACGCCTGACCAACCTGCCCCCTGGCCGATCGCCGAACGCCCGCTGCGTCGCCCGGCGCGGCGCCCGCCGAGTACCGCTCCGAAAGAACGACGCCGGGGTCTCCCCGCCCAAGGCATCCCCGCCAACCGGTCGGTAGGCTCGCGGTGTGCTCGAGTTGGTCGACCTCAGTCGACGCTACGGCGACGTCGTCGCACTCGACGAGCTTGCCTTCACCGTCACCCCCGGTCAGGTCTTCGGCTTTCTCGGGCCCAACGGCTCCGGCAAGACGACGGCGATGCGGGCGATCTTCGGGCTGGTCTCGCTCGACGGCGGGTCAGTCGCCTGGCACGGTCGGCCGGTCGGCCCGCCCGAGCGGCGGGCGTTCGGCTACATGCCCGAGGAGCGCGGCCTCTATCCGGGGATGGCGATCCTCGACCAGCTGGTCTTTCTCGGCCGCCTCCACCGGCTGACGCCGGCCGCCGCCCGTGAGGCCGCCCTGCTCTGGACCGAGCGCCTCGGCCTCGCCGACCGGCGGGCCGACAAGCTCGAGTCGCTGTCACTCGGCAACCAGCAGCGCGTCCAGCTGGCCGCGTCGCTCGTCCACTCGCCCGACCTCCTCGTCCTCGACGAGCCGTTCTCCGGCCTCGATCCGGTAGCCGTCGACGCGTTCTCGGCGATCCTCTCCGAGCAGGCGGCCGCCGGCGCGACGGTGCTCTTCTCCAGCCACCAGCTCGACCTCGTCGAGCACCTCTGCGAGAGCGTTGCGATCGTCGACCACGGGCGGCTCGTCGTCGAAGGCCGGGTCGACGAGCTCGCCCGGTCGGGTCCGCCCCGACTCGAGGTCAGGGTCGCCGGTCGGCCGGGGGCGCTCGAGCGGGCGGTCGGCGCGATCGCCGGCGTCGAGCGGGTCGACCCGGCTCGGGAGGGCGGCGGCGTGACCCTGACGCTCGCCCGGACCGCCGACACCCAGGCGATCCTCGACGCCGCCCGGACGGCCGGACGGCTCGAGCACTTCAGCTTCGCCCACCGCCGGCTCTCCGAGGTCTTTCGCGACGCGATCGGCCGGCCGGCCGTCGAGGTCGCGGGATGAGGCTCTGGTGGCCGGATGCCTGGTTGATCGCCCGCCGGGAGATCGCCGAGCGGGCGCGTGCGAAGTCACTGCGGATCACAACCGCGATCATGATCCTCGGGGTCGCCGCCGCGGTCATCGTCCCGACGATCGTCGGCCATCACCAGAGCACCGAGCAGGTCGGCCTGGTCGGCGCGGCCGGCCCGTCCCTGCGCCAGGCGGTCACCGCGGCCGGGCGGGTGACCGGCGATCGGGTCGAGCTGCGCGCCGTTGCGAGCGTCGCGCTCGCCCGGACCCAGCTCAAGTCCGGCGCGTTGAGCGTGGCGATCGTCGACGGACGGGAGATCCTGATCAAGAAGCAGCCGGTCTCCGGCTCGACCTCGTCGGAGTCGACCTTCGCCGGCGCGGTCGCCCAGCTCGCCGGTCTCGTCGCCAAGCTCCCGCCCGCCGCGGCCCAGGCGGCCCTCGCCCGGGGGATCGCGATTCCCGTCCGCGGTCTCGAGGGGGCCCCCAAGAGCCTTACGAGCAGGTTCACCGGGCTGGGCGTCGCCCTCGTGATCTACATCGTGATCTTCTTCTACGGCATGCGGATCACCCAGTCGGTCGGCGAGGAGAAGACCAGCCGGGTCGTCGAGGTCCTGCTCGCGACGGTCGCCCCGACCCAGCTCCTGATCGGCAAGGTGATCGGCTTCGCCGTGATCGCCTTCGCCCAGATCGTCGCGGTCGCCGCGACGTTCGGGATCTGTGGCGTCGCGGTCGGGTCGAACGCCGTCCACGGCACGGCCGGCGGCGTCGTCCTGATCGGCGTCCTCTGGCTGGTCCTCGGCTTCGCGCTCTACAGCTCGGCGTTTGCCGCCGCCGGATCCCTGATCACCCGGCAGTCGGACGCCGCGAACGCCGCGTTCCCCCTCTTCATACCCCTGATCCTCGCCTACTCGCTCGCCAACGGAGTCCTCTTCAACGGGTCGAACTCCTTCTACGACGTTCTCGCCTATGTCCCGTGGACGGCCCCGATCGCGATGCCGACCCTCTTTGCGATCGGCGCCGTCTCCGCCTGGCAGGTGGCCGCCTCGGCTGTCGTATGCCTTCTCGCGACCCTCCTGACCGCCCGCCTCGCCGGGGTCGTCTACGCCCGCTCGGTGATGCAGACCGGCGCCCGCGTCAAGCTCAGGCAGGTGCTGCGGGCCGGCGCCGGGCGCGGCTAGCCGGCCGGGGCGGCGTGGCCGGGGGAGGCCGGCGCGGGCGGCGAGGCGGCGAGGCGGGCGGGCTATCGTCCGGGGCATGACCACATCACCGCTCTCACTGATCGAGTTTCCGGCCGACGACCATCGACGAGCGAGGCGCTTCTGGTCGGGGCTGCTCGAGATCGAGCTCGACGAACGAGCGACCGGTGAGGGAAGTGGCTGGCAGACGCACTCCGGCGGGGCCGAGATCGGGATCCACGAACGGGGGATCGGGCCGGGGGACACGTTCTCGCTGCCGTACTTCGTCGTCGCCGACCTCGCCGCGTCGGTCGAGCGGGTCACCGAGCTCGGCGGCAGCGTGGTCCATCCGGGCGAGCAGTGGGCGATCTGCCGCGACTCGGAAGGAACCCCGTTCGCGCTTGCACGCGAGGCGTGACCGGCCGGGCGATCAGGCCGCCGCGCGGCGACCGACTCGCCAGGCGGCCGAATCGCCTGTGCGACCGACATCGTCGTGGCTAGCCGAACCGCTCGCCGCTCGTGTAGTTCATGAAGCGGGGATATTCCGGCTGGAAGGTCAGCGTGACGGTCCCGAGCGCGCCGTTGCGGTGCTTGGAGATGATCAGGTCTGCCTCGCCGGGACGCTCTGAGTCCTCGGGGTTGTAGTAGTCGTCGCGGTAGATGAAGACGACGAGGTCGGCGTCCTGCTCGACGGCTCCCGACTCCCGCAGGTCGGAGAGGAGCGGTCGCTTGTCCTGGCGCTGCTCGACCCCCCGGTTGAGCTGGGAGAGGGCGATCACGGGAACCTCCAGCTCGCGGGCCAGCAGCTTGAGACCCCGCGACATCTGGCCGATCACCTCCGAGCGGTTCTCGCTGCGGGACTCGGCCCGCAGGAGCTGGAGGTAGTCGACGATCACCATCCCGAGGCCCTCCTCGTGCTGGGAGTGGAGGCGGCGGGTCTTCGCGCGGATCTCGAGCAGGCCGATGTCTGAGGAGTCGTCGACCCACAACGGGGCTCCGGCCAGCCGCTGGCTGGCCTTGATGATCTTCGGCCAGCGGTCCTCGCCGACTCGTCCCTTGCGGAGCTCGTCACCCTTGATCCGCGCCTGGGAGGCGATGAACCGCTGGGCGAGCTCGGCTTCTGACATCTCGAGCGAGAACAGGGCGACCGGCTTGCCGTACTCGATCGCGGCGTTCTCGGCGATGTTCGTCACCAGACAGCTCTTGCCCATCGACGGTCGGGCGGCGAGGACGATCAGGTTGCCCGGCTGGAAGCCACCGGTGATCGCGTCGAGGTCGCGGAAGCCCGACCCGGTCCCGGTCAGGGTGGTCTCCTCGAGCGAGAGCTTGTGGAGCTTGTCGAGCTCGTCGTCGAGGACCCTGCCGATCTGGCGGAAGTCCTGCTTGGTGTCGCCGTGGGCGACCTCGAGGACGGCCTTCTCGGCCTGCTCGACGATCTCCCGGGCGCCTTCGCGCTGGTCGAGCACGCTCGTCTGGATCGCGTAGGTCGCGCCCAGCAGGCGGCGCATCAGCGCAGCGTCGCGGACGATCTGGGCGTAGTGGCGGAGGTTGGCGACGTTCGGGACCGTGCTCGCCAGCACGTCGACCGCCTCGGATCCCCCGGCGTCCTCGAGCTTCCCCGTCCGCCGCAGCTGCTCTGAAACGGTCAGCAGGTCGATCGGCTCGCTCTGCTCGTAGAGCTCGAGCATCGCCGTGTAGATCACGCTGTGGCGCTCGCGATAGAAGTCCTCCGGCCGGAGGGCCTCCTCGATCACCAGGGAGTACATCGTCCGCTCGGACAGCAGGATCGCCCCGAGCACCGACTGCTCGGCCTCGATGTTGTGCGGCGGCGTCATGCCCTGCGGCGTCCGGCCCGGTCCCCCGCCGCTCGCCGCGGCGGCGGCGCTACCGTTGCGGACGCGCGGGACCAGTGGGCTCTGAGTGCTCATCGGATCCCCGATCCTAGGTCGCGCCCTCGCCCGCCGGGAGGGAGTTGCCGCAATCTGCGCATGATTGAAGGATCGCGCGCCGGCCGGATGAACCCGCCGTCCAGGCTCCCCGCGGTCCGCTCCTCGTAGTCTTCGGCCGGTGAGCCCGGCAAGCCGCCTCTATGTCGTCCGCCACGGCCAGACCGACCGCTCGGCGCGGATGGTCTACTCCGGACGGGCCGACATCCCGCTGACGGCGACCGGGTTCGAGCAGGCGCGACTCGCGGCCGACGAGCTCTCGAGCGCCGGCGTCGATGCGATCTACTCGAGCCCGCTGATCCGCGCCCACGAGACCGGCCGCGCGATCGCCGCGGCGACCGGTGCCGCGCTGCGGGTCGAGCCCCGGCTGATCGAGGTCGACTACGGGCCGATCGAGGGCCTCGACCGGCACGCGGCCCGCGAGCGCTTCGGCCCGGCGTTCGCCGCCTGGCGCGAGGATCCCTACGGCGCGCCCCTCCCGGGTATGGAGCCGCTCGGCGAGGCCCTCCTGCGGGCGCGGAGCGCGACCGCGGACGCGATCGCCGCACACGACTGCCCGGTGCTCGTCGGCCACCAGGGCATCCTCCGTCTCGTGCTCGTCGCGCTCGGCCGGATCGAGCCCGGCGATTATTTCTCGACCCGGCTCGACGAGGCCCGACCGATCGAGGTCATCGAACCGGCCGTGACCGACGCCGGGCCGGCCTGAGGCCCGCGGCGGTCTCCGGGCGGGCTGGGCTCCCGAGCGGCCTCGGCCCTCAAGCGGCCTGGGTCCCCGGGCGGGGTGGGCTCCCGAGCGGGCTCGGCTCCGGGCGGCCTGGGCCGAGCGTGGCCTGGGTCCCCGAGCGATCTGGGCCCCGAACGGCCTCGGCCCCGTGGGTCAGCGACTGGCGGTGACGATCGTCTTGATCGTCGCGGTCACGCCGTCGGCGATCTCGACGACGACCATGTGAGTGCCGACGTTCTTGATCGGCTCCTCGAGGTGGACCTTGCGCTTGTCGATGCGCAGGCCCCGGGCCTCGCGGATCGCGTCTGCGATGTCCTGGTTGGTGACCGAGCCGAACAGGCGGCCGTCGTCGCCGGCCTGCTGGGTGATCGTGAGGACCGTCCGCGAGAGCAGTGCGGCGTCCTCAGCGGCCTTTGCCAGCGCGACGCGCTGCGCCCGCTCGGCGGCAGCTGACCGTTGGACGGCCGCAGCGATCGAACCGGCCGTGGCCGGCTGGGCGAGCTTGCGGGGGATCAGGAAGTTCCGCAGGTAGCCCTTCGAGACGTCGATCACCTGGCCGCGCTGGCCGAGCGCCTCGACGTCGGCGAGGAGGATCGCCTGGGGCATCAGCGCTCACGGTCGCCGCGATCGCGACGACCCCCGCGCTCGGGCGTCTCCTGGGCGCCCTCGTTCACGTACGGCAGCAGGGCGAGCTCGCGGGCGCGCTTGACGGCGCGCGCGATCTGGCTCTGGTGGCGCCGGCAGGCGCCGGTGATGCGACGCGACCGGATCTTGCCCTTCTCGGAGATGAACTTCCGCAGACCGGCGACGTCCTTGTAGTCGACCTGCTCGATCTTCTCGCGGCAATGGTTGCACGGCTTGCGCCGACCGCTGCCGGGCCCGCCCTTCTTGTCACGCCTGCGGGCCGGCTTGGCCCGTCCACCACGGCTCTTTGCCATCTGATCCTTCGCAGTCTCTAGAACGGAATATCGTCGTCGCCTACGCCCGCGCCCACGCTGCTCGGAGCCGTTTGGAAGTCCCGATCGTCGACCGGAACGTCGCTCCTGGCACTGGCGCCCATCCCGGATGTCCCGAAGCCGTTGCTCTGGGCAGCGTCGTCGCGACCGCCCAGGAACTGGACGGAATCGGCAATGATATCGACTGCCTGGCGCTTCTGCCCCTCCTGGCTCTCCCACTCCCGCCATTCGAGGCGTCCCTGCACGCCGACGGGCCGGCCCTTGCTGAGGAAGCGGGCGCAGTTCTCGCCCTGGGCGCCCCATACCGTGACGTCGAAGAAGTTCGGCTTGTCCTCCCAGTCGCCGGTCGCTCCGTTCTTGCGACGAGTGTTGACCGCGACGCGCAACTTGCAGACCGAAGTACCGCTCGGCAGCGACCGCAGCTCCGGGTCGGCGGTCAGGTTTCCGGTGATCACGACGACGTTCAGGTTGCTGGCAGCCAAGGTGCTCCTTTCGGTACCACCCCCGCAGGGGCGGGCGCTTTCGCTCGGATCGGGTCTGCAAGCACTGTAGAGCGGCGTCCGGTTGGTACGGGGCGACTCGCCGCGTTTTGCGGAAAACGGCTGACGTCGAAGCGGCCCCGGAGCCGTCGCAATCCAAGCACCGATGTCGAGGCGGCCTCGGGAGCCTTCGCAATCCAAGCACCCGCGGTCGCAGGACCGCAGGAACCGCTGGCGAAGGGGACCGGTGCGACGAGCGCTGGCGGAGGGGACCGCTGCGACGAGGAGGCTACGCGTGCGCGGGTGCGGGCGGCCGCGACGACGGCGACGGCTCGGAGGCCGGCGGGCGGGGGGCGTCAGGAGTTCCGGGGGCGAGCTTGATGATCCGGTGGCGGACGACCCCGTCGGTGATCCGCAGCGTCTGGCCGAGTTGCGCCAAGAGGTCGGGAGTCGCGTGGAACTGGATCAGATGGTACTCGGCCTGCTTGCGGTGCTCGATCTCGTAGGTCATCGCTCGGGTGCCCCAGTCGTGGTAGCCGATCAGGGTTCCTCCGGCTTCCACGGCCGCCCGCGTGTCGGCGACGATCTTCGCCCGGACCTCGTCGGTCGCCGCGAGATCGAGCAGCAGGATCAGGTCATATGTGGGTGCAGTCGAGGACAAGCGACGGCCGACTATACAGAGAAGCGCCCGAAATCCGGGCGCCCGGCCGCGGGCGCGACACGATCCAGGGACCCCCGGACGGGCCACGGCCCCGGAGACGCCGAGCCGGCCCGATCCCGAAGGGGCGCCGAGCGCGCGGCTGGCGAGCGGTCAGCCGGCCCGCCGCGCGAGCCGCGCGTCGGCGAGCCCGGCGAGGTCGACCTGGTCGAGTGTGGTGACGACGATGTCGGCGTCGGCACCCGCCAGCGCGGCTTCGTCGTTGGCTCGAGCGACGCCGAGGCCACCGAACCCGCCGGCCTTGGCGGCCTGGATCCCGGAGACGGCATCCTCGATCACGAAGGCGTCGTGCGGGTCGACGCCGAGCTCGCTGGACGCGGCGAGGAAGATGTCGGGGGCGGGCTTGCCGTGGTCGAAGTGACGGCCGGAGGTGTCGGCGTCGAACGCGGCCAGCAGGGTCAGGCCGGGCTCGATCCACGCGTAGTCGAGACCCTCGTCCTTGGCGAACGTGTCGAGGCGGATCTGGCGGAGGAAGAGACCGGCGTTCTTCGAGGAGGAGGCGGCGGCGACGCGGATCCCGGCGTCCTTGACGGCGAGCAGGAAGCGCAGGGCGTCGGGGTAGGCGGAGAACTTCCCGGCCTCGATCAGCTTGACGACCATGTCCTGCTTGCGCTCGGCATAGAGGTCGGCGCGTGTGCCGTCAGGATCGGGGACACCGAAGTGCGCGAGTGCGGCGCGGGCGCCGTCCATCCGCGGCTTCCCGGAGAGGACCTGCTGGTAGACCTCCGCAGTGAAGGCGTCGGGAGTCCAGGTCGTCTGGCCGCGGACGTCCGCCCACTCGTGCTCCATCAGCTCGGTGAAGGTGTCGCGCCAGGCGGCCTGGTGTGGCGAGTCGACGAGCACGCCGTCGACATCGAAGATCGCGCCGCGGAAGCCGGCGGGCGTCGTCACTGGGCCCCCACGGGATGGGCGCCGCGATCGGGAGCGTCGGCTCCGGCGAGCTTGAACGTGCACCGCTCGCCCGGGCCGAGCTCGCGGATGTCGTCGCCGATCCCGACGCGGATCGGCCGGCTGTAGCCGCCGGTGATGACGACGGTCAGCTCGGCGTCGCCGACCGTCACGCGGATCGGCGTCCCGTGGACCTGCATCGGGAACGAGAGGCCCTTGAGCCGGTCGGCGAGGATCGGGGCGAAGTAGAGCGTGCCGCCGCGGACCTGGGCGCCGGTGTAGGCGCGTTGGATCAGGTCGAGGGTCCCGGCCATCACGCCGAGGTGGATGCCCTCCTTGGTCGTGCCGCCCTGGATGTCGCCGACATCGCTCTCGAGGGCGACCAGGAAGCGCTCCCACGAGTGCTCGGGCTCGATCGGGGCGAGCACGCCGGCGTGGGCGACGTAGCTGAGGGTCGAGCCGTGGGAGGTTCGGTCGTCGTAGTAGTCGATGTTCCGCCGGGTGCTGTCTGAGTCCCATGCGTAGCCGAGGCGGCCGAGGAGGTGCTCGATCTCGGTGGGGGTGAAGAGGAAGAAGAGCAGGACGGTGTCAGCCTGCTTGGCGAGCTTGTAGCGGTCGGGGTGGTCGCCCTCGGCCCGGAGGATCCGGTCGAGCCGCTGGATGTTGCCGTGGGTCTCGCGGTAGCCGTCCCAGTCGAGCTCGGCGAGGTCCTCGTAGCCCTCGAACTGGCTGATGATGCCGTCGCCGTGGAACGGTACGAACATCTTGCGGCTCATCTCGCCCCAGCGGGTGATCTCGTCGTCGGTCAGGCCGATCTTCGCTCGGAGGGTGTCGCGGCGGCGCTCGGTCAGCAGGCCGAGGACGATCTGCGCCTGCTCGCAGATCCAGGCGACCATCACGTTGGTGTAGGCGTTGTTGCGCAGGCCGGGCTCCTCGGCGCCGGGGTACTTCTCGTGGAACTCGTCGGGACCCATCACGCCCCAGATCTCGTAGCGGTCGCGCTCGGGGTTGTAATGGGCGATCGAGCCCCAGAAACGGGCGATCTCGAGCATGATCTCGGCGCCGTGGTCGCGCAGGAAGTCGAGGTCGTCGGTTGCCTCGTGGTAGTGCCAGACGTTGTAGAAGATCGCCGCGTTGACGTGGCGCTGGCGGTGGCTGAGGTCCTCGTCCCACTGGCCGGAGAGGGGGTTGAGGTGGACGATCTGGGTCTCCTCGCTGCCGTCGCTCCCGCTCTGCCATGGGAACATCGCGCCGATGTAGCCGGCCGCGCGGGCGGCCGCGCGGGCCTCGCCGAGGCGGCGGTAGCGATACATCAGGAGCTCTCGGGTGATCTCGGGCAGGCGCGAGGTCAGGTAGCGGAAGACGTAGAGCTCGTCCCAGAACACGTGGCCGCGGTAGGCCTCGCCATTGAGTCCGCGGGCGGGGACGCCGGCGTCGTGGTTGGTCGTGTGGAGCGAGCAGACCTGGAGGATGTGGGAGATGTGGAGGCGCAGGAGCTGCTGGACGCGCTTGTTGCCCGGGAGGTAGATGTCGCTCGAGCGCCAGAGCTCGTCCCAGGCGCGGGTGTGGCGCTGGAGGGCGTCTTCGAAGGTCGGGTAGCGGCGGACGGAGATGCCGGCGTTCGTCAGGGGCTCGTTGATCGCGCGGTCACGGGAGGTGTAGAAGGAGACGAGCTTCTCGACGCGGACGGGTAGGCCCTCGTCGACCTCGAAGCCGAGGACCTGCTGGATGTAGTCCTCCATCTGGTAGAGCGACCGGCTGACGGACCGCTCGCCGGCGTCGTCGAAGACGCAGGTCCGGGCGGCCTCGGCGATGTAGATGTTCGACTGGCGGGTCTCGACCTGGAGGGCGATCACGTCGGGTCCGAAGGTTCGCGGGGAGACGGGGTCGAGGTGGCGGCCTTCGAGCTGGTGGTAGCGGGCGACCCCGCCGTTGGTGACCCGTCCGTCGAGGGCCGAGACGACCTCGACGGGACCGGACCAGTTGAGCGCGGTGATCGTCCATTCGATCGCCGCCTGGTGGGAGTGGGCCATGCTGGCGAAGCGACGGCTGCACAACTCCGTCTCGCGGCCGGCGCGGTCGCGGAAGCGCAGGCGGCGGGCGACCATCGCCACGCCGATGTCGTACTCGTGCCGGTATTCGAGGACCTCGACGTTGTCGAGCCGGATCGCGTCCTCGCCGGCGATCTTGAGCTTGAGGACGAGCCAGTTCGGAAGGTTGACGAGGTCCTCGTTGAGGACGGGCCGACCACCCATGATCGTCGTCTCGCGGTTGTAGAGGCCGTGGGCGTAGGTACCCGGGTAGTGGACGTCGTCGGCGTCCTCCCATTCGGCGGCTCCGCGGGCGCAGAAATAGCCGTTTCCCGTGGATGTCAGCGCCTCCCGCAACCCCTCGTCCGCGGGATCGAACCCGTCGTAGGCTAGCGCGCGCTCATCCACCTGAACTGACCCTAGCGCACCCGGGTCGTCGCGATCACGCCTGCTCGGGGGAACTCTGCAAATTGCCTGCCGTGGTCACTGTTCACGGCCGCCCGGCCGGGCGGCGCGTCAGACGGGAAGCCGGAGCCTGAAGGTCGTCAGGCCGGGTTCGGACTCGACCTCGAGGCGGGCGCGCATGCGTTCGGCGAGCTCGCGGGCGATCGCCAGGCCGAGACCGGATCCCTGGACGCCGTCGGAGGTGAAGAACGGGTCGAAGATCCGGTCGGTCGAGCCGTCGGGAATCCCCTGGCCGTGGTCGACGACGGCAAGCCAGGCTGCGTCGGGGTGGTGCTGGAGGGTGGCGGTGACGACGATCGGGGTCCCGGTGGTCGTGTGGGTGATCGCGTTGTCGATCAGGATCCGCAGGACCTGGGCGACCCGCTCGGGGTCGCAGGTCGCGCGGACGGGTTCGGGTCCGACGCGGAGCTCGAGGTTCGAGCCGTGGGCCGCGAGGGCGGGGATGAACTCTCCGGTGACCGCGCGCGCGAGCATTCCGAGGTCGGTTGGCGTCGGGTCGATCTCGACCGAGCCGGCCTCGAGCCGCGAGAGGTCGAGGAGTCCCGTCGCGAGCTTGCCGAGCCGGTCGACCTGGGCGCGGACCTGGCCGACGAAGGCCCGCCTGGTCTCCTCGTCGAGCTCCTCGTCCTGGATCAGCTCGAGGAACCCGCCGAGCGAGAAGATCGGCGTTCGGAGCTCGTGTGAGGCGGTTGCGATGAATCGCTTGCGGGCGGTCTCGAGCTCCTGGAGCTGGTGGCGCATCTCGTCGAGCGCGGCCGCGAGCTGTCCGAGCTCGTCCTTGGAGTCGATCCGGAAGCTGCCGCTGAAGTCGCCCGAGGCGACCCGGCGGGCGGCCTGCTCGAGCCGCTTGACCCTGATGCTCAGGGCGCGGGCGACGAGCGTCCCGGCGAGCAGGGCGAAGGTCAGGGCGACCAACCCGGCGATCAGCACGCGGCGGCGGATCAGGGCGACGTTCTCGAGGACGTCGTCGAGCCGGACGGTGAAGAGGGCGACCTCGGCGACCCGTCCGTGGAACTCGATCGGCAGGGCGACGACGCCCAGCCGGCCGCTCGAGCTGGGCAGGGTCCCGCCGAACGGCTGGTCGCGGCGGGCGGCGCTCAGGGCCAGCGGCATCGTCCCGGGGGCTTGGCGCAGGGCGCCGGAGTCGTCGATCGGATGGGCGGCGATACCGGCGGGGCCGGAGCTGATCCCGAGCAGCGTGAGATGGGCGCCGGTTCGGTCGGCGGCGTCCCTGACGGCGCCGGCGACGCCGGCTTTGTCGATCGGCGAGCCGACGGTCCGGGTCAGGGCGGGCCGAGCGGCGATCGCGAGGCCTTCGAGGTTGCGGACCTTCTGGGCGCGGAGGATCGACTCGAGCGAGGGGGTGACGTAGAGGTAGACGCCGCCGATCGCGGCGACGGTGATCGCGAAGAACAGCAGGGCGAGGCGATTGCGGATCGATCGGGTCAGGGCGAGGCGGGAGCGTCTGGCCGGCGACGCGCCCCGCAAGGCGCCGAGCAGCCCGCCGGGCTTCTCGGGCGGGGGGGAAGGGCGTCGAAGGGCGCCGTGCCCAACTCAGTGCTCGTGCTCGTCGCGGAAGCGGTAGCCGACGCCGCGGACAGTGAAGATGTACTCGGGCTCCTTGGGGTCGCGCTCGAGCTTCTCGCGGAGATGGCGGATGTGGACGTCGATCGTGCGGGGGTCGCGGTAGTCGGAGTCGCCCCAGATCCCCTGGAGCAGGGCCTCGCGGGTGAAGACGCGGCCGGGGTCGCGGGCCATCGCGCCGAGCAGCTCGAACTCGACGTATGTCGTTGGGGCGACGCGGCCGCGGATGCGAACCGACCGCTTGGACCAGTCGAGCGTGAGCTCGCCGGCCTCGAGCGCGGGACTGTCTAGCGCGCCGGGGGCAGGGGCCGGGGCGGTGAGCGTCGCGCGGCGGAGGACGGCGCGGACGCGGCTGCGGAACTCGCGCATCGAGAACGGCTTGGTGATGTAGTCGTCGGCGCCGAGCTCGAGGCCGAGGACCTTGTCGATCTCCTCGGCCTTGGCGGTCAGCATGATGATCGGGACGGTGCTGATCGCGCGGAGGCGGCGGCAGGCTTCGAGGCCGTCGACGCGAGGCATCATCACGTCGAGGACGACGAGGTCGAACTCGGTCTCGGCGAAGCGCTCGAGGGCGTCGGCGCCGTCGACTGCCCGGACGACCTCGTGGCCGTCCTTGCGGAGGGGGTAGGAGAGGAGGGTGAGGATCGACTGCTCGTCGTCGACGAGGAGGATCCTTGTGGGACGGTCGACCATCTGACTCGCAGTGAACGGTCGCAGATCCCGGCAGGCGCGCGCCCGGGCGGAGTCCGGATCGGTTGGTCTGGCCGGTCGGCGAGGGGTGCGCCTGCGGGCGGGGGCGGTCTCGCGCGGGAGGGCGGGCACCCTGGCGCGGGCCGGGGCCGGCCGGGCGGCTCGGACGGCGTGGCCGGATCACTACGCTGCGCGCGTGGTCGATCTGCGGCTCTACCGGATCGCGTTCCTGCCGCTGGCGCTGGCGATCGTGTATGTCGCGTTCTCGTTGGGGACGTGGCCGGCGGGGCTGTCGACGACGCTGCCGCCGACGGCGTTCGACGGGAGTGCTGCGAGTGCGACGTTGAAGGCGCTCGCGGCCGCCTACCCGGACCGCCGGCCGGGGTCGGCGGGCGATCAGCGGCTGGCGGCCCACATGGCGGGGATCTTCCGCAGCGACGGGTTCGCGACGACGACGCATACGTTCACGGGCGACACGGTGAGCGGACGCCGGCGGCTCGAGACGGTGGTCGCGTCGCGGGAGGGGGCGAAGAGTCCGAGCGTGGTGATCGTCGCCCACCGCGACAGCGCGCGGCCGGGGTCGCCTGCGGAGCTGTCGGGGACGGCGGCTCTCGTCGAGCTGGCGCATGTGTTCTCGGAGACGGCGACCCACCGGGCGCTGACGTTCGTCTCGACGAGCGGTGGAAGCGGCGGGGCGGCGGGGGCGGCGGACGTTGCAGCGCGCCTGCCGCGGCCGGTCGACGCGGTGATCGTGCTCGGGGATCTGGCCGGATCGCGGTCGAGCCGACCGTACGTGGTGCCGTGGTCAGACGGCTCGCAGATCGCGCCGATCGACCTGCGTCGGACGCTCGAGGCGGCGCTCCACGGGCAGCTGGGTCGGAGTCCGGGGGGGACGGCGGTCTCAGATCAGCTGGGGCGTCTGGTCTTCCCGCTGACGGTCGGTGAGCAGGGTCCGTTCGGCGAGCGCGGGATACCGGCCGTCCTGGTCCAGCAGAGCGGCGAGGTCGGGCCGAGTGCGGGGGACCCGATCGCGTCGACGCCGGCGCGCTTCCAGGAACTCGGTCGGGGCGTCCTCGCGGCGATCGACGCGCTCGACAACGGCCCGACGATCGCTGGGCCGACGCGGGATCTGCTGTTCGGCCACCTCGTGCTGGCGGCGTCATCGGTCAGGCTGCTCGTCTTGCTGGCGATCCTGCCGGTGCTCGTCGCGGCGGTCGATGCGCTGGCGCGTGCGCGCCGGCGACGGGCGTCGGTCGGCGGGTCGCTCGCGTGGCTGCTCGCGGCGGCCGTGCCGTTCGGGCTGGCTGCGCTGTTCGCCGTCGTGCTCGGTCGAACCGGGCTGCTCGCGGCGGCGCCGACGGGGCCGGTGACCTCGCGTCAGCTGCCGTCGGGGGTCTCGGGGACGATCGCGCTGATCTGCGTCGGGCTGGTCTTCGCGCTCGCCTGGCTGCTGCGGACGCCGCTGGCCCGGCAACTCGGGCCGGCCGCGGCGGCGGGGGACGCGGGGGCGCCGGTCGCGCTGATCGGAGTCGGCTGCGGGGTCGCCTGCGTGGTCTGGGCGTTCAATCCGTACGCGGCGCTCCTGACCCTGGGACCCCTACACCTGTGGTTGTTCGCGACGATGCTCGAGCGCCCGCCGCCGAAGGGGCTCGCGGTCGGGCTGGTCGGCGCTTCGCTGCTACCCCTGGTGTGCCTGGTCGTCCTCGACTGCGCGCGCCTGGATCTGGGGCCCCATGCGTTCGCGTGGACGGGCCTGCTGATGGTCGCGGGGGCGCACATCGGCCTGGGCTCGCTGGTCCTGTGGAGCGTGTCGGGAGGCTGCGTGGTCGGGGCCTTCGCGATCGCGCTGACCCGGGCTCGCGAGCATTGGGAGGAGACGGCGCCGATCACGGTCCGGGGGCCGGTGTCCTACGCCGGGCCGGGCTCGCTCGGCGGCACGGATTCGGCGCTGCGCCGCTAGCCGGGGGCCGGGGGCCGGGGGCGGCCGGGGGCCAAGAGGCTGGGAGACCGGGGGCCGGGGAGCCGGAGGCCGGGGAGGCTGGGAGGCCGCGAGGCCGGGGAGCGGGAGGCCGGGGAGGCCGGGGAGGCTGGGGGCCGGGAGGCCGGAAGCGGGGAGGGCGTCGGGAAGGCCGTCAGTCGATCACGTGCTCGTAGCCGGAGAGCTCGACCGGACCAGTCGGGCCGTCGAAGCGGGCCCCGTGTCCCCGGCCGGCGACGGCCCGGCCGATCCAGGTCAGGCCGGGGACGACCCGTTCGGCGGCGAGCCGGTCGGCGGGGGTGACGCAGAAGCACAGCTCGTAGTCCTCGCCGCCGCGACTCGCGAACTCGGCCGGGTCGAGCCCGAGCTCGCGGGCGACTGTCTCGACGCCGTCGCCGAGGGGGACGGTCGCGAGGTCGATCTCGAGTCGCAGACCGCTCGCGGCGCCGATCAGGGCGGCGTCGCCGGCCAGGCCGTCGGAGAGATCGATCATCGCGTGGGCTCCGAGGCGTCCGAGGGCGCGGCCTTCGGCGAGGCGCGGCCAGGGACGGTCGTGGCGGGCGACGAGCGCTCTGGTGTGGGGCCCGCCGCCGGCCCGGCCGTCGAGTACTGCGAGGCCGGCGGCCGAGCCGCCGAGGGGGCCGCTGACGCCGACGAGGTCCCCGTCGCGGGCGCCGTCTCGCCCGACCAGCTCGGCTGCGTGGTCGGCCCAGCCGACGACCGTCACCGAGACGACGGGGGTCGGCGAGGCGACGATGTCGCCGCCGGCGATCGTCGTCTCTGTCCGGCTGGCGAGCCGCTCGGCGCCCTCCATCAGCTCGAGGGCTGCGGCTGCGTCGAGCGGGCCGCCGAGCGCGAGTGAGAAGTAGGCCTCGCCGGGGTCGGCTCCCATCGCCGCGAGGTCGGAGAGCGCGGCGGCGAGCGCCCGGTGGCCGATGTCGGCCGGGGAGGAGCGGGAGAGCAGGAAGTGGACTCCCTCGACCATCGTGTCGAGCGAGACGACGGCGTAGGGGCGGGCGTGGACGACGGCGGCGTCGTCTCCGATCCAGCGGACGCCGCGGGGACCGCGTTGGGCGAGCGCGCGGGTGATCGCGGCGATCAGGGCACGCTCAGAGCGCGGGCCCTCCACGGCCGGCGGGCTCAGCGGTGGCGGTAGACGATGCGGGCGCGATCGAGGTCGTAGGGCGAGAGCTCGCAGCGAACCCGATCGCCCGGGAGGATCCTGATCCGAAAGCGGCGCATCTTGCCGGCCACGTGGCCGAGCACGACGTGTTCGTTGTCGAGCTTGACGCGGAACATCGCGTTGGGGAGGGCCTCGATTACCTCGCCCTCGAACTCGACCTTGTCTTCCTTTGCCACTTGTGGATCCTCGCATACCCCGCGCCGCAGCGCAGCTGACGTCAGCCCGGCCGGGCTGGCTTTGAGGCCCACGGTAGCAACCCGCAGCCGCCGTCTGCCGGTGGCCGAAGCCGCGGCCGGCCGGCCGGGTGCCTCGGCGGTGAGGAATCGACGCTCCGAGGAGTTCGCGACCCGGCCGGGGCCTAGTGCGTGGTCGGCGCGGCGACACCGCCGCCGACGCCGGCTCCGGGCCCGCCGCCGCCCGCGGCGCCCCCCGGCGTGCCGGTCACGGGCACCGGTCTCACCGGCACGGCCTGACCGCCCGCGCCCGCACCCGCGCCGCCGTTGGCGCCGCCGGCGGTCCCACCGCCGGTCGGCTGGCCCTGGGTCCCCGTCTGGACAGGTTTCGTCGGGCCGGGCGTCTGCGTCCCGGATCCGGGTGAGAACCCTCTGCCGGTCCGGGAGTTGGGTATCAGCGGTGTGGTCGACGTGTAGTTGCCGGCGCTGCCGGTTCCCCCGCCGCCGCTCGAGACGTGACTCAACTTGCCGGTGAAGGGCTTGAAGACGAGGGCCGTCTTGGGTGCCGGGAAGGGGGTGCAGTGGGTGCCGACGACGGGCAGCATGTAGTCGTGCCACATCTGCGCCGGCAGGTAGCCGCCCTGCTGGGGCTGCCCGTGGACGTCGGTCATCGCGATGTTCCTGTTCGGATAGCCCATCCAGACGATCGTCGCGTAGTCGGGCGTGTAGCCGTCGAGCCAGGCGTCGTAGAGGTTGCTGGTCGTGCCGGTCTTGGCCGCGGTCGGACAGTTCACGGCCGAGGCGGTCGCGGTCCCGCGGAGCACGTTCTGCTCGAGGATGTTCGTCTCCTCGGCGGCGACCCCGTCGGTCACGGCCTGCACGCGGTTGTCGTTGCTCCAGCTCGAGTCGACGGTCCCGTCGGGGAAGACGACCTTCTTGATCACGGTCTGCGTGTTGCGGTATCCGCCGTCGGCGAGCGTCGCGTAGACGTTGGCCATCTCGAGCGGCGAGACGCCGTCGGTCAGTCCGCCGAGCGCCTCGGCCGGATAGCTGTCGAGCTTGGTGGTGACGCCGAGGCGGTAGGCCATCCGCGTGATGTTGGGCTCGCCGATGTCGGCCGCGAGCTGGGCGTAGACGGTGTTGTCGGAGGTGACCGTCGCCTGGACGAGGTTGATCGATCCCTGGGCCTCGCCGCCGAAGGTCTTGACCCCGTAGGTCGGATTGGTCGCAAGCCAGCCGGGGAAGAGCTCGTGCGAGTCGTAGTAGGTGTTGTTCGGGTCGATCCCCTCGTTGAGGGCCTCGGCGAGATCGATCGCCTTGAAGGTCGAGCCCGGCTGGCGGCGGCCCTCGGTCGCGAGGTTGTACTGGGTTTGCCCGTAGGCGGTCGACTGCGCCATCGCCAGGACCTGCCCGTTGCGCGGGTTCTCGGTGACGATCGCGGCCGCCGGGTCGCCCGGCTGGTTGAGCACCTCGGCCATCGCCTTCTGGGCCTGGCGCTGGAGGCCGAGGTTGAGGGTCGTCGTGACTCGCAGGCCGCCCTGTAGCACGGTGTTGGCTCCGTACTTGGCGATCAGCTGCTGCTGGACGTAGTTGAAGAAGAAGTTCTGGCTCGTCGGCGCGTACCTGCCGCGCTTGAGGCCGAGCGGCGCCGCGTCGGCGTAGGCCTGCTGGGCGAGTGTGATGTAGCCGAGCTGCGCCATCTTCGTGAGCACCTCGGACCGGCGCCGGCGGGCGGCGGTCGGATCGTTGAAGGGGTTGTACTGCGATGGGGCCTGCGGCAGTCCGGCGAGCAGGGCGGCCTGCGGGAGGCTGAGCTGGCGGGCGGTCTTGTCGAAGAAGATCCGGGCGGCGGCCTGGACCCCGAGCGCGTTCTGGCCGCCGACGGCGCCGTAGGGGACGGCGTTGAGGTACTGGGTGAGTATGTAGTCCTTGTTGTGCATCTTCTCCAACCGCTCGGCGAGGACCGCCTCCTCGATCTTGCGTTTGAGCGAGCGCTCGTCGACGCCGCGGTAGGTGTTTCGGACCAGCTGCATCGTGATCGTCGAGCCGCCCTGGAGGGTCTTGCCGGAGCTCAGGTCGGTCATCGCCGCGCGGATGATTCCCTGGAAGTCGACGCCGTGGTGCTGGTAGAAGCGCTGGTCCTCGATCGCGACGGTCGCCTCCTTGAGGATCGAGGGGATCTGCGACGAGGGGATCGGCGTGCGGAGCTTGTCGGAGAGGATCGTCCCGAGTGACGTCCCGTTGGCCGCGTAGACGGTCGAGTTCGCGCCGTCGGAGATCGGCTTGAGCTGACTGAGCGGCGGGACGTTGTTGGCCACGGAGACGACATATCCGAGCACGACGCCGACGGCGACGATCAGCGTCCCGAACAGCGCGGCGACCCCGATCAGGATCAGACGGGCCGGGTCGCTGCTGTGGCGCCTGCGACGGCGCTGACGCTCACGGGCGGTCATCGTGCTGGTGGTGCGCCTGGAAGGCGAACGCGAGGATCGGGATTGTCTCACACGCCGGAGCTCTGGCCGGCAGTGTGCAGCGGCCGCGCGTGAGATCATCGGAGCGGTCCGATGGAGTCGTCCGCGACCGACCTTCCGGCGACGTGGCCGCGCAACGCGCCGCTGCACGCCCGCCTGCGCGCCGACATCGGCCTGCGACGGGCGGCCGGCGCCCTGTCCGGAATGCTGGCGATCGTCTTCGGGGTGGGTGTCGGCGCGTTTCTCCTGCTCGGCGTCGTGCCCCACGGCGGCTTCGATCCGCCGGGGATCGTCGATCATCTGGGCAGCCTCGGGGATGCGCTTGCCGCGCCGTTCGCGCGGTGGGATTCGGTCTGGTACCTGACGATCGCCCGCGACGGATACACGCCGGGCCCGAGCCCGGCGTTCTTCCCGCTCTATCCGCTGCTCGTCGCCGCCGTCGGCGCGCTCGGACCCGGACTGCTGGCGGGCGGCGTGCTGGTCTCGGTCGCGGCGATGCTCGTCGCCCTGCGCCTGCTCTGGCGGTTGACCGAGCTCGAGTTGGGCGCCGCCGCCCCGGGGGTCGCCGATCTGGCGGTGCTCGCGGTGGCGCTGGGGCCGATGGCCTTCTTCTTCAGCGCGGTCTACAGCGAGTCGGTCTTCCTGGCGCTGACGCTGGGGGCGTTTCTCTGCGCCCGTCAGGAGCGCTGGGTGTGGGCCGGGCTGCTCGGCGGCCTGTCCGCGGCGACGCGGTCCTCGGGACTGCTCGTCGTGGTCGGGCTCGTCGCGCTCTGGCTCGAGCAGCGTCATCCGGCGAGCCGGTGGGCTCGCTGGCCGCCGGGCCGGGCCGCGCGGGGGCCGCGCCCTGCGCCGCCGGCGGTCCGCGGCCTGCTCTGGTTGGGGATCGTTCCGCTCGGACTGCTCGCCTACCTCGGGTGGCTCGACCTGCTCGGCCTCGACCCGCTGGCGCCGTTCTCCTCCCAGCACGAGTGGTTTCGACACTTCACCGGGCCGGTGCGCGGCGTCCTCGACGGGGGCCGGGCGGCGCTCGGGGGTGCGCGTCAACTGCTCTCAGGGCAGACCCACACCGTGTACTACCCGGCGGCCGGCGACCCGATGATCGTCGGATGGCACAACGTGATGCTCTTCGGCTTCCTCGTCGGCGCGGTGGCGTTGCTGATCGGTGCGCTCCGCCGCCTGCCGCTGGCCTACGGCGTCTACGCCGTCCTGGCCACCTGCCTGGCTGTGTCGTTTCCCGTCACGACCGAGCCCCTGACGTCTCTCCCGCGCTACCTGGTCGTCGTCTTCCCGCTGCCGATGGTCCTCGCGTTGTGGCTTGCCCGCCATCCACGGCTGCGCCTGCCGGTGCTCGGGGCGAGCGCCGTCTCGCTGGCGGGGTTCACCGAGCTCTTCGCGACCTGGCACTGGATCGCGTGAGCGCGCGGATCGCATGAGCGCGCGGATCGCACGCGCGAGCTGCCCGGCCGGCTGGCAGGACGCGTGAGCCCCGCCGCGCAGGCGCCGCCGCGGGCGGTCCTCCTCGACGCGCTCGGCACGCTGATCGGGATCGAGCCGCCGTGGCGGCCGTTCGCCCGGCTGCTCGAGCAGCGCCATGCGATCACGATCACCTTCGAGGAGGCGCTGGGCGCCCTGCGGGCGGAGATGGCCTACTACCGGGCTCACTGCCTGGCGGCGGGGGATCCGGCCTCGCTGGCGCAGTTGCGCGCCGACTGCTCGGCGGTCGTGGCGGAGCAGCTCGGCGGGGCGGTCGCCCGGCTCGAGCGGGCGGCCCTGACGCGGACGCTGCTCGATGCGCTGCGCTTCGCCGCCTACCCGGACGTCACACCCGCCCTGGCGGCGCTGCGGCGACGGGGCGCCCGCCTCGTCGTGGTCAGCAACTGGGACATCTCGCTGCACGAGGCCCTCGCGGCGTCGGGCCTGACCGGGCTCGTCGACGGCGTCGTCTGCTCGGCCGAGTTCGGCCAGGCGAAGCCGGCGCCGGAAATCTTCGCCGCGGCGCTCGAGCTCGCCGGCGTGACGGCCGGGCAGGCGATCCACGTGGGCGACAGCTACGAGGAGGACGTCGTGGGCGCGCGGGCGGTCGGCATCGAGCCGGTCCACCTCGCGCGCGAGCCCGACGACGGCGGCTTGATCGGGGCGCAGCGCTCCGAGCCGACCGGGGACGTCCGGCGGATCTCGAAGCTGACCGAGCTGAGCGAGCCCTAACCTCCGCTGATGGGCCTTGTCAGCTACGTTCGAGGACCGCTCGGCGGCACTGCGCAGGCGGCGGACGGCTGGCGACCGGTCTACGCGCCGCTCGCGCTGCTCACCGGCTTCGGCGCGTCGGTCTTCGGCGGGGCTTTCGTCACGTTGCTGGCGGCCCTTGGCGGGGCGAGCCTCAAGCACCCGCCGTCGGTCGTCGAGCTGCTCGCGACGCTGCTTCAGGACGTCCTCTTCGTGGGCGCCGCGATCTTCTTCGCAGCGCGGGTCGCCCGGCCGTGGCCGGGTGACTTCGGCCTGCGGGCGACCGACATCCGCCGGGCGCTTGTGATGCTGCTCGTCGCCTACGCCGCATTCCTGCTCTTCGCCGACGTCTGGCAGGCGCTCTTCCATCTCGACAACAAGGAGCGTGTCGTCCAGAAGCTGGGGGCCGACGACGGCCCGCTCGGCCTCGCGGCGGTCGTCGCCCTGACCTGTGTCGTCGCGCCGATCTGCGAGGAGGTCTTCTTCCGCGGGTTCTTCTTCCCGACCGTCTCGAACTGGCGCGGACCGTGGCCGGCCGCCATTCTGACGGGCGTCGTGTTCGGCGCGATCCACATCGGCTCGGCGCCGGTCGGCGATCTCGTCCCGCTCGCGTTCTTCGGCGTCGTCCTCTGTCTGGTGAGGTGGTGGTCGGGTTCGCTCTACCCGTGCATCGCCCTCCACGCCGTCAACAACTGTGTCGCGTTCGGGCTCAGCGAGCACTGGCGGGGTTCGATCGCGGTGCTGCTGCTCGTCGCCGGACTGGCGATCACCGCGACGCTGTCCTCGGTTGCCCGGGTCGCCCCGGCCCAATAGGCTCGCTGGGTGCGCCGCACCGTAAGCATCGTCTCGCCGCTGGCGGGGCTCCTCCTCGCCACGCTGGTCTTCGCCGCCCCCGGCTGGGCGCAGGCGCCGGCCGGCGGGGGACCGGGGTCGAGCGCCACCGGCACGACCGGGCCGACGACGGGATCGACGCCGTCGGATGGGACGGCCGCGGCGATCAGGATCCACTTCGCGCTGGAGAACCAGGCTCGGGTCCCCGTCAGCGCGGTGATCACGGGGGGAGCGCTCCGCGTCGCCGGGACGCTCACGCCGTACGCCGCCGGCCAGAGCGTCTTCGTGCGGACGTTCCGGGGCCGGCGGAAGCTCGCGACACGGCGCGTCGATGTGACCAACGCCGGTAACGGGATCGGCCACTTCGCCGCGCTGATCGGCGTCGGCGGCCGGGCGGCTCCGCTCAGCGTCGTCGTCTCGCACCCGGCGACGAACCTCCAGGCCGGACTCGACGCCGCACCGCGCAGCCTGCCGGTGGTCGCCCCGTCGGTCAGGCCAGGTCAGCGCAGCGCGGCCGTCAGGCTGCTCCAGGAGGGTCTCGCCGGACTCCACTACGCGGTCCCCAGCTCGGGAGTCTTCGACGACGCGACCCGCCGGGCGGTGATCGCCTTTCGGAAGCTGACCAACGAGGTCCGCTCAGACCAGGCCAACCGCCGGGTCTTCACCCTGCTGGCCGGCGGCTTTGGCGCGTTCAAGGTCCGCTTTCCGAACCAGGGGGCGCACTTCGAGGGAGATCTGACCCACCAGGTGCTGGCCGAGGTGCTCGCCGGGGGAAAGGTCCGCCGGATCTACGAGATGAGCTCGGGCAAGCCGTCGACGCCGACCGTGATCGGGACCTTCCAGATCTACTCGAAGACGATCGGGATCAACCAGAAGGGGATGGTCGACGCGAACTACTTCATCCGCGGCTATGCGATTCACGGGTATGCCGACGTCCCGGTCTACCCGGCCTCACACGGATGCCTGCGAATCCCGGTGCCCGACGCGGCGGCCGTCTACGACTGGGCGCAGTACGGCCAGCCGGTCGACGTCTACTACCGCAACGGCGGCGGCAGCCACCACGTCAGCGCAAACGCCGGACCGTAGGGCTCACAACTGTCGCACCGTGGGGCTCACAACCGGCGGACCGTGGGGTTGACGACCGCCCGACCGTGGGGTTGACGACCACCGGACCGTGGGGTTGACGACCGCCCGACCGTGGGGTTGACGACCACCGGACCGTGGGGTTGACGACCGGCGGACCGTGGGGTTGACGACCGCCGGACCGTGGGATAACGGATGCCCCGCGGGCGATCCGCCCGCCGCGAAGGCTGAGCGGACGGTCTAGAACCGGGGCAGGGCGCTGTCGCCCGGCCGCGAGGCGAGACCCGGCCGGCGGGCGAGGCCCGCGGCGCGGGCCAGCGCGCCGAGGCCGACGCCGTAGATCAGCAGGCCGAGGGCGAGCTCGAAGCAGCGCGAGCCCCACGAGTCGGTCGGCCCGGGGGCCCACGAGTGCAACGGGCTGGTGAGGTCCCCGGCGACGGAGTCGACGTCCCCCCGCAAGCCGGTCTCCGAGCCCGCGCCGTGGATCGGCGGTCCGACCGTCTGGTTGCCGGCCGCGGCCACCTCGGCCTGGGCCTGGTTGGACGCGCCGCCGGCCTGATCGATCGCGAAGAACGTGAAGCTGGCCAGCAGCACGAGGCTGGCCGCGATTGCGAGTGCTCTGAGGATCGTCGAGACCATGTGGTGTCATTCTCGGCAGAACGGCTCCCAGGCATGAGCCGAATACGCTCTCGTCGAGATGCCGTCCAGCCGACCCGCATTCGAGCCGTCCCCAACCGCCCGGGAGAGGCTGGTCGACGAGCTGCGCGAGCACGCTCTGGTGCTCGGCGAAGTCGTCCTCACGAGTGGCCGGACGGCGTCCTACTACGTCGATGCCAAGCGGGCGATCCTCCGTCCGGCCGGCTTCGCCGCACTCGGCGAGCTGGTCGCCGCCTACGCCGCGCGATGGGGGGCGACCGCGCTCGGCGGCCTGACGATGGGCGCCGATCCCGTCGCCTGTGCGGGACTCGCGGCCGGCGCCCGCGCGAACGCGTTCCTGATCCGCAAGGAGACCAAGGCCCACGGGCTCCAGCGGCGGATCGAGGGCCCCCTGCTGGGTCCCGAGGACCGCTGCCTCGTCGTCGAGGACGTCGTCACAACGGGCAGCTCGACGCTCGTCGCGATCCAGGCTCTGAAGGACGCCGGCCACGAGATCTGCGGTGTTCTCAGCGTGCTCGACCGGCTTGCCGGAGGCGGCGAGACGATCGAGGCGGCGGCCGGCGCCCCGTACGTCGCGCTGACCACGATCGACGACATCTACCCCGAGCGCGTCGAGTAGCGGCGAGATCTCCCCGCGGCGGGCTGGGTCACCGGTGGACGTGGGTCACCGGCGGGCGTGGGTCACCGGCGGGCGTGGGTCACCGGCGGGCGTGGGTCACCGGCGGGCGTGGGTCACCGGCGGGCGTGGGTCACCGGCGGACGTGGGTCACCGGTAGACGCTGTAGACGATCCGCCCGTTCGCCGACCACGTCGCGACCGCGCCGAACGACGGCATTCCCGTCAGCGACGGCGCACCCCCCTGGATATGGCCGGGGAGCGTCTGGACCCTTCCGAGGATCCCGCCCGGAGCGATCCGGATCACGTGGACGACACCGGCGGCCGACCAGCCGACGAACGCTCCGCTCGTGTCGGTCGCGAGCGTCGGCGCGGAGCTCACCCCAGCCGAGGCCAGCGTGATCGCGCCAGCCAGCGGCGCGCCGGTCGGTCCGAGGCGCAGGACGCGGAGCGCGCCGCTGGGAGCCCCGTTGGCGAGCGACGGCAGGTAGGCGACGAGGATCTCGTTTGCCGAGTCGGCGGTGATCCCGACGCCCCGAGGGTGCTCGCCGGCCGGGGCGATCTCGACCGGCGATCCGAAGACCCCGCCGCGCGGACGGACCGCCGCGGTCAGGCTGCCGCCAGTCGACCAGACGGCGGCGACCGCGCCGCTCGGGGTGCTCGTGCTGATCAGCGCTCCGGCGCCGGGCGCCGGGGCAACCGCCGTCGAGGAGCCGAACCCACTCGCCCCGGCCGGTCGTTCGGTGTCGAGGATCTGCTTGGCGTCGCTCGACACGGCGACCTGCGTCCCGGCTCCGTCGTAGGCGGCGACCGGCCCGAAGATCGGGGCACCCGGGAGCGTCGCGGGACTCGCGAAGCCGGTCGTCGTCACGTCGGCGAGCTGACTGAAGGTCCGCCGGCTCCAGCCGAGGGCGACCGTCTCGAAGGATGCCGGGCTGTGGATGAAGGTCGGCGAGTAGGCGCTCTCGCCACCCGCGCTGAGCGCGGCAGTCGGCCCGGGCCGCAGCGCCGGCGAGACGATCGCGCCGCGGATCCTGTGGTTGCCGGCGAGGTAGCGCCGCCAGGCGACGGCGAGCGTACCCCGGTGGTCGAGGAAGGCGAGTGCCGGGCTGTCGACCAGGTGCGTGGACGAGTCGAGCACCAGCGCCGGGCCGAGCAGACCCTTCGACGGCGTTCCCTCGCGGAGCTCGGTCCGCTTGCGGCCGGCGAGCTGGCGAACCCAGGCGATCGCCAGCCGGTTGCCCCCGCCGACGCTCGCCACCGGCTCGAAGGAGTTGCCGGCCACGGTCGCGGTCGCTGTGGGACTCCACTGTGCGGCGGGCGCGCTCGCGGGCCCCGCCAGCCCGACGCTCGCCGCAGCGCCGATCGCCAGGGCCGTGGCGGCGATGGCGCGCAGGCGCCGCTGGCCTCCCGAGCCCAGCCGTCGGGGGTCGCGGTTGCGACGGGCGCGTCGGCCGATCATCGCTCCACACTACCCCGCTTGACCGGCCGGCTGGAAATCCGTCCTCCGGCGCCGTAGCCTCACGGCGTGGACCCCGCCCGCCAGCAGCTCTCGATCGCCCTCCTGGGGGTCCTCGTCGGCGGGGCGGCCGGCGCGATCTTCGGTGTCGCCATCGGCAGCACGAGCAACCCGACCGGGGTGACGACCCAGATCGAGACGGTCGTGCGCACGCAGAACCTGACCAAGACACAGCTCCTCCCGGTACCGACGACGCCGACGCAGACGCTCGACACCGGGCCCGTCGACACCGTCCCGCCGATCGTCGCGCCGAACGTGACGCCGCCCGGCTTCGGGACGACGACGCCGAGCGCCCCCACCGCGCCCACGACGAGCGCCCCGGCCGGGACGCTCAACCAGAACGACATCCCGCCGCCCGATCCGGCGACCCCGCCGCCGACGTTCTGCGACACCCACGTCTGCGGGCCGAGCTACGCCAAGGGCGACGGCCCGGCCGTCGAATGCGCCAACGGTGTCTGGACGAGGCAGGGCGGGGAGACCGTGACGTGCGCGACCGACGGCGGGCTCGGCAAGGCGAGCGGCGGGCCGTAGCGGCGCTCGCGAGTGCCCGCCTCGCGGGGCTGACCCTCCGCGACGAGAGCAACCTCCGGCGAGCGCTCGAGCGAGCCTCCGGAGGCGGTCACGATCCCGCCGCCGACGAGCGCCTCGAGGCTCTGGTCGTAGCGGCTGAGACCCGCGTCGCCCGGCGCCGGGCCGCCGTCCCGGCGCTCACCTACCCGCCCGAGTTGCCCGTCTGCGCCCGTCGCGACGACCTGCTCGCGACGATCTCCGCTCACCAGGTCGTGATCGTCGCCGGGGAGACCGGCTCGGGGAAGACGACGCAGCTGCCGAAGCTCTGCCTCGAGCTCGGCCGGGGCGTGCGCGGCCAGATCGCCCACACCCAGCCCCGCCGGCTGGCAGCCCGCGCGGCGGCCGAGCGGATCGCGCAGGAGCTCGGTCTCGAGCTCGGCGGGGCGATCGGCTACGCCGTGCGCTTCGCGGACCGCTCGACCGACGAGACGCTCGTCCGCCTCGTCACCGACGGCCTCCTGCTCGCCGAGATCCAGCGCGACCGGCGTCTGTTGCGCTACGACACGATCATCGTCGACGAGGCCCACGAGCGGAGCCTGAACATCGATTTCCTGCTCGGCTACCTCGGCCGGCTCTTCCCCAGCCGCCCCGACCTCAAGCTGATCATCGCGTCGGCGACGATCGACGCCGAGCGCTTCAGCCAGCATTTCGGCGGCGCCCCGGTGGTCGAGGTCTCCGGACGGACCTATCCCGTCGAGGTCCGCTACCGACCGCTCTCGGCGGGCCCGCCCCCGGCTCAAGCGCCCGGCGCAGACGCCGCCGACGGCGACGGCGGGGGGACGAGCGACCCGATCGAGGCGGTCGGCGATGCCGTCGAGGAGCTCCTGCGCGACGGCCCGGGCGACGTCCTCGTCTTCCAGAGCGGCGAGCGGGAGATCCGCGACACGGCCGAGGCTCTGACCGGTCGGCTGGGGCCGAAGGTCGAGGTCCTGCCGCTGTATGCCCGCCTCTCCCACGCCGAGCAGCGCCGCGTCTTCGCGCCGCACCGCGGCCGGCGGGTCGTCCTCGCGACGAACGTCGCCGAGACCTCGCTGACCGTCCCGGGAATCGGTTCCGTCGTCGACCCCGGAACGGCTCGGATCAGTCGCTTCAGCGGCCGCCTGAAGGTCCAACGCCTGCCGATCGAGGCGATCTCCAAGGCGTCGGCCGACCAGCGCAAGGGCCGCTGCGGGCGGACCTCGGACGGGATCTGCATCCGCCTCTACTCAGAGCAGGACTTCGCCCAGCGGCCGGACTTCACCGAGCCGGAGATCCTCCGTACGAGCCTCGCGTCCGTGCTCCTCCAGATGGCCTCGCTGGGTCTCGGCGAGGTCGCGGACTTCGGCTTCATCGACCCGCCGGACCGCCGCCAGGTCCGCGACGCGATCAACCTGCTCGAGGAGCTCGGCGCGTTCGACCCCCAGGCTGCGGACCCCAGCAGGCGCTTGACGGCGCTCGGCCGGCGGCTCGCCCGCCTCCCGGTCGACCCCCGGTTCGGGCGGATGGTGATCGAGGCCGACCGTCTCCACTGCGCCGACGAGGTGATCGTGATCGCGGCGGCCCTCTCGATCCAGGAGGTGCGCGAGCGCCCGGCCGAGCAACGCGAGGCCGCTGACGCGCAACACGCCCTGCGCGCCGACCCGGGCTCCGACTTCCTCTCCTATCTGAAGCTCTGGAACCATCTTCGCGATCAGCGCGACGCGCTCTCCGGAAGTCAGTTTCGCAAGCGCTGCCGGGCCGAGTTCCTCCACTACCTGCGGGTTCGCGAGTGGCAGGACCTCGTCTCCCAGCTCCGCCAGGCCGCCCGCTCGGCGGGCGTCGCCATCAACGAGGCGCCCGCCGATCCGCAGCACGTCCATCTCGCCCTGCTCAGCGGGCTGCTCTCGCAGATCGGCATGCGCAACGTCGCCCGCCGCGACTACGACGGCGCGCGGGGTGCCCGCTTCGCGATCTTTCCCGGGTCGGTCCTCGCCCGCCGCGGGCCGTCGTGGGTGATGGTCGCCGAGCTCGTCGAGACGAGCCGGCTCTGGGGCCGGACGGCCGCCGGTATCGCACCCGACTGGGTCGAAGCGCTCGCCGGGCCGCTGCTCAAGCGAACCTACGACGACCCGCACTGGGAGAAGCGTCGGGGAGCGGTGGTCGCAACCGAGCGGGCGACGCTCTACGGGCTGCCGATCGTCGCTCCTCGAAAGGTCTCCTACCACCGGATCGATCCGGTCTTCTCGCGCGAGCAGTTCATCCGCCGGGCCCTGATCGACGGTGACTGGGACTCCCGCCACGACTTCCTGGCCCACAACAGCCGCCTGATCGCCGAGGTCGAGGAGCTCGAGCACCGGGTCCGCCGCCGGGACATCCTCGTCTCGGACGGTGTCCTCTTCGACTTCTACGACGCGCGGATCCCCGCCGACGTCGTCTCGGCCGCCCACTTCGACCGGTGGTTCTCGCGCCAGCGGGGGCCGGCCCGCCACTCGCTCGACTTCACGCGCGAACTGCTGGTGGGCCCCGACGGGGGCGACACGCTCGATCCGAGGGCACGCCCGGAGCACTGGCGGGCCGGCGATCGCGTCTTCGGCCTCACCTACCGCTTCGATCCGGGGGCCGAGGACGACGGGGTCAGCGTCGACGTCCCGCTGGCCGCGCTCGCCGGCCTGGCGCCTGACGGCTTCGATTGGCTCGTCCCGGCCCTGCGCGAGGAGCTCGTGATCGCCCTGATCCGGTCGCTGCCGAAGGACCTCCGCCGGCCGCTGGTCCCCGTCCCGGCGCTCGCGGCCGAGATCGTCGCCAACCTCAAGCCGCGAGACGGACGCCTCACCGAGGCCGTCGCCCGCGAGCTCGAGCGTCTCCGGGGGGTTCGCGTCCCCCCGCAGGCCTGGGACACCGCGCGGCTGCCGGCGCACCTGCGGATGACGTTTCGAGCCGTCGACGACCGCGGCGAGCTGCTCGCGAAGGACACCGACCTCGACCGTCTTCGGAACGGCCTGCGTCCCCGCCTGCTGGCCGCGCTGGCGCAGGCGACGCTCGGCCTCGAGCGCCACGGGATGCGCAGCGCCGAGTTCGGGACGCTGCCCCGGACGGTGGCCCTCCCCGGCAGCGGCGATGCGGTGCTGGCCTATCCGTCGCTGATCGACGAGGGCGACGGGGTCGGGGTCCTCGCGCTCGAGACCGCAGAGGCCCAGCGGTGGGCGATGCGTGCGGGTACCCGACGCCTCTTGCGCCTGACGGTCCCGTCGCCGGCGCGGGCAGCCGTGCGGAGCCTGAGCGGCCCGGCGACGCTGACGCTGGCCGGCGCACCCCACGGGAGTCTGGCGGCGGTCCTCGACGACGTGATCGGCGCGGCGATCGACAGCCTGGTCGACGGGGCCGGCGGCCCGGCGTGGAACGAGGCGGACTTCGCGCTCCTGCGCGACCGGGTCGCAGCCGGCCTGGTGGGCGCGACCATCGCGATCCTCGACCGGGTCGTCGCGATTCTCGCGGCCCGAAGCGCCGTCCACGGCCGGCTCGAGCGCCTCTCGGCCGACGCGTCGCTCGCGCCGGCTCGGATCGACGTCGCGACCCAGCTCGGCTCGCTCGTCTACGCCGGCTTTGCGAGCGCGACCGGGGCCGCGCGGCTCGAGGATGTCCAGCGTTACGTCGAGGCGGCCGTCCGCCGGCTCGACCGGCTGCCGGACGCGAAGGCCCAGGACTCAGACCGGATGCGCGTGATCGGCGAGCTCGAAGCCGAGCTGCGCGCGCTGCTCGACGCGAGGCCGGCCGGCCTGCCGCCGCCAGCGGTGCTCGACGAGGTCGCCTGGATGATCCAGGAGCTCCGGGTCTCGAGCTTCGCCCAGGGCCTCGGCGTCCGCGGTCAGGTCTCGGCCAAGCGGATCAGGCGGCGGCTCGCCGAGGTGTGAGCGTGATCTGGAGCGCCGCGAGGGCGCTGGGCCGAGGAGAGGAGAGGGTCCCCGAGCCCAGCGCGCTCGCGCGGCGATCGGATGAGTCGACCTACAGGCCGAGCCCGCCGAGGCCGCCGAGGCCGCCGACCGGAAGCAGGCCGATGACGTGCGAGACGAGAGCAATGACGGTGGTGATGATGGACATGTGAAAGTCTCCAGTGGAGTCGAGTTACGGAGAGTGCTGGTTGCGTCGGAGCGGGGGCCGCACTGTGCTGGTGTGCGTTGTGCGGCTCACTGCCAGGTGATAGTCAGTCAACGACACATCACCGCCCGGGCGGGAGCGGGGCCGCCGATCGGTGGACGTTTGATCGAGCCGCCTGGGAATGGCATAGACCCGAGTGGAGTACCGTGCAGCCCGTGCCCCACCCGTGCCCGCGTCCGTGACCGCAACGAAGACGGCAGGCTCGCCGCCGGCCGCGGGCTCACCGACCGAGGGCGTGCGGGCCGAGGGTCTGACCAAGTCGTTCCGGGCCCCCCACTCGGTCGTCCGCGCCGTCCGGGGGATCGACCTCGCGATACCGGTCGGCCAGACCGTTGCCCTGCTCGGACCCAACGGGGCCGGCAAGTCGACGACGATCGACATGATGCTCGGCCTGACCCAGCCGGACTCGGGAACCGTCGCGGTGCTCGGCGGAACACCCGCCGCGGCGGTCGACGCCGGCCTCGTCGCGGCGATGCTCCAGGCCGGAGCGCTGATCCGCGACGTCAGGGTCCGCGAGCTGGTCGGGATGGTCGCGGCGCTCTATCCCCGACCGATGGCCGTCGGCGAGGTCCTCGAGCTGGTCGGCATCTCGGAGATCGCCGAGCGCAAGACACAGAAGCTCTCCGGCGGCCAGACCCAACGGGTCCGCCTCGCGGTCGCTCTCGTCGCCGACCCGGAGCTCCTGATCCTCGACGAGCCGACCGTCGCGATGGATGTCGAGGGCCGCCACGGCTTCTGGGCGGCAATGCGGGCGTTCACCGCGCGGGGGAGGACCGTGATCTTCGCGACCCACTACCTCGAGGAGGCCGACGATAACGCCGACCGGATCGTCCTGATGGCGCACGGCCGGCTCGTCGCCGACGGTGCGCCGACCGAGATCAAGGCGCGGGTCGGACGGCGGACGATCCGCGCGACGCTGGCCGACGTCTCACTCGAGCAGCTGCAGGAGCTCGGGGGGGTCGCGTCGGCCGAGCGACACGGCGTGACGGTGTCCCTGAGCTGCGCGGACTCCGACGCGGCGATCCGCGCCCTGCTCGGCAGCTACCCGCAGGCGCACGACATCGAGATCACCGGCGCCGACCTCGAGCAGGCCTTCCTCGAGCTGACCGGCGACGACGACGTCTCCGACGGGGAGCTGGGCGCGTGACCTCGCTCGCCTACACGCGGTTCGAGTTCGTCCGGATGTTCAGAAACCCCCGCTTCCTGATCTTCTCGATCGGCTTTCCCCTGATCCTCTACTACGCGATCGCCGCCCCCAACCGCAACGTCGGCAACCTCCAGGGGACGGGGATCCCGTTCACCCTCTACTACATGGTCGGCCTGCTGTCCTTCGGGACGATGGCCGGGATGATCGCGACCGGCGCGCGGATCGCCAACGAGCGGACGACAGGCTGGACCCGGCAGCTGCGGATCACGCCGCTGACGACGCGGGCCTACTTCCGGGCGAAGATCCTCACGGCCTACGTGACATGCCTGCTGACGATCGCCCTGCTCTACCTCGCCGGCGTGTCACTCGGCGTGTCGATGTCGGCGAGTGACTGGCTCGGTATGACCGGCCTGATCCTGATCGCGCTGGTCCCGTTCGCGGCGATGGGGATCCTCCTCGGCCATCTGCTGACGACCGACTCGATGGGGCCGGCGATCGGCGGCGGGACGTCGCTGTTCGCGTTCCTCGGGGGTACGTGGTTTCCGGTCGGCACCGGCTTCCTCCACGACCTCGGTCAGCTGCTTCCGTCGTACTGGCTCGTCCAGGCCGCTCACCTTCCCGCCGGCGGCCACCCGTGGCACGCGATGGCCTGGATCGTGATCGGCGTCTGGACGGCGGTCCTCACGGCGTTGGCCGGGTATGCCTACCGGCGCGACACCAAACGCGTGTAGGGACGCGATCCGGCGCAGATCGCCTGCAGAGTCCGGGGGGCGCTTGTGTTGCGGGCGCGGAGATCGGTCGGTATGCCCCCGCCAGGAATCGAACCTGGATTTGCCGCTTAGGAGGCGGCCGTCTTATCCGTTGGACTACGAGGGCAGGCGGGGCATTCTGACGGGTGGGGCGCGGGACGCCTGACCGTCGATCCGACGAACTCGCGCACGAGGCTTGACTCTCCAGTCGGTGGAGGCCCGAAGATGTCGCGATGGACGGCGATCAGGACCTCTACACGATCGGCGAGCTGGCCCGCCGGAGCGGGATCTCGGTGCGGACGATCCGCTTCTACTCAGACACGGGTCTCGTCCCGCCGGTCGGCCGGTCGCAGGCCGGCTACCGGCTCTATGACGACGATGGGGTCGCCCGGCTCGACCTGATCGGGACGCTCCGGGCGCTCGACATCGACCTCGCGACGACCCGCCGGGTGCTCGCGCGGGAGGCCGAGCTCGGGGATGTGCTGCGGGCCCACGGGGCCGCGCTCGACGCGCAGATCCGCGTCCTGCGGCTCCGCCGGGCCGTGATCGGCCAGGTCGCCGGCCGGCAATCGAATCCAAGGGAGATAAGGATCATGCACAACCTCGCACAGCTGACCTCCGACGAGCGTCAGCGGATCGTCGACGACTTCCTCGACCACATCTTCGACGGCCTCGACGTCGACCCGGCGCTCGTCGCACGGATGCGCTCGGCCCGGCCGTCCCTGCCCGAGGACCCGACACCCGAACAGGTCGACGCGTGGATCGAGCTCGCCGGCCTCGTCGGCGACCCTGAGTTCCGGGCGCGCGTCCGCCGGATGTCAGAGCGCCACGCGGCTGAGCGCTCGGCTCACGAGGCGCAGACCGACTCGGCGGCCGCCCGGCAGAACGCCGCTCTCGTCGGCGAGCGGGCCGGCGGCGCGGTGGCCGCCGGCATGGATCCCGCCTCGCCCGAGGCCGAGCCGATCGTCGCGGAGCTGGTCGCGGCATTCGCGCAGGCCAACGGCCGGGCCGACGATCCCCAGACGCGGGTCTGGCTGGCCGAGACGATCGACACGTTCGCCGACGCCCGGGTCAACCGCTACTGGGAGCTGCTCGGGACGATCAACGGCTGGCCGGCCCGGCCGGACGCGACCCCGGCCTGGGAATGGCTGCGCGCGGCGCTCCGCGCGGCGTCGGCCGACTGACGCGCCGGCCGAGCGGTGGACCGGGCAACCGGCGGACCGGGGCAACCCGGCGGACCGGGGCAACCGGTGGACCGGGGCAACCGGCGGACCGGGGCAACCGGCGGATCGGGGCAACCGGCGGACCGGGGCGGGAGAGTACGACCGCCCGGCCGGCCGCCCTGCGTCAGTCGAGGTAGCTGACGACCTCGGCTGTCTCGCGCCGGTCCGGCGGCTTCTGTTCCTGGCGGCGCGGGCCGAGGTGGATCAGCCCGAGCGAGATCTCGTCGTCGGCGATCCCGAGCGCCGCGCGGCCGTTCTTGGAACCGAGGACGGCCGGCGTCCGCCAGTAGCCGGCGAGCCCGCGGGCGTGGGCGGCGAGCAGGACGATGTAGATCGCCGCCGAAGCCGCGCAGATGTCCTCGAGTCGCTGGTCGGCGGGCCCGGCTTGGACGACGCTCGCCGCGACGAGGGTCGGCGCCCGGTCGAGTTTGGCCGCGTCGGCCGGCCCGCCGGCTGCCTTGAGGGCGGCGAGCGAGTCGGGGCCGATCACGCGGAAGCGCCACGGCTCGGTCAGGTGGTGGTTGGGCGCCCATCGGGCGAGCTCGAACAGCTCGTCGAGCGTCTGGCGGTCGACGGCGTCCCGGCCGAAGACCTTGTGCGTCCGCCGCCCGCGGATCGCCGCGTCGAGCGGCCCGGCGTCGGTCATTCGTAGAGCGACTCGCGGGCGAGGCGGTCGCCGTCGTCTGAGTAGAGGTGGACCTCGAGCAGCTCGCCGGCGTAGTCGTCGGGCGCGAGCAGGGTGAACCGGCGGTCGTCGAGGGGACACTCGTCGACGCTGACCCCGCCGAGCTCGGCGGTCGCGATCGCACCGCCGGAGACGAGCGACCGGCCCCAGACGAGCGTCATCGAGGCGATCGCGTCGCCGACCCCGTGCCAGGCGCCGATCACCTCATCGGAGAGGTCGAGCTCCCAGTCGGGGTTCTGCTCGGCGGTCTGCTCGGTGAAGTCGGCCTGCCCGGCGAAGTCGGTCGGCTCGTCGAGGGGGTCGACGGCCGCGACGTAGACGACGTACCCGTAGACCTCCATCCCGCTGGCGGTCGCCGCGCTCGCGGGCACGTAGGTCCGGCCGTGCCACGTCCGATCGGGGTAGAAGACGATCTCGCCGGGCTCGCCGGCGTCGTCGGCGACGGCGAGGGCGGCGGCGAGAAACTCGCGTTCGAGGCGCTCGCGCCACTGGCCCTCGGGGATTCCGTGGTGGGGCGGCTCGGCCGCGTAGCGGGGGACGAGGTGGCGGGCGGGTGGCATCGGCGGGAGCTTATTTGACCGGCCGGGGTCAGACCTCGAGCATCAGGGTGACCGGCCCGTCGTTGACGAGCTCGACTGCCATCCGCGCGCCGAAGACTCCCCGGCGGGCGTCGAGTGCGTCGCAGAATCGCTCGTACAGGGGTCGGGCGAGCGCGGCCGGGGCGGCCTGGGTGAAGCTCGGGCGGTTGCCGCGGCGGGTGTCGCCGTAGAGGGTGAACTGACTGATGCAGAGAACGTCGCGGTCGCCGAGCGGGGCGTTCATCTGTCCGCTTTCGTCTTCGAATACGCGCAGCAGGCGCACCTTCTCAGCAAGGCGGTCTGACCGCGGAGCGTCGTCGTCGGCGCTCACACCGACGAGGACGAGGAGTCCGGGCCCGATCGCTGCGACCTCGTGGCCGTCGACGGCGACCGATGCCCGGCTCACGCGCTGGACGAGGGCGCGCATCAGCCGCGGCCGGGAAGCGCCACGACGAGGCCGGCGGCGGCGCCCGGGAGGACCACGTTCAGGCGTCGCGCAGGTCGGCCGCAGCCCGCTCGGGGGCGACCTGGTTGAGGCCGATCCCGGCGCCGAGCTCGAGCCCGGCGATCTGAGCCAGCCGGGGGAGGATGTCGATCCGCCAGCAGAAGTGGTCGGCGCCGCGGGGAGCGGTGCGGACCCATAGGTTGAGCGGTGGACTGGCGCCGAAGCGCCGCGAGAGTCGGCGCAGAGCGTCGTGGAGGAGGCCGGCGCCGGTCGGCCCGTCGGCCTCGAAGCGGGGGCGGGGCCTGCGGGGGACGAGCATCAGCTGGTAGGCGAGCTGGGAGGCGTACGGGGCGATCAGGACGGCCTCGTCGTCGATCGCGACGATCCGCTCGCGCCGGCGGACCTCCTCCTGGAGGAGGTCGGCGACGAGGCACTGACCCATCGTCCGGGTCGCGTAGGCGCCGGCCCGCTCGCGCTCGCGGGCGATCTGGGCGGGGACGAAGTCGAGGGCGAAGAGCTGGGCGTGGGTGTGGGGGAGCGACGCGCCGGCCTGGTGGCCCTCGTTGACGATCAGGTGGACGCAGGCGGCGGAGTGGTGATGGAGCATCCGTTCGCGCCAGACGTCGAGCGCCGTGGCGACCTGTTCGCGATCGAGCTCGGCGAGCGAGGCGACGGAGTCCGGGGCGTTGACGATCACCTCGTGGGCGCCCCTCGCCGCGACCGCGGCGAACAGCTCGGGGCTCGAGTCGGCGTCGGGGGCCGGGCTGCGGGGGTCGAGGCCGGGATACCGGTTGGGGAGGACGCGAACCCGCCAGCCCGGCCCGTCGGCCGGGCCGCCGGCGGGGCGGACGGCGTACAGCTCGGGTGGCGTCATCGACTCGTTGCCCTCGGCGAACGGGTCGCCTGCCGGGTCGATCGCGGTCGGCGACGCCGTCTCCCACTCGGCGCCGGGCCGGCCGGCCCGGTCGGTGGCGATGATCGTCCGCCGGCCGGACAGCGGATCGACACGGACCTCGGGCACCCGCTCAATCTAGATCAACTGGGTCCGCCCAGCCCGGGGCGGCGGCGTGCGGCGGCGGTTTACGGGTCGTCGGTCCGCTCGAGCTTGGCGGATGCGATCAGCTCGGCGGTCGCCTGGTCGGCCGTGAACTCGGCAAAGCCTGCGGCGAGCGAGCCGTCGGCCGGGCGGGCCTCGAGCGTCGCGGCGATCTGCGCGAAGCGCTCACGCGCGCCGGCGATCGTCACGTCGGGCATCGCGCAGAGAAACTCGTCGCCGGGGAGGCGGACGACCAGGTCATACGGTCGGACTCGCTGCTTGATGAGGGTCGCGACGCCTTTGAGCAGCTCGTCGTCGACGGACTTCGGTCCGACGACCTCGACACGGGCCAGGGTGAGGCGTGTGCTCGTGCGACGGCACCGCTCGAGCTCGACTTCGAGCCCGCTCAGCCCGACCGGGCGGGCCAGCGTCTCGGTCACAGCGTCGGTCGCAGCGAGTGCGAGCTGGCGTGCGAGCGCCTCGCGATCGATCAGGGCCTGGCGCCGCTCGCGGGTCGCCTGGCGTCGATCCTCGGCGGCCGACTCGCGGTCGCGGGCGGCGAGCGCCCGGTGCCCGGCCGCGGCGGCCCGCATCCGGGCGGCGCGCCTGCGCCGTCCGGCGGCGCGGATCGCGAGCTCCGCAGGGCCGAAACGGCCGACCTCGCGCTCGGCGTCGTCGAGCACGACGTCGTACTCGGTCATCGCGAGATCCCGTGCCTCGGCGGCCTGGTCTCTCGCCTCGGCCGCGAGGTCGCGCAGGTGGCCGGCTCGGTCGCGGTTGTGCGCCGCCTCCAGGCGAGCCTGAGCGGTCTGCTCGCGCTGCTCGGCCGCGCGCTCACGGATCGCCCGGCTCGACGCATGCGCGTCGGCGTCCACGCCTGATGCGAGATCCCGATCGCCGGCCTCCTGGTCGCGGTCGGCACTCGTCTGGTCGCGGTCGGCGCTCGTCTGGTCGCGGTCGGCGAGCGTCTGGGCGCCGTCAGCGAGCGTCTGGTCGGCCTCAGACGCCTCCTGATCTGCGTCGCCGAGCTCCGCATCCCGCGCGGCCGCCGTGGGAGGGTCCTCGAGCGGCCCTCCGATCTCGGCGGCACGGCGGGTTCGCGTGCCTGACAGTCCATCCGTCGACTCGGTGAGACGGTCGCCTCGAGCTCGGTCGGCCACAACCGTGCCTCCATCTGGCCAGACGACGAGTCTCGGTGATCCCCGCGCCTATCCAATCGATGATTCCAGCCTACTGGCCGTGGTTGTCGATGTGCGTTGCGAACGCCCGCCCGCGGCCGCGTCTGCCGCTCACCTCCGGCGCCGCTCCCTCCGGCGCCCGGCTGCGAGGCCGGGGAGACCGACATCTGTGCGGGCGCTCGTCCGCTCGCCCGCGACCGCGATCCCGCCGCCCACCCCGCTCGGTGGACTAGCCGCCGATCGCCGACATCGAGCGGGCCGGCTGGATGAAGCCCGGCTCGCCGACGTGGTGCTTGAGCTCCTTCTTCCAGACTGCCGCCCGGATGATCTCCTCGATCGCCTCGTCGGTCTCCCCGTCGCGCATCGGGCCCCGCAGGTCTGTCTCGTTGAGCGAGAACAGGCACGTCCGCAGCTTCCCGTCAGCCGTCAGCCGGATCCGGTTGCAGTCGCCGCAGAACGGCTCCGAGACCGGGTTGATGAAGCCGACGCGGCCCCTCCCGTCGGCAAACCGGTAGGTCCTCGCCGTCGCCGAGCGCTCCCGCGGCTCACGCTCGAGCGGGTAGACCGCGTGGATCAGGTCGCGGATCTCCGCGCCCGTGAGCACCGCGTCGGCCTTCCAGCTGCGGTCGCCGTCGAGCGGCATGAACTCGATGAAGCGGACCTCGTACGGCTGCTCGCGCGCGAACCGCGCGAACGGCAGGACCTCGAGCTCGGTGAAGCCCCTGATCGCCACCGCGTTGACCTTGATCGGGTGGGCCTCCGGGTACTTGGCCAGCGCCTCGAGCCCCCGCAGCACCTGCGGCAGCGAGTCCCGCCGCGTCTGCTGGAAGAAGCGGTCCCGCTGGAGCGAGTCGATCGACACGTTGAAGCGGTTGACCCCCGCCCCGACCAGCGCCTGGGCATGGCGCTCGAGCAGGTAGCCGTTCGTCGTCAGCGAGATCTCCTCGACGTCCTCGACTCCCGCCAGCATCGCGACCAGCCGCGGCAGGTCCTTGCGGACCGTCGGCTCCCCGCCCGTCAGGCGGATCTCGGTCACGCCCATCGGCGCCATGATTGCGACGACTCGCTCGATCTCCTCGAACGTCAGCAGGTCCGCCCGCTCGAGCCACGGCAGGCCCTCGGCCGGCATGCAGTACTGGCAGCGGAAGTTGCATCGGTCGATCACCGAGATCCGCAGATCCCCGATTGGACGACCATGTCCGTCTTTGAGTAGTTCGGCCACGACTTCCTATGCGTAGGCAGGAATGATCCGGATCACATATACCCGAGAACTCGTCTTTGGACCCCCCGATCGGCTCGAATGCGCCGGGTATCGGGGGAACTGGTCGGCGGAGTATGTGCGGTCTGAGGCTAGGATGCGAGCGACGGTGGAATCGAGGGCGCAATCAACGGATATCGCGGCCAGCCGATCGGCTTCCGATCGGATGATGACCGACGAACGGCTGATGGCGCTCGTCCAGCGAAATGACCCCCACGCCTTCGAGGTCCTCTACGACCGCCACTCGACCCATGTCTTCTGGCTCGCGATGCGGATCCTCGAGGACCGCGGCCTCGCCGCCGACGCCGCCCAGGAGGCCTTCATCGCCCTCTGGCGCAGCCGCGCCAGCTACGAGCCGGGACGCGGCCGCGTCAAGTGGTGGCTCCAGTCGATCGTCCGCAACCGCGCGATCGACCTCCGCCGGCGCGACCGCGACATCGTCCTGCGGACCGACGACGGACTCGAGCTCAACCCGTCGGCCGACTGCACCGAGGACGAGGTCGTCGCACTCACCGAGCAGCAGGAGCTCCACGTCCTGCTCGAAACGCTCCCCTCCGAACAGCGCGAGGTGATCGAGCTCGCCTACTTCGCCGGCCTGACCCATGCCGAGATCACCAAGCAGCTCGGGATCCCCCTCGGCACGATCAAGGGCCGCATCCGGCTCGCGCTCGAGAAGCTGAGGGCCGCCCTGCCCGACGGCCACACACCTCTCTGCGGGTAGCCGACCTCCGCCGACCGGGCGTGGCCAGAAAAGCCGGCCTCCGCCGACCCGGCGCGGTCAGATACACCGCCGGTCGACCGCTGCCGACGGCTCACGCGCCCACGTGCGTCGCCGCGTCCGCGAGCAGCTGACCCACGGTCCGGTACGGCCCCAGGTGGGTGAAGACGAGCTTTCCCGCCCGGTCGTAGAACTGTGTCGTCGGGTAGTAGGCCCCCGCCTTCAGCGAGAACGCGACTCCCGCGGTCGGGTCGACGTAGCTCGGGTAGGTCACCGGGTACCTCCGCAGGAACGCCGCCGCCCGACTCGCGTCGTCCGAGACGTCCAGACCGACCACGGCGACCCGCCGGCCGAGCCTGAGCGCTGCCTGCTGGAGGACCGGGAACTCCGCCCGGCACGGCTCACACCACGATCCCCACTGGTTGACGATCACCGGGAACCCGCGCACCGCAGCGAGGACCGCCCTGAACTTCGCCGGCGTGCTCGCCACAAGTCGGTTCGCCGCGGCGTGGAGGCGGGCGAGCGGGGCCGGCGACCCCGCGAAGGCCGCGGTGACCTCGCGTGGGCTCGGCGCCCGGCTGACGGCGGCGGCCCCGCACGCCGAGATCGTGCAAGCCCCGATGACGGTCGCGATCAGCAGAATCCGGCGCATTTCGTGGGCGGAGAGTTTCACACGCCGCCGGTTGCGGTATCCTAAAGATGTAACGCGAGTCCGCCGTCAAACGGACTCGCTGCTCCAAGCGAAGTCGGTGTACTCGAGTCGCGCGAAATCTCGCCCGCGACTCCGCCTCAGGAAGTTCGGAGTCTCTCCATGGCTGATTCCACCTCAATGGCCGTAGCGGCCCCCCCGCGTTCCGCAGAGATCTCTCGCGCGGAGAAATTCACCCGCGAGCGCTTCCTCCACGACGGCGAGGATCCCGCCGTCGCGCTCGCGCCCCACGCCCCCCGCGGCCGTGCGCTCGAGGTCGCCCTCGCCGAGATCGCCGACGGCCTCAAGGAGCCGTCGACCACCTGGCGGCGCGAGTTCTCCCTCCTGCTCGGGCTCGAGCGCGTCCTCTCAGACGACGAGCCCAAGCTGGTCGACGGGACGGTCCTCTCCGCCCACCAGGTCGACGCCCTCTCCGGGACGCTGACAGCCCTGCTCGCCGAAGCCCAGTCCCGGGCCTTCGTCAACGGGAACGGCACCCAGGCGATCGACCCCGATCTGCTCGCCCAGGCGTCGATCCTCGGCGTCGAGGTCGACGAGCTCCCGCTCACCGACGACGACGACGTGACCAGCGCGGAGCCCGACGACGAAGACGAAGACGAAGACGAAGACGACGAGTTCGCGCCCGCCGTCGCAGACGATGACGACGACGACGACGACGATGACGACGATGACGTCGCCGCCGAGCTCGAGGCCGAGCTCGACCGAGCCGAGCTCGAGGCGCCGCCCGACGACTGGGACGAGGACGACGACCCGTCGGCCCTCGACGGCGAGGACCAGCTCCCCGAGCAGGCCGAGGACCCCAACGCCGCCAAGCGCTTCTGGTTCGAGCACGCGACCGGCGCCGGCAAGACGGTCGCCGCGCTCGGCTTCGTCGAGGCCTCGCGCACCGGCGGCGTGTTGATCCTGACCCACCGCCGCAACCTCGTCGACCAGTTCCACGGCGAGCTCCGCGACCGCGGCTACGCCAAGCGGATCTGCCCGGCCCTGCTCGCCGGTCAGGACCGCGGCGACGGGCCGGTGACCGTCGAGACCTACCAGTGGTTCGTCCGCAACGCCGGCAACATCTCCAGCGCCTACACGATCGTCATCTGCGACGAGGCCCACACCGCCCTGGGCGAGAAGACGAGCGCCGCGATCCGCGCCTGGACCGGCCCGATCTTCGTCGGCATGACCGCCACCGGCGCTCTGATCGCCCGCCACGTCACCGATCTATTCCCGACCCAGACGTCCCGTTTCGACCTCGCCCAGGCCGCCCGCCGCGGCGTGATCTCCCCCCTGCGGTGCGTTCGCATCCCCCCGGGCACCGGCGTCCGCACGATCGCCAAGGTCCCCCTCCGGCGGGGTGAGGTCGACACCGAGTTCGACCAGGAGATGCTCGCCGAGCTGCTCGACCAGCAGCCGTTCAACGTCGCCATGGCCGACCTCTACAAGACTCGCTTCAACGGCGTGCCCGGCGTTGTCTATGCCGCCGGCGTCCGCCACGCCTACAACCTCGCCGAGGCCTTCCGCGAGGCCGGCCTGAAGGCGATGGCCGTATCCGGCGAGACCAAGAAGCGCGAGCTCGCGTCGATCCTCGCCCGCTACGAGAACGGCGAGATCGACGTCCTGATCAACGCCCAGCTCCTCGCCGAGGGCTGGAACAGCCCCCGGGCGACCGTCTGCATCCACCTCGCGCCGACCGCCTCCAAGCGGATCTACCAGCAGCGCGTCGGCCGGGTCACCCGCCGCCACCCCGGCAAGGAGGCTGGCCTCGTCGTCGACTTCGTCCACCCGGCGACCAAGCACGACGACCCCGTCGTGACGCTCCACTCGCTGCTCGACCGCGACGTCTACCGCGGCGGCGCGATCGTCGTCGGCCCGGTCCGCCGCGGCCGCGGCCGGCGGGTTCGCGTCGAGCGGCGTGTCCTCCCCGTCTGCGCCGAGCCCGACCGCCGGACCGAGGTCTTCGAGCGCGAGCTCTGGCGGATCGCCGTCGAGCACCTCGACTATGTCGACCAGCACGGCTGGGCCGCCCTCGCCGGCGCCCGTGTCCAGCCCCACGGCTGGCGGCGCGCCCGCGCGATGCTCCACTTCGACCGGACCGGCGAGCTCCGCCGGCGGTTCCTGTCGACCGCCGTCCAGCGCAACCCGAACGCCCAGCTCCGCCTCAAGGCGCTCGCCGAGATCGCCGCGATCCGCGACGCCGAGGCCTTCGACCTGGCGATCGACGAGATGGGCAACTGGGCCCGCGAGGAGCGGCGCGAGGGCACGAAGATCATGCTCCAGGCGATGGTCGACAAGCGGATCGGCCGCCGCGACCAGGCGAACGCCTGGATCTGGCGGATGGCCGAGTACACCCGCGACGTCCACGAGGAGTACGCCGCCCAACGCTGGCCCGAGACCAAGCGGCTGCTCGGTCTGCTCGTCAACTCCTCAGGCGCCGCCCACGCCCGCAACGCCCGCCGGCTCGTCCAGGCGATCCGCAAGCAGGACCGCCGCCTGGCCGCCGCCCTGCTCGCCGCCGCGCTCGCCCACACGCCCGAGGCCGAGGAGGTCCTTCGCGGCGCGCGGACCCGGATGGCCCGCAAGCCGCCGGCCTTGGCTCGCGAGCTGCTGCGCAACTTCCCCAAGCGCCGCGCCCGCGGCAAGAGACGGCGCCGGCGTGGGGCCAACGGAGCCGACGGGCACGTGCCGGTTGGCCTTGCCGAGGACACCGTCAACCTCAACGTCAACGGGAGCGGGAGCGGGAGCGGGAGCCAACCGGGCGGCGAACCCGACGCTTCCTCGCCAATCGACGGCCAGGCCAAGGTCCAGGCACAGGTCTCCGGGAACCCGTCCGCCCGGCCGGACGGGGGCGGCGATCGATCCGGCGGACACGATCCCGGCGGGGACTCCGCGGCTCAGGGTCGCACCCGTGGATCCCGGCGCGGTTCTCGACGCAACGGCCGCGAACGGCCGACCGGCCTGAGCGGTCCGGACCCCGCCGGCGGACAGGCCTCCAACGATGTCCCGGCTCTCGAGCCCGGGCAGGCGTCTGAGGACTCCGAGGCTCGGGTTGGCGAGGCTCGGGTTGGCTCGCAGGCTTCCAGGCACTCGGAGGCTCGGCAGGGTGCGCCGGCGCCCGCCAGGTCGCGGGTCATCGTCCCGGCCTTCGCCCCCCCGCCCGGCCCCGCGCCCGTTCGCATCCTGCCACCGGCGCCGGCCGAGTCGATCGCCGATGTACCGACCGGCGATTCGCAGCAGCCCGCGAGCCCGAAGCCCAAGTCGGCGTCCCGGCCTCCCCGGCGGTCGACCGCGGCCCCCAGGGCGAGCGAGCCCGACGCGGGCCACGGCCCTGTCGCGCCGGCGAGCACTGCCGACCAGGCGGCGGTCCCAGCAAAGCTGACCGCCGTTTCCGAAGTCGCGCCGCCGCTCGCCCGCAAGCCTGCTCCTCGCAAGCGAGCCGCTCCCAAGGCGACTCCGGCGAGCGCGCCGGTGCAGGAGACTGCGGCTGAACCCGAGAAGCCCACGGCGAGGAAGCCGGCGCTTACCAAGCCGGCCGCGAAGAAGCCGACGGCGACCGCCGCGAGGAGCCGCGCCAAGGCGACGACCGCGGCCGACCCGCTCGAGCCCGCCGCCGCCGCGAGCGGGACCGGTGCGACTCCAGTCAAGAAGTCGCCGCGGGCCCGCGCCGCGCGAAAGCCGGCCGAGCCGCCCGGCGGCTGACGTACCGCAGCTCGGCAGGGAGCGGCGCCCTCCCGGGCCATCCGCCGGCAGCCGCTGCGCAGACGAAGCCGGCGGCCGGCAGGATGTCGATCAGGCGTTCGAGCTCCGACCGACCGAGCTGGACGTCGAACAAAGTCACCGGACCACCCCTGGCCGGCGTACGATGCGCCTGGACCGCCGCGCAGACGGCCTACCCGAGGTCGGGATCACGTCGACCGCCACTCGCCCAGACCAGAGGGAGCAGGCACCTTGAGATTCCCGAAGCAGAACACCGCCCTCGGCGTGGCGATGACCGCAGTCATCGTCCTGCTCGCGGCCGCGGCGCTTCAACTCGCCTTCGTCGGATCGTATGTCGGCGCCCTCCACGACCCGACGCCCCACAGCGTCCCGGTCGACCTCGTCGCTCCGTACACGATCGCCCCGGCCCTGATCGGAACCCTCGATTCGCTGCCGGGGAAGCCGCTCGAGGTGCACAAGGCGGTCTCGTCGATCGCGGCTCGGGCCGACATCGAGGCGCGCCGCGCCTACGGCTACTTCGCACCCCACTCGAAGGGCTCGGACACCCTCGTCGTGGCAAGCGCGGCCAACCGGGCGACGGCCGCGGTCCTCGTGAGCGTGTTCAACGGCGTCGAGACCTCCCGCCACCGGCCGGCCCCCCGGGTCGTCGACCTAGCCCCGCTGCCGCCGAGCGACCCCAACGGCCTCTCTGGGTTCTACGCGGTCGTCGCCTGGATGATCGGCGGCTACCTCGGCGCGACGCTGCTCGGAATGGTCGGCAAGCCCCGTGCGAAGAGCCGGCTGCGGGCGCTCGCCCGTCTGGTCGCGCTCGCCGCCTACGCGGTCGGCTCCGGCGTCCTCAGCGTCCTCGTACTCGACCAGTGGATCGGCGTCCTCACCGGCCACTTCCTCGACCTCTGCGGCGTCGCCGCCCTCGCGATCTTCGCTGCCGGCGCCGCCACCGCCGGGCTCCAGGCGCTGCTCGGGATCGCCGGCACGGCGGTCGCCGTCGTGATCTTCGTGATCGTCGGGACCCCCAGCTCCGGCGGGCCCTACGCCCGCGACCTGCTGCCCGACTTCTGGCGGGTCGTCGGCGGTTACCTTCCGTCGGGGGCGGGCGTCGACCTCGTCCGCAACGTCCTGTACTTCGGCTCCAGCAGCATTCAGACCCCCGTGATCGTGCTCGGGGCCTGGGCTGCCGGAGGGGCGATTCTCGCGCTCGTGCTCGGCGGACGGCGGGTCAGCGCCCGGGCGGCAGAGGGCGAGGCCGCCGCCGGGATGGCCGCCGCCTGACCGGCCCGCCGAGGCGACCGTCGGTCCAAGGGGCTGGGCCAGCGGGCCAACGACATTCGGGCGCCGGCGCCCTACATTCGACGGGTGGACAACGTGCTTGCCCAGATCGTCGCCTTCGGCGGCGGCGGCTTCTCGATGGAGGCGGGGAACCCCCTGCTCGACGACTACGTCCTCGGGCTCGTCGACAAGCCCCGTCCGAAGGTCTGCTTCCTGCCGTCGGCGAGCGGCGACGCCGACCACTACATAGTGCGCTTCTACCGGGCGTTCGACTCGTCTCGCTGCGAGCCGTCCCACGTCTCGCTGTTTCGTCGCGAGGCCGGCGCCCCGGACGTCCGGACCCATCTGCTCGACCAGGACATCATCTACGTCGGCGGCGGCAGCGTGATCAGCCTGCTCGGCGTATGGCGTGCCCACGGGCTCGATCTCGTGCTGCGGGAGGCGTGGACCCGGGGCGTCGTCCTGTGCGGTGTCAGCGCGGGTTCGCTCTGCTGGTTTCGCGAGGCGGTGACCGCCTTCCACGGCGAGCCGCGGCGGGTCGCCGGGCTGGATCTGCTGCCGTGGAGCAACACCGTCCACTACGACGGGGAGCAGGCTCGTGACCGGAGCTACCGGCGGTTCCTGGTCGACGGCCTGTGTCCGGGGTACGCTGCCGAGGATGGTGCGGCCCTCCACTTCGTCGGCGAACGCCTCGTCCGGGCGGTCAGCTCGCGGCCGCACGCCCGCGCCTACCGGATGCGGTGCGTACGCGGGCGAGTCGTGAAGTCGGCGCTGCGGACCCGGTATCTCGCCGACGCGGCCCTCCCGGCCCTACCGACCGCTGGCGGCGGCCGGGGTCTGAGCGTCGCACCGGACTCAGGGCCGGCCGAAGTCTGCCCGCCGACCGCGATCGCGGCAGGTGCGCGAAGTTGACGCCGGCGCCGAGGACCCCGAGGATCGTCGCGATCGGCGGGGGAGGCTTCGGGTCGACTGGGCGCGACGGCGCGCTCGACGCGTATATCGCCGAGCTGGCCGGCGGGCGATCCGACCCGCCGGCGGCCGGGGGGCCGAGGTCCGGGGTCCGGGGATCAGGGCGGCCGAGGGTCTGTCTGCTGCCGACGGCGAGCGGGGACCCGAAGGAGCAGATCACGAAGTTCAACGCGACATTCCGCCGTCTCGGGTGCGCGCCGTCGCACCTGGCGTTGTTTCGCCTCGGCGACGAGCCGGCGCTCGAGCTCAGGGACCATCTCCTCGGCCAGGACGCGATCTACGTCGGCGGCGGCAGCCTCGCGAACCTGCTGGCGATCTGGCGCGCCCACGGCGTCGAGGATGTCCTCCGCGAGGCCTGGGACGCCGGCATCCTCCTGTGCGGGGTCAGTGCCGGATCGATGTGCTGGTTCGAGGCCGGGATCACCAGGTCGCACGGTGAGCCGCGGGCATCTCCGGGCCTCGGGTTCCTGTCGGGGAGCAACTGCGTCCACTACACCAACGACCCGGACCGGCGCCCGCGCTACCACGAGGCGATGCTCGCCGGGAGGCTGCCGGCCGGGTGGGGCGTCCCCGACGGCACGGCCCTGGTCTTCGACGGGCGCGAGCTGACCGAGGTGGTCACGGCACGGAAGGGGTGCAACGCGTTTCGGGTCGAGGTGGTCGACGGTATGCTCGTCGAGCAGGAGTGGGTCGCCCGCGTGCTCGAGGACCGCGAGCCAGACCAACCCGAGCCCGACCCCGCGCTCGGGGAGTTTCGGGCCCAGCACCGCCGTGGGGCGAGCGGGCTGACCCGCGGGTCGAGCGCCTGCGGCTGGCCGTCGCCGACGTTCTGAGTCGACGGGGCCCAGGGCCGGCGGCCCTGCGGGCCAGGGCAGCGGGCCGGTCGGGCCGTGGGAGCGGTGGGTCGGGATCGGGTCGGGCGGGCGGCGGGAGCGGTGGGTCGGGATCGGGTCGGGCGGGCGGCGGGAGCGGTGGTGGGTCGGGATCGGGTCGGGCGGGCGAGCCGGCCGGCCGTCAAGTTGGTCGGGGCGAGCGCCGATAGGCCCGTATGCGTGCTCTTGCAAAGTCATGCTCGCCGGCAGGCGCCGCCGGCCGGAGACGAGCGAAATACGCGATTCGCCGGCGCAGCGTCTTCGTGTCCGCAGAAGCGCTCCCTTGTGTTCCCCCTCAGAACTCGCGAATCGCGAGATGCCGGATCGTCGCCCGGGCGGGGCTCGCGGGTCTTGGCGTACTGGCTGGGCTGTTCGCCGCGCCGAGCGCCGGGATGGCTCAGCCGGTGGCGCGGCCGGCCGTCGTGACGACGAAGTCCTGCGGCGGGGAGATCGTCGCGCCGAAGCCCGGAGGCGGCGCGTGGTCGTGCACGTTCGACGACGAGTTCGCCGCGACGACCGGCGACGCGAGCGCGCTGAACACGACCTGGTGGACACCGCAGCTGACGGCCAACAGCGCGTTCACGAGCGGTCCGAGCGGGGCCCAGGCGTGCTACGTCAACTCGTCGAAGAACATCTCCGTCTCGGGCGGAGTCCTCCGTCTGACCGCGCGCCGGGAGGCCGCGGCCTTCCAGTGCGGAGCGTTCAAGACGCAGTACACGAGCGGCATGGTCAGCACGTGGACGGGCTTCAACCAGACCTACGGTCGCTTCGAGGTCAGGGCGCTGCTGCCGCAGACTACGGCCAGCGGACTCCAGGAGACGCTGTGGCTGTGGCCGGTCAACGACGTGCGCTACGGCGGATGGCCCGGCTCGGGGGAGGTCGACTTCTCGGAGTTCTACAGTCAGTACTCGTGGCTCGACGTCCCGTACATCCACTACATCTACAACCCGTCGACTGTGAATCCTGTGACCCACGTGAACACCGTCACGGCCACCGACTGCCAGATCTCGCTCGCTCAGTACAACGACTACGCGGTGGTCTGGTCGCCGGGGGGCTTCACGATCACGATCAACGGGAGCACCTGCCTGGTCGACAACTACCTCGCCGCCGGCCTGACCGGGGCCCAGCCGTTCGACCAGCCGTTCTTCGTCGCCCTGACCCAGGCCCTCGGGGTCGGAACGAACGCGTTCAACCCGGCGACCACGCCCCTCCCGGCAACGACGTCGGTCGACTACGTCCGGGTCTGGAAGTAGGCCCCGGGCCGGCCAGGGCGGCGGGCGGGCTTGAGTAGGACAGACGCGAGAGCGGGCGCAGGCGGGCGGGAGGGCGGCGGCGGGCGGGCGACGGGCGAAGGGCGACGGGCGACGGGCGACGGGCGACGGGGGTGAGCCTGCCGGGGTGCGTCGGTCGGACCGGTCGGTCGACGATGATTCGGCGTGATGGTGCTTGGGTCGCTCAGCCTGGCGCACCGCCTGCGGCGGTGCGCGGTTGTCCTCGTCGTGCTCGCGGCGGGGTACATGCTCGCGGGCTGCGGCGGGTCTGGAGTCGCGGGCGGCGGGGCGCCGAGCGGCGCGACCGGGGGCGTGGCTAACCGGGCCACGGCCGGCGGGAGGAGCGACGCTCGGGGGAAGGCGAGCGTCGGACACCTCGCGGGCGGGTCGCCGGCCGGCCGGCGGGCGGCGAAGGCTGCCGCTCGTAGGACTGCTGCTGCGAACCGGCGGTCTCGAGCCCGGTCGTCGAAGGTCAAGGCGATCGCTCCCGGGCGGGCCAGCCGCACGGTCGTCGCGCGGGTCGACGCGACATCCGACGCGACGCTGGTTGCCGCCCAACATCAGGCGCGAGTGTCGGCCGGCGCACCGTCCGACGCGGAGATCCGCCAGCAGATCGCCGCGGCATTGAAGGCCGGCGTGGCGTTGCCGACCGGGAACACGTCGGACGCATTCGTGCGGTCGGTCACCCAGGCGAACATCTCCGACGAGCAGGCTCTCGCGGTCGGCGCGAGCATCCCGGTCGCGAGCTGGAACCCGGACGGGGCGGCGATCGCGAACTGGATCGTCCCCGTCCTCCAGTGGGCCTTCCAGAATGGCTGGACCGGCGGCGTGACGAGCGGCTTTCGGACGTATGGCCAGCAGGCCGCGTTGAACGCGGCCGGCGATTTCAGTGCACCCGCCGGCTCGAGCAACCACGAGTCGACCCAGTATCCGGGCGGCGCCGTGGACGTCACGGCGCCGGCTCAGCTGATCTCGGTGCTCGCCGGGTACCCCGGCCGCTTCAAGCTGCACGGCGGCGTGCTCGGGCCGATCGACCCGGAGCACTTCTCGGCGACCGGGGAGTAGGGCTCGGCTATCCCGGAGCTGCTGCGCCGCCGCCGGTTGCGGCGGCGATCAGCGGGGTCAATGGCGCGGGAAGCCCGGCGAGCGGGCCCGTCGGGCCTACGAGCGTGGCAATCGACGGGATCGCCGGCGGTGGCGTCGGGTGGGCGACCGCGTACTTGTAGGCGTAGGTCAGCTGGGTCATCGTCTCGCCGGACGTCTCCCCGCGACTCGGACAACAGGTGACGCTGCTCCCGGGCGCGCTGATGCCGATCTCGAGGTGCGGCGCGCTCGAGATGCCGACGTCTCCGCAGCCGACCTCGGCGATCGGCTGGCCGGCGGCCACCTGCTGGCCGACCACCACGAGGGCGGGCATCGCGTGGCCATAGTAGATGTAGCGGCCGGCGTCGGGACCGCTGTTGACCAGGAGCACCGGCGCGGCAGAGCCGAAGCCGCTGACCCCGGTCTTGACGATCGTCCCCGAGGCCACGGCGAGCTCGAGTAGCTTCGGGCCGCAGTCGTTGCGGGCTCCGCCGAGGTCGACGCCCTGGTCGAGCGTCCAGGTGCTGATCGGAGCGACCGTGCCGACGGGGGTGAGTGGGAAGATCCAGCCGGCGTCGGGCGCGGCGGTGGCGGCAGCGGCGCGGGCCACGGCGACGAGGACGGCGGTCGTCGGCGGGTTGACGATGCCCGTCACCTTCATGCGGTGCTTGCGCTGGAAGGATCGGACCACTTTGACCGTCGTCGGGTCGTACCGGCCGCTGACGATCACGCTGGCCCCGGCCTGCTGGAGGAGGCCCTGCAAAGCAAGGACGAGCTGTCCGTGGCTGCCCGGCCGCAGGCTGTGGGTCGCGAGCACGGTTGCGGCCTGGTCCACGAAGGCGGCCTGCGCGGCCGCGTCGGCGAGCGGGCGCGCGGACGGCGCCGCGGGCGCGGCGGCGGGCGTCGGGACGGCGGCCGAGGGGGTCTTGTAGACGGCGCCCCCGAGAGGAGGTGGGCTCGCGGCCACGGCCGGCGTGAGGCCGAGACCGGACCCGAGTCCACCGAGCGTGAGCCCCACGGTGCACAGCATCGCCCTGGCGGTCGGCCTGAAAGTCACGGAACCCTTTCGTTTGCCTACGGGGTTAGCTGCCGGGCTGGCGAAATTCGCCTCGAGCAGAATGCGCTCGATTCGCCCCTACATCTTGGGTCCCCCGCTCCCTCGCACTTGCTCGGGATTCGGCGTACGCAAAAGTATCGGATCCTGCCGACCGATGTGGAGTGTCGGAAGATTTATTGCGACAGGAGGGCTCCGGCGGGCCGTGGCGAGCGGCGCAGCCAACGCCGCCGCGCCGGCTTCGACCGGCGGCCGACACCGCGGGCTTCGCCGATCAGCGACGACTGGACGGCGGCCCGGATCAGGTCCTGGTGGCGCTCGTGGGCGATCATCGTGTGGAGCTGGGTCATCGGTTGACCTCCTGCTGGTTGCGGCGGCGGTCTGAGAAGCGCGCCAGGCGGCGGGACCGGGCACGGGGGCGCGGGCGGCCGTACTCACGCAGGAGTGCGACGATCTTCAGGCTGGGGGCGAACGGGTCGGCGATCACGTCGCCGTCCTCGATCGCGAGCGCGGCTCGCAGCTGCCCATCGACCTCGGCGACGACCAGCGGCCCGTCGGGGACGGCTGCGCTGTCGATCGTCGCAAGGCGCGTCAACTCCGCCGAGTCGCCGTCGCTCGACGGTCGGATCGTGACTTGGGTGGGAGCGCGAGGACTCATGAACAAGACCATCCCACGCGCGACGCATTACTTCAAATGAGGCTTTGTCAGGCATGCAATAACATTGGGTAATGCTCGATCTCAACCGCCTGCGCGTCCTGCGGGAGGTTGGCCGCCACGGGTCGTTCTCGGCCGCGGCAGCCGCGATGTCCTACACCCAGCCGGCGATCTCCCGGCAGATCGCGACGCTCGAGCGGGAGATCGGGGCCACGCTGGTCGATCGCAACCCGCGGGGGGTTCGCCTGACCGATGCCGGCGAGGCGCTCGTCGTCCACATCGAAGCGATCCTCGCCCGCCTCGCGGACGCCGAGGCCGAGGTTAAGGCGATCGGTGAGCTACGCGGCGGCCGACTGCGGATGTCGGCCTTCCCGACCGTCGCGGCGACGATCGCGCCATTGGCGATCGCCGCGTTCCGACGCTCCTACCCCGACGTCACGCTCACCCTGACGATGGCCGAGCCAGCCGACGCGCTTCCGCGGCTCGCGTGCGGCGAGCTCGACATCGTGTTGACGCTCGCCGGTCTCGACGACGGCCTCAACGCCGGCGTCGAGCGTGTCCGGCTGTTCGACGACCCGATGTACATCGCCCTTCCGGTGACCCATCCGCTTGCCACCTGCCGGGAGGTCAGCCTGAGCGACTTCGGCGAGGAGGAATGGATGCTCGGGACGTCTGACACCTGCCCCGACGGCCGCCTCTTCGCGAGCGCATGCCGAGCCGCCGGGTTCGAGCCGAAGGTGACCTTCGAGAGCGACGACTATCCCGCGATCGCGGGATTCGTCGCCGCCGGCGTCGGCATCGCGATGATTCCCGACCTGGCGGCGACCAGCATCCGCGGGGACGTCGTCCTCCGGAGCCTCGGCCCCGGCGGCCCCGTCCGGGAGATCGCGGCAGCGACCAAGGCCGGCGGTTACCGGTCGCCGGCAACCCAGGCGATGCTCGACACGCTGGTCGACGTCAGCGCCGACTGGGTGACCTCGCGAGCGCAGGCGGCCCGAGCGGGCCGATCGGCCGGACTCGTCGGCGTCGCCTGATCAGGCCGGCCGCGGTTGGTCTTGGCTCGCGCGAAGACGAGCGCGCAGAAGGCCAAGCCGGCCGGGGTGGTCACGGCCGCGCAATCCGCCCGCTGAATCCGCCCGCTGAGGAGCCGAACGGCCGTGCCGCCCGTGTTGCAACGGATCCTCGCCGCCCGGTGCCGAACTAAGCTGGCGAAATGCGACGGCAACGCGGCAGTCTGCAGTCGCCGGGCGGCCGCTGCGCATGACCGATCCCCGGGTAGTTCGCCGTCCGTCGCCCGAGGTCGCCCGCCGTCGCCGTGCGGTCCTCGGAGCCGGCGTCGTGGGCCTTGCCGCGGTGATCGCGCTGATCGCCGGAGCCTTCTCCGGGCCGCGGTCCAAGCAGCCGAAGGCACCCGGGAGCGCTCAGCCCCCGGCCGCCGGCGTCTACGCGCACGCGGGTCGCGGCATGTTGAGTGCGACCGTCGCCGGCGACCCCTACCGCCTCTACGTCCCGGAGAGCGCGGGGACCGGAATCGACGTCGTCGACCCCGTTGCCGCTCGAGTTCTCGCCCACTACGAGACCGGGGCCGATCCCCAGCACGTCGTGCCCGCCTACGACCTGCGGACGCTGTATGTGACCAACGACCTGGCCAACACGCTGTCGCCGATCAACCCGGCGACCGGGAAGCCCAGCGGGCCGGCGATCAAGGTCGACGATCCCTACAACCTGTACTTCGCCCCGGGCGGCCGCCAGGCGCTCGTGATGGCCGAAGCCCGCCGTCGGATCGATTTCTACGACCTGCCGGGATTTCGCCTCGCGAAGCGACTACCCGTCGACTGTCCCGGGATCAACCACGCGGACTTCGCCGCCGACGGCAGCTACCTGATCGCATCCTGCGAGTTCGGCGGCCGTCTGATTCGGGTGAACATGCGCACGGAGACGGTGACCGGCCACCTGGACCTCAGGGGCGCCAGCCCCCAGGACGTCCGCCTCGACAACACCGGGAGGACCTTCTGGGTGGCTGACATGAACCTCGGCGGCGTCCACCTGGTCGATGCCCACACCTTTCGCCAGGTCGGCTTCATCCACACCGGCAAGGACACCCACGGGATCTACCCGAGCCGGGACGCAACCCATATGTACGTCTCCAACCGCGGGTCCGGGACCGTCAGCGTGATCGACGTAGCCACCCACCGGGTCACGGCAAAATGGACGATCCCCGGCGGTGGGAGCCCCGACATGGGGGGCGTCAGCGCCGACGGCTCGACGCTCTGGCTCTCGGGCCGCTACGACGCGGCCGTCTACGGATTCTCGACGACCACGGGAGCCGTGGTCGCCAAGATCGCCGTCCCCAACAAGCCCCACGGCCTCTGCGTCTGGCCCCAACCCGGCCGCTTCTCACTCGGCCACACGGGAAACATGCGCTGAGACGCGGCTCTTCCGAGGCCCGTCGCCTGTTCAGCGGTTGAGTCGCGCGACGAACGTTCCCCAGTTGGCGAGCGTCGTCCGCGGACCGGGGATGTCCTCGCCCGCGACCCACAGGTTGCCGGCCTCATCGGATTCGGCGTAGGAGTAGTCCCCCCAGCGGCACGGCGGCGCGTTCCCCTCGGCCACATAACAGGTGAAGCCGTCTTCGGGGGCGACGCCCGGACGGACGATGTGCACGCCCCCGATCGGACCGAACGCGGTGAAGTCGATGTAGCCGAAGCTCGGATAGTCGCTCGGGCCGGTGAGGCTGACGGCGATGACTCCTTGGCCACGGCGGTTCAAGCCGACCGCCGGATACATCAGGCTGGTCGTGTCGGGAGCGGCCACGTACCCCTGGTTGGCGACGACGCCCCCGACCCGGTCGGCGATCGTGAACGGCAGGATCACGAACCACGCGACGCCCGTGCGGCTCACGTTGTTCGCGCTCCCGACTCCGGTGCTCAACGTCGCATACAGCAGGCCGTTGACATATGTCGGCGCCTGCATGCGGTCGTCGTCGGCGTTGACCGTCGGCAGCGCCTCCCCCACGAGGTCGCCGAGCGGCCTTGGGCCGGGCCTCTGCACCACCGGTGTACCGGCCGGCGGCCCGCCGGCGTACGGCTCGGTGGCGAGGACTCTGGCCGTCAGCCGCAGGCTCGGCGCGGCGGAGTCGAGCGTGTGCGTGTTCGAGAGGGCCCACACCGCCAACCGCTGGTCGCTCTTGTTGACGTTGACGTCGAATGAGCTGAGCAGGTACTCGACATCGGGGGCGTACGCGGCCCCCGGCGGGGTCCTCGCCGGTTGCACCGATGCGATCGCAGCGGGATTGCCGTCCACCGGCGCGAACGACATCCCAAGGTTCCCGGCCTGAAGATGAACGAGCGCGGGGAGCGCCGAGGACAGGCTGAGAGCGGCGGCGGCCAGGCCGCGCTTGGACAGGGCGTAGATCTGGGCTCCGTTGAAGGCCGTCCCGAACGGCGAGATGTTGTATTCGTTGGTGGAGAAATACAGGCCGTTGGCGTCGGCGCCCATCACCGGCTGGTCACCGAAGCACGGGCAGTCTGCGTGGACCGGCGTCCCGTTTGTCCCGTCGTCGGTCGCGTCGATGCTGAACACGCCCCACGCACCCGTCGGGTCGCTCGACTGGCTGACCGCGACCAGGGTCGCCGCGTGGGTCCCGAAGTCCCCGCTCGCCGGATCCCGGTCGATCTCGAGGACGGTGACGTAGAAGCGCTGGGTCTGGACGTCGAAGTAGCAGCGCGGGTCGCTGAGGAACGGTCCGATCGTGATCGGATTGGTCTGACGGTTGACGGCGTCCGGGAGCCCGAAGAACGTGCTGAGTGCGATTGTCGGCAGTTCGACCGCGAACGAGTTCGCCGAGCGGATCGTCAACGCGGTGTTGACCGCTTCGATCACGTGTCCGTTGCCGACACACAGGCCCTGATCGGGAGGCTCGAGGCTCTGCTGGTTGCCGTTGTCGGCCAGCCGCTGGTCGCGATGGGAGATCCCATCGAAGCCGGCGACGTTGCCCGACGTGACGGTGCTCGGCGCGGGGTTGGGTACGACAGCCGGCCGCCCGCCGATGTCCGACTTCGGAATCTCCGCGCCGCCCAGCTCGAAGGGCGTCAGGACCGGCGCGGCCTGCGGCTGCAACTGAGGCTGGCCCGCGATCTGCCGCAGGTCGACGGTGCCCAGGTGACGCAACGGGCCGACCGACGGGGCCGCGGGCGCGAAGCCGTCCTGCGCGCCGGCGAGACCCGGGAGACACAGCGTGGCCACGAGGATCCCGGCCCAGGCGAACACCGCACGACGCATCCGATCCCGCATCACGAACCCCCCAGGACCCGCCTCCCGACTCGCGCGGGCGGCGGCATTTTCAGTGCGATCAGATTTACCACGACCCGGCGCGAACGTCAACATGCGCGCAGCGCGGGCCGACCGCGCGGTGCTCGACCCGACCGCCAGCAGGCGCCGAGCGCCCGCCGGCCACCCGGCGCCTCGAATCAGGGGATACCAAGACGTTAAGCCCGCGTAACATGGGTTGAAGTCGCGCCCGCACGCTGGCTATGGTCGTCACGACCAGGCGCCTTGCCAGCGGGCGCCGAAGATGGGCGATCGCGAACGGGAGGAAGACGATGAGTCCGGCGCCGAGGGTTGCCCGACGGAGGGTCGGGATCAAGCCGACCACCGCTCGCAAGCAGCTGCAGAAGGCATGGCCCCCCAGAGTTCCCACGCAGCCACTCCCGAGCGGTCAGGGTGGACGGGCGAAGGCGGCGGATCTCGGTGTCAAGGAGACCAAGCCGTTGACGTTCTTCGTCGTCGGGGACCACGGCGGGATCAAGGATCCGACTCCGCAGAACGCGGTGACCCTGGCAATGGAGGCCCAGGCGACGCCCGCGTTCGTGTACAGCGTCGGCGACGTCGTCTATTTCAACGCCGACCAGTCGGAGTGGCACCCGCAGTTCTACGAGGCCTACGCCCACCTCGCGGTCCCGTTTCTCAGTATCCCGGGCAACCACGACGGCGACACGACAGACGATCCGAGCCGAACGCCGCTGGACACCTGGATGGCCAATTTCTGCGCGGCCAAGCCCGCGCTTCCGGTGGGCAGCGAGGAGTACAACCGGGATGTCCAGACCCAGCCGTACTGCGACTGGACGCTCGAATGTGAGGCGGTCACAATCGTCGGCCTCTACTCGAACGTCCCGTCCGGCGGTCACCTCGAGCAGTCGCAGATCGACTGGCTGACCGGCGAGCTCAAGGAGGCGGACCCGAAGCTGCCGCTGATCGTGACGTTGCACCATCCTCCATACAGCGTCGACGCGCATCACGGTGGATCGCGGAAGATGGGAGACGCGCTCGACTCGGCATTCAAGGCGTCGGGTCGCCTGCCCCAGCTCGTGATCTCCGGCCACGTCCATGACTACCAGCGCTTCCTGCGCTCAGACCTCGCCCAGCCGATCCCCTACATCGTGATCGGGAACTCCGGCTACCACAACCTCCATCTGCTCGCGCCCGGCTCGAATCCCGGCGAGGAGCTCGCCCCCGGCGTGACGTTCCAGTATGGAGACGATGCCGAGTATGGCTTCCTCAAGCTGACGGTCGACGCCGGCAGGATCAGCGGCGAGTACGTCGGCGTGACGCCCGGCATCACCTCGAACGCCCCACCCCAGATCAAGCTCCAACGAGACACGTTCTGACGCGCGCGCCCTAACCTGCCTCGGGTTTCAGCTCGCGTCCTGGCTCAGCTCGCGCCCCGGCTCGGCTCGCGTTCCTGGCTCGGCTCGCGTCCTGCGCCGGCTCGCGTCCCGCCCCGGCTCGCGTTCTGCCTCCGCTCGCCCCTAGCTCGGCTCGAGGTGCACCTCGCCCGCCTCGAGTGCGACCCGGCGACCGTCGTCGCGCGCGACCATCAGCCGTCCGTCTTCGTCGACGCCCGCCGCCGTTCCCCCGCCGCCCGCCCACCTCACGGCCCGGCCCACCAGGGCGTCGCGCCGGGCCCAGGCCTCGAGAACGTCGTCGGCCGGCGCGGCCAACCACCGCTCGAGTCCGGCCAGGAGGCGATCGAGGACCCGGGGGATCTCCTCGCCCGCCAGGTCCATCGACCCGGCCCGTGCCCGCAGCTGCGGCGGCAGGTCTCCCGGTCGCACCGCGACGTTGACCCCGATTCCCAGCACCGCCCAGCCCTCCTGCGGACGAGCTTCGGCGAGGATTCCCGCGACCTTTCGCCCGTCCCCGAGCACGACGTCGTTCGGCCATCTGATCTCCGTATCCAGCCCGGCGAGCGCCGCCACGACCTCCGCCACGGCGACGCCCGCCGCGAGCGTCAGGAGCCGGCCGGGCTCCCGAAGCACGAGGCTCAGCACGACCGCTCGGCCCACCGGCGCGCTCCAGGTCCGTCCCTGGCGGCCCCGCCCGGCCGTCTGCTCGTCAGCCGTCACCAGGGTCCCATGCTCCGCGCCGGCCACGGCCAGCTCACGGGCCCGGTCGTTGGTCGAGGTCGTCACCCGGTGGTGGACACGCGGGAGCCCGAGCCGCCGCCGCCCGTCGGTCACCCGCCCGGGATGCCCTGAATGGACGTGGAGGTGGAGGTTGCCGTGGACGTCGAGACGCGGGTCGACCTTGACCTGGAAGCGAGTCGACTGGCCCGCACGAGGCTCATGCGATCCGCACGCGGATCTCGGAGTCCCGCTCGATCCCCAGCCGCTCGGCCGCCGACCCGCGGTTGACGGCGATCGCCAGCTGCTGCTGGGCGTCCTCGTAGACGAGCAGGGAATCCTTCCGCGCGTCGGCGAACGCCGCGCAGTAGTTGGCCTGCGAGTTGACGCCGTCGACGATCAGCTCGACCGAGATCCCCAGCTTCAGTCCGAAGTCGACGATCTGGTCGTGGTCGACGTTCAGCTCGATGTTCCCGAACTGATCGATGCTCAGCACCTGGGCGACGATCTGGTCCTTGTCGATCCGCGGCCGCTGGACGTTGATCCCCTTCAGCTTGGACGGGTCGAACGGCTGACCCGTCTCCTCGAGCTTCACGCCGCTCGCCAGCGCGGCGGCGACCGGCGAGAAGACGTCCCGCCCGTGGAAGGTCGCGCAGACCGGATCCAGCCGGTAGGCCGAGTCGCCGATGTCGATCGCCTCGACGACCCCCCCGAGCCGATGCGCCGCGAGCGCGAGGAGGCCGTTGTCCGGACCGACGAGGATGTGATTGCGGGCCGTCGTCCGCAGCGCCACCGCCCGCCGCGACGGTCGACCGACATCGGGATCGACGATCGCCATATGCACGCCCGGTGGCATGTACGGAACGGCCCCACGCAGTGCCACCGCCCCCGCCCGGATGTCGTGGCGGCGGATTCCGTGCGTGATGTCGATCACCTTGGCCTGAGGACACCAGGTCGCGAGCACGCCGTGGCACACGCCGACGAACTCGTCGGTGTAGCCGTAATCCGAAAGGAAGGTGATGACGCTCAGGACGCCAACGCTACCGCGTCGGCGAGCACCGCCGATACCAGGCCGTCGATGTCATGTGCGGCCGCCTCGACATCCGGCTCGATCCCGTGCTCGCGAAGCGTCCCACTGGTCACCGGACCGATCGACGCGACCCGTGTCTGCCGACCGATCTCACCGGACTCGAGGTAGAAGCGGACAGTCGACGACGACGTGAACGTGATGTAGTCGGCCGCCCTCGCGGCTTCCAGCTGCGCCGGCGGGAGCGGGTCGGCCACCGTGTCGTAGAGCGCGATCACCTCGACCTCGACGCCCCGGGCGATCAGTGCCTCGGGCAGCACGTCGCGGGCCTGGGCCGCCCTCGCGATCAGCGCCCTGCGCAGCATGTACCCCTCGAGCGACTCGGCCAGCGACTCGGCGACGAACCGCTGCGGAACGACGTCCGCGAGGATTCCGTGACCGGCAAGCGCCCGCGCCGTCCCCGGTCCGATTGCGGCGACCGTCGCCCCGGCCATCGCCCGCGCATCCTCGCCCCGGTCGCCGAGTCGGTCGAAGAGGATCTGCACGCCGTTGGGACTGGTCAGGCAGATCAGGTCGAAGTCACTCAGCGACGGCAACTCCACCTCACGGGCGACGATCCGGATCGTCGGCGTCTCCAGGACCTCGGCGCCGAGCGCCCGCAGGCGCACCGCGAGGTCGCTCGACTGGGCGCGGGCCCGCGTCACCGCGATCGTCTTGCCGGCCAGCGGCCCGGGGATCGTCCCGCCGGCCGGCGGCCGGCGGCTCGCGTCGACCCAGGCGAGCTCGAGACCCAGCGCCGCGACCGCCCCGACCACGGTGATCGCCGGCGCCTTGATCTTCGCCTCCGCCGCCCGCCCCGCGATCGTCGCGAGCGTCGCGTGGACGACCCGCTGCCCGGGCAACGTTCCCCGCTCGACGATCGCCGCCGGCTCCCCAGCCGGCCGGCCGCCCTCGATCAGACGCTCCGCCAGCCTGCCGAGCTGGCGCACGCCCATGTAGAAGATCAGCGTCCCCGGGAAGGCCGCCAGCGCCGGCCAGTCGAGCGCGCTCTCCTCCCGCGACGGATCCTCGTGTGCCGTGACGAGGGCCACCGCGCTCGCGTGCCCCCGGTGGGTCGCCGGGATCCCCGCGTAGGCCGCCGCCGCGATCCCCGACGTCACTCCCGGAACGATCTCGAAGGCGATCCCCGCCGCGAGCATCGTCTGAGCCTCTTCGCCGCCCCGGCCGAAGACGAACGGGTCACCGCCCTTGAGGCGGACGACCGACCTCCCGGCCCGCGCCCGGTCGACGATCAGCGCCTCGATCTCGTCCTGCGGGACGAACGGCCCGCCGCCCTCCTTGCCGACGTAGCGCAGCTCGGCATCCGACCTGGCTCCCCCGAGCGCCGACGGCGGGATCAGCCGGTCGTAGAGGATCACGTCGGCGCTCGCGATCAACTCAAGCGACCTCGCCGTCAGGAGCCCCGGATCGCCCGGCCCCGCACCCACGAAGTAGACCCGGCCGGCCGCGACCGTCCCCCGCCGCGCGGGATGTCATCCCCGGCGCTCACACCAGCAGCTCGACGGGTCCCCAGCTCACCCGAGCAGCTCCCAGCGGCAGCTCGACGGCTCCCCAGCTCACCCGAGCAGCTCCCAGCGGCAGCTCGACGGCTCCCCAGCTCACCCGAGCAGCTCCCCGGCTCCGGCCCGCAGCAGCCGCCCGGCCAGCTCCCGCCCCAGCGCCTCGCCGGCTTCCCGGCCGGTCCCCGGCCCGCCCCCGCCAGCGCCACCGCGGTGCGCGGCGCCGTCGAGCCCCGCGACCTGATCGAGGCTGGCACCGTCGTCGAGATCCACCGCCCCCGAGAGCTCATCACGGATCCAGACCGATCCGTCGGGCATCCCGACGAACGCCCGCAGGAACAGGCGGCCACCGTGCGCCCGGGCGTGGATCCCCAGCGGCGTGTGACACCCGGCGCCGAGCGCACCGACGAGCGCCCGCTCCGCCCACAGCTCGGCCTCGGCTCGCGGATCCCGGAGTCCCGCGATCGCATCCAGCGCGTCGTCGTCGTCGACGCGTGCCTCGAGCGCGAGCGTCCCCTGGCCGGCGGCCGGGATCAACTCCGGCAGCGCAGACCCGCCCGGCAGTCCGAGCCGCTCGAGCCCGGCGGCGGCCAGGATGATCGCCTGATACTCGCCGGCCGCGAGCTTCCGCAGGCGGGTGTCGACGTTCCCACGGCACTCGCAGACCTCCAGGTCCGGGCGGACCGCGAGGATCTGCGCCATCCGCCGCAGGCTGCTCGTCCCGACCCGCGCGCCCGGCGGCAGGCCGGCGAGCGAGTCCGCGCCGCAGAGGACGTCGACCGCGTCCGCCCGCACCGGCGCCCCGATCAGCGCCAGGCCCTCGGGCAGCTCGACCGGAAGGTCCTTTGCCGAGTGGACGGCCAGATCGATCTCTCCCCGCAGCAGGGCCCGCTCGATTCCCGACACCCACCGGCTCTTGTCCTCGACGCCGCCGGCCGGCCTGTCGGTGCTCCTGACGAGCTCGACTGCCCGGTCGGCCCCGATCAGCTCGGCGACTGTCCCGGCCTGGGCTACGGCCAGCGCGCTCGACCGCGTGCCGACCCGCACGGGCCGCAGGCCGGCGGGGTCGATGGCATTCGCCGAACGTCGCCGCAGCGGCGACCCGCCACTCACGCGTGGTTGCGCGTCAGGGCCAGCACGTTCTCGTGCTGGGGACTCGTCGCCCCGGCCGCGCCCGTCTCGCCGGCGGAATGCGCCACCGGACATCCGGCCGGCGGGAGATCCTCCGCACCCGCGGTCTCCTCGGCGTCGCCGGCGCCGAGGGCGAAGAGCTCGCGCACGAGCTTGACGCCTCCGTGGCTGCGGTCCGGGTCGAGCGCCTTGAGGCGGACGGTCGGCTCGTGGAGGAGCCGGCTCATCACCGACCGGGTCGCCGCCTCGATGCGAGCCAGGTCGCCCGCCGAGGCCGACTCCCAGAGCCCACGGTTCTCGGCGAGCACCTGGTCGACGATCGCATTGCCATGCATCCGCAGCTCGGCCACCGTCGGCCGGACGTCGAGCTGGCCGAGCCAGACCGCGAATCGCTGGATCTCCTCCTCGACGATCTGCTCCGCCCGGGGGACGTCGCCCCGCCGGCTGGAGAGATTCCGCGCGACGACCGCCTGGAGGTCGTCGATGTCCCGAAGCGTCACTCCCGGGATGTCCCCGCACGCCGGGTCGATGTCCCGGGGGACGGCGATGTCGATCAGCAGAAGCGGCCGGAGCGGCCTGCTCCGCATGACCATCTCGAGCTCGTCCTGGCCGACGATCGGATCGGGCGAGGAGGTCGACGAGAGGACGATGTCGGCCTGCTCCAGCTGGCTCGGCAGGCGATCGAGCGAGATCACACGGCCGCCGAATCGTTGTGCCACCGAGCGCGCCCGGTCGGCGTGGCGGTTGGCGACGAAGACAGTTGTCACGCCACGTTCGGCCAGCGCCCGCGCAGTCAGCTCGCTCGTCTCGCCGGCCCCGATGATCACGACAGGACGACCCGCGAGGTCCCCGAGCAGCTCCTGGGCGAGCTCGACCGCGGCCGACGCCACGCTGACGTGGTTGGCGGCGATCTCCGTCTCCGAGCGGACCCGCTTGCCGGTCTGCAGCGCCGCGGTGAACAGGCGGTTGGTCAGCGGACCCGTCGTTCCGGCCGCGAGCGCCGCCTCGTAGGATCGCTTGACCTGGCCCTGAACCTCGTGCTCGCCGACGATCATCGACTCGAGGCCTGAGGTGACCCGGTAGAGCTGGCGCGCGGCGTCGCAGTTGCGCGGCGAGTAGATCACCTCGGCCAGCTCGGTCGGCCGGATCCCCGCCCGCTGGGCGAGCAGGGCCAGGACGGTGCTCTCGGCGGCCACGGCGTCCCCGACGACGAGGTAGAACTCGGTCCGGTTGCAGGTCGAGATCGCGACCGCCTCGTTGACCGCCGGATCGGCGGTCGCCGCCCGCAGGAAGGCGTCGGCCTCCGCGCCGGCGAGGGCGACCCGCTCGCGCAGGGCGACCGGAGCCGTCTTGTGGGAGATGCCCAGTGCCAGGAGCTCGCTCATCCGGCGATCGCCCCCGTCTTGGCCTGATCCCCGCTCAGACCGCCGGCCTCGGCGGCGGCAGCCGCCCCCGTGACCTCTTGCCGGTCGCGAGCGGCCCGGTCGGCGAGCGCGAGATCCGTCAGCTCGCTCAGCTCGGTCTCGATCCGGCTGAGCTTCGTCGCCATGATCGCGACGTAGACGAGGATCAGGCCGAAGAAGACGACGTACGCGCCGGCCACGTAGCTGACCGCCGTGTGCAGGGGGATCGCCGGCATCAGACCGGTCTCGCCGCCTCGCGCGGCCCCGGCGCCGCCGTCCGCCGCCCGTTCGCCTGATCCTCGTCGCCGAGCAGGCGCTTCAGTCGCCGCAGTTGCGACGACGCGTGCTTCGACGTCATCTCGTACTTCCACAGCGTCACGAACAGCAGTGTCATACCCAGCAGGCACGCCAGGAACGCCCATTCCATGCGGCCCGGCAGGTTCCCGCTGATGTTGCCGAGGACCCGCGGATGGGTGTACTGCTGGGCGAGCCGGACGGCCATGAAGTTGAGCGGGACGAACGCCCCGGCCACGATCGCGAAGACCGACGCATACCGGGCCTGGCGCTCGGCGTCGGCGATCGAGAAGCGCAGCGGCTGGTAGGTGCAGTAGAGGAGGAAGACGATCAGGAAGGAGACCAGCGTCGGCTCGTTCCAGACCCACCAGTGGCCCCACGACACCCGCGCCCAGATCGACCCCGTCACGAGCACGCCGACGCCGAGGATGATCGACAGGTGGATCGCGACGTACGAGCGCATGTCCCACCGGCTGTCGCGCTTCCACAGGTGCATGATCCCCATCACGCCGCCGGCAACGAAACCGCACAGGGCGACGATCGCCATCGGAACGTGGACGTAGAAGATCTTCTGTGAGAAGCCCTGGTCGGCATCCTCCGGAGCCCAGAAGAAGACCAGCGCGAACGCCCCGGTCATGATCAGCGCGGTGGTGATCGAAAGGGCGCGCAACCCCTTGCCGTACATGGCGCTCTCAGTCCTCCAGCAGGAAATCGAAGACGGCGTAGGCCAGCAGCCCGAAGACCAGATCATAGAGCCCGAGTGTTTCCAGCCATCGCACCGGGATCCTCCCGGGATGGCCGGCCGCCATCAGCGGCGCACACGCCCTGGCCGCGCCGATCACGACCGGGACGAGCAGCGGCAGGGCGAGCAGCGGTCCGAGCAGGTCCCGCGCCCGCGTCCGCACGGCCAGTGCCGCGACCAGCGTCCCGACCGCGGCGATCCCGACGTCCGCCACCAGGAGGATCCCGACCAGCCGCGGGAGGATCCGGCCGAGCGACGGTTCGAGCAGCAGCAGCCCGAAGGCCGGGACGGCGACGATCTCGAGCACGACGAGGAACGCGGCGAGGGTCAGGAACTTCGCGATCAGCAGGGCGCTCCGGTCGACCGGCGCGAGCAGGAACCCGTCGAACCCGCCCTGCTCCTCGTCGGCGACGAAGAGCCGGTTGATCGCGAGGATCGACGCGAACAGCAGCGTCACCCAGAGGATCCCGCTCGCCAGGTTCCCGTCGACCGTGTCGCGCGAGACGGCGAAGTGGAAGAGCACGAAGGTCGTCACGCTGAACAGCGACATCGCCGGGACCGACTCCAGCGTCCGCAGCTCGACCCGCAGCTCCTTGCGGAGGATCGCCGCCACTGCCGTCCGCGTCGGCGGCCCGGGCTTGGGCGTCGACGGGCCGGGCCTGGGCGTCGACGGGCCGGGCTTGGGCGTCGGCGGGCCGGGCTTGGGCGTCGGCGGGCCGGGCTTGGGCGCGCTCGGGATCGCGGGCCGCGACTCGCCCGCCGCCGCCGCGGGCCGCTCGACCGGGCCGGTCATCGGTAGAGCTCGGCGATCGCGGCCCGATCGACGCCGGCGACCGGCCCGACCAGCTCGGACCGTCCGCCCCTCAGGCCGAGCACGACGTCCGCCTCGGCGAGCCCGCCGGCCGGGTCGTGGCTCGTGACGACGCGCGTCCGCCCGGACCCCCGCCCGATCAGCGGCTCGACGAGCTCGCCGGCCGCCGGGTCGAGGTTCGCCCGCGGCTCGTCGAGCAGGAGGATCTCGGGATCGTGGAGGACCGCCCGGCAGACGGCCAGTCGCTGGACCATGCCCCGCGAGAGCGACCGGACCGGTTCGTCGGCACGCCGGGCCATGCCGACCGCGTCGAGCACCTCGTCGATCCGCTCGCCGCCAACCCCGTGCAGGCTGGCGTGGTATCGGAGGTTCTCCCGGCCGGTCAGGTCCCGGTAGAGCAGCGGGTCGTGGCCGAGCAGGCCGATCCGTCCGCGGACCGCCCAGCCCTCGTCGGGCAGCCGGTGGCCGAGCACGCGGAGCGTCCCGTCGTGCGGGCGCAGCAGTCCGGCGAGCACGCGCAGGAGCGTCGACTTCCCCGCGCCGTTCGGCCCGAACACGACGAGCGTCGCCCCGTGCTCGAGGGTGAGCGTGACGTCGGCGAGGGCCAGCCGCTCCCCGTAGCGCCGCTCGAGGCCGACGAGCTCGACCGCGCCGGTCAAGCTCCGCCGGGTTGCCCGCCGCCCGAGTGGAGGCCGCGGCTTCCGCCGTCGCTCTGGATCAGGGCGACCGCGTGGGCGAGGATCGGCTCGAGGACCGCGAACAGCTGGCGGACGGCCCGCGGACTTCCCGGGAGGTTGACGATCAAGGTCCGGCCGGCAACCCCGGCCAGCTCGCGCGAGAGCATCCCGTGCGGCGTGTGGCGCAGCGACTCCGCCCGCAGGGCCTCGGCGATCCCGGGGATCTCCCGCTCGATCGCCGCCCGCGTCGCCTCCGGGGTCACGTCGTCCCGGGAGAGGCCGGTTCCCCCGGTCGTCAGGATCAGCGCGGCCCCGTCGTCGGCGTGGTGGCGCAGGCGATCCTCGATCAGCGCCTGGTCGTCCGGCACGACCTCCATCGCCCCGATCACGCACCCGGCCGCCTCGGCCAGCTCGGCCAGGAGCGCCCCCGACGTGTCGTCGGCCTCGCGGCGCGAGACCGAGGTCGAGACGGTGATCACGACGGTGCGCACGAGGCGAAAGCTAGCCGGTCAGGACGGCGCGTGCGCGAGCTGGGCGTCGGCGATCAGCCCGCGCACGGCATCCTCGTCGCCGTTGCGGACCAGCTCGATCGGATCCGGTTGGCCGTTGACGATCCCCTCGAAGAAGTCCTTGCGCTCCTGGTAGGTCGGCAGCGTCGCCTTCGCCCAGCCGCGCGCGTCGTTGAGCATCACCGCCAGGCGGGCGTACGGCTCGCCGAAGAGCTCCGAGATCTCCCGCTTCATCCGCTTGGCCAGGGCCGGCGAAGCGCCCGCGGTCGAGATCGCGATCGCCAGCGGACCGGTCCGGACGATCGCCGGGAGGATGAAGTTGCACAGCGGCGGGACGTCGACCACGTTGACGAGCATCGCCCGCGCCTCGGCGTCGTCGTAGACGCGGATGTTCGTATCCGTGTCGTCGGTCGCCGCGATCACCATGAACGTTCCCTCGAGGTCGGCCGGCACGTACTCCCTCGCAAACCATTCGATCGACCCCTCGTCGACCAGCGACCGGAGCTCCGCCACGGCGTCGGGGGCGACGATCGTCACCGACGCGTCGCACGCCAGCAGGCCCTCGACCTTCTCGAGCGCGACCAGACCCGCCCCGACGACCACGCACCGGCGGCCGGTCAGCTTCAGGCAGGCGATGTAGAACGGCGTCTCGAGCATCTCCCGGACGCACGACTGGTCGCAGATCCCCAGCCGGTACTGGCAGACGCATTCCTTGCCGGCGTAGGCCTGGGCGGGCATGCACGAAAGCTTAGGGGTTCGACCTGCGCGAATGCGGTGTATCAGGCGGGGCGGCTCGTCCCTCTATCCATCGACAAGGCCGAGCGACGACGTCCCGGCCGAAGCAGTTCGAGCGAAGGGGCCACTTGAATGCCGACTTGCACCACGCCAATGACGAGCAGAGAGACCGAGGACTGGCGCAACGCCCGGCGTCTGACCGCGCAGAGCGCCGACGATCAAGCCGCCCACGTCAGCCCGGGCGAGCCGCACACGACCTCCGACCATGACGTAATCGACTTCTGGGGCTCGGGCGACTCGCTGTCGTGCCTGGCTTCCTGGGGCTGAGCGAACCGGTGTAAGGGCCGCGGCGGCCAGCCGTGCTTGCCTGTAACCGTGTTGACCGCGGGGCTGTCCAGGTCCAAAGTGGTGTGACACCAAACTGAAGGGGACAACATGCAATACCCAGCAGGGGAAAACGGATTCGCCGTCGAGCCCGACGCGGTGATCGAGGGGCTGGCGAGGCGCTTGCGGGCCGCCCGTGATGCCGGGAACTCTCGACCGGTGGTGACTTTCATCGGCTGGGTGGAGACCTCCGATGCAGGGATCACGCGTCTCTATCCCGACTCATGGCTGACCACTTGGTTCGAGATCCCCACCGACGCGATCGTCGAGCAGATCAACGGTGCCGAGCGTCCGCACGACGAGCGGCGCAGCGTGCTCTGGGTCTACGCCGACGCGACGGTGAATGCGTGCAACACCGCTCGCGCCGACAGCTTCGCCGAGACGACCCCCGCGCCGCCGGTGACCGAGAGCTTGATGAGGACCTCGATCTGGCCGCACCGGCCGTAGCCCTCATCCAGATCCCGATCCTGTTCGGTGCTCCGGTCGGGGCGCGCCAGCAAGGCGCGGCCCCGATCAGGGACCAGGATCGCCAAGCCGCTGCAACTCGCTCGGGCTGAGCGCCGGTGCCGCACGCGTCGCCCCGGCGCGCTCGACCTCGGCCAACGAACCACAGACCTCACACGGGGTGACGAACGTTCCGTCCGTCCCGGCGCTCACCACGCTGCTCCCGTCCGGGCTGAACTCGGCCCCTTCGGATGCACCCATGGGATCCCTGCGCAAAACGACGAGCGTTGCTCCGCCGGCGGCGTTCCACACGCGCACCGTGCCATCTGTGCCAGTACTCACGACCCGGTTTCCGGCGTCGTTGAAGCTCGCCGTGTTGACCGGTCCGACGTGGCCGACGAGGGAGATCGGCCGACCACCGGCGACCGGCCAGATGCCGACCGTCGCGTCGGTGTCCGCCATCACAAGTCGGGTCCCGTCCGCGCTGAACGCGACGTCGCGAACCCCCGACGGGTCAGCCTCGATCACGCGGTCGGTCCGACCGGTCCGCAGGTTCCACAGCCGTACGGTGCCGTCGTCGGACGCGCTGGCCAGATGTCCACCGTCGGGGCTGAAGGCGAGCCCGTTGACCCCCGCCTTGTGACCCAGCAGCGTGACGAGGCCGCCCCCGTCGGCGTTGGTGACATAGATCGCCCACTTTCCGACCCCGTTGCTCCCGCCCACCGCGATCCGTCCGAGGCGGCTGAATGCGACCGCCTGCACGCCGAACGCCGGGACGGCCCGGAGTGGAACGCGTCGCGCGCGACCTGTCGAGACGTCATAGAGCAGGACGGCGGGCGGCGCCGTCGAGGTGATGATCTCCCGGCCGTCAGGTGCGAAGACCGCCGGACTCCGGCCGGGGAGGCGAACGTCGCTGCCGTTCGCGAGGTCCCAAACCTGCACGCCGTCGCTGCCGCTACCGAGCACGCGGGCGCCGTCGGGCGAGAAGGACGGATCCGTTGCCTTGGTGAAGAGCGCGCGGACTGCGAGCGGAGTCCAAAAGCGGAGCGTCCCGTCGTCGTCGGCCGTCACGATCTGGTCGCTGGCCGGGACGAACGCCGCGGACGCCGCGATGCCGCTCTGGATCTGGGTCAGCAAGCGTCCGCTGCGAAGGTCCGTGACCGCGATGACCCCATGCTCACTCGTCGTGACGACCCGCTCCCCGTCAGCGCTGAAACCGACCGACGAGAGCGTTTCGTCGCTGATCTTCAGCGGCCTGCCCACCGGCGCTCCCGACGCCGTGTCCCAGAGCCGCAGGTCGCCGTCGGAGCCGACCGTCGCGACGCTCCGGCCGTTCGGGCTGAAGCGCGCCCCGTACACGGTGCCTCCGGGATCGAGCCGGATCGAGCTACGGCTCGACACGTCCCAGATGTAGGCATGTCCATCGTCGCCGCCGCTGACGACCTTGGTCCCGGCTGGGTTGAACGCCACCGTCCAGACCTGCGTCGCGGCCGTTGTATGCCGCCCCAGCACGTAGGGCGCAGCGCCCGGCAGGGTCGGAATCACACGGACCAGGCCGTGCGTCGTGCCGATGACGAAACCGCCTGGGCCGCCGCTGATCGAGTAGGACTGCTCTCGACCAGGCAGTCGAAACAGACGACGCGTCACGCCACCGTCGATCGGCGTCAGGCCGACCTCGCCGTCCTGCGCGACGCTCCCGACGAACTTGCCGTCAGGGCTCAGCGCCGCGGCGTAGGCCGGCGAGCCGTAGGTCGTCAGGATGCGGCCGACCGGCTTGCCGCCGAGTTGCCAGACGCGGACGGATCCATCGGCACCGGCGGTCACGACGCGACGCCCGTCGCGGGTCGGCGCCGCCACGTAGGTCGAGCCGGTGGAGCTTGCTTGGACGACGGCGGTCGCGCGGTCGCCGAAGACCGCTTGGCGGAGCGCGTCCTCCGCGTCGGGGGTGTCGTGACGCGCGAGCGCCAGGCGCGCGATCGCCAGGCCGGTCTCGGGATCGCTCTCGAGCAGCGTCACCGACCGGGCCGCTAGGTCCCGCGAAGCTGCGATGGCACCGTCACGGGCGGCGAAGAGGGCCGTCAATGTCACGGCGACGCAGGCGAGCAGGAGAGTTCCCGACGCGGCGAGGACGACGCGCGTGCGCCGCCGCCGCGTGATCCGTTCACCTTCCCGCGCCGTCTCCCCGGCGGCGAGGAAGCCGCGCTCGCGCTCGTTGAGGACGACCCGGCTCGCGTCGCGCAACTCGATCGCCTCGGTCAGCCGCGATCCCCGCAGCAGAGCGCCGTCGTCACGACCGAGCCGGTCCCACTCGTCGGCCGCCGCGCTCACCGCCCGCTGGATGCGAAGGCCGTCGAGGTCCTCCTGGATCCAGTCGTGGAGCCGCGGCCATTCCCGGAGCAGCGCCTCGTGAGCGATCTCGACGGTCCGCTCGTCGACCGTCAACAGCCGCCGGTCGATGAGCACGGCGACTACGCCGGCGGCATCATCATGGTCCGATGTCTCGAGCTCGGCGAGCTCGACCCGGCGGCGCTCCACGGCGCCGTCGCCGCCGGCGCCGACCAGGCGCAACAGAACTCGCTGCGCCGCGACGCGTCCGGACTCGTCAAGGCGGCCGTAGGCCTCCTCGGCCAGCCGTGCGACCGCCCCCCGAACTCCCCCGATCTGCTCGTAGGTGGCCAGACGCAGTCGCCGGCCGTCGCGGCGCTCCCAGAGCTCGAGCAGGGCGCTCGACAGCAGCGGCAGACCCCCCGGCTCGCGCTCGACATCGGTGACCAGCGCGTCGACCAACTCCTGCTCGATCCGCAGGCCCGACCGCTCGCAAGGACCCTCGACCGCCCGGCGGAGCTCGTCCCGCTGCATCGACCTGACGAGGACGTGGTTGGCTGCCAGCAGGCTGGAGAGCTCCGGGTAGGCGGCGCAGCGGCCGTAGTGGTCGGCCCGCAGCGCGAGCACGACCGTGTAGCGGTCCCCCGGATCGGCAGCGGACGCGACGAGCGCCCCGACGAACTCCGAGCGCTCGTCCTCGTCGGCGCAGACGGTGAACAGCTCCTCGAACTGGTCGACGGCGATCACGACGTGCCCGTCCGGATCCTGGCCGGCGAGCAGGGCATCCAGCTCGCCCAGCGGGTGCTCGCCCGGCCGCATCAGGACCTGTGACCACTGCTCGCTCTGGGGCAGCACTCCGCTGGCGAGCGCCGGCAGCAGACCCGCGCGGACGACCGATGACTTGCCGCTGCCCGACGCGCCGACCACCGCCAGCAGGTTGGCGCCGACCAGCCGGGCGACGAGCTCGGCGACGAGCCGCTCCCGGCCGAAGAAGTACCCGGCGTCGGCGCTCTCATACGACGCCAGGCCCTTGAACGGGCAGGCGACCTCCGCGCGGTCGGCCCGCCGCGGCAGCGCTCGCACGCTCGCCTCCTGGAGCCCGGCGACCTCGCCGACCAACTCCTCCTGGATCGTTCGCAGCTGGGCGCGCTCGTCGGCCGCTCGCCCGGCGACGGCGCTCACCCGCCGGGCGGCCTCCCGGCGCGCCCACTGGCTGGCGACCTCGTGGACGCGGCGGGGCAGGCCGGCGCTCGCCTCGTGCAGCCACCCGGCCGGGATCTCCTCGTTCGGCGTGCTCGTCGCATAGCGGCCGGCGATCGCCCGCACGGCCTCGGTCCCGAGCGGCTCGAGCGCGAGCACTCCGTCGCACTGGACTCCCGCCAGCGCGTCCGGGTCTCCGCAGCAGACGAGGACCAGGACCGGAAGCGGCCCGAGCCCGGCGGAGGTGCTCGCCAACTGTCTCGTGCCGTCGTCGCCGAGGCGGTCGGCCTCGTCGAGGACCACCAACGTCGGCCGGTCGGCGTCGGGCAGCCCGAGCAGCAGGGCGGCGGCCGTCGTGCCCGGGGTCGCGCCGTCGGCGTAGAGCACGGCGTCCCCCCGACGGTGGACGTCACCGGCGAGCTGAGCCACGATCCGCGACTTTCCCGAGCCCCGCGGCCCGGCGACGATCAGCAGCCCGCCGGCCCCGCCACGGGCCCGCTCCCAGCGCAGGTGCAGCCAGGCGATCTCGTCGTCGCGACCGACGAGCGGTGGGGCGGTGCTCGTGTCGAGCTCGGGCGGGATCTCGGCCACGACGGCGCCCGGGTCGAGTGCGACGTCCTGACGGAGGATCGACGCCTCGAGCTCCCTCAGCCACGGGCCCGGCTCGACGCCGATCTCGGCCAGCAGCGAGCGTCTCGCGTCCCGGTAGGTCTCGAGCGCCTCGGTCTGCCGGCCGCACCGGTAGAGGGCGAGCATCAGCTGGGCGGCGAAGCGCTCGCGCGTCGGGTTGGCCGCGACGAGCTGACGCAGCTCGGCGATCAGCTGAGCCGCCTGTCGACCGCTCTCGAGGTCGGCCTCGATCCGCGTCTCCAGCGCACTCAGCCGCCGTTCCTCGAGCTGGGCGACCTCGGCCGCATGGAACGTGTCAAAGGCGAGGTCGGCAAGTGGGGCGCCACGCCAGAGTTTGAGTGCGTCGCGCAGCAGCCCGGCTGCCCGGTCGGCCTGTCCCCCCGCGAGCGCTTGCCGCCCGTCGGCCGCCAGCCGCTCGAACTCGGCGGCGTCGAGCTCCCCAGGTCGCACACGGAGGCAGTAGCCGGCGGCGCTCGTGACGATCACCTCGGGGTCGTCGAGTGCCTTGCGAAGTCGCGAGATGTGAACCTGGACCGTCTTCGTCGCCCCCGCCGGCGCGTCCTCGCCCCACAGGGCCAGCGCCAGCCGCTCGGCACTGACCGGCTGATTTCGGTGAAGGAGGAGCACCGCCAGGGCAGCTCGCGGCTTGGCACCCCCGAGAGCGACGGGCCCGCGCTCGCCACGGACCTCGAGCGGCCCGAGGATGAGGAACCTCATGGCATGACGCTACAGCTTTCCCGGGCCTGTGACGTAAGCGTCGCGTTTCACTTGCAAGGTAACGACGTAAGGTCTTTCACCCCGGAATTGCAAGCTGATTGCAAGCGTCGACGGGGATGCTCCCGACCCCGATGAGCACTCCCGTCAGACAACTCGATGTCGTCACGCCGGTCCGGCCGGGCGGTGCGCGCGAGAACGCCGCGTGGATGCGGCTGATCGCCCGCCACGACCGCACCCTGCGGACGATCGCCCGGTCCTACCGCATCGGCGCCGCCGATGTCGACGATGTCGTCCAGGTCACATGGACCCGCCTCTACGAACACGCCGACCGGATCCGCGATCCCAGCGCTGTCGCCGCATGGTTGGCGACGACGGTCCGCCGGGAGGCGATGCGCGTACTTCAACGCACCGTCCGCGAGCAGCCGCTCGGCGCGGCCCCGGCCGAGCTTTCAGACGACACCAACCGACCCGAGACCGTGGTGCTCGCCGCCGAGGAGCGAGCGATCCTCGGCCGCGCGGTCGCCGGACTCCCAGGGCGCCAGCGCGACCTACTGAGCCTCCTCGCGATCCGACCAGACGGCGACTACGCGGAGATCAGTCGAACGCTCGAGATGCCGGTCGGCAGCATCGGGCCGATTCGCGCCCGCGCATTCTCAAGACTCGCCCGCAACCCCGCGCTTCGCGGCCTGCAGGTCCTCGACGCATGACGGTCAACCCTGCATTTTTTCCGGAAACCGAACCACCAGATCAGGAGACACATCATGAACACGACCCCTCCGGTACCTGCACTCACCTCCCGTGACGGACTCATCGTCGTCGGCGTGATGGTCGTCGGAATGCTCCTCGCCGGTTGGATGGTGTACGTCATGCGCAAGCCGGCCAAGGACGATCCCAACTGTCCGTCGGGCTCGATGATCCGGAGCTGGATCGCCGCCGCCCTCGTGATGGGCCTCCTCGTGCTCTGCGCAGGCGCCTTCCTGCTGAAGGACGCGGCCACCCGCAGCACGCTGTTCGGCGGCCTGATCTCGAGCGTCGGCGCCGCTGTTGCCTTCTACTTCTCATCCAAGTCGACCGAGCAGGCGCAAGATGCCCTCGCGAGCGCCCACAGCGTGATCGCCGACCAGGCCTCCACTGCTTCTGATGCGGCGGCTGCCAAGGCGGCAGCTGACACGGCTGCGACTCACGCGGTCAACGCCGCGGCAGCTGCCAAGCTCGCGGACGCCGGCGCGATCCAGTCTGCGGCTGCCGCGGCGGCTGTCGCGAGTGCGACGGGGACGGCCGTGGTCGACCGCTCGGCTGCTGACGAGGGAGCCGTTCAGGAGCCCGACGACGCCGGGACCGGCGAGGCTGGAGCGGCTCCGAACCCGGATGACGCGGGACAGGGCGGCCAGGCGTAGGCGCGGGCCGCCCGGCCCCCGGCGCCCAGCCCGGTCACCGCCGCCGGGCGGTCCTCAACGACCGCCCGGCCAGCCGGACGAGGGCCAGCGAGCCCTCGCGGAGCGCCCGCTCGCGGTCGACGTCGCGGACCGAGCGCAGCTCGGCCAGTGCCCGGGCCGCGAGCCGGCTGTCGCGGTCGTAGGGGTACCACCAGAGTCCCCGGCCGCGCGGCGGGTCCCAGGTGATCAGCTTCGGCTCGACGCACGCCCGCAGGCCCTCGGCTCCCTGGCTGCGCCAGATGCTCCCGCCGGCGACCGCGCCCCACGGCGCCCGGCCGAGGCCGGGGCTCGGGAGGTGATCGTTGATCCAGACGGTCCCCGCCCGCAGCTGGTGACCGATCCGCCGGCCGTGCTGGCGATCTGAGGTCCAGACGGACGCTCCGACCCCCGGCGCGCCCCGGTTGGCCAGGCGGATCGCGTCTGACGGGTCGCCGACGGCCATCACGGCGATCACCGGGCCGGGCACCCGCTCGGCCATCACTCGCATTCCCGGCCGCGCCCCCGAGATCACGCACGCCGACTGGAAGGTCCCGGCCAGCCCCGACGGCTCGACCGGCCCACCGCAGTGGAGCACGGCGCCGTCGGCCACGGCCTGGCCGACCGCCTCCGCGACGCTCCGGCCGCGTTCGGCGTTGGCCAGTGGCCCGAGCTGCGTCGTCTCGCCGAGCGGGTCGCCCACCCGCAACAGGCCGGCGGCCGCCGCGAGCTCGGAGACGAACCGGTCGTGGAGCTCGCGCGCGACGAAGATCCGCTTGACCGCCCCGTGCGTCTGCCCGGCGCCCGCGCAGCCGGCCCACAGGGCGCCGGCGACCGCCCGCGGGAGGTTGGCGTCGGCGAGCACGATCATCGGGTCGGCCCCACCCTGCTCGAGCACGGCCTGCCGGCCGGCCGCCGCGCACTCGCGCGCGACCTCCCCGCCGACGCGGGCGCTCCCGCTGAAGAGCACGCGCCCGATCCCGTCGGCCGCGCTCAGCGCCCGGCCGAGCTCGCCGTCCCCGTGGACGACCCGGACGAGTCCCTCCGGGAGGCCGGCGCGCGCCAGCAGCCGGGTGACCCGCTCGCCTGCGAGGCTCGCCCGCGGCGCCGGCTTGAAGATCGCCCCGTTGCCGCCCATCAAGGCCGCCGCGAGCTGGCACAGCGGTTGGGCGAGGGGAGCGCTGCCGGCCCCGATCACCCCGACCACGCCGACCGCCTCGTGCTCGACTCGCGCCCGCTTGAGTGGATGGAGCGCCCGCGGCACGCCGATCCGCTCCTCCCCGAGCAGGTCGGCCCCGTGGATCCCCAGCCACCGGAGCGTGTCGATCGCCGGGAGCAGCTCGAGCGCCGCGACCTCGGCCCGCGGCCGGCCGCTCTCCCGCGCGACGACGACGACCAGCTCGTCGAACTCGTCGATCACCGCCTGGGCGCACCGGCGCATGTACCGCGCCCGATCCTGGAGGCGAAGCGCCGCCCACAGCGGCTGGACGCTCGCGACCTCGGCGACGATCCCCGGCAGTCGCTCGACCCCGGTCACCCGGACGCCGCCGATCGACTCGAGCGTCGCCGGACTCCGCGACTCGATTACCAGCCCGGCCGTCTCGGCCGAGTCGTCGCTCATCGTGGCCCGTCCTCGGGCAGCCGCCGCCCGAGTCTGATCTCGTCATGGCGCCTGACGAGCTCCTCCTCCTGCCGGTCACCGGTCCAGAAACGCGTACCGGACAACCCCTCCGGCATCACGTCCTGGGAAGTCAGGTGACCCGGGTTGGCGTGCGGGTAGTCGTAGCCCTGGCCCCGGCCGAGCGCCTTCGCGCCGGGGTAGGCGGCTGAGCGAAGCCACGCCGGCGGGGGTGCCGCCCCGTGCGTGCGGACGTGCTCGCGGGCCGCCCCCAGCGCCCGGCCGGCGGCGTTCGACTTCGGCGCGAGCGCGAGATAGATCGTCGCCTGGGCGAGCGCGTACTCGCATTCCGGGAGGCCGACGTGCTCGACCGCGCCGGCCGCCGCCACGGCCAGCTGGAGGGCCTGTGGATCGGCGTTGCCGACGTCCTCACTCGCGAAGACGACCATCCGCCGGACGATGAACCGCGGATCCTCGCCGCCGTCGAGCATCACCGCCAGGTAGTAGAGGCCCGCGTCCGGGTCGGACGCCCGGCAGGCCTTGATCCACGCGGAGATCAGGTCGTAGTGCTGGTCGCCGGCCTTGTCGTAGCGGACCGCCCGCCGCTGCAGGGCGTCCTCGGCCACCTCGAGGGTGATCGGCGGGCTGCTCGCCGCGATCTCGAGCGCCCCGAGCGCCGTCCGCGCGTCGCCGGCCGCCCGCTCGGCCAGAAACGCGATCGCCTCGTCGTCGGCCTCCACGCCGAGCTCCCGGTCGAGGCCGCGGCGCAGGAGCGTCTCGATCTCCTCGGCGCTCAACGGCTCGAGCTCGTAGACGCGGCAGCGGCTCAGCAGGGCGCCGTTGACCTCGAAGTACGGGTTCTCGGTCGTCGCCCCGATCAGCGTCACCAGACCCTCCTCGACGGCCGGCAGCAGCGCGTCCTGCTGGGCCTTGTTGAAGCGGTGGATCTCGTCGAGGAAGAAGATCGTCGGCTCTCCCGTCGTCTGGCGCCGGTGCTGCGCCCGGGCGATCACCTGCCGGACCTCCGGCCGGCCGGTCTCGACCGCGCTGAGCTCCTCGAAGGCCCCCTTGGCGGCCGCCGCGACCAGTCGGGCAAGCGTCGTCTTCCCGGTGCCCGGCGGCCCGTAGAGGATCATCGAATGCGGGTGGCCCTCTTCCAGCGCGCGGCGCAGTGCTCCCCCCTTATGGAGCAGTTTCCGTTGGCCGACGATCTCCGCAAGGCTGCGAGGTCGTAGGCGCACGGCCAGCGGGGCCTCGTCGATGCGGACGCCCGTGCGGGTCCGCGGCGGGCCCTCGTCGGGCGGGAAGAGCTGACCCTCCATGACTGGAGTATCGCGACGCCGCCGGCGGTGGGCCGACGGCGGAAAGCGCTCGCGGCGGTGCGCCTCCTCTCGCGCGCCGGCCCGCGGTCCCGATCTCGCGAACCACCCGGTCGGACGGGCGCTCGGCGAGCACGCGGCGGCCGGGTGCCCGACGCGGCTCGAGGATGCTCCGCGGGGCCGCCGTGGTCGGTCCTGGCGGGAGCGCAGTATGCGAAAATGAGGGCGCCGTGCTCACGCCCACGCGAATCGTCCCCGGCGACTGGCAGCCGGACCCGTCCTTCGAGCCGCTGGGCTTCGAGAAGGTCGTCGGCCTCGACAACCTGCTGCGGATCGCCTGGCTCAGCCGCGGCCTCGAGCTCGCCGCGCCGGTCTGCCGCGTGATGACGCCCGGCGGCGCCGGCTCGGGCTTCCTGATCGCCAACGACCTCCTGCTGACCAACAACCACGTCCTCCCGGACACGGCGACGGTCGACCAGTCGAGCCTGCAGTTCAACTACCAGGCCGACTGGGCCGGCGACCTCCTGCCGGTCCGGACATACACGATGGACTCGTCCCACTTCCAGACCAGCGTCGCCCTCGACTACGCGATCGTCCGCGTCAACGGCAGTCCCGGCGACCTCGCGGGGTTCGTCGATCTGACCAGGCGGGCCGCGCCGACGGTCAACGACTACGTCTCGATCATCCAGCACCCGCTCGGCGGCCTCAAGCAGATCGCCCTGACCGACAACAAGGTCAGCGCGGTCTTCGGCAACCTCGTCCAGTACGCGACCGACACCGAGCCCGGGTCGTCCGGCTCGCCGGTCTTCGACCAGCAGTGGCAGATCGTCGGCCTCCACCACCGCGGCGGGGACCTCGCCGGTCCGGACGGGAAGACGTACTTCACCAACGAGGGGATCCTGATCTCAGCCGTGATCAGGGACGCCGCGGCCTTCCTCGGGCTGCCGGACACGCTCTACGACCTCGCCTTCTCCGACCTCCGCGCCCAGCTCGTCGGCCTGATCAACCCGGCCCAGCCGCCGACCGACCTCGACGCGCTCGCCGCCCAACTGCTGCTGACGGCTCCCCGCCTCTCCGGCGTGCTCGACGACTGGAGCAACCTCAACGGCAAGCCCGCCGATCCCGAGCCCCTGACGCTCGCGATCGCCGGCGTTGCGATCGGCGCGGCGATGCGCCAGTGGGCGCGCAACGCCGGCCACGAGGCGATCACCGCGGTCGCCGACCCGCCGACTCCGCCGACTCCGGCGCTGGTCGGCCTGATCGGTCCGTTCAACGGAACGACCGGCCTGCCGAGCGACGTCTACACCGCGACCCTCACGGCTCTCGCCGCCGACTCGAGCCCCGTCGCTTCGATTGCCGCGGCCGTCGCCGGGGCCGACCCGCTCGCGGCCCCCGCCCGCGCCTTCATCCGCGCCGTCGCCGTCGGCGCCGCCGCCTACGGGCCGGTCACCCCTCTGGCGGGCGCGGGCGCGGGCGCTGCCGCGGGCGAGGGCGCTGTCGCGGGCACGGGCGCTGTCGCGGCGGCGCTGTCGCGGCACGGGCGGCGGTCGCGGACACGGCACGGGCCGGGCACGGGCACGGGCACGGTCGCGGGCGCCGGCCGGTGGTGCCGCCTCGCCGGCTTCGCCGCCGGCTTCTGTTCCGTAGGTAGCTGTGCCGGCGGCTGGGAATCTGCCGGCTGGCGGTAAGCCCTGCCGGGGCGGCTTCACCCGAATCTCGAGAGCGTCGCCCACCCCGGCCCTGTTACTGCTCGGCGGGTGGACGCGTTTGCCTCTTGGCGCCAGCGGTAGGCGGACCCAGCCGCCAGAGCCCGTCGAGCAGTCGGGCGACGGCCGGCGGATCCTCGAGCGCCGGGAGGTGGCCGGCGCCCGCCACGTAGGACCGCTTCGCTCCGGGGATCGCCCGCCGGATCAGCTCGGCTCCGCGGAGGAAGGCCGGCATGTCGTCCTCGCCGAGGACCAGCAGCGTGCGCGCCCGGATCGCCCGCAGGCGGCCGGCCGGCTGCGGCGTCGCGGCATACTCGCGCAGGCCGCCGTCGCCAAGCTCCTCCCAGGCATGGCGCTCGACCGTCGCACGGAGTGCGGCATGCAGCTCGGGGTGCCGCGCCGCCCCCGTGAAGATGTCGGGCGGCGAGCGCATCCATAGATCGGTCAGCCACGGACCGCCCCCCCGCTCGGCGTGGAGTCGGGCGATCGCCCGATTGCGCTCGGCCGCCGCGGGATCGTCGGGTCCGCCGCCGCGCGACGGCGAGCAGAGCGCCAAGGTGTCCAGGCGCCCGCGCGCCCGGATTCCCACCTCGATCGCGACGAGGCCGCCGAACGACATCGCCACGACGTGGCGGGCCGCGTGCCGCTCGATCACCCCGAGCACAGTTTCCGCCAGGCCGCCCAGGCCACCGGGCGGCCCCGGCCACGGCGTCCGGCCGTGGCCCGGCAGGTCGACGCCTACGTGGATGCGGCCGGGGAGCAGGGACCACAACTCGCCCCAGGTGGTCGAGTCCAAGGTGTAACCGTGCAACCAGACGACGGCCGGGCCGGCGTCACCGACGACGGTGCTCGAGAGCCCGCTCATGTCGTCCGCGGCCACGGCCACGGCGCTCACGTCGTCCGCAGAAGCGGCCACGGCCCGCTCACGCCTCGAACCGCCGGCAGAACTCCCGGTAGCCGGCGATCGTCGCATCGCCGGCCGCGAGGCGATTCGGTGCGCCGGCGACGAGATGCTCCCAGATCGGGATGTCCTGCTCGATGCCGGCCTGGCTCTGGCGCAGGAGGTAGCGGCAGCGCTCCGCGTCCGGGGGCTCGCCGCCCGGACCGGCCGGCACGGCCAGCGACATCCGGATCGCGCACCCACCGTCGGCGGTCGGCGTCGCCCCGGTGATCACGGTGTACGGGTGGTCGCCGCCCATTCGCGAGACGACGAGGCTAGGACTGAGGACTCGCGCCGTGAACGGCACCCGCAGGTGCGTCCCGCCCGCCGTCCGCTGCCAGTCCGACGGTGGCACGACGAACTCGCCGGCCACGGCGAACTCCCCGGCCTCGCTCGTCCTGATCGTGAACGAGGGCTGGTTGGCGACGGCGTGGACCGTGTGGAAGTGCGCGTCGTCGATCGCGTTCTCGATCACCATGTCGGCCGCCACCCGCGCCCGGAGCACCGGTCCGGGGATGAAGTAGTGGTCGGCCGCCAACCCCTCCAGCTGAGCCTCGAGGCCGTTCTCCTCAGGCTCCCCCAGGCGGACGAAGATCAGCCCGCCGTAGCCGAGCGTCGGGTGCTCGGTTGTCCACCACGGCTCACCCGACTCCAGTCCGAGGCCGATCCGCTTGCCGTGGAACGGACAGACCACCGTGCCGCCGTGGAGCCGCCCCCCGAAGCCGAGGTTGGCCCCTCGGTGTGGGCAGGCTGCGTCGATCGCTCGAATTCGCTCGCCGTCCCTGACTAGGGCGATCGGCCGCTGGCCGAGCTCGACCGGCGTGATCTCGCCTACGAGCTCGCGCTCGTAGGCAGCCTGATACCAGCCGCGGTACACGTCTCCTCCTCGATCTCGATCGACACGATCCGCCGGTCTTCGAGCCGGTCGACGAGCCGCCGGTCGAAGCCCGAGGCGGTCAGCTCGCCCACAGACGGCGACCCGCCCAGCCGACGCAGGATCGCAGCCTCGTCCGCGTCCAGTTTCGTGGGCCGGCGGTACCGGCGGAAGCCGACGACCTGGCCGCCGTCGACCTCGTCGACCGTCTCGACGCCCGGACCCAGTACGACCCGCGCGCTCGCGGCGAGGCGGTCGCGCACCTCCGCCGGCAGCTCGAGTGCCGCGACGCCCCACGCGATCCCGGTCGCGTCGTTCGCGACGCAGCTCCCGACCAGCTCCGCCGCCGTCCGCGGGACTTCACGGCCATGTCGATCGTCGATCACGACCAGTCCGGCCGACTCGACCCGTCCGGCCGGGATCAAGGCGGCGAGCACGTCCCGGGTCAGGCCGGCCAGCGCCCGGCGGGAGTCCGTCGGCCGCCGACCGGCTGGCTCGCCGGTTTCGCGGAGACGCTCGAAGCCGAGCAGCACCCCGACCCCGTCGACCCCGGCAGCCCACAGGTCAGCGACGCTGGGTCGGTCGGCGGCGTGGGTGAAGTGCGGGGGTCGGCGCGCCAACTCGACGAGATCGATCGCGCCGGCGGCGACCGCGGCGGCCAGGTGGGTGGCCAGCGCGCGCTCGACCGCCGCGACGAACGGCTCGTCCTCTGCCGGCGGCCCCGGCAGGAGCGTGGCGACGCTGCGCGCCGAGAACGCCTGCGGGCGGCGGCTGGCCAGCCAGTGCAGGGCGCACCGCAGCCACGCCATTAGCGCTTCGCGCCGGTCACCGGTCGACGTGTTCACCCGCGCGAGGCAGAGGTTGGCATAGAACGAGTCGCTCTCCGACCGCAGGCCGTCCGTCGTCGCGAAGGCCCGCTCGTAGAGTTGCCGCGAGGCCTCGTGGTCGCCTCGGCGGCGGGCCAGTCGGGCGAGGTTGAGCGAGTTGACGTACTCCAGGCGGCGGTCGGGTGGCCGTAGCCGTGCCAGCCGCCGCTCGATCTCGAGCTCCAGGTCGAGCGCGCCGGCGGCGTCCCCCGCGGCCGCCTCCCCGAGCGCGGCGATGTTCAGCAGGTACAGCCACTCCCGCTCGCCCAGCCGGCCGTCCAGGAGGAGACGGGCCGTGTCGAGCTGCGCAGGGGCCAGGGTCCGCTCGCCGGGTCGCCCCGAGAGGGCCAGTCCCCAGCCCTTCATCTGGTGCAGGAAGCCGCCGAGGACCGGGCCGGCCGCCGGCGAAGGGTCCGGCGCGCCGGCCGCCGCCGCGTAGCGCTGGAGGCCGATCCGGATCCCCTGGAGCTGGGCGAGCAGGGCCGCCCGGGCGGCCGGCCCGCGCGCGCACGACGCCGCCCGCTCGAGCAGGCGCATCGCGATTTCGCCGCCTCCCTCGGCGAACCGCGCCCACGCCTGGCCGGCGAGGCCGTCGGGCTCGACGTAGAGGTTGTTGCAGTGGCACTGCGCGTACGCCCACGTCGGGCTCCCCGGGTCCGTGGCGGCCAGCAGTGCGTCGTACTCGAGCGCGGCGACCGCCGCCGGCGGCCGGCGGGTCTCCGGCGCGATCAGCCACCCGCCGTTGCGCAGCCCGATCCCCGGCAGCCCGCCGCCCGCTGCGGCGACGGTACCGGCCAGCCGGCCGGCAGCCGCCGCGACGATGCCCGGCACGAGCGCCGGCCGGAGATCCGCGGCCGCCGCGACGGCGTCTGCGGGCCGGTCGGTCGCCGCGACGTCGCCTGCCGGCCGGTCGGTCGCCGCGACGGCGAACCGCCACTCGCCGGCCGCGGACCGCTCGGCCAGAGCCTCGACGAGCAGTCGGTCGTCCCGGGTCCACGTCGCTCCGGGCAGCGGCGCGAGCACGACGATCGTCGGCGGAGGGTCGCACTCGGCGGCCGCCGCCGCGATCCGCTCGGCCGCGTCCAGCGCGGCGATCAGCGTCAGGTCGCCGGCCGCCTCCCGGTCGATTCCCGACCCGACCAGGTCGGCGTAACGGTGCAGCCAGTCCGTGCCGGCCGGGCCCGGGCCGGCGCCTTCGGCGGGGGGCGTCGCACTCTCGTCGACGCCGAGCTGTGCGCTCAGCTCGGACGCGCACTGGCGCGTCCGCCAGCCGCCGAGTGACAGGTCACTGACGACCCATCCGGCCGGGTCGCCGAACGCTTCGAGGAGGCTCGCCAGGGTCGGCGCCCGCAACGCCCCCGCGAGCGGCCCGGACGCATGGTCGACGTCGTGCGTCGCCCCCGCAGCGCTCACGGCGCCGCGGTCGGCTGCTGCTCGATGGGCGTACCGACCGCGACCACGCACACGGTCGAATGGGTCAGTCCGTCCAGCGACAGCAGCTCGTCGAGATCACGATCGAAATACCCGCCGATCTCGATCACGCCCATTCCCAGCGCGGTCGCGACCAGACTCAGGTTCTGCACGACGTGCCCGGCCTCCAGCAGGGCGAAGCGATAGCCGCGGTCCCCATACTTGAAGGTCGCCCGCTCGAACATCGCCGTGACGAACACCAGCAGCGACGCCTCGTGGGCCAGCGCCGGCTGCACCAGGCACTCGCCCAGCCGCCGCGACTGGTCGCCGTCGACGATCAGCCGGAGCTGGCGCGCGGCGGGGTTGTAGTGGTAGATCCCCGCCCGCTGCCCCTCGATGTGGCCTGAGTGGACGTAGAGCTCGAGCGGGTAGAGCGCTCCGGCCGACGCTGCGGCCCGGAACGGCCGCGGGAAGACGCCGACCTCGATTGGCCTCGTCACGCCGTAGGCGAGCTCGAGCAGAGTCGCCACGCGGTCGAGCCCGACCGGGCCGGGCGCCAGCCCGCGGGCGCTGGAGCGCGCCCGGATCGTGGCGGCCACGCCGGCCGTCGGAGCGTCGTCCGCAGGCGGCAGATCGACGGCCGGACACTGCCGGTAGGGCAGCGACTCCCACATTTCGGTCATCCTCGCCGCGACGACGGCCGGTGCCACGCCGGCGTCGAGGCGGCCAGTCTTCGAGTTCTCGTGGAAGACCTCCCAGACCGGTTCGAAGCCCTCCGGCTCGCCCTCGAGGAAGCCCTCCCACAGCTCTGATCTGAGCGTCACAGCGACCTCCGCCTACGGGTAGGGATGCGGCGCCGGGTTGTCCCCGCCCGCCTTCGTGACGCCGGCGTAGCCGAGCGCCGCCGGAACCTCCCACAGCCTGCGGCCGCCGAGCGCCCGCAGCGGGTAGCCCATGTGCAGCGGCTGGAAGCCCGGCACGATCGCGCGGACGACGTGCAGACCGAGCTCGCCGACATCCAGCGTCGTGAGCTCGGACACCAGCACCCGCTCGCCGACCCCGCGGATCCGCTCCACGCACCGGCGCACGTCCTCGGCCGGGTCGCCGCTCGCGATGCTGGCGATCTCGTCGAAGTCCCGCCGCTGCTTCGACGCGAGCAGGAAATCGGCGAGCTGCAGGTTCGCCTCGTCGACGTAGAAGTTGAGGTGCGTCATCTGGTCGGCCACCGACTCGTAGTCCGGCGGATCGGGCACCATCCGGTCGAGCTCGGCCTTGACGAAATGCGAGTAGCGGTGCGTGTGGGCGAGCTCCTCGAGACTCTTGCGGGCGGCCTCCTCCGGGTCCGGCGAGGCCGACCCGGCGACGACGAGCGCCGGCGAGCCGGCCGTCCGGCCGAGCGCGCACGAGAGGATCACGGGGATACCGTGGTCGATGCTCAGGTCGAGCATCGTCACCCGACAGCCGGCACGGTCGAAGCGCTGGACGAGGTCGTAGTTGGCGTCCGAGAGCGTCTCGACGCGGATCTGCGGCGGCGCCAGCATCGCCTGCCAGGCGATCATCACCGCGTCCCGCTCGACCACCTCGCAGATCCCGCCGAGCGTCGCCTCGGCCAGACTGCAGTGGCAGGCCATCCCGGTCGAGATCGGCTGGTCGATCGGCGCCTCCCCGGTCCCCAGGTAGTACGTGTAGGGCATGAAGACCCGCGCCGCCGGCACGTGGACGGTGCGGCCGTTTGCCAGGTCGGTCGCCGGCGTCCAGCGGACCGGTGTGTCGGCCTCGAAGCGCGTCCACGGGAAACCCGGCCGGTCGTACTGCGCGTCGCTGTAGAGCGCGAACTCCCCCGGCCCGACGGCTTCGAAGTCGGCGGCCGCGAAGCTCGCAAGCGGCATCTCGTCGACCTCGTAGATCGCCGAGCAGTACCGCTCCACCGCCTCGCCGATCGACTTCGCCATCGCGGTCCCCCGAGTGACGGCCGCGCCGCCGCTGTTGCGGAAGTTGCGCTGGCGCACGAACGCCCCGGTGTCGGCCGCGCGCGCCGCGTAGTGAAAGAACGCTGGCCCCCCGGACTCGACACGGACCTCGCGCAGCGAGTGAATGATGCCGACCGTCGGGTCGACGAGGACGTCGGCGACGCCCGTCAAACGCGCCAGCGGGTCGACCTCGGCGAGCCCGGCCACGCTCAGTCGACCGGGATGTAGGGCCTGCGCTGGACGCTCGTCGACGGCGTCCGGCCCAGGTTTCCGCAGACCGTGCAACGCGGCACGCGCAGCACCCGCCGGCTGCGCAGCGACGGTGCCAGAAGGTTCACCTCGATCAGTGCGCCGAGCTTTCGCGGCGGCAGCAGCCCGGCGCGAAACTTGGTCAGCTCGATCGCGGCGATGTCCCCGAGGATCGACGCCATCGCCGGGTGGACGGCGACGACGTGCTGGCCGGCGAACGCCTCACGCTCGGCCGCCCGCTCGGTCTCCGGGTCGGCGAGGTGGGAGTTCTGGCGGGCCCGCAGGCATTCGAAGCACGCCGTCTCGCCGGGGATCACGAGCGGCCCGACGTAGCCGACCATATCCTGGAGGACGACCGCCAGGAACGGGATCCGCGTCTCGACGCAGTGCTCGTTCCACGGCCGCATCTGCTGGAGGCCGCCGAAATCCGCCGTGGCCACCAGGCAGCCGAGCGGCTCGGCATCCGGGTCGCCGACCCGCGCGGCCCAGTCCGCGTACGCCACCGGCTCGGCGAGCTCGTCCGGCCAGCGCTCGAGCTCAGGCTCCTCCGCCTCGCCGAACTCCCGCAGGCTGCGTAGCAGCGCGTAGTCGACGACTTCGACTCGTCCGGCGCCGCCGCGGGCCAGCGAGACGGCCAGCTGGCGCGAGATCGAGTTGAGCCCGAGCACGGCGATCGGTGCCGCGTCGAGGCGGTCGCTGACCGCCGCCGTCGTCGCTCCGAAGCTCCAGTGGAAGACGTCCAGCGGCGTCTCCGAGCCGGCCGTCCGGTCGGTGTGCCCGTCGCCGGCGACCAGCATCCGCCGCACTGCGAGTGCCTCGATCAGCTCGCCGACCGCCGGCCGAACGCTTGCGGGCATCGATTCGAGCAGCTCATCGAGCACGAAGCCCGCGCCGGCCCCGGCTCGCAGGATCACCATCACGAGCTCCCTTGCCTGCGGACCTTGGGCCAGCAGCTCGCCGCGACCCCGCTTGACGATCACGCCTGACGGCGTGTCGAGAACCTGGGCCGGCAGCGCCCGGAGCCGGCCCGCCTCGCCGTTCACGCTCATCGCCCGGCCGCCGCGCCCGTGGCGCCGGCCTCCAGCTGCCGCTCGCCGCCCGTGTCCGGCGTCGCGTGATGGTGCTGGTACTGCGCGTAGCTGCCGTGGAAGATCTTGTACAGCCGTCGGTAGCGCTCGCGGAACTCGTCGGCCGGCAGGGCGGTCGCCGTGACGGCGTTCTGCGTGTCGAAGAGGTCCCAATTCGGCCGTCCGTTCGGCTGGAGCTCGGTCACCGCGTCGAACGTCCGGAGGAGCTCGGTCCCCGGCAGCGGGGTCAGCACGGTGAAGGACGGGTAGCGAATCGCATGGTGCTCGACGAACCGTGCGAGCCGGTCGAAGTCCCGCCGACTGTAGTCGGTGTTGACGACGAACTGCGCGAGCACCTCGATGCCCAACTCCTCGGCGACCAGCAGTCCGTTCTCGATCTGGTCGCGCCCGATCCGCTTGCGGTACTCGTCGAGATCCTTCTCGGAGATCGCGTCGACGCCGATGAACAGCCGCTCGAGGCCGATCTCCTGCCAGGCGGCGATCGTCTCCCGATTGCGCAGCAGGGTGTCCATCCGGCAGTACGCGAAGAATCGCTTGCGCACGCCAGCCGCCTTCAGCGCGGCTGCCAGCGCGTCCATCCGCTTGCGGTTGATGAACGCCTCGTCGTCGACGAGGAACACGAACTCCTCCTCGATCGACGCCGCCTCCGCCACGACCGACGCGATCTCACGCATGTGGTAGCGCCCGCCCATCAGCTGCCACAGCGAGCAGAACGTGCAGCGGTACGGGCAGCCGACGCTCGTTCGCAGCAGAGCGACCGGGCGCATCCAGTCGATGAAGTAGCTCGACCGGTCGGACGCCGTCACCCGTCGGTCGGGCACCGGCAGGGCGTCGACGTCGAAGTCGCCGAGTGCCTGCGGGCAGCGTGTGAACGCGCCGTCGGTCCGCGCCGAGACCCCCGCGATGCCGGCCAGCGGCCGGCCGTCGCCGAGCGCCGCGAGGATCGCCCGGAACGGACCGACGCCCTCGCCCGAGACGACGCAGTCGATCTCCGGCTCGTAGAAATCCTCCGGCAGGAACGTCGCGTGGTGGCCGCCCGCGACCGTCGCGCACTCCGGGCAGAGCTCGCGGACCCGCCGGCAGACCGCCAGCGCCGCCCGCACGTGCATCGAGAAGGCGGTTACGCCGACGACGTCCGGGCGCACCCTCGCCAGCACGGCGTCGAGGCCGCCGGGGTGCAGCCGGAGGTCGAGGATCTCGACCTCGTGACCGTCGTTCCCGGCCCCGGCGGCCAGGTACTCGAGCGCGAGGGGCTCGGCGATCGCGCCGAGGTCGCCGCCCCACTCCGGGTCGGTGCGGGCCTTCGGCCAGACGAGCAGAACTTTCACAACGTCTCGCCCGCCGGCCGCCGGGGCCCGCGGCTGCGCGGTGGTATCAGGCCACCGGCACGGACGGCTCGAGCACGGTCGTTGCGCAACAGCACGGACAGCAGCAGCATTGCACGGTCGTGCCTCCCGCCTTTGCCAGCTCGTCGGTCGTCGACGGACCGGCGTCCTTGAAGAGCGACTGCACCGCCTTGATGTCGCTGACCGTGAGGTCGAGCGGCGCCGCGTCGGTCGCCTGCGATGGCGTCCACGTCCCGCCGGAGGTCTGGTAGGTCTGCAGCGCGGCCTGTTCGTCGGGGGCCCCCCAGAGGGCCATCAGCTCGCCCTTCGTGACCTGCTTCGCGGCGGGTGAGAGCGCATCGACGGCGGCCTGGTCGAGGTGCATCGCGTCGACCAGTTGGGTAATCGGGGTGTCGGCAGGCAGGGGCATATTGACTCCATCCAGACGATCAGTTTGCGTAGCCGCCTCTAAACTATGGCGACTCCCGGCTGCTGTCAATCACGAACACCCATTCGGCGAGAAGCGCCGTCGGCAGGCCATTCGGACGGCAGATCCGCCGCTGTCGCGTGATCCGCGCGAAAAACCACACAAATCCTCCCGTTTTGCGGCTACAGTGGCCGATCTGGTCAATCTTTGGAGGAGGAAGGATCCGTGAAGAGTCACCGCGTCCCTGCTGGCGTCGCGATCGCCCTTGCGTCGGCTGCCGTGCTCGCCGCCTGCGGGAGCTCATCGAGCAGCTCGTCGACCTCGAGCACGTCCGGCACATCCGGCTCGTCGGGGGCCAAGGCGACATCGGCGGCAACCGTCGTCGTGGGAACGGCTCCCGACTACCTCGACCCCCAGCTGGGGTACACGACCCAGTCCGCTGAGGCGACCTATCCGACCTACACCGGCCTTGTGACCTACGCCCACAAGGACGGGGCTGCCGCTCTCACCGTGATCCCCGGCCTCGCGACCGCCGTGCCGACCGTCTCCAACGGCGGCAAGACCTACACCGCGACGCTCCGCCCGGGCCTCAAGTTCTCCAACGGCGCGGCCGTCAAGGCCAGCGACTTCACGTATTCGATCGAGCGGGCCCTCAAGCTCAACTGGGGCGGCTCGGCCTTCTACACGGGCAACATCGTCGGCGCGAGCGCCTACCAGAAGGGCACCGCGTCGACGATCTCGGGAATCACGACCGACGACGCGACCGGGAAGATCACGATCAACCTGAGCGCCCCGTACGGCGCGTTCGACAACGTGCTCGCCTTCCCGTCATCGGCGATCGTCCCATCCGGCACGGCGATGAAGAACCTCTCCAACAGCCCGCCGCCCGGCGTCGGTGCGTACCAGATCACGAACGTCGTTCCCAACCAGTCGTTCACGATGCAGATCAACCAGACCTACAACGCCGAGCAGATCCCCGGGATCCCGCCGGCCCACGTCAACGTCAACGTGAAGATCGAGGCCAACAACCAGACCGAGGCCGAGAGCGTCCTCAACGGCACCGCCGACATCTTCGACCCCGGCGACACCCTCCCGCCGGCCCTGATCTCCCAGATCACCGCCTCGAGCCATTTCGCCAAGCAGCCGATCCAGCAGAACTTCTACTTCTTCCTCAACACCAAGCGGCCCCCGTTCAACAACATCCTCGCCCGCCAAGCGGTCATCGAGGCGCTCAACCAGCCGGCCCTCTCCCGCCTCGACAGCGGCAACTTCGCTCCCGGGTGCTACTTCCTCCCGCCGGGGATCGTCGGCCACCCGACAGCGCCGTGCCCGTACGGCGATCCGAGCAAGGGCGGCAACATCGCCGCGGCCAAGGCGCTCGTCGCCAAGGCCGGCCTGACCGGGACCCCGGTCGACGTCTACGGTGAGACGCGCTCGCCCCGCAAGGAGTTCGTCGACTACTACGCCAGCGTCCTCAACCAGATCGGCTTCAAGGCGACCGAGAAGATCCTTGCCGACGCTACCTACTTCCCGACGATCGGGAACCTCAAGCTGAACCCCCAGACCGGCTTCGCCGACTGGAACCAGGACTTCCCGAACCCGATCGACTTCTACCTGCTGCTCGACAGCTCGTCGATCCAGTCGACCAACAACCAGAACTTCAGCCAGGTCAAGGACCCGCACATCGACAGCGAGCTGAAGGCCCTCGGCAAGGTCCCGGCTGCCCAGCTGAGCACGGTCTCGGCCCGCTGGCAGGCGCTCGACGAGTACGTCGCCAAGCAGGCCTACGAGGCGGTCTACGGCTACCAGCAGTGGCCGAAGTTCGCCTCGTCGCGGGTCAACTTCGCCGCGCTCGACTTCATTCCGCTCTACGGGATCGACTGGAGCTCGATCCAGCTGACCAAGTAGGACGGCAGGCGTCCCGGGGCGAGCGCCCGTCGCCCCGGGTCATCGACGAATGGAAAGGACACGGGCATAGACCCCGCGACGACGACAGGGACGGCGTTCTCCGGCACACTCGAACCCGAGCTCGACCGCGACTCGGCGGTTGGCCTCGCCCCCGAGATGGGGCCCTACCAGATCGCCTGGCGGCGGCTGCGGCGCAATCGCGTGGCCCTCGCCTTCGGTCTGCTCTTCGTCGGAATCGTCGTGCTCTGCCTGCTGGCCCCGATCTACGCGAGCGACGTCGCCCACACGACGCCGTACGCCAACCACGTGACGGACACCGTCCGGGTCGGCGGCAAGACCGTCGACGTCGTCTCGCTGACCGGCCTCCCGGTCGGCCCGACCTGGCACGGCCGGTTCTTCCTCGGGGCTGACGCCAACGGCCGCGACGTCGCCGTTCGGCTGCTCTACGGCGGTCGCAACTCGCTCGAGATCGGCGGCGTCGCCACGCTGATCACGATCGTCCTCGGCCTGCTCGCCGGGATCGTCGCCGGCTACTTCCGCGGCTTCGTCGACGGCCTGATCAGCCGCCTGCTGGAGGTGATCTGGGCCTATCCGGTGATCGTGTTCGGCGCCGCGGTCGGCGTGATCATCAACGTCGGCGGCCTCGACCTCGGGTTCGTCAAGCTCAACGGCGGCACGCTGCTCGTCCCGGCGATCATCATCGGCATCGTCTACATCCCCTACGTCGCCCGGCCCGTGCGCGGCAAGGTGCTCTCGGTTCGGGGTCTCGACTTCGTCGACGCCGCCCGCCAGCAGGGGCTCGGTCACATGCGGATCATGGCCGGCGAGATCCTCCCCAACGTGACGACCCTGGCGATCGTGATGATCCCCCTCCAGCTCGCCCAGTCGATCCTCCTCGAGGCGGCCCTGTCCTTCCTCGGCGCCGGCGTCCAGTCGCCCAATCCGTCCTGGGGGACGATGATCGGCGACGGCACCCGGCTGATCCCCGGCGCGATCCACCTGACCCTCGTGCCCGGAACGATGCTCGTCCTATGCGTGCTCGGGATCAACATCTTCGGCGACGGGGTCCGCGACGCCCTCGACCCGCGGGCCAAGCTCAGGATCGAGCGCTGATGGCCCGCTTCGTGATCAGGCGGATCGGCTCGGCGATCCTCGTGATGTTCGCGACCTCGGTCCTGACCTTCCTGATCTTCCAGGCGATCCCCAGCGGGGATCCGGCCTTCCGGCTCGCCGGCAAGTTACTCGACGCCGGCCCAGGTCGATTCGATCCGCAAGGAGTGGGGCTTCGACAAGCCGGTCTACGTCCAATACGTCAAGACGATGGAGAAGATCTTCGACGGGTCGGTGATCTCCTACACCCAGCAGCTCAACGTCGACCAGACCGTCATCCACGACCTCCCGGCGACGCTCTCGGTGACGATCGGCGGAGCCGTGATCTGGCTGTTGTTCGGCGTCCTGTTCGGGGTTCTCTCGGCGATCCGGGCCGGCCGCTACCTCGACCGCGCGCTGACGGTCCTCGCGTTCATCGGCGTCTCGATGCCGGCCTTCTTCCTCGGCGCGGTCGCCCTCTACTACCTCGGCTACAAGGTCGAGTTCTTTCCGCTCGGCGACTACGTCCCCCTGACGCGGGACCCCGGCGCCTGGTTCAGTCACCTCCTCCTGCCGTGGATCACGCTTGCCGTCCTCTACATCGGGATCTACTCGCGGATCCTCCGGTCGAGCCTGCTCGACACGCTCGGCGAGGACTACGTCCGGACGGCCCGGGCCAAGGGCATCTCCGAGCGGCGGGTCCTCGTCCGCCACGCCCTGCGCAACAGCATGATCCCCCTGATCTCGCTCTGGGGCCTCGACTTCGCGTCGCTGCTGGGTGGCGGGACGATCCTGATCGAGGAGGTCTTCAACATCAACGGCGTCGGCAAGTACGTCGGCGACTCGATCGGCCGGCTCGACGTCCCGCCGATCCTCGTCGTCACCGTGTTCGCCGCGTTCGCCGTCGTCGCCCTCTCGGCGCTCGTCGACATCCTCTACGCGGCGCTCGACCCGCGAATCCGGCTGTCGTCGTGAGCGACCAGCCCAACCGCGAAGGGCCGGCGCGCGTCGGCGCCTCGATCGGCGGGGCCGGTGCGCCGACCGGCGGGGCCGGCGCGCCGAGGAGCGGGAGCGACCCGCCGCCGCTGCTCGTCGTCGACGGCCTGAGCGTCTCGTTTCGGACCGAGCAGGGCGTCGTCCGCGCGGTCGAGGGCGCGTCCTTCACCGTCGGACGCGGCGAGGTCGTCGCCGTCGTCGGCGAGTCCGGCTCCGGCAAGTCGGTCACCGGGCTCACGCTGATGGGCCTGACCCAATCGCCGAACGCCACGATCTCAGGGTCCGCGCTGCTCTCCGGTCGGGAGCTGATCGGCGCCAGCCAGGCGACCCTGCGCGAGGTCCGGGGTGCCGAGATCGCGATGATCTTCCAGGACCCGATGAGCTCGCTCAACCCGGTCACCCGGGTCGGCGAGCAGATCGTCGAGCAGATCCGCGCCCACGACGACGTCACCCACCAGGCCGCGATGGACCGGGCGGTCGAGCTGATGGAGCGGGTCGGGATGCCCCGTGCGAAGGACCGCAGCCGTTCGTTTCCGCACGAGTTCTCCGGCGGGATGCGCCAGCGGGTGATGATCGCGATGGCCCTCTCGTGCTCGCCGAGCCTGCTGATCGCAGACGAGCCGACGACGGCCCTCGACGTGACGATCCAGGCCCAGATCATGGAGGAGCTCGGCCTGCTGCGGCGGGAGACCGGGGCCGGGATCCTCCTCGTGACGCACGATCTCGGGGTCGTCGCCGACATCGCCGACCGGATCATCGTCATGTACGCCGGGCAGATCATCGAGCAGGGGACCCTCGACCAGCTCTTCTACGACCCCCAGCATCCCTACACCTGGGGTCTGCTCGGCTCGATCACACGGGTCGACCGCGTCCGCACGGCCCGCCTCCCGGCGATCCCCGGACAGCCTCCGTCCCTCCTCGACCCTCCGGCCGGCTGCCACTTCCGTCCCCGCTGCCCCCACGCCTTCGCCGTCTGCACCCAGCCCCCGGCGCTCGAGGCGCGACTCGCCGAGAGCCCCGACCACCTCGACCGGTGCTTCCTCGACCCGGCCGACAAACGCCGGCGCCGGGTCGTCGACGGCCTGATCGGCCTCGCGACCGGCGAGACGGTGATCTCGTGAGCGCCGGCCCGCTGCTCGAGGTCGAGCACCTCAAGGTCTACTTTCCGATCAAGTCGGGCGCCGTCCTCAGCCGGACGACCGGCAACGTCCACGCCGTCGATGACGTCTCGCTGCGCCTGACCGAGGGCGAGACGCTCGGCATCGTCGGGGAGTCCGGCTGCGGCAAGAGCACCCTGATCCGCTCGATCGTCCGCCTCGCGCCCCCGACAGCCGGGGTCGTCCGCTTCCGCGGCCGCGACATCACATCCGCCGGCCGGCGCGAGCTCCAGCCGATCCGCCACGAGATGCAGATGGTCTTCCAGGATCCACAGGCCTCTCTGAACCCGCGCAAGCGGATCGCCCAGATCATCGCGACACCCCTGCGGGCGCGCGGCGTCGCCCGCGACGAGCTCGAGGCCCGCAGCCGCGAGCTGGTCGCCCAGGTCGGCCTGAACCCCGAGCACCTCAACCGCTTCCCCCACGAGTTCTCCGGCGGCCAGCGCCAGCGCATCGGGATCGCCCGGGCGCTCGCCGTCGAGCCGAGGCTGATCCTCCTCGACGAGCCGGTCTCGGCACTCGACGTCTCGATCCAGGCCCAGGTCATCAACCTGCTCGAGGAGCTCCAGGAGACACTCGGGTTGTCCTACATCTTCGTCGCCCACGACCTTTCGGTCGTCCGCCACGTCTCCGATCGGGTCGCGGTGATGTACCTCGGCAAGGTCATGGAGCTCTCGTCGGCCGACGAGCTCTACACCAAGCCGATCCACCCCTACACGAGCGCCCTGCTCGCCGCGATCCCGATTCCCGACCCCCGCGAGAACCGGGCGCGTGCGCGGACGGTGCTCTCCGGCGAGCCTCCCAACCCGATCGACCCGCCGTCGGGCTGCCGCTTCCACACCCGCTGCCCGCATGCCACGGCGCTCTGCAGCGAGGTCGAGCCGCCGCTCGCCGAATACCCTGGTGGCCACCTGGCCGCGTGTCACCACCCCTTGAACGTCACGCCGGCAGAGCTTGGTGGGACGGCCCGCTCCCCAGCCAGCCCGCTCAGCTCGGGCCGGGAGCTCCCCGAGCCCGCCGCCGGCGGCGCCCCGACCGGCGGCTCGAGCGCGCGTCGGGATTGAGGGGATGGCGACCGTCGTCGCGAGCGGTGGTTGCGTGGTTGCGTGGTCGCGTGGTTGCTCGAGTTTGCAGGTACTTCCCGGGAGGAGGCCCGCCCGCGCCTACCGCTTGCGCGAGCGCACCAGCGCCGCCGGCAGCAGGGCATCGGCCTCGTCGCGGGTCAGCGGGAAGTGACAGGCGGCGAGCGTCCGGTTTCCCTTGTCCTCGAGCGGCGGGTCGTCGACCGCGCATTTCTCCTGGGCTTTCGAGCAGCGCGTGTGGAAGCGGCAGGCCGACGGCGGGTTGGCCGGGCTCGGGACGTCCCCGCCGAGGATCGCCCGCTCCCGTCCCGCCCCGGACGGGTCGGCCACCGGGACGGCCGAGAGGAGCGCGCCGGTGTAGGGATGGCGGGGGAAGTGGTAGAGCGACTCGCTCGGCGCGAGCTCGGCCGCCCGGCCCAGGTACATGACCATCACGCGGTCGCACATGTGGCGGACGACCGAGAGGTCGTGGGCGATGAAGATCAGCGTGATCCCGAACTCCCGCTGGAGCGTCCGCAGGAGGTTCAGCACCTGCGCCTGGATCGAGACGTCGAGTGCCGAGACCGGCTCGTCGGCGATGATCAGCTTCGGCTTGAGTGCCAGCGCCCTGGCGATCCCGATCCGCTGGCGCTGGCCGCCCGAGAACTCGTGGGGATAGCGGTTGTAGTGCTCGGGGTTCAGGCCGACGGTGTCCATCAGCTCCTGGACCTTCCGCTTGAGGACGTCGGCATCCGGCTCGAGCTTGTGGATCCTGAACGGGTCGGAGATCACCGATCCGACCGTCTTGCGGGGGTTGAGCGCCGAGTAGGGGTCCTGGAAGATCATCTGCATCTCCCGCCGCAGCTTCTTGAGCTCCGCGCCCTTCAGGCGGGTGATGTCCTCGCCCTCGAAGCGGATCTCCCCGGCCGTCGGGTCGAGCAGCCGCATCACGAGGCGGGCGGTCGTCGACTTGCCGCAGCCGGTCTCGCCGACGATCCCGAGCGTCTCGCCACGCCGGACCTCGAAGCTCAGCCCGTCGACCGCCCTGACGGCTCCGACCTTCCGGCCGAGGAGGATGCCCCGGGTGATCGGGAAGTGCTTGACCAGGTCGCGAACCTCGACCAGCGGCTCGGTCGCCGGGCTCACGACTCTGCCTCCGTCGCCGTCGTGATCGGCTCCGCGTCTGAGGCGACCTCGGACGTCTTGACCCCGGCCGCCCCGGCCGCCCCCTCGGCGTCGCGACCGCTGCGCAGCTCGGCCCAGATCCGCTCGCGGGCGCTCGCCGCCAGCAGGCAGGCGACGCCGTGGTCCGGCCGCCCGGGGACCGGGGCGATCTGCGGGTCGATGCGGGCGTGCTCTGGCTGCGAGTACGGACACCTCGGGTGGAAATGGCATCCCGACGGCCGGTGGATCAGGCTCGGCGGTCGCCCGGAGACCGGCACGAGGTCCTCGTCGCGGTCGCGGTCGAGCGACGGGATCGAGCGCAGCAGGCCCCACGTGTAGGGGTGCTCCGGCGCACGGAAGATCTCCCCGGTCGGCGCCGACTCGACGATTCGCCCGGCGTACATCACGGCGATGTGGTCGGCCACCTCGGCGACCACCCCGAGGTCGTGGGTGATGATGATGATCGCCATCTCGAGCTCTCGCTGGAGGCGGGCGAGAAGGGCGAGGATCTGTGCCTGGACCGTCACGTCGAGCGCGGTCGTCGGCTCGTCGGCGATCAGCAGCTTCGGCTGGTTGGCGAGCGCCATCGCGATCATCGCCCGCTGGCGCATCCCCCCCGAGAACTCGTGCGGATACCCGTCGACCCGCCGCTTGGGGTCGGGCATCCCGACCAGTTCGAGCAGCTCGACCGCCTCCGCCCGCGCCGCCCGCCGGGCGACGTCCCGGTGGGCGCGGATCGCCTCGACGAGCTGGGCGCCGACCCGGTAGAACGGGTGGAGCGCCGAGAGCGGGTCCTGGAAGATCATCGCGATGTCGTTGCCCCTGATGCCGCGCAGCGCTTCGTCCGACAGGCTGAGCAGGTCGCGCCCCTCGAAGCGGATCTGTCCCGAGACCAGGGCACCCTGGGTCCGCGTCAGGCCGATCGTCGTCAACGAGGAGACCGTCTTTCCCGACCCTGACTCCCCGACGATCCCGAGCGTCTGTCCCCGGCCGACCGAGTAGGAGATCCCGTCGACCGCGTGGACGAGCCCGTCCTCGGTCGGGAACTCGACCCGCAGATCCTCGACTTCGAGCAGCGGCGGTGGCGTGCCGGTGCTCACGACGGGCGCACCCGCGGATCGAGGAACGCGTAGGCGATGTCGACGACGATGTTCGCGGTGATGATGAACAGCGCCGCCAGGAGGACCGTCCCCTGGACGATCGGGAAATCCGAGTGGGCGATCGCGATGTAGTTGAGGCGGCCGATCCCGGGGATGTCGAAGACCGACTCGGTGAGCACGGCGCCGCCCAGCAGCGAGCCGACGTCGAGACCGATCAGCGTGACGATCGGCGTGATCGCCGACCGGACCCCGTGGTGCATGATCACCCGGCGCTCGCTCAGCCCCTTGGCTCTCGCCGTGCGGATGTAGTCCTCGCCCATGACGTCGATCAGCGACCCTCTGAGAACCCGCGCGTAGACCGCCGCCAGCGTCGCCGCGAGCACGATCCACGGGAGGATCAGCGACCCGAACCAGCGTCCGGGGTCGGTGCTCAGGCCGACGTAGCTGCCGGAGCCGTCGAAGACCTTGAAGCGGCCGATGTCGGCGGCGAACAGGTACAGGGCGATCAGCCCGAGCCAGTAGATCGGCGCGCTGACGAAGACCAGGGCGGTGCCCATCGCCGCCCGGTCGAAAAAGGTCCGCCGCTTGATCGCCGAGATGATCCCGACGGGGATCCCGGCCAGCAGGGTCACGACGATCGCCCCGCCCGCGAGCGAGATCGTCGCCGGCAGGCGGTCGGCGATCAGGCTCGTCACGGATGCCGAGCTGTAGTAGCTGTAGCCGAGGTCGAAGTGGAGGACGATGTTCTTCACGTAGTCCCAGAACTGCGTGTAGATCGGCTTGTCGAGGCCGAGCTCCGCCGAGATGTAGGCGATCGTCTGCGGGTTCGCGTTGCGCCCGGCCCGCAGGACCGCCGGATTGGCCGACGGCAGGAGATAGAAGAGCAGGAAGGTGACGGCGACGACGATCGCCATCGCAAGGATGCCCCAGAGGAGTCGGCGGATGATGAAGGTCAGCATGGTCTGGTGCGCGCCGGCCGCGGACGGCCCGCCCCCGCCGGAGGGTCCCGCCGGGGCGGGGACCCTCCGAGGGGCTCGGCGAGACCTACTTCAGCGACGTGAACGAGTAGTCCCACGTCCCGATGTCCCAGATGTCGGAGATCCCGCGCACGGCGCTGCCTTCGATGTTCGGCTGGAGGTCGAAGTCCTCCGGGATCGCGACGGCCTGGTCGACGAGCATCCTGTCGACGTTCGCCCAGGCCTGGGCGCGGGCGGCGTCGCCGACCACGAGTGCTGCCTTGTCCATCGCTGCGTTGATCTTCGGATCGTTGACCTGTCCCCAGTTGGAGTTGTTGGTCGGGACGATCCCCGGTCCCCAGAACGGCACGTAGAGGACTGTCTGCGGATCGGCGAAGTCGCGGATCCAGCCGACGTTCGGGCAGGCATCGATGTTCTGCGCCGGCACGCCGCAGTACTTCGAGTACATCGTCGCCTGGTCGACGTACGTCGCGTGCACCTTGAAGCCGAGCGCCGTCAGCGCCTGCACGCCGATCTCGTCCCGAGCGGTCGCCGTCGGCGCGTTCTCACCGACGTACTGGATCGTCGCCGTGCCCGTGTACTTGCCCGTCGGGTAGCCCGCGGCCTTCATGTACTTCATCGCCACCGCGAGGTTGCCGCCCGGGTTCACGTTCCACGGGACGTTCGGCCCCGCGGCTCCGCCCGACTGGTCGTAGCCGGCGACGCCCGGGTAGATGAAGTGCGTCATCGGCGCGGCGACGAGCGTCCCGCCGAGCACGCGGACGACCGCGTTGCGGTCGATCGCGGCCCACACCGCCCGCCGGATGTTGACGTTCTTGAACGGCCCGTGCTGGTTGTCGACCGCCATGTAGTGGTCGCCGGCGCCCGGCGTGAAGACGATCTGCGACGGGTACTTCTGGTAGGCGAGCTTGACGATCGTGTTGGCCGGCGTGTCGTTCTCCAGCGTGTTGGTGCCCGTCAGGACCTGCCGACCGATCACCGTCTGGTCGCCGCCGACGTTGATGTTGATCTGATCGAGGTATGCCGGCCGGGGGTCGCTCTTCGGATTCCAGTTGGGGTTGCGCACGAGCGTCGACGACTTGCCGGGCAGGTAGCCGATGTTGAGGAACTGGCCGGTCTTGGGGTTCGCCTTGAACATGTACGGCCCCGTCGCGACGACGTACTTCGAGCCGTAGGTGGTCGGCTTCTGGGCGTCCATCGGCTTGGCGAAGCTCTCGGGCACCGGGGCCGACAGCGGCAGGCTGAGCGCCCCGACGAGGAGCGACGCGGTCGGCGTGGTCAGCTTGAAGACGATCGTCGTCGGGTTCGGGGTCGTGATCCCCGGGATCGGGCCGCCGTTGGCGATCACCTTGCCCTTGGCGTCCTCGGCACCGACGATCGCGCCGAAGTACGGGCCGAAGTACGCGTTCCCGATGTTGGGGTTCGCGCCCCGCTCGATCGCGTATTTCACGTCGGCCGACGTCACGGCGCGGTTCACGGGCGGGCCGAAGAAGACGTTCGGCTTGATGTGGACGGTCACCGTCTTGCCGCCGTCTGAGATCGTCGGCTGGGCGGTGGCGAGGTCGGGACTGGCGAGCGTGTCGTTGTTGGGCATGTAGGCGTAGAGCGGCCGCTGGGTCGCGTACATCGCCTCATAGTCGACCGAGAAGTACGCCGCGCCGGGGTCGAGGTGCTCGAAGTCCTCCTGGTTGTAGACCTGCAGCGTCCCCCCCTTCTTGCCGTCGTACATCTGCTGCTGGGTCGGCGACTCGCCCGGCTTCAGCGGAAGCGCCTTGAGGGTGTTCGTATTCGAGCCCGAACTCGAGCCCGAGCCACACGCGGCGAGCGTCGCCGCGGCGGCGGCGAGCCCGACCGCGGTGAAGGCCCGCCTGTTGATCAGATGCGACATCTCGCGTATCCCTTCTCTTGACATGCCGGTCGCGACGTTTGCCCCGTCATCGGCCGGACCTTGGATTCAGTGCGTCCTGCAGGCCGTCGCCGAGCAGGTTGAAGGCCAGGACGGTCAGCAGGAGCGCAAGTCCTGGGAACGTCATGTACCACCACGCCGTCTGGAAGATGTTGGTCGCGTCGGCGATCATCTGCCCCCAACTCGCGGTCGGCGGCCGGATCCCGACACCGAGGAACGACAGGCCGGCCTCGAGCAGGATGTTGAGCGGAATCAGGAGGCTCGAGTAGACGATCAACGGTGCGATCAGGTTGGGCAGGATCTCGCGGAAGATGATTCGCGAATCCGACGCGCCGAGCGCGCGGGCCGCCTCTACGAAGTCCTTCTCCCGCAGCGAGAGTACCTGTCCCCTGACGATCCTGTAGACGTAGGTCCAGTTGACGATCGCGATGATGAAGAGGATCGTGCCCAGGCCCGGCTGGATCAGGCCTCCGGCACAGCCGCGCACGCCGCACGCCGCGCCGAGGCCGAGGCCGAGGACGAGCACGGGGAAGGAGAGCACGACGTCGGTGAAGCGGGAGAGGATCGTGTCGATCGCGCCGCGGTAGAAGCCGGCGATCAGGCCGAGCGCGGTGCCGATCGTCGTCGCGATGGCTGTGCCGATGATCCCCACCTCGAGCGAGACGCGCGTTCCGTAGATGACTCGAGCCATGACATCTCGTCCCAGCTCGTCGACTCCGAACGGATGTCCACTGCCGGGGCCGAGGGGGCTGCCGAAGGCGTCCGTCAGGCTGAGGTTCTGGACCGTCGGACCAGGGATCCCGACCAGCGCGACGACGAGTGGCGCGGCGGCGGCCAGGAGGATCAGGAAGATGATGAAGCCGAGCGACACGACGGCCACCCGGTCCTTGCGGAAGCGGCGCCAGAAGAGGGCGAGCGGCGACCGCGCGGCGATCTCGCCTCCGTCGGCTTGGAGCCCCGTGACGCCGAGCTCGGCGTCGGCCATGATCTGAGTGCTCAGCGCCGGCCCCGACCACGAGACAGTCTGCCACGTCCCTGCAGAGCTGCGGGCACTTCGACCTCGGTCCTCCTCGAACGTCCCGATCCGTAGGGCCTACCCTAGTGCCCGCGGGAACGGAGCGCTGGAAAATCCGCGTAACCTCTGCCGGATGGGCGAGGATCTGCAGAGCGCCGCGACGGGCCTCCTCCAGCGGCTGATTCGCTTCAACACGGTCAACCCGCCCGGCGACGAGCGCGCCGCTCAGGAATACCTTGCAGGTGTCCTGACGCAAGCCGGCTTCTCCTGCGAGCTGCTCGGACGCACCGAGCCCCGCCCGAACCTCGTCGCCCGTCTGGACGGGCTCGCCGACGGACCGACGCTCTGCCTGCTCTCGCACGTCGACACCGTCCTCGCGACCCCGGCCGACTGGACTCACGATCCGTGGTCGGGCGACCTCGAGGACGGCCACGTCTGGGGTCGGGGAGCCCTCGACATGAAGTCCCAGACGGCCGCCGAGGTCGCCGCGGCGGTCTCGCTCGCCGAGTCCGGGTGGCGTCCGGCTCGGGGAACGCTGCTGGTCGTCTGCGTCGTCGACGAGGAGACCGGCGGCTCCGAGGGCGCCCAATGGCTGACTGCGACCCACCCGGACAAGGTTCGCTGCGACATGCTCGTCAACGAGGGCGGCGGTGGCATCCTCGAATACGCGGGGCGACGGTTGTACTGCCTCGGCTGCGCCGAGAAGGGGGTCTTCCGCTTCACGCTGACCACCGACGGCGTCGCCGGCCACGCGTCGATGCCGCGTCTCGGCGACAACGCCCTGCTCAAGATGGCCCCCTTCCTCGAGCGTCTCGGCGCCGGCCAGCCGGAGTACGACCTCGGGGCCGAGCCACGGGCCTTCCTCGAGGCGATCGGCGAGTCGACCGACGGGGATCTGCACGCCGTGCTCGACCGGATCCGCTCGACCGAGCCCCGCCTCGCGCCGCTGCTCGAGCCGATGATGGGCGTCTCGATGGCTCCAACGCGGATCTCGGCCTCGCAGAAGATCAACGTGATCCCCGCGACGGCCGCCCTTCAGGTCGACTGCCGTGTCCCGCCCGGGCTCGGCGAGGCGCAGACGCTCGTGCGAATCAGGGAGGTCCTCGGTGACGACGGGTACAGACTCGACTTCACAGAACAGGTGATCGGCAACCGGTCGCCGGTCGCGTCTCCGATGACCGAGTTCATCGGCCAGTGGATCGCCGCTCGTGATCCCGAGGCCCTGCTGGCGCCGGTCGTGCTTCCGGGGTTCACCGACTCGAGGACCTTCCGCGACGCCTTCCCCGAGTGCACGGCCTACGGGTTCTTTCCCCATCTCCACGAAACCCGCTACGACACAGACCGGCTGATCCACGGGGCCGACGAGCGGATCGATGTCCGCGACCTCGGCTTCGCGGCCGAGTTCTTCCGCGACCTCACGGTCGGGATGCTCGGCTCCGCGTCCTGACCGCGCTCGCCAACTCGGGGAGTCGCCCTGGTGCCCACCTCTCTCACGGCGTCTGCGCGCGGGCTCGGCGTCCTGCCGCGCGGCCTCAGCGTCCTGCGCGCGGTCTCGGCGTCCTGCGCGCGGTCTCGGCGTCCTGCCGCCCGGTCTCGGCGTCCTGCCGCCCGGTCTCGGCGTCCTGCGCGCGGTCTTGGCGCCCGGCCGCGGCCGGGCCGGATCACCGAAGCGACCCGACCCGACCCGACCCTGCCCGACCGACCTAACCCTGCCCGACCGACTTGACCCTGCCCGACCGACCCGACCCTGCCCGACGGCCCGACCCTGCCCGACCGACCTAACCCGCCCGACCGACCCGACCGGACCCGGCGCACCCTGACCGAGCCGACGACTCAGCCGTCTAGCAGACCACGGCCACCGTGAACGGCCGGTCGTCGTCGACCGCGAGGCTGCCGGCTCCGGAGGGGGTCGCCGTGCGCACGAAGACGCTGGCGTCGCCGTTCTGCCCGACGAGGATCGACGAGCTTCCGGGTCCGGGATCGCTGAGGCTGGTCGTATTGATCGTGCCGAGGTAGCCGCAGGTGCCGATCGACCTGTTGAACGTGACGGTGTAGCGGCCGGAGCCGGTCTTCGTGATGCCGGTCGTGCCCGAGCCGTTGATCAGCGCGCCTGTGGCCGAGACCTTCGCCCAGAGGCTGGTGCCCGCGGGGCCGGCGGGGCCGGCGGGGCCCGCGGGACCTGTGGCGCCGGTCGCACCCTTGACGCCGGCTGGGCCGGCCGGCCCGGCGGGACCGGCGGGACCTGCGGGACCGCGAGCTCCTGTCTTGCCGCGCTTCGGCGCCTTGCTCTTCGCCTTCGCCTTCGCCTTCGCCGCCGCCCTGGCCTTGCCGGCTGAGGTCGAGGCTCCCGCTGCGCCAACGCCGCCGCCGATCAGGCAGGCCACGAGGAAGACGGCGAGGATCCGCATCGTCCTGGTCATCACGTTCCTTTCGTCGATACTTTGATCGAACCCCTCGGGCGGACACTAACCGCGGCAGGGGGTGGGCGCTGTGACGAGGTTCACACAGCGGCGCGAGCGGCTCGGGGGGCGTTCGGCGTGGGACTCGCGAGCGGATCGGCGGGGTCGGGCGGCACGACGGGGGACGCGGGCGATCAAGTCGGGGTGGGAGCTGCCGATAGAGGCCTGACGATGGCAACCGGACTCGCGAGCTTCATCAGCCAGCTGCAGACCGACGCGACGAGCTGGATCCCGCTGGCGACGATCCTCTTCATGGTCGCGATGGTCGCGCTGATCTCGAAGACGATGACGCTGATGCCGAAGACCAAGCCGCAGGAGATCAAGCCGGCTTCGGACATGGCGGTCGGCTGGGCGGACATCGCCGGGGTCGAGGACGCCAAGGCCGAGCTCGAGGAGATCGTCGAGTTTCTCCGGGACCCGGCTCGCTTTGCCAAGCTGGGCGCGCGGGTCCCGCGCGGGGTCCTCCTGCACGGACCCCCGGGGACGGGGAAGACGCTGCTGGCGAAGGCCGTCGCCCACGAGTCGGGCGCCCGCTTCTACTCGCAGTCGGCGGCGTCGTTCGTCGAGATGTTCGCCGGCCTCGGGGCGTCCCGGGTGCGTCGGCTGTTTCGGATCGCGCGCAAGAACGAGCCGGCGATCATCTTCATCGACGAGCTCGACGCGGTCGGCGGCCGCAGGGGGATGGATATCTCCGGGGAGAAGGACCAGACGCTCAACCAGCTGCTGATCGAGATGGACGGCTTTCACTCGACGGGTCGCGTGGTCGTGATCGCGGCGTCGAACCTGCTCGACAAGCTCGACCCGGCTCTGCTGCGGCCGGGCCGCTTCGACCGCCAGATCTACGTCGCCCCGCCGGATGTGCGCGACCGGGAGCTGATCCTCGAGGTCCACACTCGCGACAAGCGGGTCGAGTCGGTCGACTTCGGCCTGATCGCCCGCCAGACGAGCGGGCTGACGGGGGCCGACCTGGCGAACATCTGCAACGAGGCGGCGATCTTCGCGGCCCGGCGGGCGGCCGAGGAGATCGAGATGGTGGACTTCGACCACGCGCTCGAGCGGATCATCGCGGGCGCGCAGTCGCGCCGGGTCCTCTCCGATCACGAGCGGACAGTCGTCGCCTACCACGAGGCCGGCCACGCCCTCTGTGCCGAGCTGCTGCCGAGCGTCGATCGGGTCCACAAGATCTCGATCGTCCCGCGGGGCCGGGCGCTGGGGTACACGTTGAACCTCCCGGACGAGGACCGGTACCTGAAGACGCGGGACGAGCTCGTCGACTTCATGACGATGCTGCTCGGTGGCAGGGCGGCCGAGCAGATCGTCTTCGGCGACGTGACGACCGGCGCGGCCGACGACCTGCGGCGGGTGGCGGACATCGCGCGGGCGATGATCGCCGACTACGCGATGGGAACCTCGGGCGCCGTGATCGGGACCGATGCGGCCGGGACGGTGTCCGACATCACGCTGCGGATCCGCGACGAGGAGCGCGAGCAGGTCGTCCACGAGGCCCGCCAGGCCGCCCGCGAGCTGATCGAGGCCAACCGGCCGCAGCTGGAGGAGCTGGCGAGCGAACTGCTGCGCAACGAGGTGCTCGACCGGCCGACGATCGATCGGATCATGGCCGAGGTGCCGCGGCGGCCGTCGATCGCCGCCTTCCGCCGCAGCGGCGGCGCCGTCGGCGGGCCGGCGGAAACCTGAGCCGCGCCGTCAGCTCCAACTACACTCCGGGCTTGTGTTTGACCGCATCGACCATGTCGGGGTGGCCGTCGCCGACCTCGAGCCGGCCGTCGCGCTGCTGTCCTCGACCTTCGGGATGACGCTCACCCACCGGGAGACGGTCGAGTCCCAGGGCGTCGAAGCGGTGCTGCTGGACATCGGAGACAGCCACATCGAGCTGCTCGCCCCGCTCGCCGAGGACACGCCGATCGGCCGGTTCCTCGCCAAGAAGGGACCCGGCATGCACCACGTCGCCTATCAGGTCGCCGACATCGACGCGGCTCTGGCAAAGCTCGCCGGTGAGGGCGTCCGCCTGATCGACAAGGCGGCCCGGCCCGGCCTGCGCGGGTCACGCGTAGCCTTCCTGCACCCCGCCGCGTGCGGTGGTGTCCTCACCGAACTCGTGGAGCCCGCACACTGATGGCAACCCCCAAGCCCCAGCGCATCTCGATCGGTTTCACCGGCGGGCAGGTGCTCGCCGCTCGCGTCCAGGCCGCCGACCGCGAGGCGCTGGAGACGGCGCTCGATTCCGAGCGGGGCTGGTACAAGCTGGTCTGCGAGGACGCCACCGTTCAGCTCGACCTGGCCCAGGTCGTCTTCGTGCGCACCGACTCGGATGAGCCCCGGGTCGGCTTCGGCGCCTGAGCAGGCCCTGCGACTCCGGACGGCGGATCCCGGCAAGATCGACGCGCGCGTAGCGGGACTGCTGCGGGCTGGTCGAAGCGCCGGATGGACGGCAGGATTCTCTCGGATCGGTGATTTCGGGGGAGTTTGGTTCGCGCTCGGCGGGAGCATGTCCGTGCTCGGTGCAGCCGAGCGGCGGTCGGTCTGGCGGTCGGCGACCGGGCGGGTCGCGGCGGCATACGCCGCGAACCTGATCGTCAAGCTCGTCGTCGGGCGGGGGCGGCCGGCGGACGGGCTGGTCTCGACGCCGACGCAGTTGAGCTTTCCGAGCACGCACGCGGCGACTTCGTTCGCGGGCGCGCGGGCGTTCTCGCGGGCCGGCGGGCCGGCGGTCGGGCTCTACGCGCTGGCGCTCGCCCTGGCGGCCTCGCGGTTGCGCCTCGGCGTCCACCATCCGTCGGACGTGGCGGCTGGGGCCGTGCTCGGCCTGCTGATCGGGGGAACCGGACCGCTGGCGAGAAGCGCTTCCAGCGGAGCGATCGAGCGATGAAGATCGGGATCGTGGGCATGCCGAACGCCGGCAAGTCGTCGCTCTTCAACGCCCTGACGCAGGCCGGGGCGGAGGCGGCGAACTATCCGTTCACGACGATCGAGCCGAACGTCGCGGTCGTGCCGGTCGTCGACGAGCGCCTCCAGCGAGTCGCGGAGACGCTGGGGGCGAGCGAGTTGGTCTATGACACCGTCTACTTCCACGACATCGCGGGGCTCGTCGCCGGCGCGTCCTCGGGTGAGGGCCTGGGCAACAAGTTCCTCGCGAACATCCGCGAGACGGACGCGATCCTCCACGTCGTCCGGGCCCATACCGACGACAACGTGATCCACCCGGAGGGCAGGGTGGATCCGCTCGCCGACATCGAGACGATCGAGACGGAGCTGATCCTCGCCGACCTCGAGCAGGCCGAGCGGAGGATCGACCGCGTCGTGCGGACGGCTCGCGGCGGAGACCGGGCGGCGATCGCAGAGCAGGCGTGGCTCGAGAAGCTGATCGACGCGCTCGGGTCGGGTCGTCCCGCGCGGAGCATCCCGCCGCCGGCAGATGCTCCCGACGCGCTCAGGCTGCTCGGCCCGCTGACCGCCAAGCCGGTCCTCTTCGTGGCGAACGTCGACGAGGGATCGGACGCCGTGCCGCAGGCGATAGCCGACCACGCGGCGGCCCAGGGCGCGGGCGTCGTGGCGGTCTCCGCGCGGATCGAGGCCGAGCTCGGCGAGCTCGACGACGACGAGGCCCAGGCGATGCGCGAGGGTCTCGGGGTCGGCGAATCCGGACTCCAGCGGGTCGTGCGGGGAGCCTTCGACCTGCTCGAGCTGATCGCCTTCTTCACGGCGGGCGAGGCCAAGCCGGCCCAGTCGTGGCATCTGCGCCGGGGGTTGACCGCCTGGCACGCGGCCGGGCAGATCCACTCGGACATCCAGCGGGGGTTCGTGCGGGCCGAGGTGATCGGCTGGGAGGGGCTCGTCGAGGCCGGCGGTTACGCACCGGCGCGCGACCGGGGGACGTTGCGGCTCGAGGGACGCGACTACGCGATCGCCGACGGCGACGTGATCACCGTGAAGTTCACGCCCTGACCGGCGGACACTTCGATGCGGCGGCAGGGCAGCGGCCCCGGGCAACGAATACGGCTGGGTGCGGGGGCTACGGCGTAATCGGAGGTGTACGTGCAGGTCGTGCTCGCCGCCGCCCGGCGGGTCGCGGACGGCCCGACTCGTCAGGAGCCGGCTCGCGGTGTTCGCGGGCTGCGTCGTGCCGTTGGCCCTCGTCAGCAGCTCGCGGAGTGCGCGGGCGGGCCAGGGAGCGGCGGCAGGCGCGAGCCTGAGCGCCGGGGTCGACGGCGGCGTGGCTGCGCCTCCACTGCTCGCCGGCGCGACGGGTGGGCCCGTCGCGGTGGGGGTCGGAACGACCCGTCCTCGTGGGCGCTGGCGCGGGCCGCGGGCCGCGCGTCCGGCGGGCGGGCGTATCGCGTTGGCGTCGATTGGAGGCGGCGGCGTCTCGGCGGCCCTCGGCCTGGCCGCGGCTCCGGCCCCGGCGCCGGCGCCGCCGGTGGGCGTGGTGGAGCGGCTGGCGCTGGCGATGGTCGCGGCCAACAGGATCGCGACGCTGCCGTACGTCTGGGGCGGCGGCCACGGGTCGTTTGACGCGGCCGGCTACGACTGCTCGGGATCGGTCTCCTACGTCCTGCATGCGGCCGTCGCGCTGAGCGCGCCGGAGGACTCCTCGGCACTCGAGTCCTACGGCGAGGCGGGGGCCGGCCGGTGGATCACGGTCTACGCGAACGCGGCCCACGCGTTCATGACGCTCGATGGCATGCGCTACGACACGAGCGGCCTGTCGAGCACCGGTTCGCGCTGGCATGCGGACGAGCAGATACCGGCCGGCTACGTCCTGCGCCACCCGGTCGGGATGTAGCAGGCTGCGGGGGACCGCGATGTAGCAAGCGGCCGGGGTCCGGCGGGCGTGGGGCGGCGGGACGGTGACGGTCGGCTTGCGCGGTTCAGGCGGCCGGCACGCGCGAGGTCACGTGGAGGACCGCCTTGGCCGGCGCGATCACCACGCGGAGGGCGTTCGGCGGGGTGCCCTGGATCTCGGCGATCCCATCGACGATCAGCGCGTAGTCACCGGGCGCGCTCGACGGCCAGAGCAGGGCGACGGTGTCGTTCGCGCCAACCGCGGCGGCCGTGCGCCTGCCGGCGGGTGCGACCAGGCGGTCGCCGTCCCAGCTGATGCGGATCGAGGTGACGCGGGGGGTGCAGTCGCCGGAGACCGTCACGATGTACGGGTGCGCGCCGAAGCGGCGGACCTGGTCGGGGAGGTCGGCGAGTGGGACGGCTACGGACATGCCACCATGCTACGGCGAATCTGGACAATCGAGAGCGATGCACTCGCCAAATCCCGAGCTCGGCTACGTCGTCGAGGTCACCGACCTGCGCAGCCGGTCGCTGACCGGCCGGCCGGATGCCCGGTATGTCTCGCCGCCTCAGGACCGGCCGGCCGCGGTCGAGCTGATCCGGCTGGTGCTCGGCCGCGACGAGGTGACCGGGGACGGGCCGTGGCAGGCGGTGATCGCCGGCGGTCAGCGGACGGTCACGCTCCGCTTGAGCGACCGTCTCTTCGAGTGAGCCCGGCCGCCTGGTCGGCGGCTGCGTCGAGGCGGGTCGCGAGGCGCTCCATCCCGTGGCCGCGGGCCGCGAGCGCGCCGCCGGCCAGGTCGGTCGGGGCGTCGGCCGGGAGGACGACGTCGACCTCGACGAGGGTCGCGATCTCGAGGAAGTCGCGCAGCTCGTCGGCCTGCGTGCGGAGGGCTTCGGCGATCCGCGGCCGCAGGCCCCGGGCGGCGGCGGTCGGGCTGGCGGCCGCCGTCAGCACGGCCTCGAGCGTCTCGTGCTGGCGCAGCAGCTCGGCAGCGGTCTTCGCGCCGACGCCCCGAGCACCCGGGATGCCGTCGGACGGATCGCCGCGGAGGGCGATCAGGTCGGGGATCTGCGACGGCTCGACACCGCACGCGCGGCGAACGTGGTCGGCTCCGAGTCTGGCGGCCGGCTTGTCTCGCCCGAGCTCGAGCACGCCGGTCCGATCGTCGATCGCCTGGTAGAGATCGCGGTCGCCGGTGAAGATCAGCGTGTTCCCGCCGGCCAGGCGCTCGGCCCGGGCGAAGGACCCCAGCAGGTCGTCGGCCTCGAGCGTCGGGTGCTCGGCGACGGTCCAGCCGAACTGCGCCAGCAGCCCTGGGGCCTCGAGCCACTGGGAGCGCAGCTCGTCGGGCATCGGGTCGCGGTGGGCGTGGTAGGGCGGGTAGAGCGCGACCCGGTAGTCGGCCTCCTCGGCGCCGAAGCAGCAGACGACCGCCCGGGGGTGGCAGGCGTCGATCGCCGCAAGGACGGTGTTGACGAGGCCGAGCAGGGCTCCGCGGGGCTCGCCCTTCCCGTCGCGAATCGACCGCGGGAGGCCGAAGTAGGCTCGGTAGAGCAGCCACGGGGTGTCGAGCACGAGCAGCGGCGTCGGTGGCCAGGTGGACTCCACGTGGTCAGTCTGCCTGACGGCGGCGGCCTGCGCCGCCGTCCGGCGGGGTCGCGTCGCCGCGGGTCAGCGGGGGGCCGCGCTGCCGCCGGTCGGCCCCGCCGACGGGGGTAGGACGGGCGGTGGAGCACCGGGCAGGTTGGCGGTCGGTGGGCTGGTCAGGTCGAGCGTCGGCACCTGACATGCCGAGTCCCACCCGGCGGGCGGGGTGGCGGTGGAGCTGACGGCAAAGCACGCGAGAGTGCTCGGCAGGCCGAAGCTCTGGGCGAGCTGGCCGCCGCTGACGGTGGTCGAGCCGCCGGTCCCGACGACGACGGCGCGGATGATCCGCGGCGAGACGCCCCGCCTGGTCACGACGATCGCCTTGAGCGATCCCTTCAGGAGACCGCCGAGAGCGGCCCCCGCCGCCCCGAGCGAGAGGATCTTGGGGCCGAAATGGTGGCTTGGCGAGAGGACGTCGAAGGGGTCGGGGACGCCGACGAGCCACGGCTGGGGCGCGCTCCCGAGGAAGGCGTTCTGGATGCTCTCGGTCTCGCCGCCCGAGCTGTCGAAGTAGTACGTGGCGGCCGGCTTGCCCCGGTAGGTGACGATCTGGCCGAGCGTCGCGGCGACCGCCCGGTCGCTCGCGGGCGTCTCCTTGGCGATCCCGCCGTACTGCTGGGAGCGGGTGTCGGCGTAGACGTCGAAGCCGGCGGCCTGGGTGTCGGCGATCGCGTAGGTTCGCGACGCGACGGCCTGGGCCTCGAGCTCGGCGAGCGGCCAGCTGGCTTCGCTCTCGGCGGCGACGACGCCGCGGACGTAGTCGTCGATGCCGACGACGTTGAGCACCTCGAGGCCGCCGCCGGTCGGGACGAGCTGGAGCCCGCCGCGGTAGCGGCCGTTGGCGACCCCGTTGACCGCCGTCCCGTCGAGTGAGATCACGCCGCCCGCGCCGGTCACGCTCAGCGGTGCCGGGAGGACGAGCCGCCGGCCGCGCGACGGCCCGAGCACGACATGGGCGCGGCCGGCCAGGCTTGCCCGGTAGACGGCCGTTGGGCTCAGGCGGTGCCCGGCGGCGCTGGCCGCGCCGGTGAAGACGACGGACCCGCGGCTCGGCATCATCAGGACGCGGACCTGCCGGGTTGGCTCGGTCGCGATCGTGGTACCCGTGTAGTAGTGCGCGAGGATCTGCTGATAGGTGAAGCCGTGCTGCGCGAGCCCGTCGGCTCCCCACTGGCTCATCCCGACGCCGTGGCCGTTCCCGCCGCCGTCGATCACGAGGACCGGCGAGGCGAGGCACGCCGCCGGGGCGAGCAGGGCGCAGCCGGCGAAGGACAGCAGCGCTGCGACGAGACGACGCATCGACGTCAAGGTAACCGACCCCGATGAACGAGGCAGCGGTTCTCGACGCGGTCCCGAAGGGCCTGCTGGTCGGGGGGAGCTGGCGCGAGGCCGGCGGCGGAGCGCGCTTCGGGGTCGAGGACCCGTCGAGCGGATCGCTGCTCTGCGAGGTGGCCGACGCCCGCCCGGCCGATGGGTCTGCCGCGCTCGACGCGGCCGCCGCGGCCGCTCCGCAATGGGCACAGAGCGCTCCCCGCGAGCGTGGCGAGATCCTCCGCCGGGCATACGACGAGATCGCACGGCGCACCGACGAGCTGGCGCTGCTGATGACGCTCGAGATGGGCAAGCCGCTGGCCGAGTCGCGGGCGGAGGTGACCTACGCCAACGACTTCCTGCGCTGGTTCTCGGAGCAGGCCGCGCGGATCGACGGCCGGTACGCGGTCAGCCCGGACGGGAAGGGGCGTCTCCTGACGATGAAGCAGCCGGTCGGCGCGTGCCTGCTGATCACGCCGTGGAACTTCCCGCTGGCGATGGGCACCCGGAAGATCGGACCGGCGATCGCCGCGGGGGCGACGATGGTCGTCAAGCCGGCGCGGGCGACGCCCCTGTCGATGCTGAGGCTCGCCGAGATCCTCGGCGACGCGGGGCTTCCCGACGGGGTGCTGAACGTCCTCACGAGCACCCGTTCGGGCGAGCTGATCGACCCCCTGATCGAGGACCCGCGTCTGCGCAAGCTGTCGTTCACCGGCTCGACGGAGGTCGGCGCGAAGCTGGCTTCGCGGGCGGCGTCGCGGGTCCTGCGGATCTCGATGGAGCTCGGCGGGAACGCGCCGTTCGTCGTCTTCGGGGACGCCGACCTCGACGCGGCGCTCGATGGCGCGATGATCGCCAAGCTGCGCAACATCGGCGAGGCGTGCACGTCGGCCAACCGCTTCCTCGTCCACGCCAGCCTGCTGGACGAGTTCTCCAGCCGGCTGGCCGACCGCATGGGCCGGCTGCGGCTGGGCCGGGGGACCGAGCCCGAGGTCGAGGTCGGGCCGCTGATCGACGAGGACGCCCGCCAGAAGGTCTCGGAGCTCGTCGCCGACGCCGTCGACCGCGGCGGACGGTGCCTGACCGGCGGCGAGCCGGTCGACGGGCCCGGGTACTTCTACGCGCCGACGGTGCTCGTCGATCTGCCGGCGGACGCCCGCGTCCTCCACGAGGAGGTCTTCGGGCCGGTCGCGCCGATCGTCGGCTTCGAGACCGAGGACGAGGCGATCGCGGCGGCCAACGGGACCGAGTTCGGCCTGGTGGCCTACGTCTACACGCGCGACCTCAAGCGGGCCCTACGCGTCTGCGAGCGCCTCGAGGTCGGCATGGTCGGCCTCAACCAGGGGATGGTCTCGAACGCGGCAGCCCCGTTCGGCGGCGTCAAGCAGTCGGGCTTCGGCCGCGAAGGCGGCTACGAGGGGATCGAGGAGTACCTCGAGACGAAGTACGTCGCGATCGGGATCTGAATGCCGCCTACCGCTGACTCGGGTGCAGCGTCCGCAGGTCGGGGGACGGCGGCGGGCGTAGGCGTTGGTAGGTGAGGGCGGCGATCAGGAGGAGCAGGCCCAGCGTGAGGACCGACGCGACCCGGTAGATCGAGTCGAGGGCCGAGAGGTCGTAGGTGAAGACCTTGCCGACCGCGACCAGGAGGAGCGCAAGGCCGCCGATCCGCAGGCCGTTGACCCGTCGCCGGAGGCCGAGCGTCAGGGCGGCGAGGCCGGCCAGGCTCCAGAAGCCGCTCAGCGCGACCTGGGCCTGCTGGCGGACGCCGAGATCGAGCACCGTCCGGCCAGCGCCGGCCGCGTGCGGTTCCAGCACGCTGACGAGGGCCACCGACACGAGGTAGAGGCCGACCAGCCCGCAGGCGCCGTGCAGGGCCTGACGCCTCCTGCTCGTCGGCCCGAGGACACGGCCGGCTGTGAAGGTCGCAAAGACGATCGCCCCGAGTCCGATCACCGCCGGCATGAGGTCGTCCAGGCCGCCGACGAGTGCCGTCGGCGGCGCCTCGACGAGGAGGGCGTGGCTCGCCGCGAGGCCGAGGAAGCCCAGCCCACCGAGCCAGGCCGTCTCCTGGCCGGCGCCGCGGGTCAGGCGGATCAGGGCGAGCCCCTCGACTGCCCACGCCGCCGCCAGCGCCGCTCCGTCGAGGGCGCCCGCCGTGAGGTATGCGATCGAGATCAGGCCGAGTGCGTTGAGTGCTCCTCGAAGGCCCGGACGACGACCCGAGGTGAGGTGGGCGCAGGCCAGCGCGCTCGCGGCGAGCGTCGAGATCGAAAGCAGCGCGACGGTGCTGTCCGGGCCGGCGCCGGCCGCGTCCGGCGGCGCGGCGAGGGCGACGCGGATCAGGACCAGCGCGACATGCGCGCCGAGGCCGGCTTCGAGGAGGTGGGAGTCGTCTGTCGCGCGACGGAACTGCCAGGCCAGGGCCACGCTGACCAGGGCCCAGCCGGCGGTCAGGAGCAGGCCGTCGGCGCTCAGGCCGAAGGCCACGTCCGCGAGCAGTACGGCAAGCCCGAGCAGCAGCCCTCGCGTCGTCGGGGAGATCTCCTTGAAGCGAGGGGCCAGCCCGACGGTGGCGTGGGCGGCGGCGAGACCGGCCAGCCAGAGTACGCCGGCCGCGTGACCGGCGCTCTGCTGGAGGGCGACGTAGCCGACGAGCGCCGCGACGCACGCGTTGAGCGTGACCAGGCCGACCGCCGCGAACGGCGTGTGCCCGGGGGGATCCGCGGCGCCCACGGCGTGATCCGCGGTGACCCCGGCGCGATCCGCGGCGACCACGGCGTGGTCGTCCGTCTCGGGAGACCGGGCTCGACCGAGCAGCGCGACCGACCTCAGCTCGCCGGCGACGCCGCCGGCGAGACCGACGAGGCCGAAGCCGCCCAGCACGATCACCTCGGCGAGCGCGCTGCGGTCGCCGAGCGTCCAGGCCGTCCACTGTGGGGCCGACAGGACGAGGGCGCCGAAGCCGAGCCAGCGCCAGTTCTCGTGGACGGCGAGCGCCATCGCGCAGACCGTGGTCACTCCGAGCACGCCCAGCGTCGCGAATCCCGACGGCGCGCCGACCAGCACCGGGGCGAGCAGGGCGCCGCCGAGGCCGAGCGCCGCGATCGCCCTCCCGGCCCAGCGGACGGCGAGCGTCGTCGCGACGGCTCCGACGACCACAGCCCCGCCGAGGCAGACCAGCGGGGCGACGATTCGGTAGACCTCGCCGGCGACGACCAGCGTCGCGAACAACCCCGCCGTCCCGGCCCCGACGACCGTCGTCGCAGCCTCGGTCCGCCCGCGGTTGCCCCGCAGCCAGACGCCCCCGGCGAGCAGGCCGGTCGACGCGACCCCGGCGAGCAGCACGCGCGCCTCCTGTCCGATCCAACCGTGGGCGACCGCCAGGACGAGGAAGAGGACGATCGCGACCACGACGGCGAGACCCCCGATCCAGGCGAGCACGCGGCCGCCGACGAGGTCGCTCAGCGCGGTCGGGTCCCACGCGTTCGGCTCAGACCGGTCCGACTCGTGCGTCGGGCCGGCAGGGGCCGCGTCGGGCCGCGGGAATCCGTCGCCGGCCGATCGCGTGGCGATGTACGCCTGACGCGCGCCGGCGTCTGCCTGCGGCGGCTCGACAGCCGGCACCGGCCGCGGGACAGCTCGAATCCGCCGGCGAGACCGCGGGTCGATCCGGCGGGAGCCGGCGCTCGAGGCGCCTGACCCGGTCCTCGACCCGGCTCGACCGGACCTCGGCCTGGTCGATCGTCGCGGCCAGGGACCGCTCGAGTCGAGCGACCCGGTCGTCCAGCGCCTCCCTCGTGCCCGTCGCGCTCATCTCGCCCACTCCTTGTTGACCATCGGTAAATAGGCACGGTAGAGAATTCGGGGGAGCTTGTCAACCGATGGTCAAGAAGCTTGTAGGATCTCGTCTGTGGCCGAGCCCGCCTACACCCGCCTGCAGGTCGACGAGCGGCGTCGCCAGCTGCTCGAGGCCGGGACGAGGCTCTTCGGCGAGCGCGCCTTCGAGGAGATCTCGATGCGCCAGATCGCCGCGGCCGCCGGCGTCTCGAAGGGCCTGCTCTACCACTACTTTCCCAGCAAGACCGACCTCTTTCGGGCGGCCGTCGAGCACGCGACGATCGAGCTCCAGGGTCTCGTCGACCCGGGCGGCGACGGATCGGCCTTCGAGCGACTCCAACGCAGCCTCGACGCGTACCTCTGCTGGATCGAGAGCAACGGTCGGGCGTGGTCGCGCTTCATCCAGAGCACGGCGATCCGCTCCGAGGGTCAGACCGTCGTCGACGAGTTCCGCCGGCAGACCACGGCCGTCGTGCTCGCCGCCCTGACCGGCGGCCGCGAGCCCCGGCCGGCGCTGCGGATGGCCGTCAAGGGTTGGATCGGGTATCTCGACGCGGCAATCTACGACTGGGTCGAGGCCGGCGACCTTCCCCGCCAGCAGGTCCACCAGCTGCTGATCGCCGCGTTCGGCGCCGCCCTGCTCAGCGCACAGCAGGTCGACCCGGAGATCTCCTTCGAGTCGACCGGCCTCTACTGACGAGTCGACCGTCGGCTGCTCCCGAGCCGGTGGCCCCGCGGATCGCCCGGGGCCACCGCCGCGCGATCGCGGACTCAGGCCATCGCGCCGAGCAGCTCCTCCGACTCGACGAGGCCGGCGTCGCTGGGGGCCTGTCCGTCGACGAACACCCGGTCGCGCTGGCGCTCGCGCCAGTCGGGGTGGGCCTCTGAGGGCTTGTCGTAGCCGTAGCGCTCGCGGGCCTGCGCCGGGGTCAGCGTCTCCCGGCGCGTGGGCGGGATCTCGAGGAAGATCGGCGTCATCACGCGGTGGGTCGACGGCGACATCATCCGCAGGATGGCCAGCTCGACGTGGCGGTTGAGGTGGACGACCCGGTAGCTGATGATCATCACCGGCCTGACCAGCGCGTCCATCAGGCGCGACTGGCGGATCCCGGCCATCTCCCGCATCCACCGCGGCAGGGTCGCGATCGTCGCGATCCGCATCGTCTTGTTGACGACCCACATCATCGGCTTCGTCACCGGCGGCAGCGGCGGGAACATGACCTCGCCGTTGAGCAGGAAGTCCATCATCGACTGGGCGGTCTCCGAGCCGACGAGCCGCGGCCGCATGTACTCGAAGTACTCGCGGATCCCCAGCCGCGTGAGGGGCACGTCGGCGGGATCGCAGGTCTGGAGCTCGGCGGCCAGCCGGCAGTCGGCCCAGTAGTCGGCCTCGTCCTCGGGCGAGAGCTTGCCCGGCCCGTAGCGCTCGTACGCGTAGAGGATCGAGTGCCACGCGGTCAGGTGGATCCAGAGCTGGGACTTCGGGTCGTTCGCGTCGTAGGCCTCGCCGCTGCGCGGCTCGATCCCAACCGCCTTGGAGTGGACCTTGACGAGGATGTCGGCGGCCTTCGACGTCGACCGCGTGTCGCCGAAGGCGACGCGGGCGAAGTAGCAGAGCGTCCTGTCGTAGCGCGTCCGCGGCCGCGAACGAACCGCGTTCGTCTTGTCGACCGCGGCGATCAGCGCCGGGTCGAGCTCCTCGACCACGACGGCCCGCTGGAAGCCGACGGTCACCGACGTGGGGTAGCGCCAGACCCGCCAGGTGACGGACTCGGGACCGAAGAAGCCGTAGTCCTCGTGGGGCTCGATCGGCTTCGAACGACGGTCGGCTCGGGTCTCGGTCGGCTTCGAACGACGGTCGGCTCGGGTCTCGGTCGGCTTCGAACTACGTCCGGCCGGGGCATCGGTCGGCTTGGACTTGCGGCCGCTCTGCGGTTCGGCCGACTTGGCTCTGCGCGATGCTCTTGACATGGCTCCTCGCTCTGATCGGCGGGCACGTTTCAGAGAAAGCTACACCGGCGTAGCTTTACTTGTCAAGAGCCGCGAGGAAACTCTCGACGAATCGGGCGAGTCGGTCTGAGGAGAAGCGATCGGGCTCGCGCAGGATCAGCCGGCCCCACTGCTCGACGACGACCAGCAGCGAGTGGGAAGCCAGTTCGAGGTCGACGTCTCCGGGCGGGCCGCCGCGCCGGGCGAGCGCCCAGGCGAGCAGGGCTTCGAACTGCTTGCGAACCCGTTCCCGATCGCGGTCGATCCGCTCCCGGACGACCGCCGGCGTCCCGTCCGGCGCCAGCAGGATCGGGTGCCAGGTGTCGGGATCGCCGGCGACGACGTCGACCATCGACCTGACGACACCGACGATGAACTGCCCCGGGTCCTGGTCGCCCGGGAGCCCCGGGAGGGCGCTCGCGAGTTGCTTGAGCGCCCGGCGCTCCTGGCGATCCAAGAGCGCCCCCAGGAGAGCTCCGAGTCCGTCGAAGACGCCGTAGATCACCGGCCGGGAGACGTCGGCCTCGCGGGCGATCGTCTCGATCGACACGGCGCCGTAGCCATCGCGGATGATGATCCCCAGGGCCGCGTCCAGCAGTTGGCGACGCCGGTCGACCGGCGTCATGCGGGCGGCATACGGTCGGCGCGGCGGCTCGGGCATCACCGGTCAGCGTCGCAGACGCCCAGGCGCTCGGATAGTGTCAGCCAGCCCGGGCGACTCGAAGGCGGCGCGATGATACGAACACAGGTCGGACGGTACGTCGCGGTTTCGATCGTCTCCGTCGCGTTCGCAGTTTCGATCCTCGCCGTCGCGTGCCTCGGGACGAGCGCGGCGTTCGCCGACGGTGGCGTGCCGGTCAACACGGCGCTCCCGTCCGTCGGTCGCGCCGACCATCAGGATCAGTTCGCCCTCGACGTCGGGCAGCCGGTGCTCGCCGCGGCGGGAACCTGGACCGGCGCGCTCGCCTACTCCTACAGGTTCTCCCGCTGCCCGACCCCCACCCTCGACGCCTCTTGCACCGTGCTCGGCACCTGGCAGCCCGATGCCCGGGCGAGCTACGACCGGACGTCAGCCGGTCAGTATGCGGTCGTCGAAGTCGAGGCGACCGACGCCGCCGGGACGTCGACGCCGGTCGCCTCCCAGGCAAAGCTGCTGACGGTTCCCCCGGCGCTCAACGCCGCCGGCATCCGTCTGACCGGGGGGCTCCCCGACAGCACGGTCGCGCCGGGCAGCCCGGTCGATGTCGGTCTCGACCCGAGCGCGATCACAGGCGTGCCCGCGCCGAGCGTGACGATCGTCTGGGAGGTCTCCGACGGACCCGCCGGGAGCGACGCGATCCAGGCCCGCGACACCCCGTACACCGGTCCGCTGACCGCGCCACGGACGCTGGCCGGCGAGACGATCGGGATCCAGGCTGCCGTGACGATCACGAACCCGGGCGGCGTCGCGACCGCCCGCTCGCCCGGGCTCTACGACCGGTCGGCGCCCTTCCTGAGCAACTCCTGCTTCTGTGCGTTCGACCCAGCCGTGCCCCCGCCGCTGCGCCCACACGTCGGTGATCGCATCCCGGTCACCGCGCTCGAGCTCGGCAGCCACCTCGGACTGCCGCGGGTCACGGCCGGGATCCCGACGCCCAAGATCACGACGCAGTGGCTGCGCTGTCGGGGCGGCCGCTGCTCGGCGATATCCCGTGCCACGAAGGCCTCGTACGTCGCGACCCGGCGCGACATCGGCTATACGCTCCGCGTCCGTGTCACCGCACGCAACGCCCTCGGTTCGTACAGCCTCGACCTGCTGAGCCCCGGACGCGTCGCCGTGCGGGCGGCGGCGAACGTGAAGCGCCACCGCGCTCGGCACGCCTAACGGGACGCTAAGAATCTCCCGCGGCACCCCCCGCCCGTGGTAGGCTCGCCAGGCGTCAGGGCCGATCCCGCCGGCCGTGACCCGCGAGCGCCCAGCCCCTGTGACCACCCAACTCCGCGACGACCCGGCCCGCCAACCGGGATCGCCAGACCGCGAGCCGACCCGCCAGCGTGGCGTCGCCTCGCCAGACCCTGTGCCGGACCGCGGGCCGGCTCTCGTTCCAGACCCCGGGCCAGACCGCGGGGCCGATGGCGTCCAGGTCATGGAGAACCAGACGACCGAGCGGATCGCCAACGGCGCGGTCACGGTCGTCCCCTTCCTCCTCCTCTTCGTCGCCGGCTGGCTCGCCTGGGGAGGGATCCTCCACTGGCAGGACCTGATCGTGATGTCGCTGACCTACCTCCTGACCGGTCTCGGCATCACCGTCGGCTATCACCGGCTGTTCACCCACCGGAGCTTCAAGACCGGCAAGGCGCTCCGCGTCGTGCTCGCGATCCTCGGGTCCGCGGCGATCGAGGGGTCCGTGATCGAGTGGGTGGCGACCCACCGGATGCACCACCGGTTCTCCGACAAGGACGGCGACCCCCACAGCCCGCACGTCGGACACGGCGGCGGCTGGGCCGGGGCGATCCGCGGGCTGATCCACGCTCACGTCGGCTGGACCTTCCGCGGCGTCGACCGCGCGTCGACCGAGCACTACGCCCCGGACCTCCTGGCGGACCCCGTCGTCCGCTGGGTCGACCGGACCTTCCTGCTCTGGCTCGTCGCCGGCCTCGTCTTCCCGTTCTTCCTCGGCTTGGCCCTGACCGGCAGCCTGATCGGCGGCGTGACCGGATTCCTCTGGGGCGGCGCGGTCCGCGTCTTCTTCCTCCACCACGCGACCTTCTCGATCAACTCGCTCTGCCACTTCTTCGGCAACCGGAAGTTCGAGACCGGCGACCACTCGCGCAACCTGAACTGGCTCGCGATCCCGACGCTCGGCGAGGCGTGGCACAACAACCACCACGCCTTCCCGACCTCCGCCCGCCACGGCCTCGGCCGCTGGCAGCTCGACCCGTCGGCCTGGGTGATCAGCGCCCTCGAAGCGACCGGGCTCGCCTGGGACGTGATCAAGATCACACCGGCTCGCCAGGCGTCCAAGGCGATCCGCTCAGCCGCCTGACCGGCTCGGCCGGCTGGTCTCGGCGGGGAGGCGCCAGCGATCGCACGACAATGCGGGGAGACACGAGCGATCGCGCGACAATGCGGGGAGACACGAGCGATCGCGCGACAATGCGGGAGACACGAGCGATCGCGCGACAATGCGGGGAGGCACCGGCGATCGCACGACAATCGACTGATCCGGGCGGCCCGGACCGGCCGCAGGTGTTCGTGTGAGGATCGGCGTTCCGACCGAGATCAAGCCCGACGAATATCGGGTGGCGCTGACGCCGGCGGGTGTCCGGGAGCTGACCGAGCACGGACACGACGTGATCGTCCAGGCGGGGGCCGGCGACGGCAGCGCGATCGACGACGACGCCTACGTCGCCCAGGGCGGCCGGATCGCCCGTGACGCAAAGGCCGTCTTCGACGAGGCCGAGCTGATCCTCAAGGTCAAGGAGCCGCTGGCCGGCGAGGTCGGCATGCTGCGGGCCGACCAGACCCTCTTCACCTACCTGCACCTCGCCGCCGCGCCCGCGCTCGCGGCCGGCTTGTGTGGTTCGGGGGCGACGTGCATCGCCTACGAGACGGTCGAAGCCGCGAACGGCGGGCTGCCGCTCCTGGCACCGATGAGCGAGGTCGCCGGCAAGATCGCGACCCAGGCGGGCGCGTTCATGCTCGAGAAGCCGCTCGGCGGCCGCGGCGTCCTGCTCGGCGGCGTGCCGGGGGTCGCGGCGGCGACGGTCCTCGTGATCGGCGGCGGCGTCGTCGGCCTGAACGCGGCCTTGATCGCGATCGGCATGCAGGCGGACGTCTTCGTCTACGACCGGTCGATCGACCGGCTGCGCGAGCTCGACCTGATCTTCGGCGGGCGGGCGTCGACGATCTACTCGTCGACGCTCTCGATCGAGGAGATGCTCCCCGCGGCCGATCTCGTGATCGGTGCGGTCCTGATCCACGGGGCGCGGGCGCCCCGCGTGATCACGCGCGACCAGCTCGGCCTGATGAAGCGCCGCGCGGTCCTCGTCGACGTGTCGATCGACCAGGGCGGCTGCTTCGAGACCTCCCGCCCGACGACCCACTCGGCCCCGACCTACGAGCTCGACGGGATCACCCACTACTGCGTCACGAACATGCCGGGCGCGGTCCCGGTGACGTCCACCTACGCCCTGACCAACGCGACCCTCCCCTACGTGATGCGATTGGCCGACCGCGGGATCGTCGCGGCCCTGGCCGAGAGCGGCGAGCTGCGCTCGGGCGTCAACGTCTCGGCCGGCCAGATCGTCCACCCGGCCGTGGCCGACGCCCTCTCGGGTGGCCTGGAGCCGCCGGCGGGCGCCGGCGCGGACACGCCCCAGTAGGCGGCGCTCAGCCGGGGTTCTGCTCGGTCAACCACGTCTCGATCGCCGCGACCCGCTGCTCGAGGGCGGTCAGCCGGTCGAGCTCCTCGGGCGGCTGTGTGGCGGACTCGCGGCCGACAACTGGACTGTGCCCGAGTTGATGGCCGCCGTCGGCGGTCCCGGCCGTCCCCGCAGCAGCGAGCGCGACAGGTTCGGGCCCCTGGTCGGCCACGACTTCGCGGGCCTCGGCGACCTGAGCGGCCGCCGCGCGCGTCTGGTAGCGGACCAGTCGCGGGGAGACGGTCGCGTCACCGAGCGCGCCCTCCAAGCCGTAGTGCTCGAACAGGGCGGCCTCCTCGGCCACCGTCAGCTGGCCGTTGGGCTCGACGTTCGGCGCGTCCTTGATCAGCCCGGCCGCGTAGGCGACGCGGACGTGGTTGCGGGACATGCTCGCGCCCTCGAGCGGCACGAACGACAGCCGCCGCCCGAACAGGCCGGTCGCCACGCAGGCGAAGCCGGGGGCGTCCGAGCTGCGGTCGTAGTAGATCTCCTCGAGGCGCCCGACCTTCTGGTCTTCGGGGTCGAGCACGTCCTGGCCGCGCCACTCGCTGATTGCCTCGATGTCCATGTCTTGCCTTTCGCTGGTTGCGTCCGCTCTGCTCTGGACCTACCCGCCCGGCGGCGTGGTCAAGCTCCGGCCGCTTCGCCGATGCCCGACCCGCGACCGGCCTCTGACTTGCCGTGCGCCGGCTGGCGCCGCAGACCGGCCATCAGTCGTAGGCAAGGGCCCCGAGCACGTCGAGCCTCGACGCCCGGCGGGCGGGTCCGATCGCCGCCAGCACGCCGAGCACGACGGCGAGCGCGAGCAGGCCGACGACTGGCAGCCAGGGCAGCTGGAAGTGGAGGCCCTCCTGGTCGAGCGCGGCGGTCACGACCGCGGCGAAGAAGATCCCCAGGGCGAGGCCGAGCGCCCCGCCGATCGTCGCCGTGATGACGCTCTCGTAGCGGACCATCCGGCGGACCGCGCGCCGTGACGCGCCGAGCGCCCGCAGCACGCCGAGCTCGCGGCGGCGCTCGTGGATCGACAGCTGGAGGGTGTTGACGATCCCGAAGACCGACACGAAGACGCTGATCGCCAGCAACGCGTAGAACAGGCTGAGGATGCTGTTGAGGCTGTTGGCCTCGAGTGTCTGCAGCTCGTTGACGTCGAGCGCCCGGGTCTGGGGAAACGGGGCGAGGGCGTTGTTGACCTTGCGCTGGACCCGCGTCACATCCGCCCCGGGGGTGACCTTGACGAGCACGCGCTGTGCCCGCAGCTCGTGGAAGAGGTCGTTGAAGGTCGGCAGCGAGACCGCGAAGCCCGGCAGCAGGTCGCGATCCTGGTAGATCCCCCGGACGGTCAGCTCGGTCTGCTTGCCGGACGGCGTCGTCGTCAGGAAGTGGCTCCCGACCTGGAGGTCGGCGCTCCTGGCCAGCGAGTTCTCGACGAGGGCTCCGTTCGGGCCGAGGAAGCCGAGCAGCGAGTTGTCGCCGCTCACCCAGTTGAACGTGTAGACGGCGCCGATCGATTGCGTGTCGATCCCGTTCACGCTCTGCGACCCCCCGTTCTCGATCTTCGCGTCCGAGCGCTTGAGGACCGACGTCACCTGGACGCCCGGCACGTTCGCGACCGCCGCGGCCGCGGCCACGGGAATCGGCGAGTAGCCGTCCTGGTTGGTGACGGCGAGGTCGCCGGCGAAGCTGTGGGCGACGACCTCGCGGATCGCGCTGCGCGTCTCGGTGGCGAAGATCGTCACGAAGAGGACGAGGGCCAGCCCGATCGTCAGGGCCGACGCGGTCGCCGCCGTCCGGCCGGGGTTGCGCGACGCGTTCTCTCGCGCGAGGCGTCCCGTCAGGGTCGTCGACCGCTCGAACGGCAGGCCGGCGGCCCGCGCGGCGATGGGGATCAGCTTCGGCGTGAGGATCGCGACCCCCAGCGTCAGGGCGACGGCTCCGGTCGCCGTCTCGCCGACCCCGTGACCGGCGACCAGGCCGTTGACGGTCAGCAGGAGGCCGAGCAGGCCGAGCCCGAGGGCCAGCCACGGAACCGATGTCGAGAGCGCCGACGGGGTCAGGCGGACGCCTTCGCGCATCGCGGCGATCGGCGGCACGCGGGTCGCCCGGAGGGCGGGCACGAGCGACGCGAGGACGGTCACGGCGAGGCCGACGCCCATGCTGACGAGCGCCGTCCGCGGAGCGAACACCGGGCTCGTGTTCGGCAGCTGGAGGCCCAGACCGTCGAGCAGCGCGCGGATCCCCGCCGCGCTGGCGAAGCCGAGACCGGTCGCGACCGCCGAGCCGACCGCGCCGATCGCGAGCGCCTCGGCGAGAACCGACCCGAGCAGCTGGCGCCGGGTGGCGCCCAGCGTCCTCAGCAGGCCGAGCTCGCTCGTCCGCTGGGTGACCGTGATCGAGAAGGTGTTGAAGATCACGAAGGCCCCGACGAAGACCGCGATCAGGCCGAACGCGAGCAGCGCGCCGGTCAGGAACGACAGCTGGTCGAAGATCCTCGCGGTGTCCTGGCGGGCCTGGTCGGCCGCCGTCCGGACGATGAAGCGCGGCCCGAGGAGGGGCGCGATCCGCTCGACGAGGGCCTGCGGGCTGACCCCCGGTCGCCCGGCGACGTCGACGTAGTCGAACTGACCCGGTTTGAGGAAGTAGTGCTGGGCGGCCGGCAGGGAGAAGGCCAGGAGGATCGTCCCGAGCTGGCTCGCCCCACCGAACTTCATGAAGCCGACCACCCGGAAGATCGCCTTCGGCCGCTCGGTCGCGATCGCGATCCGCTGTCGCAGACGCAGGTGGAGGGCGGTCGCCGTCGCCTGGTCGACGACGACGTCGTGGGCGGAGATCGGCTGCCGGCCGGCGACGACCCTGACCGCCTGGAAGGGCGCGCCGACGTAGGAGAGGGCGCGGGTTCCGCCTGCCCCGAGCGAGACCGTCGTTCCGTCGCGCCGGACGATCTCCGCGACGTCGGAGATCTCCCCCTCCGCCCGCTCGACCTCGTGCACACGCTGGATCCGGGCGAGCAGCGACTGGGGGACCTTGGGGGCGGCCGTGCTCGCCGCCGCCGCGCTGGTCGGCGCCCGCCCGGAGACGACGGCGTCCGACCCGCGAGCAGCGGTGCTGACGGCCCGGGAGACGGCGCGGTCGATCGTGTCGTTGAGGACGAGGGTCCCCGAGATCATCGTCACTCCGAGCAGGACGGCGACGGCCGTCAGGGCCGATCGCAGCCGGCGGGCCGCGATCCCCCGCAGCGTGAGGCGGATCATCGGCGGCGACGCCGGACGAGCGGGTCCTGGGTCATCGGCCGCCAGCTCGGACGAGCGGGTCCTGGGTCATCGGCGGCCAGCCCGGACGAGCGCGTCCTGGGTCATCGGCGGCGGAGGATCTCGAGCTCGGGCGGGGGATCCGGGGTCTCGAGATCCGAGACGACCCGGCCGTCGGCCAACTCGACGACCCGGTCGGCGTGGGCGGCGGCGACCGGGTCGTGCGTGACCATGACGATCGTCTGCCCGTAGTCGAGCACCGCCCGCCGCAGCAGTCGGAGCACCTCGTCGCTGGCGACCGAGTCGAGGTTGCCGGTCGGCTCGTCGGCGAAGATCACGCTCGGCCGGGTGACGAGGGCCCGGGCGAGGGCGACCCGCTGCTGCTGGCCGCCCGAGAGCTCGGCCGGCCGGTGGGTCCGCCGGTCGGTGATCCCGAACATCGTCAGGAGCGTGTCGATCCACTGCCGGTCGGCGTCGACGCCCGAGAGCAGCAGCGGGAGGGCGATGTTCTCCTCGGCGTTGAGCGTCGGCAGGAGGTTGAACGACTGGAAGACGAAGCCGACCCGCTCACGCCGCAGCTCGGTCAGCTGGTCGTCGTTGAGCCCGTCGAGCTTGACGCCGCCCAACTCGATCGTTCCGCCGCTGGGCTTGTCGAGGCCGGCGAGCAGGTGCATCAGCGTCGACTTGCCCGACCCCGACGGACCGACGATCGCGTTGAAGGTCGCCCGCCCGAACGACAGCGTGACCCCCCGCAGGGCTTCGACGCCGGCCGGTCCGTCGCCGAAGGTCTTGATCAGCGAGTAGCCGGCGACCGCCGGCGTCGTCGGCGGTCCGTCCCAGCGGGCGGCGGGGATGCCGGTTCCCGTCGAGACGAAGGACGCCTCGGGGATGCGGCTGCGCCGCGGCACCCGCCGGGGACGGCCGCGCTGGGGGAAGATCCGCCTGGTTCGCCGCAGGACCCGGCCGAGCCGGGTCTTCGCGGGAGCCTCGGGCACCGGCGGCTCCTGGGTCGCCTGGGTCGTCTGGGCCCCGGCGGAGGCGTCGGCTTGGGAGCGCCGCCGCCGGCCGGGCAGGCGCCCGCGCCGACGCTTGGGCTCGGGCTCGTGCCAGCCTTCCGTGGACTTCCTGCGGACCCTGCCTTTCAACTTCATGTGCCGGGCAGCCTAGTACGCCGACTCGGTAGCATCGGCCACCGCCAGGCGAGATAGCTCAGTTGGTAGAGCACACGACTGAAAATCGTGGTGTCCCCGGTTCGAGTCCGGGTCTCGCCATAGGAGGAAATTCCTGCAAATCCGCAGGTTTGTCTGGGACGTTAGCGGGATTGCTCTCCTTCGACAGATCCATTTCCGCGTCTCGTGGCCCATTCGTGGCTCAATGGAGGCCCGGACCGGACGCTCCGAGTCGCGGGGCGCGGAGCAACCCTCGCAGCCTCGGGCGCGCCAGCTAGGTGACGATCGTGATGTCGGCGGCCTCGGCAAACTCGTAGGCTCGGTCGCCTCCGGGCCGGAGTGCGAGGGATTCGGCAGGGCGCACGACGACAAGATCGTCCTCGGCAACGCGAGAGCCGAACAGCATGAGCGCGAGAGAGTCGTTGTGCTGCCTCGATCGCCAGCAGAGCCCGTCGGGGGCGCTTGCCGCGTCGTGAAGGGCTACGCCCCACGGCACCGTGTCTGCGTAATCTGAGGCGTCGCACTCGATCAGTTCCCCGTGGGTGACCTGGATCCGCCTGAGGCCGGTCCCGTGCAGCGCAACGAGCTTCAGGTTTCGCGTCGGCGCGACCTCGCACCACGCCCAACGATCGAGCTCGCTCCGGAGAAGCCGTCGGTGTGGTCCGCGGACCGGTACTGCGTGAAAGACCGTTTCGGACACCGCTCCGGGAAAGTCGTCTGCCCCGTAGACGGTTGGGACCACGGCCCCGTCATGGACGATCGGCCGAAAACGGGCGAGGTGCGTGGTTTGGTTGAACTGCCGCTCGTCGTACTTCGGGCCGTGACACCGCACGATGACCCGACCGGCCTCCCAGCGCTCGATCTGCGGGTCAAGACCCGCTGGCGGCCGCGGGACCATGTTGGGCGCTAGCCGACAGGCTCGCGTAGAGCTTCGCGGGCAGCCGCAACGACACCTTCGCGTTGATCGTCGAGTAGATCGACGGGGCGACGCCCACCGAGCCAGCCGTTGGCGCTCGTGAACCAGAGAGCCTGCTGCCATGGCGTCACGGTGGGCGGCCCGACGCACCGGAGCACGTCAGCTACAACGGGCTTGGGCTTGCCCGAGCTATCGAACTGGAAGCCGGGGTAGTACAGGGTCCCGCGATGCTCAACCGCAATCAATCGACCTTCGCGGCGCCAGCGCCCCGCCAGCGCCGAGGTGTTCTTCGCCTCAGACCCTGCCAGTTCGGCGACTTGAGCAGCCGTTAGCGCGCCGAACTCCGTGAGCAGCAACGTACGTGCCTCTGCGTTACGCCGCGCCTGAAGGACGACGGGCGGCGTGGGAATCTCGGTGTCGGGAGTCATCGCCGCCGCCAACTCACCAACCTCCCCAGCGGCTCGCGCCGATCCGCGATACACCACAGCGAAGTCGATGTCGCGAAGAGACTCGCCGCTTGCCGTGTTGGCATAGCTGCCAGGGATCAGAAGACGAACGTTGACGCTGGGCCGAGGACCCACGTCCTCGATGGCCGTGAGCCAGGTCAGTGGGTCGAGCACCACATCCAACATATGGTCGAGGAGGACCTGGCGCGCGCCGCCCGACTTCTTGGTCCAAGACTTCAGCAAGCGGACCAAGGATGCGGAGCCGCTCGGTATCTGCTTCGCCTCGCCGAGCGACGCTGCCAGGTCCAGATCGAAGGCTTGGGTGATCTGCGTCTCGAGACGCGGCGAATCCGGCCCCCCCGCGGTGAGATCCCCAAGGACGCTCGAGGCTCCCTCGGCCGCAACGGCGATCGAGACCGCCTTCAGAAACACCTCGGTGTAGAACGACGACGGACCGGCGGCGTCATCGCGAGCGTCGGTCGCCCCGTCGCCGAGTGAAGCGCGCTCAACGCCGAACGCGTGCACGCCCACGAGCACGTCGGGTGGCATCGATCGCCTCCGGCCGGCGGAACTGAATTCGAGCTGGAGTCGAGGCCGACCCAAACGACGGCGCTCACCAAGTGGTCCGATCGATGTGAGGCGTGAGCTTTCGGGTGCTGCACTCATTTGTCTAATTCTAGTGCAACCACTGCGTGTCAGGGCGTCTGTCTGGATCGAAAGGCCCGAGTCCCTCCCGCGACGACCCGTCGTCGTGCCCCGGCCCTTTCAGGGTGACAAATGCGAGTGGCACAGGAGGATGTCGGCGCGCTGCCGATCTGCTGTGAGGACAACCGGCTGAAAGGCGTGATCACCGACCGCGACATCGTCGTGAAGGTGGTCGCCAAGGGCAGGGACCCGGGTGCCACGAAGGCCACCGAGCTGGGACAGGGCGACGGGCAGACGGTCACGATCGGCGCCGATGATTCGATCGAGGAGGCGCTGCGGACGATGTCCGAGCACCAGGTGCGCCGGCTGCCGGTGATCGACGGCGAGAAGCTCGTCGGGATCGTGGCCCAGGCGGATATCGCCCGCAACTACGACGAGGCGAAGGTCGGCGAGCTCGTCGAAGCGATCTCTCGACAGGGAGGAGGAGGCGAGAACAGACACGAGAAGCAGAACACCTGATGGCTAACACTCCAGACCCGGCAGGCCCCCGCGCCCAAACGGCACCGAAGAAGTCACCGCTGCTCTCCCAAGACGGGATTTGACCCGGCCCCCGCGCCGGATGTATGGTCGGCCGCAATGAGGAATCTCGGCGCGCGCGGCCGGCGGATCGGGCTCTCGGTGGCGCTGTGCCTGGTGCTCGGCGCCAGCCTCGGAACGGCATCCGCCTTCGCCGGCGTCCTCTCGGCCTCGATCTCGGCCAGCCAGCAGGACCCGGTCGTCGGCGAGATGGTCACCTTCACGGCGACCCCCGCGGGCGCGTCCTCCAGCGGTGCCACCTACGCCTACGTCTGGTCGGTCGACGGCACCCAGGTCCAGTCCGGGCCGTCGAACGTCCTCGTCCAGCCGTTCACGACCACCGGACCGCACGCCGTGTCGGTCGCCGTCTCCGACAACGCCGACGACGCCCCCGGCTCGGGCAGCCTTTCGACGAACGTCCTGCCGGCGCTCGGCGGCTCGATCGCCGCGTCGTCCGACACGCCGCAGGCCGGTCAGAGCGTCACCTTCACGGCCAGCGTCGCCGGCGGTAGGCCGCCGGTCTCGATCTCCTGGAACCTCGACGGCAACGCATTCGGCGAGGCTTCGGGACCCACGGCGACGACGACCTTCGCGACACCGGGACCGCGGGTGATCCGGGCTCAGCTGACCGACTCGGCGTCGCCGGCCCACGTCGTCGTCCTCACGCACCCGATCACCGTCTCCGCGCCGACGACAGGCGCTCTCTCGGCCTCGATCTCGGCCAGCCAGCAGGACCCGGTCGTCGGCGAGAGCGTCACCTACACGGCGACCCCGTCCGGGTCGTCGTCCACCGGTGCGACGTACACCTACGTCTGGTCGGTCGACGGCGCTCAGGTCCAGTCCGGCCCGTCGAAGGTGCTCGTCCAGCCGTTCACGACCGCCGGCCCGCACACCGTCTCGGTCGCCGTCTCCGACAACGTCGGCGACGCCCCGGGCTCCGGCAGTCTGTCGACGATCGTCCTGCCGGCGCTCGGCGGGTCGATCGCCGCCTCGTCGGACGCGCCAACGGTCGGCCAGAGCGTCACCTTCACGGCCACCGTCACCGGCGGCAGGCCGCCGGTCTCGATCTCCTGGAACCTCGACGGCAACGCGTTCGGAGAGGCGCTGGGGCCGACTGCGACGACGACCTTCGCCACCCCCGGGCCCCGGGTGATCAGGGCTCAGGTCTCCGACGCGGCGTCGCCGGCCCACGTCGTCGTCCTCGCCCACTCGATCACGGTCGTCGCAGCCCCGACGGCCACGACGCCGACTCCGACACCGCCGCCCTGCACGAAGCGGGTCGCCTTCGGCGTGGTCGAGATCACGACCGCCGGCTGCTTCACCAACGTGGGCACCGACGCCGCGCCTCGGTGGCAGACGACGGCGGCCACGGTCGTCAACGGGATCTCCCTTCCCGGCTCGCCGCCGGGCTCCTCGTTCGTCGCCGTGCCGCCCGACGGCGCCCATCCCGGCGGCCAGATCCAGCTCGCCTCGGCGACGATCTCACTCGGCTCGTTCACGGTCTTCAGGGGGGCGATCGGCTGGACGATCCCGGCCGGCAGGCAGGGCGACGAGGTCACGGTCTCGACGCTCTCGGTTCCCGCCGGCCAGACCTTCCGTGGTCTCAAGGTCGCCGGGAGCGTCTCGTTGCGCCTCGGGTGGGCGGCCGACGGCACGCACTACGCGAGCTTCCCACTCCAGATCAGCCTTCCCGACATCTTCAAGGCCGGGCCGAGCCAGCAGTCCGGCGGGGTCAGCGCGGCCGCGGCCGTGCGCGTCGATGCCGCCGGGATCCACTATGACGGGCTCAAGCTCCAGGTCGCCCACGCCTGGGTCGGACGCCTCCAAGTCGAGTCCGCCTGCTTCTCCTTCGTCCCCGCCGGCGGCCAGGCGGTCTCGCCGTGCGCTCCGCTGACGCTCGGCGGATCCCCGTTCCTGACCTGCAACACCGACGTCAACACCGACCGCTGGGACGGCAACGCCGTGCTGATCCTCCCGTCGGCCTCGCAGACGAGGCTCGGCTTCTTCGGCAGCGTCGCCAACACCCAGCTATCGTCGCTCGGCGGCTTCGCCGACCACCTTGGGACGAGCGTCCCGATCGTCGAGGGCGTATTCCTCCAGCGAATCGGCGTCGGCCTTTGTGTCGTACCGCCCCCGTTCAAGCTGCGCGGCGTCGTCGGCGTGGCGGTCCTCCCGACACCCCGCGGCGCGACAGTCGGCATCGACGGCTCGTTCCTCTACACCGACCCGTTCGGCGCCAACCCGTGGTCGGTCGAGCTCGCCGGGGACACCTCGGTGTTCGGCAACAAGCTCGGCACCGGGACCGCGACGATCCGGCCGACCGGGGAGATCGACTTCGGACTGGCCGCGAGCTTCGGCCTCGGGGGGGTCGTCACCGTCGACGGTGCCGCCAACGGCTGGATCGAGACCCACGTCGGCAGGTTCACGATCGTCGGCAACGTCCACGCCTGCCTGAAGACGCTGTGCGGGACGGCCTCCGGCGTCATCTCGAGCGCCGGGGTCGCCGGCTGCCTCGGGCTGGGGACGCTCGTGTACTACGTCCTCAAGCGCAACCACAACTGGCACTGGTATGCGCCGTGGCGGGTCCACTGGGAGCGCCGGACGAAGACCCTCGAGACCGGCTTCGGACACCGCTGGAGCGAGAAGGCGGTCCATCTCTTCGGGAGCTCGTGCGACCTCGGGAGCTACTCGGCCAGCCGTGCCCAGGCCGCCAGAGCCCTCGCCTTCTCCGTCCCGCGCGGCAGCCAGGCGCTTGCCGTCGATGTGGTCGGAGCGACCGCTCCCCCGCAGATCGTGCTCCACGGGCCCGGCGGGCGGACGATCAGCTCGCCGGCGGGTGGCGGCAGCTCGCAGTCGCCCGGGAATTGGGCGCTCGTCGAGAACCCCAGCGACAACTCGACCTCGGTGCTGTTCATCAGACCGGCCGCCGGCACCTGGACGGTGAGCGCCGCGCCCGGCGCGACGTCGCTGCCCGTCGCGCTCTCAACCGCCCCCGTCGTCGCGCCCGCTGCCGTGACCGCCGTCGTCCAAGCGCTCGGTCACGGGAGGGACGCCCTCGCGCTTGCCTACGCCCTCCCGGAGGGCGCGTCGCTGACCATCGTCGAGCGGGGCGCCGGCGTCGAGCGGACGCTCGCGAGCGCCGTGCACGGCCGCTCCTGCCCGGGTCCCAACCGGCCCGGTGGCGAGCACCTGCTCTGTGCGCGGATCGACTTCGTGCCGGCTCCCGGCCCCGGCGGCCGCCGCAGCCTGATCGCCCTCGTCAACCGCAACGGCATTCCCGTCAGCCAGCAGACGATCGCGACCTTCACCGCCCCGACGCCGCCAGTTCCGACGACGCCGAGAGGTCTGCGCATGGGCCGCGCCGGGACGTCGGTCTCGGTGGCGTGGACCGCCTCGCGTAACGCCGCCTTCCAGACGCTCTCGGTCGTGCTCGGGTCCGGCCGATCCTTCGGCCTCCAGCCGGGCGCCCGCTGCTCGTCGGTCCGTCTGAACGGCGTCGCGGCCGGCGTCAGCGTCAGCGTCGCGCTCGCCGGTGTGCGTGCCGGCGACGAGCGGACAGGCCGCTTTGCCCGGCTTGCCCTCCCCGCCGGCAAGGCCAGAGCCGGGGCCGCCGGGGCGCTGCCAAAGCACGCCTGCCTCGTCGGCTGACCCCGCCAGCGCCGGTCAGCGCTCGCGGCCCGGCCGTTCCAGATCGGCGGCGGCGCCCCGCCCCCGCCGAAAAGCCGCTCCCCGCCCGAAAGTCAGGGAGCGGCCGTGGCCGTCGGCTTCGTCAGTTGAAGAGGATCGAGAACGGGTGGTCTTCGAGCCCGCCGGCGTCCTTGCGGATCGTGACGAGGGCCTGGGTGCCGGCCGGGCAGCCGAACCCGGCGTTCGGGGTTCCGAGGACGACGCGCGGTGCCAGGCCGAGCGTCTCGCCCGTCGGGAACGGCTCGACCAGCGTGACCTGGGCGTTGTGCGGCGTGAACGGCAGGCCCGCGAAGCAGTAGAACCCGGTCGACGCGGCCGGCTTGCTGACGTTGGCGCTCGTCACGTTCAGCGCCGAGGACACCGCACCGGTGAGGGCGACCGTCGCGTAGCCGACCGCCGTGCCGGCCGGTCCCGCCGGTCCCGCCGGTCCCGCCGGACCTACCGCACCGTTCGCGCCTGCCGCGCCGCGCGGCCCCTGCGGGCCTGTCTTGCCGGTCTTGCCCTGCAGGCTCTTGCGTGCCTTGGAGTTGATGTCGCTCAACTGGATCGTGCCGTTCTTGATCTGGGCGCTCGTGATCAGCGAGGCCGCGACCGCGGACCCGGATGTCGCGAGCACGAGTGCAATGAGGGCGACGATCATCGAGGGACTCGGCGTACGGACTTTCTTCATCAGGGCCTCCGCTCGCAGACGATTGTGTCGGTCGACTATCTCAGCCGGACCCGGCCCCTGCAAGTCGAGCCCGCGGGTGGCTGCCCGCCGACCGTCGACCGCCGACCGCCGATGAGTTTCTGTCGGTAGCGTCGTCTGATCCACCAAAGACCCGAGCCCGAAGGAGTGGAGAAGGTGGCTGAGGAGAAGACGGACCGCAGAAGGTGGCTGGCGCTCTACGTGCTGTGCGCGGGGGCCCTGATGATCGTGATCGACGCGACGATCGTCAACGTCGCGCTCCCGTCGATCCAGACGGACCTCGGCTTCACGCAGAGCAACCTCGCGTGGGTCGTCAACGCGTACCTGATCGCCTTCGGCGGGCTGCTCCTGCTCGCCGGCCGGGTCGGCGACCTGATCGGCCAGCGGCGGGTCTTCCTGGTCGGATTGGGGATCTTCGTGCTCGCGTCGCTGCTCTGCGGCCTGTCGAACAGCCAGGGACTCCTGATCGCCGCCCGCTTCGTCCAGGGCGTCGGCGGCGCGCTGTCGTCGGCCGTCGTGCTCGGGATGATCGTGACGATGTTCCCGCAGCCGCGCGAGCAGGCCAAGGCGATCGGGATCTACGGTTTCGTCGCGTCCGCCGGCGGGTCGATCGGCCTGCTCGCGGGCGGGGCGATCACCCAGGCGATCAGCTGGCACTGGATCTTCTTCGTCAACCTGCCGATCGGCGTCGCGACGGCGCTCTTCGCGGTCCGGCTCGTCGAGGACCGGCCCGGGCTCGGCCTGCGGGCCGGAGCCGACCTTCCGGGGGCCGGCCTGCTGACGTCGGGGTTGATGCTCGGCGTCTACACGATCCTCGAGGTCGGCCGCTACGGCTGGGGATCGATCCACACGCTGGGCCTCGGGGCGGTCGCGCTCGCCCTGCTCGGCGCCTTCCTCGTCCGCCAGTCGCGGATCCCGAACCCCCTGATGCCGCTGCGGATCTTCCGGTCGAGAAACGTCTCCGGCGCGAACGTCGTGATCGCCTTCGAGGTCGTCGGGATCTTCAGCATGTTCTTCCTCGGGGCCCTCTACTTCCAGCGGGTGCTCGGCTACGACGCCCTCCACGTCGGCCTCGCGTTCCTCCCGACGACGGTCGTGATGGGGACGATGTCGCTGCGGGTCGCCGGGCCGCTGACGATCCGCTACGGCGCGAAGTGGATGTTGATCCTGAGCCTCGTGGCGATGGTCGCCGGCCTCGTGCTGTTCGCCCAGACGCCGGTCGCCGCCGACTACCTGACCGAGATCCTCCCGCCGATGATCCTCGTCGGCTTCGGCGCCGGCCTCGGCTTCCCGGCGATCATGACCCTCGCGATGTCCTCGGCGACGCCGGGCGACGCCGGCCTCGCGTCGGGCCTGATCAACACGAGCGTCCAGGTCGGCGGGGCGATCGGCCTCGCGGTGCTCGCGACCCTCGCCGCCAACCACACGAAGGGCCAGGTGGCCGCCGGGGTATCGCCCGCGCAAGCGCTGACCTCGGGCTTTCACGTCGCCTACGTCGTCGGCGCCGCCGTGATGACGGCGGCGATCGCGATCGCGCTTGCGGTCTTCCGGTCGCCGGCGGGTCTCGCGACCCACGAGGCCCACGGCAGCCTCCCGGACGACCCGGGCGCAGATCGGGAGGCGAGCGCCGGCGACTACGAAAGCGTCGGGGCGCGGGCCGGGGACTAGCTCGCGGGGTCGGGGTCGGGGACGGCGTCGGGCTCGGACGGAACGACCGGCGTGGCGGGCTCGACCGGCGCGGGAACGTCGGCCGGAACCTCCGGCGCCGCCGGGGTGCCGGGATCGGGGGAGATCGGGGCGATCGGCGAGTCCGGGACGATCGGCGTCGGGGCTTCCATCGGCTGTGGGACTTCCATTCGCATGTAGTTCATCTGCGCGGCCTACCCGAGGCCGCCGATGGGCAATCGTCGCGCGGATACGATTGGGCGCGCGGTGGAGCTCTGGCAATGATCGTCGCCAACCTGGTGGTTCGCTTCGTCGTTGAGCTGGCCGGTCTCGCCGGACTCGCCGTCTGGGGGGCCGGCGCGACGTCGAGTGGGGTCGGGCAGGTTGTCCTGGCGATCGCCGCACCGCTGGCGGCCGCCGGCATCTGGGGAGTCTGGTCGGCGCCGAAGGCGGCCCGCCGGCTGCCGGGCAGCGGGCTGCTCGGGCTGGAGCTTGCCCTGCTCGCAGCTGCCGTCGCCGCGCTCGTCGCCGCCGGGCATCCGCTGGCGGGCGGCGTGCTCGGCGTCGTGGCAATCGTCAACGGGGCGATCCTCAGACGGGCATACGCCGCCGGAGAGGTGGCTCCCGGGACGCTGCGGGCGGCCGGCGGGGAGGGTAGGTTGTCGGCTGAGAGTCGATCTGAGGACGAAGGGGAGGGGACATGAGCAAACGCTTTGCAATCGCCGCCGCGGCGATCTGCTGCTCGATCGGGCCGGCGGCCCCGGCGCTGGCGGCCGGGAAGCTGACGGGCAGGTTCGCGACGACGATCAAGGGCGACACGTCGCTCCACGGGGCTCTGAACGGGCGGTGGGTGCTCAACTTCACGAGGACGGGGGCGTACACGATCACCTTCAACGGGGCAACCGTCGTGCGCGGGCGGTTCTCGAGCACGGGGTCGACGATCTCCTTCGGACACGAGAGCGGTCCGGCGAGCTGCCCGACGCCGGGCAGGTACACCGTCGTTGCGACCGGCCGGACGCTGCGGCTGAAGCGGGTCTCCGACGCGTGCAACGGCCGGATGGGAGTCCTCGCCCACACGCTGTCGAGGATCGGCTGAGCGGCCGGCGAGGATGGCAGCCGGGGCAGTGGAGGCGAGCCCCGTGGGCCGGCTTTCCGACCGCGCCCTGAATCGGGCGCTGCTCGCCAGGCAGGGCCTGCTCGAGCGCTTCGACGAGCCGGTCGTCAGCGTCGTCGAGGCGATCGGCGCGATGCAGGGACAGGCCTGGTCGGCGCTGCCGGTCGGCCTCTGGTCGCGGATCTCGTCGTTCGTCCCGGACGACCTCTACGCGGCTCTCTCGTCGGGCGATCTGCTCTGGGGGATCGGCCTGCGGGGGACGCTCCACCTCGTCAGCGCCCGCGAGCATCCGGCCTATGCGGTCGTCGCGGCCGGCGTCACGGCAAGCTGGCAGCGGGCGATCGCCGAGACGTCTCCGGGGATGAACGAGCTGCGGGTGGCGCTCCTCTCGTTCGCCCGGACGCAGTCGCGGACCGGCGAGGAGATCCGCGAGCTCGCCGAGGCCTGGGTGGCCGAGCATCCGGGCGCGATCGACGAGGCGGAGGTCGACGCCCAGCGGGCCGTCGGCTGGCGGCCGATCTACCGGTGGAGCGCGCTGACCCGCGTGCCGGGGAGCGGCAGCTGGGGAACGAAGGCGCCGCCCGATCACCTGGCGGTCGCGACCCCGCCGGGGAGCGAGCGGGCGCCGAGCGCGGACCAGGCAATCGACGAGGTCGCCCGCCGGCATCTGAGGGCCTTCGGCCCCGCCTCGGTCGAGGACATCGCGGGTTGGACGGGTACGCGGACGCCGCGCGTTCGCGGTGCGATCGACCGGCTCGGTGACCGGCTGGTGCGCTTCGAGGACGAGCGGGGCCGGGCCCTCTACGACCTGCCCGGCGGGCCGCTCCCGGATCCCGAGACGCCGGCGCCGGCGCGACTGCTCGGCGCTTTCGACAGCACACTGCTCGCCTACGCATCCAAGCGGCGGGAGCGGATCATGCCTGAGGGCATGCAGGAGGTCGTCTACCAGAAGGGAAATCTGCAGATCCGCCCGTCGTTCCTGGTCGACGGGCTGGTCGCCGGGACGTGGTCGAGCGAGCTGCGCCGGCGCGAGGCGACGCTCACCCTGCGGCCGGTCGCCAAGCTGCCGAAGGCCGCGGCGGCGGAGCTGACCGCCGAGGGCGAGGGCCTGATCGGGGCGCTCCACCCGAAGGCGTCGGCCGGCCGTGTCGTGATCGACTGACGTCAACGAGAGGAGCAGCAGGATGGCACCGACATATTCGGGTTCCGGGACACCCGAGGATCCCTGGAACCTGACGACGCCGCCGGGGAAGTCCGCCTACCAGATGTACCGCGACGAGGCGGCCGACCCGCCGACCCTCGTCTGCCAGGTCGGGTCGACCCGGCTCGGCTACCGGCTGCGGTGCATCGAGGACCTCCACGAGATGCTGAAGGCCCACGGCGACTGGATGGCGCTCGGCAACGCCGACGAGCAGAAGCCGGCGGCCGAGGGGACGGTCGAGGCGTGGGCGCGGTCGGCTGAGAACCCGGTCGGCGGGTGGTACGGGGTCAAGAAGGGCCTGCGCGGCCGGTTCGCCAACTACGTCCCTCCGGTGCTCGAAGCTCTCGGCCTGGCCGAGGTCGAGCACAACCCGCGCAACAACCGGATGCGGGCGATCTGACGGCCTCCGGCGGCGACCCGGGCCGATTGCGGCTCGCCGGCCGCCCCAGCCCTCACCGGCCGCCGCCCAGCCGGCGGGCGACGGTCCGCCAGACGTGCCGGGCGTGGGCACCGGTGCCGACCGGTGGCCTCGGGCGCAGGAGCGCGGCCTGGGTCGCCCGGTCGCGGGCGTAGGCCCCGCTGAGCTCGTCGATCAGCGACGTTGCCTGGGCCTTGGCGCGGGTGTAGACGGTGGTCGCCGTGACGCCGAACGTCCCGAGGATGCCGACGACGACGTTGTGATCGGTGTTGCCGGCATTCGCCGCCAGGTGGGCTGCTCCGATCACGAGGGCGGCGAGCGCGACCAAGCCGATGATGATCTGGAGGTAGAAGGCCCGCAGGACGGGGACGACGACCCCGAGCGACTTGATCTTGCCGTGCTCGGCCGCGAGGTCCTCCGGCCGGCGCTCGCCGCGGATCAGGTCGCGCCAGATCAGCCCCTGGCGAAAGAGGGCCGGCCGGGCCTCCGGGTGGTTGCGCCAGGCCGGCTCTTCCGCGACGTGGGCCCAGGCATCGAGCGTCATGTTGACGACGGAGACGATCAGCGGGTCGAGGTAGTCGCTGAGGCGACCGGCCAGCCGCTTGAGCAGCCCGACCCGCCGCGGTCCGAGCAGCTCGGTCCAGGTCCGCGGATCGTCGGCCGCGTCGATCGTCGGGTCGAGGACCCAGTAGGTCTCGGCGAGACCCCGGCCGAGCTGGTAGGCGGCAGCCAGGCGCGGCCGCAGGACGAGGTCGTCCTGGATCGCGGAGTCCCAGACGTAGAAGACGTGGGTCAGCTTGCCCCAGAGGTCGGCGTCGGTCGGCTCGGTCTCGAGTCCGGTCAGCAGCAGACGGAGCTCGTCGGCCCTGGCGGTCTTGCTCGGCCCGTCGGGAAAGTCGAGGCCGAGGCTGGCGCTGAGGCCCTTGACGACCATGAACAGCTCGTAGCGCTGCTCGACCGCGGTCCGCTCGGCCGCGAGTGGCAGGGCGTTGTCGGCTCGCCTGGCGGTCGGCGCCGTCTCGACATGCTCGATGCCCGGCCGGTAGCGGCCGCGGAGCTCGGCGATCGCCCAGCCGAGCCTGAACGCCTCGGTCACGTCGGGCGCGTCGGCCGGCGGGGGTCTGCGTATCGCGAGGGCGCTCATCGGGTGCAGCGGACGATATGCGTTGGTCCGCGTTGCCGGCAAGGACCCGCAGGGCGGACGCCTCAGGAGGGTTGCGCGGGCTGCACTCCCCTCGCTTGGGGAGATCTACATCGGCGTGGCGATCTCGACGAGCGTCCCGAACGGGTCGCGGACGAACGCGACACGCTGGCCGTGGGGCTTGTCCTCGGCCGCCGCGAGCAGCGTGCACCCGCCGTCGAGAGCCTGCGCGAGCGCCCCGTCGACGTCGGTGCTGACCAGCGTGATCTCGACGTTCGGCGGCGGCGCCCCGTCCACGTCGGCCGGCCGGACGCCGCCGGGGAAGTTCTTCTTGCCGAGCTCGTAGGACGCGAAGGCGAGCTTCGTCGCGCCGGTGTCGAGCTGGGCATAGGACCCCTCCGGGGATGCGAACTCCCCGCGCAGGCCGAAGGTCTCCTGGTAGAAGGCGCTCGCGGCTGCCGGCTCGTCGACGTAGACGATCACCCAGCCGAGGCTGAGCTCGAGCTCAGGCATCAGCGGCCCTGGCCTTGCGCTCACGGCTGAACTCCCACCACGGCCGGGGCGGTCCGCCCTCGGCGAAGGCGACCGCGGCGACGAACGTGTCGAGCAGGCACGGGTCGTGGCGGCGGCCGTCGGCGGCGCACAACTCCTCGAAGAGCTCGTCCGGGTCCCGGCCCCGCAGGTCCTCCGGCCGGGCGATCCCGATCCGCTCGAGCTTGGCGGCGACCGCCGGTCCGACGTTCGGCATCGATCTCAGCTCAGTCGTGCTCACACCCCCGATCATGCCAGTCCCCGGGCCGGCCGTCTTGCAGAAAACGGACATCCTCGACCGGCGGCGCCGACCGCCAGGCCTCGACCGGCGGCCGGGTACTCGCAAGGCCTCGACCGGAGGCGCCGACCGCCAGGGCTCGACCGGCGGGCGGCTACTCGCGGGACCTCGACCGGCGGGGGCTACCCGGCGAGGAGGACCGACGGCGGGACGCCGGCGAGGGCGCGGCAGTCGTTTGTGAAGTGGGCCTGGTCGGCATAGCCGGCGTCGAGCGCCACCCGCCCGAGATCCCCGCCGTCGGCGGCTCGACCGGCGTCGAGCGCGCGCTGGAGGCGGAGCACCCGGTAGAGGCGCTTGGGTCCGTAGCCGACCGCCGCCGAGACTCGCCGGCGGAGCTGGCGCTCGCTGAGGCCGAGCTCGTCGGCCAGCCGCTCGATCGCGACATCCGGCCGGCCGAGTGCGGCGAGCGCCTCGTCGAGGAGTCGATCCGGCCGTTGGGCGCGGGCCGCCCGGCAGGCCAGCCACGAGCCGATCGCGGCGGCCGGATCAGAGCATTCGTCGAGCCTCGCAGCCAGCCGTCGGCCGTCGTCGGCCCAGACCTCGTCGACGCCGACGCGGGCATCCCGGAGGGACTCGGCCGCCACGCCCAGCAGGCTGGGGGCCGCACCGGGTCGCATGCGGGCTCCGGCGACCCGGGCCCCGGTCGGCAGGGAGACCGCGAAGGCGGTCGTGTTGGGACCGACCACCTGGGTCCCGTGGCCCTCGATCCAGACGATGTCGATGCAGCCGTCGGGGAGCACGCGGACCGGCGGCCCGGCCGCGGTCTCGCGCTTCCAGGTGCAGGCGAGCCACGGCGCCAGGACCGGCGGCGGCCCGAGCTCGGAGTAGGCCATCACCGGAGCCTACGCCCCGGCCCGACTACGCGTCCTTCTTGCGCGCCGCCGCCCGCCGCCCGGCCCGGTTCATCGGCGCCTCGGTGCTGATCGGCCGGGGCGAGCCGATGTGCGCGAGGGCCTCGTCGAGGCTCGGGATCGGGTCGGCGACCCGGCCGACGAGGAGGCTGCGCGAGCGGACGTCGTAGGCCGGTAGGCGACCCTCGGCGCGGGCGGCCTCACGCTGGATCACCGACGCCGGGACTAGCCAGATCCCGGACCCGGAGATCTGCATCAGGGTGAGCAGCTCGGCCTCGGCGTTGACCGACAGGAGATACCGGCGGGTCAGCTCGTGCGGCTTGAGCATCGCGAACTCGAAACGCAGCAGGGCCTGCTCGTCGGAGCCGAGGATCACGCGGATCAACGGTGGCTGGCGGACGTCCCATCCGGCCCAGTAGTCTGCTTCGGTGGTCGACTCGCGCCAGGCGAAGGTCTCCTTGAGCTCGGCGTCCCGCCGGTCGTCTACGACGATCGCGATCTCCGGCGGCGACTTCTCCTTCTCGGGCGTCAGCTCGACCAGCCCGAGGCTGAAGGCCGTGCCCTCGAGCGTCTCGTCGATCATCGCGGGGGACATCCCCCAGCCGGCGAGGGCCTCGGTGAACTGGTCGCGCTCACTCTCGCGCAGGCGATCGCTCAACGCGCCGTCCCCGCGTGCGGATCTTGTCCGATGACGGTGTCCACGACGCAGATCATGACGCCTCGATGACTCCGCGCGCATCCACGCCGGCCGCCGGTACCCCCGTCCGCCGCCATCCCGGTGGACCCCCGGTGACGACTCGGCTGGCGGTCTCGGGTGCGATCGCCGTTCTTGGCGCCGTCGTGACCGCCGCACTCGCACCGGTCTGGGCGGTTCCGCTCGGCGCGTGGGGCCTTGCCGCCCTCGTCTACGTCGTCTGGCTGTGGTGCTCGATCTGGCCGCTGAGCCCCGCTCAGACGGCCGAGCGATCGTGCAGCCAGGACCCCGGCCGGGCGTCGACGGATGTCATCCTGCTGAGCGCGAGCGTGATCAGCCTGCTCGCGGTCGGTCTCGTCCTGATCCAGGCCAACAAGAGCAGCGGAGTCGAGAAGGGAATCCTCGTCTCGCTGAGCGTCGGCAGCATCATCCTCGCGTGGGTCGTCGTCCACACGGTGTTCAGCCTCCGGTACGCCGCGATGTACTACGACGGGCGGCCCGGCGGGATCGACTTCAACGAGGACGACCCGCCCGATTTCGCCGACTTCGCGTACTTCGCTCTGACGATCGGGATGACCTACCAGGTCTCCGACACCGACATCAAGACCAAGGCGATCCGGCGGACGGCCGTACGTCACGCGCTGCTGTCGTTCGCCTTCGGGACCTTGATCATCGCCACGACGATCAACCTCGTCGCCGGTCTCGGCAAGTAGCCGGCCCCCCGGCTGGCGGGGCATAGTCGTCGCCGGTCTCGGCGGGTAGCCCCCGGCTGGCGGGGCATAGCCCTCGCCGGTCTCGGCGGGTAGCCCCCGGCTGGCGGGGCATAGTCGTCGCCGGTCTCGGCGGGTAGCCCCCGTCGTGTTCATGCGGCCGCTCGGAACGGTCGATACGCCGAATATGCGAAAGAGTCTTCTGGCGACGGCGGCGGTGCTCGGCCTGTGCCTGCCGGGCGTGGCCCCGGCGAACACGAGTCACGCGGGGTGGCCGGCGATCACGGGGATGTTGCTGATCAACAAGCTCGACCAGGCCCGGCCGCTCGACGGTCGGCCGGGCGGCGACCCGTTCGACGGGACCGACTACAGCAACAGCTGCCCGAAGGGCCAGCTCCACTCCCACTGCATTCCGAACGGCGTTCGGATCGCGCGCCACCACGGCGTTACCTGCGCGGCACTGGCCGCGGCGGAGGTCGGGCTGGCGAGGAAGCTCGGGACCGGGGCGCGGCCGTCGCGCTGCACTCAGACGCTCCCGAGCGCGGCCCTGGTGCCTGCGAGGATCGGGCACAACGAGCTGCTCGGCGGCCACGGCAACGACGAGATCCATGCCGGTCCGGCCGGCGACGTGATCTGGGGCGACTACAAGCCGTCGGGCCAGCCGACGACACAGGTCGACAGCCTCACCGGCGGACCGGGCAACGACTTCATCTACGCGAGCCACGGCACGAACCACATCTCGACCGGCGGCGGGACCGACGTCGTTCACGCCCACTTCGGTCGGGGCACGATCCGCTGCGGGTCGCGCCGGGACATCGCCTACCTGAGCCGCGCGGGTAGACACCTCTACCACGTGACGGGCTGCCGGATCAGCTACAAGACGCTCGGGTACTAGAGCTGGGAGAGCTGGGCGCTCCACCTCAGCGGCCCGCTGTCGCATCGCTCGGGAGCGTTGCCCCCCTCGACGCCGTGCTCGGTGTTCGTGGGTCGCATGCGCAGCGTGCCGCTCGCCTGCCGAGGCGTCGCGAACCGGCCCGTGACCGTGGCGGTGCCTCCGCCGTTGAGGTGCCTGGTGCCCGAAAAGCGACCGTTGCTGATGAGGAAGCTCCCCTCGACGGCGACGGGATCGCTGTCGACGGTGCCGGAGGGACACGTCGCCTTGAAGCCGACCGCCAGCCCGCGAACCCTGCCGCCCGAGACGCGGAAGCGGACCGACCGATCCTGCTGGTACTTGATCGTCCTGCCCTGCCCGGAGGTGGTTCCGACGAAGTGGCCGCTGCGCGGGGTCGCCGCGACGGCCGCCGCGGCGAGGAGAAGCGCCGTGCCCGCCGCAGCCGCGCCCGTCAAGAACCGGTGGGTCGGCCGAGCTTTTCCACCGTGCGCCGAGCTCACCACGCGAGCATGACGTTGCGGGCCTCCGGGTCGATCCCGAAGCCGACATCGAACTGGACAAGATCGCCCTCGCTGAGCCCGCTGACGCCGAGCGCCAGGCCGGCGCTCGAGACGGGGATCTCGAGCTTGTCGCGGTCGCGCACGATCGTGCCGACGCCCTTGTCCTCGTCGAATGACTTGACGGTCCCGGTGAACTGCACGTTGTCTCCTCTCGATTGACCCGGCCCGCGCCCGGCGATCGCAGCTGCGATCAGCGTGGGTGGCTGCCTCTTACCAGGTATGGGGACATGCCAATCGCGAGGAGGGTCGACGCGCCGGGCGTCAAGCACGGCGTCACCGACCCAGGATGCCGCGGGCAAGCCCGGCTCAGGGCCGCTGGACGAGCCTGAACCTCGTGGTGCTCGAGCTCGGCGTCGTCGTCAACTGGACGACCGCCGCCAGCGCCTTGTGAGGGGCCCTCGCCAGGCGGGCCCGGACCGAGCTCGGGATCGTGAAGTGGAGCGTCGACGTCCGATTCGACCCGACCTGGAAGTGCACGGTCGAGACGACCGGGCTCCTCGTGCTCCCGATTCGCAGGACGCCCTTCCCGACGCAGCCGATCCCGTCCTCGTGGCAGCCGAACCTGAAGCTGATCCGGTTGGCGATCACCTTGATCGTGTTGCCGCTCAGCGGCCGGATCGTCCCCTTCTGCATGGGGGCCGCCAGGACCGCGTTGATCCCGCCGGTGACCGCCCCGTTGGTGACGACCTGTGGCGCCCCCCCGCACACCAGGCACGAGTCGCTCGCCGACGGTCCGGGTCCGCCGTAGACCTGGGCCGCGTAGTCGCTGTTGACCGGGTCGAGCGCGTTGAAGGCGATGTCGTAGCTCCCCGGCGCAACCACGAGCGCGTAGTTCCCGTCGGCGTCGGTCGCCCCCTGGGTCAACTGGGTGTCGTTGCCGGCCAGGGCCGCCACCACGCTGATCCCCTGCAGCGGCTGCCCGCCCGGCCCGGTGACGCGTCCGGTGATCAGCCCGGCGGGCGCGGTCGCCGTCCCCGTCGTCCCCGTCGCCCCGGTCGTCGCGTCCCGTGCGCTCGTCCCGTCGGACGCGAGCGGCGCCTGTGCGGTCGAGGTCGCCGTCGCCGTCGCCGTCGCCGTCGCGAGCGTGATCCCGGCCAGGCTGGCCGCCATCGCGACCGCCGCGACCACCGCGACCAGGGAGGTCTCGATTCTCCGGCGGGGTTTCGCGGGTCCGCGGTCCATCGCCGACGAGTCTAACCCGATCGCCCGACCCGACCCTCAGTCCGGCAGGTGCTCCTGGTCGGGCTCGCCGCTGACCGCGTCGACGAATTCCTCGTCGGGTCCGACGGCGTCCTGCATGATCCGCGACGGGGTGTGGTCGTCGCCGTGGGACGCGTGCTCGATAAGGGCCTCCTCGGCCAGCTCGAAGCCCTCGGACTCCCCGCCGCCGCCCTCCTCGACCGCGCGTCGCTCCTCGCGGCGCCGCGCTTCCAGGGGCATGATCGGCTCGGCCTCGCCCTCGTCGTCCATCTCCCCAATGTACCGCCTCACCCTCGAGGTCGGTCAGCCTCGGGCCTCGCCGCCAGATCGGTCAGCCTCGAGCCCGGCGCCCGGCTTCGGTCAGCCTCGGCGGCCGGTCATCGGTCGGTGCTCGGCTCGCCGTCGGCATCGTCGGTCTCGGCCAGCTTCGTCGTCGCCAGCCCGCCGCCGGGGCGGAACTGCTGGAGGCTGATCGTCAGCAACGCGAGCAGGCCTCCGGCCATCACGCCGAACAGCCCGCGCTCGGTGAAATGGGCGGTCGACCCCGGCACCCTCCCGAGCGCCTTCGGCAGGGATCCGGCGTCGATCGCGAGGTAGGCGACGCCGATCGCCACGAGCACGAGGCCGAGGGCCGCGGCGAGGCAGATCCCCAAGGTCCAGAGGCCCCGCATCGGCTCAGGCGCCGCCCGGCCCGACGGCAGCGAGCGCGTCGAGCGCATCGGCGTCGAGGTCGACGTCCCCGGCCGTGACGTTCTCCTCGAGGTGTGCGACCGACGAGGTCCCCGGGATCAGGAGGATGTTCTCGGCGTGCTCGAGCAGCCAGGCGAGACCGACCTGGGCCGCCGTCACCCCCAGCCGGTCGGCCACCGTCCGCACGACCGGGTCGTCGGTCACATGCCTGGCGCCGGGAAACCCCGAGCCCAGCGGGAAGAACGGGACGTAGGGGATCCCGTCCGCCCGGCAGCGATCGAGCGTCGGCTGGTCGGCCTGGTCGAGCAGGCTCATAGGGTTCTGGACGCACGCGATCTCGGTCACCGCGAGACCGGCCTCGAGCTGGTCGAGCGTCACGTTGCTCAGCCCGATACCCCCGATCTTGCCCTCGGCCCGGAGCTCGGCCAGCTCGCCCAGCTGATCTGCCAGCCCGACGACCGGGTCGCCTGGCGCCGCGTGGTCGCCGATCAGCCGGAGATTGACCACGTCAAGTCGCTCGATCTCGAGCGACCGGAGGTTGTCCTCGACGCCCCGGCGGAGGTCCGCCGGCTCCTGCGCGGCGATCCACCCGCCCTTGGCGTCACGCGCGGCGCCGACCTTGCTGACGAGGACGAGGTCTCCGGGATACGGGTGGAGGGCCGCGTGGATCAGCTCGTTGGACACGTCGGGTCCGTAGTACTGGGCCGTGTCGATGTGGTTGACCCCGAGCTCGACCGCCCGGCGCAGCACGGCCAGCGCCTCACCCCGGTCCCGCGGCGGCCCGAAGACCCCCCGACCCGGGAGCTGCATCGCGCCGAAGCCGATCCGTCCGACCTCGCGGCCGGCGAGCGCTGCGGGTGTCGCGGTCATCGCCGGAAGTCTAGGCCGGTTTGAACTCCACCTCACCGGGAATACGTCTCCGATGGCTCGCAAACGTCCGAGAACCCGCCGCGGCCTGATCCCGGCGATCGGTCTTGGCATCGTCGGCGGGATGCGGGCAGGCCTCCCGGTCGCAACGATCGCGCTCCGCGACCGCCGGCCCCGGTCGCGCCTGCTCCGATTCGCCATCGTCGTCGGCTCGGCCGGCGAACTCGTCCTCGACAAGCTCCCGACCATTCCCAGTCGCACCGAGGCCCCCGGCCTCGCCGCTCGCTTCGCCTCGAGCGCCACCGTCGGCCGCCAGTGCGCCGGACGCTTCGGCGGCCTCGTCTCCGGCGCGACCGCCCTCGGAAGCGCCTTCGTCACCCACAACGCCCGACGCGACCTCGGCAAGAAGACCGGCCTGCCCGACCCCGTGATCGCCGTCGCCGAGGACTCGATCGCGATCGCGATCGCCCGCCTCACCACCCGCCGGCCGCTCGACGCGGTTCCCCCGGCACCGGGTTCCCCCGCCGAGAACGAGGCCGGCAAGACAGCGAAGGCGCCGGGCGATCCGAAGGCGGCGGGCGGCCGGAAGGCGCCGCGCGATCCGAAGGCGCGGGGCGGCCGGAAGGCGGCGGGCGATCGGAAGGCGCGGGGCGATCGGAAGCCCGCGAAGTCCGCGAAACCCCCGAAGGGCCGCAAGGCTCGCAAGGCCGCGAAGTCGGCCGAGGCGGTGGCGGTCGCGCAGGCGACGAACTCAGCCGCAGCGGCCAAGGCGGGGGAGTCGGCGGCCGCCAAGTCCGTGGCGGGTGTGAAGGCTGCGGGCGCCGCGACGGCCGCGAAGGCTGCGAGCGCCGCGACGGCTGCCAGGGCTGCGAGTGCCGCGACGGCCGCGAGAGCCGCGAAGACCGTCAAGTCGACGAGCCCGGCCGACGCGGTCCAGGCCGTCCTGCCGAAGCGCCCGAAGGCCCGCAGGGCCCGCAAGGCGAAGAAGCAGGCGGCGAAGGCTGCTCACGCCGCGAAGAGCGTGGCCGCCGAGGCGGCCAGGACGGCTAGGACCCAGGCCTCCGACGCGTCCCGGTCAACTCGCAGATCTGTCGCACGGCGTCGGCGACCCGGCCGGAGACTGTCCCGCCGCTCGCATAGATGAAGTACGCGACCTGGAGGTTGACCGGCGTCGCCGGGTTGTCGCCTCCCGGCCGGAGATCCGTCCGCAGCCCGACGACCGGCTTTCCCCGCGCCCCGGCGTACCCGATCTCCGCGGCCGTCCCGCTGTCGACGTCGGGCCCGTCGAGGACCGCCAGGACCCCGTCGCACCGGTCTATCAACTCCGCGTTCCGCCGGCCGACCAGCTCGTTTACCGCCGCCAGCCGCGCCGTCCGTTCGGGCTCGCGAAGCGTCTGCGCCTCGGCAAACCACGCGGCGGCGACCGCGTCCCACGGATCGAGCACGTCGACCCCCGCGTGCCGCAAAGCCGGCTCGAGGACATCCCGCCAGTAGAGCCGGCCGCTGTCGGTGAACCCGAGCGGGCTTGCCACGTAGACCTCGATCCCCCGAGGCTATCCCCCCGCCCCGACGCCGCCGCCGGTCCGGGGGGGCCGGGCCTACTCGGGCAGATCGCCGACTCGATCGTGGAGTCGGGTGCTTGTCCGGAAAGGATGGTTCGTAAAGTTCACCAACTACTTCCCCGCAAGACAACAACACCTCGCGCTCGCGGACACCTCCCGCTCGCGGACACCTCGTGCTCGCGGACACCTCGCGCTCGCGGACACCTCGTGCTCGCGGACACCTCGTGCTCGCGGACACCTCGTGCTCGCGGACACCTCGCGCTCGCGGACACCTCGCGCTCGCGGGAGGCCAGCAAGTGCAATCAACCGCCGGCGTCCACGACCTCGGGACCAGGTCCGACGACGGCGTAGCGGCGATCCCCGCCGAGCAGGGCGCCGGCCTCGACCGACGGGAGCGCCTTGGCGAACAGCCAGCCCTGTCCGTAGTCGCAGCCCAGCCGCTGGAGCGCCCGGAGCTGCGCCGGGTACTCGATCCCCTCGGCCACCGTCTTCAGATTGAGCGTCTCCGACAGGGTCACGATCGCCCCGGCCAGGGCCGCCTCCTGCGGGCTGTCGGCGATGTCGTCGACGAACGGCTTGGCGATCTTCACGATGTCGACCGGCAGGTCCTTGAGGTAGCTGAGCGACGAGTAGCCGGTCCCGAAGTCATCGATCGCCAGCCGGACGCCAAGCCCCTTGAGCTCGTTCAGGCGGGTGATCGCCGCCTTCGTGTCGTGCATCAGGACGCTCTCGGTGATCTCCAGCGTCAGGTCGACCGGCCGCAGGCCCGACCCGCGCAGGGCGGCGTCGACGCAGTCGACGAGACCCGGCTCGTGGAGCTCCCGGGCGGAGAGATTGACACCGATCGTCAGCTGCTCACCGGTCGGACCCCGGTCGTTCTGCCACCCGCGAGCGGCGTTGGTGGCCGTCCGCAGAACCCAGTCGCCGATCGTCCGGATCATCCCCGTCTCCTCGGCGAGCGGGACGAAGTCGAGCGGCGAGATCAGCCCGTGCTCGGGGTGGTGCCAGCGGATCAGGGCCTCGAGGCCGTGGATCCGGCCCGAGGAGATGTCGACGATCGGTTGGTAGTGGACGGCGAACTGGTCGAGCTCGATCCCCCGGTGGAGGTCGTCCTTGAGCTCGAGCCGGCGGACGATCTCGTCGTGCATGCGTTGCTCGAAGACCTCGAATCCGTGCTTGCCCTGGCTCTTTGCGAAGTACATCGCGACGTCCGCGTTTCGCAGCAGGGCGTCGACCGAGTCGTCCTCGGTCGCGTAGAGGGCGATCCCGATGCTCGCGTGGATGAAGACCTCCTTGGCGACCAGCCGGAACGGCTTGTCGAGCGCCTCGAGGATCCGCTCGGCCGTCCGGACTGCGCCCTCCCGCTGGGTGACCCCCTCCAGCAGGATCCCGAACTCGTCGCCGCCGAGCCGGGCGGCCGTGTCCGCGGTCCGCAGGACCTCCCGCAGACGTGACGCGACGCCGACGAGGAGCTCGTCGCCGGCCGGGTGGCCGAGCGAGTCGTTGATCGTCTTGAAGTCGTCGAGGTCGACGAACAGGACGGCGACGCCGTGCCCGTGGCGGCGGGAGAACTCGATCGCGTGCTCGACCCGGTTGACGAACAGCGCGCGGTTGGCGAGGTCGGTGAGCGGGTCGTGGAAGGCCTGGTGCTTGAGCGCGGCGGCCGAGTCGCGCTCGCGCTCGAAGGCCTCGGTCAGCCGCTGCAGAGACAGGTCGAGCTGGCGGTTGGAGTCGGCCAGCTGGGCTGTGCGGCCCTCGACGCGCTCCTCGAGCGAACGCTGGAGGCTGGCGACCCGGGCGAACCCCTCGGCTCGCTCGAACGCCGCGCCGGCCATCCCGGCGACGAAGTCCGCGAGGCGGAGCTCCTGCGGCCCGAAGTCCTCCTCGCCCGGCTCGCGCTCGACGTAGAGGCAGCTTGTCACGATCTCTGAGACCACGATCGGCGCGCACAGCGTCGCGCCGATTCCCGCCCGCCCGAGCATTCGGGCATCGACCCCGCTGACGCCGGTTCCGCCAGATGACGCGGCGACCGCCCGGCGCTGGACGGCTGCCGCCCGGCCGAGGGCTCTGCAGACGCGCGCGCGGGCCTCGTCGACGGCGACCGAGTAGCCGCTGACGTCCTCGCCGCCGGGGCCCGAGTCGACCAGCACGAGGAGCGTCCGGCGGGCGCCGAGCAGGGGGAGTGCGACCTGCTCGACGGCTTCGAGGATCTCCTCGCCGGTGGTCGCGCTCGAGATCCCGCGGGCGCCGGACAGGAGCATGCTGACCCGCTCGTCGCCGTCTGCCAGACCCCCGACTCCGAGCGGCCGCTCGGGTCCGACGATCGTCAGCTCGCGGCGCTCGTCCGGCCGGAGGATCAACGCCTGCGGCTGCCCGGGGTCGGCGGTCCTGCCGCCTGCGCCGGCGGTGTGGCCGACGTGGTCGAGACCGGCCAGCGCGAGGGCGTGCTCCTCGCGGGCCGACTGGCGAACCGAGACCCGCAGGCTCCGCCGCAGCCGCCGGCTTCCGAGCCACGCGCGACCTTCGAGGACCTCGATCAGACCGAGCTCGCGGAGCGCGTGCGGAAGGTTCGACCGCCGGCGGCGGGCGAGTCGCAGAGCCCGCCGGGCGGCCCGCCGGGCCTCGTGGAGCCGTGCCCTCTCGAGCGGTCCGTCGCCCGGCGCGTCGGCCTCGATCGCCTGGCGCATGGCCGATGCCAGCCAGGCAGCCGACGAGGCCAGGCTCTCGGCTTCCGGCAGGCCGCCCCAACCACCGGGAGCGGCCGCCTGAGCGTCGCCGTCCCGGCCGAGGATCTCGGCCGCCGTGCTCGGCCGCAGGGCGCCCAGCAGCTCGAGTGCCCGGGCTTCCCGCACGATCGCCGAGCCCACCGGCTCGCCGGCCGGCTGGCGCACGATCCCCGTCCGGTCGGCCCCGTCCGCCGCCTTCAGCCACAGCCCGCGCGCCGCCCAGACCAGCTCCTGGCGCTCGGCCTCGGCCGCCAGGCGACCGAGCGCGGCCGCGGTCGTCCGGGCGTCGGCGAGCCTGCCGAGCCGGTACTCGCAGTAGCCCCGCCCGAGCAATGCCCGCTCGAGGTCCCCGCCGACCTGGGACGAGCGCGACCGGCCAGCAGACTCACCCTCGCCGCCCAGCAGGGCGGCTGCCTCGCCGAAGCGGGCGGCCGCCGACCGGGAGTTGCCCGATCCGTAGAGCAGCTCTCCCTCGAGTGTCAGGGCGTCCGCCGTCAGCCCGGTGTCCGGGAGCGCCTGGGCCCAGGACAGCGCCCGCCGGGCGATCGCCAGCGCCGCCGGGCGCAGGCGCGCGGCGCTGAGGGCGCGCGCGTAGCCCGAGAGGGCCTCGACCAGGATCCGATCGGGTTGGCCCGACTCGGCGAGGCGCAGACCGCGCAGCTGCGACCAGAAGCTCGCCAGGCGGCGGTCCTCGGCGGCGTAGAGATCCGCCAGCAGGTTGTGGAGCCCGGCCTGGCGGGCGATCTGCGCGCCCCGCGGCCGGCGGCGCAGCGTCTGGAAGGCGCGCGAGAGGATCTCGGCGACCAGCGCCAGGACGAGCAGGGGACCGCGGCCGGGCAGGCGGCCGCCGAGGTCGGCGAGCGACGCCTCGGCCGAGCCGAGCGCCGCCTTCCGATCTCCGAGCTCGGCCTCGAGACCCGCGAGCGTCGCCGTGATCTCCGCCCGCCGGCCCGGCTCCCGCGCGATCCGCGCGGCCTCGCCGAGCTGCTCGGCCGCCAGGTCGGCCCGCCCGCGGGCGAGCTGAGCCGACGCCAGGGCCTCGGCGATCTCGAGTGCCAGGTCGGGCGCTTCGTCGGCCGCCGCCCGCTGGGCCTCCCGGAAGTAGCGCTCGGCGACGTCCGCCGCCCCCCGGACCGCGGCCGCCCGCCCGGCGGCAAGCGCCCGCCGGGTCGTCTGCTCGGTCTCGCCCGAGGCGATCGACTGGTCGGCGATCTCGTAGACGTGGTCGCCCGGCATCGCCGCCAGGGCCTCGGCCGCCCGCAGATGCAGGCGCCGGCGCTCGCGCTCGGGCAGCGAGGCGACCGCCGCCCGGTGGAGGCGATCGTCGGCGAAGACCAGCTTGCGAGCGTCGTCCGGGCACGGCACGACGGCCCCGTGGCGGACCGCCTGGGCGCTCGCCGGTCGCTGCCAGCTCGCCCCGCGTCCGAGGATCGCGCCGGCCAGCGCGGGGTCGAACTCCCGGCCGAGGACGGCCGCCCCGGACAGCAGCTTGCAGACGTCGTCGGGCAGCCCGTCGAAGTCGATCCGCACGACATCGCCCGGCCGGTCGAGCTCGGCCAGCCCGAAGCGCCTGACCGCCGCCAGCAGACGGAGGGGGTGCTCGGTGGGGAGGCCGTCGGGCCTGTAGGCGGCGACGAGAACCGCGTATCGCCGGCGCTCCGCCGACGGGCCGGTGCTCGCCCACGTCGTGATCAGGTCGAGCGTCGCCTCGTCGGCCCACTGGCAGTCGTCGAGCACGATCACCGCGGGTGTCTGCTCGTCGCCGACGGCCGCCAGCGTGTCGGCGAGCGTCTGCGCCCGCTCGCGCCGGCCGGCCGGCGTCAGCCCGGATTGCCAGTGTCCGGCGAGCGTCGCCGAGAGGACCGGCAGCAGGCGGCAGACGGCCGCCCGGCCGGACGGGTCGCCGACGGCGAGCAGGCGGCTCGCGCAGGCCGGATCGAGCTCGGCTCGTCGCTCGATGACGTCGGGCATCGCCTCGAGTGCGGCGGCCGGTGAGACCGGCCGCTCGAGGGCCCGCCCGCGCAGGACGACTGCCCCGGCGGCGCTCGCCCGGTTGCACAGCTCGTCGAGCAGGCGGGTCTTCCCCCGGCCGCTGGCCCCCTCGACGATCACCGTCCCGCCTCTCCCGCCGGCTGCCCGTCCGAGCTCGTCGAGCAGCCCGGTCAGCTCGCGCCCGTCGCCGGCGGTCGCCTCGCCCGCGCCGCCTGCGTGGCCGGCGGTCAGCTCGCGGGCGTCCCCGGCGGTCGGGTCGCCGTAGCCGGGCCGGTCGGTTGCGGGCGGGCCGAAGATCGCCGCGAGCGCCTCGGTCGCGTCGGCCGGACGGTCGTCCGCGTCGACCTCGAGCATGCGCAGGATCTCGGCCTCGACGCCGGCCGGCAGGTCCGGGCGGGTCGGGCGCAGGCGCGACGGACGGTCGGTCAGGCGCCGGCGCAGGAGCTCGCCGTCGGTCTCGCCGGTGTGGACCGGCCGACCGGTCAGGCACTCGTGGATGATCAGACCGGCCGCGTAGACGTCGGCCCGGCCGTCGACCGGTCGGTCGACGGCGCCGACCAGCTCGGGTGCGCAGTAGGCGACGGCCGGCGCGAGGTCCCCGCCGGCCAGGCAGTCGCGGAGGATCGCGGTCGCGAAGCCGACCAGGGTCGCCGACCGGATCCGGCCGTCGGGGTTGACGATCACGTTCGACGGGCGGAGGTCCAGCCGTGTGAGCCCGTGCTCGTGGGCGGTCGCGACCGCTCGCAGGAGATCTCCGGCGACCTGGAGCGTCGGGGCCACGTCGATGCCGCCGGACCCGAGCCGCTCGTCGAGCGGGACACCGTGGACGAAGGGCGTCGCGAGCAGGAACCATCCGCCGTCGCGGGCGGCGTGGAGTGGAACGGCGAGCGAGCTCGCCCGCGCCCGGCGGAGCTCGGCGACCCGGCTCTCGACCCGCGCCTGCTCGTCGGCCGAGACGAGCTCGCCCTGGAGGATCCGGATCACCACGTTGGCCGCGCTGGCATCGTCGCGTCCGAGCAGCGTCCGCCGGCCGAGCGGCCGGAGGACCTCGAAGCGGCCGGCCAGCACCGTTCCCCGCGCCGGTAGCGCCAAGGTGGATACAAGCTTGGGAGCGGCGGTCTCGGGGGGCATCCGTGGTCCTTTGGGCTCTTGGTCTGACCAGGTCGGCGACCGGCTGCGGCGCGCCGCGGACCGATCGGTCGCCACTGGGTCGGCATCGGCAATCCGGGCGCCATGCCTGAGCCGGGCTCCGCTCGACGTTTCTTGACCGCTCGGCCGGGCGTGGCCTACGATGGCCGGGTGCCCCTACCGCCGACGACACGCACGGTGGACGACGTGATCGCCGACATGACGAGTCTCGGCAAGGCGATGGAGGACGAGTTCGGCGTGGCCGACGGCGTCGTCCGGTTCAACAGCCTCTACCTCCAGGTCACGACCAGCGTCGGCGACGCCCTGAAGGCCGAGCAGGACTTCTTCCTCCTCCCGGACGAGATGCACCGCCTCGATGTGATCTTCGGCCAGCTCTACCTGGACGCGATCGCCGCGCTCGTCGACGACGCGAAGATTCCCCACTGCTGGAACGCCCTCTTCCGGGTCCGCGACCACCAGACGATCGCCTCGCTCCAGTTCGTCCTCGGCGGGATGAACGCCCACATCGACCACGACCTGGCCTGCGCCCTGGTCAGTCAGTGGGAGGAGGCCGGCGAGCGACCGAAGCGGGGCAGCGACGCGCACCACGACTTCACGAAGGTCAACACGATCCTCGGCGCCTGTCTCGACGCCGAGAAGAAGATCCTCCTGACCGGGGTGATCAAGGACATCGACAAGCTCCAGGGGCCGATCGACGACCGGCTCGCGATGTTCGGGATCGAGGCCAGCCGGGAGAACGCCTGGCGGATGGCCGAGCGGCTGTGGGACGTCCGGCACATGCGGCCGGTCAGCGCGACGATGCTCGAGGTGCTCGATCTCCAGGTCGCCCTGCTCGGCGACGTCCTCCTGCGGCCGATCGTCTGAGGCGGGGCCGGGGCGGGGCGGGCGCCCGCGGGCCGGGCGGGCCGAAACGTCCGTTGCCTGGTTTACCGTGCATTTCATGCTGATCCGCGAGTTCACCGTCGGCCTCGAGATCGATCAGGTGCTGCTCGTCCGGGCTGCCGAATCCCGGTCGCGGCGGGACGGGCGGGAGTTCCTCAAGCTGACGCTCGGCGACCGGACCGGCCGCCTGGCGGTGATCGTCTGGGACGAGATCGCCCAGGCCGCGGCGGTCGCCCGTCCGGGGGAGGCGGTCCGCGTGATCGGTCGGTTCGGCGTCCATCCGACCCACGGGCCCCAGATCGAGGCCGTCTCGGTCGGGGCGGCCGAGCCGGGAAGCTTCTCGCTCGACGACCTGGTCGACGGGCCGGCGCGCGAGGTTCGCCAGATGGAGGCCGGGCTGGCCGATCTCCTCGGGACGATCCGCAACCCCCACCTCGCCGGCCTGCTCGACCGGTTCTTCGGCGAGGACTCGGAGGTCTGGGCGGCCTACCGGCTGGCCCCGGCGGCCAAGTACTACCACCAGGCGTACCGCCACGGTCTGCTCGAGCACAGCCTCACCGTCGCCCAGGCGGTCAGCGCCGTCTCGGCGACATTCCCCGGCCTCGACCGCGACCTCGCGGTGACGGGGGCCCTGCTGCACGACATCGGCAAGCTCGAGGCCTACACGACCGACGGCCACGCGATCGCGATGTCAGACGACGGCCGTCTGCACGGGGAGATCCCGCTCGGCTACTACCGCGTCCGCCGGGCGATCGAGGAGCTCGCCGGTTTCCCGGACGAGCTGGCCCAGGCCCTCCTGCACATCATCCTCTCCCACCACGGATCGCTCGAGCATGGGAGCCCGGTGGTTCCGTGCACCCGTGAGGCGACCCTCGTCCACATGATCGACAACCTCGGCGGCCGGCTGGGGAGCTTCGACCGGATCGAGAAGCAGCTCGCCGACGACCAGAGCTGGTCGCCGTTCGACCGGGCGCTCGGCGGCGGGGCCTACTTCGGGGCTCGAGCGCCGGCCGGGGAGGCCGGCGTCGAGCTCGAGCGGTTGGTGACCGAGGAGCGCCGGGCGGCGTAGGCGGGCGAGGCGGTTGGGGGACCCTCTCGGAGAACGCCGGGGCTGGCTGCTCGACGAGCGAGCGAGCGCCGGACGAGAGAATCTCGACGCTGGTCACGTCTCCCGCTACGACTCCAAGGAGGACGCTGACGCGGTCGGCGAGGTCCGGCTCCTCCAGGGGCTGGGGCTCGACGGAGCATCGACGGTGCTGGATCTGGGGGCCGGGACCGGACAGTTCACCTTGACGGCGGCCGGGGTCTGCGCTCGCGTCGTCGCGGTCGACGTGTCGCCCGTGATGCTGGAGACCCTCCACCGGAAGGCCGAGCAGTCGGGCCGGGAGAACATCGAGTGCGTTGAGGCCGGCTTTCTGACCTACGAGCACACCGGCGGGCCGGTCGACTTCGCGTATTCACGGTACGCCCTCCACCACCTCCCGGACTTCTGGAAGACCCAGGCGCTTGCGAGGGTCAGTGGCTTCATGCGCCGGGGGGCCGTGCTCCGCCTGGCGGACGTCGTGTACAGCTTCGAACCCGACGAAGCGCCGGCGCGGATCGAGGGCTGGTGCTCGACCGGGGGGATCGGCATCGAGGCGGCGTGGACCCGGGAGGAGCTCGAGGAGCACGTCCGCGACGAGCACTCGACTTTCACCTGGCTGCTCGAGCCGATGCTCGAGCGGGCGGGCTTCCGGATCGACCAGGCCGACTACTCGGCTGACGGGATCTTCGCGAGCTACATCGCCCGCAAGCGGTAGCGGCACGGGCGGGGTTGGCGTTCGGGCCGCTGGGGTTGGCGTTCGGGCGGCGGGGGTATCGTCGGGGTATGGCGAAGCGGAAGAAGATCCTTCTCAAGGCCCTGCCCCATGTCGTCACGCGGATCCCTGGTCTCAAGCGGGTCCCCGTGCTCAAGCTGTTGGCGGTCGCCGAGCTTGCCCAGGTCGCGCGACTGCATCTCCAGCACCTCGACGCCGCCCAGCGGCGGCGGCTGGCGGAGCTCGTGCGCCGGGGGCGCAGGATGACGCCGGCCGAGCGGGAGGAGCTCAGGGGACTCGTGTCTCTGCTCGAAGCGCGGGCTTTCGCCGGGTCGGCGGCCCAGCGGCTGTCGCCGGTCCCGCTGCCGAAGTGGTTGACCCGCGCCCGCTACTGAGCCGGCGCGGACGAGGTCACCCGTCGACGAAGAGCGCCTCGAGCGGGCCGAGCAGGCGGGCTGTGCGTCGGGAGCTCGGCGGGAGCTCGACGAGCCGGTGGGTCAGCGGCTGGCCGCGGTCTCGTCGCGCTCGCTGCTCGGCGGCGATCGGCCGCCAGAGCTCGTCGATGACGCTCGCCGGATCGCCGGATATCTCGTCGATCGGCCGCTCGAGATGGGAGGACCACAGCCGCAGCCGGGTGTCGCGGGCGAGGGCCGCGTCGCAGGTCAGGAGGTTGACCTCGGTGTCGTTGTAGAAGGAGTGGGCGTTGAGGTTGGCCGAGCCGAGCGTCAGCCAGCGGTCGTCGATCACGGCGACCTTCGCGTGGACGTAGATCCGGTCACTGGTGGGGCCCGAGCGGGCGCGGATCGTCGTCGCGAGAAACCGATCGCCGGCGGGGTCGGCTCGGCTGAGGACCGACAGCTGGCCGCGGGTATCGTCCTCGCCGATGTTCGGCTTTCCGGGTAGCAGGACGAGGACGCGGAAGTCGTCGGCCGGGGGCCGGCGAAGCTTGTCGGCGAGGATCCGGACGATCTCGGGTGACCAGAGGAACTGGTTCTCGACGTAGACGAGGTGCTCGGCGGAGCGCAGTGCCCGTACGTAGGCCTCGATGATGCGGAAGTCGCCGCGCGGGGCGAAGTCGTAGAGCTTCTCGGGAACCGTGCGGACGATCTGGAGCTCGACGTCGCCCGGGGTCGGCGAGTCGGCGGGCGGCGCGGCGACGCGCTCGCCGGTGACGGCTTGCCAGCGCTCGGCGAGGTGGGCGGAGACGTCGGCGACCGCCGGGCCGCGGATCCGGGCGGCGAGGTCATGCCAGCCGGGCCTCCCGCGGGACGGATGGTCGGGGGTGTCGTAGCGGTCGATGCCGAGGTCGGTCAGGTCGATGCCCCCGAGGAAGGCGATCTCGTCGTCGATCACGGCGAGCTTCTCGTGATGGCAGTGCATCGGGCGCTCGTGAGCGTCGAGGGCGACCTTGACGCGCGTCCCGCGGGTCAGCTCGTCGCGCTGGTGGCGCAGGGTTCCCCGGCGCGGCTCGCCGACGGGGCCGGGGGCTCCGGCCCACAGCAGCACGCGGACGTCAACGGCTTCGGCGGCCTCGGCGAGCATCTCGCGCAGGAGGACGGGGGGCTCGTCGCGGAGGAGCGCGAATCCCGGGCGGATGCTCCACCCGGCGATCGCGACGCTGCGCCGGGCGCCGCGGATCGCCGTCTCGAGCGCGGCGAAGTAGGCGGCGCCGCCGATCAGGACCTCGACGGCGTTGCCGGGCCGTCGGGGCGGGTCGCCGGCAGCCCAGATCAGCCCGTCGTGGGGCGGGGCGCGCTGGGCCGAGCGGCCGAGCTTGGCGAGGCGGCGGGCGTGATGGGCGTTGACGGCCCGCTCGATCGCGTTCCCGGCAAGGCGATCGGCGGCCGCGATGACATCTGGCGCCATGGCCGGGGGAGGATACGCAGGAGGGCGGGTCGAGTTTCTCCCAAATACGGTCGGCGTCGAACGAGGGAGACGGCGGGGCGGTCTATCGTAGGCCGCCGATGGCCAAGGACACAGAGAAGCTGATCCGCCAGCTCTCGTTGATCTCCTACCTGATGGCCGAGCGTCGGCCGGTCACGGCGCTCGACATCAAGCGGGACGTCGAGGGCTACAGCGGGATGAACGACGACGCCTTCGCCCGGCGCTTCTACGCGGATCGCTCCGAGCTCGAGGCCCTGCGGATCCCGCTGACCGTCGAAAAGCCGATCGACGGGCTTGCCGAGCAGGAGAACTACTCGCTGCGGCCGGAGAACTTTCACCTCCCGGCGATCGCGTTCACCGACGCCGAGCTGGCGGCCCTGGCGACGGCGCTGTCGCTGCTCGACGGGGAGTTCGCATATGCCGAGCCGCTGCGGCTGGCCCTGCAGCAGGTCACTTGGGGTCGTCCGAGCCCGCTCGCCGCACCCGAGCAGCAGGCGGTGCAGCTGGGCATCACAGCCTCGGCCGGCGGGCATGAGCTGTCGCAGCGGCTCGTCAAGATCGAGACGGCGATCTTCCGCCACAAGACGATCGCCTTCGAGTACTACACGATGGAGCGTGACGCCGTGGGGTCGCGCAAGGTGGACCCGTACCATCTGCTGTTCCGCGGCGGTCAGTTCTACCTGCTGGGCCTCTCGCACGAGCGGGGCGCGCTGCGGGTGTTTCGCCTGTCGCGGATTCGCGGGAGGGTCGCGTATGCGACGAAGGCCGAGCACGACTTCAAGCGTCCGACCGATTTCGACCCGCGCGCGTACGCCAACCGGGCCGAATGGCAGACCGGAGAGTCCCGGGGCACGGCCGAGATCCTGATCGCCGAGCGGGTCGCCTGGCAGGTCGAGCGTCACTTCGGCCGCTACGGGACGCTTCGTCCGGCCGACGGGGACGGGGCGGCGCCGGGCGACCGAATCTTCGCCACGGGCTACGGCAACTCCCGCCTGCTGCTGTCGTGGCTGCTCGGTCTCGGCGAGAACGCCCGGGTGCTGGGGCCGTCGGACCTTGTGGCCGACCTCGACCGGAGGGTCGAGCTGATCCGCGAGCGCCACCTCGAATCGTCCGGTCCGCCGTCCTCGGCGGCCCTGCTCGACCCGGGGAGCCGGCCGGCGCAGGTGGATGCCGAGAGCAACGGGGATCGCGAGTCGCGGGCTCCCGCGCGGGAGAGCGCCGCCGACGCGCGGGGGGACTCGGCGATCCGGCCGGAGCGCTTCGCCCGGCTGGTGACGCTCGCGTCGATCCTGATCGAGGCTGGCCGGGCCGAGCGGAGGCTCGAGCTGGCCGAGCTGTGCGAGCGGCTCCAGATCTCCGAGCTCGAGCTCCGGGAGGACGTCAGCGTCCTCAACGTCGTCAATTTCGGCGGCGGGTCGTACGTCCTCTACGCGGAGGTCTCCGACGAGGACGGGACGATCGAGGTCGACCCGCAGCCCTACAGCGACAACTTCGCCCGCCCGGCGCGACTGCTGCCGGTCGAGGCGAAGGCCCTCGTCGCGGCGATCGACCTGATCGGCGAGCACATCCCCGAGGGGTCGCTGACGAGTGCGCGGGAGAAGATCGTCGCCGCACTCGGGGAGGATCCGATGGAGCAGGGACTCCAGGTCGCCGCGGGCGGGGGGGACGACTCCGGTATCGCTCGCGTGGTCTCGAAGGCGATCGTCGCCCACCAGATCCTCGAGCTCGACTACTACAAGGAGAACGAGGACGAGTTCTCTGAGCGCCGGGTCGAGCCGTACGCGCTGATGAACGGCCAGGAGGGCTGGTATGTCGCGACGTACGATCCGAGTCGGCAGGGGATGCGCCACTTCCGTCTGGACCGGATCAGGCGGGCGCGGGTCTCCGACGAGCGCTTCGAGCCGCGGCCGGAGGTCAACCCGTCAGCGGACGTCGACGGCTGGCCGAGGACCGGGGAGGTGCCCGCCTCGGCGTCCGCGAGGGTCTGGATCTCGCCGGAGCGGGCGCGTTGGGCGCGCGAGCAGCGGAAGGTCGTCGATGAATATGCCGACGGTTCGATCACCGTCGAGCTGAGTTTCGCTGGGACCGACTGGCTCGTCCGCGAGGTGCTCAAGGAGGCCGGGGACGCCGCGGTCCTCGAGCCGGCCGGCGCCCGTGCGGCAGTGCTGGCCGCCGCCAACCGGCTCCGTTGACACTCGGCGGGGACGGTAGGCTGGGCCACCGATGAAGGGGCTGATCCTCTCTGGCGGCAAGGGCACCCGCCTGCGTCCGATCACCCACACGAGCGCGAAGCAGCTCGTCCCGGTCGCCAACAAGCCGGTCCTCTTCTACGGGATCGAGGCGATGGTCGCGGCCGGGATCGTCGAGATCGGGATCATCATCGCGCCGGAGACCGGCGACGAGATCCGCGCGGCGGTCGGCGACGGCTCGGAGTTCGGGGCGGCGGTCACCTACGTCGTGCAGGACGCTCCGAGCGGCCTGGCGCACGCGGTGCTCACGGCCGAGCCATACCTCGGGGACGAGGCGTTCGTGATGTACCTCGGCGACAACCTCCTGCAGGGTGGTATCACCGGCCTGGTCGAGAGCTTCCGCGCTGATCGGCCGGATGCGCTGATCCTCCTCACGGCGGTCTGTGATCCCGAGAACTACGGGGTTGCCGAGCTCGAGGACGGCGCTGTCGTGCGCCTTGTCGAGAAGCCGGCCCACCCGCAGTCAGATCTGGCGCTGGTCGGCGTCTACATGTTCACGGCGGCGATCCACGACGCGGCCCGGGCGATCTCGCCGAGCGCGCGGGGGGAGCTCGAGATCACGGACGCGATCCAGCATCTCGTCGACTCGGGCGCGCGGGTCTCACCGCACATCGTCAGAGGGTGGTGGAAGGACACCGGGCGCCTGGCGGACATGCTCGAGGCCAACCGGCTGGTGCTCGACACGATCGAGACCCGGATCGAGGGCGAGCTCGTCGACTCGCAGATCGACGGCCGGGTCGTGCTCGAGGCCGGCGCGCGGCTCGAGCGGTCGAACGTCCGTGGGCCGGCGATCATCGGGGCGGGGGCGCGCCTGACCGACGCGTACGTCGGGCCGTACACGGCGATCGGCAGGCGCTGCGTGATCGAGAACGCCGAGGTCGAGCACTCGATCCTGCTTGCCGACTCGTCGGTCCGGGGGCTCGACGGGAGGATGGAGTCGTCGCTGCTCGGCCGGAACGTCGCGATCTCCAGGGATCGCAGCCAGCCGCGGGCGTACCGGTTCATGGTTGGCGACAACTCGGAGATCGCGATCCCGTGAGGCCGCCCGCAGAGCTGATCGGAGGCCTGCTGGTGACGGGGGCGGGCGGCATGCTGGGGAAGGATGTCGTGCGGGCGGCTCGAGGCCGCCGCCACGGTGTCCACGGCCTGCCGCGGACGAAGCTCGACATCTGCGACGCGGACGCGGTCGCCGCCGCGCTCGGTCGCCATCAGCCGGACGTCGTGATCAATTGCGCGGCTTACACCGATGTCGATGGCGCCGAGGCTGCCGAGGAGCAGGCCCTCGCGGTCAACGGGACGGCGCCCGGCGTGCTCGCACGCGGCTGCCGGGATGTCGGCGCCAGGCTGGTCCACGTGTCGACCGACTACGTCTTCGACGGGCAGGCCGACCGGCCGTACGTCGAGTCCGACGCCGTCGGTCCGCGGTCGGCCTACGGACGGACGAAGCTGGCCGGCGAGGTGGAGGTTCTCCGGGCTGGCGGCGGTCATGCCGTGGTTCGAAGCTCTTGGCTGTTCGGGGCCGGCGGGCGGTGCTTCCCGGCGACGATGCTCCGGCTGGCCGACGGGTCGGCAGGCGGTGGCGGCGCGGCGGCCGGAGCGGCCGATGCGGCCGGTGATCGGCGACGGGAGGTCTCGGTCGTGACCGACCAGATCGGTTGCCCGACGTTCACAGGGCATCTCGCGGCGGGGCTGGTCGAGCTGGCCGAGCGGCTTGCGGCGGAAGGGCCCGCGGTCGGGGGGTCCGCGTCTTCGGCGGCATTCGCCGGGACGGGCGCGGGCGCGCCGGCTTCGGCCGCCGGGGTGCACCACATCGCCGGGTCGGGAGCGTGCTCCTGGAACGAGTTTGCGGTTGAGATCTTCGCCCAGGCCGGCGTCGACTGCGCAGTGCTCGGGGCCACGACCGCCGACCTGGAGCGACCGGCCGCGCGGCCGGCGTGGAGCGTGCTCGGGAGCGAGCGGCCGGACGCGATCGGCCTGCCGGCATGGGAGCACGGTCTGTCGGCCTTCCTGACGGAGATCGGGCGGCGTGTGCGCGGCGTCGGGCGACCCGCACGGCGGGAGGCGGCGCGGTGAAGCTCCTGGTCTGCGGCGGGGCCGGTTTCATCGGGTCGAACTTCGTCCGCGATCGGCTGGCGTGCAGCGACGACGAGATCGTCGTGCTCGACAAGCTGACCTACGCCGGGCGGCGGGAGAACTTCGCCGGCTTCGCCGAAGATCCACGGTTCTCGTTCGTCCACGCGGCGATCGAGGATCCCGAGGGGGTCGAGCGGGCGATCGCCGGTGCGGGGGCGGTCGTCAACTTCGCCGCCGAGACGCACGTCGACCGGTCGATCGCAGAGCCGGACGCGTTCGTGCGGACCAACGCGCAGGGAACCTACGTGCTCCTTGAGGCGGCCCGCCGGCGGGAGATCCGCTACGTCCAGGTCTCGACGGACGAGGTCTACGGGTCGATCGCCGAGGGGTCGTTCACCGAGCAGTCGCCGCTGGACCCGTCGTCTCCGTACAGCGCGACGAAGGCCGGCGCGGATCTCCTCGTCTCGAGCTACCACCAGACGTTCGGCCTGGAGACCTTGATCTGCCGGGGATCGAACAACTACGGGCCGTACCAGTATCCGGAGAAGCTGATCCCGCTGATCGTGCTGAACGCCCTCCACGGCGACCGTCTCCCGGTCTATGGGGACGGCCTCCAGATCCGCAACTGGCTCTATGTCGTGGACTTCGCGCGGGCGATCGCCCACGTCCTCGAACACGGGACGCCGGGCGAGGTCTACAACGTCGGGGGTCCGGACGAATGCACCAACATCGATGTCGTCCGCCGGATCCTCGAGCTGACCGGACGGGACGAGTCGTTGATCGAGTACGTCGAGGACCGCCTCGGTCACGACCGGCGGTACTCGCTGTCGTCGAGCAAGGTCCGCGGGCTCGGCTGGACCCCGCGGATGCGCTTCGCCGAGGGGCTCGGCGAGACGGTCGACTGGTACCGGGCCAACCCCGCGTGGTGGGAGCCGGTCCGCTCGGGCGCCTACCGGGAGTACTACGCGAGGCAGTACGGGTCGAGCCTCGGGTGACCCAACGCCGTCGGGCCTCGCCCGAGCAGGGACTGGCGCAGATCGTGTCGAGCGTGCCCGGCTGGCTTCAAGAGCGGTACCTGCCCCTCCCGGCTCCGATCACGCGGCCGGCTGTAGCTCGGACGCGCAGAACGCGCAGCGCCGGGCTTCGCGGGGAATGGCGCTCAGGCACTCGGGACACGACACTGTCTCCGACTCGACATCCGGCTGCGTCTTGCGGCGCGCCATCAGGGCGTTGACAGGCTTGACGACGAAGAAGAAGACCGCGGTGGCGATCGTCAGGAAGGCGAGCAGGGCGTTGAGGAAGTCGCCGTACGGGAAGCGGCTTCCGTTGATCGTGAAAGCGAGGCCGGAGAAGTCCGGCTTGCCGATGATCGCGGCGACGATCGGCGTGATCAGGTCCTTGACGAGGGCGGTCACGACGGCGCCGAAGGCCGCGCCGATCACGATGCCGACCGCGAGGTCGACGACGTTGCCTCGCAGGAGGAATGTCTTGAAGTCCCGCACCTCGGTCTCCCCTCCGTTTGAAATCCAGGTCCCCTTCGGGGTCGAGGCACGAGGCTAGCGCGCATCTCACGAGATGGCGATGCCGGAGTTGGCGGAGCGCGGCATCCGCAGGTGCGAATGCCGCGATTCCGGGCCGATCAGGCGCCTGGGGTCTTGCCGGCCTTCGTCACGACCACTGCGCTCCGGCTCGCGAGCTCGTTCCCGGTGTTCGGGTCGGTGACCGTGAGCGTGACGGTGTAGGGCACCGAGAACGCGGCCCAGTCCTCGTCGATCGTGCCGCTGGTCTGGTAGGCGGTGGAGCCGCTGCGGACGAAGTCGACGGCGCCGGTAGCGCCGTTGGTGTAGGTCATCGTCCAGCTGGCTGGAGAGACGCACGAGTCCGAGATGCTGAACGGCGTCCAGATCGCCGCAAAGACCGAGTAGTAGCCGGTCGAGTTGCTGAAGGAGGCGATCGTGGCGCACGAGGTCGGGGTCGGTGGTGGCGCGGGACTCGTCGTGATGGTCCCGCCGCCGCCCCCACCGCCTGCGCCGCCGCCGCCATTGACGCCGCCGCCGTTGACGCCGCCGGCATTGACGCCGCCGGAGGCGAGGGCAGCCGGAGCGAGTGCGAGCATCGCCGCGACCGAGGCTGCGAGGGCACCCTGCTTGAGATTCAACACGATCGTTTCTCCTTGACTGAAGCTCTGAATCCGGATCTCGCCGGGATCGGGACATCGTCGGCGGGCGGAGGTCGGGGATGCAATGAGACATTGGTCGTAGGACCCGCCGCGGCCGTTCTCGACGGCACCGACGGTGGCCGGGCGCCGCGGGCGAGATCGTCGCCGTGGTTGGCTCAGCGCCGCTCGGCGAGGTGGTGGCGCTGGACCCAGAGCGCCGCCTGTGTGCGGTCGGTCACGCCGAGGATCTGGTAGATCGCGGTGAGGTGGGCCTTCACGGTCTTCTCGCTGATCTCGAGCTCACGGGCGATGTGCTTGTTCTGACGGCCGCCGGCGACGAGGGCCAGTACCGTTCGCTGACGCTCGCTCAGCTCGACCGACGGCCGAGCCTGACGGCGGGCGCTGACGACCGCCGCCGCGACCTTGGGATCGAGGGGGGAGTCGCCGCGGGCGGCGGCGCGAACGCCGCGGAGGAGTTCGTCGGGCTCGGCATCCTTGAGCATGTAGCCGATCGCACCGGCATCGAGGGCGTCGAGAATTCGCTCGCGGTCGGAGAACGACGTGAGAATCACGATGCGTGCCCTGCCGCCGCTCCTGACGATCGTGTCGGTCGCCTGGATCCCGTCGAGGTTCGGCATCTCGAGGTCCATCAGAATCACGTCGGGCTGGTGCTCGGCGGCCAACTCGACCGCCTCGGCGCCGTCGGCGGCAGCCGCCACGATCTCGATGTCGGGGGCGGTCCCCAGCAGTTGCTCGAGTCCTCGGCGGACGAGGCCGTGGTCGTCGGCAAGCAGCACACGGATCATCTGGCCGGGACCTCGATCCGGACACGGGTGCCCGCGCCGGGCTCGGACTCGACGGTCAGCGTGCCTCCGGCGTCGTCGGCCAGATCCTGGAGGATCCGCAGGCCGAAGTGCCGCTTGTCCTCGGCCCGCCGGCCGGGGGTCTCGACGAACCCGCGGCCGTCGTCCTCGACGCTCAGCACGGCGCTGCCGTTCTCTCGCGTGACCTGGATCCGAGCGTTGTCGGCATGGGCGTGGGCGGCGATGTTGCGCACGGCCTCCTGGGCTACCCGGTAGAGGACGGGCTCTGTCTGCGGGCCGATCTCGAGGTCGGGATCGAGACTGATCACGGTCGCGATCTCGCGGGCGCGCAGGGGGGCGACGAGGTCGTCGAGCGCCGCGGCGAGCCCTGCACGCTGGAGCGTCGGTGGGTAGATCTCCAACAGCAGCGAGCGGAGCTCGCGAACGCTCTCACGGGTCTCCTTGGCGGCGTCGTCCACGGCCTGGGCGGTGGCCGGGGGATTCTGGCCGTCGCGAATCGACGGGGCCGCCGCCGATAGGGTGTACGACAGGCCGACGAGCCGCTGGACGACTCCGTCGTGGAGGTCGCGCGCGATCCGACGACGCTCGATCTCGGAGGCTTCGACGGCTCGGCGCAGCAGCGTCTCCCGCTCTTCCTGTCGACGGCGCAATCGACGGGCGAGCGACCATGCGAGTGGGATCTGAGCGAGCTCGAGCAGCGCCAGCGTGAGGAGGAGGGCCGGGGCGAACTGGGACCACAGGCGGTTCCCGCTGGCGGCGACCGAGCTGTAGCTGAGGTACTCCTCGTAGAGCAGGGGAACGCCCGCCGGGCCGCGGATGCCCTGGTAGACCTCGAGCATCTTGCCCTGAGGACGCTCGAGGCGGTTCTCCGGTTTGGTGAGATCGCTGATCCCGGCGTCGATCCCCCGGCGGTGGAGCGATGCGAGCTCGTCCGCGCCGAGCTTGTAGGTCGATCCGATCAGCTCGTGGCGGTCGGAGTAGAGGATCTTTCCGGCTGCGTCCCAGATCTTGACCCTGACGACCGGGTCGCGGAGTACGTGCTCGTGCACGACGCGGTCGAGTGCGGAGATCGCCGCCGGATCGCCGCTGAGGAGCCCGGAGCGGATCTGCGGTCCGACGATGCCTTCCCCGGCCAACTGGGTCTCGTGCTTGGCGTCGCGGATCGCCTCGGCCTGCCCGGTGTGCCGGAGGATCCCGACGGCGACGAAGCCGAGCAGCGCGACCGCGGCCAGACCGGTCAGGGCGAACTGGCCGACCGCGGCCGTGACCGACTGCCGGGGGCCGTGCGGGCCGCTCGCCCGGAAGGACAGGTGTCGGCGGTGGGCATTTGAGGTCGACGGCCACGGGGGACGCCCGGGGTGTGGATGGCCCGAGGCTCACATTCCTGCGCTCGGCCGCCCGGCCGCCGGCCGTGGTGAACCGCAGGCGCCGGCGGGGAACTACGCGGTGCGAGCCGGCCCGAGTGGCCGCGCACCGACGCCGACCTCGGCGTCGGAGCCACCACCGACGGCGCCGGAGGTTGGGGACCTAGGACCAAGGTCCCATTGCAACCGCGACCGCTGACGGCCGAGTCTGGTTGCAAATGCCGGGCACACGGCGCGGCGAAGCGCAACGGAGGTCGTAATGAACAGCATGGTCAGAATCGTCGGGGCCGCCGCGAGCGTCGCGATGTTGGCGCTGGCCCCGGCGGCGGTGGCTTCGGGCGGGCGCCCTGCAGGACCGGCCGCCGGCGGTGCGGGCACGGGTGTCGTCGCTCCGACCGGCGGTGGCGGTGGCGGTGGCGGCAGCGCATCTTCCGGCGGGATCAAGGACATTCCGCCGGCGCCGGTCGTGCCTCCGCCGCCCCCGCCTCCCCCGGGACCACCGTGCGCGACCTTCACGAGCGCGACGGCCCCTGTCGGCTACTACCTCACATGGGCGGCCGTCTGGAACGACTTCACGATCCGGAGCTGCTCGGGGTCGACGCAGATCTACAGCGTGCGTGTCACCGAGACGGACGTCGCAACCGGCCTTGTCGGCTACGACCTGACGTCCTCCTACGTCGTGGGTCCCAACCAGTCGGTCAGCGGCATCATCGACAACGACTTCGCCCCGTTCAGCACGACCTACTCGATCGCGATGACCGTCTTGGACTCGAGTGGCAATACGCTCGATTCGAGCGCACTCGCGGCGACGACGCTGCCGGCTCGATAGTCCGAGCCGACGTGCCCCTCAGAGCCTGCCGGTCGATCGCGACCGGCAAGGCTCCGCGGTCGGGAGCCTGCCCTCGTCAAGCGAGGTGCTGGCCGAGGAAGGAGAGTGAGGCGGTCTGCTGACTGAAGAAGAACGCCCCGTCGTGGCAGCCCTTTGTGATCTCGACAGCCGCGGTCGGCGGCAGCTCCCTGACGAGGGCCCGGACGCCCGCGTGGAAGGGGTCCCCGGTGCCGGAGGCGACACGGACCGGCGTCTGGCGGAGGGTTGCAGCGTGTGTGACGACGCAGCGGACGAGACGCTCGGCGCGCCGCTCGGGTGAGCTTCGCCGGCGGGTCATGCGTGGCCGAGGCGTCCGGCGAGTCGGCGGAGCCCGACGTCGGCGATCCGGCGCTGGGCATCGAGGTGCGCGCGGAGGGCGATCGCCCCGGCGCCGGTCAGCTTGTACGGCCGGCGGCGGTCGTCGGTTTCGACCGCCGCGATCAGACCCTGGCGCTCGAGCCGGGCGAGCGCCTCGTAGAGCGTCCCCGGGGCCAGGCGGACGCCGGCGAACTCCGCGATGTCCTTGGTCAGAGCGTAGCCGTGCTTCGTGCCGTCGGCGAGACTCGAGAGGATCAGGGTTGCCGGTCCGGCGTAGCGCCCGAAGCCGGCGAGCGCCTCCGGCTCGATGGGATCACCGGTCTCGTCTGGTGGGAACCGAGGCACCTCGCAAGTCTATATCGGCAGACGATCTATCGTCAAGCGATACTACGCAACCTCCGCGCCGCTCGGTGGTGGTTGCCCAGACGGCGACGCGCGGCGGGGCGCCGGCCGTCGTGGGGGCAGGATGATCTCGTTGCGGTTGACGAGCATCGTCCACAGGCCGGTTGTCGCCCGCGAGAGGATCGGCGCCGATTGGGCGACGCCGATGGCTCGGCCGACCGGCATCGCCAGCCGACCGAGGTAGCGTGACTCGGGGCTCGGGACGCCGAGCAGGTCGGAGACGGTGTCGCCGGAGAGGTGTCGCACCAGAGCGGCCGGCGTGGCGTCGAAGCGTTGGGGAAGCGGGCTGGCCATCAACGCCAGCAGCGCGCGCATCAGCGCGGCCCCGTCTTCGGAATGCCGATGGTGGCGCAGGGCGATCACCTCGGTCAGGAGCATCGCCTCGTCGTCGTCGCGCGGCAGCACATCAGGGGCGATGCCGAGCATCTCGCCGACGACGCCCCAGGCGTAGACGTAGTCCCTGGCTTCGCGGCAGCCCAGCGGGACGCCGAGGCTGCCGATACTGCGGGCGACGACGACCGACAGCGAAAGCAGGGTTCCGACCAGCGCCTCCTGGTTGATCGGCGTCCCCCAGGCGCCGGCGTCCCAGCGCGGATTGTGTGCCACGAGGTGGCGGACGGCGGCGTGGAGCAGCCGCAGGTTCTGGATCCTGCGGATCCCCTCGCCCCCGCTTCGCAAGCTTCGTGGGCGGCCGAGCGCCAGGATGAATTGAGCGGTATTGCCGATCCGCCGGTGGTGGTCGCGCTCGAGGCGCCGGCTGAAGGTGAGGACCTTGACGTCGGGGTAGCACGCATAGCAATACGGCAGGGCCGCCGCGCCCAACGCCAGGGCAACCTGCGGAGCATGATCGGAAATCAGAGAGAGGCCGCGCTCGAGCCGGCCGACGTCCGCCGACTCGGGCAGGCCGGCCGTCTCCTGCAGCCACTCCGTCACGACGCGCGGGAGCTCGTCGGAGCGCGGCCGTTGAGCGGAGGCGAGCTTGCGCAGGACGGCCCGCAGTGCGGGGATCCGGCCGTCTCGCACGAGCTCGGCGATGACTGCGTCGGCGCTCGGGTCGCCGCGAATCCGCCAACTGTCCAGCAGCCGGTTCGGGTAAGCCAGGGCGGCGCTCACGGCGAATAGGATATCTAGGCAGTCGGCGTCGCGGCGACTGCGGATCGGTGGATGGAGAGGACTTCGCAGCGGATGGGATCGACCGACGGCGAGAGGTTGACCGAAGCGGTGGCGAGAGCCCGGCGAGTGCTGTGGGACTCGCAACGCAGCGACGGCTCCTGGGAGTCGCCCGGGGACATGGGTCCGGTGCCGACGGCCGAGGTCCTGGTGGCGCTCCACCATGTCGGGCGCCTGGATCCGAGGGATGCGGCCGAGGGCGCACGCTGGCTGCGGGGCTGCCAGGCGGCTGACGGGTCGTTCGTCGCATACCCGAGCGCGCCGATCGGCGACCTCGGAGCCACGGCGTGCGTCTGGGCTGCGCTACACGTCGCGGCGCCGGCCGAGAGTGCCGAGGCCATTGGCCGGGCCCGCGCGTTCGTGGATCGCGGCGGCGGCCTGCCGGCCGTGGTCGGACTGCTCGACGGGGGCGATCTGGCTGGGGTCTACCTCGCGCTGGCCGGCCTGCTCGACCCGCGAGAGCTGCCGTGCCCGCCGATGGCGCCGAGCATGATCCCGGCGCTGGTGCGCTTCTCCCAGCGCCGCTTCCACACGGGGATCCTGATGGGCGCGATGATGCTCGGCGTGATCGCCCGGCGATCGCGTGGCGACTGGCCGACCCATGGTCCACCGCCCGGAGCCGTCGCCCGGCGCTTCTGCGCGCGGACCTTGACGCTGCTGCGGACATTTCACAACGCGGACGGCAGCGTGAACGCCAACACGGTGCAGACGGCCCTCACCCTGATCGCGCTCCACGATGCCGGCCTCGCATCCGACCATCCGATCGTCGCGAGGACGGTCGCGTGGCTCGAGGCCCAGCGGGTCTACGACGAGGACGGGATGCACGTCGCCGTGTTCGGGAGCGCGGTCTGGTGCACGGCGCTGAACCTCCGCGCCCTGTTCGCCACCGGCGTCTCGCCCGAGGCTCCCGGCGTGGTCGAGGGGCTCGAGTGGCTCGTCGAGAGTCAGTCGACCGTTCCACAGCCGAAGGTCGACAATCGCAAGCCTGGCGCGATCAGGACTGGCGGGTGGGCGTTCCAGCGGGGGAACGAGACGATGGTCGACTGTGACGACACCGGCGTCGTCCTCGGCGCCTTCGGGGACGCTCTCGCGGCTCGGCCCGCCCTCGCCGGTGGGCAGGCTCTCGCGGGCGGGTCGGCGCTCGCGGCGCTCGCCGGCGGGCAGGCTCTCCCGGGCGGGTCGGCGCTCGCCGCGCTCGCCGGTGGGCAGGCTCTCGGGGGCGGGCAGATTCACGCCGGCGGGGCCGATGGCGTGGCGGGGCCGGCCGCCGAGTCGGTGGCGCAGTCGCTGGCCCGCGGGCGGGCGTGGCTGGTCGGGATGCAGAATCCCGACGGTGGCTGGTCGGCGTTCGTCTGGGGGCTGCCGGGCAAGCCGCCGGGACCGATCTTCACCGAGACGGTCAGGATCTCGATGGGCGATCCGATCGCCGTGACGAAGATGCTTCTGCGGCCACCGCCGGAGCTCGGCGAGCCGTCGACGGAAGATCTGACCGGCCGGGTGCTCGACGGCCTCGGACGGACCGGGATGCGGGCGGATGACCCTCGGATCGGCCGGGCAATCGCGTTCCTCAGGAGGCAGCAGTGCGCGAACGGTGGGTTCTGGGGGCGGTGGACGGTGAACTACCTCGCCGCCACGGCCTACGTGCTGAGCGGTCTGGCGGGCGTTGGCGCCGACCTGTCCGAGCCGTGGGTGCGGCGAGCAGTGGATTTCCTCGAGGAACGCCAGAATCCCGACGGCGGCTGGGGTGAGCTGCCTGATTCCTACCGGGATCCCGCCCGGGCGGGGATTGGTCCGAGCATGCCGCCGCTGACGGGCATCGTCATCACCGGGCTGATCGACGCCGGCGAGCGCGAGACGAGGAGCGTGAGGCGGGGGATCGCCTACCTGCTCGACGAGCAACACGACGACGGGACGTGGGCGAACGCCGATTACCTGTGTGCGAACGTACCGCCCGACACGTTCTACGTCCTGGCCGAAGGCGCCCGCCACAACCCGACAGAGGCGCTCGGCCGCTACCTCAACCCGCGCCGCCTGTGAAGGTCACGGCGTCGCTCGACGCGATCGTCGGCGACCCGGGTGAAGCCGCGTGCGCCCCGCTCGATCTCCTGGCGCCCGATCCTCGTCATGTAGATCCCGGCCACCGTTGCCTGTCACACCATTAGCCGAACGAGCTCAGGCGCCAGGTACCGTCCGCGAGATGGACGAGATCCAGCGCTTGGACGACGTTCTTGCCGTTCGAGGTCGACTTGACCGTGACGACGGCGGTCTTGCCGGTGATCTTGACCGCCTGGACGTTGAGGACGAAGATGTCGACGTTCTTGAGCGCGTCGCTGACCACGCTGTCGCAGCTGCCGCCGGCGGCCTTCAGCTTGGCGGCGATCGTCGGCGCGAAGATCTTGTTGCAGATGTCGCTCGCCCGGTGGGAGGTCCCGTAGGTCTGGAGGTTGTCGATCACCTTGGCGACGGTCGCCTGATCGCCGGCGAAGTTCTTTGCGGAGGTCGCGGTGCCGCAGCCGGCTAGGGAGAGGGCGGCGACGAGGAGGAGCGGGGACCTGCGCACGCCGCAGAGCCTACGCCAGACCGGCCTCGAAGCGCTCGAGACCGAGGTCACGGCGTGCCGGGCGTGCCCGCGGCTGGTCGCCTGGCGCGAGCAGGTCGCCCGGGAGCGGCGAGCGGCATTTGCCGGCGAGACCTACTGGGGCCGTCCGATCCCCGGCTTCGGCGACCCGGCTGCCCGGGTCCTGATCCTCGGCCTGGCGCCGGCTGCCCACGGGGCGAACCGGACCGGGCGGATCTTCACGGGCGATCGGTCGGGCGATTGGCTGTTCGCCGCGCTCCACCGGACCGGCTTCGCCAACCAGCCGACGTCCGAGCGTCTGGGCGACGGCCTCGAGCTGCGCGACTGCTGGGTGACGGCGGCCGTCCGCTGCGCCCCACCGGACAATCGCCCGGCTCCCGACGAGCGGGACCGGTGCCTGAGCTGGAGCGTGCGTGAGCTCGAGTTGCTGAGCGAAGTTCGTGTGATCGTCTGCCTCGGGGCGTTCGCCTGGGACGCGGGGCTCCGCCTCCGGGCGGCCACAGGCGCGCCGGCGTTCCGCCCGCGGCCGCGGTTTGGACACGGAGCGGAACATCCGCCGCTGCTCGGCTGCTACCACCCCAGCCAGCAGAACACCTTCACCGGAAGGCTCACCAGGCAGATGACCGACGACGTCCTGCGTCGATCGCGGGAGCTGGCGGACCTGTAGGCGCGCTCCGCGCCGCGGCGGGTCGGCGGAGCGCGCTCCGCGCCGCCGCGGCCCGAGGTATCGTGCTCCGCACGGCGCCGCATCGCAGCGCACCCGCCGGCCGGCCAGCGGTGGCCGCGGGGAAGCGTGGGTGGTGTCTGGAGGCAGGAGACATGCGCGGACGGGCCGTGGGCGGCGCGCCGAACGAGAGGTCGAGGAAGCGTGCTTCACGCAGATCGGGAGATGCCCGCCAGACGGGCCGCCGCTGGCCTGGCGAGCGCGTCGGGCCTGGCGTACGCGCTCGCCTGCATGGCCGTGCTGCTCGCGCTCGTCCTCGCAGCACCGGCCGAGGCACTTCCGACCCCGTCGCTCACCTCGACGGCGTCCGGAAACACGACGGTCGGATTGCAGGTCTTCGACCACGTCAATCTGACCGGCGGATCCGCCCCGACCGGCTCGATCCGGTTCGATCTCTACGGCCCCGACGACCCGACGTGCGCGGCCGCCGCGGTCTTCAGCTCGACGGTCGGGGTGGCCGGCGACGGCGGCCTCGATTCGGCTCATTTCACGACGACCCGCGCCGGAACCTACGAGTGGCGGGCCTCCTACAGCGGCGACGCCGCCAACAGCCCGGTACCCCCGTCGTCGTGCGCGGATCCCAGCGAGGCGGTCATCGTCTCGAAGTTCACGGCGGCACTCTCGACGACGGCCTCGTCCGGGAGCCTGGTGAGCCGGCCGATCCGCGACACTGCGATGCTCGGCGGCCTGCACCCGACCGGGACGATCTCCTTCAGGCTGAGCGGGCCGACGGATACGTTCTGCGCTGGCCCGCCGATCTTCACCGCCACCGTGGCGGTCACCGGGGGCAGCGGCAACTACACGACGCCGGACTTCATCCCGACCCTGCCGGGAACCTACCGCTGGCAGGCTTCCTACAGCGGGGACGCGGAGAACGCCGCGATTCCGATCTCGGGGTGTCTCGACCCGGCCGAGTCGGCGGTGGTGATCGCCGGATCTGTGTCTCCGGTCCTTTCGTGGGCCGCGTCAGCCACCGCGACGCTCGGCGGACCGGTCTCGGACACCGCGGCCCTCTCGGGGGGGAGCGCGCCGACCGGGACGCTCACCTTCCGTCTGTTCGGTCCGCTCGATCCGACCTGTGCCGGGCCGCCGGTGTTCACGTCGGTCGTGGCGGTGAGCGGGAACGGGAGCTATCTGTCGGGTCCGTTCACGCCGGCCGCGGTCGGCGCCTATGTGTATGTCGTGTCGTACTCCGGGGACCCGGCCAACCTGCCGGTGAGCTCGGGGTGTGCTGCGCTCGGTCAGTCGGTCGTCGTCCTGGCCGCAGCCGTCTTGCCCTCCCTCTCGTCGAGTGCTTCGGCGCCGGTCGCAGTCGGTCGAGCGATCTCCGATGCGGCCGCGCTGACGGGTGGTGCCGCCCCGACGGGGAGCATCGACTTCCGGCTCTTCGGTCCAGACGATCCGTCGTGTGCCGGGCCGCCAGCATTCGCGTCGAGTGTGCCGGTCAGCGGGAACGGAAGATATGGATCGGGGTCCTTCACGCCGACCGCGTCGGGTAGGTACCTGTTCGTCGCGTCCTATTCCGGCGACACGGCCAACGCCACGGTGATCGGGCAATGCGATGCCCCGGGCGAGTCGGTCGTCGTGTCGCGGGCTTCGAGCGTCCTTGTGGCCCAGGCGTCCGGGCCGGTCGCGGTCGGCGGCGCGGTCTCGGATGGAGCGACGGTCTCGGCTGGGTTCAGTCCGACGGGGACGCTGAGCTTTGCCATCTTCGGTCCGGGTGACACGGCGTGCTCCGGGCCGCCGGTGTTCACGTCGACGGTGCCGGTCGCCGGGGACGGAAGCTACGGCTCTGGTCCGTTCGGGACGAGTCTGGCTGGGACGTATTCGATCGTCGTCAGCTACAGCGGCGACGCGAACAACCTGCCGGCCGGCCCGACGGTCTGCGGCGACCCGGCTGGGTTGGTTGTCGTTTCGCGTGCGCAGCCGGTGGTGGTGACGCAGGCTTCGGGTCCGGTCGTGGTCGGGGGGGCGGTGTCGGACACGGCGGTGGTCTCGGGTGGGTTCGGTCCGACGGGGACGGTCTCCTTCGATCTCTTCGGTCCGCAGGACGCGACCTGCTCGGGGGCGCCGGCGTTCACCTCGACGGCGCTGGTCACCGGGAATGGGACGTTCGGGTCGGCCTCGTTCACTCCGTCTGCGCCGGGTACGTATCTGTTCGTCGTGTCGTATTCGGGGGATGCGAGCAACGCGCCGGTGGGTTCGGCGTGTGGTGCGCCGGGCGAGTCGGTCGTCGTGTCGGCGCCGGCGGCGCGGCCTTCGCTGTCGTTGAGTGCGTCGGGGCCGGTCGCGGTTGGTGGGGCGGCTTCGGGGGTGGCGATCCTCTCGGGCGGGAGCGCGCCGACGGGGACGATCGCGTTCGGTGTGTTCGGTCCGGACGATCCGTCGTGTGCGGGGCCGCCGGTCTTCACGGCGAGCGCGCCGGTGAGCGGGGATGGTTCCTATGGTTCGGGTCCGTTCACGCCGCCCGGGGTGGGGACGTATTCGGTGGTCGCGTCGTATTCGGGTGATCGGTCCAACGCGCCGGTGGCGACGGCGTGCGGCGACCCGGCTGGGTTGGTTGTCGTCTCGCGTGTGCAGCCGGCGTTGAGCGGGGCGGCGTCCGGGTCGGTCGCTGTGGGCGGGGCGATCTCGGACACGGCGACCGTGTCGGGCGGTCGGGATCCCACGGGCACGATCACGTTCGATCTCTTCGGTCCGCAGGACGCGACCTGCTCGGGGGCGCCGGCGTTCACCTCGACGGCGCTGGTCACCGGGAACGGGACGTTCAGGTCGGCCTCGTTCACTCCGTCTGCGCCGGGTACGTATCTGTTCGTCGTGTCGTATTCGGGGGATGCGAGCAACGCGCCGGTGGGTTCGGCGTGTGGTGCGCCGGGCGAGTCGGTCGTCGTGTCGGCGCCGGCGGCGCGGCCTTCGCTGTCGTTGAGTGCGTCGGGGCCGGTCGCGGTTGGTGGGGCGGCTTCGGGGGTGGCGATCCTCTCGGGCGGGAGCGCGCCGACGGGGACGATCGCGTTCGGTGTGTTCGGTCCGGACGATCCGTCGTGTGCGGGGCCGCCGGTCTTCACGGCGAGCGCGCCGGTGAGCGGGGATGGTTCCTATGGTTCGGGTCCGTTCACGCCGCCCGGGGTGGGGACGTATTCGGTGGTCGCGTCGTATTCGGGTGATCGGTCCAACGCGCCGGTGGCGACGGCGTGCGGCGACCCGGCTGGGTTGGTTGTCGTCTCGCGTGTGCAGCCGGCGTTGAGCGGGGCGGCGTCCGGGTCGGTCGCTGTGGGCGGGGCGATCTCGGACACGGCGACCGTGTCGGGCGGTCGGGATCCCACGGGCACGATCACGTTCGATCTCTTCGGTCCGCAGGACCCGACCTGCTCGGGGGCGCCGGCGTTCACCTCGACGGCGCTGGTCACCGGCGACGGGACGTTCGGGTCGGCCTCGTTCACGACGACCGCGCCGGGAACGTATGCGTTCGTGGCGTCCTACGGCGGCGATCCGAGCAACGCGCCGGCGAGGACGGCGTGTGCGGACCCGGCCCAGCAGGTGAGCGTCGGTCGGGCGAGCCCGAACGTCTCGGCACAGGCGTCGGCGCCGGTGGCGCTCGGCGGGGAGATCTCGGATGTCGCGATAGTGTCGGGTGGTCTGGATCCGACGGGGTCGATCAGCTTTGCGGCATTCGGCCCGGACAACCCCCGCTGCGACGGGGCGGCGGCTTTCAGCTCGACGGTCTCAGTTTCAGGTGCCGGGAGCTATGGCTCGGGTCCGGTGCGGCCGGTGGCGGCCGGCAGCTACTCCTTTATCGTCTCGTACTCGGGCGACCCGGCCAACGCGCCGGTGGCGACGACGTGCTCGGACCCGGGGCAGACTGTGCTTGTCGGGAGGGCCGTCGTGGCGCTCACGGGGCAGGCTTCGGCGGATGTGCCGGTCGGTGGCCAGCTGACCGACACGGCGAGCCTGAGCGGAGCAGCCGACCCGACGGGCGCGGTGAGCTTCAGCCTGTTCGGGCCGGATGACGCGGCCTGCGCGGGCCCGGCGGTCTTCGGGTCGGTGCGGCCACTCGCCGGCGCCACGACCGTGACGTCCGCTCCGTTCGTCGCGACCGGCCCGGGCACCTACCGGTGGGTTGCGTCGTATGGTGGCGATGCGGACAACACGCCGGTCCAGACGACGTGCGGCGGTTCGACCCAGTCGGTCACGGTCGTCCGGGCCCGGCCGAGCCTGGCGCTGAGCGCGCCGGCCGACGTCGCGTCGGGCGGCTCGGCGTCGGATCTTGTGATGCTCGCGGGCGCCTTCGCGCCGACCGGGAGCCTCCGGTTCGAGCTGTACGGCCCCGACGACGCGACTTGCAGCGCGCCGATCGCAGGATCGTCGAGGCCGGTCACCGGGAATGGCTCGTACTCCTCGGATCCGGTAGTGCTGAGCGCCGCGGGTGCCTACTCGTGGGTCGTCTCGTACTCGGGGGACGCCGGCAACCTGCCCGTCAGCACACCGTGCGGCTCCGCGGTCTTCCACGTCTCCCCACCACCGCCACCACCCCCGCCGCCGCCGCCGCCGCCGCCCCCGCCTCCGCCACCTCCTCCGCCACCTCCTCCGCCGTCGCCCGGCAGCCTGGTCTGCGGGCGCATCGGCGGGCAGGTCGACGCTCAATTCCGTGGGCAGACGATCGCCTCGGTCCTGAAGCGGGGCTTCTCGTTCAGGCTGAGCTCGGCGGATCCGGCCGACGTGCGGGTGACGCTGAGCGCGAAGGATCCGGCCAGCGGATCCGTCGTCTCGCTGGCGAGCCTCCTCGCCCATGTGGGTGCACGGGTCACCGTCGGGCAACTCGACAACGGGCTGAGCGCGAGTGCCCTGAAGCGGGCGCGGGCCGTCCTGCGGGCGGCCGAGTCAGCGCGGACGAGCCTGCGGGTCTCGAGGACGGTGCGCTGCCGGTTCGACCAGCAGGCGGGCTACGTCGAGTCGCCGGGGGTCGACAACCTGGCGCCGTGAGTCGTCCGGGGCGCTCGGCGGTGGCCGCGCGCTAACGTCAGTCAGCCGTGCCGCTCTCAGCCTTCACCCCGCTCGTCCGCGACTGGCTGGAGTCGGCCTTCGAGGCGCCGACGCCGGCCCAGGCGCAGGCGTGGCCGGCGATCGCGACGGGTGAGAACGTCCTGATCTCGGCGCCGACCGGGTCGGGCAAGACGCTGGCGGCGTTTCTCTGGGCGCTCGACCGTCTGGTGGCCGAGGGGGTCGGCGTCGAGGGTGGGGCGCCGCACGCGACCCGGCTGGTCTACGTCTCGCCGATGAAGGCCCTGTCGTACGACGTCGAGCGGAACCTCAGGGTCCCGCTCCGCGGCCTCAGGGCGCAGGTTCGGGTCGGCATCCGGACGGGCGACACGCCGCAGCGGGAGCGCGCGCAGATGGTCCGCAATCCGCCGGACATCCTGATCACGACGCCGGAGTCCCTCTACCTGATGCTGACGTCGCGGGCGCGGGAGATCCTGACGGGAGTCGAGGCGGTGATCCTCGACGAGATCCACGCGGTCGCGGCGACCAAGCGGGGGTCGCATCTCGCGCTGACGATCGAGCGCCTCCAGGCGCTCAATCCCGACCGCGAGCTTCAGCGGATCGGCCTGTCGGCGACCCAGAGCCCGCTCGAGGAGGTCGCGCGGTTCATGGTCGGACCGCATCGCCGGGCGCGGATCGTCGATGTCGGGGCGACGCGGCCGCTCGACCTGAGGATCCACGTGCCGGTCGAGTCGATGAAGGAGCCCGACACGCGCCCGATCGACCTCGACCCGGATCACACGCGGGCCGACGACGGTCCGGAGTACCGTCAGGGCTCGGAGGCGACGCGGCGGTCGATCTGGCCGGCGATCTACCCGGAGCTGCTCGAGCTTGTCCGCAGGCACCGGTCGACGATCGTCTTCGTCAACAGCCGGCGGGCGGCCGAGCGGCTGGCGCTCCGCCTCAACGAGCTCGCCGACGCCGATCCGCAACCCGGCGTCGCGCCGGCCGAGCCGATCGCGCGGGCCCACCACGGGTCGCTGTCGCGGGAGGAGCGGACGACGATCGAGGAGCTCCTGAAGGCCGGCGAGCTGCCGTGCCTGGTGGCGACGTCGTCGCTCGAGCTGGGGATCGACATGGGCGCAGTCGACCTCGTGATCCAGGTCGAGTCGCCGAAGTCGGTCGCCCGGGGCCTCCAGCGGATCGGCCGGTCGGGTCACGGGGTCGGGGCGACCAGCAAGGGACGGATCTTCCCGAAGTTCAGGGCGGACCTGCTGGAGTGCGCGGTGATCGCGAAGCTGATGCGCGACGGCCGGATCGAGCCGACGGTCGTCCCGCGGAACGCGCTCGACGTCCTCGCGCAGCAGATCGTCGCGATCGTGGCGAGTGCCGAGACGACGACGGTCGACGAGCTGCACGCGCTGGTCACGCGGACGTACTCGTACTCGGAGCTGAGTCGCGAGCTGCTGGAGAACGTCCTCGACATGCTCGACGGCCGGTACCCGTCGAGCGAGTTCGCCGAGCTGCGGGCGCGGATCAACTGGGACCGACTCGCCGGCACGCTGAGCGCCCGGCGGGGGGCGCTCGGCCTGGCTGTGACGAACGCGGGGACGATTCCCGACCGTGGTCTGTATGCAGTGACGCTGCCCGACGGCCGCCGGGTTGGAGAGTTGGACGAGGAAATGGTCCACGAGGCGCGGCCAGGACAGGCATTCTTACTCGGAGCGACGGCATGGAGAATCGAGGAGATCGGTCGTGACCGGGTGATCGTGACGCCGGCCCCGGGCGCGCCGGGAGCCGTTCCGTTCTGGCGGGGGGACTCGGTCGGGCGGCCGAAGGAGCTGGGGACGGCGATCGGGGCGTTCAGCCGGTGGGCGGTCGACCAGGAGCCGGAGACGCTCGAGCGCGACTACGACCTCGACCCGCTCGCCGCCCGCAACCTGCTCGACTTCCTGGCCGACCAGCAGGCGGCGACGGGTGTGCTGCCGAGCGACCGGACGGTCGTGGTCGAGCGGTTCCGCGACGAGATCGGCGACTGGCGGCTGTGCGTCCTGTCGCCGTTCGGTGGGCGGATCCACGCGGCTTGGGCGCTCGCGCTGGCGGCTCGGATCCGTGAGCTCCACGGGCTCGAGTCGGACGCGATCTGGTCAGACGACGGGATCATCGTCCACTTCCCGGACGCGGACGACCCGCCGACGGCGGACCTCGTGCTGCCGGAGCCCGAGGACGTCGAGGAGGCGATCGTCTGCGAGCTGGGCGAATCGGCGTTGTTCGCGGCCCGCTTCCGCGAGAATGCATCCCGCGCCCTGCTGATCCCGCGTGCCTACCCCGGGCGGCGGACGCCGCTATGGCAGCAGCGGTTGAAGGCCCAGACTCTGCTCGAGGTCGCCCGCAGGCACCCGGACTTCCCGATCGTCCTCGAGACCTACAGGGAGTGCCTGCGGGACGTGCTCGACGTCCCGGGACTGGTCGAGCTGCTGCGCCAGATCCGCCGGCGGGACGTCAGCCTGGTCGAGGTCGAGACGGCGGGGGCGTCGCCGTTCGCGTCGTCGCTGCTCTTCGACTATGTCGCGAACTTCATGTACGAGGGGGATCAGCCGACCGCTGAGCGGCGGGCGGCGGCGCTGTCGCTCGACCGGGATCTCCTGCGGGAGCTGCTCGGCCAGGAGGAGCTGCGGGAGCTGATCGATCCGGGGGCGCTCGCGAGCCTCGAGGACGACCTGCAGCGTCGGTCGGCGCAGCGGCGGGCGACGGGGCGCGACGAGCTCCACGACATCCTGCGGGCGCTGGGCGATTTGACCGGCGAGGAGGTCAGCGATCGGGTCCTGGGGGGCCTCGACCCGCAGGCGATGCTGGGCGAGCTCGAGCGGGAGCGGCGGGTCGTCGCGGTCCGGATCGGGCGTGAGCCGCGATGGATCGCGGCCGAGCACGCGGGCCTCTACCGGGATGCGATCGGCGCGGCGCCGCCGGGCGGCCTGCCGGAATCGTTCCTCGCGGAGGTCGACGGGGCGGTCGAGGAGTTCTGCATGCGCTACGCCCGGTGTCACGGGCCGTTCACTACGCAGGAGCTCGAGGGGCGGTATTCGGTTGATTTTCGGAGCACGCTCGGCGAGTTGGAGGCGACGGGCAGACTCGTGCGTGGTGAGCTTCGGCCAGGCGGGTCCGAGCGGGAGTGGTGTGCGCCGGAGGTCTTGAAGCGTTTGCGACGGGCGTCGCTGGCGGCTCTGCGGAGCGAGATCGAGGCGGCGGATCGTCGGTCGTTGGCGGTCTTCCTGCCGTCGTGGCAGGGGGTCGATCGCCATCCGCGGGCGGGGGCGGGGGTCGAGCGGCTGCGGGAGGTGCTCGTCGGTCTGCAGGGGTTGGGGCTGCCGGCGGAGGTCTGGGAGCGCGATGTCCTGCCGCGGCGGCTGGGGGCGTACTCGACGACGTGGATCGACCAGCTGTGCGCGTCGGGTGAGCTGGTCTGGGTCGGGGCGGGGGCGCTGGGCCGGCGGGGGGGACGGGTGGCGTTGTACTTCCGCGACGACGCGGCGGCGATCGGGCCGCCGCCGGGGGCGGGGAGGGTTGCGCGGCCGGGGAGCGACGAGCACGAGCTCGTGCGGGCGCGGCTGGCCGGGGGACCTTGCTTCTTCAGCGACCTGATCGCCGAGATCGAAGCGTCGCCGACGGTCCTGGCGGCGGCGGTCTGGGATCTGGTCTGGGCGGGTGAGGCGACGAACGATGCGTGGGCGCCGCTGCGGGCGCCGCGCCTGACGGTGGCGCCGGCGCCTTCGGTGGCCGACCGTCCGCGCCTCGGCCGGGCGGGAGTCCGCTCGGGCCGGCGGTTCGCGTCGTCGGCCCGGCGGGGGTCGGGGGCCCAGGTTCAGGGGAGGTGGTCGTTGACGGGCGGCCTCTTCGAGCCGGCGGGCGACCCGCGGGCGCGGCGGCGGACGCAGGCCGAGCTGCTGCTCGAGCGCTACGGGATCCTGACGCGGGAGCTGGTCCTCGCCGAAGGGGTCACGGGCGGCTTTGCGGGGCTGTACGACTCCCTGCTCGAGCTGGAGACGCTCGGCGTCTGCCGGCGGGGATATTTCATCGAGGGGCTGGGCGGGGCGCAGTTCGCCCTGCCGGGGGCAGTCGAGCGACTGCGCTCGGCGGGCCCTCTCGACCAGGCGCCGCCGCTGGTCCTGGCGGCGACCGACCCGGCCCAGCCGTACGGGGCGGCGCTGGCCTGGCCGCGGCCGGGCGAGGCTGCCGCGGCCGGCGGAGATCGGCGTCCGCTTGGGGCGGCGACGGCGGGTCGTTCGGGGGAGGGGTCCTCGCCGGGACGGCGGCCGGCGCGGGTTGCCGGCGCCCATGTCGTGCTGGTCGGGGCCGAGCTGGCGTTGTACGTCGAGCAGGGCGGGCGGGGACTGCAGACGTTCACGGGCGATCTGCGGCGGGCGCTGGGCGCGCTGGCCGACGCGGTTCGGGCGGGGCGGATCGGGAAGCTCGACCTCGAGCGGATCGACGGGGCGGGGATCCTCGGGTCTGCGGTCGAGCCGGTGCTCGTCGAGCTGGGGTTCCGGGCGGGGCCGCGCCGGCTGACGCTGAGCGCCTGAGCGGGAGCGGTGGCCCCCCGGGCGAGCAGTGCTTCTCGCGGGGCGCCTGAGCGGGAGCGGTCGGCCCCCGGGCGAGCAGTGCTTCTCGCGGCTGACCCCCGCGCGCGGCTCTCAGCGGGCCTGTTCGAGGACGAGGAACGCGGCGCCGCCGAAGGGGCCCATGAGGCAGATGATGGCGCGCCATTGCTCGTCTGTGAAATAGAGCAGCATGCGGGCGTCGGCCAGCTCGTTGAGGCAGTAGAGCGCGAACCAGACGCAGGCCGCCAGGACGGCGAGGGAGAACGCAATCGCCGCCAGCGTCATCACGCGCCTGCCCACTCGTGCCGTCGGTTTGCCGTTACCATAAGTGCGAATGTTATCAAATCTGCGACCGAGGTCATCTAGACTTGGGTCCAATGGCAAGCGCCGACGAGTTGCTGCACCCGGTCCGGCTGCGGATCATCAAGGCGTTCCTCGGCGACCGGGCGCTGACCACGACCCAGCTGGCCGCCGAGCTGGCCGATGTGCCCGCGGGCAGCCTGTATCGCCACGTGGCGCGGCTGACCCGCGCGGGGGTGCTGCAGGTCGTCGCCGAGCGACGGGTCCGGGGGGCAGTCGAGCGCACCTACGCGCTGCGCTTGGCGGCGGCCCGGATCGACCCGACCCAGGCGTCGGCGATGACGGGCGACGAGCACCGCCGGGCGTTCATCGTCTATGTCGCGGGGATGCTCGCCGACGCAGACCGCTATCTGGCCTCCGGCGTGATCGATCCGCCGCGCGACGGCGCCGACTACCGGGTGGGTGCGATGTGGCTGACCGACGCCGAATTGGCCGAGTTCGTGCGCGACCTCGCGGCGGTCGCCGCACCACGACTCGCCAACGCCCCGGGGCCGGGGCGCAGGCGGCGGATGATGTACGCGGTGACCCTCCCGGTCTGCGACGCGCGACCGGAGGTCGTGTGACGGTTCCTCCCCTACGCAGCAGGCTCTGGCGGTGATGGGTCCGCCTGACGGACGGCGCCCGAGACGACGGGCGCCGAGGCCCGGGCCGATGGTCGATCTTCGGGCGCGGACACGCCACCAGCCGTGGAACATCTTGGCCGGCTGACCCACGGTGAGCGGGGGAGCGGGCCGCGTACCCTTGATCGGGCGATGCCCGAGGGCGACACGATCCATTACGCGGCGAACCGGATCAGGCCGGTCTTGGAGGGGAGGGTGCCGGATCAGATCCGGACGCCGTCGGCCCGCCACCGGACGGGCGCGGGAATCGCGAGTTGGGAGGAGCGGTTGGGGGGGCGTGTGGTGTGGTCGGTCGACGCGTACGGCAAGCATCTGTTCGTGCGCTTCGAGGGCGACCTGACGCTGCATTCGCATCTGCGGATGACGGGGTCGTGGGGCGTCTACGCGGCGGAGGCGCCGTGGCGGCGAGGACGGCACAGGGCGTGGCTCGTGATCGAGGCGGCTCAGAAGGTCGTCGTCCAGTTCGACGGGCCGGTGCTCGAGCTGGTGCGGGATTCGCGGACGCGCTTCGACCAGCAGCTGACCGGGTTGGGGCAGGACGTGCTGGGCGGGGAGTTCGACGAGGCGCGGTTCGTCAGACGGCTGCGGGAGGACGATCCGACCCGGGCGTTCGGGGACGCGCTGCTCGACCAGCGCAACGTGGCGGGGATCGGCAACATCTGGAAGGCGGAGTCGTGCTTCGCGGCGTCGGTCGACCCGTGGCGCCGGCTGGGTGAGACGACGGATGCCGAGGCCTTGGCGGCGGTCCGCTTCGCTCGGGAGCGGATGGCACAGTCGGCTCGGGACGGGTTCGAGGCGCGGCCGAGGGCGGTCTACGGGCGGCGGGACGAGCCGTGCGGGCGGTGTGGTGCCAAGATCCGCAGCGCGGGGCAGGGCGAGCAGAACCGGAACACGTTCTGGTGCCCGGGTTGCCAGTCGTGACGGGGTTCACGCGGGTCTGGCACGACGCGGTCGACGTGATCCTCGGGGGCGAGGCGAGGACGGCGGAGCAGGTCGCGTTGCTGGGGAGGGTCGAGATGCTGGAGTTCGACGTGCTCACGGCGAGCGCCGACGGGACCGGGGAGCTGCGGGTCGCCCACGACCAGGAGCGGGCACACGCGGCGCCGCGGCTGGCCGACCTGCTCGGGGCGCTCGGGTCGGCGGCGTTCGAGAAGCACGTCTTCGATGTCGACCTCAAGCGGGAGGGCTACGAGCTGCGGGCGGTGGCGGCGCTGCGGGAGGCGGGTCTGGCCGAGCGGGTGCTGGTCTGCTCGATGTATCCGGCGAGCCTCGCCGTGATCCGTGCGGCCCACCCGGCCGTGCGGCTGGGGTGGTCGGTGCCGCGGGTGAGCCGGGACTACACCGCCGATCCGCGGACCCGGGTGCTCGCGGCGGTGGGGGTCGCCTGCTACCGGCGGATCCTCCCGTGGGTGGCGGGGTGGGCGCTCAGGCGGGGGCGCTGCGACGCGATCATGGCCAACTGGCGGGTCGTCACGCCACGCCTGGTCGGGGCGGTCGCGGCGGCGGGCGGTGAGCTGTACGTGTGGACGGTCGACGAGGCCGCCGAGATCAGCCGGCTGCGGGCGCTCGGGGTGAGCGGCGTGATCACCAACGAGCCGGGGCTGTTCGGGGCGCCCGCGGCTGCGGTGGTCGGCGACGAGCGTCCGACGGCTCGGGTCGAGGGTCGGGCGCCTTGAGTGGCAGGTTGAGGGCCGGGCGGGGTGGGGGTTCGGCGAGCGGCGAGGTGCGGCTGGCCCGGGCCGGACGGCCGGGGGTCACGGTGGTCGGGAGCGGGGCGGTCGACCGGATCGACGGTGCGCCGGCGAGCGCGGGCGGGGCGCCGGCGTTCGCGGCGGTGGGGCTGGGGGCCTGTCCGGGGGAGGGACGGGTGATCACGCGGTACGCGGACGGCGATGCGCATCTGTTCGAGGCGGTGATCGGCCGGACGGGGCTCGACGTGACGGTGCTCGCGAGCCGGACGACGAGTGCGTTCGGAATGCGGTACTCGGGCGAGGGGCGGGTGATGACGGTGGATGCGATCGGCGACGAGTGGACGGCCGAGGAGATCGAGGGAGCTGGCATCGAGACGACGTGGGTCCACGTGGCGGCGCTCCTGCGGACGGATTTCCCGGTCGAGACGGTCCGGCGGCTTGCGGCCCGGCATCTGGTGTCCTACGACGGGCAGGGTCTCGTCCGGGTGCCGCGACTCGGTCCGTTGGCGGTCGACCGGTGCTTCGATCCTGAGCTGCTGAGGTGGGTGGAGGTCCTCAAGCTGGCCGAGGACGAGGCCGAGGTCCTCTGCGAGGGCGGGTTCGACGTGCGGGCGGCGGAGAGACTGGGTGTTGGGGAGATCCTCGTGACCTACGGGTCGGACGGGTGCGATCTGTTCTGCGACGGACGCGTGACGCGGATTCCGGCGGCCCGGAAGGTGAGCGGGGTGAGCACGACGGGTGCGGGAGATGTCTTCACGATCGCGTACGCGGCCGGCCGGGCCGGGGGCGTGGGTCCGGCGGCGGCGGCTGAGCAGGCGAGTCGCGTCGTGGCGGAGATGCTCGAGGCGCGGCGGGCCTAGGGCGAGGCGAGCTTGCAGGCTGCGGCGCTGTAGCCCTTGGGATCGGCTCCGGCGACGGCGAGATGGCCTGCGGTGGTGACCTCCTGGGCGCGGAACTTGATCGCGGTGCCCTTGCGCCACTCGAAGTTGACGACGCCGCGGAGGACGTAGCTGGTGCCGGCGACGGGCGGGATCGTGAAGTAGAAGCCGGATTGGCGGGCCTTGAAGGTGGCGAGGCCGACCGAGCGGAAACCGGTGTCGGCGGTGGAGCCGATGTAGTGCCAGACGCCGCGGCTCTGGTACTGGACGCGGAAGCGCATGTACATCTTCTGGGTCTTGTCTCCGGTCCCGGGCATCGAGCCGCGGATGCCGACCATGCCGCGCTTGTCGGGCGGGTTGCAGGCGTCGATCGTCGCCCAGAGGTGGCGGGAGACGACGGTCTTGGGGGTGGCGGGATTCGTCACGCGGGGCTTGGTTGCGGCACCGGCGTCTGCCCCGAGGGCCGGGAGGGCGAGGGCGAGGGGGGCGGCGGCGAGCGTCGAGAGTCGGGAGAGACGGGACACGCAAGGGACGATAGCGATCGGACGAACGAAGACGGCTCAGTCGATTCGGGTGGCGCTGAGGAGTCCGATGGTGTGAAATGAGTCGATGGCGGCGACCTTGACGAGCGAGACGCTCGGCCTGCTGGCGAAGGTCCCGGTCTTCGAGACCCTGTCGAAGGAGGATCTCGAACGGGTCGGCGAGGTCGCCGTGCCCCGGTCGTTCGCGCCGGGGGAGGTCGTCTTCCGGGAGGGCGACGCGAGCGACACGTGCTACATCGTCCGCAACGGCCACGCGAGGGCGATCAGGGCGCACGGCGATGGTCGGACGATCACGCTCGCGAACTTCGGCAGGGGGGACATCTTCGGGGAGCTCGCGATGTTCGAGCGGGAGAGCCGGTCGGCGACGGTCGAGGCGACGAGCGAGATGCAGGTGATCGGGATCCTCGGCGGGGACATGCGCCGCTTGCTGACCGGACACCCGAACATGGCCTTCAAGCTGGTGATAGCGCTCGGGCGCAGGCTCCGGGAGACGAACGAGCGCCTCGCCCGGCAGTCGTTCCAGACGGTCCAGAGCCGGGTCGCCGGGGTGCTGAGCCAGTTGGTCGAGGACGAGCGGGCAGAGGGTGGGACGGGGAGCGGCGATGTGCTGGTGAAGGCGACCCAGGCGGATATCGCCCAGCTCGCCGGGTCGTCCCGGGAGTCGGCCAGCCGGTCGCTCGCGGTGCTCGAGCGGGCCGGAGTGATCACGCAGGGCCGGGGCCGGCTGATCGTGCACGACCCGGCTGCCCTCAACCGGTACGTCTTCTGAAGGCCGCAGGCGAGGAGCTCTCGGCCGGCGGCGTGGTCGTCCGCAACGGGAGTGAGGTCCTGGTCATCGTCCCGACGCGTCGCGCCGCCGACGGTCAGCGGGTGCTGGCGCTCCCGAAGGGCCACCTCGACAACGCGGAGACGGCCGAGCAGGCGGCGGCCCGGGAGGTGCGAGAGGAGGGCGGCGTCGAAGCCGACCTCGTCAGCCACCTGGGCGACGTTCGGTACTGGTATCGGCGTAAGGGGCGAAGCGTCCCCAAGCGGGTCAGGTTCTTCCTCTTCCGGTATCGGTCGGGCGATCCGGCAGACCACGACGACGAGGTCGAGGAGGCGAGGTGGATGGGTCTGACTGAGGCGTCGACGGCCTTGACGTACGAGGGCGAGCGGGCGATGGTGACCCGTGCCCTATCGCTGACCGCGGCGGATCGGTAGCCTCCAGCCAGGTGCAGGTGCTCAACTTCTACTCGACGATCTTCGCCGACCAGCTCAAGCGTGGCCGCAAGACGGCGACCATCCGTCTGGGCGACAAGTCGCACAAGTACCGCAAGAACGAGGCGGTGATCGTGACGATCGGCTACCAGCACTCGCCGCGGGAGAAGGTCTTCGACGCGGTGATCGACCAGGTCGAGGTGATGCGCCTGCGGGAGCTCTCGCCGCGGGACATCGAGCACGACAACCCGGAGTTCCGTCGCCACGAGGAGCTGATCAAGTTCCTCGAGCAGATCTACGGTCGGGACGTTTCGACCGAGGACACGGTCACGGTGGTCCGGTTCTCGCAGATCATCACGAAGCCTGCCGGCATGACCGAGGCCATCAAGGGCTTCGGCGGCGCCCAGAACTAGCCCCACGGGACACGCCGGGCGGGAACCCGCGGGCCGACCGGGCGGGGTCTCGCAGCGAGTAGGCGGGGCCGCCGCGGCTCGGGATCTGCCCGTTTGGCACTCTGAGGACGAGAGTGCCAAGGCGAATTTGCCGTTCGGCGAGCACCTTGCTACCCTTCTGTGAACGGGCTGGCACTCGAGGTCCGAGAGTGCCAAAATCGGCCCTGAGTAACGGATCTGCCGTCAATTTCTTCAGTGGAGGTCACACTATGAATCTCAAGCCCCTGGGCGATCGGCTGATCGTGCGGGCGATCGACGAGGAGGAGACGACCGCCAGCGGTCTCGTCCTCCCGGACACCGCCAAGGAGAAGCCCACGAAGGGCAAGGTGCTCGCCGTCGGCTCCGGCAAGCTCGACGATTCGGGCAAGCGCGTCCCGCTCGACGTGTCCGAGGGCGATGTCGTCTTCTACAGCAAGTACGGCGGCACCGAGATCCCCTACCAAGGGGAGGACCTCCTCGTCCTCCGCGAGTCAGACGTCCTGGCCCGCGTCGAGTCCTAGACCAGCAGCGCAGGTTTCATCGGGCTCGCCCAAGCCCGACCTTGTCAAGCCACCGGGTCCCGCCCGGCGGACGTATCAGGAGAAGATATGGCTCATAAGGAATTGAAGTACAGCGAAGAGGCCCGCAAGTGCCTCGAGGCCGGCGTCGACGCCGTTGCCAACGCTGTGAAGGTCACGCTCGGCCCGAAGGGCCGCTACGTGGTGCTCGACAAGAAGTTCGGCGCGCCGACGATCACCAACGACGGCGTCACGATCGCTCGTGAGGTCGAGGTCGAGGACGTCTTCGAGAACCAGGGCGCCCAGCTCGTGCGTGAGGTCGCCACGGCGACCAACGACGTCGCCGGCGACGGTACGACGACGGCCACGGTGCTCGCTCAGGCGATCGTCCGTCAGGGCCTGAAGAACGTCGCGGCCGGCGCGAACCCGCTTGGTCTCAAGCGCGGCATCGAGCGGGCGGTCGAGCAGGTCGTCGCTCACATCGGCTCGCAGGCGAAGGCAGTTGCCGGCAAGGATCAGATCGCTCGCGTGGCGACGATCTCGGCTGGCGACGAGGACATCGGAGACGTCATCGCCGATGCGATCGAGAAGGTCGGCAAGGACGGCGTCGTCAACGTCGAGGAGGGTCAGACGTTCGGCATGGACCTCGAGTTCACCGAGGGCATGCAGTTCGACAAGGGCTACATCTCGCCGTACATGGTGACCGACCAGGACCGCATGGAGGCCGTGCTCGAGGATCCGTACATCCTCGTCGCCAACCAGAAGATCACCTCTGTGCGCGACGTGCTGCCGGTCCTCGAGGCCGTCATCCAGTCGGGCAAGCCGCTGCTGATCATCGCCGAGGATGTCGAGGGCGAGTCGCTCGCGACGCTTGTCGTGAACAAGCTCCGCGGGACGTTCACCGGCGTTGCCGTCAAGGCGCCGGGCTTTGGTGACCGCCGCAAGCGGATGCTCGAGGACATCGCGATCCTCACGAACGCCGAGGTCATCACCGAGGAGATGGGTCTCAAGCTCGAGAACACGCAGGTCTCGCAGCTGGGCCGGGCTCGTCGGGTCGTCGTCGGCAAGGACACGACGACGATCGTCGACGGTGCGGGTGATGCGGTCGCGATCAAGGGCCGGATCAACCAGATCAAGACGGAGATCGAGAACACCGATTCCGACTTCGACCGCGAGAAGCTCCAGGAGCGCCTCGCCAAGCTGTCGGGCGGCGTTGCAGTGGTCAAGGTCGGAGCTGCGACCGAGACCGAGATGCGCGAGAAGAAGCACCGCGTCGAGGACGCCCTCCAGGCTACCCGCGCTGCCCTCGAGGAGGGCATCGTTCCCGGTGGCGGAGTCGCTCTGCTCGAGGCTGCGGTCGCGATCAAGCTCGACGAGTACGACGATGACGACGAGAAGACCGGCGCGAAGATCGTGCTCCGGGCGCTCGAGGAGCCGCTCCGTCAGATCTCGGAGAATGCCGGTCTCGAGGGTTCGGTCGTCGTCAACGACGTCCGCAAGTCGAAGAAGGGCTTCGGCATGAACGCCGCGACCGGTGAGATCGTCGATCTCGTCAAGGCCGGCGTCATCGACCCGGCCATGGTCACCCGGTCAGCGCTGCAGAACGCGGCGTCGATCGCGAAGAACATCCTCACGACCGAGGCGATCGTCGCCGAGATCCCCGACAACAACGGTGGTCACGGCGGCGGCGGCGGCGGGATGGACATGGGCGGCATGATGTAGGCAGCAACCTGGCGCCTGCGCGCCCGGGAAGTATCGGAGGGTCCGGCCATCGCGCCGGGCCCTCCGTCGTTGTGGGACGCGCTCCGCGCGCCGACGCGGCCCGCGAGGCTACGACGCGCGAGCGGGGCGTCGGGCGGCCGCGGCGGGCGGAACGTGCATGATGTCGTGATGGTGGAGGGGCCGGCGAGCGAGTGGGAGGACCCGCAGCACGCGCTGGGCTACCTCGCCCGGGCCGACGCGCTTCCGCACCGCGCCGAGGGTGAGGGCGTCCTGCTCGATCATGTCCCGCGCGACGCCCGACGGATCCTCGACCTGGGTACCGGCGATGGACGGTTGCTGGGGCTGTTGCGGCGCGACAGACCCGACAGCCTCTGTGTGGGCCTCGACTTTTCCGAGCCGATGCTGGCGGCGGCTCGCGATCGATTCGCCGATCAGCCGGGCGTGAGCCTCGTGCGGCATGACCTCGCCGACCGGCTGCCCGATCTCGGCAGTTTCGACGCCGTGGTCTCCTGCTTTGCGATCCACCACCTTGACCACGCACGCAAGTTCTCGCTGTACGGCGAGGTCTTCGAGCGGCTCGGGCCGGGGGGCGTGTTCTGCAACCTCGAACACGTCGCCTCGCCAACGGTCCGCCTTCACGGCGCCTTCTACGAGGCGCTGGGGTACCCCGCCGACTTCGAGGATCCGTCCAACCAGCTGCTCGACGTGGAGACGCAACTCGGCTGGCTGCGCGAGATCGGCTTCACCGACGTCGACTGCTACTGGAAGTGGCTGGAGATGGCGTTGCTGATCGGCGTGAAGTGAGCTGCGACGGGCAGCGTCCCGGGACGGGGCCACGGTCGAGATGCGCGCCCGGTCGGCGCCTCGCGCCGCTCCTGCGGTGACTCGCCTTGACCGTCAGCGGCCGATTCCAAAGAAGCCGCTGTCCATCTTGTTCCCATGCTCGTAGAGCGGCTCGAGCTCGTCTTCCAGCTCGGTGTCGTCGACTATCACGGCGTCGAGCGCACGACTCATCCGGCGCAGAGGTCGCACCGTGCCGAGACGGCGCTGACCGGCGCGGCTTCGCGAGCCGTCCGATGGCGCCGCCGACGGTCGCGAGCGCTCGCGATGCTTCTTGCGCGTCTGGCCGCGCAGCGCGAAGCAGACGAGAACCAGGGAGGCGGCGAGCAGCGCGAGCCCTGCTGCGAGCGGTAGAACCCGACCGAAGATCACGATGCGCACGACCGCCGCGACACCGAAGACGGCGATCACTCCGCGTCCGCTCGAGGCGAAGAGGTCTCCGAAGCTGGTGATGCCTCCGTACCGCTCTTCGTGCAGCGCCGATATGCGCCGTCGGTTCGCGGCGATCAGCGCCGCATCCGCGGCTGACGGGACCTCGGCCTCCGGCGCACGGCGTGGTTCTGCCGGCGGGTCGATCGCTGCCGCGAGCGGCTCGGCTGGCTCGAGGTGCCCGTCCGCCGCCACGACCAGCGTCAACTCACCGCCGGCGAGCAGGCCACTGTCGAGGACGGGGCGCGTCCGACCACGGTGCCGCGTTCGCAGCATGCATCCAAGATAGCTCTTCCCGCTTGGGCTCTCGCGGTGTGCTTCGTCAGTTGTCGTCGCACCTCGCGCCGAGGCTCCGCTCGTGGAGCTCGGCGAGCACCACCCGGCGGGCGGTGATGTCGGCGGTGGCGAGCTGGCGCTCGAGCGAGGCCATGTCCAGGCGGCCGAGCGGCCGCGGCCGGGGGGTCTCGCAGTCCCGGCAGGCGTGGCTTGCCGGCCGGCGGAACGTGCTGGGTGGGCGGGTCATCAGGACTCCTTCCTGAGGAGATCGGCTGCCGGCGCGAACTGCGCCGCTGCGGACACCTACAGTCTGGGCCGGGCGGGTTACGCCCGCGTGAACGATTGGGTCTCGCCTTGCAGGCCCTCGGAGCGCGTCTCGCCTTACGGGCGCCCGGAGGCGCGCCTCGCCTTGCAGGTCCCCCCAGGCGCGTATCGCCTTGCGCCCGCCCTTGCAGGTCCGGGCCGCCGGTCGGCCGTCGTTGCCCGGTTGAGGTCCGGCGGTACGCTGGGCTGGCATGAACTGGCCACGGCCGAAGCTGCTCGGGACCCAGCCGCCCGCCTGGTGGGTCGGGGGAATCGTCTCGCTGGCGGCCGTCGGCCTGATCACGGTCGTGATCGACCCGCTCCGGCAGGTCTCGCCGCTCACCTCGGACTCCGTCCTCTACCTCCCCGTCGTGCTCCTCGTGGCGGCCGTCTTCGGCCTCTGGCTGGGTCTCCTGACCAGCCTGGTCAGCGCGGCGGCGTTCAACTTCTTCTACATCCCGCCGGTCGGCCACTTCACGATCGCGAGCAACCGCGACTGGGTCGGGCTCGGCGTATTCCTCGTCGCCGCGGTTCTCGCCAGCTCCCTGGCCGACCTCGCCCGCTCCCGCGCCCGGGAGGCCGAGCTCCGACGGCGGGAGGCCGATCTCGCCGCCGAGATGGCCCGGGTCCTGCTCGGCGGGACCACGGTCGAGGCGGCCCTCGGGGTCGTCGCCCGGCGTCTGGCAGAGACGCTCGACCTCAGCTCGGCCGCGATCGAGCTCCGCGCCGTACCAGGCGATGACCGGCGGCTCGCGCTCGGGCTCGAGCTTCGGCCTGTGCCCGGCGACGACGTGCGGCTCGCGGTCGCATCCGCGTCCGGCGACGCGAGGGTCGGGACGCTGCTGGTCCCGGTCGCCGACGCCCGGGCGGAGGTCCGCCTGCGCGAACGGGTGGTCCCGGCGCTCGAGGCGCTCCTGACCGCGGCTCTCGAGCGCGAGTCCCTCCAGGAGGCGGTCGTCGAGACCCACGCGCTGCGGCGGAGCGACGAGATCAAGACGGCCCTCCTGCGATCGGTCTCCCACGACCTGCGGACTCCCCTGACGGCGATCGTCACGGCCGGTGAGATGCTGTCCAGACCTGGCCTCGGCGACCCCGAACGGGCCGAGCTGGTCGCGGCGGTCGCGGCGGAGGCCGAGCGGATGAGCGATCTCGTCGACAAGCTGCTCGACCTCTCGCGCCTCCACGCCGGGACGGCCGTGCCCCGGCGGGACTGGTGCTCGATCGAGGAGCTGCTCGACGTCGCGCTCGACAACCTCCGCGGCGGACGCGACGGCTTCGTCCTCTCCGTCGAGCGGGGGATGCCCCTGATCCGGGCGGATGCCGTCCAGATCGAGCGGGCGCTGGCCAACCTGCTGGAGAATGCCGCCCGCTTCAACGGCGGCCACCCGGTCTCGGTCCGCGCCCGGGCCGTCGGACGGCGCCTGTCGATCCGCATCGTAGACCGGGGGCCGGGGGTCCCCAGGGAGGAGCTCGGGCGGGTCTTCGAGCCCTTCTATCGCGGGCGCGACGCCCCCGCCGACCACCGGGGGTCCGGCCTCGGCCTGGCGATAACCAAGGGCTTCGTCGAGGCCAACGGTGGCCGCGTCTGGGCGGAGTCGCTTCCCGGCCAGGGGTCGACGTTCGCCCTCGACCTCCCGCTCGACGATCACCCGGTGGCGGCGCTCGGGTGACCGGTCAGGCGCGGATCCTCGTCTGCGACGACGAGCCGCAGATCCTCCGGGCGTTGCGGGTCGTCCTCCACGAGGCGGGCTTCGATCCGGTCCTCACGTCGACGGTCGCCGACGCGCTCGACATGGCCGCGGTCCGGCCGCCGGACGCCGCGATCCTCGATCTCCTGCTCCCGGACGGCGACGGGATCGAGATCTGCCGCAAGCTCCGCGAATGGAGCACGATGCCGATCCTGATGCTCTCGGCCGACGGCCACGAGGATCAGAAGGTCGCGGCGCTGGAGGCCGGAGCCGACGATTACATGGTCAAGCCGTTCAGCTCACGCGAGCTCGTCGCCAGACTCCGGGCCGCGCTGCGCCGGGCCGATCCCGGGCCGAGCGAACCGACGATCGCGGTCGACGGGCTGAGCATCGATCTCGCGGCCCACGCCGTACTGCGCGACGGTCAGCCGCTCCACCTGACGCCGATCGAGTACGACCTGCTGCGGACGTTCGTCCGCCACCGCGGGCGCCTGCTGACCCCGCGGACCCTGCTGGTGGACGTCTGGGGTCCGGCCTACTCGGAGGACACGCAGACGCTGCGTACGCACATCGCCAACCTCCGACGCAAGCTCGACCCGGCCGGGGGGTCGCGGTACATCGCGACCGATCCGGGTATCGGCTACCGGTTCGTCCAGTAGATGGCCGGCCGGCGAGACACCGACGAGCGGGACTCCGGCGAGGCGGGCGATCGCGTCCGCGTCGACCGCTGGATCTGGGCCGCCCGATTCGTCAAGAGCCGGGAGCTCGCCGCCGACGCGGTCAGGGGCGGTCGGGTCCAGGTCAACGGCGAACGAGTCAAGCCGAGCAGACCGCTGCGACTCGGCGACCGCCTGGAGATCACGATCGGCGAGGTCCGCCGGGCGATCGTCGTCTGCGGGATCACCGACCGCCGGGGACCGGCGGCCGAGGCTGCCCTGCTCTACGAGGAGACCGCCGAGAGCGTCGCCGCCCGCGAGTCGCAGGCCGCCGACCGGCGGCTCTTGCGTCCGCCGGGCTCTCAGCGGACCGGCGGACGCCCGACCAAGCGCGAGCGCCGGCGGCTCGGATGAGCTCCAACGACGCGGTCGAGCTCGCCGTCGCCGGAAGGACCGTCCGGATCTCCAACCCCGAGCGGGTGTACTTCGCCGAGCGCGGCGAGACCAAGCTCGACCTCGCCAGCTACTACATCAGCGTCGGCGACGGGATCGTCCGGGCCCTGCGGGACCGCCCGTGCATGCTCCACCGCTTTCCCAAGGGCGTCGACGCCGGCGGCAAGGTCCATCAGAAGCGGATTCCGAGCGGGGCGCCCGACTGGGTGCAGACGGTCCGTGTGGACTTCCCGTCCGGCCGGCACGCCGACGAGCTGTGCGTGACGGACGTCGCGAGCGTGATCTGGGCCGTCCAGATGTCGACCGTCGAGTTCCATCCGTGGAACTCGCGGCGGGCGGACGTCGAGCGCCCCGACGAGTGGCGGATCGATCTCGACCCGATGCCCGCCTGCGGCATCGACTCGGTCCGGGCGGTCGCCCGGGTCGCGCACGAGGTGCTCGACGAGTTGGGAGCCGCCGGGTGGCCGAAGACGTCGGGCGGGAGCGGCCTGCACATATACGTCCGCATCGACCCGCTCTGGGGTTTCTCGGACGTCCGGCGGGCGGCGCTCGCCTTCGCCCGCGAGGTCGAGCGGCGGATTCCCGCGCAGGCGACGACGACCTGGTGGCGGAAGGACCGCGACCCGGAGAAGGTCTTCGTCGACTACAACCAGAACGCCCGCGATCATACGATCGCGTCCGCCTACTCCGTCCGCGGCGTCACCCGTGCGACCGTCTCGACGCCGATCGCCTGGGAGGAGATCGACGACGTCTCTCCGGAGGAGCTCACGATCGCGACCGTCCCCGACCGGTTCGCGAGGCTCGGCGACCTCCACGCAGGCATCGACGACGCACCCTTCTCGCTGGCCGGTCTCCTCGAATGGGCCGAGCGCGACGAGGCCGACGGCGTGTAGGCAGGTCTGCCGGGCCGCACCTTCGGCCTGGTCTGGGGGATGTTGAAGAAAGCGGGTGTTCCGATCCCCGTCCTCTCGAGGACCGCCCGCCGGCGCTGAACCCCACGAAGTGGAGCAGCTCCGGGCCCTGCCGGCCCGTAGCGCGCTCCCGGCGCGCTGGGTGACGTCTGTGCAGGATCTTCACGTCCGGCCGCCGGATCTTGATGCGGCCCGTGCGCGACCTGATCGATAGTCGGGAACGTGCCCGCGATCGCCCCGATCTCCCACCTCGCCCCGATCTCCCACCTCGCCTCGATCTCCCACCTCGCCTCGATCTCCAGCCTCGCCTCGATCTCCAGCCTCGCTCGATCTCCAGCCTCGCGTCGATCTCCGGGCTCGCGGACGACGTGGTGGCCGTCGTCCTCGGGATCCTGATCTTCGGCCTCCTCCTGCTCGTTGCCGAGGGGATCGACCGGATATGACGGGGGCCGACGTCTTCGGCCTGGTCACGGTCGTCGTCGTCCTCCTGTATCTCGTCTTCGCCCTCGTCCGCGGCGAGCGCCTCTAGCGATGACGCTCGGCGGCTGGGCCCAGATCGGCCTCTTCGTGGCGGTGACACTCGGCCTGGCGGTGCCGCTCGGCAACTACATGGCCCGGGTCTACGCCGGCGAGGCCGTCCTGCTCTCACGCCCGCTCGGACGTCTCGAGCGGACGCTGTACCGGCTGCTGGGGGTCGACCCGGCCGGGGGGCAGAGCTGGAAGCAGTACGCCCGCAGCCTGCTCGTCTTCTCGCTGACAGGTTGGCTCGTTCTCTACGTGATCCTCCGGACCCAGACGATCCACCCGTTGAGCGACTCCGCCGGGACCGCCTTCCACTCGGGCAGCTGGGACGTGACCTTCAACACGGTGTCGTCGTTCGTGACGAACACCAACTGGCAGTACTACGGCGGTGAGACGACGCTGACCTACTTCAGCCAGATGGTCGGCCTGACCGTCGAGAACTTCGTCTCCGCAGCCGTCGGGATCGTCGTCGCGGTCGCGCTGATCCGCGGGATCGCCGCCCGCAGCGGGACGAGCCTGGGGAACTTCTGGGCGGACCTGATCAGGACGATCCTCTACGTACTCCTTCCGATCTCCTTCGTCGCCGCCGTCTTCCTCGTCTCGCAGGGCGCCATCCAGAACCTCGCCCACTATGTCGTGGCGACCGGCCCGACCGGCCTGCGACAGACGATCGCCGAAGGCCCGGTCGCCTCGCAGGAGGCGATCAAGATGCTCGGAACCAACGGCGGCGGGTTCTTCGATGTCAACTCGGCCCACCCGTTCGAGAATCCGAACGGTCTGACGAACTTCGTCGAGATGGTGTTGGTCCTCGTGATCCCGGCCGGCCTCGTGATCACCTACGGAAAGCTGGTCTCGAGCCGGCGGCAGGGGTACGCGATCCTCGCGACGATGCTTGTCCTCTTCGTCGGTGCAGTCACCGTCGCCTACGCCGCCGAGGCCCACGGATCGCCCGCGCAGCACGCCGCCGGCCTGCACACGCAGGCAGTCGCCGGGTCGACGGGCGGTAACCTCGAGGGCAAGGAGCAGCGCTTCGGGATCGCGTCGTCGGCGCTCTTCGACGTCGTCACGACGGTCACGTCGTGCGGGGCGGTCAACAGCTCGCTCGAGTCCTACACCGGCCTCGGGGCGACGGTCGCGTTCGCCAACCTCTCGGCCGGCGAGGTGATCTTCGGCGGGGTCGGGACCGGTCTTTACTCAATGCTCCTCTACGTTCTCCTCGCGGTCTTCATCGGCGGCCTGATGGTTGGCCGGACGCCCGAGCTGCTCGGTAAGAAGATCGACGCGGGTGTCGTCAAGCTGGTCTCCCTCGGCCTCCTCCTGACACCCCTGAGCGCCCTGTTCTCGACCGCCCTGGCGAGCGCCACGCACGCCGGCCGGGCGTCGATCTCGGCCAACGCGACCGGCCCGGCGGGCTTCTCGGAGACGTTCTACGCATACCTCTCCCAAGCCGACAACAACGGGTCGGCCTTCGCCGGCTACACGGGCTACGTCCAACCGAGCGCCGGGAACCTGGGTGCCCACGGTGTCACGTTCGCCGACCTGCTCGGCGGCGCGACGATGCTGATCGCCCGCTACGTGCCGATCCTCTTCGCACTCGCCGTCGCCGGAGCCCTCGCCGGCAAGCGTGTCAGCCCGGCCGGCCTCGGGACGATGCGGACCGACAACCCCACGTTCGTGGTCCTCCTGATCGGCGTGATCGTCCTCGTCGGGGCGCTCACGTTCTTCCCCGCGCTGCTGCTCGGCCCGGTCGTCGGGGCACTGACAGGCGGCCTCTACTGAGATGCGCCGCGACATGGTCACATCGGCGCTCACCATCCTTGTGCTCACAGTGCTGCTCGGCGTCGCCTATCCGCTGAGCGTCACCGGTGTCAGTCAGCTGGCATTTCCTCACCAGGCCAACGGTGAGCTGATCCGCGTGGACGGCCGGATCGTCGGCTCCGAGCGGATCGGCCAGAGCTTCGCCGGGAACCCCCGGTACTTCCAGTCGCGTCCGTCGGCGACGTCGCCGGCCGAGAACCCGGCGGCCACGACATCCTCGAATCTGGGGTCGAACGCGCGTGCCACAGAAAGAGAAATCGCGGCGAACGTCCGGTCCTATCTCAAGTTCGAGGGGCCGTTTCTGGCCGGCCTCCACGCGTCTGAGGTTCCGGTCGACGCAGCTGACACCTCGGCTTCGGGCATCGATCCTGACATCTCGCTCGCCAACGCCCGGATCCAGGCTCACCGCGTGGCCGCTGTGCGCCACGTCTCGCTCGCCGACGTCTCGAGGCTGATCGCCCGGAGCACGGACGGCCGGACGCTTGGGATCTTCGGCGAGTCCGGTGTCAACGTGCTCGAGCTGAACCTGGCCCTCGATAGGACGGGCAGATGAGCTCCGAGCGCAAGGCCGTGTCCGTGTTACAGCGCGGGATCGTGACGAGGGCGCTGATCGACAGCCTTGTCAAGCTCGATCCCCGCGTCCAGATCCGCAACCCGGTGATGTTCGTCGTCGAGCTCTGCTCGGTGATCACGACCGGCGCGTGGGTGATCGAGGTCTTCGGCGGCCGGCCGCTCGGCGGTGGGACCGAGCCGGCGTGGTTCACCGGCGCGATCGCGGCGTGGCTCTGGCTGACGGTCGTCTTCGCGAACCTGGCCGAGGGCTTCGCCGAGGGGCGTGGCCGGGCGCAGGCCGACACGCTCCGCGCGATGCGGCGCGAGACCGTTGCGGCGATGGCCGACGGGACGACCCGGCCGGCGTCCGAGCTGATCCGTGGCGATGTCGTGGTGGTCGCCGCGGGCGAGGTGATTCCCGGGGATGGCACGGTGATCGCGGGGATCGCGACGGTCGACGAGTCTGCGATCACCGGCGAATCGGCGCCGGTGATCCGCGAGTCCGGCGGCGATCGGAGCGCCGTGACCGGCGGTACGCGGGTGACCTCCGATCGGATCGTCGTCGAGATCACGCAGCAGCCCGGCGAGTCGTTCGTCGACCGGATGATCCGCCTCGTCGAGGGCGCTGCCCGGCGCAAGACGCCCAACGAGGTCGCCCTCAACATCCTGCTGGCCGGGTTGACGCTGATCTTCGTGGTCGTCGTCGCCACGCTCCGGCCGTTCGGTCGCTTCGCGGGGACGACGGTCTCCGAGACGACGCTGATCGCCCTGCTGGTCGCCCTGATCCCGACGACGATCGGCGCTCTCCTCTCGGCGATCGGGATCGCAGGGATCGACCGTCTGGTCCGCCGCAACGTACTCGCCCTGTCGGGCCGCGCGGTCGAGGCATCCGGGGATGTCGACGTCCTCCTGCTCGACAAGACCGGGACGATCACGCTCGGCAACCGCCAGGCCTGCGAGTTCATCCCGATGCCCGGCGTCTCGGAGGCCGAGCTCGCCGAGGTCGCCCAGCTGGCCTCGCTCGCCGACGAGACGCCCGAGGGTCGGTCGATCGTCGTCCTGGCGAAGACGTACGGGATCCGCGAGCACGCGATGTCGGCCGGCGCGCACGAGTTCGTCGGGTTCACTGCCCAGACGCGGATGAGCGGTGTCGACCTCGACGGCCAGCAGCTCCGCAAGGGGGCCGGCGACGCGGTGATCGCGTTTGCGGCGCGCGAGGGCGGCCAGGCCCCGCCCGAGCTCCAAGCGGCCCTCGATCGGATCGGGCGGGAGGGCGGCACGCCGCTGGCGGTCTGCAGAGACAGCCAGATCCTCGGCGTGGTGTACCTCAAGGACACGATCAAGGACGGCATGCGCGAGCGCTTCGACCAGCTCCGGGCGATGGGCATCCGGACCGTCATGGTGACGGGTGACAACCGCCTCACGGCGGCGACGATCGCCGCCGAGTCGGGGGTCGACGACTTCCTCGCCGAGGCGACGCCCGAGGCCAAGCTGGCTCTGATCAGGCACGAGCAGGCCGCCGGAAGACTCGTGGCGATGACCGGCGACGGGACGAACGACGCGCCGGCCCTGGCCCAGGCGGACGTCGGCGTCGCGATGAACACGGGCACCCAGGCCGCCCGGGAGGCCGGCAACATGGTCGACCTCGACTCGAACCCGACCAAGCTGATCGAGATCGTCGAGGTCGGCAAGCAGCTGCTGATCACCCGGGGCGCCCTGACGACGTTCTCGATCGCCAACGACGTCGCCAAGTACTTCGCGATCCTGCCGGCGATCTTCGCCTCGACCTATGCCCGCCGGGGGAGCGCTCACGGCCCGCTCGACGTCCTCAACCTGATGGGGCTCGGCGACCCGCGGTCGGCGATCCTCTCGGCCGTGATCTTCAACGCCCTGGTGATTCCCGCGCTGATCCCGCTCGCCCTGAGGGGCGTCCGCTATCGGGCGATCGGCGCGAGCGCGCTGCTGCGGCGGAACCTCCTCGTCTACGGGCTGGGTGGGATCCTCACGCCGTTCGTCGGCATCAAGCTGGTCGACCTGGTCGTCCACAACGTGCTCGGCGGGTGAGTCACGCTCGCCCGCGGACACCATCGCGTCTTCCTGGGGATGGCGGCCGGCGTCGGCAAGACCTACCGAATGCTCGGTGAGGCCCAGGACGATCTGCGGGCCGGGGTCGACGTCTGCATTGGGGTGCTCGAGACCCACGCGAGGCTGGACACACAGGCGGCCGCGTGCGGGCTCGAGATCATCCCGCGCCGGCGGGTCGTCCACCGGTCGGTCACGCTGCTCGAGATGGACCTCCCGGGGATCCTCGCCCGGGCGCCGGAGCGCTGTCTGGTCGACGAGCTGGCCCACACGAACGCGCCGGGCGTCGAGCACGCCAAGCGCCACGAGGATGTCGAGGAGATCCTCCGGGCGGGGATCGACGTCCGCTCGACGGTCAACGTCCAGCACATCGAGTCGCTCAACGACAAGATCGCCGAGCTCTCGGGTGTCACCGTCCGCGAGACGATCCCAGACCGCGTGCTGGCCGAGGCCGACGAGGTCGTGATCGTCGACGTCACGCCCGAGACCCTGCTCGGCCGCCTGCGGGACGGGAAGGTCTATCCGGCCGAGCGGATCGCAGCGGCCGTCAACGGGTTCTTCAAGATCGAGAACCTCACCGCCCTGCGCGAGATCGCGCTGCGCCAGATCGCCGAGGAGGTCGCGCCGAAACGGGGCGGACCGGATGGGCCGGGCGGCCGCGTGGCCGAGGATGTCCCCCGGGCGGTCGGCGAGCGTCTGCTCGCCCTGGTCCGCCCCGAGCCCGACGCCCACCGCCTGGTCCGAAGGTCGTGGCGCTCAGCCCAGCGCCTCGGGGCCGAGCTCGACCTGCTGTGGGTCCGCCGCCCTGGCGCGGCGCCGACCACGGAAGTCGAGCGCGAGCTGTCGAGCCTGCGGAGGCTCGGCGGCGTGCTCGGGGTCCGGTTGATCGTCGTCGACGACGATGATGTCGCCGCGGCGACGGTCAGGGTAGCCCGGTCGCTTGGGACGACGTACATCCTGCTGGGTGCCCCCCGGCCCGTCAGAGGCCTGCGCCGCGTGCGCGAGCCGCTGCCCCAGAAGCTGATGCGGCTGCTCCCGGCCGTCGATGTGCGCATCGTCGCCGACCGGGCCCGCCGGACGCCGCCGGCCGGTCGATCGTGACCCTCGCCATCGTCACCCCGGTCGCGCTGCTGGTGGGCCTCCTCGGGGGCCATCTCGCCGCCGTTCGGCGCCGTCACATCGCCGTGCGGGGTGCCGGGCCGATCCGCAGGATCCTGCTCCCGTTCACGGGGACGTCGATCTCCCGGCGGGCGCTCGACGCCGCCGTCCGCCTGGCGGGGGCCGAGGGGGCGACCCTCGTGCCGGCGTACCTCGCTCCGGTCCCGATGCACCTGCCACTCGACGCGGCGATCGCCCGTCAATGCGAGACGGCCCTCCCCCTGCTCGAGGCGATCGAGCAGCGGGCGCTCGGTCAGGAGATCGCCGTCGAGTCGCGGATCGAGCGGGGGCGCTCCTACCGGGACGCGCTCCGACGGATCCTCGCCGAGGAGCCGTTCGATCGGGTGATCATCTCGGCGACGTCCAACGACCACGACGGGTTCAGCTCGGAGGACATCGTCTGGCTGCTCAAGCGAGCCCCGGCCGAGGTCTTGATCCTCCGGCCGGATCCGCGCGACGAGCGGACCGTCAGGTGACCGGCGGGGGCTTCGGCCTCCTCCGCGTCGAGCGTCTCGGCACCCGTCGGGGTTCCGCCCGCGCTCAGAGGTCGGGGTTCCGCCCGCTCAGAGGTCGAGGTCCCCGGGGAGCCTGGCTGCGATCGCGATCGGCCCGGCGCGGCCGGCGTCCACCTGTGTCCAGCCGTCCGGCGTCGGGCTGACCTTCGCGAGGCCGGCGGTCACCGTCCAGAAGCGGGTGTAGTGGAGCCGGACGACGAAGCGGCCGGGCTCCGACGCGGTCAGGGAGAACCCGTTCGCGTCGACGGTGCTCAGCCGGCCGGGCCCGGTGGCGAGCGGGCGGGCCGCGATCACCCGGTAGATCCGCCAGGCGCCGTCCGGGCTCGCGAAGGTCAGCCGGAGGAAGGGAAGGCCGGCCCGGATCAGGGCGTCTTCCTGGGTGCTCGAGAAGTCCGGCGGGGCATTCGAGAGTGCTACGTAGCGAACGGCGTTGTCGAGCAGCCAGGCCTGGTAGGCGGCCGGCGTGAGGACCGGTGCGTAGAACAACGCGTCGTATCGGGTGTCGAGCTGGCGCTCCCACCCGCGGGCGAGGAGAAACTGACGGCCGAGAATCGTCGCGTCCCAGTGGGACCTCGTGAACGGGACCTCGACCCGCATCGTCTGACCGCGGCTTTGGCTTTGGAGGTAGGCGATCGCAGGCGCGTAGAACGCGTATCTGGCCGACGGGTCGCGGGCGGCTCCGATCGACTGGTCGATCGGCCCGCTGACCTGCCAGACGACGGTCGCGGCGCCGAGCAGGCCCAGCAGGAGGGCGGCTGGGGCCCGGGCGATCCCGCGGTGGTGGTCGCCGGGTCGCCGGCGGACGATCGCTGTCCGCGCGCCTAGGAGGACCCGCTGGACGTCGGCCACGCCGACCCGACCGGCAAGGGCCGCGGGGGCGAACAGGACTCCGAAGCGGACGGCGTTGCTACCCATCGGCGTGCGCAGGACGAAGGCCAGGCCGAGGCTCGCGACGTAGAAGACGGCCAGCCGGCGGAGCAGGCGGTCAGCGGGCGGGAGGAGGACGATCACGGCGGCCGTCGCGGCGAGGGCGGCCAGCAGCGAGGCCAGCCCGAACGGCTCGTAGCCGCCGTCGGGAAAGAGCACGAGCAGGGCGAGCGCCAGGCAGACCGCGGGGACCGCGAGCAGTGCGGCGCGGCCGGCCGCCCGGTTGACCGAGAGGTCGGCGCAGGCGGCCAGCACGAGGAAGGCGGCGGCCACCGGGCTGGCGGCGGCGCAGGCGAGCGAGAGCACTCCGCACAAGACGCGATGCCGGCCGACGGCGGCGAGCACGCTCGCGAGGCCTAGCGTGACCCCGAGCGCGAAAGTCACGCGGCCGATGAACAGATCCCCGGTCGCGCTGAGCGCGAACAGCATCGTTGCCGGCCCGGTCCTGAAGCCGTCCGGGATCGTCGCCAGCCGCCTGAAGATCAACGTCGAGAGCGTGACGGCCAGGATGCCGGTCAGGCGGACACCGAGCAGGCTTCCGAGCGGCGGGAAGATCAGGCTGTAGCCGAGCAGGTAATGCCCCCCGTACCAGGCGTTGTCCCAGATCGAGAATCCGGACGTCGAGAACAGGTGGACGCGGTAGACCTGGCCCGCGAGGTCCGGGCTCGGGGGATGCCAGATCAACCACGCGCCGAGGAGCCCGGCCGTCAGGAGGAATGCGGGGGCGAGGCCGGCGGTGCGGACCGGGCGGACGGGGTTCATTCGCGAGCGCGGGGTTGGGCCATCAGCGCCCCGGGTCGGCGGCGGCGTCGGTGTCGGCGGCGCCGGCGTGGTCGGCGTGGTCGGCGCGGTCGGCGTGGTCGGTGCGGTCGGAGGCGAGCGGCCGCGCGGCCTCACCGACGTACTTGGCGGTCGGGCGGATCAGGCGGGCTTCGCGCTTCTGCTCGAGTATGTGGGCCGACCAGCCGGCGACCCTCGCGCAGGTGAACATCGACGTGAACAGCTCGGCCGGGACCTCGGCGAGGTCGAGGACGACGGCCGACCAGAACTCGACGTTCGTCGCGAGCACGCGGTCGGGCTTGCGGGCGTGGAGCTCGGCCAGGGCGGCCTGCTCGAGTGCGAGGGCGACCTCGAAGCGTGGCGAGCCGAGCTCCCTGGCCGTCCGGCGGAGCACCCGTGCGCGGGGATCCTCGGCCCGGTAGACACGGTGACCGAAGCCCATCAGCCGCTCGCCGCGGTCGAGGGCATCCTTCACCCAGCCGGTGGCGTCGCCCGTCCGCTCGACCTCGTCGAGCATCTTCAGGACCCGCAGCGGGGCCCCGCCGTGGAGGGGACCGGAGAGCGCGCCGACCGCGGCCGAGAGGGCGGCCGCGCAGTCGGCGCCGGTCGAGGCGACGACCCGGGCGGTGAAGGTCGAGGCGTTCATGCCGTGCTCGGCGGCGGTGATCCAGTAGGCGTCGATCGCCTTCGCGTGGGTCGGGTCGACCTCGCCGCGCCAGCGGATCAGGAAGCGCTCGGGAATCGAGCTGCCCTCGTCGATCCGTGCCTGGGGGACGGGAGGCCGGCCGGTCCCGCGGGCCGACTGGGCGACGAACGAGAGGGCCATCACCGAGGCGCGGGCGAGGTCGTCGCGGGCCTGCTCGTCTGAGATGTCGATCAGCTGGCCGAAGCCCCACTCGGGAGCGAGCATCGCGAGCGCCGATTGGACGTCGACCCGAGGGTCACCCGAGCGCACCGACAATGGGTGCGGCTCTGCCGGCGGGAGTCCGGGCTCGAAGGCCCCGTCGACGAGCAGGCCCCAGACCTTCTCGAAGGGAATCGTGCCGACGAGATCCTCGATGTCGATGCCGCGGTAGCGCAGCGACCCGCCTGCCCGGTCCGGCTCGGCGATTTCGGTTGCGAAGGCCACCACGCCTTCGAGGCCGGACTGAACTTCGCTCATGCATCTCGCCTTCCGCTGGGAGCCGCTTGCCGACGACAGGATAGGCGCCGGTCGTAGCCGGCACGGCCGGCGGTCCCTCCCGCTCCGGGCTTCCGCCCCTCGCTCGCCGCTCTGCCTGCTACCCCGCTCCCCCGCTCCCCTGCTCCCCTGCTCCCCGCTCCCTGCTCCCCCGCGCCCCTGCTCCCCGCTCCCTGCTCCCCCGCGCCCCTGCTCCCCGCTCCCTGCTCCCTGCTCCCCTGCCGCCCGCTCCCCGGCTCCCGCTCCCCGCTCCCCGCTCCCTGCGCTCTGCGCCCGCTCGCGCGCGCAAAGAAGCCCGGGTCATCGACCCGGGCTCCTCTGATTCGATCCGTCGGCTGGGCTGCGGCCCGCGGGTGGCGCCCGCGGACCTGCGTGGCCGCTAGTGGTGGTTGCCGGAGATCGTCGTCACGTCACCCGGGAACGGCCCGGGTCCGGAATTGCCGCTGGTGGTGATCGCCCCGACCACGGTGTTGCCGATCGCCTCGACGCCGCCGGAGTTGTTCTGCAGGGACAACATGCCGCCGATCCTGTTCGATGGGCATGCCGCGTCACCCGGATCACCGACGATCACGAGTCCGGTCGCGTTCTTGATGTCGACCGACGACGCGACCTGGGTGTTGCAGACTCGGATCAGGCCCGACGTCCCGTTTGCGGTGATCGCCCCGTTGACGACGGCCCCTTCGAGATCCAGGCTGCCTGCGCCGTGGATGATGATCGAGCCACTGACCACGCCGCCGGGCTTGACGCAGGTGCTCGAGTTGACCTCGAGCGGGCCGGAGCGGGTTCCGGTGATCGTGACCGAGCAGGTCACGGTGTACGGGAGTGAGCCGGAGCTCCCGAAGAAGCTGCCGTCTCCGCTGTAGGTCACGCCGATCGTGTGCGTCCCGGCGCTCAGTGCCGACGTCGTGATGCTCGCCGTCCCGCCGGAGAGGGGAACCGTCCCGACGGGCGTCCCGTCGACCGTGAAGGCCGCGCTACCGGTCGGCATCCCCACGCCGGGCGGGGTCGCCGCCACGGTTGCGGTGAACGTGACCGGCGTCCCGAAGTTCGACGGGCTGGCCGGGACCGCGGTCACGGTAGTCGTCGTGGCGGCCTTGTTGACCGTCTGGGAGAACGTCGCCGACGTGCTGCCCTGGTAGGCGGCGTCGCCGGTGTAGGTCGCGACGATCGCGTGCGGCGAACCCGCGACGCTCAGCGACGAGATCGTGCAGGTCGCCTGATACGGGCTGCTGGCCGTCAGCGACTTCGCCCCGCAGCCGGGGATCGTCGTGCCGTCGGCTGTGAAGCTGACCGTCCCGCCGCCGTCGCTGGGAGCGACGGTCGCCGTGAAGGTGACCTGCTGGCCGAACACCGAAGGCGCGTGATCGGAGGTGACGGTCGTCGTCGTCGGGATCTTCGCGACCAGGACCGTGTGAGATGTCGTGCTCGTCTGGCCGGCGTCGTCCTTCACCGTCAACGTGACAGTGTAGCTGCCGGATGCCGCGTAGGCGTGTGTCGGGGTGACACCCGATCCGGCCGGGCTGCCGTCACCGAAATCCCACGAGTAGTCGATGATGTAGCCGCCCGTGTCGGTGGAAACGGAGGTGCTCCCGTCGAAGCTCACAGTCTGCAGTGCGAGCGGGGACGGCGGCGAGAAGGTGAACGCTGCGGTCGGGGCAACGGCTCCGAACGTCATCGAGCACCCGGTGATCGAGTTGTCCCACTCGGGCTGGATCTCGTAGGGGTGGTGGTTGATCAGGACGTCGTACCCGCCCGTCGGAGTCGAGGCGAGGTTCGGACCGAACGTGAAGTTGCACTTGTCGCCGTCCTCACCGGATCCGTTTGCGTCGAACCAGCCGCCGCCCAGTGGGTTTGTGATCGTCTCGTTGTGCTCGTGGCTGAGCGAATCGATCAGGGTGTCGGCGCCGTCGTTGTTCGGAGGCGAGCTGACGACGTTGCATCCGCCGTCGGCCCCGTCGGGCATGTTGGCCCACAACGTCGAGCCGTGACCGCTGATGTTGAAGGAGCTGTGGTAGGCGCAGTACTCCGAGAAGTTGCCCTTCGTGTCAGTGATCCCGCCGTATGGGCCGCAGTCGGTGAAGTCGTCGAAGCACGTCTGAACCTTCTCCGGCATGACGAGGAAGTACAGGTCGTTGCCCCCACGGGGGAGGCTGTTGGCCTGGATGAAGTTGTCGAGCTCGGTGGCCTGCTGGGTCGAGGTCAGGCAGACGGTTGACCCGTTCTGGTTGTTGCAGCCTGCGACCGCCGCCGGGTAGGCCGTCGTGTCTGTCAGGGCGCCGGCGTAGGTCGAGTTGTACTGGATGTGAGCGCTGGTGCTGTCGGTGTACTGCGTGTCGACGGCGTAGGGGTTCGCGACGCGGCCGCTGTCGGCAGCCACGTCGGTCAGGTAGCGCTCGGTCAGGCTGTGGTAGTTGGCGCTGGTCGTGAATCCGGAGGGCTGCCAGTAGACGATGTGAGTGCGGTTGGTGAGCATCACCGCGCCGCTGTGATAGGTCATGTTGCAGAGCGGGCTCGGAGTCGGGTTGTTGCTCGCGTCGAGGGCGGGACAGGTGATCGCCGGGCTGATCAGCGGCGCGAACCCGTGGGGGGAGGGCGCGGCGGCGCCGGCCTGTCCGGTGCCGTGCTGGGGCTCGACGCCCGACGGCGCGCCGATGAAGCTCTGTGCGCCGGCGGTGCTGGCCGCCAACGCCGGGAGGCAGAGCGCGGCCGCGGTCACGAGCAGCAGGCGGCGGGCTCGCGCCGACGACTTCGTCGGTTTGTCTCGAGTGGTCAACGCAATCATCTGGTTCCCCTTGGTCGCCCATCGCCGCCGATGCCGTCCGGGGTGATGAGTGGTTGCTGGTCTGGGACACGCCCGGACCTGTTGTCTGATCTGGGCAACATATTGGGCGGGCCGGGGGCGACTGTGTGAGATAGGTCACACAATTTGTCTCAAGCAATTCCGGTGAGCCCGGAGCCCGCGTCGCGGCCCGGCGTCGAGCCGCGATCTTGCCCGCGTCGGGGCTCTGCTCTGGTATCGTCGACCGCGAGTCGATGGACGCGAAAGCTCGCCGACCGGCGCTTGTGAGGCTCGCTGTGGCGGGGACGCTGGTCGCTGGTTTGGGGGTCGCGGGCGGCCCGTCGGCCGGGGCGGCCGCGGTCCCGTGTCAGCGTGCTCGGGTCGGCGGGCACATCGTCTGCATCGCGGCCGGGAAACGCTGCGACCCGCGCTACAGGCACGTCTACAAGGTCTACGAGTTCAGCTGCACGAAGAGCCGGGACGGTCATTACCGGTTCCATGCTCTGAACTACATCGCCCAGCCGCGCCCGTAGGCCGGGGCGCGTGGAGGATTCGCGCGTCGGCTGTTCCGAAGCGGTCGCGATCGATTGGGGCCTCGGGAATTACGCGCGGATCGCGGGACGGCTCCTTCCGGCGGCGGCGAGCGTGCTCGATGCCGCCGGGCTGCGTCCCGGCGAGCGAGTGCTCGACGTCGGTTGCGGGACCGGCAATGCCGCGCTGCTGGCGGCCGAGCGGGGCGCCGGGGTCGTGGGCGTCGATCCGGCGAGATCGTTGCTCGAGCTCGCGGCGGCCGACGCCGCCGGGCGGGGGTTGGAGGCGACGTTCCTCGTCGGCGACGCGGGTGACCTGCCGGTGGCCGACGAGTCGATCGATCTGGTCGTGTCGGTCTTCGGGGTGATCTTCGCGCCTGACGCGGGGGCCGCGGCGGCGGAGCTGGCGCGGGTGAGCGCGCGGCCTGGGCGGATCGTCTTTTCGGCATGGCTCCCGGGCGGGGTCTTCGGGGAGGCGATGAAGCTGCGAAGGAAGGCGCTTGCGGTCGCGGGACGGGCCGGCGGGCCACCGCCGGCGGCGTGGCACGACCGGGAGGCGGTGACGCGTCTGCTCGGCGGGTTCGGGTTCGCCGTCGAGCTGGAGGAGCGCTCGCTCGCGTTCACCGGGAGCTCGGCGTCGGGGTTCGCCGAGACCGAGCTCGCCGACCACCCGGGGTGGGTGGCGACCCGGCGGGTGCTCGAGCCGCGGGGGGAATGGGAGCGACTCCACGACCGGGTGGTCGAGGTCTTCGCCGGGGCCAACGAATCTCCGCCCGGGTTCCGCGCGACGAGTCGCTACGTGATCGTGAGCGCTCGTCGGGCATAGTCTGATGCTGTCCGCGGACGACGCCACTCGGGCGGCGCTCCAATGGGAGAGGAGCTTGAGATCATCGGCCCGGTGAGCACGCGTGCCTCGCGGGCGGCGGCGCTGGAGGCGGTCTGCGGGCGGCTGCGCTGCCCCGAGTGCGGGGAGGGTCTGAGCCTGGGAGACACGACGCTGTCGTGCGGGGTGGGGCACAGCTATGACGTCGCCCGCCAGGGGCATGTCACGCTGCCGGCGCGCGGTCACCGGCGGGCGGCGAGGGGTGATGCGGAGGAGATGGTCGCTGCGCGGGAGGCCTTCCTCGGGGCGGGGCACTACGCGCCGATCGTCGCGGCGGTGAGCGCGGCGGCGGCTGCGGGCGCCGGGGAGCCGGGGGCGCGGGCGGGGTGCGTCGTCGACCTGGGGGCCGGAACCGGCCACTATCTGGCGGCGGTCCTCGGCCGGCTGGCGGGCTGGCGCGGTCTGGCCCTCGACGCCTCGCGGGCGGCCCTGCGGCGGGCGGTGCAGGCGGATCCGAGAATCGCCGGCGTCGTCTGCGACGTGTGGGGCGGACTGCCGGTGGCAGACGGGGGAGCAGACGTCGTGCTCAGCGTGTTCGCGCCGCGCAACGCGGCCGAGATCGCCCGGATTCTCGGGGAGACGGGCATCTTCGTGGTTGTCACACCGGCCGAGAGTCACCTCGGGGAGCTGGTCTCGCGGCTCGGGATGGTGGGCATCGATCCCGACAAGCCGGCCCGGCTGCTGGCAGCGCTCGAGCCGCACCTGCGGCTTGTGTCGAGCGCGCCGGTCGAGTTCTCGATGATCCTCGACCACGCGGCGGTCGCGGCGGTCGCGGCGATGGGCCCGACTGCCCACCACGTCGAGGCCGGTGTGCTCGCGGCCCGGGTCGGCGAGCTCCCGGAGCCGCTTCGGGTCAGCGGGCGGGTGGTCGTCCAGACCTTCGGGCGGCGAGCGGCCTGAGCTGCCGCCGGTGTTCGTGCGTGACCGCCGGCGACCGGCGGAGCGCTCGCCGGCCGCGAACCCTCACGGGCGGCTCGGGGCGGCGACCTGGACGCCGAGCACGTCGGCCATCCTCCTGGGTGAGACGCCGAGCCGCTCGGCGTCGGCGGTCCCGGTCGGCGTCGTCATCGAGACCTCCATCAGCTCGGCCTCGTCCCAGGTCGCGAAGGCGCGGCTCCGCGCGAGGATCTCGAGCGCGCGGAGGGCGGCGGCGACGAGCGGGGTGGGTAGGTGCAGGAGGAGCCGGCGGCGGTGCAACGACTTGAGCACAAGACGGACGATCGCCTCGTAGGAGAGCTGGTCGGGCCCGGCCAGCTCGTACCGAACGCTTCTCGCCTGGTCCCCGCCGCTGGCCGGCCCGGCGGGCGGTCGGAGGTCTGGGTCGAGCACGGCGCAGACGCAGCGGGCGACGTCTTCGGCCCAGATCGGCTGGAAGACGGCCTGTCCGCGCCCGGAGATCGGCATCACCGGAAGGAGGGCGAAGCGGGCGAGGAGCGTCAGCCAGGCGTCGCCGGGGGCGTAGATCAACGAAGGGGCGAAGATCACCGATTCGACCGGCCCGTCGCGAACGGCGTCCTCGGCGAGGGCCTTTGCCCGGAGCAGGCGCGTCCGGTCGTGGGCGCAGGCGCCGAGCGCGGTGAAGAAGACGAACCGGTCGACGCCGGCCCGGCCGGCTGCCTCGACCATGCGCCAGGTGGCGATCCCGTTGAGCTCCTCGATCGACCCGCGGGGCTGGTCGCGGATCGTGGCGGCGAGGTGGACGACGGTGTCGACGCCGCGTAGGGCGTTGCGAAAGGACTGGGGATCGGCGAGGTCGCCGAGCGCAATCTGCACCCGCACGCGGTCGGGCCCGAGTCGGCGGGGGTCGCGGACGAGGCAGCGCACGGGAGTTCCGGACGCGGCGAGACGGCGCAGCAGTGCGCGCCCGACGAGGCCGGTGGCGCCGGTCAACAGGACCACGGCGATCAGCCTATCCACACGGGACACCCGTAATACTTAGCGCTGAACGACCCCGAGGGACAGGAACCAAGAAACCTATGGCCTACGTGATCGCCGAACCGTGCATCGGCACCAAGGACAACTCCTGCGTCGAGGTGTGCCCAGTCGACTGCATCCACCCGACGCCGGACGAGCCCGGCTACGACGAAGTCGAGATGCTGTACATCGACCCGGAGGAGTGCATCGACTGTGACGCGTGCGTCGAGGCGTGCCCGGTCGACGCGTGCTTCGCCGAGGACCAGCTACCCGACGAGTGGACGAACTACATCCAGATCAACACGGCCTACTTCAGCGAGCCGAAGGCCAAGTAGCCGCCCGGGCCGGTCGCCTCGACCCACTGGGGCCGCCGGGTGCAGAGTGAGCGCCAGTCGGATGTCGGGACGGCGGCCAGCCGGGCTCGGGCGCCGGCCCCGGGGTGGGTGAGGAAGGCGGCCGCCAGGTAGGCGGGGCCGCCGGCGCCGGGAGCGAGATTGGGCCCGGTCCGGGCGAATTCGATCGTGTGGTTTCCGGCGGTCAGGTGAATCCGCACGGGGGCGGCGGTGCTCGCGCTGAACGCGCTGCCGCTGACCTCGCCTTCGACCGTGTCGATCAGCCGGCCGTCGATAGTCAGGCGCACGGCCGACATCAGCTCGCCCTTGATCCAGAGCTGCCAGGTGCCGGTGGTCGGTATCGCGAAGCTGGAGGCGAAGCGCCCGTCGGCCGGGCGCAGCCGCTTGGCGGCTAGCGTGTCGATCGTTACGCGAGCGACCTGCCTGGCCGCGACGAGGCCGACGTTCGCCGAGCGGGCGAGGTGGGCGATCGTCGCGATCTGGGCGCAGGTCACCGGGAGGCGGGCGGAGCGGCCGAAGTGGGCGAGTGCGGCCGGGGCGCCGGGGATCCGGCCCCAGACCTCGTAGTAGTCGCCCTGCCAGAGCAGGCCGTAGGCCGACGGCGGCCGGCTGGCCGTGGGGTCGCGGCGGGTCACGATCAGCTTGTAGGGGAGCAGCGCGAACGGGGGCGCGCGGTCGAGGTCGACGGGGTCGCCGTGATCGCGCACGACGGTCTCGAGGCCGAGCGGCCGGTATACGAAATCGGGGCCGCCGATGTCAAGGCTGCGGATCTGGTAGAGCGACCACTCGTCGAAGTCGGTGAAGAGGGTGGGCCCGCGGTTGGCGAAGATCGAGTTCAAAGATGCGAGCTCGGCGTAGCGGGCGGTCGGGGCGAGGGCCGTGTCGTGGTACTGGAAGGCGTCGGAGGCGAGTATTCCTCCGGCGAGCAGCAGGGCGAGGGCTGGGGCGGCGAGTGTGCGGGCGAGACCGGCGCGCGATTCGCGGATCGCGGCGACGCCGGCCCAACCGAGGAGGACGACGACGGGGGAGCTCAACATGAGGATCTTGGCGTCGGTCCAGGTCGCCCCGTAGATCGTCAGTCCGAGCCAGACGGCGAGCATCAGGCCGAACCAGCCGGCGAGGTAGTAGGTCCGGCGACGCAGGAGGTGGACGGCTCCGAGGATGGCGAGGGCGATCGTGAGTCCGATGAACACGCTCGTCAGGACGAGGTCGAGGTCGTGGGGGACGGTGTTGTAGGTCCGCGAGAACCAGGTGCCGGCGACCTGGGCGATGCCGAGTGGACGGACGAGGTTCCCGGGATTGGGGGTTGCGGCGATGCTCTCGGCGACGTTCAGCGAGCCTGACAGCTCGTACCAGGTCGGCCAGGCGCAGACCAGGAGGACGACGGCGGCGATCCCGGCGAGACCGAGTGCCCGCACGAGAGCGGGGCGGGGTCCGGCGGCTGCCCGGACGACCGCGAACACGGCGACGGCGGCCGCGACGAGCACCCAGGCGCCGAACGCGACGCCGAGCGAGGAGATGCCGGCGGCGACGACTACGGCGAGCGGGATCACGCCGCGGGGCGGTCCGTCGAGCGATCGCCGGTTGACGACGAGGGCGCCCATCGTGAGGATCATCGGGAGGGCGACGATCTCCTTGATCGAAGCGACGAGCTCGTAGCCGTAGACGAGGGCCGGGAGGGTCGCGGTCAGGGCGGCGAGCGCCGCCCACCGCCCACGCAGGCCGATCTCGCGCGCCAGCAGCCAGGCGGGTCCGGCGGCGGTTGCGAGCACGAACGCGTTGAACGGTTGGAAGGCCCAGATCAGCGGGAGCCGGAGGAGCAGGGCGCTGCCACCGAACAGGGTGTCGCCTCCGGAAGGGTAGCTGGTCGCGAAGTAGGCCTTGATGTACTGGCCGTAGGAGCTCGCCGGATCGAGACCGGCGTAGTCGCGGCCGTGATGGATCAGCCAGTCGGCGCCGATCATGTGGACGGCGGAGTCGGGCAGGAGGCCGTATGAGGAGAAGGTCGTCCGGCCGGCGAGGAGGACGGGTGCGAGGGCGAAGAGGTAGACGGCGACAGGCAGTCCCAGCTGCCAGCCGGGGCGAGGCAGGGCGCGAAGGAGCCGGCCGAGCCGGCGAGCGCCGACGAGGAAGCCGGCGAGGGCGACGGCGACGATCGCGTAGGGGGTGGCCGGGGCGCTCGACGCTAGGTCGGTGGTCAGCTGGGAGGCGGCGATCAGGACGGCGACGCCGACCACGGGGAGCAGGACCGGGGGGAGCGCACTGCCGCTCAGGCGGTCGACGAGGAGCCCGCCGCCGACGCAGAGGAGGGCGAGGACGCAGGGGTAGAGAAGGGTCGTGAGAAGGAAGCTGTCCATTAGGCGGGCTTGAGCATGATCGGGTAAAACCCCGTCGGTGGAGTCGGGTGCAAGCGGCGTGTTACGAAAGGCGATGACCGGTCTTGCCGTGGTCGGCCTCGGCGTCGCGATCTATCTGACGTATATCCACTACGCGGGGATCAAGCCGGCCTGCACGGCGGGAGGGTCCTGCCTGAAGGTCCAGTCGTCGGTCTGGTCTGAGTTGGCCGGCGTTCCGGTCGCCCTGATGGGGCTGATCGGATATGTCGCGATCCTCGGCAGCCTGGTGCTCCCCGACCGGGAGGAGACCCGACAGGCGACCCTCGTGCTGGCGCTGATCGGGTTCGGATTCAGTGGCTATCTCACTTACCGGGAGCTGTTCTCGATCCACGCGATCTGCGAGTGGTGCGTATCGAGCGCGGTCATTCTCACCCTGCTGACGATCGGCGCGTCGATCCGCTACGTCGTCGGTGACGCGCACCGGTCGACGAGCGTCGGCGTGCCCGCGCCGACATCAAATACACTCGGCGCCAGTGGCCAGTAGAACCGAGCAGAAAGCAGCCGCGAAGGCCGAGCGGCTGGCCCTCGAGCAGGCGCATGCAGCGGCGGCTCGCCGGGCTCGTCTCGTTCGCCTGGGGATGGGGCTGGGGGTCGCGGTCGTCGTCGTGATCCTGCTCATCGTGATCAGCTCGTCCGGTGGGAAGAAGGCGTCGCCGAAGCCGTCGGGAGCGACGGCCACGGCGGTCACCGCCCTGCTCGTCGGAATTCCCCAGGCGGGAACGACCCTCGGAAGCCCGGCGGCCAAAGTCACGGTGACCGAGTACGGGGATCTGCAGTGCCCGATCTGCGCCGACTTCGCCAAGGGGGCGGAGAACACCCTGATCTCGAGCGACGTCCGTTCGGGTCGGGTCAAGCTGGTCTATAGGTCCCTTCAGACGGCCACGCAGGACCCGGCGGTCTTCTTGACGCAGCAGGCGGCCGCGTATGCGGCAGGTGCCCAGGACCGGGCGCTGAACTTCATCGAGCTGTTCTACGCGGAGCAGGGCGCCGAGGGGTCTGGCTACGTCACGCCGTCCTACCTCGACGGCCTCGCCAAGCAGATCCCGGGCCTCGACTATGCGAAGTGGCAGACGGCCAGCTCGAACGCGACGTATTCGGATGCGGTCCGCGCCGATGAGCAGGCAGCTGCGCACGCGGGCTTCAACTCGACGCCGACGATCGTCGTCGGCGGGCCGAAGGGGAACGCGGCACCGATGACCGGCAGCGTCGACTACCCGACGCTCGAGCAGGCCATCCGGTCGGTCTCCTGAGCGGGAGGCGCCGTTATCGCCGGGTCGCGGACTGAGCCCGCCCGGCAGCCCGCGTCGCCTCGAGGAGACGGTCGGCCAATTCGCGTGTGAGGGCGTCAGGCGCGAGTTGCCAGGCCCAGTTCCCGTGCTCCCGGCCGGGCGTGTTCATCCGGGCGGTGGCGCCGAGGCCGAGGAGATCCTGGGCGGGAAGGATGCTGAGGTAACAGGGTGAGCGGAGGGCGAGCTCGATCATCGCCCAATGCGGGTCGAGGTGGTCGACGCCGGCGGCCGCGAACGCCAGCCGGGCGGTCTCGCGGTCGGCCTCAGAGGCCTCATCCCACCATTGGGCGGTCGTCGGGTTGTCGTGCGTCCCGGTGTAGATCACCCGGTCGCGGCGGTCGCCGCCAACCGATTGGGGGTTCTTCATGCCGGGAGTGAAGGCGAACTGGAGGACCACCATTCCGGGCAGTCGGAGGTCGTCGCGGAGTCGCTCGACGGGCTCGGTGATGACCCCGAGATCCTCGGCGACCATGGGCAACTGGCCCAAGGCCCGCCGCGTCGCGTCGAAGACCTCCCGGCCGGGGGCGCGGCGCCAGGTGCCGGCGCGGGCCGTGCGGTTTCGGGCGGGAACCGCCCAGTAGGCGACGAACGCGCGGAAGTGATCGATCCGGGTGACGTCGACCAGCTCGAAGGTCCGGCGAAACCGCTCGATCCACCAGCGGTAGCCCGTTGCGCGCATCGCCTCCCAGTCGTACAGGGGGTTGCCCCAAAGCTGGCCGGTCGCACTCCAGTCGTCGGGCGGGACGCCGGATACGAGCCCGGCCTGGAAGAGCTCGGGGTGGGAGGTGTGGTCGGCGCCGTCGGCCGCGACGTAGATCGGGACGTCGCCGAGCAGCCGGACGCCCCGCTTGGCCGCATAGATCCGCAGGGCGGTCCACTCGCGCTCGAAGCGGACCTGATCGGCAATGGCTCCCTCGCCCGAGAACGCGGCCCAACCGCCGATCCAGTAGGGGTGGCGTGCGACGAAGGCCTCCAGCTCGGCGCTGGAGACGGGGGCATCCGGATCGGCGAGGAGTCCTGGCCAGCCGGCGAAGGCCGACGAGGCCCGGTAGGGCGAGCGGCTGTCGTCGGGAGGGCCGACCGGGAGAATCTGCCACCAGGTCTGGCCGGCGGCCTGGAGCCAGTCGACGAACCGGTAGGCGGCGTCGCCGAGGCGTCCGCCGGGGAGGGACGTCACGTGCAGGAGCACTCCACTCGCCCGTGTGCCGCCGACTGTCATCTGCCTCCCTCGCCTCGCTGACGCCCGACCGGTGCTCGGACTTGCCGGGCGGCTACCCGAGACGGTGGGGGTTTCAATCCGGTCCGAGACGGTGGGGGGTCTCAATCCGGTCCGGGCGTGTGAAGTGGTCGAGCAGATCCGAGGTTTTGAGTGGTCCGCTCGGGGAATCCCTGGTCCGACAAAGTTTCCGACCAGGAGGTTCGAGCATGTCCGACGACACGCAGGCAGCCGAGCAGGATCAGGACGCGGGCGAGACCGCGCCGGAGGGAAGCGCCCTCGGGAGCACCGTGGCCGGGGAGCCGCCGATCGGCGACGAGCCGGACGCGAGCGCCGCCTTCAAGGGGTCCGAAGACTGACAGTACGACCGGCCCCTGAGAGAGGGGCCGACGCGACCGAATCTGGCGGGGGGGCGACGAGCGGCTCGGACGGACGGACCGCAGGGCGCCGCCCCTCCCGCCGCCATTCGCTGGCGATTCAGACGTCGCCGAGCGCTTGCCTGAGCGCTGAGAAGTCGCGCTCGAGTCGGGTCACCCGCTCAGCCAGTTCGGCCAGGAGGCGGGCGTCGATGCCGGCGCGCTCGCCGCCGGCGGGCTCGCCGCCGACGCGGTCGTTCTCTGCGATCGCCGTCTCGCCCGGCGCTTGGAATGCCGGGTTCGCGCCTGCTGCGGGCGCCGCGCGGACAGCGGGCTCCACGCCTGCGGCCCCGCGGTCGGTCGACATCCTCCCCCTCCCGCCTGCCGTCGCCGGCTCGGCAGCGTCGGGCTCGGCAGCGTCGGGATCCCCGAGCAGGTGCATGAACCGCTCCTCCTTGTGGCCGGGTCTGCGGTCGAGCCGGCGGACAAGGCCGCGGTCGATCAGCCGGTCGAGCGTCACCCGCAGGCCGGCGAGGTCGCCGAAGGCGTGCATCCGCTCGGTCCGCTGCTTGAGCTCGCCGGGCGTCTGGGGGCCGCGCAGCATCAGCACGCAGATCACCGCGTGCTCGCCCCGGTCGAGGGGGAGGGCGTCGTCGAGGAGATGGCGGTACTTCGCCGCCCGGCTGCCGGCCCCGCTCGCCAGACGGGTCCAACGGCGCCGGCCAAGCTGGTGGAGCGCCGCCCGCACGGTTGCGTCGTCGTACTCGACGACGGGATCCCGGTTGGTCGCCTGGTTGCAGGCGAGACGGAGGGCGTTGAGGCTCAGCGGGTAGGCGTCGGGCGTCGTGCGCTGCTTCTCGAGCAGACACCCGAGGACCCGTATCTCGGTGGGATCGAGGTCCATTCGAGGCCAGATTATGCCGACGTCAGAATGACCCGATGACCGAGCTCGTCCTCGCTCACACGGCCGATCTCTCTCGCGCGACGCTCGACTCGGCCCGAGCCCTTCTCACCGACGTCTTCGACGGCGACCTCGACGACGACGACTGGGAGCACGCCCTCGGCGGGATGCACGCTGTCGTCTGGGAGTCCGGCGACCTCGTCGGCCACGCGGCCGTCGTCGGGCGGCGGATCATCCACGCCGGCCGGGCCCTCCGGGCCGGCTACGTCGAGGGGGTCGGCGTCCGTGCCGACCGTCGCCGCCGAGGACACGGCGCGGCGATGATGGACGCGCTCGAGCGGGTCATCCGCGGCGCATACGATCTCGGAGCCCTCGGCGCCACGGAGCTCGCCGTCCCGTTCTACACAACCCGCGGCTGGCAGCTCTGGACCGGCCGGTCGTCGGCCCTGACGCCGGACGGCATCCGGCCGACCCCCGAGAGCGACGGCGCGATCTACGTCCTTCCTCTTGCGATCCCCCTCGACCTCGCCGGCGGACTGACCTGTGACTGGCGCGACGGCGACGTCTGGTGACCCGGGTTCCGGGCACCCGTCCCGTCCCCCGGCCCCGGCCGGCGGCTCCCGGCCCCCAGGGCCTCCCGGCCCCCGGCCCCTCAGGCCATCGGGAGCGAGATCCCGACCGGCTCCGGCCCAGAAGCCGGCCCGACCACCCTTGGCGGGGCGAGGGCGATCAGCCCGCGGGCGGCCTGGCGGATCGCCTGGGCCGCCGGGTCGTCGGGGTTCTCGAGCACCAGCGGGACGCCGGCGTCGGCCTGTTCGCGGAGCGCGATCGTCAGGGGGATCTTTCCGAGCAGGGGGACGTCGAGCTCGTCGGCGAGCTGCTGGCCTCCGCCCTCGCCGAAGATCGTGAACCGCTCGCCTGAGGGTGTGACGAATCCGGCCATGTTCTCGATCACGCCGGCGATCTCCAACGACACCTTGTTGGCCATCTCCGCCGCCCGCCGGGCGACCCGCTGGGCGGCCGGCTGGGGTGTCGTGACGATCACGAAGGTCGCCTGCGGGAGGAGCTGGGCCAGCGTCATCGAGACGTCGCCGGTCCCCGGGGGAAGGTCGATCAGGAGGAAGTCGAGCTCGCCCCAGGTGACGTCCTCGAGAAACTGGGTGAGCGCCTTGTGGAGCATCGGCCCGCGCCAGACGACGGCGGCGTCCTCCTCGACGAAGAAGCCGATCGACATCACGCTGATCCCGTGGGCCTCGAGCGGGACGATCTTTCGCTCTGGCGAGACGGCCGGCCGCTCGGCCGCGAGGCCGAGCATGCGGGGAATCGAGTAGCCCCAGACGTCGGCGTCCAGCACGCCGACCGTCCGTCCCTCCGACCGGAGCGCGGCCGCCAGGTTGGCCGTCAGCGTCGATTTCCCCACGCCGCCCTTGCCCGACCCGATGCAGACGACGTTGGCGACCTGGGCGAGCGCTCCCTTCGGGAGGGACGTCCGTCCGAGCTTGCGCTGGAGCTCGGTCTTCTGTGCGGCGTCGAGGACGTCGAACGACACGTTGACCCCCGTGAACCCACCGACCCCCATCACGGCGTCGGTCACAGCCGTCTGGAAGTGGCCGCGGATCGGGCAGCCGGGCGTCGTCAGCGAGACCATCACGTCGACCCGTCCGTCGTCGCGCAACTCGATCGCCCTGACCATGTCCAGCTCGACGATCGACTTGCGAAGCTCCGGATCGATCACGACCTCGAGGGCGGTCCGCACGTCTTCGACGGTTGGCATCTGCCCATTCTCGCAGACGGTTTCCCGACCCCGCGAACCACTGGCGTCCCGTCCGCCCCCGCCGGGATCCGACGAGGCGCCCGCGCGGCGCGCCGGCGTCAGACGATCGAGCCGACGGTCTCCCGGGCCCTGTTGACGATCGCCGCGCCGGCGTCGGCCGCCTGGCGGACGGTCTCGTCGATCTTGGCCGAGACGTCGGTGACCTGGTCGGTGACCCGCTTCTCGACGTCGGTCCGCCGGCGGTCGAACTTCGAGACCGCCTTCTCGACGCCGGTCCGCCGCTTGGTGAACTCGTGCTCGACCCGCCTGCGGGCCTTCCCGGCCTCCCGCTCGACCTGCTTGCGGGCCTTCCCCGCCTCGCGCTCGACCTGCTTGCGGGCGGTCAGGCCGCGCTTCTCGAACCGCTTGAGCTGGGCCTCGGCCTTCTTGGTCGAGGACACGGTGTCGATCAGATCGGCGAGCGCCTCACGCGCGGCAAGGGCTGCTCCGACGGGAACGAGAACCGCCCGCTCGGCGTAGGTCTCGACAAGCTTGACGCCGGTCTTGATCTCCGTCCTGGTGGCCTTCGCCGCCTTGGCCCGGGCCTTCCCGGCGATCGTCGAATTCCGCTTGGCGGCCGTCGTCTGGCCGGCGAGGCGCCGCGACGGAGGGCGACTCGCGGCGGTCGGCTTGGCGGACGTCGTGCGCGCGGCGGCCGTCGTGGCCTTGGCGGCCGTCGTCCGCGTGCGGGGAGCCCGCGTCTTGCCGGCCGCCTTCGCCGTGGTCGCGGCAGGCTTCTTCGCCGCGGTCGACGGCTTCCTGGCTGCGGTCGACGGGTTCTTGTCAGTCGTCGAGGCCGGTGTCCTGGCGGCGGTCGAGTTGGTCGGTGAGGCGGGCGCGGACGGGGCGGTCGGCGTCATCGTGGGTGGCTCCCTTGCGTCGAAGGCTGGGGTTCGGGGCGAGCGTAGCACCGAACACGTGTTTGTAAACCGCCGTCCGCGGATCGTTACACGCGGGCCACAAACCGCCGGGGACAAGCCGGTGGGGCGCGCGGATCAGGCGGGCAGCAGAACGTCCGTTCGCCTGATCCAGTCGGCCGGGCGGGCGAGCTCTGCGAGCGAGGGCATCGCCTCGGGGGCGCGCCAGACGCGGTTCAGGACGGGGAGGCCGCCGAGCTCGACGACGCCGTCGCAGAAGCGCTTGCCGTCCTTGTACTGGCGCATCTTCATCTCGAGCCCGAGGAGCCGCTCGAGGATGCGGAAGATCGGCGACCGGGTCTCCCGGCGGCGCTCCATCGCGTCGCGGAGGCGCTCCTGTGACGGGAGGACGTCGGCGCCGACGACGTCCATGACGTGCTCGGCGTAGCCCTCGACGACGGCCATCGTCGCCTGGACCCGGTCGATCGTCGCGCGGCGTTCGGGGCCGACGACGAGGCTGACGAGGTCGCCCTTGCGGATCGCGTCGACCAGATCGCGGACCCCGGCCCGGGTCGGGAGCTCGAATAGCTTCTTCTTCTCGACCTTGACCGTCATCCCGGCGAGCAGGTCCTCGAGGAGCCCGCCGAGGTACTCGCGCAGCCAGGTGACCGAGCCGAACTGGACGGCGTGGGTGACCTCGTGGAAGGCGACCCACCGCAGGAGCTCCTCGCGGTCGGCTTCGAGCTTGGCGGCCGCGAGGTAGAGGTTCGGGCCGACGAAGAGCAGCCGGGGGGTGACGGTCGGGTCGAGCAGGCCGAGGTCGTACTGGCCGAGCACGCGCTGGGCGAGATAGCCCGTGAGGGCGCCGACCTGGGCGGCGAGGACGAGGCCGCCGGCGAGGCGGACCGGCCCACCCAGGGGTCCCATCCCCTCGCCGAGCTTGCCGCTGATCGGATCGAGGATCGGCTTCATCGTCTGGAGGTTGGCGGTGATCCACTCGGCCCGGGAGACGACTTCGGGCGGGGGGAGGGCGCTGGTCGGGACGAGCTGGGTGTAGGCGGCGACCCGCTCGCCCGCGTCCTTGGCGATCGCTGCGAGGTCGCCGGGCAGCCGGCCGCCGCCGTCGGCGCCGCCGGAGACCATCCCGGCGATCCGCTCGGCTGTGTTCCAGTCGATCACTCTCCTGATGATGGCACCCCGACGAGCTCGGCCAGTCCACGCGGGCTGCGGGCGGCGACGACGGCTGAGTGCGGGAGGAGGTCGAGCGGGGCGCCGAGCGGGTCTTCGAAGGCCGGGAACGCGACGAGGGCGCCGGCCTCGCGGGCGATCAGCTGGGCGGCGGCGGCGTCGACGGCGCGGCAGCGCCAGAGGGTCAGCATCCCGTCGACCCGTCCGCCGGCGACCTGGCAGAGGGAGATCGCGATCGAGCCGATCGCCCGCAGGCGGTTGGCCGTGTGGATCAGGCGGGGGGCGCAGTCGGCGACCCAGCGGGGGTCGACCGACTCGATCGCGAGGAGCTCGAGCCGGCCGGACTCGGTCCGGCATTCGGGGACGTCGACCGGCAGGGCGACGCCGTTCAACATGGCGCCGGCGCCGCGGACGGCCGTCCACTCGTCGCGGGCGCCGAAGTCGTAGACGTAGGCGAAGCTGACGTCGGCCATCGTCTGACCGTCGGCGACGGCGATCGAGACGCTGTAGTGGGTCATGCACCGCTTGGCGTTCGTCGACCCGTCGATCGGATCGATCACGACGCGGAGGCCGTTCGGCCCGAGGCCGCCGTAGTCGACCTGGCCGCGCTCTTCGGAGACGGCGACGAACCGGTGGCCGGCGGCGTGGAGGGCGTCGAGCTCGGCGAAGATCACGTCCTCGGCGGCGCAGTCGATGACGAGCGCCATGTCGCCGCCGTGACCCCGCATGACCTCGACCGACCGGTCGGCGCTCGTCGGATATCCGGCGAGCATCCGCTCGAGCCCGACGGTGATCCGGCGGCAGGCGGCCAGCCAGTCGGGGCCGTCCTCGGCGGGCTCCATGCGGTCATATCCTAGGGGCGTGAGTCGAATCCCCGTCCCTGGAGGACAGGCCGTCGCGGTGGGCGCGGACGGGCTGAGCCGCGGGCAGCGGGAGGCGCTGGAGCACCGGGGGACGGCGCTCCTCGTGACGGGGGCGCCGGGAACCGGCAAGACGGAGGTCCTGATCCGTCGGCTGGCGTGGCTGACAGGCCGCGGGCACGCGGGCGGAGTCCCGGGAGGTGTGCTCGTCCTGGCGCACGGCGAGCAGGCGGCCGACCGGCTGCGGGCGCGGGCCGAAGCGGCGCTGACCGAGCCGCACGAGGGGGTCTCGGTCCACAGCGTGCGCGACTTCTGCGCCCGTCTGCTGGCCGACGAGGCGCCGGGCGGGGGGGTCGCGGCGTTCACGGAGGCGAGCACGCCGGCCGATCGGCTGGCGATGCTGCTCGACCGGGTCGAGGAGCTCGATCTCCGCCAGCACGAGTTCCGCGGCCGGCCGGCAGCCCTCCTGGCGAGCTTCGTCCGGCGGATCGACCGGCTGAAGGACGACCTGGTCGACGCGGAGACGTTCGCCCGGGCGAGCGCCGACGGGTCGCCGCGGGAGCGGGAGTTCGTCGGGGTGTTCGTCGCCCACGACCGCATGCTTGCCGAGCGGGGGACGCTCGACGGGGGCGACCTCCTGTTGCGGACGGTGGCCCTGCTCGGACGGGATCCGGCCGTCGGGGAGCGGTGGGCCGGCCGGTGGCCGGAGCTCCTGGTCGACGACTGGCCGGCGATCTCGCGGGGCGAGCGGGAGGTCATCCGGCGGCTGGTGGGAGCCGGCGCGCGGCTGATCGCGACGTCCGACCGACCGGATCCGGTCGACTTCCCGGACGAGGGGACGGTGGTCCTGGAGCAGAGCTTTCGGTGTCCTGAGCTGGTTCTTCTGGCCGGTCGCGGAGTGACCGATCCGGCCGGCGTCGGAGCTGCGGTGGGGGGGTCGGGCGGCTTGGGGGGAGCCGGCGTCATCCTGGGCACGGGCGGCGTCGGAGGCGCAGTGGGGGGGTCGGGCGGCGCGGGGAGAGCCGGTGTCACGCTGGGTACGGGCGGCGTCGGAGCTGCGGCGGGGGGGTCGGGCGGCGCGGGAGTAGCCGGCGCGGAGGGAGCTGGCGCGGTGGCGAGCCCGGCCGACCCGGGCGGTGGCGCGCGGGCTCAGGCGCTTGAGCTCGGCGGTCGGCGTCAGGCGGAGCCCGTCGATCGCGGTGGGGTGAGGTTCTGGCGGGCGGCGAACGAGCGGACCCAGGCGCAGAGCGTGGCGGCCGAGATCGAGCGGCTGATCTCCCACGAATCGATCGGACCCGAACGACTGGCCGTGCTCGTGGGTTCGGTGGCCGACGATGGGCAGGCCGTCGCGGTCGCCCTGGCCGAGCGGGATGTCCCGTACCGGGTGCTGGGAACCGATGCGTTCTTCGAGCGGATCGAGATCCGCGACGTGCTCGCGTGGCTGCGGCTGCTCGTCGACCCGCGGGACGCCGGGGCGGTCGCCCGGGCGCTGGCCCGGCCGCCGGTCGAGCTGAGCTCGGTCGACATCGCCCGCTGCGTGCAGATCGCCCGGCGGCGGAAGCTCGACATGGTCTCGGCCCTCGGAGCGGCGACCGAGTCGCCGCAGCTCCCGCCCGAGGCCCGCGAGCGGATCGCCGGCTTCCTGCGGTTGCACCGCTCGGCGGCCGCCGCGCTCGACAGCACGCGACCGGATCTGTTCGTCCACCGGCTGATCGACCGGCTCGGCCTCCGCCGCCAGCAGCTCTTCACGGCGCGGGCGGATGTCGTCGAGCGGCTCGTCAACCTCGCGAAGCTCGGCGAGCTGGCGGCCGCCCACGCGAGGCGCTCGCCGAGTTCGACGCCGCGGGAGTTCGCCCGGTACATCGCCGCGGTCGCGGACGCCGGCCTCGGGGAGGAGGAGGCGATCGGCGAGGCGCGGCCGGGGACGGTGGCCGTGCTGGCGATGGACGCGGCCGGCGGTCTCGAGTTCGATCACGTCTTCGTCGTCGGCCTCGACGCCGGTCGAGTTCCGGATGCGGTGGCCGCCGGTGAGGAGACTGCTCCGAAAAATGACAGGGAAGTGCTCGGGGTGGCGATCACGCGGGCGCGGGTCGGTGTCGTGCTCTCGTATGCGGCGACCTCCCGCCGGCTCGCCCGGCAGGCGCCTTCGCGGCTCGTCGAGGACGCGCGCGCGGCGGTCGGCGGGGTCTGGGAGGATCGGGAGGAGGAGCTCTTCGGGCCGGCGGAAGCCCTCCATTCGACGTTTCGGGAGCTGCGGGACGAGCTCCTCGACAGCGTGCTGCGGATCGGCGGTCGGCTGGGCGAGCTCCGCCTGGACACGGACCTCGACATCTCGCACGGGGCGGTCCGCTTCCTCGAGCTGGTCAAGCTGGCGGCCCTTCTCCAGCGGCCGGACGGCGCGCCGATCGACGCGGCGGCGCTCGCCGACATCAACGCCCGGTTGGTCCAGGCGGCGACGCCGATCGAGCGGGAGATCCTCGAGAGCTCGCCGCTCGACGAGCACGTCCTCGCGGGCGAGCTCGACCAGCGGACACGGGCGGCTCAGACGGCCGCGCGGGAGGAGCCGTCGCTCGAGCCGTTCCTCCCCCGCCGGGGCGCCGGGTTGGTGCTGTCGGCCTCAGACATCGACACGTACAGGACGTGCCCCCTGAAGTACAAGTTCGCCCGCGTCCTGCGGATCCCCCAGGAGCCGACGCTCAACCAGCGGTTCGGAATCCTCGTCCACCAGGTCCTCGAGCGCTACCACGCGACGAACGCGCAGACCGACGACGACATGCTCGGCCTGCTCGACGCCGGCTGGCGGCGGGGCGGATTCGGGGACTCCGACCAGGAGCGCCAGCTCCGGGAGAAGGCCCGCGTGGCGGTGCTCCGCTACCGCGAGCGCCTGTCGGACGGGTCGGGTGGGGCGGGCGAGCCGACGTGGTTCGAGCGGTCGTTCTCCTTCCCGATGGGCCCCCACCAGATTCGCGGGCGGGTCGACCGGGTCGACGCGCTCCCGGGGGGCGGGTTCGAGCTGATCGACTTCAAGACCGGCCTGCCGAAGACGGTCGCCGAGCTGACCGACGACGTCCAGCTCGCCTTGTACGCCGTGGCCGCGCGGGACGCGTGGGAGATCGAGGCGACCGAGCGGTCGTACTACTACGTGCTCGACGACCAGCGGGTCGCCGTCCCCGACACGGCCGGGGCGATCGAGTGGATCGAGGACACCGTGATGGACGTCGGGGCCGGGATCCTCGGCCAGGGCTTCGAGCCGACCCCGTCCCCGACGGCCTGCGGGTTCTGCGACTTCCGGATCGCCTGCCCGGTCGCCGAGCGGTAGCAGGCCGGCCGACGCGGTCAGCCGGCCGGGGCCGACGCCCTGGCGTACATCAGCGACCCGGGGGTCGTCAGGGTCTCTCCGGTCTCGAGCAGCGTCTTGAGGCCCGAGAGGATCTGCGGCCAGCCGCCGTAGATCTCTCCGCTGACGCCTTGGCCAAGCTGGTCGTGGGTCACGGTGAGCTGGCAGGAGTCGCCGACCGGCTTGATCTCCCAGGTGACGCGCGAGGTCCCGGCGGCCTTGACGTCGTCGCTCCAGAGGGCGTTGAAGCTCTGGACCAGGCGGCGGGGCGGGTCGACCTCGAGGTTCTCGCCCTCGGAGATCCTGATCCCCGCGGCGGCGTGTCCGGCGACGTAGGGGGACCCGGCCGTCCAGTCGGAGTCGATCCCGACGCCGAAGGTGTACTTCTCGCGCATCTCCGAGTCGGTGATCGCCTGCCAGAGGCGGTCGGGCGTGGTCTTGATGTAGATCTCGAACACCTTTTCCATGAGGTCCTCCTCGAGGGTCTGTTTGAGGTTGCTGAGCGTCGCCGCCCAGGGTGCGGCGTACTTGCTGACCCACCGGTCGTGGACCAGCCGGATCGGGACGGGGTTGAGGAAGTGGAGCTTCTCCCGGCCACGCTTCTTCGTCACGACGAGACCGGCCTCTTCGAGCACCTTGAGGTGCTTCATCACGCCGAACCGGGTCATCGGCAGGCGGGCCTCGAGTGCCGACAGGGTCTGGCCGTCCTCGCCAAAGAGCTCGTCCAGCAGGCTCCGTCTCGTCGGGTCTGCCAGCGCCTTGAAGACCTCGTCCATGAAGGCAGTATAGGTGACTATCTAGTCACATGTCAAGCGCCCGCGACGCGCCCCGACGATCGGCCGATTTCAGGGGGTAGCGCACGACGCGAGACCCGCGGCACCCCAGGACACGCCCCCCGTCCGCCATCGCGCCCGCCGGAATCTAGGGAAATCCTTCGGATTTTGCCGGCAAGGTATAGAGTCAAGGCGTTGGTCCTTTTCCCGCTCGGCGGCCGTAAGCCATGCGGTCGTCGTAGCGGCCGAGGAGCCGCGTCCCCCAGAGGCAGACCGCCGCAAGCAATGGCGATCTGGCCTGGAGGTCCGTTCCATGGATCTCACGCGCGCCGAAGCGTCGTGTCGACGCCGACGCAATCGGCAACTTGCCTCGGCGGGCGATCCGGGACCGGCGAAACCGACTGAGTTCCGCCGCGCTTCGCTGGTGTCTGCGGCCTACCGGGCCCGGAGCGAGTCGATGATCAGCTCGAGGTGCCGGCGCCAGTCGAAGTGGGGCTTGGTGTGGGTCATCGTCGCGCAGACGCCGCACATCAGCATCGGGATGTCCAGCGCGCTGACGTCCGCGCGCATCGTTCCGGCCCGCTGGGCTCGGGCGATCATCTTCTCGGTCAGGCCGACCAGCTCGGCCTGGGCCTCGCCGGCGTACTCCCAGACTCCTTCGCCCGCCCCGAGCATCGCGTACTGGATCGCCGCGTTGCCCGACGCGATCCCGGCGTTCTCGCGCAGGACGTCGGCGAACACGGCGAACGGCTCGCCGTCGCGTTCGAGCGCCGCCCGCGTGTTCTCGCCCACTCGCTCCATCTGCTGGCGGACGAGCTCCCCGAGCAGGGACTCCTTGGTCGGGAAGTGCCGGTAGACGGTCCCGACGCCGACTCTCGCGAGGCGGGCGACCTCGTCCATCTGGGTATCGGCCCCGTGGGCCGCGAACGCGTCCCTCGCGCTCTCGAGGATCCGCTCGCGGTTGCGCTTGGCGTCGGCCCGCTGCGGCCGCTCGCTTTCGATTGAGGAAGAGCTCATCACGAAGATTTCACGTCGTCGACCTTGACAAACGGAATCATAGTTCCGTATGCTGGCGAGCGCAAACCGGAACCGGAGGTCAGCTTCCATGACGACCGCAGAGACGCCCGCCGAACAAGCTCCGCTGTTGACCGCACGAGCCAAGAACCTGGCTCTGATCCTCCTGGCGATGACCCAGTTCGTGATCGTCATCGACGCCTCGATCGTCAACGTCGCCCTGCCGACGATCGGCAGGAGCCTCAGCTTCTCGCGGGCCGACCTCTCGTGGGTCGTGAACGCCTACACGCTCACCTTCGGCGGCTTCCTCCTCCTCGGCGGCCGGCTGGCCGACCTCGTCGGCCGGCGGCGGATGTTCATCGGCGGCCTGATCGTCTTCTCGCTCGCGTCGCTCGCCGGCGGCCTCGCCCAGTCGGAGGCCTGGCTCCTCGTCGCCCGGGCGATTCAGGGCCTCGGCGCGGCGATCATCTCGCCGGCGGCCCTCTCGATCCTGACGACGACCTTCGCCGAGGGCGCCGAGCGCAACAAGGCGCTCGGGGTCTGGGGTGCCGTCGCCGGCGCCGGCGGCGCGGCCGGCGTCCTGCTCGGCGGGATCCTGACCAGCGGCCTCGGCTGGCAGTGGGTCCTCTTCGTCAACGTCCCGATCGGCCTGGCCGCCGCCGCGATGGCACCGCGGACCCTGCTCGAGAGCCGGGCCTACACCGAGGGCGCGTCGTTCGACATTCCCGGCGCGGTCACCGTGACGGCCGGACTCAGCCTGCTGGTCTACGCGCTCGTTGACACGGTCAACGTCGGGTGGGGGTCCGTCGCGACGCTCGTCAAGCTCGCCGGGGCGGCCATCCTGATCGTCGCCTTCCTGGTAATCGAGCGGCGGGAGACCCACCCGCTGATGCCGTTCTCGATCTTCCGCCTGCGGACCCTGCGTGGATCGAACGTCGTCGGCCTGCTGATCGGGATGTCGCTGTTCTCGATGTTCTTCTTCATCGCCCTCTACGTCCAGAACGTCCTCGGCTACTCGCCGATCAAGGCCGGCCTCGCCTACCTCCCGCTGGCGATCGGGATCATCCTCTCGGCCGGCGGGGCGTCGGTGCTCGTCACGCGGTTCGGCTTCAAGCCGGTCCTGATCACCGGGATGCTCCTGATCGCGGCCGGCCTGCTCTGGTTCTCGCGGGTCCACACGCCCGGCGGGTCGTTCGCGGCCGACATCCTCGGGCCGTCGCTGCTCGCCGCGGTCGGCCTCGGGTTCGCCTTCGTACCGGTGACGATCGCCGCGATGACCGGGACCGAGCCCCGCGAGGCGGGGCTGGCGTCAGGCCTGATCAACGCGTCGACGCAGATCGGCGGCGCCCTCGGTCTGGCGATCCTCGCGACGATCGCCAACAGCCGGACGAAGGCCGTCGCCCTCGCCGGCCAGCACAACCCCCTGATCGCCCTCACCAAGGGCTTCGACCGGGCCTTCCTCGTCGGCGCGGGGTTCGCGATCGCCGGAGCTATCCTCGCCGGCGTGCTGATCTCCTCGCGCGACAGCCGCGAGCAGGCGGCGGCCGCCCGGACCGGCGAGCCGGTCGTGGTTCCGGCTGCCTGAGGCAGGCGCTGACGGCTGCCGACGCCGTCGTGGTCGCGGCCGGAGCAACGCGGAAGCGCTCACGGCCTGACGGCTGCCGAGCGGACCTGCTGGGCAGTCAGCCGCGAGGCCGGTGCGAGGATCGAGATCAACAACGGCTCGCCGGCGAAGCCTCGCTCGCGGCGAGGTGCGGTAAGGGAGCGATCGACGGGCCAGAGGATGAACGTGATCGGCAGAACGACCCATCTTCGGCTGAATGGCAGCAGCCAGGGCCGGGCAGGCGCGGGCTACTACTACCGAGCGGAGGCTGAGGCCGTCCACCGGATCTCGGTGACCCTCCCGCCCTGGATCTCGACATCCCGCTCTCGTGCCTCGTCGTGCATCCACAGCGTGTAGGTGCCGTGCTCGATCTTGTCAAACACGGCGGCATACGCGATGCCCGTCGGCAGCGGACGTTCCAACACGTGCTGATGGGCCCGCTCGTCGTCGCGGCCGGTCGGGCTGATCTCGATCGGCGTGTCGAGCAACTCGGAGACGGCGTAGACGACGAGCGCCCCGAGCGTGCCGCCTATTTCAAGGACGACAGGCTCGGGATGCGGTCGGGCGACTGGTTCGGCGGTCATCTGCGGATCAGACCTCACCGGCTCACGAGGACGACGGGGTCGAGAAACCGTCGTGTGGATCCCCGAGGTAGGGGAAGCTCGAGAGGAAGCGCGAGCCCGAACCGGGCGGTCCGCTGGTCGGGGTGGGAACCCCTTGGGTGACCGCGCCGGCCGCGGCATCCGGAGTGAAGCTCTTGTCGACGAGGGCGTATGTCACCCCGGCGACCGCCCGCAGCGAGATAGTGACGACATCGTCGGTGACCCGGCGGCCATTCGGGTATCCGGCGGCGTCGTTGCCGAGCAACCCGAGGCTATTCGGCTCCTTCGTCGGCGGAATCGCGACGTTCAGCCGGAGCATGTCGGCCTTCGTCGTGCCGGTGTTGTTCTGGAACCCGGGAACGATGCCCGCGGGGATGCCGGTCAACAGGACGGCGTCGAGGTCCGCGCGGGCGGTCCCGGCGGAGTTGAGCTTATCGAGATTGGGGAAGACGCCTGGGTAGAGGACGGGCAGGAGGCGGGCGAGCTCGGGATGGCCGACGCCGTTGGCAAAATGCTTGTCCTGGTAGGGCTGACTCCGGTTCCACTCGTCCTTCTTGCCCTGGGGGACGAGCAGCTCGTTGAACAACGGGTTCCCAAGGCGGGAGACCTGGACCCACGGACCGGACTCGGCATGCGGACGACTGTCGTCGCCACGAAGGCGCATTTTCCGGCGGGCGGCGGCCCCCCAGACACCGATCGTCGACAGCGCGCTCGCCGCGTCGGTTGGCGCCGACCCGTCGCGGGTTAGTGCGCGAATCGGGATCTGGAGCGCGATCGTATGGACGTTGATCCCGCTCTTGAGCGTGTCCACTCCGGCGGCCGCGGCCATCGGAGCGATGTGGAGGTTTTGGAACGGCCGGAGGTCGCCGAGGTCGAAGACCGCTCCGAGATCCGCAAAGAACCCGTCGTTGCGCTGGCCGGCGAAGACGGTTTCCCCACTGGGTAGCTGGTGGATCGCCGCCTGCGCGAGGGCCGAGTAGTCGGGCGTCGACGCCGGGCCGATGTTGCACGGCGGCGACGCGAGGCTCCGGGCGAGGACGTGAGGCCTGCCGTGGCGGGAGCTGCCCGGCCCGCCGAGCGTCTTGGTCACCGAGTAGAACTGGCGCCGGTTGAAGTGCGGGTCGTCGAGCGACTTGATCGTCCCGCTGTTGTAGAGAAACGAGTGAGGGTCGCGGACCTCGGTCTTGAAGCGGAACTCGTAGGTGATATCCGGGCGGCCGGTGCCGCTGTTGCTGATGTAGATGTAGTAGAGGACGTCTTGGCCGAACTCGTAGAAATTGGGTCCGGCGGCGGCCGCCTCGAGTGGGATGTAGTTCGTCAGGATCGTGACCGTGTCGGGCCGATCGGGGCTGACGAACGCGTACGTGTCGGTGTTGTCGGCGACCGGGTCCTGGCTGATTTCGGGCGCCTCGCGGTGCGATGACATGGCTGTCTCCTAGTTTGTCTGCGACCGTGCCGCTTTGAGCAGGCGCCGGGCTAGAACAGGATCGCGATAGGTCTTCTCCTGAAGTCCCGAGAGCACCGTGACCTCACCGCGCTTGGCGTCACTCACATAGGCCATCACCGGGTCTGCCGGCAGCGGACCGCCGCTGGCCTCGACTGGCGCGGCGCTCGCCGTCTCCTCGAGAGCGACGACCGCGGTCGGTGTGATCACGGTCACCGCGACGCCCCCGGCGACGAGGCCCGAGCTGCGGAGGAACGATCGACGATTGACGCCGTCGGGCGCCGGCGGCTGGAGATCAAGGAAATCCGACATGGGGCCTCCTATCGAGAGGTTTCGAGAATCGGGGAGGGCGGCGCGGCGGACGACCAGCGCCGGAAGGGGGCTGATGACACGCTTGGTCGCCGTGGTAATGGGCGTTTGGCTGGGACGCAGACGCTCGTACACTGTCTATCGCACGAGGCCCCCGACCGGATCAAGTTCGGTCCTTCGGATGTCAGCGCGCTGGTCGCGTCCCGCCGGACGCCGGCACATGAAAGCGGGTCTCTCGCCGCGACAGTGACCCGTCGGTCGACTGCGACAGCGCCCGTCGCTCGACTGCGACAGCGCCCGTCGCTCGTGGCAGCGCCCGTCGCTCGACCGCGACAGCACCCGTCGGTCGACGGGAAAACGCCGACCGCGGCGGCCTGTCGTCTACCGGGCCCGGAGCGAGTCGATGATCAGCTCGAGGTGCCGGCGCCAGTCGAAGTGGGGCTTGGTGTGGGTCATCGTCGCGCAGACGCCGCACATCAGCATCGGGATGTCCAGCGCGCTGACGTCCGCGCGCATCGTTCCGGCCCGCTGGGCTCGGGCGATCATCTTCTCGGTCAGGCCGACCAGCTCGGCCTGGGCCTCGCCGGCGTACTCCCAGACTCCTTCGCCCGCCCCGAGCATCGCGTACTGGATCGCCGCGTTGCCCGACGCGATCCCGGCGTTCTCGCGCAGGACGTCGGCGAACACGGCGAACGGCTCGCCGTCGCGTTCGAGCGCCGCCCGCGTGTTCTCGCCCACTCGCTCCATCTGCTGGCGGACGAGCTCCCCGAGCAGGGACTCCTTGGTCGGGAAGTGCCGGTAGACGGTCCCGACGCCGACTCTCGCGAGGCGGGCGACCTCGTCCATCTGGGTATCGGCCCCGTGGGCCGCGAACGCGTCCCTCGCGCTCTCGAGGATCCGCTCGCGGTTGCGCTTGGCGTCGGCCCGCTGCGGCCGGTCGCTTTCGATTGAGGAAGAGCTCATCACGAAGATTTCACGTTGTCGACCTTGACAAACGGAATCATAGTTCCGTATGCTGGCGATCGCAAACCGGAACCGGAGGTCAGCTTCCATGACGACCGCAGAGACGCCCGCCGAACAAGCTCCGCTGTTGACCGCACGAGCCAAGAACCTGGCTCTGATCCTCCTGGCGATGACCCAGTTCGTGATCGTCATCGACGCCTCGATCGTCAACGTCGCCCTGCCGACGATCGGCAGGAGCCTCAGCTTCTCGCGGGCCGACCTCTCGTGGGTCGTGAACGCCTACACGCTCACCTTCGGCGGCTTCCTCCTCCTCGGCGGGCGGCTGGCCGACCTCGTCGGCCGGCGGCGGATGTTCATCGGCGGCCTGATCGTCTTCTCGCTCGCGTCGCTCGCCGGCGGCCTCGCCCAGTCGGAGGCCTGGCTCCTCGTCGCCCGGGCGATTCAGGGCCTCGGCGCGGCGATCATCTCGCCGGCGGCCCTCTCGATCCTGACGACGACCTTCGCCGAGGGCGCCGAGCGCAACAAGGCGCTCGGGGTCTGGGGTGCTGTCGCCGGCGCCGGCGGCGCGGCCGGCGTCCTGCTCGGCGGGATCCTGACCAGCGGCCTCGGCTGGCAGTGGGTCCTCTTCGTCAACGTCCCGATCGGCCTGGCCGCCGCCGCGATGGCACCGCGGACCCTGCTCGAGAGCCGGGCCTACACCGAGGGCGCGTCGTTCGACATTCCCGGCGCGGTCACCGTGACGGCCGGACTCAGCCTGCTGGTCTACGCGCTCGTCGACACGGTCAACGTCGGGTGGGGGTCCGTCGCGACGCTCGTCAAGCTCGCCGGGGCGGCCATCCTGATCGTCGCCTTCCTGGTCATCGAGCGGCGGGAGACCCACCCGCTGATGCCGTTCTCGATCTTCCGCCTGCGGACCCTGCGTGGATCGAACGTCGTCGGCCTGCTGATCGGGATGTCGCTGTTCTCGATGTTCTTCTTCATCGCCCTCTACGTCCAGAACGTCCTCGGCTACTCGCCGATCAAGGCCGGCCTCGCCTACCTCCCGCTGGCGATCGGGATCATCCTCTCGGCCGGCGGGGCGTCGGTGCTCGTCACGCGGTTCGGCTTCAAGCCGGTCCTGATCACCGGGATGCTCCTGATCGCGGCCGGCCTGCTCTGGTTCTCGCGGGTCCACACGCCCGGCGGGTCGTTCGCGGCCGACATCCTCGGGCCGTCGCTGCTCGCCGCGGTCGGCCTCGGGTTCGCCTTCGTACCGGTGACGATCGCCGCGATGACCGGGACCGAGCCCCGCGAGGCGGGGCTGGCGTCAGGCCTGATCAACGCGTCGACGCAGATCGGCGGCGCCCTCGGCCTGGCGATCCTCGCGACGATCGCCAACAGCCGGACGAAGGCCGTCGCCCTCGCCGGCCAGCACAACTCCCTGATCGCCCTCACCAAGGGCTTCGACCGGGCCTTCCTCGTCGGCGCGGGGTTCGCGATCGCCGGAGCGATCCTCGCCGGCGTGCTGATCTCCTCGCGCGACAGCCGCGAGCAGGCGGCGGCCGCCCGGACCGGCGAGCCGGTCGTGGTTCCGGCTGCCTGAGGCAGGCGCTGACGGCTGCCGACGCCGTGGTCGCGGCCGGAGCAACGCGGAAGCGCTCACGGCCTGACGGCTGCCGCGCGGACCTGCTGGGCAGTCAGCCGCGAGGCCGGTGCGAGGACCGAGATCAACAACGGCTCGCCGGCGAAGCCTCGCTCGCGGAACGAGCTGACGATGTAGTGATGCGTTCCCACCGCGACCGGCCCCGCCCGGGGTAGGACGACCGTCGTCGCGGCCGGCAGCGTGCTCGCCAGGCCGACCGATCCGGCCACGACGACCTGGCATCCGGTCAGGCGGTTGATCAGCTTCATGAAGCCGACGACATCCTGGATCGAGACCTCGATCCGGCCGAGGCTGACCCCGGCTGGGCTGCGCAGGTCGCGGACCCTCCCGCCGACGACGAACCGCAGACCGACATCGATCAGGGTCCGCCCGCCCCGCGTCACCCGCACGGCAACGGCGTGGCGGACCGGCTGGTGGTGCATCGCGTAGCGGGCGAGGGCAAAGTCACGGCGCGCCAGCCCGGCGACGAGCCCCGGGCTCCGGCTGATCACGTCGTAGGCGGCGCCGTTCGGCGCCCCGTAGACCTCCTCGCCGTAGATCCGCCGGGCGACCGACGCGTACGTGTCCGCGCTGTTCTGGGCGAGCCCGGCCGCGCACGACCGGCATCGGGGGGCCGACACGGACACGAGGGACGCGCCTCCGCAACCAGCGAGAGCGATCGCCGCGAGCACTCCCAGCGGGGCCGAGCGCCTTCTGAGGACCGTGACCCGTCGCGTCATCTCGCGATCATCCCTCGCCGGCGGCTCGGCCGCATCGATTCGCCCGACGGCGCTCAGGTTCTGGTCAGGTCAACGAGCTTCCGAGAGCCCATCAGGTCGTTCAGCGTGCGGTCGGCACGTCGGTCAGCGTGCATCGGCGCGTCGGTCAGCGTGCGTCGGCGCGTCGGTCAGCGTGCGTCGGCGCGTCGGTCACCGCCGGTCGGCACGGCCACTCCCGCAAGAATCGGACATTGTCATCCGTTCGCACGACGACGTCCGAAAACCGCTAGCCAGCGACCGCTGGTCATGCCACGATGACAGCGTGCTCGCCGATTTCGACCACTGTTACCGGGCGCTCGGCAGCCGGGACGCCCGCTTCGACGGGTGGTTCTTCACCGCCGTCACCTCGACCCGCATCTACTGCCGGCCGAGCTGCCCGGCGAAGACTCCCAAGCCCGAGAACGTCCGCTTCTACCTCACGGCCGCCGCCGCCCAGCAGGCCGGGTTCAGGGCGTGCCTGCGGTGCCGGCCGGACGCCTCCCCCGGATCGCCCGAATGGCTCGGTCGGGCGGACGTCGCCGCCCGGGCGGTCCGCCTGATCCTCGACGGCGCAGTCGACCGCGACGGGGTCGCCGGTCTCGCCCGCCGGCTCGGCTACTCCGAGCGTCAGCTCCACCGCGTCCTGATGGCCGAGGTCGGGACCGGCGCCCTCTCGCTCGCCCGCGCCCAACGCGCCCAGACTGCCCGCGTTCTCCTCCAGACGACCGACCTCCCGATCACACAGGTCGCCCTGAGTGCCGGCTTCTCGAGCGTCCGGCAGTTCAACGAGACGATCCGCGCGATCTTCGCCCGGACTCCGACCGAGCTCCGCCGACGGGCCTCGCCCGGCGTCGAGACCCCCGCCGGATCGACCGCCGCCCAGACGGCCTCCACGCAGACATCCCAGACGGACTCCACGCCGACAGCCGAGACGGCCTCCACGCCCACGTCCCAGGCGGTCGCCGTCCGCCTCGCCCACCGCCGGCCGTTCGCCGCCGGCCGGCTCTTCGACTTCCTCGGCCACCGGTCCGTCGCCGGCATCGAGGCCTACGACGGGACCACCTACCGCAGGAGCCTCCGTCTCCCCCACGGTCACGGGACTGTCTCGTTGACCCCCGCGGCCGACGGCGGAGCCGTCGACGCCGTCTTCGTGCTCGAGGATCTCCGCGACCTGACCGCCGCGATCGCCCGCTCCCGTCACCTCCTCAACCTCGACGCCGACCCCGTCGCCGTCGACGACCTGCTCGGCTCCGACCCGCTCCTCGGGCCGCTCGTCGCCCGAACCCCCGGCCTCCGCGTCCCCGGCGCGGTCGACGGCTTCGAGCTCGCCGTCCGGGCCGTCGTCGGTCAGCAGGTCTCCGTGGCCGGCGCCCGCACCGTGCTCGGCGCTCTCGTCCGGGCCGCCGGCCAGCGGATCGCAGACCCGGTCCTCCCGATCACCCACAGCTTCCCCACTCCCGAAGCCCTCGTCCGCCTCGCCACCGACAACCCCGCCGCCCTTCCGATGCCGCAGGCCCGCCGCCGTGCCCTCGTCGACCTGGCCGAGGCGATCATCGCCGGCGATCTCGCAATCGACCCCGGCGCCGACCCGGACGCGCTCCGAAACACCCTCCTCGGCCTGCGCGGGGTCGGCCCGTGGACGGCGGCATATGTCGGAATGCGCGCCCTCGGCGACCCCGACGCATTTCTCCCGACCGACCTCGGCGTCCGGCGGGCGATCGCCCAGCTCGGGCAGCCGAACGACGCCGCGTCGATCGACGCACTCGGCGACCGCTGGCGCCCCTGGCGGGCCTACGCCGTCGCCCATCTCTGGGGCTTGCCGCCCCACCCGAGCAGAGCCCAGCCCGTGTCTTCGAGAGCAAGAGAGGCCACCGCCGCATGACAACCACACTCACCCCCGTCGCCGTCCGACGACTCGCCCTCGACACCCCGATCGGACGGCTCGTGCTCGAAGGGACCGACGACGCCCTGACCCGCCTGCTGCTCCCCAACGCCGCCGCGTCGGCCCGGCCGGCGCCGACCCGGATCGACGACCTCGATGGCCCGGTGGCGATCGCCGCCGCCCAGCTGACCGAGTACTTCGCCGGGACCCGCACGACGTTCGAGATCCCGCTCGCCCTCCACGGCACCCCCTTCCAGACCGACGTCTGGCGGGTCCTCGGGGAGATTCCGTACGCCGAGACGATCACCTACGGCGAGCTCGCCCAGCTCGTCGGGCGTCCCCGCGCCTCGCGGGCCGTCGGCCAGGCCAACGGCGCCAACCCGATCCCGATCGTCGTCCCCTGCCACCGCGTGCTCGCCTCCGGCCAGCGGATCGGCGGCTACGGCGGAGGGCTCGAGACCAAGCAGAAGCTGCTCACCCTCGAGGGGGTCCTGCTCGCCTGAAGCTCCCGTCCTCGAGGGGGTCCTGCTCGCCTGAAGCTCCCGTCCTCGAGTGGTCCTGCTCGCCTGATCTCTCCACCGACCCGAACCGACCCGCTCCGCCGGCGGCTCGGCCCGCACCGCCAGGCGGCTCACTCGGCGGGTTGGTCTCCCCGCTGGCGCAGGAAACGTTGGAACTCGCGGGCCAGCAGGTCTCCCGACGGGATGTCCTCGTTGGCCGCCGGCTTGTTCTCGGCGTTCCGCTCGAGCCGCTCGACGAAGGCCTTCACGTCCGGGTCGCTCTGCACCGCGAGGCCGACCTGCCGCTCATAGTCGGCCGAGTCCCGCTCGAGCTTGCCGGCGTCGACCGACACTCCGACGAGGCCCTCGACCCGGCGGACCAGCGCGAGCGCAGCCTTCGGGTTCGGGGCGGCCGCCACGTAGTGGGGCACGCTCGCCCAGAGGCTGGCCGACGGGATCGACGCGTCGACGCACGCCTGGTGGAGGACCCCGACGATTCCGGTCGGGCCCTCGTAGTTGACGTCACCGACCCCGAGCCGCTCGACCAGCGACGCGTCTGAGGCGAGTCCGCTGACGACGACCGGCAGCGAGTGCGGCGTGTCCGCGAGCAACGCGCCCAACGTGACGACGACCTGGACCCCGAGGGCCTCGACCAGATCGATCAGGAGGGCCGAGAAGCTCCGCCACCGGAACGAGGGCTCCGGACCCTCGATCAGGATCAGATCCCGCGGGGCCCGCGGAACCCGCGCCTGGTAGATGTTGATGCCCGGCCAGACGAGGTCCTCGGCCTGCCCGGCGACCAGCCTGACCATCGGCCGGGTCGCCTGAAAATCGTAGAACTCCTCCGGGTCGATCCGCGCGAAACGGGTCGCCCCCAGGGCTGCCCCGATGTGCGAGACGGCCGCCGAAGCCGCGTCGCCCGCATCGTTCCAGCCCTTGAACGCGCAGACCATCGCCGGGGCGCGTAACCCGTCGGGGCGACTCTCCCAGATCAACGGCTGCATCCGAACCAAGGTACATCATGGCGAAGTGGTCCCTGCCCCACTCCCTACGCCACCCCCGCGCCCGCCTGCCGGCAGCCAGGGCCAGCTCGTCGCCACCCTCCGCGAGGCCGACGTCGTCGACGCGGTCCTCGCCTGCTCCCGAAAGGACCGGCTGATCGCCCGCAACGGGAGCCCGTACCTCGCGGTTGAGCTCCGCGACCGGACCGGTCTGATCGGCGGTCGGGTCTTTCGCGACGCCGACCTCACCGCCGGCCGCTTCGACGCCGGCGATCTCGTCCGCGTCGTCGGCCGGGTCAGCCGCTTTCGCGACGACCTGCAACTCGACCTCGACCGGATCGAGCGGGCCCCGGCCGGCGGCCTCGACCCGACCGCGTTCCTCCCGGTCGCCTACCGCGACCTCGACGAGCTCGACGGCTTCCTCGAGCACCTCGCCCGCGAGGTCTGCGACCCCGAGTACCGACGACTGCTCGACGCGCTCCTCGCCGACGCCGCCCTCCGCGCCGCCTGGCGACGCGCCCCGTGCACGAGAGCCGGTCACCACGCCTACCTCGGCGGACTGCTGGAGCACACGGTCGCCGTCGCCACCCTCGCACAGGAGCTCGGCCTCCAGCACCCCCGCTTGAACACCGACCTCCTGATCTCCGCGGCGATCGTCCACGACCTCGGCAAGACCCGCGAGTTCACCTACGGAGCGACGATCGGCCTGACCGACGAAGGCCGCCTGATCGGCCACATCCAGCTCGGTCTCCGCCTCCTCGACGCCCGCGGCCGCGGCCTGGTCGGCCCCGACCGGATGCTGGCTCTCGCCCATTGCGTGCTCACCCACCACGGACCCGAACCGGCCCCCGGCCGGCGGTTCGCGACCCCCGAGGCGCTCGCCCTCTACCGGTGCAACGCCCTCGACGCGAGCGTCAAGGAGGCCCTCGAGCACGGACTCGCCCGGTAGGGCCCGGCAGCCGGCCCCTCCTCAGGCCGGGCCCTCCTCAGGCCGGGCCCTCCTCAGGCGCTGGTGGCGAGCGCCGCGAGCTCGATCCGCAGGCCGGCGATGATCGTCTGGATTCCGGCGTTGAAGTCGCCGTCGGTCGGGTCGTGGCCGAGCTCGCCGGCCAGCGAGTGGATCGTCGGGAACTCGTCGGCTGGGAGCTCTTCGTCGGCCAGGGCCTGGCGCCCGCTGGTCAGCGTGAGGCCGGCGATCTCGCTCAGGGTGAAGCCGCGGAGGTACCCACTCAGGAGGCGGAACGCGGCGACCGCACGGTCCGGCGGGAAGCCGCCGGCGCGGAGGGCGGCGAGCATCTTCTCGACCGGCCGCATCGCCTCGACGGTGTTGAGCGCCCGCATGCCGACCAGCGCGAAGGCTGCCGGGTGGGCTCGGGCGACCGCGCGGATGTCGGCCATCAGTCGCTGGGCCGTCACCGTCCAATCCCCGTCGTCGGCGCCGAGCTCCAGCTCGGCCAGCATCTGGCCGCCGATCCCGTCGAGCAGGGCCTCCTTGCTCGAGACGTGGCGGTAGAGGGACATCGCCTCGACCCCCATCTCGGCGCCCAGCCGCCGCATCGTCAGCGCTTCGGCGCCCTCCGCGTCGATCAGCCGGAGCGCGGCCTGGAAGATCGCCGGACGAGACAGGCGGGGCGGCCGTCCGCGCTTGCGCGGCGTCGTGACCGGCGGGTCGACGAGCGCCGGCACGGCCGTGAGCTTGAGGCTCGAGGCGTGGGCCGGGCGGCGCGGTGCAAGGTCGATCCTCTGGCCTGGTGAGACGGAGCTGGGCATCATCGAGGTCGCTTTCTCGTTCGGTTCATGCTCGCCGGCCGACGCCGGCGAGAACGCTTGCGGAGGCGGTGGGGGCCGCGCGACGCGGGCGACCCTGCTGGCCCAGGGGCGATCGTCGTGTCTCACGCCCGGAAGGCGGCAGATCGGCCGAAGCCGCCGGGGACTCGGCCCGCACGGCCTCGGTCCCGCAAGCGCCATGCACGACCCCGGTCCCGGCGCTGTAGTGCTCCTCGTCGGCGAGCACGGGCGCGTGGCAGCGCTCGCACCTGCCGATTCTCCGGCTGCGGGCCTGGGAAGTCGAGAGTCCGGCTGGTGTCTCGCCATAACGCATGCCCCGTAAGGTTGCCGCTCCCCGGCCGCCCCATGTGTGACATCGGTCACACAAGAAACCTTGAGTGATCGCCCGGCCGGCGGGCAGGCAGGTGATCGGCGAACATCCGAGTCAGAGCCATCTCCAAGACACGAGGATCCCGCGATGCACGAGGTGCAAACCGACGGCGCTGACTGCCGGGCCCAGACCTACTCGGCCGAGTCGTTCTCGCACGCGATCCCGAAGTTGGATATCCCGGCGGACGGCCTCGACGCCGAGGTCGCCTACCAGCTCGTTCACGACGAGCTGAACCTCGACGGAAATCCGGCCCTCAACCTGGCGAGCTTCGTGACGAGCTGGATGGAGCCGGCGGCCGACCGGCTGGCGGTCGAGACGCTCAACAAGAACATGATCGACCAGGATGAGTACCCGCGGACCGAGGCGATCCACGAGCGGGTCGTCACGATGCTGGGTCGGCTGTTCCACGCTCCGTCCGACCGGACGCCGGTCGGAACGGCGACGATCGGCTCGTCCGAGGCGATCATGCTCGCCCTGCTCGCCCACAAGCGGACATGGCAGCTGCGGCGGCGGGCCGCCGGGCTGGCGGACGACCGGCCGAATGTCGTCGTCGGGGCGGACGTGCACACGTGCTGGGAGAAGTTCGCCTGCTACTTCGAGGTCGAAGCTCGGGTCGCGCCGATGCGCGACGGGGCCTACACGCTCTCGGCGGCCGATGTCGCCAGCCGGATCGACGAACGGACGATCGCCGTCGGCGGACTGCTCGGGACGACGTTCACCGGTCAGATGGACGATCTCGGCGCGATCAACGACGTCCTCGCCGGGGCCCGGGAACGCGAAGGCTGGGCGATCGCCCTGCACGTCGACGCGGCCAGCGGGGGTTTCGTCATCCCATTCTCCCAGCCGGATCTCGCCTGGGATTTCCGGCTGTCAGAGGTCCGCTCGATCAACGTGTCGAACCACAAGTTCGGGCTGGTCTACCCGGGGATGGGGACGGTGATCTTCCGCGACCGGTCAGACCTCCCGGCGGAGTTGGTCTTTCACATCAACTATCTCGGCGGCGACATGCCGAACTACTCGCTGAACTTCTCCCGCCCGAGCAGCTCGGTCGTCCTCCAATACTTCAACTTCCTGCGGCTTGGCAGATCCGGGTACGAGCGAATTGTCAGATCGGTGCTCGAGAACGCCCGGACCCTGGCCGCGCGTCTGGCGCAGACTGGTCGGTTCGACGTGATCAACGACGCCGGCGACTTCCCGGTCGTCGCCGTCCGCGCCCGCCGGCCCGACGAACTCGATCTCACCCTGCTGTCCCGCCGGCTTCGCGAGAAGGGCTGGATCGTGCCGGCCTACAGCCTGCCGGCGGATGCCGAGCACGTCATCGTGCTGCGGATGGTCGTCAGGGAGAGCTTCTCCCGGGACATGGTCGACCTTCTGGCCGAGGACATCGAGACGGCGATCGGTGAGCTCTGCCCGCCGACTTCGGCTGATCCCGACCCATCGCCGGGGGTCGCGCCGCCGGCCGCCGAGCGACCGATCTGTTGAGTCGGAACCAGTCGACGCACGTCGTCGTCGGAGGCCTCGGCGGATCTGGACTTGACGCGAGCGTCAAATAGCGTAATCCTCGGCATACAAGAATGCCTGGAGCCCTTTGGGGGTATCTGTTGGCCGTGAACCAGTCGTCCCGGAAGTCCGAAGCTCTCCGCGCGTCCCCCCGGATGTTCGAGTCCGACTGGCTCGATCGCCTCTCCCGGGTTCACCCGGGAGTGCCCCCGGCGATCTTCGGCCCGTGCATCGTCGGCTTCGTCTACTACGCATTCGTCCACCTTGGCGGGGTCGACGCGATCGGGCTGATCATCGCCGGATATGTCCTCTGGACGCTCACCGAGTACTGGATGCACCGGGTCGTCTTCCACTTCGAGCCGCAAGACGGGATCGGCGCCCGGATGCACTGGATCATCCACGGGATCCACCACGACCACCCGAACGATCCGATGCGCCTCGTCATGCCGCCGTCCGTCAGCCTTCCCCTGGCGGTCCTCTTCTACCTGCTCTTCCTACTCGTCTTCGGCGGCCGCTACGCCCCGGGGATCGAGGGCGGCTTCATCGGCGGGTACCTGATCTACGACATGACCCACTACTACGTCCACCACCGGCGACCGACCGGACGGGTCGGCCGGACGCTTCGCGAGCTGCACATGCGCCACCATTTCCAGGACGACACGACAGGCTTCGGCGTCAGCGCCCCGTACTGGGACCGGGTGTTCAGGACCGCGCCGGCGCGTCGCGGCCGGACCGATCTGGCCGGCCGGGCCGATCTGGCGTCTCGGGGCGGCCCGGCCGCCGACTGAGGCAGTCGAGGCGCCGGCGGGGCCGCGGACTCTAGGAGTGGTCGGCGGTCGGAGCCGGCGGGGGGGCCGGCGGTGGGACGACGGGAGCCTCGGCAACGGGGACCGAGGCCGGCGCGGGAGGGGTGGTCGCGGCGGGCGTCAGGCTCTCGGTGTGTGTGGGGCCGCCGGACCCGCCGATCGAGTCCTTGAATCCGCGCATGCCCTCGCCGAGCGACCTGCCGATCTCGGGAAGCCGCTTGGCTCCGAAGACGAGGAGGAGAACGACGAGGAGGAGGATGATGTGCAGAGGATTGTCGAGGCCCATCGCGTCGGAGGATAGCGGACCGGGTCGGTCGCGCTCACGGCGTGCCAGGCTCCTCGGGTACGCCGTCGCCGGCCGAGAGGGCGCCACGTACGAGCTGGCCGGCGACGACGAGGATCACCCCGGCGAAGGCGAGCCGGAGCGTCCGACCGTCGATGACGTTCGCGAGCGCGACGCCGGCGATCGACCCGGCGGCGGCGAGCAGTCCGATCAGGACGCCGTCGCGGACACGGACGTTTCCGTAGCGGTGCTGCTGCCAGGCGCCGAGCATCCCGACCGGGACGATCGCCAGGAGGGAGGTCGCCTCGGCGCCGACCTGGCTGAGACCGAGGACGAAGACGAGCCCGGGGACGAACAGGACGCCGCCGCCGACGCCGAGCAGCCCGGCGACGACGCCGGCGAGCAGTCCGATCGCGGCGACTTCGATCACGCGGCGGCCTCGGTCATGCGACGGCCTCGGTCACCCGGCTGCCGGAGATCACACCGGTCGTCTCGATCACTCGATCACGAGCTCGATGGCGACGACGACGAGGAGGCCGGCGAAGAGGAGGGAGACGCCGCGGGCGGGGACGCTCTGCTGGAGCCGGGTGCCGAGGGTCACGCCGAGCAGGGCGGGTAGACCGACGAGGAGGGCGTCGGCGAAGTGGATGTTCCCGTACGCCGCCTGAGCGATCGCGCCGACCGCGGCGATCGGGACCATCGCGAGCAGCGAGGTTCCGCCGGCCTCGTGCTCGCCGTAGCCCATCCAGAGGATCATCAGGGGCACGATCACGGACCCGCCGCCGACCCCGAAGATGCCGCTGAAGAGGCCGGCGGCCGTGCCGATCCCCGCGAGCTTCAGGGTTCGGGAGCTTGCCATCGCGCCATACTAGATGCCGTGTCACGGCCGCCCACGCTCGCCCAATCGGTCGGCCGCCTGCGGGCGGATCCGGCACATGCGGCGATCCTGCTCGATATCGACGGGACGCTTGCGCCGATCGTCCGCCACGCGTCGGACGCGGCCGTGCCGGAGTCGACGCGGGGCCTCTTGATCGGGATCTCGCGGCGCTACGGCACGGTCGGATGCATCAGCGGGCGGGCGGCGGCCGACGCCCGGCAGATCGTGGCGATCGGGTCGATCGCGTACGTCGGCAATCACGGATGCGAGCTCCTGGCGGCGGGAGCCGTCGAGGTCGTGCTCGATCCGGAGGTTGCGCCGTGGATCGCGCGGGTCAGGAAGTTCGCTGGGGATGCGAACTCGACAAAGATCCAGAAGCTCCGCGTCCGCAGCGAGGACAAGGGTCCGATCCAGGCCTTCCACTGGCGGGGGGCACCTGACGAGGAGGCGGCCCACGCGGCGCTGCGCGAGGTCGCCGACAAGGCCGGCGAGGCCGGCTTCGAGGTCCATTGGGGCCGCAAGGTGCTGGAGATCCGGCCGCCGCTCGAGATCGACAAGGGGCGGGGGATCGCCGGCCTGCTGCGCGGCGGAAACGCCGTGACCGGCCTGTATGTCGGGGATGACGAGACCGATGTCGACGCCTTCCGCGGGCTGCGGGAGGCCGTCACGGACGGTGCGGTGTGCGTCGGGGTCCGCTCTGAGGAGACGCCGGCCCGTCTCGAGCGGGAGGCCGACTTGATGGTCGATGGGCCGGACGGCGTCCGGGACCTTCTCAAGGCTCTGCTCTGAACCGGTGCCGTTCGTCGACTTCCTACGCGCGACTGTCCTCCTCTGCGCCGGCGCGGCGAGCGCGCTGGCGGCGGTCACGGTGATCGGCGCGGGGGCGTCCGGCCAGCCGAACCTGCCGCTGTTCGCGTTCGGCTGGTGGGGAGTCGCGAGCGTGATCGGGATCGTGATCGGTCGCCGGAACGAGGCCTCCCCGCCGATCGCCCGCCTCCTGGCCGGGGCCCGGGCGATCGTCACGATGCCGGAGGAGAAGGCGACGCGGGTTCTGCTCAACCGTCTGTGGCCGCTGTTTGCGCTGACGCTCGTCGCCTTCGTGATCGGGCTGTTCGCCCCCCAGGTCCCGGGCATCGCGACCGGATTCGCGATCATCTGGGCGCTGGCCTGGCGCCGGCAGCACGCGGCGGTCGCGGCCATCGAGCTGCGCGACGGGGCCCGCTTCCACGTCGAGCCGACGTCCCCGATCGAGCCGATGTCGTTGACGCGGACGCCGGGTTTCAAGTCGTACCCGATCCAGCAGCACGAGCAAGCTGCGTGACCGACATCCTGCTCGTCTCGCTCGGGTCGACGGCCGGCCTGCGAGCAGCCGACGACGAGCTGGCAGGTTCGCTGCGACGGGCGGGAGCGACCGTCAGCGTTGTGCGGGCGGCCGGGCAGGCAGACGTCCCGACGTTCGCAGTCACGGATTTTCTCTGGGCACGCGCGGCCCGGGCGGCCACCGTCCGGGCTCTCGACCGGGAGCCGGCGGACGCGGTGATCTATTCGACGATCACGGCCGCCCTGTTCTGGCCGCGGCCGGGGCCGATTCGCTTCGACGCGCCGGCGGCCGGCAACCGGCCGGGTCGTCACGGGTTGTGGCAGCGGCCGCTCGAGCGAGTCCGCCTGCGTGAGGCGCCCCTGCTGATTCCCCAGAGCCGGGGAGCGCTGGCCGAGGCGCCGGTCACGGGCAGGCCGTCGGTCGTCGTGCCGGTGGCCGTACGGCCGTCGGGCTCGGGGCCGCAGGGGTCGCCGGGGGGTGTCCGCGACATCGCGGCGATCACGTACGGGGCCAACCCCCACAAGAAGGGGCTCGACCGGGTGCTCGCGGCCTGGGCGCGGGCCCGTCGGCCTGGTGAGGAGCTGGTCGTCGCCGGTGTTCGTGAGCTACCGGCGGGGTCGTCGGCGGCGGCGGGCGAGGGCGGTGTCCGCCTGGTCGGGATGCTCGCGCCCGGCGACTACCGGGCGCTCCTGCGGCGCTCGCGGGTCTACGTGACCGCGCCTCGGCGCGAGGACTACGGGATCGCCCAGCTCGAGGCTCTCACCGACGGGTGCATGCTCGTGACCAACCGCGCGCCGGGCCCGTACGTCGCACTCGATTGGGCGCAGCGGCTCGATCCGCGCCTCGTCGGCGACGACTTGGCCGGTGGGCTGCGGAGCGCCCTCGACGAACCGCGGCCGGGATACGCGCGGGAGGCCGCCGGGCTGGTCGAGGCGGTGTCGGTCGCGACGGTCGACCGCCTCGTGGCCGGCGAGCTGCTCGAAGCGCTGGCACGGGTGCATTGATCTCTTTCCCGGAGCAGGTTGATACCTCACGGGCCGCTCGGCCGGCGGTCGGTGCCTCGGGTTCGCGGTGCAGCGGTCGGGTGCCCCCCGGTTCGCGGCCCCGGCAGTCGAGTACCCCCCGGTTCGCGCTGCGGCGGTCACGGGTTCGCGCTGCGGCGGTCAGGTGCTTCGGGTTCGCTTGATCCGGCCGGCGAGCTCGTCCCACGGCAGCGTGTTGAGTACGTCTGCCGGACCGAGGCCGGCCCGCCGTGCGGTCCAGATCCCGTAGCGCAGGACGTCGAACCCGCCGCTCGAGTGGGCGTCCGAGTCGATCAGGATGCCGGCGCCTGCGGCGGCCGCCGCGCGGGCGTGCACCTCGCTGAGGTCCCGGCGGTTCGGGTTGGCATTGATCTCCAGCAGCGTCCCCGAGGCGGCGGCCGCCTTCACGAGGGCGTCGACGTCCACCGCGTAAGGCTCCCGCCGTCCGATCATCCGCCCGGTCGGGTGGCCGATCGCGTCGATCAGGGGGTGGCAGGTCGCAGCCACCATCCTCGCGGTCATCGTGTCGCCGTCCATGCCGAAAGACGTGTGGACGCTCGCGATCACCCAGTCGAGCTCGGCCAGCAGATCGTCGTCGTAGTCGGGCGACCCATCCGGGAGGATGTTGACCTCGCTGCCGGCCAGCAGGCGGATCCCCGAGAGCTTGGCGTCGGCCGCGTGGATCTTCTCGATCTGCCGGCGGAGCTCGTCGGGAGAGACGTCGTTGCCGAAGCCGTGGGTGGCCGAGTGGTCGGTGATCGCTAGGTACTCGTAGCCTCTTGCCGCCGCAGCCCGCCCCATCTCCAAGATCGTCTCCCGCCCGTCGGATGCGACCGTGTGGCAGTGGAGGTCACCCCGGATGTCCGACTGCTCGACCAGCCGGGGAAACTGCCCCGCCGTCGCCCAGTCGAGCTCGCCGCGGTTCTCGCGGAGCTCCGGCTCGATGTAGGCGAGGCCGAGCAGGCCGTAGACCTCTGCTTCGGTCGCACACCGGTGGGTCTCGCCGGTCGCGTCATCGAGGACCCCGTACTCGGAGACGTGGAGGCCCTTGCGGACCGCCCGCTCCCGGAGGGCGGCGTTGTGCTGCTTGGAGCCGGTCATGTGCTGGAGGAGGTTGCCGAACTGGTCGGGCGAGACCGCCCGGACCTCGACGACCATTCCCGTGTGGGTCACCCCCCGGGCGGCGGTCGCGCTCGTCCGTTGGGCGGATTCGATCGCCCCGAGCTCGCCGAGGCAGTCGAGCAGCGCGCCGGGGTCGGCGGCCGCGATCACGACATCGAGGTCCTTGACGCTCTCCGCACGCCGGCGGATCGAACCCGCCAGCTCGATCGTCGCCGTTGGACCTGCCGAGATCTGGCGGTCGCGGTCGCGCAGCTCGCCCACGACCAGCTCACCGATCGCCAACGCCCGGTCGAGCGGCACCCGTCGTCGGGGCGGGCCGGCGCCGGCGGCCGCGATCGCCGCGAGCACAGACTGCTCGAACTTCTCGCCGAAGCCCCTGATCCCCCGGAGTCGCTCGCTCCGGGCTGCCTCGGCCAGGCTCGCGAGCGAGTCGATCCCCAGCTCGTCGAACAGCCGGCGCGCCCGCTTGGGTCCGAGTCCGGGCAGGCCGACCATCTCGAGGACCCCTGGCGGGAAGCGCTCGCGCAGGCGCTCGGCTGCCGGGATCCGGCCGGTCTTGATGAGGTCGAGGATCTTCTGCTCCAGCGTCGCCCCGATCCCCGCGAGCTCGGTGACCCGTCCGGCCAGGGCGAGCTCGGCGATCGAGACGGGCGAGTCGCGGACGGCCTTGGCGGCATTGCGGTAGGCGACGACCCGGTGGATGACCGCCCCGTCGAGCTCGTAGAGGTCGCCGAGCTCGTCGAGCGCGGCGGCGATCACGCCGTTGGACGTCGGGGGCATTCATCTAGGGTAAGCCGCCATGTCCGGCCCTGCTTGGTTGATCCTTCCGACCTTCAACGAGGCCGAGAACATCGAGGCTATCGTTGCCGCCGCCGGCTCCCAGCTTGCGGCGGTCGCCGGGGACGGCTACCGCGTGCTGATCGTCGACGACTCCTCCCCGGACGGGACCGGCCGGCTGGCCGACGGGCTGGCGGCCGCCGACGATCACGTCGAGGTCCTCCATCGGACCGACCGGTCGGGCCTCGGTCCGGCGTACCTGGCCGGCTTTCGCCACGCTCTGGCCGGCGGCGCCGGCCGGCTGATCGAGATGGACTCGGACTTCTCCCACGACCCGGCCGACATCCCCCGGCTGATGGCGGCGCTCGACGCCGGCGCTGACCTCGCCCTCGGCTCCCGCTACGTGCCGGGCGGGTCGGTCGTCGACTGGGGCCTCGTGCGGCGGGTGGTCAGCCGCGGCGGATGCACCTACGCCCGCGCGGTCCTCGGCCTGGGCGTCCGCGATCTCACCGGCGGGTTCAAGTGCTTCCGCCGTGAGGTGCTCGAGGCGATCGACCTGGACACGGTCCGGTCACACGGGTATGCCTTCCAGGTCGAGCTGACCTACCGGGCGCTCGCCCACGGGTTCAAGGTCACCGAGGTGCCGATCGTCTTCCGCGACCGGGTCCTCGGGACCAGCAAGATGTCGGCCGTGATCGCCGCCGAGGCGATCTGGATGCTCCCCCTCCTGCGCTTCGCCCGCGACCGCCGGCCTCCGGCCGGCTAGCGTCCCTTCTGCCTGCAGGTCGCGCCCCCGGTCGGGGCGAGTCCGCGGCTCGACCCAAGCGGCTGACGATCGGACTTCCGACCTGACGCCGACCGCCGCCGCCCGAAAGCAGACCTCCGCATCACGCGGAGCGGGCTGGCCCACGGGGCCTCGCGCGCACGGGTCTTGACATCCGCGCCACCTCGTGTACCATGACGCCAGTGCCCACACCGCGGGCACGCTTGCATGCTTGTACCCTCGCGGCACGTAGCCGACGCACCGCGAACACCGCCCCTCAGAACACTGGGTCGGAGGCCCGCCCGTCAGGCCTGTGGCCGGCGACGATGCTCAATCTGAGGAATGAAGGCGTGCTACCCATGCGTGGTTCGATGTGCCAGAGGGTGCAGTTGTTGATCGTCAGCGCGGTGACCGTCCTAGCGTACGCTGGTGCTGCGTCTGCGGCGTGTCCTCCTGTCGTACCACCATGCAGGCCGGCCGCGTTCACCGGCAGCGTTGGAGCTCACGTTCCACGGTGCGTACAGGTACCACCGACTTGCACCGCGACAGGGGGGCCTCGGGGGAAGACGGGACTCACCGGAAAGACAGGCCGTGCCGGCAGGGCCGGGGTGGTCGGTCGGACCGGTTCGACCGGCGCGACCGGCGCCACCGGCGCGGAGGGTCTGCGGGGTGTAACAGGCAACGTTGGTGCTTCCGGATCGACGGGCGCCCCCGGAGCGGCGGGCGCTGCGGGGGCTGTCGGCGCTCGGGGGGCGGCCGGGGCGAACGGCGGCGCAGGCTTGCAGGGTCTCACGGGTAACGTTGGTCCGGCGGGGGCTACGGGCGGGACTGGCAGCGCTGGCGCCGTGGGCGCCACCGGCGCCGGTGGCGCGACCGGCGCCGTAGGCAGCGCAGGCGCCGCGGGTGCAACGGGCGCGCCCGGAGTTGCGGGTACCCCGGGCGCGGTCGGTAGTACAGGTACCGCAGGCGCGGTCGGCGCCACGGGTGCGCAGGGGAATGTTGGTGTTGCGGGGCAGGCCGGCGCGGCGGGCTCGCAGGGTTTGCAGGGTGTCACGGGTAATGTTGGACCAGCCGGCGCGACAGGTCAGGCGGGCACGGCGGGTGCGACAGGGAGTGCTGGCGCCGTGGGCGCGGCCGGCGCTACGGGCAGTGCTGGCGCCGTGGGCGGAATGGGCGCGACCGGCGCTGCGGGCGCTGCGGGTGCGGCGGGTGCGGCCGGTGCCACAGGTGCGCAGGGGGCCATTGGTCTCGCGGGCCCGACTGGCGCGCAGGGCTTGCAGGGTGTGGCGGGCAATGTCGGGCCGGCGGGTCCGGCGGGTCCGGCCGGCGCATCAGGCCCAACAGGCAATGCTGGCGCTGTGGGGGGATTTGGCGCGACTGGCGCTACGGGGAGTGCCGGCTCCGTCGGTGGAACTGGAGCGACTGGCGCCGTCGGTAGCGCCGGGGCTGCGGGCAGTACCGGTGCCCAGGGTGCTCCTGGTGTTGCGGGTCCGGCCGGCGCTCAGGGTTTGAAGGGTGTCGCGGGTGACGTTGGTCCGGCGGGCCCGGCCGGGACGCCTGGTGTTGCTGGTGCGAATGGTGCGCCGGGTATCGCCGGCGGGCAGGGGACGCCTGGTGTTGCTGGTGCGAATGGTGTGGCGGGCGCGCAAGGGACGCCTGGTGTTGCTGGTGCGAATGGTGCGCCGGGTATCGCCGGCGGGCAGGGGGTTCCTGGTGTTGCTGGTGCGAATGGTGCGCCGGGTATCGCCGGCGCGCAGGGGACTCCTGGGGTGGCGGGCGCTCAGGGGACTCCTGGTGTGGCTGGCAGCAATGGTGCGCAGGGTGCCGCTGGTGTTGCGGGTCCGGCCGGCGCTCAGGGTTTGAAGGGGGTTGCGGGTGACGTTGGTCCGGCGGGTCCGGCCGGGGCGCCTGGCGTCGCCGGTGCGAACGGTGCGCCGGGTATCGCCGGCGCTCAGGGGACTCCTGGTGTCGCTGGTGCGAATGGCGCGCCGGGTGTCGCCGGCGCTCAGGGGAGTCCTGGTGTCGCTGGTGCGAATGGTGCGCCGGGTGTCGCCGGCGCTCAGGGGACTACTGGTGTGGCTGGTAACAATGGTGCGCAGGGTGCTGCTGGTGTTGCGGGTCCGGCCGGCGCTCAGGGTTTGCAGGGTTTGAAGGGTGTTGCGGGCGACGTTGGTCCTGCTGGTCCGGCCGGGGCGCCTGGCGTCGCCGGTGCGAATGGTGCGCCGGGTGTCGCCGGCGGGCAGGGGACTCCTGGTGTCGCTGGTGCGAATGGTGCGCCGGGTGTCGCCGGCGCTCAGGGGACTCCTGGTGTCGCTGGTGCGAATGGTGCGCCGGGTGTCGCCGGCGCGCAGGGGACTGCTGGTGTCGCTGGTGCGAATGGTGCGCCGGGTGTCGCCGGCGCTCAGGGGACTCCTGGTGTGGCTGGTAACAATGGTGCGCAGGGTGCTGCTGGTGTTGCGGGTCCGGCCGGCGCTCAGGGTTTGAAGGGTGTTGCGGGCGACGTTGGTCCGGCGGGTCCGGCCGGGACTCCTGGTGTCGCTGGTGCGAATGGTGCGCCGGGTGTCGCCGGCGCGCAGGGGACTGCTGGTGTCGCTGGTGCGAATGGTGCGCCGGGTGTCGCCGGCGCTCAGGGGACTCCTGGTGTCGCTGGTGCGAATGGCGCGCCGGGTGTCGCCGGCGCGCAGGGGACTCCTGGTGTCGCTGGTGCGAATGGTGCGCCGGGTGTCGCCGGCGCTCAGGGGACTCCTGGTGTGGCTGGTAACAATGGTGCGCAGGGTGCTGCTGGTGTTGCGGGTCCGGCCGGCGCTCAGGGTTTGAAGGGTGTTGCGGGCGACGTTGGTCCGGCGGGTCCGGCCGGGACTCCTGGTGTTGCTGGTGCGAATGGTGCGCCGGGTATCGCTGGCGCGCAGGGCACTCCTGGTGTTGCTGGGGCGAATGGTGTGGCGGGGGCGCAGGGGACTCCTGGTGTTGCTGGTGCGAATGGTGCGCCGGGTATCGCTGGCGCTCAGGGGACTCCTGGGGTGGCGGGCGCGCAGGGGACTCCTGGCGTGGCTGGCAGCAATGGTGCGCAGGGTGCCGCTGGTGTTGCGGGTCCGGCCGGCGCTCAGGGTTTGCGGGGGGTCGCGGGTGACGTTGGTCCGGCCGGTACGCCCGGCGTCGCCGGCGCGAATGGGGTGGCGGGCGCGCAGGGGACTCCTGGCGCGGCGGGCAACAATGGCGCGCAGGGTGCCGCTGGCGTCGCGGGTCCAGCTGGCGCTCAGGGTTTGCAGGGTGTCGCGGGTGACGTTGGTCCGGCGGGTCCAGCGGGTCCGTCCGGGACGCCTGGCGTCGCCGGCGCAAGTGGTGCTGCGGGGGCGCAGGGGACTCCTGGTGTTGCCGGCGCGCAGGGGACTCCTGGTGTTGCTGGTGCGAATGGTGCGCCGGGTATCGCTGGCGCTCAGGGGACTCCTGGGGTGGCGGGCGCTCAGGGGACTCCTGGGGTGGCGGGCGCTCAGGGGACTCCTGGGGTGGCGGGCGCTCAGGGGACTCCCGGTGTGGCCGGCAACACTGGTGCGCAGGGAGCCGCTGGTGTTGCGGGTCCGGCCGGCGCTCAGGGTTTGCGGGGGGTCGCTGGTGACGTTGGTCCTGCTGGTCCGGCCGGGACGCCCGGCGTCGCCGGCGCAAGTGGGGCGCCGGGCGCGCAGGGCGCTACTGGCTTGCAGGGCGTAGCGGGCGACGTTGGCCCCGCGGGCCTGCCCGGGGCGCCTGGCGCCGATGGAGCACCCGGCACCACAGGTACGCAGGGCCCCGGCGGCGGTGCGGGGCCGGCTGGACCCGCGGGGCCGCAGGGCTTGACCGGGGTCGCGGGCGATGTCGGCCCGACTGGGTCGACCGGTGCGACCGGAGCCGCTGGCCCTGCCGGCGCTCAGGGAACTAACGGCGTGGCCGGAACGCCGGGCCCAGCCGGCACCGACGGCGCCAAGGGAGCTGATGGGACTCCGGGTGCCGTGGGTGCGACGGGCGCCACCGGGCCGGCAGGCCCACCCGCTGTCGATGGACCGGCGGAGTACGCCTACGTCTACAACCTGGGCGCGCAGGTCATCCCCGTGGAGGCCGACCTCACTTTCGACACGAACGGGGCTCTGACTCCAGGTATCACGCATGCGCCCGGCACCGCCGAAATCCGGATCGTGAACGCCGGCACGTACAGCGTCACCGTCTCGATCTCGGGTTCTCCACCGGATCAGATCGCGATATTCCTGAACGGGGCGATGGTTCCTGGCACCGTCTACGGGTCGGGAGCCGGCACTCAGCAGAACAACGGACAGGCGATCTTCACAATCGCGTCCGGCGATGTCCTTACGGTCAGGAATCACACCTCGGCGGCGGCGATCGGCCTTCAGACTCTCTCTGGGGGGACCCAGCAGAACGTCAACGCCTCGGTGCTCATCAAGCAGCTGGGCTAGCAACTCCGGCAGTCACCCCTCCTCAGCGAAAGGCAGGCCTCCAGAAGATGCTTCTCCGAGACGACGCGCCCGACGTTGTACGTGTCGCCAGCCGACCGGCGAATGGACGCGTTTGGCACTCGTGCGTCGGTGGTTTCGCGCTCGCTACTGCCCTAGCCGTCGGCGCCTGCGGGTCGACGTCCACGGCGCCCATCCTCAATACCGAACGGATCGAGCGAGCGATCGAACAGGCCACTCTGACGCAGCGTAACAAGCGAGTCAACGTCAGCTGCCCGTCTGGTGTCCTCCAGAAGAAGGGCGTCGTGTTCACGTGCACGGCGGCGTACAAGGGCGGCAGTGGAAGCTTCATCGTGACGGAGACGGATGGTGCGGGTCGGGTCCACTATCTGGCTAAGTGACGCACTCCGCGCGTTCGGGGTTGCGATGGTCGTCGTCCTCGCGAACGCTTCAGCGGTCCCGGCGCAGGTCACCACCTCCGTAGGAGTGGCCGGAACCCAGCGGCTCGCCCTCCTGCGTCACTCGACCCAGGCTCGTGCGCAGCCCAACGCGGCGTCGACACGACTTGAGATCGTGAGTCGGCTCCGGCCGATCACCGGGGAGCAGACCACGCTGCCGGTGATCGGGCGAGCGGCCGACGCACACGGTGGCGTGTGGCTCGACGTCCGCTTGCCGGGCAGGCCGAATGGCCACACCGGCTGGATCTCAGCGAACGCAACCGCGCCGGGGGTCGCTCACTGGCAGATCACGATCAGTCTTGCCGAGCGCACGGTGACGGTCGCGCACGATGGTCATTTCGCCCGCTTGTTCAGAGCGGTGGTCGGCAGACCGTCCGCTCCGACGCCGGTCGGAGATTTCTTCGTCGAGGAGTCGGTCAAGCTGAGCGGCCACGATGTCGGCGCGCCATACGCCCTCGCGCTCAGCGCTCGCTCGAGCGTATTTCAGGAGTTCGAGGGAGGGCCCGGCCAGATTGCTCTGCATGGCACACAGAACATCGGGGGCGTTCTCGGTACCGCCGCCTCACACGGATGCGTCCGGTTGGACGCGGGCGCGATCACGTGGCTCGCAAACCGCATCGACCCCGGGACGCCGGTCACGATCGTGCGCTGACGCCGACGGTGCGCGCCGGGTCAAAGGCACCGCCCCTCAGCGGCGGGCTGCTCCCCGCGGCCTGCGATTCGCCGCCCGGGCGTGGACGGGACCAGAAGCGCGTCGGTCCGGACGAGTCCGACGGCGACGCCGCCGAGTTTCTGTCTGCTGCCCTGAGAGTGGTCGCGGAGCATCGCGAACGTCCGGTCGGCACTGATCGCCTGACGCCCCATGAGGCTGCCCCCAAGTTCATTAGTCACTTTCGCCGGAGACGGTTGATGCGTCCCCGGCCACCCGCCCCGGCGGCCAGGTGCTTCGGGTTCGCTTGATCCGGCCGGCGAGCTCGTCCCACGGCAGCGTGTTGAGTACGTCTGCCGGACCGAGGCCGGCCCGCCGGGCGGTCCAGATCCCGTAGCGCAGGACGTCGAACCCGCCGCTCGAGTGGGCGTCCGAGTCGATCAGGATGCCGGCGCCTGCGGCGGCCGCCGCGCGGGCGTGCACCTCGCTGAGGTCCCGGCGGTTCGGGTTGGCATTGATCTCCAGCAGCGTCCCCGAGGCGGCGGCCGCCTTCACGAGGGCGTCGACGTCCACCGCGTAAGGCTCCCGCCGTCCGATCATCCGCCCGGTCGGGTGGCCGATCGCGTCGATCAGGGGGTGGCAGGTCGCAGCCACCATCCTCGCGGTCATCGTGTCGGCGTCCATGCCGAAAGACGTGTGGACGCTCGCGATCACCCAGTCGAGCTCGGCCAGCAGATCGTCGTCGTATGGACTCGGACTTCTCCCACGACCCGGCCGACATCCCCCGGCTGATGGCGGCGCTCGACGCCGGCGCTGACCTCGCCCTCGGCTCCCGCTACGTGCCGGGCGGGTCGGTCGTCGACTGGGGCCTCGTGCGGCGGGTGGTCAGCCGCGGCGGATGCACCTACGCCCGCGCGGTCCTCGGCCTGGGCGTCCGCGATCTCACCGGCGGGTTCAAGTGCTTCCGCCGTGAGGTGCTCGAGGCGATCGACCTGGACACGGTCCGGTCACACGGGTATGCCTTCCAGGTCGAGCTGACCTACCGGGCGCTCGCCCACGGGTTCAAGGTCACCGAGGTGCCGATCGTCTTCCGCGACCGGGTCCTCGGGACCAGCAAGATGTCGGCCGTGATCGCCGCCGAGGCGATCTGGATGCTCCCCCTCCTGCGCTGCGGCCCGCGCCCGCCGGCCGGCCGGACCGGGCGCGGCTGACGAAGCGCGCAGGCCTACCCCTGCGGCGGAGCCTCGCGGGGCGCGCGTCGAGCGAGCAGCGGGTAGCTGTCGATGAGTGCCCGGGAGAGCGAGATCAACGCCTCGTGGCCGGGACCCGCGCGGTCGCGGAGCATTCCAAGCGCGGTCGGCCCGTCGATCTCGTGGGCGGCCATCAGGATCCCTGTTGCCTGCTCGATCGCCGCGTCGGCGAGCTCGTCGCGGGACTGACGGGACTGACGGGACTCGCGTGACCCGCGTGACTCGCGTGACTCGGGTGCCTCGCTGGACTCGCGTGACGGCGGTCCGCTCCCGCGGGCGTCTGGCTCGTTTGGAGCACCGGACGCGTCACTCGCCGCCGGCAAATACGATCCCAAAGGCGTCGTGGTTGGCCGACAGCGCGCCGACGCCGGCGCGCGAGCCCCGCTGCGCGGACTCCATCGCCCGGGGTCCGGCGTTCGGTGCTACGCCGGTCGGTGCTCCGCCGGTCGCCAGCGCGTACGGCGTGGTCGTCCAGCCCGGCCCGGTCACCGTCCCCTTCCTGCCGGCGGCGCTCGCCCGAGCCCTCGTGAACCTCGTCGATCCGAAATCCGAGAGCACGGAGTCTCCACAGCCCGCGGGGTCAGCCGTCGGGCAGACCGACGGGGCCTCGACGATCCATTCGGCCGAGCTCACGTCGAGATGGTCGGCGTGGAGCCGGCGGCTGAACCGTGTTCCGAGAGTCTGATTGGTCATGCTCAGGCGGACGTCGCCTCCGCTGACCGTCACCTCGGCGCTCACGACGTCCCCCGGGCGGATCGCGACGTGCGGGTCGCCCGAGACCGTCGGGTAGAGCTCGAACCACGACGAGTAGGTGGCCGTGCCGTCGACGCCGCAGTCGGCTTCGGTGCCGATCTGCTCGACAGCGTGGGAGGTGTCGCCGCCGAGTCCGATCCAACTCGACATGTAGGTCGCCCGTCCGACCGCGCACGAGACGGCCGGCTGGCGCCAGGTCGCACTCACGCTGGTGAAGTGGGTGTCGCGGCCGGACGAGACGTAGCCCGCCCAGTTCGAGTCCCCGGATTGCTGGGCGGCTGACGCCGGCGCGGCGAGCGCGCCGAGCATCCCGATCACTGCGGCGGCGCTCGCCAGCACGACGGCGGCGACGGTCGTCAGGCGGAGTCGATGACGGTCGAGACCGCGGAACAGGCTCGAGCCGGAGTTGGTCGGGTGAGGCAGTTGCATGTGAATCGGTCGTTCCTGACGCTCGACGGGATCCTTCCCACCTGCAAACTGACCGACCGGCCGAGGAATCCGGGCGTCCGGCGGTAGGAAACGCGTATGAGACGACATCTCATGTACGTCGCCCCAGGCTGGCGCCGACGACAGCTTGAGTCGTCAACCTGGCCGATCGTCCGATCCCTCGGGCACCGTAGCGGCCGGCCGGGCGGGCAAGCAGCTCGTCTCGCCACTGACCCCACGGTCTGAATTCGGCGTGGGATCTGATATGGAACAGGTATGAACCGGAAGCGCGTCCTCGTCATCGACGACGACATCACGATCAGCGATCTCGTCGGGACGTTGCTGGAGGGCGCCGGGTACGAGGTTCGGACGGCCGCTGACGGTCGGGCCGGCCTGCGGGCGTTTCACGCCGATCCGCCGGACCTCGTGATCCTCGACGTGATGATGCCCGAGCTCGACGGCTGGCAGACGCTCGAACGGATCCGCGACCTCAGCGACCTGCCGGTCCTCATGCTGACAGCCCGCAGCGCCGAGCTCGAACGGGTTCGCGGACTGCGCGCCGGCGGCGACGACTACGTGACCAAGCCGTTCGGCCGCCAGGAGCTGCTGGCCCGGGTCGAGGCGCTCCTGCGGCGGACGCGCGGGGCGCTCAGCGTCCAGGAGGTCTATGCAGACGACGACATCGAGATCGACTTCGCGCAGCGGAGCGTCGCGGTTCACGGGGAGGCGGCTGCGCTCACGCCGCTCGAGTTCAAGCTCCTCGGTGTCTTCGTCGGTCACCCCAACCAGGTCCTCAGCCGCGATCAGCTGCTCGACCTCGTCTGGGGCGACCGGGTTGCCGCTTCATCCCACCAGGTCAAGCTCTACGTCGGCTACCTACGACGAAAGATCGGGTCCGAGCGGATCGAGACGGTCAGGGGATTCGGGTATCGCTACCGCCGCCCGGACTCGACCCGGCCCCCGACCGCGACTCCCCAGCGATCATCGACGTCCAACCGGATGTCGGCGCGGGCCCCCGCCCGGCGCGGACGGACTGCCGCCCGACCGAAGGACGCGCCAGTCGCGTGATAGGCTGAAGTGGGCCGACTAATCGAGGGAAACCACCTCTTGGTCAGGAGTTGCGTAGCCCTTCTCCTCGCCGAGGAAGGATCATGTCACCCGCCCGCTGCGGTTCCCATGCTTCGCCGTGAGCTCTCCGGCGGACGCCGCTCCCGCCGCCTCCCGGGCGAGCAGCTTCGCGCGGATCTTGGCTGTGTCGGGTCGCCTCCGCACGCCGAAGAAATCTCGCCACAGGTCTGAAAAAGCTCGGCTGAGCCGGCCGGCGGGTGTCGACGGGCTGATCGCCCTGGGCCTCGTGCTCGTGGCTGTGTATGTCGTGCGGGCGCCCGGGCACTGGGGCGGGCCGCGGGTCGACGCCTTCTTCGCCAAGTGGCTCTACGACGCCGCCGCGGCGATCGGGGGCGTGCTCTGCGCGTGGCGGGCCGTCCGGATTCGCGAGGAGCGGCCGATCTGGTCACTGATCGCCGCCGCCTTTGTCTTCGAGGTCGCCGGCAACACCGTGTACGCGGTCCGCTACGGGGGCTCCGGCGGACCGGTCCCGTCGGTCGCAGACGGGTTCTGGATCGCCTTCTACCTGCCGATGGCAGGGGCCCTGGTGCTGCGGATCCGTGCCACCGCGAGTGTAGCCGGCGCCGTCGTCTTCGACATCCTGATCGCGACCGGCGCGCTGGGCGCGGTCTCGGCCGCCTTCGTCCTCCAGGCACTCATCGCTAGCGACGGAGGCTCGGTCGCCGAGTTCGTGACGACTCTCTCCTACCCGGTCGGCGACCTCGTCCTGGCTGCTCTCGTCCTCCAGCTCGCGGCCGCCAGTGCCTGGCGTCTCGGACGCGCGACGGCCCTGATGGCCGCGTGCTTCGTCGCCTGGGGCGTCACCGACTCCGTCTACGCCCTGCAGACGATCCACGCGACCTATGTCCCCGGGGGTGTGCTCGATCTCGGATGGGTGATCACGTTCGTGCTGTTCGGCGTCGCGGCCTGGGCCCAGCCGGATGCCCGGGTCACCCTGAGGCAGGCGCCCGGCCTGGGTTCCCTCACGGTCCCTGTGAGCTTTGCGGTGGTGGCCCTCGCGATCCTGACCTACGCGGCGCTGGGCGACGTCAACCTCGTCGCGGTCGGCCTGTCGGCCGGGGCGTTGGTATGCATGATCGCCCGGTTCGTGGTCACCTTTCGCAGTCACCTGATGGCTCTCGCGAGCACCCGCCTGGTGCTCGAGACCGCCTACGACCCGTTCATATCCTTTGAGGCCAGCGGCGTCATAACCGATTGGAACACCGCCGCGGAGGCGAGCTTCGGCTGGTCGCGGGAGGAGGTCGTGGGCCGCAACCTGGTCGAGACGTTTCTTCCCGAAGCTCGCCGCGAGGCATACGGCCAGCTGATCGGCCGGTTCCTGGAAACCGGCGAGGAGGATGCGATGCGCAAGCGGCTCGTGCGGACGGTGATCCATCGCGACGGCCACGAGATGCCCCTCGAGCTGACGATCTCTCCGGTCGAGACGGAGTACGGCTATGCGTTTCACGTCTTCATGCGCGACATCACCCAGCGGCTGGCGGTCGAGCGGGCGAAGGACGAGTTCGTGGCGATCGTCAGCCACGAGCTTCGGACGCCGCTGACATCGATTCGCGGCTCGCTGGGCCTCCTCGCCGGCGGCGTCCTCGCCGCCTCGCCGGCGAAGGCCGAGCGGATGTTGAAGATCGCGCTCGAGAACACCGACCGTCTCGTGCGGATGGTCTCAGACATTCTCAACCTCGAGCGAATCGAGTCGGGCGCGGTGGAGCTGACCTACCGGCGGTGTGACGCCGGTCAACTCGTGCACGCTGCCGCCGAGACCATGCGACCAGCCGCGATGCTTGCCGGCGTCACGCTGGATGTCGCCGAGCGCTGCGCCGCGCTCGACGCGGATCCCGACCAGATCCTCCAGACGCTGACCAATCTGCTCTCGAACGCGATCAAGTTCTCGCCGGAGGGGTCGACCGTGCGGGCGGGGTGCGAGGTCCTCGACGACACGATCGTCTTCCAGGTGATCGACGAAGGTCGGGGTATCCCATCCGGCCAGCTAGACCGGGTCTTCGAGCGCTTCGCCCAGGTCGACTCCTCCGACGCCCGCGACAAGGGCGGCACGGGGCTGGGGTTGGCGATCTGCCGGAGCATCGTCGAGCAGCACGGAGGACGCATCTGGGTCGAGAGCGGCGACGCGAAGGGGTGCAGATTCCAGTTCACGCTGCCCGTCGTCCGGCCCGACACGCCGGCCGCGAACGCCCGTAGCGGGACGGGGGCGCCGGATCTCGATCCCGTGCCGGTGGGCGGGGCGTGATGGCCTCGCAGCCGGGCCGTGTGCGACGAATCCTCGTGGTCGACGATGACGCGAGCATTCGCGAGGTGACCCAGATGAGCCTCGAGATGGTCGGTGGTCACGAGGTTCTGACCGCGGGATGCGGTCGCGACGCCCTGGCTCACGCGGCGCGCGAACGGCCGGACGCGATCATTCTCGACGTGATGATGCCCGGCCTCGACGGCCCGGCGACATTCGAGCGCCTCCAGGCCGACCCGGCGACAGCCGACATCCCGGTGATCCTGCTCACCGCCAAGCTGCAGTCGACCGACCGCGCTCGCTTCGCCGCGCTCGGTGTCCGCGCGGTCCTGGCCAAGCCGTTCGACCCGATGAGGCTGCCCGGCGAAGTCGCCGAGCTCCTCGGTTGGCCACATGCCGCGGTTGGCTGACGACGACCTCAGGGCCGAAGCCAAGCCGTCTGGCACGCGCGGCGGCGAGCTCGACCCGGCGGCGGCCGTGCTCGAAGCGATCTGGGCGAGACATCGGGACGAGACCCTCGCGAGGGTCGGCGCGGTCGACGACGCCGTCCAGGACGGTGTGTCCGGTCGGGCGGATGACGAGCGTCGGGAACGGGCCGTGTCCGACGCCCACAAGCTGGCCGGATCCTGCCCTACGTTCGGCTTCCGGGTCGCCGGTGAGATCGCCGCGCGGCTGGAGGACGCGCTCTCCGGCTCGCGTAACCCCTCACCAGACGACTATCGGGCTCTCGCCGGCCTGGTGCGCGCCCTGCGGCGAGCGCTCGACGGCCCGGCCGCGGAGGTCTAGCGCCGGCCCCGCGGAGCGCGGCTCGGCGACCCAGGAGCCCTGGCCGAGTGATCCGGGCCGTCCGGGGAGACGAAGTAACGACCATGCTGCGACTTGCGCAAGAAGGCCCGAGTACGGTCGAGCGGGCAAACGGGATTCTCATGGAGTATCACGGGATCGACGCCGGCCGAGCCCTCGCGATGCTCCGCAAGCACGCTGTCGGACTCGGGGTGGAGCTCGTCGACGTGGCCGGGGCCCTAGTCGACAGTCACCGTCTGCTCGTGCCGTCGCGACCCGACGCGCGCGCCGCCGACGCCACCAGAGCAGGAGCGGTCTCGCTTACAGCGAGATCCTGACCGGAGTCCCCGGCGGGATGTGGTCGGCGAGCCAGGTGATCGCCGACGTGTCGAGCCGGATGCATCCGTGGGACGCGGCCGTGCCGAGGACGCCGCCGACGTTGTTCGTCCCGTGGAGCGCGATCTGACCCGGTCCCCCGGCGAATTCCTGCAGCACGTTCGAGCGTGCGCTCAGTGCCAGCGCGTACGGCGCGCCGACGGCCCCGCCAGTCAGCTTGATGCTCTCCTCGACGAAGAAGCGGCCGACCGGAGTCGGCGTGGACGGCTTGCCGACGACGACCTTGAATCTGCGGACCACGCGGCCGTCGAGGCGCGCGGTGACCCGCCTCGTCGAGGTCTGAACCGTGAGCGTCCACCGGGCGGCTGTCACGGTGGCCGACTCTCCTGAGATCCACCCGTCGTGGCTGTTGGGCCGGCCCGGGAGGAGCACGTCCAGCCATGTGGCGCCGGTCGCGTCGACGGCGGTCGCGAGCACCGGAAGGACCGTCTGCTCGCGTGTGATCGGCCGCGTCGCGCTCACCGTCTCCACCCGCGTCGAGGCGGCGTCTGGGCTGGTGAAGGCGTCGGCGGCGTGCTTGAGACTCGCCAGCTGCACGATGGTCGGAGCCTGGGCTCCTGGTGAAGCCGACGCAGGGACCGACGCAACGCACGCCGACACGACCAACGCGGATGCGAGTCCGCCCAACGTTCGTGCAGCGCGGCTCATGATCTCCTCCCCTCCTTGGGTTGGTCACGCGTCAACGGGGCGGGCCGGACGGCCCGCCCCGACCTCGTCAGCCCGTGAAGGGCGTCGTCTTGAGGGGTCCGAGCACCGGCGAGCGCGCGTACTTGGGAGCCTTCTTGGTGGCAGCCTTCTTGTGCGCCGAGTGGTGCACGACGACCTTGGGCTTGGCCTGCGTTGTCACCTTGAGCGTCGTGTTCGGAGCGGTGGTCGCCCCCGCTGGGGCAGGGCCAACGACCGGCGCCTTGCCGGTCACGGTTGTCGTTCCGCCGCCTGTGGTGGTCCCGCCTCCACCCGTGGTGGCGCCCCCTCCAGTGGTGCCGCCGCCGCCTGTGGTGCCGCCGCCGCCTGTGGTCCCGCCACCGCCTGTGGTGCCGCCGCCGCCTGTGGTCCCGCCACCGCCTGTGGTGGTACCCCCTCCAGTGGTGCCGCCGCCGCCTGTGGTACCGCCGCCGCCTGTGGTGGTACCGCCTCCAGTGGTGCCGCCGCCTGTCGTGCCGCCGCCGCCGGTGGTGGTGCCGCCGCCCGTGGTGGTCCCGCCCCCACCAGTGGTGCCGCCGCCTGTCGTCCCGCCGCCGGTGGTGCCGCCGCCGGTGGTGCCGCCGCCGGTGGTGCCGCCGCCGGTCGTGCCGCCGCCGCCCGTCGTGCCGCCGCCGCCTGTCGTGCCGCCGCCTGTGGTGCACGAGGGCTTGAGGATCCGGTCGGTATCGAGCGTGACCGCCCCATTCTCCGCGAGGGCTCGCCCGTCGACGGTCACGCCGTGGGTCACCGTGATACTCGTCAGGGCAAGGATGGTTCCGGCGAACGTGGACCCGGTCCCCAGCGTGGCTGAGCTTCCTACCTGCCAGAAGACGTTGCATGACTGCGCGCCGTTGATCAGGCTGACGACGCTCGACGACGCTGTGATGAGGGTGGATCCGGCCTGGAAGACGAAGACCGAGCTCGGGTCTCCGCCGCCGTCGAGGGTGACCGTGCCGGTCAGGCCGATCGACGATGGGGAGTTGTAGACGCCGGCGAGCAGCCGCTGACCGCCGAGGTCGGTGACGATCGGGGACGCCGGGCCCTGGGCGGCTGCGTTGTCGTAGGCGGTGCTCAGGTCATGCTTGGCGCCCTGGGTCACCGCGTCGCCGCCGTGGTCGGTCCCATTCACGGTGATCGTCGCCGTTCCGCTCTCGGTCGTCGTCGGGAACGTCCCGAGATCGCCGCTGATCGTCGTCGGGCCGGTGTTCGTCACGCCGGAGCCCGCCAGGACGCCGAAGCTTTCGGTGGTCGCCAGTGGAACGGGTGAGAGTGCCGAGGCGATCCGGGCCTGCGGACGTAGCTTCGTCTTCGATGCGGCTGCGGCCTTCGAGTGGGATTTGACGCAGCGGGCCTTGGCCGCCCGAGTCCTCAGGGAGGCGCAGGAACCAACGTGTCGCCCGACTGCGGGCCGCGGCGCCGCCTCGGCACCGATCGCACCGGCGAGCGCTGTGACGACGACGAGACAGGCCACTGGCATCTTGGCCGACCGAACGTCTGGCCGGCGCATCGAGAAATCCTTGTACATGAGATCATCGTCCTCAGATCGAGCATGTCGCTGACCACACATATGAGTCAGCATTGCTCCGACCTGCTTCTGAGGACGGACTGTCAGCGGCGCACCTGATCGGGGTTTGCGTGGATTGCGCGGGACCCCGTTCGCTTCTTGGTTCGTCGCTGCAACCGACCATAGCAGGTCCGGTTCGGCGGCCGGTCAGCATCCAACGGTCGCGGCGCGAGCCGAGTCCGGTGACCTACGCGTCTCGGGGTGGGTCCGGAGGCATCGGGAGCAGGCGATGGCTCTGCACGACGGCGCAGGCGAGATCGGCGAGCTTCTGGCCGGAGCGCTGGGATTCCTCGCGGAGCATCTCGAACGCCTTCTCGGCATTTATCCCGTTGCGGGCCATGAGCAGGCCCTTCGCCTGCTCGATCACGGCCCGCCGGCCGAAGGCTCCCTGGAGGTCGTGGTATTCGGTGAAGCGCTGCAAGGTGATGTCAAGCGCGCTCTCGAGCTCGTCGGGAGACGCGTTGACGATGTAAGCAAACACGCCGCGCTTGGCGGCCTCGTGAACATACGCGGGTTCCTCGGAGGAGAGCAGCGCGATCACCGGACAGGTCGATTCCCGAACGATCCGCTCGATCAGCGTCAGTGCATGCCACGAGGAGAGGCCAAGCGAGACCAGCGCGACATCCGGGCGCTCGCGTACGGTCAGGGCGCCGACGTCCGCGATCTCGACCGCCAGGCACGCGACCTCGTGGCCGAGGCCGCCGACGATCTGGGCGAGCCGATCCAGCGTCTCGACGCTTTCATTCGCGAGCAGGATGCGCAAACGATTTCCCAACTCAATTAACTCAGGAACTCAGCATTCGGTCCGACGTCCCGTTTCTGGCATCCGTCCGAGTGCTGGTCCAACCCCTGCACACACTCAGTTGCACCGGACCTAACTGTCAGTCGTGTTGGTCACATACATACTGTACGCGTTCGCGTGGGCTGCCAACCAGCGGCAGTTCCAGCGCCGTCGGGCTAATGTCGGGGAACGCGGATGCCGATGCTGAGGGGTGGACCCCGCCCCGCTCGCTCCGTCAGCGTACGCGCTCGTCGAGGGAATGCGCAGTACCCGCGAGACGCTCGACGCCTGGCGCCGGCGTCCGTGGGCGATCCTCGGCGGCTGGGTCGGCGGAAGCCTCCTCGCGGCGATCGGGCTCCTCGCCGCCGTCTGGGTGGTCGCGATCGTCTGGAAGATCGGCGGCTTCGGCAGTGCCACACAGGCGCAGGTCATCCGGCCTCCGTTCGTCGTCGGCGGCCTCGACGACATAGCGACGATCCTGCGCCGCAACGTGCTCGTCCTCGCGCTCCACGCGATGGCCTGCCTCGCCGGATTCATCGCCGGCAGCTCGGTTCCGGGACAGGCCCAGCGGCACGCGGGCATCCGCCGGACGATCCACGACCAGTGCGGCCGGTGGGCGATCGTCTTCGTGATCGGAGCGACCGGCTTCTCGCTCTCGGCCCAGGCTCTCGTGATCGGGATGGAGGCCAACAGCGTGGCGACCCGCCTGCATACGTCGGCCGGTCTGCTTCTCGTCGGCCTGCTTCCCCACGCCGTGCTGGAGCTGACGGCGCTCTTCCTGCCGCTCTCGGCGTGGATCATCGCCAGCCGCCGCGGCGACTGGGACCAGCTCCTGGCGGCGACGCTGGTCACCGTGGCGATCTCCCTGCCGATGCTCGTGCTTGCCGCCGTGATCGAGGTGTACGTCTCCCCGCACGTGCTCATCCCCGTGATCTCCTGATGCCCCGAAGGTCCCCGTGATCTCCTGACGCCCCGAAGGTCCCCGTGATCTCCTGACGCCCGAAAGGGTCGAGCGCGGTCAGCCTTCGGGCCCGGTCCGGCGGCGAATCGCCCGCACTTGCGGGGCTTCGGCGGCGGCCTCCCCGGCCGGTCCCGGGACCGATGGAGGACCCACTACAATTTGTATAGTAATGAGTCCAGGACGATCCGAAGGAGAGAACATGGCAGACCTCACCCACGTCACCGACGCCAGCTTCCAGGCCGAGGTCATCGAGTCGGAGCTTCCGGTCCTCGTCGACTTCTGGGCGCCGTGGTGCGGGCCGTGCCGGAAGGTCGCGCCGGCGCTCGAGGAGATCGCCTCCGAGCGGGACGACCTGCGGATCGTGAAGCTGAACATCGACGACAACCAGGCGACCGCCGCCCAGTTCGGGGTCCTCTCGATTCCGACGATGATCCTCTTCCGTCACGGCGCGCCCGTCAAGACGGTGATCGGAGCCTTCCCCAAGGCGAAGATCGAAGAGGCCCTGGAGCCGGCGCTGGCCTAGACGCGGGCGACCGTGGAGCCGGCGCTGGCCTAGACCGCGGGGACCGTGGAGCCGGCGCTGGCCTAGACCGCGGGGACCGTGGAGCCGGCGCTGGCCTAGGCGCGGGCGACGGCGATCCGCAGCGTCCGCTCGTCGATCGTGATCGGCTCGCCCCCCCGGCCGTCGAGCTCCGCGCCGATCGAGAGCTCGCGGGCGAGCGTCTCGTCGGCGATGTAGACCGCGTGGGCGGCGGCAGCCGCCAGCAGTTCGGGGTCGCCGTCGAGCTCAAGCGTGATCCGGTCGCCGACATCCAGGCCGGCGGCCTTGCGCGCGGCCTGGACGGCGTGGACGATCTCCCGGGCGAGGCGCTCGGCCCGGAGCTCGGGGTCGATTGCGAGCTCGAGCGCGACCGCATGTGACCCTTCGCGTTCGAGTCCGTAGCCCTCGAGCGGAGCCAGCGTGATCAGCAGGTCCTCGGCGGCGAGCTCGTGGTCGTGACCATCGATCGAGATCGCGACCGTCCCGCCGTCGCGCACTGCGGCCGCGACATGGCGCGGATCGAGCGCGGCGATCGCGGCCGCAGCCTGTGGCATCCGACTGCCGAGACGTGGCCCGAGCGTCCGGTAGTTCGGTTTGATCTGGTGGCTGCCGAGCTCGTCGGCCGCGACGACGAAGCGCAGTCGCTTGACGTTCAACTCGTCGCGGACGAGACCCTCCAGACGCTCGATCGCCGCACGCTCGCGGCCGCTCGCCACGACGATCGCCTCGCGGAGCGGCTGGCGGTTGCGGACCTTCGCCTGAGCGCGGGCCGCCCTCCCGAGGCGGACTGTCTCCCGGGCGGTGGCCATCGCGAACTCGAGCTCGAGATCGCGTTCACCGGGTGACGGAAACCGCTCGAGGTGGACGCTCGGCTCGGCCGCGTCGAGGTTGTCGTAGATCTCGTCGGCGACGAACGGCGTGAACGGAGCGAGCAGCCGGGCGACCGTCGACAAACACTCGCGCAGCGTCGCGAAGGCCGCCGGGTCACCGTCCCAGAAGCGGCGCCGGGAGCGCCGGACGTACCAGTTCGAGAGCTCGTCGACGAAGGCGCCGATCGCCCGACCGGCACTTGTCGTGTCGTAGGCGTCGAGGCGGTCGCAGACCTCGGCGACGGTCGCCGCCAGACGCGAGAGGACCCACCTGTCGAGATCCCGGTCGGACTCCGGCGGCGCCGAGACGAAGGCCGTCGGCGCGATAGCCGTGGCCTCGGCAGGCGCGGGCTCGCGACGCGCGGGCTCGAGACGCGCGGGCTCGAGACGCGCGGACTCGGCCGCGGCGTTGGCGAAGAGGACGAAGAAGTAGTAGGTGTTCCAGAGCTGACGCAGCAGCAGCTGGACGCCTTCGCCGACCGCGTCGATCGAGAAGCGGTAGCCGTCCCAGGGTGCCTTGGCCGTGAAGAAGTACCACCGGAGGGCGTCGGCCCCGAAGCGGTCGAGGACCTCCCATGGTGAGACGATGTTGCCCTTCGACTTGGACATCTTCTGGCCCTCGTCGTCGAGGATCAGGCCGAGGCAGACGACGTTCCGGTAGGGCGCCTTGTCGTAGAGCAGCGTGGAGATCGCGAGCAGCGAGTAGAACCATCCACGGGTCTGGTCGAGGGCCTCGCAGATGAAATCTGCCGGAAACGCCTGCTCGAAGCGCGCGAGGTTCTCGAATGGGGCGTGGTGTTGGGCGAATGGCATGGCTCCGGAGTCAAACCAGACGTCGATCACCTCGGGGACCCGGTGCATCGGCTGGCCGCAGTCCCCGCAGGCGAAGGTGATCTCGTCGACGTACGGCCGGTGCGGGTCGCCGATCGGCGTGCCCGACCGCCGCTCGAGCTCGGCGAACGAGCCGACGCAGACGATGTGTCCCTCGGCACAGCGCCAGATCGGCAGCGGCGTGCCCCAGTACCGCTCGCGGGAGAGGGCCCAGTCGACGTTGTTGTCGAGCCAGTCGCCGAACCGGCCGTGCTTGATGTGCGGCGGGTGCCAGTCGACCGTCTCGTTGGCCGCGAGGAGCCGGTCGCGGAGCTTGGTCGTCGCGATGTACCAGGACGGCTTGGCGTAATAGATCAGCGGCGTTCCGCACCGCCAGCAGTGGGGGTAGGAGTGCTCGCGCAGCTCGGCTCGGAAGAGCCGGCCGAGGTCGCGGAGGTCTGCGATCAGGTCGTCGTTCGCGTCACGGACGTTGCGTCCGGCGTAGGAGCCGATCCGCTCGTCGTAGGTCCCGTCGACTCGCACCGGGTTGACGACCGTCAACCCAGCAGTCGTGCCGAGTCGGTAGTCGTCCTCGCCGAAGGCGATTGCCGTATGGACGAGGCCGGTCCCGTCGCTGTCGGAGACGAAGTCGCCGATCAGGACCGTGTGGCCCCGGTCGCCCCAGCTCTCGGTCGGGATGTAGTCGAACGGCGGCTGGTAGTGGGCGCCGTCGAGCTCCCGGCCAGCGAAGATCTCGAGCACCTCGGCGCGATCGCCGAGCACCCGGTCGACGAGCGACTCGGCGAGCACGTAGACCGTCCCGTCGAGTCGGGCGCGGACGTACATCAGATCGGGGTCGGCGGCGATCGCCGCGTTGGCGACGAGCGTCCACGGGGTCGTCGTCCAGATCAGCAGTTCGTCGCCCGAGCGGAGTGGTCCGTGGTCCCCGGCGGCTGGCATCCCCACGTAGACCGACGGGTCCTCGACGTCCCGGTAGCCGAGCGCGACCTCGTGGGAGGAGAGCGCGGTCCCGCAGCGGGGGCAGTAGGGGACGACCTTGTGACCTTCGTAGAGCAGGCCCTTGGAGTGGATCTGATCGATCGCCCACCAGACCGACTCGACGTAGGAGTCGTCGAGCGTCCGGTAGGCGTCGTCGAGGTCGATCCAGAAGCCGATCCGCTCGGTCAGGCGGTTCCAATCGTCGAGGAACTCGAAGACCGACTCCCGGCAGCGCGCGTTGAAGGCCGCGATCCCGTACGCCTCGATCTCGTCCTTGGACTCGAGGCCCAGCTGCTTCTCGACGGCGATCTCGACCGGCAGACCGTGGCAGTCCCAGCCGCCCTTGCGCTCGACCCGGTAGCCGAGCATCGTCTTGTAGCGGGGATAGATGTCCTTGAAGACGCGCGCCAGGACGTGGTGGGCCCCCGGGCGGCCGTTGGCCGTCGGTGGGCCCTCGTAGAAGACCCAGGGCTCGGCGTCGACCCGGCGGCGGAGCGACTCGGCGAAGACGTCGCGCTCGCGCCAGCGGTCGAGGACGACCAGCTCGAGGTCGGGAAAGGACTGCTGGGGGTCGACGGGGCGGTACACGGCCTGATGATTCTAGGTGGGCGGCCTCCCGGGACCCCGTCGCGGGTCCGGCCCGCGGGCGTCCTCTAGTCGATCAGGCCGCGGCGCATCGCGGCGGCGACGGCCGCCGCCTTGCCGGTGACGCCGAGCTTGGCGTAGACGTTCCCGAGGTGTGTCTTGATCGTCGCCCTGCTGACGACGAGCTGCTCTGCGATCTCGGGCGACGTGAGGCCGCGCGAGGCGAGCTCGAGGACCTGCGTCTCGCGCGGCGAGAGCGAAGGCCCGCCGACCGATCCGCCGGCCGCTTCGCGGGAGCGCAGCCGCCGGGCGTTGAGTGCGGCTCGCTCCGCCGCCCGCCTGGCTCGCTCGGCCGCACCCCGTTCGACGGCCTGCGCAGCGCTCCGACCGGCGAGTCGGTGGAGCTCGCCGCGCTCCTCAGCGCGCTCGGCGAACCCCGCGAGGCGCTCGGCGGCGGTTTCGTACGCGGTGGCTGCCCCGGTCTGCGACCGAGCGGGGGTCGCGAGCGCGAGGACGGCTTGGACGGTCTCACGGTTGCCGTCATGGTGGACGGGGACCGCGTCGATCGAGAAGGTGTGCCCGTAGCTCGTGAAGACGAACCTGCTGCGTACGCCGGCCAGGGCAGCTGAGTAGTGTGCGACGCTGAGTGATCTGACGGCGGCCGGAACCTCGCGGATGTCGGGGATCTGGCGCTCGACGAAGAGGTCGGCGTCGAGCCACGGCAGTCGGCGCATCGATTCGCCGTGGGCGCCCCGGACGACGAGGTCTCGATCGATCAGGAACCACGTGGATTCGCCTGTTCGGCGACTGCCCCGGGGGGGCGCCGAGGCGCCGGCGAGATAGCCGAGGGCGAGCGCTTCTCTGAGCGGGGAATCAGCGGCCGAGCAGGCGAGGAGTGCTTCGAGCTCGTCCGACACACCCTCGAGTACTCCGCGGCCAGGAAGATCGACCCCGTTCGCCCGCAGGGCGGCTTCTGCGCTGCCGTGGTCGCGGGCCGACCGCAGGGCGGAGAGGACGGCGGCGGCAGCGTCTGCGTTGAACTCCCGAGGTGTCACAGTGATGGTCAATTCTACTTGACGCAGTCACTGCCCCAATCAGTTTGGACGAGCCTTCGGCGGGACGAGGAGGAGGAAGCTCTGGACGACCGCGGCGGCGATGTCGGCGAGCCGGTTGCCGCTGGTCTGGGACTCGTCGCGGAGCATCGTGAAAGCTGCCTCGGCGTCGACCGAGTGTCGCGCCATGAGGATTCCCTTGGCCTGCTCGATGATCGCTCGGCGGCCGAACGCTCCCTGGAGGTTGTGGTACTCGGCGAAGCGTTGGAGGGTGACGTCGATCGCCGACTGGAGGCCATCGGGTGTGGTGTCCACGATGTACGCAAACACACCTCGTCGGGCCGCCTCGCGGATGTAGGCAGGCTCCTCGACGGAGATTACGGCGATCACCGGGCAGGTCGCCTCGTGGACGATCTTGTCGATCATCTCGAGCGCCGCGTCCGAGGAGATGCCAAGCCCGACCAGGGCTACGTCGGGGTGCTCGCGGGCCGTCGCGGCGGCCACGGATTCGACGTCGGCCTCGTGGGCGATGACCTCGTACCCGAGCGCGGCGACGACCTTCGCGAGCACCGCAGCCTGATCGGGACGCTCGTTCGCGATCAGGACACGGAAGTTGGCGGTCACGACATGGAGGCCGGTCGGCGTCGCATGCGCGAGACGCTCGGTTCGGGAGGATTCGTTCCCGGCGGGAGGACGACGCGGTCTTTCGCGGGACACGACACAGGCTTTAGCGGGTTGGACGACCCACGTCAATCGGCCAGATGGGGGATCCTGGTCGAGTGGCCGCCTCGAGCCGAAGGATCCTCCCCCGGGCGGGAGAGAGCCTCAACGCGTGGGAGCGATCCTCCCCCGCGGGCGTGAGCCCCTCCACGCGGGGGTGAGCGCCTCAGGCGGCGAGCTTACGACAGATCTGGGCGAGCGACCGCTTCTCGGCCTCGTCGAGCACGGCGAACGCGTCGGCGACTCGCTGCGTGTGCTCGGGAAACAGGCGGTCGACGGCGTCCCGGCCGGGCGCCGTGAGCGCCACTGCCTGGGCCCGTCGGTCGTTCGCCAGGCGGCGCCGGCCGACGAGACCGGCGGTCTCGAGCGTCGTGACAACCTCGCTGGCGTTGGCCTTGGTCATCCGTAGGCGAGCCCGCAGCGAACGCATCTCGAGCTCGCCGCCGGCGGTGTTGAGGACGACGAGGACGGAGAACCCGGAGGCCGACAGGCCGCGGCGCTGGAGCTCGACCGACAGCCGCCGGCGGACGCTGGCCTCGGCCCGGAGGAGTGAATCGAGGGCGCGGTGAGCGAGCGGATCACCCGGGACGAGGTCCATCGGCGGGAGGCTAGCTCCCGGCCCGGACGTTGTCGGTCGGGGCAATACGATTGGACGATGTCAGGCAGGCGCTTGGGTAGACGGTCACCGCTCGCGACGCGGTGAGGCTACGCCTCTATCACCATCCCGACGGGACGCGGGTCGCCTACCGTGAGACGGGCACGGGACCGACGTTGGCACTGGTCCACTCGACGATGCTCTCCTACAGGGAATGGGAGCCGGTCGTCGACTCGCTCTCAGATCGCTTCCGCCTGGTCCTGCCGGATCTCCCCCTCCACGGCGACTCGGAGATCGGCCCGGGACACCCGTACACGCGCGACTGGTTCGTCGACGTCCTCGCCGGCTTCAGCGCCGAGGTTCTCGGTCCTGCGCCGATGCTCGCCGGCCACGAGCTGGGGGCCGAGCTGATCCTGTTCGCGGTTCTCGGCGGCCAGATCGCCCCGTCGCGGATCGTCCTGATGCCCAACCGGATGCACGGCAGCGCCAACCACGCCGGACTCCGGCGGGCCTGGCGGCTGGCCGCCCGGACGGCAGCCGTCCCGGGCCTCAGACGGGCCCTCTCGCACGGTGCGCAGCTCGTCTTCCGGCCGGAGCTCGGCACCCGCCTGTCCGCGAGGGGGGCGCCGGAGGCGACGGATCTCGTCCGTCATGCGTTCGCCGACGTCGGCGGCAACGTCGAGCTCGCCCGGTCGTGGGCTCGCTTTGCCGCCCGCTGGCCGGCAGGGGCCCAGACGGAGCTGCTCGACGCGTACCCACTCCTCGAGCCGCCGGTCCTCCTCCTATGGGCCGATGCCGATCCCGAGTACCCGCTTGCGCTCGCCGAGGAGGCCCGCGATCTGATCCCCGGGGCTCAGCTGAGGGTGCTCGAGGGGGCGGGGTACCTCCTCTCCTACGACGATCCGGTCGGCTTGGCGCGCGAGCTCGCGGCGTTCTGCGTGTAACTTGGCGACGACCACGAGAGGAGAGGACGACCCGATGACGCCAGCCGACCCCGATCCTGGGTTCACAGCCCTCTACGGAGGAGAGACGCGCAAGGCGATCGAGAATTTTCCGATCTCCGGCGAGCCCGTGCCGGCGGCGGTGGTCCACTGGCTCGGGAGGATCAAGGCGGCCGCGGCCGAGGTCAACGGCGAGCTCGGCCTGCTCGACCGGGAGATCGCCGCGTCGATCGCCGCGGCGGCGGGAGCGGTGGCTGCCGGCAAGCACGACGATCAATTCCCGATCGATGTCTTCCAGACGGGGTCGGGGACGTCGACGAACATGAATGCCAACGAGGTGATCGCCGCACTCGCGGGCGAGGGAGTCCACGCGAACGACCACGTCAACATGGGTCAGTCGTCGAACGACGTCTTCCCGTCGGCGGTCCACCTCGCCGTGCTCGAGCAGGTCACCAGCCAGCTGCTCCCTGCGCTCGAAGGCCTCGAGCTGGCCCTCCAGACGAAGGCCGAGAGCTTCAAGGACATCGTCAAGGCCGGCCGGACCCACCTGATGGATGCCGTCCCGGTCACGCTGGGCCAGGAGTTCTCCGGCTACGCCGCGCAGATCCGCCTCGGCCGGGCGCGGATCGCCGACACCCTGCCGCGCGTCGCCCAGGTCCCGCTGGGCGGGACGGCGACCGGAACCGGCCTGAACACGCACGCGAGCTTCGCCGGGATGGTGCGCGACCGCCTGACCGCCGAGACAGATCTGCCGGTCGCCGCGCCGGAGGACCCGTTCGAGGCGCAGGCCAACCGCGACGCCCTCGTCGAGTGCTCGGGCGCCCTGAAGGTGCTCGCGGTCTCGCTGACGAAGATCGCCCAGGACCTCGCGCTGATGGGCTCGGGTCCGCGGGCCGGGATCGGCGAGCTGTTCCTGCCCGAGCTCCAGAAGGGGTCTTCGATCATGCCCGGCAAGGTCAACCCCGTGATCCCGGAGGTCGTCCTCCAGGTCGCGGCCCAGGTGATCGGCAACGACCTGGCGATCACGATCGGCGGGATGCAGGGGAACCTCGAGCTGAACGTCCGGATTCCGCTGATCGCCCGCAACCTGCTCGGGTCGATCGGCCTGCTGGCGAGCGCGGTGACCGTCCTGAACACGAAGTGCGTGGCCGGCATCACGCCGAATCTGGCCGGCGCCCAGCGGAGCGCCGAGTCGACGCTGGCCGTGGCGACCGCGCTCAACCCGCACATCGGCTACGACCTGGCGAGCACGATCGTCGCAGAGGCGACCCGATCGGGCCGGACGCTCCGGGAGGTCGCCCGGGAGCATGGTGTCTCCGAGGAGATCCTCGACACGGCCCTCGACCTGCGCAAGATGGCTCGCGGGAACGGAGACTGAGCCGCGCATGCGGCTGGTAGCGCGCGCGCGCCAGAACAAGTTCGTCGAGCTCGTCCTCACGGTGGTGTTCGCCGCCGGCCTGGCCTTCTGCGTGCAGGCGTACGCGGTCAAGCCGTACAAGATCCCGAGCGCGTCGATGGAGCCGACGCTCCGCGACGGCGATCGCGTCCTGGTCGACCGAATACCACACGAGACAGGCGCGTTGCCGACTGTCGGCCAGATCGTCGTCTTCAACCCACCGGTCGGGGCCGAGGCGATGCCGGTGTCGTGCGCTCAGCCGCACGGACCGTCCAGCCCCTGCCCCCAGTCGGTCCCCCAGCGGTCGTCGGTGACATTCATCAAGCGGGTCGTCGCCGTCGCCGGAGACCGGATCTCGATCCGGCGTGGCCATGTCGTGCGCAACGGCGTCGGCGAGTCCGATCCGTACATCGCTCCGTGCAATGGCGGCCCGGCGTGCGACCTACATCAGACGATCACAATCCCCAAGGGCGAGATCTTCGTGATGGGAGACAACCGCGGAAACTCGGACGACAGCCGCTACTGGGGACCGATCCCGACGTCATGGGTGATCGGCGACGCCTTCGTCATCTACTGGCCGCCGGCCCGCATCGGCCTGCCGTAAGGCCCCCGCATCGGCCTGCCGTAGGGCCCTGCCCGACCCCCACCCGCCGGCGGGATCTCCCCTCCTCGCTCGCGCCCGCCGTCCGCCGGCCCAGAGCAGCCCCCGACTAGGGCGAGCCAGACCCCTGCCCCGCCCCAGCCGGCCCGGACTCCCGGGCGGCCAGCATCGCGAACTGGTTCTTGACGACGTCGAACGACGGCTTCGGCGACCCGACGTAGTTGATCAGGCCCTTCTGATTGAGCCCTTTGACGAGCTGGATGTTCGGCACCAGCCGGCGGATCGACCCGCCGGCGAAGGTCGGGGCGACGGCGAAGTCGCGGAGGTCCCAGACGAGCATCCCGCTGAGGAAGGGGAGCGTCTCGTAGGTCTTGATGTGGGTCACGAGATTGTGTGTCTGGTAGTCGTAGCCGCCCGGCTCCGACAGGCTGTTGTTGAGGCTGTTGGCCTCGGCGCCGAACTCCGAGACGATCAGGACCTTGGCGGGGAAGAGGGAATGGAGGTTGCCCAGGCGAGACCGGATCGCCGCGGCCAGGGCAACCGGGTGGTCGTCGAGGGGGGCCTCGTACCACCCGAGGTAGTCGGTCTCGCCGATCGCGTCGATGTGGGCGTAGATCGGGCCGGGGACGATCGGCGGGTGGGGACCCCAGATGTCCAGGGCGACGAGCCGGCCGGGGTCGTTGCCGTGGATCCAGTCGGCGAGGTGCGTGACATAGGGGATCTGGCCGCCCCGGTGGCCGTTGTCACCGACCTCGTTGGCGAGGTTCCAGGCGATGATCGACGGGTGGGCCTGGGCCTGGTTGACGGTGGTCTTGGCCCGCGTCTCGGCGAGGAGCTCGAGGGCGGGGGTGTTCGAGGCCCAGTTGCCGGACGCGTCGACCGGTCCGATCCCCTGCCAGACGACGATCCCGGCGGCGTCGAGCCGCTCGAGGAGGCCCGGGTCGAGCGGGTGCTGGGAGCGGGTGGCGTTGGCGTTGAGCGTCCGCAGCTCGGAGACGAGGGAGTCCTGGTCGGCCGGCGTCAGGGCGTCTCCCCGGCCGCGGCTGTCCTCCTGGATCGAGGCGCCCCGGAGGACGAGGGGCTGGCCGTTGAGGAGGATGTGGTGGTCGGCTGTGGTCGTCACCTCACGGAGTCCCACGTCGACCTTGTAGTCGCTGGCCCCGTCGGCCTGGAGGGTCAGGTCGTAGAGGGTCGGGCTGGTCGTCGACCAGAGCTTCGGGTGGTCGATCGTCACGACCGCCGACGCCGTCTGGGACTCGCCTGCGGCGAGGTCGATCGACGGGAAGTTGATCGTCGCGCCGCCGTCGGTCCCGTCGGCCGGGTGGAGGCTCCCCTTCGGCGTCAGGGTCCGCGCGGGGCCGTTGTTCTCGACCGACACGCTGACGCTGACGACGGCCTCGACCGACCCGTCGGACGCCGGGGCGAGGCGGGTGTGGATCGTCGGGTTCGTGAGATCGGTGGCCCCGACCGGCCGGAGCGTGACCTCGCCGTTGATTCCGCCGAAGTTGAACCACGTCCGGTGGAAGCCGGCCGCGCTCTGGGCAGCCGGGTCGCGGTAGTCGGCGCGGACGACGAGCGTGTGGGGGCCGGCGGCCGTCTGGAAGCGGAGGGCGAACGGGAGGTAGGTCCCGGTGTGGGAGTTGCCGACCTGGGTCCCGTCGATCCAGACGGTCGCGTGCTGGGAGACCGATTGGAAGTCGAGCTGGTAGACGCCGTCGGTCGGGATCGTGAACTTCGTCCGGTACCAGGCGATCGACCCCTTGAAGTTCTGGATCCCGGCCGGGCCGGTGATCGGCCTGGGGTTGGCGTCGTTGGGAACGGTGACCGACGTGCCGACGAAGCTGCCGGCCGGCCAGTCGTGGTTGTAGCCGTGGTCGTTGGGATCGAGTCGCCGGACCCAGCCCTCGCGGAGGGCGATCCGGTTGGTCTGGCCCTCCTGGACCCACGGCTGCTCGGCCGCCGGAAGCGGCGAGGGAGCGCCGCTCGCGTTGAAGACCCCCGCTACGAGCAGGATCAGAGCGACCACGCCGAGGATCGCCAGCGTCCCACCAGAGACCGCCCAGACCAGCCGCTCGCCTGTGTTGCTGGCCGATGTGATCGACACGCGTTGGCGCCCGCGGTCTCGCGGTATTGCTTGTTGTGCACCCACGCTAGCGGCGGATGGTACGCGGTTGCCGACGTAAGCCTGCCGGTTCCCGCATCCTCGAGAGCAGTTCGAGGGCCCCGCGCTTTGACAGCGGCTCGTTGAGATTCCCGCATTTCGGTGACTGGACGCACGACGGACAGCCCTTCTCACACGGGCATTCGCCGATCAGCCGGTGGGCGTCGGCGACGACGGACTCGAACTCGCGAAACGCCTGGCGGGCGATCCCAACGCCGCCGTGGTGGGCCTCGTGGATGAAGATCGTCGGCCCGCCGGTCTGGATGTGGGCGTTCGTCGAGAGGCCGCCGATGTCCCACCGGTCGCACATCGCGATCAGCGGGAGGACGGCGATCTGGGCGTGCTCGGTCGCGTGCAGCGACCCCATCAGGATGTCGATCGGAAACTCGTCGGCAAGCAGCCGGCCCGGCTCGAACCAGAGCGCCTGGGTCTGGATCGTCCGGGCGGGTAGATCGACGGCGGTGATGTCGATCGGGTGGTGGTCGCCCGCATGCCGCCGCTGGTAGGCGATCACCGTCTCGGTGACGAGGACCCGCCCGAACGAGAGCGTCACGCCGGTCGCCTCCCGCCGGTCGAGCAGCCGCTCGATCAGGGTCTCGGTCTCGGATTTCGGCTGGGTGTAGTAGTCGCCGTCGAACGGCTCGACGACGGCCTCGCGGGCTTCGAGGTCGAGCGCGCGGACGAGGTAGCGGGCGCCCAGGTGGAGGTAGACGGCGCCTTCGTGGAGGGTCGAGTACGCCCGGCTGGCGTCGTCTGACCCGAGGACCTCGCCGGTCCGGGCTTCGATGATCGCGAACCGCTCGGCCGACGCCGACCGCAGCGAGACGTCGCCGGCGGGGTAGCGCTCGCGCCGGCGGACGACGAAGACGTCCCCGCCCGGACCCCTGGCCTCGCCATGCTGACCCCTGCCGGCCGCCTTGCGCCGGAGGTCGCCGGTCCCGACCAGGCGCTCGGCGTAGGCGAGCAGGCGGGGGCCGAAGAACTCGGCGTCCGAGACGGGGTCGAGGGGTCCTTCGTGGGCGGCGCAGACGAGGTGCTGGAGGTGGATCTCCTCGGATTCGTGGTCGAGGATCGCGGCTTCGACCGGCCGGTCGAGGAACTCCTGGGGGTGGCGGGCGAAGAACTGGTCGAGGGCGTCGTCGCCGGCGATGTAGACGGCGAGCCCACCCCCGCGCCGGCCGGCCCGGCCCCACATCTGCCGGAGGCTGGCGACGGTTCCGGGAAACGAGATGACGATCGCGGCGTCGAGGCCGCCGACGTCGATGCCGAGCTCGAGGGCGTCGGTAGTGACGACGGCGCGGAGCTCGCCGGCCGCCAGACGGCGCTCGATCTCGCGCCGCTGCTCAGACGTGTAGCCGGCCCGGTAGGGCGTGATCTGGGAGGCGAGCTGGCCGGCGCCAAGATCGTCGAGCGCGGATCGGGCCATCCGGCTGACGAGCTCGACGGCCTTGCGGGAGCGGACGAAGCAGATCGTGCGGACGCCGTCGGCGACCAGCCGCGCGAGGAGCTCGGCGCCCTCGGCGAGGGCTGAGCGCCGCAGGCCGAGCGCCTCGTCGGTCAGCGGCGGGTTCCAGACGGCGATCCGCCGGCGGCCGGCCGGGGATCCGTCGCGGTCGATCAGGGCGATCTCGTCGAAGCCGGTGAGCCGCTGGGCGAGGTCGAGCGGGTTGGCGATCGTCGCCGAGGCGAGCAGGAAGCGGGGCTCGGTGCCGTAGGCGGCGGCGATCCGCCGCAGGCGGCGGATGACGTTGGCGACGTGGGAGCCGAAGACGCCGCGGTAGACGTGGGCCTCGTCGATCGCGACGATCGCGAGGTTGGCGAACAACGCCTCCCACGACGTATGGCGGGGGAGGATCCCGAGGTGGAGCATGTCGGGGTTGGTGAGGATCACGTTGGCCTTCTGGCGGATCTGCGTCCGCGCCTCGGACGGGGTGTCGCCGTCGTAGATCGCCGGGCGGATCCGCGTCGACAGGCCGAGGGCGTTGATCGCGCGGGCCTGGTCCTGGGCGAGGGCCTTCGTCGGATAGAGGTAGAGGGCCCGGGCCTTGGGGTCGTGGGCGAGGGTTTCGAGCATCGGGAGGTGGAAGCAGAGCGATTTGCCGGACGCGGTGCCGGTCGTGACGATCACGGGGCCGGCGGCCGCGGCGGCGAGGGCGGCGGCCTGGTGGGAGTAGAGGCCGTCGATGCCGACCCGCAGGAGGGCGTCGCGTACGGTGGGGTGGAGATCGTCGGGAAGGTCGACGAGGCTGGCTGGGCGGCTGTGGTCGGCGGCGGTGTGGACGACGCGATCGTCGGCGAGAATCGAGTCCCAGATGGCTTGTCGGTCGGGTCCGGTGGGTGTCGAGAGGCGTGGTCCGGGCACCCCTTGGCATAGTAGGCGGAGTGCTCCGGTGCGTCTATCTCGACCTCGACGGGACGCTGCTCGGGCGGGGCGGGTCGCTCGTGCACGACGGCGACGGGGGAGTCTCGCTGCTGGGGGCGCGAGCCGTCGAGGCGTGCCTGCGGGCGGATGTCGAGATCGTCCTGATGTCGGGCCGAAGGAAGGCGACGATGTTCGAGAACGCGCGGCTGATCGGGGCGACGTCGTACATCTATGAAGCGGGGAGCGTGCTGGTGTTCGAGGGAGAGGAGCATTGGCTGACCGGCTCCCACGGGCCGGGGTCGGTGTCGGTGCACGATCGGATCCGGGACTCGGGCGCGCCTGACCTGCTGCTGGAGCGGTATGCGGGACGGCTCGAGTACCACGAGCCGTGGCACGTCGGACGGGAGTTCTCGCACCTGCTGCGGGGGCAGGTCGATGTCGGCGAGGTCGACGGGCTGCTGGCGGCGGAGGGGCATGGGGATCTGCGGCTGCTCGACAACGGGGTGGTCGACCGGCGGTCGGCGGGGCTGGCGGGTTGCGAGCACGTCCGCAGCTATCACCTGCTGCCGGTCGGCGCGTCGAAGGCGATGGGGGTCGCGGCGCATCAGGCGGCGCGGGGAGTCCACCGGTCGGAGACGATGGGGGTCGGCGACTCGCGGGAGGATCTGGGGACGGCGGGATACGTCGGAGAGTTCTGGCTGGTGGCCAACGCGATCGACCGGGATCCGAGCCTGCGGGAGGCGATCGCGGGTCGGTCGAACGTACGGGTGGCCGAGGGGGCGTACGGGCAGGGGGTCTATGAGGCTGTGATCACGACGCTGATGCGCCGGAGGGGCTAGTAGTTCGCCAGGCGAGGCTAGTCGTCGCCGGCGGGGCTAGTAGTTCGCCAGGCGAGGCTAGTCGTCGCCGGCGGGGCTAGTCAGTATGGACGCCGAGGTTGTGGGCTGGCCCTCGGCTTTCGTATCTGTCGCGGGTTAGCGTGCGTGGCGGTTGTTGACCGCGCGGCCAGAGCCGCATACGAATCTCAGAAAGGACCAGCCCGTGCCGGACGTTAGCTCTAACGCGCCTGTGGATGTGCGTCTGTGGGTCGCTCTGGATGTCCATAAGCTCTCGATCGTCGCTGCGGTGCTCCCGCCGGCTGGCGGTCAGCCCGAGATTCATCGAATCGAGACGACGGCGAACGCTGTGCGTCGGTTCGTTGAACGCCTCGGCGGTGCGGCGGGGCTGGCGGTTGCCTACGAGGCGGGGCCCGGCGGGTTTGACTTGCTGCGGCTGTTGTCGGGGATCGGCGTGGCGTGTGACGTGATCGCGCCGTCGCTCGTTCCGGTTCGCGCCGGTGATCGCGTGAAGACCGATCGTCGCGACGCGAAGAAGCTGGTGCGACTGTTCCGCGCCGGCGAGTTGGTGTTCGTCGATCCTCCGGACGCGCAGACCGAGGGGCTGCGCGATCTGATGCGCTGCCGCGATGACCTGCGCTGCGCGAGGACCGCCGCGCGGCACCGCGTCGCCAAGCAGCTGCTGCGTCACGGCCGCGTCTACCGCGAAGGCAAGAAGGCGTGGACCAAGATGCACCGGGCATGGGTGGGCCAGCAGCGCCTCGACGACGACCTCGCGCACGCCGCGCTTGAGCAGATGCTGCTCCATCTCGAGGGCCTCGATCGCCAGCTCGCCCGCCTCGACGGCGACCTCGAGCAGATCGCCAGCCGCGATCCTTGGGCCGGCAGGGTCTCGGCGCTCACCGCGTTTCGCGGGATCGCGACCCGGACAGCGCTGGGACTGATTGCGGAAATCGGCGACTTCCGGCGCTTCGGCCATCCACGCGAGCTCGCGTCCTGGTTGGGGATCACCCCAACCGAGTACTCCTCAGGTGACCAGCAGCACCGCGGTCACATCACCAAGACCGGCAACCGTCACGCCCGCCGGTTGCTCGTCGAAGCTGCCTGGCACTACCGTCACCGACCTCGCCGACCCAGCGGCGGCCTCGAGCCGTCTGATCGCGCCTGGGAGGCGCAGATCCGGCTCCACCGCCGCTGGCACCACCTCACCGAACGCGGGAAGCGCTCAACCGTCGTGAACGTCGCGATCGCCCGCGAGCTCGCCGCGTTCATCTGGGCCGAGCTGACCAGCCAGCCCAACCGCCGCCAGGAGGCCACCGCCTAACCAATCAAGTCCATCCCGCTGGGGTCGGGCGACCAGCGCGCCAGGCCCGGAGGACCCTCGAGACAACTATGCGATTCCGACTCGCGACCCTAGTGCGAGGCAGCTCACGACCGGACACTGTCCTGCGGTTCCGACCCGCGTATCTCAGAGTGACAGTCGTCGTTGACCTCGCGCTGGTCACCCGACCCCAGCACCCACCGCCATGACCAGACCACCAAAACCAAACTCACCGAACGCCCTTGACAACGGCGTCCATCTCAGTTGTCGACGAAGGGGAGGATGTCGTCGACGGCTGCGAGCGCGAAGAGCCGCTGGGCCTGGGGGGCGCCCTTCGTCAGGCGGAGGCGGTTGCCGTTCTGCTGGGAGCGGAGCTGGGCTTCGATCAGGGCGCGGAGGCCGGTCGAGTCGATGAAGGTGACGGCGTCGATGTCGACGGTGATGACGGCCGCACCGGTTGCCTCGGCGGCCAGAACGGCGGCGTCGAGGAGGGGTGCCGTGGAAAGGTCGAGCTCACCTTCGGCGACGATCATGAGACCGGCGTCGCGCTCGACCGTCGAGATGCTGAGTAGATCGGTGATCGGAGATCCCTGGCTTTCCGTCCGCTACGTGCCAACAATGTCCGATTGGGGCCTTGACCAGACGCCGCTCGTCCACAGAAGAGCATACAACGGCGGCAGCCGGGGTTGCAACCGTTCCTGCGCTAGGTGTCGGGCAGCTCGTCGCGCGGGGGCTCGCCGACGATGGGATTCACCTGATCGTCGTCTGTCCCGGACACGGGAATCTCAAACCAGACGTGTGTCGTGCCCTGAAAGACGCCCCACTTCTCGGCGACGCGACCGACGATCCGCAGGCCGGGACCTTCGACGCCGTGCTCGCGAATCCGCTGCTCGAGGCCGCGGCCGGCGTCGACGACCTCACCCTTGACGAAGCGGTCGTCGGCTTCGATGTGAAGTTCGATCCTGCCGCTCCCGTGGAGCAGGGCGTTGGTCACGAGCTCGCTGACGGCGAGCGTCACGTCAGCCAGCACGGACGGGTCGAGCGTCGCGGCGAGTCGGTCGGCGACCTGCCGGCGGGCGAGTCGACTGGCGGACGGGTCGCGGGGAAGGTCTATCGAGAAGCTGAGGGACATTCGGAACCTTTCTCGCGGGACGTCCGTAGTCAAGTTGTTCGATCGGGTCGAACTTCAAACGGGCGATCGGGTCCGTCAAGCGGACGAATCGGGTGCTTCAAACGGACGAATCGGGTGCTTCAAACGGACGATCGGGTGCTTCGAATGGGGGATCGGGTCCGTAGTTCAATGGGCGATCGGGGGCTACGGCTGACGCGCGGACTGCTCGAGACGGGCGAGGGAGTCGCCCGATCGGTCAGAAGATCGGCGGTCAAACACCGACGAGGTCGGCCCGGCGTCGCGGGCCGACGGTCTGCCCGCGCGGGCGGACCCGGACGGCATGTCATTCGTGTCTCGGGAGACCTGGGGGGACGGCGACCACGCCTTCAGCGGCTACAGCGGGCTTCAGCGGCTACAGCGGGCCGGGAGCCGACCGTCCGGAGGCGGCGGAGGAGGGTGGTCGGGAGATCGCAGGGAAGGCGGGGGGAGCCGGCTCGAGGGCGACGACGAGACGCTTGCGGACGAGGCACCGGGGGCAGCGGTGGGGTGCGAGCGCGGGAAGGCGGCCGCGGATCGAGAGCCCGCAGCGGGGACAGGTCAGCATGGTCGCAATCCATCGGCGGAGAGCCGGGTCCGGCCGGTCGGCGGCCGGGTCAGCCAGTGTTCGGTCGGCCATCGCGAATCACCTCGACATCGGTGTTGAGTCCGGGGCCGAGCGCGGGGGCGCCGGAGGTGACGCCGCCAGCGTTGACCGCCGGCTTACCCTAGGGCCATCCGTTACCCGTCTGGCCGGGCGGAGACACTACTTTCTGTGCCGACCGAGCCCGACGGTGGGACCTAGGGGCGTCGGCGGGGGAGCCTGCGACGACGGGGAGAATGGGCGCGAAACCACTCGCGGATGCGGAACCGCAGGCCGCGGGATGGGCTGGTCCAGCCGGCCGGCGGGGGAATCGTCGCGCGGACGAGAGCGACCCAGTCTTCGAGCGGGAGCTCGCCGGAGATCAGCTTGGCAAGGGCACCGGTGACCGGGGCGGCGAACCCGGCTCGCTCGAGGGCGAGCGCGAGGAGGGGGACCGACTCGAGGGATTCGACGGCCTGGCCGACACGGTCGTGGATCTCGGATGCGGGGACGCCTTCGGCGAGCAGCTCGCCGGCGCGGCGGTTGCGGCTCTGGGGAGCGAGGGCGGTGGCGACGAGATCGCCGGTCCCGGCGAGGCCGATCATCGACTCGGGGCGGGCGCCCTGGGTCTCGGCGAAGCGCCAGACCTCGGCGAAGATGTGGCCGGCGGCGGCGCCGGCCGCGTTGAGGCCCTGGGCTTCGGTGGCGCCCGAGGCGAGGGCGGCGGCGTTCTTTGCGGCGCCGGCGAGCTCGACTCCGATCGGGTCGTTCGACTGCTCGCAGACGACGCCGGCGCGGGTGAAGACGTTGGCGAGGGCCTGGGCGAGGGCTTCGTCGGTCGAGGCGACGACGAGGCCGGCGCCGGCCGTGACCATCTCGTCGGCGTGGGCAGGTCCGCCGATGCAGGCGACCCGCTCGGGTCCGAAGCGATCGCGGAGGGCGACGGTCGGCGGTCTGCCGGTCGGGGCGACGAGGCCCTTCGAGAGTGAGACGACCGCGGCGCGGCGGCTGAGGCCGGCGTCGACGAGCCCGTTGATGACCTCGGCGAGGCCGACCGAGGGGACGCCGAGGAAGACGTAGTCGGCCCGGTGGAGGCCGGCGGACACCGGCTCGATGCGGAGGTCGCGGGTCAGCTCGACGCCCGGGAGGTAGACGACGTTCTCGCGGGCCTCGACGAGGACGGCGGCCTGCTCGTCGGTGCGCGTCTGGAGGGTCGTGCGGAGACCACCGCGGACGAGGAGAACGGCGATCGCGGTGCCGAAGGACCCGGCGCCGATCACGATGGCCCGCTTGGCCCCGGGGGCGCGGACCTGCGGGCGGGGGAGCTGGGGGCGGCCGGTCGATCTCGGCGGCTCGCGCGGAGGCTCGGGACGGGGCCGGGGCTGGTCGTGGGCGGTGCTATGAGGTGCCTGCTCCGGCCCAGGTGGCCCTTCTGCCATCCGGCGAGCCTAATGGTTCGGAGTTTGCGGCCGGCTGCGAGCTGGAGGACCGGACGGCTGGTCGACGGCTGCTCGGACGGGGTCGAGACGCCCAGATGCTGGGGCTCCGAAGACGGATCGGGCCGCGCGCGGCGTCGAGGTCGACCGGCCGACCGCCGACAGGGACGGTCGGCGCGCGGTGGTCGGCCGGGGCGTATCGTCCGGAGCGCAACGTGTACCGAAGGCGTGTTCCGGACCGGCGTCGAGGCGGCGAAGAGGCAGATTGGGGATGCTGGACGCGGGTAGGACGCCGGCTGGCCGCTCGTCCCGGCCACCGTCCTGGCCAACCGCCGGTGGGCCGTCCGGCCGAGGAGAAAGACCGCATGCGATGCCCGTGAATACCGCCGTTCGCTCGGCGATCGCCCGTCGGTCGGGGAGCGTACGCGCCGCGGCCGTCGACCGAGGCCGGGCGCTCGCCCGCGGCCGCCGAGCGGGCGCGTCTTCGTCGGGTGCCCCGGGCCCGCGGGGGTTGGACCTGGCCCGGGTGCTGGCGATGATCGGGCGGGACCCGTTGGAGGCGATGGATCATGTGGCGCGGGTCTACGGGGATGTCGTGCTGCTCGAGATCTTCGGCGGCCCACTGTTCGTCGTCCGGGGAGCCGAGCAGGTCAAGCACGTGCTGGTCAGCAATCAGGACAACTACGTGAAGGCTGACATCTATGAGCTGATGTGGCGTCTCCTGGGGAGGGGCCTCGTCACCAACGAGGGGGAGTCGTGGCAGCGCCAGCGGTCTCTCGTGGCACCGATGTTCGCCCAGCGCCATCTGGTCCCGTTCGCCGAGCACATGGTCGCCGCGGCCGACGCGTCGCTGGGCGCGTGGGAGGGGCGGTTCGCTTCGGGCGAGACGATCGACGCGGCTGCCGAGATGACGAAGATGACGCTGGAGGTGGTCGGGCGGGCTCTGCTGGGGGGTGACGTCACGGCGCTGGACGCGGCGTTCTCGGCGGCGGCGGCGGCCGCCAACCATCAGATCGGGGCGGCCGGCCGGTCGCCGATCAACGTCGTCGGGTCGCGGATTCCGGGGATCACGCCGGAGCGGGCGTTCAAGCTGCAGTTTTGGCGGTGGCGGCCGCACGCGGCGGCGGTCGACCTGATGGACGTCGTCGTCGACGGATTGATCGAGCGGCGCGCCGGGGCGGCGGCCGGCGGCCGGGAGGACCTGCTCGGCCTGTTGATGGCCGCGCGCAACGAGGAGACGGGCGAGCCGATGTCTCGGGTGGAGGTGCGCGACGAGCTGATGACGTTCATCGCCGCCGGCCACGAGACGACTGCGAACGGGCTCGGCTGGATGGTCTACCTCCTGTCCCAGCACCCGGCCGCCCGCGACCAGCTGGTGGCGGAGGTCGATGAAGTCCTGGGCGGTGAGCCGCCGGGGGCCGATGCGGCTGACCGGCTGCCGTGGACGAAGGCCTGCTTTCAGGAGACGATGCGCCTGTATCCGCCGGTCTGGCACGTCCAACGGCGGGCGCTCGGGGACGACGTCCTCGGGGGTCACCGGGTGCCGAAGGGGTCGATCGTGCTGGTCTCGACTTGGACGACTCACCGCGACGCGGCGGCCTGGCCGAACCCGGCCGGCTTCGACCCGCGGCGGTTCGTCGGCGAGGCGGCGAAATCCCGCCCGAGACACGCGTACCTTCCGTTCGGCGGGGGCCGGCGGGTCTGCGTGGGTCAGGGGTTCGCGATGATGGAGGGAGTGATCCTGGCGGCGATGATCGCCCAGCGCTACACGCTGGATCTGATCCCCGGGGCGAAGGTGGTGCTCGATCCGACGATCACGCTGCGTCCGCTCCACGGTCTGCCGATGACCGTCAATCGGCGGGCGGCGTCCGACTCTCCCGCCAGCTCGGGCGCTCCCGCCGCCTCAGGCGCTCCGGCCGCCTCAGGCTCTCCCCCCGCCTCAGGCGCTCCCGCCGCCACCGGCGCTCCCGTCACCTCCGGCTCTCCCGCCGCGTCCGCCTCTCCCTGATCCGTCGACCGCTCGCCGGCGAGGCCTGGCGGTCAGCTCGTCCCGGAGGTCGTGCCGTCGGTTCCTTCGGCTTGGCGGACGACGTCCTCGTAGGCGGGATGCGACTTGGGAATGTCGTGGGGGCTCAGCTCGTCGTGGGCTTCGGGAGTGTCGCCGACCGGGGTCTCGTCGTCGGTCACCTGATCGATGAGTCCGTCGTCGGCCTGGTCGTCGGGGTCGTGGGTCTCGGTCGTCATACGCGTCACCTCGTTGGTAGATCGGGTCAGCGGCTGGGTGCCTCGCGAGGCTGGAGGAAGGGCTCCTTGCTGGCTGGATGGCCGGCCTGGATCTGGGCGGCGCGTTCGAGCTCGGCGTTGAACTCGGCGCCGAAGAGGACGGCGATGTTCGAGATCCAGAGCCAGACGAGGAAGACGATCACTCCGCCGAGCGCCCCGTATGTCTTGTTGTAGTGGCCGAAGTTGGCGACGTAGAGGGCGAACCCGGCGGATGCGAGGAGCCAGAGGACGACGCCGACGACAGCGCCGGGCGAGGCCCACCGAAAGCGATGTTTGACGTTCGGGGAGGCCCAGTAGAGAATCGAGAGCATCGTCATCACGATGAGCAGGATCACCGGCCACTTGGCGATGTCCCAGACGGCGACGGCGGCGCTGCCGACGCCGATCAACTTGCCGGCGTCGACGGCGAGCCCGCCGGTGAAGGTGACGCCGACAGCGGCGACCGCGAGGAGGATGAGCAGAACCAGGGTGATCAGAACCCGCAGGGGCAGCGTCTTCCAGATCGGGCGGCCTTCGCGGATGTCGTAGATCGCGTTCGATCCCTGCATGAAGGCGCCGACATACCCGGAGGCGGAATAGAGGGCGCCGGCGAGGGCGACGACGAACAGCACGCCGGCGGTGCTCTTCCCGCTCTGGAGGTTGTGGATCGCGCCGGTGATGATCTGCTTTGCCGGGCCGGTCGCGACGGAGGCGAGGTTGTCGATCAACGGCTGGGTGGCCGACTTGCCGATCACCGCGAGGATCGAGATCAGGGCGAGGAGGGCCGGGAAGATCGCGAGAACTCCGTAGTAGGTCAGGGCGGCGGCCCAGACGGTCAGGTTGTCCTCGCGAAACTCGGAGATCGTCCGCTTGAAAGCCTTGCCCCAGGCTCCGCGACGGAGTCCGCCGGGCCCCTTGGGTGCCCGATCGCGCGTCGAGTCGGGCCGAGAGGGCCGAGTGGACCGCGACGACCGGCCGTTGGATCGGGGTTGGTCGTTGGCCGTTGGCAGCGGCGTGGTCCGCCGGCCGGCGGCCTCGGCAGCGGCGTCGAGGAGTTGCTGGTACTCGGGTTTCTCGGCCACGCGGAAAGCCCCCTGGAAATCGGTGTTGGTTGGCGGGTCTCGCCGTCGCACGGTGGCGGTCCACGTCCGACGGCCAAGCCGATGGCGGGGGGTCTACCCGGAATCGGCCGGAGCTATCAGGCGTGACCGTCTGTCGCCGCGGGAACCGTCGGTCGTCGACGGTCGCGACGGGAATTGTTAGATCGCCGGCGTGTCGGGGAAGAACAGTGACACGGATCATTCGAGAGAGCCCAGGACCGGCCGAGCGGGCGGCACCGGCTGGAGGGTTGCCTGTGGGGCTGCTGTCCAAGCCTCGGGGTCCTCGCCGGCCTCGGCGGGGCCTCGATTGCAGGAGCCCGATCGATTTTTGCGCGTGCTCGGGCAATGGCCCGGCGACGACGCGCCTGAACCAACGACGGAGAAGGAGGCAGGAAATGGTTGATCCCTTAGGTCTGCGGGCAAGTCCCGACGGCCGGTCGGACGGGCAGATGCTCGCGGAGCGGCCGGTCGGGGATCTCCTCAAGGGATTCTCTGACCAGGCGCGGCGGCTGGCCGGGCAGGAGATGAATCTGGCGAAGACGGAGATGGCCGAGAAGGCGAAGGAGGCGGGTGTCGCCGGTGGCATGTTCGCGTCGGCCGGGCTGTTCGGTCTGGTCGCCCTGCTGACGCTCACGGCGGCGATCGTCCTGGCGCTCGCCACGGCCGTCAAGCCTTGGCTGGCGGCGCTGATCGTGACCGGCTTCTACCTCTTGCTCGCGGGCGTTCTGGCCCTCGTCGGCAAGGCGCGGCTGGCCAAGGCGACGCCGCTGGCCCCGACCCAGGCAATCAAGAGCGTTAAGGAGGACATCGCATGGCTGAAGACGCGGGCCAAGTCCGCCAGGACATAGAGCGCACGCGACGGGAGCTCGGCGAGACGGTCGCCGCGCTCGCTTCGATCGACGTCAAGGCTCAGGCCAGGGAGAAGGTCGAAGCGCTCAAGCCGGTCGTCCAGGCTCGGGCCAAGGAGAAGGTGGCCGAGCTGAAGCCGGTCGTTCAGGCCAAGGCGAAGGACAAGGTGGCTGAGCTGAAGCCCGTCGTCGCGGCTCGGGCGAAGGAGAAGGTCGCGGAGCTGAAGCCGGTTGTCCAGGCCAAGGCGAAGGATAAGGTGGCTGAGCTGAAGCCCGTCGTCGAGGCGCGGGCGAAGGAGAAGGTCGCGGAGCTGAAGCCTGCCGTGCAGGCGCGGGCGAAGGAGAAGGTCGCCGAGGTCACGCCGATCGTGGCAGCGCGGGCGAAGGAGAAGGTGGAGGAGCTCAAGCCGGTTGCGCTGACCCGGGCGAAGGAGAAGCTCGCCAACGTCAAGCCGATGGCGGAGGCCCGGGCGAGGGAAGCAGTGGCCGAGGTGAAGTCGGTGGTCACGACGAAGGCCAAGCAGAAGGTCACCGAGCTTCCGTCGGCGGCCGCCGCGCGGGCCAAGGCCGCGTGGACGGATCGTCGGAAGGGCGACGGCGCGGGAACCGAGAAGCTCAAGCGCGTGGCGGTGGCCGCGGCCGAGGCCGGACGCCGGTCGGTTCGGTCACTTCAGGAGGGACGTGGAGCGTCCGGTCGGCCGACCGACGCCGACGGGAACGGGGACGCGAACACCCGGTCGAACGGGGCGAGCTCGCCGTCTTCTTCTCAGCGGTCGATCAACGCGTAGCGCCGCGTCGATCAACGCGTAGCGCCGCGGGCCCGCGCGTCGCTTTCAGCGGCGCGGCGGGCCCCGCGTGCTTCGCCGGCCCCGCTGAGCCCGCCGAGCTGGCGAGCCCCCGCCGAGCCGAGGCCGGCGAGCGAGCCCCCGGCGAACCCCGGCGAGCCCCGGCGAGAGCCCGCAAGGATGGGGTTATCCGGCGGCCTTGTGTCGGTCCCAGACGCGGAGCTTGGCGCACTGCTCGAAGAAGGCGCCGGCGGCGTCGGGGGTCGTTGCGAGCTCGATGAACCCGTCGTCCATCATCTTGGTCAGACCGGTTGCCTCGAAGAGGTCGTCGGCGTCGGAGGTGTAGCCGACGAACTTGCAATGGGCGTAGGCGTCGGTGACGAAGTCCCGGGCGGCGGGCTCGGCGGCGAGCATCGGGGCGGCGTCGGCCGAGGTGAGGACGACGACGGCGTCGTAGAGGATCGAAGGGCCGCCGTCGATCTTCTGGTCGGCGGGAATCCGGGCGCCGTCGGCTGTCTGGATGCCGGCGATCGTCGGCGCGATCAGCTCGACGGTCACGCTTGGCCTGGCCGGCGGCGGTGACGAGGTTGAGGAGGATCTCGGCGTCGGCCCCGTCGGTCGCGAGGATGCCGAGCTTGCGGCCGGCGAAGCTGTCCGGAGGGTTGGCGAGGATGCTGAGGGCCGGGGACGGCGGGAGATCGACGATCGGCTTGCTCGCCGGGGAGGAGGCTCGCGGGAGCTTCTCGAGACCGAGTCCGTCGGCGACGGTACGGGCGAGGTCGTCGTCGACGTTGCGCAGTCCGGCGACGATCCGTTCGCGGATCTCGGGACGCTGGACCTTGCTCAGCTCGAAGACGAAGGCATCTCCGATGTGGCGTTGCTCGACTTCGGTCTGGCTGACGTAGAACTGCCGGGCCTGACTGTAGTGGTCGGCGAAGCTCTCGGGCCGGAGACGGCGCTTGGGGCCGGCGTCGACGGTCGGTAGCGACTGGAAGCCGCGGCGGGGATCCTCGCGGGGACCGCCCTCGTCCGGACCCCACGAGTTCGGCTCGTAGTTGGCTCGGGTGGTCGGGTTGACGATCGCCATGTGACCGTCCTGCTGGAAATGGGAGAACGGGCATTTGGGGGCGTTGACGGGAATGTGGGTGAAGTTGGGTCCGCCGAGACGCTTGACCTGGGTGTCGAGGTAGGAGAAGTTGCGTCCCTGGAGCAGGGGATCGTTGGTGAAGTCGACTCCGGGGATGATGTTCTGGGTGCAGAAGGCGACCTGCTCGGTCTCGGCGAAGAAGTTGGCGACCATGCGATCGAGGACGAGACGGCCGACTCGGCGGACGGGCACCTGCTCTTCGGGGATGATCTTGGTCGGGTCGAGGACGTCGAACTCGAACTCGTCGGCGAACTTCTCGTCGAAGAGCTGGAGGCCGAGCTCCCATTCGGGGAAGTCGCCGTGTTGGATCGCGTCCCAGAGGTCGCGTCGATGGAAGTCGGGGTCGGCGCCGTTGATCTTGACCGCCTCGTTCCAGACGACTGACTGGAGGCCGAGCTTGGGCTTCCAGTGGAACTTGACGAACGTCGATCGGCCGGCGGCGTTGATCAGCCGGAAGGTGTGGACGCCGAACCCTTCCATGAAGCGGAAGGACCGGGGGATCGCGCGGTCTGACATCGCCCACATCAGCATGTGGGTCGACTCGGGCATCAGCGAGGCGAAGTCCCAGAAGTTGTCGTGGGCGGTCTGGGCCTGGGGGAAGCCGCGGTCGGGCTCGGGCTTGGCAGCGTGGATCAGGTCGGGGAACTTGATCGGGTCCTGGATGAAGAAGACGGGGATGTTGTTGCCGACGAGGTCCCAGTTGCCTTCCTGGGTGTAGAGCTTGACGGCGAACCCGCGGACGTCTCGGGCGAGGTCGGCGGACCCCTTGTTGCCGGCGACGGTCGAGAAGCGGACGAATACGGGCGTTCGCTGACCGGCGCGTTGGAACGGGTCGGCTCGGGTGATCTTGGTCAGGGGCTCGTAGTTCTCGAAGTAGCCGTGGGCGCCGTATCCGCGGGCGTGGACGACGCGTTCGGGGATGCGTTCGTGATCGAAGTGGAAGATCTTCTCGCGGAAATGAAAGTCCTCGAGGGCTGCGGGTCCGCGATCGCCGATGCGCAGGGTGTTCTGGTCGTCGGCGACGACGACCCCCTGCTGTGTCGTGAGCGTCGGACGCCCGTCGGGCTCGGCGGTCTGGTGGGTCTCGCCTCCGGCGGGACGGTCGACCTCCTCGCTGCCGTACTGGACCTTCCGCATCTTCCCACGTGCACCGTCGTCAGCCATCGAGTCCTCCCGTTCGCCCGGTGATGTCGCTACCCGGTACCCGGTCTCGGACCGGCAAAACTGGGTCGTCGATCTCCGCGGGGGCGGTCGCGAGCAGCCGCGCGCAGGGGCCGGCCCCAGCCTGCCGGACCGGCCCCGGGGGGCAGCCGGGGCGCGGGGCCCCGGCGCTCAGACCCTCCGTCAGGCGGCGGCCCCGACCGGGCTGCCGTCGTTGACGGACTCGTTGACGGACTCGCCTTCGATCTCCTGGGAGCCGGCGCTGCCAAGGTTGATTTGGACACGCTGCGGCTGGCGCTGCTGGGGCTTGGGAATCGTGATCTCGAGCACGCCGGTCTCGAAGCTCGCCTTGATGCTTTCGGCATCGACGCCCTCGGGGAGGGTCAGCGACCGGCGGAAGGCACCGGTGGCGCGCTCGATCCGGTGGTAGCCCTCGCGCCGCTCCTCGCGCTCGGTCAGGCGCTCGCCGGAGACGGTGAGGACGGTGTCCTCGAGCTCGATCTTGACGTCCTCTTCGCGGACGCCCGGGAGGTCGGCCCGCAGGACGAAGTGGTCTTCGCGCTCGACGAGGTCCATCGCGGGAATCCACTGCCGGCCGGCGGTCGCCGCGCCGGTGGTCGGCGGTTCGAGGAACGAGCCGAAGAGTCGGTTCATTTCCTGCTGGAGAGAGTGGAGCTCACGGACTGGCTCCCAACGAATAACGGCCATGATGAACCTCCTGACGGTCAATGATCCACGGCGCTCTGCCGTACACCGTCAGTATAAAATCTGAGTGGCTCCGTAACAAGTCTGAAAGCGAAAAAGTAGCTAAAGATTCCGCGCGAGAGTAGCTAAAGATTCCTCGCGAGCCCGTACCACTCCCGCCCTGCCGGCCGCCACTCCTGCCCTGCCGGCGCCGCACATCCCCCATAAAGAAGTGGCCCGCTCGCCGGAGAACGGCGAACGGGCCGATGTCGGCGCGCCGCAGGGCGCGCTCAACAGCTACTGCGGATGCCGTCGGGCATCCTCGTTGAAGAAATGCTCAGCTCGCCCGACTCCCACCGGTGGGATCGTCGCCCTTGGTCTGGGTTCCACCGATCGCGTCGTGAGAGTCACCGCTCGCGTTCTCCTCGTTGCCGACGCCCTCGCTGAGGCCGGTGCCGCTCGTGACGTTGTCGCCGATCCCGGTACCGCTGTCTTCTGCGTCTGCGGGACCCTGGGGATGCGGATTCTGTTCGGCCATCGTGTGTCCTCTCTCTCCGTCGGGTGTGAGATCCGGTGCTACCCACGCGGCGAAGGCGACAAACCGGCTTCAGCGCACCGTCCGGGAGGGTCCGGGCCGCGACGATGCGGCCTGTGACCCGGTCGACGGGCCGGCAGAAAGCGGCGATCTCAGCGGGCTCAGCTCCCGGAGGCTCGAAAGCGGCGGCCGCTCGTCGATCGCGAGGGCCCGCGGTTCGAGGGCACCGTGGACCGGCTGGAGGAGCGTGCCGGGCCCGAGCCGGTCGATCGCCTCCGGGCCGTGGATCCGGCGCTGGGCGGCGACGAGCACCTGATAGGCCATCGCGCCGAGCTCGCCGAGCGGCTGATGTCGGTTCTCGCGGAAGCCGAGCTCGGCCTGGGCGAGCGCGTCTCGGCCGACGGTCCGGTAGGCGTCGATCAACATCGCGATCTCGACGCCGTAGCCGACGGGAAAGAACAGGCCTTCGAGGAGCTCGCGCCGGCCGACGACCTCGCCGGCGAGCGGCTGGGCGAACCCGGCGAGGTCCGGGAGGTGGAGGTTGAGGAGCGGGCGGGCGAGCAGCTCGGTTACCCGGCCGCCGCCATCGGGCGTGGTCTCCTCGCCGAGCGTGAACGGCCGCCGGAACGCGCCCTTGACGAAATGGATCGACGAGTCGCCGACCAGGGGGGCGAGCAGGTCGAGAAGGAAGCGCGCCGAGAAGTTGCGGGTGTCGGTGTCGAGGAAGGCGACGAGCTCGCCGCGGGTGGCGCTGAGTCCGCGCCAGAGGGCGTCGCCCTTGCCGAGCGACGGGCCGAACTCGGGAAGGAGCTCGGATTCCTGGAGGACGAGGACGCCGTGGTCGGCGGCGATCTGCGGGGTCGCGTCGGTCGAGGCGGCATCGACGACGAGGATCTCGTCGATCAGCCCGGCGACGCGGGAGGGCTCGAGGGCGGTCAACAGCGGTCCGAGCGTGTCGGCGACGTTGCGGGTCGGGAGAATCAGGCTGATCGTCTGCCGCTTGGCGGCGAGCAGTTCTTCGAGCGTGGCCGGCCCGCGGTGGGTTCGGCGGGTCAGCCAGTCGTCGAGCGCGAGGTCGTGGGCGAGGCCGCGGGGGGCTCGGCCGCGGAGTCGGCCGGATGTGGTGACGCGAACGTCGAGTCGGCGATCGATTGGGACGCCGTTGCGGGTCAGCGAACGCTCGAGACCTTCGTCTTCGAGGGCGGCGTGCGGGTCGAGGCCGCCGATCGCGTCGTAGGTCGCGGCGGTCACCGACATCGACGCGCCGCTGAACTGCCAGTGGGCGGGCGGCTGGTCGCCGGGCCGGGGGATCCGGGCGTGGCGGGCGGCCGCACGGGCCGCCCGCCGGGCGAGTACCTCGGGGTCGAGGGTCTCGGCATCGGCGGAGAAGAGCTCGACTCGTCCGCCGATCGCGCGGGCGCCGGCGGCGACGGCGTCGAGTTGGACTGTGAGCCAGTCGGGCGCGACGGTCGAGTCGGCGTCGGTCGACGCGATCAGGCCGGCGGGGCGACCGACGGAGTGGAGGCGTGCCGACGCGAGATCCATCCCCAGCTTGCGGGCGGCCCCGGCGCCGCGGCCGGGCCCGTCGACGAGGTGGAGTCGCAGGGATCGAAGCTCGGCGGCGGTCTGCCGGGCGAGCTCGGGTGTCTGGTCGGTGCACGCGTCGAGCACGAGGATCACCTCGTAGGCGGCCGGCTCGACGGCGGTCTGGGCGGCGAGGGCGCGCAGGCAGTCGACGACGAGGGCGGCCTCGTCGTGGGCGGGGACGACGACGCACGCGCGGAGGGCGGGGTCGGGATCGGGGAGCAAGGTCATCGCGTCACAGTGTCACCCGGGTCACCCGGGTCGGCGGGACGGTCGTAGCGGTCGAGGAGATAGCGGTCTTCGACGAGGCCGTATTCGTGGACGAGCTTTGTCTGCTCGGCGAGGATCCGGTGGACGTCGTCGCCGAGCAGGGGATAGGTCTTGGTCTGGGGTCGCCAGTGGACGGCGAGCAGGCTGCCGCCGGGCGAGACCAGGGACTCGAGCCGGGCGAGGAGGTCGCGGAGGGGGTCTGGGCTCCAGTAGTAGAGGATCTCCGAGCAGACGACGAGGTCGAAGGGGCCGCCGGGCAGGTCCTCGGGGAGGACGCGCTCGTCGACGCGGACGTGGGGGAGGCGGGCGAGGCGGGCGCGGGCGTGGGCGACGGCGGTCGGAGACGCGTCGACGGCGATCAGCTCGTCGCAGCGGGGGGCGAGCAGCTCGGTGAAGACGCCGATCGAGCAGCCGGCGTCGAGCGCCCGATGGAAGCGGCGGGTCTCGGGTCCGAGGGCGGCGAGCGTCTGGGCGTACTTGGCCTGCTCGTAGGGACTGGTCGCGAACCGCCAGGGGTCGGGGTCGGTCTTGTAGAGCTCCTCGAACCAGGCGGGCTCGATCCGTGAGGCTGTCATCGGCCGGCCTCGAGGGCGTTGAGGCCGCGGCGGGTGACCAGGGGATCGAGCCGATGCTGGAGGAGGAGGAGCTGGAGGTCGCGGCGGGCGCGGTCGAGTGGGCCGCCGAGGGCGAAGGGCCGGGATCCGCAGGCGCGGGCGGCCTCGTCGAGGATCGTCGTTGCGGCGAGGGAGACGGCGTCGCGGAGATGGACGGAGAGCTCGACGAGGACGTCCGTCTGGGTCGCGGCGGCGGCCGCGGCCAGCCATAGGTCGATCGTCTTCTGGGCGGTGAGCATCCGGCCGGCGGCGAGTCCTTCGAGGTCGCCGAGTCGAGGTCTCGCGGCCAACGAGTCGCGGGCGGCGTCGAGTGCGGTGTCGGCCATGCCGGCCCAGGTGGCGGCGGTGCGAATCGCGTCGCGGGAGAACCACGGGTCGCGGGTGAGCTCGCCTGGCTGACCGAGGACGGCGAGCACGCGGGCGCGGTCGAAGGTCACGCGGTGGCTCTCCGACGCACGCATGCCGGACCCGCGAAACCAGGTCCGGTCGACTTCGACACGCGTGGTCAGGTCGACGTAGACGAGCCACCTGGCCGGGTCGGGCCCGGGCCCGCGGGCGACGACGGCGGCTCGACGGACGCCGCCGGCGCCGGAGCAGAAGACCTTGGAGCCGGTCAGGTGCCAGGCGCCGGGGTGGCCGCCGACGACGGCGGGGGCGCCTTCGTCAGCGACGGGGTCGGCGCCCCACAAGCCGAGCCAGAGCTCGCCGGCGGCGATCGCCGGGAGGTCGTCGGTGGCGGGATCGAGCATGCGGAGTCGCTCGACGGCGTTGAGGTGACCGTCGAGAATCCGCCCGACGGACCCGTCGGCGCGGGCGACGGTGCGGACGAGCCGAAGCTGGTCGGCGAAGGGGAGATCGCCGGCGAGCAGGCCGGCGCGGCCGAGGGCGGCGAAGGCGGCGGTCGGGAAGGCGGGGGCACGATCGAGTTCGGCTGCTCGTTGTGCGATCTGGGTGATGACCAGCTCCAAAGGGGTGGGTGCGGACGGCGGGGGCGCGAGGAGGTCGGGGGTCGGGCGGGTCATCGGGAGGCGGATGTTTCCATCATCGTCTGGAGAGATGCCGGCTGGTGGCCGCGGGCGCGGATCGCTTGCGAGAGCGGGCCGATCAGGCGGGCGGTCTCGAGGCAGTCGTTGCGGAGGGCGCCGGGTCCGAGGCCGTCGTGCATCAGGACGACGGCGCGGTCGGCGATCAGCGGGTCGACGGAGTCGAGCATCGCGGGCGCGGCATCGCCGCGCCAGTCGTGGGTGTCGGCGGTCCAGCCGACGATCGTGAGGCGGTGGCGGTCGGCGATCGCGGGGCTCCAGGTGGCGGCGGCTCCCCAGGGGAGTCGCCAGCGGGTCGGCCGGGCGCCGAGGGAGCGGAGTGTGCGGAGGGCGTCGGCGGTGTCTGCTTCGACGATCCGGCGGGTGGTCTGGGTGTGGCGGAGGTGTCGGGTGCAGTGGAGGCCGATCTCGTGGCCTTGGGAGACGATTGCGTCGATCAGGTGGGGATGGGCGGCGGCGGGGGGCGCCATCACGAAGAAGGTGGCGTGGGCGTGGGCGTCGGCGAGCTCGGCGAGGATCCGGGGCGTCCAGGTGGGGTCGGGGCCGTCGTCGAAGGTGAGGGCGACGGGTCGGGGCGGATTGGGGTGCGCGCGGCAGGGAGCGCGCGGTGGCCCCACGGAGGTCAGGCTGCTTCGTCGGGCGTCGCGCGGACTTCGATCCGGCCGTTGACGGCGCGGACTTCGTAGGTGGGTGCGGGTGTCGTGGCGGGTCCCTGGACGATCGCGCCGTCGGCGAGCCGGTAGATCGTCTGGTGCCAGGGGCATTCGATGCAGCCGTCGTGCTGCTTGCCCTCGTGGAGGGGGGCGCCGCGGTGGGTGCAGCGGTCGGCGAGGGCGAGGAGCTTGCCGGCGTCGCGGGTGACGAGGATCTCGACGCCGTGGTGCTGGACGCCGATCGGCTCGCCGTCGACGATGTCGGCGTCGGCGGCGACATCGACCCAGTCGGTGGGCCGGGACTCGAAGGCGGTGACGTCGACGCCGAGGCCGCGGGCGAAGACGAGGTGGCCGCCGAGGTAGCCGCCGGCGCCGAGGGCGCCGGCGCCGGCGAGGCTGAGGGCGCGGCCGCGGATCCGCTTGCCGCGGCGGCGGTCGCGCAGGGAGGCCGTGTAGAGGACGAGGGCGAGGGTGTTGGCGGCCGCGTGGACGAGGCCGACCCGCCGGTCCCTGGTGTTCGTGTCGCCCCAGTCGGCTGCGCCGGTCAGGGCGGCGGGAATTGCCGTGAGGATGCCGAAGGCGATCAGCCTGTCGGCTGCGGGGCGGGCTCGGCGGCCGCCGAGGAAGTCGAGGACGAGGGAGCTCGACCAGGCTCCGATCGGGAGGTCGGTGAGGATCGGGTGGAGGGCGTGGCCGAGCCAGGTGCCGCTGAGCAGATCCTTGGTGGGTCCGGCGGGGAGGACGCGCCTGATCGCGGCGCTCAGCGGGTCGCCGAGCGGGTCCAGCTGACTGGCGGACTCGATCGCGACGGCGATCGCGGCGGGCGGCGTGTTGCGGTTGACGGGCCGGCCGGCGGCCGGGTCACGGGGGAGGCCGGGCACGCGGGGGAGGCCGGTCACGCGGCGGACCCGAGGACGCTCGAGCGGTGGTCGGGCCGGGGGTGACGAGCCATGGCGACTGAATACCCGGGCGGCGGCGGGTCAAACCCGGCGGGCGGCCCGGCTGGCGGGGAGGTTCGGTTGTCTGGGAAACGGGAACGGCCGAATCGAGATGGCGATGGGCGAGATCCGAACGCGTGGAGGAGGCCGGCGATGCGGGTGGTGGTGACCGGGGCGACGGGGAACGTCGGGACGAGCTTGGTGGGAGCGCTGAGCGGGGATCCGTTGGTCGACGAGATCGTCGGGATCGCGCGACGCGTGCCGGAGGTCGAGTTTGCGCGGACGAGGTGGGTCGCGGGGGACGTGGCGGTCGACGACCTGGAGGGTCATTTCAGGGGTGCGGACTGCGTGGTCCATCTGGCGTGGTTGATCCAGCCGTCGCGCGACCGGAGGGCGACCTATGCGGTCAACGTGGACGGGAGTCGGCGGGTCTTCGAGGCAGTGGTTGCGGCCGGGGTGCCGAGCCTGGTCTACGCGTCGTCGGTCGGGGCGTACTCGCCGGGGCCGAAGGACCGGGCGGTGGACGAGAGCTGGCCGACCGGGGGGATCCGGACGTCGTTCTACTCGCGCGACAAGGCCGAGGTCGAGGGGATCCTCGATCGAATGGAGGCGGAGAACCCGAGTCTGCGGGTGGTGCGGCTGCGGCCGGGCTTGATCTTCAAGTCGGAGGCGGCGTCGGGGATCCGGCGGCTGTTCGCCGGGCCGCTGCTGCCGTCGGTGCTGGTGCGGCGGGGACTGATCCCGATCGTGCCGAGGGTCGAGCGGCTGGTCTTCCAGGCTGTGCACTCCGACGACGTGGGGGAGGCGTACCACCAGGCGGTGGTGCGGGACGTGCGGGGGGCGTTCAACATCGCGGCGGAGCCGGTCCTTGATCCGGCCGAGCTGGGCCGGGCGCTGGGAGCGCGTCCGGTGGGAGTGCCGGAGTGGGTGTTGAGGGGAGCGATGGACCTGAGCTGGCGGATGCGCGTGCAACCGTCACCGCCGGGATGGCTGGACCTTGCGCTGGGCGTCCCGGTGATGGACGTCTCGCGGGCGAAGCGGGAGCTGGGGTTCGCGCCGACCCGCGGAGCCGACGAGGCCCTCGTCGAGCTGCTGGAGGGCATCCGGCGGGAGGATGGGATCCCGACGGCGCCGCTGGCGGCCGGGGGCGTGGGGCGGTTTCGGTCGGGGGAGTTTCGGACGGGAGTCGGCCGGCGGTCGTACTGATCGGGCGGCTGGGTCAGCGGGGTCGGCGACGACGCCGGACGGGCGGATCTACCGAGGCGATCGGGCGGCTGACCCGTCGGACGGATTGGGGAGGGTGGCGCGGCGGCGGAGGGGAAGCGCGTACCAGACGATTGCGAAGGTGGCGAGGACGGTCGCTGTGACGACGATGGCGGCGATCGTCCCGAAGACGAAGTTCGATACGAGGAGCATTGCGCCGGTCATCGCGAGGGCGAGGGCAGCGTGCCCGGCGATCGAGAGGCGGTTGGCCGTGCGGACGAGGTGGGCCTTGTCGTCGCGGCGGAACTCGAGCCTGTGGTGGACGGTGGGCGAGATCAGGAGAATCGAGGCGAGCGTCGTGGAGAGGAGGGTCGCGAAGTAGGCGTCCTTGTCGAACGGCGTCATTCGGGAGTAGCCCTGGTTGAAGGGGACGACGAGCAGGAATGCGAAGAGGACCTGGATACCGGGAAGGGCGACGCGAAGTTCGCCGAGGAGCTCGGTCAGGTTTCGGTCGAGCCGCTCCTTCTCGGTCTCGTCGCGGTCTCCGGTCATCGCAGTCGGTCCCACCATCGATCTCCGGCGGTGCGCCGTGGCCGTGGGCGGCGGTCGCAGTCGGGTTTCGTCTTGCCGGCGGGCTACCCGGCGGCGTCGTCGGCCAAGCGTCGCCGCCGGCTGCGGTCGGTCGGTGCGGGTGCGGATCGGGTCGGGTCGGGGCGAGCGGGGCTGGTTTCCGGGGGGCCGAAGCGGGTAGCGTGGGTCCGTGGCCACGACCCGGACGGTGATCGGCGCGACGCGCGAGCGGGTCTTCGAGGTCCTGTCGGATCCGTACACGTATGCCGACTGGGTGGTCGGGTCGTCGGAGATCCGCGACGCCGACGCGAGCTGGCCGGCGGTGGGGTCTCGGTTTCACCACAGCGTGGGGATCTGGCCGGTGCGGCTCAAGGACAACACGAAGTCGGTCGGGGTGGACCCGCCGCGTCGGCTGAAGATGCATGCGCGGGCTCGGCCGTTGGGGACGGCTTCGGTGGAGTTGGTCTTGGAGTCGGAGGCCGACGGGACCCACGTGACGATGCACGAGACGGCGGGAGACGCGTTGTCGTACTTGGCAATCAACCCGTTGACCGACTGGCTCGTGCACCTGCGGAACGTGGAGTCGCTCCGCCGGTTGAAGCGAATCGCCGAGACCGGCGTCGTCAAGTCCTGAGCGACGCGCGCGCAATCGGGCTCTCCGGGCGCGGGCCGGCCGGACCGGGATCGTCAGGCTCGCCAGGGGCGGAGGCGGCGATCGGTGAGCAGGGCACGGGCGGCCGACCGGCCGCCCATCCCGTGGACGGCGCCGCCGGGATGGACTGAGGCGCCGGCGATGTAGAGGCCGTGGAGCGGGGTCCGGTGGCGGCAGAGCTCGGGCGCCGGGCGGAAGACGAGTTGCTGGTCGAGCTCGTAGGACCCGCCGGCGAGGTCGCCGCCGACGAGGCTCGGGTTCTCGGCCTCGGTCTGCTGGGGATTGCGGATCGACCGGGCGAGGACGGTACCGGCGAACCCGGGGGCGAAGCGCTCCAGCTGGGCCTCGATCCTCCCGGCGACGTCGTCGTCGGAGCAGTTGTAGCGGGCGGGGACGTGGGCGTAGCAGTAGAGGGTGTGCTTGCCGGCGGGAGCCCGCGAGGGGTCGAAAAGGGTGTGCTGGCCGACGACGAGAGCCGGTCGGTCGGGGACGTCGCCGCGCTCGCTGGCCTGGGCGGCGGCCGCGAGGCTCTTGAGCTCGCCGGCGACGTGGACGACCGCGCTCTTGCGGGCCTCGGGAGCAGTCCAGGGTACGGCTGCCGCGAGGGCGTAGTCGAGCTTGAAGGCGGCCGTCGAGTAGCGCCAGATCCGCAGGCGGCGCATCAGGCGATGAGGGAGGGCATCGTCCGGGAGCATTGCGGCGAGGGGTCGGGCGCTGATCGTGGTGATGACGTCACGCGCGGGGACTTCCTCCCCGCCGTCGAGACTGACGCCGGCGACGCGTCCGCCGCGGGTGAGGATGCGGTCGACGTGGGCGTCGCAGCGGACGGTGACTCCCTCGCGGTTTGCGATCCGCAGGAGGGCATCGGTGATCTTCTGCTGGCCGCCTTCGGGGAAGGGCCAGCCGTGGGAGTGGCCGAGGAGCTGGAGAAGAAAGCCGAAGGCCCCGCTGCCGGCGGTCGACGGGGGGAGCCCGGAGTGCTGGGCCGATCCGGCGAGCCAGGCGGTCGGCCGGAGGGCGCCGTCGAAGACGTCGAGTCCGAAGGCCTCGACCGATCCGGTCATCCGGCGGGCGAAGAGAAGGATGTCGCGGCGCAGCGAGGCCGTGAGGACGAGCGGGCCGCCGACCGGCGGGATCGGGGCGAGGACCGTCTCGGCCAAGCGTTGGGCGAGGGGTCGGTACTGGTCGATCAGCTCGCGCCAGGGGCGTCCGGCGCCGGGGTGGACGGCGTCGAGCGTGGCGACGGTGGTGTCGAGGTCGCGGTCGAGGGTTATGGCCTTGCCGTCCTCGAACGGATGGGCCATGATCGAGTCGGGGGAGATCCACGAGAGTCCCTCGGATTCGAGCTCGAGCTCTCGGAAGGCGGGTGAGGCGACGGCCATCGGGTTGAAGCCGGCGCAGTGGTCGTGGATGAAACCGGGGAGGGTGAGCTCGGCGCTGGAGGCGGCGCCTCCGGGGCGGGGGGCGTGCTCGAGGACTGTGACCTCGAGTCCGGCGCGGGCGAGATGGATGGCGGCGACGAGGCCTGTCGAACCGGCGCCGATCACGACGACGCGCTTGTCGCGGCTCAGTTGCAAGAACCCTCACGATCTGGGATCCGAGACGAACCCCCGCGATCTGGAATCCGAGCGTTCAGGCACGCGGGAGCGGAGAGGCGGGCGGCCGGCATGCCGGGGGTCCTACCCCTGCGGGTCGATTCGCAAGCGATCCGGCCGACGGGCGCGTCCGCCTCCAGGTGACGTGCCGATATCCGCGTGTCGCTGGGTCGCCCCCACGGTCGGGGACCGTCCACAGACCGTCCGGAGCAGGGGCGCCGCCAAGCCAGATGGAGAGCCCCGCTTTCGTCGCAAGGCGCACGTCTCTGGAGACGATGCCGCTCTTTGAAGCGCAGGTCCTAACACCCCGGGGAGGGGGTGCGCCCGGCGCGGCGGCGAACTCACTAGCGTTGTCGGCAATGTGCCGGTTGTTCGGGATGACTGCGGGATCCGAGCCGGTCCATGCAACCTTCTGGCTGCTTGACGCGCCCGACAGTCTCGTCGTCCAGAGCCATCACAATGCCGATGGAACCGGGGTTGGCTACTTCGATCCCGATGGCACCCCCCGCGTCGACAAGCAGCCGATCGCTGCGTTTGAGGACCGTCGGTTCGCCTCGGAGGCGCGCGAGATATGGTCGCGTACGTTCGTCTCTCATGTCCGCCACGCGACCGCCGGGGGTTTGACGAGGGCCAACACGCACCCGTTCTGCCAGCACGGTCGACTGTTTGCCCACAACGGCGTCATCGACGACATCGCCCGGCTCGAGGCGCATCTCGGAGACGAGCGCGCGCTGGTCGCGGGCCAAAGCGACTCCGAGCGCTACTTCGCGTTGATCACCGGCGAGATCGATCGGCACGGTGGCGATGTCGGCGCTGGGATCCGCGCCGCCGTCCAGTGGATCGTGCAGAACCTTCTGATCGTATCGATCAACTTCGTCCTGATCACCGCGACCGAGCTTTGGGCGCTGCGCTACCCCGCGACCGATTCCCTCTTCGTGCTCGAGCGTCCAGCCGGTGGCAGCTCCGCGACACCGCGACAGCTTGAGCAGACCAGTAGCCACGGAACTCGCGTGCGCAGCGCGCCCGCCCGTGACCGCCCAGTCGTGATCGTCGCCAGCGAACGAATGGACGACGACGCCTGGCGCGAGGTGCCCAGCGGAGAGCTCGTTCACGTCGACCCGTCGCTCACGTTGAGGACCGAGCGCCTGTTCAGCGGGCCCCCCGCCGCACACGCATGACCTTGCGCGAGTCATCAGCGACCTTGGAAGGAGGCGTCTGCGCCGCCGCCTCTGCCCCCTGAGCCCGCCCGCCCTCAGAAGGGACGGGCGGGCAGGTCGACAAAGGCCGCGGGTCGGCTACACCGAGTCGGTCGGCGCGGTAGCCGGCAGGCGGCGGGTCCTCTGATCAGCCGCCAGCAGGGGCGTTGTTGTCGTTCCCGCCGGGATCCATCGCCCCTGCGCCGATTCCGGCATCCGCGCCCTTGGCGCCCGCATCGCCACCGGCGGCCGGCACACCACCGAACTTCGTGTCGCCTTCGTGGCCGCCCTCCTGGTAGGTGGCCTCGTCCTTGCCCTGTCCTTGGTCTCCGGTCACTCCGCGCGAGCCGGCGTCGGCCTCGCCTTCGCGTCCATCACCGTACGCGTGAAGCGGAGTCTCGGGGACGGACTCCGCAGCTTGGTTTCCACTTGGGTCGGGCATCGCAGCCTCTCTCTGGTCGGGGTGCAGTGTGTTGTGTCGACCTACCCATCGACCGGGTAGGCAAAACCATGTGGAGCGACCCCGTCGGGACGCTTTCACTCCGTCCGGCGCGACCCCGTCGGGAGCTTTCACTTCCATGGGAGCTTTCAGTCCGTGGGAGCTTTCAGTCCGTGGGAGCTTTCAGTCCGCACTCCGTCGGGAGCCTCGGCTAAGCGACGGGGTCGAGGCTCGGATCCGCGACGGGCCTTTGGTTGCCCCGATCGCGAAGACCGCTGCCGTCGCCGGCGTGAATTCGACCGCGAGGGCGATCGATCACACGAAGCGGCGACAACAGCGGCACAGCGTTCCTGGTGCAGCGCAGGTTGTGTCCTGGCTGTATGGAGGACTCAACCAGCGGCGGCAGGCCGACTCCGCCGGCCGGGGGAACTCACGCGATACGGCGGCCTATCGGCTCAGTTGACCGGGGCGCCGCGGGGCGGGCGGGAGGCGTCGGCCCGGGCGGGGCTCTCGGGGTCACTGAGCGGGTTCTCGTCGTTGGCGCCGGGGTCCATGGCCCCTGCTCCGTAGCCGGCGTCGGCGCCCGGAGCGTCCGAATCGTCAGTGGGACCCGGAGTCCCGCCGAACTCGGTCTCGGTCGGATGGCCGCCTTCCTGGTAGCTGGCGTCCTCGCCCTGTCCCTGGTCTCCGGTGATTCCGCGCGAGCCGCCCTCGGCCTCGTCTTCGCGTCCGTCGCCGTACGCGTGCAGCGGAGTCTCCTGAACGTCGGCAGTCTGGTTTCCACTCTCGTCGGGCATGGCAGCCTCTCTCTCTAGGGTGCGTTTGTGCTGGTGTCGGCCTACCCATCGACCCGACAGGCAAAACCGGTTGACTGTCACCCGTCGTTGACCGGCTCCTCAGAGCCCGTGGGCCTGTAGCCAGAGCTCGAGAACGCCTATCTGCCAGAGCTTGTTGCTGCCGAGGGGCGTCCGCTCGTCGTTGGGCGCGGCGAGCAGGCGGTCGACGTACTGCGGGCGCAAGAGTCCCCGGCCGCGGGCCTCGGGCGAGCGCAGGGCGGTCTCGACGAGATCCAGGAAGGGACCCTCGAGATGGATCAGGGCCGGCACGGGGAAATAGCCCTTCTCCCGGTCGACGACCTCGACCGGCAGGATCCGGCGGCCGGCGTCCTTGAGCACGCCCTTGCCTCCCTGGGCCAACTTCAGCTCGGGCGGACAGGCGGCGGCCAGCTCGACGAGCTCGTGGTCGAGGAAGGGGACGCGGCCTTCGAGACCCCAGGCCATCGTCATGTTGTCGACCCGCTTGACCGGGTCGTCGACGAGCATCACCTCCGTGTCGAGGCGCAGGGCCCGGTCGATCGGGGCGTCGGTGCCCGGCCGGTTGAAGTAGTCGAGCACGAATTCCCGGCTGGGGTCGTGGTCGGCGAGGAAGTCCGGCTCGACGGCGTCGGCGATCTCGGCGTGGTTGCGGTCGAAGAACCGCGCGGAGTACTCGGCGAAGCCGGTTCCCGCGACGCCCCGAAGCGGCGGGTACCAGTCGTAGCCGGCGAAGATCTCGTCGGCCCCCTGGCCGGACTGGACGACCGTGACGTGCTTGGAGACCTCCTCGGACAGAAGGTGGAAGGCGACGACGTCGTGACTGGTCATCGGCTCGCTCATCGCCAGGATGGCCCGCTCGAGCGCGGGGAGGAGCCGGTCGCCGGCGATCACGAGCTTGTGGTGGTCGGTCGAGAACTCGCGGGCGACGACGTCGGAGAACTCGAACTCGTCGCCCTGGCGGCCGCCGGCCGGCTCGAAGCCGACGCTGAAGGTCGCGAGCTGCGACTGGCCGGCCTGGGCAAGGAGCCCGACGATCAGGCTGGAGTCGAGGCCGCCCGAGAGGAGGACGCCGACCGGGACGTCGGCGACCATCCGCCGGTCGACCGCCACCCGGAGAGCGTCGAGGACGGCGGCACTCCAGTCGTCCGCATCCATCCCCTCGTGGGCCGGGTCACGTCGGAAGTCGGCCTGCCAGTAGCGGGTGACACGGGAGCCGCCGGACGGGGAGATCCGCACGAGCGTGCCGGGCTCGACCCGCCGGACGCCGGCGAGGATCGTCCGGGGGGCGGGAACGACCGAGTGGAAGGTCAGGTAGTGGTGGAGGGCGACGCGGTCGACCGACGTGTCGATCGACCCGCCGGCGACCAGGGCCGGGAGGCTCGAGGCGAAGCGGAGCCCGCCGGCGATGGCTGCCGTGTAGAGGGGCTTGATGCCGAGACGGTCGCGGACGAGGACGACGTCGCCGGAGTCGCGCTCGGCGATCGCCGCGGCGAACATCCCGTGGAGATGGTGAACGAACGCCTCGCCCCAGCGGTCGTAAGCCTTGAGCAGGACCTCGGTGTCACTCCGCGAGAAGAAGCGGTAGCCGTCGGCCTCGAGCTGGGCCCGGAGGTCGCGGTAGTTGTAGATGCAGCCGTTGAAGACGATCGCCAGCCCGAGGTCGGAATCGACCATCGGCTGGCGGCCACTCGACGACAGGTCGATGATCTTCAGGCGCCGGTGGGCGAGAGCGACCCCATCGGCGGCGTACGTCCCGGTCCCGTCAGGCCCGCGGGGGGCCAGGACGGCGGCCATCCGCTCGACCGCGGCGACATCGGCCCCGCCCGTGAAGGAGATCTCGCCGGCAATCCCGCACATCCAAAGCCCCTACCGCCCCCGGCGGCGATTCAAACCCGAGCGCACTCCGACGCCCGTTCAGATCCGCGCGGCAAGCCTGGCCGCGGCGGCCGTCAGCGCCTCGAGCGTCGGGCCTTCGAGAATCTCCTGCAGATCGAGGATCCGCGCGTCGAAGCGGTCGAGCCGGTTGACACCGACGATCGCGTGACACGGCACACCGGCCTGCCTCGCCCGCGTGGCCGCCTCACCCAGCACCCGGCCGGTCATCGACCCGACGTCGAGCTCGGCCTCGCTGACGATCACCGCCCTGGCCGCCCGCATCCGCGGGTCGAAGCCGACCGCGTCGAGGACGAACGGCGCTCCCGGCTCGACCCTCGCGCCGAACGTCCGCGAGAGGATCTCCCCCACCCCTCCCGGCTCGCCCCCGTGGCCCGGCCGGGTCGCCAGGAAGTGGGGACGGCTCGGGCAGAGCACGACCACCCGAGCCCCCCCGAGGCCACCGGCCGCCTCGACTGCCGCAACAAGGCCATCGCCCCCGTCCTCGACGACCGTCCCGCCGGCCGCGACGACGACGACCCCCGCCCCGGTCCGAGCCGCCGCGACGAGCAGCTCGCCGATCGCCGCCGAAGAGCCCGCCGATCCGATCCTCCGGCCGATCGCCGCGAGCTCGACCACCGCGGCCGACCCGTCGCCGAGGACCCCGAAGCCCACGTCCACCCCCGGGCGCCCGACGTTCGCGGCGACCGTCTCGCCGCCGAGCCGGGTCAGGAGAACCTCGAGCGTCCCGGGTCCGCCGTCGGCGACCGGACACAGATCCGGCGGGTCGAGCCCCGCGACCTCGAGTCCGCGGCCGATCGCCGCGGCGACCTCCGTCGGCCGGAGGCGGCCGTCGAATCCGGCCGGGGCGACGAGGACTTGCACGGTGCGCCATCCTCCCACGGATGGAGCCGATCGTGATCGACGTCGCCGGCCGCGAGGTCCGCCTCTCCAGTCCGGGGAAGGTCTACTTCCCGCAGGCCGGATGGACGAAGCTCGACCTCGCGAACTACTACATCGCCTGCGGCGAGGCGGCCGTCCGCCACCTGCGGGATCGGCCGACCGTCCTCAAGCGGTGGCCGGCCGGCGTCGACGGGGAGTTCTTCTTCCAGAAGCGGGTCCCCGAGACGGCGCCCGACTGGCTCGAGACGACGACCGTGACCTTCCCGAGCGGGCGGACGGCCAGGGAGCTCGTCCCGAACGACGCGGCCCACCTCGTCTGGGGGGTGAACCTCGGAGTGATCGACTGGAACCCGTGGCAGGTCCGTCGGCCGGACCTCGATCACCCGGACGAGCTCCGCGTCGACCTCGATCCCGGTCCGGACGTCCCGTTCGACGAGGTCCGCCAGGTCGCGCTCGGCGTGCGCGACGTCCTCTCAGACCATGGGCTCGTCGGCTTCCCGAAGACGTCGGGGTCCCGCGGGATCCACGTCAACGTCCGGATCCGCCCGGACTGGGACTTCCTCGCCGTCCGCAAGGCCGCGCTCGCGCTCGCGCGGGAGGTCGAGCGGCGGATGCCGCACAGGGCGACGAGCAAGTGGTGGAAGGAGGAGCGGGAGGGCGTCTTCATCGACTACAACCAGAACGCCCGCGACCGGACGGTCGCCTCGGCCTACTCGGTCCGGGCGGTCGCCGACGCCCGCGTGTCGTGTCCCCTCGACTGGGACGAGGTCGCCGACGTCGAGCCGGCCGACCTGCGGATCGACACGGTTCCCGCACGCCTGGCCCAGCGCGGCGACCCGAGCTCGACGATCGACGACCACCCCGGGTCGCTCGACGCCCTGCTCGAGCTCGCCGCCCGGGACGAGGCCGGCGGTCTCGGGGATGCCCCGTGGCCGCCGCACTTCGCCAAGCAGGCCGGCGAAGGCCGGCGGGTCGCGCCGAGCCGGGCCCGCAAGCCGAGCAAGCCCAAGGACTAGCTGGTCTGCCCCGCCCTACCGGTCGAGCTGGTCGGTCCGGCACTCGCCCGGCGGCTTGTCGTCCCGCCACCGGAGGACCTTCGCCCCGTGGCGGATCCGTCCGTCGGACGCGTGGTCGAAGCGAACCTCGACGACCAGCTCGGGTCGCAGGGCGATCCACTCGAGATCACGTCCGCCCGACCACCGCGACGGGTCGCCCGACCCGCGGTCGCCGGTCTCGTACGGCGCGAGCCTGCCGACCAGGTCGCGCTTCTCCTGGGCCTTGAAGCCCGACGAGTGGCCGACCTCCCGGAGCCTGCCCGACTCGTCATAGGCCCCGAGGATCAGCGCGCCGACCGTGCCGTCGGCCTTCCCCGGCCGCCAGCCGATCACCACGGCGTCGAGCGTCCGGACCCGCTTGACCTTGACCATCCCCCGCCGCTCGCCCGGCAGGTACGGGGCGGCCGTCTGCTTGGCGATCACGCCCTCCGCCGTCCGCAGCCAACCCTCGGCCTCCGCCGCCGTCCGGACGACCGGTGTCAACTCGGCCGCGCCCAACTCCCTCGCTTCCAGCCGACCGCGCCGGACCTCCCACGACTGCTCCAGAAGAAGATCGTCGTCCTCGGCCAACAGGTCGAAGGCCATGTACGTCGCCGGCGTCTCCCGCGCGAGCCGGGCGATCCGCGAGGCGGCCGGGTGGATCCGCTGGCCGAGCAGGTTGAACTCCTCGCCGCCGTCGCTCGCGCGGATCACGATCTCCCCGTCGAGGACGTACCGGCCGGCGGGAAATGCCAGCTCGGGGAAGTAGCGGTCGAGCGGCTTGCCATTGCGCGACTGAATATGGACGGCTCCGCCGTCAACGAAGGCCAGTGCGCGGAAACCATCGTATTTCGGCTCATATGCCCACCCGTCACCCGACGGGAGACCGGCGGCGGGTTTGGCGAGCTGGGGGAGGACGGGTGGACTGAGGGGCAATCCCATCGGCGTCGGAGACTAGCTGGCCGGGAGTAGGATGGCCCGACCGTGAGTGACCAGGCGACCGTCGCCGAGGAGGAGTATCTCCAGACCCTCTTCTGGCTGAGCGAGGCCGGCCTGCCGATGACCGGGGCGAACATCGCCCGGGCGATGCACCTGTCGGCGCCGACGGTCCACGAGATGGTCGGCCGGCTCGAGCGTGACGGGTACATCACGCGGGCAGCATCCAAGGCGATCAGCTTCACCGACCGGGGGGCGGCCCACGCCGGCCAGATCGTTCGCCGCCACCGCCTGATCGAGCGGTTCCTGACCGACGTGCTCGGGATTCCGTGGGACGAGGTCCATCAGGAGGCCGAACGTCTCGAGCATGCGATGTCCCCCGTCCTCGAGGAGCGGATGCTCGCGGCGATCGGCGACGCCAAGACGTGTCCCCACGGCCATCCGATCATCGCCGGCGCCCGGATCGAGGGCGTCCCGCTGGCGGACGTCGACACCGGCGCAACAGTTCGGATCCTCAGGTTCGAGAACGAGGCCGAGGACCTCCTCCACTACCTCAAGGAGACGGGGATCGAGCCGAACCTCGAGTTGGTGGTCGACTCTTCGGAGCCCGAGGAGATCGTCCTGACCGGGCCGGCCGGCCGGTATCTGATTACGCGGAGCGTCGCCGAGACCGTCTCCGTCCTGGCCGACCCGTCACCCCCGCCGCGCGTCGCCCTGCCCGAGCAGCTCGTGCTCGGCAAGGACCGGTACGGCCGCTAGCCTGCGGTGGCACCGGTACGGCCGCTAGGCCGCGGTGGCCGGGACCGTTCGTGAGCGCCCTGACCGGCCGGCCGTGCGCTAGGCCGCGGTTCCCGTGATCGCTCGGGCGGCCTCGCCGATCCGGGCGACCCCATCCTCGATCTGGGCGGGCGTGACGCCCGAGTACGCCAGACGCAGGGCGTCTGACCCGCCGTCGGTCATGAAGTCGGTGCCGGGCAGCACGATGACGCCCCGCTCGGCACACGCGGCGACGAGGGCTGCGGCGTTGATCCCCGGCGGCAGCGTGACCCACATGAAGTAGCCGCCCTCAGGCTTGACGAAGGTCGCTCCCGGGAGCTCTCGCCCGAGCGCATGGCCGAGCGCGTCGGCCCGCTGGCTGAGCGCGGCCTTGACGGTCTCGATCGACCGGTCGAGCGCACCCGAGAGGCAGAACTGGTGGACGATCGCCTGGGCGACCATGTTCGGGGAGATGTACGTGCTGGTCGCCCGCTTGGCGATCTTGCCGATCATCCCGGCGTCGCCGACGAGGTAGCCGACGCGGATTCCCGGGCACACGGTCTTCGAGAAGGACGACGCGTAGATCACGTGACCGCCGTCGTCGAGTGAGAGCATCGACGGGACGCTCTCGCCCGTGAAGCGCAGCGCGATGTACGGGTCGTCCTCGAAGATCACGAAGCCGTGGTTGGCGGCCAGCCTGAGCAGCTCGTGCCGCTTGGCGAGCGACAGCGTGTAGCCGGCCGGGTTCTGGAAGGTCGGGATGATGTGAGCCAGGGACGGCCGGGCGCCGCCGGCGATCAGGTCGGCCAGGGCCCGGGTGTCGATCCCGTCGGGCTCGAGGTTGACCGCGTGGATCGTCGCGCCCCGCTGACCGAGGGCCAGGAGCGTCCGGTCGTAGGTCGGCCGTTCGACGACGACCTCCTTGCCGGGGCCGACCAGCTCGTCGAAGAGGAACGCGTCGGCCTGCATCGACCCGTTGGTCACGAGGACCTGGTCCTCCTCGACCCCGTGGCGCTCGGCGATCCACCGGCGGAGCGGGACGTAGCCGATCGATGTCCCGTACGCCGTGGCCCCGCCCGGGTCCTCGGCAAATGCCCGGGTCGCAGCGGCGCTGAGGCCGTCGACGTCGACGATGTCGAGCGACGGGGCGCCCCGGGCGAAGGAGATCGGAGGCGTTGGCATGGGCCCCAGCTTAACGCCCGGTCGCCTCCGGCGGTCCTCCGGCCGACCCGGCACCGCTTGCACCGCAACGGAAATCTTCGCGTCACACAGTGGACACATCGCGCTCACGGGATCGACATGCCGCCCGCCTAGCTTTCTGACCGGGCGCTCCCGGGGAGGTCGTTTGCGTTGGTGGTGAGGCGGCCCGTCGATCGATTTCAGGCACCCGCCCCGCAAGGAGATGACATGAGCACCGACGTCCAGGCACCGCCGCGGCCCCGATCGTCGGCCCGGCCAAGGAGCTCGGGGGGGCTCGCGCGCGGCCGGTGGATCGACCGCTGGGAGCCCGAGAACGTGGGGTTCTGGAGCACGGGTGGGAGTGCGATCGCCCGCAAGAACCTCTTCTTCTCGATCTTCGCCGAGCACCTCGGGTTCAACATCTGGGTGCTCTGGACGATCATCGTCCTCAACCTCGGTGACATCGGCATCACCCTGTCGATCGCACAGCTTTTCTGGCTGACGGCGATCCCCAACCTGATCGGGTCGGCGCTGCGGATCCCGTACACGTTCGCCCTGCCGCGATTCGGCGGGAGGATGTGGACCACGATCAGCGCGTCCCTGCTCCTGATTCCCGTGACCCTCGTCGCGGTCATCCTCCCGAGTGGCTGGCTCCAGCATCACTCTCCGGGGAGCCAGTTCTGGATCCTCCTCGCGTGCGCGGCGACCGCGGGCTTCGGCGGCGGGAACTTCTCGTCGTCGATGGCGAACATCTCGTTCTTCTACCCAGAGCGCAAGAAGGGGTGGGCGCTCGGGCTCAACGCGTCGGGTGGGAACCTCGGGGTCGCGGTCACGCAGCTGCTGATCCCCCTCGTGATCATCATCGGCGTCCCGGCGGCCGCCGTCAAGCTGCCGGTTCACCAGGTCCACCTCGCGTACGCCGGGATCCTCTGGATGCCGTTCATCGTCGTCGCCGCCCTGTGTGCGTACTTCTTCATGGACAGCCTGACCCAGGCGAAGACGGACACCGAGGCGTACTCGCAGGCAGTCCGCAATCCCCAGACGTGGATCATGTCAGTGCTCTACATCGGGACGTTCGGCTCGTTCATCGGCTACTCGTTCGCCCTCCCGCTGGTGATCAAGAACACGTTCCCGGAGTTTCTCGCACACCACGTCTTCATCGCGACCTACCTCGCCGGGCTCGGCTTCATGGGCGCCCTGCTCGGCTCGCTGGCCCGCCCGGTCGGCGGCCGGGTGTCAGACAAGGTCGGCGGGGCCAGGGTCACGCTGTTCGCGTTCGTCGGGATGGGGATCTTCACGGGAACCGCGATCGCCGCGGTCGACTCCCACAGCTTCACGTGGTTCTTCGCCTCCTACATGGTGATCTTCTTCCTCGCCGGCGTCGGCAACGGCTCGACCTATCGGATGATCCCGGCGATCTTCAGTGCGCTGGCCACCCGCCACATCGGGGCCAACGCAACCGACGAGAAGGAGACGCGGCTGTCGTTCAAGCGTCAGACGGCCGCCGTGATCGGGATCGCCGGGTCGATCGGAGCGTTCGGCGGCTTCCTGATCCAGCTCATCTTCCGTCAGTCGAGCCTGCACGTCTCCGGCCTGATCGCTGCGGCGACCGCCAAAGGTGCGAAGGTGACGGCGCCCCTGATGAAGACGATCGCGACCAGCCACGACAAGGCCCTCGTCGCGCACGACAAGGTCCTCTTGGCCCACGACAAGGCGGCCGGCCTCCACAACAAGGTCCTGATCGCCCACGCCAACGCCCACTGGTCGATCGGCGCGCTCCAGGTCTTCCTGGTCGCGTACGTCGTGTTCGCGGCGATCACGTGGTACTGCTACATGCGCCGGTCGCACGCCAAGAGCCGGGTCGCCTCGCTGGCGAACGCGTCCATCTGAGGGCCGCGCCCCGGGTGCGGCCGGAGCGCGGCGTCGTCGAGCGAGGTGTGGGACGGCCGTGGGGCCTCACCCCGACTGGCCGTCGTCGGGGGGCGAGGAGATCGAGGCTGACGCGGCTGCCTTCGCGTCAGTGCGCTGGCGGGCACTCTGTGTGAGGTAGTTGAAAGACACACGCACCCCTCGGGCTCGACGACGGGACGGGGCCAAGATCTGACCGGCCCGGGCGGCGGGCGCGGCCCGGCGCCGGGGGATCTCGGGCGGTCGTGGCTCCTAGCGAGTCGACAGAGGCTCGGGTAGCGGCGCGGGCGACACTTCTGCGAAAAGTAGTTGCGAAACTTTCTGAACTACTTCTCGAAGATAGTCCATCAACACTCCTCGTCCGCGGCCGCCCGCTTCCCCGACCAACGCTCCTCGTCCGCGCCGCCCGCCCGCCCCGCCCCGCCCCGACCCCTACCCCCCGAGCAGCTCGACGACGATCTCGGCGACCTCGGTCGGCGTCCGGCCGACGCGAACCCCACACGCCTCGAGCGCCTCGGCCTTGGCCTTGGCGGTTCCCTTCGACCCGGTGACGATCGCCCCGGCGTGGCCCATCGTCCGGCCGGCGGGGCGGTGAAGCCGGCGATGTAGGCGACGACCGGCTTGGTCACGGACGCCTCGATGTACCGAGCCGCCTCCTCCTCGGAATCCCCGCCGATCTCCCCGGACATCACGATCAGCTCGGTCTCGGGGTCGGCTTGGAAGAGCTCGATGACATCGACGAAGCTCGACCCTGGGACCGGGTCGCCGCCGATCCCGACGATCGTCGAGTTGCCGAGACCCCGCATCGCGAGCTCGTTGCCGACCTGGTAGGTCAGGGTTCCCGACCTCGAGACGACGCCGACGTTCCCGGCCCGGAAGAAGGCCGCCGGGATGATCCCGGCATTGACCTTGCCCGGCGACAGCACGCCCGGGCAGTTCGGCCCGATCAGGCGGATCCCGGGCGTCCGCCGCAGCTGGGTGTAGACGCGGAGCTCGTCGTGGGCGGGGATCCCCTCGGTGATCGCGATGATCGTCGGGACCCCGGCGTCCGCCGCCTCGAGGATCGAGTCGGCCGCGAAGCGCGCCGGCACGAAGATCGTCGCGGCGTTCGCCCCGGTCTCGCGGACCGCCTCGGCGAACGTGTCGAAGACCGGAATTCCATCGACGTCCGACCCCCCCTTCCCGGGCGTCACGCCCGCCACGACGTTCGTCCCGTACGCCCGGTTGTTGAGCGTGTGGAAGCGGCCCTCGCTCCCGGTGATCCCCGCCACACAGAGGCGGGTCTCGCTGTCGAGGATCACGCTCATCCGGCCCCGCCCCCGCTCCCGGCCGCGCCGCCGACCCCGCCGACCCCGCCCCCCGCGCGGGCCAACCGAACGACGAGCTCGGCCGCGTCGTCCATCGTCTCGGCCGTGTGCAGGCCCGGCAGGGCGCTGGCGGCCAGCAGCGCACGACCCTCGACGCCGTTGGTCCCGTCGAGGCGGACGACGAACGGGACGGTCGGCTTGAGCGCGTCGAACGCGCCGATCAACCCGCGGGCGACCTCGTCGCAACGGGTGATGCCGCCGAAGATGTTGAAGAGGACGGCCTTGACGCGAACGTTCGAGAGGATCACCTCGACCGCGGCGGTGATCGCCTCGGCCTTCGACCCGCCGCCGGCGTCGAGGAAGTTGGCCGGGGCGCCGCCGTGGAGGGCGACGAGGTCCAACGTCGACATCACGAGGCCGGCTCCGTTGCCGAGGATCCCGATGTCGCCGTCGAGCTTGACGTAGGTCAGGCCGCGGGCCCGGGCCATCCGCTCCTGGGGGTCGTCGTCGGTCGCGTCGCGCAGCGCGGCGTTCTCCGGGTGGCGGAACAGGGCGTTGTCGTCCAAGGTGACCTTGGCGTCCAAGGCGACCAGCTGCCGCCCGCCGGCAACCCCGGCCTCGCCGGGCGTCACGACGAGCGGGTTGACCTCGACCAGGGAGGCCTCCTCGCCGACGAAGGTGGCGTAGAGCCTGGCCAGGAAGGCGCCGACCGGGCCGACGAGGTCGGCCGGGATCCCGGCGTCGAAGGCGAGCCGCCGGCCGTGAAAGGCCTGGAAGCCGAGCAGGGGGTCGACGTGGAGCGTCGCCAAGGCGTCGGGATCGTCCTCGGCGACCGTCTCGATCTCGACGCCGCCGTGACGCGAGAGCATCACCAGGGGGGCCTTGGCCCGCCGGTCGAAGACGACCGACGCGTAGTACTCCTCGGCGATCGCGAGGGCCTCGCCGACCCAGATCTCGCGCACGGTGCACCCCTTGATGTCCATGCCGAGGATCGCCGCGGCGTGCTCGCGCAGGGCTGCCTCGTCGCGGGCCACCTTGATCCCGCCGGCCTTGCCCCGGCCGCCGACCCTGACCTGGGCCTTGACGACGACCGGATAGCCGGCCCCGTCGCCGGCCGCGGCGAGCGCATCGTCTACCGTGGTTACCGCTCTGCCCGGCTGCATCGGAATCCCGTGGCGCGCAAGCAAAAGCTTGCCCTGGTACTCGAGGAGATCCATCGGCGGACGCGGACTCTAATAGAGCTTCATAATTGTGGGTCTCCGCTGGGACCACGCTTAATGCCGACAAAGGATTGACTGCATCCCCATGCCCCTCCCCGCCAAGCCGACCTTCGTCACGTTCGACGTCTACGGAACCCTGATCGATTGGGAGACGGGGATCTGGGACGCGTTCGTGGCCGAGGCCCAGAGGGACGGATTCACGCTCTCGCGCGACGAGCTGCTGCCGATGTTCCACGAGATCGAGCGGGAGATCCAGTCCGGGTCATACGAGCTGTATGCCGAGGTTCTGCGTCGGACGGCGGTCGAGATCTCCAAGCGGCTGGGCTGGCCGCTCGAGCCGTCGCGGTCGGGCTTCCTTCCGGAGTCGGTCCAGCGGTGGGCCCCGTTCAAGGAGACGCGGGTCCAGCTGGAGAAGCTCGGCAAGAAGTACAGCCTCGGGCTGATCGCGAACATCGACGACAAGCTGCTGGGCCAGACGCGCCGGCACATCCAGACGGACTTCGACCTGGTCGTCACCGCCCAGCAGGTCCGGGCGTACAAGCCGGAGCCGGCTCATTTCACCGAATGCGCGCGGCGGGTCGGCGGGAAGAAGGGGTGGGTCCACGTGGCTTCGAGCTACTACCACGATGTCGAGCCGTGCCTGAAGGCGAAGATCCCGGTGATCTGGGTCAACCGCAAGAAGGAGACGCTCGAGCCGGGCCAGAAGAAGCCGACCGCGGAGGTCCCGAACCTCCGCGAGGCGGCCAAGCTGCTCGGCATCGCCTAGCCGCCAAGCCGACCGGCGGCCTTCGAGATGCGGGCGATCAGCGTCCACCCAGACGTGATCGTCCTGACGAGCCGAGTCTGGCAGACGACATGCACGATCGTCCGCGGCGGTGACGAGTCGTTCGTGATCGATTCGCCGGTCTTCCCCGACGAGCTCGAGCTGCTGCCGAGCCTGCTCGAGCAGGCCGGCTTCGCGTTCAGCGGCCTCTTGGCGACCCACGGCGACTGGGATCACCTGCTCGGGCGCCTGGCCTTTCCGCAGGCGGCGCTCGGCGTCTGCGAGACGACCGCCGCGCGCCTGCGGGGGACGCCGGCCGAGGCCCAGCGGGAGCTGCGGGACTTCGACGACCAGTACTACGTGATCCGGCACAAGCCGCTCTCGCTCGGCCGGATCGAGGCGCTCCCGGTTCCGGGCTTCTGCGGACTCGGCGAACGGGAGCTCGAGCTCCACCCGGCCGACGGGCACACCGACGACGGGATGGCGGTGTTCGCCGAGTGGGCGGGCGTGCTGATCTGCGGGGACTATCTGTCGCCGGTCGAGATCCCGATCATCCGGGGTTCGCCGACTGCATATCTGGCCACGCTCGGCAGGCTCGGGCAACTGGTGGAGCGCGCGGAGTGGGTGATCCCGGGGCACGGCGAGCCGCTCGAGCGGGCGCGGGCGACGGAGATCCTCGGGGAGCATCTGGACTATGTCAAGGCGATGATCGCCGATCCCGGGGCGGTCAAGCCGGCCTTCGGACGTGGCCGCCCAGAGCAGCGCCGGCTGCACGCCGCGAACGTCGAGCGCCTGCGGTAACCGCTCCGAAAAAAATGGTTGCGTCACTGGCCGCTTGGGTCTAAGCTCGCGCCTGCGGGCGCTGGGGCTCCCGCGCAGGTGACTAATTGGGGCAGCGGATCACGGGGGCAAAAGTGAAGGGTGAGTGCAGGCGTTTTCTGGCCGTCTTCGGCGGTTCGGTCGTGCTCGTGCTGGTGGCGATGGGCGGGCTGGCCGCCCCGGCCGAGGCCGACCTGTTGGGCGGGACGCTCAACACGCTCGGCGCGTTGACGGGTGTGCCGGGTACGCCGGCGAGCAGTCTTGACGCGGCCTTCAGGGAATCTCCGGCGAACCTCGCGGCGGCCCTGGCCTGTCCGGTTGTCAAGGCAGTCGCCGGTGTGACCTCGGGCGTTCCCGTCGTCGGCACCGTGGTCGACCAGTTGCCGGCGGTGGTGTGCGCCCTGAACATCCTCGGGTACGCCTACCGGACGACGTATGTCAGGCCGGATGGAACGAAGGTGGTTCGGATCTTCCATGCCCTCGCGGGTGTGCCTACGCTGCTCGACGTCACCGGAGACGGAGTGCCCGACTTCACCGGGACGCTGTCGGTGTCACTGACACTGAACGGGATCAGCCTGAACATCACGAGGCTGCTCCTGGCGGCGTCGACTCCGGTCACCGTGGAGGCGGTCGCGCTCGATCCGGCGACGCCGCAGACGTACGTCGGTGTCGGCGAGGACGGGACGGCGAGTGGGACGGGCGGGTCGTGGACGACGTCGTTGAACGTGTTCGGCATCGGCGGTGGGTCGGTCGACCTCGGGCTGGGGATGAGCACGTCGCTCGGACGGCCGCCGACGCTCGGCCTGCTCGGGGAGGTCCTCTCTGGCAACACGGCCGACGCGCCGACGACGACGAGCCGCGGGGACGTCCTCTTCACGCCGGTCCCGTCAGCGCTGACGACGGAGATCAAGGTCAGCCAGGGTCGCCAGGAGGCGATCGTGACGTCGCCGACGCCTTCGACCGTCAACGCCCACGTGAACCTGATCACGGCGTCCGACGAGAAGGACATCGACGCGACGATCGACCAACTCCCGTCGTCGGTCGACATCGTCCATCAGACGCAGGCGACACACGAGACGACGACCTACACGGCGAACGCCCCGATCAACCAGGTGGACGTCGACTACCACGACCACATGGGCTCGGCGATCCCGACGGCCGCTCACTTCACGGCCAAGCAGGTGCCAACCGCGCTCACGCTCGACCAGGCGGGTCAGACGACGTCGTTGACCACCGGAGGCGGACCGGTCGGGTCGATCTTCGCGTCGGTGGCCGAGCTGGCGGTGGGAGCGGCGACCGGGAGCATGCCGCCGACGCCGGTGCTGCCGTCGACACCGGACTTCGCGGCCTACCGGGAGAGCCTGGCCGGCTTCACGGCCGAGGCGCAGTTCAGCGGTCTTGTGAGCGCCGTCTACACGGCATCCCCGGTCAGCGCGACGGTGAGCGCGAACACGGCGAACGAGGCGCTCCTGACCTATCAGAAGGACTTCGCGGGCGGGCCGGCCAAGGCGTCGATCGATGTCAACAGGATCCCGTCGCAGGTCGCGGTTGCGATGGATCCGACTGGCAGGGTGACATATACGGCGAGTAGTGACATCAGCTCGATCGTCGCGACCGCGTCGAACCTTCCGCAGTTCCCGACGGTCCCGGGCAGCTCGCAGCAGCTCCAGAACGTGGGTCTGACGATCACGGGTGTGCCGCAGGCGCTCGCGGGCGGGATCGCGGCCAACGGCGAGCTGGTGTTCGCGGCGGGGACGGCGGCCGGTGGGCCGGCGAGCGATCCGCAGGCTGGGGGTCTGGGGTCGATCGGTGTGACTGCGTCGTCGGCGGGTGCGCCGGCGCTGACGATTCCCGGGACGCCGGACTATGCGGCCTACCGTCAGGACGCGAGTGGCTTCGGCGTGGCTGGGCAGTTCAGCGGCCTGGGGAAGATCGACGTGCTGCCGACGCCGTTGAACGCGACGGTGACGACGAACGCGGCGAACGAGGCGCTCTTGACCTACGAGAAGGACACGTCCGCCGGGGCGGCGAAGGCGTCGCTCGACGTCAACAGGATCCCGTCGCAGGTGACGGTGGCGATGGATCCGACGGGCAGGGTGACATATGGGGCGAGCAGTGACATCGGCTCGATCGTCGCAACCGCGTCGGGGCTGCCGCAGTTCCCGACGGTCCCCGGCAGCTCGCAGCAGCTCCAGAACGTCGGCGTCACGATCACGGGTGTGCCGCAGGCGCTCTCGGGCGGGATGGCGGCCAACGGCGAGTTGCGCTTCGACGCGGGGACGGCGGCCGGCGGGCCGGCGAGCGATCCGGACGCGGCCGGCTTGGGATCGATCGAGGCGACGGCGTCCTCGGCGACCGCGCCGAGCCCGACGATCCCGGGGACGGCGAGCTACGCGGCCTTCAAGCAGAACGACGCGGGCTTCGCGGGGGCGGTCAAGCTCGGCGGGCCGGGTGGGACGCCGGTCGTCAGCCACCTCGACATCCTCCCGTCGCCGATCGACGCGACGATCGACTCGAGCGCCCTCCAGCAGGTCGCGATCAACGCTGAGCGCAACGTCGGCGGCCGGCAGCTGAACGTCAGCGGGACACTGGCGAGCACGATCTCGCAGCTCCACCTCTTCCAGACCGACGACTCGACCGGTACGTCGATCGAGCTCGACAGCGGGGGCGGGAGCGTCCAGACCTTCACGCTGAACGGGACCGCCGCCGGCGGGGCCCTTCCCCACGGGGTGACGAGCTTCGGCTTCGGGCTGCACGGCGTCCCGCCGGCGGCGAAGGTGACGATCGGGAGCGGGGCGAGCGACCTCGTCTCGGCGCGCTTCGGCTCGTTCGACGTTCTCCACAACTTCGTCCCGGCACCGATCGGGGAGATCACGGCGTCGATCAACGGCGGGTCGGCGCCGACGTCCTATACCGACAGCAAGGGGACGCCCTACACGGGGACCGACGGTCTGGCGGCGGCACTCGACAGCGCGAACAACATCATCAACGCGGGCTTCGACCTCCACGGGCTGCGCGGGCTCTCGTATGGCAGCCAGCCGTTCACCCAGGCCGGAATCGACGTCGACCCGGCGACCGGCAGGCCGATGGCGCTGTCCTTCTCCCAGCAGCAGACCTCAGGCCCGGACAAGACGGCGACGGGGATCATCGACAAGCTGCCGCCGAACATGCTCCTGAAGATCGCGCCGGCCGGCGACGTGCCGATCCAGTACTCGGCGGGAGCGGTGATCAACGAGATCGAGGTCCAGACAAACTACGGGATGTCGTCGGGGATCCCGAAGGCGATCGTCCGGGTCAACAGCATCCCGAAGAACTTCACCGTGTGCTTGCGGACGGACGGCCAGCCGCCGTCGTGCGAGCCGTCGAACGCGTTCGACGCCGGCAACGGGAACGCCGACCGGTTGATCGGCGCGGCGTTCGAGACCGACCAGTCGGCGAACCCGTCGGTCCACCTGGATGCGTGCTTCGACTCGGGCAGCCCGTGTGCGAGCGGGACGAAGGAGCTGACGGTCGACGTCCCGAACATCCCGAACACGCTGGAGATGGAGTTTGGTGCGAGCGCCCAGGTCGGGAGCGGGCCGGACTTCCAGGCGACGTGCATCGACCCGTACAACCACTTCAGCGTCGACCACCCGATCGACTCGGCCGACAACGCCGCGTCGATGATCGGCTGCATCGCGGCCTTCCCGGCGACCTGGCTGGCAGCCGTGATCGGCGGGACGGGAGCCTCAGCCCAGGCCTGGCTCAATTCGGCCGGCCAGCCGCTCAACGCGACAGCGGTCTACACCGACCCGGTCGGCGGGATCTTCACCCAGCCGGTGGTTCTGACGTTCACGCTGCCGACGTTGACCGCGAACCTGTTCTACGCCGACGATGCGGTGACGATCGGCGGCGGCTTCACGTCGTCGCACTCGGGGACCCTGTCGTGCTCCGGCGGCGGCCTCAACCTGGCGACGGCGATCGGCATCCCGGCGCACAGCTTCGACATCGGCTTCCTCGTCGACCCGATCAACTCGATCATCGATGACCTCAACGACATACCCGGGGTCGACATCCCCCACATCCCGACCAGCGTCACGTTCGGCGGCCAGAGCGAGCCGGTCAGCTTCGACCTGATCTCGGGCTTCTGCTGAGTCACGGTCGCCGGCGGCGGCATGCTCAGCCTCCTCTGAGCCTGTGCCCACGGGCCTCCCAGCGCTACGCCCGATCCTGGTTCCTCGCCTGTCAACGAGGAAGGAATCTTCAAATGAAAAACATCAAGCAGTCGAGCCTCGCGCTCGGCGCCGTCTCGGCAATCGCGGTGCTCGGGGTCGGTGTCGCGAGCGGCGCCACCGGTCAGACGAACGCCGGCCGCGCCGGATCGCTGAGCGCGACCGGGAGTCCGGGGGAGACTGCGCTCACCGGGACGACGCTGAGTCAGGCGTCGGCCGCGGCGATCGCCGCGGTTGCGGGCGGTACGGTCGGGCGGGCGTCGACGGAGAATGCGAGCGACCCGTCGGGCGCGGCATACGAGGTCAAGGTGACCAAGGCCGACGGCAGCCGGGTCGAGGTCCTCGAGGACGCGTCGTTCAAGGTCCTGTCGGTCAAGGCCGACGCCGGCCATGGACCCGGCGGCCCTGGGCGAGGCGGTCGCGGACCGGGCGGCGGCAACCCGAACGAGACGGTCTTGACCGGATCGACCTTGAGCCAGGCGTCGGCGGCGGCGGTGGCTGCCGTCCCGGGTGGGAGCGTGGGTCGGGCGTCGACCGAGGACAAGAGCGACGCGTCGGGCGCGGCGTACGAAGTCCATGTGACCAAGGCCGACGGGACCGAGGTCGAGGTCCTCGAGTCTTCGACGTTCAGCGTGGTCTCGGTGAGCGCCGGCCACCAGCCGGGCCACGGCCCGCGGCCGTCGTCGTCGACGACGACCGGGTAGGCGCGGCGGGCCTCGCAAGGGCCAGGCCAGGCGCTGGGCCCGACGAACGCGAGAACAGGACCAACCCACGCCGAGCCGAGCAGCTGGGTTCGGGTGGGTTCGCGTCGGTCCGGGCCCCAGGCCCCGCGGCCGGCGCGGACCGTCTGGGGCTCGCTGACCTAGGATGCGTCGGGTGCATGGTCGAGACGGAACGGGACGCCGAACGGGGGTGAGCCGGTGAGATCTCGCTGACGAGCGGTGACTTCGGCCGCCCCGTGTGGGCGGAGAGCCCATTCTGTCTTCACGGAGGAGCGTTGTTCATGCATTCAGCGACAGTTCCGCTGGTCGAGCGCGTTCGCGAGGTCGCGCGCGACCAGGTAGCCCCGTTGGCCGCGGCCGTCGACCGCGATCGATCCTTTCCCGACGCGTCGATGCGTGCCCTCGGCGAGTGCGGGGCGTTGGGCCTGCTGGTTCCCGAGGCGTTCGGCGGCGCCGGCGGCGGGATCGCCGAGCTCGCCGCGGCGTGCGAGGCGCTCGGCAGCGGGTGCGCGTCGTCGGGAATGGTCTTCCTGATGCACTCGGTGACGGCCGCGACGATCGCGGCCGGCGGCGGGGAGCGGGCGGCCGAGTACCTCGAGGAGATGGCGGCCGGCCGCAAGCTCGGGACGCTGGCGTTCAGCGAGCGGGGGACGGGCGCCCACTTCTATGCGCCGGAGCTGACGGCGGAGCTCGAGGACGGCGGGGTCCGGATCCGCGGCCGCAAGAGCTTCGTGACCTCGGGCGGGCACGCGGGCATCTACCTGGTGTTGGTGCGGGCCACCGACGGTGAGGGGCTCGACTGCTACGCCGTCGAGGCTGGGGATGGTGTCCGCTTCGAAGGTCAATGGGACGGGCTCGGCATGGCAGGCAACTCGAGCGTGGCCGCGGAGTTCGACTGCGTCGTCGACACCGCGTGTCGGATCGGCGGCGCCGGAGACGGGCAGGCACTCGTGTTCACCGCGGTCGCGCCGTTCTTCCTCGCCGGACTGGCTGCCGTCAACGTGGGGATCGCCGCCGCGGCCCTTGCGGCGGCTCTCGAGCACTCCTCGACACGGCGCTACGCCGGCGGCGGATCGCTCGCCGAGATCCAGTCGATTCAGCACGCGCTGGCCGACATGGACATGAGCACGCGAGCGGCGCGGCTTGTCGTCCACGAGGCGGCCCGGCTGGCCGACGCCGGAGACGAGGGCGCCCTGGTCGCCCTGATGGAGGCGAAGGTGATCGCCACGGAGGCCGCCGTCTCGGTCACCCAGACCGCGCTCGAGGTGTGCGGCGGTCAGGGCTACTCGCGGGCGCTGCCGATCGAGCGTCACCTGCGGGACGCGCGGGCCGGCGCGGTGATGGCGCCGACGAACGGCGTTCTGCGCAACTGGACCGGCAAGGCGCTCGCCGGACTCCCGGTCCCGTGAGCCGCCGGGACGCCGACGTGCGGGTGGGCGCGGTTGCCTACCACCCGCGGATCGTCACGATCTGGGAGACGTTCGTCGAGTACTTCGAGCGCGAGGGGGTCTCGACCGACTACATCCTCTACTCGAACTACGAGCGCCTGGTCGGAGCGGTGGTCGGCGGGGACGTCGAGATCGGCTGGCATACGAACACGGCGTTCGTCGCGCTCGAGCAGGAGCTGGGCGGCGAAGGTCGCATCCTCGGGATGCGCGACGTCGATGCCGAGTTCGCCACCGTGATCGTGACGCGGCGGGGCGAGGCCTTCGACGGCGTCGGCGGCCTGGCCGGCCGGCGGCTGGCGCTCGGGAGTCGTGACTCGGGACACGCGGCGATCCTCCCGCTCCACTACCTCGCCGAACAGGGCCTCGACGCGGCCGCGGAGTGCGAGCTCGTGCGCTTCGACACCGATCTCGGCAAGCACGGGGACACCGGGGACTCGGAGCTCCGCGTGATCCGCGCGGTGTCCGAGGGCCAGGCTGACGCGGGGGCGATCGGCGAGACGACGCTCGCCGCGTTTCGGGCCGAGCGTGTGCCGGCGGCCGCGAACCTCGAGGTGGCCTGGCGGAGCCCGACGTACTACCACTGCAACTTCACGGCCCTGCCGTCGTTTGACGAAGGGCTCGCGGAGCGCTGGCAGACGGCGCTGCTCGGGATGAGCTACGACGATCCGGCGATGCGCGCAGCGATGACGCTGGAGGGTGTCAAGCGCTGGCTGCCGGGCGATCGGTCGGGCTACGAGGCGCTGGCGAAGGCGATGGGTGGCGCGGCGCGCGGGTCCGCGCGGCCGGGGGCGTGAGTCCGCGGCGCCTGGAGACCGAGGGACTCGAGCTCGGCGGCGGGCTGGAGGTCCTGCTGGCGGCCGCGTTCGAGGGGATGGCGGCGGGCGAGCGTCTCGAGGTCATGACGACGTCTCGCTCGACCGCGCTCGAGCTCCACAGCTGGGCCCGATTCGCGGGGCACGAGCCGGTCGGGGAGGAGAGTCCGCCGGGCGGACCGTATGCCGTCGAGATCGCGCGGGGCCGGTTCGCCCGCGTGCTCGCGGGGGCGCTGCCGGCGAGAACGCCGGGGCCGCCGTTACGCGGCGGAGAGCTCCACACGGGAGACCTCAGGGCCACCGGACGGCGTGCCCGCCCGGGCGGACGCCGCCTCGGGGTTCGCGCCGCTCGGGGCGATCGCCGAGCTCGGAGGCCCGCCGTTTGGGTGGACCTTCAACGAGCGGGACGCGATCTGGGCCGATGACGTGGCCGAGCTCGCCGAGCAGGCGTCGGCCGGGCAGTGGGACGCGTCGCGAGACATCCCGTGGGAGGCCGCCCGGGGCCTCCCCGACTTCCTCGAGCGGGCTGTGTCTCAGGTGATGACGTTCATCGCGCAGAACGAATACGCCGCGCTCTACGTACCGGCCGGCTTCATCGCCTCGATCAACCCGCGCTACCACGAGATGCTGATGTGGCTCGCGGGGCACGTGCACGACGAGGCTCGCCACATCGAGGTCTTCACCAAGCGGGCGCTGATCGGCGGCCAGTCGGGCTACGCGCTCGCGTCGACCGAGCTGTCGCTCCACACGCTCCTCGAGGAGCCGGACTTCAGCGGTGCGGCGCTGCTGCTGAACGTCCTCGGCGAAGGCACGTTCCTCGACCTGCTGCGCTTCGTCGAGCGACACGCGCCGGACGCGGCGACGCGGGCGGCCGCGAGACTCGCGCACCGCGACGAGGTGCGCCACGTGCATTTCGGGATCTCCCACGTCCGCCGGCGGATCGCCACCGATCCGGCCGAGGAGGCCGCGCTGGTCGGTGCGGCCGAGCGCCGAGCCGCGAAGCTCACCGATCTGTCCGGCATGAGCCCTCTCTTGAGCGAAGGCCTGACGGTGATGGCCGCAGGATCGCTCCAACCCGCCGAGCTCGCGAGGGGGGCGGCCGACGTGCGGGAGCTGATGCAGACGATGGAGGCAAACCGCATCCGCCGGCTCCAGGCCGCCGGGTTCGCCCTGCGCACGGCCGAGCACCTCTCCGACCTCCACACGCCAAACCTCATGTAGCCCCGGCGCGGCGTTCGAGACCGCCCAGTCGGTGAACCCGTCGGGTCCACCTGGCTGCGTGTTTCGACTCGGGCAGCCTGGGGCGGTCCGCCGCTCGGGCGGGCTGCCGGCTGCCGTCCCGATTTCGGTGGCTGTAGCATCCGCGGCACTGGAGTAGAGCGTGGCTGCCCGACTCCTGTGTTGCACCACCTACCGGGAAGACCACGGCATGAGGACAGCTGCGGCGGGGTTGGCAATTGTGATGCTGTTCGGCTGTCTCGTCGGCTCGGCGACCGCCGGCGGAGGCATTGTCGGGCGGAGCGGCCTCATCAGGCGGGCGAACACCTTCTGCCTGACGGTCAAATTCGAGCTCCACTCCTTGTATCGTCCCGGCCGGCCGCTCGCTGCTCACGGCCCGAGGGCTCGCCAGGCCGTGGAGGACGTCGACCACAAGCTGAACCGGCTGAAGGCGGCTCGTCCGGCCGCGAGCGCCGCGGCCCGATGGAAGGCGTTCGTCGGCGCCGCGGTCGCGGTCGACCGACAGCTCCTCGTCTTCGTGAAAGGGTCGACAGGGGGTCTGGCGTCTCTGTTGATGCTCGCTCAAGCTGCTCGCGCCGCCGCGGCCGCCGGGGTTGATCTCGGTGCCCGCGACTGTGCGGCTTAGAAAAGAGTTGTCGCCTACGGCGTGCCGTGCAGGCTCCCGGACAGTCTGGCCGTTGTTGTGGAGGACATCCGCCGACGCGTCGTTCCAAGGGCCATAGCCGACCCGGTACCACGAGGTGTCACCATCGGCGACCTTGAAGCCGGGGACCTTGAACGTCGCGGCACTCAATGGCGCACGAGCGTTGATCGCTACCGAACGAGGTCAGTGTCGACGCGCCGAAGTTCACGGTCGCAGACACGGTGACCGCCGGCCGTCAGCCGGGCCGCGGCCCGCGGCCGTCATCGACAGTCGGGTAGTCGAACGTCGTTAGCCGGAGCATGCGGGCACGGACGCGGCCGGTCCGGTGGTCTCCGACCGGCGAACTGGCGGGAGCGGGGGAAGGTTTCCCGCCGGCCGGGCTCCGGTTGGTGTGGAATCCGGGCCATGGGGGCGCGCACGCTGCTGGTGTTTCGCGGAATCGCGGTCGGCCATCTGGTCGCCGGGCTCTTCGCCCTGGGGTTCGTCGTCGCTACGCCGGAGCTCGCAACGCCGAGCGCGACCGCGGCGGGAGTCGTCAGCGCCGTGATCGTGGTGCTGAGCGCGGTGGGGGCGTACAGGTCCGAATGGATGGAGCGGTTCATCTACTCCCGGCCCAGGGAGCGGGCGATTTTGCTGCTCGTCGCGGCCGTTGCCGCCAATGCCATCTTCCCCTTCGGCTACGGCCCGCTCTATGGCTGGACGCTCGCAGCCGTCGCCACGGGCGCCGGCCAGCTCCGGGGCAGGGGCTGGCTCGCCTACGGACTCGTGGCCGCCCTGCTGTCGCTGATCGGAGCCGGGCTCTCGGGTCAGCTCGACCATCTCGGTGCCGATCGGCATGCGGGAACGGTTCTGATCGGCTCGCCGCTTGGCTTGATCAACGCCGCCTTCTTCGGCACATGCGTGCACAAGGTGATCCAGCGGCTTCGGCGCCTGGAGCTGACGGCTCGCCAGGAGGGCGAGCGCCCGGCGCGGCTTCGGGCTGCCCTCCCGGACGTCGAGCGTCTCCAGAGGGCGGCCGTGGTCCTGATCGACGACGCCGAGCGGGTGGCGAGGGGATTGTCGGACGCTTCCGCGCGCGGGCTCTTGGAGGGAGTCGCACGTTCGCGGGGCGCCGCCTCCCGCCTGATCGCCGACGGACCGCGCGCCGACGAGGGCGCTGGCCTGAGAGCGATGCTCGGTCTCCAGCTGAGCAGCTGGTCGCATCTGTGGACGGCGAGGGAAATGACCTATGTGCTCGCGGTCTCGGCGGCGGCGGACGAGATCGCCGTCCCGGTGCTCGAAGCCGTACAGCGGGCACTCGTCGAGGTGCTCGACAACGTCGATCGTCACGGGGCCCTCGGGGGCGTGGTTCGGATCGACGCGGCGGTCGTCGAAGATTTCCTCGTCATCGACTTGCACAACGACCTCGACCCTTCCCCGCGGCGACCGACCCGTGAGGGGACCGGATTTGGCAAGAGCAGCGCGGCGTCGGCTCTCCGTGGCGTCGGCGGAACGATCGCCTTCCGCACGGAGGCGGGCCGCCGTCATTGCGCGACTCTGACGGTCCCCCTGCTTCGCGCGCAGTCCGCGGCAAGCGCCGACGAGCTCGATCTCAGGTCGACCAACCACGCCGCCCAGGTCAGCCGCTGGCTGTCGAGCGCGTTCCGTTCGTTCCGCCGGGTGGCAGCACTCGGGATGCTGGCGGCGGCCGCGGCGGATCTCCCCGGCTCGCAGGGACGTCTCGCGGCGCCTGCCGCCGTCGTCGCGGCGATCACTGCCGAGCTGCTGCTAGCGCGGGCCGGCCTCCGAGGCGAGCGGTCGGGAGCCATGCGTTGGGTCATCGCCGCGAGCGCCACCGCAATCGCGGCATCCGCCCTGATGCCGCAGGCCGACCGCTACCAGACGGCCGTGTGGGCGGCGCTGGTGCTCGTCGAGCTCGCCTGGCGGGGTGGATGGCGCTGGTGGATCGGTGCCGAGGCTCTGCGGACGACGGCGGTCGTGACCACAATGTTCATTCCCGCGGGAGAGGCTGGGCTCGCGTATAGCGCGCAGGTGCTCCTCCCGTGGCTCTTCGGTCTGGGAGCGGTGGCCGCCCACCGGGTTATGCGGCCGACCTTCGAGTTGCAGCAGCAGCTCGGCACGGCGGCCGAGCGCTTCTCGTCGCTCCAGTCCTTCGCGAGGTCGATTGCCGCTCGCCACAGCCTGATCGCACCACTCGGCGAGAGCATCGACCGGCTCCCTGGGGAGCACGAATCGCTGCGCGAGCGCATCGACGCCCTCTACAGGGAGATGCTCGTCTCGGCCGCCGACGTCGACAAGCTCTACCCGCCCCAGGTCACGCTGCGCGAGTCGATCGAGGAGACACTGGAGGCAGTACTGAACGTGCCGGTACGGTGCCTGGGGTTCGACGAGATCCTGATTGCGCCGCGGGGCTTCACAGGTGCCCAGATGGATGCCCACGCGCGTCGAGCCGGTGTGCTAGACGACCTGGCGGCGTTCGCCGAACAGCACCTCCTCGATGCGGTGGAGCCGACCGTCTGGGGCGATCCGCGGCTGGAGTCGGTCACGGTCGAGGCCACGCAGGGCGACGACGGCGCTCTGCTCCTCCTCGTCTCGACGGTGCCCTTGGGGGACGTCTCGGATGCGGCCGAGCGTCAACAGGTGCTGAGATCGGCCAGCGGGGTTACCGTCCACTTCTCGATGCGCACCTGGAGCGTCACGATCGATCCGCAAGCGCTCGCGTGAAACACGAGGTTCTCGTCTATGACGCCGATGCGTCGGACGCCGACGAACGCGTCGACCGTGTTCAGGCGGCAGTCGACGCTCTCCGGCTGGATGCGCGGGTGGTGGCAGCGAACTCGCGGAACGCCCTGCTCAGTCGGGTGGGCGAGACTCTGGCGCGGGGTGATCGGGTCACGTGCCTTGTAGATCTCAGCGTCGGCCATGTCGGCTCGGATCGACTCGGGGACCGGATTGTCTCGACGCTGGCGGGGCACGACCAACTGAACGCGAGCATTCGCATCGCGTGGACGCGGTTCGCCAGCCCTGACGTGATCCGGGCCATTGCCGCGGCCGGGTCGCACGCCCTCATCGATCACCGCAAGCTGCGCCGCGTCCCCCCTGACGATCGGGGGTGGCGAGCGGTCCTCAGCGGTGATGCCGCGGTCGTTGGTCGGGCACGTGGCACGCACGACTGGCTGCCCGACTGGCCGGCGGAGCCCCCGGCTGCTCTGGGACGGCTACGTGATGTGTTTTGCCAGACCTTTGACGGCGCAGACTGGCATGACTGGATGATGCCGGCGCTGCTTCAGATCGCGGCGGGTCGGCGTGATGCCGACATCCTGGCCGACCCTTCGATTGACATCGACGGGCTCGCGCCGGGGAGTGGACACCGGGGGGGTCGTCTGGGGCGTCTGCGAGACCTGCTCCAGTCGCTGGGCGCGAGCCTGGACCACGGCGAGGCCGCGGCCCGCCGTCTCCTTCACCGGGCTGGGATGCTCGACGCGATGGCGGCCGACATCGGTGAGCGGGTCGAGCTCGACGGGAAGATCGAGGACTGGCTGGGGCGCCGGGCGCCGGTCAGGCTCGCGGCATGGCTGACATCAGATGAATCGGAAGTTCTCGACCGGGTGGCAGACCGGTACGCGGATCTCAAGGATGCCCACCGGGCGAGTGGGCGTCGAGAGCGGCCGAACTTCGTCGGCCCAGCTTGTGCCGACGTGGCCTCGGAATACCGGATGGCGAGTATCGATGTGCGGCTTGTCCTCGACCGGGCGCTACAGAAGCTGCGGGACGCACGTGCGGACTACGCGTACGCACCTCAGGGCACTGTCGCTGCCGTGATCAGGTTTGCGCAAGCCGACCCGGTGGTGCGAGCTCATCTCGCGCGGCTGCCGGACGGGCACGAGCTCTGTGCGGATCCGATGCCGGCCGTCTACCGGCCGGGTATCGGGATCCATGTCGGGGGCCGCCCGGCGAGCGGCTGGGACCTGTACGAGGTTGCGGCGGCCGATCCCCAGTTGATCACCGACGCCATCGACTGCATTGTGCGTATCTGGAGCCGGATCTCCGACCGCTCCCAGCAGCAGTGAGGTTGTCGGTCCGGCCCGGGAAATGTTCCCCGAGCGGGGTTGGCTGGGCCGCCATCGTGCGTGGGGTCGCCGCAGCCGCGGCTATCACCAACTCCCGAAAGGGGACTCATGAACGGTTCAGGCCACACCTATCACTCGATCCGCCGACGCCTCCTGTGGCGTCTCGGCGCTTGCCTCGCTGCGCTTACTGCGATCGCCGCGGGCGGGGCGAGTACGGCGCTCGCGGCAGGTACATACTCGGTCACAGGGGATACGTTGACCGTCCGCTCCGGCCCGGGCACGAGCTATGCGCCGGTCGGCACGGTCCACCGGGGCAACGTCTTCACGCTGGCGTGTCAATACCAGAACGGGACGAGTGTCGGCGGCAACGCGACGTGGGACCGGGTGACGTTCGCCGGCGGTCTCAGCGGCGTGATCGCCGACTACTGGACATCGACGCCGTCGTTCAACAGCTTCGCCCCGGGAACCGGCGACTGCACGGCACCAGCCCCGGGCCCCGCCGTGACACCGCAGATGCAGCGCGCTGCGGCCTGGGCGACCGCGGAGAAGAACTCACCCGATCCGACCTGGAGTGATCACTTCAGCCATGCTTGGTCGGGATGGTGCGAGCAGTTCGCAGAGCAGGCCGAAGGATTCACGTTCCAGTTCGCCAGCGCGACGGCCCACTACCAGTGGCAGGCGGCGCGGGGGCGGATCCACACCGATGCCAGCCCGCCCGTTGGCGCAGTGGTCTTCTACGGTGGGAGCAACGGCTTCGGACACGTCGCGATCAGCATCGGCGGCGGCCAGGAGATCGGGACCTACGGGTTCGTCGGCAGCCGCCTGCCCGTTCGGCAGTACCCGGTCGTCGGGTTCCTGAGCAACCCGTACCTCGGGTGGGCGTACCCGATCGGCAGCTGATCACCAGCTGCTCCAGCAGAGCACCGGGCTCCATGGCAAACCCCCCGGCCGGTCGGAGGCCGGGGGGACCCCGCAGGGCGAGAGGGTCAGACGCCGCGTCCGTAGAAGAGATCCCGGCCGCCGGCGCCCTTGCTCTCGCCGCTGAAGCCGAGTGCCTCATAGAGGCCCCTGGCGCGGAGGTTCCCCTCCTTGGTGTCGAGCTCGATCCGCCGGGCTCCGCGGGCCTCGGCCCGGTCTAGCGCGGCGTTGACCATCGCCCGGCCGAGACCCTGGCCTCGGGCGGCTTCAGAGACGAAGAGGTCCTCGAGCCAGCAGTCGTAGGCCGCGACCCAGACGGAGAAGCGGTAGCGGAGCTGGCAGACGGCGGCCGGCGGGCGGCCGGCGCCGAGCGCTCCGAGCAGGAACTCGCCTTCGCCCCGCTCGATGATCAGCTCGACGCTCGCGAGGAAGGCGTTCTCCGACGGCCAGTCGCCGCCGTTCCAGTCGCGGAACTCGACCAGCAGGCGGGCGACCGCCGGGGCGTCGTCGAGGTCGGCGAGCCAGATCACGGGGTCGTCGGACACAGCCGGCGGCCTACTCGTCGACCGTCACGATCACGGCGAGCGTGTCGCCCTGGGCGACGGCGGCGCCGACGGCGACCCGGAGCTCGGCGATCCTGCCGGCCTTGTGGGCGAGGACCTCGGTCTCCATCTTCATCGCCTCGACGATCGCCACCAGGGCCCCCTGTTCGACGACCGACCCGTCTTCGACCAACACCTTGAGGACGGTGCCCTGCATCGGCGAGCGCAGCTCGTCACCCGTGCTCGCGGCCATCGCCGGCGCCCGTTCGCGGCGGGCCGGTCGGGGTCTCGCCGCTGCCCTGCCGGCACCGCTCGACCCGGCGGGTTGACCGGCTCCGGCCCCGGCGGCCGGCGGCCGGCCGATCACCTTGACGTCGAAGCGCCGGCCGGAGACCTCGACCGTGTAGTCGGCCACCGCTTCCGCCGCGCCCGCACCCCCGGCTCCCGGCGCGTCCCCGTCGACCGCCTGTCCACCGCTGGCTCCCGCCGCGCCCGCACCCCCCGCCCCAGCCGCGTCTCCGGGTTTCGGGGCGGCAGGCGGGAAGGCCAGCTTCTTCAGCCAGGCGCGGTCGCCGACGAGGTCGCGGCAGGTCTCGCCCTTGGCCCACTGGTCGGACTCGAGGATCGCCCGGTGGAACGGCAGCAGCGTCTTCAGGCCGTCGATCTGGTACTCGCCGAGCGCGCGCAGCATCCGCCGGGTCGCCTGGTCGCGATCGACGTCCCAGACGATCAGCTTGGCGACCATCGGGTCGTACATCGGCGAGACGTCCGACCCCGGGCCGACGCCGGAGTCGACACGGACGCCGGGTCCGCTCGGCTCGCGGTAGGCGCCGATCCGGCCGGGAGCGGGGGCGAAGTTCTTGGCGGCGTCCTCGGCGTTGATCCGGCATTCGATCGCGTGCCCGCGGAGGACGACGTCATCCTGGGCGTAGGGGAGCGGCTCGCCGGCGGCGATCCGGATGCCGGTCTTGACGATGTCGATTCCGGTCGTCATCTCGGTGACGCAGTGCTCGACCTGGACGCGGGTGTTCATCTCGAGGAAGAAGTACTCGCCGTCCGAGAGGAGCCCCTCGACTGTCCCGGCGCCCCGGTAGTCGACGGCTCGGGCGGCGTCGGTCGCGATCGCGCCGATCCGCTCGCGGAGGGCGTCGTCGACGATCCATGCAGGGGCCGGCGACTCCTCGATCAGCTTCTGGTGGCGGCGTTGGATCGAACAGTCGCGCTCGCCGAGGTGGATCACGGCGCCGTGGCCGTCGGCGAGGACCTGGACCTCGACGTGCCGGGGGTCGGGGAGGTAGCGCTCGAGATAGACCGTCGGGTCCCCGAAGAACTTCTCGCCCTCCCTCGCCGCGCCCTCGAAGGCCGCCTTCAGCTCGTCGGGTCCGAGCGCGACGCGGAAGCCCTTGCCGCCGCCGCCGCCGGCAGCCTTGACGGCGACCGGGTAGCCGATGTCTCGATCGATGATCTCGGCCGCGGCGTCCACGCTGTCCACGGGCTCGGTCGTGCCGGGTACGATCGGGACACCGGCCGCTGTCATCAACTGACGGGCGCGGGTCTTCGACCCCATCGCGTCGATCGCGTCGGCAGACGGGCCGATGAAGACGATCCCGGCTTCGTCGCACGCCCGGGCGAAGGCGGCGTTCTCAGCGAGGAAGCCATAGCCCGGATGGATCGCGTCGGCTCCGGCCGCCTCGGCGACCTCGAGGATCCGCGGGATCTGCAGGTAGCTCTCGGCGGCGGTCGACCCGCCGAGGGCGTAGGCCTCGTCGGCCCGGCCGACGTGCACGGCGTCGCGGTCGGGCTCGGAGTAGACGGCGACGCTCGTGACGCCGAGCTCTTCGAGCGCCCGGATGATGCGGACGGCGATCTCGCCGCGGTTGGCTACGAGGACCTTCGAGAACACGGGCCCAGCTTAGGCTCCGCGCCCGACGGTCGTATCGTCGGCGTGGATCAGGCCCGCCGGTCGGCCAGCCAGCAGAGGAAATCGCCGACCGCTGTTCCCGGGCGCCGGCGCGGGACTCCAGGCGTGCCGGCGCTTGAGCCCGGCGGTCACGGCCGGGACGCTTCGCGTCCGGTGACCAAACTGCGCGGCGGTCGGGTCGCGGACGCGGCTACAGTCCGGCGGGTGTTGGGATGGACACAAAACAGGCCCGGATCGTCCGCCCATGCGCCTCGCCCGGGAGAGTTCCTCGCGGGGGACGGGATCCGCGGGGTGGGGATGGTCTGCATCATCGTCGCGCACCTCTCGGGGGCGGCGCTCGTCGTCGACGGCGCCTACCCGGCGGGGTTCAAGGCCGGCTATGGGGCGATCGCGGGCACCGTGCTCGCGGGTCTCCAGCTGGCGCTTCCGCTGTTCTTCGTCCTTTCCGGCTACCTGATCTCGAGGCCGTTCGTCCGCGCCTTCCTGCTGGACCGGCCGCGACCGTCGCTGGTCGCCTACCTCCGCCACAGGTGCGCCCGGATCCTGCCGGTCTTCTGGTTGCTCGGGTGCCTGATGCTGGTGTACTTCGGCGCTCTGGGGAGCAGCTTCTCGGAGATCCTCGCGCTGTTCGGCCTGGTGCAGACGTACATCCCGTCGAACGGGTTCGACAACTTCCTCGGGCAGGCGTGGACGATCGACATGGAGGTCGCCTTCTACGTCAGCGTCCCTGTCGGCGCCGTAGTGCTCGGGGCGGCCGTCCGGCGGTGGTCGGACCGGCGAGGAGCGACGCGGTCGCGGATGCCGAGCATGGAGGCGAAGGCGGCCGTCCTCGTCGGCGTGCTGGTCGTCCTCACGTTGGTCAGCGCGTGGCTGCGGTCGGTGACTATCACGAGCCAGTTCTGGGGGCTGAGCCCGCCGTCGACCTTCTACTACTTCGGCCCTGGCGTCGCCCTCGCGGCGCTCGAGGTCCGCTACGGGGCCGGGCTGGGCCGGGGTCGAGCCCCCCGCCTGGCGAGCGTGCTGGGGCTCGTGGCCGTCGGTATCGCGATCACGCTGGCGGTGATCGCGCCTTCGCAGGACGACCACCGGCTGACGACCTTCCCGGGGGCCGTGGCCGTGACGTTCGGGGCGGCCTGCGCGTTCGGCGCGCTGCTGGTCCTGCAGCTCGCGAGGGGCGGGTGTCCCCGCCTCCTGTCCAACCGGGTCGCCCGTTGGCTGGGGGCTCGGTCGTACCCGGCATACATCATCCAGAGCGCGGTGATCGCCGAGGCCCTGCGCCTGAACATCGGCCATCCGGGCGGGCCGCGGCGAACCCTCGTGGAGATGGTGGCCTTCGCCCTGCCGATCACGCTCGCGGCGGCGGCCGTCGTCCACGCGAGGATCGAGCGTCCGATCCTCACGTGGGCGCACCGCAAGCGCGGTCCGCAACCCACCCGGTCGGGGATCGACCCGACAGCGACGGGCGAACCGAGGCCGGCGGGCGACCCGAGACCCGCGGCCGTCCCAGAGGCGGCGAGCGAACCACAGGCGAGGGGCGCACCGAGGCCGGCGGGGGCACCGAGCCCCGCGGGCGAACCGAGCCCGGCGGGCGAACCGAGCCGGCGGGCGTCCCAGAGGCGACGGGCGAACCGAGCCGGTCGGGTGATCTGGCGGTCGTGCCGGACCCGGCCGGGGAGTCGTGAGCAGCCGGATCGACGCCCGGGTCGCCGTGGTCACGGGGGCGTCGAGCGGAATCGGTGAGGCAGTCGCCCGCGGGCTCGCGCGCGAGGGCTTCGGGCACGTGGTCCTCGTCGCCCGGCGGGAGGAGCGCCTCACGGCGCTCGCCGCCAGCCTGAGCGTCCCGGCGAGCGTTCTGGCGGTCGACCTCACCGACCCGGACGCCCCACGGCGGGTTCGAGAGCACGTGGTCGGGGTGGGGGGCGGCCGGCTGGATCTGCTCGTCAACAACGCCGGCGCCGCCTGGCGGGCGCGGTTCGCCGAGGGTGGCCATGCGAACGTCGCCCGGACGATGGCCGTGAACTTCGACGGGCCGATCCGCCTGACCGAGGAGCTCCTGCCCCTCCTGCGGTGCTCGGCGCCGAGCTCGATCGTCAACGTCGCGAGCACGGCGTCTCGCGTCGCCCGGGCGGGGACGGGAGCCTACGCGGCGAGCAAGGCGGCGCTCGCCGCGTGGAGCGACGCCCTCCACATCGAGGAGGCGCCGGCCGGCGTCCACGTCGGCCTGGTGCTGCCGGGGTTCATCGCGACCGAGGGGTTCCCGTCGACCGAGCTGCTCGCCAGCCCGGCGACCAGGTGGATCGTCTCGACGCCGGAGAAGGCCGCCGACGCGGTCCTCGCAGCAGGGCCCGGCCGGGTCGCCGAGCGGTATGTCCCCCGCGCGTACGGACTCGCCTCGGCGCTCCGCGTGGTCGCCCCCCGACTGGTGCGACGCGCGCTCCAGTCGGGGACGGCCGGTCGCTTCACCACGAAGACCGCAGCCGACCGGCAATAGCCCGCCGGCACTACGCTGGCAGCACCTCCCACGGGTACGGCGCGGAACTGGTGCCGAGGTATCCGTTGTCATCGAGAGCCAGGTGCCAGAGCCCGTCGCGGTTGCGCAGGTACACCTGCTCGCCGAGCAGGACCGGGCCGTCTGAGGGGATCATCTTGATCAGACGCCACTGCTGCGCGAGGTCACCGTCGGTCGCGGTGTAGTAGTACACGTCATTGGCCCTGTACTTGCCCAGGCACGCGTAGCTCCCGGCCGCCGATTCCGTCGTCCAGATCTGCACTGCGTCCTTGTTCGAGAGCTTCTCCCCGCCGCTCGGGAGACGCAGCTGCAGGGCGACCGGGTTGGCTCCGTGCCTCGGGAAGTACTCCTGCCTCGCCGACGCTCCGTCAAACGTCTCCTCCAGGGCTGACACGAAGGTCGGATCCGACGCGTCCGGGCCTCGGGCCTTGAGATAGATGTTGGTGGACGGCACGATCGGCTTGCCGGTTTGCTTGTAGGAGGCAACGTAGTCGGGGATCGCCGAGAGGTACTTCCACTGCAGGCCCAGGCCGGTCAGGCGGCGGTCGTCGTTGCGCCCGCCGACGGAGAAGAGTGACGTCCCCTCCCAGTCGTGGCCTCGTGCCGAGTATGGCTGCCCTCCCGGGCCGCCGCCTCCCACCGTGCGCTGCTTGTTCGTCGTGAACGAGATCGCGTCGAGATGATCCCCGTGCCGTCCCGAGACCTCGACGACGTACTCGTCGTCGGCCAGCTCCAGCTCGGCCACGTCTCCCTGGCTCGCGTCGCCGTGAACGCCCGCCGACTTGCCGTCGTAGAAGACCTCCAGTGACAGGACGACACCACTGCCGTGATGCAACTTGATCTTCGTGATCCGCGACGAGATGCTCTCCGGGGTGTCGGCGAACGGCGAGCCGAGCAGCGCGCCGCCGCCCCACGGACGCTCGGCGGCGAGCCTGTACTCCTTGACCGGCCCCGGCACGCTGGGGTCGAGGTACTTCCACAGCCGGGCGACGGCCAGCACCGACTGCAGCCGCTCGACGAAATCGCCCTCGATCCAGGCTGCGCGATCGGCGGCGTTCGCTTCGGCCCGCTGCTCGCCTGAGGTGCCGTACTCGTCGTGGCTGTACCCGTCCCCGTAGCTGTCGGTGACGGTCCATTTGGGCTTGGTCGCGAAGGCGCCATCGGCGACCGGCGTCTCTGAGACGCCGAGCAGGCCAAATCGCCAGGCGAGCAGCCTGTCGAACATGTCCTGCGCCGCATCCGTGTACTTGGTGACGCTCTGATGGAACTCCTCCAGGTGCATCGCCGCGTCGGGATCGCCCTTGGGGTCGATCTTGTCGAAGTAGAAGGCCTGCTCGGCGAGCGCGGAGATCATCAGCGTTCCGAAGGTCGTGAAGAGGGGGAACATCTTCTCGGGACTCTTCTCGCTCCAGAAGTCGCGCTCGAAGGTGTCCAACGCGGTCAGCAGCGAGACGAGCCGTGGCCCTTTCTCCGAGGACGAGAGCGAAGTCTTCCCGTACTCGTTGGCCACCTTCTTCAGGCCTTCGAGGCGATTGGTCAGGCGCTCGATCTCCGCCTTGTCGATCGCCCCTTCGACCAGCGCTTCGGCGTACTTCTTGATGCTCTTCCAGGTCTCCTCTGACTTGTCCGCCTCAGGCCAGAACAGGCCGACGATGTAGCTGATGAAGCCTCCGACCGGTATCCCGTCGATATCCAGCGTGTCGATCAGCCCCAAAACACCTGAGCGCAGCTCGTCGTTGAAGGGCGGCAGTTCCTGGGTCATCTCTGTCTCTTCTCTCTCACATGTCCGGTGGTTCGAATTGTCCCACGAACAGGCTCGTCCGCACCGACGCTCGTCTGGCCCGCGGCCTTGCACCGATCCAAGCAGGAGTCCGCGTACGCGCACCCACGCGGACTCCCGAGAGCGAGGTCTGCCCGCCCGGTTCCCCCCGGTTCCCCCGGTTCCCCCGGTCCCCCGGGTCACCCCCGGTTCCCCCGGTTTCCCCCGGTCCCCCGGTCCCCCCCGGTCCCCCGGGTCCCCCCGGTCCCCCCCGGTCCGCCCCGGTCCCCCGGGCCCCGGCCGGACCCCTCGCTACGCCGCGACCGCGCCGGCCAGCATCCCGGCGGCCACGGTCGCATTGGTCGCCTCGTCGATCAGGATGAAGCTGCCCGTTCGCCGGTTGGTCGAGTACGGGTCGACCGCGAGCGGGGCGCTCGTCCGCAGGGTCACACGCCCGATGTCGTTCAGCCCGAGCTCGGTCGGGCCGGTCTCCCGCTCCAACGTGTGGACGTCGACCCGGTTGACGACGGACTCGACGCGGACGGCGGCACTCCGGCTCGTGTGCTTTATCGCGTACCGGCCGCCCGCCCGCAACGGCGCCTCGTCCATCCAGCAGAGGTCGGCCTCGAGCTCCCGCGAGACCGTCGCCGCATCCTCCGGATGGCAGATCAGCTCGCCCCGGGCGATGTCGATGTCGTCCTCCAGGCGGAGCGTCACAGACAGCGGGGCGACCGCCTCGTCGAGCTCGCCCTCGAACGTGTCGATCCCGGCGATCCGCGTCCGCCGGCCGCCCGGCAGGACGACGACCTCGTCGCCCGGACGCAGCGCGCCGCTCGCCAGCTGGCCGGCGTACCCCCGGTAGTCGCCGACCGCCGGCTTGACGACCCACTGGACGGGGAACCTGGCCGGGACGTCGTGCGGGTGGTCGTAGGAGACCTCCACGCCCTCGAGGTACTCGAGCAGGGCCGGCCCGTCGTGCCAGGCGAGCCGCGCGGACCGGTCGACCACGTTGTCGCCCTTGAGGGCCGAGATCGGGATGTAGGTGATGTCGCGGACGCTGAGCTTCTCGGCGAACCCCGCGAACTCGTCGACCAGCTCGGCGAACCGCTCGGCCGAGTAGTCGACCAGGTCCATCTTGTTGACCGCCACGACCAGATGGGGGATTCCGAGCAGCGCGCTGATGAACGCGTGGCGCTTGGACTGCTCGACCGTCCCCTTGCGCGCGTCGAGCAGGATGATCGCCAGGTCGGCGGTCGACGCCCCGGTGACCATGTTTCGCGTGTACTGCTGGTGGCCCGGGCAGTCGGCGATGATGAAGCGCCGCTTCGGCGTCGCGAAGTACCGGTAGGCGACGTCGATCGTGATCCCCTGCTCGCGCTCGGCCCGCAGGCCGTCGGTCAGCAGCGCGAGGTCGAGCGTCCCGTCGCCGCCCCGCCGGCGCGACGCGTCCTCGACGTGGGTGAGCTGGTCTGCGAAGACCTGCTTGGAGTCGTAGAGCATCCGCCCGATCAGCGTGCTCTTGCCGTCGTCGACCGACCCGGCCGTCGTGAACCGCAGGAGATCCAAGGTCATCGCCGGCCCCCTGCCTGCAACGCGCCGGTCATCAGAAGTACCCGACCTTCTTGCGGTCTTCCATCGCCGCCTCCGAGACCCGGTCGTCGGCCCGCGTCTCGCCCCGCTCGGTGATCATCGTGGCCGCGATCTCGACGACGACCTCGGCGATCGTCGCCGCCTGCGAGCGAACCCCCCCGGTGCAGCTCATGTCGCCGACCGTTCGGTAGCGAACCGTCTCCGCGAAGACCTCCTCGCCGGCGGCGAGCTCCTGGCCGGGCCGGTGGGCGTAGAGCATCCCGTCGCGCTCGAAGACGTCCCGCCGGTGGGCGAAGTAGAGCGACGGGACCTCGAGGCCCTCCTGCTCGATGTATTCCCAGACGTCGAGCTCGGTCCAGTTGGAGATCGGGAAGACGCGGGCGTGCTCGCCCCGGGCGATCCGGCAGTTGTAGAGGTTCCAGAGCTCCGGCCGCTGGTTGCGGGGGTCCCACTGGCCGAAGTCGTCCCGGAACGAGAGGATCCGCTCCTTGGCCCGCGAGCGCTCCTCGTCCCGGCGGGCGCCGCCGAACGCCGCGTCGAAGCGGTGCTCCTCGATCGCGTCGAGCAGGGTCGTCGTCTGGAGGCGGTTGCGCGACGCCCGCGGGCCCTGCTCCTCGGTGACCCGGCCGCGGTCGATCGACTCCTGGACCGAGGCGACGATCAGCCGCTCGCCGAGCTCGGCGACCCGCCGGTCGCGAAACTCGATCGCCTCGGGGAAGTTGTGGGACGTGTCGATGTGCATCAACGGGAACGGGAACGGTCCCGGCCGGAAGGCCTTCTCGGCCAGTCGCAGGAGCACGATCGAGTCCTTGCCTCCGCTGAACAGGAGCACGGGCCGCTCGAACTCGGCCGCCACCTCTCGCATCACGTGGATCGCTTCGGACTCGAGCGCCCGCAGGTGGGTGAGGCGAAGCGACGCGGCCGAGACCCTCATGGGAGCTCCGGGGCGGGCGTGGGCAGGGGGCCGGGCAGGAGCAGCCCGCGCGCCCGGTAGGTCGCGTAGCCGGCGATCGCGACGGTCAGCGGGACGCCGAGGATGACGAACGGCGAGAGCGTGTACCCGGCCTTCGACAGGAGCGCCAGGCCGGACGCGAGCAGCACGATCCCGAGGATCGGCCGGAGCGCGGTCTCCGGAAGCTTGTGGGCGTACTGCGTCCCGATCCAGACTCCCGGGAGCGATCCGACGAGGATGTTCCCGGCCAGCCCGAGGTTGACGTTCCCGTCGAAGAGGTGGGCGAGGCCGGCGACCCAGAGGAGGATCGCCGCGTGGAAGACGTCGGTCCCGACGATCCGGCGGGGGTTCAACTGGAACCAGAGGATCAGCACGACGGCGATCAGCGACCCGCTCCCGGCCGACGTGACGCTGAGCACGAAGCCGATCACGAGGCCGGTCGCGACCGCGACGACGTGGTCGCGGCGGGTCAGCTCGATGTCGTCGCGGTGGACGACTCGCTTGGCCAGCAGCTCGCGGATCAGGACGGCGGCCGCGGTCACGATCAGGGCGCCGGCGACCAGCACGAGGACGAGGTTGTCGAAGCTCTTGCCGCCGTAGGCCGACCGCAGCTGGTTGAGCGCGAGCACGCCGACGATCGCGCCGGGGACGCTGCCGAGCGCCAGCCACATCACCGTGCCGATGTGGACCGAGCCCCGCCGGAAGTGGCGCCAGCCGCCGAGCGTCTTGGTGACCGCGCCGTAGATCAGGTCGGTCCCGATCGCGACGACCGGCTTGACCGAGAAGACGAGGATCAGCAGCGGCGTCATCAGCGACCCGCCGCCCATTCCCGTCGTCGCGACGAGGAGGCCGACGCCGAAGCCGAAGAGGACGATCAGCGGGTCCACTTCAGGAGTCCCCGTGGAGGCCGCACTCGGTCTTCGCGCTGCCGGCCCACCGGCCGGCCCGGCCGTCGCCCGGGAGGGTGCAGGTCGCGCAGCCGATCGACGAGTAGCCGTCGTCGTGGAGGACGTTGTACGGGAGGTCGTGCTCGTGAATGTAGCGCCACACCTCGCGGTCGGTCCAGTCGGCGAGCGGGTTGACCTTCCACAGGCCGTTGCGCTCGTCCCACTCGATCTTGGCCGCGTCGGCCCGCGTCGGCGACTGCTCACGCCGCACGCCGGTGATCCACGCCTCGGCACCCAGCAGGGCGCTCCGCAGGCCGTCGGCCTTGACGCCGGCGGTCGAGCAGCAGTGCTCGCTGGTCCACTCGGCACCTGACGGGTCGCGGACGTCGTGGATCTCGACGTGGACACCCCAGCGGTCCTCGAAGGCCCGCCAGGCCGCGCGGGTCTCGGGGAAGAGGACGCCGGTGTCCAGCGTGAAGACGCGGGCGGCCGGGTCGAGGGCCATCAGCATGTCGAGCATCACCGACTCCTCCTTCTGGAAGGAGCATGCCATCACGAGGTTGGGGTGGAAGCGCTCGACCGCGTACGCGAGCACCTCCTCAGCGCTGTGGCGCTCGAGGTCGGGCGCGATCGCGGCGGCCGTCATACGGCGCACTCGCCCTCGCCCCGGATCACCTGGTAGGGCTCGGAGCGATTCCAGTCGATGAAGTGGTTCATCGATTCGAGGCTGAACTCGACCGGGAGCGTGAGGTCCTTGACGAGGGCCTCGAAGGCCGGGACGCCGACCCGCTCGACGAAGGCGTTGAACTCCTCGCCGTCTTCGCGCTCGGACTCGTAGTTGCGGATCCACCGTTCGACCGCCTCGGGGACCCGCTTGGCCGGGAGGCGGGCCTTGAGGCGCTTGCCGTAGACGACATCCCCGCCGACGTAGTTGCCGGCGAGGTGGGGGATGTAGGCGGGAATCGTGTGCTCGCCGACCTTGATCGACGCGCCGTAGAAGCCGATGTTGGCGATGTGGTGCTGGCTGCACCCGTTCGGGCAGCCGCTCATCTTGATGTGGATCCGCCGGGTCAGCTCGTCGGTGATGTTCATCGCGTCGATCCGCTCCTGGATCGCACGGTTGAGGCCCATCGAGCTGGTGATCCCGAGCTTGCAGCTGTCGGTCCCCGGGCAGCTGACGACGTCGGAGATCTCGCGCGGGCCGGCTCCGCCGAGGCCGAGCTCGTCGAGCGCGCGCCAGACGTCGTAGACCGACTCGTCGTGGACCCATCGCAGGACGATGTTCTGCTGGACGGTCGCCCGGGCGTAGCCGCCCGAATGGTCGCGCATGATCTGGGCGAGGCCGCGGAACTGGTCGGGCGAGAGGTCGCCGCGGGTGACCTTGACCTCGATCGTCACGAACCCGGTCTGCTTCTGGGGGCGGACGTTCGAGCCGACGAAGCGATCGAACTGCCGCGAGTCGCCGTTCGGCGTCCCGGCGACGCCGGTCGGCGGGGGCCCGGGCTGCTCGTCGTGGACGAAGAGCAGCGGCTCGAGCTCGAAGTTCCGGTCGGCGACCCAGTCGCCGCGGAGCTCCTCCTCGACGAGCTCGCGGAAGGCCGGCATGCCGATCTTGTCGATCAGCACCTTGATCCGCGCGCGGGCCCGGTTCTTGCGCAGCCAGTCCTGGCGGTCGAAGATCCGCAGGACGGCCTCGGTGACCTTCAGGTAGTCGCCGTTGTCGGCCTCGACGAAGTCGTAGAGGGTCGGGGCGATCCGCGGCATGATCGACGTTCCGCCGCCGATCCGGATCTCGAAGCCGCGCTTGCCGTCACGGATCCGGGGGATGAAGCCGCCGTCGTGGATGTCGACGATCGCGACGTCGTCGTCGGTCGCCGAGAACGCCGTCTTGAACTTCCGCGGCATCAGCTGGCAGACGTCGTTGCGGACGAAGTACCGGACGTAGGCGCCGGCGTACGGCGTCGGGTCGAACAGCTCGCCATCGGAGACGCCGGCCCACGGGTCGCCGGTCACGTTGCGCATCGTGTTGCCGCAGCCCTCGCGCGACGACAGGCCGGTTGCCGAGATCTCGCGGATCAGGGCGGCCGCGTCCGGGAGGGGGACGTGGTGGAGCTGGAAGTTCTGGCGGGTCGTGATGTGACCCTTGTTGAGCGGAACCCACCGTTCGACGACATCGGCCAGCGTATCCATCTGGTCGGGGTTGATCCCGCCGAACGGGAGCTTGATGCGGATCATCTGCCGGTCGGCCTGCCGCTGGCCGTAGACGCCCTGCTTGAGGCGGAAGCCGATGAACTGGACCTCCTCGAGCTCGCCGCGGAGGAACTTCGCCGACTCGGTGTCGAAGTCGTCGAACTCGCGCTCGAGGATCGGAATCACGTGGCCCGGGACGTCGGTGCGGATCTCGGGGCTTGAGAGCGAGCCCCTGGCGGCGGTGGGTGAGCTGGGCTCCATCGGAAGTCCTCCTGGGTGGCTCGGGGCACCCGAAGCGTAACACATGAAAGGCGGGCGGTTTACTGGTATTTCGGACGCCGGGCTCCCAGATTTTCGCACACAATCGGTCGGAAAAGACCCGTCCGGACGAACACCTATCGGATTGGCATGACGCGAATCGGGAGGTCGAGTCCAGCCCAGGCACGGTCGGCGGTGAGCACGTCGGGCGGGTCGGTGCGGACGGCGAGCGCCAGGCAACACCGGTCGCCGAGCGAGAGGACCCGTCCGCGGTCGAGTGACCGCATCGCGCCGGCAAGCTCGGCATCCCGGGCGAGCACGGGCTCGATCGTCACGCCGGCGGCGACCAGCCGGTCGAGCTAGAGGCCGGTCGACGGGTCGAGCATGGTCATTCGGAGCGGCCGCGGCGGGAGCAGGGTCACTCGAGGGCAGCGGCGGCCCGGCGGTCGGCCAGCAGCTCGTCGACCAGCGAGCGGCCCGGCGGGATGCCGGCGCCGATCCGCCGCAGGGCGGCCACGGCATCGGCTTGCCGCTCGAGGACGAGTCGACCGTCGGCGAGGTGGAGGTGAAGCCGATCGCCCGCCGCCAGACCGAGCTCGCGGCGGACGTCGGCGGGGATGACGATCCGTCCTTGTCTGCCCATCACGACCGTGGCATCCATGAGCGAAAGCATGCCAGCTCCTAGGCCGCCGTGCCACGTGTCGAGCGCAGGCGCGGAGGGCGACCGGCTCCCCCGGCGAGGGGCCGAGCCGGCCATTTCGAGCAACTACCGAATCACGGTCGGGTTTCTGGTATTTTGACCGACCGTCCCGGTTGGCGGCCCGAGTCGACAGCTGCGACCAGGATCCGCATAATTCCCGTACAGAAAGTGGACATGTACCGTACACGCGCCGCCGTTTCCCTGGTCGTCCTCGCCTCCGGGCTGGCCGTCTCCGCCTGCGGGTCGTCGGGCGGCTCGTCGTCCAAGCAGGTCAAGCTCGTCGCGTACTCGACTCCCCAGGCGGCCTATGGCGCCCTGATCAAGGGGTTCGAGGCGACGCCGGCCGGCAGGGGCGTCAGCTTCACCCAGTCCTACGGGGCCTCCGGAGACCAGAGCCGGGCCGTCGCGAGCGGGCTGCCGGCGAGCGTCGTCAACCTCTCGCTCGAGCCCGACGTCTCCCGGCTCGTCGGCGCCGGCCTCGTCCCGTCGAGCTGGAACCAGAACCCGACGAAGGGGTTCGTGACCGATTCGGTCGCCGTGATCATCGTCCGCCAGGGCAATCCGAAGCACATCACCGGCTGGGACGACCTCGTCAAGCCCGGCGTCGCCGTGCTCACGCCGAATCCCTTCAGCTCGGGCAGCGCCCGCTGGAACATCGCCGCGGCGTACGGGGCCGAGGTCAAGGAGGGCAAGACGCCCGCCCAGGCACGCGCCTACCTGACCGGTCTCTTCCACAACGTCGCAAGCCAGGACACGTCAGCCCGCAACGCCCTGCAGACGTTCACCGCCGGCAGGGGCGACGCCCTGATCGACTACGAGACGGAGGCGATCGCAGACAAGGCGAAGGGCGCGGCGATCGACTATGTGATCCCCCGGCAGACGATCCTGATCCAGAACCCGATCGCGATCACCAGCGCGGGCGACACTCCGGCCACCAGGGCGTTCGTCTCCTACCTCCTCTCGCCTGCCGGCCAGACGATCTGGGCTGCGAACGGCTACCGCCCGGTGACCTCGGGAGTCGTTGCCGCCCGGCGCTTCCCGGTCGTCCCCGGCCTCTTCACGATCGACGCGCTCGGCGGCTGGCCGGCGGTCACCAAGCAGTTCTTCGACCCGGCGGTCGGGATCGTCACCAAGATCGAGCAGTCACTTGGCGTCTCCACGACCAAGTAGCCCGGCCCGGCTGGGTTCGTCGGCGCGACGCCCGGCACCGCGGCGGCCGACAGCGCGGCGGCTGGCCCTGCGACCCCGCGGCCCTGCGACGCCCGGCCCTGCCGACGCCCAGCCCTGCGAGGACCCGCCCTGGGACGCCCGGCCCGGCGACACCCGGCCGTGCAACGCCGGGGGCGGCGGCCGGCGGTGCGGCGGCCGGCGGGCGGGATCGGTCGCGGGCTGATCACGATCTACCTGTCGATCGTCGTCCTCCTCCCCCTGGCCGCCGTGCTCGCCCGGTCGACCGACGGCGGGCTCGCGGCGTTCTGGCGGTCGGTCACGGCTCCCGAGGCGACCGCGGCGATCCGCCTGACGGTCGTCCTCTCGCTGGTCGTCGTCGCGATCAACGCCTGCTTCGGGACGCTGATCGCCTGGGTCCTCGTCCGCGACGAGTTCCCCGGCCGGCGGATCGTCAACGCGGTGATCGACCTCCCGTTCGCCCTGCCGACGATCGTCGCCGGCGTCGTCCTGCTCGCCCTCTACGGCAAGGGCGGCCCGGTCGGGATCGACGTCAGCTTCACCCGCGCGTCGATCGTCCTCGCCCTGCTCTTCGTGACCCTTCCGTTCGTCGTCCGCTCGGTCCAACCCGTCCTGATCGAGCTCGACGAGTCGATGGAGGAGGCCGCGGCCTCGCTCGGCGCCCGGCCGTTCACCGTCTTCCGGCGGATCGTCCTTCCCAACCTCGCGCCGGCGATCATCTCCGGCGCGGCGCTCGCCTTCGCCCGCGCGATCGGCGAGTTCGGCTCGGTCGTCCTGATCTCCGGCAACCTCCCGTTCAAGACGGAGGTCGGGTCGGTCTACGTCTTCAACCAGATCGAGAACGACAACGTCTCGGCCGCCGCGGCCGTCTCGATGGTCCTGCTGCTCGCCGCCGTCCTGACGGTCGGCCTGTTCAACCTCGTCGCCCGCCGGAGGTTCAGCTTTGGCTACTGACGCCGCCGCCCCGAGCCTGGCGAGGTCGGCCGACCCGTCGCGGCGGACCGCCCGCCTCGGCGTGCGCATGATCGCCCTCGGCTATCTCGGCCTGCTTCTGCTCCTGCCGCTCCTGATGATCTTCTACCGGACCTTCGAGCACGGGCTCGGGGCCGTCTGGTCGGCGCTCACCCAGCCGAACGCGATCCACGCGTTCTGGCTCTCGATCGAGCTCGTCGCGATCACCGTCCCGCTGAACACCGTCTTCGGGATCGCCGCCGCGATCGCGCTCGAGCGCCAGCGCTTTCGCGGACGGGCTCTGCTCGGCGTACTGCTCGACCTCCCGTTCGCGATCTCGCCCGTCGTCGTCGGCCTCGCCCTGCTCCTCGTCTACGGCCGGGCCGGCTGGTTCGGGACGTGGCTCACGACCCACGGCATCACGGTGATCTTCTCGGTTCCCGGGATGGTCCTCGCGACGGCGTTCGTCTCGCTGCCGTTCGTCGCCCGCGAGACGATCCCCGTGCTCCGCGAGCTGGGCACGACCGCCGAGCAGGCGGCGTCGACGCTCGGGGCAACCGGCTGGCAGACGTTCTGGAGGATCACGCTCCCGGCGATCCGCTGGGCCGTCGTCTACGGCGTCGTCCTCACGACCGCCCGCGCGCTCGGTGAGTTCGGCGCGGTCAGCATCGTCTCCGGGAGGATCGAGGGTGTCACACAGACACTTCCGCTCTACGTCCAGGACCGCTTCGAGAACTTTGACACGGCGGGGACGTATGCAGCCGCCGTGGTACTGGCACTGCTCGCACTCGCGACGCTGCTGGGAATGAACTTACTGACACGCAGAAACAGGGGGACACGCTGATGGCAATCGAGGTCCGTAACGTCGACAAGCGGTTCGGTGACTTCGTCGCACTCGAGGACGTCTCACTGACGGTGGCCGACGGTTCGCTGACGGCACTGCTCGGACCGAGCGGCAGCGGCAAGTCGACGCTCCTGCGGGTGATCGCCGGACTCGAGACGCCCGACGCCGGCCGGGTCCTGATCGCCGGCGACGACGTCACCGGGATCCCGCCGCGCGAACGGGGGGTCGGCTTCGTCTTCCAGAGCTACGCGCCCTTCAAGCACATGACGGTCCGCGAGAACATCGGCTTCGGCCTGACCGTCCGCAGGCGCCCGAAGGTCGAGGTCGCCGCCCGCGTCCGCGAGCTGCTCGGCCTCGTCCGGCTCGACGGCCTGGCCGACCGCTACCCGTCCCAGCTCTCGGGCGGCCAGCTCCAGCGGATGTCGCTGGCCAGGGCGCTGGCTCCCGAGCCGGAGGTCCTCCTGCTGGACGAGCCGTTCGGCGCCCTCGATGCCCAGGTCCGCGGCGAGCTTCGCGAGTGGCTGCGCCGCCTCCACGACGAGATCCACGTGACGACGGTCTTCGTCACCCACGACCAGGAGGAGGCGATGGACGTCGCCGAGCAGATCGTCCTGATGAACGCCGGGCGCACCGTGCAGGCCGGGACGGCCGAGGACCTCTACGAGCGTCCGGCGACCGAGTTCGTGATGTCGTTCATCGGGCCGGTCAACCGCCTCGGCGACGACGCGTTCCTCCGGCCCCACGACATCCAGATCCTCGCCCACGACGACGGTGAGGCGACCGAGGCGCTGACCGAGCGGATCGTCCACCTCGGCTTCGAGGTCCGGGTCGAGCTCAAGCTGTCGGACGGTCGGGCGATCTGGGCCCAGTTGACGCGCGAGCGGGCGGCCGAGCTCGAGCTCGCCGAGGGACAGATCGTGTCGGTCCGTCTGGGTGCGGCCCGCGTCTTCGCCTGACGCGGGCCGGTCAGGCTAGTCTCGAACGATGACGCCGCACGAACGCGCAACCCGTCTGGCCCGGTTGGCGGCTGACGTTCGCGCGGCGGAGGATCGCGGTGACGGCTGGGCCGCCGGTGAGCTCTGGCGACGCTACGAGCTGGTCCGGGACGCCGGCCGCGATCCCGACGATCTGCTGGCCGAGGGCATCGCACTGAGCACGCTCGCAATCGACATCGTCGCCCGAGCCGAGTCTCCCGAAGTTCCCGCGCCAGCGGACGAGCCATCGGCGTGACGGGATTCGGCCGACTGCTGGCCGACCTCAACGATGCCGGCGTCGGGTATGTCGTCGTGGGCGGAATCGCCGTGATCAGGCATGGCGTCGTCCGCGCGACCAACGACGTCGATGTCGTCGTGGCGGCCGACGACACGACCGCTTGCGCCCTGACCGTACTGATCGCCTCCTGGAGCGCGACCCGGCCGGATGGCTCGCCTGAGCGCCGGTCGCTCCCCAGCCCCGGCTGGCCCCTCCACCTGCGGACCCGGCACGGCCTCCTCGACCTGCTCGCCGACCAGGCGCCGCCGTTCGATCTGGCCGGCCTGCGCTCGCGCGCAGACGTTCGCCGAGTCGACGGCGTGTCAGCGCCGATCTGCTCGCTCGCCGACCTCGTCGTCCTCAAGCGGGCCGCCGGCCGGCCGGTCGACCTGGAGGATCTCAGCCGTCTCGAGACGGCCCACGGCCGGCTGCCGGATTCGCCGGGTCACGCTGAGTCGTAGGCGGCGGCTCAGGCTCCCGCCCGGTGTTTCGAGCCTGTGAAATGCCCCGACGGCGAGGCCGCGGCGACCCCGAATCTGCTGGAATGCCGGCTTACGCTCGGTAGCGATGAGTTTCCCGGGTGCGGCGCGTCTGTAGCGAAAGCCCGCCGACGGCCGGCCGCCGGCCCTTCACCCGAGATCAGAGAGACCCTCCATGCGCAAACTCGCCAGCTGGTGCGTTGTCCACCGCCGCACCGTCCTCGCGATCTGGATCGTCGGGCTGGTCGCCCTGACCGGGATCGAGTCGTCGGTCGGCAGCGACTTCCGCGACACCTTCAACCTCTCGGGCACGCCGAGCTTCGACGCCCAGCATCTCCTCCAGCAGTCGGCCCCGTCGGCCGCCGGCGACTCCGAGCAGGTCGTGATCGCCGCCAAGCACGGCACCGTCACCGATCCGGCGGTCCGCGCGCCGGTCGAGGCGATGCTCGGCCGCCTGGCCAGGCTTCCCGATGTCGCCAGCGTCGACTCTCCCTACACGGCGACCGGCGCCGGCCAGATCTCCAAGGACGGGAAGATCGCCTTCGCGAAGCTCAACCTGAGCAAGGAGTCGATCAAGATCCTGGTTCCCGAGGCCAAGCGGATCGTCGCGGCCGCTCAGTCGGCGAACGGTCCTGCCGTCGATGTCGAGGTCGCGGGCCAGGTCGCCCAGGAGTCCAACCCGATGGCCGCCAGCGGCACGCTGTTCGGGGGGATCGCCGCGCTGATCATTCTCTTCGTCGTCTTCGGGTCGGCCCTCGCCGCGGCGATGCCGCTCGTCACGACGGGGGTCGCGCTCGGCGTCGGTACGGCCGTGATCGGCCTGCTCTCCCACCCGATCGCGATGGCCTCGTTCTCGTCCCAGCTATCCCTCCTGATCGGCCTCGGCGTCGGCGTCGACTACGCGCTCTTCATCGTCACGCGGATGCGTCAGGGAATCCAGCGCGGCCGGACCGTCCCCGACGCGATCGTCGACTCGCTCGACACGTCCGGCCGGGCGGTGATGTTCGCGGGGATCACCGTCTGCATCGCCCTGCTCGGGATGTTCGCCCTCGGCGTCAGCTTCCTCTACGGCGTGGCGATCGCCGCGAGCATCACGGTCGCCTTCACCGTGCTCGCGGCCCTCACCCTCCTCCCGGCCCTGCTCGGCTTCGTCAAGCTCAGGGTGCTTCCCCGCCGCCAGCGTAAGGCCCTCTCGGCCGGTGGCGGCGGCCGGCAGGTTCTCGGCGGTTTCTGGGTCCGCTGGAGCGGGGCGATCAACCGGCGGCCGGCGATCTTCGCGACCGTCGCCGCCCTCCTCATGCTGGCGATCGCGATTCCCTTCCTCTCGATGCGGATCGGCTCGTCAGACGCCGGGAGCGACCCGAGCAACACGACGACACGCAAGGCATACGACCTCCTCGCGAAGGGCTTCGGCCCCGGCTACAACGGCCCGCTCCTGCTGATCGCAAAGGTCGACAACCCGGCGCAGAAGGCCGACTTCGAGCACGTCCGGGCCGCGGCGGCCGCGAGTCCCGGGGTCGTCGGCGCCCCGCCCGCCGCGTTCATCCCCTCGAAGGTAGGCGGCGGCTCGGTCGCGATCGCCAGCATCTACCCGACGGGCTCGCCCCAGGACGCCTCGACCACCGACCTGCTCCACCAGCTGCGCAACCACACCGTCCCCGGGGCGACCGGGAGCTCGGGCGTCAACGTCCTGGTCGGCGGCCAGACGGCGATCTTCGAGGACTTCAACCACATCCTCTCGGCCAAGCTGCCGCTCTTCATCGGCGTCGTCGTCCTGCTCAGCTTCCTCCTGCTGACCGCGGTCTTCCGGAGCCTCGTGATTCCCGCGATGGCTGCCGTGATGAACCTGATCTCGGCGGTCGCGGCGTTCGGTGTGATCACCGCCGTCTTCCAGGACGGGTTCGCCGCCGGCATCTTCGGGGTCGACAAGACCGGGCCGATCATCGCCTTCGTCCCCGTCCTGATGTTCGCGATCCTCTTCGGTCTGTCGATGGACTACGAGGTCTTCCTGGTGACGAGGATCTACGAGGAGTGGCACCGGTCGGGCGACAACCGCCTCGCGATCACCCGCGGGCTCGCGGCCACCGGCAGGACGATCACCGCGGCCGCCCTGATCATGATCCTCGTCTTCGGGGCGTTCATCCTCGGCGGCGAGCGGATCATCGAGCTGTTCGGCCTCGGACTCGCGAGCGCGGTCGCCCTCGACGCGCTGATCGTCCGCTCGGCGCTCGTCCCCGCCCTGATGACGCTGACCGGTGATGCCAACTGGAAGCTGCCCCGGTTCCTCGAACGGATCCTCCCCCGCCTGAACGTCGAGGGCAGCGTCGTCTACGACGAGCCCGGCGACGGCGACGGCGACGGCGACGGCGACGGCGAGGGCGAGGGCGACGGCGAAGGCGCCAGGCCGCGGCGACGACGGCGTCCCGGTCTCGGCGGCTGCTTCGGCGGGGCCCCCGGAGGCGGCGCCGGCCTGAGCTACGCTGGGGTGATGTCCGACCCAGTCAACGCCGACGGCCGTCAGGCCGCCGGCCTCGAGATCGACCTCGAGTCCGACGAGACGGTCGACCCGCTCCAGCTGTTCCTCAACGACATGGGTCGGACGCCGGTCCTGACGGGCGCCGAGCAGGTCGAGCTGGCCAAGCGGATCGAGCGCGGGGATCTGGCGGCCAAGTCGCGGATGATCGAGTCGAACCTCCGCCTCGTCGTCTCCCTCGCCCGGCCGTTTCGCAACCAGGGGATCCCGTATCTCGACCTGATCCAGGAGGGAACGATCGGCCTGGTTCGAGCGGTCGAGAAGTTCGATCATCGAAAGGGGTTCAAGTTCTCGACGTATGCGACCCCGCTGATCCGTCACGCGATGGCCAAGGCGGTCGCCGAGAAGTCGCGCACGGTCCGCCTGTCGGCCGGGGTCCTCGACAAGCTCAACAAGATCCACGAGGCCGAGAAGACGCTCGCGACTAGGCTGCGGCGCGACCCGACGGCGGCCGAGATCGCCGCGGCGACCGGGATGAAGGCGGGCGAGGTCGAATCGATCAAGGTCTGGGGGCAGACGCCCGTCTCTATGGAGCGACCCCTCTCTGAGGACGAGGACGACCGCAAGGCCGGCGAGCTGGCGGCCGAGGACCGGGCCGACGCCGACGTCAGCCGCAACGACCCGGCCGCGGCTTCGGCGCTGGGCCTGCTGAGCGCCGTCGAGCGCAAGGTGCTGGAGCTCCGGCACGGCGTCGGCGGCGGACATCCGCTCGGCGTCAAGGAGATCGGCCGGATGCTCGACCTCACGACCGACGAGGTCCGCCAGATCGAGGCCGACGGGCTGGTCAAGCTGCAGGTTCACCGAGCGTCCGCCTAGATGGTCGATTCCGCGGCTGGCCGCCGGCGAGGGCGCCGGTGTTGTCTGCGGCAAAGTAGTTAGTGAACTTTACGAATCACTTCTCGGGACAGGCACACGACTCCACGGGCCTGGGCGCGCTCATCCCCGACGAACTCCCGATCCCTGGCACGCCGTCCGGTGCCTCGGCGCAGGTCTCGGCGCAGGCGGTCCCGTCCGGGCCGCCGCCCAGGTGACCGTCGTCCAGAGGCACGCGCCGGCTCCCGCTCCGGGTCCGGCCCCCGCCCCCGCTTCGGCCCCCGCCCCCGCTTCGGCTTCCGCCCCCGCTTCGGCCCCCGCCCCCGCTTCGGCCCCCGCCCCCGCTTCGGCTTCCGCCCCCGCTTCGGCCCCGGCTGCGGAACCCGGGCCTTGGGTGGCGGTGCCCGCGGCAGCCGTGCTGGCGTCGCGGAGGAAGACCGACAGCGCCCGCCTAAGGCGGGCGAGCTCGTCGGTGAGGGCCGTCGGAGCGCTCAGCTCGTGCTCGAGCTCGATGATCCGGGCCTCGACGTGGTTCCTGATCGCTGAGGCGTCGAAGGCCACGGGGCTCCTACAGCGTCGGCAGCGACGTGACGCCGGCCGGCTCGGTCGAGGCCGGCATCAACTCGATCGTGGTCTTCAGGCCGGCGAGCTCGAACGCGACGGTGGTCGCGTCGGCCGGCGCGGTGTAGAGACCGCCGGCCGGTGCTGCCGTCTGGGTCCGGCCGTCGGCGAACGTGAACGTGACCTGCGTGACACTGTCGGGCACAGCTCCGACGGCCTTGCCGTAGGTGACGAGGACCGGAGCCCCGCCTGCTGTGTTGCAGTTCAGCCCGGCGGTCCCGTTGGCAAACAGCGCTGCCAGGCAGACTCGGCCGTCGCTGCGGGGGATCAGGATCAGCGTCCGCCGGCGGTCGGCCGCGACGACGCGCCCGTTGGCGGGGAGGAGCTCGGGCATGTTGACGGCGATGTTCATCGCCTGGACGGCGTTGTCCTGCGCGTCGTCGTCGGCTGTCGTCGGCCGGCCGAGTGACTCGTACTGGTGTCCGAGCTGCGCGAGCGCGGCGCTGACCTGCGCAGGGCTCGCCGCTGCCTCGGCCGCGGCCGGAGATCCGGATTTCTGGGTGAGGGCCAGCAGCGCGGTCACGGCCGCGGCCGCGAGCAGCGTCGAAAGCAGTTGCCGGGTCCGGAGTCTAGTAGGCATAGTAGGAGTTACTGATGTTGTCGAAGGTCGATGAGTTGGGGTTGAAGACGGCGCCGTGGAAGTAGGAGCCAGAGCAGCAGCCGCCGGCGTAGAAGCGCGTTGTCCCTGGGCCGCAGGTGCTGTACGCGAAGACGAGTGGCGGGCCGCCGAAGGAGCCGGCGTGGCCCTGGTCGAAGCCACCGCAAGCGGTGTGGTCTGAGGCGACCTCGGTGTAGGCGTCCGACGAATGGGCGCTCGCACTGGCGTATGAGTTGCCGGCAGCGAGTCCGCCGGTGTAGATGTGGTCGGTGGCGGCCAGGGCGATGCCAACCACACTCAGCGCGGCGCTCACGGCAGCGACGGCGACCTTCGGGGTACGCGACCGGAACGCTGCGAGTCGATGCATACGCATCAGGTCCTTTGGGTGGTCAGGCGATGACGTGTAGCGGCACACCGTAGGGTCCGCGCGGGAGGATGTCAACACGCAGTCGCGCATCGCGGGTGTGCTCTCCAGGTGCACCATTTGACTGAGGGTGGCAGGCTGTGGGCGTGAGGAAGTGTCGCGCCTCGAAGGACCGCAAAATCCGGAATTACGGTGTCATGTTCTTGGCCCGAACTGCCGGGCGGGCGCGTCTGCGGCTGTTACGATCCCGTCATCGGAATCCCCCTCGTCGTGGGCTCGTCCGGCTCGGGGCCATTCACCGGATCCTCGTGCCGTCGGCCGCGTACCAACGCATCGGAGCGTCTTCGTAGGTGCCGTTGGTGATCGGAGCGTCGATGTGGAACGAGTTGTTGGTGACCGGTGCGGTGATCGTCACGCCGGTGCGAAGTGTGACCCCGACGCCGGCAACGCCGTCGGGAACGAGGCCGGTCAGCGTGAGCTGTCCGCCGCTCTGGCCACCCATGAGGATCCGGCCGGCCGTGAGATCGGCGAGCGTCCCGCACTTCTGGCCGTATGCAGTCGCGCTCATATCCGGTAGACCCCCGATCGTGGGGGGCGTCCCGTAGAACAGACAGAGGACGTTGGCGGTGGCGGTGGCCGGGCCGCCGTAGGCGGGGGCGTTCGTCACGTCGCGGTCGATCGGTACGAGCACGGCGATCGCGTTGGCCGGGGTGGCGAGCACGCGGATGGCGTCGAGGTGGACGCCGGTGTTCACGTCCGGGCTGAGGACCGTCAACATCGCGTCGACCCGTGGACTGCGATCGGCGGCGGTCTGGGGGCGCCGCAGGACGCTGAGGGCGGCCAACTCGTCAGGCGGGACGGCGGCGGTGGCCGTGGTTGGGTGGCCGTGGCCGTCGTTGCCGAGGATCGGCGACCATGGAGCCGTGGCGGCGATCGCCGTGCCTGTGGCGAGCGCCGCGGCGCTCGCGATCAGCCCTGCCCGTCGGGAGAGCCGGATCGGCCGGCGGAGTCTGTCGCGGCGGTGGTCGGGCCAGCCCGACGCGCCGTTGTGCTCGACGGCGCGCGCGAGCGACATGTGGACTTCGGGCAGGAGCAGGTCGGTGGTCATCGGGTCCTCCTCGGGGTTCATTGCGGCGCCTCGAGCAGAGTGCGCAGCCGGGCGAGTCCGCGACTCACGCGCTTACGGACGGTGGCCTGGGGAACGCCGAGCTTCGAGGCTGCGGCGTTGTGGGAGCGGTCGTCGAGCACGTACGCCTCGACGGCTTCGCGCTGGTTCTCCGGCAGCGCCTCGAGTGCGCGGCGAAGCTGGCGACCGGCTGCTCGAGCGTCGATCAGGTCCTCGACACGCTCGAGCGCCGCGTCGCTCGAGATCGCCGGCTCGGCGCCGAGGCGCCGGCGAGTCTTGACCTCGGCCCGGCCGGTGCGAAGCGCGTGAAGGAGCTGGTTGTGGGCGATCCCCAGCAGCCAGCCGACCGCCGGGCCGCCGTCGTCGCGGAAGCGGTCGGCTCGGAGGAGTGCCGTGGCAAACGTCTCGGCCAGGAGGTCGGCGGCGAGCTCGGCGTCGCGGGCGCGCCGGGCGAGGAACGTCGCGATGATCGCCTCGTGGCGCCGGTAGAGCTCCTCGAACGCCGCGGCGTCGTGAGGCGCGCGACGTAGCAGTTCGCCGTCGGTCGGCGGGCTCGGGCGCGTGCTCACACCCGTTAACATGCACCAGGAGGAGATCTGTGACCGCGTGCGCTCGCCGCGGCCGTTGCGATCTGGTTGTCGTCGGGGCGGGACCGCACCGAACGGACGGTTGGCGGGTTGGGGGAGACAGACGGAAACCCCCAGCACCCGAAACTCAAGGAGCCTCATGTCCCGCCTTCGCAACGGACTCGTCTTGGGCGCTCTCGCCCTCCTCGTCCTACCCGCGCTCGCCAGCGCCCGCCCGGGCCAGCGCAGCTTCAACCAGACGTTCCCGGTCGCGTCCAAGCTGTGCACGAACATCGCCAACGGAGCCGGGCCGGCCAAGCTCCGGGCTGACGCGACGCAGATCAAGGCGCTGTGCGCGACGCTGCTGTCGTCGTTCACGAACGCCGAGTCGACCTACTTCTCGACGGTCACCCCCCTGCGCCAGGAGGTCATCTCCCTGAACGCGAAGACCCGCCTGGCGTGCGCGACGCGGCCGTCGCCGACCTGTAAGTCGACTCGCAAGGCCGATCGGGCGCAGATCCGCGTCATCCGGGGCCAGGTCCGCTCGGCCGGTACGACCTACCGGACGGCGATCGAGACGGCCCGCCACACGTTCTGGAACGCGATCCACGCGCTCAAGGGTGGAGCGACTGTGACGGCGGACACGGGGGCTCCGCTCGTGCCGACGGTCACCCTCCCGGTCGCGCTCTAGCTGGTCGAGTCGGAGCGAAATCTGCTCTGGGTAGTGGCGGCCCCGCCCTCGTGACGGGGCCGTCGGCCTGCCGGGTCCCGGGCGCCGCGCCGGCGAGGCTGCAGGGCCGGTGAGGGCGAGTGATGTGTTTGCTGACCCCGCGCGGCATGGCGGGCGGCGCGCGGCAGGTCGTCTGGGGGTCCGAGCTTCGGCGGCCGTCAGGAATCGTTCAGGTTCGGTCGCCATCATCATCTTCTGAGTGACTCCGGTGACGATCGGCATCTGCGAGGACGACGCGGATCTGCGCTCGGTGCTCGGGCGGGCCTTGCGGGCTGAGAGTCTCGCCGTCGTGGCGACGGCCACCGGCCACCAGGCGGTCGAGGTGTTCTCGAGCAATCCGCCGGATCTCCTGGTTTTGGACATCGGGCTGCCGGACGCTGACGGGCGGGATGTCTGTCAGGCGCTGCGCGCCCATGGGGTGATGGCGCCGGTGCTCTTCCTGACCGCGCGGGCAGCGCTGACCGACCGGCTGTCGGGGTTCCACGCCGGGGGCGACGACTACCTCGTGAAGCCGTTCGCCCTGGCTGAGCTGATCGTCCGGGTGGATGCGTTGCTGCGGCGGGTCGACCGAGACGATCGGGAGTCGACCGTCGACGGGGTCCGCCTGGACCCGGCGACCCATGCGATCCACAGCGGGGCGCGGTCGGAGGCGCTGACGCCGACCGAGTTCCGCCTCTTCGCGGCACTCGCCGCGCGCCCTGGGGAGGTCGTGCGCCGGCGGGAGATGGTCGCGGCGTGCTGGCCGGACGGGGCGATCGTGCACGACAACACGCTCGACACGTTCGTCGCCCGCCTGCGGCGTAAGCTCGGGAAGCTGGAGACGGGTCAGCGGATCCTCACGTCCCACGGCGTCGGCTACACCCTGCGGTGAGCCGGCTCGGGATCCGTGGCCGGGTGACGGTCGCCGCGGTGCTCACGCTGGCCGGCGGTCTCGCGGTTCTCACGCTGGCGGTGACGCTGCTGCTGGCGAGCCGGCTCGACCACGACGCGGTCTCGGTGCTGCGGACTCGGGCGGCGGCCGTCCTGACGACGCTCGAGGTGACGGGCGGTCGGATTTGGGTCCGGGAGGCGCCGAACGACACGCTGCTCGACAAGGACACGTGGGTCTTCGACGGTGCGGGGGCGGTCGAGCATCCGCCGGCGTCGGCGGCCACCCAGGCGGCTGCGAGGGGGCTCGATGGGGTCGTCGGGGGCCGTACTCGGACGGTCGGCAACACGGAGCTGCTCGCGGCTGCGGCCTACGCGCCGGGTGGCCACCGCCGGGTGGGGACGGTCGTCGTCGGGGTGGGGCTCGTCCCCTACCAGCACACCGAGCGGATCGCGGTCGGGGGGATGATCGTGCTCGACGTGTTCGTCCTGATCGCCGGCTCGCTGGTCGCCCGGCGAGCCGTCGGCGTGGCGCTGCGGCCGGTTGCCGACATGACGGCGAAGGCGGCCGAATGGAGCGATCACGACCTCGATCAGCGGTTCGATCTCGGGGCCCCGCGGGACGAGCTGACCGGGCTCTCGGCGACACTCGATGCGCTGCTGGCGCGAATCGGGGCGAGCATCCGCCACGAGCAACGGCTGTCGGCGGAGGTCGCCCATGAGCTCAACACGCCGCTCAGCGGCCTGCGGGCGGAGGCCGAGTTGGCGCTGCGACCGTCGGCGAGTCGGGTCGAGCTGCGGGATGCCCTCCACCAGGTGCTGCGGTCGACCGACCGGATGTCGGCGGTGATCAGCACGCTGCTGAGCGCGGCCCGGGGGAGCTCCGAGCATTCGCCTGGTTCGAGCGACGCCGGCGAGGCGATCCGGGTGGCGGTCGACTCGGTCGCTCCGACGGCTACGGCGAAGGGAGTGGCGATCCGGGTCCGCTCGCCCGAACAGCCGCCTCTGGTCGGCTCGGAGCGGGACATGGTCGCCCAGGCGCTCCACCCGCTCTTGGAGAACGCGGTGCGACATGCCGTGCGCAGAGTCGACGTGTCGCTCGAGCGCAGGGAGGGCGACGCGGTCTTCCGGGTCCGGGACGACGGTGCGGGCGTCGATCCGGCGGAGGCGACGCATATCTTCGAGCCGGGGGCGAGCACCGAGGGCGGCGCCGGCCTCGGCCTGCCGCTGGCGCGGCGGTTGGCCCGGGCGTGCACGGGCGACATCGTCCTCGTCGAGGTCGACCGGGGGGCGTGCTTCGAGCTGCGAATCCCGGCGATCGATCGTTGGCAGGCCCAGCCGCCGCGGCCGGCGCCCCTCGCCAGCCGATGAGGTCCGCGGCCGGCGCCCTCGCCAGGTCATGAGGTCTCAAGAGCGGCAGATGTCACGCGCGGCAAACCGGGCGGGGCGTCTGGTCTGCGGCGAGTCGACCCGTACGACTACGCGGCGAGGCTGAAGGGCGGGTAGCGATCGGTCAGGAAGCCGACGTAGGCCTCGACGCGGAGCGTGTAGCGATAGGCGGCGACGAGGAAGTCACGGATGCCCGCCGGGTACTTCCCGATGATGAGCACGGCGAAGAAGCCGGCGACGATGCCGAGGAACGACCCAATGACGAGGGCGATCACGACGAAGTACTGGGGGATCGCGAGGAACCACTTGTACAAGGGCTTCCAGCGGTAGGTGCTCGGGGTAGGACAGGCGGAGCGTCGTGTGGGGCTCGGCTGCGTCGTCCTCGGACGAGACCGTCAGGTCGAACGGGGGATAGTCCTCGTGCAATGAAGAGGGCGTAGCTCATCGCGCGCCATTCGTAGCGGTAGGACATCACGATGGGGTCAAAGAGCGATCGGGGGATCTGCTCAGTGAACAGGACGGTGAAGAAGCTGATCAGGGTGAGGATCTGACGAAGCCCGCGGAGGGCGTAGGCGATCAGGAGATGGGGGATGGCGAGCAACCACTGGACGAGGGGTCGCCACCGGGCGATGTGAAGGTCGGCTTGGAAGTCGAGCTGGACTGACGCGGCGGACGTGGACATGGTGCTCCTTCGTTTCGGCGGCGAGATCGTCTTCGGCGAGATCGACCTGCCGTCGGAGGACGCCGATTGGAGTACGGCGATGCGCCGGCGGGGGAGATCGCTCCGGGCGGTCCTCACGCGGCATCCGTGGGCGATCAACATCATGGAGTCACGCACGTCGCCGGGTCCGGAAACCCTGCGCCATCACGACGCGATGGTCGGCTGTTGTCGGCGAGCGGGCTTTTCGATCGAGCTGACGGGGCACGCGTTCTCGCTGATCGACAGCTACATCTACGGCTTCGTCCTGCAGGAGGTCAACCTGCCGTCCGACGAAGCCGACGACCTGACGGACGTCGTCGGGGCGATCACGCCCCGGCTGTCGGCCGACGAGCATCCGCACCTGCTGGAACTGACCAGAGCGGTCGTCCTGCGGCCGGGGTATGCGTACGCCAACGAGTTCGAGTACGGCCTGGGCCTGATCCTCGACGGTCTGGAATCACGTCGTCAGAGAGAAGCCGGAGATCAGCCGGCGGTGGCCGGAGTCGCAGGCTGATTCCGCGTAGCTGCGGCTAGAAGGTCGGCGCGGAGCATTGGCCGAGCCGTGGCCCGGAGTTCTTGTTCGGCTGTCCACCGTCGACCGGTGGCGGTGTGTTGGCGTCGCAGGCCAGCGAGCCGCCGATCGTGTTCCCGGCGATCCGCGGAGCGGTCGTCCCGCCGCTCGAGCGGACGCGCAGCGAGCCGCTGAGCGTGTTCCCCGAGAGATCGAGGCCGGCCGAGTCGTTCGAGAAGAGGATCGCCCCGGAGGAGGTGAGCTTGTTGGTGCCGCACTGCTTGGAGGAGTCTCCGACCATCACGAGGTCGGTGGACCCGCTGACGGCGACCGAACCGCCGATCGTGCTGGAGCAGACCTGGAGCCCGTTCGGCCCCTGGTCGGCGGACAGGGCTCCGCTCACCGTCGAGAAGCACACGGCCGTCGGCTGGCCGGCTTTGGCGACCACGGCGCCGCCGACGGTCGAATGGGAGACGATCAGCTCGCCGCCGGGAGCGCCGTCGATCGCGCCGCCGACGGTCGACTTGGTGACCAGGAGCGACGTGCCAGGGGTCACGGCGATCGGGCCGGCGACGTTCGCGTTGATGATGACCCAGGTGCCGCCCGAGAGATGAAGGAAGCCCGGGACCGTCCCGGTGATGGTCTGGCCGGGGTCGGCGGTCAGTGTCCCGGTGCAGAAGGCGTGGGCGACGACGACGGTGTCGACGATCGTCGTCCTGGCTCCGCCGATGTCGAGGACCGGCACGGTGATCGTGTACGTGCCCGACTTGCGGTAGTCGTGGTCGCCGAGAACGGTGAACGGTCCGCCGGCGGGTCCGGTGACCGTGCCGATGCTGATCGGCGTCCCGTCACCCCAGTCGACCGTCGCCGAGTAGTCGCTGACCATGCCGTCGGGGTCGGCGTCGGTGAAGGTCCCGACGCTCTTCTGGGTGAACGGGAGTCCCTCGGTCGCGGTCACGACGACCGAGCTTCCGGTCAGCGCGGCGTCGGAGATCGTCGCCGTCGAGGTCACTGCGGCAGTGTTGACGGCGTTGGCGACATCGGTGATCGTCACCTTCGGACTGTAGGGCCCTTCCTCGTCGTAGGTGTGGCCTCCCGTGACCGTGAACGACGTGGTCGGGCCGCCGGGCTGGGAGACCATCCCGGACGTTGCCGGCGTCCCGTCGCCCCAATCGATCGTCGCCGCGTACTCGGCCGGGGTTCCGGCCGGATCGGGATCGGTGAAGTGGGCGACCGGCGCGGTTAGGGGAGCGCCCTCGACTCCGGTGATCGGGACCGGGGTGGCCGAGATCGGTGGGTAGATCACGACCGTCTCAGTCCCGCATGAGGATGCGACGTCGTAGTTGGCGCCGTCCCCGGGGTAGCTGGCGATCCAGCGATAGGTCCCGGGGGTGAGGACGACGAGGTTGCCCGAGACGGCGACGCCGCCACTCACGTTTCCGGTTGCCGTCCCCAGCACGTTGGAGCAAGCCGTGTCGCCGGGCCCGTAGAGCGTGAAGGTCACGGTTCCCGACGGGCTGGCCCCACCGGACAGGGTGGCCGTGTCGAAGATGTTGGCCCCGACGTGCACTGCCTTCGACGGGACGGTCGAGATCGTCGGCTGGGCTTTGGCGTTGCCGAAGTTGTTGCCGGGGTGATCAAGGGTGGCGGGATCCGGATTGGCGGTGATCACGATCGGTCCCGGGGCCGCCGTCTGGTGGTAGCCAGCCGGCACGTCCTCGCTCAGCGTGTAGGTGCCCGGTCCGCGATCAGGATGGTTGACGACGTCAAGCGAGAACGAATAGCTTCCGTCCCCGGCGGTCGTCGTGGACGCCACCAGATTGCCGTTGTTGAACAGATGGATGGTCACGCCGCCGAGGGACGACTCGCTGCCGTCCTGGACGCCGTCTCCGTTGCGATCATCGAATTTGACGCCACGAATCGTCGGGATTGTCGGTGTAGACGGTCGAACTTCCGAGAAGTTCCCGCACGCCAGGGCGATAAAGGCTCCATTCGAGACGAGCGCGTGCAGCGTCGTGTCGACGAGGTTGCCGGAAACAGGTCCGAAATGGACGCCCCCGAGACACGGTTGGTTCATGTGCGTGGTCGGCGCAATCGGCGGGACGCCGCAGGCAGCCCAGGCCGCGCTACCGGCAACGTAGTTCGGCACAAGCTGGGCCCAGGTGAGAAAATTCAGATCGAACTGGTTGGCGGCGTAATAGCTCGCAAAGGTCCTGAGATCCGCGGGTGTCAGCGCCGATCCGCTCGCGGGGCAGCTCGGACTTCTCGGCGTCTCGATCACGTCCGTATCGCGGTTTGCGATGTTCGGGTCGCATTCCAGCGCGGTCTCATTTGCGTAGAACGGCGCTGCCGACGCGGTCGAGCAGGCCCCGGCGAGGATTAGCACCCCGACGATCAGGCAGGCTGGCACCGATCGCCACCGCGGCACTGATCGCCACCGCGTTGGTGGCTTGCTCGCGGCGTCACAACTCGAAGCGTGTCCCCGACGCATATCGCGTGCCCCCCCCAAACGTGATGAACGAACGGCGGATGACCCCGCGGTTCTCGGACTGTGTGCGCCTGCCGGTGACGCCCCGGCAGCACCCTACACATGTGTGCGCTTCTGCGCGGTGACCCTAACCCAGCACCAACCTGACGGTCTTCACTCCGTCCGGCGGCAGCACGGCCGACAAAAGACATGACGATGCAAGAAGATACGAGATCTGCCCGTCGGCGCCATGACCGATGCTCCGCGGGGGCTCGGCTGGCCGGCGGTCGGTCGGGTGCCAGGGAAAGAGGCTCGAGGTCTTGCAAAGTAGTTGCTTGCGTTACCCAACTACTTTCTGGAGGAACACACACAGTTCCGTTCCCTCGCTGGCCGGCTAGACCGACGGCCCGTCGAGCCCGTCGAGCCCGTCCACCCGTCGCCCCGTCCGCCCCCTCGACCTGTCGATCCCTCAGCGGGTCTGCCAGGCATCCTCTTCGAGCGTCAGCGCGACGACCGCAGGCTGCGTAGCAGCAGTTAGAACGTCGGTGCGGAGCATTGGCCGAGCCTCGCCCCGGCGCTCGTGTTCGGCTGTCCGGCGTCGACCGGTGGCGGTGCGTTGCGGCGAGCGAACCGGCGATCGTGCTGGAGCAGACCTGGAGCCCGTTCGGGCGCTGGTCGGCGGTGACGGCTCCGCGATCCAGGCCTTCGAGAGAGGCCGGGTCGCCCGACGTAGGGAATCGTGGCCTTGGCCGCGTCCAAACGCCGCCTCTGGAGAACGCTCTGCGGCTCGCCGCACGACGCGCCGACGATTCGTTAATCAGGCGTGGCTCAGCGGCTGAATTTGCTCCAAGGTTGACCCGAGGCGGTCCCGCTCGAGCTCAAGGTCGTAGCGACCCTGCAGGTTCAACCAAAACCGCTCGCTCGTCCCGAAGTACCGCGCAAGTCGAAGTGCGGTGTCGGCGGTGATCCGCCGCTTGCCATGGACGATCTCGTTGATCCGACGGGGAGGGACATCAATCGCGAGAGCCAGTCGGTGCTGAGTGACCTCGAGCGGCTCTAGATACTCGAGCATGAGGATCTCGCCAGGGTGGATCGGAGACATGATCGGAGTTCGGTTCATTCGAGGGCTTCCTTCTCGCTCCTAGTGGTAGTCGACGATCTCGACATCCTCGGGCCCAGCACTGGTCCAGCGGAAGCAGATGCGCCATTGTCGGTTGATGCGGACGCTGTAGAGCTCAGCTCGATCGCCGCGGAGCTTCTCCAGCCGGTTCCCCGGGGGGACCCGAAGATCGTCGAGCGCATCCGCCGCGTCGAGGATCAGGAGCTTTCGTAGGGCCGCCCGCTGCGCATTCTGGTCGAGTCTACGGACCCGTTGCCGATGCCAGATCGATTCGGTGTCCTTGTCTCGAAACGACTGCAGCACCCAGCCAGAGAATAACGCGACCCGTTATGAACGTCAAGCGTTATGCGGTCGGGGATGTTCTGCTCCACGATCGGTACGCGCTCGCGTGGCCGGACGTCCGGGACCTCAACACCGGCACGTCGAGCACGTATGTCACCACGCGACGGGCCGCAGCACGTGCAGGCTCAGCGGGTCTGCCAAGCATCCTCATCAAGAGTCAGCGCCACGACGGACTCGGGAAGCTCGCCGCTCGCGACATCGGCGACCGTCACGAGCTCGAGGATCGCCCGTAGGTTGACGCGCAGCGCGATCCAGACCTTCGCGAGGGGTTCGGCCGCCCCGACGTAGGAGACCTCTTCCGGCCGCTGACCGCGGACCCCGACCAGGGGACCGTCGACCGCCCGGATGATCTGCGCGAGCGTTGTCTCGCCGGCCGGCCGGGCCAGCCAGTAGCCGCCGTCCGGACCGCGTTGGCTGCGGACGATTCCGGCGCTCTTCAATTGGGTGAGGATGTTCTCGAGGAAGGAGATCGGGATGTCCTGGGCCTTGGCTACGTCGTCCATCTTCCGGGGTGACCCCTGCTCTGCGTTGGTGAGCTCGATCGCCGCGCGGACGGCGTAGTCGGACTTCGCGGTCACTCGCACGGCGGCACCGCACCGGCCAGGCCGACTTCCGCCGGCGTCCGCGCGAGCGCCGGCGCCCGGTCGACGCCTTCGCGCAAACCCGCCCCCACCCACGGATTCGACTCCGCCGAAAACGCGCCCGCCCCCGTACCCGCCCCCGCCGCCCCGGCACCCGCCGCCCCCGACGCGACCCCCGCCCCCGCCCCTCGGGCGAGCGCCGAGGCGAACTCCAGGGCTCCGACGATCGCGGCGACCTCGTCGACGGATGCGCCCGGCGCGATCACTTGCAGCTCGGGCGGGGGGTTCACGGCTTCGGATGATCGCACGCCCGATAGGCTGCCTGACCGGCCGGGCCGTGCCAGCCGGGAGACGATCGTGTGATTCCGGTGATCAACCATGACGCGGTGCTTGCGGCGCTCACGCCTGCCGACGCGATCGGGTTGGTCCGGGACGCCTTCGTCCGCCATCATCGAGGCGAGTGGCAGATGCCGGCCAAGGTCTACCTGCCGAGCCCGCCGTATGGCGATTTCCGGGCAATGCCGGCTCGCGGGGGTGGGCTCGCCCTGCTCAAGTGGGTCAGCTCGTTCCCGGGGAACGGAGCGGATGGCGTGCCGACCGTGAGTGGCGTCGTCGTCGTCTCGGATGCGACGAGCGGCGCGCCGGTCGCGGTGATCGACGCCCGTGCCGTCACCGCGCTGCGGACGGGCGCGGCTGCGGCCGTTGCCTCGCGGGCGCTCGCCGGCGCCGATGCGGCCACGGTCGGTGTGATCGGGTGCGGCCTCAACGGCGCGTGGACCGCCCGTTGCATGGCGGCGGCGGGCTACGGTCCGGGCGTCTGCGCCGATCCGCGGCCGCAGGCGGCCCGCGGGCTGGCCGAAGAGCTCGGCTGGAGGGTCGGGTCGGCAGGCGATGCGCTGGCGTGCGACATCGTCTGCTGTGTGACACCGGGTGCTGAGCCGGTGCTCGGCGCGGGTGATCTGCGGCCGGGGATCCACCTGAACATGCTCGGGGCCGACGGGTCCGGGAAGGCGGAGGCGACGATCGAGGCAGTGCTCGGGTGTCAACTGTTCTGCGACGAGTGGGAACAGGCGTCCCACGGCGGCGAGTTGGCAGGGGCGTGGACGGCCGGGGTGGTCACCGGCGACCAGGTCACGACGCTGGGCGCGGTGCTGGACGGCCAGTCACCGGGACGGACCGACCGGCAGGCGATCACGATGTTCGACTCGACGGGCCTCGCAATCCAGGACCTCGGCATCGCGGTCGGCGTCCTCGGGGCTTGGCGGGAAGGTCGAGTCGACGCACAGACGGTCTCGCTCTGAAGCGCAACTCCTTCTCGGGCGAGGCGTTACGAGTGTCATGAGCCGCCCACGCACTCTCCGACGCCCCTTCACGCCCACGTTCGCGCGCACCCTCGCGTCCACCCGCCCAGGCCCCCTCCCGCGCCGTCTTCCCCGTCTCGCCCGACTCGCCTGCCTCGCTGTCGCGGCCCTCGCCGCGCCGGCCGCCCTGACGGCGCCGGCGCAGGCGTCCGACACGGTGCTTGCAGCGGCGGCCAGTACGTCGGGGATCACCGCGTACGCGGGACAGGTCGTGGTCAGCCAGCTCGACCCGGCGACGAACAGTTGGGCGCTTGTGCGGTCGCAGAACGGCTCCCTCAGTCGGCTCCCGGTGGCCGAGCGGTCGGTTCCGTTCGATGCCGACGCGGGGCCGGATGCGGCCGGCAACCCGGTCGTCGTGTACTCGCGGTGCGCGCAGGAGCCGACGGTCGGGGGAGGCGATCTCGCGCCGACGCTCGATTGGGAGACGGCGACCGGCTGCGAGCTCTACGTCCTGCCGCTGACGGGCAGCCTCACCGAGCACAGGCTGACGGCGGCGAGCGCACCCGGCGAGTCGGAGACGACGCCGTCGATGTGGCGGGGAAATCTCGCGTTCGTGCGGCACGCGAACAGCTCGGCGGTGCCGACGATCGAGTACCTGGCGTCCGGCGCAACCAAGCCACGCCACATCGGCGACGGATCGGTGCCGGCCTGCCACGCCGATCCGACCGGCACCCACGACTACTGCGCGTTCCGTGCCGCGCACGAGACGATCGACCAGCTCGACCTGGGCCCGGGGCGGATTGCCTACCTCTGGCAGATGGTCGGTGGGTCGGTCGACGGGACCGGCATCGGCTGGGAGCTGAGGGCGGCGACGCTGAACGGAGGACCGTCGACGCTGCTCGACTCGGGCCTGATCAGCGGGACCTGCGGCTTTGACCTGCCGAGCGGTGCGACGGCGACGACCGGCGTCATCTCCTACCTCTATGCGCAGGCACCGTGCGATACGACGACGACGAGCTTCGCCACTGTGAACCCGGTCACCGGCATCCGTGCGCTGGCTCCGACGCCGGGCGGCGTGGCTGGGGGAGCGGTCCGCGACGGCGACACGATCTACTGGCTTCGGGTCGGCGGTTCGGCGACCGACGTGCCGGTCCCGGGCGGGGGTTCGTGCTCGGTCGCGACGGCCATGTGCCAACTCGTCGGGTCGTCGGTGCCGCAGTATGTGGCTCAGCCGGCGCGCGAGCAGACCCCGCCGGCGGAGATCGATGTCGTGAGGTCGGGGCTCGGCTACAGGTGGGTGACCGGACCAGCGGGCGTTCGCCTGCTCGTGCCGCCGGCGACCGTTCCGTGCGCGGCGTCCGCGGCCCCGGCGCTGGTCTACTTCTCGGCGCAGTGGACTCGCGGCAAGCACACGGTGCGGGTCTCGCGCCAGGATCCGCATAGGGCATCGCACGGGGTCGGCTCGATCACGCGGAGCTTCGCGAGTGGCACGTATCTCTTCACGCGGATCGTCGGCTGCGGGTCGTCGACTCGCATCACATACGCGGTGACGACCGGCGGCAGGACACAGAGCTTCAGCTTCGGTCTGGCCCGTCAGCGGTAGGCAGCAGAGGTGACGGCTGGGAGGAGGCCGCGGTCCTCAACGCGTCGATCTCGGAGCACGAGTGGTTGGCGGGAGCGGGGCGCAGGGATTGTGCGTCGTCGGCTCGGCCGCCGCGTGCGCGAGGGCGTTGGGCACAGATTCATGTGACGCGGGATCCCGGCCGATGGGAGTCAGGTGCGAACGACACCAGAGCCTTCGGGCGGGGGGTCACGACGCACAGGGCGTTCGATCGGGGGGTCACGACGCAGGCTGAGTCCCTTTCTTGTCGTGCTCCCCCTCGCACTGGCCGTGTCGATCTCCTCGGCTGCCCCCGTCGGCGCGACGGCCGCCGGATCCGCGGGCCAGGCGAGCGCGCCTGCCCCCAAGACAGGTGGGCACCGTCGCCACAAGCCGAAGCACAAGGTGCACAAGGTCGTGAAGCCCGATCTCCCGAAGGTCGCCCCGGGGCCGGCGGCGCTACCGGCCCCTGCACCGCTGGCTGCGTGCGCGGACGCGGACCTCGTGCCTGCGCCGGACAACGTCGATCGGCTCGCGGCGGCGATCCTCTGCCTGGTCAACCAGGAGCGGGCGGTCGCCGGGATCGGGCAGGTCCGTCCGGTCGCGGCGATGAGCGTCGCCGCGAGGGCGCACTCGGTGGAGATGGTCGCGGAGAACTATCTGGGGCAGATCAGCCCGGAGCACGTCAGTCCTGTGGGGCGGTTGACGCAGTCGGGCTACGTCCGTCCGGATGCGGCGGTCGACATCTCGGAGAACGTGGCCGGGGAGACGGGGACGGCGAGCACGCCACTCGCGACGATCGTGGCCTGGATGAGTGCTCCGTCGTCGCGGGGGGTCATTCTCAGCGCGACGTACATCGACACGGGCATCGGCGTCGTCGCCGCGGCGCCGGCGATCACGGGGTCGGGGCCGGGCGCGACATACACCGAGGACTTCGGCACCACGTCGTGAGCGCGGACTGAACCGTCAGTAGGAGACCGAGGGCGCTCTGACGCTCCACCAGAGAAGTAGTACTCGTGGTAGCATCGCGAGTATGAAAGTCAGCGTGAGCCTGCCGGGAGAGGACATCGAGTTCCTCGACGCCTACGCGGAGTCCCATGCAATCCGGTCGCGGTCGGCGGTGGTTCAGGAGGCGGTTCGCGCGCTTCGGATGAGCGAGCTGCGCGAGTCGTACGGCGGAGCATGGGATGAGTGGAGGAGCACTGGTGAAGCGGACGTCTGGGAGCAGGCGTCGGGCGACGGGCTCTGATGCGGCGGGGAGACGTCCGCCTGGTCGATCTCGACCCAGCCCGCGGCGCCGAGGCGGACAAGCGCCGTCCGGTCGTGATCGTGTCCAACGACGCAGCCAACCGGACGGCGGCAACGCTGGGGCGCGGGGTTCTCAGCGTGGTGCCGGTGACGTCGAACGTCGAGCGCGTGTACCCGTTCCAGGTGCTCCTCCCGTCGGGTACGGCAGGGCTTTCGCGGGATTCCAAGGCCCAGGCCGAACAGGTTCGGTCCGTGGCGTTCGAGCGGATCGGCGAACGTCTGGGGAGCGTCCCGCAGCCGTTGATGACCGCGCTCGACCAGGCGCTCCGCCTCCACCTGGCGCTGTAGCGACCAGCGTCGGCGTCCACTCGGGGCTCCTGCGGCGGGATGTTCCCGCTTGCGCCGGGGCCCCGCTCGGGAGCGCTTGGAGCCGCTGTTACAGCGGGATGTTGCCGTGCTTGCGGCGGGGGCCGGCGACCCGCTTGGTCGAGAGCATGTGGAGCGCGGCGATCAGCGTCGGGCGGGTCTCGTGGGGGATGATCACGTCGTCGATGTACCCGCGCTCGGCGGCTGAGTAGGGGTTGGCCGACCGAGCCCGGTAGTCGTCCATCAGCTTCTTGCGGCGGCGATCCGGCGTCGGGCTGACGGCGATGTCGCGCTTGTAGATGATGTTCACCGCCCCCTCTGGCCCCATCACGGCGACCTCGGCCGTCGGCCAGACGAAGTTCATGTCGGCGCCGAGGTGCTTGGATGACATCACGACGTATGCCCCGCCGAATGCCTTTCGGGTGATCACCGTGATCTTCGGGACCGTGGCCTCGGCGAACGCGTAGAGGAGCTTCGCCCCGTGGCGGATGATCCCCCGCCACTCCTGGTCGGTTCCCGGAAGGAAGCCGGGGACGTCGCAGAACGTGATCAGTGGGATGTTGAAGGCGTCGCACGTGCGGACGAAGCGGGCGGCCTTCAGCGACGCGTCGATGTCGATCACGCCGGCGAGCGACTGCGGCTGGTTGCCGACGATGCCGACCGCGTACCCGTCGAGGCGGGCGAAGCCGCAGACGATGTTCGTCGCATGGTGTTCGTGGACCTCGAGGAACTCGGCGTCGTCGAGGATCAGCTCGAACACACGCCGCATGTCGTACGGCTTGTTCGGGTTGTCGGGGACGACCGTGTCGAGCTCGGCCTCCGAGCGACCCGGGTCGTCGGTCGGGGCGAGCCGCGGAGCGAGCTCGAGGTTGTTCTGGGGGAGGAACGACAGGAGGTAGCGGGCGTCCTCGAGGCAGGCGTCCTCGTCCTCGGAGGCGAACTGGGCGACCCCGGACTTCGTGTTGTGGGTCATCGCCCCGCCGAGCTCCTCGAAGCCGACCTCCTCGCCGGTCACCGTCCGGACGACGTCGGGTCCGGTGATGAACATGTGGGAGGTCTCCTTGACCATGAAGACGAAGTCGGTGATCGCCGGCGAGTAGACGGCTCCGCCGGCGCACGGGCCCATGATCAGCGAGATCTGGGGGATCACGCCCGAGCAGCGGACGTTCCGCTGGAAGATCTCGCCGTATGCGGCCAGCGAGACGACCCCCTCCTGGAGGCGGGCGCCGCCGGAGTCGTTGATCCCGATCACGGGGCACCCGGTCTTCTCGGCGAGGTCCATCACCTTGCCGATCTTCTCGCCCATCACCTCGCCGAGCGAACCGCCGAAGCGCGTGAAGTCCTGGCTGAAGACGCAGACCTTCCGACCGTCGATCAGCCCGTGTCCGGTGATCACGGCGTCGGCCAGGGGTCGGGTCCGCTGCATCTCGAAGTCGTGCGTCCGGTGGCGGACGAACGCGTCGATCTCGTGGAAGCTACCCGGGTCGAGGAGCTTGTCGATCCGCTCGCGCGCCGTGTACTTGCCCTTCCCGTGCTGCTTCTCGACGTCCGGCCCGTCGGCGTGGAGCGACTCCAGACGAAGCGCCTCGAGCTGCGCGAGGCGCTCGAGATAGGTCTGGGGGGCCCTTTGGCGCATCGGGCCATGATGCTAAGCCCTGCCCACCCCCGGGAATGCAAGGCGGCTGCCGGAGCGCCGGTCGGCTCCCTGATCGGGACGCGCACAGATCTGTGCGCCGTCACTTGAGCTCACACCGGCCGAGCCGACGGATGTACGAGTCGTGCGCTGCCCGCACCCGGTCGATAGACGTTGCGGGCGTCCCTGCGCCTGCCTCAAGAGGTCGACGGGAGCGCGGTCGAGTGCAGAGTGGAAAATGGCGGACGGAGTACAGGCGTGGCGCGCTCGCGTTCCTGCTGATACTCGCCGGCCTCACCCTCCCGGCGATGGCGCCCCTCGCCGCAGCCCGCCCTCTCACGGCGCCCAGCCCGCTCGCCGCAGCCCGCCCTCTCACGGCGCCCAGCCCCCTCGCCGCAGCCGGCCCGCTCGCTGCCCCCCGCTCCGGCGCGGCGCCCCGCGCCCACGCCGCCGACACCTCCTACGGCCCGCTCTCGCGGGTCGCCGCGTCGACGACCGGCGCAACGCTCGAGGGCCGCGACCTGACCGTCCAGATCACGCTCGGCAAGACCGCCGGCGTCCGCCTCTCGGTCGTCGCGGGCGAGTCGATCCGCGGCTACGCCAAGCGCCTGCTCAAGCCCGGCCGCTACCTCTTCAAGGGTCGGCTTTCGGCCACGCCGGCCGGCTCGGGGCTCCAGCTCAGGGTCACCGTCCGCTTGCTCGACGGCCGCCGCGGCCGCCAGCGCTACGCGCTGAAGATCGTTCACCCGACTCCCGCCACCCCGCCCACCGGCCCGCCCACGACGCCGCCCGGCACGCCGCCCACCGGCCCGCCCAGCACCCCGCCCACGACCCCGCCGACCGGGCCGACCAACCACCCGCCGACGGATATCGCCCTGTCGGGCGCCACGATTCCCGAGAACCTGCCTTCGGGCACGCTGGTCGGAACGCTCTCGGCGACCGCGTCCGGGACCGCCGATCCGGCCGACTTCACGCTCGTCGCGGGCGCCGGCAGCACCGACAACGCGTCGTTTGCGATCGCCGGCGCCACCCTCCAGAGTGCCGCGAGCTTCGACTTCGAGACGAAGGCCACCTACGCGATCCGCGTCCGCGCGTCCGACGCACACGGCGCCACGACCGAGAAGGCCTTCACGATCGCGGTGACGAACGTCGACGAGCCGCCGACCGTCGTGGCGGGCTCGAGCGTGTCCTACACCGAGAACGATCCGCCCACGGCGATCGATCCCGCGCTCACCGTCGCCGACCCCGACTCCGCCCAGCTGACCGGCGCGACCGTCGCGATCACCGCCAACCACACGGCCGGCCAGGACAGGCTGGCCCTGCCGGTACAGCCGACGATCACCGGCACGTTCGACGACGCCAGCGGCATCCTCACACTGACCGGTACAGACACCGTCGCCGCCTATCAGGCCGCCCTCCGCGCGGTGACCTACGAGAACTCGAGCGATAACCCGGACGGCGCGACGCGCACGATCAGCCTGCTCGCGCGGGACGCGGCCGGCTTCGGCCCCGCGACCTCGAGCACGGTCTCGGTGACGGCGGTCAACGACCCGCCGACCGTCACGACGAGCCCCGGCGCGCTCTCCTTCACCGAGGGCGCCGCCGCCACCCCCGTCGACCCGGGCGTCGGCCTGACGGATCCGGACTCGCAGATCGTCGGCGCGACGGTCAGCATCTCCGGCAACTTCGCGGGCCCGCAGGACGTGCTCGCCCTCCCGAGCCTCCCCGCCCAGCCGACGATCACCGGCGCCTATGACGCCGCGACCGGCGTCCTGACGCTGTCCGGGACCGCCGACGCCGCGGCCTACGAGGCGGCGCTCCGCGCCGTGACCTACCTGAACAGCTCGAACAATCCGAGCACCGCGGCGCGGACCCTCACCTTCCAGGCGACCGACTCGGCCCCGGCCACCGGCAACGCCGCGACGCGGACGATCGCCGTCAACGCGACGGACACACCGCCGACGCTCTCGACCTCGGCTGGTTCGCTCGCCTACACCGAGAACGATCCGCCCGCCCCGATCGACACCGGCCTGACCGTGACCGACCCCGACTCGACCGACCTCGTCGGCGCGACGGTCCAGATCACCGGAAATCTCGCAGCCGGCGAAGACGTCCTCGCCTTGGCGGCGCAGCCGACGATCACCGCCACCTTCGACCCGGCCAGCGGGACCCTGACGCTGACCGGCGCCGACACGCTCGCCCACTACCAGGCGGCCCTGCGGGCCGTGACCTACGCGAACACGAGCGAGAACCCGTCGACCGCGACCCGCACCGCGACGTTCACCGCGCGCGACGCCGGCGGGAGCGGAGCGCCCGCTACCCACGCCATCGCGATCACCGCCGTCGACGATCCCCCGGTCGCCGTCGACGACTCGGCCGTCACGACAGAGGACCCGGCGAGCCCGCTGTCGATCCCGGTGCTCGACAACGACACCGACGTCGATGGCGGGCCGAAGGCCCTGAGCAGCTTCACGCAGCCGGCCAACGGCGCGGTCGTCGACGGCGGTGGCGGCGTCCTGCTCTACACGCCGCCGGCCAACTTCTGCAACTCCCAGCCGGGCGGCGGGCCGGACACGTTCAGCTACACGCTCAACGGCGGGTCGACCGCGACGGTCGCGGTCAAGGTGGTCTGCGTCGACGATCCGCCGGTCGCGGTCGACGACGCCGCGACCGTCGCCGAGGACTCCGGCGCCACCCAGATCGATGTTCTCGCCAACGACACCGATATCGACGGCGGCCCCAAGTCGATCCAGACCGTGACCCAGCCGGCCAACGGCGTGGTCGCGATCACCGGCGGCGGCACCGGGCTGACGTATGCCCCGAGTGCGAACTACTGCAACAGCCCGCCGGCGACGACCGCCGACACCTTCACCTACACGCTCAACGGCGACACCCCGGCCACGGCGACCGCCACCGTCTCGCTCACCGTCACCTGCGTCGACGATCCGCCGGTCGCCTCCAACGACGCGGCGACGGTCCTCGAGCAGGCCGCCGCCACCGGGGTCGACGTCCTCGCCAACGACACCGACATCGACGGCGGCCCGAAGGCGATCCAGAGCGTGACCCAACCGGCCAACGGCACGGTCGCGATCACCGGCGGCGGAAGCGGCCTGACCTACAAGCCGAACGCCAGCTACTGCAACGACCCGCCGGCGACGACCCCAGACACGTTCACCTACACGCTCAACGGCGGGTCGACCGCGACGGTGTCGATGACGGTGACCTGCGTCAACCAGGCGCCCGTGCCGGCCGACGACAGCTTCTCCGGGACGAGCGCCGCGATCGGCAACACGGCGCTGATCGTCAAGTCGGCGGGCGACCCCGCGCCGGCGCTCAGCGGGCCGAGCAAGACGGTCGACGCCAACGTCCTCGCGAACGACTCCGATCCCGACGGGCCGAATCCGCTGAGCGTCGTCCCGGGCACGTTCGCCTCCAACGACGGCGGCTCGGTGACGATCCAGAGCAACGGCGACTTCGTCTTCACGCCGGCCGCCGCGACCAGCTGCACCGACCATTCGGACTTCTTCGACTACACCGTGACCGACGGCAATCCCGGGACCCCGGGGACAGCGGTCGCCCGTGTGACGATCCAGATCAACGGTTGCGTCTGGTACGTAAACAACAACGCGGCCGGCAACTCGGGCACGTCGAGCGCGCCGTTCGACTCGCTCGCCCAGGCTCAGACGGCCTCCTCGGCCGGCGACACGATCTTCGTCGAGGCCGGCGACGGCACCACCGCAGGCCTCGGCGCCGGCATCGCGCTGAAGGACAACCAGCAGCTGATCGGCGAGGCCGCGACGCTCCAGGTCGGCCCCGACGTCCTCCAGGCGGCCGCGCCGGCGAGCCGCCCGACGATCACGAACTCGAACGCCGATGTGGTCGGCCTCGCGTCGGGCAACACCGTACGCGGCGTCCAACTCGATCCGTCCGGTGCCGGCAATGGGATCGCCGGCGGGTCGGGCGACGCCGGCGGGACGATCGACGACGTCAGGATCATCGACTCGGGCACCCCGAGCTCGCAGGCCGAGCTCGCGCTCGCCGGGACGTCGGGCACGTTCGACATCTCCGACCTGACCGTCGACGCCGCGGGGTCGGCCGTGGGCATCCGGCTCGACACGAACTCCGGGGTCGTGAACTTCAAGTCCGTCGGGACGATCGCGATCGCCACGTCCGGCGGCCGGGCGCTCGACGCGAGCGCCACGAACATGGGCGCGGACAGCGTGTTCGACGCGATCACCGTCACCGGCTCGTCGTCGGGCGCCGTGAGCATGGTCAATACGTCCGGGACGACGACCTTCGGCGCCCTCGACCTGACGACGTCCGGCGCGACGGCCGCCTTCCTGCTCTCGGGCGCCGGGAGCGTCACCGTCGCCGCCGGCGGGACGGCCGACGTCAGCGCGACCGGCGGGCCGGCGGTCGACGTCAGCGCGACGAGCAGTCCATCGCTCGCCTTCGACAACGTGAGCTCGTCCTCGAGCCCCGGGAGCGGCATCTCGCTCAGCGGACTCGGCACGGGGACCTTCAGCGCGAGCGGCGGCGCGATCTCCCAGGCGTCGGGGACAGCCGTGGCGATCACCGGCGGGTCCGGGGCGATCGCCTACGCGGGCCCGATCAACAACGGAGCCGGCAACAGCGCGCTCGTCACCGGGCGCACGGGCGGCACGGTGACCCTGAGCGGCGCGATCACCGACAGCGCGGACGCGGCCGGCGGGATCGCGATCACCGCCAACAGCGGCGGGTCGACCGTGCTCAGCGGCGCCGCGAAGACGCTCAACACGGGTGCTGCCCCGGCGATCGCGATGACCGGCGACGCCGGCCACACGGTCTCGATCTCGGGCGGCGGCCTCGCGATCACGACGACCGCCGGAAACGGCCTGAGCGCAGACAGCGGGACGCTCACCGTGACCGGCAGCGGGAACTCGATCACGACGGGGACGGGCGGCGCCCTGCTGCTCGACAACACGACGATCGGCGCGGCCGGCCTGACCCTCCAGAGCGTCTCCGCCAACGGCGCGAGCAACGCGATCCGCCTGCGCCACACGGGGGCGAGCGGCCGGCTCGCCGTGACCGGCAACGGCGGCACCTGCACCAACGCGAACACGTCCGGCTGCTCGGGCGGGACGATCGCCAACGCGAGTGGCGGCGACGACGCGAGCGCGACGCCGACCGGTACGGGCATCGTGCTCGACGACACGCTGAACCCGTCGTTCACGCGGCTCTGGATCCACGACGCGTCCAACTACGCGATCCGCGGCACGGCGGTCTCCGGCCTGACGCTCGCCAGCAGCGTGATCAACGGCGCCAACGGCACGAACGGCACGACGCCGTTCGACGACTCGAGCGTCTGGTTCGACAACCTGACGGGCGCGGCGAGCGTCACCGACACGTACGTCAGCGGCGGCTTCGAGGACAACTTCCGCGTCGTCAACACGTCGGGCTCGCTGAACCGGATCACGTTCACCTCGGACACGATCGGCGACAACAGCGCGGCGGGCGGCAACGACGGCATCCTGCTCGAGTCCTCGGCCACCGCCGGCCAGCTCGAGGGGACGATCCAGTCGAGCACCTTCACGGGAGCCGGCGGCGACCTCCTGCAGTACGACCACAGCGGCGCGGGGGCGGGCGACCTTGTCCTGACCGGCAACGCCTTCTCCAACGACCACCCGGGAATCGCGACCGGCGGCGGTGGCCTGACGCTCAGCAACGGCGGCACGAGCGGTCCGACGACGATCAGCATCACCGGTGCGAACACGTTCAGGGACGCGGTCGGCAACGCGTTGACGATCGTCAAGTCGACCGGCCCGTCGACACAGACGGGCACCTTCTCGGGCAACACGATCGGCGTCGCCGGGAACACGACATTGGGCTCCTCAGCGGGTGACGGGCTGAAGCTCCAGACTGTCGGCCAGGGCACGCTGACCTGGAACGTGTCCAACAACCAGATCTACGGATTTGCCAACTTCGGCGTCGACGTGCTCGCCGGAGGCGGCGCCACGGGACAGACCGGAGCGGTCAACGTCACGGTCACCGGCAACACGATCGCGAACCCGGCCGCGGCCGGCGGCTTCCCGACGAACGGCCTCCAGTTCAACATCGGGACCGTGCCGGCGGTGCCCCCGGCTGCCGGCGACACCTACAACGCCTGCCTGCAGATCGGCGGGCCGGGTGCGCTCGCGAACACGGTGAACGCAACCGGGACCAACGGCGCGCCCGACATTCGCCCGCGCCAACGCCAGGGCACGACGATCCGCCTGCCGGGCTACGGAGGGTCGGCGACCGACGACACGGCGGTTGACGCGTTCGTCGCGGCCAACAACAGGCTCAGCCCCACCGTTCTGGCCAGCCACAACTCGACCGGCTTCACGGGCGCCGGCACCACCTGTCCATAGGGAGCACGACGATGGCCGAGCCGTTCCTCGCAGAGATCCGCATCGTGTCGTTCGGCTTCCCGCCGAAGGGCTGGGCCCTCTGCGACGGCCAGCTGCTGCCGATCAACCAGAACCAGGCGCTGTTCGCACTGCTCGGCACGACGTATGGCGGCGACGGGAGGGTCAACTTCGCGCTGCCCGATCTGCGGGCCCGGGTGCCGATCGACACCGGCGCCGGCCACGTCCTGGGTGAGCGCGGCGGTGAGGAGGCCCACACCCTCAGCATCGGTGAGATGCCGTCGCACACCCACCCGGTGGAGGCGTCGAGCGCCGCGACGGGCGGCAGCGCCACGCCGGCCGGCGGCTACCTGGGCGGCGCCGACAACGTGTATCGCTCGCCCTCGGGCGGCGCTCAGACGACGCTGCGCTCCGACGCGGTGACGAGCGTCGGTGCGAGCCAGCCGCACCAGAACCAGATGCCGTCGCTGGCGCTCAACTTCGCGATCGCCCTCCAGGGCATCTTCCCGTCGCAGAACTGAGGAGCGGACCGTGGCCCAGCCATACGTCGGGGAGATCAGGATGTTCGCGGGGAACTTCGCGCCGGCGGGATGGATGTTCTGCGACGGCCAGCTGCTGGCGATCTCCGAAGAGGAGACGCTCTTCAACCTGATCGGCACGACCTACGGGGGAGACGGCCAGAGCACGTTCGCGCTGCCCGACCTGCGGGGCCGCATCCCCAGGCATCCGGGCAACGGCGTGGCGCTCGCGGATACGGCAGGCGTCGAGACGGTCGCGCTGAGCACCAACCAGATCCCGGTCCACAGCCACCCGCTCGTCGCGATCGGCGACCAGGCCGGCAACCAGAGCACCCCGGCGGGGAACGTGCTCGCCCAGTCGTTCAACGTCACTCCGTACATCAACGACGCACCCACCGCGAATCTCAACGCGGGCGCGATCGGCCAGACGGGCGGGAGCCAGCCGCACGGCAACCTCCAGCCGTACCTCTGCATCGATTTCATCATCTCCCTGTTCGGGATCTTCCCGAGTCAGACCTAGGAGCGCAATGGACCCGTTCGTCGCCGAGATCCGCATCTTCCCGTTCAACTTCCCGCCCAAGGGCTGGGCGTTCTGCGGGGGCCAGCTGATGCTGATCGCCCAGAACACGGCGCTCTTCTCGCTGCTGGGAACGACCTACGGGGGCGACGGGAAGACCACCTTCGCGCTTCCCGACCTCGAGGGCCGGGTGCCGATGCACCCGGGTCAGGGTCCCGGGCTCTCGCTCCACTCACTCGGCGAGATGAGCGGCTCGGAGACGGTCACGCTGCTCACCGGCGAGATCCCGTCGCACGCGCACGTCCTCCGGGGGGATGCGCTCGACCCGGCTGACACGAACGTCCCGAGCCCGAGCGCCTCGCTCGCGGGGTCGACCGGAGGCGGCCTCTATCAGTCGAGCGCGAACACGCAACTCGCCCCACAGGCGCTCGCGCCGGCCGGCGGCGATCTGGCGCACAACAACCTCCAGCCGTACCTGACCTTCAACTTCTGCATCGCCCTCCAGGGCGTCTTCCCGCCGCGCTCATGACCGGGTCGACCGAGATCTCGCTGACGCGGCGCAGGCTGCTCCAGGCCGGCGCCGTTGCCTCGGTGACCCTGCTCGGCCTCGACGTGCTCGAAGGGGCGGCCGTCGCATCGACCGGGGTTCCCGCGCATCTGCGGCGAGCGAGCTTCACGCCGCTCGCCGGACAGACGCTGGCGAGCGGGCTCGCCAGCCTGAGGCTCGACGAGGTCGCCGACGTGGCCGATCCTGCGCTGGTCGGTCGCGACGATGTCTTCGTGCTCCGGCTGAGCGGCCCGGGTCGGCCGGCTCTGGAGCAGGGGATCGCCGCGCTGTCGCACCCACAGCTCGGCGCCTTCTCGATGTTCGTCGTCCCGATCGACGACCCGTCGCCGCGTCAGCGCTACGAGGTGACGGTCGACCGGTCGGTCAGGCTGGCCACCGCGCAGGCCGACGCCCCCGAGCCGCTGGCTGACCGCCCCGGCGCGGCGGCGGCCGCGGCACCGCCGGCGCTCAGCGCCACCACCGCGGTGAAGGGCCGGCTCGTGCAGAGCGCCCACCTCGCGCGCCGGGCCGGTCGCCTCAGCGTGGACCTCCGCCTGGCAGCGGGGCGCCAGCTCACGGCGGTGCGGGTCGTCCTCCTGCGCGGCGACCACGCGCTCGCCCGGGGATCGCGCCGGCTCGACGCTCGCCAGGCGGCTCGCGTCCCGATGACCCACGAGCCGCACCGCGTCGACCCTGGCCACTACGACCTGCTTGTCACGGCGACCGACCGGCTCGGGCGCCACAGCTCAGAGCGCCGACGCGTCACGCTCGGCTGAGGGGAAGAGCGCCTCTCGGCGCTGGTCGCGATCAAACGCCGTCCGGTCCGTAGCCGAGCAGGGACTCGCGCTCCGCGCGATCGAGTGGAGCTTCTTCTCGGCACGCCGTGGGCCACGAGATCTTCAGGGTCCCGCGACCCGCGGATCACGGTGATCCCGACCGGTCGAACCCGCGACGCGACGCGAGGTCGAGCAGCGCCTTCGGCAGGAGCATCGCGAGGCGTTCCGTCCCTCCTGGTTTGCACTCGTCGGCGTCGGAGGCGATCGCTGCGACCACCTTCCCGGCCCAGTCGTCGGGGTCGACGTGATCCCATCCGTCGGTGTTGGCGTGCGGCTCAAGCTGCGTCTGGACCTGTTGCATCATCTCTGTGTCGACGCCCGGCGTGATCAGCTCGAGAACGCTCACGTCCGTGTCGTCGAGCTCGCGCCGCAGCGACTCGGTGAAGCCGTGCATCCCGGTCTTCGCCGCCGCGTAGACCGTCGCTCCCGGGAACGGTGCGTGCCCGATGATCGAGTCGTTGTTGACGATCTTCCCCACCCGCCGCGCGAGCATTCCCGGCAGGAGAAGGCGGGTCAGGTGGATCGGACCAGTCAGCGTCGACTGAATCAGTTCATAGATTCGCGCGACGTCGTGGCGCTCGAGCAGGCCGCCCTCGAAGACCCCGGCGTTGTTGACGAGGATGTCGATCCGGGTGTCGTCCAGGCTGGCGACGCTCGCCTCGATCGAGTCCCGCGACGACAGATCGATCCGGACCGCCCGCAGCCGCCCGGCGTCCCGTATCTCGTGGTCGCCATCGAGGCGCCGGACACCCGCCAGGACATTGGCCCCCTCCTGCTCGAGCGCCTCGGCGATCGCCCGGCCGATGCCCCGGTTCGCGCCTGTCACAAGCGCCGTCATGCCCTCGATCTCCATGCTCTCTGCTCCTCCACGTCTGCGATCGGAACCGTCTTCACCGATGCTGCGGAGCCTCGAAGAGCCCTCGGTCCCCCGTCTGAATGACGCTTACCCGGCCCGACGGATCCCAAATCGTAGGCGGCAGCCGACTGGCTGCCGGCTGTCGGATGCGAAACGCATCCCCCGGCGTCGGGTTCTGGACCTCCCGTTCACAGTCGCCGCGGACGACCAGCTGGCGGAGCTCAGGCGGCCGGCGGCGGATCGGCGTCGACGTTGGCTTGCGCCGGCGAGCGCGTCCCAGGGCGACTGGGGGTTGCTCGCCGGCGAGGCTGCCATGTGGTCGGGGTCAGGTTGCGCCGAGTGCGCGGCGCAGCGGTGGGATGCGCTTGACGATCACGAAGTCGAAGACCAGCAGCGCGACGATCGACAGCCCCAGAAGGGGAAAGAAGACGCCGAGTCCGAGCGTGATCGCGACGACGCCGGCGCCGAGCTTGCGATTCGGTGCGCGGCGTGGCGCGCCGATGCCCTTCGGGCGTCGTTTGCGCCACATGACTACGGCCGTGGCGGCCGAGACGAGCAACATCAGAGTCGCCACCAGCGTCATCAGCTGGCTGACGAGGCCGAGCTGGCGGCCCTCGTGGAGTGAGATCGCCAGGTCCGTCGCCTGGGCCAGCACGCCGTATTGGGCGAACCGGACGTCACCGACGGGTTTCGCGGTGTACTGGTCGATGAACAGGCTGCGCTCGCCGAGCGCGCTCTGGTCTGGCAGGACGTCGCTGTCGGGGGACCGACTCACCGCGTAGCTGCCGGTCTTCCCGAACGGGAAGCTGATCGTGTATCCCCGGGCCATGTGCAGCTCCTGGGTGCGCGCCACGATCGCGTCCAACGGCGCGCCGCTTGCTGGGTTCCAGCGCAACCCGGCGAGCTGCGCCTGCCCAGCCTTCGGGGACTGGCCGGCCGCATACGCCGACGGCGGGACGGGGACCTCGCCGCTGGCCCACGACACCGTCTCGCCGCCTGCGACCTGCGCGAGCGTCCTCGACGGGACGCCGTTGGTCATGACCGCCGGGTAGCTGGCTCCGAGGCTCGTCGCGACCTGCTGGTACTTCTGGCCCCACACGCCGGTCCAGAACATCCCCGAGACGATCACGAAGAGGAACACGAACGAGAACAGCACGCCGGTCACCGCGTGGACATCACGCCAACGCACGCGAAGCGAGCGAGACCGCAGCCGGGGCCGCAGCGCCCGCCGCAGCGAGCGTTTGGGTCCCCGCGGCCACCACAGGTACACGCCGGTGATGATCAGGACGATCATCCAGCTCCCGGCGAGCTCCATCAGCTTGTTGCCCTGCCCCTTGGGCCCGAACGGCCCGGGATAGGACCAGAAGCGGCTCGTCAACAGCGAGCTGTGGACTTCCCGCGCGATCTGCGTGACCTGGTTGGCGTTGTCGGTGTGGCCGAGCACCTTGCCGGTGTACGGGTTCACGTAGACCGTCCACGCCCGCCCGGACTTCGTGTTGACGCCGAACATCGTGCTTCGTCCGCCGTCTGGCGCCGGTGAGACGCTCGACACCGTCCCGTCCGGGACGGCCGCCTTCACCGCCGCGAGCTGCCTGTCGTAGCTCACGATCGCGGTATGCGGATCCCTCACGCTACGCAGATGGCCAAGAAATATGTTCTGAATCTGCGGCTTGAAGAGGTACACGATCCCCGAGAACGACAGGATCACGATGATCGGGATGACCAGCAGCCCAGCGTAGAAATGCCATCGCCAGACCGCACGAAACAACCGTGATTGCGGTTGTTCGCGCAGCTCGGCGCCGCGCGCTGATTCCGCCGGATCGGCGGCCAGCGCGTCGGGCCCCAGCACGGTGCCCTTGAGAGATGCGACGGTCGCAGCCATGAAGCTCCTCGTTCGAGATCGGTGCCAGGCGCGCCGCACCACGGCCTGCCCGATCAGGCAGCCGCAGCGAGCGCACCCAGCGCAGCCAGATTTCCCCGGTCGGGCCGCCGCACGTCCACTCACTCTTCACGCGCCCCCCGGCAAAGCCCGAGCCTCGAGCGCAGCTGAACCGCTGCGCCGGCACCCAGACCCCAGCGGGGACGGGAGCGTTCGGCGAGGCATGCGAGATCTACGGGTTCACGTGAGCGCCCGCGGGCGGCACTGACCACGACCCCGGGGCGCTAGCGGAAGGCGGAGACCAACATGCCCGAGGGTGGTGGCCGCACAGCCAGCGAGGAACCCAGCAGAGTCCGCCCACGCGGAACGCGGCGGTGAGACCGTCGCGAGGACCCCTCGCTACGCGGCGCGCGCGCGACCCGTCGATATCGCGCCCCGGCGCGGCGCCAACGCTCGAGCCGCTCCTGACCGGGATAGCAGCCCACGAGCAGCACGGCGAAAAGCACCAGTGCCGGCAGCAGGTACAACACGACAGATCCGAGCTCCGGCGCAACGACGACCGCGAGCGTCAGTGAGGCAACGCTCAAACCGACAGCCAACCAAGCCGCACCCCTGCTCAACATTCGCGGAGCATAACCGCCCGACCGCGCGTGGTTTCGCCGCCGCGACGAGTACTAGGGATTCTCGCGCGAGAACGGGCGGTGGTGGGCGGCGCCGAGGTCGTCGAGGACGCCCGTGAGGACGGCCAGCGTCTCGTCGTCGTCGAGCGCGGGTTTCACCGGTATCTTGGAGCGCGGGTGGCGCGACGCGGTGATCGTCTCGGCGCCGGGCTTGTCGAACTCGGCCGTCGTCGTGCTCACCCGCGGCGGCTGGTCGCCCGGCTTGGCCGCGGCGAAGGCGAGCGCCGCGAGGCGGACCGGCGGGCGGTGGTCGGGGTCGAGCGGACGCGTCTCGGCGCGCGGCCCGGCCGGCGCGCCCGGCTCCTCGGTGGCCGCGTGATCGCGCTCGGTGACGGCGGCGGCGGCTTGCGCCGGCGTGGGCGCGGGGGAGGGGGACGCCGAGGGCGCCGGAGCGCTCGCGGCGTTCTTGGGTCGGCGGTGGAAGAGCCGCGCGAAGAACCCGCGCTTCGGCTCCACGGCGACGGCCACGGGCTCGGGCTCAGTGCTGCGGCCGCCAGCCGGATGCGTTCGGCTTCGGCGTCCGCCTCGGCCTCGGCCTCCGCCCGCAGGGCGGCTTCGATCTCGGCTTCTCGCTGGACCTCGGCCAGGAGGGCAGCCTCGATGGCCGCCTCCCGCTCGACCTCTGTCATGCCTGCCGTCGTGAGCGCCGACTCGCGCTCCAGATCATCGTCGGTAATCATCTCTTCCTCGATAGCCGGGGCCGTCGCCCTCGCGCTCAGCCGGACCTTCGTTCCCCAGCCCGACGGCTCGATCTCGACCGTGCCGCTTGCGCGTTCGCCCTCCCAGGCGACGGTCGTCTCCGGTACCAGACGGGTGATTCGAATCTCGCCGAACTCGCCGAGCCGCCTGGCCAGCGTCTCGGGATTGCTGAGGTCGGCCCACAGCTCGGGCGGGGACTTGACCAGCGTGCGCTGAACGGTTGGACCTGTTTCTCCCATCGCCCGAGGATTCGTCCGTTGCCGGCCGATTCCTTCTGTCTGCTCCCTGTTGGGCGCGACCTTGCCGATGTGCTTCGCAGCTCGGTCACCAAGGATCCAGAGCTCGCCGAGGCGCTCGACCGCGGACGCGCCCTACTCGGAGCGGGGGCCCCCGAAGCGACGCTCGTCCACGACCTGGCTGTCGAAGGGGCCCGCCTGCTTGGCGATGAGCACGTGCGCCGCCAGCGTTCCCTGGACCAGCTGGCCGACCACGGCTTTCTCGACCGGATCCTCGATCCCGACGGGTTCGACAGCGAAGCGCCCGAAGTGCTCCCCGTCGCACTGTGAGCCCAACTCAGGCGTTCGACGGCCGGGCCTACGTCGTCGACACCTCGGCCTGCGGAGACCTGGGAGAAGCTCCCGTTCTACGCGGCTCACGATGTCGAGGAGATCGTGATCGTCGACCCCAGCGACCGGAAGATTGCCTGGCCCACTTGCGACCGAGGCCCTGGCCGCCAGTTCAGCGGTCGGTGCCAACTGGGCTTCAGTCGGTTGGCGGCCAGTCGATCTGCTCGGCCAGCCTCCGGCCGTCGAGGTCGATCAGCTCGCTGCGTTCGATCGAGGCGTATTCGCCCCCGCGGAGTGCCCGCCAGTCGACCGAGCGGGTTGACGGATCGACGATGATCAGCTCGTCGACCTGACACCCGGCGTAGAACGAGAGCTTCTCCCAGGTCTCGTCTTCCGGCGAGCGGATCTCGACGCCGGCTGCCGCCGTCGGTATCCATGTCCCGCGCGGCCGGCCGCGGTGGAGTCCGAGGTCGGGGACGCGGTAGTTCTCAGCGACGCCGAGGTTGAAGTCGACGCTGACGACGAGGCCCGCCGCCCGAGCCGGTCCATCGAGCAGGATGGCGAGCTGCTGGGCGATCAGCGAGTGCGCGGCTCCCGGGGCTGGGACCATGTGACGAACACCCTCCCACACCTCGTCGTGACGGTCCACGCCGTCCCGTCGACGGCGATCGAGCAGGGCTTGGAGTTGCTGCGGCGGGGGATCGAGAATCAACGTCCGCACGGACTTCAAGACTACCGTAAACGGTAAACGTATATCGTAAACCGTATACCGTCTTGGTATTCTGATTGGTATGAGCGCGAGCGAGCTGGCTGTCATGAGCGTGCAGATCGCCGTGCGACTCGAAGAAGACGACCTACGTCGGCTGGACGCCGCGGTCGCCCGGGGGGCCTTTCCCAGTCGCGCGGCCGCCATGCGTGCGGGGCTGACGGCCGTCCTGCGCGATGAGCGCGAGGTCCAGATCGGCGAGGCCTACCGGCGCGCCTACGCCACGGCGCCCGACGACGTATCGGTCGGCCTGGCCGGCCTGCGCCTGGGGGCCGCGCTGATGGCAGATCCAGGCGATCGGGGATCGGCGAGCGACCCGCCGTCGACGTGACGCGGGGAGACGTCTACGACATCGACTGGCCCGGCCTCGGTCTTCGCCCCGCTGTGATCGTGACCCGCCCGATCGCGATCCCACACCTCACCAACCTCACGGTCGTGCTCGTCACGACCCGCGTCCGCGGCCTGCCGACCGAGGTCGAGCTCGGTGAGGCCCACGGCCTGGTCGAGGGCTCCGTGGCCAACTGCGACAACGTCCTCACGGTCCCCAAGGCGGCCTTCGCCCGGCGGCGCGGGGCACTCGGGCCGGCCGAGTCACGCGAGCTCGACGACGCCCTGCGGATCGCCCTCGCGCTCGACTAGTCGCGGCAGGGCCTGCCAAGCTCGATCGAGCGACTCAGGTAAGGCATTCAGACGGACGATCAAGGACGTCTTCGGCGAGGACGCCCTGGTCCATCGGTGTCATCGGCACAAGGAGCACATGTGCCACGTGCTGCCTAGGCGTCATTGACCAACGGCAGGGAGCGATGTATGGTGGTTGGGCGTCACAAACCCCGAGTGCCAACGAATCGAAGGGAATTGGGATGGCTTCCTACACCTGTGTCATCACGAACGACACCGGGGCGCCGATGCTTTGTACGGGATACGACGAGAGCGTGGGCTGGAAGAACGATGAGACACCGCCGGGCGAGATCCCATCGGGCGGGGAGGGAACCTTCTGCAACGCCGGTCACGATAGCGCGGCCGGGTGGGCCAACTACGCCGTGACGGTCAACGATCAGCTCATCACGATCGAGTTCACGTGGAGCATCCCGCTCGTTGGCCACAACTCGGTGAACCAGATCATCACCCCTACGGGTTACGTGTACGCTCATCTCACCGGCGGGAACGACAGCGGGCAGAATCCGACGAACTACCTGACCTTCGACCTCTCCGAATAGGTGGTCCTCGAGCGCCTGACGCTGTCCTGCGGATGCCGAGCCGTAGGCGGGGCTGTCCGACGGAGCGCCTGCTGGTCGATCGTGCTCAGACTGTCGTCGATCAGGAGTCGGTCTGTCTGCGCTTGAGCACCGGCCCGAACCGGCTTCCCACGCCTCGCAGGACGTAGGCGTCCCGGTTCGGCGAGTAGCGCATCACAATCGCGGTGAGACGCAGGGTCCTTGGGCTGACATGGTGTCTTGGGCGTGCAGTGTCTCTCATTCAACGAGGCTAGCGCGATCGTCAACTCTTTGCGACGTTGGTGTCGGCCTCTGGCGTAGGGCGAGCGCCGGGCGCTCGACCAGCAGGTAGCTGAACGTCGCGGCGACGATTGCGAGCAGCAGCCCGGCGCCCGCGAGCTCGATCGTGCTGAGCGTCCCCGAGTTGCCGAGCCCGTGGTCGTGAAGCGCGTGGATGATCGGGTAGTGCCAGAGATAGACGCCGTAGCTGATCACGCCGATCAGCGCGAGCGGGCGGAGCATCAGCACGCGCCCCGGGAGGCCGCCCCGGCCGACGACCCCGACGGCCGGAGCGACGAAGACGGTGGCGATCGCGATGTAGCTGAGGTTCTCGATCGCGAAGCGGCCGGCCGGTTCGTGGGGTGGGAAGAGCTGGTTGGGCACGAGCACCGCCAAGGCGACCGCCCCGAGAACGGCGGCAAGCCAGCAGGCGCTCGCCGCGACTGGGCCGCCGGGCCCATGATCGACCGGGAGGCCGGCGACTTGGCGCCGCACGCTGAGCGTCGCGAGCAGCATTCCCCCCGCGAACCAGCCGATCAGCGCCGGCGGCCAGACAGTCCACGTCGAGGCGGGCTCTCCCTGCGTCGCCCAGACGCGGAACGCCGTCGAGGCGAGGATCACGCCGAGCAGCGCGAGCAGATGGGTTCGGCAGGCCGACGGGCGACGAAGGGGAAGGCGCGCTGAGGCGGCGCTCAGCGGACGGCGGGCCGCGACCAGAGCGAGGATCGGGAGGACGGCATAGAAGACGACCTCCACGTCGAGCGTCCACGCCGGCGGTAGGCCCAGCGGTTCGGTTCGCAGGCTGTAGATCTGGACGAAGCCGTAATAGCGCCACCAGTCCCCGCTGAAGACGCCGCGCAGACCGGGGTAGATCGCGAGCAGGGTCATCGCCAGCCAGTAGGCGGGGACGATCCGCAGCAGCCGGCCCTGCGCATAGCGGCGGAGGTTCGGCCGGCGCGCGAGCCCAGCGTGGGCTGCGAGGAACGGCCGGTAGAGGACGAAGCCGGAGACGACGAAGAAGACGGGAACGCTGATCGCCAGGCGGTCGGCGAGCGGCCCCCACCACCGGGCTCGCTCGGCCCCCGAGAACTCGCTCGCGTGGAAGCCGAGGACGGCGATCGCCGCCAGTGCCCGGATCCCGTCGAGGGCCGGGAACCTCGGGTGGCCGGTCAGGCGGCCGGCGTCGTCCGCGGGTCGGTCGGTCAGGAGGTCTGGGCCGTCATCAGGAAGACGGTGACCAGGACGAGCAGGCATGCGACGAGGCCGACGATGTTGACCTCACGGCTGAGCGCGGCGTATTCCGTGCCCAGCGTCCCGCCGCGGCCTCCCGCGCCGGTGGAGAGGTCGCGTTCGGCCAGCGCGGCCAGCTTCCCCTGACGCGGACCCAGGTAGCCACCGACGAGTCCGCCGAGGACGATCGCCGCGCCGATCCCCCACTGCACGTAGAACGCGCTGAACGAGTGGAGCTTGCTCGCCAGATAGATGCCGGCGACGATCACGACGAGCAGACCCGGCGAGATCAGGGTCTGGCCGATCTTCTTCTGCATGCGGTGAAACCACGGCAGCCCGCGTCGGGTCGATCCGACGGCCGAAGAGCGAGATCAGCGGGAAGGCGAAGATCACGCCGAACGCGATCACGACAAAGGCGATATGGAGCGCCAGTACGGCGGTGTAGAGCGTCAGGCCGAGCGTCATGCGCGAAGCCTAGCGCCGCGACTGCGGCTCGCGGCTACTGGCCCCTGCGTCCGATCATCGCCGGAACCGTGCGGGCGATGATCTTGAGGTCACCCCACAGAGACCAGTTGGCGATGTACAGGTAGTCGAGCTTGACCATCTCCGCGAGCGGGACCCGCGCGGCGCCGAGGATCTGCCACTGCCCGGTGATCCCAGGCGTGAGGTGGAGGCGACGGCGGTCGGTGCCAGTGATCGTCTCGTCCTCCTCGACGATCAACGGGCGGGGGCCGACCAGGCTCATCTCGTTGCGGATCACGTTGATCAACTGCGGGAGCTCGTCGAGGTGGGTCCGACGAAGCCAGCGCCCCTCGCGGGTGATGCGCGGATCGTCGTCGATCTTGAACAGACCGACCGCCTCGTTGCGCTCGACGAGACCCGGCTTCAGCGCGTCCGCACCGTCGACCATCGTGCGCAGCTTGAGCATCGAGAACGGTTCGCCGTCGCGACCCACACGCGTCTGACGGAAGAACGCAGGTCCCGGGCTGCCACGCTTGATCGCCACGATCGCGGTGAGGATCAGCGGGCTCGTCAGGACGAGCAGAATGGTCGCGGCGACAAGGTCCAGCGTCCGCTTGAGCAGCGCCGAGGAGTGCGAAAGGCCGAAGCGCGGTACGCCGAGCAGCACGATGCCGCCGAGGTCGTCGAAGACGACCGAGCTCCCGACGGTAGCCAGGATCCCGGGTAGCAGGCTGACGCGCAGCCCGGTGGCCTTCGCGGCCCGGATGACATCTACGATCTCAGTGCTCTGGCCCTCGCCCGGCGCGATGATGATCCGCTGGATGCCGTCCCGCTGCACGAGGTCCTCGAGCCGGGCGCGATGGTTGATGACCTGGTCGAGGGGCTCCCAGCGGACGAGCACGAGGTTGCGGTCGTCCGCGAGCCGAGCGGCGAGGCGGCCGAAGATCTGGTCTCCGCCGAGCAGTAGGCAGCGCTCCGGCGGCGAGGTGCGCGCCGCGAGGCGGCGGGCGAGCATCCGGCCGCCCGTGAGGCTGGCCAGCAGAAGCGCCCACACCGCCAGCAGCTCGCTTGTGCTCGGGGCCCCGACGACAAACAAGTGGCGGGTGAGCCAGACGACAGCGCGAAGAGGGTCGCCAGGTGGAATAGACGCGGGATCTCGTCGAGGGTCGACTTCGAAACGACCAGCTCGTCGCGGTCGTAAAGTCCCTGGAGTTTGGCGACGATCACGACGATCGGCAGCCCCAGGATGAAGACCGGACGAAGTCGCTCACCGCCGAGCGCGCTGAGGGCGATCACGACGGATGCGGTGGTCGCGAGCATGTCGCTCATCGCGAGACCCCGCCGGTAGTTGCGCTCACGGAGACGGACCTCGGCCAGCGCATCCCCCTCGGTCCGCCGTCGGCGCGTGCCGTCGGGATTGCGCGACCGGGCCCGCGAACTCGGTGGCGTGGTCGTACGCACGCCGCGCACCATGCGTTTCCGGCTCCAGTCCCGTACTCCTCATTGCATGTCCTGACGTCCCGGTTGAACTTAGCGGTCCGTGGAAAACCCTGAGTGGGGCTCGTACACCACAAGCGACCAACCGAGTATAGGCCTCAGGCGTCTGCCATCGGGGCCAGTCCGAGTCGCGGTTGGTCCACACCCGGCCTTCGTGGAAGTAACACGATAGAAGCTTGGAAATATCACGACGGAAATACCTAGCCACCGCTTACCAAGAAAGCGCTGAGATAACGACGGACGGCTGCGCGTCAATACGCAGTAAGCCTTTCCGCGCGCGGACTGGTGCGACGTGCTGGGACGGGGCATGACAGGATCGTCGGGGCTCAGCAATGAATCCTCACCCCTCGACAGACAACCAGATCCTGCCCGCCAACGTCGCAATAGTCCACGACTATCTCAACCAGCGCGGCGGCGCCGAGCGAGTGGTCCTCGAGATGGCCGAGATCTGGCCCGATGCGCCGATCTACACCTCGCTCTACCGGCCGGAGTCGACGTTTCCGGAGTTCCGCAAGCACGACATTCGGCGCTCGTTCCTCGATCGTCTGCCGGTCGACCGGGGGTTTCGGACGCTGCTTCCGCTCTACCCGCTCGCCTTCAGCAGTTTCGGGAAGCTCGATGCGGATCTCGTCGTCTCGAGCTCCAGCGGCTGGGCCCACATGGTGCGGACAACGGCCGCCAGCTTCCACGTCGTCTATTGCTACACGCCCGCGCGGTGGCTCTACGGCGGCGAGCATCTGGATGCGTCACGCGGCCATCAGGCGGTGAGGCCGGCCATCGGTGTGCTGCGAGCACTGGATCGGCGCGCCGCCCGTCGCGCCGACCTCTACATCGCGATCAGCGAAGCGGTCCGGCTTCGCATCAGGCAGCGGTACGGAATCGAAGCGCCGGTCGTCTATCCACCTGTGGACGTGGGTCGGTTTCGGCCGAGCGCACGAGGCGAGCGGTTGCTCGTCGTTTCTCGGCTGGTTGCCGTACAAGCGGGTCGATTTCGTCGTCGACGCCGCGACGCGGGCCGGCATCGGCCTCGACGTCGTCGGGACGGGGCCGGCGCTCGAGGACCTGCGCCGCCGAGCCGGTCCGACGGTGGACTTCCACGGCCGGCTCGGCGACGGCGACGTCACGCGCCTGATGGAGACTTGCCGCGCGTTCTGCCTGCCCGGCCAGGAGGACTTTGGCATCACGCCGGTGGAGGCCAACGCGGCCGGAAAGCCGGTGGTCGCATTCGGTGGCGGCGGCGCGCTCGAGACCTCGAGGAGGGCAGGACGGCGTGTTCTTCCGCAACCACACAGTGGAGGATGTCCTGGACGCTCTGACGCGCTGTGATCGCCTGGAGACCTCGGCCGACGTCATCGCGGCGACGGCTCAACGTTTCTCCAGGGCGATGTTCCGCAGCAGTCTGCTCGGTGTGCTGGAAGAGGCTCGCGGAGCTTCTGTGCCACACCCGCCGAAGGTGGCTTGAGTGACTGCGGCCCCGCTTTCCGGCGAGGAGCATCCGCGTGTCCTCATGCTCGGAAAAGGATGGTTTCCGGACCAGCTCGGCGGGCTGGACCGGTACTTCCGCGACCTACTCGAGCACCGCCCGGAGGCCAACGGCCTAGTCGTGGGACCTGCGACTGATGGCCCCAGAGCGAGTAACGGCCGTGTCCCGCCACGCCGATCCGCTGCCCTGGAGACTGCTGGCGTTCTGCGGCGCCGCGCGTCGCTCCTTCAGGCAGCGCGGACGTCATCGACGCCCATTTCGCTCTTTACGCCCTCGCCCCCCTGATCACCAGCGTCGCCGCTGGCCCGTCGTGGTCCACTTCCACGGACCATGGGCGGACGAAAACGTGGCCGAGGGCGACGACTCAGGTCTACGCCGCCCTCTCCGGCGGGCGATCGAGTGGGGCGGTCTATCGACGTGCGGCTCGAATCGTCGTCCTGAGCTCGGCGTTTCGCCGGGTCCTCGTTGAGCGCTATGGCGTCCCGCCTTGGCGTGTTCGCGTCGAGCTCCCAGGGGTCGATCTCGACGCGATTCTCACCGGGCGATCGAGCGCGCGCGCGCGACTCCTTCGGGCTCGGCGACTGTCCGTTCGTCGCCATCTGTGTGCGGCGCCTCGTGCCCAGAATGGGCCTTTCGCGCTGCTAGACGCCTGGACGCAGGCGCTTCCAGCGCTACCTCCAGACTCCCAGCTGATCATTGCCGGCGAGGGGGCCCTGCGGCCAACTCGAGCAGCGCATCTCGCGGCCGGAGTCGAGGAGCGTCACAGTTGCCGGGCGCGTCGGCGATCGACGCACTCGTCGCCCTCTACCGCGCGGCTGATGTCGGCATCGTGCCGACGCGCTCCTTCGAGGGCTTTGGCCTAGTCGTCTTAGAGGCGGCCGCCTGTGGGACACCGACAATCGTGACGAAGGTCGGCGGGTTGCCCGAGGCCGTGGCCCCGCTCGATCCCTCGCTTGGCCGTCGATGCCGGAAATGTGCCTGCATTGGCGTCGCGCATCACTCGGGCGGCGCGCATCGGGGCTTGCCCAAGCCGGGCGGCAACCCGGACCTTCGCCGAAGGCCACTCGTGGGAGGGCGTGGTCGACCGCAATCGGGCCATCTGCCGTGAGGTGCTTGCGCCCGAGGTGGCGGATCGGCGGATCCGCGTCGTCTACCTGGATCACGTGGCGTGCTCTCCGGGGGCGAGATCGCGCTGCTTCGCCTCGTCCCACACCTAAGCGAGCGTCGAGCCGCACGTCATCCTCGCCGAGGACGGACCGTTCGCCGACGCCCTCGCCCAAGCCGGCATCTCCACAGAAGTGTCCCCGATGGCCGAGCGGGCGCGCGGTCTGAGGAAAGGCGATGTCGCGGCGCGACCGTTCCACTAGGGGCCGTTTCCAGAGCGCGGCCTACATCCTTCGATTGGTCCGGCACCTTCGGCGCTTGCGACCTGACCTCGTGCATACGAACTCGTTGAAGGCCGGCGTATACGGCTCGATAGCGGCGCGAATTGCGGCATGCCCGTTGTGTGGCATCTCCGAGATCGGATCGCGCCCGATTATCTGCCGGGGCCCGCGATCAAGCTGCTACGTTGGATGACGCGCCGCTTGACCGCGGCGGTGATCGCCAACTCGGAAGCGACGATGCAGACGCTGGACACACGGGCCAGCCATTGGTAATCCAATCGGTGATTCGCCGTCACGTCTGTCCGCCGCGCTCCGGGCCCGACGACACGCCCGCCCATGCCGTCGGGATGATCGGACGGCTCGCCCCCTGGAAAGGGCAGGATCTGTTCCTTCGGGCGTTTGCCGAAGCGTTCCCCGAGGGCGACACTCGCTGCCTGCTCGTCGGGGCAGCCCTCTTCGGGGAGGACGAATTCGAGACGGATTCGCGAACTCGCTAACGAGCTCGGGCTCGGCGGGCGCGTCGAGTTCCGCGGCTTCCGCGCGGACGTGGGGGCCGAACTTCACGGCTGGATCTACTCGTTCACGCGTCCGTGATCCCGGAGCCCTTCGGGCAGGTCATCCTCCAGGGGATGGGTGCCGTGTGCCGGTCATCGCTTGCGACGCAGGCGGACCGGCCGAGCTCATCAGCCACGATTCAACGGTGTCCTCTACCCGATCGGTGACCAGTCGGCCCTGGCACACACGATGCGCGAGCTGGCCGCGGATCCTCCGCGGCGGCAGAGACTTGTCGAGGGGGGCCGGCGAGTGCGCCGCGCACCATCCCGATATCGTCTGCGCCCGTCTGGAGGCGCTGTACCGAGAAGTCATCACGACGGGGACGGCCCTCGGCCGGACCCCAAGGGTGTAGGATGGAGTTTGTAACGAGGGTCGCCCGGGAAGGCAACCCAGGCGAATAGCGGCGCTAAAGCTCGCCTGGTCTCGTACTGCCTCATGGTGGATACCACCCTCGAAAATCCTCCACACGTCGCGGACTACATTCGTCCGGTCTGGCAGCGCAAGTGGCTCGTCTTTTTTGTCGTCGTGCTCGCAACCGGCGGCACGTACGCCTACAGCAAACACCAGCCGGTTCTTACGAAGCCGGCACGTTGGTCTTCTATCAGCCGGCGATCGACCCTCAGAACGCCGCAGCTGCCTGGCCAACGACCGCACCGTCGGTGACGTAGCTGCGCTGCTCTACGCGGAAGACAACGCAGCCGCGGTCGCTCGCGAGATCGGGTATCGCGCGCCATTGGGCGCGCTAGTGAAGCAGGTCACTATTTCTGCCCGCACCGGCCAGGACTTCGTGGCCATCAGCGCCAGTTCTCGGGTTCCAAAGCAGGCGGCGGATATCGCAAACGCGTACGCCCAGCGGCTGGTCTCAATCACGAACGCGCAGCAGCACGCCACGATCAGCCAAGAGATCCAGGGTCTCCAGCGGGAGCTCAATGCGACATCGAAGAAGGCCGTCGATTCCGGGACCCGGCAGGCTCTCACGATTCAGATCGCTTCACTCCAAGGTGCCCTCGCGACACCGACCGGGACCCGACAGGTGAGTCCCGCCGTCACACCCTCCCAACCGGCTTCTCCGAAGCCCAAGCGAGACGCGATTTTCGCATTCGTGCTCGCGCTGGCGCTCGCCGTTGCCGTGGCGTTTGGACTCGCGCGGTTCGACCGGCGTATCAAGGAGCCCGAGGATCTCGCGCGTCACTACGGGCTACCGCTTCTCGGCGCGTTGCCCCACTCGTCGGACCCCGCGCCCCGCCGGGGTACCGTCGTGGGACTTGGGCCGGAGTTCCAAGAGGCATTCGGGTTGCTGCGAACCAACATCCAACTCTTGTCGCTGGACGCGCCTCCGCGCTCGATCGTAGTCGCCAGCGCGCTACCCGGAGAGGGCAAGTCGACCGTCGTGCGTAGTCTCGCCATCGCTTTGGCAGAGTCTGGTAAGCGAGTCGCGGTAGTCGAGGCGGATCTGCGTCGGCCCATGCAAGGCGGGCTCTTCGGGATCCCTGGCGGCCCGGGACTGACGGAAGTCCTCACCGGGCTTGCGACCCTCGAAGAAGTTCTGCACCGGGTGCCGGTGGAGGCGCGGGGCGTCGAGACCTTGGCGCTAATCGGGGCGGCCGGTCACCCGGCACAACCGCAAAACGGGCAGACCCCCACCACTGACTCCACCGTTTCGGTCCTTCTCGCCGGCGTACACCCTCCCAATCCGGCCACCGTGCTCGAATCGGACCGCGTCACTGCGGTGCTTGACGAGCTGCGGGCGACGCACGACATCATGCTGCTGGACTCAGCTCCGATGCTCTCGGTCACTGACTCCGTGCCGCTGATCCGATATGCGGATGTGACAGTTGTCGTCGGCCGTCTGAACTTGGTCACACGCGATGGCGTCCGCCGCATGACCGCATTCCTCGGCCGAATACCGGACGCTGGCGTGCTCGGGGTGATCGCCAACGATCTTTCCGAGCTCGACTCCAGCGGCTACGGGTACGGGTACGGCTACGGCTACGGGTACGGCCGGCGACGGGAGTCCGCCGCGCCTCCTTCGCCGGCAGGGACGCGCGCCGAGTCGGCCGAGCATCAATAGCGTCTCGTGAGTTCGCGTGCGGGCCACCTGACGCGCGCACGACGACGGATGGCAGCGCCCGTCGGCTCCGCGGTCCTTGCCCTGGTGCCTGCTGCCCTCGTCGTCGCCTTGGCCCGCGTGTTCGCCAGCGACGGGATCACGCGCACAACCGCCGTACTCGTCGTCGTGCTCGGTTCCCTCTGGTTCGGCTGCACCCGGCGAACTGGGACGGCCCTCGCGTTTCTCATGCTCTACCTGGGGCTCCTGGACGGCTACCTCAAGCTCGCGTCCGGCTCGGGTTATGTGACCCTGGTGCGGGACATCCTCCTGTACGCGATCGTCGTCGGCCTTCTTGTCCGCAGCCAGGTCGATGGCCGGCGCCTTTCTCTTCCACCGCTCTCCAGATGGGTGGTCGCCTATGTCGCGTTCGTCCTGCTGCAGGTCGCCAATCCCCAAGGCGGAACGCTTGTCCACTCGCTCGCCGGCATACGTCCCCACCTCGAGTTCGTGCCGCTCTTCTTCCTTGGGTACCTTGTTCCTCGAGATGTCGCGAGCCTCCGTCGGTTTGTGCTTTTGCTGCTCTTCCTTGCGGTGGCAAACGGCGTCGTGGGCTATGTGCAATTTCATCTCACGCCGGCGCAGCTTGCCTCCTGGGGTCCCGGGTACTCGCAGCGAGTGATCGGCACGGGCGCCTTCCAGGGAAGCGGCCGCACGTTCGTAGACGCGTCCGGCGTCGCCCGCCTGCGCCCCTTCGGGCTCGGGAGCGACGCGGGCTCCGGGGGGCTGTTCGGCGTCCTCGCGCTTGGCGGCGTCTTTGCCCTCGCCTCGCTGGTCGCGTCGCTCAAGTACCGCGTGATCGCGGCCCTTTCCGGCGTCGGCGCGGTCACCGCGATCATCACCTCCGAAGGGCGCGGCGTCATCGTTGCGGCGGTCGCAACCGTATTGGTCTACGGCGTCCTGACTGCGACCAATCAGCGTCGCATCGCCAGCATCGCGGGACTCGCCGTAGCAGGCGGAGTGGCCTACCTCGTAGTGACTTCGATCTTGTCGAGCTCGGGAAACGACGCATTCCGCTACCAAGGTCTGAGCGCCTCCAAGGTGCTCGCGACGACCGCGGGAGGGCGGCCCGCGCAGCTGCAGGCGATCAGCTCCGCGATTTCGCAGTATCCCCTCGGTGCCGGGCTCGGAACTGCGGGGCCGGCTGCGGCCACGGCCGGCGGCTCCGCACTTACCAACACGCTGAACGCCGAGAGCGAGTTCAGCTTCCTCGTGATCGAGGTAGGGGTGCCGGGCATGATCGTGCTCGTCGGATTTGCAGTGTCCCTTCTAGGGATGGGGATCGTACGCTGCCGCCGCGAACCAGATCCTCAGGCGCGGCTACTACTGGCAGCACTGATCAGTCCTCTGGCAGGAATGCTGGTGGACTTCTACGCGGGCCCTGCCACGGTGAGCGTTCCCGACGGTCCGTTCCTCTGGCTCGTCGGGGGCGTTTGTGCGTACTGGCTGATCACGAAGCCGGTCGAGCGCGAGACTTCAACCGCGGCACCGCCATGGGAAGCCGCACGCGAACACGCTGACCCGGCTCGCGTAAGCTCAGTGCTCGTTGCGGCGCTGCACAGCGGTCGCCCAGCAGCATCCGCACGGCCCTCCGACAACTGAGTGCCCAATGCGCGTTGGGCTCTTCCATGCCAAGATCCCCGAGCCCGGCCGCAAACCAGGGGGATCCGAGGTGTATGTGGCGCGGCTCGCCGCGCGCTGGCGGACGCCGGGCACGACGTCGAAGTCTGGTGCTATGCGGGGAAGTCAGACAATGGGCTCGTTCGCACCAAGACACTGCGCCCGAAGTGGCTCGGGAGCGGCAACATCATCCGCCACTACGCTGCTCCGATCGCCCTCAACCTCCGGGGGACGGACCACTTGGACGTGCTCCACTTGTTTGGCGATGACTGGTTCTTTGTGCGCCGCCGAGTGGCAACGGTTCGGACGATGCTCGGTTCGGCGATCATGGAGGCCGTCACGACCCAGAGCATACGGCGGCGCGCAGAGCAGACGCTCATTTTCGGCCTCGAGCAGGTGAGCGCGTGCCTTGCGGACGCGGTGTACGGTATCGGGCAGGACTCCCAGACGCTCTATCGCGGAGATGGGATTCTCGGCTCCGGCGTCGTCCCCATCACGAGCCCGCCGACCTGGGAGGCGAGGCCGACGATCCTGTTCGTTGGCGCGTGGGATGGACGGAAGCGTGGAGCCATGCTTCACCACGTTTTTGTCGACGAAGTGTTGCCGCGGGTGCCGGACGCACAGCTGTGGATGGTCTCAGACCGGACAGAACAGACGCCCGGAGTCCGGTGGTTCGAACATCCGACCGACGGGGAGCTATCCGATCTGTATCGCCGAGCCTGGACGTTCTGCCTTCCGAGCACCTACGAGGGACTGGGCCTGCCGTACTTGGAGGCCCTCGCGAACGGCCTCGACGTGGTGGCCACGCCGAACCTCGGCGCGCTGTCAGTGCTTCATGGAGCTGGCCGGATCGTCTCGGACGGGCAACTGGGTGACGCTCTCGTCGCGAGCCTCACCGCCTCAGCCGGCGATCGGCGTCGGGGAGCAGAGTCGGCGCTCGCGCGGGCGCGCGATTACGCGTGGCCAGCCGTCGTCGCCGCGCATGAGTCGGCCTACCAACTGGCACAAACTCGCTTCAGCGGGCGTCGGCGAGGGAATCCTAGGAGGGCGGCGCGGGCGTCGTCGTGAGAACGCGGACGGTGAACCGAAATCGGGCTTGGCGTCGCGCCCCCTCGGTCGGGGGATCCTGTAGACGCAGCGACGCGTCGGCCGCAAGCCAGACGCTCATCTGCGGAGCTGATGCCAACCTCGCAGCAAAGACCCGACTGGCCTGATACGCGAAATCAACGGCGCGCCCGGAGTGCGGGTTGGTGCCCTCGTAGAAGCGCCGAAAGTCGCCCAGCCCTGCCGCCTCGCAGTCGCGTTTCAGAGCACGTACGCGAATGCCGCGCTCAACCCAGCCTTCGCTCTTGCTGGTTCGTCGAGCGTGGGGCGAGATGCTATGAAGCCAGGAGGGCTCACCGAACAGCACCCACGCCCCAGGCTTCAGATGTGTCGCGATCCGAGCGACGACGTCGGCAGGCCGAACGCTGTGGTGTAGCGCATCGAAGACCAACGCCGCGTCGAAGGAGCGGCCCAAGTCGAAGTCATCCATGTCGGCGGCGACCGAGTCAATGACTGTGTGGTAGCGAGCCGCGCGCGCGCTCGCGATCACGGCACTGGCCGGAGCGATGTCGATGCCGGTGGGACGGAACCCACTTTCGGCCAGAAACACTGTCGTCCATCCCACGCCCATGCCCACGTCCAACACCGTGGCGCCCTTTTCTATCCCCAGGCTGTAGAGCGCATAGGAGATGGTCTGCCACTTGCCCCAGTAATCGCTGCCCCATTCCGACCCCAAAAGGTTTAGTCCCAACGCGTGGATCGTTCTTGCTGGCTTCGGCAGAGGCGATCTCGTCGAGCTTGTTCTGATCAGTGGTAGCGGCCATCGCATGACCATAACACCTAGCGGGGTTGGGACTCTTCCGGCCGCAAAGGCCGCCGAGTCTGCCCCTGAGAATCCTGGAGACCGGTTGCCGACTTGGACTGGTGCGCAAGGTGTCAGTCAGTCGACGAGGGATCAGCCGGCCACTGCGTTCGGTAGCGCCAGCAGCCGATCGGCCCGGGCCGGTGAGGCGAACAGGAGATTCGGCGAGGATGGGTCGGGTGGGAACCACGGCCTGGAGAGCTTCGACACTTGGCCCGCGGGGCCGATAGCGTAGGCCTCGTAGCCGTGGGGGGCGAGAGCATGATGGAGGTCCTCGACCGAGAAGCTCTGGCGGGCGAGATGCTCAGGCTCCACCTCCACGAGAAACAGAGGGGCGGCGCGGGCGATCAGCTTGGCGGCACCCCGAAGAGCGAGAACCTCAGCGCCCTCGATGTCGAGCTTTACCAAGGCCACCCGGTCCCCGTGCATAGACGTCAGGTCGTCCAGGGTCGTCACCGGCACCTCGACCTCCTTCCCGCCGGCTGCGGCGGGCGCGAATGACGCGACGCCCGAACCAGCTTCGAACACGACGAACCGAGCCGTGCCGGGTTGATCGGCGAGGGCTACCTGGTGACACTCTAACCCGCGAAACCGGTTAACGTCGGCGTTCGCCTTCAGCAGCACCATCGTTTCAGGCGCAGGCTCACACGCGAGTACGCGTCCAGAGCCGCCGACGGCGGCCGCCCCGACGAGGGAGAGGAGCCCCACGTTGGCCCCGCCATCGACGAACACGTCGCCGGGACGAAGCAGGCGACGGACCAATCGAGACTCGAGGCTACAGAAGCCGTACCGATAAAGTCCCAGCCCGCCGGGTGTGCGCAGGTCTGCCCGAGCTTCAGCCCCGCCGATGTCGACGGTCAGTACGGAGAGTGGTACGAAACGCCGCCGAAGCAGACTGATGAGGATCCTCCATAGCACCCCGCCCAGTGGCCTCCCACATCGACGCTGTCGGTCCGGTATCGCCGAAACGCGGCCAAGCCGGGCTGCCGGCCGCGGAATCGGCTCACGCGAGGCCGGGCGAGACAGCGCGCCGACGGCCTAGGTTCTGAAGGGAAGCCATGCGAGATCCTGGCGTCTCGCTCGACGTTCGGCCCGAGCCAGCACGTCGTAGCGGTCATGCTCCACGGCGTCGATCATCGGCAACGATTCTATCACTGCAAGCACCGACCCCGGGGTTGAGTGGCGGCTCCTACAGGCGGCGACCGATCCTACTGCGGCCGGCTGGACGCCTCTCCGGGCGTCGGTGACTCCTCGATCACTCCACCAGTCGCTCGGCGATGACGGACCACGAGAACCGCTTCTCTACAGCTGACGTCCAGCCTGGCCGAGACGGTCGCGCTCCGGCGCGTCGGCGAATAGTTCCACGCGCGCCGCGCGTAGACGCCCGCGGGGGCGTCGGCCGGAGTGAGGGCGATGGCCCCGGAATCACGCAAGTCACCCGATGTGCTGGTCCCGTCAGTGCTGAGTATCGGGATCCCGTGCTAGGCCGGCCATGATCGTCGTACGTTTCGTCGCCGCCCCGTTGGAAACGGAAGCAGCAGTAGATCCGCGGTGCTGAGATATCGAGCGAGTCCAGCGCCGCTACATGCCCTGGGCGCGCTGCGGCCGGAGAAGCCGTCGCAAAGGTCTGGCGACGACGCCCCAAGGTTCAGCACGACGACATCGGAATTGCCGAGGCCCACCGCGGCAATGGCGGCACCTCAACCCGAAGAGACGGGTCCGATGCGCGTGCCGAAGGCCGCGAGCACGGGTTGGCCGTCTCGGATGCCAAGCCGCGCGCGTGTGTGTGTCCGGGCCGACCGGGCGTCCGGAAGATTGGAGCCCACCGGCAGCACGCCCCCGGCGCGAGGAGCGAGCGGCCGGACCAGGGCCACCAACCGCTCGGTCGACACAGCGACGAGATCAGTCGCCGGGGCGAGCAGCGCGAACACAAGCCGCTGCGGAAGTCCGAAGGCCGCGCTTCGGAGGGAACGACGGGTCCCGCAGCTCGGTCACCACACAGCAACCTGAATCTCGGGGCGCAGCTGGCAGCCGCCGGACCGCGTTCGGGAGCCACCACGCGCTGCCGTGACGGGCAAAGGAGTATGGGTTGTACTGCAGCAGCACGACTTGGCGCACGCCGGGCGATGGCGCTGGCCACGGGCCCAACACCGCGGCAGGTCGCGCGTGTCGCCGAGGCGTCGCAAGTCATGCGTGCGAGCGAGTCCGGGGGCGGGCGTTGAGGGCCGCCGACAGCAGGACCGTGTGATCGCGAATGCCGTCCGTGTCGGCGGCCCGCGAGCGGCAGATGAGATCCACGTGAAGGCTCACCGCCGCACCGTGTCCTGCATGATTGGGCTAGGACTCGCGGGCGGCGGAAAACGCCCTGCGGCCTCGAGGAGCCACGCCGCCGGACTCTCGGCGCAGTACGTCCCCGAACGCGTCCGCGAGCCGACGACACACGCGATCTGGTGAAAACAGCCGGATCGCCTCCTTGCGAGCGAGCCGACGTATCGCGCCGCGTTGCGTGCCGGACATCGCCTCGCCGAGGTCGCGGACCGCCCGCTCAAAGCCGTCGAGGTCTCCCGCGGCGAACACCCGACAGCACTGAGGGTCGATTTTCGGTGGCGCGGACCTCGTCGCTGGCCACGACCGGGGATCCGCTCGCGAGCGCCTCGCCAACGGTCAACACGAAGGGCTCGTAGTGGCTCGGCTGCAACACGATGTCCGCCGAACGATGCAGCTGCGCGACCTCCTCGGCATTGCGGTATCCATCGTAGATTCCGACGTCTGGATGGAGATCCTTGAGAAGCGGCGTGTAGTCCGAGAACATCGAATGGGCGCCAACCACCCGAAGCCGAAACTGCCGGTTCGGCGGCGAGTCGATGGGTCAGCGCGACGATCATCTCAAGGCCTTTGCGGACGGCCAAGCGCGGACGAATAGAAGCTCGAGTGGCTTTTGATGCTCCGAGGCGACTGAGCCGGGCAGGAAACGCACGATGTCGATCGGGTTGGGCACGACGTACAGACGTTCCGCCGGGATCCCGTAGTCATGTTCGAGGTGGTCAGCGAAGACCTGGCTCGGCGCGATGAACGCTGCTATCCGGTCGGCGTCGTGGCGCTGGACCAGCGTTCGGGCGGCGAGCAGCACTGTCGTGGCATCGTTCCTGACCTTGCTCCCACATCGGAGGGCGAGCGCACGCTCCCGGCGATGCCAGCGCAGCTCCCCGGCGATGTGCACCTCGGGGTGCACGACGACTGGCGGCAGTTCCCACTCGCGGCCGCGCAACCACGGCACCTCGAACTGCGAAAACTGGTACACGAGGTCATAAGGGCGGAGGCGGTGCTCGGCGCTAAGCGTCATGAGGAGGCGCCTTGTGCGCGAACTCGTGCCCCCAGCGACGTCACCGTCGCCGACAGCGGATGCCTGCTGACCACCGGCCCCAGTCCCATCGGACGCGATCCTCGAACACGCGCAGCCCGGGACGATGCTCGAAATGACTGCCATAGGGTGCGTGCACAGTCGGGATGTAAGCATCCACGGTCACTCCTGCGCCTCCAAGTCCGGTGAGGAGTTGCGTCGCCGCGTATGGAACACCGCCTTCAAGAGACGGTTCCGGTCCTAGCCACGCGATCCTCATTCGGGGTGCAGCTATCGGAGCGGACATGGCCTTGAGGGTCACCGCCGCGACCCGGGGCGGGGAAACCTTTACGAGTCGAGAAGGAACGTTCGACCCGGATCTCACGCCCGCCCAGCGGGTGGACCGCGCGCAATCCGGCGGGCCGTTGTTTGGATGTGAACCAAGAAGTCAGCTATGCCCTCCCACGAACCTCCACAGGACCTTTGCCACCGTGAGTCGCATCCTCGCCGTCCGCACCTGCCGCTTGGACACGAACGTAGGGGGCCATCAGCGTAGCTCCACCAAATCACGTCGGCAGCGGTAGGCGGGGCCCCGCGTCGGAGGACGTGGCGCACGAACTCCTTGTTCCAAGGTTTCAGGGGCCCACGAATGCGTCATGGCAAAATTAAAGTGGCGTAAAGCCCGTCCCGTCCGATCCCAAGGTCGGATGCGATTGTCGCACGCCATGAGCGCCATGTTGAGACCATCCTGGTCGTGGACGAAGTAGAAGCGCAATAGGTCAGCGATATTCGGCGGAACGTCAACCGGGGCGGCGAGTCGAGCGCGCCCGTCACATAGGGTTGTGGCTGGCCCGCGCTGAGACTGTAGCTGCGTTCAACCAGGGACGCAAGCCGCGTCCACGTCTTCGAGGAACGATCGTTCGGCTCGGGGAACACCTACAAAGCCGGCATTGAAATAGCGATCGACCTCCCTGACGGGCCGGATGCCCTCCAACGCCATGAGATCGGCCCACGCGCTCCGGATCGGGCTGGTGACTGACACGGAGTAATACGGATAGTCCTCGCATAGCGCCACGCCGTGGGCCAGCCAAGCGCGAAAGAAGGACCAATCCCAATGCACGACAACGTCCATGTCGAAATAGCAGAGGCTCTCAGCTCGTCGGGGCGGTGATCCCGCCACAGCAGGTCCAAGAATTCGGCTTTGTAATAGGTAAAAGGCCGCTCCGTCGTGAGAGGCAGGAACCGAAGCGAGCAGGTCGGAGTGACCACCAGGTGGTGAGAGCCCGCCGCGAACGCCGGGAGCGCACCTCGGCAGCCTACCCACACAGTGCCGCAGAACCCATTGCGAACGAGCGAATTCGTTAAGGTCGCGAGCCCAACGTGCACGGATGGTTCGACGAGCACGGCCACGTGATCGTGAATGCTTGGCTTCACAGTGTCGCCGCCTAGCTGTGCCATGCTTCCCAGTGCGTCGCGTCGATCGGTGGCCGATTAGGCCTGTGCGGACGTCGTCGGCAGTGAACCGGTCCGTGGCACCGCGGGACGCAGCCTATCGCAGGCTGCCCGCGCGAGCGCGTTGCAGACCGGTCCGCTGCAGCGAAGGACGCAGGCCCGCTCGATATCGGGCCCTTTGCCGCCCGCGGGCCGCGAAGACGAGACCTATCTGGCGATTCGCGGCTCGCGATGACGCGGAGTCGTACTAGGAGGGCGTACAAGCGCCTTGCCGCGTCGAACGGGCTGCGCGGCCCCTGCGTGGCGAGACGTTAGAATGCATGGCTTCGCTCACTGGGCGTGCGCCGTGCGGCGAGCGCCGGCCGCGTCGTCGGCGACGGGCCGCCAGGTGCCAAGGGGTCAGGCCGGTCGGGCCCGGCTGATAGTCGCGGGTCGGACGCATTCCAGTCAACCGGTACGATACCGCACGTGCATACCGAGCCACCCCCCGCGGGTGACATCGCGATTACGGTAGTCATCCCGACCCGTGACCGACACGAAATGTTGCGTGCATGCCTGACGGGCGTGCTGGCACAACAGGGGGTCAAGTTCGAAGTTGTCGTGGTTGACGACGGTTCCTGCGACGGTATCCCTGATGCTGCGCGATTTGGCGGACTCCCGCGTCCGCGTCATCAGACATGAAAAGGCGAAGGGCGTTGCGGCGGCGAGAAACGCCGGCATCTCGGCGGCGCGCGGGCGCTGGATCGCCTTTACTGACGATGACGACCTCTGGGCTCCGACGAAGCTGCGGGAGCAGTTCATGGCTGGAGAAGCGGTTGGAGCCGCTCTCGTCTACTGTGGTGCGGTGGTGTTCACGGACGGCGCGGGGGAGGTGCAACCCGACCGCCCGGCGCCGGCGCCTGAAGCTGTCCCAACCGCAGTGCTGCGCGGCAATCCGCTACCTGGTGGCGCATCCGCGCAGATGGCACGAGCAGAGGCACTTGCAACCGTCGGAGGCTTTGATACTAGCTTGAGCCTTCTGGCCGACTGGGACATGTGGATCCGGCTTGCGCATGAAGGCCCGTGCGCAGCAGTATCCGAGCCGCTCGTCGCCTACCGCCAGCATGCCACCAACATGATCGTAGCGGATCCGGACGCAAGCATCCACGAGTTCGATCGGTTGGCGCGGAAGCACGCGGAACGGGGCCAGTATCAGCTCGCGCTCGACGGCGTCGCTTCAGTTACTGGGTCGCTAGTGGCCAGCGCCGTGCAGGCCACGGATGGGCCGCCGCGCGGATCCACCTCGACGCTGCTATCCGGTACCGGAACGTAGGCCATCTGGGATCGGCGGTCCGCTCCCCGCTCGGCGAGTGGGCGGTCGGGCTCCGCTCGCCGCCGCCGGCTCCTGCGCAAGCCCCACCGGCGTGGCTCGCCGCGCTCTGGGCCACGATTCGGGCGACCGCTTGACGCTCATGTGCCAGGCTAAGGCAGCCCTGCGCGGTCTGTTGGCCGACGTTGCGCCGCCTGTTGTTCGAGCATCCGCAATGGCGAACTTGGGAGCGACGCGGCCGGCAAAGCTGAGAATAGCGTTTGCCGTGCTGTGGCTCACCGCGTGTCGTTCTGTAGGCGTCCGATCGCCGATCATGCTCCGGCTAGACCTGCGACGGCCGGCCGGCGACGTGAGCGTTTGGATCGATGCCCCGGCTGACCTCGATGTCATCGAGGAGCTGTACATGTACGGCGAGTATGACGTCGTGCTCGGCTCGCCGGCAGTCATCGTTGACGCTGGGAGCAACATCGGGCTTGCCGCCATCGACTTCGCGCTCCAGTGCCCCAACGCGCGTATCCTCGCGGTTGAGCCCGATCCGTTCGCTCTGGCGAAGCTCCGTCGGAACACTCAGGTGTTTCCGCAGATCACGGTTATTCCATCCGCTTTGGCCGCGACGGCTGGGTCTCGGGTCTTCTACTCCGGTATCGACAGCTGGACATCCGCATTCACCCGAACCGATGGAAAGCAAAGCTCGATCCGAGTTCGGACCACGACTCTCGACGAGATCTTGCGAGGAGCCGGGGTAGTCAAGCCTCTAGACGTGCTGAAACTGGATGTCGAAGGAGCTGAGGGCGAGATACTCAGGACCTTCGCCGGGCTCTCCAGCACGCTGCTGATATTGGGCGAGGTGCACGGGCCGCCGTCGTCGGCCGAGGCCGAGGCGATTCTGCAAATGGTGCGCGATGCCGGCTTTCAGGTGACTGTGACTCACCGGTCTGCGCAGACACAAACGTTCACCGCGATCACTTTTCCGATGGCGGAGCGTGCTTCTTGAGGCCAGTCGCGACGCCAAGCGGCGGGGTTCTCGGCGACCCACCAATGCACGATCGCGGGCTGATAAGGACGCGACTCAAAGGGTTGTGACCTGCGAGCGGACAGTCCTCTGATTCGGCGACAGCGATTAGCCAACGTCCGTCGACGAAACGTTCCGCCCTTTTCACGATACACGACAGGTTGTGCGCCGGTAGCGCCGTCACGGCGAAGCGTGAGTCGATGCGGGTCTGGCAAGATCACGGGATGCGGAGTCGACGGTCAAAGCTCAAGGGACATGCCATCGCGGCCACCACGAATGCGCGCGCGCTAGCGCTGGGATACCGATTCGCGGCCGGCCTGCCTGCGTCGGACGAAACGGGACCCGGGGACCCAGGCCAACTTGAGCGCTACTTTGACGCGCTGGCAATTGGCCCCGGATTGTGGAAGTGGCGCCACTATTTCGACGTTTACGAGCGCCACCTTGGAAAATACGTCGGGAAGGAGGTTCGGCTCGCTGAGATCGGCGTCTTCAGCGGCGGCAGCCTAGGGATGTGGCGCGATTACCTCGGCCCCCGGGCGGAGATCTACGGCGTCGACCTCGAACCGGCGTGCGCGACGTACGAGGGTCCGCAGACCCGCATCTTTATTGGCGATCAGGCCGACCCGGCGTTCTGGGCGGACTTCATCAAAGCTGTGCCCTCGCTCGACGTGGCAATCGACGACGGCGGCCACGAGACGCACCAGCAGATCGCGACGCTCGAGGCGGTTCTGCCGCATCTACGATCGGGCGGCGTGTATCTCTGCGAGGATATCCACGGCACTGAGAATGCCTTCCACGCCTACATTGATGGCCTCGCCCGCCAGCTGCACCAGATGGGCGGCCCGGACAGCCATCGGTTCCCTGCGAACCCGCTCCAGAGCGCAATCGCTTCCATACACAGCTACCCGTTCGTCACGGTGATCGAGAAGCGCACGCGGCCTCTCGACGTTCTCGAGGCTCCGCGGCGCGGGACGCAATGGCAACCGTTCTACAGCAGCGACCAACTGGGCCGGGATCTGTGAAGCGGTGACTCGGGACCTGGGGCCCGCGTGCCGCATCGACGAGGCGGTGGTGATAGGTCCACTACGGTCGATCGTGCGTGCGCAGGACAAAATGCGGCTCGCTCCCCGCGAAGGCACGCGCCTGCAGCCGGAACCCGGGGGACCCGACTGACGTTCACCGGCAGGTTCCCGAGCGGCTTGCGGTCGCCGTGACCGAGCGCGACCTCTCCGCCGCGGACGTCAAGCAGCGAGCCGCTGCCGGCGCAATCGTGGTTGGCCTGCGGGGAATCGCGCTCCGCGTGATCGGCCTAGCCGGGCTGCTGGTCTTCGCCTCGATCCTGGGTCCGGCGGACTTCGGCGTAGTCGCCTTTGGCTTGTCCATCACCTTCTTGGCAAGTTTTCTGTCTGACGGCGGGCTCGCGCCATCACTGATACGACGCAAGACGCCTCCGACACTGGCTGAATACCAGTCTGTCGTTGGCGTTCAGGCTGCGCTCACTACGGTTGCTGCGGTTGTGTTCGGAGCCCTGGCGGTCATCTCAGGGAGCCGGACGCTGATTGTGACGGCGCTATTCGTCGCTGGTCTGCCGATACAAGGGCTTCGAGTGCCGGCGTTCGTGTCCCTCGAGCGCCAGCTCCAGTTTGGCCCGTCCGTCACCGCCGAGCTAGTCGAAGTCGTCGTCTACAACCTCTGGTCAATCGGAGGCCTCTTGGCAGGGTACGGTGTCTACGCGCTCGGGACCGGAGCTATCGTCAAGACGCTGGTCGGGACAATCGTCCTGAACACAATGTCGCCCGTGGGTTGGGTGCTCCCGCGGATCCGCATTGCACCGCTCAGGGGTCTTCTTGGGTTCGGCCTCAAGTTTCAAGGTTCACACGCGGTAACCGTCGCCCGAGAGCAGGCGCTAACCTCGGCATCGCCGGTATCGCGGGTTACTCTTTGTTGGGAATCTGGGCCACAGCCGGCCGCCTGATCAGCGTCCCACTCCTTGTCTTTGAGTCCCTCTGGCGGGTGTCTTACCCCGCCATGAGCCGCCTGCGTGACGCCGGCGAGGCGTCGCCCGCCACGATCCGGAAGGGCGTCGAGGTCGCGGCGATCCTGTCGTGCGGAATGCTCGCCCCAGTGGCTGTGGCCGCGTCAGCGGCAATCCACAGTCTTCTCGGTCCAGGTTGGACGGAAGCCGCCGCCCTGATGCCGTGGCTGTGCCTCGGACTCGCGATTGACGGAGCGATGGGCGTCATGGTAAGCGGGTACCTGATGGCGGACGACGCGCCGGGCGCCGTCCTTGGCGTCAACGTCATATTCACCGTGCTCATGCTCGGCGTTGCCTTGCCGCTGCTCCGCTCCGTCGGCTACGGGGCGCTGGCGGCCGCGTTTGTCGTCGCCCACCTAGTCAGCGCGCTGGCATTGGATCGCGCGCTTGCACCAGCGACATGGGATCCACACAGTGGATCGGGTGCTACCGTCCCTGATCTGTGGGTCGGCGGCCGCGGCAGCTGGGTTCGCAGCGAGTTCACCGCTTCGGGGCGACGTCTCCAAGGTGACCGTCGGTGCAGCGGTCACGGTAGCTGCGTACGTCCTCCTGATTCGAATCGTCAGCCGGGACGCGACGCGCGTCATATCGCTCCTGGTGGCAGGCATCTTGACCCGCAATCGGGGACGCGACCAGGCGTCCGCTTGAAGCCCTGCCCGCGAGGCCGCGGTCGTAAGGCTCGCGTGGGGCGCCGCTCAGGCTGAATGGCAAAAGACGGCCGCGAGGCTTGTCGTCAGCCGCTCCCGGATGGCGGGAGGTGACCTGACAACGACGGAGTCGAGGCATCAATGATGGCCTCGGGCAATCGCCGACTGAGGAGCCCGGTCCCCAGCCAACCGCGGGATAGCGGGCTGGTGCTGTGGACGACTCGCACCAAGTCGAGACCCGCCGCCTCACCGAGTGACGCAAGCTCATCTGGGTGTAGCAAAAATATGTGACCGTCCGCGTCGGGCTTGAATTGCGACGCCTCAAACACGCTCGGATCACCGAAATCCGAGAATCGCGGGAGTGTGTTTCGGACGTATCGCCCGTTCGGGGTCGTGAGGATTAGATGGCCGCCCGGCCGAATGAGCCCGGCTAGTTGCTCCAAAAACTCGTCAGGATGGGCAACATGTTCGATGATCTCGGTCGCGAGCACGACATCGAAGGGACCAGCTTGCAGCTCAAACACATCTCCGGGACAAAAGCTGACTTCCTCGGCGTCAAGCTTGAGCCGCACATAATCGGCGAGTTCGAATCGAAGGTCGTTCCAAGTGACATTGTAACCCCGCTTGGCGAGAGCCACGGTGAGGTTTCCCTGCGCGGCCGCGACATCGAGAACCGTAGCGCCGCGCGCGGAGCATTCGTCGACGAGCGCGAGGGCTATTGCGACGCGTTGCCGGTAGGCTCGCACATAGCTTGGATCGGGACAGCTCCGTGCCTCTGCTGAGAGTTCTAGCTCATCGAACTTGTGCGACATAACCCAACTCTGCGGCCAATCGTGACCGGGCGCGGGAAGCGAAATCGGAAGCGGGTCGATCACCACCCTGAAGCTTACAGATTCGGCGCCGATACCGGCCAGACGGACATCGGGCAGCCCGATCCTAACGCAGACAGTGAGATTTCACACCCCGCGCGTAGCGGCGGCCCTCGCGCCGACTGGCCGTGACCGCCGAGGCGAGAATGGTGAGATGTCAGATGTGCGTCGGATTGCCAGCAGCCCGAGCGGGCTCCCACCAACTCTGTGGTGTCCTCGCGCATCACGCGAGATCGCGGTAGCGCGCTCCGCAACATCGGACATCGGGTTGCGAATGACCGCGGACGCATCGAGTCGGTGATCCTACGTCGCCGCGAGAGACCAGATCAGACACGCGGTTGGTAGGCTTGGTCAGGATGAACGCCGCCGGAGCAGCCAAGCGAGTGGTTAGAACGGGCCGCGAGGCCGTCCGACGAGTCCGCGGCGTAACCGATAGTCGCGAGGCCTGGTGGCGTCGAGAGATGCCAAATGAGGTCGTATTTTGGAAGGGCTACATTGAGACCGGGGGTCTCCGCTGGCCGGATGAATTCCTGGGTCGGAAGGACCCCGAGGCTCCGCTCACTGAGCGATTGATAATTGATGCGCTCCGCAGGATCCTGCACGACCCGGTGGAAATCCTGGACGTCGGATCCGGGCCGCTTACCTCACTCGGCAAGAAGTATGCCGGCCGCGATCTCGCCATCACGGCGACCGATCCGCTGGCGGACGAGTACAGCACCCTGTTATCGGATGCGGGTATAGAAGCACCTGTGAAATCGGTGGCCGTCCTCGGCGAAGCGCTGCACGACGAGTTCGGCAGCGCGCGCTTCGACATCGCCTACGCGCGGAACGCGGTAGATCACGTCGTGAATCCAATCCGGGTGGTCCGGGAGATGGTCGCGGTCGTTCGGCCCGGCGGCTTCGTACTGCTTAGGCACTGGGAGGACGAGGCCAAGTTCATGTCCTACAGGCAGCTCCATCAGTGGAATCTCACGGTGGACGATGGACGTGCCATTTTGTGGGGCAGGCGAACGCGGATTGACATCCAAGAGGCGGTCGGCGAGACGGCGAGAGTCACCGCCGCGTTTGACGATTCTGATTTCGCGCAGGAAGGACGCCGGTGGGTGACAATTGTCTGCGAAGTTTCCTAAGAGCACCGTGACAATCTCCGGGGGCGAACCTAGGCACGAGTAGGCGCTCTGACGAGCGGGCACTGCGTGGAGCCTTCCATCCGGTCCAGCTTCGCTAGCTTGTCCGAGCCCTCGATGACATCGAGATCTGACGGCGTCCATATCGGTGTGGCTGGCGGACTTCCCGTACACCGCCGTCGAAGGGCACCGCCCATGCAGCCATCCGGAGCTGACCGGCGAGGCACCCGGTCCGCGGCAACGCGTGCGGACTCGCAGCGCAGCGATCCTCGCTCGCTACCGTGCTCCGCAGACCCGCCCCCTGCGGACCCGCCGACGGGTTTGGGTTTAATGGGGCCCGCGTGCGACAACGCCCTTACTCGACTCCCCCCCCACGAACGTCACCTGGAGCGCGCCAGCCGGCGCGTTATGATTGGGGCAGATGAAGCAGGCCATCAAGGCCGCGCTGCTGCCGTCGCCTGGTCCGCGCTGCCTCCCCCTCGGTCTCGGCCGCGGCCTCCGCATGCAGATCGACTTCAGGCACCAGACGCGTACCTACCTGGGTCTATACGAGATCGAACTTGATAGACACCTCCGTCGCATCCTGAGGCCTGGGATGTCATCGTTCGATGTAGGCGCGCAACACGGCTACGACTCGCTTGTCGTCGCGAAACGCACACGCGCTCGTGTGGCCGCATTCGAGTGTGACGCGGGCTGCATTTCCGGGATGAGGGAATCCTTCGCGTTGAATCCCGATCTCGCGCCGCTGATTCAACCCGTTCAAGCGACCGTAGGGTTCGACCTCGGGCTCGACGAGTGGGCGTACGGGGATGGCTTTGTGCCCGACTTCATCAAGGTTGACATCGAGGGAGGGGAGTGGGAAGCGTTGCGTTCGGCGAATCGTCTTCTGGGGGAGCGGCATCCGGCCGTTGTCGTCGAAACCCACTCGGCCGATCTGGAGCGAGCGTGCGGTCGCCTGCTGGTTGACCATGGCTATCGTCCCATGATCGTCGATCAACGCCTCGTGCTACCCGATCATCGGCCGACTCGCGAGCAGAATCGCTGGCTGGTGGCCACCTAACGATCGCTCGGCCCCGGTAGCGCGCGGGGCTTGGGTCAAGTTGCGCTCGGATCGAGTTGGTTGACGGCCTGGTTCAGGTCGCCGTCAGTGTCCGGTGATGCCGTGAGTCAGAACGGCCAAGGCGGTCCCGTACTGGCCGTTGACCGGGAGCGGCGCCACTTGCGCGTCGATGATCCGCTGGAGGCCGCCGTGGCTGCGGAAGTCTGCCCCCAGGGACTTGACCACTGGCTCGTACCTGTTGAGCGCTTTCGCTGTCAGCATCGCCGCACGCGGATCGCGCCCGTCCGCAGCGAGTACGACTGCGAGGCCATACTCGGGTTCCCAGTTCTTTGGATCCTCGTGTACCGCAGCGCGGATTTCGGCCAGCGCGGCGGTCCTCTGGCCGCGAGCGGCGTCGCAGTACGCCAGGACTTCGTGAGCGGCGTGGCGGGTGTCCAACAACGTCAGCGCGTTCGCCGCGTCGCTGCTCGCAGCTGCGCAGTCGCTCCGAGCAAAGGCCGCGACGGCCCGGTCGAGGTGGCGCTGTGAGACGCTGACAAGAGCCGGTACGACGGCGATCAGCAGAACCACGACCCCGAGGACGGACCGGCTGAGAGGTTCGGCCCGCCACGGCGCCCTTTTCGTGGCGGCAGGTCTGCGGCCGCCGGTCTGCCGAGACACGTCTGCAGATCCCAGAGCGCAGCCCGCGAGCACGAAGACCGGCAGCGTGACCGCCGGCATCTGCCAGTCCCAGTCGAAGCCCGCGTGGATCGTCCAGACGACGGCGGCGGCGAACGCAGCGGCGTAGAGCGTCCGCTCGGGCGCGCGGATCCGCCGCCCGATCGCGACCAGCGACCCGAGCACCACGAGGGCGAGCAGTCCGAGGCCGACGACCCCGACCTCGCCGAGGTTCTCGAAGTACAGCGAGTGGGCGTTCACCACCTGCTGGCGTTCGTGCGATGCGCCGCGTAGACGACTGCATAGGTTCCCGCCCCGGTCCCGGCCACCGGCGCGCCGTCGAACTCGTGCAGCGCGATCTTCCACAGGCCGACCCGGCCGTCGGCCCCGATGCTCGTCAGCCGGTCGCGCACCTGGGGCGCGTTCGGCAGGACGTCGCCCTGGATGAACTTGTGGTAGCCGTCGCTCACCACCCCGGGCAGGCCGAGCGCGAGCGCGAGGACGACCGCGAGGACGCCCGCCGCGGCCCACCCGCCGCGGGCGACGTTCGCAGGGACCGGCGGCCGGCCTTCGCCAAGCCGCAGCAGGTACGGGTCGACGGCGGACAGGACAGGCGTCCGAGCCCCGGCGACGAGCGTGCAGACGCCGACGACGGCGGCCACGTGATGACCCTCGCTCGACTGCACGGCGCTCCCGTTCACGATCACCGTCAGCGACGTCGCCCGGTAGGCGGCGATCACCGAGATCGCCACGGCCGGCCCGAGCACCACCCCGGCGCTCAACAGCGACCGGGGCCGGCCGACCAGCAGGTAGACGACGAGCCCGACCGCGCCGGCGAAGATCGGTCCGCGGGAGAAGGTCAGCAGGAGCGTGACGCCGAGCATCGGCAGGGCCAGCGCGCTCAGCGCCTTGACGATCCGCGGTTCGCGGTCGTCGCAGGTCAGCCCGACGCAGAGGATGACCCCGAGCGCGGCGAGCAGGCCGAGCGCGTTCCAGTAGGTCAGGGGATAGCTCAGGCGCGGCGTGTCCTGGATCGCCGGGATCGACCAGACGGCAGGCAGGACCCGGCTGAGGAAGGCGAACGTGCAGACGACGACGGCGCCGAGCGCGAGCCCGCGGATCACCCATCTGACGTCCGCCGAGCTCCTCACCGCCGTGGCGAAGAGGGCGAAGCCGAGCCCGTAGACGAGCACGTAGTCGAGCGCGATGAACGCCCGCTCCCACGAGCCCGACCAGCTCCCGGAGGCGAGCACCCATGCGGCGTAGGCGGCGAAGACGACGACCAGCGCCGTCCGCAGCCGCCCGCCCGATCCGCCGGCCGGGGCGCGCTCGACGCCGAGCAACAACCTCGCGGCGAGCAGCAGGGCCAGCAGGACCGCGACGAGGGCCGGCGGCTCGGGGAAGAAGCCGCCGTCGTTGAAGGAGAAGTAGACGACCAGCGCCCCCGGCAGGAGCGTCAGCGCCCGCGAGGCGATCTGGGCGGCGATCGCCGCCTGCTCGGGATCCCTGCGGGCTCGGATCAGCCCGACGACGAGGAACCCGACCGAGATCAGGATCCAGGCGCCGGCGGGACCGCCCGCGCCGATGCTGACGTAGGCCAGCAGCGCCAGGCCGAGCAGGACGGCGAGAGCGGTGCAGAGACGCTCGCGGCTGGCCGTCACTCTCGTGGCGGCCAGCCGGATGAAGCGAATCGGGTGGTGCCTCGGACTAGAAGACGACCAGCGTGACCGGGATCACCGTGGTGCCCGAGCTCGGCGCGAGGCCCGGAGCCCCGAGGTAGTTGGCCCTGACCGGGGAGAACAAGCCGAGCCTGACGGGTCCGATGTGGATCAGGTTCGCCGGTGCGAAGCGGCCGAAGGACACCGTGCAGCTCGCTGTCGGTCCGGTCCCGGCAAGCGTGCACGTCTGCGTCGGCGCGCCGGCTGCCGTCACGACGACGGTGCCCGTCGGGCGTGGCGCTGTTCGTGTTGTTGGTCACCGTCACGACGCACCTCGACGGCAGGATCGTGAAGTGGAAGATGATGATCACGATGCTGCAGCGGACGGTTGTCGTCGTCGTGCAGCCGTACTGGATGCAGAACGCGGTCGGCGTCTGCACGGCCGCCGGCGTGACGCTGGCCGACACGGAGGCGCCGGATGGCTTCGCGGAGGAGGTCAACGACGCCGGCAGGGTCGGGGCGATCTTCGCCGGCGCGTTGTGGTGCAGGCCGAGCGCGGCGAAGAACGCGGCGAAGTTGCCGCCGAAGCCGACGGCTCCGGCCGAGCCGGTTCCGATCGCCGCGAACATGATCAGTGCAGTTACGAAGGTTCGTTTGCGCATGCGCCTGCCTCTCGCGACCCGACGGCCGCTTCCGCGCTTCAATATTCGGGTCTTGATTGCGTCGAGTTCGAGCGCCCCAGCCTCGTACCGGTTGCTCCGCAGCCGGTCGGCGAGGTCGCTCAGGTCGGGCGGGAGATCTCCAGCGTCGAAATCGCTCATGCTCCTTATACGAACGAGATGCCCGAATCCCGACTAGGCTCCTTCGAGAGGGGGCGCTACACCTGAGACACGAGGACTTCGAGCGACTCTACGCGACCCACGCCCGGCCGCTGCTCGCGTTTCTCGACTACCGGACCGGTGACCACGCGCTGGCCGAAGACCTGCTCGGAGACACGTTCGAGCGCGTCCTGGCGACCAAGCGCGTATTCGATCCGCGGCGGGGGAGCGAGAAGACGTGGCTGTATGCGATCGCGCTCAACTGCCTGCGCGACAGCGCCCGGCGGAGCTCAGCCGAGCAGCGGGCGCTCGCGCGGAGCCTGCCGGCGGGGGACGAGCCGCTGGACTCGGGCAGCGACGGGGTCCTCGACCGCGACGTCGTGCGCCGGGGTCTGGAGGTGCTGTCGGCCGACGAGCGGCTCGTCGTCTCGCTGCGCTTCGGCGCCGACCTGACGATGCCGGAGATCGCGAAGATCATCCGCGAGCCGCTGAGCACGGTCGAGGCGCGGATCTATCGAGCGCTCGAAAAGCTTCGCGCAAAGCTCGCGTAGCCACTCGAACACCTGTCGAGTTCTGAGGCATTTCGCTCAAGTGCCTTGTTTCGCGGTGAAGGCCTGTCGATTGACCTCGTAAGGACCGGAACGGGATCGCCTGGTCCGGGTCAATGGCCTACAGAGGAGCAGGATGCTCATGAGAATCTTCAAGCAGCGGCGCAAGCTGGCCGTGGTCGCAGTCATCGCGATGCTCGCCTTCGCCGGCGCGGCATACGCCTATTTCACGAGTGTTGGCGCGGGCACGGGAACGGCGACCGTCGGGACGAGCACGGATCTCGTCCTGCACGCGACGATCGCGACGACGCTCTATCCGGGGACGACATCGCCGGTGACCTTCACGGTCGACAACGGGTCGACCGGGTCGGAGCGGCTCGGGACGATCAGCCTCAACAGCGTCACGGTGGACGCGAGCCACACCGGGTGCGTCGTGACGGACTTCACGATGCCCGACGTCGTCGCCGGCCAGACCTTCGCGGCCGGCAGTGGACAGGCCGTGACGGCGAGCGGAACGGTCACGATGGCGGCGCAGCCGACCGTCAGCCAGGACGCGTGCAAGGGCGCGACGCTGACCCTCCACGTGTCGAGCAGCTAGCAGCAGGCAGCAGGAGATCCGGTCGGGGGAGGCAATTCGCCTCCCTCGACATCCGTCAGGAGGGTAACGGGAATGCGACGCCCAATTGCCGTGCTCGTCGTGCTCGTCACGACGCTCGCCGCCGGCTCGACCGCGCTCGCCTACTTCAGGACGATCGGGAGCGGCAGCGGGCCGGCGACGGCCGGCAACACCCAGCCGGTCACCCTCACGTCGGGCACCCCGACCGCCGCGCTCTACCCCGCCGGTCAGGCGGATGTCGCCTTGACGGTCGACAACCCGAACCTGATCGCCGTCCGGATCGGCTCGCTCTCGCTCTCGACCGGCCAGGGAACGGCCGGCTTCGGGGTCGACGGCGGGCACGCGGGGTGCGCGACGTCGGTCCTCAGCTTCACGACGCAGACCAACGCCGGCGCGGGCTGGACGGTGCCGGCGAAGGTCGGGTCGACCGACGGGTCGCTTTCGATCGACCTGGCGAACGCGCTGGCGATGAGCGCGAGCGCGGCGAGCGCCTGTCAGGGCGGGGCGTTCACCGTCTATCTGAGCGCCGGTCCGTAGATGTCGGGGTCGCGGAGCCGGCGGACCGTGGCAGCGCTGCTGGCCCTCGTCCTCGCCGGCGGCGCCGTCGCGGCGTGGGCGATCTGGAGCGCCGCGGCGAGCTCGACGAGCCACGGGGCGGCGTCTGGCGCGACGGTCAACGCGGGATCCACTCCGGCGGCGAGCGGCGCGCCGGGTGCGACCGTCACGGTGAGCTGGGCGGCGAGCACGCTGTCGAACGGGCACGCGGTCGACGGCTACGTGATCAGGCGCTACACGACCGCGGGCCTGGTCCTGCAGACGACGCTGGCCGGGTGCGCGGGGACGATCTCGGCGACGAGCTGCGTCGAGTCGTCGGTCCCGGACGGATCCTGGCGCTACGGCGTGACACCGGTGATCGCGACCAACTGGCAGGGGGCCGAGAGCGCGAAGGGCACGGCGATCCTCGTCGACACGACGCCGCCGGCGGCGAGCGCGCAGCTGACGCCGGCGGCGAACGGCGCGGGTTGGAGCAACACCACGCCGGTCGGGGTGACGCTGAGCGCGAGCGACGGGACGGGGTCGGGCGTCGACAAGATCTTCTACACGACGAACGGGAGCACGCCGACGACGTCGAGCAGCGTCTATTCGTCGCCGCTGTCGGTCAGTGTCAACACGACGGTCAGGTACTTCGCGACTGACACGGCGGGCAACGCGTCGGCGCTCCAGACCCAGCTGGTCAAGATCGACACTGCGGCGCCGGCCAACTCCGTAAGCCTCGCGAGCGTCAGCGGTGGGGCCGTGCTGAGCGCGACGACCGTGTACTACCGGGGGTCGGCAGCCGGTTCTGTGAGCCTGAGCAACACGCTGACCGACACGGGCGGATCGGGCGTGGCCTCGAGCGCGACGGCGACCTTGGGGGGGACGTCGACGGGCTTCTCGCACACGCCGTCGAGCGTCACGACACCGGCCGGCGGACCGTACGTGTCGAACGCCTTCAGCTGGACGGCGGGGGCGTCGAGCTCGCCGACGGAGAGCGTGACGGGGAGCGACACGGCGGGTAACACGGCAACGACGGGGCTGTCGTTCGTCAACGATTCTTCGCCGGCCAGCGGGGGATCGGTTGACGCGACGGGGCTGGTCGGAGCTGGTTTGCGGTACTCGCAGTCGCTGACGCTCCACGTCGCGTTCGCGAAGGGCACGGACGGGGGGTCGGGCCTGGCAGCGAGCGGGTCGCAGCTGCTGCGGGCGACGGCGACGCTGACGTCGGCGGGGACGAGCGACGGGACGTGCGGTACGTACGGGTCGTACGCGCAGATCGGGTCCAACGACCCGGTCTCTCCGGTCACGGATGTCGTGCCGGGCGACAACGCGTGCTACAGCTACGAGTACCTGGTCCCCGACCGGGTCGGCAACGTCGCGACATATTCGAGTGGGGACGTCAAGGTCGAGACGACGACGCCGGGGTCGCTGACCCCGACCGCAGCCGTCGTGACGCCGGTCACCGGCTCGGCGTCGCAGAACGTCTCGGGCTCGACCGTCTACTACAACCCGACGGGGCCGGGGAGCTTCACGGTCGACTCGCAGGCCAGCGACGTGCGGTCTGGCGTCGGCCAGGTCGCGTTCCCGTCGATCGCCGGCTTCAGCGGGGGTGGGAGCGTGACGGCGCCGAACACGGGCACGACGTTCCGGACGACCTACAGCTGGTCGGCCAACGGAGCGAGCGCGTCGCCGGGCGGGGAATCGGTCACGGCCGACGAACAACGCGACGCGCGACCGCGACGAACGCAGGGCGCCTTCTCGGTCGTCAAGGACGCGACGGCGCCGGCGAGCGGATCGGTCGACGCGGTCGGCCTGGTGGGAACCGGTAGCCGGTACTCGACCTCGACGACCTTGAGCGTCGCGTTCGCGAAGGGCTCCGACGGGGGGTCGGGCGTCGCGGCAAGCCGGCGCCCAGCTCCTGCGGGCGTCGGCCAGCCTGAGCTCGGACGGGACGAGCAACGGGTCGTGCGGGTCGTACACCTCCTACGCGCAGGTCGGCGGCAACGACCCGGCGACGCCGAAGAGCGACACGGTGGCCGACCACGCGTGCTACCGCTACGAGTACGTCGTCGCCGACAACGTCGGCAACGTGGCGACGTACACGAGCCCGGACATCAAGGTCGACACGACGGCGCCGGCCGGGCCGGCGGTGGCCTTCTCGGCCTTCGCGAACGCGTCGAGCACCGGCAGCGTCGTCTACTACCAGCCGGGCGCGGCAGGCGGGTCGTTCACGGCGACGGGCACGGCGAGCGACGTCTTCTCGGGCATCGCGAGCTACGCCTTCCCGGCGCTCCCGTCGGGCTGGACGTGGACGCCGGGAGCGCTGGGCGTCGAGGTCTACGCGTACAGCGCGCCGAACCCGACGGCGCCGAGCGGGGGCAAGACCGTCACGGCGTCCAACAACGCAGGCCTGACGTCGGCGGCGTCGGCGGCCTTCACGGTCGTCGGGGACTCGACGGCCCCAACCGGGGGGAGCGTCACCTACACCAACGGCTACGTCAACTCGACGACCGCTCCGATCAGCGTGAGCTTCACGCCGGGGACCGACCCGGGCGGAGCGGCCGGGTCGGGTGTCAACGCGGCGTCCGGAGTCCTCCAGCGGGCGTCGACGAGCCTGACGGGCGCGACGTGCGGGACGACCTACAGCTCGTTCGCGACGATCGCAAGCAACCCAACGTCGCCGTACTCGGACAGTCACGCGAGCAGCGGCAATTGCTACAAGTACCAGTACCTGATCTCCGACGCGGTCGGCAACCAGTCGGCGCCGTACACGAGCGCGAGCGTCGCCAAGCTGGACACGCAGGCCCCGTCGCAGGCCTTCAGCCTGACGAGCCCGGTCAACGCCTACTTCAACGTGGCGACGACGACGCTCTACTACAACGGCGGGTCGGCCGGCTCGTTCAAACTCATCGACGCACTCGTCGACCCCACCTCGGGAGTCGCGTCGGCGACGTTTCCTGCGATCGCGACGACCGGCTGGACCCACGCGACCGAGACGCCGACCACGCCGGCCGGCGGCCCATTCACGTCGGCGAGCTTCAGCTGGACGGCAAGCCCGACCAACCCGTCCGGGTACACGGTCACGGGAACGGACGCCGCCGGCAACAGCGGGGGGAGCGCGATCACCTTCGTGAGCGATACGACCGCCCCGACCGGGGGGAGCATCACGTCGTCGAGCGGGGTCCTCAACACGGCGTCGGTGACGGTCGCGGCATCGGGCACCCTCGCCGACAGCCAGTCGGGGGTGGCCGGAGCGGTCATCAAGCGAGATCAGGTCGCACTGTCCACGCCGACGGAGGCCTGCGGCACGTTCCCAGGGACCTTCGCGACGACGGTCAGCCTGGTCGGAGGCGCGGACACGAGCGTGACGACGGGGAACTGCTACCAGTACGAGTACGTCGTCACCGACAACGTCGGCAACCCGGAGATCATCCCGTCTGTCAGCACCGCGAAGGTCGACCTCAGCGGCCCCCAAGTCACATCCCTGGTATCGCAGGAATCCAACGGCACCGCGGGTGCGGGCAAGCTGGCGAACGGGACGAAGCTGATCGTGACCTTCAACCAGCCAGTCACCGTCGCGTCTGGCACCACGCCGATCGCGACTGCGAGCGAGAACCGCGCCGGGACTCTGTCGGGCGTGCTGATCCCGCAGCCCGTCACACTCACGATTCCGGGGATCACGCAGGGCGCACTGGGCACCGGCAGCCCGGATTACTTCAGCAACGGCTGCATCCTGCTCTGCAATCCCGAGGCGGCGACGTTCACGGCGACGCCGTCGTTCTCGAACGGGAACGCCACGATCACGCTGACCGTCTCGGCCGTCGTATCGGGAGGTAGTACCCTGGCACAGTCGTCCGGCGCGATCAGGTTCGTGCCGGCGGCGACGATCACCGACAGCGCAGGCCACGGCGCCTTCGGGACGCTCACGACGACTGTCACCTTCAAGCTCTTCTGAGACAAGCCGAGCCGGCGTTATTCTCGGCAGATATGACTGGACGGATCGGGGCGAAGGGGCAGGTCGTGATTCCGAAGGCGATCAGAGATCAGGTGAACCTTCATCCGGGCGACGAGGTCGACTTCGAGCTCCGGGATGATCAGATCGTGCTCGTGGCCCGGCGGGGGCCGAGCGGACTCGGGGGCCGCTTCGGGCACGGCGGCATGGCCGAGCGTCTGCTCGAGGACCGTGCCGGCGAGTCGGAGTGAGCGTCTGCCTGGACGCATGCGCGATGCTCGCCTGGCTCGACGGCGAAGGCCCGGCGCCTTCGCGCGTGAGCGCCTTGATGGATTCACGGCCGATCGTCAGCTGGGTCAACCTCGTCGAGGTCTATTACCGGGTGGAGCGCGATCACGGCCGTCAGGCGGCTGACGAGACGCTCGGGTCGCTCCGCGCGACGATGGCGCCGGACCTTCCCGGTACCTGGATGATCGAGGCGGCCCGCCTGAAGGCCCGAGCGTCGATCGCCCTGGCGGACTGCTCCGCGGCGACCACGGCCGCCGCCCACGGCGTCGTCCTGCTCACAGGGGACCCGGCGCTGCTCGGCCTGACCGACGCTCCTGCGCATTCGAGGACCTCCGGCAGTCCAGAGGGCGAGGCCGATGACGCTCGCCAGTTCCAGCGCGGTCAGCGTGATGGCTATGAACGAGGACGTGCGACGAGCCAGACGAGAGCGCCGACCGCCATATGGTGCTCCCCTGGGCTGTTGGAGTTGTCGAAGACCCGAACGGCGATCGCGCGACCGCCTTCGTCTAGGCTCCGCAGCGCGACCGAGTACCGCACGACTCGCGCCGGATGGCCGTCGACGCCGAATTCGCCCCGTTCGTCAGCGGCGCTCGAAAGCTGGAGCGTATATTCGGGCATACACGCGCCACAATATGAGCCGCACCGGAGGCTTATCGACCGGCCGCGGCCGGTCCGCCCGAGGCTATTCGTCGTCGCGCGATCCGACAGGGCCCTGGTGTTGCCCTTCGACTTCGAGCACTTCCGCGACCCGTCCCGCGCACGGCTATTGGCAGCGCGTCATCGACGAGGATCGCTACGGCCAGGACACGCGAGCGGAGCGTCCCACGGCCGCTCGTCGCGGTAGCCGCGCGCCCGTGCGCTCCGGCGCAGGGGCACGCCAGACGACTCTTCGTCGCGCAAAGCGACCCGCTTCGGTCGGCATGAGACTCCGGCCGGACCGGACCGGACCGGGCTATGGCGCCTTGCGCAGAGACAGCGTCTTCGTCAGGTTGCCGTCAACCGTGTTGCCACTGATGTCGTTGTTGCCAAACGAGTCGATCTCGTCGCCCGGCGTGTCGCTCGCGGCGATACCCACGCCGGTTCCGTTGTCGGTGATGTCGTCGGCCTTGAGGCGCACTGTAGCCCCACCGCTGCCTGCTGCGAAGATGCCGTAGCCGTAGCTGTCGCCCACCTCCGAGTTCGACACGTTGACGACCACGGCCTGACTCGGAGCCGCGTACACGCCGATCCCGGTGCCGTTGTCATCGAAGTTCGACCGCCGAATTGTCACGGTGTTGGGCCCGGAGCCGCCGGACGCGAGTGGCGTCACAAGCAAGCCGAACGGAGGAAAGTCGGCTGGCTCGTTAGGGCTGCCAGTGTCCGTCGGGGACGCCGCGGCCGGGACATTGTCCGAGAGCGACGAGTCCTGGATGACGAGGACCGATTCGAAGTCGGTCGGCCCGAAGCGGATGCCGGCGTCAGGGAAGCCGGAAAAGTGCGAGTTGGAGACGCGCACGGCGCCCGCCTCGAGGATGTCAACGCCGTCCACGCTCGACGCGTCGCTCGGGCTGCCGTAGAGGTCGAGTCCGTCGAGGACAACCCGGCAGGTCGGGTCGGCACAGTCCACGACGATCCCGTCGGTGGAGCCGGTGGGCTGGATGCTTGCCAGCACGCCGACGGCCCTGATCGTGACCGACCGGGTGATCGTCAGCGGACCGTATCCGCCTGAATCGACGACGGCGATCTGACCATGGTTGGCAGTGGCGGCGAAAGCTCGCGCGAACGTCGCACACGGCGCCTGTCGAGTGCACGGGTGGGAGTCCGTACCAGTGCTCGAAACCCACGTCCGCGTCAGCGAGCCCGGAGTGCTCGTCAGACCCGCGTTCGTTGCTGGCGTGGTCGGCGAATTCGGGCCAGACGGCTCCGCGAACACGGTCGCCGGTAGACCGACGGCGGCGAGCAGTCCGACGATCACCGGGATCGATCGGCGTCGTGCACTTCTCTGGAGCGGCATCTTCTGGATTCCTCCGTGGAGTGGCGTCTTTGGGTCCTCCGCTCGAGCATGCTGTGGACTCTGCGGCTGGCACCGCGACATTACTGCGCCCTGGCTCCGTCGGGGGTTAATTTCCGCTTGTGCCGTTTCCGGGGTTGTGCGCGTCGAGCACTGCGACAAGCTCCGCAACCCGCTGGACCCCGCGGCGTTCACCAACGAGCTGCGCGAGGAGATGCGCGACCGGCTCGCGAGGCTCAACGAAGTGCTGCCGGGCCTGGACTGCTGCGAATCACCAAGCGCAAGAGCCGCGCGATCCGGCTCGCCCGTCGGGGCGCAGCACGCGGCCCGCAACCTGCGACGCCTGAAGAAGGCGACGACCGCGACTGTTGGGGCACATCCCGCTGATCGACATGGTCACCGAAGCGGCGCCGCGGACTGAATGCTCGGCCAGCCCACGTCGGTCGGCCCCCGCGACCCGCCGTCGTGCTCTGGAGGCGCCCGCTGCTGCTGGCCTACGCGTGGCCTACGCCTACGGCACAAAAATCGGGGATCAGCTCCGTCGCCGCCGGCGACCACGGGCATACCGAGGCCGACCTGCGATACACGGCCCCCTGCATTTCGGGACTACCGAACGCCCGCTTGCCGCCGGCGACGCCGCCTTCCCGGTCGCAGGACGACGCGGGGCAGCGTACGGCGGCGATCACCGCTGCGATTTGGTTCCGTAGTACGATACCTTGGTGGAGATCCTCCCTCGGCGTTCCGCCACGGAGTGGAAGCCGAGGACATCCAGCACGCCTTGCGCAACGCCGCCGTCATCGAATCGATATCTGAAGATCCCACGCGCTACCTGGTCCCAGGCCCCGGCCGGGCCGCGCACTTTCTGGAGCTTGTCGTGATCGACCGGCCCCACGGCCCAGCCGTGATGCACGCGATGGGGATGAGGGCCAAGTATCGACGGCTGCTTCCCAAGGACCGCTGAGGATGCCCCCGACACACGGCAACAAAGCAGACGGCACGCCGATCACCGACGAGATGATCGAGGCGATGGCCGACGAGGCTGAGGGCGGCTTCGACGTCGAGGAGATCGTGCGCCGCCGCGGGGGTCGTCCTCCGATGGGATCCGCGGCATCCACGGTTGAGTCGGTGCGCCTAGACCCCGAACTCAAACGTGAGCTCCTGCTGCACGCCGCTGAGGAGCAGATCAGCGTCTCGGAGGCAATCCGCCGCGCGATTGGTCAGTACCTACGAGCGAGCTGATTACCCGCCGCGGGCGCCGTCAATCACGCCCCGTTTCGATCCATCCCGCCCCGCGAACCCGCCCGGCGCCCCTGGCGCGCCGGCCACTGCAGCTGGCGCAAACCGGCACTGGGCCCCCGTGACGCGGCGACACTGGACACGGCCGCGATCACCTAAGAGATCGGCGTTGTCGATGGCGTCCCAGCGCCCGTCGTCGTTCACGCCATGAAGGCGCGACAAGTTCTTGAGTTGATCGACATGCCACGTACCGTTCAAGACATCCTCGACCATGCCGACGAACTCGCCCGTCGCTTCGAGACCTACGAGCATCGGCTCTTTATCCGGCACATCAGGCGAAGCGGCCCGGCAGCGCTACGGCACCAAGGCAGGAGGTTTAGCCCAGCCGCGGGGCTGCAACCGGGAGGCGCCGCGCGCCGCGGAGGCGGCTCGTTTCGCGCAGAGCAGCACTCAGCAGGGTCATCGGCTCGGATCAATCGGCAGGGCGACGGCGGAGCATCCAGACCCCGAGGCCGACGCTGAGCGCCCCCACGACGAAGAAGAAGGGCGCGCCCCCGACGCCTTCGAGCACGAAACCGATGACGGGAAACGCGGAGCACAGCAGCGCCGCCATGAACACTAAGGCGCGACGTTCCCGGCGCTTCGCCTGCGCAGCTCTTCGGCGGATCTAGGGCCGTGCTCGTCAGCTCGGCGGATCGCCGGCATCAACGTCACCCAAGTCGATGCTGAAAGCAGGCCGCTCACGACGAGCACCGCGATGAGCACGCCGCTTGCGCCCTAGAGCGCGAACTGGCCGGCAATCACCAACCCGCACACCCCACTCAGCAGGGATATTCGGCGCACCCAGCGGAGCGTCTCCCCGGGGTTCGATCGGCTCGGCGGAGACAGCCACTGGACCCAGCGTCGTCGCATAAGCAGACCGTAGCCCACCTGTCGCTATGCGCCGCCGCCGACGGCTTATGCTCACGCCATGCAAGAGCCTCTGATAGGACGGACGGCGGCTGGCCGGCATCGCGTTCCGGCGCCGGCCCCCTCGGCACTCCCTCTCTCGAGCTGCGTGATGCCACGCAGAGCCGGCTCGGCCGCGAATTAGCTAAGCTAGGCCGCGGGGACGGAGACCGGGACGTGCCAGCTCCAGGGCTGCGTTGGGTCGTAAGCGGCGGGATGAAGAAGTAGCCGCCGGCGAGCACCGCGGACTCGAACGCGCGGAAGGCGTCAACGCCGGCATCGGGGACCGGGAAGTTCAGGTTCGTCGTCCACGCGCGCGTGATGAACTCGAACTGGCTGGAGATGGTGCGCGCGAAGCACACGAAGACGAGGCCGCGCTTGAGGCCGTCGACGTCTGCGAGCACAAGCGGATAGCCGCGACGGAAAATGCGCCGCTCGGCGTCATCTGGGATCGAACGCGGATTCGCCTTGCGGATGTGGGCGCTCAACGGCGTCGCCTGGCCCTGGGGGTCGGCTTGGAAGTTGGGCTCCATTGGCGGCTGCGTCGGGTCGTCAGGATGGTCGAGCGCGGAACCAGAGACCTTGAACCGGCCAATAACGTGTTCCTGCGAGCCAAGTGGCTGCGTGTCCCAGCGCGGGATGTCGACGACGCTGCCGCGGACAACCGCGTATGTGCCGCCTTCGGTCCAGTCCGGTTCCGTGGCTGGAGGCTGGCGTAGGTCGCCGGGGAATGTCGGAGGCGTCGGCTGGTTGTACGGATTCGGCGAGGTCGTGGGGGTGGCCGGGTCCGGCGAACGCGGGTATTCGCGGACATCGTCGGGGTCGACGAACACGAGCTTCCTGTCGTCGAAGAGGTGGCGCGGGTCGAGATTGCTCGTGCCGTCGAGGAAGCCAATGAGGGCCCGGCCCTCGCTCCGACTTGTGCTGCCGGCACGCGTCGTGTGCCGCTGAGAGCCTTGAAGGGTCCACGCCACCGCGAAGTCCGCGGCCAACTCGTGCTCGATGCGGCGCAGGACGTGCTCGTTCACGTACACGGAGTCGGAGCAGACCTGCACGAGGATGTCTCCGTTCGCCGGCCTGGTGACCGCGCGGCTGCCATCTGCGGTTTGGTCGCCGAGCTTGTCCCAGGGAACGGGAACCAGGTCTTGCGGCTGCTGCGCGGCGGGGACGCCGAGCTTGTCGTAGGCGGCTTTGGCGAATCCGACGGTGATGGTCAGCTTGTAGCGGTCGTAGTCGTCGGTGAACCCGAGCTCCCCGGTCTCTGCCGACGGCTGGTCCTTCGGGGATTGCGGAGTTGTCGCGTCAAGCTGCGAGAGACTCTCGTGCTGGACGAGACCGCGCAGGCGGACAATCGATGCCTGCACATCGGCGGGAGTCGTGGTCAGCAGGTTCAGCGAAGCCACGAGGAGGTGCTCGGGAGGGCGGTCGAGAATTCCGCCTTGGGGGTTGGGCATCGTGTTCTCCGTTCAGGGCTCGCCTAACGCGAGCTCCGGTTGTAGGGCGACTGGTTGACGGGCTTGAGCGAGACTCCGAGGGCAGCGGCCTTCGAGCGCACGGAGTCCTCGGTGCGACCGAGCTTCAGGCCGATGACTCGCGTGGGGGTGTTGCCGGCGGCGAGGTCGCGCAGCTTGCGCTCATCGCTGGGCGTCCACGCCTGACCGGTGTTGCGGGTGGACTCGGACATGGGTTTCCTCCTTCGGCGCCCGACGGGCGCTGTCGCTGTATGGATGCCCCTCATCTTCGGTGGTCCATCGGACGGAACGAATTCGGCTACGCAGAGACCTGTAGGAGGCCGGAAGTTGTCCACAGGGTCGTTTTCCCCGCGGATTACGGGAAAAACAGGACCTGCCCACAGGGCTGTCGACAGGCCGCTACGGAAAGGCCCTGCGTGTAGAGCCGTCGGGTCCGACTATCAACGTAGGCCCACATGGGTAGATGCGAACAGGACTTGATAAGCCCCGCAGTCCTCCGGTATCCATCTGGCTCGGTGAGCACCGCAGACGCCTATATGCCCTCCAGCCGGATGCGTGGAGCCGCGCTAGCGGAACGGGCACGCATCGAGCGCGAGCTCGGGCGACTTCAGTCGCGTCACGACCATCTCCTCGCCGAGCTCGCCGCCGTTGACGCCGCGCAACGCGACCTGTCTGACCAGGTTCGAGCGCTCAATCGTCTGGTCCATGATGTCGAAGACGCTGAGCCAACGAATGGCCGCGGCCCACGGTCACCCGGGCTGGCAAACGGTCATACCATCCGTCAGCGGCATTCCGTCAACGGGCATGAACCCGAAAACGGACGCGCTCTTCTGCGCGGCAGCCAAATCCGGGAAATGGCAGTCCGAGTCCTCGCCTCCTCGCGCGAAGCCAGTCAGCCGCTGCACTACCGCGACCTCTACGCCCTTCTCTTCGCGCGTGGGTTCACCGTCAGCGGCAAGGACCCATTCGCGACGTTCCTTACTCAACTCACGCGGTCTCCCGCACTGCGACGCGGCCCCGAGCCCGGAACCTACGTTCTCGACTACCATGCCAGTCGGCGCATTCAGCAGGAACTTGGCCGCTTGGTTTCTGAACTTGACCAGATGCATCGCGAAGGAACGCCCGCGAGCGCCGAACTCCTAGAGAGCGTGCGTTTCCGGCGACGAGATATCGCCGCCGCCATCAAACAGAAGCAGCGGGAACTCGAAGAGGTTCTGCGGTCGCTCGGCGACGAGCCCTAACAGGTTTCGGTTTAGACCCACGGGATGGAAGCAAAGTTGAGCGCGCAGCACCTCGTCGGCTGAGGCTCGCTCCCCGGGGCGCGGCTGTGCGGTGTCGGCTGTCTCAGGCCTGGTCTAGGCCAAGGTGTTCGAGAGAGTCGGCCTCGTTGAGTACGGCCATGTTGGTGAGCCGGTGCTTGTCCTTGGCGGGCTTGACCCGCTCAGCCACCCAGTAGTAGGGCGCCAAGTACGCCGCCCGGACGGAGAAATCGGCCTCGAAGAGCACGCCGACGAAGTCGTCGAAGCGTTCGTCCGCGAACTCGGCGAACTCGCCGAAATGGCTCGGCTTGCTGCCGGGACCGTAACGCCGCGACTTGACCTGGACCCTGCGCCTCTCCCGGGTGACGAGGTCGTAGCCAGGGTTGGTGCCGTTTAGCGGCTCGACGCCGTAGTAGCGGGCGACCAAGAGCTCCGCGTAGTCGGAGAGAGGAGACTTGCCCGACCATATGAGATGCCGGCGGTCGAGCTCTCGCATGACCTCGGCCCAGCGCCCAAGGACCTGGAGGTCGGTGAGCTCCGCGAAGTCCATCGGTGCGGGCCCGCCGACCTGGTCGTCGAGCGGAATCACCGCAGCATCGAGGATGAGCCCGTCATCGTCTTCTGGCATGACCGGCATCGTCGCATTGTGGCTGCACCCGAGGCGGCTCCCGGCCTTCCCCCACGGCGAGAAGCTCACGCACACGTAGTGGCGTCACGGTCGTCGGCTGTGGCACGCGCCATCTTCATCAGGCTTGCGTGGCCCGAGCCCAGCTCAGAGTCGCACTGCTTACCCCTATCCTCAAATCCCAGGCTGAACATTACGTCCCGGTGCAACCGGAGCTCCCCGCGAAGGCCAACCTCGGCAAGCCTATGTTTGATGACCTTGCGACGCTCGAACAGCTGCGCGTTGGAGCCGCTAGCTGCGAGCTCTCCGCCGGCTTTGACGAGGCGCAGGACGAGCCGCGCACTCTTGGCATCACTCCGCTGGAGTGCAGGTGCAGGCGGTCCACTCGGGACCGCTCCTGTTCGGAGAGGACGCTGTCCCGCGGTCGCAGCGAGAGATTGGAGCAGCCCGCCCGATGCAGTGTCTCGCCCGTACCCTCCAGCGCGGCATCGAGGTCTTCGATTGCCGCCTTCACGCGGCGTCGGTCCCCAGTTCCCCGCAAAGACGACGTATGCGTCTCGTATCGAGTCGCATCCTTCCTCACGACGACTTCACTCTGTTTCGTGCAGCCTGCCGGCGTTGCCTCAGCGGGGCGGAGTTCGCCGCCGTCGTCGACGAGTGCTGGCGGGCAGCTTTTGCGAACGCAAGCGCTTGGACGGCTGCGGCTGGCCACCTCGATGAGGTGGGCGTCGCCGAGTTCCTACGCGCGCAGATTCGTAGTGCTCGCAGCTATGGCGAAGTGGTGACAAAGCTCCGTGGGGCACCGGCCGCATTCCTCCGTCAGTCGTGGCTCGTAAAGGTCAACCACGAACGCCTCGCGGCGCGCTCCAAGGCCCGTAAGGAAGCACATGAACGCGGGGCACTGGGCCGAGCGCTACGGCGTCAGCGTCGCGGCCATCCCTGAAGCGCGCGTAGGACCCGCGCGGCGGACCGCGGCAAGATCCAGCCCTCCCTCCTCATCGGGCTCGTACACGATCGTCAGGCGGAGACTGGCTCACGCCACGAACGCTACTCCTTGGCGCAGGACCAGTCTGGCTCACGGTAAAGGCATCCGCCGGCCGCGCCTTCGTCTCGCGCGGAGCGGCACCCTGGATCGCCTCCGGCAAGTGGACCGCGTGTACGCAATGGGGTACACTCACGGCGTGGCGAAGACGGTCCCCGTGCGTGAATTTCGAAGCCGGCTGAGCGAGCTGCTCAGCGATGTCGCCGACCGCCGCGATCACGTGCTCGTGACGCGCAACGGCAAACCGGCCGCCGTACTCGTCCCGATCGACGAGTACGAGGCTCTGGAGGAAACCGCCGAGATCCTCTCCGATTCCGCGACGCTCGCCGCGATCGAGGCGGGCCTCGCCGAACTCTCCCGCGAGAAGACCGTCACCCTCGCGGAGCTGCGCGCCGAGCTGGCGCATCGACGCACGACCCGCTGAGCTGTGGCGCGCGTCGTTCTCGCGCGGCGCGCCCGCCGCGAGCTGTTCGACCTCGGCTGGCCGCTGATCGACGCGGTCGAGGACGCCCTCGGTCTACTTGAACGCGAGCCGCTCGCCGGCCACGCCCTTCGTGGGCGATTGACCGGCCTGCGATCGCTCCGCGTGGGGACCTACCGCGTCATCTACCAACTCGACGACCGCGAACAGACCGTCCGCGTCGCCGCGATCCGCCACCGCGCCATCGCCTACCGCATCGACCCCCGCTAGCCCGACGCTGTCGAGGGTCGCGCAAACTGGCCGCTCTGTCGTCGGGCCGTCGGAAGGCCGCTTGAGCGAACTGGCGTGTGCACCGATGGTTGTCGTGTGACCGGTGAGAATGGATCGGCAGCCATGGCCGCTGTGCTTGCGGACCTGCTCGACAATGCGCGCCCCGTCCCGCTGCTGCGCGATCGCATCCGGGTCGGCCGACGTGAAGTTGATCGCCGGCTCGATCAGCTGGTCAGTGCCGTGCGAGCCGAGGTAGCCGACCACACCCTCGACAAGACGGCGGGATTTGATCTTCTACAAGCGGCCGAGGACGTCCGCGAGGCGCGAATCCACGCCTACCCGATCCCCCTGACCGACCAGGTCAGGCTCCCACGCGCACGAGCCGCCGAGATGGCGGCATCTCTAAGGGCCGCATTGCCACGTTAGCGGCCGGTTCGCACGAGACGGCACCGGCGACTCCTTGTCGCGCGCACCGAGCGGCCCAACCAGGTGGTCGTGGCCCCGGCGACAGACATCGCCATGATGTGCCGTGTGAACGCCGAAGCCGTCGCCCGCCGCTACATCGCTCTGTCCAACGCTGTCGACTACGACGCGATGGCTGACCTCTTCGCGCTCGACGCCGACTGGGTCCCGATCTCGCCGATCGAGTCGCGCAAGGGACGCGAGACGATCCGCCGGGCGTACCTCGAGCACGTCAAGCCAACCAACCGTCCGATCATCAACGACCGGTACTACTCGGACGGCAACACGTGCGTCGTCGAGTTCGAGGTTGACCTCGGCGACGGCAACGTCGCCGGCGTCGTCGACGTCTTCACGGTGAACGATCACGGGGAGATCGCCAGGCTCGCGGTCTATCGCCGCTAAAACTGGAGCTTTCGTCGATGCGCTACTCGTCGCGCGATGACACACTGGTCGCGCCGAGTCGACGTCCTAGCGCAGAACGGCAGGCCGTGAGGTCACGCGGTGAGGTTCTCGCCCGGCCAGGTCCCGCAGTGGACGCGCTCGTAGAGGTGTCGGGCGCCAGGTGGGCGCCGCCCGGCCAGACCACCGTCCCGGAGGTCTTTGCCGCGGGATGGGGCCGCTATGCCTTGGCGGTCGTGCGCTCGTGGACTGTCCGACGGGCGATATGGACCCCGGACGCAGGCTCAAAGTTGCCGTACAGCACGTCCGGGTCGAGATCGACCTCGCCCGGCCACTTGATGGTTTGCGTTTCCGGATTGACGTGTCGCCTCATCGCCGCTGTAGGGAGCATGGAAGTGCGGCGGGGCGTGATCGGCGAAGTACATCTCGATCACGATTCCGTAGAACTCGCTGATTCGCGGCACCCGCGGATCATTCCGAGCAATCCGGACACGACGTGCCGGTCGCCGCGCCAAGCAGAAGCGCCGCAAGGAACGCGTGTGACCGTCGCTGGGGCCCGGCTGCTACCTCGCAGCCCCTCGGGCCGCGCGGGTGACGTGGGTGCGGGTCTCGCCAGCCACATTCGAGGTGCATCGGGAGGACGCGACGGGCGTTGCGCTCGTCACGAGCGATGGCCTCGACCCCGAGCGCGACCTTCTCGGCGAATAGCCGGCGGCGAACCGCTGCGGCGGAGTGTCGGGTTCGCGTGGCTCGGGCACCGCCCCGCAAAGGGCGCCTCCCTTTCGCGCATGGCGAGTGCCAACGCCCGCGCACCGCTTGCTAATCGACAGCGGGCTTCGTGCTCATCCACTCAGCATCGGCGTACCCTCTGGCTGGCCGTGCCACCACGCACACCCCCCGACTTTGTCGAATGGCTCGTAGCTCGAAACCCGGGCCTCGGTCCAGCCCTGCGAGAGCATCTGAGCGACAACGACGGCGACCTGCTCCCGCACGTGCTGTTCGGGGACGTCACCAGGTACGCGTCCGACCTAGCTCGTCGCGCGGGAGAGGACTCCGAGGCCGACGCGCATCTACTCCGCCTTCTCGAAGATCTCGACCTCGCGCTCATTCCGGAGGGCGAGGACGATCCCGTCGACAATATCGTCTGGGTTTCGTTCGTGGAAAACGCGCAAGGCGTGGGCGGAGATGCCGAGGAAGCGTTACGGAGCCGACTGCGCCGGTTCCCGAACCTTGCCCGTGCCTTGAGCCATTACGAGTAGTCGCTACTCGAACACGGCGAGCACCGTGGTGGCCGAGCCTTCAACGGAGTGTCGCATCCGCGTAGATCCAGCCGCCTGGGTTCCCCCTGACCATCGGCCCGTACCGTAGGGAGCCGGTTCCCTTGCGACGGGCGAGCGACCCCGTGAATCAGTAGAGCAGGCAGGCGATCGCGACAGCAGTCCCGCGATACTCGTCCCGAGGACGAGGGGTGCCCTACCCCGCAGGCGCCTCACGCCTACTGGTGCGGGTGCATCGGGTGGCCGGGGCCGCGCCGGCCTCATGCGTGATCTACGTTCCGCAGAACGTACGGTAGGCGCCCGAGCCGGCTGGGGCTGGTGCGGCGTATCGGTCGAGACCCGGACGTTCGTCAAACGGCCGAGCGAGGACGTCGAGCAGACGTTCGAACGGGTCGAGGTCGCCGGCGCCCGCCGCCGTCAGCGCCTCCTCCACGAGATGGTTGCGGGGTATGTAGGCCGGATTGACCCGGTCCATCGCGTCGGCGATCGCCTCCGGAGGGGTCCCTTGCGACGAGAGCGCGTCGCGCCAGCGCTGCGACCACGCGTCGAAGGCGGCGGACTCGGCGAATAGCGACCGCGAACGGGCCGCGGCTCCGCGCAGCCGACGCGGCCAGAGCCCGAAAGCACGTGGTGAAGTCGACCGCGTGTGCTTCGAGCAGGTCCAGCAGGTCGTCGACGAGCGCGTCCCCCTCGCCCGCGCCGTCCGCCAGGCCCAGCTTGACACGCATCCCCCGGAGCCAGTGGGCGCGATAGCGGTCGGGAAACGAGTCGAGCACCGCCGTGGCCTGCGCCAGGGCCGCCTGCGGCTTGGCATCGAGCAGGGGCAGCAGCGTCTCGGCCAGCCGCGCGAGGTTCCACTGGGCGATCGCCGGCTGGTTGCCGTACGCGTAGCGGCCGCCGTGATCGATCGAGCTGAACACGGTCAGCGGGTCGAAGGCATCCATGAACGCGCACGGCCCGTAATCGATCGTCTCGCCGGAGATCGCCATGTTGTCGGTGTTCATGACGCCGTGGACGAAGCCGACGAGCATCCACCGGGCGATCAGTGAAGCCTGGGCGGCCACGACGGACTCGAAGAACGCGAGGTATGGGTTCTCGGCCTCGCGCGCCTGCGGGTAATGGCGTGCGATCGCGTGGTCGGCGAGGCGTCGCACGAGGACTCGATCGCCGCCGGCCGCCGCGTACTGGAAGGTGCCGACCCGGATATGACTCGCCGCGATGCGCGCGAGGACCGCGCCGGGTAGCAGCGTCTCCCGCGCGACGTGCTCGCCGGTCGCCACCACGGCGAGCGCGCGGGTCGTGGGAATGCCGAGCGCGTGCATCGACTCGCTGATCACGTACTCGCGCAGCATCGGGCCGACCGCCGCCTTTCCGTCCCCGCCTCGCGCGAATGGCGTGCGCCCCGAGCCCTTGAGGTGCAGGTCGCGGCGACGCCCGCAGACGTCGATCACCTCGCCGATCAGCAGTGCTCGTCCGTCGCCGAGGCGCGGCGAGAACCCGCCGAACTGATGACCGGCATAGGCTTGCGCCACCGGAGACGCTCCGGCTGGAGTGGCGTTGCCGACGAGGACGGCGACGCCGTCGGGTGCTCGCAGCGCATCAGCCTCGACGCCCAGCTCCGTGGCGAGGGCCTCGTTGAGCGCCAGCAAGCGGGGTGCCGGGGCCGGGCTCGCCCGCCATGGCACGCACAGGCCTTCGAGCTCACGGGCATAGGAGTTGTCCAACGCGAACAGCGGTGGGGCGGCAACGCTCACTGCCTTCAGGTTAGCTCCTGACAGCACGGCTTCGGACCCGCGGCGGGCTCGTCTATCTTGGCAGGAGGGCGACGCGAGCCGGCACCGTACCGGGAGTCAGGTTGAGCGGTCAGGGCCTGCTGCCAGTTCGCCGACGACGGTGTGTAGCCTGGTTAGGCGCTCGCCCCGTAGGTTCGGCCAATCAGCACGACGATCAGAGTGAGCGAGCAGACGAGGGATCGATTTGCCAGCCTGGCCCGAGCGACCGGCCGACCGATGACCCAACTCCTCGACGAGGCCGCCGATGCGCTGGAGCGACGCGTCTTCTTCGACCAGCTCACCGTTCGCTACGAGGAACTTCGTGCGGATTCCGGAGCCTGGAGTGAGATCGAGTCCGAACGTGCCAGGGAGAGCGGATCGCTGGTCGACCGTCCGTCGTGCCGGATCCTTCGCTTCCTGCTCGATCTCTGAGACAGGTCAGTTGAGCGGCACACCGACGAGGGTTGCCGACGGAGGCCCCGGCGGATTGGGAGTCAGCTCGGTCACGTAGGCCGCGAGTGGCCCGAGTGCGGTCGTCCAGAGGTTCACGTGGGTGCGCGGAGCCTGCGGCACGGGACAGCGGCTCGGCTCGCTGCCCTGGCTCGTGTGGCCCGGCTCGTGGCCGGAATCGCGCGAGGCGACGCCGCCGATGCGCAGCAGCGTGCGGTCCTTGGAGGCGGTCGTCGACGACCCGACGACCAGCCGCTGGTCGCAGTAGGTCGCCTGTTCGTAGAGCAGGCCGTCGCCCAGCAGCGACGGGTTCAGCAGCTGGCTCCCGCGCGAGGAGCGCAGGACCTTGTGAGTGGCGGCCGGGAGGTCGAACTCGACGATCCGGCTGCTCCGCGGCCCGTTGATCGCGACCACCACGCGGGCGCCGTCGATCGCCGGCCGGCCAAGGTCGACGCCGGACGGCTCGGTCGCGAGCTTGGTGATCGGGGCAAGCGCGGGGACCGGCATCGCGTAGAGCCCCAAGTGGCCGGCGGGGTCAAGCGTGCGGGCGACGAGCCAGGTGTCCGAGACGGCGATCTGGACGAGGCCCGGGATCGTGGCGTGGCCAACCGGCGTCTGGCCGGCGGTGACCGTGACGTCGGGTCCGTTGTGGACGGCGAGGTTCCCGCCACCGAGTGCTGGACCCGCCCCGGCGAGCGCCTGCGCGACGGGGTTGGGCGACTGCACCTCCTGCGACGTGTCGGCCGCGCCTGGCGTCGCCCACGCCAGCGTCGTCCCGCTGACGCTCGGGTCGGTCGCCGGTGTCGCGAGCACCGATGGTGGACCGGCGGCCGCCGCGGTCTGCGTCGGCGCCAGCCCGGCGAGCAGGGCCAGCGCGCTCGAGAGGAGCAGCAGCCCGTCGACCCGGCGCAGCGACCGCAGGATGGCGGGCCGCTCGGCCATCAGCTCGCCGCAGCGGACGCCGCGCGGTCGATCGATCCACGGGGCGAGCGCGACCACCGGAAGCGCCCGGCCGGCCCCGAAGGCGAGGCCGACCGTCAGCCCGAGGCGGGGATCGCCGAGCGCGACGCTGATTGCCGCGAGCGCCCACACGGCCAGCGTGAGGACGAAGGTCGTGAAGCCGAGCCCGAGCAGGATGCCGTAGAGCCCGCCGGCCACCGGCATCGGCATCACCCGGCGCCAGTGCTCGGGGACCTGACGGCGGACCTGGGGGAGCACGCGGACGCCGCGGGCCTCGCCGATCGCGGCAGCCACGGCGATCGCGACGGCGCCAGCCGCCGCCAGCCCGGATCCCCGGCCGCCGAGCGCCCGGCCGAATTGGGACAGCACGGTGAAGGTGGCCGCGCCGCCGGCGAGCGCGCCGAGCGTGAAGGTCGCGCAGGCGGCAAAAGTCGTCCGGCGGCCGCCGGTGTGCCCGGTCGGGCCGAGCGTGCTCAGCATCGAGAAGCCGCACGGCGACCAGGTCCCGGTCAGGCCGGCGGCGAGCCCGGTCGCGGCGAGGAGGATCGTCGTCAGCACTTGACGTCGGTGTCGTAGTAGTAGGTGCAGAAGACCTTCCGCCCGGCGTAGCAGTAGCCGGTCAGGGCGGCGTCGCCGTTGATCCGATTCGTCGTGTGCGCGCAGCAGTCGAGCAGCCGCCGGACGCGGCCGCCGCAGCAGCGGTACCAGGAGCCGTCGACGTGTGTCTTCAGGTTGAAGCGGGCCGGGATCGCGTCGAGGCAGATCCGGCTGCGCGGCGCCGGCGGGAGCGGCAGGCCGTTGGGGTCGAGGAGCACCCGGCCGGCGTCGTCGACCGCGTGGCCGGCGGCCGTGACCGGCCGCCCGAGGTCATCGACCGGGTGGCCGTCGACCGCGCGCAGGGGCCGGCCGCGCGAGTCGACCCGCGGGAGGCCGGTCGGGTGGGGACAGCTGGCGGTGGTATAGATGTGGCCGCAGAAGTGAAACGCCTCCGCCGGTTCGGCTGTCGCGAGGGCTCTCCCGCCGGCGGCCGCGACGATCGCTCCGCCGAGGCGGGCGATGAATCCCCGGCGTGAGGTCGCCCGCGCCGCGCGCAGTCCGAGCTGGGCCCGCTCACCACTCGGCACGAGTTCGCCCCGGTCGAGCCGCGCGGCGCTCGGCCGTCGCGAGCATGCCCTCGAGCTGGCCGCCCGAGTTGAAGGTCCCCTTCGCGAGAGCCGTCCCCGACCGGTCGAGGACTACCGCGTACGGGCTGCCCGGGATTGCCAGCGCCTCCCAGACGTCGGCGTCGGATCGCTCGTCGAAGCTGAGCACCGAGACGAACGGATCCCCGGCCAGCCAGGCGACGACCGGCTCGAGCGCCCGGCAGACGGGGCAGCCCTCAGAGGAGAACACGGCCAGGGCGAGCGTGGCGTCAGCGTCGAGCACGAAGCGCTCGATCAGGGCGACGACGGGCTCGTTGAGCGGCGGCCCCTCGTCGGCGAGCTCGAGCGCGAGCTGCGGGCCGAGGCGCAGGCGCAGGACGCCGATCTCCCGTGCGAGGCCGAACGTCACGAGGCTCAGGCCGGCGAGGCCGACCAGCGCGACGACGAGTCCGGTGGCGAGCCAGCCGACCGCGGAGACCCGGGCGTCGGGGACCTGGGGGAGGGCGAGGTAGGCGAGACCGAGTCCGAGGTTGCGCGCGAGCGCGCCGCGGCCGACGGTCGACCGGCCACCGAAGCAGGCGCACGGCGATCCAGCGCCGCCGCGGCGGAGGACGAGGCCAAGCGAGAGCGCGAAGGCAGCCATCGTCAGCGCCGCCGCATAGGCGGCTCCCGGGGCTTCGCTCGCGACGCCGGCCGCAAGGCCGAGCTCCAGCGCGATCAGTCCGGCGAGTCCGGCGAGTTGGGCTGGCCGCGTGCGAAGACCGAAGGTCGCCAGCGCGGCGGCGCTGCGGGCGGGCGCGGCGAGCTTGGCCACCCCCCCGGCCGCGAGCACGGCCGCGAGGACCAGGGCCAGAGACGCCTGGAAGCTCATCGGGTTGCCGGCCGGGAGGTCGACCGGAGGCAGTGGCGCCAGGAAGTGAGGGCTCGCATCGTTGGTGGGTCGGTCCTCCGGCTCGCGCTGAGTTCACCGGCGACGCTCAGGCCCGCCGGGATCAGGAGTATCCGCCGCCGGCCGGACGAGACGGTGGAGCCTCCGACGTAGTGGGGACGGCTCGCCGGTCAGGACGGGGCAGTGAACCCGACCCCGAGGCTCACCGACGACATGCCAAGGCCACTCGAGACGGAGAACGAGCCGAGCGCGCCGATTTCCTGCGCGGCGAGCATGGATGAGGGGGGAGTGAAGGTGGCGATGATCCGGCCGTCCGGTCCGAGCCAGCGCACGTGCGTCGGAGCGGCCGCCGCAATGATTCGTCGCTGGAGGAGAAGGAAGCGTCTTGCAAGCAGGCTCGCAGCATGCTGGGGTATCGGTGTGTAGCTGTGCTGCTCGGCCACCGCCTCGCGTCGCTCGAGCGCGTCGAGGTAGCGGAAGGCCCCGCGCACGACGAACGTGTTGTTGCTCGTCGCGGCGGTCAGCCGGGGCGCCCGGGAGAAGCTCAACGCCACGGAGGAGACTCCGTCGGGCACGAGTCCGGCGAGCGTGCGCGACGGGTTGCCGATCGTGTTCTGCCCGACGCTGGCGATCGCGTAGCCGTTCGGCTCGAGCGCGAACGGGAAGCACGCCGACGGGGCTCCGACCGAGGCACTGCGGCTGCCGATGACCGCGAGGCAGAAGACCGGATCCCTCGCGCGCTTGGCCTGGTCATCCATGATCTGCTCGAGCGGGCCGCGAGCCTTCGCCGGAAGACAGCTCGGCGGCGGCAGGGCCAGCTTCGCCGGACTGCCCGGGATCAGGAAAAGCTGGCGATTCGCCGGGAGGGTGGCGAGAAACCTGATGTAGCCGGAGTCGTAGCTGCCGAGCACTCCAGCCAGGTCGAGCCCGAGGGTGTTGAGCACGGGGACCTGATCGGCGATCGTGGCGGGCCGCGCGAGCACGCCGAATCGACCGAGGACATCGGCCGGCGGCGCCGCCATTGACGGCGTCGGGCTCACCGGCCCACGGTCGACTGCACACCCGCCGCCCGATCCGCGGGCTTGGGCGGACCCTCCGCCTGCCGCAGCCAGTGTGGCGACCACCAGGCCGGCGACGAGGGCTACGGCGCGTGGTGTTGGTGTCAGTCGTCTCATGATCACGCAGGGCCTCCCCTGGCGAGTGAGACTACGCCAATCTGGTGCCGGAGGTGGGTGCTGCGCCGCCGGTCGAGCGCGACCGAGGGCGCCCTAGGTCTTTGAGACGAACGGGAGCGCGGTGAGGTCGGTGCGCAGGGCGTCGAGCTCTCCGGCGAGCTCGCCTCGCATGCCGTCGAGTCGTCGCGCCAGATCGTCGACCTTCGGGAGGAGCGCGTCGAGCTTGTCGGGAAGCGGCGCGAGGCCGGCCTCGACTCGTCCGAGATCGTCGTGGACCGGCGCGACGTTCGCCTTGATCTCGAGGAGCTCGCGCTTGAGCACGCCGAGCACCTCATGGACGATCTCGACGTCGTCGGCCAGCCGGCGCGAGTCGGCCGGCATGCTCGCGAGATCCGCGCGGAGCAGCCGGAGCTCGGCGTGGAGGTCTTCGACGGCGTCGGTGCTCGCAGCGAGCCTCGTCAGGGCGAGCGGAATCGTCCGCAGGCCGCGCAGGACGCGCAGTGGCAGCCCGAGCGCGTCGACCACGCCGGTGGCGGCCGATCCGGCAGTGCTGGCGAGGAGCGCGAGGAGCATGCCCTATGACCCGGGTTCCTCGCCCGGCGGAGGATCGCTGCGGACGAGTCGCCCGCCGCGAAAGGTGCCGGCGGCGATCACGAGGGCGGCCGCGACGAGGATGATGTCCTTGAGGACGTACTGACCCTCGAGCGTGGGAGCGTTGTCGGGGCCACCGAAGAGCCGGCCGGGTAGCAGCACGAGGGGCGCGAGGATCCCGACGAATTCGACTGCCAGGAGCCAGACCGCGAGTCGCATCCAGCGGTTCGCGAGCAGACAGGCACCGATCAGGCACTCGAGCGTCGCGATCGCGACGAGCGCCGCGCGGCCGGGCACCAGGCCGAGGAGGAGGATGTGCGTCGTCGCCTCGGTCAGGTTCTGTGCGGGGCTGACCCCCGGGAAGTACTTGAGGACGCCGAAGCCGAGGAAGATCGCACCGACAGCGACGCGCAGCGCGCTGATGCTGTGCTGGACGAGCTGGTGATGGATCCGGTTCTCGAGCCGCAGCAGATGCCTGTAGGCCAGGTTCACTCCAGGTTCTACCGCGCGAGCCGCCCGGTCGGATCAATCGCCGGGATTCGGGGTCGGGCCCCGCTCAGACCGTTCGAAGATCGAAAGCCCGGCTGTGCTCAGATCGGTCGGGGGACGGGAAGCCCGGCCGCGAGGAGGGCGTGGCGCATCGCTGGGGACCCTCCTCCCTCGCCGGCGACGGCCTCCTCTCCGGGCTGTCCGAGCAGACGTCGGGTGAGCGTCGAGCGCTCGTCGAGCAGCTCGTCGAGCACGCTGCGGACGTCATCCTGAGTCGGGTGGTCGCGCAGCTCGAGGGACGCCCGCAGCCACGCCTGGCGGACCAGCTCCTTGATGAACGATCCGCTGACACCGGCTGAGCGGGCGACGAAGTCCCGGCGACTCGCCTCGTCGATCTCGATCCCCTTGGCGTAGAGGGCCAGCAGCCGCTCGCGGCCGTCGTCGTCGGGCAGGGGGATCTCCAACGCGAGGTCGATTCGACCCGGCCGCGCGGCCAGCGCCGGCTCGATCAGGTCGGGGCGGTTGGTGCTCAGGAGGAACAGGAGGTCCTCGTCCTCGGCGAGTCCCTCCATCTGGTTGAGCAGCTCGAAGAGGACGCCGCCGTTGCTGAAGGGCATCGTCCGCTCCGCGGCGACGAGGTCGATGTCCTCGAAGACGAACGTCGCGGGCGCGAGCTCGCGGCCGATCGCAAGCGCCTGCTCGATCAGGCTGAGCCCGTGCCCGGTCAGCAGGATCGTCGTGCGTCCGGGCATCGCGTGGAGCAGGTACATGACCGAGAGTGTCTTCCCGGTCCCGGGCGGCCCGTGGAGGAGTACTCCGCGTTTGAGGTGCCGGCCGGCCGCGCGCAGCCGGTCGGCCTGCTCGGCGATCCCGATCGCGTGTCGCTCGAGGCGCTCCAATGTCCCGGGGGGGAGGATCACGCCGTCGCGCTCGACCAGCGGAACCGACTGGAACTCGACGTTCACCGCCCCACCGTGCGGGCCGCTCGGGTGGAGCGAGATGATCCGTCCGCGAAACACGTTGTGCTCGCGCATCGCGCGGCGCAACTCCCGCAGCAGGCCGGAGACCGCGCCGGGCGTCGGGGAGACGCCTTCGATCTTGAGGGTCGACGGAGCCATCGGGTGATCTCCGCCGCGGGAGAGGACCAGCGCGATCGGGGCATCTCCGAACTCGGCGAGGAACACCCCGCCGGCGACGCATTCGACGACTCGGCCGTCGCCGATCTCGACGTCTATGTACTCGACCGGGCCGAACGACATCGGCCCCGTCATCGCGACGCCGGCGAGGACCTCTGAAAGACCGATCGAGCCAAAACCGGCCGGACGACTCGTGAACCCGAGGATCTCCGCCCCGCCGAGCACGGCGTCGATCGCCAGCTGGAGGTTGGCGTGCTCGGTCAGCCGGAACTCGGCGCTGGTGGTGGGCAAAGCCTTCGGGTCAGTGCCGAGATGCTCGCGCAGGCGAATCGAGACCTCGGATTCGGCGTGCTCGGCGAGCAGGGACATCGCCCGCATGAACTCCTCGAACGCCGCGCCGAACGCCCCGGCATCCGGAAGGTCAGCCACGCGACCGACGATACCGTCTTCGTGAGCCTTGTGTGATCGATCTCACACATCGCGGAGGCGAACTCGGCGATCATCGGAGGGCCACAGGATGCCGGGCATCGCGTCGTTGGCCTTGCCGGGATCACGCGGTTGACCGGGCCGCAGGCTCAACGACAGGGACGCCGTGAGTATCGCGACGCAGCGCATCGGCCGGACCGACCTGCCGGCCGTCCCGCGCTACGGCTGGCTCAGCGCGCTGGGGGCTCTGCTCGGCGGGAGCATCGGCGCCTATCTCGGGCTGTTCTCACTCGCGTTCGTCTTCGGCGTCGTCGTCCACGTCCTGCCGGGCAACGCGCCCCCCGGCCCTGGTCCCGGGGTGGGATGGCCGTGGCGGATCGACGGGACATGGGCGGCGTTCGCGGATCTCGGTCCGCTGCTCGTCACCGGAGCCGTCCTCGCCTGGGCGATCGGCTGGTTCGTCGAGCCGCACGCGGCGCACCCGCCCGCGCGGTGGCCGATCGCCCTGTGCGCGGCGCTCGTCGGCTGGGTTCCGATCTCCCAGAACGGCCGGGCCGGGCTGCTCGGCGTGAGTGGAGGCGTCGGCTTCCTGGCGATGTGGTGGACGACCCGCAAGACCTCGGAGATGGTCCGCCCCCGCCTGCCGCGCGCCAGCCACCCGCGCGTCGCGATCGCGGTCGCCGCCGCGATGGCAACGGCGCTCGCGGCGGCGTCGGTCTCCTTCGCCGCGCTCCACCCGCTCAGCCTCGGGACGTTCGTTCCAGCCGGGGCGGCGACGCTCCACAACGGCCGGACTGACCGCTTTCCGATCTCGATCTACAACCTCGGACCGCTTCCGGTACGCGTCGTCGGCGTGTCGATATCGCCGACTCCCGGCCTGCGGGTGGTTCGCGTGGAGCGCCCGGGACCACGCACAGAGGGGCCGACGATCGACTCGCTCCACTCACCGGCGGGAACGCCGCGCATCCCGTCGGCCGGCGAGCTCGACCTCTGGCTGACACTCGCCGGCCCGGCCCGCTGTCTGGCGGCGATGACCGTCGAGGCGGTCGACCTACGGTTTGTGGTTGCCGGGGTCAGGCGCACCCAGCGCGTGAGGTTCGGACCGAATGCGCTGAGCGTCAGGTGCCGACCGTAGCCGACTCGGCGGCACATGCCCTGCTTGTGGACACGGTGTCTACGTGTAATCATCGCTCGATGACACGTTCCCGCGACACTGGCACCGGACGCAGCGAGCTCCAGGTGACCCTCGCCACGCTGGCCCTGATCCCGTTCGGCTATGGCCTGGCCGGCATGCTGGTTGGTCCGCGGAGCGTGCCAGGCAACCGCATCGAAGTCGACGCCTCATTCGACAGCGAGTACCGCTTCGTGCATGCCTTCTGGTTTGCAACGGCGCCGGTCATCTGGTCGACGCTCCCCCGGATCGAGCAGGATCCCGCTGCCCTGAACGCCGCCCTTGCGACCGTGGTACTCGGCGGCTTGGCTCGTGTGCTGTCCTGGCGGGAGGTCGGCCGTCCGCGGCCGGTGTTCGTCGGCGGGATCGGACTCGAACTGGTCATCATTCCCGGCCTGTGGGCATGGAAGCGTCGCGTGGTACGCGCGGCCGACGCGCCGCCGCTCGACGGCTCAGGCTGATCGCGAGTCGGTTCGCGAGCGCTCAGATGCGGGCCTGATAGCGGCCGAAGACGTCGCGCATCGCGCCGCAGACCTCGCCCATCGAGCAGTTGTCGCGCAGCGCCTCGCGGATCGGGAACATCAGGTTTCCGTCGCCCTGCGCCGCCACCCGGAGCTCGTCGAGGCGCCGGGCGACCAACTCGTGGTCGCGGTTGGCCTTGAACACCGACAGGCGTGTCAGCTGGTCGCGCTCGGATTCGGGATCGACCCGGAGGATGTCCTCGATCTGGATCTCGTCCTCGACGTACTTGTTGACACCGACGACGATGTCCTGGCGGGTCCGGTAGCGCTCCTGGTAGCCCCAGGCCGATTCGTCGATCTCCTTGGTGATGAAGCCGATCGCCTCGACGGCACCGCCGAGCTCGTCGATCTTCCCGATCAGCCCGTACGCCCGGTCCTCGATCTCGTCGGTCAGCGCCTCGACGAAGTACGACCCGGCGAACGGGTCGACCGTATCGGCGGCCCCCGACTCGTGGGCGATCACCTGCTGGGTGCGCAGCGCGATCTTCGCCGCCCGCTCGCTCGGCAGGGCGAGGGCCTCGTCGAACCCGTTCGTGTGCAGCGACTGGGTCCCGCCGCAGACGGCCGCGAACCCCTGTAGCGCGACCCGGACGATGTTGTTCATCGGCTGCTGGGCTGTCAGTGTCACACCGCCGGTCTGCGTGTGAAAGCGCAGCATCAGCGACTTCGGGTTCTGCGCGCCGAACCGCTCGCTCATGACCCGAGCCCACATCCGCCGGGCCGCGCGGAACTTGGCGACCTCCTGGAAGACGTTGTTGTGTCCGTTGAAGAAGAACGCCAGCCGCGGGGCGAACTCGTCGACCGCCAGGCCGGTGTCGATCGCCGCCTGGACATAGGCGATCCCGTTGGCCAGCGTGAAGGCGACCTCCTGGACCGCTGAGCACCCCTTCTCCCGGAAGTGATACCCCGAGATCGAGATCGTGTTCCACCGCGGAACGTGCTCTTTGCAGTATGCGAAGAGGTCGGTCGTCAGGCGCATCGAGGGGACGGGGGGGTAGATGTAGTTACCGCGTGCGGCGTACTCCTTGAGGATGTCGTTCTGTGTCGTTCCCCGCAGCTGCTCGCTCGCCACGCCCTGCTCCTCGCCGACCAGCTGGTAGAGGCTGAGCAGGACACACGCCGGCGCGTTGATCGTCATCGACGTCGAGATCTGCTCGAGCGGGATCCCGTCGAAGGCGGTTCGCATGTCCTCGAGCGTGTCGATCGCCACCCCCGTCCGGCCGACCTCCCCCAGGCACCGCGCGTCGTCGGAGTCGAGCCCGAGCTGGGTCGGCAGGTCGAAGGCCATCGAGAGGCCGGTCGACCCGTTCGCCAGGAGGTACTTGTAGCGCTCGTTGGACTCCTTCGCGGACGCGTAACCCGCGTACTGTCGCATCGTCCACAGCTGTTTGCGGTACATCTCTCTGTGCGCGCCCCTCGTGAATGGGTAAGCGCCAGGGCTGCCGAGCTCGAGGGGGTCGGGCAGGTCGTCCTCGGTGTAGAGGCCCTGGATCTCGATCCCCGAGTCGGTGAACCGCCGCGGGTCGTCCGGGCCGACCAGCGGAGCGACGCTCAGCTCGTCAGCGGGCTCGTCGTCGGGTCGCGGTGCCGAGGCCATCGAGCCCAAAGACTACGGCGCCGCCCGGCTCGCCGGCTTGCAGGCCGCGGGTCCGGCGTCGCCCCCCGTGTTGACCCGGTGTGGAGTGACGGTGGGGTAGCCCAGCGATTCTGATTGCCGTCTCGCGAGTCGATTCTGATTACCGTCTCGCGGGTGCAGGTCAACCTCGTCGTCGCCGGCCAGCTCGGCCCCGCCCGGACCGCGCTGCTGCACGCGATCGGCCTGGCACCGGGCGCGCCTGCCGCGGCCGGCGGAGGCGACGGCCCCGCGGTCTGCGTGATCGACGCCGACACCCACGCCGAGCTCGTCCGCGCGGCGCTCGCCGCCGGTCCGCTCGGAATCGACGCCTACCTGCTCGTCGTCGCCGTCGATGCCGGCGTCACCGACGAGACCCGCGAGCACGCCGCGCTGCTTCGCGCGCTCGGCGTCGAGTCCGGGCTCGCGGTCGTGAGCGCGACCGACCTGGCCGACCCCGAGGAAGTGCTCCGAAAGACAAGCCAGCTGCTCCCCGGCGCACCGGCCCATGCCGTCTCCCTGCAGACGGGGGCCGGCCTCGGCGCGCTCCGGCAGGCCGTCGCCGAGCTCCTCTCCGCGCCTGCTCCACCCGCCGCGCTTCCAGCCGCCCGGCTCGCCGGCCCCGGGCCGCCGCTCCAGACGCGAGTGATCGACGCCGCACTCGACTTCGGCCCCAACCGCGAGCGCGAACCCGCTCACGGGACCGGCGCCGTCGTCCACCTCCGCGGCGGCCACTCCGCGGCCCGGCTCGCCCGGCTCGGCGGGCGCTTCTGGCAGGTCCGGCTCGCCGCGCCGCTGCCGGCCGCCCCCGGCGACCGCTTCGTGATCCGCGCGCCCGGCGCCACCGACCCAGCCGGCGAACGGGGAGCCGGCGACTGCGGCCGCACGCTCGGCGGCGGCGTCGTCCTCGACCCGGCCGCCCGCCGCCACCCCACCTCCAACGAGGTGATCGTCCGGCTGACCCGCGCCTGGCGCGGCCTGCCGCCGCTGCCCGACGTCACGTCGCGAGCCGCTCGGTAAGGACGAGCTCGCCGGTGCCCGAGTCGCCTCACCGGTCGGACATGACCGCCTCAGGATCCTGTGAGGGACGTCGGGCAATCGGGTACCGACCGGCGAGACCGGTCAACCGAGAACGGAGACGAACCAGATGACTGACAAGAACGTGGACGAGGCCAAGGGTCGCGTCAAGGAAGCCGCAGGAAGCCTCACCGGCGACGAGTCCCTCAAGCAGGAGGGCCAGACCGATCAGGCCAAGGCCTCGGTCAAGGACGCCGTCGACACGGTGGCCGACAAGGCGAAGGGCGTGCTCGACTGAGCCGGGACGGCCGGGTTGGCCGCCGGGGTCGCGTCAGGTGACCGGCGGTCCGCGGCTCAGGTAGCCGGCCCGCGGTGCCGACAGGTACAATAGGGGCCTACGTTGGGGATTCCCTCTCCAACGCCAACTGCCCCTCCACAGTGCCGTCGGCCGACCTTCCGTGGGCCGAATCGAATGGACAGCGTGTCCCGGTGACGGAAGTCCCCCAGGAGCACGCGGGTTTGATCCGCGCTCGGGAAGGCAGCGATGCCCCCCACCGAAGCAGCCGAACCTTCCGGCCCGCCCGGCCCGGCCGTCCCCCAGGTCTCGCCCGTCGGGTCAGAGCACCCCCGCGACGGGACCGCCGACCGTCGTGACGAAGCCGCCCAGCGGCGTGACGACGTTGCCGCCCGCCGCGACCTCAAGGCCGACATCGCCGATCGACGAGAGCTCGAGCTCGACGGCGGCGAGGCGGCTTCGGACTCGCGAACGCCCGATGACCGCCGGCTCGTCGCCCGCGGCCTCGAGGGACGCCAGCGGGCCGCCCGCGACCGCGAGCGGGCGAAATCCGATCGGATGCTCGCCGAGGCCGACCGCGAATCCGGCGAATCCGACCGGGAGGAATCCCGTGCGTGGGGACATCTCGCCGCCCTCGTCGACTCGTCCGAGGACGCGATCATCGGGAAATCGCTCGACGGCGAGATCGAGAGCTGGAACCGCGCGGCTGAGGACCTCTTCGGCTACACGGCGGCCGAGGCGGTCGGCCGCTCGCTCAGGATGCTCGTGCCGCCCGACCGGCGTGACGAGTACGCCGGGATCCTCGCGAAGCTCGCGAGCGGCGAGCGGGTCGAGCCGCTCGAGACCGTCCGCCTGACCAAGGACGGCCGGCGGATCGATGTCGCCCTGCGGGTCTCCCTGGTCTACAGCGCCGCCGGCGAGATAGTCGGCGCGGCGTCGATCTCCCGGGACATCACCGACCGCGTCCGCCTGCAGAATGCCATGCGGGCCGCCGAGGAACGCTTCCACACGGCGTTCGACCGCGCGCCGATCGGGATCTGCCTGCTCTCGCTCGAAGCCGGCGGCGACGCCCGTCTGCTCCAGGTCAACGCCGCCCTCGCCGGGATCCTCGGGCGGTCCCTCGACGAGCTCGTCGGCGCCCCGCTGGCCTCCCTGACACATGCCGAGGACCAGGTCCAGGCGGCCGTCAAGTTCGGCGAGCTGACGGTCGGTCACAGCGACCACGTCGAGTTCGAGCAGCGCCTGATCCACCGCGACGGACACGCCGTCTGGGTGCTCGTCAGCGGTGCGGTGCTCTCCGAAGGAGACGGCCAGCAGACCCAGGCGATCACCCACATCATGGACATCTCCGACCGCAAGCGCTCGGAGCGCCAACTCCAGCACCTCGCCGACCACGACGCCCTGACCGGCCTGTTCAACCGTCGACGCTTCGCCGAGGAGCTGAAGCGCTCGATCCGGCTCGCGACCCGCCACGACGAGCCCGGCGCGGTCCTCTTCCTCGACCTCGACGGCTTCAAGTTCGTCAACGACACGCTCGGCCACGCCGCCGGCGACAAGCTCCTCGTCCGGGCGGCTCTCCTGTTGGCCGGCGCCGTCCGCGAGACCGACACGCTGGCCCGGATCGGAGGCGACGAATTCGCGATCCTGCTCAACCGCTGCGACCGCCCCGGTGCCCTCCGCGTCGCCGAGAAGCTGCTGGGGACTCTCCGGCTGGATTCCCCGACCGAGCAGGCCGACCGCCGGCCCCATCTCTCGAGCTCGATCGGCATTGCCATGTTCGGCGAGCGACGACGTCCTCGGACCGGACGAGATCGTCGTCCACGCGGACATCGCGATGTACGACGCCAAGCGCGCCGGCAGGGATCGCTGCGCGGTCTACGACCGCACCGCCGGCCCGAGCAGCCTGATGTCGATCCGCCAGAGCTGGAACGAGCGCCTCCGGCGGGCGATCCGCGACGACAGCTTCGTCCTCCACGCCCAGCCGATCTCGCCGATCGGCGCCGGCGGGACGCCGGCCTTCGAGCTCCTGATCCGTCTGCCCGACACCAACGGCGACCTCATCCCACCGGCCGCCTTCCTCTTCGACGCCGAGGAGTCCGGTCTGGTCGGGAGGATCGACTACTGGGTGATCGAGCAGGCCGTCCAGCGCCTCCACGACAGCCACGCCGCCGGACAGGACCTGATCCTCAGCATCAACGTGTCCGGACGGACGATGGGCGACGCCGGGCTCGGCGACCACCTCGCCGACCTCCTGTCCCGAGCCTCGATCCCCCGCGGTCGGCTGATCGTCGAGATCACCGAGACCGCCGCGATCAAGAAGATCGACTGCGCCCGGGCTCTGGCGGCGCGGCTTCGCGGGCTCGGGTGCAAGCTGGCGATCGACGACTTCGGCGCCGGGTTCGCGTCCTTCTCATACCTCAAGCTCCTCCACTTCGACTACCTGAAGATCGACGGCGAGTTCATCCGCGACCTCTGCGCCACGCCGACCGACCAGCTCGTCGTCTCGGCGATCGTGACCATGGCCCGGGGATTGGGAACCCGGACGATCGCCGAGTTCGTCGGCGACGACGCGACCGTCGCCCGCCTGCGCGAGCTCGGCGTCGACTACGCCCAGGGGTTCCACGTCGGCCGGCCGAGCCCGCTCGACGAGCGGCTTCCCTACCTGGTCGGGGTCCCCACGCCCGCGGCCGGCGCGCGGCTGCTCGGGCGCTGACGTCTCGGCCCGGGCCGGCTGGGGGATCGGGGCTGACGGCCGGAAGGCGACCGGTGGATGACGCGGCGGAGCGCTCCGGCGAATCGCCGGTGATGCCCGACTGTCAAGCGGGTACCGGGTAGAGAAACCGAACGTCGATCACGAACGAGGGAGCGGAATGGCTGAGACATGCGCCCACGCGGGTTGCAACTGCCCGGCGAGAGAGGACGGCTACTGCTCGGATTCGTGCGCCGCCCACAAGGGCCACACGGGCACCGAGCCCCACGCATGCGGATGCGGACACCCGGAATGCCACGCCCAGGCGGCGACCGCCTGACCGGGGCGGCCAGATGATCGGACGGCCCGCTTAGACGGGTTACGCGACCGGCCGCGGGGCACCGCGGCCGGTTTCGTCATTTCGTTCGGTAATGTCAGCCGTCGGCAGCGCGGTCAAGGGAGCGCGGCTGGGAGAAGCTCGAGCCCGACGCCAGACGGCCGATCCGGCGGGCGGGCTCCGAAAAATCGACGGCTCCCTCCGGGCGCTCGCAAGCCCACCCGCGGCCCGACTCGCCTATTCTCGACCGCAGATGGCCACCTGCCTTGTAACCGGGGGAGCCGGTTTCCTCGGTTCCCACCTCTGCGACGAGCTGCTGCGCCGGGGCAATCGCGTGATCTGCGTCGACAACCTCGAGACCGGGTCGCTCGTCAACATCGAGCACATCCGTCCGCCGGCCGACTTCGTCCTGCTCCACAAGGACATCATCGAGCCGTACTTCGTCGACGAGTCGGTCGACTTCGTCTACCACCTGGCGTCTCCCGCCTCGCCGATCGACTACCTCCGGCTGCCCCTCCACACGCTGAAGGTCGGGTCCTACGGGACCCACCACACGCTCGGCCTCGCCAAGGCCCACCGCGCCCGGTTCCTGATCGCGTCGACCAGCGAGGTCTACGGCGACCCCAAGGTCCACCCGCAGACCGAGGACTACTGGGGCCACGTCAACCCGATCGGCCCGCGCGGGGTCTACGACGAGGCCAAGCGGTACGCCGAAGCCCTGACGATGGCCTACCACCGCCAGCAGGGCGTCGACACGGCGATCGTCAGGATCTTCAACACCTACGGCCCCCGCATGCGCCCCCACGACGGCCGGGCGATCCCGACCTTCATGCGCCAGGCCCTCGCCGACCGGCCGCTGACGATCTTCGGCGACGGTTCCCAGACGCGGTCCTTCTGCTACGTCTCAGACCTGATCCGCGGGATCATCGGCCTCGCCGAATCCGGCCACCACCACCCCGTCAACATCGGCAACCCCAACGAGTTCACCCTGCTCGAGCTCGCCGAGACCGTGATCGAGGTCACCGGGTCCCGCTCCGAGCTGATCTACGAGGCCCTTCCGGTCGACGATCCCCAGCAGCGCCGGCCGGACATCACGCTGGCCCGCGGCCTGCTCGACTGGGAGCCGGAGATCGAGCTCCGCGAGGGCCTCAGCCTCACGCTCGAGAAGTCCGGCCGCGACCGGCTGCTCGGGCACGCCGCCCCCTGACCCCCGCCGCAGCGAGCGGAATCCCGGCCGCAGTCGAGCGGAATCCCCGCTACATGTGCGAGAGTGGGGCGTTGGAGAGGCAGATGCCACGAGTCCAGGGGTTGGTCGGAGCTGTGCCGGAGTCCGAAGGAGCTGTCGAGGAATCTCGCTCGTCCGCGCCGGTCGCGGCGGCGTCCGGGCTGCGCGAAAGCGCCGAGCTGCCGAGCCGGGACGTCCGGTCGAAGCGACCGCCGCAGCTGTCGTTCCTGCTGCGCCTCGACACGCTCCGGCGGCTGACGCGGATCGTCATCCTCCTCGGCCTGGACTTCGCCGGGATCTTTCTGGCGATCTTCACGGCCCTGTGCCTGAAGGGCGCATTGCGGACCGGCCTCGACGTCGGGGCGGTCTTCCAGCAGGCCAAGGACACGGTCTCGTTCGCCTATCTGGTCACCGTCCTGCTGTTCGCCCGCTCGAGCCTCTATGCCGACCGGGCGCTGCGACCCGGCCTGAGCCGGATCCTCGCGTCGCTGTTCCAGGTGGCCGGCGTGTCGGTCGTCTTCGCGGTGGTCAACGGGAGGACGTTCTCGTCGTTCTACATCTTCTACGGATCGCTCCTCTTCGCGCTGATCTACGTCTCGTCGTTGCGCTACGTCTACGAACGGCTCTCGGGCCTCCTGCTCCGCGCGGCCGGATACCGCCGGCGGACGGTCATCGTCGGCACGGGGCTCGGCCCGCACATCGACGCGGTGGCTCGGGCGCTGAGCGTCGGCCCGCACGCGCCCGTCGACGTCGTCGGCTTCGTCTCCCAACGGCCGCATCCAAACAACGGCCTGCGGTCGCTCGGGACGCTGGCGGAGCTCGGCCGGGTGATCGCCGAGCATCGGATCGACGAGGTGATCATCGCCGACTCGGACTTCCCCGAGGTCGAGGCGGTCGAGCTGATCGACCAATGCCATCAGCGTGGCGTCCGCGTGCGGATCGCCCCGTCGACGATGGAGATCCTGGTCCACCGGGCGGAGTTCGTCCCCGGCCAGTCGGTGCCCCTCTTCGAGCTCAAGCCGCCGGTCTTCGAGGGGATCGACTTCGTCGTCAAGCGGACCTTCGACCTCGTCGTCGCGACGCTGCTCCTGGTCGTGCTGAGCCCGCTCCTCGTGATCATCGTGGTCGCCGTCCGCCTGACCTCCAGGGGACCGATCCTCTACCGGTCGACCCGGCCGGGAATCGGTGGCGAGGCGTTCGCGTGCCTGAAGTTTCGGACGATGCACAACGACGCCGAAGAGCGCCAGGCAGACCTCGAGTCGCTCAACGAGCAGACGGGCGCGCTGTTCAAGATCCGCGACGACCCCCGGCTGACGCGGGTCGGCAAGCACCTGCGGCGCTTCTCACTCGACGAGCTGCCCCAGCTGTTGAACGTCCTCCGCGGCGAGATGTCCCTGGTCGGTCCCCGGCCGCTCACGACCCGGGACTTCGATCAGCTCGAGCCGTGGCACATGAAGCGCTACCTCGTGCTCCCGGGCATCACCGGCCTCTGGCAGGTTTCCGGACGCGCCGAGCTCGGCTTCGACGATCTCGTCCGCCTGGACTTCCTCTACCTCGAGCGCTGGTCGGTCTTCCTCGACCTGACGATCCTCGTCAAGACCGTCCCGGCGGTGTTCACCCGCCGCGGGGCGTTCTGAGCTGAGACTGCCGCCGGCCTGGAGCTTCCGGAGCCTCGCTCGAGGTCCGTGCTCTCAGGGGCCGAGGCCTTCGCAGGGCCCCGAGGCCTACGGGCGGGCTGCCCTCGAAGGGTCCGATCAGGTCGGTAGAACGGGAGCTTCCATGAGCCGATTGTACCAGCGACGCGGATCGTCGATGAACAGGGCTTCGGCGGGCTGAACGGGGGGATCCGAGTGCTCGTGGAGTCGGCGGCGGCCTTGCAGCAGATCGTCCTTGTGAAGTCGGGCGGGTCCAACGCAGCCGCGATCGTGGCGGCCGGGGCCGCGGCGGCCACGGCGATCATCGCGGGTCTGGCGGCGGTCGGGGCGTTCAAGGGCGTCACGCAGAACCGGGTCCAGGATCGGCAGACGCGGGCGCACCGGTATCTCGAGCGGTTCAACAGCCCGACGGAGCTGGCCTCGCGGACGCGGCTCCACGACTTCTACATGTCGGGACCGGCCGATACCCCAGTCAACCAGCGGGCCCGCCGGCGGTGGGAGAGGCGACGGATCGCCGCGTGGGAGCGGATGTCGCACGGCGACAAGCTGAGCACCGTCCACGGTCTCAACTTCTGGGAGGAGCTCGCCGGGATGTACAACCGCGGCCTCGTCGACAGGCCGATCGTCGCCGACTATTTCGGGACGGCCGCGCTCAGCGTGTGGGAGGGGACCAAATGGTTCATCGACTACATGCGAGAAGACCAGCCGTCGGCTTGGGAGCAGCTCGAGGAGATGTGCAGGAGCGTCCGCGAGATCCGGGGCCTGTGACCAGTCGACGTCAGGCGGCTGGCTCGCGGCGTCCGGCCTTGAAATAGGCGAGCGCGCCCATCGCGTTGAGGCAGATCAAGCGCCAGGCGAGCTTGCTCCCACGGATCTCGGCGGCCGGCCGCCGGTGGAGGTCGCGCTCGGCAGCGGCGACGACCGCCAGCGACGCGCCGATGCTCACGACGGCGAGGCGCCGGCCATACGGGGAGAGGTTCTTGAACTTGGCCATCGGTACCCGTCAGCCTAACCGAGCGCCGGCTACCGAGCGCCGGCGACCTTGGCCGCTCCCGGACCCGACGGCCGAGGATAATCCGCCGGATGCCGGTCGAACCCCTCCGCTACCGCTACCTGTTCGAGCAGATGGTCAGGCGGGAGCTGCGCCAGAAGTACAAGGGCTCGGCGCTGGGGGTGCTCTGGTATCTGGTCAACCCGCTGGTCTTGATGGGCGCGTACACGGTGATGTTCACCTACGTCCTGAAGACGCACTTCGTCCCGCCGATCCACGACTACGCGCTGTTCGTGCTGGTCGGGATCGTCGTCTGGAACTTCTTCCAGCAGGCGGTGCTCGGGGCGGCGACGTCGTTGCTCGACCAGGGCGCGCTGGTCCGCAAGGCGCTCTTCCCGCGGGAGACGATCCCGGGGACGGTGGTGACGGTCCAGCTGGCGACGTTCACGACGATCCTCGTCCTGATCCTGCCGATCGTCGTGATCGTCCACGGGTCGGTGAGCGGATGGCTGGTGCTGCTGCCGTTCTACGTGCTCGCGCTGTACGTCTTCGCGCTGGGCCTGGGGCTCGGGGCGGCGGTCCTGCACGCGTACTTCCGGGACGTCGCGCCGATCCTGGGAGCGGCCTTCCTGCCGTGGTTCTTCGTCACGCCGATCTTCTACCGGGCGTCGAGCTTCCCGGGCGCGACGCACCACGCGTGGCTGAAGTCGCTGCTCAGCTGGGGCAACCCGATGGCGCCGTTCATCGAGGGAATCCGGTCGACCGTCTTCGACGGGGCGTGGCCGGGATGGGCGACGACGGGCTACGTGGTGGGGATGGCGCTCGGCGTGTTCGCGGGCGGCCTGTGGCTGTTTCGGCGGATGGCGGGGGAGCTGGCGGTCGTCGTATGAGTGGTGATCATGTGGAGCGCGCGCGGGTCGGCGGGGGCGGTTCGGGGAACGGAGCGGGCGCCGGGTCGGCGGCCGGGCCGGGTCGCTCGGCGTCGTCGGCGTCGTCGTCGGGCGGTCTGGCGGCGGGGACGATCGTGCTCGAGCGGGCGACGAGGTCGTTCAGCGTGCGGGCCGACCGGGGGCGGACGCTGAAGGAGATGCTGCTGCGGCGCAACCGGACCGACGAGGACGGGCCGGCTCCGGTCACGGCGCTGCGGGACGTCAGCCTGCGGATCGAGCCGGGGGAGACGGTGGGGATCGTGGGGCGCAACGGGGCGGGGAAGTCGTCGACGCTGCGTGTGCTGGCGGGGATCATCCCGCTGAATCGGGGGACGGTGCGGACGTCGGGGAAGATCGTCTCGCTGTTGGAGGTCGGGGCGGGGTTCGGGCGGGACTTCTCGGGGCGGGAGAACGTCTTCCTCAACGGGGCGCTCCACGGGTTGGGGAAGCGGGAGATCGAGGGGCAGATGGAGGCGATCGTCGAGTTCTCGGAGCTCGGGGACTTCATCGACGCGCCGGTCAAGACGTACTCGTCGGGGATGTTCCTGCGGCTGGGCTTTGCGATCGCGGCGCACCTGGAGGCGGACATCCTGCTGATCGACGAGGTCCTGGCGGTCGGGGACGAGGCGTTCCAGCGCAAGTGCGAGGCGCGGATCTCGGCGCAGATCGCGGCGGGGGCGACGTTGGTCCTGGTCTCGCACGACGCGGCGCTGATCGAGCGTACGTGCGAGCGGGTCGTGGTGCTGGACGGCGGAGCCGTCTCCTACGATGGACGGTGCGGGCCGGGGATGGCGTTCTATCACGAGCTGATGGGCACGCCGGTCGGCGGGTGAGGCGGGTTTCGGCGGGTGGGCGACGGGGAACCATGAGGGCATGGCACCGAACGTCAGAGAGACCTACAGCCTGCCCAAGCGGGTGCCGGTCTCGGCCCGGCTGTGGATCGTCCCGGGGATCATCACCGTGGTCGTGTTCGGCTTGTGGCTGGCCCTCCCGCGGACTCCGCTGGTCGCCGGGCTCGCCGTGGTCGCGGTGATCCTGACTGTGGGGGTCTCGATCGGACGGATCATGATGAGCCGTCAGCTGACCGAGATGCCGCGGCGCAAGCCGGTCAAGCCGCCGAGTACCGGCGGCGACTGACCCGTCCGACGGAGGTTCGGTCGCCCGGGGATAATCGGGTGATGAAGCCGGAGGAAGCGATCGACGCGGCGCGGGCGTCGCTGGCGGTCGCACGGGCGGACGGGGCGTACGGCGAGGATCTCGAAGATTGGCGGATCGTCCCGCCGGAGCGGCCGTCGACGGAGTTGCTGCTGGAGTGGGCGATCATCGAGCCGGACATGGACCTCGTCGTCTCGACGAGGCGGCTGGGGGCGCCGATCAGCTGGGTCAAGCGGGTCCTGGTCCACCTGATCCGTCAGTACACGGGCCAGCTGGCGTCCCAGCAGACGCGTCTGAACGTCCACCTGATGGGCCGGGTCGGGGAGCTCGACGACCGGCTGGCGGACCTCACGCACCGGGTGGGCGACCTCGAGGACGCCGACCTCGTCAGACGGGGCGTCGCCCGCGGGGCGGGACCCGGGAGGCCGGGCGGGGAGGCGGACGGGTGATGGTCGTCCACCAGATCCTGAGCGGGGCGGGGCCGGTCGACGCGGTGACGACGCAGGCGCTGGTCTACCGGAGCCTGTTCGCGGAGTGGGGGTTCGGCGGGGAGGAGTACGCCGGTCTCGATCGACCCGCGGATCGCCGGGCGGGTCCGGCCGCTGAAGTCTTTGGCGGCCGGGGCGGACGATGTCCTGGTGATCCATTACTCGGCCTACGCGCCGAAGGTGCGGGCGGTGCTCGACCTGGCGAATCCGAAGCTCCTCGTCTACCACAACGTGACGCCGGCGAAGTGGTTCTGGGACTACGAGCCGACGATCGCGGTCCACTGTTCGCTCGGCCGGCGGCAGCTGCCGGAGTTCGCGAAGGGCGTCGATCTGGCGGCGGGCGTGTCGCATTTCAACGCGGCCGAGCTGGCGGCGGTCGGGGCGAGCCGGACGGCGGTGATCCCGATCCTCTTCGCGCGGCCGCAGGCGCCGGCGGTCGAGCGGCCGGCCGGGCCGCCGACGGTCCTCTTCGTCGGCCGGTTGACGCCGCACAAGCGCCAGGACGAGCTGATCGGAGCGTTTGCGCTGTACCGCCGGCATCGGAGCCCCGAGGCGCGGCTGGTTCTCGTCGGCGAGGGGCTGACCCCCCGGTACGCGGAGTCGCTGGTCGAGCTGGCCGGTCGCCTGGCCCCGGGGGCGGTGACCTTCCGGTCGGGGATCAGCCGGGAGGAGCTGTGGCGGTGCTATCAGGAGGCGAGCGTGTTCGTCTGCCTGTCGGAGCACGAGGGCTTCTGCATCCCCCTGCTGGAGGCCTTTCACTTCGAGGTGCCGGTGATCGCCCGGCCGAGCGGGGGTGTCCTGGAGGTGGCGGGCGACGCGGCGATCGTCACCGACGACCGGGATCTGGGGATGACGGCCGAGCTGATCCACCTGGTCGTGAGCGACTCCGAGCTGCGGGGGGAGCTGGCCCGGCGGGGGCGGATCCGGCTGGAGGACTACGCGGTCGACGAGGTGGCCGCCGGGTTGCGGGCGGCGATCGAGGACGTCGCGGGCCTGCGGGAACGGTCGGCGTAGGGCTAACGGCGGAATTCCGCGGGCGGGTCGGAGAAGTGTGTGCGATATCACACAAGCAGCCGGCGCAGAGGACTAGGTTTGGCCGTGTTGGGCTCAAACATCTCCAAGGGACGACACCAGATGGCCACAAACGTAATTCCACGGACGGTTCTCTCAGACCAGGTCGGCGGCGGTTTCAAGCTTCCGCCGGCGATTCTCGGGGAGACGGCGGCGCCGGTCGGCGCGGCCAACCCAAAGGCGATCGCCGAAGTCAAGCTCGGCCGACCGCTCGATCCGCGGGCGACTGATTTCCAGGCGACGATGTCTGCGGCGCTCGGCAAGCCGTACGAGCAGCTCTTCGACCCGAAGTTCGGGTCGGTCGTCTTCCTCGGCCTGACCCGGGTCCTCGCGGCCCCGGGCCCCGCCCCGGCGCCGGCGCCGGCGGTCGCTCCGACGGCGAGCTCCGCGCAGGCGGCTGTGTCTGCGCCGGCGGCGCTATCCGCGAGGACGGCTGTCGCTGGGCCGGCGGCGCTGGCTGCGAGGGCGGCTGTGGCAGGGGCGGCTGTGGAGCATCTCGCTGAGCTGACGCTCTCGCCGACGGTCCACGAGATCTCGATCGAGCGGCCCGTCTGGTGGCCATTGGTGTTCACCGACCTGACGTACGCCGTGCCCGGGGAGTTCATCGTCGACGTGCCGACGGCGACATCGCCGGTCCAGGGTGGGCTCGGCGACTGCTGGTTGATCTCGGCGATGGCATCGGTTGCCTGGTGCCACTCGGACCTGATCACCGAGAAGACCCTGAAGGACGGGACCGGCGACGTGAGCGGCGGGGGTGCGGACTACGAGTTCACGTTCTACTCGATGGCCGCCGGGACGGGTGGCAAGTCGTATTCGGTGAAGGACGACGTGCCGCAGGCGAATGGTCAGTACATCTACGCGCGGTCGAGTGTCGCCGGCGAGACGTGGCCGGCGAACCTCGAGAAGGCGTTCATCGGTGTGTTGGGGGCGACCGGATTCGGTGAGCCGTCGAGCACGAACTACAACGAGCTGAACTCGAACTGGCCCGACCAGGCCGTCGCGGCGCTCGTCGGCCGGCCGCCGTGGCGGGAGAGCGCGAGCGCGAGCGACGTGTGGGCGAAGATCAACAGTCACTGCAAGAACGGCGTGGCCGTCGATCCGATGACGGCGTGGACGTTTGGCACGGGATCGGCGACGGTCAGTTATGACAGCACGAGTGGGATCGTCGCCAGTCACGCGTACTCGATCCTCGGGACCGAGACGTCGGGCGGACAGAACTACGTCGTCCTGCGGAACCCGTGGGGCTACCACGAGGGCACGTTGAACGTCCTGCCGGGCAGCTGGCAGGGGATGACGCTGCCGGGTAACGGCGTGTTCGCCCTGCGCATGGACACGTTCTCCCAGTACTACGCGGCGGTCGGCGGCGCCTGATCCGCACGTCGCGCCGAAATCACCGGCCGGCGGGCGAGCGCCGGCCGACGCGTCCGCCCGGCGGGTTTGACCGGTCTGGCCGGCGGGAACCCTGGGTCGGTGAGCTCAGGCGGGCAGCTGCATTACCAGCGAGAGGGTGAGGGCGAGCCGCTGGTTCTCGTGCACGGGATCGGCGGGGAGCTCTGCGTCTGGGAGCCGGTCGTCGGCGTCCTGGCCGGCCGGCGGGACGTGATCGCCGTCGACCTGCCGGGCTTCGGACGGTCGCCGGCCCTCCCGGAGGGGGTCGTCCCGACGCCGGCGGCGCTGGCGGGCGCGGTCGGAGACCTGATGGACGAGTTGGGGATCGAGCGGGCGCACCTGGCCGGGAACTCGCTCGGCGGTTGGATCGCCCTCGAGCTGGCCCGGTCGGGACGGGCCCTGTCAGTCCTCGGGCTCTGCCCGGCCGGCCTCTGGGGAGCCCCCCTGCTCGCGGCGGGGACGGCCGCCGGGGCGACGAAGGGCCGGGCGCATCGGGCGGTCCGGCGGCTTCGCCCGATCCTGCCGGTGATCCTGCTCAGCCGGCGAGCCCGTCGCCTGGCGCTGGGGGCGTTCGTGGCCGACCCCGACCGGGTCCCGTACCACGCGGCCTGGCGGATGGTCCGGTCGTACGGGCGGTCGACCGCCTACGACGCGACGTCGACCGCCATGCGACAGGGAAATTTCGCCCGACCAGAGGAGATCCGGGTTCCGGTGACGCTCGCCTTCGGCGAGTTCGACCGCCTGATCAGACCCGTCCGGATCGACGGGTTTCACAGCGTGATGATGCCGGGCTGCGGACACGTCCCGATGTGGGACGACCCTGACCTCGTGAGCCGGCTCTGCCTGGGCGAGAGCGGCGACCCGGCGGGTCGTGAGCTCCGTGGCATGCCGTCACGCTCCGGGTCGCCGCCGTCTCTCTCCGGGTCGTCGTCCCTATCCGGGTCGTCGAGATGACCGCCCACGCGGGCGAGGAGCTTCCCCGGTCGGATGAGCCCGCCGGCAACGAGCGGCGGTGGCGGTGGCCGGGCGCCGCGTCGAGCCCGCCGTCTGCGAGCGGGCCGCTCGACTATGTCGTCCTCGAGGCGGTGTTCGCCTCGGGCATGGCCGGGTTGATCGGCCTGACCCTGCGGCGAGAGAAGGACGGGACGTCGGCGATCCCGCTGACCGAGCTACCGGTCCTCGCGTTGGCGACCTTCACGCTGGCCGACGTCCTCGCGAAGGAGCGGATCTCGACGTGGATCCGTGAGCCGTTCGTCGTCGAGGACGCAGACCGCAAGCCGGTCCATCCTGAGGGCAGCGGCCTGCGGTACGCGTTTGGCGAGCTCCTGACGTGCACGCGGTGCGTCGGGACGTGGAGCGCGCTCGCGCTCGTCGCCCTCCGCACGGGCTCTCCGCCGGCCGGACGAGCCGCCGCGAGGGTGCTCGCGCTCGCGGGAGTCAACGATCTGATTCAGAGCGCATTTCGGCTTCTCGCCGAGCGAACGAACCAGGCGGTCGCAGAGACCAAGTCGGCAGACGAGGCCGTCCGCGGGGCTTCTCCAGGCGGTTCAGCGTAACCTGATCTCAATCCCCCGATGCGATGGCCGTCGACCCAGCACCGCTGGACTGGCGAGCCCGTCGAGATCGACGTAGCGAAGTCGAGCATCGGGGACACCTTCCTACGACGAAGCGGCCCCGGATCGGCGCGGCTTCGGCCTGCGTGGTCGGGTGACCGCGATCGAGAGAGACGAGGTATCAATTGAATCCTGTGACCGACGTGACCGACCCGGCCGACCTGGCCGAGCCGAACGCGACCGAGCTGATTCCGGAGACGTCGGCGGCAGAGCGGCTGGTCGCCGACGCGCTTCCGATCGACGCGTCCCCCGAGGCGGCGGCAGCGGCCCGCGACTCGGTACCGCTGTGGTTCCACACGTTCGCCCTCGCGCCCGGGATCTACACGCCGGGGATCGCCCGGGACCACGGGTACCGGATGAGCGTCCTCGGGGCCGAGCGGTTCGCCGGTCGGAGCGTGCTCGACATCGGAACGTTCGACGGGTTCTACGGCTTCCTCGCCGAACGGCTGGGGGCGCGGCGGGTTGTCGCCGTCGACAACGAGCAGTACGTCGCCTGGGTCGAGGCGCGATTCGGCGTCGACCTGCCGGGAGCCGCGGGCTTCAAGGCGATCGCCGAGCTGACGGATTCGGAGGTCGACTACCGGACGATGGACGCGATGGACGTCCGGTCGTTGGACGAGAAGTTCGACGTCGTCCTGTGCTTCGGGATCCTCCACCGGGTGACCGACCCGATCGGCTTCCTCCAGACCCTGGCGGATGTCGTCGGGCCGGGCGGGGAGCTCGTGATCGAGACCTACGGGTCACGTCTGGACCCGAGCACGCCGGCGATCGAGGTCCGCGAGCCGGGCGACGTCTACGCCAGGGACGACTTCGTCTACTGGGGCTTCCCGGCCGAGGGACTCCGCCGTCTGGGTAGCTTGGTCGGCCTCGACGACGTCGAGATCGTCGAGCAGGTCGAGTGCGACGGCCACCCGCGGATCGTCGCGGTCCTCCGCCGCGCGGAGGCCTGACCGCGGCCGGGATGGCCCGGTTCCCTGCTGGCGCGCGCTACCGGCGGATCGTCGCGGGTGCGCCAGCCAGAGGACGGCCATCGCGGCGACGAGGAAGGTGATCGGTAGGAGCTCCTGGGGTGTGAAGGCGCCGAACGTCACGAGGAACAGGTAGGCGACGACCGCGCCACCATCGAGGGCCCACCCCGCGCCGGAGATCCGCCCCGGTGTCGAGCGCCTCAGCATCCGGGGATGACGAGCAATGACCATACTTAGTGCGGAACGCAACAATCCCTGGGTGGAGGCTACGCCGATCCGAATGCGAAGGCAAGCCGATCTCTCGGGTCTGACGACCGACCTAGCGGGGATGCGGATCGACTTCGCGGGGATGCGGATCGACTTCGCGGGGATCGGGACCGACTGGCCGCGATTGGGATGCGAGCGCTGAGGACATTCTCATCAGCCGCTTACGAGGGACTGAGCCAGCCGGCCGACGATGGTCGCTTCCGATTCTCTCGAGGAGGCCCCATTGCCCCGCACACACGCTCGGCCGCCGGGCACGACTGCGCCCGTCGGCCATCACCCCGACCGCCCCGCCCCGTCCCACGCCGGTCGATCTGCCCGTGCGTTCGCCGGAATGCTCCTGCTCCCGGCGGTCGCGGCCGTCGCCCTGGCAGGCTGCGGCAACACCGCCTCAGGCGACGCCCAGACCCCGCGGACTCCCGGCCCGTCGCCGACGTCGTCGACCACCGCGGCTGACGGGCAGTTGACGGTCCGGGCAACCGAGTTCGCGTTCGCCCCGATGGACGTCACCGCGAAGGCCGGCAAGCTGAAGCTGACGCTCGTCAACGACGGGAAGATCGCCCACGAGATCGTCGTGCTCAAGACCGACCAGACCGCCGGGTCGCTCGCGCTCAGCGGTGCTCGCGTCGCCGAGACGACATCCGTCGGCGAAGTCTCGGAAACCCCGGCCGGCGCCACGAAGTCGTCGATGCTGAACCTCAGGCCCGGAAAGTACGTCTTCGTCTGCAACATCCCCGGCCACTACCAGAGCGGGATGCGCGGCACGCTCACGGTCCAGTAGGTCCCGGCGCCGGCGACGCGGCCTCAGGCGGCGCGGTCGACCGCCGCGAGCTCGGCCCTGAGGCCGGCCGGGCGGTCTGTCGTGATCGCCTCGACCCCGAGGTCGGCCGCCCGGCCGGCCAGGACGGGGTCGTTGATCGTCCCCGTCGTCACGCTCAGCCCCTTCGTCTGCAGGCGGTGGACGAGCTCCGGGTGGAGGAGGAAGTGCTCGAGGCAGACCCCGCCGACGCCCGACCGGCGGGCCCACCGCGCGAGCGCGTCGGGCGCGTAGTCCGACCACGTGACCAGGCGGGCGCGCAGCCCGGCCCGGCCGGCCTCCTCGCACGCGGCCACGCCGAACGAGATCACCTCGACCCGGTCGCGATCGACCGGCCGGGAGACGACGCGGCAGACGGCGGCGGCGGTCGCCCGCGCGAGGGCCGGGTCGCCGTAGGATTTGACCTCGACCTGGACGACGAGCTCCGGCGGGGCGACGTCGAGGAGCTCCTCGAGCAGCATCGGCGTCTCGGCGGTCGGCACGCCACGGCGGTCGCGCAGGCGGGCTGACTTCAGCGACGACCAGGGCGTGCGATGTGCCCAGCCGGTCGCCGTCGTCCCGGTCGCGAGGAGCGGGTCGTGCAGGAGGACGAGCCGGCGGTCGGCCGTCAGGCACACGTCGGTCTCGAGGCCGTCGAGCGGCCCTGACAGGGTCGCGTGGAGACCGGCCCGCGACGAGTCGGGCCCGGGGTCCCGGCCGAGTCGGTGGGCGTAGATCGCGGGGACTCGGCTCACGAGACCATCGTGGCCCGTCGCGGCCCCCTCGCGGTGACGGCGGTGTGACTGCGATGTGGCGATCCCGTGACCTCCCGCGTCCGCGGTGCTCAGACGGTCCGGACCGGCCCACTCCCTACAGCCGCTGGTAGCGAGCCTCGGCCAGGGAGGACGCGGCGAACAGGATCAGGCCGATCGCGACCAGGCCGAGCAGCCATGACCCGTACGGCTGCTGGGCGACCTTCCGCAGCGCTCCGTCGATCCCGATCGCCTTGTTCGGGTCGAAGTCGATCGCCGTCCGGATCAGGAAATAGCCGACCAGCGCGAAGACGAGAGCTCTCGAGACGCGTCCCGCCCGCCCGACGAAGCCGAACACCCGCCGGGCCTTCGGGCTCATCTTCCCGGTCTTCGTCTCCTCGAGGAAGCCGCCCGCGACGCCGTCGTAGGCCATGAAGAAGCACACGACGACGAACACGACGCCGGCGAGGCCGACGATCCACTGGCCGCCAGGCCATCCGAGGACGCCCGCCGCGGCCTTGCTCGGGCCGCTCGACTGGGCGCTCGACGCCTCGAAGAGGACCTTCACTGCGATCGCGAACAGTCCGATATATGCGACCCCACTGCCGAGATTCGCCAGCCGGTCGGTGGTCGAGTCCCGCCCGGCCGACTCGAGGCCCCGGCCGAGCACGCCCTGGCCGATCTGCCAGACGGCGTAGGCGAGGATGCCGAGCGCCAGCACCCCGACGGCGACGCTGCCGACCGGCGCGCTCGCGATCAGCGCGAGCGCTCCCTGCTGGTTGGTCGTCGACCCGCCCGCCGCGCCCAGCGCCAGGGCCAGGGCCAGTCCACCGATCAGACCGTAGACGAGTCCGCGGGCGACGAACCCCGCCCGAACGAGCCACGGAAAGCCGCCCGACCGAGCCGCGCGGACGGCCTGGTCGGACTTCGAGCCGGAAGGTTTGAAAGGCATCCGCCGGGTATCGTGACAGCCGGGTGGCGGTTTGATGCAAGGCGTTCTCGCCCGACTGGAAGACGGCCTCGGCGACACGATCGAGCGGCTGACCCGCGCCCACCACCGGCGCCGGCTGACCCGCCTCGGCTGGACCAGGGCATTCGACCCGCCGTCCGACGGCCTCTGGTGCGCGGGCGATCCCCCGCCGCGGGCCGGCAATTCGATCGAGGTGCTGATCGACGGGGCCAACGCCCTCCCGCGAATCGCCGCAGCCCTCGCAGCGGCCCAGTCGCACGTCCACGTCGCCGGCTGGCACGTCCAGGCGGATTTTCGACTCGGCCATCAGCACGGGGCGCCCACCGTCCGTGACGTCCTCGGCGACCTCGCCGAGCGGATCCCCGTCCGCGTCCTGGTCTGGGCCGGCGCGCCGATTCCCGTCTTCAAGCCGACCCGCGCCCAGGTTCGCCGGGACGTCGACGAGCTCGTTTGCGGCACGAACGTCAGGTGTGTCACTGACTCCCACGAGCGGCCGGCCCACTGCCACCACGAGAAGCTCGTCGTGATCGACGACCGTGTCGCCTTCGTCGGCGGAATCGACCTGACCGCTCTCGGCGGGGACCGGGTCGACGAGAACGATCACCCCTACCGCGACGCGATCGGCTGGCACGACGCCGCGGTCATGATCCGCGGCCCCCTCGTCGCCGACGTCGCCGACCACTTCCGCAGCAGGTGGCAAGCCGTCGCCGGCGAGCGTCTCGACCCGCCGGCGGTGCCGGATCCCGCGGGCTCGGTCGAGCTCCAGCTGGTGCGGACCGTCCCCGAGCGGGTCTACGAGTTCGCCCGGGACGGTGACTTCCGCATCCTCGAGGCCTACTCACGCGCGTTCCGATCGGCCGAGCGGCTGATCTACCTGGAGAACCAGTTCCTCTGGGCGCCGGAGCTCGTCGCGATCCTCGCCGACAAGCTGCGCCACTCGCCCGACCCCGATTTCCGGATCGTCGTCGTCCTGCCCGCGAAGGCGAACAACGGCGCCGACGACACAAAGGGCCAGCTCGGCGTGTTGACCGACGCCGACGCCGGCAGGGGTCGCCTCCTGGCCTGCACCCTCTACGCCCGGGACACCGCCTCCGGACGGAGTGAGCCGGTCTACGTCCACGCGAAGATCGGCATCGTCGACGACCGCTGGATGACGCTCGGCTCGGCCAACCTGAACGCCCACTCGATGTTCAACGACAGCGAGGTCAACATCGTCACCCAGGACCCAGAGCTTGTCGTCGACGTCCGCCGGCGCCTCTGGGCCGAGCACCTCCAGGTCGCGCCGGCCGCCGTCGCCGGCGACCCGACCGTCGTGATCGATCAGCTCTGGAAGCCGATCGCGACCGAGTCACGGCGCCAGGCCGACGCCGGCGCGACGCCCGAGCACCGCCTGACCACGCTGCCCGGCGTCTCACGTCGCTCCGAGCGCCTACTCGGCCCGCTCCAGGGCCTGCTGGTCGACGGTTAGCGGATCTCGACGCGGAACGTCTTCGCACCCGACGGCCCAGCCGACGCTCGGAGCCGGCGGACCTTGCCCTCGCCGGCCGCGTCTGCCTCACCGGGGGCGAGCTCGTCCGAGACCATGACCTCGTCCCTCGTGCGCACCTCGACTGTGAACGTGGCGTCCGCGAGCGTCTCGGCCGGAAACGCCGTCAGTCCCACGAAGGCTCTCGCCTCGATGTGCGCCTGGCAGTTGGCGCACCCCTCGACATTCCACCGGCTCAGCACGGCCTCGTGACCGACCTGGTGGCGCTCGCCGTCGATCGTCGCGTAGGCCGCGATCAGGAACGAGCCACGGATCGCCGCCCGGTTGAGGCCCGTGACCTTGATCGTCTTCTGTGACCCGTCCTCATCGGCGGCCGCCGCCGTCACCCGCGGCTCGACGAGCTCGTCCAGGGAGCCGGGACCGTACGTGTAGCCGAGCTGTGTTTCGATGTTCAGGCAGTCCCTCGATGTCGGTGGCGTCCCGTCCTCGCCCTTCCACGGATTCAGCGGCGAGTCGAGCGTCAGCCAGGAGTTCGGCGGGACGCCTGGCGTCGCTCCCTGACCGTCCACGGAATTCGTGCCCACATAACCGTCGTCCACCTCGAGATGGTCGGTGAAGCCCTGCTTCTTCTGCCACAGCCAGAACACCCGGTCGATGAAGCAGTGGTGGAAGAAGAAGATCGGATCCAGCCCGGCCGTGTCGTTCTCACCCATGTCACCGTTGGCACCGGAGATCGGCGAGCGGTCGAAACCGGGCCCGTCAAAGCCGCCGACCGCCAGGTGAACCGAGTTGTGGGGCGATTCGAGCGGCACGATCGGCGGCTTGGGGTCATGGTCGTTGTTCCACTGGCGTGCCGAGCTCGTGTTCGAGAACAGCGTGTAGGTGGGTGCGTCCAGGCACTCGCGGTACTTCTTGCGTACGCCGGTCTCGATCGGCTTCCCCTTGACCACGATCTCTGCATTCAGCCAGGCCGCGACGTTCGCGTTGAGGATCTTGACGTTCTTCTCGTAGTCGGGATACTTCGCGTTGTGCGCTTTCGTCTTGGCTCGGTCGTCTTCTGTGCCGACAAGTCCTGAGAGGGGATAGCGGACGGTCTCGTAGCCCTTGGCCTTGCTGTAGTTCACGATGTCGTTGCCGATGAAGTCAGTGATCGCCCGGTTGAAGACGAACGACCTGAGGGGATTGGGAATCTCCTCGTCCTTTCCGAGCTTGTACATCTTGTCGGTAAGCGCCCACGGAATCACCGGCTCCTCGGAGTCCTCGGGCCGCGCCTCGTCCCAGAAAGCCATCATCACGTGCCCGCAGTCCTTGATGCTCTGGAGGGCCTCCTCGAGCTTGAGGACGTACATCCGGTGCCACGTCGGAAAGAGGATGTTTCCGTGGTTGCAGTACCCGCCCCAGTACTGGCTGCTTCCCCACCCGGCCCCCCGGAACGGCTCACCGTGGAGGCCGCCCAGCGCGAAGAACGAGTTCGGGTTGTCGGGCGGGAGCTCCTTGATCCCCCTCCACGCTCGCATCAGATCGTCGAGCGGCTTCGTATTGCCCTTCGCGTGTTCGTCCTGCAACTCGTTGAGTGATCTGCGAACTCGAAGGCTGGGGTATGACGTCACGAGATCTCCTCCTGTCAGCCGCATCGGGGCTGGCACAAGGACGATCTGCGCCACGACGATCGACTCGCTCGGGGTTGTGAGCCATGGATACCAGACCCGTCCGACTGTGTCAACGACTCATGTGAACACCAGTGACACCCCGACGATTCGCACGATCCTCGCGTGTCGGACGACCGGGAATCGGGTATTCGGGAGCCTCTGCACCTGCGACCTCGGAGGTTCCCGATGGCCAAGGACCACGGTTCGAGCGTGAAGGACGACAAGCAGTACGAGGGACTCCGCAAGAAGGGAATGAGCAAGAAGCGAGCCGCCCGGATCGCGAACACGCCCGACGCTTCCAGCAAGGGCGGCAAGGCGTCCGGCGGCGGAAAGAAGCGCTCGGCGACCAAGCAGGGCGGCACGAAGGCGCAGAAGGCAGCCGCTGGGCGCAAGGGCGGCAAGAAGACCGCGAAGAGCGCCAAGTGACCCCGACCGACCCACCCAACGCCACCGGCGTGGCCATCGACTGGTCGACCGCCGAGGTCCGTGACCGCTCCCTGAAGGTCACTCTCACCGAGGCCCAGTCGAAGCACTGGCGCGAGCGCCTCGAGGCCGTCCTGAAGCGGCTCGAGCAGCCGGGCCACGCCTGGGGGCGGGTCCGCGTCTCCAAGCGCCACCTCAAGGTCGCCGACGTTCCGGCCGGCCACGAGGCCGAGCTGCGCCACCTGCTGGAGGCCGCGGTCCAGCAGACCAACGCCGACCTCACGACCGACGCACCCTCCCCCGACGACGGGGTCTCAGAGATCGACCAGCAGATGACCGACGCCTTCCGCGTCGAGGCCGAATCCCCGCCCCCGTCGGTGTAGAGCCCGAGCGCCGCCCGAGAACCGGCACGCCCCGGCCCCGCCCGCCACCTGAGACGGGTAGGGCCGGTCAGCGATACCGACCGAGCAGGGACGCGCGCTCTACGGCTTGAGAAGGATCTTGAACGCGTTGTCCTCTTTCTTCTGGAAGATCTCGTACGCCTCCGGAGCCTGGTCGAGGGGCACGTGGTGGGTGGCGAAGCTCTCGACCCCCAGCGGGTCCCCGTCTCCGCAGACGAGCGGCAGGATGTCGGGGATCCACCGCCGCACGTTGGCCTGTCCCATGCGCAGGTTGAGCTGCTTGTCGAACATCTGGATCAGCGGCATCGGGCTGGCCGCGCCGCCGTAGACGCCCGACAGCGAGACGGTCCCACCCCGGCGGACGAGCTCGATCGCCATGTGGAGGGCGCTGAGCCGGTCGACACCGGCCTTCTCCATCATCGGCGCCGCGATCGCGTCCGGAAGGACACCCGCCACCTTGTGGGCGAATTCGGCGACCGGAGCCCCGTGTGCCTCCATGCCGACCGCGTCGATCACCGCGGCCGGCCCCCGGCCGTCGGTCATCTCCCGTACCGCAGCCGGAAGATCCCCGTTGTAGTCGTCGAGATCCAAGGCCTCGACCCCGTGCCCGCGCGCCCGATCGAGCCGCTCGGGCACCAGGTCGACAGCGAGTACCCGGGCCCCCCGGTGCTGTGCGATCCGCGTCGCCATCTCCCCGATCGGACCGAGCCCCATCACCAGCACGGTCTCCCCCGGCGGGATGTTCGCGTACTCGACGGCCTGCCACGCCGTCGGCAGGACGTCCGAGAGGTATACGAACCGGTCATCCGGCGGACCCTCCGGCACCTTGATCGGGCCGTAGTGCGCCTGCGGCACGCGGAGATACTCGGCCTGTCCCCCGGGCACCTGGCCGTAGAGCTTGGTGTACCCGAGCAGTGCCGCACCCGTACCCTGCTCGCGGACCTGGGTCGTCTCGCACTGCGACTGGAGGCCCTGATCGCACATGAAGCAGTGGCCGCACGCGATGTTGAACGGGATCACGACCCGGTCGCCCGGCGCGATGTCCTTGACCTCGGTTCCGACGGCTTCGACGATTCCCATCGGTTCGTGGCCGAGGATGTCGCCCTCGTCGATGAACGCCCCGAGCACGCTGTAGAGATGCAGGTCCGACCCGCAGATCCCCGACGACGTCACGCGGATGATCGCGTCCGTCGGCTTCTCGATCTCCGGATCGTCGACCCTGTCGACCCGTACATCCTCGGTCCCATGCCATGCAACAGCCTTCATCTCAGCGCTCCTCTCAAGTCAGCGAACGATCCAACGTGCCACGAAGGACGTCTACCCGCCCTCCGCCCGGCTGACACCCCGCCCCGGGGCTCAGGCGAGAACGTCGTGGACCGGGCTCAGGCGAGAACGTCGTGGACCGGGGCTCAGCCGAGAACGTCGTGGAGCTTTCGCAATCCCCGGTAGACCCTTCCCTCGGCCGTCGTCAGCGGGACCCGCAGGACCCGTGCGATCTCCGGAACGGTCAGATCCGCTCCGAAGCGCAGGGCCAGAGCCTCCCGCTCGTCATCGCCCAGGCCCGCCAGGGCTTGCTGGACCTGGTCTCGCCGGTCGACGACCTCGACCTCCTGATCGGCCCCGTCGGCCCAGGCCCCCGGTTCGGCCGCCACCCGCTCGAGCGCCCGCTGCTCGACCTGCCGGCGCCGGGCGCCATCGCGCAGACAGTTCAGGGCGATCGCGTAGAGCCACGCCTTCTCGGCCGACCGAGCCGGCCACGCGCGGGGTCGGGCCCGGGCCCGCAGAACCTTCTCGAACGTGTCCGCCAGCAGATCCTCGCTCAGCGTCGGGTCGCCGGTCCGGTACGAGAGGAACCGGAACACCGACTGGGCGTGCTCCTCGTACAGCCGCTCGAAATCCCCGTCGCGAATCATCAAAGGGTATCCCGGTAAGGAATCGACCCGCCCGTTCGTCTTAAGGGCATGAGCGAACAAAACGACGCATTCGACAGGGAAATCTCCATGCTCCGCGACAACCGACCGAGCCTCACGCCGCTCGAGCTCGATCGCGCGAAGACCCGCGCCCGCCGGAGCGCCGGCGAGCCGTCCAGCCGCGTCCGCTGGCAGCGCTTCGCAAGCACGCGCGGCGCCGTCGTCGCCGTGCTCGCGGCCGGAACCCTGATGAGCACGGGAGGGACCGCGATCGCCGTGTCCGGACTCGGACTGAGCAGTGTCGCGAGCACCGCCCAGTATGGGGGACCCGGGACGACCGACAATACGGGCACGCCGACCGGCAACACCGGTAGCGGGCCGAGTTCGGCCGTTTCTCCAGCCCAAGCCGTCAGTCCGGCCGAGCAGGCCGCGCAGCCGGCCGTCACGACCTCCGGCAAGCTGCCGTTCACCGGCTTCATGGCGATCCCCGTGCTCCTCGTCGGCCTCCTCCTGATCGCCCTCGGTCTCGCCGGCCGCCGCGTCGCACGCCGCTCGAGCCAGCTTCCACCGGGCTGAGTCGCCCGTCGCCTGGGAACCGCGGAGCCCGCGAGGCCTCGCGGTGACCGGCTGGCTGCCGGCAAGCGTGGTTGTTGTTGTCTTTTCGAGAAAAGTGGTTTCCGGACAGCACGCGACTCCTCGCTCGAGCCGGCCATCTCCGACCGACTACGGGACGAGGAGCGGTGCCCTCGCGGCGGCCGCGCGCCACCGGCGCGGATCCGACGTGCGCATCGCCTTCGATAGCGAGATCGTGAACCTGCTGAGCGGGTTCAGCCGGCGCGCCTCCCGGGCCGCGCTCCGCGGGTCGAGGCCCGTCAATCCCCGGACGACCGCCATGTCGTAGCGGTACTCCCAGTCTCCCGGATCCCGGTTGATCGCGTTCTGCACGGCCGTAACCGCCAGGCTCGTGTGACCGTAGCGGGCGTCGCAATACGCGATCACCTCGTACGGCTCCGCCCGCGCGCCAACCTCGGACGTCGCCTTGAGGCCATCGCTGACCGCCGCGTTACAGTCGCCGCGATCGAAGGCGGCGATCGCCCGCGTCAGGTTCCTCTGCGAGAGGCCGCCTGCGACCGGGAGCACAACGACGAGCGCGATCCCCAGCATCAGCCAGGACTCGGCCGAATCGGCGGGGGATCGGGAAGGCCGCCGCCCGGCCCTTACCCCCTCGGGCCAGGCCGAGACCCCCGGCCGCGAACATCCACCACGTGATCACCGGCATCTGCCAGTCCCAGTCGACCCCGGCGTGGAGCAGCCACGCGACCGCCGCCGCGAGCAGGCCGGCTCCGACCGCCCGGTCTGATCCCTTCACTCGGCTGGCCACTCCGGCGACGACCATGGCGAGGCAGACCGCGAGCAGCACCAGCCCGACCAGCCCGAGATCCGAGAGCGTCTCGAGGTAGAGCGAATGGGCGTTGACCAGATCCTGGTTGTTGTCGCGGTGGCGATTCCATTCGTTCTGATAGGTGCCGGCGCCCGTGCCGTGCACGATGTCGGCCTCCCAGGAATCCACCGCCACCCGCCACGCCGAGAGGCGGCCCGTGTTGGCCGGATTCAGCAGCCGCTCCCGGATCGCCTGACCGGGCTTGATCTGCTGGTTGAGGACGAACCGGTCGTACTGGTGTGAGATCTCGCGTGGCAGATCGAACGCGACAACCGCGCCGATCCCAGCCACTCCGATCACGAGCGCCGCGAGGATCGCGAGACCCCGTCGTGTCCGCTCGCCGAGCATCGGCGGCCGGTCCGGACGAACGTCCCAGCGCGCGAGAACCGCCCGGACGATCACGCTCGCGACGCTGGCCAGACCCACCACGAGCGCGACGTGGTGCCCCTGGGACACGGCTGCCGGACCGGTCGGGTCGACTGTGGCGAGGGCCGTCGCCGAGTAGGCCGCACCCGCCGCGACGCCCGTAGCAGGGCCGGCGGCGAGGACCGTGAAGAGAAGCCCGCGTGAGACGCAGGCCGCACACAGCACGACCAGCCCGATCACGCCGGCGCCGATCGCGCCGCGCGAGAAGGTCAGCAGCAACGTTGCCCCGAAGATCGGGATCGCCCCGGCCGCGAGGGCCCGGCACGCACGCGGCAGGCGGTCGCTGGCGGACAGGCCGGCGAAGACGAGGATTCCGAGCACCGCCAGCAGCCCGAGCGCGTTCCAGTAGGTCACCGGATACGCCAGCCGGTCGTTGGCGATCTCCGGCCTGATCGGAAACGAGGCCGGCAGCGTCCGCGTCGCCAATGCCGTCACGCAGATCACGAGGCTTCCGATCCCGAAGCCGCCCACCAGCGCCGTTCGAGCTCCCCGGCGACGGCGGAGCGCTGCGAACAGAACCAGTACCAGCACGTAGAGCAGGACGCGATCGAACTCGAGCACCGCACGCCCGGGAGCGTGCGACCACGCAGCCGACACCAGCGTCCAGACGGCGAACAGCCCCAACGACGCGATCGCGACCGCTGAACGCCACGTCAGGCCGCCGAATGGATCGCGCGAGACAGCGACCCGCAGGATCAGCGCGACCGCCACGGCGACATCCGCCACCGCGGTCGCATCCGGGAAGAAGCCTCCCGCCTCGAAACCGAGATAGATCGTCAGCGCGGCTGATCCGACCAGCAACGCGGCGGGATGCCCGCTGGCTGTCGGCGCGCTTCCCCTCGGCCTCCGATGTCTCTGGCAGCACGGGCGCGCGCATGGTACTCCTCGCCAGCCGGCGCCGCGACGCTGGACCTCCCGAGGGCGAAAGGGAGCGGTTCGGGGGTGCTCGAGATCCCGGCCGACGACCAAGGCGCGACTGGAGCTGCAATCAGCGACTGCGGCCTCGACGTCGTAGATCGGATTTCTGTCGCACGGCCGGGCCAGGGGTCGAGCGGAGTGTTGTGGGCCACCAGGCCCCGCCAGATCCCGCGGCAGACGCCGCGGCAGACCGGAACGCAAACCGATTCCAAGCCGCCAGATCCCGGTCGAGCGTCGGCATAATGTCGACCGTGAGCGTCGCCTCCCTGATGTCAACTCGGCTGCGAGCCCGGGCCGCGTCGGCGTCGCTCGTCCCGACCGGCGACCCGGGTGCGGCTGCGCTGAGGCTTCACCTCGGTTGTGGACCCCACGTCGTTGAGGGCTGGGAGAATATCGACAAGTCGCCGAGCATTCTGCTCGCGCACACACCGACCCTCCGCCGCGTGCTGCGTCGAACGGGGATGATCAACGACCTCCAGGCCGGAGGGTTCCCCACCGGCATCGTGTACGCGGATGTCGCCAGCCGGCTACCGTACCCGGACGGGTCTGCCGCATTTGTCTATAGCTCGCATCTGATCGAGCATCTCAGCCGCTGGCAGGCACTCGCGTTCGCGCGCGAGTGCGCGAGAGTTTTGGCTCCCGGCGGTGTGATGCGAGTATGCACCCCGGATCTCCATCAAATGGCCACTGCCTATCTGGAGGACGTCATAAGCACGACGGCGGCGCCCGGCCTGAGGACTCCGGCCGACGCGTTCATGTCCGACGTCAACGCCTTTTCTGAGGCGCAGGGGAGTTTCTTGCAGCGGTTCATCCGTCGCCAATTCAGTGGCTCAATCCACCAGTGGCTCTACGATGCAGAGTCGCTCGCACTGTTACTCGCCGAGGGCGGACTGCCGTCGGGTCAGGTGCGGGCATTCCGCGTCGGCGACTTTCCGGACCTCCACCTTCTGGAGACGCGACCGGTCGGCTTGTTCATGGAAGCACGACGTCCCTTGGGCCAGCTGGCCGAGCCGTGAACGCGGAACCAGATGCGCCGTTAGGCACGTTGCGGAGGATCGTGCAAGCGAGTCCTGGACGGAAGACGCGCCTTCACACGATGCGCGGCGAGAGTGTCGGACCTGTCGCCGTTGCCGGACTCCCCAGGCTTGCGATGAATCGGCTGCTGCGCCGCGTCCCTGACACCCCATGGTTCAGCACCCCGGCCGTAGAATTCCTTGCCCGCATCATTCAACCGCACTGGCGCGTGCTCGAATGCGGCTCGGGCCGCTCGACCGCGTGGTACGGCCGGCATGTCTGCTCAGTGCTTGCACTCGAGGATCAGCCGGCCTGGTACGCCCAGGTCGTGCGTCTCGTGGACGGCCGCGCCAACGTGTCAATCGATCTACTTCCCTGTCGCGAGTTTCCCGCCAGGGTGAGTGCAGAGCCGGCCGGGAGCTTCGACCTGGTCGTCGTCGACGGAAACGAGCACGACGAACACGGCGAACGGCTGCCGGCGCACGCTGGCCGGCCCGGGTGCGTACATGCAGCGATTCGAATCCTCCGAATTGGGGGGGTGCTGATCGTGGACAACTCCGACCTGCCCCAATACCGGGAGGTTGATGAGTCGCTCGCCGCGTGGCACAGCACTCGGTTCCGCGGGTTTCCCTATGCGCCGATGACGCCAACGGAGACAACCTCCTTATGGAAGCCGCCGTCATTCAGCACGCCCTGACGCGAGTGGGTCCCGCCTGGTCGTGGCCTGAGCATCCTGACATCTCATGAGGAGCCCGCGCCTCGCGGAGCGCACGCGCCGCAACTTCCCGGGGACGCCCGGGCTCCTTGGCGCGACCGCTGGGACACTCGCCGTCAGCGCATGTGGTCAGCTCTTCCTCCTCGCGAGCGGCGTGTTCGGAGCCCGGCTGCTCGGGGTCACCGGCCGGGGCCAACTCGCGCTTTTACTTCTACTCAGCTCCATCGTCACGGCGGTGGGGTCGCTCGGGTTGCCACTCGCGGTTACGTACTGGACTGCTCGCGAAAATGGGTTCTCGCACCGATCGCGCGAGCGCATCGTCGGGTTCGGGACGCAACAGGTTCTCATCGTCACCGGCGTGCACGCGGCGATCCTGGTGGCGCTGTTCGCCAGCGCATCACGCCCCATCAGCGAAGCGGCCGTGATGAGCCTGCTCGCCACGCCCGGGTTGCTGGTCTATCAGTACTCGCTCGCGATTCTGCAGGGAGAGCGGCGCTTCTCGAGTTTCAATGCGCAGCGTCTGGCCCTTCCGTCGCTGTACGCGTTCTTTGTCGTTGCGCTGTATGTGCTGGACGTCCACACCCTGATCGCCGTGATCGCCGCCTGGGATGCCGCCGTGATCCTCCCGGCCATCTCCTCGACCGTCGCTGTTCGGCGCGGCCCGGTGTCCAGCGGCCTCGCCGATATTCCGCCCCTCCCCGAGATGGTCCGCTTCGGCATGAAGGGACTACTTGGCTCGGTGTCGCCCCTGGAGACGTTTCAGCTCGACCAGGCTATCGTCGGTCTGTTCATTTCGCCGACAGCGCTCGGTCTCTACGTCGTAGGCGTTGCGTTCACCAACATTCCCCGCTTCATCGGGCAGGCAATTGGTCTCGTGGCCTATCCGCACCTCGCCGCGCGGGCCGACGGACTCCACGCAGGAAAGACCATCCTGCGCTTCATGGCCGTCGGCTTTGGCTTGTGCGGGCTTGCAGCCGGCCTCGTCGAAATCGCAGTTCCCTGGCTCGTACCGCGCCTTTTTGGTCAGTCCTTCGCGCCAGCCGTCGGGATCGCGCGCGTGCTGTTGATCAGCGCGCTGCTCGTCTCGCTACGGCGACTACTCGCCGATTGTGCCCGCGGCGCCGGACTTCCCGGTGTCGGTAGCCTGGCCGAGATCACAGCGCTGGCGCTGTTCCCGCTGGTCCTCGTCGTCGTCGGCGGCGACGCCACGGGCGTCGCCTGGTCACTCGTGCTCTCGGGAGCGGTCGCACTCGCCGTGACCGCACTACGGCTGGGACGAGGCATGGCGCGGGCTAGCGGCCCCGCCGGCAACACGACGACCCTACCGGCCGCCCACGACGCCGTCGCCGCCGAGTCCGTGGCACCCATAGTGCCGTCGTGAAACGTTCCACCTCGGGCGGCGATCAGTCGATCGCGAGGCGCACAGCGCGGCCGCCTCACGCGTCGAGCCGGCTGATCGCCGGCGGACTCGGCTAGCGGGTAGCGGTGATTAGGTAGTGCGTCGCGAGATTGCTCCATCCGCGTCTTATCACGGTTGACTCGTATCGCAGGTAGGCCTGGCGCAGAGCAGGCGAGAAGTCCAAGTAGCGAGCACCCCGATAGAAGGGATGAATCCCGACAGACGACCACGGAGCCAGCATGCTCGCCAATGCGTGCTCGTAGCAGCGATCGTAGTGCGTCGGAAATTTCTCTAGCGCTCGATGGCCCAAGAGGTGGGTCATCGCCAGAACGCGAAGCCGGTGGGGCATGAGGCGCGCGCCGAGCGAGAAGATCGCGAAGCTTCCCGACAGTTGAGCGAGCAGCGTGCCTCCTGGCCGCAAGAGCGTCCTCAGGTTCGTCAACGCCACGTCGAGGGGGCGTACGTGCTCGAGCACTTGCCAGCTCACGACGACATCGAACGCATCGTGCAGCGGCGGTGGTGACGTGATGTCGTAAACGATCTGTGCGTCGTAGGCCGATGCCGGGGCCGCCCGCAGTTCGTGAGCATCGACATCAATTCCGACGTATCGGCACGACGGCGGACGCCGCTCGGACATGAGCACTGGGTGACGACCACCGCCGACGTCTGCGATGTTCACGCCGGGCCGCAGGAGCGGCTTGAGCGCCTCCAGCATCGCGTTCTGCATTGGCTCGCGATAGCGAGACGGTAGACGGTGGTCAACAACGTCCGCCGTCGCGAAATCGGCCTCGGACTTCACCGGGCGACAGGCTAGCGCGTCGAGCCAAACTTGGTCGACCGGACCGTCGTGTCCGCCAAGCGCCGATATATTGAGCCTGCGAGCCGGGACATGCCAGGAGACTTTGAGACGATGTGGGGCGGCTACTCGCCGCTTCGGCGGATCTACCGACGTCTGCGCCCACGGTGGCTGGCCCGAGTGACGCCGGCGGGCGCGGCGATCCACAGGTTTGCGAGTGAAGCCGGACTGACGGTCCGCCACGGTCCCTTCGAGGGGATGCGCTTCCCGGAGAAGGCCGACGGCCGCGCAAGCTTTCTCGCGGCGAAGTTGCTCGGGGCCTACGAACGGGAGCTGCACCCCACGCTGCTCGACGTGATCGCGACGCGGCCGACCTGCGTGGTCGATGTCGGCTCGGCGGAGGGCTACTATGCCGTTGGCCTCGCAATGCGACTGGACCCGGACATCGAGATCCACGCGTTCGAAACCGACGCCGGCAGCCGCCGCCTCTGTCGCGAGATGACGAAGCTGAACGGCGTGGCAGGCCGGCTCCGCCTGCTGGGCACGTGCAGTCCCGAAGCCCTCTCCGCGGTGCTCTGCGACCAGGCGTTCGTCCTGTGCGATTGCGAGGGGTATGAGGCCGAACTGCTCGATCCCGCGCGGGTTCAGATGCTGGCGACCTGCACGATCCTCGCGGAGCTCCACCCGCATGCACGGGCGGGGGTCGTCACCACGATGCGCAAACGCTTCGCGCCCACCCACCACGTCACGGTCCTGCACCCCGAACCCCGGGCCCAGGCCGACTGGCAGGAGCTCGCCAACTACGACCCCAGCACGGCGTTCCTATTGTTATCGGAGGGCGCTCCCTCCCCCAACCGCCTGGCGGACTTCGAGAGATGTTGGGCCTTCATGACCCCGGTCGGGTCGGAGTGAACCCTTCGGTCCCACGCCACGATGGGGTCCGACGACGCCACCCTGCGCAGCGTGCCCGAGCGGCGACCGGCGAAGCGGCCCACCCCGACGGCCCGGTGCGCGTCGCCATCCTGATCGGCACGCCGGTCCCTGCCAAGGTGCCCCTGTATCGGCGCCTTGCCCAGGAGGCCCGGCTCAGCCTCACGGTCATCTATACCTCGGCGGAGACCATGCGATCATGCCATGACGCACTGGATCCCGACGAGTCGCAGGAAGACCTTACGTCAGGCTATCGTGCGCGGTTTCTTGCGCATGCAGATACGACCCCTGGACTTGGTGACCACATATGGTCCGTGCGCGACATGAGTGTTGTCGGCGAGGTCGTCCGCGGGCGGTTTGAGGTTCTGTCGCTTGGGGGCTACAACTCTATTACGTACTTGCTCGGGGCGGCCGCGCAGAGGGCGATGCGGCGCCCCCTGCTCTTCCGCGAAGAGCAGACTCTCCTTGAACCGAGGTCGCTCGCAAAGACGGTGGCCAAGGAGATCGCGCTTCGCGCGCTGTTCCGGCAAGGGACAGCGTTGGCCATAAGCAGGGAAAACCGCCGCTGGTTCGAACACTACGGCGTGCCAGAGGAACGAGTGTTCTCCACGCCCTACGCTGTCGACAACGACGGGCTGCAGGCGGCCGCCCAGAGACTTGCCTCCGACCGGCGGCGTCTTCGCCTGTCGTTTGGAATCGATGATCGCGGTGGTGTCGTGATCCTCAGCGTCTCACGCCTGGTACCGAAGAAGCAACCCTTGTTCCTGCTGGAGGCGTTTCGCCGGGTAAGGGCGAGAATGCAGTGCACGCTGCTCATCGTGGGCTCGGGTGAACTCGAGGCGCAGATGCGGGCCAGGGTCGAGCGCGACGCGATCCCCGACGTGAAGTTCGCCGGATTCGTGAGCCACTCACGCATCGCGGACGCTTACGGTGCCGCTGACGTCTTCGCGCTGCTCTCCCGGGCCCATGAAACCTTCGGCCTGGTAGTGCCGGAAGCAATGAATTTCGGCTTGCCAATCGTCGTCTCGGACAAAGTGGGCTGTGCGCCGGACCTCGTGGCCGACGGCCTCAACGGCTTCATAGTCTCTCACGCCGACGCCGAGCAGGCCGCACGGGCGTTCGCCCGGTTGATCGCTGACGCTCCTCGTCGGCAGGCCATGGGACGTGCGTCGTTGATGCGCCTGGAATCGTGGAGCCTGGATGATGAGGTGGACGGGTTCTTGCGCGCCATCGCCGCCGCCGTTGGTCCGCAACGCTGGTCACTCGCGCATGTCTGAGAAGCCCGTCCGCGCCCGGTCGCGCGCTGGCTCCGGCGGCTCCCCCAACCCAGACCCGGGTCGGGGCGTCGCGCTCCGACGCGTGGCGCGCTCGGACGTGCGACGATTCCCGTCTGGCCACCTCCCGACCATCGCTTGGCTCCTTGCGCATTCTCGTCCTCGCATCCCAATTCCCGCGCCCGGCCAATCCTCTGATCGGAATCTGGGCTCTCCTTCAGGCGCAGGGGCTGCGGCGGGCCGGACACGATGTTCGTGTCATATCGCCCACCCCGTGGATTCCCGGTCTCATCGCTCATGCGGGTTCGGGCGGTCGGACCGGGCGGCTCCTTCGTGATTGGGCCGACTGCCCGCCGTCGCAAGACTGGGAAGGCCTCGCCACTGACTACCCGCGATGGCCCATGTACCATGCCGGCCCCCACAGGAAGTTCGTGAATCGCGTCCCAGACGCCGAGATGCGGGTGTGCTGGACCGTTATTCACCGTAAGCTGGAGTCCTTGGCGCGCGCGATCGCGCCGGACGTGATCTTCGCCCACCAGACACCCATCAGCGGATACGTCGCAGCTCAGATGCGGGCGCGGCACGATGTCCCATTCGTCACGATAGACCATGACCTCGATGGCCTCACGGCTCTACTCGATCACCCACGTCGTCGGGCCCATTCACAGGGTGTGGCGGATAGGGCGAGCGCGATGATCGGCGTGGGGGACAGGATGGCGCAGTTGATCAGGGACCTCTTTGCGCCGCGTAGGGTGCACACCCTACATACGGCTGCGAATCCACTGCCCGCTCAAATGCTGCGACGGCAGCGCCCCGTCGAACTCGACCAGCGCGAGGTCGTGTTGGCCGTCGGGGGCTTTTACCCGCGGAAGAACTTTCCGCTCTTGGTTAGGGCATTCGCGGCGGTAGCATCACGCCGCCCAAAGGCCGTATTGAGAATAATCGGCGACGGCGAGGATCGACCCGGGGTTGAGCAGGCAATAGCCACGACCGGTCTCCATGAGCGAGTGTCGCTGCTGGGCCACCAGCCACACGATGTCGTGCTGCAGGAGATGGTCTGGTGCGACGTCTTCGCTCTGGTCGGCCGCAGCGAGCCCTGCGCCACCGTCTATATGGAGGCCATGGCGGCCGGCACGCCTCTCCTCGTCGCCAGCGACGGGGGGATCAATGACGTGATACGCGACGGCGTGCATGGTCGTGTCGTGGCCCCGGGAAATACAGAAGAAACCGCCGAGGCCTTGGGCGAGCTCCTCGCCGACCGAGGCGGGCGCGAGCGGATGGGTGAGGCCGGGCGCATACTCCAACAGACCGAGCTCACCTGGGACCGCAACGCCGCGACGTTGGCGACTATCCTGGCCGGTGTCGCGAATCGGACATGACATGACGCCGAAGCCACATGAAATGCTGAACGCATACTACACCGAGTCGAGCGGCGAGTACGACGCCTTGCACGTGACACCAAACGATGAGCACTTTGTCGCCCTGGATCACATCTCCGGTTTGATCGCGCAGTTGGCGATCGAGAGTCTGCTCGATGTGGGGTGCGGCACGGGCCGCGGATACCGATATCTTCGCGAACGCCATCCAGACCTGGTGATCATGGGACTCGAGCCGGTGCGGGCGATGATCGCCGAGGCCACCTCGAGACACGGCGTGCCGGACGACTGCATCGTCCATGGCAATGGGGAGGCCATGCCGTTCGCATCCAACAGCTTCGACGCGGTGTGCGAACTGGGGGTACTCCATCACGTTTCGCGTCCAGATCTGGTCGTTTCAGAGATGATGCGCGTCGCTCGCCGAGCGGTCTTTCTCTCTGACGACAACCGGTTCGGCCAGAATCGTTGGCCAGGCCGGCTAATCAAATTCAGCCTGTGCCGAGTCGGGCTCTGGCCCCTGGCAAACCGGCTGCGCACGAGAGGAAGGGGGTTTCACGTTACGCCAGACGACGGGGTTTCTTGGTCATACAGTGTGTACGATTCCTTCCGGCACCTCTCGGAATGGTCGGATCGGCTCTATGCCGTCCCGACCACCACGACCGGATCTACCTCCTGGTTCCATCCACTGTTCACGGCGTCTCACATACTCCTGGTCGCCGTACGGGATTCCGCGGCGGGTCCGGATCTGGCTCCGACTCAGGGCGGTTCATGATCGCCCGCCGTTCGATTGGCGCCCGGTCTTGGGGGGCCAATCTGCCCCCCGGGAGGCATTACCCGCAGCTCACCAGAGCAGCCACGAACGCCGGTCCGGGATGACGGCGGCGTTAGGTGACAGTACGTGCGACTGCGACGGACGACCTCGATCGTTGTCGTCGCCCCGTAGGTACTCCGCCTGGAAGACCCCCAGGCTGTCGCGTGCTGACTACCCGCGAGGGCGAACAGCCGCGCCTCTCGCCGCGACGTTGCCTCGCCTGTTGTTGGCCGAGACGCTAGCGGGGGCGATTCGACACGACGACACCCAGTGCAGCCCGATCTGGGGGATCGTGGGACGGCGGACCGGTACAATGGCAGTATGGGAATCGGACGCCAGGGCGTGGCGTTCGTGGGTGCCCTATCCAGGGCCGGTGTCGACTTCCACCGGACGCTGACGGTCGGGCGACAAGGTCTCTACGCGGACGCGCGCGACGTCCAAGCCGGGTTGCGCGAGGCAGGTGTCGAGATGTCGCGATCCGCGGCTCAAGCGATCGTGCGGTCCGGAGGCGGTTACGCGGAGCCGTTGTTTCAGCATCTCGGGGCTCATCGCGTCGATTCGATCGACGCGTCCGATTACGAAGGCGCCACGAGAGTGCACGACCTCAACGTGCCCCTCCAACGGGTCGACCCGCCGAGCTATTCGGTGGTGCTCGACGGGGGGTCGCTCGAGCACGTCTTTGACGTGGCGACAGCCCTGAGGACGTGCCTCGGCAGCGTCTCACTGGGCGGCCATTATCTCGCAATCTCGCCGGTCAACAACTACTCCGGACACGGCTTCTACCAGTTCACGCCCGAGCTGTACTATCGGACACTCAGCGAGCAAAACGGGTTTCACGTGCGCTGCGTGCTGTGGCGAGCATCGGTGCCGTTGACCCGTTGGTATCGAGTGGCGGACCCCGGCGTTGCCGGGCACCGGCTCGAACGGACGGGCTTCGCGCCCGCGCTTCTCTACGTGGTCGCTCGTCGCGTGGCGCTGAGGGACATCTTCGCGGCGCCACCCCAGCAAATCGACTATTCGAAAGCTTGGTCGGGCGATGCCGTGGCTGGCAGCGCTGCCGAGCCAGGCTTGCCGCCGCCCCGCAGTGGCATGCCCGGAATTCTGGCGAACCGTGCTCCCCTTCCGATGAAGGATGCGGCGCGGCTTATCGCGGGACTTTGGCCTCACCGAGGACGCAACTCAGCCGACTTCCAGCCGATCACGTTGTCCACCCTCCCGCAGATGCTTCGATAGGCGGGAGCGAACCATTCGACGCACGCGAAGCGCGGGCGGTCATTGGTCCAAGAGAGGGGTGGGCGGGAGTGGCGTCGCCGAGGTCGACTCGGTCGTCGGCGGGTTAGATCTTGCTCGCATACCTAACGGCGCCGACAGCAGGAGGCCGGGGAGCTCGGTCGGTGAGGACCGCGCCGCCGACGGTCTCCACACCTCCCCAGCCGGGGCGCGGCACGTCGTGTCCGCGATATCGTGGCCTGTCCGAATCGGATCGCTCCGAGGGATCGCCCGTGCGGACGCCCTCACGAGCGGCCTGGCGTGAGCCGCCGTCACCCCTATGGCTTGCGAACAACCGCAAACAGGGACTTTGCCATCAATCCGGGGAATGCCCGCATCACGGCACGATACGTCTCACCCGCCGTGTCCCTACGGACAAAGTTGCGCAGCACAGGGATTTCGGTGAGAACTGGCGCGGCGTGTCCGCACGAGGCGACTGCATCAAAGCCAGGTTCAGCGAGCATCGCCCTGAGCGTCTTGGGCGTGAAGAACCGAAGATGTGGATCGCGCCACGGCTCATGCGCCGCGACGGAGTCTCCCCGGGGATTCCACCGTCCGAAGGTCAACTCCACACGCTGGCGCCAGTGAGCGATATTAGGGACGCTGACGATCAGGCGGCCGCCCGGCCCGAGCACACGATAAGCCTCACGGACCGTTGCCGCGGGCTCGAATAGATGTTCCAAGACCTCCAGGCAGATCGCCAGGTCAAACGACTCATCAGCGAACGGCAGGTCAGCGGAGTCCGTGATTGGCCTGACGGCGAGGCCCAGGGCTCGTGCGTGCGCGAGCGCGGTCGAGGAGACGTCCACACCTAGGTAGGTGGCAACGTGATCCGTAAGCCAGACGCCACCCGCGCGCCCGTCCCCGCACCCAATATCCAGAGAGCGGTCCGAGGGGCTGGAGTGCGAGGCGAGCAGGCCCAGGAGGAACGAAGACGATCTCCCCGTGGGTCCGAACCCGTCCGAGGTCCAATACTTCTCGTAGTAGTCGGTGATGGCGTCGGACATCTTGCTCCTCGTCACGAAGCGGCTATCGGCTACGCTGACTGACCCCGATTGTATCCGAGCTTGGACCGCCCGTTTCGCGTACCGCCCGTCTCCCGTCCTCGGTCGACGAGGTGAGGAGTTCCCGTAAGAGCTCATTGGCTACCACTTACGCTTTGGTGCGACGCCCGAGCTTCCCGGTGCGGAGAAGCCGGACGTTATGAGGGCCGTACGAGACGGGCGCAGATCAGCCCCGCCGCCGCGCCAGCCACGACCGAGCCGTAGCGCTGGCGCTCGACGCCCGCGGCCGGGACTGGCTCCCAGCCGGTCGCCGGGTCATGGGCGAAGAACTCGAGTTCTCGATGGACGAGGCCGGCCTCCTCAACGAGGACATGCCAGGTGGCCGGACTGTATTGGCGGAACGAGTCATGGTCGGCATCGATGCCGGCCGGCACGGTGACATAGATGCTGCCGTCGGTTCGCGCTACGCGTCCGAGCTCCCGAAGGGCCTCGAGGTCTCCGTTCGTGTGCCCCGGTCCATCCTCAATCCCGTACTGATGGTTGTCCATACCGATGTGCTCGAGCGTCGAAATGCAGATCACCGCGTCGAAGCGATCGTTCTCGAATGGCAGCGCCCGTATGTCCGCGCGGTGCGCCGTGGCCCCCGGGATGTCGCAGTCGGCGATGTCCGCCAAGTGAAGACGGCACGTTCCGCCGATGCGACGCAGTAGACGACGGTACGTATGCGGAGCGAACGCGGAGCCCGTGTCGAGTACCTCTGACGACTCGATGACCTCCAGTCGGCTAAGCACCCACGGCACCTCGATCACACGCTCCGTGGAACCGAGTGTCGCCGCGCCGGTGGGGGGCGGCAAGACGGAACCCAGCCGCAGGCTTCGTTCGAGCGCGTCCTCCAAGCGCCACTGGCGTCGGAGGCCAGGGTCCTGGAGGTACGCCGGGAGATAGCGCGCGAGCGTGAGCGCGCGAGACGCCGCCGCTGGGAGATCAAGGGCTGCTTGTTTGATCTGTCTTCCGATGCGCGAGCGCGAGAGGCCGCGGGTGCTTGTCGCACGACGGAGCACCCACACGGCCTTCGACGACGGCAGTGACGACGGCAGCCGCATCTAGTCGGAAGCACCGCTGGCCGGGACTCGCAGGTCATGACGCCGGTAGAAGGCATCGTTACTTGAGAATTGCGCCACCAACGCATAGCGGTCTGCGAGCATCTCGGCAATCACCCGTTCGGCGCCGTTTGTCTCGACAAGGAGGAATGCGGGGGCGTAGCGGTCGAGGTCGAGTCCACGCAGGACATCCACTTCGGCTCCCTCGACGTCGATGCTCAGAAAGTCGATCGAGTCCAGGGCCGCCTCTTCGAGTACCGATGTGAGCGAGCGAGCCGGCACAGTCACCTCATACCTCTCCTCCCAGCCAAAGGTGGTCGCCAGAGCGATCTCTCCCTCGTTGCGCTCTTTGCTGCGCTCGGCGGACAGTGGCCCGCCGTAGCGCAGCGTGAGGCTGCTCGGTCCGTCCGGAGATACCAGCGCGCAGTTGAAGACCTGCGAGTTGGGTCGCTCTCGAGTGCAGAGGACGCACGACTCCGGGATCGGCTCGATGAGCACGCCGCTCCATTTGCGAAAGCGTTCGAGAAAATAGGTGTTGCTGTAGCGATAGCCGTCGAACGCCCCGACTTCGACGAAAACACCCGGGCGCTGCGGCAAGTAGCGCTCCAGCTTGCGGTCGATGTCGTTGAGCCCTGGACGCGAGAACCGCGACGAGCCGCATCGCTCATACACGTCCCGGCGAAGGCGCCGGCCCTCGCGAACGGCCCGTACGACGGTCCGCCGGACTCGAGGATCGTTGGTCGGCGGGACACCCGCCAGCAACGTCAGACAGCGCTGCCTCCAAGCGTAGTCCCGGTCGGCGCTCACTTAGGGCCGCTGGGCCCAATTGCCGGCCGCCCACGCTTCGCAGGGCCAGCCGATGCTCCGGACGCTGCTGCAGCGCTGTCTGGCGACACTACCCCGATCTTAGTGGTTGGGCGAGGTGGCGGCGTGATGCCACGCGTCGCCCCACGCGTCATCGCGGACCAACTTCACGCGCGAGACGGTAGGCCTCTTCGTGGACTGTGAGGGCCGCGTCCCACGAGAACCCCGCAACGCGGCGGAGCCCCGCGGCGCGCAGATCAGACCGCAGCTTCGCGTCACTCGACAGCCGATCGAGCGCGCCCGCCATCTGGCTCGGATCTTCCGGGTCAAGGGGAAGGGCGGCCCCCCCTGCGACTTCACGCAGGGAGGCGACGAGCGAGCTCGCGACCGGGCAGCCGCTCGCCATCGCTTCGAGCGGGGGCATCCCAAACCCCTCGTACAACGAGGGGAAAGCGAGGGCGAACGCGTGGCGGTAGAGGACCGGTAGCTCCGCGGACGCGATCAGGCCGAGGTGCCGCACCCGCCCGCTGATCCCGAGCTCGGTCGTCCAGCGTTGCAGTTCGGCCTCGCGGCCGAACGTTGCCCCTGTAAGGACGAGCGACAGCGAGTCGTCTCGCATCGCGCCAAGCGCCTGCACCAGCGCCCGGTGGTTCTTGTGCGGCCATAAGCTCGCCGGGTACAGGAGGTACCGCGGCGGAAGTCGCAGCTTCGCGAGGACCTCCTCGTCGCCAGGATGCGGCCGCGGCGTGAACACGGTGCGGTCGACGGCGTGGCGGCTGACGAGCACGCGGTCGCCAGGAATCCCCAGCAGCTGGACTATGCGTTGGCGCGTGTGCTCGCTGTGAGCGATCACCACCGCCGCCCGCTGCGCAGCCCGTTCATACATCAGGGCTCGCCAGGCTCGCTGGGCCGCGGTGAAATTCTGCGGCAGATCCCGGTGCTGAAGGTCGTGAATCGTCACCACTCGCGGCAACCGACAGCGCGGCACTGGCAGCGTGAGCGGGTAGTGCACCACCTCACACGCTCGCTCATCCCCGCGCGGGGGCCATCCACTCGTAGCCTGCAGACCGGCCACCGTGGCGAGGCGCCGTGTGCGCGGACTCCCTCGCCGCAGGGTGCGACTCGTCCACAGTCGGACCGCTGGGCCGACATCCGCGGCCAGGCGCGAGCGTGTGGCTGCCGTGCAGAGCACGTCGACCTGCACCCGATCCGGATCGCAGAACCGGCGCAATAGCTCCCGCACCGCAGTCCAAGTACCTGTGTACTGCGCCTCGTCCTGGGAGACCAGGCTGACCGCCACGTGGAGTGGCGCGGCATTCCCGCCGCGAGTCGTCGCCGCGGTCACGGCGTGTCGGGCTGCCCGGGACCCGATCGGTGCCCCCGTCCGGGCAGGCAGGCAATTCGCGTGGAGCGGACAGCTGAGCGCCGTCGACTCATCTCGCGGAGAGCGAGCAGCAACCCGAGAGGGATGTACAGATAGCGGTCGTACAGCTCGTTCTGCAGCGCACCATTCACCAACCAGACGATCAGCGAGGCATCGAACGCGACGGCGAGGTCGCTGCCTGGGAGCCAGGCCGACCCCCTTTCGATCTGCCGGCGTAGGCGAAACGCACCGAAAACGAACACCAGGAAGGCCACCAGCGCGATGATTCCCCCGGCTTGAATGAGTTGGAAGTAGATGTCATGCGCGACACGCGCCACGTCGAATCCCTGCCCGACGATCGGATCGTCGACGAACTGGTGCAGTGCCTTGCCGTAGGCGGCGATCCGATAGTCGTTGCTTGTGCTGGTCCCCACCGCGGTGCCGGTGAGACGCGAGCCCGTGACAATGCCGAGCGACGTGGCGAGCGAGCCGTCCAGAACCACGAAGCCGAGCAACCCGACGATCAGGGTCGGGAGTGCGAGCACACGCCTGAACCGGTGGCCGCCACCCTGAAGCAGTGGGAGAGCAACCAGAGCTGCGACGACGGCGATCAGTCCCGCGCGCGACCCGCTGACGAGAAGACCGACGGCTAGGAGCAGCACGTATCCGAGGTTGCGCACAGTGAAACTCAACCCGGCCCGAGGCGCCGGGGGACGGAGCGCGCGCACGAGTGCGACGGGCAGCGCCATCGCCGAGACGAGCCCGAGGTGGTTGGGATGCAGCGTCAGCCCGACGGCCCGGTGATTGTAGGTGACGAAGTCCGCGCCGGTCAGCCTGAGCCCGATGTTCAGGTGAGCAGCCAGATCGGCGGCGCCCACGAGCGCGCTGATCGATGCAGCGATCAGCCACAACTCCACCGTTCTCTCCAGCCGGCGGGGGGTATCGATCAAGACCAACGCGACAACCGGCAGGCCGAGCAGAGTCCCGGCGAATTCCAGGGCGGGCAGGAGATCAGCGCCCACGTTGCCGCGGAAGGCAGCAATCAGTCCGGCAAGGAGGATTCCCACTGCTGCAGTCGGGAGCCACAGAGGGACAGCCCCCCGCGGAAGCCCCGGACGGAGGCAGCGCAGGGCGACGAAGACGCCTGCCAGAACAAGCAACGGATCGCCGAAGCCCAGAAAGGTTGTGAGACGCAGCGCATTGAGGGTGGAGAGCGCGATCGACAGCGCCAGGCACGCGAATGCCACACGATGAAGACCCCCTGCCCCTCCCTGGACTGGGCTTGCCGAGACTTGACGGCCCCGCGTCGCACTCCCGAGGGCACCGGTCCGGGACGCTTCGCGCGCAGGGGAGGACGTGGGAGCGGTCGCGGCCACGGCTTGGTTCGTCAGGGGCGACGCACGCGCGAGGTGCTCAACCCGAGTGGCTGTAGTAGTACCCGTACCCCTGGCCGGAGTCCTTCGGCGAGAGGTCGCTCACGACCAGGCCGGTGGGCCGCTCCGGCAGCCGATCAAGTGCCTCGCGCGCCGCGAGCATCTGCTCCTCGGTGGTCTGACTCAAACGCACGCACAGGAGAACGGCACTCGTCAGCGGTATCAACTCGAGCGCGTCGACCACCGGCAGAATCGGCGGGGAGTCGATGACGATGAAGTCGTAGGTCTCGGACACCGTACGCAGAAAGCTGCGGAAGCGCTCGGAGCCCAGCAGCTCGGCTGGACGCGTCGGGATCGAGCCGCATGGAATGCAAACCAGCGGTTTCGCCCGGTCGGCTCCCGTCACGAAGCCGGATTGTCCGTTGTCGGTCCCCTGTGCCTCTTCCGAGAGCACACGCAACACCTCTGAGGGTTCGGCATTTCCGAGCAGATAATCGGCGAGACCCGGCGCTGCCGCGACCCCCATCCGCTCGGCCAGGACGGGCCGTCGAAGATCGCATTCCACGAGGAGGGTGAGCTTGCCTGCGGCGGCGCTCGCCAGCGCGAGCGCCATCGCGACGGTCGTCTTGCCCTCCTCCGGCAGAGCACTCGTGACGACGACCGAGCGCAGCGGGGTAAGGCCGTCGTTGAGGAACAGAAGGTTCTGGCGGATCACGCGGAATGTCTCGAGATCGGCGGGCTCGTATCCGTTCGCCCCGTTGCTCGTCAGGCCAACGGCCTTTCCCATCGCGCTGCTGCGGACGTGCCCGAGCAACTGCAGGCCGAGCCGCTTCTCGATCTCCTGCGGTGAGCGCAGCCGGCGGTCGAGCGAGGAGCGAATGACGGCCGCCCCGACCCCTAGAAGGAGACCGAGAAAGGCGGCGATCACCGCATTCTGGACGGGTTTCGGTGAGCTGGGCGAGGTCGGTACGTCGGCGACCGTCTCCACGACAACCGGTGCGGCGACGGCGCTGAGCGCCTGCAGCCGAGACAGCTGCTCCAGATAGACGGCCTGTGCTCCGGGGCTGGCGCGACTCGACTTCGATTGGGTGGCGAGCCGTCGAGCTTGGCTGGCGTAGCCTGAGCGCGCGTCCGCAATGCTCTCCCGCACGTCCTCGCGCGCGACGGCATTGGCCAGGTCAGCGGCGAATCGCGCACTGGCGTCGTGGCTCGTGACGTTCACGAGCGCCGATGTCTGGTCAACATCCACGCTCAACTCCCGCCGGACCGAGCCGGACGAGCGTTGCGCGCCCAGATCGCGGATCGCTGCGGACACGACGCTCTCCCGGAGTACCTGGCTCGCGTGGAGTGCGGCGAGCTGCAGCGGTGTCTGCGTGCTCCCGCTGAAGCCGCCGACCAGGCCAAACGTGGCATTGGGATCGGCCACGGCGATCGATGCCGTCGCGCTGTAGGACTTCTGCTGGGTGAGCGATACGACGACGGCCACGGCGATACAGACGACTGTCACCGCGACGATCACACGCCACTGCGAGCGCAGGGCTCGTAACGATCCTTGAACGGTTGTGGTTTCGTTATCTTCGTACATCAGACGGCCCAACGAGGCAGATCGAGCTCAGGCACGGGCGCGTCCATGGCTGGCACCGCTCGCCTACCCCGACGGCGTGCTCCAGCACGCGACGAGCCGAGGCCACGATACTGCAACCGTACTGCGCGTCGAGGGCATCCGGACACGCTTTGCAACAGAGGGAAGGCGGTCGCTGCTCGCCGATCAACCGGCGAGCGCGACGGTGACCGGGGTTCCGCCGGCATTGGTCGGCTCGAACTTCAGGCGCAGCGAGCTGAGTGGACCCGTCACCTCAAACGCCAGATGATTCACCACGAGCTGGTTGAGGGTCGGGGTCTGAGCGGCTCCCAGGGCGCGGCCACCAGTACCCACCCCGGCGAGTGGCGGCACCGTAAGGCCGTCGTCGACCACTCTGAACCGAAGAGCCTGGAGATCAACGGCGGGAGGCGCCAGTCGGCGCGCGAGCACTTCGACGAAGACGATCCGCTTGCCCCCAGGCACGCTGATCGTGGCAGCCGCCCGGGTCCACGGCTTGCCGGCGACGACGAACACCGCGAAACGACTCCCGTGGACGACGAAGGGGGTGGCGAGCCCGTGCGGCGCACCCGCGGGGGCACCGCGTTTCTTGCGGGTGGCGCCGGGAGGCCCGGCCGCGGCCGAGCGGGTGGCGTCGGACGGCGTCGAACTTGTCGTCACGCGGCCGGTCCGTTGCGCTTGCGGCGTGGACGCCTTCCCCGCTCGGTGGGTCAGGATCAACGCGCCGGCGGTCGCGGCGATGATCGCACCCAGTGCGATCGCCGCTGCGGTGAGCGGACCGCGCAGCGGGGGGCGCGCGGCGCCATGCTCGGATCGGCCGCCGATCGCGGCCGACGCGCCTTCGACAGGGCCTTGGCGGCCGAGCGCCCGTGCGCCGGGCGCGGCAGCCCGGGCGGCTGCATTCCGAGGGACCAACCGCGCCCGGGCGTCGGGGGCGGGGCGCGTCGACCCGGGATCGGCTGAGAGCTCGGGCGGCAGCCACGCCTCGTCCGCGCTCGGGGAGCGGCCAGCAGGCCGTGCCGCGGGCGCGCGACTCGCCGGGGGCTCTTTTGCCGGCGCCTTGCTCGACGCGCCGGTATGCGGCAGCCATTCGGAAGCCCCAGCTGACCCTGGCACGGCCGGCTCGGCCGGCGGTTCGGAGGTCATCCAGGCGGGCTTTTCATCAGCCGCAGGGGAGACAAGCCTGCGCTTTGCGCGCGATCGGTGATCGTCTCGACATAGTAAGTGACAGTCACCTCCCATTATCCTATCAATTTCCCGGATCAGCAAGGGCACCGGGGCAGCGCCGCGATTGCCGCCGTGAGCCTGGGACCGACGCTTCGTTACGATCGTCGCGGAATGCGGGTACAACTTTGGAGTTACAACTACGATCCGGAGCCAACTGGGATCGGTCCGATGAGCCGCGTGTGGGCCGAGGGACTGCGCGACTTGGGACACGAAATCGACGTGGTCGCCGCCCACCCCCACTACCCTGCTCCCGAATGGGGCCGAAGGTTCTTTCCGTACCGTGAGACACGCGGTGGGATCAGGGTGCTCCGACTACCGCTCTGGGTAGGGCGCGCCAGTACGGCCGAGCGCTATCGCCAAGAGCTCACCTTCTTGACCGCTCAGTTCACTGCGCTGCCATTTCTCGGGACTCCCGACGTGATCGTCTCGGGTTCGCCGTCCTTCCCTGCTCTGCTCCCGGCGATGATCAATACCCGTCTGCGGCGGGTACCGTGGGTGCTCTGGCTACATGACATGCTTCCGGATGCAGCAACCGGCACCGGCATCGTCGACGACGGAATGGTCCTCCGGGCCTCAAGGTGGCTAGAACATGCTTCCTACGCGGCCGCCGCCCGCATCGTGGTGCCTTCGCCGCCCTTCGCCGTGAACCTGCGGGACAAGGGAGTCGATGACGGCAAGATCCGGCTGATTCACTATCCACCCACCCGAACGCCACACCCGCCGGCCTCCGGCATCCGACGCTCCCCGACTCCGCGCGTGCTGACGATGGGAAACATCGGACGTTCGCAGGGCCTCGCCGCACTGGTGCGTGCTTTCGAACGTGCGCCAGTCGCCGCTTGTGAAGATGTAAAGCTCGTGATTGTTGGAGACGGTGTGGCAGCGGACGAGGTACGTGCGGAGGTTCGCACCGACAGGGTAGAGCTGCCCGGGCTGGTCGACGACACGCGTCTCGAGTCCGAGTTACACCGGGCGACGATCGCCCTCGTCAGCCAGCACTACACGGGCGCCGAGTTCAACGTGCCGTCGAAGCTGATGAACTTCATGGCCTACGGCCTGCCGATCCTCGCCGTGGTCGATCCACGCGGAGAGGTGGCGCGGATCGTCGAGGCGTCAGGTTCGGGGTGGGTGATCGACAGTAGCCGCCCGGAGCTCTTCCCGGCCAGCGTCGCCGATCTGGTCGGGAGACCGGCCGAGCTCACCCGTCGGGGTCTGGCGGCCGAACGCTATGCCCGCGATCATTTCAGCCGCTCGGCGTTTGCCGCGAACTTCGAACAGGTGCTTCTGGAAGCCCGGCGAGCGCGGCCCCTCGCGTAGGTCCGGCACGCGCGAAGAGGGCGCCGGATACCGCCTGGATCGTGCCCTTGTTGCCCAGATGGCCGGCCGCCTCATTGAGGACGCCGAGAGCCCGCGCAGCGATCGGAAGCAGCCGTCTCCGCGAGAGGAGGCGTGCGGCCGGTCCTGGCCGGTGGCGATAGAACATGCCGTAGCGCTCACTCCCAAGAACCCGGAAGCCGCCGGCCCGGAGTATCTCGGCGAGGTCCGCGAGATCCACGCGCTCAACGCGGTTGCCGGCCTGCTCGACCGCCTGCGCCAGCCGCACCCGTACGGCAAGTTGCGTGATGCCTGCCTGCACCGGCTCGGACACCGAGATCGCGCCGACGGCTACCCGGAGCATCTCGGAGAGCCCGCGCGCAGGGTCGTCGAGATGGTGGAGTCCGTCATGGACGTAGACGACATCGACGGACTTATCCGAGAACGGGAGGCGCTCCACATCGGCGACGATCGGAACGATTGCGACCCCGTGGCGTCGCGCGCGCTCGCGCACGCGCTTCGCGGCCCCGACCGAGATGTCAGAGGCGATCACTTGAGCTCCAGCCCGGGCGAGGAACTCCGCGTCCATCCCCGAACCCCCACATACGGTGAGTACAGTCGCGCCGGCTAGGAGACCCTCGAGGCCCCGGACGCTGCGGTTGAACTTCTCCGTCATCAGCCATCCGTGGAATGCCGGCGCACCGTGCGGCCGGTTGATCTCCCACTCGGCGCCCTCCGCGTCGAAGAAATCGGCCTGGTCGAGCTTGTAGCGGACCGCAACGTCGACAGACGCCTCGTCGAAGCTCGTGAAGATCGGGATGCCATCGTCGCGCCGATAGATCGCCCGGCACGCAGCGCAGTCAACGGTCGCGCTCGACCAGATCAGGCCGCCGTGGCAGGCCGGGCAGACGCAGCGCGCAAGGAGCGGACAAGGTCCATCAGGCCGTCCGGTCAGGGTGTCCTGCTCTGGTATCCCCGGAGTGCCGACACCCGACACACGATCACGCGACGGACACGCCGGAAGCGGGGGTACCGACCGCTCCGAGCGCCTCGAACGCGGCTACCGTCCGCCTAAGTCCCTCCTCGAGTCCGATCTCAGCCTGAAAGCCGATCAGCTCGCGCGCCCGGGAGACGTCGAGACAACGACTCGGCTGGCCGTCGGGTTGATCGGAGTCCCAGACCAGCTCGCCCGTGTACTGTGTCATCCGGGCGATTGTCCTCGCCAGATCGTCGATCCGCGTCTCGACACCAGACCCGATGTTGACAGGCTCCGAGGACTCGAGGCGCTCGGCTGCCAGCACCAGCGCGCGAGCCGCGTCATCGACATATAGGAACTCACGGGATGCTGAACCCGATCCCCATAGGACCACTGCCTCGTCGCCTCGCTGCCGTGCCTCGACGCACTTGCGGATGATGGCCGGAATCACATGGGAGTCTTCGAGGTTACAGTTGTCGTTCGGGCCGAACAGGTTGACGATCACGGGCACGCAGGAGTTGAAGTCGTACTGACTGCGGTATGCGCCGGACAATACGAGCATCATCTTCTTCGCCAGGCCGTAGGGTGCGTTCGTCTCCTCGGGGTAGCCGTTCCAAATCTCATCCTCGGAGAAGGGGACCGGCGTGAACTTTGGATACGCACAGACGGTGCAGGCAGCAACGAGCTTGCGGACGTCCGCCAAGCGGCACTGCTCGAACATGTTTGCTGTCATCATCAGGTTGTCGTGTGCCAGGATCGCCGGGTTACGGCGGTTGAAGCCGATCCCACCGACCGTGGCCGCCAAGTGGATCACGACATCGGCACCATCGACTGCAGCACGGGCAGCTCGCGCGTCGCGGAGATCGTGCTCAGCCGAACGAACGACTCGCAGATTCGCGCCGAGCGCTTGCAGATCGCGCACGACGGCGGTGCCGACGAAGCCCGCGCCGCCGGTCACAACGACCTCGCGATCCAGCCAGTGGCTGGGGTCCGGATCCCTCGTCTTATGGGAAGACTTCCCTGTCACCGCCGCCTCTGTGGGTTGCCGGAATAAGCGGTTAACCTAGCAGGGCGGGGGGGCCGCGACGCGCGTGCAGAGCCGCGTTTCGGGCCGGCTTATGCGGGTATCAGGCATCGTTAGCCCGACCGCCGGGTGGGCCGTTGCGGGAACGGCGGGAGCGCTCAGGTCGAGGTGATCACGCCGAACGTCTGCGTGAACGTCGCCCCAGGCAGGCCGTTGAGAAACCCGCGGGGAACCGCGGCGGCCACGCCGAGGCCGGTCTCCCGATAGAAGGACCGCAGGAGGACCGCCCGGTGCTGCGGTTGATTCATCCAGCCGGCGACGATCGCCGCCGGGGTGGCGGACGAGCCGGTTCCGATCGCGATGTTCTCCCCGACCCGGTAGCCCCAGCCCGCGTGCGCGTAACCGGTGATCAGCGTCCGCTGCGAGACGGTCTGGCTGCCGGGCCCGACGTCGTTGAAATAGGCGTGCGCGACCATGCTGTCGCTGTGCAGGACGGCCGCCCGATCGAGCCTTGAGTTCTCGGCCAGCGCGACCAGCCCTCGGGCGACGCGCTCCTTGTTGACCAGGCAGATCGTCGCCCGACCGATCGCGACGAGGTTCGCTGCGGTCGGCGCGAGCCCGGCGTTCGGGCAGACAGCCGGCAGCTTCGGCGGCGTGACCTTGCGAGGAGTGGCGGCCGCCGACCCCGCGGTCGGTGCTCCGGCCCGCACCGTTCCGGCCTGCGGCGCGCCGGCTGCGGCTCCGGCGCCGGCTCCGGCGCCCGAGAGGAGCGCGACCCCCAGCGTCAGGCCCGCGGCATTCCGCCAGATCGAGGTTCTTGCCATATAGGCAACCTAGCGGGTCGCTCGGCTCGGCCGGGTCGGAGATTCGTCCAGCCGGCCTCGCCAGGCCCCTGGCCCCCGCCAGGCCCCGGTCCCGCCAAGCCCCCGGCCCCCGCCCCGCCAGGGCCCGCCGAGCCTCAGCCGGCGACCAGCGGAACGAACCGCACCGGCCGCAGGACGGTTCGCCGCAGCTCCTCCCCGCGGCGTTCGACCAGCACGAGCCGTTGGCCGTCCTTCGGTCCCCCCGGCCCTCCGGCCGGGTCGCCGGCCCCGGCGACGGGCACGATCAGCCGGCCGCCGTCGGCCAGCTGGGCCTCGAGCTCGGCGGGGACCCCGTCGGCGCTCGCGGCGGCGACGTTGATCGCGTCGTAGGGCGCCGCCGCCGGATACCCGCGCCAGCCGTCTCCGACGATCAGCTCGACGTTCGAGATCCCCGCGGCCCGCAGGTTCTCGCCAGCCGCCTCAGACAGCGACCGGTGACGCTCGATCGAATACACGCGACCCGCGAGCCGGCTCAGCACCGCCGCGTGGTAGCCGGAGCCCGTCCCGACGTCGAGCACGCGGTCGCCGGCCCGTACGCGCAGGAGCTCGCACATGTGGGCGACGACGAGCGGCTGGGAGATCGTCTGGCCCTCGTCGAGCGGCAACGGCTGGTTGAGCCAGGCGAACTCGCGCAGGTCGGGCGGGACGAACAACGGCCTGGAAACCGACCCCATCGCGTCGAGCACCCGCCGGTCGGAAAGCTCGGCGGCCAGCTCCCGCAACAGCCTCTCGCGCGCGTCGAGCACCGGTGACATCGCGCCGTCAGCTCGATCCGATCCCCAGCACGGTCTGGACCCGCGTCTTCGAGCAGCGGTCGATCCCGGGAATGTCGGGCCGGGCCTTGTAGAGGCGGAACTGTCCGACGAAGGCGATCGGCGGGCCGGCGGCGTCGTAGGGACGGAAGGTGTCGACGTCGGCGAGGATGTAGTCGGCCTTGCGGGAGGTCGTGACGTGGGGGTAGCTCGTCCCGAGCAGCGGCCGCTGGGAGCAGACGGGCTCGTCGTGGAGGAAGTAGGCGGTCCAGATCTGGAGCGACGGGTTCATGTCGAGCCGGACGGACTTGTTCGGACCGATCAGGTGGGGGATCCGCGCGACGAGCCGGACGTTCGGCGAGAGCTGGTTGCCGGTCGCGGCGAGCTCGACGTCGGCGCCGTGGAAGGCCGTCAGGCCGAAGGCGACGAGCGCGGCCCACCCGATCACTGGGATCCGGCTGGCGCCGACGGCGGCCGTGAGGACTGCGAGCGGGCCGATGAAGGCGAGCAGCTTGAAGTCGAAGTACTGGCCGGAGATCCGGGCGTGGAAGTAGACCGAGCCGACCGCCGCGAGCACGAGCAGGGCGCTCACGCCCCAGGCGACGCCGCGCGGGACCCGCCACAACGCCAGGCCGACGGCGACCAGCATCAGGGGGATCGCGAGCACGAGCAGGCCGTACGAGCCGATCGAGAGGAACTGGTTGGGCGGGAAGAAGGCGCCGAGGTCGCCGGCCCACGGATAGAGCGAGACGTTGGGGTTGACGATCACCGCGAACCCGGTCGAGAGCTTCTCGAGGACGCCGAGCACGGGGACGGCGAGCAGCACGAGGAGGACCGGGACGGCGATCCGGCCGCGGCCGCCGGTGCGGGCCATCAGGCGGGCACGCAGCTTGGGGATGTCCTCGCCGCGGCGGCGCCGCTCGCGGCGGGAGTGCCAGTTGAAGGCGAGCAGCCCGAACAGGGGGATCGGGAGCTCGAGCGGGTAGGCGAAGGCGCCGATCGCGAGGAACAGGACGAGCAGGGCGATCGTGGCGCGGTTGCCGGGCTTCCCGCGGTCGGCGACGGCTCGCCAGGAGAGGACCAGGGCGGGGGCCATCGTGATGAAGCCCCAGGTCTGGTTGTAGTAGGGGTGGACGACCGTGTGGACGACCATCCGGTCGAGTCCGACGAGCGCCATGCCGGCGAGCGCGCCGAGCAGGTTCGACCCGAGGAGCTCGCGGGCGGCGAGGAAGAAGCCGAGCATCGCGAGGCCGAGGAGGACGACCTGGAGCGGCGAGAGGACCTCCCAGGTCGGCAGTCCGGCGAGGCTGGAGACGCCGCCGAGGGCGTAGTAGATCGGCGTCTTCGAGCGCCAGACGAGCGGGACCTTGTTGACGGGCTCGCCGGCCGAGACCGACAGGGGAGGGTGGTTCTGGAGGAACTGGGCGGTTCCGGCGGCGAGATGGGCGTCGGAGCCGTCCCCGATCACGGTCGGATAGCCGCCGCGCAGGAGCGGGGTCAGGACGAGGAAGGCGACGATCCCGGCGACCAGCAGCGGCCAGAGCGTCCAGCCGATCGGCGACGGCCGGGCGGGCCAGCCGCGGCGGCGCACAGCGAACGCGCCGAGCACCACGCCGAGGGCGATGACCAGCGCGAGGGCGAGCTCGAACGGCAGGAACGCGTAGCCGAGGAGGGTCAGCTCGAGGGCGGCGACGCAGGCGCCGACCGGGGCGATCCAGAGCAGCTCGTGGCGGCGCAGGGAGGCCGGCAGGGCGAGGCGGACGACGCCGAACCCGGCGAGCGCGAACAGGCCGAGCGAGGCGACGACGACCTTGAAGGCGGGGACGGCGGCCCCGCGCACCATGTGGAGGTTGATCTTCTCGTAGAGCTTGATCCGGTCGGCCAGATAGGCGACCAGGGCGAAGAGGACGAGGCTGAGCCCCCGCTTCAGGCGTGAGTCGCGCGCTTGGCCCGGGCCTGGAGGAAGACGCGGGTCACGAACACCGGGTTCCCCAGGAGGTAGCGGCGCCACATCCGCTGGGGTTCGATCATCAGTCGGAAGATCCATTCGAGTCCATTGTCGGCCAACCAACCCGGCGCGCGCGGAACGCGCCCGGATACGTAGTCGAACAGAGCGCCCACCGTCCAGCAGACCGACACGTCGAGGCGGTCGGCGTTGCGCTGGACCCATTCCTCCTGCTTGGGGGTGCCCATGCCGACCAGCACGATGTCCGGCCGCCGGGCGTTGATGTCCTCGATCACCCGCTCGTCGTGTGGAGAGCCGGTCTCGAAGTACCCGTGATGCGATCCGCTGACCTCGAGACGAGGATACTGGCGGCGCAGGCGGCGCGCGGCTTCGGCGGCGATGCCGGGGTCGCAGCCGAGCAGGTAGATCGAGTGGCCGCCGGCCTCGCACAGCGAGGCGAGCCCCCAGATCCAGTCGGCGCCGGTCATCCGGTGGGGCGTCTCGACCTCGAGCGCCTTGGCGGCGAGGCGGACGCCGTAGCCGTCGCAGTAGACGAGGTCGGCCTGCTCGAGCGCCAGCCGGAGGCTGAGCGACTCGCGAGAGCGGTTGAGGACGTGGGCGTTGACGTACATCACGCGGCGGGCGCGGCCGCCGTGGCCGACCCAGCCGGTCACCCGACCGAGCATCTCGCTGGGCTGGGCGAGTGCGATCGGGATGTCGAAGATGACCGCGTGATCCTCGTCCGGTTCGGTCGAGGGTTCGTCGGGCAGCGTGACTTTTCCGTTGGTGCTCATTCTTCCCCGGGCGGCTTCATCCTGGTCTCCCGATCGACATCGTATGGCCTGGGCTCGATGCCACTAGCCTTCCCGGCCGATGCCGAGCGTGATGATCGACGCGACCGACGCGAGGGCGGCGAAGCCACGCGGTTGGGCCCGGTACCTGATCGAGCTGCTGGGGGCGTTCCGGGCGGGTGCGGCACCGGACCTCGAGATCGTGGAGGGATTCGGGTGGGGGCGGGTTCCGGAGGTGGTCTGGGAGCAGATCGGGTTGCCGCTGAGCAGTGGTGGGGCGGCCGTGATCCACGCGCCGAATTGCTTTCTGCCGGTGATGCGGCCATGTCCCGGGGTGGTCACGATCCACGACCTCGCGTTCGAGACGCACCCGGGCGACTTCGGCGCGCGGACGCGGCGCAAGTACCAGTGGATCGTGCCGGTCGCGGCGCGCTCGGCCAACCGGGTGATCTGCGTGTCGCGGTTCACCGCCACCGACGTGGTCGAGCGCTACGGGGTGGGGGAGGAGCGGATCCGCGTGATCGGCGAGGCGCCGTCGCTGGCGATCGGCGATGCGCAGCCGCCGGTCGGTCCGTACCTGCTGGGGGTCGGCGACCTGCGCGTCAAGAAGGACTTCGTCACGCTGGTCTCGGCGTGGCGGATGCTGCGCGAGCGGGGGCTCGAGCATCGGCTGATCCTGGCGGGGGGCGACGGCGGCGAGGCGCAGCGGCTGGCGGGCGCGGCGGGGGAGCATCCGCTCGAGCTGACGGGCTACGTCAGCGACGGCGAGCTCGACGCGCTGATGCGGGGGGCCGCCCTGCTGGTGCACCCGAGCCGGCACGAGGGGTTCGGGCTGGTCCTGCTGGAGGCGATGGCGCGGGGGGTCGCGGTCGTCGCGGCCCACGCGTCGGCGCTGCCGGAGACCGCCGGATCGGCCGCGGCGTATTTCGAGCCGGGGGCGGTCGGCGCGCTGGCCAGCCTGATCGAGGATCTGCTGGGCGACGACGAGCGGCGGGCGGGGCTGATCGCGCGCGGCCATCAGCGCGTGGCGGCGTGGTCGTGGCGCCAGACGGCCGAGGCGACTGCGGATGTCTACCGGGAGCTCGTCTGATGCGAACGGGGGTGCTCCAAAAAATATGAAGACGACGATCGTGATGCTCAGCGTCGACGAGGGCGATCTGCTGGAGGTGTCGCTGCCGGCGGCGATCGCGCAGGCGGATGCGGAGGTGCTGGTCGTCGACAACGCGTCGACCGACTCGACGGAAAGTGTCGCGGAGGCCAACGGGGCCGGGTACATGCGCCTGCGCGAGCGGGTCTCCTACGCGGCGGCGATCAACGCGGGGATCGCGGGAAGCGACGGGGCGGGGGTGCTGCTCCTGAACGCCGACTGCGTGATCGGTCCGGATTTCGTCGAGCTGCTGAGCGACCGGCTGCGGGATCCGACGGTGGGGTCGGTGGCGCCGAAGCTGATCCGGGCGGGGTCGGTGGACCCGGCCGACCGCCTCGAGGTGCTCGACGCGGCGGCGATGACGGTCGACCGGCGGCGCAAGAACCGCTTGGTCGGCCACAACGAGCCGGCCGCGGCGTACGCGTCGCGGGGGGAGGTCTTCGGGGCCGACGGCGCGGCGGTCCTCTACCGGCGGGAGACGCTCGAGGAGTGCGCGATCGGCGGGGAGGTCCTCGACGAGGACTTCGAGCTGTGGGCGGCGGACGTCGACCTCGCGTGGCGGGCCCAGCTGCTGGGCTGGCGCTCGTGCTACGAGCCGGCCGCGGTCGGCTGGCACGTCCGCTACTACAGCCCGTCGACCCGGGATGAGCTGGACCCGGCCCACCGGCGGCTGCAGTTCCGCAACCGGCTCTTGATGATCGCCAAGAACGAGACGGCCGGGAGCTTCGCGCGGGACTTCCACCGGATCGTCCTCTACGAGCTGCTCGCGCTCGGCCATGTGCTGCTCCGCGAGCCGCACCTCTTCGGCGGCTACGTCGACGCGGTGCGCCTGCTGCCGGGGGCGCGTCGCCGGCGGGCGGTGATCGCCCCGCGGCGGGCTGCCGGGCGGCGGGTCCCGTTCGGGATCAAGCCCCCGCGCTGAGGTCGACCGGATGCCGAGCCTCCTAGCCCGCGCCGGGCCAGTCGTCTGGATCCTGAGCGTCCAATACTTCGTCGTCCAGGTGGTCGTCGCGTCGGCATTCGAGCCCGGGTACGGGTGGGGCGCGAACACGATCTCGGACCTCGGCAACACGCGCTGCGCCGCGTATGGCGGCCGACCGGTCTGCTCGCCGCTGCATGTCCTGATGAACGCGTCGTTCGTCGTGCTCGGGATCACGATGTGCGCCGGCGCGATCCTCGTCGCCAGGCTGCTGGCCGACGGTCGGTTGGGCTTCGCGTGCCTTGGGCTGGCCGGCCTGGGGACGATCGTCGTGGGTCTGGTTCCCGAGAACAGGATCCCCGGCCTCCACCAGGCGGGCGCGGCCCTGCCGTTCGTGCTCGGCAACCTCGGCGTGCTCGCGGTCGGCGCGTCCGTCGGGCGTCTGCCGGGCGGCGTGCGGGCGGCGAGCGTGGCTGCGGGGGTGGTCGGCCTGGTCGGGCTGGGCCTCTTCCTCTCGCACACGTACGTCGGTCTCGGGACGGGCGGGATGGAGCGGGTCACGGCCTATCCGCAGGACGTCTGGCTGATCGGGATCGGCGCGTATCTGCTCAGTCGGGCGGGCCGCCGGCTGGTCGACGATGACGCGGGCGGGTCGGCCGATGCCTGAGACCGAGAACCGGCCGCGCGAACCAGGGGCGGGAGACCCCCCGCTGGTGGTCGGGGTGGGCGTCGGGCCGGCCGGGGTGGGCGTCGGGCCGGCCGGATCGAACCGCTGGCGGCTGTGGTCGCTGCCGGTCGTCAGCTGGATCGTCTACGACCTCGCGGCGACGATCTTCTCCTACGCGGTGATCACCCGGTACTTCAACGACTGGATCATCACCCAGCGACACCACCCGGACTACGTGATCGGCCTGACGGCGCTCGGCGTCTCGCTCGCCCTGCTCGTCGCCCTGCCGCTGTTCGGGGCGCTGGCCGATCAGATCGGTCGGCGAAAGCCCTTCCTGATCGGGTTCACCCTGCTCAGCGTGGGGATGACCGCGCTGCTCGGCGTCGTCCACGCCGGCCTCCTGATCACGCTCGCGATCGCCGGCGTTGCGATCTTCGGCTATCAGGCGGCCTCGGCCCAGTACGACCCGCTGCTGGCGGGGATCGCCCCGCCTGCAGAGCAGCCGAAGGTCTCGGGCATCGGTGTCGCGCTGGGCTACGTCGGCGTCGCCCTCGCGAGCGTCGTGTTCGCCGCGGTGCTCACCACCGACGACCGGTCGGCCTTCATTCCGACGGCGATCATGTTCCTCGTCTTCGCGGTCCCGTGCTTCGTCTGGGTCAGGGAGCGCGGACCCCGTCGGCGGCTCGACGCGAGGACGGCGATCGGCGAGGCCGCCGGCAACCTGCGCCGGGGGCTCCAGCGGGCTCGGACCGAGCCCTACGGGCGGTTCCTCGTCGGCCGCTTCTTCTACATCGACGCGATCGGGACGTTGATCGTGTTCATGACGGTCTACGCGAAGCGGACCGGCCACTTCGACGACTCCCAGGTCACGATCGTCCTCGACCTGTCGATCGTCTTCTCGGTGGTCGGCGCCCTCGGGGCCGCGAGGCTGACCCGACTGTTCGGCCCCAAGCGTGTCCTCAACGCGACGATTCTCCTCGTCAGCGTCACGCTCGTGGTCACGGGGGCCACGGGCATTCCCTGGCTGCTGTGGCTGCTCGGCCCGCTGGTCGGCGTCAGCCTGGGCGCGATCCACACGGCCGACCGCGTCTACATGATCCGGGCGGTCCCCGAATCCCAGCGGGGCGAGGTCTTCGGCCTGTTCTGGCTGGTCGGGCGGGTCTCGAGCGGAATCGGGCCGCTGGTCCTGTGGAGCGGCACGATCTTCGTCCTCGACCAGTTCGGGATCCTCAGGCCGGCTGAGGGCGACCGGGTCGCCCTGATCGTCCTGGCGGCAGCGGCCGTCGTCGGCTACGTCCTGATCCGGCCACTGCCGGAGTACCTCGCCGGCGACGACCCGGACTCCCGACTCGCCGCCGCAGACGATCGCCCGGCGCGGCGATGAAGACCTCGTCCGGGGCCGCGTCGGCCGCCTCGGCCCGCGGCCGGACCGGGGTCGCGCGGGCGTCTCGGCCCGCGGCCGGACCGGGGTCGCGCGGGTGCCTCGGCCCGCGGCCGGACTGGGGTCGCGCGGGTGCCGGCGACCCGGCTAGACCCCGATGCTCGCGACGAGCTGCTGGAGCGTCGCGAACGCGGGCTTGGGCGAATAGTCGTCGTGGAGGATGCCGTAACCGTTCTCGAGCTGTCCCGAGCCGGTGTTGCCGTCGCGCAGATCGAAGAGGTAGAGATCGCTCACGCCGTAGGTCGCCTTGATCGAGTTGACCGTCGAGATGATCGCTGCGACGACGGCGCTCTGCGTGACCTCGGTCCGCATCAGGCTGGTCGGGTAGCCGGTTTCGCCGATCACGATCGCCGCGGCGCCGACGCCGGCGGCCGGCATGTCGGTCAGGCGGAGCGCCTTGAGGGTCGAGGTGATCCCCGCGGCGATCTGCGTGCTGGTTGGAGCGACGATCGATGACGGAGGCGACCAGGTTCCCGGATACGTGTTGACCGCGACGAATCCGACGGCGCTCGTGAAAGCCGTCCCCCCGGCTTGGCGCAACTGCCTCCACATCGGGTCGGTCGTCGTCGGAGCGCTGCCGGAGGCCCAGTTGAAGCCGACCAGGACGTCGGGCCTCCGATCGGCGACGAGCTCGCGGCGGGCGGCCGGGACCCCGGCCGCGATGGCGGCGATCACGCCGGGGAACGCCCCGTCGCCGGTGCCCGGCCAGAGGTTGTTGGGCTCGTTCGCGATCTGGATCGACACTGTCCCGGGGATCGCCGCGAGACGCTTCGTCAGAGCGCGCACCCACGGCACGTATCCGGCGGCCTGGCTCGCGTCGGTCGGCGTGTAGCGCAGGACGGCGGCGACCTTCAGGCCGTTCGCCGACCACCACGTGGCTTCGCTGATCATGCCGTCGGCCGTTGCCATGGACGTGTCGGTGTAGCTGGCGTACAGGTGGACGACGAACGGATGGCCGCCGCGCAGCTGCTGGACCGCGGCCATCGACGCGTCGGCGTTCTCGGGAACCGACGGCGCGATCGTGGCGCTCGCGCCGACCGATCCCCACGGATAGATCCCAAATCGCAGGGCGCCGGAGCCCGCGGCCGCGACGGGTTCGGGACGCGACGTCAGGCCGGCGGCACGAGCCGTCACCTTGACGGGCCGACGAGCCGGCCGGGGCGCTCCCGAGGGCGAGTGCGAGTGCGAGTGGGCGTGGGCATGCGCGTGCGCGTGGCCAGGCCGGGGACTGGCAGCGTGAGCCGGTGCGGCGAGCACTGAGGGCGCGCCGTACGAGGCGATCCACCACGCGGCGAGCGCGAAGACGAGCAGCGTCGGTAGACCCGCGCCGAACATCCGAAGGTGGCGGTTGAGTTGACGGCCGAGGCGCATCTACTAGCCCTTCGACCGGAGACACTACGGCCTGACGGGCGGCTCGTGGGCGATCTCGACGGATGTTGCTCGGAGCGACCCGACCGAGGCGGCCGGCGACCGGGCTTCAAACCTGCAGGCCGTCGTGGCTCAAGCCTGGGGGCCGTCGTGGCTCAAGCCTGCAGGGCGGCGAGGCTCAAGCCTGCAGGCCGTCCCAACCCCAGCGTGGCATCGCCGCCGCCGCAGGCACCACGACGTCCTCGTCGCCGTAGGACAGGACGACGTCGACGGCCCAGCGCATGTAGGCGAGCATCGCCGCACGAAACGCCGGGTCGGTCGGGAGGCCGGCGTCGTCGAGGGCGCCCGCGAAGCACGCGACGAAGCGCCGGCCGAGATCGGTCATGTCGCCGTGCCCCGCGTGTATCTCGAGGACGGCCGACTCGTCGCCGCACGACTGCGAGTAGGTCGGCGGTCCGCCGAGCACCTCGGCCCAGTAGGCCGCCAGTCGCTCGACGTGCTGGGGGTTCTGCCCCGGATGGGAGAACGGATGGTTGAGCTCGGGGTCGGCGAGGCAGCGAGCATGGTGGGCGGTGGCGAGCGCGACGAAGGCGGGCTGGCCGCCGGCGAAGTCGAACAGGGTAGGCCGCACCCGCGAAGCGTCGCACAGATCCCGAGCCCTCGTCGGGTATCGCGCCCGGGGATCTCAGCGCCAAAGCTCCTAGTACTGTGCGTGGATGTTGTTCGCCCACGTGTTCGCCGGGATACCCGTGGCCAACTACACGCTGTCGCGGGCGTGGTACGCGCGGTTCGTCGGCCGGCCGGCCGATCTCCTTCCGAGCGAGGACGAGGCCGCCTGGCAGATGAGCCAGGCGGGCTGGCTATGCCTCGTGGCCGACGGCGATCGCGCCGGTTCGGCCGCGCACACGCTGATCGTCGACGACCTCGACGCCTTCCTGGCCGGACTCACTGAGCGGGAAATCGCCGCCGGCCCGGTCGAGGAGATCGCCGGCAACGTCCGCTTCACGCTGATCACCGACCCCGACGGCAACCGTCTGACCGTCGGCCAGCCGGTCGCCGACGCCGGCCCAGGCTAGGCCGCCAAGAGCGGACGCTTACGGCGTCGGTCGCGAACTCGAGCGACTCGCCAATGGCGCGGTCGCGAACTCGATCAGCGGCCGGGCTCTTCCTCGCTGCCGTCGCCAATCATCGACGCACGCGCCGACCATCGGCCGAGGTTGACCCACGGCGACCGGTAGACCACGGCAAGGACCAGCCCGACCAGCGCGACCACCAGGAGGACGGCGCCGAGCGCGTGGGCGAGGTCGTGCGCTGACGTCGGACCCTCCGGGAATGCGAACACCCGGCTTGGGGCATCTGGGCCCGGCGGGAGCCCGAAGCCCGTCGGTACGGCCATCGACGTTGAGCCGGAGCGGTCCGACAGGAGCGCGAGCGCCAGGCCGAAGGTGGCGATGATCGCGATCGCCGCGAGTGCGGGGCTGATGCTCCGCCGCGGGCCTCGCGCCGGCCGTCTGCCGGTCGGGGTCGGGGTCGGGGTCGGGGTCGGGGTCGGGGCCGTGGTCAGGGTCGGGGCGGGGGTCAGGGTCGGGGCCGTGGTCAGGGTCGGGGCGGGGGTCAGGGTCGGGGCCGTGGTCAGGGTCGGGGTTGCTGGAGGGGTCGGGCTCGGGGTCGGGGTCGGGGCCGGGGTGAGGGTCGGGGTTGGTGGAGAGGTCGGGGTCGGGTTCAGGGTCGGGGGCGGTGGAGACGACGGTGGTGCGGTCACGCCGCGCTCGGTCGCCCAGGACGCCGCGAACGACCGCGCGTCGAACGCGCCGCTCCCGAGCACCTGCTCAGCTGACAGGCCATCCGCCGCGGCTTCGGCGAGGTCGGCCTCGAGGTCGGCTGCCATCTCGTTGGCGATCGGGTCCGGGACCCCGAGCCGCCTCCACTCGTGGCGGCACTCTTCGACGAACAGGCTCACGGCGTCACCTCCACTTCGGCGAGTCCAAGTACACCATCTATCGCATCCCGCGCCGCCCGCCACTCCGACACCCCGGCCGCTAGCACCGTCTGACCCTCCCGGGACGCCTGGTAGTACTTCCGCGGCGGCCCTCCGTTGCTCGCTGCCCGATGCGTCTCGACCAGCCCGTCGCGCTCCAACCGCCCGAGCAGTGGGTAGATCGAACCCTCACCGACGATCGACAGCCCCCGGGCCCGCAGCCGCTTCGTCATCTCATAGCCGTAGGCCGGTCCCTCCTGCATCACGGACAGCAGGCAGAGGTCGAGGACCCCGCGGAGCAGTTCCGTTCGCCGTCGCTCGCTGGTTGCCATGTCTGGCAAGGTAGCACGATCTGTCTTGCATGACAAGGTACTCGCTTCCGGACCTCCCGGCCCTCCCGGCTCTTCCGGCCCTCCCGGACCTCCCGGACCTCGCGGACCTCCCGGACGCTCCCGCCAGGCTCAGCCCGCGACCCGCTCGTCCCCGCAGTAGACGTTGATTCGCCCGGCCCGCGCGAAGCCGCACAGGGTCATCTCCCGGTCGGCCGCCACCGCAACCGCAAGCGAGGTCGGCGCCCCCACGCCGACGAGGATCGGCGCTCCGGCGACCGCAGCCTTCTGGACCAGCTCGAACGACAGGCGTCCCGTGACACACAGGACGTGCCCCTCCAGCGGCAGGAGCCCCCGGCCGAGCGCCCAGCCGACGACCTTGTCCATCGCGTTGTGGCGCCCGACATCCTCCCGCACGCAGACGAGCTCCCCCGACTCGTCGAAGAGCCCCGTCGCGTGGAGGCCGCCCGATCTCGCGAAGCCCGGCTGGACGAGTCGGTTCGGCAGGTCCGCCAGCACTGTCCGGCCGATCCTTGGTCCCGGCCCCAGCCGCGGTGCGTCGACCGCGACCTCCTCGAGGGCCCCCTTCCCGCAGACCCCGCACGACGATGTCGTGTAGAACCGCCGCGTCCCCGCCTGCCGGTCGAGTCGCCCCCGCACGTCGATCGTGTTCGCCGCAAGATCGTCGGTCAGGCCGACCTCCCGCGGACCGGAGATCAACCCCTCGCCGTAGAGGAAGCCCACCGCCAGCTCGTCGTCGTGGCCCGGCGTCCGCATCGTCACCGCCAGCGCCACCCCGTCGACCCGTATCTCCAGCGGCTCCTCGACCGCCAGGACGTCCCGGATCCCGTCGTGGACGACCGGCTTCAGTCCGTCCATCGACCCCGTCCGGCCCAACGCCCAGATCCCTGGCTCCTTGCGGCCCGTCTCCCGGACCCCTGGCTCGGCTCGGCTCATCGCCCGGACGTCTCGCTCTCCGCGGCTCCTCCAGGCCCCTCGCTCCCCTCGCCGGCTCCGTCTGGTCTCGCCGGCGCCGCCGACCGATCCCCTCGGGCGGCCGCGCGCTCCGTCGCGTTCCGACGCGCCCGCTGCGGCCCGACCGTCGCCGCAGGGTCGGCCGCCGACGCCACGCCCGCCTTGAAGATCGCCCACCGCTCGAATCCGGATCCTCCGAGCAGCGCCAGCCCGCCCAGGACCGGCCGCCTCCGCTCACGCCGCGCCCGCGCGGCCACGACGAGTCCGCCCGTCGCCATCAGCGTCTTCGCCGTCCGCGCGATCCGCGCTGCCGCCCCGCCCTCCCGGTAGGGGGCACCCAGCTCACCGAGTCGGTGCTCCATCGCCGCCGTCGCCCCGAGCGACAGGACCGCACCGACGACGGCCATCCGCCGGGGGATCGCCGCGTCGACGGGTGGCGTCAGGAGCAGCGCCACACCCGCGGCGCTTGCCAGCGAGCTCCCCGCGAAGACAAACGGCAGCTCCCGGCGAGCCTCGTGCCATGCCGGAACCGCCGTGTTCGCCAGGAGAGCGCCCGTGTAGGTCGACAGCCCCGGACCCAGCACCGCCCCGGCGACCTGGCCCGCCCGTCCGAGCCGGGGCAGGATGCCCAGCAGCTCGCGCCCCGCCCCCAGCGCCACCGCCGGGCCGAAGCTCGCGAGGATCCATGACCCCACGCTCATCGGCGACGTCGGCTTGAACACCCGCAGCATGTTCAAGAACCGCTCCGGCCGTCCGAGGTCACTGATCAGCAGCACCGGGCTGAGCGCCGCTCCCCCGACCGCGGCGGCGGATGCCGCCCGGGCGAGGGGCCGGTTCCCCTGGAGGCTCGCGACCAGCCCCAGCGGAGCCGACGCTCCAGCCATTCCCCCCACGAAGAAGTAAGCCGGGATCTCCCACGTCCAGGTCGGCTTGTTGAGGATCGGCTGGCCGTAGTAGGACCGTGGCACCGCCCGCGGCACCGTGGGCCCGCCGTCGCGGCCTCCGACCGACCCCCGATCGCCGCCCCCGCGCGACCCCCCATCGTGGCCCCTGCCCGACGGCGCGCGCCCGTCACCCGACCGAGAACCGTCTCCCCCGCTGTCGCGCCCGCCGCCCATCGCCCCCAGATCACCGTCCATGATCAACGGCTTCTGCCCGCGAATGCCGCCCCGAGCACGCCGGCCAGGAGCGTCCCGGCCGCGAGCGCCGTCGCCTTCCAGATCCCCGGCAGGTCAGCCGTCGTGTCCTTCGGGTCCGGCGGCAGCCCGTAGACCTCGGGCTCGTCGAGCAGGAGGAAGAACGCCCCCGCCCCGCCGATCCCGTCCGACGGATCCGCCAGGTAGAGCTGGGCGCCCGCCTCGCCGCTCTCGACCAGCTGGGTGACCCGCTGCTCGGCCCTGTCGCGGAGATCCTCGAGCTCGCCGAACTGGATCGACTGGGTCGGACACGCCTGGGCACACGCCGGCGTCTGGTCCTCCTTCAGACGGTCGTAGCACAGTGTGCACTTCCACGCCCGCCCGTCGTCCTTACGCTTGTCGATGACACCAAACGGGCACGCCGGGACGCAGTAGCCGCACCCGTTGCAGATGTCCTCCTGCACGACGACGGTCCCGAACTCCGTACGGAACAGCGCACCTGTCGGGCAGACCTCGAGACACGCCGCGTGCGTGCAGTGCTTGCAGACGTCCGATGACATCAACCACCGCAGGCCGCCCGCGCCGTCGTCCCCGAGCTCGACAGGTTGGCGCTCCTCGATGAACGCGACATGCCGCCACGTGTCGGCGCCCAGCGTCCCCGTGTTGTCCATCGACATCCCCCGGTGGACGAGATCCGCCTCGGGGACATCGTTCCACTCCTTGCACGCGATTTCACACGCCTTGCACCCGATGCACAGCGACGTGTCGGTGAAGAAGCCCATCCGCGCGTGCTGAGCCGACTTGTCGTAGAGCTCGATCTCCAGGTCGAAGCCGCTCATCTCGAGTCCCCCGCCGCCCGCCGCCGGTAGCTCTCTACCAGGTCGAGCAATCCCGGCCCCCGCGGACGGCGGCCCGGCCGCACGTCACACGTCGCCGACTTGAACTCCGAGATGTGGACGTTCGAATCGAGCGCCAGAGCCAGCAGGTCGTTGGCGCAGTCGCCGGTCGCCAGGCCCGACCAGCCCCAGTGATACGGCAGACCGACCTGATGGCACCGCCGGCCGGCGATCTCGAGCGGAGTCACACGTTCGGTGACCATCACCCTGGCCTCGACTGCTGTGCGCTCCGTGACGACCGTCGCCCACCCGTTGTGCTCGAGTCCCCGCTCGTCGGCCAGCTCCGGTGAGACCTCGACGAACAGCTCGGGAGCCAGTCCGGCGAGGTGGGGGAGCGTCCGGGACATCGCGCCCGCCGTGTGATGCTCGGCGATCCGGTAGGTGCTCAGCACGTACGGATAGACGTCGGCCCCCGGCTCGTCGCCCGCGGGGTTGTAGAGGTTATCGTCGCGGTGGAACTCCTCGATCGTCGGACTCGCACGGTGGGCCGGATAAACGGCGTTGCCGACCGGAGACTCCTTCGGCTCGTAGTGGCTCGGCAGCGGCCCGTCGGTCAGCCCGGTCGGCGCGAACAGCCACCCCTTACCGTCGGGCTGCATGACGAACGGCTCGTCGCCCCGCAGCGCGTCTTCGGCCTCCGCGCCGTCCGGCGGCGTATACGACGGGTTCTTGTCGGCGACGAAGTCCGGCACGTCGTGACCCGTCCACTTCTCCTCGGCCGAATCCCACCAGACGTACGCCTTGCGCTCCGACCACGGCCGCCCGGCCGGGTCGGCTGAGCACCGGTTGTAGAGGATCCGCCGGTTCGCCGGCCACGCCCAGCCCCACTCCGCCGCGACCTGGTCCTGCTCCTGGCCCGGCTTGCGGCGATCCGCCTGATTGACCTCGTCGGCGTAGACCCCCGAGTAGATCCAGCACCCGCAGGCCGTCGACCCGTCTCCCTTGAGCTTCGTGTATCCCGAGACCGCCTCTCCGTCGGGCCAGCCGAACCCCGAGATCTCCCGCAGCACCTGCTCGGCGTCGGGGTCCGCCGTTGGTCCTTTGAGGTCGTAGTCCCAGGTCAGCTGGAGGATCGCCTGGTCTCGGGCATCGATCGAGTCGACCAGCTTCTCGCGGATCCGCCTGCCCAGATGGAACATGAACCACAGCTCTGACCGGCAGTCGTCCGGCGGCTCGATCGCCTTCCGGTGCCACTGGAGGAGACGGTGGGTGTTCGTGAACGACCCGTCCTTCTCGGTGTGTGCCGCCGCCGGCAGGAAGAAGACCTCCGTATCGATCTCCCGCGGGTCGAGCTCGCCCGTCTCGACCTCCGGCCCGTCCTTCCAGAAGGTCGCCGACTCGATCATCTGGAGGTCGCGGACCACCAGCCACTTCAGCTCGGCCATTGCCAGCCGGTGAAGCTTCGAGTTCCCCGACCCGACCGCCGGGTTCTCACCCATCACGAAGAACCCCTCGACCTTCCCGTCGCGCATGTCCATGATCGTCGGATAGATCGAGTGGTCCCCGTCGATCCGCGGCAGATGGTTGAAGCAGAAGTCGTTTGACGCTGTCGCCGCGTCCCCCCACCACGCCTTCAGGAGCGAGACCATGTACTCCCGCGAGTGGCCCCAGAAGCCGGCCGGCGGGGTGATCTTCTCGACGTGGGAGTCAAGTGTCAGTTCGGGACTCGCGCTCGGCATCGGCAGATAACCCGGGAGGATGTTGTAGAGCGTCGGGATGTCCGTCGACCCCTGGATCGACGCGTGCCCCCGCAGCGCGAGGATCCCCCCGCCCGGCCGTCCGATGTTCCCCAGCAGGAGCTGGAGGATCGACGCCGCCCGGATGTACTGGGCACCCGTCGTGTGGTGGGTCCACCCGACCGAGTAGACGAACGCCGTCGTCCGCTCGGCGCCCGAGTTCCCGATCAGGGTCTCCGCCACTTCCCGGAAGACGTCCGGCCCGATCCCGCAGACTTCCTCGACGAGCTCCGACGTGTAGCGGGCGAAATGCCGCTTGAGGACCTGGAAGACGCACCGCGGATCCTCGAGCGTCTCGTCGACGACCGGCGGCTCGCCCGACTCGAGGTCGGCTCCGTGGGCTCCGTGGCTCTGCTCTGCGCTGATCGGCTCGCCCGCCGCCGGCGGCGGCTCCATCCCGGCGTAGCGCCAGCTCGACGGGTCATACGACCGGTCGGTCGCGTCGAAGCCCGAGAAGACCCCGTCGAGATCCTCGGTGTCGACCCAATCCTTCGAGAGGACCGTCGCCGCGTTGGTGTAGCGGACGACGTACTCCCGGAACTCGTGGCCGCCCTCGAGAACGTGGTTGATCAGGGCACCCAGCCAGACGATGTCCGTCCCCGTCCGGATCGGCACGTGCAGGCCGGCGACCGCGCTCGTTCGCGTGAACCGCGGATCCACGTGGATGATCTTCGCCCCCCGTTCACGTGCCTCCATCACCCACTGGAAACCGACCGGGTGACACTCGGCCATGTTCGAACCCTCGATCAGGATGCAGTCAGCATTCTGGAGGTCCTGCAGGAAGTTGGTGGCGCCCCCCCGCCCGAACGACGTCCCCAGACCGGGGACGGTCGACGAGTGTCATATGCGGGCCTGGTTCTCGATCGACACGGCCCCCAACGCCGAGAAGCACTTCTTGATCAGGTAGTTCTCCTCGTTGTCGAGCGTCGCCCCACCCAGGTGGGCGAACCCCCGCGTCCGGTTCAGGAGCGATCCGTCCTCCCCGGTGTCCTCCCACGTCCGCCGGCGGGTCTCGATCACCCGGTCGGCAATCATGTCCATCGCCACGTCGAGGTCGAGGTCCTCCCACTCGGTCGACCGCGCCCGCCGGTACCGGACCCTCGTCTCCCGGGTCGGCGTCGTGACCAGCGACAGCGAAGACGATCCCCGGGGGCAGAGCCTCCCCCGCGAGATCGGCGAGTCCTTGTCCCCCTCGATCTGGACGACCTTCTCGTCCGTGACGTAGATCGACTGGCCGCACCCGACCGCGCAGTACGGGCAGACCGACTTGACCACCCGATCGGCCGTCGCCGTCCGCGCTTTGAGGTCCCTGCTCGAGTCCGACTGGACGGCCGGCCCGAGGCCGAGGCGATCACCCCTCAGTTGACGCAGCAGCGGGTGCATGGTGTTCGACTCTCACCTCCGCCGGCACGTCATCTCGACTGCGTCCGGTCGAGGCCCCGCCGGACCTCGGCGGCCAGCGCATACGCGTCCCCGGTCTTCAGCATGTGGGAGAAGTACAGCTGCGGGCTCTCCGCGGTCTCCTGGTTGTACAGGCACCCCACGAACCACCCCTGCCGCCGCATCACCCTCATCACCGACCCGATCTCTGACGACGTCATCGAGAAGTCCGGGGCCACGGCTGCCTGTCCCGGGGACGGGAGCGGCGCGAACTGGACCTCGGTGAAGATGTTCGCGTCCGGAGACGCCTCGACGCCACCGATCGCGATCTTGTCGCTCCGGCCGACGGTCACCGTCACAGAGCCCGCATCGCCGACCTGCGCGTCCCCGTGGAGAATCGACCCCAGGCGCTTGTCGTCGAGTGGGCTCGTCGGCTTCGACGGCATCTTCTGCGGCAGCGGGGTCCCCGTCGCCTTCAAGGCGTTGTGGACCGCCCGCGCCAGGCTGAGGGGCCTGCCGAGGCCCCGGAAGTGGATGAACCAGACGTTGGGCGTGGTCTCGGTGAAGTGCTGGTGGAACGCCTGGAAGACCAGGCCGTTGGCGAGCAGGGCGTCGATGAAGCCGTTGGTCTCGCTCGCCAGGAGGGGCAGATCCCCGTTGAAGAACGCCAGGCCATGCCCGAGCGGCTGGAAGGTCAGCGTCCCGTTGATCTCGAACGACGGCGTGAACGTCACGCCGAGCGGGCCGGCGACGTTCCCGATGTCAGTCCGAGCGATCTCGATCCCGAGGATCCCGTGGCTGACGGTTCCCTCCGCTCCGACGATGTCCTGGATCTGCCGGGCCGGGAGCTTTCCCTTCTGGGTCAGGAGTCCCTTCGTCCTGCCGGCGGCCGCGGTTGCGGCCATCGCTGGTCGCGGAATCGCCGCGGCGACGAACGAGGTTGCGGCGACGCCCCCGCCGAGGGCCAGGGCCCGGCGGCGGCTGATCTGGTCACTGCTGGTCAGGTCGGACACGAGGGTGGTCTCCGGGTCGGTGGGTCGGTGGGGTCGGTGGTCGGTGGGTGCCCGCCGGTGGGCGTCGGTCGGTGGGTGCCTGTGGGCCGGTGGGCGCCGGGGACGCGGGTGGCAGGGGGTTGGGGCAGTGGGCGGAGGCAGCGGCGCGAGGCAGGGCGGGGAACGGGGCGGGCGGGCGGCACGCTCGCGGAGGTTCCCCGCCGGGGGCCGGGGAAAACGGAAGATGCGGCCTCTCGCGAGAAATTTCTGGAGGCCCGACCGCACGGCTCGCCCGCACGGCCCGACGGCACGGCTCGACCGCCCGGCCCGACGGCACGGCTCGACCGCACGGCTCGACCGCACGGCGGAGGAGTCGACGGCGCCTGTGGGGTCAGACCTGGAGCAGCCCGCCCGAGGTGCAGGACCCCGGGGCGTGGGCGGTCCGGCGGTAGAGCGCTCGGGCCCCGGCGATCACGTCGGCCTTGTACCGCGGGTCGACTCCGCCACTTCCGACGAGGATCAGGCACCGTCCGACGGTGAACAGCAGGTTGGCGGCCGAGCCCTTCCTTCCCTCGGAAGCCGAGATCCCCTTGGACGCGGGAATCCCGGCGGCCGTGAAGCGGGACACACGGACGTGGCCCTGTTCGGTGATGTCCTCGCTCAGCTCAACCGCCTCCTCGTGCCTGGCAGCCGCGGCCGATCCCAACTCGAGCACGAAGTCCAGGCCCGTGCCGCCGGTCGGCGTGGCCGTCTGCTGCTGGAGCGCGTCGTGGAAGCCCTCCTGCACGACGCGCCGTGCGTCCGCGGGGGTCGACTGGCTCGATTTCATCCAGTCGGTCACGGTCGGTTCGTCGACGGCCACCGAGAACAGCGTGAAACCGCCCTCCCCCTCCTTGAGGAGATACTGGACGAGCTTGGACGACCCGCCCGGGCGGAGGGCCGGAGGGGTCGTGGGGGGTCGTCTTCGCCGGCGGGGGCTGCTGGGCGGCTCCAGCGCGGCCGCCACCGCCCCCTCCTCCCCCGCAGGCCGCGAGCGGGAGCCCGAGCAGTCCGAGGAGGCCGAGGAGGCCGGGGAGGCGAGGGGCGGAGGAGGCCGGGGAGGCCCAGGGTGCGGAGGAGGCCGAGGGGGCCCGGGAGAATCGTCCGAGTCGGAGTTCTCGACGCCACGTTAGAAGAGGCTGCCGATCGTGTGGATCGCCGCCCTGCCGAGCACGACCTCGAGGGCGACCCCGGCGATCCCGAGGACGATTCCGACGAGGACGATCGCGATGTCCTCGAGGAGGATGCCGAGCGATACGAGGACGACTCCGAGCGACGGGAGGGTGTCGAGGCCGGTGAACGGCGGCGCGAGAAAGGCGGCGGCCGATCCGCCGAGGACGAGCAGCCCGAAGCCGATGTTGGTGAGGCGCCGGTCGAAGACGAAGGCCATCCGAGGACGGGAGATCCGCTCGAGCTTGCGGATCGACTTCAGCAGCGCGGCGATGAATCGTTGGCGCTTGCTGCCGGCCAGTTCGAGTCGCCTCCACCGGTCGGGAAGCCAGATCTGCTCGCGGCCTGCGATCAACTCGAGGGCGAGGAGGCCAGCGATGATCTCGAAGACGTGGGTCGCGCCGCCTGTCGGCAGGGGGAGCGCGGAGACGCCGAGCAGGAGGACGAAGAGGATCGCGAAGCTCTTCTTCCCGAAGACCTCGATCAGCCCGCCGAGAGTCTTCAGGCCGTCGCCGGTCAGCCACCGGTCGAGCTCCGCGCTGATCGTCGGGGGCTCGTCGACCGCCTCGCCGAAGCCGCTCTCGCAATCAGGCGCCGGGGACCGGGTCGACGGCGGCGGCATCCGGCCACGATACTCCCGGACGAGGAGCCTGATGCCGAAGCTGGTCTACTCGATTGGCGTCTGTCTCGACGGCTGTCGTCTATCTCCGCTACCGCCGGCGGGTCTGACCGGCGAACCACGAAAGGATGAGATCCCGATGCTCGGCCGAAAGACCTACACCCGGGAGGAGCTCGACCGCGCGAAGGCCGCCGTCGACCTCCAGCTCGCGGCTCACAGGCGACTGACCGACGCGGTCGCCGACGCGAAGGGCCGGGACGCCGGTCCGGCCCTCGAGGACTTCGATTCCCTGTTCTTCAACAACATGACGCTCGTCCTCGACCGCCACTTCGTCCACCGGCTCCGAACGGCGACGGGGAAGGACGGCAATCCGCTCAACGAAGTCGAGCTGATCTGCGAGTCGTTGCTCAACCATGACGGGATCTTCCGCGGCAACAAGGTGATCAAGTACGTCCCCGGGGAGTCGATCGTCGGGCTCACGCCCGGCGACCCGATCAGGCTGACGGCGGACGAGTTCGACCGACTGTCGGCGGCCTTCTTCGCTGACCTGGAGCGCAAGTTCGTCGCATGACCCGGAAGCGGAGCCAACTCCCATGAGCATCGAGATTCAGCAGGCCGTCCCGATCCTCCGGTGCTTCGACATTCCCGCGACGCTCCGCTTCTACGTCGACTACCTCGGGTGCACCGTCGACTGGCAGGACGGCGAGGGCGACCGGCCCGTCTACATGCAGGTCTCGCGGGGGGGCCTCCGACTCCACCTGTCGTCCCATCACGACGACGGGACTCCGGGAACGGCCGTGCTCGTCGTGACCGACGACCTCGACGCCCTCCACTCGGAATTGGCCGACCGCGACTACCCGTTCCTCAATCCGGGCGTCGAGCCGGGTCCGGCCGGCGGACGGGAGATGCAGCTGATCGATCCGGCGTCGAATCGCCTTCGCTTCTACGAGCCGCGCTCGGCCGCCTGAACCGCCGCCGCGACTATTCTCGTCGGCATGGGGGATCCCGATCGGGGTGGGGCGGGCGTGGACACGGACGTGAGCGTGAACGGCCGGCTCCGGGACCTGCCGTCGGTCGACCGGTTGGCGGCGTCGGTCGCGCGGGCGGAGCTCGCCGAGCGGCGGGCGGAGCTCGTCGGGGGAGCGACCGACGAGGTCGACCTCGTCGGGCGGGCGAGAGGCCGTCTCGCACCGCAGTTGAGGCGGGTCCTGAATGCGACGGGTGTTGTCGTCCACACCAACCTCGGGCGGGCACCGCTCGCCGCCCAGGCGCGGGCGGCGGTCGGCCGGGCGGCCGACGGCTACTCGAACCTCGAGTTCGATCTGGCGGTCGGCGAGCGGGGGTCGCGTCACGACCACGTCGACCGACTGCTCCGCGAGCTGACGGGGGCCGAGGCTGGGATCGCGGTCAACAACTGCGCGGCCGGCGTCCTCCTCGCCGTGGGGGCGCTCGCCGCCGGCCGGGAGACCGTCGTCTCGCGTGGCCAGCTGATCGAGATCGGCGGGGGGTTCCGGATCCCGGAGATCCTCGGCCAGGCGCAGACGCGGATCGTCGAGGTGGGGACGACGAACCGGACTCGGCTGGCCGACTATGCGGCGGCGATCGGCGACCAGACGGGCGCGATCCTCAGGGCCCATCCGTCGAACTTCCGCCAGCTCGGGTTCGTCGAGACCGTCGAGATCGAGCCGCTCTGCCGACTCGGCGTCCCCGTGATCGACGACGTCGGGTCGGGCGTCCTGGCCGACGAGCTGGAGCTCCTTACCGACGAGCCGGCGGTCCGGCGATCGGTCCGGGCCGGGGCGGCGGTGGTCGTGTTCTCGGGCGACAAGCTGCTCGGCGGACCCCAGGCGGGGATCCTCGTCGGCCGCCGTGAGGCGATCGACGCGTGCCGGCGACACCCGTTGGCCAGGGCCGTGCGGATCGACAAGCTGTCGCTCGCCGCTCTCGAGGCGACCCTCGCGCTCTACCGGGACCCGGCGGCAGCCGTCTCGGAGATTCCGGTCCTCCAGATGCTCTGCGCCGACCCGTCGGAGCTCGACGCCCGAGCCCGCCGGCTGGCCGGAGTGACTGGCGGGGAGGTCATCCGGGCGAGTGCGAGGGTCGGGGGCGGCGCCCTTCCGCTGCTCGAGCTCTCCGGCCCGGTCGTCGCGATCGACCCTGGCCGGGGGGGATGCGACGACTTGGCGGCTCGCCTGCGGGCCGGTGACCCGGCGGTGGTCGGGCGAATCCACGGGGGCCGACTCCTGCTGGACGTGAGGACCCTCACCGACCGGGAGGCAGACCTCGTGGGCGCGGCGGTCGTATCGGCCGCGGGCTGACGAGCGGGCCGGGGGACGCGGCGGGCCGGGGAGTCAGGAGCGGCCGTGGACGCCGCAGCGGATGTCGGCCGGGACTCGCCGGCTCGCGCATGCGGGGCCCCTGCCGTTCTCGATTCCGTGGCGTGCCCGGACCTCGACGACCCGCCAGCGGTCGACGAGGTGGCTCGGCCGCCGGAGATAGAAGCGGGCCTCGATGCTTCCGCTGCCGCAGTTGCTGACGCCGAAGGCCGCAGCCCACCGGGAGTCGCGGGTCGAGACGTCGACGGCTCCGGGTGAGGCGCAGTAGAAGTGCTTTGTGTACTGGTCGACGGCCCGCTCGATCCCCCGGAACTCGGCGTTCGTCGGCGGTCGGTGGGCGGCGGCGGTCGAGACGACGAGCAAGGACGCGAGGACCGTCGCCAGGCCGGCGAATCCACCGCGGGCTGGGCGCCGTGTCGACATCGGTCCACGCTACCAGCCGGTCGCCGGCGATCGGCCGGGAGGCGACTATGCTCGACGCGGTGACGACCGGCGACCCACCGCTCACGCTGGGCACGGCCGGGCACATCGACCACGGGAAGACGGCCCTCGTCGCCGCCCTGACCGGCGTGGACACCGACAGGCTGCCGGAGGAGCAGGCCCGGGGGATGTCGATCGAGCTCGGCTACGCCCTCCTGAGCCTGCCGGACGGCAGGCGGGTGTCGGTGATCGACGTTCCCGGGCACGAGCGGTTTGTCCGGACGATGGTCGCCGGTGCCGGGGGGATCGACTTCTATTTGATGGTGATCGCCGCTGACGACGGGGTGATGCCCCAGACTCAGGAGCACGCGGCCGTGCTCGCCGGTCTCGGAGTCGACGAGGGGGTGGTCGCGATCACGAAGACCGACCGGACGGATCCCGGACGGGCGTCCGCCCAGGCGGCCAAGCTCCTCCCGGGCGTCGAGATCGTCCCGTGCTCGGCGCGGACGGGCGACGGAGTCGCGGCCGTCGCCGACGCGCTCAGCCGCGTCGCCGGCCGCCTTGCCGGCCGGGCGTCGGGAACGCGGGCGACGGTTCTCCACATCGACCGGGTCTTCACGATCAAGGGCGCGGGAACGGTCGTCACGGGGACGCTGTGGTCGGGCCGGGTCACCCGCGGCGACGAGCTGGTTCTCCTCCCGGGCGGACGCGAGGTCCGCGTCCGGTCGGTCCAGGTCCACGACGAGGCGGTCGAAACGGCCGACGCCGGCCAGCGGGTGGCGGTCAACCTGAGCGGGATCGGCGTTCGCGAGCTCTCACGGGGGGATGCCCTGGTGTCCGGGGATTCGGAGATCGAGCCGACGACGATTCTCGACTGCGCGCTCGACCTCGGGGCTGCGGCCGACGACGGCGAGCGAGTTCAGGTCCACCACGGGACGCGAACGGCCGCCGGCCGGGTGGTCGAGCTGAGCGACGGCCTGTGGCAGGTCCGCCTGGAGCAGCCGGTCCTGGCCGGCCGCGGTGACCGCCTCGTCGTCCGGTCGGTTGCCCCGCCGGACACGCTCGGCGGGGGAACCGTGCTCGACCCGGCCGCCCGCCGCCACGGGCGGAGCTCGCCTGCGGTCGAGCGCCTGGAGCGCGTCCGCCGGGGGGAGGCGGAGCCGGATCCGTCGCCGGCGGCGGACGACCCTCGCGAGGAGGACGAGGCGGAGCCGTTGTCGGAGTCGGCGGTCGCCCTTGCCGAACGGTTGCGGGAAGCCGGCCATCATCCGGAGCCCGTGTCGGCGCTCGAAAGCAAAGCGGGTGAACTGGCCGCGTTGCGGTCGGCCGGCATCGCCGTCCGCGTCGGCCGGGACATGTACGCCCACCGATCGGCGGTCGAAGACGTCAGCCGGCGGGTGGTCGACGTGATCGAGACGGAGGGCTCGATCACGCTGGGACGTCTTCGGGACGAGCTCGGAACCTCACGGAAGTTCGCGCAGGCCTGGCTCGAGCACCTCGACGCCAGCCGGGTGACGAAGCGGCTGCCCGACAACCGGCGGGTCGTCCGCCGCCGCTTCGACCGCGGATGACCGGCAACCGGACATAGGATCGAGTGCAAGATGAGTAGACCCCTCGCCCTGACGTCACTCGCCCACGGTGCCGGCTGCGGCTGCAAGCTGCCGGCCGCGGCCCTCCTGCCGCTGGTCCGCGGCCTCCCGGGGATCGTCGACGACCGGGTTCTCGTGGGGTCGAACACGGCCGACGACGCGGCGGTCTTCCGCGTCTCGGACGACCTGGCGCTGGTCTTGACGATTGATTTCTTCACTCCGATTGTCGACGACCCGTTCGATTTCGGTCGGATTGCGGCCGCCAATGCCCTATCCGACGTGTATGCGATGGGCGGGACACCGGTCGCGGCGATGAATGTCGTCGCCTTTCCGCTCGAGCGCCTCGGCGGTGACGTGCTCCGGGAGATCCTGCGCGGGGGCGCCGAGACCGCCGCGCGGGCGGGCGTGTCGATCGTCGGCGGCCACTCGATCGACGACGCCGAGCCGAAGTACGGGATGGCGGTCACGGGACTGGTCCACCCGGACGAGGTGATCTCGAACGCCGGCGGCCGGCCGGGGGACGTTCTCGTCCTGACGAAGCCACTCGGAGTCGGGGCGGTCGTGACGGCGCGCAAGCGCGGCGTGATCGACGACCGGCTGCTCGGCCGGGCGGTCGAGGTGATGACGACGCTCAACGACATCGGCGGGGCGTCCGCGCGGGCGGCGGGTGCCACGGCGATGACCGATGTGACTGGGTTCGGTCTGCTCGGACACCTCCACTCCCTGGGGTTGGCGAGCCGCGTGGCAGCCCGGATCGACGGTCGGATGGTCCCGGCGATCGACGGCGCCCTAGAACTGCTCGAGGGTGACTTCGGGGTGTCCGGGGGGAGTGCGGGAAACCGGTCCTATGCGGAGGGGTTTACCGAGTTCGCCGAGGAGGTCCCCGAGGCGAGACGGCGGCTGGTGTGTGATGCGACCACGTCGGGCGGGTTGTTGGTCGCCGTCCCGTCAGACCGGGCCGGCGAAGTTCCCGGGGCCCTGGTGGGTGAACTCGTCGACGGTGAGCCCGGCAGGATCACAGTCACAATGTGAGTGCCTGGAGCGGCCCGGGTCCGGTGACCCGCCCGGTCTTCAAAACCGGTGGGGCGCGTCTGATCGCGCTGGAAGGTTCGACTCCTTCGCCGCTCCGTGGATGTAAGTGGAAGTGCTGAGCCAGCCGATTTGCCCGCGGGACGGACGGCGAGCCCGGGCTTGCGCAATCCTTTTCGAAACTGGAAGCGGAAGCGAGATAGGACGCGATCCCGTCCGTCGGCTGACCTGCTGGTCGTCCAGACCGCAAGCGCCGGCCTGCTGCCGGGACGCGCCTGTTTCTCGCCTGAGGAGCAGCGTCGCGAAGGCGCAGCACGCTGCTGCTTTGGCAGTGGGGCTCAGCGGGTCCTGATCGTTGCCTGCTGTGCTGGCCGAATGGAGTGTCCGGAGGTCTGCCGGCACCGGGTTGCACGACGCCGGTTACGTGTGGTTCGTGTAGGATGCGGCTGCTTGGATGCGGTCTCGAAGCTCGTGTTCGGTGAGATGCGGTTGACGTGGGTTTTGATCGGGCTCCGCTGAGTAACCGTTTTGGCGGTGTTCCCCGAACACGCGGCAGGGTACGCGACGTGCCATGGCACACTCAGGTGACGATGAGAGTGGTCGCGAACGTTTCGGACGAGACTGGATGGGAGGGGTCGAGTTGCTGGTCGCCGAGGAGCTGCTCCTGTTCGGCTTCGGGTTGAGGTCTGACCCTTGGCCAGGTGAGGGCCTCGGCACGTGCCTGGCTGGTGCGCTGATCTGTGAGTTGGCGCTGCATGGCCTCGTCGCGTTGCAGTCGGGCGACGGTGCCACGGCCGAGACGATCACAGTTGTGGACGGCCCGCCGACGGGCGACATGCTGCTCGACGAAGCCCTCGAAGTGCTCGCTGGCAGCGCCCCGCGACCGGCCTCGAATCCTCGACCGCTGGCGCCGGGTGCGAGCGTCGGTGGTTGGCCGTCCCGGCGTCGTCTGCGCTCGCAGGGCGAGGTCGGCCGCCGCGACATCGTGAGGTGGTGGGGCGGCGGCTGGGCGCTCGCGGAGTTCCCCAAGCTCGCGCCGACGGCGCTCTGCCAGGTCCTACGAGTACAGGAGGGCCTGTGGCCGATCGTCGCGCGCGTCGCGGGAGAGTTGGCCGCAGTCCAACTACGTCGATCAGGCCAGGGAGCGCGAGGATCTCGCAGGCGTCTCGCGGATCGGGATTGACGACACGAGCTTCAGGCGGGGTCAGAGCTACGTGACGATCTTCGCCGACCTCGACCAAAGGCGCGCGATCTTCGCAACGCCGGGCCGCGACGCCGCAACGGTCAAGGCTTTCACAGCGGATCTACGGGCGCATGGCGGGCACCCCGACCAGATCCTCGAGGTCTGCCAGGACATGAGCGAGGCGTACCTGATCGGCGTGCTCAGGAGCTCCAGGAGGCCGAGATCACAGGCGTCGCTGGTCGAGACGCAGCAGGCGTTTCTGGAGATGCATGTCGAGGCGTTCGAGTGGTTCGGCGGCGTGTTCGCCGAGATCCGCTTTGACAACTTGACCTCGGCGGTGAAGAAGGTTCTGCGCGGCCGGCGGCGCATCGAGACCGACCGGTTCGTCGCGCTGCGGTCGCATTACTTGTTCGAGTCGCAGTTCGCGACGCCCGGCATCCGGGGCGCCCATGAGAAGGGCGGGATCGAGGGCGAGGTCGGTCGGCACCGGCGAAATCACCTCGTCCCGGTCCCCACGGTCGCGACGCTCGCCGAGCTGAACACGGATCTCCTGGCCGGTTGTGAGCGGGATCTGGGCCGGCGGATCGACGGGCGGCCGGTCACGATCGGTGAGGCGTGGGCTGTGGAGCGGCCGCTGCTGCGCGTGCTGCCCGGGTGAGGCGTTCGACGCGACGGAAACCGCGGCGCCGCGCGTTGACGCGAAGTCGCTGGTCACGATCCGCCAGAACCGCTACTCCGTCCCCGTCGCGTTGGCCGGGCTGCGCGTCGCCGCGAGGGTCGGCGCGAAGCAGATCACGATCAGCCACGGCGGCCAGGTCGTTGCGGTCCATGAGCGCCTGCACGGCCGGTTTCAGACGAGTGCCCGTCTCGATCACTATCTCGAGCTGCTGGCCCGCAAGCCCGGTGGTCTTGAGCACTCCGTCTCGCTCGCTCAAGAGCGCCACAGGGGTGCGTGGCCGGCGGCGTTCGACGAGCTGTGGGCAGCGCTGCGAGAGCGCTATGGCCGTTCCGAGGCGGCGTCGCAGATGATCGACGTGCTGATGCTCTGTCGCGAGCACGGCGCCGACGACGTCGCGCTGGCCGTCCAAGGAGCGCTGACCGCGGGCGCTCACGACGGCAGAGCCGTCGCGGTGCTCCTCAACAAGGCGCGTGACGCGAGAACGACCCCCACGCCACTGGGCGGCCTCGACGCGCGCCTGACCGTCCACGACCGGCCAGCCCCAGACCTCAGCCGATACGACGAGCTGCTCGGAGAAACCCGATGACCACGACACCCGCGAACGCGAAGGCCGCCGCGCTCGAAGCACTGATCGAGGCGCACGCCGTGGAGCTGAAACTCCCGACCGTGCGCCGCCGCTTCCGGCCGCTCGCCGCCGAAGCCGTCCGCGAGCAGCAAACGCCCGTCGCTTATCTCGCGGCGTTGTTGGAGGCGTTTGACCGCTACCACGTGAAGGCGCAGCTCAACAAGGCCGTTGATGATGTGCGCCGCGTCGAGCGCAGCGAACACGCCGATACGTTGAAGCGCTCACGCTACCTCTGGCTGCGGCGGCCGGAGAACCTCAGCGACAAACAGCGCGCTCGTCTCGACGAGCTACTCAAACTTCCGCTCAAGACGGCCAGGGCTTACAACTGGGCGCTGCGCTTCGAACAGGTCTACGACCTCAACGTCGAGGAGGCCGACCCGTACCTGCGTAGGTGGATCGCCGGCGCGAAGCGCTCCCGCCTGGACCCGATCATCGACTTCGCCTACATGGTCGAAGATCACTGGCCGGGCATCCTGCGCTGGTTTGAGAGCCGCGTCAGCAACGGACTGCTCGAGGGACTGAACAGCCTCGTCCAGTCCGCGAAACGACGCGCTCGCGGGTACCGCTCGACGCGCAACTACATCGCGATGATCCATCTCACGGTCGGCAAACTCGATATGGCGCTACCCAGCGTTACCCACACGAAATAGCGACGAGCCGCAAATCAGGGGCCTTCTAGTAGTACTTTGGTAGGTCTCACTCGTGGTGTGTGACGGGATTGAGGACCAGTGCGTCGAGGTTGACCGGCTGCTGACAGGTTCGGCAATGGCCGTCCCAGCACTTGAAAAGCGGCTGCAGGAGCAGCACGGCGTGTTCGAGTGTCAGATCGGCCGTCGGGCTTTTGGACGCATCCTCTCCAGCGTGAGGAAGCCGTGCGCGGCGGTCACGAGCGCGGTGTGGTGATACCAGCCGAGGTACGAGCGGCCTTCGTAATGGTCAAGGCCGAGCTGGCCCTTGAGTTGGCGGTAGTCGAGCTCGATCTTCCACCGCAGTCTCGCCAGGCGTGCGAGCCGTTCAAGCGCGGTGTCCACGGGCAGGTTCGAGATCCAGTAATCCAGCGGCCGCTCGCGGCCCTCAGGCCACTCGGCGATCAGCCACTCCTCGCGCGGCGCCGCGGTCTGGCCCGGGATGTCGTGGGCGGCTCGGACGCGCACGAAGATGAACTGCGACGTCATCGGCACGCCGTCGGGGCCGTCACGGAACGTCACGGTCTGCGCCGCGCTTTGGCCGAGGCTGGCGATCAGCGCCTTGATCGCGACGGGCTCTTGGTCGGCGCGCGGCCTGGTCGTCGGTCGGCCGGTGGTGCCCTTACGCGCCGCGAGCGTGAACGTCGTCCGCGGCGCATACACCGTGGTCTGCGCTCCGATCGCGAGGACATACTCGCGGTTGGCCTGTTGCAGACGCTCGCGCAACGCGGTGTTGTCACCGTAGGCCTCATCTCCCAGGACCGGCGCGCGGCGGACCTCCCACCACGCTGCCCGCTCGACAAGATCAACGCCAAGCTCGGGCTTCGTGCGAAACTCGACCCCGGGCGGGATCTTCGCCTTGCGCCTGCGCTCGGGGTCCTCGCACCAGTTCTTCGGGAGATACAACTCCCACCCCAACGGCACCGTCCCCAGCGAGCCGACGGCATGCAGCGAGACACCCAACTGGCAGTTACCGATCTTTCCAAGCGTCCCGGAATACTGGCGCTTGACGCCCGGCGAACTCTTTCCGTCCTTCGGAAAGCCAGTGTCGTCAAGGACCCACGCCTCAACATCGATCACCGGCGCGACACGCTCCGCGACCGCCCGCACGACATCCCCCGAATCCCACGGACTATCCGCCAGAAAGTTCTGCATGCTCTCGTACTCCGCATCGCCACCCAGCCGCGCGACAAGCGGCTCCAACGACTTCCTCGGCCCCTGCTCGATCAACCCCCGCAGATACAGCCCACCGTTGACCATCTGCACCGGCCGGTTCATCGCCCGCGCCAACACCTCAGCCCCGAACGCCTCAAGCCGCGCCTTCACCACGGCCGGCCCGTCAACACCAAGATCCGCATCCACCGCCGTCATCAGCGCCACCAATTTTCCCCCTCGCGTCAAATCCAGACACAAGAGGATTCGCCGCGCCAGCCGCGAATCCTACCTACGGGCTACCAAAGTACTACTAGACTAGACAGCGGCTCCCCACGACGAACCATGGTCCTGCGGTCCAAACCCGCGTATATCAGTCTGACACGCGTCGCGCACCGCACGCCGGACCGCCACCCGCCCAGTCGTCCCAACTCCACCAAGTCACGGAGCGCCCAGATGCGCCAACTTCGAGCACCCCACCTGACAAACGGCTCTCCATATCAGTAGTACTTTGTCGGGTCGTCACTGGTGGTGGGCGGCGCGATCAAGAATGAGATCGTCGAGGTCGATGGCCTGGCGGCAGGTGGCGCAGTGGCCGGTCCAGCACTTGAAGAGGGGCCGCAGGAGCAGCACGGCCTGTTCGAGTGTCAGGCCGGCCGTGGGTGATTGGGTCCTGCCGCTCAAGGGTCAGGAAGCTCGTGCGCGGCGGTCACCAGGGCGGTGTGGTGGTACCAGCCGATCCAGGAGCGGCCTTCGTAGTGGTCAAGGCCGAGCTGGCCCTTGAGCTGGCGGTAGTCAAGCTCGATGCGCCAGCGCAGCCGCGCGAGCCGGGCGAGCTGCTCGGCTCGGCGTCGGCGGGCAGATTGGAGATCCAGTAGTCGATCGGCGCCGCGTGGCCCTCAGGCCTTCAGCGATCAGCCACTCCTCGCGGGGAACGTCCGAGCGGCCCTTCTCCTTCCAGCGATGAGCAGCGCGGACACGAGCGAAGATGAACCGCGACGCGATCGGCTTCCCGTCGAGCCCGTCGAGCCCGTCGAGCCCGTCGAGCCCGTCGAGCCCGTCGAGCCCGTCGCGGAACGTCACGCTTTTCGCCGCGCCGGGCCCCAAGCGCATGATCAGCGCCGTGATCGTCTCCGGGTCCCGGTCGGCTTCGAGGCGGGTTGGTTTGCGTCCCGTCGTGCCCTCGCGGGCGGGTAGCGTGAACCTCGTCCCGGGCGCGAAGACGGTCGTCTTGCCGCCAACTGACAGGACGTATTCGCGGCCCGCGTCAGGTCAGCATCCCCCCGGGTCACGCTCGATCTTTAGACAACCTGGCTCGATGCGGGTTCTGTGAGGCGGAGCGATAGGACGGCGATGTCGTCGCGGCGCCTCGCCGACCCCGGTATGGACCCGGTGATTCGGTCGACCAGGGTCTGCGCATCGACGGTCGGAGGCCCGGACAGCAGCTCGGCGGTTCGCTGCTCGTCAAGCGGGACGCCGTCTATCACGGTGTCGAGCACACCGTCGCTGAAGATGACGATCGCGTCGCCCTGATCGAGGTGGATCGTGCACGCGTGGAACTCGGGATCGCCGACCGCGCCGAGGATCGTGCCGTGAGGGGTGGTCGGCTCGACGGTGCCGTCCGCGCGGACGACGAAGGGCGGCGGATGACCGGCGGCGGCGAGCGTGACTGCGGCGCCCGCCGGGGTGATGTGGATCTCGCCGCAGACAACTGTGCAGGGCTTCATGGAATCGGCGGGTTCGAGCAGCAGGACGTCGTTGAGGTTCGCGAGAATCGCGACAGGTCCGTCGGTGAGCATCGCGGCAGTTCGCATCGTGTATCGCGCGAGCGAGGTGATCGTGGCCGCTTCAAGGCCCTTACCGCACACATCGCCGAGAAAGAACCCCGTGCGCCCCACCCCGAGGGGATAGACGTCGTAGAAGTCACCGCCGATGTCCCCGCCGTCGAACGGCTCGTAGTGCACCGCGCTGTCGAGGCCGGCAATGCGCGGCAGGCTGGGCGGAGACAGGCTGCGCCGGAGGGTGCCGGCGATATGCTCGGCTTCCTCGCGCATGGTCTGCTGGCGCTTCACCTCGCCCATCGCAGCCAGCCGGAGATCGAGATCGTTCATCACGATCGCCGCGAGATCGCACAGAGTCCGCGTCTCGCGGGGGCTGGCCTCGCGCGGCTTGGTGTCGAGGACGTTGACGGTCCCCAGGCGATATCCGTCGCGCGTGACGATCGGCGCGGCCGCGTAGAAGCGGGCGCCGAACTCCCCGTGCACCAGCTCGTTGCCCTCCGTCCGGGGATCGCTCAAACCATCGGACACGACATAGGGCTCGTCTTGGAGGATCGCCGATGCGCAGAGCCCGGCCGAGCGGCGGATGTGCGGGGCGTCGAGCCCCTCGGCCGCCTTGATCCAGATCTGCTCGTCGTCGACGATCGTGACCGAGGCAAAGGGCACGTCGAAAAAACGAGCGGCCAGCGCGCAGACCCGAATGAACGCGCCGTCGGCCGGCGCATCGAGGACGGCATACCGGCGGACCGCAGCCAATCGCTGCGGGCTGTCGCCGGACGTCCCAGCACTGAGCAGTTCTGCACTAGACATTTCCCTGGCTTTCGGATTGCACGTCCGCCGACAGGAGTCCGAATCGGCGCTCTGCCCTCGTAGATCGTCGCAACTGCCACTATAGGGCCCGGCGACTGGGTCGCGGCCGAAACAGACTTGTCGGCTCGCCCACCACGGCGGCTCCGCCCGCGGCGGCTGCGGCCTCCGCCGGACGGACGGGCGCGGTGCGGGTGGCGGGGGCACGCGCCCCCGCGTGCGCGGCGCGCTTCCCCCGTGCCTACCTGCTTCGCCTATCTCGGAGCGCCCGGGCGACGCGTCCCACGAGCCGCCGCGGCCCGGCGGCGCGGATCTATGCGATCTGCTCGTTGGGCTCCTCGGCGGCCGCCGCCCGGCCACGCGTGAGGGGTTCGAGGGTCTGCTCGCGCCGGCGTACGTCGGCGAGCTCCAGCTCGGATTCGGTCAGGCGCCGCATTCGCCGGCAGGCGGTGCGGTAGAACTGGAGCTGCTGGCGGCGGCCGACAAGCCTGAAGCCGATGCGTAGCCACAGCGGGCCGCTGGTCGCAGGGCGGGAGTATGCATGGATGCGAAACTCGATGCTGCCGTCGTCGAGCCATTTCCACAGCTGATACTGCATCTCGCCCTGCTCGAAATGGCCCTCGAGGGTATGGTAAGCCCAGCCGAAGACGCGGGCGTCGCGACCGTCGACGGTGCGGATCTCCTCGTAGGGCACATCGACGCGGACGCCGACGTGCGCACGCAGCATCATGAAGCGGATCTCCAGAAGCATGTCGCGTCCTTCGAGCGGCGCCTGGCGGTCGAAGATGCCGCGCACGCGATGGGGGTCGGCGATCTGGTAGTCGTCCATCAGGCGACGGGCGACCCGCCAGCTGCCGCCGGCGACGGGTTCGCCCGAGGGTTCGGGCGGCAGCTCGACGCTGAGGTCGTCAACGTGCCACCCGGCGCCGGGTGCGCCCGGGTCGGTATGGGCGGGGTCGAAGTTGACCGGCACGCCGCGCAGCCGGGCGAGGCGTCCATCGCGGTCCGGTGCAGCGCCCGTGGAGTCCTCGGCGCTGACGCGGTGGGTGATGACGCGGATGCCATTGCGCATGTCTCCGCCGGCAAGTGCGGTCACGCGCAGGAGGACCGATGTCCACATGTGCAGCTGCACCTCCTTCGCCATACGGAGGTTGGTGTACAGGACGTCGGAGAAGCGGTCGCCGCTGCGGGCCCACGACTCGATCACGAACTCGATCGATCGGGCCGTCTGATGGGCGCGAAACTCGATCTGTCCCGCCTCGAGATGGCCCGTCATCGTCGCCAGCCTGAAGGCGTTCTCGCCGACGGCGACGACACGCACAGGCCCATCCCACGGCCCCGGGATGCGCACGACATACTCATCGCCGACGCGAAGCTCCCCCCCGTCGCCGCGTACCTTCTGGAATCGGGCGAGTCCCGACGGCGCGACAGCGTCGAGGTCGCCCATGACCCGCCGCATCAACTCCGCCGCACCGAGCGCCGACCCGCGAATCGACGTGCGGTACACGCGATGAAAGAGCGTGCCCACTCCGTCGCCGACGACTTGGAGATCGGTGTCATCGGCATCCGCGGGCAGGTCCGGACCCCCGTCGTCGGCAAGCGTCCCCGACAACTCCCAGCGGTGCACCGGCGTCGTCTGCCACATATATCGCCAGGACGTCAGCGCGACGCCCACCGGCCAGCGCAGCGCCGTGGACCACCGGCTAGCCGAAGATGGGCGTCGAGCCACGACTCGGCGGCTACCCGCCACCCGGCGCATTCAACCTTGCGCGTAGCCGCGCCCCGAGGCGGGTAGGACCACCGGCGTGCTTGTGCGATTCCTCTACAACACCCTGGGATTGCGCAGCTGGCAGATGCACCTCGCCTCACTGAGCTGCATCGGCCTCTGCATCGGGTTGTGGATCCGGGCGAAGACCACCGGCGAGGACGAGCGCGGCAACGCCGAGCGGCGGTCCCTGTTCGTCGGTCTCTGGCCGCCGATGTTCTGGCTGATCGGCGACTCCCTCAAAAAACCCCTCAAAAAGCCCAGATAGCCTGTCCGCGCGCGCCCTGGAACGCGTGACCGCCCTGGGCTCTGGGTCCACGCGCTCGCGGCGCGAGCACGAGTCTCCGGATTGCCGCCGCCTCCCAAGGCTTTACGGGCCCACGAGCGACGGTTCAACGTGGGTGCGCCTCCCGAAGGGGGCGCTCAGCAACTACGCGGCCGGCGTTACGGCAACCTCGGGACTGCTGATTTCGACGCTTCCACAAATGTAGTCCTCCTCTCCTGGCTTAAGTTGGCTTCCGCGCTAGACCAGATCGAACTACATGTTGTCGGCCTCGAGCATTGGCAAGCAACCCGGTGGTTGCCGGCGGAGCTGTTGCGGATGCTCCCAGCGCCTCAAGTCGGCGCAGCCCGCTGAATGATGCGGCCGCGGGTCGTCGCGGTTCTGGCCCCCGTCGGCCGCCCGAAGGGGGCGGCGCCTCGAGCCGAGATCTCCGTCCGGGTCGTGCTCTCCGGCACGACTTCGGAGCACCAGCGCGCGAGCGTGGGCGGTGTTCCCGAACCTCCCAAGTCCGGCGTGTGCGGTGGCCGTCAGACCTACGCTGCGCGGGCGCTGAATGCTCCGAGAACCGCCGGGCGGCCCGATGGTCGTGCAAGATCTTCAGCGCCGCGGGACGCCCGTCCCACTCGACTACCGCCGGCACTTCGCCGTTGCCTCCCTGTCGATAAGGCTCATCACCGGCCAGGCGCCGTCTGCAGGTGGTGCAGGAGTTCGGCTGTCGAAAGGGAGAGTTTCGGATTTGGTCGGCGGATCCCCAGAGTAGGCGAGGCGTGTCGTTCGGGTCGTCGAATCCGTGCAGCGCGAGCGGGTGTCTCGCCGGCTGAGCGAGACACCCGGGCCGCTTCGCTTTCAGCCCCCGGCCGATCGCCGGTTCTGCCACTGGTCGAAGGCCACGGCGATCAGGATCAGCGCGCCGATGATGATCTGGAGGTAGAACGAGTTGATCGCCAGGAGGTTGCCGCCGTTGTTGAGCGTGCCGACGATCAACGCGCCGGCCGCCGCGCCGAAGGCCCCGCCCTTGGCGCCGAACAGACTGGCGCCTCCGATCACGCAGGCGGCGATCGCGTTGAGCTCGTAGCCCGTCCCACCGGTCGGGATGCCGGCATTCAGACGGGACGTGAACAGCACCCCGCCGACCGCTGCGAGCAGTCCGGCGATGGCGTAGACGGCGACCAGCACACGCGTCACCGGGACGCCTGCCAGCCGCGCCGATTCGGGATTCGAGCCGACGGCGTAGACGTACCGGCCGAACACCGTCCGCCGCAGGACGAAAGCAGTCACGGCCACCACGGCGACGAACATCCACAGGAGGTTCGGCAGACCGAGCAGCGACCCGTTGGCGATCTGACCGAACGCGTCCGGCAGTGGCTGGACGGTGTTCGCGTTGGTCAGCACCAGCACGGCCCCCCGGGCGATGCCGAGCATCCCGAGCGTCACGATGAACGGCGGCAGCTTCCCGTAGGCCACGAGCGCCCCGTTGAAAACACCGATCGCCGCCCCGGCGGCAAGGCCGCCGAGGATCGCAGGGACGATGCCCGTCCCGTGGACGAGCAGCTCGGCGGTGATGCAACCGGTCAGACCGAGCACCGATCCGACCGACAGGTCGATGCCGGCCGTCAGGATGACGAGCAGCTGGCCGACCGCGATGATCCCGAACACGGCGACCTGCCGCGCCAGGTTGTCCATGTTGGCCGCCGTCAGGAACTCCGGCGACTTGAGGGTCAGCGCCCCGAACAGGATCAGCAGGACGATCAGGCCGCCCGCGTCCCGTCCGAACACGCTGCCGAACGTCAGGACCCGGTCCTCCGGGGCGGCGGGTGCCATCGGCGTGCCGGGCCCCGCGGGTAGCGGCTCGACCTCGGGGGACTCCTGGCCGCGAATGCGTGGCAGTCTCATGCTCCCATCTCCTCTGTCGCCATCGCCCCGCCGCCGACGCTCGCCAGCCGCAGCACGTCCTCTTCGGTGGCCCCGGACGCGGGCAGTTCGCCCGCGACCGTGCCGCCGCTCATGATCAGCACCCGGTCCGCCAACCCGAGCACCTCGGGCAGGTAGGACGACACGACGATCACGCCGAGTCCCTCGGCCGCCAGGTCGCCGATGACCTTGTAGATCTCGGCCTTCGCCCCGACGTCGACGCCCTTCGTCGGCTCGTCGAACATCAGGACCTTCGCCTTCGTGGCCAGCCACCTGGCCAGCAGGACCTTCTGCTGATTGCCGCCCGACAGCGACGACACCGGCTGCTCCCAGGAAGCCGCCCGGAGGCGCAGGCCGCCGAGGTACTTGTCGACGATCCCGCGCTCCTCCCGCCGGTCGACCAGGAAGAAGCTCGACAGGTCGCCGAGGTCGGCGATCGACGCGTTCTCGCGAATCGTCAGCTCGAGCAGGAGGCCGAGTCGCTTGCGGTCCTCCGTGAGCAGCCCGAGCCCGGCCTGCACGGCTCGCCGTGGGTCCCCCGAACGGACGCGCTTGCCGTCCACGGAGATCTCCCCGGTCTGGTGGCCGTCGGCTCCGAAGATCGCCCGAACCAGCTCGCTCCGACCCGACCCGAGCAGGCCGGCCACGCCGACGATCTCGCCGGCGCGAACCTCGAAGGAGATCGGCGTCGTGCATCCTTTCGGGAGCAGGCCGCTGACTCGGAGTCGCGGTTCGCCGATCGTCCGGTTGGACGCCGGGTAGAGCGACTCGATCTTCCGCCCGACCATCGACGCGATCAGGCTGTCGCGGTCGAACTCGGCCATCGGCGCCGTCAGCACCAGGCCGCCGTCCCGCAGGACCGTGACCCGGTCGCCGATCTCGAACATCTCCTCGAGGTGGTGGCTCACGTACATGATCGCGTGGCCCTCGTCCCGGAGTTGCTTGATCCGCACTAGCAGTGCCTTCGTCTCGGTCTCCGACAGCGCGGTCGTCGGCTCGTCGAAGATCAGGACCCGCGGTGACGCCCCCAGGACCTTGGCGATCTCGACGAGCTGCTGAACGGCGAGCGGCAGCTCGGCGATCAGGGCGCCCGGGTCGAGCTTGTCGAGGCCGACCCGGTCGAGCATCGCCCCCGCTAGGCGACGTGCCTCGCGGGGCCGGGTCACCCCCCGCCGGGCCGGCAGCCTGCTCATCAGGAGGTTCTCGGCCACCGAGAGGTCAGGCAGCAGGCTGAGCTCCTGATAGACGACCCCGATCCCGGCCTCCCGGGCCTGCGACGGGGTCGGCGAGCCGACCTCCTTGCCGTCGATCAGGTAGTCCCCGCTGTCGCGGCGGATCGCCCCCGTGAGGATCTTGATCAGCGTGCTCTTCCCGGCTCCGTTCTCCCCCGCCAGGCACATCACCTCTCCGGCGCGGAGCTCGAGCGTCACATCGGTCAACGCCTTGTTCGGCCCGTAGGCCTTCGACGCGGTCCGCAGGCTGACGACCGGCTGGGTGACCGGGGTGACCGGCTGGGTGTTGTCGGGGGTGCTCATGCTCCGGCCTTCGCGGTCGGCGGGTTGAGCAGGGGAGCCACGACCGGCGAGGTCGCGTTCGCCTTGGTGGCCACGACGGCCCCCGGATCGAGCTTCGGCGGCGGCTGGCTGCCAACCGCGGCCATCCCGGCCTCGACCACGCCCTGGTAGCCGAAGAAGTAGGGGTTCTGGACGACGAGCGCGCTGATCGACCCGTCGGTCAGCGCCGCGTTCTCCTGGGGATCGGTGTCGAAGGCGACGACCGGGATCTTCCCGGTCGCATGGTTGTCCTTGATCGCGCGTGCCGCCCCCACGCCGGAGACGTTGTTGTCGGCGAAGATCCCCAGCAGGTTCGGGTTGGCGGTCAGCGCGTCGTTGACCTGGCTGGCCGCCGTGTTGATGTCGTTGTTGTTGTACCGCTGGAGGCTGATCTTCACACCCGGGCACGACGCCGCCAGGCCCTGCGCGAAGCCGGTGTCCCGGTCCTTGATCGTCTGCACGCCGGCGACCGACGATTCGACCATCACCGCTCCCGAGCTCGTCCCCTTCGCCTGGATCAGCGAGCAGAGCGTCTGGCCGGCCTGGACGCCGGCCTTGATGTTGTCCGTGCCGATGAAGCCTTCGGCCGGCGTGGTCACCGCCGTGTCGACGACGACCACCTTGATCCCGGCGGCCCGAGCCCGCTTGATCGCGTCGTTCAGGCCGTTCGACGAGTTCGGCGCCAGGACGATCGCCTTCACCCCGCGAGAGATCGAGTTCTCGATCAGCTGGACCTGCTGGGCGACATCGGTCTCAGACGTCGGCCCGAACAGCCCGATCGACAGCCCGTAGTCCCCGCCGGCCTGCTTCGCTCCGGCCAGCATCGTCTGCCAGAACGACGAGTCGCTGGCCTTGATGATCACGTCGACCGCCTTGCCCGCGGCCCTCCCGCCCTTCCCGCCGCCACCACCCGCGCCCGACGATCCACCCGACGCCCTCCCGGCGACCACCCCGACGACCGCGGCCATCAGCGCAATGACCGCCACCAGAGACAACGAGAACTTCAGCCGACCCTTGCTCACGAGACACCTCGACCCTCCCCGTACGGGGCTTCGCTCTCGGTGCCCACCTGCTCCGAGAGAACGTTTTCACCAATGTTGGGCAGAGTACGCTCGCGGGGCTCGCTTGTCAAGAGATTTCCTTTTCTTGACAACCTCCCGTACACTCGGCGAGAACCGCAAGGCAAAGGGGCTGTGACGTGAGCACGACGGGCGAAACGTTTTCACCGCGCGAGGGCCGCACGATCTCGGCGCGAGCGGGTCGGCGCCCCACGATGAAGCAGGTCGCGTCGCTCGCCGGCGTCAGCCTGGCGACGGTCTCCCGCGTCGTGAACGGCGACGCCGCCGTGGGTGAGGAACTTGCCGATCGGGTGCGGGAGGCGACCGCGGCGCTCGGCTACCGGCACAACGTCGCGGCGAGCGCGCTGCGCCGGGCCGACGGCCTGACCGCGAGCATCGGGGTGATCGTCGAGGACATCGCCAACCCCTTCTTCTCGGCCGTCCAACGCGGCATCGAGGACGTCGCCCGTCAGCGCGGCGTCCTGACGTTCGCCGGCAGCTCGGACGAGATCCCCGAACGGGAACAGGCGCTCGCCGAGGCCTTCGGCTCGCGTGGCGTCGATGGCCTGATCGTCGCGCCGTCGTCGGCCGATCACGGGTACCTCCTCCGCGACCGGGCCGCGGGTGTCGCGGTCGCTTTCGTCGACCGGCCGGGCAACTTCATCGACGCGGACGCCGCGCTCGCCGACAATGCGGGCGGCGCCCGCCAGGCCGTTGCGCACCTGATCGCCATGGGCCATCGCCGGATCGGCTTCCTCGGCGACCGGCCGGAGCTCTACACGGCGGCCGAGCGACTCCGCGGGTATCGCGAGGCGCTCGCCGCCCACGGTCTCCCCAGGGACGACGGCCTCGTCTGTCACGCGCTCCCGCGGGCGGTCGACGCGTACGAGAAGACACGGGCCATGCTGCTCGGTGACTCCCCGCCGACCGGCCTGTTCACGAGCCAGAACCTGATCACGATCCAGGCGGCGCGCGCGATGCACGACCTCGGCGTCCAGCACACTCTCGCCCTCGTCGGGTTCGACGACATCGCCCTGGCCGACGTGGTCGAGCCCGGCCTGACCGTGATCTCCCAGAACGCGGCCGGTCTCGGGCGGGCCGCCGCCGAGCTTCTCTTCTCCCGACTCGACGGCTTCCGCGGCCCGTCGCGGAGAGTCGTGCTCAGGCCGACGCTGATCGAGCGGGGCTCGGGCGAGCTGCCGCCGCCCGCCGGCTTATGACCAACCCGATCCTGGTCGCCGGGGAGGCCCTTTACGACATCGTCGCCGCGGCTGACGGCCGACTCGTCGGTCACCCGGGTGGGGGTCCTTTCAACACGGCGCGGACGATCGGGCGCCTGCGTCAGCCGGTCGCCTTCCTCGGGCGCCTGTCGACCGACGGTCTGGGAGCCCTGCTCGAGGGGATTCTCGCGGACGACGGGGTCGACCGGAGGTGCGTCGTCCACACCGACCAGCCGACCACCCTCGCCCTCGCGTACCTGGACTCCGATCGGGGAGCGACGTACCACTTCTACCACGCAGGCACGTCCGTTCCCGGCCTGACGACCGAGGCCGCCGTCGGCGCGCTCCCCGACGCCGTCGCCGCGCTGCACGTCGGCACCCTCGGGCTGATGCTCGAGCCGGTGGCGACCGCGCTCGAGGCCGTCGTCGAGACCCTCGCGGACCGGACGCTGATCGCGGTCGATCCCAACTGCAGGCCCGGACTGATCGACGACCCGGACGTCTACCGCGCACGGCTGGGGCGTGTCCTGCGCCGCAGCCACGTCGTCAAGGTCAGCGCCGACGACCTCGCGTGGCTCGACCCGGGAACGCCATCGCTCGCCGCAGCGCGGGCGCTGCTCGACCTCGGTCCGACGGTCGTCCTGCTGACGTGCGGGGCCGACGGCGCCGTCGCGGTCAGTCGGAGGGGCGAGATCTCAGTCGCGGCGCCTGCCATCCAGCTGGCCGACACGATCGGCGCAGGCGACGCCTTCACAGGGGCCTTCCTGGCCTGGTGGCGCTCACGTGGACTCGACCGCGAGGCGCTCGGCGACGACGACCTCGTCGTTCGGGCGACCGAGTTCGCGGTTCTCGTAGCGGCTCTGACCTGCGAGCGGCCGGGCGCGTCGCCGCCGACGCTCAAACCCGGCGCCGGCATGCTCGAGGCGGGGAACATCGACCGTTAGGGTGACCGGTCACCGGCGCCTGCGGCGCCACGGCCGCCGCGCGGACGGCGCGGGGGTCGGGCGGCGGGTCGTCGGGAGCCTGCGGTCAGGTAGTCGACGACGGTGCGCGTGACGGCGTCCGATCCTACGGCCGGCACGCGGGCGACGGGACCGGCGGCCGATAAGCTCTGTCCGGATGGTGGCCGAAACGCAACTGCAGGCACACGGTGACGGGCTGCGTCGCCTGGTCCACGACGTGCGCGAGCTCGTCCTCGGCGAGCAGACGTCCTACGCGGACGGGCGCCTCACGGTCTCGGCGTCCGCCGCCGCCGCCCTGGTCGCCGATCCTTCGCTCGCAGCCGTTCGCGTGCACTGCGCCGCCCCCGGCGAGGCCGTCCGGATCGTCGGCGCGCTCGACGCCGTCCAGCCGTGCTCGAAGGGCCCGGGCGGAGGAGGGGTCTTTCCGGGCTTCGTCGGCCCGGCGGTGCCGCAGGGTCGCGGCGAGACCCACGTGCTCCGCGGGGCCGCCGTGATCGCGGCCGGCCACCTGCCGCGGGCCCAGGAGGCCGTGATCGACATGTCCGGCCCGGGCGCGCCGCTCTCGCCGCTGGCCGCGACCCACAACCTCGTGATCGAGTTCGACCCGGCGGCCGGAGCCCCGTGGGAGGACGTCGAGGCGGCGGTCCGCCGCGGCCTCCTGCGGGTCGCGGTCCACGTGGCAGACGCGGCGCTCGACGCGCCGCCAGACGCTGTCGAGGAGCTTCCCGGCCCGGGCGCCGGCCCGGGCGGCCGCCCGCGGGTCGGCATCGTCACGAACCTCCAGACGCAGGGGAAGTACAAGGACGTCTTCGTTTACGGGCGCAGCCTGTCCGGCGGCCTGCCGACGGTGATCTCGCCGAACGAGCTCGACGACGGCGCGGTCGTCAGCGGGCAGTACGGCCACCCGGCGCTCAAGAACCCGACCTACCTGCACCAGATCCACCCGGTGGTGGCCGCCGTGCGGGCGCGCGACGACGTCTTCCTGGCCGCGCTCGTCCTCTGCCCGGAGCCGGTCGGACAGAGCACCAAGGAGCTGGTCTCGGCCCACGCGGCCCGCCTCTGCCGGCAGCTCGGCCTGGACGCGGCGATCCTGACCAAGGAGGGCGGCGGCAACGCCGACGCGGACGTCGCGCTGAAGATGGACCTGCTCGAGGACGAGGGGATCGCGGCGGTCGGGATCTTCGCCGAGATGGCCGGCCGCGACGGGACGGGACCGCCGCTCGTCGTCCCGCCGACCCGCGCGACGGCGATGGTCAGCGTCGGCAACTACGACGAGATCATGCTCCTCCCGGCCTGCGACCGGGCGCTCGGGAGAGAGCGCCTCGCCCTGCTCGACCGGCCGGCGACCGACGCGCTGGAGCTGCCGGTCGCGGCGATCTACTGTGCGTTGAGCCCGCTCGGCTGGGGCCGGCTCACCTGCCACGAGGCCGCCTGATGAAGATCGTCCACTACATCAACCAGTTCTTCGCGGGCGTCGGCGGCGAGGATGCCGCCGGCACCGGACCGGAGCTCCGGGACGGTCCCCTGGGTCCCGGGCGACGTCTGGCGGCGGTCCTCGGCGAGGACCACGAGATCGTGGCGACGGCGCTCTGCGGCGACGACTACGCCGCCGGGCATCCGGAGTTCGCCAGCGTGCTCGTCGAGCAGGCGCGCGCCCGCGGCGCCGAGCTCCTCGTCGCGGGTCCCGCCTTCACGAGCGGGCGCTACGGCCTGGCGTGCGCGCGGATCGCCGGCGCGGCCGCCGCAGCCGGGCTACCGGCCGTGGCCGCGATGCACCCCGACAACCCGGGACTCGCCGAGGCGAACGGAGCGCCGGTGCTCGAGAGCAGCGAGACCGCCCGCGGGATGCGCCCGTCGCTCGACCGGCTGGCCGCCGGCGTCGCAAAGCTGGCGGGCGGCGAGGAGTTGACCGCCGCGGACGGACGCGTCGGGGCTCTCCCGCGGATCAATCGCCGGGCGGCGCGCAACGCAGCTGAACGCGCAGTGGCGCTCGTGCTGACCCGCCTGGCCGGCGACCTCGAGGCGAGCGAGATCCCGTTGCCGGCGTTCGACCAGGTCACGCCGGCGGCCCCGGTCGCCGATCCGGCCCACGCTCTCGTGGCGCTCCTCACAGAGGGCGGCTTCGTCCCCGCCGGCAACCCCGACCGGCTCGAGTCGGCCCGGGCGACGAAGTGGATCAGGCACTCGCTGGAGGGCCACGACTCGGCCGAGGCGGGGACGTTCGAGTCGGTGCACGGTGGCTTCTCGACCCAGTGGGCGAACGCCGAACCCAACCGCATCCTCCCGCTCGACGTCGCCCGCGAGCTCGCGAGCGAGGGGGCGATCGGCGGCCTCCACACGGAGTACTTCGCGACGACCGGGAACGGCACAACGGTGGCCGACGCCCGGCGCTTCGGCGTCGAGTGGGCCGCTGAGCTCCGCCAGGCGGGCATCCAGGCCGCGATCCTGACTGCGACCTGAGGAACCGGCACGCGTTGCGGGTCAACGCTCAGCAAAGAGTTGGAGAGGGCCGGAATTCCGACGGCGCTGCTGTGCAACCTCGTCTCGATCGCGGTCCGCGTCGGCGCGCCGCGGATCGTGCCGACACGGGGCATCCCGTACCCGACCGGCGACCCGGACCTCGGCCCCGAGCAGGAGCGGGCGTGGCGCCGCCAGCTGGTCGAGCGCGCGCTGGTCGCCGTCGCCACGTCGGTCACCGAGCCGACCGTCTTCGATTGAATACGGTGCGATGAACGCCCCCGTGATCTCAGCTGCCAGCGCGGTGCTCGTACACGTGCCCGGGCTCGCTTCCCACGGCTCGAAGCCGTCGCGCGAGCTCGCACGCGATCCGGGGCTCGGGTCAGCGTTCCAGAACGCGCTGCGGACCTTCGAGCAGGCAGTCGCCTACCCGCCGCACCAGGCCTTCCTCGGCGCGGTCCATCCGCGCGAGTTGCCCGCCCGCCCGTGGGTGAGCTCCCCGCCAGACGGAGCCACCCGCTTCGCCGGCGCGGGCGAGCTGATGCCCGAGGAGGAGTTCCTCGGCCTGATGGCGGCGGTCGACGAGTTCGACCTGGTCAAGCTCGCCGCGCCGGACGTGGCCGCGGCGACGCTGGGTGCACACCCGCTGGCCGCTCGCTTGAACCTCGAGCGCCCAAGAGCAGCAGGCGGCGATGTCCAGGCGATCGCGGCCGAGCCAGGCGCGCTCGCCCTCCAGCTGCGCGACGGCAGCCCGGTCGCCGCGATCCGGCGGGTCCACGAGTTCGATCAGGCGCTGTTCGCGCCGGTGCTGCTCGAGAACCTGGCCGGCAAGGCGAGCGCGACGCTCGCGCTGCTGCGGCTGCTGGCCGACAACGACATCGACCCGACGTCGATCGACTATGTGATCGGTGCCGGCGAGGAGGCGATCGGCGACCGCTACCAGCGGGGCGGCGGCAACCTCGGTAAGGCCGTCGCGGCCGCGGCCGGCTGCACCGAGGCGTCGGGGTGCGACGTGAAGAACTTCTGCGCGGCCCCCGTGCCGGCGATCGTGATCGCCTCGGCACTCGTCGCGTCCGGCGTCTTCCGCCGGGTCGTCGTCGTCGCCGGCGGGTCGCTGCCGAAGCTTGGGATGAAGTTCCAGGGCCACCTCAAGCACGACCTGCCCGTGCTCGAGGACGTGCTCGGAGCGTCGGCGCTCCTGATCGAGGCCGACGACGGCGTCTCGCCGCAGGTCCGGCTCGACAGCGTCGGCCGCCACCCGGTCGGCGCCGGGTCGTCGAACCCGAAGGTGATGGAGGCGCTGGCGATCGCGCCGCTCGAGCGCCTCGGCCTGAGCATGCTCGACATCGACGACTATGCGACCGAGCTCCACAACCCCGAGATCACCGAGCCGCAGGGGTCGGGCAACGTTCCCGAGCGCAACTACAAGACGATCGCCGCGCTCGCCGTCCGTCGGGGCGATCTGGCCCGGGCGGAGATCGGCGACTTCGTGGCGACGCGCGGCATGCCGGGCTTCGCACCGACGCAGGGACACATCGCCTCAGCCCTGTGCTACGTCCCCCACGCCCTGGCCCGGCTCACGACGGGTCAGGCCCAGCGGGTCCAGCTGATCGCGAAGGGCAGCCTGTTCCTCGGACGGATGTCCGAGCAGTCCGACGGCATGAGCGTCATAATTCAGCGCAACGACCAGACCGGAGGAGGCTGACGACATGGGCGGGCTGACTGAGGCGACACGAGAGAACTTCGACGACCTGGTCGCCAGCGGGACGACGGTCGTGGACGTCTGGGGTCCCGACTGCAAGCCGTGCCTGGCGTTGATGCCCCACGTCGAGAAGCTCGCCGCCGCGCGAACCGACGTCAACTTCGTCAAGCTCGAAGCCCCCAAGGCGCGCCGCGTGTGCATCCGCCTCGGCGTCCACGGGCTGCCGACCTTCCTGTTGATGCGCGACGGCGAGGAGGTCGCGCGGCTGTCCGCGTCGACGATCTCCCCGCCGCAACTGAAGACCTGGCTCGACGAGAGCCTCGATGCAGTGGGGGAGGAGGTGAGCTGACACTCATGTTCGAAGGCAAGCAGATCATCGTGCTCGGAGAGCGCGACGGGATCGCCGGTCCGGCGATTGCCGCGTGCGTCAAGAGCGCCGGGGGCCACGTGGCCTACACGTCGACCGAGTGCTTTGTCTGAACGGCTTCGGGGGCCATGGACCTGAACAGTCAGGAAACGATCAAGCGTCTCGCCGACGAGCACGGAGCCGACCAGTTGCTGGTGATTCTGGGGGCACCGGATCCGGAGAGCGCCGAGATCGCCGCCGAGACGGTTGTGCTCGGTGATCCGACCTACGCAGGCGCATTGGCCGAGGCCCAGTTGGGTCTCTCCGTGTATCACGTGCTCGAGGAGGAGTTCAGAAGTCAGATCGCCGACGACGTCTGGGAGGACCAGATCGGCGTGATGGCCGACGTCCTGGAGGCCGAGGAGATCGCCGCGGCGGTCCGGGGCATGCGCGACCAGAAGGCCGAAGGGGCTTAGAGCTCCTCGGCCATCAGGTCGGCCACCTGACGCTCGGTCTCGCGGCCGCCGCGGAGGGCGTCGATCACCGCGCGCCGGTCTTCGGCGCTGCGATTCTGGGAGAGCTTGAAGCGCCCCTCGATCGTGTCGACCAGCACTTCGAAGCCGCGGATCCCGTCGAGGAGCTTGTCGACCTGGGCCGCCATTCGCTCGAACGGGACCGGCGAGGGGCGGTGGGCCTCGTGCTCTGCGACGGTCTCCCTGAGGATCCAGCGGGACCTTTCGCGGTCGACCATCGTCAGCCGGCCGGTCACTGCGACCTGGACGAAGTTCCACGTCGGGACGTCGCCGGGTTCGACGTACCACGCCGGAGACACGTATGCGTCCGGCCCGAGGAACTGGCAGAGGACCGGCCGGCCGTCCGCGACCAGATCCATCTGTGGGTTGGCGGCCGCGAAATGGGTCCAGAGACGGCGCTCGCGCCGGATGAACGGCATCAGGGTGCATGACGGCGCTCCGTTGTCGTCGCAGCAGATCAGCTGGGCAAAGCTCTCGCGTTCGACGACCGCCCACAGACGGGTCTCGTCGGGCTCCTGCTGCCACCCTGGGACGAACATCAGGATCGATCTAGCTCGGCTCGCTCGGGTCTCGGCGCGCAAGGACCAGCATCGAGCGTCTGCTCGGCCCGAACCAGGGCGGGCCGCAGACGCGTAGGCCGACGTCGGCGAGTGCCCGTGGAATGGCGTCGTCGATGTATCGATGAACGTAGGCGAGGTCGGCCGAGGCGATCTGCCTGCCGTCGACCTCGAAGTCTGCGTAGTTGGCGACGATGGTCAACGTCCCGGGAATCGTGCTGCGGTCGGTCGCGATCTTGTAGGTCAACCGGTCGGGCACGAGTCGCAGACCAAGGCTCGCGAGCGGCTCGAAGTTGAATCGCCTGATCAGATCGAGCTCGCCGAGCGACGCGATCTCGTCGGTTCCCGGGGTCTGGAGCGTCATCTCGAGCAGCAGGAGGTCGCCCTCGTTCATCGCCTCGTCGGCCAGCAGCCGCAGGAGGCCGGTCTCGTCGGCGAGGTTTCCGAGCGTGTTTCCGAGCATCATGATCACGTTCACGGCTCCGTCGGCGTCGTAGATCCGCCGGAGTGCGGGGAGGTCGTCGAAGCGGGCGACGAGCGCCGACGCGCGTACCTCGGCGCCGGCGAGCGCCGGGCTTGTCAGGGCTCTCGTCATCGCCTGCGTCGCGAGGATCGGGCTCGTGTCGAGCGCGTAGTAGTGGATCGACTCGTACGCCGCGGTCGACGCGATCGCGGCCATTACGAGCTCGTCCTTCCACCCATTGCCAGGTCCGAGGCTGACCAGGGAGATCGGCGCTCCGGCCGTCATCGCGGCGACCGTCGTGCCGACGCGACGGCCGTCGCGGCGAAACAGCTCGGCCGAGTCGTTGGCCGACGCGTACGCGGCGTCACAAGTGAGGTCGGTCCAGTTCGTCGCGCCGCCGTCGGTCTCGTAGAAGAGGTGCGCCGGGAGAATCGTCGCGTCCGCGAGGGCCCGTCGGACCTCGTCGGCATGAGTCGACGGCGGTCTGACCACCAGGTGAACGTCGCCCCGCGTCACGCGGGTCGCGCTCTCGAGGCTGCATCTCGCTGTGTCAGGCACCTGGTCCCCTTCGCGTGGCGTTTCGCCGGCCGGGTAGTACCCGCGGGCCGGCCGGGTCGTACCCGCGGCACGCTGGCGCAAACGTCGGCTCGTCTCCGGTCCGGGGTCGGCTCGCTTCCCGGCCGGAGTCGGCTCGCTTCCAGGCCGAAGTCGGCTCGCTTCTCGGCCGGAGTCGGCTCGCTTCCGGTCCGGAGTCGGCTCGTTTCCCGTCCGGACCGCCCGGGTAGGACGAGCGGGCGCCGGCTGGCTGGCCGGTTCGTATCTCGGCCCGGAGGACGACCCGCAGATGCCCACAACCGGATCAACGTGTCGGCGATGAGCGCGCAGATTCCCACAAGCGGATCAACGCGTCGGCGATGAGCGTCTTCGTGGAGGCGCGTGATGCCGTCGTCGGGGGGCGGCGGGATGTCCCGAGGCTCCCCCCGCCGGTCGGACCGGTCTCCGAGCGGCTGATCGACACCTTGGCCGGAGAGCCGGATGCCCGTCGCGAGAGCCTTCCGGACGCGACGGCGATCGCTCAGATCCGCACGCCGCTCGCCGACGACGACTTCCAGCTGGCGCTCTACGTCCTCTACGAGTTGCACTACCGCGGCTTCGCCGGCGTCGACGACGCCTGGGAATGGAACGCCGGGCTGTTGGGGCTGCGGGCCGCACTCGAGCAGGCGTTTGAGTCCGCGCTCGCGCAAGCCGTTCCGCGGCCGGCGGCGGTCGCGGCGGAGAACATCGATCTCGCGCTGCGAGAGATCCTCGCGGCCGACGACGACCCGTCGCTCTCGCGCTACATCGAGGCGCGGGCCACCCACGCCCAGCTGATCGAGTTCGTCATCCACCGCTCGGCCTACCAGCTCAAGGAGGCCGACCCGCACACATGGGCGATTCCACGCCTCTGGGGCCCCCCGAAGTCGGCGTTCGTGAGGATCCAGGCCGACGAATATGGCGAGGGCATACCCGGACGGGCCCACGCCGACCTCTTCCGCAACACGATGGTCGCGCTCGGCCTCGACGGCGACTACGGCGCGTATCTCGGGTGCCTGCCCGGGGTGACGCTGGCGACGGTCAACCTGATCAGCCTGTTCGGACTCCACCGCCGGCTGCGCGGCGCGCTCGTCGGCCATCTCGCGGCGTTCGAGATGTCGTCCTCGATCCCCAACCGCCGCTACAGCCGCGGCCTCGACCGACTCGGATGCCCGGAGGGCCGCCCGTTCTACGACGAGCACGTCGTCGCCGACGCCGTCCATGAGAACCTCGCGGCCGTCGATCTCGCGGGCGGGCTGGGACGGATCGAGCCCGACCTGATCGGCGACATCCTGTTCGGCGCGGCGGCCCTCGTCGAACTCGATCGTCGGGCTGCACGCCACCTGCTGAGAGCCTGGCGGCGTGAGACCAGCTCGCTGCGTCAGCCCGCGGACTGACGACCGACGCCCGCCTAGAGGACCGAGACCCCCTCGGAGGACCGAGACCCCCTCGGAGGACCGAGACCCCCTCGCAGGACCGAGACCCCCTCGGAGGACCGAGACCCCCTCGGAGGACCGAGACCCCGTCAGAGCGGCGCGGCGGGTAGGACCTCGACGCCGGCCGATCCGTTGGCCCCGTTGCTCGGGACCGCGTGGCCACTCGCGGCGCGGAAGCCGATCACCTTGTGGGTGCCGTCACAGAACGGCCGGATCTGTGAGCGACCGCAGCGACAGAGCGCGACGGTCTTGCGATCGACTTCGATCGCGTTTCCGTCCTGGTCGCGAAGCTCGAACCGACCGCTGACGAGGTAGGGCCCGTCGCGGTAGGGAGTGATCGTGGCCACGTCGTGCCCGTCCGGCACCTGCCGGAGATCGCCCTGGTCAGCCATCCTGTCGTCCTCCTCGGTTGCTCTGCCGTGCTTCGGTCAGCGGCCGTGATTCAAGACGCAGATGCTGCGTCGCTACGGGCATATACCCGCCGCGCCAGGATCCTCCCGGCAGTTTGCCGGAGCTGGCTCGGCGGCCGAGATCAGCGGTAGCGCCACCCTGCTCCGAGCGACTCTGCGATCGTCGGGCGTCAGCTCGGGATCGCGACGAGGCCGATGATCCCGAGGATGTAGAGCGAGAGTACGGCGATGCTGTCGAGGCCCAGCCGGGCGTGTTCCTTTGCCGGCCGGAACAGCAGGCCTCCGAGATACACGACCGTCAGGACAGCGGCGAGGCCCGTCAGGTAGAGGTCGCTGGGATGGACGTTCGGGAGGACCGCCTTGCCCGACACGACGGTGGCGAGGAGGAAGAGGACCGGGAGGAAGGCATTGCCGCCGAAGATGTCTCCGAAGGCGAGCTTGTAGTCGCCCTGGCGGGTCGCGGTGATCCCGGTCGACAGCTCGGGCAGGGACGTCGCGGCGGCCAGGACCGTCGCGCCGAAGATGGCGCCCGACAGTCCGACGTGGGTGGCCGCGGTCGTACCGCTCTCTTCGGCGAGCACGCCTGCGACGAGGGTTGCGCCAGCGGCAACGCCGAAGGCCAGCGCCGCCCGGCCGGTGGTGACCCCGTCGCGGGTTGCCTGTGCCGAGCGCTTGGCGCGGGAGTGGCCGCGCGGCTCGGACTGGCTGTCGGGCGCCTCTCCGCTCCCGGCCCACGGCAGCGTCCTTCCGGCACGCTGAGTGAGCACGAGACCTCCGACCCAGATCGCGGCGATCAGCACGACGTCGGGCGAGAGACGCAGGCGCACGAGGTTCTTCGGCAGCTGGGTCCCCATGACGACGGCGGCGAGAACCGCGAGCACGACCAGCCCCTCGAGGACGAGAACCAGGCTGGCGGCCTGGTAGGTGAGCGGGCGGCGCTCGCGGACGCCGAAGGCATCGAGGGCGACGAGAACGACCGTCTGGATCGCGATGCCACCGAGGATGTTGCTGACGGCGACGTCGAGCTGCCCAGACGCCGAGGCGGTGTAGGTGATTGCGATCTCCGGAAGATTCGTCGCGACCGCGAGCAGGATCAGCCCGCCCAGGGCCTGCCCGAGGTGCAGGCGATCGGCGAGCACGTCGGTGTAGGCCGAGAGGAAGATCCCGGCCACCCAGATCACGCCGGCGCTGGCCGCGAACACCAGCAGCTCGAAGCCAAACGAGAGGTGTGGAAGCAGGTTCAGGGCGGATCCTTGCTCGGTTCGGCGCTGGGCGGGACGTCTCCCGACGGTCTGCCCGTGCTTGCCCAACGAGAATCGCCGCAAAGGCGACGGCGGGGAGTCGAATATTCGTCGAGCCGCCTCATCGGCACGGAGGCTTGTGCCGATGCCCTTCGCGCAGAGGTGGCCCCGTCTTACGAGGAGGTAGACGACGTTGCAGACGTTGAGCAGGTGCGCACCCGGCCGGGCACGGCGGCGGTCCTCGCGTGGAGCGTCACGCGCGACCCTCGGAGCCAGGCTCGTGCTGGCTCTGATCGGGACCACCGCGCTCGCCGTGTCGGCTCCGGTTGCCTCTGCACGCAGCTTTCGCGCGGCATGCGGCACCCCCGCCCCTCGTCATGCCCGCTGCGATGCCGAGATCGTGACGACGGCTCCGAGCTCCGCCGGCGTCGCCGCGGCCCCACTCGTCACCGCGGCGCCGAGCGGCTACGGTCCGGCCGACCTCGCCTCGGCCTACAGCCTGCCCGTCGCCACCGGCGCCGGGGCGGGCGAGACGGTCGCGATCGTCGATGCCTACGACGATCCGAACGCCGAGTCCGATCTTGGGGTCTACCGCTCGCGCTACGGTCTCACCGCCTGCACGACCGCCAACGGCTGCTTCCGCAAGGTCAACCAGACCGGCGGGACGACGCCTCCGGGCGCCGACGCCGGGTGGGCACAGGAGATCTCGCTCGACCTCGACATGGTCGCGGCGATCTGCCCGAACTGCCACATCCTGCTGGTCGAGGCGTCGTCAAGCAGCTTCACCGACCTCGCGGCCAGCGTCGACCGGGCAGTGACGATGGGCGCGACGCAGGTCTCCAACAGCTACGGCGGGAGCGAGTACTCGGGCGAGCTCGCCGGACAGTCCCACTACAACCACCCCGGCGTCGACATCACCGTGAGCACCGGCGACAACGGGTATGGGGTCCAGTTTCCCGCCTCCTCGCAGTACGTGACCGCCGTCGGCGGTACCAGCCTGTCCCGGGACGGCAGCTCGCGAGGCTGGTCGGAGACGGCTTGGTCGGGCGCCGGAAGCGGCTGCTCGGCCTACGTGCCCAAGCCGGCGTGGCAGTCGGACGCGGGATGCGCACGGCGTGCGGTGGCCGACGTCTCGGCCGTCGCCGATCCGAACACCGGCGTCGCCGTCTATGACAGCTACGGCGGGTCGGCCGGGTGGATGATCTTCGGTGGGACGAGCGTCGCCGCGCCGCTCGTCGCCGCAGTCGATGCGCTGGCCGGCGGCCGGTCGCCGGCGTCGACCTACGGTTCGTTCGCCTACAACAACCGGACGCGGTTCAACGATGTCACCTCGGGCAGCAATGGATCCTGCGGCGGGAGCTACCTCTGCACGGGGGTCGCCGGGTACGACGGACCGACCGGGATCGGAACGCCGAACGGTGTGGCGCCGGCTCCGCCGCCGCCGACGAGCGACTTCTCTCTGGCTGCGAGCCCGTCCTCCGGCAGCGTCACCGCCGGGTCGGCGGTCGGCGCGCAGCTCACCACTGCGGTGAGCGCCGGCACGGCCCAGTCGGTCACGTTCTCGGCCGCCGGCCTGCCGGCCGGCGTGACGGCTTCGTTCAGCCCGGTGTCGGTCTCCGCCGGCGGTGCCTCGACGATGACGATCTCCACGGCTTCCGCCGCCGCCCCCGGCGCCTACTCGCTGACGATCACCGGTCAGGGCGCGTCGGTCAGCCACAGCGTGACATTCACCCTGACCGTCAACGCCCCGGCGTCGGGCGCCGGCATCCTCAACGGCGGCTTCGAGACCGGCAACCTGACCAGTTGGACGCCGGCCGGGACGGCGCGTCGCGACCACCCTGACGCCGCACCTCGGCTCCTACGACGCCCTGCTCGGCTCGACCGGTCCGACCAACGGCGACTCCAAGGTCACGCAGACCTTCACCGTACCGGCCGGAGCGACGTCGCTCAGGTTCTGGTACCAGATGAGCTGTCCGGACACCGTCCGCTACGACTGGGCGACGGCGACGCTCGCTGACCTCACCTCGGGAGCGACGGCGACGCCGTTGGCGAAGACCTGCGCCACCTCCTCCACCTGGAAGCAGGTGGTTGCGGCGGTGAGCGCCGGTCACAGGTACACGCTGACGCTGGTCAACCACGACGACAACTACCCCGGTGACCCGACGCACACCAGCTACGACGACGTCAGCCTTTCGTGACGACGGCGTTCACTGCGCTGCCGCGTCAAGCACCTTCACGACCCAATCCTCGAGCCGCAGTCCCGACCGCGACGCCGCCTCGCGCCAGGCGCGTTCGGCTCGGGTCCCGACCTTGAGGCTCAACCGGAGGACCTGTCCGTCGTAGGGGTTCGTGGCCGTCCTCGCCGCGTCGCGAATCCGGATTCGCAGCTCGGCCTTCGGCCAGTCGTTTCTCGACGCGAGGTTCAACCAGTGGTCCTGCGTCGCATCCGGCATCGCATGGACGTCGGCGTGATGCTGGAAGCTGAGGTTCTCGCGCCGCCGCTCGGGTGAAAAGCGCAGGGCGACCGCGGCGAAGGTATCGAGCGTCTGAGCGTCGAGGCCGGTCACCGCCAGTGCCTCCTTGTGACGGTCACCGTACTGCTGACGACCGAAGACCAGCCAGTCTCCCAGCCACCAGCTCGACGGATCCGAGCGGACCTTGATCCGAGCTCCGAGCGCCTTCCACGTGTCGAACGGCATTCGCGCATCCAGGCGGAGCCCACTGCGGGACGCGTCGATCGCGCCGCCGGCACCATGCGTCATTCCGAGCTCTCCGGGCGCGACTTGGGCCTCGTCCACGTGCCCCTCCGTCTGGTCGCACGCTCCAGCCGGGTCGTTGGGAGCCGGGTCTGGGGCGGGTCGTGGGTGCATCCGGAGTGTGTAGATGCGGAAGCTTGGATTCTGTGACCGGCCGCAGGTGACGTAGTCGCTGAAGGGGGTCCTCGACCCGACTGTGAGACACCGCCACGTCCGGCGCGGTGTCGTCGCGCGACACGCCGCGCGGCAGCCAGACGCGGGCACCGTCGAGGATGTCATCTCTCCCGGGCTCACTTGATGGCGCCCAATTCTCCCTCGGCAGTGTCGTTGCGAGCAATGACGGGCATGATCCGCGGATGAGATCGCACATCCGAGTGACCGGGATCGGCCGATCGTTGGCGGCGTCCGGTGGCGACCCGGACGCGTTCGAAGCCGTCTACGCCGAGCTCGCGCCGAAGGTGCTGCGGTTCTTCGGTCACCGCACCCGCCACGGGCAGGTCTCCCTCGACCTGACCGCCGAGACGTTTGCCAAGGCATTCGAGGGTCGCCGTGCCTTTCGCGGTCACAGCGACGAGCAGGCAGCCGGCTGGCTGTGGAAGATCGCGCGCAGCGAGTTGGCGATGTATTGGCGACACCGTGAGGTCGAGTTGGCCGCGATCTCCAGGCTCGGATTCGACCGGCCGTGCTTCGATGACGACGAGCTCGGTCGAATCGAGGATCTCGCCACGGTCGAGCTGGCCGGTGTCCTCGAGGGAATCTACGGCGAGCTGTCTGACGATCACCGTGAGGTCATCCACCTCCACGTGATCGACGAGCTCGGCAATCAGGAGATCGCCGAGCGACTCGGGCTGTCCAACGATGTCGTGCGGGCGCGCATCTCACGGGGCCTGCGGCTCCTCGCCGGGCGCGCGAGGTCGGTCGGGATGGATGTGCGTCCGGGTGACTGAAACGGGATCGCGACACGGTGCTCCACCGCGCAGGCATGCTCCGCGCAGACAGGTCGCCCGCAGACAGGTCGCCCGCAGACAGGTCGCCCGCAGACAGGCCATTACAGTGCAGCCTGTGGATGCGAAGACGCTGAGGGGCGCGGGTCGCCGCGAGGCGACGCTGCTGACGTGGGTCGCCGCGGCCTTCGCGGCCCTGCTTCTCTCGGGACCGCTCGGCCTCCCGTGGCTGCGCATCGTCGCGGCCGCGGCGGCGGCCGCCGGCCTGCTGAGCCGCGTCGTTCGCGCCCGCCGCCGGTCGGGCGAGGCTCTCCCGGTGCCGGCAGCTCGCGTTTCCGCGCGGCCATCCCGGCGCTCGTCGGCAGTCCGCGTACCTCGCCGGGCGGCGATCGCGGGCGAGGCCGGTGCACCGGCGGGCGCTGCGTCCGCCGAGCAGCCGACCAAGGTGATAAAGCTGACCGTCGAGCCGGAGCCAGAGCCAGAGCCAGAGCCAGAGCCAGAGTCCGAGCCCGACGCCGTGCTCGACGAGCAGACGGCCCGGGCGCTCGTCGACAAGGCGCTCGCGCTGGCCGTGGCCGGACGCTCCGAGGAAGCCGTCAAGGTCTACGACGCCGTCGTCGCCCGCTTCGGCAGCGCGATCCAGCCGAGGCTTCGCGCGCTGGTCGCCACCGCCCTTTTCAACAAGGGCTACCGGCTTGGCGTCCTGCGTCGCTCAGACGAGGCGGTCGACGTCTATGACGAGGTCATCTCGCGTTTCGGGGGCGCCGACGAGCCCCTGATCCGCGAGCAGGTCGCCAAGGCCCTGCTCAACAAGGGCTTTCGCCTCGGCTTCCTCGGCCGTCCCGCGGAGGCCGTCGAGGTCTATGACGAGATCCTCGCGCGGTTCTCGTCGGCCTCCGAGCCCGAGCTCCGCGAGCAGGTCGCGAAAGCCCTGGTCGACAAGGGTGTCACGCTCGGGGTGCTCGGCCGTTCGGCCGATGCCGTCGACGTCTACGACGAGGTCATCGACCGCTTCTCCGAGGTTCCCCAGCCGGCGATCCGGCTGCAGGTGGCCCGGGCCCTCCTCAACAAGGGCTACCGGCTGGGTGTCCTCAAGCGGTCAGCCGAGGCGATCGCCGTCTATGACGAGGTCGTCTCCCGATTCGCCGGCTCCCCACCCCTTCGTGAGCTCGTCGCCACGGCCCTCGTCAGCAAGGGCTTCAGGCTCGTCGCGCTCGGCCGCCTCGACGACGCGATCCGCGCCCACGAGGACGTCCTCTCCCGCTTCTCCGGCACGTCTGACGCCGCTGTCCGCGAGCAGGTCGCCCGAGCCCGTTTCGAAAGACGCCGCCTGAAGCGACTCGTCGTCGCCCGTGGCGACGTAGCCCCAGTCGAGGCCGCCGCGGGGGATGTGGTGGATCTGGGGGAGGCGGCCGAACTTCCGGCGGGGGATCGCGGGGGAGAGCGGCGCGAGCGAAGCCCCGGCGGGCGACGCGGCATTTGACCTCGACCAGCCAGTCGACGAGGGTCCGGCGTGGCTCGCCGTCGAGCTGGAGCCGGCGCCGGACGACGAGGTGGTCGAAGCCCTCTTCGACGAGGGAGTCGCCGTCGGTGAGTTGGGTCTGTCCGACGAGGCGATCGCAGTCTGGGACGATCTCGTCGCCCGCTTCGCCGCTCACCCCGACCAGGCGATCCGCCGGCGGGTTGCCGACGCCCTCTTCAACAAGGCGGTCACGCTCGGCGATCTCGGCCGCCTGGATGCCGCAGTCGACGCGTGCGGGGAGCTCGTCGTCCGGTTTGCCGGCACGCCCGAGCCGGCGCTGCGCGTGCGGGTGGCCGGCGCGCTCTTCAACAAGGCGGTCACGCTTGGCGACCTCGGTCGCTTCGAGGACGCGGTTGCAGTCTACGAGGAGATCGTCGCCGGATTCGCCGACGCGCCGGAGCCCGCGCTGCGCGAGCGGGTCGCCAAGGCGCTCTTCAACGAGGCCGTCACCCTCGGCGAGCTCGAGCGCTTCGACGAGGCGGTCGCCGTCTACGGGGACATCGTCGACCGCTTCGCCCAGGCGAACGACCCGGCCCTTCGCGAGCGGGCGGCGAGCGCACTGTTCAACAAGGCCGGCACGCTCGGCGTGCTCGGCCGGCCCGACGAGGCGATCGCCGCCTACGACGAGGTCGTGGGCCAGTTCGGCGGTGCGCCGGAGCTCGGCCTCCGGGAGCAGGTTGCCGCCGCCCTGCTCAACAAGGCCGCCGCCCTGCGGGCGGTCGGACGTTCGGCCGAGAGCGCCGCCGTCTACGACGACATCCTCGTCCTCTTCGCCGACGCTTCCGAGCCGACCCTGCGAGAGCTCGCCGCCGAGGCGGGGACCGCCCGCGCGGAGGTCTAGCGCTGGCGCTAGACGTGGATGATCGTCCCGACCGGCTCGCCGGCCAGCGCCCGCCTGATCTTGTCGGGTTGCAGGCCGTTGACGATCTGGATCTCCTTCTGGTGCTTGGCGCGGGTCATCAGGTCGAGGACCAACGGGTCGATCGGCAGCGACGCCAAATCCATCGCCCGCAGTTCGTCGACCGAGACGCGGTCGATCAGCTCGGCCTCGTCTGCCGACGGGCCGGCCGGGTCGTGCGTCATCACGCCGTCGACATCCTTGACGAAGATCGTCCGGGCCGCGCCGTAGGCGTCGGCCAGCAGAAAGGTGCCGACATCGCTGCGGTGCGGCGGGATCTTCCCGATCTCCGGCGGAAGCTCGTAGAGCTCGTATGGGGGGAAGGCGTTCGACACGGCGGCCGGCGCGCCGGCCAGGTGGATCGACAGCTGGTGGGCGACGGTCGTGTGCGAGAGATACGAGACGCCGTCCTTGGCCAGCAGCGCGGCCAGGAGGTGTCCGTTCTGCTCGGCCTCGGTCGCGACCAGGCCGGCCAGCACGCCGGTCGGCAGGCCGAGGTCCAGCCCGACGCCGAGCACGTGCCGGCCGCGGATCCCGGCGCCCGTGAGGATCAGCATCCGATGGTCGGCGAGCGCACCTCGCAGGACGTCGACGATCGGCTCGAGGGTCTCGCGGCCGCGGTCGATGATCGACCGGCCGCCGATCGCGACGATGTTCAGCCACGGGAGCAGCCGAACCACCGGACGGTCGACCGCCCGGACGAGCTCGCGGTCGAGCAGGGTCTGGCGCATCAACGGCGACGGGACGTCCTTGTTGACGAGGGAGAGTCCTGTTGGTGGGTTCGTCATTTGGTTCCCCTTGGTCAGTTCGCCGAGATGATCGTGCCGACATGCTCGCCGTCGAGCGCTCGCGAGAGCAGCCCCGGCCGGAGGCCGTTGATGATCTGAACCGACTTCGCGTGGCGGGCCCGGCGCATCAGCTCGAGGACCGGTCGCTCGATGATCAGGTCGGGAAGATCGAGCTCGATCAGCTCGTCGACCGTGATCTCGCGGATCAGCTCGGCGTCGGGATTGGTCTTCGGGTTGTCGGTATACAGGCCGTCCTCGTCCTTGACGAAGATCATGTCCTTCGCCCCGTAGACCTCGGCAATCAGGTAACAGCCGGCGTCCGTCCTGTACGGGGGGATCACGCCCTCCGCGGGGACCGGCTGCCACATGTCGTAGGGCGGCATCCCCGAGAAGATCGCCGCGCCGCACTCGGCGAGATACAGCGGGAGCGCGCCCATCGCCGATCCGCCGACCACAGGGACGCCGTGGCGGGCCATCAGGTGCCCGAGCATCGTCGCGTTCTGGCCGGCCACGGCGACGCCGACGTCCGTCAACACGCCCGTCGGGAGGCCGAGCTCGGCCGCCAGGCTGTAGGCATGCCGGGCCCGCGTCCCGCCGCCCGTGCCGATCAGGATCGGGTGGGTCCGCTTGACGGCGGCCAGCTCCTCGACCAGCGGGTAGACGGCCGCGCGGCCGCGATCGATCAGGCTCTGACCGCCGATCTTGAGGACCGTCACATCCGGCAGGATCCGGTAGTCGGGCGCTCCGTCGCTGGCCGCCATCAGCTCAGGGTCACTCAGCGACCTGGTCATCAGCAGCGCTTCGAGGGTGCCTCTAGTCTGATCGGACCCCATCAGGTTCTCCTCGCGTTCGGGCGCCGTCCACGTCCGGCTCGAATCCAGTATACCTATGTACGATAGCACGGATTGTTACAAGTATGTCTAGGCAGACATTGCGGCTCTACGGTGATCTGCGGCCGGTGCGGGGTGACATTCGTTCGTCTGGGAGCCCGCCCGTTCGTCGACGGCCGTTCGCCGGGCCGCGGGCCGGTGGCCGTCGGCCGGGAAGTCCGGCAGGGTGGGATCCGACTCAGGTCGCGTCCATCCGGTCGAAGGCCGCGTCGTCGATGTCGACCGCGACCCTGAAGCCGGTCGTCTCGGTCACGAGGATGCTCAGCTGGTCGAGGTGGTTGAGCAGGCAGCTCCGCCGGCTCTGGCCGACCGGCTGCTCGGCCGCACCGTCCGGAGCGCAGTAGACCCGCGGCGGCTGGCCGAGGACGCGGGCGGCGTGGGTCGTCGCGATGTATCCGTGCTGGCGGTGGCCGAGGTACGTCGAGTGGAGCTCGATCGACAGGTCGGGGATCGACGACGCGAGCGTCAGCTGATGCATCCCGGCGTACGAGAAGATCGTCGTGCACCGGCGGGCCAGCCCGTCGACGAGGATTCGCGGTGGACCCAGGCTTTCACTCGGCACGCCGCCAAGTTTCCCAGAACCCCGGCTGACGCTCTCGCAAGCCGCCGGGTCCGCTGAGCGCCGACGCCGGCTCAGATCTCGGGGCTGTCTGTCTGCGCCGGCCCGTCGCCCCCCGTGCGCGGGCCCCGCGTCCGGCCGCCATGGCGCTCGGCTGCGGCGGCGGCCGCCGTGCGGTAGACCTCCCAGGTCGCCCGGCCCGCGTCGTTCCAACTCCAGTCGGGTGGCTTCGGCGCCGGACGCTGGATCGCCTCGGCCGCGTCCATCAGGCCGCGCATGTCCCGACGCTCGACGAACGTCGCCCGGTCGGCCAGGACCTCCCGCAGGGCAGGGACGTCGCAGGCGACGACCGGCAGCCCGCAGGCCAGCGCCTCGACCGTCGGCAGGCCGAACCCCTCGTCGTCGCTCGGGAAGACCAGCGCGTGCGCTCCGCTGTAGATCGCCGCCAGCTCGTCGTCGGACACGTGGCCGGTAAGCGTCACGTCCGGAAGCTCGTGCGCCCACTGCTGGGCGTGGCCGACGAGGACCAGCGGCATGTGGCGGGACGTCGCGGCGAGCGCCGCGACCCGCTTGCGCGGGTCCGGGTGCTGGAGGCCCCCGACCCACAGGAGGTACTGCTCGGGCAGGTCGTAGCGCTCGCGGGCCGCGGCGATCTCCTCCTCCGGGCGGGGATACATCGCCGCGACCGGCGCCTCCGGGATCACGCAGACCCGCTCGGGCTCGATGTTCAGCCGCTCGACCACGTCGTTGGCGACCGCCTGGGTCGGCACGATCAGCCGGACCGACCGCTGGACGGCCATGTAGCGCAGGCCGAACCGGACCCCCGTCCGCAGGTACTCGCCCCGCCGCTTGAGCGGGACGAGGTCGTGGACCGTGACGACCATCGGACACGGGCTCCGCAGGAGGGCGCCGTCGATCCACGGCGAATGAAAGACGTCGGCCCGCCGCGGCCGATGCGCCTCGACGACCTCGTCTCCGTCGCCAGCCGTCTCCCGGAGGGCGTCGAGCACGCAACGGACGTACCGGCCGATCCCCCGCCGGTCGGTCTGCGCCCGGCTGTCGAAGGCGACCCTCACGGGCCGCTGCCGCCAGCCGGCCGTGTCGGTGCGATCAGTCGCTCGACCCGCTCCGCGTAGGAGTCCGCGTCGAATCGCCTGGCCGCCACCCGGGCCGCCGCCCCCATCTTCTCTCGTCGCCCCAATACGTCGAGCACCGCCGCCGCCAGCTGGTCGGGACTCCCCGGATCCACGAGCCGGCCGTTGACCCCGTCCTCGACGACCTCCGCCAGCCCGCCCACCCGGGTCGCGACAACCGGCGTGCCGACGGCCATCGCCTCGGATAGCACGGTCCCGAACGGTTCCTGATAGGACGGTGCCACGAGCACGTCGACATGCCGCATCAAAGCGGCTCCGTCTTCGACCCATCCGTAGTGCTCAACCTCCCCGGCTGCGCGCACCTGGGCAACATATCCGGGATCACTCCCGAACGGGTCGGACCCGACCAGGACCACCCGGACGCCCGGCGCGCCCGCCCTTATGGCCGGGGCCGCGCGGATCAGATCCAACGGACCCTTGCGCGGCTCGATGCGCCCGACGAACGCCACGATCGGCCCCGGCCGGCTCGGCCACGGCGGCTCGCAGTCGGCCGGCTCGAGCTCGATCGGGCAGTAGACGACCTTCGCATCCAACGGCCGCAGGTGGTCGGCGACCGCCTGCGACGCTGCCAGCACGACATCGGCCAGTCTCCAGATCGCCGGTACCCGGTCGACGATGTCGTGGACGTGGAGGACCGTCCTCGACCCCGTCCCCACGAGGGCCGGAAGCAGGCGGCCGCAGATCGTCCCGTTCAGATAGACGACGTCCCGTCCGCCGGCCAGCTGCCGGGCCCGCGGCCAGGCCGCCAGCGCCTGGGCCCCCTCACGCCGGCCGAGCCCGCCGACCGGGAGCCGAGCCCACGGGAACCCCACCTCGCTCAGCGGACCGGCTTCCGGCGTCGAGACGAGGACATCCCAATCCAGGCGCTTGATCAACCTGACCATCGCCAGCTCCGCGCCGCCGAGGTGGGCCGTCGCGCAGACGGCGAGCATCGACGGCCGGTCGACCCCGACCTGGCTGGCCGGTCGGCCGGGGGCGCTCCGTGGATCTTCGGACACAGCGATCGCTGGAGGCTACGCTGACCCACCACCGATGGACTACTTCGACAGGATCTGGGCCGCCGTCCCCGACGGGGCCGAGCCCGAGCGCTTCGCCCGACGACGCGATTTTCTCCTCGCCAACGTCGCCCCCGGCGACCGCGTCCTCGACGTCGGGTGCGGCGACGGAGCCTTCACCCAAGCGCTCGTCACCGCCGGAGCCCGGCCGATCGGCGTCGACGTGGCCGCCGAAGCACTCCGCCGCGCGCGGGCCCGCAACCCCGACGTCGAGCTCGTCCTCGCCGACGGCGAGCCGACCCAGGATCCGCCCGGCAGTCGCTTCCCCCTTCCCGCGGCCTCCTTCGACGTCGTCTGGGCCGGCGAGCTGATCGAGCACGTCCGCGACCCGGCTGCCCTCATCGACGACCTCCGCCGCCTGCTCGCCCCGACCGGCCTGCTCCTCGTCTCGACGCCCGATCACCCAGTCGGCCTCCGCCTCCGACTCGCCCTCAGCCGATCGGCCTTCGAGCGTCACTTCGACCCTCGCAGCGACCACCTCCGCTTCTTCACCGCCCGGACCCTCGCCCTCCTGATCGAGGACGCCGGCTTCGACCGGCCGGAGATCGACCGCCGCCACCACACGCTCCTCGCCCGGGCTCCCCGCCGGGCGTGACCCCGGCCGAGCCCCCCGCAGACGTGACCCCGGCCGAGCCCCAACAGACGTGACCCTGGCCGACCGCCCCCAGATGCGTGTCCTGCTCGACACCACCTTCACGCTGCGCGGGCCCAGCGGAACAGCGATCTACATCGACGCGCTCGCGAACGCGCTCGCAGCCGAGGGCATCGACGTCGTCGGCGTCGCCAACCACCGACGCGGCGCTCCCGGGCGGGGCCGGGCCGCGAGCGCCGCCAACCTGGTCTCCGATCTCCGCTGGACCGCCGTCGAGCTCCCCAGGCTCGCGCGGGCCGCCCGCGCCGACGTCATCCACCATCCCCTGCCCGCCCACTCCCGGCTCGCGTCGGTTCCCCAGGTCATCACCGTCCACGACCTCGCCTTCCTCAGCCTGCCCGGGATGTTCGACCGTCGCTTCGTCCGCTGGGCCGCCCGTGCCCACCGGCTCGCCGCCCGCCGGGCCGACGCCGTGATCTGCGTGTCGCAGGCAACCCGCGCCGAGCTGCTCGACCATTTCGGGATCGACGGCACGGTCGCCCGTCACGGCCCCGGCCAGGCGCCGGCCGTCCCGCCGACGCGGAGCGCCGCGCGCCATTTCCTCTACGTCGGCGACGACGAACCCCGCAAGGATCTCGCGACGCTGCGGGCCGCGCACGCCTCACTCGGCGACGGCGCTCCACCGCTCGAGATCGTCGGCGGGGCCTCGCGCCCGGTCTCCCGAGACCAGCTCGCGGCCCTCCACGCCGGCGCGGTCGCCCTCGTCCACCCGGCCCGGACCGAGGGCTTCGGCTTGACCGTGCTCGAGGCGATGGCCATGGGCACGCCCGTGCTGGCCGCCCGCTCGCCCGCAACGCTCGAGGTTGGCGGGCCGGCGATCCGGTATTTCGAGGCCGGCGACGTCGCCGGGCTGACCCGCGAGATGCGCGTCCTCGCAGGGGATCCGGCCGCCCGAATCGCCCTCGCGAGCGCCGGCCTGCACCGCTCGCGGGAGTTCACCTGGCAGGCGAGCGCCCGCGCGCACATCGAGGCGTATACGCTCGCCTGCCGATGAAGCTGGCGATCCTCGGCACGCGCGGAATCCCCGCCTCCTACTCCGGCTTCGAAACCGCGGCCGAGCAGATCGCCAGCCGCCTGTGCGAGCGGGGCCACGAGGTCCACGTCTACTGCCGCCCCCACGTCGTCGACCGCCGTCTGACCGAGTGGCGCGGCGCCCACCTGGTCCACGTGCCGGCCGTCCGCAACAAGTACCTCGATACCTTCAGCCACACCTTCCTCGCCTCGATCCACTGCGCCCAGAAGCTCCGGCCGGACGTCGCCCTCTTCTTCATCGCCGGCAACAGCCCCCTCTGCCTGATCACCCGCCAGGCGCAGATCCCGACCGTGATCAACGTCGACGGGCTCGACTCCGACCGGCGCAAGTGGCCCGCCCTCGCGAAGGCCTACCTCCGCTTCGCAGAGCGGAACTCGCCCCGCTGGGCCGACACGGCCCTGACCGACTCGAACGCCGTCGCCGACGTCTTCGAACAGCGCTACGGCCGGCGGATCGGCGTGATCCCCTACGGCGTCGAGGACCCCGGCCACGCCGGGACTTCGAAGCTCGAGGAGCTCGGTCTCGAGCCCCGCCGGTACATCCTCTTCGTCGGTCGTCTCGAGCCCGAGAACAACCCCCATCTCCTCGTCGAGGCCTTCGCCCGGATTCCGGCCGCCCGCGCCCGGGGGATGAAGCTCGTGATCGTCGGCGGAGCCCCCTACGCCGGCGACTACATCCGTGAGGTCCGCCGACAGGGCGACCCCCGCGTGATCTTCCCCGGCTACGTCTTCGGCCGCGGCTACTGGGAGCTCCAGCGCCACGCCTACGCCTTCTGCGCTCCAACCGAGGTCGGCGGGACCCACCCGGTGATCCTCGAGGCGCTGGCCGCCGGGAACTGCGTCGTCGTCAACGACCACCCGCCCAACGTCGAGACGATCGGCGACGCCGGGCTGACCTTCTCTGGGGCCGCCGGCGTCGACTCGCTGGTCGCCGCGCTCGAGCAGTGCTTCGACGATCCCGGCATGGTCGAGCGGTATCGCGAGCGTGCGCTCGAGCGGGCCAAGAGCTACACCTGGGACGCGGTCACCGACCAGTACGAGAATCTCCTCGACAGCGTCTGCGCTCTCCGCCGCCACGGCCCGCTCCCTCCCGAGCTCGTCGACCTAGACGTCCCGCCGCCGGTGATGGCTTCCCAGGGGACGAACGCCGGCGTTCCCGCCCTCCTACGCTCCAGGCCTTCCGACGTTCCAGGGCCTCCCGGCCGGCCGAGCCTCCTACGCTCCAGGCCCTCCTAGCTCCCGGCCTTACGCTCCCGGCTGGCCGATCTCCCGGCGAAGCTTGTGCAGTCCGAGCCGCATCCGTCCCTTGACGGTGCCGACCGGCACACCGAGCGCGCCGGCGATCTCGGAGTGGGTCAGCTGACCGTAGTAGGCGAGCACGATGACCTCCCGCTGCTCGTCGGGCAGGTGGGTCAGGAGACCGCGGATATCCCGGGCGTCGGCTCGGTCTGCGGCGTCTGCGGCGACGTCCTCCGGCGAAGGCCGGGCCTCGAGAACGTCCTCGCCGACCGGCAGCGTCCGACTCGCGGCGTTTCGCCGGCCGATGTCGATCGCGCGGTGGCGGATCACCGTCATCAGCCACGGGCCGGCGGTCGCATGCTCCGGGCGGTAGGTGTCACGCGAGCGCCAGACGGCCAGGAAGCCCTCCTGGACCGATTCCTCGGCCCGGGCATCGTCGGGTGAGACCGCGCGCGCGACCCGGTAGGCGCGGTCGCAGTAGCGGCCGTACAGGCTTGCGAAGGCGTCCTGACTCCCGGCCTGGATCTTCTCCATCAGGTCGTTGTCGGTGGCCGTCGAGGACGTCTTGGCGGTCGAACCCGCCGGCCGTCCCGGTCGCGGCAAATTCACCCGGAGGCGGTCTTCGTTGTCGTGCTCCGGCGAAGGAGAGGTCATCGAATCGTCCTTGTCAAAAGCCAAGCGACAAGAAGGTCCGACTGGCGATGGCCGTCGTCTGCGACCACGGCGGCCACCATCACATGTCCACGACCTTGCCCACCGCAGACCGACGCGGCCGTGGACGAAGCATACGCAGAACACGCGGCGATGTGGTGTCCTCGCACGATCTTAACCTCGGTCGATCGAGCTTGTCGACGCGCCCCTGACCTCGGCGCGCCCTGACCTCGGTCAATCGAGGTTGTCGATGACCTCGGTCGCATCCGACCACCGGTCGGGCGGCACGACCAGGTAGATGTCGCCTCGGCCGAACCGGTCGAGGGGGTGATCGGCGACGCAGCTCGCGTCGATGCCCATCGCGCGGAGCTCGTCCCGCCAGGCGAGGGCCGTCGTCTGATCCTCGAACGTACTGACGGTCTCCCAGCCGTCGAGGCGGGGGTCTCCGACCGACACGGACTCCTCCCTGCCGGCGCGACCCTTCGAAGTACGGCGGAGCCCCACCCGCCGAGCGTACCTCGTGCGAGAATTCCGAACATCGGCTCGGTCAGATTCACCACCATCCTCGTTCCCCGCGGCCCGGCCGCGGCGGTGGTCCTCGACGACGATCAGGTCGCCGCCGTCGGCGAGGGGGCCAAGCGCTTCGCCGTCCGGGCGACCGTCAACTCCTATACCTGGCGCACGACGGTCACAAGGATGGGCGGCGAGTCCCTGCTCGGGCTCAGCCGCGCCGTGCGTGCGGCTGCCGGCGCCGAGGCCGGGGACACCGTCGAGGTCGAGCTCGAGCTCGACACCGCCCCCCGCGAGGTGGTCGTCCCCGAGGCGCTGGCCCGGGCACTCGCCGCAGACCCGGTCGCCGGCGCCGCCTTCGACGGGCTGGCCTACACCCACCGCAAGGAGTACGCCCGGTGGATCGACGAGGCCAGGCGCGAGGAGACCCGTGAGCGGCGAGTGGCTCAGGCGCTCGAGATGCTTCGCGAGGGGCGGACGCGCAGCTGAGAGCGCAGCCAGAGCGGAGACGTGGCTCACGCCGCGCCTCCGTCCCGGCTTCAGGGCCCTCGCCCGCCGCCGCTCTGGGCCGGGGGCCGGGGGTCCGCCCTAGCCGGCGGCAACCGCCTCCTTGAGCACGAGCGGCACGGCCTTGATGTTCGCGAGGTAGATGTTCGTCACGACGTCCCGGAAGAACTTCGCCGGCGAGCCGATCGGGGAGTTCGCCAGGACGACGAGCTCCATCCCCTCAGGCAGGAAGTACGCCAGGCTCTGCTCGACGTTCCCGCCGCCGCTCTGCCACAGGCCGTTCTTGTTGTAGAGCTTGCCGACTGGTGTCGTCAACTGCATGTCGATGCCGAAGCCGTCGTCGAGCATCGTCTGGGCCTGGGCGTTGCTCATGATCGTCGCGGCCCGCCGGAACGTCCCCATCACGCCGAGCAGCTCGTCCACCGACATGTGCCAGCCGGCGCCGCCGCTCATCGTCCGGAGGTCGCCCGAGTTCCAGCCGTTGCCGACGACCGGGAAGGTGTAGGCCAGCGCGTCGGCGGCCGGGTGGTCGAGGCTGGCGCCGGAGACGCCGGCCGGCTGGAAGACATGCTGCTGCACGTACTGTGTGTACGCGTCGATCGTCACGCTGTCCCAGATCACGTCGTTCGCGTTCGGGATCGGCGGAATGGCGAAGTTGGTGCCCGGAGCGACGTTCCCGTTGATCGTCGCGATCAGGATCCGGCAGAGCCCGAAGTTCAGGTTCTGATACCAGTACTGACCCCGATGGGTCACGCCACCCGCGATGACCGCCTTCATCGTCTGGTAGTCCGACGCCGAGGTGACGACGCCGAAGTTGAGACCCGACGTTTGCGTCATCAGCTCGCGGAATGTGATGTTCTGGACGTCGCTGCCCTTCGCCCAGTAGGACGGGAGATGGCCGGCGATCGGAGCGTCGTAGGAGATCGACTTGTCGTTGAGAAGCTTGGTCATCGCGATCGCCGTGACGAGCTTGCTGGCGCTGGCGATGTGCATGCGGACGTCCGGTGTCCAACCCTCGCTCCCGTCTGCCGGCGTCTTCGCCCAGTTCCACTCGAGCGTGTAGATCGTTGTCCCATTCTTCCGCAGCCGCATCGTGTAGCCGGCGACCTCGCTCTTCAGCTCGGCGTGCAGCGCCGCGCCGAACCCGGCCACGTCGAACTCCTCGACCGTCAGCGGCGGGAAGGGCAGGTTGGGGTGGAGTGATCCCTCGTGGAGACCCCGGCTGCTGATCACGCCGACGACGTTCGCCGGGCGCATCACATGGCTCGCGGCCTGGGCCTGGGTGATCGGAAGATTCCGGATGCCGGCGATCGGCTCGGCTGCCGACGGGTTGACGGGAACTGCTCTCAGATCGGCCATGGTTGGCGTCGTCCTTTCGTGCGCTCCCGGTCGCGGGAGCAGCTGGTGCGGCGGGATGGGTTCACGGGCGCCGGCCAACCCGCCGCCGCTGACGGCCGCGCGTCGTGCCAAGGCCCTGCCGCTCCGTCGGGTCCCGGTCGGTTGGCGGGCTCCCAGTCCCGCCAGCCCGGAACTTCGCGCTCCGGAGTCAAGCCTGACGATACTCCGATCCACACCAGATTATGTGACATTCGTCACATATTCCGGGAGACGCTCAGTCGACCCGATCCGCAGAGACCCGTCGGGCGGTCCGCCCCCGGAGACCAGCCGATATCGGCCCGGGCCGGAGGCCCCTCAGCTGACTTTGAAGCCGACCGTCCGGCTGACGACGACTTCCTTGGTCTTCGGGTTCGTCCACACGAGGCGGAGGGCTCCAGACCGGGGTACGGCGATCCGCACGTCGATGTACCCACGCCGGCTGTCGGTCGCCGCGCTCGAGATCGTCCGGAAGCCGCTGCCCCCGCGGGCCTGATACTGGATTTCGACCGTCTGCGGCGTCCCGTACGGGGCGAGCCGGACGAAGCCCCAGACTCGCAGCCTGTGACCGCGCTTGATACTCGGGACCGGGAGGTAGACCGGGAAGCGGTAGGCGTCGTACGCCGGCTTGTGCCTTCCGTTGCTGAACTCCAGGCCCGTCTGGAATGTCGAGTTGATCTGGGCCGCGCTGCTCGCGCTCGTGTTGTCGTCCTTGAGCAGGAACTGTCCCAGCGTCCTGACCCCCGGGTCGGTGTAGGCGATGAACTCCGACTCGTTGAGGTAGGCGGCCTGCTGGCGGACCGTGACCCCGAGCACGGACGGTGGATCCGACTGGAAGCCGAACTCCGTCAGGTAGAGCGGCAGGCCGTCCTCGGTCGCCTTGTAGACCGCGAAGATCCGCCGGAGGTCGGCCCGCAGCACGGCGAGGTTGGCGATCGAGACGTTGTCGCTGTCGGTCGGCCTGTGGCTCGGCGCAAAGATCAGCGAATACGGGTGGTGGGCCCACCCGGTCGCCTGGAAGAGCCCGGGGTTGTCGGTCGGGAAGCTGGCTCGGCCGGCGGCCGTCGTCGGACATCCCCGGTCGGCCGCTGCCGTCCCGGTCAGCGGGCGGTAGGCGTCGTCGACGCAGTAGAGCTGGCGGACGAAGTGAAGCGGCTTGATCGATCCCGTGCAGACGCTCGGGCCGCGCTTTGCCGAGCACTTCGGCAGGCCCTTGGCCGTCAGTCCCTCGGGCGCGGTTTCGCCAACGAGGATCGTGTCGGCGGCGTGGCCGGTCGCCAGCAAGGCCGCGTAGGCGGTGTTGACGAGCTGGCGGTAGAGCGTCGGCGACCGCTCGACCAGCCGGCCGCCGGAGCCGGGGACGAGCTGGGGCGTGAGCCAGCCGGCCTGGTTGGGCTCGTTCCAGATCGACCAGTAGCTGACCCGCGGGAGGTTTCCGACCGGGCCCGGGGCTCCGGTGTCCTCGATCGGGATCGGCGCGGCGAAGCCACCGCTGTAGCGGGTCGCCACGGCCGTCACGAACTGGCCGAACTCCGCAGCCGACGGGTTGTAGGTCATCTGGATGTCGGGCCGCGGCGGGCGCCCGGTCGCCCACAGGGGAGCCGGGTCGGTGACGTTGAAGTTGACGGCGATGCCGCGGGCCCTGGCGAACTCGACGATCGTGTCGTAGCGGGTCCACGATCCCCCCGGATAGGCGTTCGGGTCGGCCGCGTCGAAGTTCGCCGGCCGGACTGTCGACGTCGCGTTGGGAGCGACGATCCGCCAGAAGACCGACACGCGGATCCGGTCGACGCCGAGCGCGGCCAGCGTGTTCAGCGTCCTGGCGACCCCGAGCGGCGTGTTGTAGACGAGCAGGTTGTCGTCCTGGAAGGTCGACTCCCGCCCGCCGGCCGGGATCGCGGCGCTCGCGACCGGCGCGCCGCCGCAGAGGCAGAGCAGGACCCCGGCGAGCCCGACGAGAACGAGGCGACGCAGTCCGAGCAGGTGACCTGGCGGTACGCCGGCGCCAGAGCTCGCGCCGGGCTCTCGGCGACGCTCCGCCCGCCGGCCGGCGCTGGGGTCGGGGGTCATCATCGCGTCCCCGGCGTCCCCGGCGTCGCCAGTGCCGGCTTCTCGCCGGGCGTCGCGCCCGGCCTGGGCGTCGTGGTCACCGAGGTCGCCCCGGCCCCGGCCGCGCCGGGCGTCGTCCCGGGCGTCGCCCCGGCCGCGCCGGGCGTCGTTGCGGGTGTCAACGTCGTTCGAGGGCCCTGAGGGGCCGGACCGGGGGTGGGAGTCGGGGTTCCAACGGCGCGGAGAGTATCCAGGTATTGGGAGATCCCGGCGTAGGACTGGGGATCGAGGTAGAGGGCCGGCCCGAGATCGGCGAGCGCGGCCGTCCGGTTGCCGAGGCTCAGGTCGAGCGTCGCCAGCTGCTCCCAGACCCGGGGGTTGGAGGGGGCGAGGCGGACTGCGCGGACGAGCGCGGCGCGGGCGGCGGCCGGATCGCCGGCGGCGGTGTCGATCGTCGAGAGGTCGAAAAGGGCGTCGACCGACAGTGGGTCACGGCTGATCGCCCGCCCGATCAGGGACGTCGCGGCCGCCGGGTTCCCGTGCGAGAGAGCGCTCAGCGCGGCGGCCTGGGCCTCCTGGGAGCGGAGCGGCTGCCATTGGGACCAGGCGACGGCCAGGCCGAGGGCGAGGACGCCGGTGGCCGCGAGCGCCCGGGGCGGACGGGTGATCGCGGGTCGGCCGACCCGTCCGCCGAAGGCTCCCCTGGGGTCGACGAGGCGCGAGCGGAACGGCCCGCGGCCGGCGACCCATCCGGCGCAGAGCAGGCCGATCACCGCGTCACCGGGGACGAACCAGGTGATGTCGATCAACGAGTGGAAGGCGAACACGATCACGCAGGTGATCAGCGTCAGCAGGCCGATCCGCTCGTCGGTCTCCGCCTGTGCGAGCCTGCGCCGGCCGGCCGGCAGCCGGACGGCCCGGATCGCCGCGAGCACCCAGGCTGCGGAGAACAGGAGGCTGATCGCCATGCCGAGGATTCCGAGGTCGGCGAGCGTCTGGACGACGTAGCCGTGGGCGTTCTGGACGCCGAGCGTGTCGGTCCGGACCTGGAGTCGGGCTGTTGCATACCCGCCGGCGCCGACGCCGACCAGGGGGTGGGCCTGGGCGACCTTGAGGGCGTCGTTCCAATACCGGGCGCGGACGCTGCCGACCGCGGTCAGGCGGCTCGGGTCGTTCGGCGGGGTCGTCGCGGTCGGGTCGGTCAGGGACCGCCAGGCGTGGGAGATCGAGCCGCCGACGCCGCGCGAGCTGGCGGCCAGGGTGCCGGCGAAGGCGACGGGGACGAGGGCGAGGATGACGAGGACGGCGACACCGGCCCGCCGGCGGAGGCGGTCCGACGGCGGGTGACCGGCGGCGGCGAAGCGGACCCAGAGGCCGGCGACGGTCAGGATCACGGCGAGGCCGACGATCATCAGGCCGAGCAGGTGTCCTGAGTGGGTTCGGGCGGCGAGGGCGACGTTGTCGGCCGAGAGGGCGTCCTGGTGGAACGTCCAGAGGACGATCGGCGCGGCGCCGAGGACACCGAACGCGAGGACGGTGAGGCCGCGGAGGCGCAGGGGGGTGGTCGCAAACCAGAAGGCGAGACCGACGACGAGGGCGAGCAGGGCGCCGCGAGAGTAGGCGAGCATGATCGTCACGAGGAGGACCATCAGGCCGGGATAGGCGAGCGCGCCGACCGCGGCGTGGCCGGCCCGGCGGGAGCCGAGCCAGATGCATCCGGGGACGCCGAGGGCGGCAGTCAGGCCGACGCCGTTCCAGTAGCCGAACGGGTTCCGCAGGCGGGCGTAGGTCTCGGCGGGGTTGAGCAGGTCGGGGAGGACCTTCGTCGCGAGGGCGTAGGCGGAGACGACGAGGCTGGCGAGTAGGACGCCGACCAGGAGGCTCGAGAGGCGGGCGGGCGCCAGGCGGACGAGGGCGACGCCGGCGAGGAAGGTGAACGCGTACGAGAGGGTCCGGCCGGCCTCGACGAACGACGCGTCGGGAGCGACCGACCAGATCACCGAGGCGGCGGTGTAGACGGCGAGCGCGAAGATCATCCCGATCGCCCCGGCCCCGTAGAGGGGCGCGCGGGTCTCGGCGGCCAGCGCCCCGACGACGAGGGCCGTGCCTGCGAGGGTCAGGCCGATCGCGACGGTCGTCTCGGACCCGAGCTGGAGGCCGCCGCCGGCGAAGAAGGCGATCGCCGCGAGGACGGCGGCGATCCCGAGCGTGATCGGCGTGGCCGTGTCGGCGCGCCCGAGAACAGACGAGCGGGTCACGGCCGAGCGGCGATCAAGGGGCGCGGCGTGCGCGGACAAATTTCCTCGCCTCCCACCCACCGAGGGCCAGGGCGATCGCGAGGAGGAGGGCCAGGGCGATCAGGAGGGGCGTCGGCAGCCCGTTGAAGATCGACGACGTCCGGGCGGCGACGACCCCCGGGACGACGGCCGTCCCGCCGGCGAGCGCGACCCCGCCGGCGCCGGTCTGCCTGGCCTGGGCGACGGCCGCCTGGTCGGCCGGGGGAGCGCCGACCAAGGGGTTGAGGCGGGGGTTGGCAGGAGCCGACGCGGCCGCGGCGGCGGCCGTCTTCCCGCCGGCGGCGGCGGTCAGCTCGGCCCGGCGGATGACGTCTGCGCAGTCGCTGTACTCGGACACGTCGGTCGGCAGGTTGGCCAGCGCGTGGGTGTAGTCCTGCTGGGAGTAGTGACCCGTGATCTTCCCGTTGGTCAGGCAGTCGGAGATCAGGGCGGCCGGGCTGGCGTGGGCGGCGGCGGGAGCGATCAGGAGGCCGACGGCCACCGCGAGGAGGGGGCTAGATCGTGGCATCTGGACAAGCTAGCAGGGGGTCCCGGCCGGCTCCGGCGGTCTCCAGCGCGCGGGAGAAGGCGTCAACCCAGGCGGTGTGGGTGAACGCGCGGACGTCGCGGGTCCCGGCGTCGGCCAGCCTCGCACGGAGATCGGCGTCGTCGGCCAGCAGGACCAGGGCGTCGGCCAGGCCGACGGGGTCCCCGGCGTCGACGACGAGGGCGTTGCGCCGGTGGCGGAGCATCCCGCCGGCGGCGGCACCGACTGCGTCGGTCGTGACGATGGCTGTTCGCTGGTTCATGGCTTCGTTGGCGACCAGGCCCCACGGCTCGACGAACGCGGGGGTCGGAATCGACGGTATTGCGAGAACGTCGGCCGACCCGTAGAAGTTGCGGAGCTCCGGCCGGCCGACCCGGCCGACACGCGTCACGCCGGGGAGGCCGGGGTCACCGGCGTCGCCGACCAGGGTCAGTGTCGCGCCGGTGGCCGCCAGCCGGGATTGGACCCACGCCCGGCAGAGGACGCCTAGCCCCTTGGGGGGGATCGACCGGCCGACGAAGAGGACTCGCATCGGCCCGGGCGGGCGGTCGGCGGGTGCGCCGGCCGACCAGAAGTCGTTGTCGACGGCCTGCGGAGCGATCAGGACGTTGCGGGCGCCGCGGGCGGCGACGTACCCGCTGACGTGCTCGCCGTAGGTGACGACCGCCGAGGCGTCCCGGTAGATCCAGAGCATCAGCGGGAGCCCGGCGAGGTGGGCCGGGGTCCGGGGGGTCCGCCAGATCGCGGCCCAGAAGACGAACGGCAGCCGCAGGCGGCGGGCGGCGATCCAGGCCGCGGGGAGGGCGAGCCGGCCGCCGGTGCCGGCGATCACGGCGCGGTAGTCGCCCGACCCGACGAGCCGGCCGACGTCGGCCTGGGAGACGTCCCGCGACGGGACCCCGGGAGGCGGCGGACCGCCGGGCGCGCCGTGGGCGTCGGGCCCACCGAACAGGGCGAGCTCGATCCCCTGACGGTGGTGGAGCTCGCGAAGCGCGGGGTGGCGCTCGGGGGGGACGTGCCCGGTGACGAAGAGGACCGGCCTCACGAGAGGGCGTCTTCGTAGGCCGCGAGCGTGCGCGCGCCACAGCGGTCCCAGGTGAAGTTCTCGGCGACGTTCTGTCGCGCAGCGGCGCCGAGGGCGGCAAGGGCGGGCTGATCGCGGAGCAGGCGGTCGATCTCCGCGGCGAGGGCCGGCGGGTCGCGGGGGGGCACGAGGACGATGCCGGGACCGATCTCCTCGGGGCCGGGCTCGCCGGCGGCGGCGATCGCGGGGATCGCGGCGGCCATCGCCTCGATGTAGGCGACGCCGAAGGCCTCGTCGGTCGATGGCATCACGAAGAGTTGGGCGGTCCGCGCCCGGCGGAGGGCAAGGTCTGGGGGGAGGGCGCCGGCGAACTCGACCCGATCGGCGAGGCCGAGCCGGGCGGCGAGCGCGGCGAGTCGGTGACGCTCGGGCCCGTCGCCGATCACGAGGTAGTCGGCGGCGGGGATGCGGGCGAGGGCTTCGATGACGTCGGCGTGGCGCTTGCGGGCGACGAGATGGCCGACCGTGACGAGCAGCGGCCGGGCCGGCCGAGATCCGTCGACGGCTGGGCCGGGGCCGGCGGGGACGCTGGTGGTGTCGTGGGCGGCGCTGGTGGTGTCGGGGGCGCTGGTGGTGTCGGGGGCGCTGGTGGTGTCGGGGGCGCTGGTGGTGTCGGGGCGCTGGTGGTGTCGGGGGCGCTGGTGGTGTCGGGGGCGCTGGTGGTGTCGGGGGCGCTGGTGGTGTCGGGGGCGCCCGGCGCCTGGCTGGTGGTGTCGGGGACGCTGGTGGTGTCGGGGGCGCTGGTGGTGTCGGGGACTGCGGTGTGGTCAGGTACGGCGGTGCGGTCGGGGACGGCCGTGCGATCGGGGAGATCGGGGAGGTCGGTGCCGAGGCGGACGACGCGGGTCTGGCGGGCGCCGGCGCCCCTGGCGAGGGCGCCGATGCCCCGGCTGTTGACGAGCACGAGACGGGCGGCGGCCAGCGTCCGGCGGACGGCCTCCTCGCCGCCGGGGGCGTGCGAGCGGGTCCAGAGGACGTCGCCGCCGTGGACCGAGACGACGACCGGAGGGCCGGCTGGCCGGCCGGGCTGGGGGCGGACGGCTCGGGGGCCGGCTGGCCGGCCGGGCTGGGGGCGGACGGCTCGGAGGACTGCGTCGCCGGCGGGGACTGCGTTGTGCGCGTGGATCAGGTCGAACTCGCCGGCCCGCCGGAGCGCGCGGGCGAGCGCCGGGGCGGCCCACCGGCCCCAGTGGGCATAGGCGGGGGTTCGGGGAGGGGAGACGTAGCGGACGTAGTGGACGGTCAGGCCGTCACGTTCTTCGACTGCCGGCTGGCCGACAAGGGCGCGGAGCCGGCGGGGTGAGAAGTCGGCGGCCGGGGGGACGAGGCGGTGGAGGACGAACACGCAGACGTCGGCTCCGGCGTCGCGGACGGCGACGGACTGGCGGTGCGCCCAGATGCCGAGCACGGGGTCGGCGGCGCGGGGGTAGAACTCGGCGACGACGGCTACGCGCACCGTCGGTGCACGGCGAGAGTCCGCTGGGATTCGCTTGCCGGGAGGTAGTTGTGGTCGGCGAGGAAGGTCCGCGCCTCGGTGAGGGCCTGCTCGCGGGAGTAGGCGTCGCCGGCCGGACGGGCCTTGTGGGCGATCGGGGTGGCGTCGACGATCCCGAGGCGCCAGCCGCGGTCGCGGGCGATCGCCGCCCAGTGGGCGTCGAGTCCCCAGCCCATGCGGAGGGCGGGGAACGGGAGGAGGGTGTCGAAGGTCGCCGGGGCGAGCAGGGTCAGCGGCCCGATCTCGACGAACCGGGTCTCCCGGACGAGGCTCCCCGGCCGGCGTCGGGTCAGCCGCCAGGACGCGTGCGAACGGAGGCGGTGGGCCGGCTGGGCGAGCGAGAGGTCGAAGTGCTCGGCGAGTCCGAGGAAGCGGTCGAGGAACCCGCGGGGCAGGTCGATGTCGTCGTCGGCGACGATCAGCCAGTCGTAGTCGGCGAGTCGGTGGCGGGCCAGGAGGGCGTTGATGTTCTCGAACTTCCCCCGGTCGCCGGGCGGGCACGAGTCGATCGTGACGTCGTGGGTCGACCCGTGCAGCTCGGTCGCCGCCCGCCGGACGGCGTCGTCGTGCTCGGGCCGGGCGACCGTCAGGACGAGGACGCGGCGGCCGGCCGCCAGGCCGCCGTTGGTCTCCATCGCGTTGGCCGCGAGTCGGCTGGCCGGACGCCGGCCGTTGACCAGGCGGGCGAGTGGCGGCTGGCCGTCGAGCCGGCGACCTGGCCGGAGCTGGCCGTCGAGCAGCCGGCCGAGGACGAGCTGGCCGTCGAGGACGAGGTCGGCAGCCCCCCTGAGGAGGTCCCGCCGGCCGCCGACGGTTCCGCTGCGGCCGGAGAGGAAGTCGTCGAGCCGGTCGCTGCGGTCGAGCGTGTCCCGGTGGTCGATCGCGTCGCCGGTGAACCCCCGCGACGTCTCCTCCGGCCGGCCGGATCGCGTCCGCTTCGAGCGCTCGGTCGCCGCCCGGACGCGGCCGGCGGCGTGGGCGGCCATCACGACGCCGTTCTCGCAACGCCGTCGTCCGGCGTGCCATACGCATCCGAGAAGGACGGTGAGCTCACCGGCCAGGCTCGGTTGGCGGCCGTCCTCGGTGTCGAGGCGGCGGGCTTCGGCCCCCCGTCGAAAGGCGCTTCGGGCGAGTGCCCTGACGGTCGCGTCCTCCGGCGCGCGTCGATGGCAGACGCCGGCCGCGGCGGCGTAGCGGATCCGACCGCCGGCGGCGATGTACGCCCGTTGCCAGACCTCCTCGTCCCCGGCGCCCGACCGGCGGTCGTCGAACTCCCCGAGCCGGGCGAACGCCGCCCGCCGGATCGTCATGTTCGCCCCCCACGCATGCGGCGCGTCGCAATCGTGCTCTCCCAGCTCGAGCTCGGTGATCGGGGCGCCCTCTCGCCCGCAGACCCGCCGCGGCCGGCCTTCGAGCCGGGCGTGGATCGGTCCGGTGAAGACGTCGATCTCCGGCTCGGCCCCAGCCGCCCCGACGAGCGCCGAGAGCCACCCCGGGAGGGCGGCGATGTCGTCGTCGACGAACACGATCAGGTCGCCCCTGGCCGCCCGCAGGCCGGCGTTGCGGGCGGCATTCAGGCCGTGCCGGGCGCCGAGCGACCGGTAGGACGCGCCGTGGCGGGCGGCGATCGCCCCGCACGGGCCTGGAGGGCCATCCTCGACGACGACCAGCTCGGCTCCGTTCGCGGCCGCCTGGGGCGCGATCGAGTCGAGGGCGACATCGAGATAGTCGGGCCGCCCGAGTGTCGGGACGACGATCGTCGCGTTTGGTGTGAGCGCCATCAGTGGCCAGAGTAGGGGAGCATGAGCCGATGGTTCTCTTCCTGCACAATCGTTATCGCACGCTCGGCGGCGAAGAGCGGGCGGTCGAGGACCTTCTCTGGCTGGTTCGCGACCGCCTCGGCGAGGACGCCGAGCTCCTCGAGCGCGACTCGGCCTCCCTCGGCCGTGCCGGCGCGGCGCTCGGCATGCTGCGAGGCGGGCTCGATCCCGCCGAGGTCGGCCGGGCCGTCAGGCGGACCGGCGCCCGGGTGCTCCACGCCCACAACGTGAACCCGGCGTTCGGCTGGCGCGCGCTCGCCGCCGCGCGGGAGGCCGGCGCGCGGGTCGTCCTCCACCTCCACCAGTACCGCCTCGTCTGCGCGGTCGGCGTCTGCTTCACCCGGGGTGAGACGTGCACCCGCTGCCACGGGCGCAACACTCTTCCCGGCGTCCTCCGCGGGTGCCGGGGGACCGGCGCGGAGGCGCTTGTCTACGGGGCCGGGCTCGCCGCCTGGCAGCCGCGGCTGGCCGCCCAGGTCGACGCCTTCGTCGTGCCAAGCCGGTTCGCCCACGAACGGCTGCTCGGGCTGGGCGCGCCGCTCGGGGAGACCCATGTCGTCGGGCACGTCGTCCGCCAGCTCGCCGACCGGCCGGCCGACCGGGCCGGCGGGTACGCGCTGTTCGTCGGCCGGCTGGCTCCCGAGAAGGGGGCCGACGTGGCGATCGACGCCGCCCGGATGGCCGGAATCCGCCTGGTCGTGGCGGGCGACGGGCCGCTTCGGGACGAGCTCGTCCGGCGGGCCGGCGCGGGCGCGACGGCTGACGTCGGGCCGGCCGGGGTGGGTTCGGCTGGCGGCGGTTGGGCCGGGGTGGGTTCGGCTGGCGGCGGTTGGGCCGGGGCGGGTTCGGCTGGCGGCGGTTGGGCCGGGGCGGGTTCGGCTGGCGGCGGTTGGGCCGGTGGCGGGGCGGTCGGTGATCCGGGGGTCAGCTTCGTCGGCCGGGTCTCGGATGCCGAGCTGGCCGACCTGCGGGCGGGCGCCGGGGTCGCGCTGGTCCCGTCGCGCTCGGGCGAGACATTCGGCCTCGCCGCGGCCGAGGCGATGGCGGTCGGACTGCCGGTCGTCGCCTCGCGGATCGGCGGGCTGCCGGAGCTCGTCGGGGACGAGGGGCTCGTCCCGGTTGGCGACGCGATCGCGATGGCGGCTGCGATCGGTCGGCTGCGGGGTGATCCGGCGGCCGGCGGGCGGGCACTGGAGCGGGCTCGGCGGCTTGTCTCGCCCGAGGTGGTCGCCCCGGCTCTCGCGGCCGTCTACGCCGGCTGAGGGGGGCGGGTCGAACCACAGTCGGCCCGGCCTCGCCCGGCGCGTCGCACCGGGGGAGCGTGTGAGGTGTCGCTTGGAAAAGCGGTTTGGAAGGTTTCTCAACTACTTTCGGATCAGAACCCTCGGCACCTACCCGTCCGCGCCGCCCGGACCGTCAGCCCGCTTCGTCTCTAGGATGGGCGGGCATGCGCGCGATCGTCACCGGCGGTGCCGGCTTCATCGGCTCGAACCTGGTCGATGCGCTGATCACCGGTGGGGCCGACGTCACAGTGATCGACAATCTCTCGACCGGCCGGGAGGCGAACCTCCACCGGGCGATCGAGCAGGGCGCACGGTTGCGTGTCATAGACATCCTCGACCCGGCCGACGTCAACCGCGTCTTCGAGGAGGACGTGCCGGACGTCGTCTTCCACATGGCCGCTCAGATCGACGTCCGCAAATCGCTGGCGAGGCCGGCGTGGGATGCGGAGATCAACATCCAGGGGACGATCAACGTCCTCGAGGCCGCCCGCCTGATCTCGCTCCCGCGTCTTGTCAACACGTCGACCGGCGGGGCGATCTACGGCGACGCCGACGTGATCCCGACGCCCGAGACGGCGGAGACCCGTCCGGAGGCGGCCTACGGTCAGAGCAAGCTCGCGGCCGAGGGCTACTGCGGCCTCTACGAGCGGTTGTACGGCCTCTCGTGCGTCACGCTCCGCTACGGCAACGTCTACGGCCCCCGCCAGGATCCCCTCGGCGAGGCCGGCGTCGTCGCGATGTTCTGCGGCCGCCTGATGCTCGGAACCCGGCCGACCGTCTACGGGGACGGCCTCCAGACCAGGGACTACGTCTACGTCGGCGATGTCGTCGAGGCCAACCTCGCGGCCGCCGCGCGCGACGACGTCCACGGGGCCGTGAACATCGGCACCGGACGCGAGAGCACGGTTCTCGAGCTGATCGCGGCGATGGGCCCGCTGTCCGGAGCCGGCGACTTCACCCCCGAGTTCGCGCCCGCCCGCTTCGGCGAGCTGTCCCGCAGCTGCCTGGACGTCAGCCGGGCGGCAGCGTCCCTCGGGTGGACCGCGTCGACCGAGCTGCTCGACGGGTTGCGCCGGACGATGGAGGCCACGCTCCCGGCCCCCGGCCCGTGAGCCAACCGCCCACCGGCGAGGCCGCGGGCTCCCGCGGCTGCGACGACCCGGCCCCGGTCGGACAATCGGCGGCCGGCGCCCGGCAAGGCCGGCGGGCGCTGATCACGGGAATCACCGGACAGGACGGGTCCTACCTGGCCGAGCAGCTCCTCGATGCGGGGTACGCCGTCCACGGGATCGTTCGTCGCACCAGCTCGCTGGCCAATCTCGCGGGCGTCCTCAGCGCGATCACGCTCCACGAGGGGGACCTCGGCGACCCGCGGACGCTCCGGAGAGCGCTCGGCGAGACCGTGCCCGACGAGATCTATCACCTCGCGGCCCCGACCTTCGTTCCCGACAGCTGGCTCGATCCCACCGGCACGATCCGGGCGATCGCCGTCGAGAGCGCCGAGCTGCTCGAGGCCGCCCGTGCTCTGGCACCCGCCGCCCGGATCGTGGTCGCCAGCTCGCGGGAGATCTTCGGCAACCCGCCTACGACCCCCCAGAACGAGTCGACCCCCTGCCATCCGCGGACGCCGTACGGCGTCGCCAAGCTCGCCGTCCACCAGCTCGTCGGCCTCGTTCGCGACCGCCACGGTCTTCACGCGTCGTCGGCGATCCTCTTCAACCACGAATCCCCCCGCCGGCCGGTCGATTTCGTCACGCGGAAGGTGACGCGCGCGGCCGCGGCGATCAGCCTCGGCCTCGAGGACGAGCTCGTCCTCGGCGATCTCACCGCCGTCCGCGACTGGTCGGCAGCAGCCGACGTCGTCGCCGGACTGCGCCTGATGGCCGCTCACGACCCGCCGGAGGATTTCGTCCTCGCAAGTGGCGTCGGGCACTCGGTCGGCGACCTCGTTCGCGTCGCCTTCGCCTGCGTCGAGGTCGACCCGGCGGCCCACGTCCGCGTCGACGAGAGCCTCCTGCGGCCGGCCGAGCCCGTAGATCCGATCGGTGACCCCCGGCGGGCGGCCGAGCTCCTCGGCTGGAGTGCGACGACCACCTTCGAGGAGCTGATCGCCCAGATGGTCCGCGCGGATCTCGCGTCGCTCGCGTCCCTCGCCGACCGATGACCGACCGGCTGTCGCGCAGGGAGCTGATCGCCCGCGCCGCAGGCACGGGCCTGGCCGTCGGCCTGGCCGCCTGCGGGGCCCGGTCGCCGGCGCTGCGCCCACCGCATCCCCCGCCGATCGGGACGCCCCGGCCGCCGGCGCCGGTGGGAACGCCGTCGGTCGGGGACCTCGCCGCCGTAGTTCGCGGCCCGGTGCTCACGGCCGGGTCGCCCGGCTACTCGACGGCAAAGGCGATCTACAACGAGGCCTACGACGGCGACCGGCCGCTGGCGATCGTCGGGCCGCTCGACGAGACCGACATCCGGGCGACCTTCGCCTGGGCCGCCCGCCGGAACGTCCTCGTCCGGCCGCGGTCGGGCGGCCACGGCTACGCCGGGTATGCGTCGGGCGACGGGACGGTCGTCCTCGACCTGAGTCACCTCTCGCGGGTCGAGTTCGACCGATCGTCGGGCGTCGCGACGATCGGACCGGGCGCCCAGCTGATCGACGTCTACGCCGGGCTCGCCGCCCACGGCGTGACCGTTCCGGCCGGGTCGTGCCCATCGGTCGGGCTCGGCGGCCACGCCCTCGGCGGGGGGATCGGCCTGGCCGGACGGGCGCTCGGGCTGACGGCGGACAACATCCTCGGCGCGCGCGTGCTCACCGCCGACGGCATCGTCCATCAGGCGGGCGCCTCGCCCGGGGAGGACGCCGACCTCTTGTGGGCGCTGAAGGGGGCCGGGGCGGGCAACTTCGGGGTCGTGACGAGCCTCCGGATGCGAACTCACCCGATCGCTTCGGCCGCCTGGTTCTCGGTCTCCTGGCCGTGGTCGTCAGCCGACGAGGCGCTCGACGCCTGGCAGCGGCTGGCACCCGCCGCGCCGGATGCCCTGACGTCGGTCTTCCACCTGGAGACCGGCGCCGGCCAGCTGGGGGTGAGCGCGAACGGCCAGTACTTCGGGTCGACCGACCGCCTGAGCGGTCTCCTCGGACCCCTCACCGCCGTTCCCGGAGCCAGCCTGTCGACCGGCGTCGACGCCTACCTCGAGCTCATGCTCCGGTGGGCCGGCTGCCTCGACAGGCCGATCGCGACCTGCCGGACCGAGCCGGCCGGAGGCCTTGCGCGAGCGCGGTTCGCCGCCAAGTCCGACTACGTCACTCAGGAGCTGCCTTTGGTCGCACGGCATCTTCTGCTCGCGGCGATCGAGCGGGCGTCGACCGACCGCGGGCTCTCGAGCGCGGCGATCCTGCTCGACTCCTACGGCGGGGCGATCAACCGGATCGCGCCCGAGGCGACCGCGTTCGTCCACCGGGACGCCCTGTTCGCCGTCCAGTACCTCACCTACTACCCCTCGGCGGCCGACCTGGCCGCCGCCCGGGCCTGGCTCGACGGTGCGTGGTCGCAGCTGCGGGGATACGTCTCGGGCGAGGCCTACCAGAACTACTCGGACCCCGGCCTGGCCGACTGGGAGCGGGCCTACTACGCCGGCAACTATCCCCGCCTCCAGCGTGCGAAGGCGACCTACGACCCGGACGGCCGCTTCGACTTCCCCCAGGCGATCACGCCGGCTTGAGCCGGCATGATCCTCGGGACTCCCGACTGGCCGGTGCGGGACTCCCGACTGGTCGGTGCGGGACTCCCGACCTGACGGCCAAACGGATCTGAGGCGTCGTCTCAGGTCCGGCTCAGCAGGTGCCCCCGGCCGCGGCGTTGTACCCGGTCACGTTGAGTGAACTGGCGGTGAAGGCCGGCGTGTTGCCGCAGAGCAGGCTCCCGTTGACCGTCGTCGAGGCCAGCTCGCCGCCGCCGGTGTTGCCGTGGATGGCAACGTTCGCGCCAAAGAAGCTGTTGCCGGTCAGACTCAGGAACCCGGCGTTGCCGGTGTACACAAACGACCCGAACCGGGGGGCGTTGTCGTCGCGCCATGATGCCGCGGCGGCCCCCTTGGTGATGCTCGTGGCTCCGGAGACCCGGGTCGCGTCGAGGTAGTTGATGTCGTCACTGGCGAAGCTCGGCCCGAGTGGCGCGAGCGGCCCGTTCTGCGGCACGTTGGTGACCCGGTCAGCGACAGGCCGCCGCCGATCGTCGACGCCGGCAGGTAGGTATCGAACGCCTCGATGCCGGTGCCCGTGACACTTCCGCTGATCGTGCTGCCGTTGAGGCCGTTGTTCACGCCGATGCTGAGCGCGGCGCCGGGGTCGATCTTGACGTTGCCGTTGACATGGACGCCGTCCAGCGCGCAGCCCGCGCCGGCCGGCACCTCGAGTGGGCCGTTGACCGTCGTGTTGGAGAGGATGCCTGTGCACTGGGTCACGCCTGCCCCGGCCGCGACGGCGGTCGGGAGTGATCGAGGGCTCCTGCGAGCAGCGCCCCGGTCAAGATCGTGCGTTTCATCTCTAGTTCCCCGGAGCGCCCCGGCGCCGGTTGCTGGATATGACTTGAGGAAGATAAAACGGTAAACATCAGGCGTCCGTGTTAGGCGTTCGTTAAGCTGGTTTCCAGCTCGTTGGAGTCGATACGTCTGTTCGTTTTCGCCGCCGTATTGCGTGGATGCCCGTTTCCGCCGAGGCGTTTGGAGCGGGTCGGAAGCGGGCACGCGAAGGGCATGCGAACTTCACAATCAGCCGTTCCCCGTCTGCGCCTTCCCGGCGAGGTCGAGATTCCCCAGCTGGGATTCGGCGTCTTCCAGATCCCCCCGCAGGACACCGCAGAGGTAGTCACCCAGGCCCTCCACGCCGGCTACCGGCACATCGACACGGCTGCGGCCTACCGCAACGAGGCCGGCGTCGGCGAGGCCATCCACACGGCCGGTCTCGACCGCAATGAGGTCTTTGTAACCACCAAGTGCTTCAACGACGATCATGGCTACGACCAGGCGATCCGCGCCTGCAAGGCCAGCCTCGAGCGGCTCGAGATGTCCTATCTCGACCTGTATCTGATCCACTGGCCGGTGCCGGCCCACGACAAGTACGTCGAGACGTGGAAGGCCCTCGTCGACCTCCAAGCCGACGGCCTCACCCGGGCGATCGGGGTGTCGAACTTCGAGCCGGCCCACCTCGACCGGGTGATCGCCGCGACGGGCGTCACGCCGGCCGTCAATCAGGTCGAGCTCCACCCCCGTTTCCAGCAGGCCGGGCTCAGGCGGCGCCACGAGGAGCTGGGGATCGTCACCGAGGCATGGAGTCCGCTCGCTCAGGGCCGGGTGCTCGACGATCCGACGATCGTCGAGATCGCCGACGCCCACGGCAAGACCCCCGGCCAGGTCGTGATCCGCTGGCATCTCCAGATCGGCAACGTCCTGTTCCCGAAGTCGGTCTCGCCCGAGCGGATCGAGGAGAACATCGACGTCTTCGACTTCCATCTGACCGAGCCCGAGATGGCGGCGATCGACGCGCTCGACGCCGGCCAGCGGGATGGCCCCGACCCGAACACGTTCGTTCGCCCGTAGGAGCCGAGTTGGGTCGTCGGAGCAGGCCAGCCGGCAGGCGGATAGGGAGGCGCGGCCGGGGCAGTTCTTCCCGGCAGTGGTAGTCCCCGACGTGAGTCAGTCGTCAAGACAGGAGTTGAGATGAACCAGTCCGAGCAGAAGATCGTCCAGTACCTCGGGGAGGCCCACGCGTCGGAGGTCGGCCTGACGAGGGTCCTTGAGGCCCAGATCGGGATGACCCCGCGAGGCGGCTTCCGGGATCTGCTCGAAGGCCACCTGACCGAGACGCGCGACCACGCCCGGCGAGTTCGCCGGCGGATCGTCGAGCTCGCCGGCGAGGGAGGCTTCAACCCCTTGTCGCTCGGGATCTCGATCGCCGAGGCCGTGATCGGCCAGGTCATCGCGATCGGCAAGACGCCGATCGACCTGCTCCGGGGGTCGGGCGGCGAGGAGAAGCTGCTAAAGAACGCGAAGGACGACTGCGCGGCCGAATCACTCGAGATCGCGACCTACGTCGCCTTGGCGGCGCTTGCCGACTCGGTCGGCGACGACGTGACGGCCAAGCTCGCGCGGTCGATTCTCGCCGACGAGGAGCGGATGCTCGCGGGCCTGCGGGCCGAGCTCCCCCGTCTGGTCGAGGCCGTGGCCGCCGCCTCGCTGCGGGGCGACCCCAGCTACGACTTGATGACCACGGGCGCGGCCGACGCCGTCCGCACGGCATCCGAGTCGGTCGGCCGGAAGGTCGACGACGCCGTGAAGACGGGCAAGCGGGCGGCTCGCCAGGCGCGGAAGCTCCCAGGCGTCGCGCGGGCCGAGGGCCAGGTCAAGGGTGCGCTGGCCGACGAGGGCGACCTCGCGATTTCCGGATACGACGCGATGACGGGCGCCGAGATCACCCAGAAGCTCACCGGCGTGTCGCAGGTCGACCTCGCGAAGATCGACTCGTACGAGCGCAAGCACGAGAACCGGACCACCGTCCTCGGGCGGATCCAGGCCCTCAGCGGAAGCGAGCCGTGGCCGGGCTACGACGACCAGACGGCCGGCGAGATCGTCAAGGTGCTCAACGGGTCCGATGACACCGAGAAGACGACCGCCGTGCGGGAGTACGAGCAGGCCCACAAGGACCGGGCGACCGTGATCCGCGCGACCGAGCGGGAGCTGGCGCGCGCCGGCCGTTGAGCGGCATCTGCCGTGCCGGCCGTCGAGCGGCCCCGCGCGCCGGCCGTGGAGCGGCCCCCCTGCGCGTCGGCCGTTCGGCGGCATCTGCGCGTCGGCCGTGGAGCGGCATCTGGTCTCCGGGCCGCGATTGACGTAATCTTCGCTCGCCGGATGACTGAGCACATCCAGATGTCGCGGGCCCCGCGGGCCCAGATCAACACGCCGTGCACCTTGCGTCGGCGGACGGGGTCGCCGATTCCCGCCCGGACGGTCGAGCTCGGGCCCGAGGGCATGCGCGTCACCAGTTCGCGGCCGCTCGCGGCCGACGAGGCGGTCGACTTCGACCTGCCGGGCCTCGAGATGCGGGTCGGCGGGCACGCGCGGGTGCTGCGCCAGCAGCGCCTCAACGTCTACGTCCTGCGCTTCGAGCGGCTCCCCGAGCCGATGGTTCGGTGCCTTCACGCCCTGGCGATCAACTCGCCGGTCGCTCCGCTCCACTGAACCGGCCGGCACCGCTTCCCCTCGGGGCCTCCCGCGCGAGCCCGAACGCGCGCTCGCGCGCAAGCTCCAACCCGCGCCTCCCGCGCGAGCCCGAACGCGCGCTCGCGCGCAAGTTCCAACCCGCGCCTCCCGCGCGAGTCCGAACGCCGCTCGCGCGCAAGCTCCAACCCGCGCCTCCCGCGCGAGTCCGAACGCCGCTCGCGCGCAAGCTCCAACCCGCGCTCCCGCGCGAGTCCGAACGCCGCTCGCGCGCAAGCTCCAACCCGCGCTCCGCGCAAGCTCCAACCCGCGCTCCCGCGCAGGGTCTAGGGTCGCCGGGCTCTCGCGGTTCCGATCGCCGCAATCGCGACCAGCAGGCCGAGGCCGCCGAGGATCAGCGCGGCGATGCCGAGGCCCAGGCTGGCGCCCTTGCTCCCCGTGGCGGCCTTCGTCCCCGTCGGAGCGCCCGCGCCGGCTCCCGCGCCGGGCGACGGTCCCGGGCCGGCCTCGGTCCCGGCGACGTCCTCGAGCACGCCGCCCTTGGGCGTGACGTTGACGGTCGCGGCAGGATGACCCGCCGAGTCCGGCGCCTCGATCCAGCGGACGACGTCCCCGTTGGAGTAGGTCTGGAGGACCTTGAAGGTCAGCGTCTGACCCGCCGCAGAGTCGGGGATCGCCGTTGAGATCGGGAACTGGAGGAACGAGCCGGGTGGGATTCCGCCCGACGCGGGAGCGGTCCAGATCACCTCGGAGACCTCCTGGGTGACCGGGCCGGAGTCGGTGCTCTGCGGTGTCGCGAGCTTGCGCTTGAGGACGGTCGCCCGCCACCCGGCCGGAAGCTCGGTGGAGATGTCGAGGAATCCGGGTGGGACCTGCATGTCGACCTTGACGACGTTCGCGCCGCTCTCCTCGTTGGGGACTCGAACGTCGAGCGTCGGGTTCGACGCGGCAGGCAGCGTGTTGGGGTGGATGCTCACGTGAGCAGATGCGACGGACGGCAGCGCGAGGGCGCCGAGCGAGGTCGCGACGATCAGTGTTCGTCTCATTTGGTTCTCCGGGGTCGGGATGTGGTCAGCGCTACAGCGGTCATTGGACGGGCACTTCGACCGTCGTCGAGTACGCGTCGAACTTGTCGACCAGGACAGTGATCTGCAGCTTCCACGTCCCCGGTAGGCCGAGCACGATCCCCGGCACCGTGTAGTGGCCGGGCCCAGACTTCTCGCCCGTCTGCGTCAGCGGCCCGATGCCCTTCGAGGGGAGCGTCTCGGCCGCCGTGACCTGCTCGGCCCCGTCGTACTGGCCGCCGGTCCTCGGATCGAAGAGGTACAGGTGCAGCTCGTTCGATCCGACCTTCGCCGGGTCGAGCGTCAGCTGGAGCTCCTTTCCGCCGACCGTCGTCGTCGCGTTGTAAGGGCCGCTGTACTGAGTCGCCGCCGGCGCGTAGCTCGCTAGGGCGCCGGTTGCGACCAGCGCGATCACGATCAGGGCGACCTCGCCCCGTAGGGTCCGTCGCAGCGACACGCCGGTCGCCCCGGGCGGGCCGCCGTCGCCGGCGATCTTCCTCAGCCGCGGGAGCGTGCGTCGCCGATTGACTGCCCCGAGGCCGATCAGGATCATCAGGACGATGAACTTGACCGACACCGCCCGGCCGAAGTCCGTGCTCAGGAGCAGGTCGAGACGGCCGACCTCTACGTAGGACTGGACGAGTCCGGTCGCCAGCGCGACGATCACCGCGACCAGCGCGAGACCCGAGAACCGATCCACGACAGCGCTCAACAGGCGTGTCCGCTCGGCCTTTGCCAGGCAACGGGTCGCCGCCGGGAGGACGACCAGGAGAGTGACGAGGCCGCCAAACCAGACCGAGATCGCCGTTACGTGGAGGGCGATCGAAGGGAACATAACCACGAGCGGCGCCTGCGTCGCGCCGTGGCCCGAAAGCGCCGGGAGGAGCAGGAGTACCGCGAGCGGAATCCCCAGACCGACCGCCAGGCGCCGGTCGCCGCCGGCCAGCGCGAGACCGGTCGAGCCGAGCGGCACGGGTCGCAGGACCGGCGCATGCGCCGATCCGGGCCGCACGAGCGCCGCCGTCAGGAGGCCGACGGCCAGCCAGCAGGCGGCGGCCACCGCCCAGATCGTCCCGAAGCGCGTTCCCAGTTCCTCGCGCATGACGCGGGGTGCCAGCGCCGCCCACCCCGAGACGCCCGCGGCCTCCGCCGCCTCGAGGACGACCCCCGCGACGGCGCTGATCGTCCCGAGCAGAGCGGCCATCAGGAGCGTGGCCCGCAGACGCAGGACGAACGCGTCTGACGCTGCTCGCCACGCAGCCGACCCGCCGGCGACCAGGCGCAGGACGGGGAGCCAGATCCCGAGCAGGAAGACCAGCGCGCCCACCGCCACGGCGATCGCCCCGTACTGGACGGCCCGAGCCTCCGCAAAGACGACCGTCGTGCCCGACCCGGTCGTGCCGCGGCCGAGCAACTGGGCCACCGGCGGGCCGCCGGCGCCGGGTCTGCCGATCGAGAAGACGAACCCCCCGGTCACGATGTGGCCGTCGGCCGAGACGACCCGATAGGTCGCCGTGTAGGTGCCGTCCGCCAGACCCGTCCTCAGGTGGACACCGATCAGCGAACCGGTCCCATTCGGATGGAATCCGTCGCCCGAGTCTACGCGCGCGCCCCGGGCGTCGAAGACCCGGACCGCGCCGAAGTTGCCCTCGACCGTCTCGTCGAAGCCGAACACGACCTGCCCCGGGTTGCGCGGGACCGTCGCGCCCTGGGCCGGCTGGGTCCGCTCGAGCGTCGCGTGAGCCGAGGCAGAGCCAGGCAGGCCGAGGAGTACCGCGACGGCTGCCGCGGTCGCGCAAGCCGACGCGAACGCCCGCAACCCGAGGCGTCGGCCCATCACCAGGCCTCGGGCCTCGCGGGCGCATCGGAGGCGCCGCCACGTCGCTCCGGCGCCGCAACCGGATCGATGTCGCCGTGATCGAGGTCGCCGTGATCGAGGTCGCCCTGGTCGATGTCGTCGTGATCGACGTCGCCTGCCTGCCGGCGCCTGGCGCGGACGACGACCGCCCCGCCGGCCAGCACGATCCCCAACATCGAGACCAGCGCCCAGATCGGGAAGCCGGTGGTCTGACCGCGCCAGAACAAGGTCCCGGCGATCGCCCCGGCCTGGCCGCCGACGGTGATCGGCACGCTCCACGCGAAGATCTTCGTCCGCTTCGACTTGTCGGTCACGACCTTCGGCGTCGCGGTCGTGAAGAGGTGGATCCGGTGGTCGTGCCACTCGAACCGGCCGGTCTTGTCGAGCGTCACCCACTGCGGCGCCGCCTTGACGTTCGCACTCGCCGGGACCGGGGTCGTCGCGTAGCGGTCGTCGTTGAGGTAGTAGGCCGGCGAGCGCTGGTTGACCTGGACCGTCCCGTCGGCGAGCAGGCGGGCGTAGAGGTCGCCCGTGTATCCGTAGATCACGACCGGCTGGCCCGTGTGGTTGTCGAGTTCGAGGTTGTTGTCGAAGTTCAAGACCTGCACCGACACGCCGCGGCCGGCCGGCGTCACCCGGTCGATCGTGTCCAGATAGTTCGAATTGCCCAGGTGCGCCTGCGCCGCGGGCGCACACATTGCGAGCCCCAGCGCCCCGAGCGCCAACACGCGCTTCATCGCCGTCTCCTTCTCGTTCCACCTCCACGGACCAGCGAACCGACCGGCTCGCGCCGGCCGTCGCCGCAAGCTAGGCCGGCAGATGCAACGGCGGCGGACGGACCGCCAGTGACCGGCCGATCAGCGTCCCGCCGCGAGAGAGGACACCCTCCGCTGGGCGGGCATGGCCGCGAATCCGGGGCGCCAGGCGACGTGCCCGGCGCGATCGAACCCGAGCCGCCAGGCGGGCGATCCGGTCCTCTCCGACATAGCGGCCCCAGAGCAGCGGCAGCACGAGGAGAATCGCCGGAGCCATGAAGCGCAGGCCACCGCCCAGGCCGGCCGCCGCGTGCACCACCCCGAAGGCGATCACCGCGATGACGGCGATGCAGACCAGTCGGACGTCTCGGCGTCTCACCACGCGAACGATACCGGCCCCGCGGCGCTCGGGTCGACGCCCTGGTCGTCCTAGTCGCCCTGGCCGCCTTGGGTGTCCTGGTCGTCCTGGTCGTCCTCGTCGTCCTGGTCGTCGGCTCCCGGCGCCCGCCCGCCCTCCCGGCGCCGGTCGCGACGGGTCTGCAACTTGAGTGCGCCGACGATGACCACGAACGGCACCGCATAGAACAGCGACGCGTACCAGTGCCCGAAGTGCGCGAGGATCGGGGTCACTGGGTGGACGACAGGATCCACAGGCCGAGGCTCGTGAACCCGACCATCACCGCCAGCATCCAGTACTGCGAGCGGATCGCATCTGCCGACCGGCGATAGGTCACGAGCGCGCGGTCGTGGGCGAGCACGAGGCCCGCGACGTGGCCGATCACCAGCGCCGCCACCTGGACGTACCAGATCACGTTCGCCGCGACGATGTTGTAGTCGATCGACGACCCCCCGGTCCCCAGCAGGTCGGCCCCCGTGCCGAGCGGGTCCGACGCCAGGTAGCCGAGCGCCTGTCCCTGGTAGGCGAGCAAGGAGAAGTAGTGGGCTACGACGTAGGCCGCTGCGATCGGCAGCAGCGAATGGACGAAGCGCCCGCTGAGCTCCCGCGTAGTCATCCCCCCGCCGAGCGACTGCATTCCCGCGATGCCCAGCCTGAAGAGCCCGGCGATCACGCCGATCATGACGACCAGGCCAGTCGTGTTCGCCAGCTCGCTGGCCGTCCCGAGCGACGCTCCGATGCCCGTGAAGAGGCTCTGGACGTCGGTCTGACCCGACCCCACCCAGACCGAGCCGACCGAAAAGCCGTCGAAGCTCGTCGAACCGATCATCACCGCGAGCAGCGCGACCGTTCCCGGGAGAACCTCGAGGTCCACGGCGCCGACGAATGGCGGCCGCCCGAACACGACGCCTCTTGCCCAGCGCAGCGGCGCGAGTCGCGCGAACAGCCCAAAATACACCGAGAAGCCGTCAGCCCGATCGGTCCAGACCTCGATCCCGTAGAGGCCCATGCCGACCAGTTGGACGGCGGCGTACGCGAGCGAGAGGATCGCCAGGGTCTGGGGCACGTCCTTGTCCGGGTAGACGAGCTCGAGCCACGCGAACCCGAAGATCATGATCACCGCCGGCCACCGGCCGAGCCACGCCGGGTAGACGAGCCGCGCCCGGCGCGCGGGCAGGACGCGCGCGGCCGCCCGGGCGAGCGCCCGCCACGGGTTGAACGCCCGGAAGACGTCCCCGACGAGGACGCTCGCGAACGCCAGACCGACCCAGAAGATCACGTAGATCCAGGTCGGCGCCAGGTTCGCCGTGACCTCCTGCAGCCCGGCGAGCCCGGCATAGACGACGAGGCCGAAGAGCCCGATGCCGATCGCCCCGCAGACCGCCTCGACCAGCCGCGGATAGCTCGCCAGCCGGCGCTCCTCGATCCCCGCCAGCCGCGGCTTTGGCCAGAGCGTGGCGAGGGCGACGAACGACACGACGAGCACGATCGCCGCGGCCCAGGCGAACAGCCACCGCGGGATCGGCAGGTCCGTCTTGCCGACCAGGCCGTGGGCCAGAGCCGGCGCCGGGGCGACGAGCGCCGCGCCGAGGAAGGTCCCGCCGGTGAGGAGCGCGCGTCGCCTCATCTCGTGATCGGCCCCGTCGATCGCCTCAGCGTTCGAGCAGCTTGCGATCGTTGTCGACCATCAGCCGGATCATCGTCTCGAAGCTCGTCTGCGGCTCCCAGCCGAGGATTCGCCTGGCCTTCGACCCGTCGCCGACGAGCTGGTCGACTTCGGCCGGCCTGATCATCGCCGGGTCGAGCTCGACCCTGTGGTCGATCTCGAGGCCGGCCTGGTCGAAGGCGATCTCGAGGCACTTGCGGACAGTGTGGGTCACCCCGGTCGCGATCACGAAGTCCTCGGGCTCGTCCTGCTGGAGCATCAGCCACATCGCTTCGACGTAGTCCTTCGCGTAGCCCCAGTCGCGCTCGGCGTCGAGGTTGCCGAGGCTGATCTTGTCGATCAGGCCGAGGGCGATCGCCGCCGCGTGCCAGGTGATCTTCCGTGTCACGAACTCCCGCCCCCGCCGCTCGGACTCATGGTTGAAGAGAATCCCGCTCGTCGCGTGGAGGTTGTAGGACTCGCGGTAGTTGATCGTGATGAAATGGCCGTAGGCCTTGGCCACGCCGTACGGCGAGCGCGGATAGAACGGGGTCAGCTCGGTCTGCGGGATCTCCCGGACCTTGCCGAACATCTCGCTCGACGACGCCTGGTAGAAGCGGGCCTCCGGGCACACTTCGCGCATCGCCTCGAGCATCCGGGTCACGCCGACACCTGTGAACTCGGCCGTCAGCGTCGGCTGGACCCAGGAGACGGCAACGTAGGACATCGCCGCGAGGTTGTAGATCTCATGCGGCCGCGACGCCCGCAGCGTGTCGACGAGCGATCGCTGGTCGAGGAGGTCGCCCTGGTGGAGGACGATCTTGTCGCGGAGATGCTCGATCCGGTCGAACTTCTCGGTCGACGACCGCCGCACCATTCCGTGGACCTCATAGCCCTTCTCGAGCAGCAGCTCGGCAAGGTAGGACCCGTCCTGGCCGGTGATTCCCGTGATCAACGCAGTTCGGCTCATAGGGCGAGCGCCTCCTGTTCGCGTAGCCAGCGTGCCGTGCCGGCGATTCCCTCTTGCACGTCGACCTTCGCCTCCCACCCGAGCAGTCGCCTCGCCTTCTCGACCGACGGCCACCGGCGGGGAACGTCCACGGCGAAGCTCGGCACGTGCGCGAGCTCGAAAGATTGCGGATCGGCACCGCAGCACTCCCAGACGATGCGCGCGATCTCCGCGACCGTGAGCTCGTCCCCGGCCGAGATGTTGAAGTCCTCGTTGAGCCCGGCCGGTGAGCTCATCGCCGCGATGATGCCTTCGGCGATGTCGTCGACGTGGGTCAGCGTCCGGGTCTGCTCTCCCGAGCCGAAGATCTCAAGCGGGCGCTGGCCGGCGAGCACCTTGCGGATCAGATCGGGCACGGCGTGGGCGATCCCCGGCTCGTCGGTCGGCATCTCGCCCGGACCATAGGCGTTGAACGGCCGGCAGATCGTGTACCTCAGACCGTGCTCGTCGTGTGCCGCCCGGCAGTAGACCTCGCCGGTCAGCTTCGAGAAGCCGTATGCCGACCGGGGGACCGGGCAGTCGCCGATGTAGTCCTCCGGAGTCGGGAAGACCTCCGCCCGCTCGAAGACCATCGACGACGAGACGTAGACGAAACGGTCGAGACCCTCGTCGAGCGCCGCCCGGACGACCGCGTTGTAGAGCGCGTTGTTGACCTCGGTCAGCGTGTGCGGCAGCCGGTGGAAGTTCGCGATCCCGCCGACGATCGCCGCGCAATGGATCGCGTGCGTGCAGCCCGCCATCGCGATCCTGGCCTGGTCGAGCGAGCGGAGATCCCCGGTGTGCACCTCGCAGCCCTGGCGAATCCACTGCGGAGCCGCCCGCTGGTCTGAGACTCGCACTTCGAAATTCGGATCCCCGATCAGGCGGCGGACGATCGCCGACCCGATCATCCCGACGCCGCCCGTCACGAGGACGCGATTCACCCGGCGGCCACCAGGTCTCGGAGCTCGGCCGCGAACGCGAAGACCTGGCCGGCGCCCCAGCAGTCCCACGGGTCGATCACGATCGCGCCCTCGGGGATTGCCGCGAGGGCCTCCGGCGTGCAGAAGACGCTGTGGTTGGTCGCGACGATCACGGCTTCCGCCCCTTCGACGACCTCCTCGAAGCTCGCGGTCGGCGTGTCGACGAGCGGATCGTGCACCGCGACGTCAGCCAACTCGCGCTCGAGCAGACGGACCAACTTGTGCGAGAGCGAGTCCCGCTCGTCGTCGGTGTCGGCCTTGAAGGCCAGGCCGAGGACGGCGATCTTCCGGCCGTCCAGCCCGCCCAGGCGCCGCTTGGCGCCGCCGACGAGGAACAGCGGGACCGACTCGTTGACCCGCGAGACCGCCAGCAGCATGCCGGGGGCCGCCGAGCGCTCCTCCGAGAAGGCGAAGTCCTTGCGCAGGCAGGTCCCCGCCGTGAAGCCCGGTCGAGCGATCCCCCCGCGCGGGTAGTCGCGGTTGATCAGGTCGATCACCTCGAAGACGTTCGCCCCGTGCTGCTCGCAGTCCATCATCAGCAGATTCGGCAGCGCGAAGTGCGTGTAGCGGAGAATGTTCGTCCAGATCTTCGCCAGCTCGGCCTGCGTCGGCGTCGTCTGGACGATCGGCGCCCCGAAGACCCCGAACAGTTCGGCCGCGACCTGGCCGGACGCCTCGCCGACGCCGCCGATGATGCACGGGAGGGTGTCGATCTCCTCGAGGAAGCGGCCTGCCGCGATCCGCTCCGGCGCATGCGAGACGTAGACGTCCGTGCCGATCTCGAAGCCCCGGTGCTTGCGTAGGTAGCCGGCGGCGAAGGCCGTCGTCCCGGGAGCGATCGTCGACCGCAGGATCACCGAATGGCCGTTGTGGAGAACCGGGAGGAGATCGTCGAGCGCCTGGCGTATGTCGCGCATGTCGATCTCGATGTGCGAGAACGACGGCGTCCCGAGCGTGATCACGATATGCCGTGCCTGGGCCGCGTCGGCGATCCGGTCCGAGAGGGAGAGCGTCGTCCGGTCGAGGAGCTCCTGCGTCCCGGTTTCCCTGAACGGCATCCGTCCGTCCCGGAGCGCCTCGAGCCGTGCCGGATCGTTGTCGATGCCGAGGACCGACTGCCCACGCTCGGCAAAGCAGAGCGCCAACGGCAGCCCCACTCGGCCAAGGCCGACGATCGAAACGTCGTAGCTCATCGCCCGAGCAGGCTACACCGGGTGCCCCGGTGGTCACCGGCCGGCGTCCTCGCGTCAATAGACTCGCGGCGGCGACAGAGGTGTTGCCAGGTCCAGATGATCCTGCTCGAACGCGCCAGATGACCGAATGTCTCGTTGTCGGCGGTGGGTTCCTCGGCAGCCACATCGCCGCGGCCATCTCGGCCGCCGGCCATCCGGTCACGCTCTACAGCCGGTCCTTCAACGACTGGCTCGACCGACCTGAGCGCCCCTCCGCCGAGCGGATCCGTCGCGTTCGGGGGATCCTTCCGCCGGGCGACGGGCTCGCCGAGCTGCTCGACGCCGCCGAGCTGGTCTTCTACGTCGGTGGATCGAGCACCCCGACGATGGCCGGAGCCGATCCCGGCGGGTCGATCGTCAGCTCTGTCGTCCCGGCGGCCGCCCTGCTCGACCTGATGCGCGCCGGCACGACCCGCCGGGTCGTCCTCGCCTCGTCGGGCGGTGCCGTCTACGGTCGGGCCGACAGGCTCCCGACTCCCGAGACCCATGCGACCGAGCCGATCAGCATCCACGGACACAACTCGCTGACGGTCGAGCGGTACGCGATGTTCTATGCCCGCCACCACGGCTTCGAGCCGGTGATCCTCCGCTACGCGAACCCCTACGGGCCGGGCCAGCTGGCCCGACGGGGACAGGGTGTGATCGCAGCCTGGTGCGACGCCCTGGCGGCCGGCCGGCCGATTTGCATCTATGGCGATCCGCAGACCCGAAGGGACCTGATCTACGTCGACGATGCCGCGCAGGCCACGGTCGCCGCCGGCTTCGCGGCTGACGCCCCCGGCGTCTACAACGTCGGCTCCGGCTGCTCGTGGTCACTCGACGAGCTGGCCGATCGGCTCCAGCGGATCTCCGGTCGACAGGCGTCGATCGAGCTGCGGCCGCCCCGCTCGGTCGACGTCCCCGCGACCCAGCTCGACTCGTCTGCCCTGGCCGCCCAGACCGGGTGGCAGGCGCTCACCGGGCTCGACGACGGCCTGCGAGCGAGTTGGGACTGGGCCGACCGCCGCTGGGCCGGGCGAGCCGCGCACTAGCAACGCCGGGCAGATCTGCCCGCTCAGCCCGGTGTCGGTTCCCCCCCGCTCCCAGGAGCGCCGTGGGGGGGACGCGGATCGCTCGCCGTCCTATTGCTCCGCGGCGACAGCCGGCGGCTGCCCTGCGACCTGGAGCGCTGGCAGCCCGTGACCGTCCCAGCGTACGAAGCCCCGCGGAGCATGCGCCGGTCGTCGCCACGTCCACGGCAGGCGCCCAGCCCGGCCTCCCGCGACGACGAGCCAGCCGAAGTTGCGAAGGCTCAGCTTCAGTCGGATGTGCTCAGGAACCCGCGCCGTCGCGCTCTTGGTCAGGGTGAACCGCCGAGCCCCGTTGTGGTGGCGGACGAGCCGCCTGGCTTCGTCGTAGCCGAGGAACTCCACGCCCTTTGCGTCCTTTCGGTGCAGACCGGTGACCGCGAGGCACGGAAATCCGCCGGGAAGCTCGACGTGGACCAGGGCTTCCTCATAGCCGTGGCTCCGCGCTCGTCCGTCCCAGTAGCGGGCGAGTCGTCGGTCGATCGGCGACGAAAGCGCCGGCACCAGTTCAGCCCAGGCGAGCATGATTGCGCCGACGGCGATGAATGCGAGTACCTGTGCTCCGAAATGCCCGGTCAGGGCCAGGAGCGGAAAGCCGACCGACAGAGCTGCCATCAGTGCGAGGTAGAGATTGCCGAGCATGACGTCGTCCAGACGAGGCTCGAGGTACGGAGCCTCGGACGCCTTCCACGCGACCGGGATGACACGGTTGACGATCGAGATCACGCCGAGTCCGACGACCTGGACCAGGAGCAGCCACTCGATCCATTGACGGTTCCCCGGGGTCAACGTTGCCGTGTTCGTCGCCAGGTGCCGGAAGAGGATGTAGCCGTCGCTGACGGCGAGAATCCACAGCGTCGTCGTCAGATAGACGTCGAACGTCGCGAGGAGGCGGCGAGCCCGCTGAGTTATCGGGTGGGTGTTGGGGTTCGGGGCGACCCGCGCGTGAAGCATCAGCGCGAGGGTGCTCGCGCCGAGCAGCGTGACGGCAGATTGGGAGAAGGCCTGGTCTGCGAGCACGCGGCCAGTAAAGCGCACGCTCCGGACAGAACATACGTTCGTAAGAGGCGGGCGCCCCCACTCCGGTGCAGTGCCCAACCCACCGCATGTGCGCGGCGGCTGCGGATCCGCCGCGGCCCGAGCGACGCTCCGCCGCGCAGGCGGCTCCCCCGCGCAGGCGGCTCCACCGCGCAGGCAGCTCCGCCGGGCAGGCAGCTCCGCGCCGGGCAGGCGCTCCGCGGCGCAGGCAGCTCCGCGCCGGGAAGGCGCTCCGCGGCGCAGGCAGCTCCGCGCCGGCAGGCGCTCCGCCGCCCAGGCGGAGGCAGCTCCGCCGCACAAGCGCTCCGCGGCGCAGGCAGCCCCGCCGGGCAGGCGCTCCGCCGCGCAGGCAGCTCCGCCGCGCAGGCAGCCCCGCCGGGCAGGCGCTCCGCCGCGCAGGCAGCTCCGCCGCGCAGACGCTCAGTGCCCGGCGGCCAGGCTGCTGCGGTGGGCGGCGTACTGACGGGCGAAGCCGACCACGAAGCGCGGGTTGTAGCGGGCGTACCGCCGCCACAGCCGACGCGGCTCGTGCATCAGCCGGTAGGTCCACTCGAGCCCGAGGCTCTGCATCCATGCCGGCGCCTGGGGGACGAGCCCCGCGTGGAAGTCGAAGGCCGCGCCCACGCCGATCAGCATCGGGACCTCGAGTCGGTCGCGCAGCCGACCCATCCAGATCTCCTGCTTCGGCTGTCCCGTCCCGACCCAGACGACGTCGGCCCCCGACGAATTGATCTGATCGACGATCCAGTCGTCCTCGGTCGCCGTCGGCGGCGTGAACGGCGGCGCGTAGCCGCCGACGATCCGCACACCTGGGAACCGGTCGCGGAGGTTGCGGGCAAGCGCCATCAGCGCGCCCTGGTTGCGTCCTCCGTAGAGGTACATCCGCAGCCCCGAGGTCGCCGCCCGCTCGCAGTAGCGAGCCATCAGCTCCGGCCCGTAGACCCGCGACGTCCCAGCGCTGTGGCCGAGCGCGTGGAGCGCCCAGACGAGCGGCTGGCCGTCGGGAACGGCGAGCGTCGCACCGAGCACCGCCTCCCGGGTCGCCTGATCCTCCTGCGCGACCATCACCAGGTGAACTGCCGCCGCCGTCAGGTAGCCTCGCGAGTCGCTGGCGATCATCGCGTCCATCCAGTCCATCGTGGCCTCATAATCCGACAGGGCCAGCGGGACCCCGAGCACATCGGCCTGCGGAAGCGGCGACGGCATCGGCACTACGGGCTGCTGCTGTGTTGGTGTAGGGCTGGTCATTACCGTGCCTACCCCCTAAATGTAGGGTTGGAGTTACCGTACCTTCCCCGTAAACGCAGTTTGGCAGGAAAGGTTGTGCAGTTGCTTCCACGGGCCGACCAGCCGCCGCAATGCGCCCCCGGGCGAACGACGCGGGTGGGCATCGTCGGTCTTGGCTATGTCGGCCTTCCCCTGGCCGTGGCCTTCGCCCGCGTCGGCGTCGAGGTCGTCGCCGTCGACATCGACGCTCGCAAGATCCAGGCGATCTCGGACGGTCGGTCCTACATCGAGGACGTCGACTCCGGCGAGCTCACCGTCCTGGGCGACCTGATCGAGCCGACGACGCGCTACGCGCGCCTCGAAGGGACCGACGCGATCCTGATCTGCGTCCCGACACCCCTGACCGGCAACCGCGAGCCAGACCTGACGCCCCTGCTCGACGCCGCTCGCGGCCTGGCCGATGTCGTCCGCAGGGGCCAGCTCGTCGTGCTCGAGTCGACCACCTATCCCGGGACCACCCGCGAGCGCCTGCTCCCCCTGCTCGAGGAGTCGGGCCTCGCCGCCGGCCGGGACTTCCATCTCGCCTTCTCGCCCGAGCGGGTCGACCCCGGCCGGACCGACTACACCCTGCGGACCACGCCGAAGATCGTCGGCGGCCTGACCGACGCCTGCGGCGACCGCGCCGAGGAGGTCTACGGCCTCGTCTGCGATCACATCGTCCGCGTCTCGACACCCGAGGCCGCCGAGCTCTCCAAGCTGCTCGAGAACATCTTCCGGTCGGTCAACATCGCCCTCGTCAACGAGCTCGCCATGCTCACCGACCGCATGGGGATCGACATCTGGGAGGTGATCGACGCCGCCGCGACAAAGCCCTACGGATTCATGCGCTTCGATCCCGGTCCCGGCATGGGCGGCCACTGCCTCCCGGTCGACCCCTTCTATCTGTCGTGGCGGGCCCGCGAGTTCGACATGTCGACCGAGTTCATCGAGCTCGCCGGAAAGATCAACCAGCAGATGCCATATCACTGCGTCAGCAAGGTCGAGCGGGCGCTCAACGAGTCCGGCAAGGCCGTCCGCGGCTCGCGGATCGCGATCCTCGGCGTCAGCTACAAGCCGGGTGTCTCCGACTGCCGGGAGTCGCCCGCCCTGAAGATCATCGCCCTGCTCGGCGGCCTCGGCGCCGATCTCGCGTACCACGATCGATTCGTCGCCGAGCTCCCCGACTACGGCCTGCGATCGGTCGAGATCGACGAGGCCCTCGCCGGCGCCGACCTCGCCCTGATCGTCACCGCCCATCCCGGCCTCGACTACGCCGGCCTGGCTGACCTCGTCCCCTGCGTGATCGACCTTCGCGGGGCGACCCGCTCGCGCAACGCCGCAAACCTCCAGCGGCTCTAGCCTTGGCGAAGCGGCTCTAGCCTTGGCGAACGTGGAAGACGTGCTCTCGTGAGCCGGCCGGTGACGGTCGCCGTGGTCGGCCTCGGCTACTGGGGTCCCAACCTCGCCCGCAACTTCGACGCCCTCCCCGGCTGCGAGCTGCGCTGGTGCTGCGACGGCGATCCCGCCGTCCGCGACCGTCTCGCCCAGACGTTCGGCGCGGCCCGCTTCACCGACTCGCTCGACGACGTCCTCGCCGACCCCGAGCTCGACGCGGTCGTCCTGGCCACGCCGGTTCCCACCCATGCCGAGCTCGCGATCCGCGTGCTCGACGCCGGCAAGCACTGCTTCGTCGAGAAGCCGCTCGCCCGGTCGGTCGAGGATGCACAGGCGGTCCTCGACGCCGCGGCCGCCGCCGACCGCATCCTGATGGTCGGCCACCTCCTCGAGTACCACCCCGGCGTCCGCAAGCTCAAGGACGTCGTCGATTCGGGCGAGCTCGGCGAGATCCACTACATCTACTCCAACCGCCTCAACCTCGGCCAGCTCCGCGCCGACGAGAACGCCCTCTGGAGCCTCGGTGCCCACGACGTCTCAGTCCTCCTGCTGCTCGCAGGTGAGGTGCCCTACGAGGTCACCGCCCGGGGCGAGTCCTACATGCGCGAGGGCATCGAGGACGTCGTCTTCGGCTTTCTGCGCTTCCCCTCCGGCCTCGCCGCCCACCTCCACCTGAGCTGGCTCGACCCGCACAAGGAGCGCCGCTTCACTGTCGTCGGCTCCAAGCGGATGGCGACCTTCGACGACATGGCACGCGAGCGGAAGCTGACGATCTACGACAAGGGCTTCGACGAGCTGACCGACAGCTACGGCGAGTACATCACCCGCTCGGGTGAGGCGACGAGCCCCCGGATCGCCAACGCCGAACCCCTCCGCCTCGAGTGCCAGCACTTCGTCGACTGCGTCTCCGACGGCTTGATCCCGACCTCCGACGGCGCGAGCGGCCTGCGCGTCGTGCGTGTCCTCGAAGACCTCCAGACCGCCCTCGAGCGCTCGCGGCGATGACCGTCCCCGGCTCGCGATGACCCTCCGGCCCGACGGACGCGGCCTCGGCCTCCACGTCGGCGACGGCGTCGAGATCGCCGAAGACGTCGTCTTCGGGACCCACGTCACGGTTCACGACGGCACGCGGATCGGTCCCGGCTGCCTGATCGAGGACGGCGCCGTGCTCGGCAAGCGTCCGCGTCTCGCCAGCCACTCCGCCGCCCGCGGGCGGCCGCTCGGCGGACTCGAGCTCGGCCGCGGGGTCACCGTCTGCGCCGGGGCGATCGTCTTCGCCGGGTCGGTGATCGCCGACCGGGCGATCGTCGGCGACCAGTCCTTCGTCCGCGAACGGACCCGCGTCGGTGAGGCGAGCGTGATCGGCCGGGGGAGCGTCCTCGACAACGACGTCGTCGTCGGTCAGCGCGTACGAATCCAGACGAGCGTCTACATCACCGCCGGGTCGATCGTCGAGGACGACGTCTTCGTCGGGCCCGGCGCGTCGACCACCAACGACGACACGATGTCCCGGCACGGGCCCGACCACCTCCTCGAGGGCGCGACGCTCCGCCGGGCCTGCCGGATCGGCGGCTCCGCGGTCCTCGTCCCGGGGATCGAGATCGGCGAGGAGGCGTTCGTCGCCGCCGGCGCCGTCGTCACCCGCGACGTCCCCGCCCGGGCAGTCGTGATGGGCGTCCCGGCGCGCGTCGTCGGAGACGTCTCCGACGCCGACCTGCTCGAGCGCTGGCGCTGACCAACGGCCGGCCAGGCGCCGGCGCCAGCGCCGGCCGGGCGACGCAGCCGGGGGCTAGTCCCGTAGCGCCGCGACCACCGCGTCGGCCTGCGCCCGGTCGAGAACCGCGCTCATCGGGATCGCCAGATGCGTCCGCGCTGCCTCGTCGGTCCCCGGAAGATCCAGCTCGCAGACCATCGCCGGCTGGCGGTGGATCGGACGCCGGTAGTACGCCTTGTGGCCGATCCCCGCCTCGCCCAGCCTGACCGCCAGCTGCTCGATCCGCTCGCTCCTGACCACGTACAGGTGCCACGCCGGCCGGCAGCCGTCCGCCGGGCGCGGGAGATCGACCAGGTCGCCGAGGCCGGCTGCCGCGTAGTGCTCGACTGCCGCCCGCCGCCCCTCGGCCCACCGGTCGACGTGCGGCAGCTGGACCCGCAGGACCGCCGCCTGGAGCTCGTCGAGGCGCGAGTTGTAGCCGACGTGCTCGTGCGTCTGCTTGTCGTGCGACCCGTGGAAGCGGAGCATCCGCACGCGTTCGGCGATCCCCGCGTCGCTCGTCGTGATCGCCCCGCCGTCGCCGAACCCGCCGAGGTTCTTCGACGGGAAGAACGACCACGTCGCCACCGTGCCGATCGCGCCCGGACGCCGCCCGTCCCCACCGATCGACCCCGCCGCCTGGGCCGCATCCTCGAGCACCGGAACCCCGAGCGCCTCGATCTCGGCGACGGGTGCAACATTGCCGAACAGGTGGACGACGATCACCGCCTTCGTACGCGGGCTCACCACCGCACGGACGGTCTGTGCCGTCACGCAGAACGTCTCCGGGTCGATGTCGCAGAAGACCGGCACCGCCCCGGTCGGTGGGATCGCCTCGGCGCTGGCGTAGAAGCTGAACGACGGCACCACGACCTCGTCGCCCGGCCCGATCCCCATCGCCCGCAGCGCGATCGTGATCGCCTCGGTCCCGTTCGCCACGCCGATCCCGTGGGTCGCCCCGCAGAAGCTCGCGAACTCCTCCTCGAAGGCCCGGACCTCCGGCCCGAGGATGTACTGGCCGCCGTCCAACACCCGGTCGATCGCCGCCCGCAGCTCCGCCCGCAGCGGCTCCTGCGGCGTCTTCGTGTCGAACAGGTCCACCTTCAAGTCGCCCATCGTAGTCGCGCCGACCGCCCCGTTAGGCTCAGGCGCCCCCACGCAGATGGCCGATCCCCCCGAAACCGCTCCGAAAGAACAAGACCGGCTCCCCCCCGGCACGTCCGTCGAAGCCGCTCGGTCGCGCGCCGTCAGTCCTGATTTCTGGCGCCGGCGGCGGGTCCTCGTGACCGGGCACACCGGGTTCAAGGGTGCCTGGCTCTCGCTCTGGCTCCAGCGCCTCGGCGCCGAGCTGACCGGCTTCTCGCTCGGGCCACCGACCCAGCCGTCGCTCTTCGTGCTCGGTCGCCTCGCCGACGGGATGCGCAACATCGACGGCGACATCCGCGATCACCAGGCCGTCGCCCGTGCGGTCGCCGACGCCGCGCCCGAAATCGTCATCCACATGGCCGCCCAGCCGATGGTCCGCCGGTCCTTCGCCGAGCCCCGACTGACCTACGAGACCAACGTGATGGGCACGGTCAACCTGCTCGACGCCGTCCGCCTCGACGGGCGGGCGCGGGTCGTGGTCAACGTGACCACCGACAAGTGCTACGAGAATCGCGAGTGGGAGTGGGGCTATCGGGAGGGTGAACCGCTCGGCGGACACGACCCCTACTCGAGCTCGAAGGCCTGCTCCGAGCTCGTGACCAGCGCCTTTCGCCGGTCCTTCTTCGCCGACCCCAACGCCCCCCGGCTGGCCTCGGCCCGCGCCGGGAACGTGATCGGCGGCGGCGACTGGGGGGACGACCGGCTCGTTCCAGACATCATGCGCGCCGCGATCGGCCGCTCGCCGCTCCGCCTTCGCAATCCCAATTCGGTCAGGCCCTGGCAGCACGTCGTCAATCCTCTGAGCGGTTATCTGCTGCTTGCCGAGGCCCTCTGGGGTTCGGCCGACTTCGCGGATGCCTGGAATTTCGGGCCGCCCGAGGACGACGCCCGTCCCGTCGGGTGGATCCTCGACCGTCTCGCCGCCGCCTGGCCCGGCGGACTCGACTGGACGGTCGACGACGGCCCCCACCCCCACGAGGCGACCTATCTCAAGCTCGACTCCTCCCGGGCTCGCGGCAGGCTCGGCTGGCGTCCGTCGGTCGGGCTCGAACGGGCTCTCGAGACGATCGCCGACTGGCATCTCCGGTTGCGCGACGGCGACGACATGCGGGCCGTCACGCTCGCCCAGATCGACGCCCTCGCCGGCTGACCTCGTCGCGGCGTCTGGGTTCAGCGGAGCAGGCCGGTCGCCGCGACGGTCGTCCGGGTGCCGATCAGGTCCTCGCACGTGACGCGGGCGCTCGCCGCCGCCTGCCGGGCTCCGGGCAGCAGCCTGCGGCCGGCGCCGGTCAGGAAGACATGGGCGTTCTGGCCGGCGGTCGAGAAGACCGGGACGTCGGCCTTCGCGACGACGCTCCCCCGCGCGCGGACGGAGACCTGACACAGGCCGGGGCTCGACACTGCGAGCCGGACGAGGACGTAGCGCCGGCGCGGGTCACCCGCCGTGGACGCCCGCTGGCGGGGAACCGAGAAGGTCACGGCCGGCGCGATCGCCGGACCGCCGAACGACGTGTCGGGCGTGAGGGCGGGCCCGAACGCCGCGATCGCGACGTCCTCGTGCTCGACGCCGTCCCCCTCGCCCTGCGGCTGGATCACGGCCACCCCTCCGGCGACGGCAAACCCCCCGCCCGGCCGCACGGCGACCGCCCCGCCCTGGAAGCCCGTCTGATCGAGCGAGGAGACCTGCGGCAGTGAGTGGATCGCCCCGACCGTTCCGAAGCCGCCGCCGAAGGCAAGCGCGAAGGTCCGGCCGGCGGCCCCGCCGTAGGCCTGGTCGGGCGTTCCGTCGGCGAGGACCCGGTGGATCGTCACCGTGAACGGCGTGCCCGGCGGCGGCGCGATCGCGCCGACGCCTGTGATCAGGTCACTCCCGGCCGGACCCGCGAGCAGTGTCCCGTCCGGGACCGAGACCGCCCCGCCCGGGCCGAACGACGGGTCGCCAGTGCCGTCCGGCCTGACGCGGACCAGCGCCGCCGCCGTCCGGTCGCGGTTGGTGGCCAGCAGGTCGACCGCCGAGTCGGGGCGTGCGAGCAGCCCGTCGGGGAAGCCCGAGAGCACCAGCGGAGCACCGTGGTTGAAGTCCGGCGCCGGCGACCCGTCGGCGGCGAGCTCGATCAGCCGCGACGTCTCCCCCTGGCCTGTGGTCAGGGCCATACCGCCGTTCGGCAGGCCGACGATCGCCCCGGGCGCGTCGCCCGGCACGCTCACCAGGCCGCCGTTTCCAAAGGTCGGGTCCAGGACGCCGGCCGCCGTGAGCCGCGCCACCTTCACGGTTAGCCCGGCCAAGATGTCGGTCAGTGGGCCGGGGTTCGCGAGGTTGTATCGGCCGACCTGTCCGGCCACCAGGATGCGCCCGTCGCCGACCAGCGTGAACCTCCCCCCGAAGACGCCTGGCATCGCGATGCCGCCGGTCCCGAACGCCGGATCCAGCGTCCCGTCCCCGAGCACGTGGGCGATTATGGTCTGCCCGCCCTCGAGCTTTCCAGCCGCCGGTCCCAGGTTCGTCACGTACGCCGAACCGTCGCCGGCGAGCTGCGGCCCGCTCGGGAACGGTCCGTAGGTGCCCTGCTCGTAGGGGACGCCGACCGAGACGATCCCGTCACCCCCGCCGAACGTCGGATCCGGCTGGCCGGTGCTCGTCACCCTCGTGAGCAGAAGCCGATGCGTCCGGGCGTCGATCCCCGACGTGACGATCCTCCCGTCGGCCATCACGGCGATACCGGCCGCCGAGAATGGGTCGATCCCGGCCCGCTGGCCCGACGAGAACGGGACGGTGACGCGTCCCGGCGCGACCAGGGCGGACGCCGACGGTGGTGCGACGACCGCTGCGAGCGCGGCTGCGCCCGACACCAGCCGACGGCCCCTCGTCCAACCGTGTCGTGTCCCCATGCTCAGAGAACGTCCCCGACCCGGCGGTTGTTGCGAACACTCCCTGCGCAGCTCTCACGCCTGTCCGGCGCCGACCAGGGCGAAGACCCGATATGCCGGATCAGTCAGATGCGACTACCCGCCAGTGGGGCGAGGCGGTCCAGCAGCCACTCGGCCGTGTCCAGCGTTCGTGCGTCAGCCAGCGGCGCCCCGACGACTTGGATGCCGACCGGCAGCCGGCCCGGCGTCCAGGCCAGCGGAACCGCGACGCACGGCGCCCCGATCAGGGTCCATGCCCGGCAGAACTGCGGGTCGCCCGTGAACCCGAGTCCGAGCGGCGGCGGCCCTGTCGTGCTCGGCGTCAGGACCCCGTCGTAGCCGGCGAGCACGGCCGTCACCTCCGGGCCGACGTGAGCAGCGGTTCGCTTGGCGGCGGCATACGCGGCCGGCGCGATCACAAGTCCCCGGCGGACCGCCGCCCGCAGCTCTTCGCTCATCAGGGCGCCGTGGTTGCGCAACTCGCAACTCAGGCTGCCCGCCGATTCGACCGCCTGGATGACCTCCTGCGCGGCGACGAGCCGGTCGAATCCCCGCGGGAGCTCGAGGTCCTCCAATGACGCGCCGGCGTCCCAGGCCGCGAGTGCCACATTCTCGATCGCCGCCCGCGCCTCCGGCTGGACTTCGTCCCACGCAGGAGTTCGCGCGAGCGCCAGGCGAGGTGTCCGCTTGGGTTTGCCGGCCGGACGTCGCGGAAGGCCGCTCCGCCTGCGCTCGAGGGGGCTCGCGGCCAGGCGGATGTCCCTGATGCTCCGGGCGAACAGCCCCACGGTGTCGAGCGTCGGCGAGGACACCTTGACCCCCTCGCGCGGAAACACCTCGAACGTCGGCTTGTAGCCGATCACACCGCAGTACGACGCCGGCCGGATGATCGACCCCGCGGTTTGCGTGCCGGTGGCGATCGGCACCGTGCCCGCCCCGACCGCCGCAGCCGATCCGCCCGACGAGCCGCCCGGCGTCCGTGACCTGTCGAGTGGGTTGAGCGTGTCGGGCGCCGTCGTCCACGCGAACTCCGAGCACTTCGTCTTGCCTGTGATGATCGCCCCGGCGCCGGCGAGTCGCCGGACCGCCTCGGCGTCCCGGCGGGGCCGGTGGCGCGCGTAGATCGGGGACCCATATGACGTCACCAGGCCAGCTGTGTCGAAATTGTCCTTGACACCGCACGGCACCCCGAACAATGGCATCACGTCCCGTTGCGCTCGGCTCATCCCGTCGAGCTCGGCTGCCCGGTCGAGCAGGAGCTCCGCGTCGAGCGCCGACCACGCTCCGATCTCATCCTCACCGCAGGCCACGACGAAGGCCTCTGCCACCTCCGACGCGCTCAGGTCGCCGGCCCGGAGGGCGGCAGACAGCGCCACTGCGTCCCGGCTACCCAGAAGCGAGCCGCCGCCGGTTGCCTTCAAGATCTGGCCGCCGGCTCTCGGCCGGTCAACGACGTCAGCGGGTCGAGCAGCCTCCTGCCCGACGGGTCGATGAAGTCAATCGTCCGTCGCTTGATCGACTTGGTGTATCCGCTTGTCAAAACATCCTCTTGCTCGGATGGCTCCGGAACGCCTGATTATTACCAGCGGACCTGGACACTACGCGGCCGCCGAGCGCGCGTCAAGGCGCACCTACCGGCGAATTTGTGTCAGGGTCCCCCGGACCGCCTCGCCCGACCGGAGGTTGTTACATGTGTCACTTGCGAGGCCTGTCAACCCGCCTCCCGGCGCCGGGGGATCCGCACCGAGGAGAGCGCACGACGCGGTCTGCCTGCACGACGTGGGCTCGCCGGGGTTCTCGGCCGGGAGTCCCTTCGCCTTCAACGACCGAACGGCCTCTCGCACGACCGGCCGGGACACCCCGAACAGCTCGCGCAGCTCACGCAGCTCCCGCTCAGAGGGCAGTCGGTCGCCGGGTGCGAGGCGACCCGAGACGATAGAGTCGGCGACCGCGCTGGTCCTGGCCTGCTTGATCTCGTTTAGGCGCGGGCCGCCTCGGGTACCTCCCCGGCATGGAATACGGAACTTCAATATTTCTCATAGCAGTAGGTGCAATCCTCAAGTTCGCCGTGAGCACCACGGTGTCCGGAATCTCCTTGCAGACCGTCGGCCTGATTCTCATGCTCGTCGGGATCCTCGGGCTCATCCTGTCGTTCTTCTGGCTCGCCAGCGCGCGGGGCCGGCGGGATGTCGTCGTTCAGGACCGTGTCGTCGAGCGTGATCCTCCTCCGCTGATCTGACGTCTCACTGTTCTCCGTCCATTTGGCGCCGCTGCTCGGTGCTCCGATAGTCCCCTGAAGGTTGTCTCAACTGCATTTCGTCCGCTGCGCGGCGGAGTGTCGGTCGTCTGAGCGGGAGGGATGCTCCATGCTCCCGTTCTCGTGGCCGGCCTCTGCCTGTGGGGGCTCGACCGTTGCGTAGCCCAAATCGGTCTGTAGCAGCCCAAGGCCCGTGGACCTTGTGCAGCCGATGGGCCGCCCCGCCTCCCGAAAAGAACGTAGTTAGTGAGTTCGCTTAACTGCTTTTGAGAGAACTCGTCACCACTGGGCGCGACGGTGGGCGTGTCTCGCTCGTCGCGGGACGCCCGCACGCCCCGGATGGGCACGCGACCCGGCACCCGGGAGATCTCCGGATGGGCACGAGATCTCCGGATGGGCACGCAACCCGGGAGAGGGTCGACGCGCGTCGACCTCCCTCGCCCCGCCTCGACCTCCCTCGCCCCGCCAGCGGCCTGCGCGGCCGCGCCTAGACGTGTGCGAACGCGGCGGCTCGGTCGGCCTCGCGCTCGAGCACCTTGAGGAGCGCGTCGACGACCTCGGGGTCGAACTGCGTACCCGAACACCGCTGGAGCTCCGCCCGGGCGGCGGGCTGGCCGATCGAGGACCGGTAGGCCCGGTTGCTCGTCATCGCCTCGTAGGCGTCGGCGACCGCGAGGATCCGCGCTTCGACGGCGACCGCCCTCCCCGAGAGGCCAAGCGGATACCCGCGGCCGTCGGGGCGCTCGTGGTGGGCGGCAACCCACGGCCGGATGTCGGCAAGGCACGGGTGCTCGAGAATCTGGGCGCCGAGGGCCGGGTGGGTCTTGATCGTCGCCAGCTCATCGGAGCTGAGCCGGCCGGGCTTGTTGAGGATCGCATCCGCGACGCCGACCTTGCCGATGTCGTGGAGGAGGCCGCCAAGCCTGACGCGACCGACCCGCTGCTCCGGGAGGCCGAGCTCGCGAGCCATCATCTCGGCGTACCGGCCGACCGTCTCCGAGTGGCGGGCGCTCCCGCTGAAGCGGAGGTCGACAGCGGCGGCGAGGTCGAGCATCACCGCCGTGAAACGCTCGCCCTCGATATCGCGGTTGCGGACCCCGTAGCGGGCGTGGTCGGGGATCTCCCGACTGAACGCGACGCTCCGGTTGCGGCCGCTCTCCTTGGCCAGATAGAGGGCGTCGTCGGCCGCGTGCACGAGCGACGCCGCGGTCTCGCCGTCGCCCGGGAAGCTCGCCAGGCCGAAGCTGATCGTGATCGGCACCCCGTCGCCGGCGAACTCGTCGAGCACGGCGCGGCGCAGACGCTCGGCCAGGGCCAGCCCGCCGGCCTGGTCGGTGTCCGAGAGGACCAGCGCGAACTCCTCGCCGCCGACCCGGGCGACCGTGTCGGTCTGCCGGCGCGACGACTCGAGGACGTGTGCGATTCGCTGGAGAACGGTGTCGCCGACCTGGTGTCCGGACCGGTCGTTGACCGCCTTGAAGTGGTCGAGGTCTCCGACCAGCAGGGTCATCTCGTGCTCGCCGCGCCGGGCCCGCTCGAGCTCGAGGTCGAGCAACTCGCGAAATCCCCGTCGGTTGAACAGCTTTGTCAGCGGGTCGGTCCGAGCCGCGTCGTACAGGCGGGCGATCAGCAGATCGACCCGCTCGCGCATCGTCCAGATCAGCGCGGCCGTCACGAGCAGCGTGCCCATCGTCACCACCCACCAGGCCCAGGCCCCGGACGGCGGGGCAATAGCGAGGAGGGTCCCGTAGGCGACCCCTACCCACGCGATCTGGGCGGCGGTCTCTCGCTTGGTGAAGAAGTACGACGAGTAGAGAAAGATCCACAGGTAGAAGAAGATCAGCGGACTGGGCCTCTCAGCCGAGAAGTAGGCGACACCCGTGATCAGGGTCGTTCCCCAGGTCAGTGCAATCGGGAGCAGCCAGGTCGGGACGTTCCTCGCGCGGAGGATCAGAAGAGCGGAGACGACGTACGCGTTGGCGACGATGATCAGCAGGCCGAGCGAGTTCGGACGGACGGTGTGCGGGAGCAACAGCGTCAGCAGGGCGAGCGTTCCGCCGGCGAGGAAGAGCCACCCCAGGGCCTTGGCCATCAGCGGGACCTCGAAGCGCGAGCCGCCTCCGCCGAGGTGGCCACTCGAGCCGTCGGGCGGAGGGTCGCCGCTCATCCAGCCGAGCGCGTCTGTCGGTTCGGTCGCGACGACCCGGGTGTGACGGGTGCACACGGTCTTCAGCGTGTCGTCCTCACCGGCGTCGAAGCCGCCGGCCGGATAGGCGCAGAAGAGCGCGAATGAGTGGGTCGCGGCGAGATCGTTCCAGAGGTCCTCGAGCTCGATCATCGACGAGACCTCCCCGTCGCCCCAGAGCAGGGCGACCATCTCTCCATAGATCGTCACCGACCGGCCGCCGCGTCTCGCCCGATCGATCAGCGACCCGACTTCCGCTCGGAAGCGGACCGGGTCGGGCGTGCCGTCCACCATCAGGCTCGCCAGGAGCTCACCGGCGTCGAGTGCCACGTAGCGCCCGTCCGCGATCGCCCTGTCGAGGTCGATGCCCTCGGCCCGGATCACCGCGGCGAAGGCGGCGCGGTGCTCGGCGGTGGCGACGATGATCGTCGCGTCCCGCGACCGGAGCGCCGGCCCGACGAAGTCGCAGACCGCGCTCGCGAGGCCGCTGTCTGACTTGTAGAACGCGACCACATGCTCGTGGTCGCCCGCCGCCTCCGCGTCCCGCCCGGCGGCCGGTGGGCCACCTTCTGAGACGACTTGGGAGCGCGTTCGACCGGGTAGCGCCATCACTGGGGCCATCGGCCTCCCGGCCCGCCGGCTTGAGGTCGCGGACTGTTCTGAGCCGATTCCCAGGCTGTTCTCGGGTTGCCCGGCGATCCTCGAGTAGTCGCAACAGCCGAGTCGATGCGATCAACCGCCATCAAAGGAGACCGATCAGGATGAGACAGATGAAGCTGGCGGTCGCGGCGCTCGCCGCGACCGGCGCCCTCGTCGCCGGCGGAGCCGCAATCGCGAGCGCCGCCTCGACGACGGCGGCCACCGGGACCACCGCACCGACGACGGCTCCGGCCGCCGCCGACCAGGGACCGGGCACGTCGGGAACGACAGGACCGACAGGCGCGAAGGGCGCCCGGCCGGCAGGCGCGCCGCAGGGAGCCTGCCCGAACATGTAGGACCCCGCTGACCGCGGTGGGCCGGCTCCGCTCGCCCCGGCGGGGCCGGCCCTGATATTCCGACTCCGCTCGCCCCGGCGGGGCCGGCCCTGATACTTCGCCCGAGCCATGCCCCCCGAACCCCTATGACGCCGGCCGCCCGTTCGGGCGCAACGCGCCGTCGCCTACACCGTCGCGCTGCCGGTCTCGGTGCCGGTGGGTTGTCCGCACTCGCCCTGCTCGGCTGCGGCGCCGGCGGCGCGGGCCTCGCCGGCCGAACCGGGGGAAACGGGAGTGCCGGGAGTGCCGGGGGAGCCGGACGGCCACCGGGCTCCGCCCAAACGGCAACCGATCCGACCACGGCCGCTCCCTCCGGGAAGCCGACCATCTTCGCGAGCGGCCTCGCCAACCCGCGTCAGCTGAGCGTGAGCGCGACGGGAGTCGTCTACGTGGCCGAGGCCGGCAACGGCGGCCAGAGCGCCTGCACGAAGCCGACCGCCGCCAGGTCGGGAATCTGCGTCGGCGCGACCGGATCGATCGCCCGGATCTCGGCCGGACACGCGGTGCCCGTCGTCGGCGGCCTGCCGTCGGTCTCGTCGGCCGGCGGAGCCAACGCGAGCGGGCCGGCAGACGTCGTGCTCAGCGGATCGAAGGTCGCCTTCGTGATCCAGGACACCGACATCGACCGGTCGGGCGCCAACCAGTTCGGCAGACTCGGCAGGGCGCTGGGGCACCTCGTGGTGAGCGACACGGCCGGCCGGCAGGTCCGCGTGGGCGCGGACTTCGGTCGCTACGAGGCGACCCACAACCCCGACCGCGGGGCCGGAGCGAGCGCGGCGACGGCGATCGAGAGCGATCCGTACGGGCTGGTCGCCTACCGGGGCGGGTACGCCGTCGCCGACGCGGCCGGCAACGACGTGCTGTGGGTCGACCCGCACGGCGCCGTCCACCTGCTTGGAGTCCTCCCGACGCAGGCCTTGACGGCCGGGTCGACGAGCGCGGGGTCCGTCCGGGGCGCGGCGCAGTCGGTCCCGACATCGGTCGCCGTCGGACCCGACGGGGCGCTCTACGTCGGGGAGCTGACGGGCGCTCCGTTCACGGTCGGGTCCGCCCGGGTCTGGAGGATCGTGCCGGGGTCGGCGCCGACGATCTACGCGGGCGGGTTCACGAGCATCTCGGCGATCGCCTTCGATCGGAGCGGTCGACTCCTCGTGCTCGAGATCGACCGCCTCGGCCTCAGCAGGCCGGCCGGAGAAGGCGAGCTGATCCGGGTGAACGGCGACCATTCGCGGACGACCCTGCTGGGCCGGGGGCTGCGCTCGCCGACCGGCCTGGCGGTCGGTCCGGACGGATCGATCTACATCTCCAACTACGGAAGCTCTCCGAGCACGGGCGCGGCGCCCCACGGCGAGATCCTCCGGCTCGCCGCCGGCTGACTCGGCTCAGGCGTCGAAGGTGACGGCCATCGTCTTCGGGAAGGGCCCGGCCTTGACGAGGGTGCCGGCATCGCCCGGGACGCGGGCGAGATTGGACTTCTTGAGCAGGGCCTTCGCGATCAGGGGGATCTGCATGGCGTTGGCGAAGCGGCCGAAGCACTGGTGGAGTCCGACGCCGAAGTGAAGGTAGTCGTGAGCCGGACGACCCGGGTGGAAGCCGTTCGGGTCATCGACGACCGCGGGGTCGAGCATCGCCGATTGGGTCGCCGCAAACGTGATCGTCCCGGCCGCGATCTTCGACTCGTGCATCGTGCCCTCGGCGACGACGAAGTCGGTCAGGGCCTTGCGGATCAGGCCGGGCCCCTGGGGAGCGAGTCGCATCGCCTCCCAGACGACCGCGCGGACGCGGTCGTCGTCGTCGGCGACCGCCGCACCGTGGCCGGCCGCGAGGGCAGCCGGATGGTCGAGGAGATAGTCGATGGCAAAGCTCGTCGCGGTGGCGATCGTCGGTACGAACCCCGTCATCAGGCCGATCAGGTTGGCGGCGATCGCCTCGTCGGTGAATGCAGTATCGGGGTTCGACTGCATCGCGATCAGCCGCCCGAGGACGTCCTCCCCGTGCTCGCCCGACGCCTTGCGCTCGGCGATCAGGCCGGCGAGATGTGGCCGCCATTCACCGACCGCGGCGAGCGCCGCGCCATGGATCTTGGCGTCGTTGGTCAGGTTGACGAAGATGTCCTCGAACATCGCCGACGCCCACTCGATCAGCTTGTCCTCGTTGGGCCCGGGCGCCCCGAACCAGTGTCCGATCAGCCGGGCGGGGACCCGCTTGGCGAGGTCGGGGACATCGACGTGGCCGTCGCGGGCGGTCGCCTCGGCGACGAGCTCGTCGGCCGTCTGGCTGACGAAGCTGACCATGGCCGGTAGGTCGGAGCGTGGGGCCGCGAGGCGAAGGATCGAGACGTCCCGCTCGTACTCGGGCGTGTTGTCCAGGCCGAGGATGAAGTTGCCCACCAGAGCCTGCATCTTCTCGTCGTACGGCGCGACGCCGAAGGCGTCGTCGTTGGTGAGGACCTCGACGACGTCGGGGTACCGCGTGACGATCGCGATGTCGTGGACGTGGAGCACGGGCTTGACCGTGCGGAGAAGGTCGAAGAGCGGCTGGGGATGGGCAAGTACGTGCTCGGTCAGCTTGGCCTTCCCCTCGGCCACGAACCGGTTGACGTCGACGCCGATTGCGCTGCCGAAGTGCTTGAGCTCGTCCTCGATGCTCATGCTGCACCACCTCCTGCGGCCGCAGCGATGAACTGGAGGCCGTTGATTCCGGGAACGAAGAAGTACTCGCCGCCCTTGACGGTGACGACGCGCTCGAGCGGCCCGATGAAGAACGGCGGGTCGCCGGGAACCGTCATCTTCTTTGTGACCGCGGGATCCTTCTGGTCCTGCGGCCCGAGCAGGACGTCCTGATCGTCGCCGAGGCCGAACGTGTTGCCGGCGCCCAGCCACTGGGACTGCACGAACTCGAACTGACGGGAGATGCTCGCCTGCAGGGTGATGAAGATCACGCCGCGGTCCTTGCCGTCGTCGGCGGACCCGGCCGGGAGCGGCGGACCGTAGGGGAGGCCGCGGCGGATCAGGCGGTGGCGGTTGACGAGCGCCCCGTCGAACGGCAGGCTGTCGCGGGGGTTCACGCGCCGGACGTGGGCGCCGATCGGGCACCGGAGTCCGTCGGGGTCCTCGCCGTAGCGGCTCGCGTTGTTGCGCTCCTCGTCGGCGACGATCGCCGGGTCCGGAGCATCGGGCGAGAGCTCGAGCGGCGTGCCGTCGCGCCAGCGGCCGACGATCTTCGCGGCCAGCAGCTCTTCCCCCCCGGGGTAGAGCTTGGCCGAGTCGGCGAGCCGTCTGCGGAACTTCGCGACGTCCTGATAGAGCTTGCGGTAGACGAGGTAGGACGCGTTGGTCGTCAGCTCGGCCGCCGGCGGCGCGTCCGGGAGAACGCCCTCCTCGTCGGGGTAGCCGAGCACGAACTCGCCGGCTCGGACCGGCCGCCAGCCACCCTCCTTGGTCACGGCTCCCTGTCCCGGGCGCTCGCGCACGCCGCTGCCCTCGATCGACGGCTGGGCGAAGCCGTCGGCGTAGCCGAAGTGCTCGGTTCGCGTCGGGAGGAGCGCGCCGCGGTCGTCGTAGACGACGCTCAGGCCGCCGTTCTTGGCAATCTGGGCCCGCAGCCGCTGGTCATGGGCCTCGAGTGCCTCGGGGTCCTTGGCCGAGATCATCAGGAAGATGTGGATGTCGTCGGATCCGAAGCCGCCCTCCCAGTTGGCGGGCGCGCTCTCGCCGGTGTCGCCGAGCAGGCTCGCCCGGGCGGCCATCCCCTGGCGGAACTCCTCGGGAAAGCCCGCGAGGCAGGCGTCCGGCAGCTGCAGCTTGCGCAGCGCGGCGTAGCTGAACGCGATGTTGACCCCCGAGTCGGGCTTCTCAGACCAGGTCGCCGCCGTCTGGACGTCCTCGGAGATCTCCGAGATCCAGGCTGCGGTCCGGTCGACATCGCCGGGACGGTCGCCGATCTTGAGAAACAGGTACGCGGCGAACGGGAGCGCATAGCCGCGCACGACGAAGCCCTGGATCCGCGGCAGGTCGAGGTCGGTCATGCGGGCAGCCGGCGGTCGAGGTCGGTCATGCGGGGAGGCGGCGGTCGAGGTCGGTCATGCGGGGAGGCGGCGGTCGAGGTCGGTCATGCGGAGAAGGTTCGCTGGAAGGCGGCCTGGAGCGCGGCCGGCGCCATGCCCTGGGAGTTCAGCGCGAAGGCGATCAGGTTGCGGCGGACCGCGAGGTTGCCGATCACGTCCTCGACCGTCTGGGTCCCGTACGCGCCGAAGAAGAGCGAGCTTTCGATGTGGTGCTTGCGCATGTACGCCGCAAACCCGGCCGCGTCGTCGGCCCCCGGATACCCGCAGCAGTGACCCCAGATCTCGTCGGCCGCGCCGCCGAGCCCGGTGCGAAGGGACTCGAGGTACGAGTCGAGGTCCTTGCCGTCGAAGTTGCTCGTGAAGAGGAGCTGTCCGAGCTTCAGGTGGTCGCGGGCCCCCTTGCCCTCGTAGACGACGTCACCGACGACGACCCACCTGGCGAAGTGGGTCCGAGCGACGCCGGCCAGCGGGCTTTGCGTGCCGCCCTGCAGGGCATTCAGGTAGCGGGCCAGGGCGCTCTCGTGGCCTTCGCGGATCGCCGTCAGGACGGTCAGCGAGTGAGCCTGTCCGGAGATGTCGTGCCGGCCGTTCACAGGTCGCGCTGGATCTTCCCCAGAAATGAGACGTAGGCTGCCTGGAAGGCGTCGGGATCGAGCTTGGCCGATCGCTTCTTGAAGTCGGCGAGCGCCGTCTCGACGCGGGCGGCCGAGATGATCTCGGTCGTCGTGTGCCCGGGGTAGGCCGACCAGTAGTGATCGGCGACGTACTCGTTGCGACGGATGTACCGCTTGAAGGCCTCGACCGGAAGCGGTCCGGGAAAGCCGATCGACGTGCCCCAGATCGCCTTCATGCGCAGCGCGACGACCTCCGAGAAGGCATCGATGTACTGATCCCAGGTCCCGTTGAAGTTGCTCTCGAAGAAGAGGTACGGGTGATCGAGCTGCTGACCCTCGCCGTCGTCCCCGTCGGGGAACCGGCGGATCACCGTCCAGCGGGCGTAGTGGATGAACGAGAGGATCTGGAGCTTCTTCAGCGTGAACGTGAGGTTCCGCCCCGCCCAGAAGACGATCCACAGCAGTATCGTCCCGCCCCGCCTGACCGGCGTGAGCACGGTGATCGCGGTGGCCTTGCCCTCGATGTTCGCCACGCCGTTGAGCGTAGTCCATCGGCCCGACGTTGACCAGTTGCCCTCCGGCCGGCTCGGGAGGCCGCCGGAGACGGCACGACGCCCCGATCGGCGCGTCCCGCGACACCGCGAGCGTGCTTCGGTCAGACGGCCGGGCCGACCGGGATCGCGAAGCGCCTGGCGCCGGCGGCGTGGCTTCCGACGAGCAGCTGCAGGCCGGCCAGCGTGCCGCCGGGTGCGACGGCGAAGACCAGCTTCACGCGCTTGGTCGTCCCGGCGGTCAAGCCCTTCAGGACGAGCGTCTGCCAGCGGCTGTGCGAGAGCGCGGCGGCGACCGGGAGGAGCGGCCGGTAGTCGACGCCGCCGGCGACGAGATCGACGAGTCCGACCGATGCCGTGGTCGGGCTGGCCGAGACGCCGCGGACGACGAGCTTGACGATCAGCAGCCTGCCGTGGATGACGCCGGCCGACCCGGGCAGGGTGATCGAGCTCGCTCGGGCGACCGATAGCGGCACGTAGGCGACGCCGCGCGCGACGACACCGGCCCCGCTGGGATAGGTCGCGTTCGCGCCGGCCGGCCTGACCGAGGCCGTCGGGGATCCCGGTGGCCTGGGTCCACGGGCGGTCGGCCGCGACGCGAGTCCTCCGGCGCGGGCGGGCGTGCGCGAGGCATGCGACGGAGCGACCGACAGGCTCGGCGGACCCGGCGCGATCGCGCTGAGCAGCGAAATCAGGACGACGACGCCGAGGACGAGGCCCAGCACCGAGACGCAGAGCGCGAAGTCGGGGCGCCAGGCCGAACGCGCAGACCGGTCCAGACGGACCGGCACACGGGTCCCGGGATGAGGCGAGCCCGCCGTCAGTGGGTGGTGGCGGCCGAACATCCTGCGGTCCATCGCGCTCTCCCTTCCGGTCGTCGTCGGGTCTGCCGATCGAAAGATGCCTGCTCAGGGGTCGGTCGCGCGCGTTTGACGCAAAGCTTGCAATTCCTTCACGGCCCTCGAAACGTGGATCGGCCCGCCGATCGCCCCGCGGATCGCCCCGCGGGCCCTGGTGCGGGAATAGGCTGTGCTGACATCCACAGCGACCCAGGGAGCTGGAAAGCGTGAACACGACGGCGCAGCAGACCGGCGGCGACGACGATCTCCGAGCGGACTACGTGTTCGAGGGCGGTGGGGTGAAGGGAATCGGCCTGTCGGGTGCCTACCGTGAGATGACCGACCGCGGCTACAGGCCGGAGTGTGTCGCCGGAACCTCTGCCGGGGCGATCAATGCGGCGCTGGTCGCGTGCGGCTTCACCGGGCCGGAGATCGAGGAGGTCGCACTCCACCGGATGAAGTTCCCACTCTTCGAGGACAAGAGCTTCCTCGACCGTTTCGGCAAGGCCGGCGACGCCGCCGAGTTCTTCAGGACGCGTGGCATGCACAGCGGCGACTACTTCCTCGAATGGATGCGCGAGCTCCTCAAGGAGAAGGGCGTCACGAAGTTCGGCGAGCTGCGGGATCCGAACGCGAAGACCGACGCCCGTACCTACCGTCTGCAGGTGATCGCCTCCGACCTGAGCGCCCGCAGCATGCTGATCCTCCCGCGCGACGCCGCGAAGATCGGCTTCGACCCCGACGACCTGGAGATCGCACTCGCCGTGCGCATGAGCATGTCGATCCCGATCTTCTTCAAGCCTGTCACGGTCAAGGACGCCAAGCAGCGCGACCACGTGATCGTCGACGGCGGACTCCTCTCGAACTATCCGATCTGGCTCTTCGACGCGCCGGGCGGCACGCAGCCGGAGTTTCCGACTTTCGGGATGCTCCTGGTCGCGCCGAACCAGAAGGCTCCGCTGATCGACGCGACACCCGGCGACGATCTCGCCGACGTCACATCCGACCTCGGGTTCCTCAAGGCGATGGAGGCGACCGCCACCCAGGCGCACGACCGCTTCTACGTCGAGCAGGCCAGCTACGCCAGGACGATCCCGATCCCGACGCTCGGCGTCAAGACCACCGAGTTCGACATCTCGCCCGACCGGACCCAGGCCCTCTTCGAGTCGGGCCGCTCGGCGGCCCAGAACTTCCTCAAGACTTGGGACTTCGCCGCCTACAAGGCGAAGTTCCGCAGCGGCGGGGACGGGCCGACGAGGCGCGACACAGTCAGCCCATGATCACGCCGGGGAACACCGCCGGCAGGTGCTCATCGCACGGTCCGATCGTCGACGGCGTGCCGCAGACGTAGTAGAGAGCCTCCTCGCCGACGTCGATCGGCCGCAGGCCGAACAGGCCGAGCGCCGTGTCCCAGCGCCCGCGCAGGGCCGCCTCCGGGCCGACGACGACGGCGGCGACGCGGTGCGCCGCGAGGAACTCCTCCAGCCACGCGTGCGGCGGCGGGCCGGGGTCGTTGGCCATCTCGAGCGACGCCAGCTCGGTCCCGTACTCCGGCGGCAGGACCAGCCCGACCCTCCCGTTGGCGAAGTCGAACGCGAAGTCGGACTCCGCCTGCCAGTACATGCTCGAACCGAACTGGCCGACCGGCACGAAGAGGACGCTCCCGCTGCTCGGGAGGTAGCGCCGGGCGCTCGAGACGACGAGCGGAACCCTCGGCTGCCGGCTGTGCCAGAAGGTCGACGTCGGGTTCGGCAGCACGGCGAGCGTCCCGGCGATCGCCAACCCCCACGCCAGCCACGGCCGCCGCCGGATCCGCGAGAGCTCGAGCGCGACGCCGACGCCGACGATCAGCCCGAGGAACAGCGCGAATCGGGTCGGCAGGACCGCCTTGAAGACCGGCGCGGTCTCGACGAAGTGCCAGGGGAGCCTGGTCAACGTGTGCGATCCGCGGCCCACGCGTGGCCCGAGCGCGAGGAGACCGGTCATCATGAACATCACTACGAGCAGACGGGTCGACCTCCGCCGCCAGGTGACCAGCGCCGCGCCGACGAACAGGGCCAAGAGGAGGATTCCGAGGTAGCCGCCCGCCTCCGCGCTGTTTCCGCCCTCGAATTGGTTGTTTTGGGACAGCGCGCTCCCGCCCAGCCAGGTGACCGGCGTCGGGATCACCAGATTGAGCGGGTCGAGGCGGTATTTCTCGGCGAAGACCGTCCCGGCGACCTGCCCGTAGTTGGCGACGTTGCCCTTCACGACGGCCCAGTAGAGGTACGGCGAGACGACAGCGAGCGCGACCAGCCCGGCGGCGACGATCTCGCCCACCGTCCGCAGCAGGCGAGTCCGGGCCGGACGCGGGTTCAGGAGCAGCGCGGCGGCCAAAGCGAGCCCGCCGACGAGGACGATGTCGAACGCGATCTCGGTCGAGATCAGGACCTGCCCGGCGAGCACGCCGGCCAGGGCGAGGACGAAGCGCCGCCGCGACGTCCGGCCGGCCTGGCGGCGCAGGACGAGGAGGACGACCAGGGGTACGAGGAAGATCAAGGCGACCTGGAGGTGGCTGGTCAGCTGGCCGAGCTCGTAGCTGCTGAAGCCGAAGAGGCCACCGCCGAGCACAGACGGCCCGAGCCGGCCGGTCAGGTGGCGGCAGAGCGCGTAGGCCGAGAGCGCGGCGAGCACCGGGCTGAGCACGGCGATCACGTTGTAGGCGACGATCGGCCCGAACAGGCTCGTGATCGGCCAGACGACGATCGCGATCCCCGGAAGGGATGTCGTCGTCGCGATGTTCGCGCCACCGGGATACCAGACGACGTTCGTGAAGAACGGGTTGACCCCGTGGGTGATCGCGTACGGCCACCACTTGAGCGCCCACATGAAGAACGGCGGATCGCCGTTCGGACCGACGCAGACGCAGATCCGGGACGGATCGGCGAGACCCTGGCGGGCGATCAGGAGGATCGCCATCGCCAGATAGATCGCCAGCGCGATCGCCCACCCAGGGACCGACGGACGCCGTCGGCGCGCTCGACCTCCCACCGCGGCGCACAGTACCGGGCGGACCCCCCGGACGGAGCGTAAGCTTCCCCGGCTCGTGCCCGACCCCTCGACCGCGCGGCCCCTGACGATCGGCATCGACGCGCGGGCGGCGACCGAGGTCGGCGCCGGCCGGGGACGTGTCGTCCGCGAGCTGCTCCGCGAGCTGGCCGCCCGGCCCGAGCCCCACCGCTACCGCTGCTACGCCCGCAGCCGGTGGCAGGGTCTCACCGACGAGCGCTTCGACTGGGTGCTCCTCCCGGCCGGCGACCCCTGGTGGAACGTGTGGACCGCCCGCCGGGCGTCGCGCGAGTGCGACGTCTTCCTGTCGACCAACAGCTACCTGACGACCTGGTTCCTCTCGATCCCCGGCGTCCCGATCGTCTACGACCTCGTGACCTTCGACCCGTCGATGCGTCCGAACCGCCGCTCGGCCGTGATCGAGCGGCTGACGATCGGCCCGGCCGTCCGCCGGTCGGCGGCCTTCGTGGCGATCTCCGAGACGACCGCCCGCGCCCTCACAGACCAGTATCCGCAGGCGGCGCCTCGCACGACGACGGCCCTGCTCGGCGTCGCTCGGGCACCCGAGCTCGCCGCCGGCAACCCGCAGCTCGACGGCCTCCCGGCGGCGGGGTTCGTCCTCGCGGTCGGGACGCTCGAGCCCCGCAAGAACCTCCCCCGGCTGGTCGAGGCCTATCGGCGGATCGCGCCCGAGCTCCAGGCCCGCCACCCCCTCGTCGTGGTCGGGGCGCTCGGCTGGGAGACCGGGGAGACGACGGCGGCCCTCGCGTCGCTGGGCCACCGGGCGACCGCTCTCGGCTACGTCTCCGACGAGGTCCTCGCGACGCTCTACCGGCGGTGCGCCGTCTTCTGCTATCCGTCGCTCGGCGAGGGGTTCGGCCTGCCGGTGCTCGAGGCGATGGCCGCCGGAGCGCCGGTCCTCACGTCGAACGTCTCCTCGCTGCCCGAGGTCGCCGGGTATGCGGCGGCCTACGCAGATCCCCACGACGTCGACTCGATCGCCGACGGGCTGGCTCGACTGCTCGACGACGGACCCCGGAGGGTCGAGCTCGCTCGCCGCGGGCCGCTGCGGGCTGCGGAGTTCTCGTGGGCTCGCTTCGCACACGCCGTGCTCGAGACCCTCGAGGCGGCCGCGTGAGCCCGGCGGCGCGCCAGACCGACTCCGCGCCCGCCGGCGGCGACGTCCTCGACGGACCGCAGGCCGGTCCGGTCGCCCTGCGGGGGAGTGCCCTGCGGACGGCCGGGTACATGGGCGGGATCCTTCTGTCGCTCGTCTCGGCCCCGCTCCTCGTCCGCCATCTCGGTGTCCCCCAGTTCGGCCGCTACGTCACCGTCGTCTCGCTCGTGACGATCATCAGCGGACTGACCGAAGGCGGACTCAACAGCGTCGTGCTACGCGAGTACTCGACTCTCCAGGGCGCCCGCCGGGCCGCCCTGATGGGCTCGGCGATCGGCGTCCGGATCGTCCTCACGCTGATCGGCGTCGGCCTCGCCGTCCTCTTCGCCCTCGGCGCTGGCTATCCCGGGGCGATGGTCATCGGCACGGCTCTCGCCGGAGCCGGGCTCGTCCTTCAGCTGCTCCAGAGCCTCCTGTCGGTCAGCCTCCAGGCAGAGCTGCGCTTTGGCTGGGCGTCGGCCGCGGATCTGGTCCGCCAGATCGTCAACGTAGCCCTGCTCGTCGGCCTCGTCCTCAGCGGCGCAGGACTCGTCAGCCTGCTCGCCGTCGCGATCCCCGCTTCGGGTGCCTCGCTGATCTTCACGATCGCCGTGCTCCGGGACCGCCGCCAGCTGTGGCCGGACTTCGATGTCGGGAAGTGGTGGGCACTGCTGCGCGAGAGCATCCCCTGGGCGGTCGTCAGCGCGGTGAACATCATCTACTTTCGCGTCGCGATCGTCCTCATGTCGCTCGTCGCCTCGACCCTCGAGACCGGGTATTTCGCGACATCGTTTCGGATCGTCGAGGTCCTCGTCGGCGTGCCGAGCCTGGTGATCGGGTCGGCCTTTCCGATTCTCGCCCGCGCAGCGCGTGATGACCCAGCGCGTTTCGATTATGTCGTCCAACGACTCTTCGAGCTCGCGGCAATCGTCGGTGCGTGGGTGGTCCTCTGCCTCGAGGTTGGCGCGCCGCTGGCGATCCACCTGATCGCCGCCCACAAGGCCGAGCCGGCGATCGCCGTTCTCCGGATCCAGGGCCTAGCCGTGACGGCTACATTCTTCAGCGCGGCGTGCGGCTTCTCGCTGTTGGCCCGTGCCCGGTATCGCGGAGCGCTCAAGGCCAACCTGTTCGCGCTCGGGCTGGCCGCGGGCCTGACCGTGATCCTGACGCCGGGGCTGGGAGCCCGCGGGGGGGCGATCGCGGCCGTGATCGGCGAAGGCGGCCTCGCGATCACGGAGGCGGCCATGCTGATGCGCGGGCCGGACAGAATCCGCCTCCCACTGGACGTCCTCCCGATCACCGGCCTTGCCGCGGCCGTTGCGCTCGGCGTCACCCTGCTGGCAGGACTCGAGCCGATCCTCGGAGCGATCCTCGTCAGCCTGCTGTTCTTCGGGGTGCTCTACGTCTGCGGCCGCTTTCCGGGCGAGGTCCGCGCGATGGTGCGCGGTCGATTCGGGTCGGGGTTCGGCGCTTGATGCCGGTCCGCCCCCACGTCGGCCTCAACCTGGTCTTCCTCGTCCCCGGCCGGACCGGGGGGATGGAGGTCGCCGCACGGGAGCTGATCCCCGCGCTCGTGGATGCGGCACCGGAACTGCGCTTCACCGCATTCGTCGGACGCGAGGCCGGCCCGGGCCCATGGGGCGATTTGATCCCGGCTGTCACGGTGCCGGTCCGGGCGAGCAATCGCGTCGAGTGGGTCGGCGGCGAGCAGCTCATCCTGCCCGGCCTGGCCGCCCGGGCGGGGGTTGACCTGCTGCACAGCCTTGCGAGCACGGCCCCCGCGCTCGGAGCCTTCCGCCGGGTCGTGACGGTGCATGACCTGATCTACGCCCGCTATCCGGAGGCCCACTCGGGCCTCCGGGCGATCGGGATGAAAGCGCTGGTCCCGCTCGCGGCCCGGCGGTCCCACCGGGTGATCGCCGACTCCGAGTCGACCCGTCGGGACCTGATCGAGCTGCTGGGGATCGAGGCGACCAAGATCGATGTCGTTCCGCTCGGGCTCGGCGCTGTGGCTCGATCGGCGGCCGAGCCCGAACGTGTCCTGCGCGACCGGCTCGGACTCGGCGACCGGCGGGTGCTCCTGTCGCTCTCGGCCAAGCGACCGCACAAGAATCTGTCGGCTCTGCTCGAGGCGATGGCACTGCTGGACGAGCGGCCGGTTCTCGTCCTTGCGGGTTATGCGACCGCGTACGAGGAGGAGCTGCGCGAGCGGGCTCGGGACCTCGGACTCGAGGAAGACGTCCGCTGGCCGGCGTGGCTCGAACCGGCCGAGCTCGAGGGCCTCTGGGCATTGTCGGAGGCCTTCGTCTTTCCGTCGCTCTATGAAGGCTTCGGTCTCCCCGTGCTCGAGGCGATGGCTCGCGGGGTCCCCGTCGCCTGCTCGAACGCAGCGTCGCTCCCCGAGGTTGCCGGCAACGCGGCGCTGCTCTTCGATCCGGGAGACCCGCGGGCGATCGCGGCCGCTCTGACGAGGCTGCCGGCGGAGGCGGAGCGGCTCCGGCGGGCCGGGCGGGAGCGGGCCGCCAGTTTCACGTGGGAGCGTTCGGCTCGGGCGACGTTGGCGTCCTACCGGCGGGCGGGCCTGGCCGCCGAGTAGCCGGGCAGCTATCGGGCGGACATCGCCTCGGCGTAGATCTCCTCCATCCGGGCGACGTAGCGATCGATCGTGTACTCCTCGCGCAGCCACGTTCGCGTCGGCTCGAGCTCATCGCGACCAGCGCCGTTTCTCCATCGCCGGATCGCGGCCGCCGTACCCGGGCCATCACCCCCGGGTACGACCTGGACGCCGGGCCTTCCGACGAGGACGTCATGGACGCCGACGGTGTCCGAGATGATCACGGGCGTCCCGCTCGCGATCGCCTCGAGCGGGGCGAGGCCCCAGGCGTAGCGCCGGCTCAGGATGACGAAGACGTCGGCCGCCGCATACGCGTCCTTGATCTCGGCGTCGGAGATCGACCGCCGGGGCAGCTTCACCCGGTCGGTCAGGCCGAGCTCGCCGATCATCGCGGCCAGGCGGTCTGCGTAGGCCGGATCGACGTGGTCGGAGCCGACGATCAGCAGCTGGACGGCGGTGTCGTCGCGGAGCACCGCGATCGCCTCGATCAGGGCCTCGAAGCGCCGGTGGGTGACGAGGATCCCGGATCCGAGGACCAGGAACGCGTCGGGGGCGATCCCCAGCCGGGCCCGGGCGGCCGCTCGCTCGGGCGGATCGAAGAATTGACGGGGTGGTCCGATCCCGACCACTTCGGCGCGCCTGCCGTAGCTTCGACGGACCATCTCGACCTGTGGCTCCGAGAGCACGACGATCGACTGCGTCCGCCGGGCGTCGAGGAGATCGGGCCAGCAGAAGGCCGCCTGGACGAGTCGCCGGCCGGGATTCGGGCTGCCGTGGATCGTCAGCCGGGGGACGATCGCCCGCTCCCACGGCGCCTCGTCGTTGCGCGTCCAGACGAGGGGCGCCGACGAGTGTCCGGAGGCGATTCGTCCGGGGCGCAATGCGGGCCATTCGTGGGCGTTGATCACGTCGACGTCGGTGGGCACGAGTCCGGCGACCTTCGGCATGTCGCGCCAGTAGCGGAGGGCGAGCGCGGCGCGGCCGCCCGAGCCGTATCCGGCTCCGTCTCGCACGGCTCTGATCTCGAGGCCGTCGGACACGGCCGGGGACTCGTCGGTCGGGACGTGGTCGTGGCAGGCGATCGTCACCCGGTGGCCCCTCTTGATCAACCCGGCGGCAAGTTCGAGCATCAGCCTGACGCCGCCGCCGCCGCCGGCCTTGCCGCCGACGTGGTCGTGGATCAGTCCAACATGCATCAAGCCCACCCGAGGACCGACGGACTGGCCCGCCGCGTTGAGTCGTGCTGCGGGCGGCGGAGCATCATACTCTTGGCGGTGATGGTACCGCGACTCCTCCGCCGCGCCATCAGGCTCGCAGTCGGACGGTCCCAGGGCGCCTGTCCGAGCTGGTTCCCCCGGTCGACGAGCGGTGCGGGGGGGGGGGGGAATACTCTCTGGCGGGATGGAACCGCGACTCCTCCGCCGGTCGCCTCGGGGTCGGCGGTCGTGCGGGTGCTGGCGGCGGCGCTCGTCCGCGCCGGCACGAGGTCACGGTCGAGCGGCGACGTCGACGGCGGTCGGCGGGACCGTCGCGGGTGCTGCCGCGCTCGGCTGGGACGTCCGCACTCCTCACGGGCCTGGAGGCTCTTGCGGCGGCTACGGGATGGTCGTCTAGTGTATCCGGCGGCCGTCGCGAACTCACGGTGCTCTCCTCGTGCCGGTCTGGCCGACGCGCTCCTCGGGTGGCCGCGGAGTCTACATCGTCCACGAGTTCATCCGCACGGGCGACGCGAGCGCCGCCGGTGGGCTCGCGCGCGGGCGGCGGATCGGATCGTCGCGTGACCGAGGCCGAGGCCGAGGCGATCGCCGCGCGGTACCCGTCGGTCGCGGGACGGACGGTGGTCCGCACAACGCTCCGAACATCCCGATCGCGTCGCCGACGACGCGGCCGATCTGCGCCTGCGGGCGGAGCTCGCGTCGCCTGGTCGCCCCCTGCTGGCCTACTTCGGGTTCATCTGGTCGGCCGCGAAGGGGTTCGACGACCTGCTCGAAGCGCTCGCCCCGACCCGGGCGACGCTCGTCGTCACCGGCTCACTCGACCCAGCCAACGCCTACCACGCCGATGTCGCCGCGCGGATCGAGCGGCTGGGGCTCGTCGAGCGGGTGCGCTGGCTCGGCTTCCTCGACGAGGTTGCGGTCGGCCGGCTGCTGCGCGTCGCCGACGCGGTCGCACTGCCGTTCCGCGGGGGCGCCGAGAGTGGTTACACCAGCCTGCTCGAGGCGGCCGTCAACGGAGCGGCGGTGATCACGACGCGCGGTCCGCAGAACCCGCCGTGGCTGGTCGACGGGGAGACGGCGCTGCTTGTCGACGCGGGCGACCCGGCCGGACGTCGCAGGCAATCGACCGCCTGCTGACCGACCGATCGCTCGACGCCCGCGTTCGGGTCGGCGCGGCGCGGCTGTCGTTCGGCTGGGCTCAGATCGTCGAGGCGTGACAGGCGAGTCATGGGCAGTTGATCGCGCCCGAGTCCGACCCGGTAGCCGTCGGCGCGGAGCAGGGCTCCGTCGAGAAACGTGTAGTCCGTGCCTTCGAGTGGATCGCCGGGCTGGCGATCCGGCCGATCAGAGCGCGAGGGTCGACGGTCGGGTGGAGTTGTGGCGGGCGGCGACGGCGAGCAGGGCCTCGATCTCCAAGGTGTCGAAAATCCGCCAGTCGAGGCCGAAGATCTGCTGGGTGGTGGCGATCTTCTCGGGCCAGAAGTCGGTCGTGAAGATGAAGATCCAACCGGGTCGCAGAAGGCGGCTGACCTCCGGCAGAGCGCGTCGTCGGAGACGCCGTGCTCGATCACGCTGATCGCGCTGATCCGGCGAAGTGCCCGTCCGGCCACGGCGAGGCCAGGAGGTCGCCGACGGCGTAGTCGATCTCCTCGGCGTATGGCATCTCGACCACGGCGGGGTTGAGGTCGATCCCTGCCAGCTTGCGAAAGCCGAGCCGTTTGAGGGCCGGGAGCATGTCGCAGGCGTAGCAGCCGACATCGAGAATCGGATCCGACGGGTCGAGCGATGCGGCGAACGCGTCGACGGCCCGCTCGACGTCCCACGTCGTCAGGACGAGCATCAGGTCGGGGAGGTTGTGGACCAGCGGAAGGCGCGATCCTTGAGCGTGCGCGGGGTCGCCGATCGAGCAGCCCCCGCCCTGGAGGTCGCGATCGGCCGTGGCGATCTGGCTCTGCTCTTGGAGAACGGCGAACTCGAGCAGCGATGACCGGTCGCGGGCTTCGGTCGGCAGAGCTCGGTAAGGTCGCCATAGCCTATCCACGAGCCGGGCCGACGGCCGGTCCGGCGCGAGCTACCGGCCGGCGTGCGAGTCGCCGACGGCAGCGGGCAGGGAACGCCGGCGCCAGGGTGCGACGACCAGGCGATTGAAGGCCTGGGCGGCGGCGAAGGCCGGCAGCGGCGTGTGGTCGTAGACGGCGCGATAGATGCGATTGCGCAGCGACGGATCGGTGTAGGCGGTCCGGGCGAGGCGGTCGACGAGGGCCTCGTCGCCGCGCCGATTGCGCTGGCTGTCGAGCTTGGCGGCGAAGAAGACCCAGGGTGGGAACTCGTTGGTGATGACGCGGCGGAAGTCGCGGGCGTCGGCGGTGTCGTCGGGAAAGTCGGCCCTCGAGAGGCGGTGGTAGCCGTCGATCGCGATCGCGTAGCGGTGGGCGATCCCGCGATCCATGAAGGAGTCGTTCTCGGTCCGCTTGTAGAGCAGGGCGGCCGGGATGTAGTGGAGGCGCAGGCCGTGGGGGATCATCCGGAGGATCTGGGCGACGTGGGCCCAGAGGCTGCCGACGAAGGCCTCGTCCGGGCCGGCGTCGTCCCAACGGGCCTTCCCGACGATCAGGGAGCCGGCGAAGCTGAAGAACGCGGTTGTCGTCTGGGCCGGCTCGAAGTACCTTCGTCGGTCGACCGGCGAGCTGAGGTCGAACTCGTCGTCGGCGGGGATCGCCGCGACACGATGATCTCCGAGCGGGCGCATGTCCGGTGTGCAGAGGGTCAGGCCGCAGAGGTAGAGGTCGCAGGCGGAGCCGAGACGTTCGAGGACGTGGGCGACGGCGCCGGGCTTCATGATGTCGTCGGCGCAGAAGATCCAGCAGTACTCGCCCCGGGCGAGGGCGACCGTGCGGCCATGTCGCGGTCGATTCCGCCGCGGGCGTCATGGCGGTGGTAGCGGACGGGGTGGTCGGCAGCGAAGGACTCGACGACCGCGGCGTGTCGTCGGTCGACCCGCCGTCGAGGACGACGACCTGACGCCGTCGACGAGCTGAGGGACGATGCTGGCGAGGGTCTGGCCGATGAAGGCGCCGAAGTTGTAGGTCGGGATGCTGGTCGAGAGGCGGATCGCCGTCGCCGGCGAATCGGGCGCGGCGTTCATCTGCCGGCTGGGCTCGCGGGTGAAGCGCTCGGATCCGCCGGTCCGTCGTCGGCGCCGGCGCCGACGACGCGAACCTCGGGCAGCGGGACGATGAACCGTCCGCCGCGGGCGAGGAAGTCGGTCTCGCGTTCGAGGAACTCGTCGAGGAAGTGCCAGGGGAGGGCGAGGTAGTAGTCGGGGTTCATCGCGCGGGAGTCTTCCTCGCTGATGATCGGGATCTTCGTGCCGATCGTCTCGGAGCCCCACTTGTCGGGGTTGCGGTCGGCGGCGGCGGCGATCAGGGCGTGGTCGATCCCGGCGTACTGGAGGATCGTGTTGCCCTTGGTCGAGGCGCCGTAGACGTGGATCGTCTTGCCGTCGTCGACGAGCTTGCGACAGATCGCGACGAGGTCGTCGCGGACGCGCTCGACGCCGATCCGGAAGGCTTCGTACGGCTCGGGTGAGTCGAGCGCGAGCTCGAACTCGGCGATCCGCAGCTCGGTGATCCGCGCGGTCTGGTCGGGCGTCGAGGTGTGGCGGCCGGCGTGGCCGATGAAGAGGCGGATCGATCCGCCGTTGATGTCGTTGAGCTCGGCGGAGACGACCTCGAGCCCCTCTTCGCCGAGCAGCCGCTCGATCACGGCGAGCGAGTAGTACTCGAGGTGCTCGTGGACGATCGCGTCGAAAGCGTTGCGCTCGAGCATCTGCGGCAGGTAGTGGAGCTCGATCACCCAGATCCCGCTGGCGGCCAGGGCGGAGGCGACGTCGGCGACGAAGGCGCGGGGCTGCTCGAGGTCGTAGAACATCGCGATGCTGGTGATCGCCTTGGCCTTCTGGTCGGGCCGCCGCTGGCTGAGGCCGACGCCGGAGAAGAAGTCGTTGACGACGTCGTAGCCCTTCTCGACCGCGTAGCGGGAGACGTCGGACGGGTCGAAGCCGAGGTAGCGCAGGCCCTTGGCACGATAGCCGTCGAGCAGGGTGCCGTCGTTGCAGCCGATGTCGACGACGAGGTCGCCGGCCTCGAGCGGCACGATCGCCTCGACGCCGCGTGCGATGCCGTGGAGGTTGTCGATCATCGTGCGGTTGACGCCGCTGCGATACCAGTAGGAGCTGTAGAGGATCGACCCGGGGACGGTGTGCTTGGTCTGGAGCAGGCCGCAGGCCTGCTCGTCGCGGGTCATGTCGCAGCGGACGAGCTCGAGCGGGATCGCGCGCTCGACCGGCTGGTTGCCGTTGGGATCGGCGAATGCCCCGGCGATCCGGTGGTTGCCGAGCGAGAGGACCGGGGTGAGCTCGGCAGATCCACAGATCCGGCACGTGGTTCGCGTGATGAGGCTGGTCCGGGGGGCGGGCTTCCGGCTGGTCAAGAGGGGCCTTTCCTATGGGGCGTGCGGCGCGCAGCCTACCGGGCCGTAGCTGGCGAGCACACGGTCGAGCGATGCGTCGATCGAGAGCTCGGTGGCGTGGGCTGCGTACCAGGCTCGGGTGCTCGCGCGGAGGGCCTCGCCCGCGTGATGGGCGGCGACGATCGCGGGGCCGATCTGGTCGGGGTCGGCGACGAACCCGTTCACGCCGTGCTCGATCAGCTCGACGGCGGCGTTGTCGTCGGCGCGGGCGACGATGCTGGGGACGCCGTGGGCGGCCGCCTCGATCACGATCATGCCGTAGCCCTCGCGGATCGAGGGGAGGACCATGCACATCGCGCGGTCGAGCTCGTCGGCGACGCGGGCGGCGGGGACGAATCCGGGCGCGTCGACGGGGGCTCGGGTGCGGTCGATCTCGGCGAGCACGGCGGTGTGCTCGGGGCCGTCGCCGAGCAGGACCCCGCGCAGGCCGGGGACGCGGGGGGCGGCGTCGAGGATCGCGCCGACGAAGGCGACGGGCCGCTTTTCGGGGATCTGCCGGGCCGCGAACAGGACCGTGGGGTGGTCGGGGTCCGCTGCGGATCTCGCGGAGCGCGCTCCGGCGATTGCGGGGTCACCGGCGAGGCCGCGGCCGTCGGCGGGGTCGGCCTGGTAGAGGCCGCGGAGGATCGTCGGCGTGCGGGGGAGGCGGCGGGCGTGGAGCTCGGAGAAGCAGAAGGCGTGCTGGGGGAGGGCGGCGCAGAGCGCCTGGACGGCCTCACCGATCGGGCCGCCGACGGGGCCGAGATAGCCGCGCCAGTAGTCGTGGCTCCAAACCTCGAACCAGTCGACGACGAGGCGGTAGCGGCCGAGCGGGCGGGCGAGGCTGGCGGCGAGCAGGGAGAAGTAGGGGAACGAGCAGGTGTGGACGACGTCGTAGCGGCGGCCGTGGCGCAGGAGATGCGCGAGGACGCCGAGCCCGAAGCGCAGGGGGGGTCCGATCCGGCGGCGGCCGGCGCCGGTGTAGAGGTCCAGGCGGGGCCCGACGCTGCGGACGTCGACCCCGGGGAGGTCGGGCGCGAGGCCGTCGTCCCACTGGGTGAGCGTGAGGTAGGTGACGTCGTGGCCGGCGGCGACGAGCCGGTCGGCGAGGTTGCGATACCAGCGCTCGGCGCCACCGACGGTGTAGGGGAAGAGGCAGTCGTATACCAGGCAGATACGCATCCGGCGGGGGAGGGTGGCAGACTCACGGGGGTGAAGCGGTGAGCACGCTCCAGGAGAAATCAGCCGCGAACGCGGCGGCCGGGGACGAGTCGACGCTTCTCGTGTCGGTGGTGATCCCCTGCCTCAACGAGGAGGAGAACATCGACCAGTGCGTGCGAGCGGCGATCGGCGCACTGGCCGAGGCGGGCCTGGCGGGGGAGGTCGTGGTCGTCGACAATGGGTCGGAGGACGCGAGCGCGGTGCTCGCGGCGGCGGCCGGGGCGCGGGTCGTCCCAGAGCCCCGCCGGGGCTACGGGAGCGCCTATCTGGCCGGGTTCGCGGCGGCGCGGGGCCGGTACATCGTGATGGCCGACGCGGACCTGACCTACGACTTCGACGAGATCCCGCGGTTCGTGGCGGAGCTGGAGGCGGGCGCGGAGTTGGTGATGGGCGATCGGATGGAGAACATCCAGCCGGGGGCGATGCCGTGGCTGCACCGGTACATCGGCAATCCGGTCCTGACGGGGATCCTCAACCTGTTCTTCCGGACCGGGGTGCGGGACGCGCACTGCGGGATGCGGGCGATCCGCCGGGACGTGCTCGAGCGGCTGGACCTGCGGACGCTGGGGATGGAGTTCGCCTCGGAGATGGTGATCCGGGCGTCGAAGGAGAAGCTGCGGATCGCGGAGGTCTCGATCGAGTACCACCCGCGGGGCGGCGAGTCGAAGCTGTCGACGTTCCGGGACGGGTGGCGCCACCTGCGCTTCCTCCTCGTCCACAGCCCGAACTACCTGTTCATCATCCCGGGAGCGCTGCTGAGCCTGGCTGGGGCGATCGTCATGCTGACCGTGCTCTCGCATGTCGACGTGTTCGGGCGGCGGTGGGATCTGCACACGGAGATCGGCGGCGCGCTGCTGAGCATCGTCGGGTCGCAGGTCCTGGCGATGGGGCTGTGCGCGCATGCGTATGCGACTTACTTCATGGGGCAGAAGGACGCGTGGTTCGATCGGATGAGAGGGCGCTTCCACCTCGAGCACGGCCTGGCGCTCGGGGGTCTGATCATGCTGGCCGGGGCGGTTCTCGGCGCGGTGATCGTCGTCCACTGGATCCAGCGGGGGTTCGGCGCGATCTCCGAGGAGCGTGCGGCGATCGCGGCGGCGACGCTCCTGATCATCGGCATCCAGGTCTTCTTCTCGTCCTTCCTCCTGAGCATCCTCGGACTACGCCGGCGCTGAGATGCGGGTCGGAGCGGTCGTCGCCGGGGCGCTGGCGCTGGTGGCGGTCGGGCTGGGGATCACGCTGTCGCATCGGGCGCCGCGCGACGCCGGGAGCAACCACGTCGCGCCGGCGACGTTCGCGGCGACGATGGCGAGCGGCGGCGAGCTCTGTCAGCTCAACCCCTACCTCCCGCCGGAGGCGGCGAGCGCGCAGATCGTGATCGGGACGTACGGCCCGCCGGTTCCGGCCCTGGGACTGCGCTTCACCGATCTGGCGGGGACCGTCGTCTCGGCGGGGCACCTTGCTGCCGGCGCGAGACAGGGACCGGTCTCGATCCCGATCGGGCAGGCCAGGGATCCGGCGAGCGCGACCAGGGTCTGCCTCGACGTCGGCGACCGGGCGAAGGTCGCGATCGGCGGCCAGGGCGTCCCGCCGGATCCGACCGACGAGGTCGTCAACGGCAGGCCGCAGGCCGGACGGATCAGCATCGTCTACTACCGGGCGGGCGAGGAGTCGTGGTGGTCGCTGTTCGGGGTGATCGATCGGCGATTCGGGCTGGGCAAGGCGGGCTTCTTCGGTGACGGGACGCTGCCAGCGTGCATCCTCCTGCTGGCGGTGAGCTGGGCGGTCGTCGTCAGGCTGCTGGTCGCCGGCGGGCGGGAGGCCCGCGAGTGAGCCTCGTCCGGCGGGTCCCCCGGGCGGGGTGGCTGGTGTTCGTCGTCGCCTTCGTCAACGTGGCGATCTGGACGGTCGTGATCCCGCCATTCCAGGTCCCGGACGAGACGGGGCACTTCGCGTACGCCCAGTACCTCGCGGAGACCGGCAGGCCGCCGCCGCAGGGTCCGGTCGAGCAGTTCTCCGCGGAGGAGTACGCGGTCCTGGGAGGCCTCCACTTCTTCGACGTGATCGGCCATCCGCAGGACCGCGGGGTGATCACGCCGGCGCAGGATCAGTCGCTGCGGGCGGCGCTCGCCGCCGGTCCGAGCCGGGTGGGGCCGGGGGGGGCGAGCCCGATCACCAACCAGCCGCCGCTCTACTACGCGCTGGCGGCGATCCCGTACTGGGCCTCGCCGTCGCACAACATCCTCGACCGGCTCGCGCTGATGCGCCTGCTCTCGGCGCTCTTGGCCGGGCTGACGGTGCTGGGGGTCTTCCTGTTCGTCCGCGAGGTCTTCCCCGAGTCGCCGTGGGCGTGGACGACGGGAGCCCTGGTCGTCGCGTTCCAGCCGCAGTTCGCCTTCGTCTCGGCGGGCGTCCAGGGCGACAGCCTGCTGTTCTTCGCGTCGGCGGCGACCTTCCTCGTCCTGATCAGGGCCTACCGGCACGGCCTGACGCGGCGGCGGGGGGCGTGGATCGGGCTGGCGTGCGCAGCCGGTCTGCTCGGCAAGCTGACCTTCGTCGCGTTCGTTCCGGGGATCCTCGTGACGCTGGGCCTGATCGTCTGGCGCTCGAAGCGCGGCGAGCGGCGTGGGGCGTCTGCGGGCGCCGGCGTGGCAACCGTGGTCGCTGGGATCCCGGTCGCGGCCTACGCCGTGCTCAACGCGACGGTCTGGCACCGGGGCGGCCCTACGGGCGGCGGGTTCGCGGGCGCGGCGACGGCCGCCCTGCCCGGCCATAGGACGATCTCGCTGCGTGAGTCACTCGACTACATATGGGAGCTCTACCTGCCGAAGCTGCCGTTCTTCAACCACTCGTACTTCCCGTACTACCCGTTGCGCCAGACCTTCTTCGACGGTGCGATCGGGCGGTTCGGATGGCTCGACTACGGGTTCCCGCCACGGGTGTACTCACTCGCCGAAGATGCGTTCGTCGTGCTGGCCGTCCTCGCGGTGATCGGGCTGTGGCGGTCGCGGCGCGAGCTGCTGGCGCTCTGGCCGCTGGCGGTCGGCTTCGGCGTGATGGTGCTCGGCCTGTTGGCGGCGATCGGCTACGCGGGGATCCGGTACCTGACGTTGACCGGAAACGCGTTCGAGCAGGCCCGCTACCTGTTCCCGCTGCTGGCGTTCTACGCGGTCTTCATCGTGCTCGTCAGCCGGGCGGCGCCCCGGGGATGGGCGCCGGCGCTCGGCGCGGGACTGGTGATCCTCGCGATGGCGCACGGCCTGTTCGCCGAGCTGTTGACGGTATCCAGGTACTACGGTTGACCGGCCGCCGGGATCTCCTCCAGCGCCGGCCGCCGGGATCTCCCCGCCAGCGCCGGCCGCCGGATCTCCCCGCCAGCGCCGGCCGCCGGAATCTACCGCGGAGCCGGCCGCTCAGACCGACAGTCGGGTGGTGAAGCCGTGGGGCGAGGGGCCGAACTCGAGGCTGTGGGTCAGTTGGCGGGCTATCCACAGGCCGGTGCCGGTGCCGGTGCCGGTGCCGGTGCCGGTGCCCGTGCCCGTGCCGGTGGCGGTCGCTGCGTCGGGCGGGATGTATCCGGCGAGCGGGTCGTCGAAGCCGGGGCCGTTGTCAGAGAGCTCCCAGACGGTGCGGTCTCCGACGCGGCCGAGTCTCTGAGAGCGAGCGCCGCGGCCGTGGGTTTGCGCGTTGTCGAACACCTCGGTGGCTGCTGCAAGCAGGTTCGCGGTCGCCGTTGGAGCCGTTTTCGTCTGACACTTCGGGCGCTCCGTCATCTGAGGCGTCGCTCGAGCCTACGACGCGGTCGCGGCGTCCTGTCGCGACTTTCACATACTCCCACCTCGCCGGCCGAATGCAACCCGGTCGCCTGAGCCGCGCCGCGGGGAGAGGAGATTGGACCGGGGTCGAGAGTCCCGGAGAGGCGGTCCGGGCTCAGGAGAGGCGGTCGAGGAGCCCTGCGATCCTGCCCGGCCGTTCGCGCGCGGCGGCCAGGCGGATCTGCTGCTCGGCGTCGAGCAGCTGCTCGGCGACCCTTCGCTTGGCCCGGCGCTCCTGCTCGAGCTCGTGCTCGAGGCGCTGGTGGTCGGCCAGCTGGCCCTCGAGCTCGGCGATCCGCGCCTCGGCCTTCTGGACGTAGGACGGGGCCGCCGACCCGGCCTTGCCGAGCAGGCCGCGGGCGAGCTCGTGGTTGCGCCGGCGCAGGGCGACGTTCGCCCGCTCGAGGTCCTGCATGTAGCGGTTGTAGTTCGGCGCGATCGCAAGCGCCATCCGGCCGCGATGGGCTCCGCCGAGCCGCTCGCCGGCGATCCCGCAGACGAGGATGAAGTGGTTGGCGTACTGCGGCTCGGCCCGCTCGATCCCGTGCAGCCGGGCGTCGAGCTCAGCCGCCCGATCGACGACGATAAGCGAGCCCTCGGCGAGGAACTGGTGGACGATCACGGGGTCTGGGAAGCCGGCGAACGCAGCGGCGGCCTGCTCGTAGCCGAAGTCGGTCAGGTGGAACTCGTTCTCCTCGCGCATCCCCCGGCTGTTGGGGACCGAGCAGATCACGGCGACCCCGGTCGCCGCGTGCCGCCGGAGCTCGCGGATCGCGGCGTCGGGGTCGGGCAGGTGCTCGAGTCCCTCGAAGCAGACGATCGCGTCGAAGTCGCCGGCCAGCTCCCGGCGCAGGACGGTCATCGCATCGGCGAGCTCGAAGCTCAGTCGCGGGTTCTCCGACAGGGCGCTGGCCGCGAGGTCGATCGTCGCCGCGTCGTAGTCGACCCCGTGGACGCTCGCCGCGCTCGCCGCGAGGATCTCGCCGCCGTAGCCCGACCCGCAGCAGAGGTCGAGCACCCGGGCCCCCGGGCAGAGGCCGGCCGCGAACTCGTAGCGGTGGATGTGCTCGGCGGCGATCAGGGTCGGCTGGCCGACCGCCTGGAGGGTCAGGCGCTCCTGGACTCCCATCGAACCTCCCTTTCGCGGACGCCGGCCGCCATCTCGTCGTAGAGGCGCCCGGTGTGGGGAAAGCCGAGTGCCCGGATCATCGAATCCTTGCGCACCCGGTAGCGGAACAGCCGCTCGGGTATCACCACGCCGAGGCGGCCGGCCCGGCCCAGGCGCCGGTAGAGGTCCCAGTCCTCGTAGCTGGCGAGGTCCTCGCCGTAGGTGAAGCCCGAGTCGAAGAGCCACCTCCGCATGAGGCAGATCGCGTCCCCGGCGATGTTGTCGTGGTCGATCATCGGCGGGAGGTTGGCGATCGGCTGGTATCCGATGTTCGGCGGGTCGAGCTCCCGCCCGCGGGAGTCGACGTAGCGCGACCAGGTCGTCGCGTACGCGACGCTCGGGTCGGCTTCCAGCACGTCGAGCGTCCGCTCGACGAACGTCGGCTCGAGCATGTTGTCGGCGTCGAGCGGCACGACGTAGCGCCCGCGCGACTGGGCGATCCCGAAGTTCCGGGCGGCGCCGAGGCCGCTGTTGAGCTGGGAGAGGACGCTCAGCGGATACTCGGCCGCCAGCTCCCCGAGGATCCAGTCGTCCTCGGTGAACGACCCGTCGTTGACGACGATCACCTCGATCGACCGGTGGGTCTGGGCAAACGCCGAGACGACCGTGTCCCGGATGTGGGCCGCCAGCCGGTAGTAGGGAATGACGATCGAAACGACCGGCTCGCGCGCCGGAGCAACGCTCCCGCGCGACGTCGCGAGGCTGCCGCTCGGCGCCGGCCCGCTCGAGCCCACGACGCCCGCCGGCGGCCCGCTCGAGCCCACGACGCTCGCCGGCGGACCGCTCGGGCCCACGACCCTCGGAACCCGCGCGGCGGCGGGGCGTCGGCTCCATCGCCCGGGACCGTCGAGCACCCGCCGGTAGCCGGCGATGATCGGCTCGGGGTCGACCAGCTCGTCGAACAGGCCGGCCGGCAGCCCCTCCAGCCGCAACCGCTCGACCTCCTCCCGGCTGTAGATCAGCCGCTCGATCACGCTCGCCAGGCTCTCGGAGCCGGTGTCCGCCGTCAGCCAGCCGCCGGCCCCCGGTCGCACGATCTCGACGAAGCCGCCGACCGGCGTCGCGATGATCGGCCGGTTCGCGTGGAGCGCCTCGAGCGCGACGTACGGCCACGACTCCCAGAGCGACGGTAGGACGACGACGTCGCAGTCGCGAAGCTCGGCCGCCATCTCGACCCGCGAAACCGCCGGCTTGAATTCGATCCGCCCGTCCCCGTCTGCCAGCATCCGCAGCGACGCCTCCATCGATCCGCCGAGCGGCGCCGTCTGGGTGTCGCCGCCGAGCACGGTCAGCCGGACGTCGCCGCCACCGACGCCGGCGAGCGCCCGCAACAGGTTCTGGACTCCCTTGCGGCGCTCGAGCCGGCCGAGGAAGAGCAGCCGCAGCGGCGCCCCGAGATCCCGCGGCTCCTCCGGCCGGGCGGTCTCGCTCCAGCGGGCGAACGGGTAGCGCAAGCAGTGGGCCGGGGCGAGCTGGTCGGCCCCGTAGTAGCGCCGGTAGGTCTCCAGCACGTCGCCCCCCTGGTAGATCAGCGCGTCGGCGTCCCGGAGCGCCAGGCGCTCGAGGGCGCAGGTCACCTGGGTGGCGAAGCTCTGCTCGAGCACCCCGTCGAGCACCGTCGCGATCTCCGCCGTCGTGTGCAGGCGGACGGCGACCTTCGACTGGGCCAGCAGGGGGTCCCGGGTGCGCCGCGCCTGGACCGTCACCGCGCCTTCGGCGAGGTAGTCGGAGAACTCGACGAGGTCGGGCCCGCGGGCGCCGTAGGTCGCTCGGAGGGCGTCGAGGATGTTCGAGCTGTAGAGGTGCATCGTCGAGAAGAACCCGCCCACCTCGTCCGGCTCGGCCTCGTCGACGAAGACGACCTCGATGTCGTCGGGCGGCACCCGGGGGTCGCCGGCCCGGCGCATCTCGTCATACCGCGCCCGATGCGAGCTCGTCGTGAAGATCTTGACCTCGCCGATCCCCGCCAGCAGGTGCGCGGTCGACGTGATGTAAAAGCCGATCCCCCCGCCGCCGAACGGAAAGACCTCGCGCGAGACGAGCGCGAACCGTGGTCGCCTGTGTCCCGTCCGGCCTGTCTCGGTCGGGGTCATCGGCCCGAGCCCAAGATGCCGCGGACCCGGCCCCCGATGCCGCGGACCGGTTCGGTCATCCGCCAGCTGACGGAGTCCATCAGCGAGTTCCAGAGCGCCTCGTGGTGGCGCGCGACGCTCCCCAGCCGCTCGATCTCCGTCGTCGCCTCCCGCAGCTCGGCTTGGAGCTCGGCGATCACCTGGTCGCGGACATCGCCGGTCTCGGCCTCCCGGATCACGGCCGAAACGTCGTGCCCGTGCTCGCGCGCGACGACGATCTCCCGCGCCGCGGCGAGCAGCTCGGCCGCCGGGTAATAGCGATCGCCGACGATCGACCCGCCGTGGTAGGCGCGTCGGGTCGCGTCGACGACGACCAGCGCCAGCCCGCCCCAGATCTGGTGACGCAGTCGCTCCTCTCGCATCATGTAGCCGGCGAGCAGGTCCAACTCGACGAAGGCGACCTTCGGCCACGCGGCGAAGTGGATCGCGTCGAGACCTTCGCGCACCCGCTCGTTGCTCGAGTCGTGGATCACGATCGCCGTCCCGGCGACGGCCGGGGAATCGAGCAGGCACTCGATCGTCCGGCGGACCCCCGCCGCGGAGAGGTCGCCGTCGACGAGCACGAAGTCGACGTTCCGTCCCGCCCCGGCGAGCTCGGCCAGCGTCAGCGCCAGGAGCTCGTGCGAGTCGCCCGTGTGGAAGCTCACGTTGGCGAGGCGATCGGCCGGCAGGTGGGGTGCGACGACGTCGAACGAGTGGACCTCGCCCGCGTGCCTGGCGATCTGGGCCAGGGCGGCCCCGTCGGCGCCTCCGATCTCGATCGCGATCGCCGGTCGCCGCTGGGTCAAGAGGCCCTCGAAGGCCGCCCGCTCTCCCCAGGACATCTGCCAGGCGGAGTCGTCGAAGATCTCCACCGCGGCGATGATAGCCGCCGCTGCGACGGCGATAACCTCCGCCCGATGGCGACCGAGCTGATGCCGGGGATCATCGACACCGACGGCCGTTTCGACGCCGCCGAGGCCAACCTGATCCCCTGGATCGAACAGGTCTGCCCGCTCGCGGGGAAGACCGTGCTCGAGTACGGCTGCGGGACGGGCTTCGTCAGTCGCGCCTTCGCGGCCCGGGCCGCCCACCACATCGGCTTCGACATCGACGAGGCCGCCGTCGGCCTGGGGCGCGACGTGCTCGCCTACGCCGGTCTCGAGAACTCCGAGCTCCACGTCTCGCCGCCCGCGACGATCGCCCGCGAGGTCGAGCGCTTCGCCGGGGAGGTTGACGTCTTCCTGCTCTACGCGGTGGTCGAGCACCTGACGGTGCCCGAACGCCTCGACGTCCTCTCCCTCGCCCGACGCGTCGTCCGCCGCGACGGGGTCATCGTCGTCTGCGAGGCACCCAACCGCCTGATCGACTTCGACCATCACACCGCGCAGATGCCGTACTTCTCACAGCTGCCCGACGATCTCGCGCTCCACTACGCCCGCCGCTCCGACCGGCCGGATTTCACGAGCGCGATGGCCCGGGCCGGCGCCCGCGGCGAACCCGCCGCCCGCGACGCGCTCGCCCGGTGGGGCCGCGGGGTCAGCTACCACGAGTTCGAGCTGGCCTTCGGCGATCTGCGCCGGCACGTGATCGCCTCCAACTACGACCCTCTCCTGATGGGCGTCCGGCCGGTCCAGCCCGACGAGCAGCGGCTCGCCCGCGGCCTCGCCGAGCACCGCCCCGACCTCGCCCCGGTGTTCGGTCGCTACTGGCTCGATCTGATCCTCAGCCCGGTCGCCGTTCCCGGTCCGCCGGCGTTCATCCGCCCGTGGATGATGGACACCCGGCGAAGCGAACGGGTCGCCTACACGCCGCAGGAGATCCTCCACGTCGCCGACCGCGGCCGCCTCGGCGTCAGCCTGCCGGCCGCGACGCGCGAGCTGATGGTCGGCGTGATCGCCGATCGCGAGGCGGTCGATGTCGAGGCGAGGTGGTCGACCGGCGAGACCACCGTGGCCGCCTGTGGAGCTCCGGGGCAGGCGACCTACGTCACGCTCTCGCTCGACTCCTCCCAGCGGGAGGTCGAGCTCCGCTTCGACGCACCGGCCCGCGTCAACTTCGTCGGATACCGCGGCTGACCAGCTCGCCGCTCCAAGCCGGCAGGCCGGACGCTCGGCGCGCTCAGGCGTTCTCCAGCTCTGGGGTCAACCGTCCGAGCGCCGCGGTCAAGCTCTCGAGCAGCGACCAGCAGAACACGGGAAGCCTCTGCACCCGGGCTCCCGCCGCCTTGCCGAGCTTCGTCCACTCCACGCCGATCGTCCCGCTCTTGACGTCGATCTGGTGAACCGCCCCGTAGAGACCGTTGTCATCCACCGCCTCCCAGTACATGGCTCCGCCGGCCCCAGACGGGCTGCGTGGGGTCGACTTCCCCACAACCGACTTCGCCTCCACGGCTGCGACGAGGGTGCCGTCGTCACACGCGCACAGGTCCACGACGCCCCGCAGCGGACTGGCGAGGGCGAGCCGGTGGTGATCGCGCCGGTAGGAGTCCGTGTAGAGGATCTGCTCCGGGACGCTGTGGATCATCCATCGCGGCTTCTCGATCTCGCCTCTCAGGCAGCGCATCACCGACGCGTGCGTCGCGCACGCGACGCCGTCCGCCTTGAACACCCACAGATGGCGTCGGTCGATCCCGAGTCCGGAGTAGGGTCCCCACGGGCCGGGCACGTAGCCGTCCTTTCCGGCGGCGTCGATGTAGATCTCGCCCGACGACTGCAAGCCGCCGTAGGCGACGAAGTCGACGATCCCCCGGCTCGGGTCCGCCGTGCCGGCATCCGGGTCGCCTTGCACCGGGCGCGGGTCGTGCACGACACGAACGGACTGCACCTTGGCCTTGACGCCGCGCGTATAGACGACCCGCGCCTTGTTGTTCTCGCCCAGCGCGTGCCCGTCGATCTCGTTCCCCTTCGCGGCGTAGAAGTAGACGTCTTTCTTGTGGGCCGCGTCCGCCGGCGTCGCCCAGATGTCGGTCAGACCGTGGACCGACGATGTGTCATCTGCCAGCTCCGTCCAGGTCACCGAGTCGTAGGGGGCCTTCACGAGCCCGTGATACGTTCGGTCGTAGCCGGTCCACCCCGCGTCGATCCATGGCTCCAGCGCGAGGACGTGGTAAGCCGGGTTGGGTGTCCCGAGGTCCGCCCTGGCTGTCGTCACGGCGAGCCGCTTCTGCTCACCTCCCAGATGCTTGAACTTCCCCGTGCGAATGTTCGTGCCGGCGTAGAGATGGCCGCTGGGCGAATTGTCGACTTGCCAGAGCATCCCTCGATTCTGCGCTGCCGGCATGATTGCCCGCAGGAACTCCAGATGGGCATCGCTACAGGCTCCGTATTCGATCAGCCGCGCGGTTGCGATCACCAGAAGCTCGTTGAGGATGCGGCGGACCTCCGTCTTCTTGGCCTCTGGCAATGCCTCTGCCTCGGCGAATCGTTTCGTCATCGCGTCAGTGCTGACGAGCGACATCAGCGTGATGACCGTGAACAGGAGGTCGGTGTACGCCTGGCAGACCCCGGCCAGGACGATCGGCCAACGCTCCTGGTCCTGGTTCTTGCCCTCCTGCAGCCATTCGGCGACTCCCCAGAACATCAACATCGTGGGACTGTCGATGGGGTTGAAGTCCTTGATGATCTGACTGATGACCGCCACCTGCAGTCCAGGCTCGTCGAGTGCCCTCTCGACGCGTCGGGTCGCACGCTTCAAGGCGGTCGCGTAGTTCGTGATGCTCGTGTGCACCGCCCGGATCTCCTGCTCCTTGCCCTCGGCCTGGAGCGTCCTCATCACCTTCTCGATCTGTGTGCTCAGTGACTCGGACTTCGGCGCGAAGAAGGCGAGGATCTGCCCGATCATCGCGAAGATCGCGCCGACCAGCATGCCCGGGGGGCCGCCGGCAGCCGCCAGCCCGCCGATCAGCGGCGCCAGCGACGCACAGATGTCCATCAGCGCTGCGGACCCGGTGATCGCGTCGCCCTTCTGGAAGGCGGCGATCGCCGACAATGTTCCCTTGGTGACGTTCGGCAGCGCCTTGGCCAGGTTCTCCGTCTGCTTGTCGAACTCCTTGCGCCGCTTGTCGCCCGGCGCCAGGTCGGCGATCGCCTTCCGTTCGGCCTCATATTGGGTGATCAGCCCGCCGGCACGGTGGCTCAGCGTCGTTTCGAGGCTCTGTCTCTCCGCCGCGTCCATCGTGCTGGGCAGGAACTGCTTCTGCGCGATGAGCTCCAACATCGAGGTGAGGTAGTCGTGCTGGGAGTCACCGCTCATGATGCAGTCCTCAGGTCGATTGGCGGGTGGTGTGGGCCGCTGCTTGACGGCAGGGCCGCTGCTCGACGTCGGTTTCTCAGGCGTTTCGCCGGCAAGTCTATCTCCGGAGTGTGGGCTGTTGTGATCCCGGTCGGAGTGTGACTATTTGGCAGCAAACCGCGTGCACCCTCAGTGGTCGCGGCTCTCGCCGACCCTCGCGCGAGTCGTACCTCCGCTGCCGGCCCACCCCAGCGCCGAGCACCTCCGCATCGGCTATCCGGCCGATTCGAAGAACTGACGGCACCCGCGGCCGAGCATCCTCGCCCGTCCACCGAGCGCCCGCATCACGATCAGCGCGGCCTGCGAGGCCCGCCCGGCCGCCGCAAGCTGCGCGGTGGACTGCGCGAGCCGCAGCCGAAGCTCCGCGTTCTCGGCCTCCAGCTCGGCCCGGCAGGCGGCCTCCTTCGTGTACGCGATGCTGTACTCGTCGTGGCGGGCGTTGAGGACCAGGTTCTCCTCGGCCGCCCGCCGCACCGCGTGGGTCAGGGCCGAGACCTCCCGCGGCTCGTCCGGCTCGACCCGCTCGAGCAGCTCGGGCGTCGGCCGGTCGGCCCCGGCTTCGTCGCGGCCTCGGGTCCCAGGCCTGCCGCCGGCCCCGCGTTCGGCCCCGGCCCGCTTTCGCAGCACGACGACCGCCTGGCCGAAGACGGTGCCCCGGCCCGGGTGGAAGGCGACCACGTCGAACGCCCGACCCCAGTGGGCGCGGATCCACCATTCAGAGTGGAGCACCATCGGCCCGCCGGCGGCCCACGGCCGGCCGGGGCCGAGCACGAGCATCCCGATCCGCTCGTCGTCCCACGGATCCTCCCCGAAGTCGGGCCCGCCCGCCTCGTCGATCACGCTCGCGATCAGCACACCGTCGTCGGCGAGCAGGCGGTGCAGCTCGCACAGCCAGGCGGCCCAGGTGTCTGTCAGGTGGCTGAAGACCGACGTCGCGTAGATCAGCGCGTAGTGGCCATCCGGGCGCTGCAGCGGCGGCGCCGGCTGGTTGCGGAAGGCCGCGTGCGGGGCGGGCAGGTGGGCCGAGAGCCAGTCGATGCAGGGTCCGTCGATGTCTGTCGCATCGAACGTCGCCCCCGTCCCGGCGTTGACGAGGTGGCGCAGGAAGCGGCCAGACCCGCAGCCGAAGTCGAGCACACGCCTGCCCTCGAGGTCGACGTCCTCGGGAAAATGGGAGACGAGGCTCTCGGCGAGGGCGGCACCGTGTTCGAGATAGAGGGCGACAGGGTCCCCTCCGGCCGAGCAGGCCGCCACATGGGCGGCGAGCTCGGGAGGCGGCAGCGGCATCTCGATCACCGAGACCGAGCCTCGCGACGCGGCCGTCACCGAGGCCGAGCCTCGCGCACGGCGGTCACCGAGGCCGAGCCTCGCGCACGGCGGTCACCGAGCCGCGGCCTCCCTGAGGGCGAGCGCGTGGCGCAGGCCGGCCTCGACCTCGCCGGCGGCGTGGTCCCACGTGTGCGAGGCGACGAAGGCCGCCCCCTCGCGGGACCGGCGCTCCCAGAGCTCCGGATCGTCGATCAGTCGCTCGAGCGCGTCGGCGATCCGGGCCGGGTCGAGTGGCGCGAGCTCGAGCGGGCCGTCGGGTCCGAAGATCGACTCGGCGCTGATCCCGGCGAGCTCGACGCACGGCAGACCGCACGCGAGCATCTCCTTGGGCATCAGCGAGAAATTCGTCAGCGACAGGCAGAGGCCGACCGTCGACTCCGAGTAGAGCCAGCTCAGCTGCTCGGGCGTGAGCACGCCGAGGTGGTCGTAGGGGAATGACGTGTCGAGCGGGTCCTTGCTCCCGAAGAGGACGATCCGCACGTCCGGCCGGCGGCGGTGGAGCTCGGCGAGGGCCATCAGGCCGACCGGGACGGCCCGCCGGGCGGTGCTGTGACGGGCGTAGTAGACGACGGTGTCCGGCCGGCGGGCGATCGCCCGCGGCTGGTAGGTGTCGTGGGCGACGCCGAGCTGGAAGGCGTCGGCGCTCGCGCCGTAGCGGTCGATCAGGAGGTCTCGCAGCCACGGGCTGGCGGCCACGCAGTGGAGCCCGTGGCGATAGGTCTCGGTCGCCAGAGCCCGCTCGGTCGATGTCGCGTAGAACTCGGGCTCGTGGTCGTTGACGACGTAGACCCGCGCCCGGCAGTGGTCGAGGCGGAGCGTCGGATGGACGGTCTGCCAGCCGGTCGCCAGGACGACGTCTGCCCCCTGCCAGCGGTCGAAGCCCTTGTAGACGGGGCCTTCGAGCGGGGCGAAGAACTCTCGCAGCTCGGCCCGCAGGACACCCGGCCAGACGTCCTTGTGGACACCGAGGAAGTCGTAGACCCAGACGCTGCAGATGTGCCCGCGCGCCTCGAGGCGGGTGAGGATCTGGAGCAGCGTGTTGTGGCCGCCGCTGCCCCGCGTGAACGGCGGCAGGACCATCGCGATCCGCAGTCGCTCGCGTTCGGCCGTCCCGGGGACCGCATCCAGCAGGGGGGCCGCGCCCTCGCGCCAGACCTCCTCGACGTAGGCATAGTCGTTCTGCCGCGAGCGGGCCGCGATCGAGCTGAACGGCGGGAGCCCCGGCGGGGCCGACGGTGGGGCGGACGGTGGGGCCGCCGGTGGGGCCGCCGGTGGGGCCGCCGGTGGGGCCGGGGATCGCGCGTCGGCCCGTGGGGCCGGGGATCGCGCGTCCACCCGTGGGGCGCGCTCCGGCGCGGCGCTCCCGCGAGCGACACTCGCCCGCCCTTCGAGAGACAGCCGCCGCTCGAGCGGCGCGGGGAGGCTTCTCGCGCGGGAGCCGAGCCCCGCGAAGACTCGGCGTCCGCCGTGGTGAATCCCGGAGCGGGCGAGCCAGCGGGCCTTCTCGACACCGGTCACGCCGTGGTCGTGCAGCCACCGGCGGTCGCCGCGCATGCCGACGCGGATCGCCCCGATCGTGCCGAGCGGGCTGAGCGGCTCGACGTGGCCGGTCGTCTCCCGCAGGCCGCGGTACTCGTCGAAGTAGCGGCGCATGAACTCGGCGGGGCCGTAGTCGTGGGCATGGAGGACGGCGGCCGCCGGGTGGTAGACCTTGGTCCAGCCGGCCGCGAGCATGTCCTTGCCGAAGGCCTGGTCCTCGGCGTAGGCGATCTCCCGGAAGCGGAGCTCCTCCCAGCAGCCGCGGGCGTAGGCCGCGTTGACGTTCGAGAGGAACACGGGACCGCCGGCACCCTGGACGACGGGTCGGCCGTCGGGTGCGAAGGCGGCGAAGAACTCGGTCAGCTCGCGGGCGATCATCGGGCTGGTCTCGGCGCGCGGGACGTGCGGGCCGTAGGCGGCGCCGATCCGGGGATCGAGCGTGAAGGCCTCGCGGTAGGCGTCCAGCCAGCCCGGCAGGGGCGTGGCGTCCTGCGTGAGGAAGCAGATCAGCTCGGCCGTGGTCTGCGCGGCCCCGAGGTTGCGGGTCGCACCGTGGCCGAACTCGTCCGCTTCGATCTCGATCAGCCGCGCGCCGCAGGCCCGGGCGATCTCCGCCGACCGATCGGTCGACCCCGAGTCGATCACGAGGATCTCGTCGAGCCCCTCGCGCGAGAGGGCGGCGAGCAGCTCCTCGAGGTAGCGGGCGCCGTCCTTGACGGGGATCACCGCGCACGCACTCGTCCGCCGGGCGGCCTCCCCCGTGCTCACGGGCCCAGGCGCGTCTTCAGCCCACGCAGGCGGCGCCCGACCGAGCGGACGGCCCGCAGCGCGAAGCGGATCTCCTCGGCGCCGGGCCGGCGCATCAGCTCGTTGAGGTCGACGTGCCAGCGCTCGAGCCAGTAGGTCCTGGCCTGGGCGTCGGCGACCACGGCGTTGCACCGGGCGCTGATCTCGACCAGCTCGGCCTCGAGCGCGGCGACCCGGGCCCGGAGGCGGTCGACCTCGGTCCGCGGATCGTCGACCGACGACAAGTCGTCGGCCTCCGCGGTTTCGACGAATTCGCCGGCGGTCATCTCAGAGATTCTCCGCGATCCGGGGCGCCTCGCGGTGGAAGAACCACGCGCCGAGGGCGAAGACGCCGAAGATGATCGCGAGCGGTATCGCCAGACGAACCGATCCACCGATCATACGGGCGGCCGAATGGGCGCCGGGGTCGACGAAGGCGTGCTCCATCTGTGTGTTGATCGCCGCGATCGGGTTGCACAGCGCGATCCGCTGGAAGCCTGCCGGGTACTTGGCGGCCGTGTAGATGACCGGCGAGCCGTAGAAGAGGATCTGGGCGACGACGCCCCAGATCGGAGCGATGTCCCGGTAGCGGATGTAGAGGCAGGAGAGGATCATCCCGGTCCCGACCGCGAGGACGGCCATCAGGATCACGAGAACCGGGAGCTCGAGCCAGGTGATCGTCGGCGTGATGCCCGAGAGGAGGGCGAAGATGATCACGGCGATGAAGTTCATCCCGAGCTGGAAGAGGGCGGTCAGGGCCACGGCGAGGGGCACGACGAGCCGGGGGAAGCGCATCTTGCGGAGCAGGCCCTCGCGGGCGAGCAGGCACTGGACGCTGGTGCTCGTCGTCTGGAGGAAGAAGGTCCAGAGGACGATCCCGGTCAGCATGTAGACCGCGTAGTGCTTGACCGGCGGGTTCGTCTGGACCTTGAAGATCTTCGTGAAGACGACGTAGAGCACGCTGAAGTACATCAGCGGTTGCATCAACGACCAGAGGTAGCCGAGCGCCGAGCCGAAGTAGGTCATCCGGAAATCCGTGCTGGCGAGCGTGAAGGTCAGGTTCCAGAAGCGGCGGAGATCCCCGCCGACCGCCGACGGGGCGTGCCGGCGGGCTGACGCGGCGTCGCTCGGCGCCCCGGGCGGGCTCATCGGCGGCGGAGCTCGAAGGTGTGGGGGAGGTTGACGACGCCGCCGGTGAAATGGCCGCTGTGGACGACGAGAGAGGCGATGTCCTCGCGGATGTCGATCGCGTCGGCGCCCATTCCATCGCGGGCGATCGACGGCGTCAGGTTGTAGCGGCTGGGACACATCCAGTTGGCGAAGTCGAGTGCGACGACGACGGTCTGGCCGGCGGCAAACGACCCGGTCGGGCCGTGTTCGAGGTCGGTCGTCGTCGAGAAGATCGTCGCGCCGACGTCGTTGCGGATCGTGAAGCCGAAGATCGGGTTGACGAGCGGCTTGTTGAAGTGGGCTTCGAAGCACGCCCGGCACTGCTCGCCGCACGCGAGTGCCGGGATCCGCTCGCCGGCGGCGTTCTCGAACCAGGCGTCGACGATCGCCACCTCGCGCTGCTGGGTCTCGCGTTCGGCCGCGGTCTCCGGGGCGTGGCTGTGGACGGTCCGGCCGAAGTTGAGCTCGTTGTAGCGGCGGGCGATCGCCGCCGGCTCGCCGAGCGCGAGCATCTTGCCCTTGTCGAGGAGCATCGCCCGGTCGCAGAAGCGCTCGATCGCGCTCATGTCGTGGGTCACGAAGAGGATCGTCCGGCCGGCACGCTTGAGGCGCTGGAACTCGTCGAAGCACTTCTGCTGGAAGTTGGCGTCGCCGACGGCGAGCACCTCGTCGATCAGGAGGATCTCGGCGTCGACCTGGATCGCGACCGAGAAGGCGAGGCGGACGGTCATTCCGGAGGAGTAGTTCTTCAGCCGGAGGTCGAGGAAGTCCTCGAGCTCGGCGAAGGCGATGATCTCGTCGAAGCGCTCGCGGGCCTGCCTGCGGGAGAGTCCGAGCATGATCGCGTTGATCATCACGTTGTCGCGGGCCGTCAGGTCCATGTTGAAGCCGACGCCGAGCTCGATGAACGGCGACAGGCGGCCGCGGACCTCGAGCCTGCCCGCGTCGATGTCGTAGATCCCGGCCATGCACTTGAGCAGCGTGCTCTTGCCGCTCCCGTTGCGCCCGATGATTCCGAAGAACTCGCCCTCGGCGATCTCGACGCTGACGTCGTCGACGGCTTGGAGGATGTCGTAGGTGCTCGACCGGAACGGGTGGAGGGCCCGCTCCTTGAGCGTGTGGTACTGCTGGTGGGGCAGGCGGAAGGCCTTGCTCACGTTCCCGACCGATACGGCGGTCGCGCCGCCACCGCCGGCTGCCGTGCCGGCCCCGGTCGGTCGTATCGTGGTCGTCGCCAAGGTCGGGGCAACGCTAGCAAGCGGGACCGTGTGGTCAGACACGGCGGAGCACGTAGACATCCTGGTTGGACTGGTTGCGCCCGGGGGCGAACTCGAGAACCTGCCAGCGGGGGAGGAGCTTGGTGAGGATCCACTCGGGTGAGAGGAACGCCGTTCCCCAGGCCGGGTTGACGACGCCCCAGTCGCCGCGCTCGCCGAACTCGGGGGCATACCAGGAGCCGTGGGCGTGCAGGGAGGCTGCGATCTCGGCCGACTGGCCGGCGGTCCGCAGGTGGTTGGCGGCGTAGAACTCGACCGACGCGAGGCCGTGCGTCGTGGCGAGGAGGTGTCCGCCGGGGGCGATCAGGCGGTGCATCTCCTCGAACCAGCGGAGGCCGAGCCCGGGCTCGAAGTGGGACCAGATCGAGATCGCGAAGACCAGGTCGAGCGAGGCGTCGGGCAGGGGGAGGGGCGGGTCGTCGGCGCTCTGGAAGAAGTCGATCGCCGGGAGCGACTGCGTGGCCCAGGCGATCGCCGCGGCATTGGGATCGCAGGCGTGCCAGTCGACGTGAGGGTAGGCGGCCGCGAGGACGCGGACGACCCGGCCGGAGGAGCACCCGAAGTCGAGGCCGGCGCGGACGTCCGTCGCGAGCTCGACGCCGGCGCTGGCCAGCGCGCTCGTGATCATGTCGGCCTCGTAGAGGCCGCCGGCCGCCGAGAGGGGCCCGCGGGCCATCGCGTGAACCTCGTCGGGCGGCTGGGCGGCGCTCAGGCCGGTCTCCTCGATCAGGCCGGGAACGGCGAGCCAGATGCCGAACGAGAGGAGGAGGTTGCGCCGGCTGGGAAGGTCGGGGCCGCTGTCGAGGTACTGGGTGAGCTCCGGCCATTCGCGGATTCGCCGCTCGATCTCGGCGACCTTCGCGGGGTCGAGGCGGTCGTAGAGGATCTCGGTGGCGTGATGGGCCTCGACGGCCAGCTCGCGGGGACCGAGATCGCGGTCTCCGGGGCCGGGGCCGGGGCCGGGGCCGGGGGTGCCGGTCGTTGCGGAGGGGGGAGGCGCGGCGGCGGGCCCGGCGGCAGCGGTCCGCCGGTCCTCGCCAGCGGCTGCGGCTGCGGCTGCGGCGGCGGCGCGGGAGGCGACGGCGTGCTCGGCGGCCGCGAAGGCTCGCCCGGCACCCACCTCGATCAGTCGACGGATTCGCCGTCGAGCCGGCGGCGTGCGCTTGGGCTTGGGATCGGCGATCGGCTCCCGCGGAGCCGCGGCGCTCGCCTCGGCCAGCTGGGACTGGAGGTGGTCGCGGAGACGACGGAGCTCGCGCGTCTCGGCGAGCAGCTGCTTGACGGCGTGGGCAAGCGCGGAGGCCTCGCGCGGCTCGCCGGGCTCGAGCGCCTCGAGCTCGGCTGGCGTGAGGACGGCGTCCCGGCGGCGCATCAGCACGGCCCCCTGGCTGACCGGGCCGTCGGCGGCGAAGCCGTGGTCGGTGAGCGAGACGATCTCGAAGGCCCGCCCCCAGTGGGCGCGAATCCACCAGGGATCGTGAAGGACCATCGGGCCGCCGAGCGCCCAGTCCTCGCCGTCGCGCAGCACATTCATCCCGTAGCCGCCTTCGACCCATGATTCGCCGGTCACGGCCTCGCAGATCGAGCGCCCCATGAAGGTGGCGAGCAGGAGGCCGCCGGGTGCGAGCAGGCGGTGGAGCTCGAGCAGCCAACGACTCCAGGAGCCGGTCAGGTGAGTGAAGACGGAAACCGCGTAGATCAGGTCGAACTTGCCGGCCGGCGCGGAGATCGGCGGTTCGTCGGGGTTGACGAAGACGTGGAGCGGCGGCGAGAGGTTTGCTTCGAGCCAGGCGATGCTGAGCTCGTCGATGTCACATCCCCAGAACTCGGCGGCGTCGGCCTCGCCGAGGAAATGACGGAGCGTGCGTCCGGCACCGCACCCGAAGTCGAGGACCGCCTTTCCGTCGAACGACCAGTCGCTGCCGAGTGCGGCGAGGATGTCGCGCCGCGATCTTGCGCCGATCTCCTCGTACCAGGGCCACGGGTTCGGGACGGTGTCGAGGGCGCCGACGCGGGTCGCGAGCTCGAGCGGTGGGAAGGGAGCTCGGTCCACGGCTACCGCGGAGCCTCGAGCGTGGTCATCGGCGCCAAGCTTACGGGGCTCGATCGGCGGCTACATTCCAGCGGCGATGTCAGGGCAACGATCTGTGGTCGTCTGGACGCCGGGCGATGGTCGGTGGGAGACGCTGTGGGAGGCAGCGGACGCGGCCGGTAGGGCCGACCTGGTGGTGCTCTTCCCGGGGGTCGAGGTCTTCGGCGACTGGCTCGAGCGAGTGGTCGCGGCGGCAGAGTCCGACACGGCGATCGCGACGGCGAGCGCGATGCTCTCTGGCGACCGGTGGGCGCCGTCGCCGGTCGGGCGGGTCGGCTTGGAGGACGCGGCGCGGGCGGTTGCCGAGCGGTCGCTGCGGCGGCGGCCGCGGATCAGCGAGCCGGTCGCCGGGTGCGTCCTGGTGCGGAGGAGGGCCTTCGACGTGGCTGGCCTGGGCACGGCGGGCCGGCCGGGTGTGGCGGGAGCCGTGGCGGCGACGTGGTCGGCGGCGGGGGCGCTGGCCCGGCTCGGCGAGCTGTGCACGGGGGTCGGGCTGACCCACGTGCTCGTCGACGACGTGCTCGCCGGTGGGACGCCGGCGAGGCCGACGGCGATCGAGGCGGACGCGCTCGAGCGGCGCTACCCGCACCGGCCGGTCGCACGAGAGCTCGACGGGCGGTCGCCGGCGATCGAACACGCCGTGCTCGGGGCGTCACGAGGTCTCGACAGGCTGTCGGTGACGATCGACGCGCGTTCGCTGGGCCGGTCGCAGGGGGCGGGGACGCAGGTCCACGCGCTGGAGTTGATCGCGGCGCTGGGACGGACGGGCCGGGTGAGCCTGAGGGTGCTCACGCCGCCGGATCTCGACCCTGTGGCCGAGCGGACGTTCGGGGAGATCGAGGGGCTGACGCTGCTGGCGTACGCGACGGCGGCGGTCGGCGGGGTGGCGCAGACCGACGTCGTCCACCGGCCGAGCCAGGTCTTCTCGCCGTCGGATCTGGCCCTCCTGCTGCCGCTGGGCCGGCGGGTCGTCGTCACCCACCAGGACCTGATCGCCTACCGGATCCCGGAGTACCACGAGTCGGTCGAGACATGGGAGCGCTACCGGAGGGTGACGCGGGAGACGTTGGGGTCGGCTGACCACGTGGTGTTCTTCTCCGAGCACGCGCGGGCGGACGCGTTGGCCGAGGACCTGGTCGACCCGCGGGCGGCGAGCGTGGTGCCGATCGGCGTGGATCATCATGTTTTTCTGGCCGGTGGCGGCGGGGTCGGGCGACGTCCGGCGGGCCTCGCCGACGACGGGGTGGCGTTCCTGCTGTGCGTGGGGTCGGACCTGCCCCACAAGAACCAGGCGTTCGCGGTCTCGCTGGCGCAGGCGCTGGCGGACGGCCACGGGTGGAGCGGGCGTCTGGTCTTCGCGGGCCCGAGCGGCGGCCCGGGGGCCGTGGATCGGGCGGGGAACGGTGCGCCGGAGCCGGAGTGGGTGATCAGGTTGGGAGCGGTCTCCGAGGAGGAGAAGAGCTGGCTGCTGGGACGGGCGGCGGGGGTCGTCTACCCGACGCTCTACGAGGGGTTCGGGCTGATCCCGTTCGAGGCGGGGGGGGCGGGGACGCCGTGCGTCTTCGCCAGCCAGACGTCGCTGGCCGAGACGCTGCCGGCGAGCGCGGCGAGCCTCGTGGCGTGGGATCCGGTGGCGAGCGCGAGGGCGGTCGCGCCGCTGCTCGAGGCGGGCCCGGCGCGGACGAGGCACGTCGAGGCGCTGCGCGCGGCGGGCGGTCTGTACCGGTGGGATCAGACGGCGGCGGAGCTGGTCGGGATCTACGAGGCGGTCGTCGCGGCGCCGGCGGTCGACGAGCTGCGTCGGGGACCGCGGGCGCGGCTGGTCCTGGAGCAGCGCCTCGAGGAGACCGAGGAGCTGCGGCGGGAGGAGTGGCGGCGGGACCTCGCGTTCCGGGAGGAGGTCGGAGCGGACGGCCTCGGCCTCGTCGGGCCGGGTGGCGTGCTCGATCGGGCTGACCAGCGGGCGCTGCTGGCGTTGCTGTCCAAGCGGGCGGTGCGGCGGCCGGCGATGGCGGTGATGCGGGCTGCGTACCGGGTCGCGTTGCGGCTGCGCCGGGGGCGCTGAGCGGACGGGGAGCTTGCGGGGTTCGGCGAGCCTGCGGGTTCGGCGAGCCTGCGGGCTTCGACGAGCCTGCGGGGTTCCAAAGCTAGACTGCGCGCGATGATCGCGTGCACGGTTGTCGCTCGTAACTACCTGGCTCAAGCACGGGTGTTGGCGCGGTCGTTCGTTGCTCACCACCACAACAGCACGATGTTCGTGCTCGTGATCGACGATGTGAACGTCGTCCTCGACGACACCGACGAGCCGTTCACCATCGTGCGTCCGGGGCATCTGAACCTCCCCGAATTCCTGCGGATGGCGACGATGTACGACGTCACGGAGCTCTCGACAGCGGTCAAGCCCGCGTTTCTCCGCTACCTCCTGGCGCGCACGGGCAACCCTGTCGTATACCTCGACCCGGACATCGAGGTGTTCGATCGTCTGGACGAGGTCGAGACGCTGGCCGCCGGCCACGGCCTGGTGCTCACGCCTCATCTGATCGAGCCGCTCCCGACGGACAAGGAACAGCCGGCCGATATCGACATCCTCGTCTCGGGGGCCTACAACCTCGGTTTCATCGCGGTGGCACCACGCGATGACGTCGTCGCACTGCTGGACTGGTGGCATGAGCGGCTCGCGGTTGACTGCATCATCGACCACGCGACCGGTTACTTCGTCGATCAGCGGTGGATGGACCTGGCCCCGGGATTCGTGTCGGACCTGCACATCCTCCGGGATCCGGGTTACAACGTGGCTTACTGGAACCTCAGCAGCCGCAACGTGGTGCGCGATGGGAGTGCATATACGGTGAACGGAGTGCCGCTTCGCTTCATGCACTACAGCGGGTACGACCCGTCACAGCCGTTTCGCCTCAGCCGCCACCAGACACGCGAGCAGCTGGTCGGCCTACCGTCGGTGGCGGAGCTCTTCGAGCGCTACGGCAAGCAGGTCGAAGCGGCGCGGGCTGGGGATGCGGCGAGCGCGTACGGGTTTGCACAGAGCGCTGACGGGTTGCAGCTCGCTGGCTGGCTGCGTCGGCTCTATCGCGAGGGCGTCCGCGTCGGCGATGTCGACTTCTCGGCATTCGACGCCGACGGAGCGGCACAGCTGCGGGCCTGGCTGCTGGACCCGGCGACCCGCGGCGCGCGCGCCGGGCTCAATCGCGCGACCGAATGGCTGTGGCGGGGACGCTCGGACCTGCAGGCCGCCTACCCTCGGCTCGACGAGGAGGGCGGGCTGGCGTACGCCGGCTGGCTGCACATCGACGGGCGGATCAACTATCCGGATATCGAGGACTTCCTGCCGCCGCCTCCCAGCTACCTGCTCGCGGATCCTCGCTACAACCCGAGCGCTCGGGGGGCGGCCAACGTCACCAGGCCGGAGCCGCCGTGGGGCGTCAACGTGGTTGGATATCTGCGCTCGGAGCTCGGCGTCGGGGAGGCCGCGCGATTGATGATCGCCGCGCTCGACGCGCGGAACATCCCGAACATGCCGGTTCACGGGAGCTTCGTGCCGTCGAGTCGCCAGGGCCAGGCCTACGACTTCGTTTCTCCTGATCGGGCGCCGTTTCCGGTGAACCTGATCTGCGTAAACGCGGACCTCCTGCCGACGTTCGTCGCCGAGACACACGACGACTTCTTTGCGGGCCGCTACAAGATCGGGCTGTGGTGGTGGGAGGTCGAGAGCTTTCCCGAAGAGTGGCTCGGCGCGTTCGATCTCCTCGACGAGGTCTGGGTGGCCACCCAGCACATTGCCGACACGCTGTCTGTGCTGACGTCGGTGCCGATCGTGAAGATCACGCTCCCGGTCGTCGTGAGCGATCCGCCGCGCCGGACCCGCGGGGAGCTCGGACTGCCGCCGTCGTTCGTGTTCCTCTTCATGTTCGATTTCAACAGCGTGATGGAGCGCAAGAACCCGATCGGTGTGATCGAGGCCTTCAAGCGCGCGTTCCCAGAGGAGTCGGCGACATCGCTGGTCATCAAGTCGATCAACGCGGAGTTCCAGCCCGAGAAGTACGCTGCCGTACTCAAGGCTTCGGCGGGCCGCGGCGACATCAGGATCTGGGACGCGTATGTGTCGTCTGAGGACAAGACCGCGTTGTTGGCTTCGATCGACTGCTATGTGAGCCTACATCGGGCGGAGGGCTTCGGTCTGACGCCGGCCGAGGCCCTGTATCTGGGCAAGCCGGTGATCGCGACGGGTTATTCGGGCAATCTGGAGTTCATGACGGAGGAGAACAGCTTTCTCGTCCATCACTCGATGGTGCCGATCGGCGAGGGTGCGTGGCCGTATCCCGCCGCGGGCGAGTGGGCCGAGCCCGACCTCGATCACGCGGCGGAGTTGATGCGCAGGGTTGTCGAGGACCCGCAGGAGGCGCAGCGGCGGGCCGCGACCGGCGCGGCCGATCTACGCAGTCGGCATTCGCCGTTGCGCGCCGGCGCGGCAATGGAGCGACGCCTGGAGGTGGTGAGGGCACGCTTGCGTGTCAGGGCGCCGGGGCCGTCGGTGTCGGGGCCGCCGGAGGTCGAGTCGGTCGCAGCCCGCGTCCGGCGCTCGTCGACGACGCCCGTGAGCGCCCGCGACCGACTGCGGCGGGCGGCGCGGGCGGGCGCGCTGCGGGCAATGCGCCCGTACACCGCGCACCAGGAGGCCTTCGGGCGAGACCTGCTGGCAGTCCTGGCGGATTCGAGCGCAATCGTCGGGCGGATCGAAGAAGCGTGGCGTGGCCTGTCGGGACGTGTCGGCGCCGGGGAGGCGGCGAGCCTCGCCGAGCGCCGGCGAGCGGGCGTGGCGGAGTCCGCGTTGCGGCGACTCCAGGAAGAGGTCGAGGCTCTCAGGGTCGGTTCGGCGCATTCGCACACGCACGAGGATCTCGTCGGCGCCCACAGGGACATGCTCGGCAGTCATCAGGAGCTCGTTGCGGCCCACGACGCGCTCGCCGCCTCTCACGAGACGCTGGCTGCGTCTCATCAACGTTTGATCACCGCGTATGAGGAGGTCTCCGCCGAGCACCGCGATCTGAAGAACGAGCTTCAGGCCCGGGCTGACACCGACCTACTGCCGTTCATCACCTTCGACGAGCCCGGCGCCGGGCGGGTCTACGGCTTCAGATCCGGAGATGCGCGATCGAGCGAGGCGCTCTATCGCGGCTTCGAGGACCTGTTCCGCGGCAGGGAGGCGACGATCCGGGACCGCCAGAGGGTCTACGTGGACCTGATCGGCACGCGTCGGCCGGTCCTCGACGTCGGCTGCGGGCGGGGCGAGTTCCTCGACCTGCTCCGCGATCACGGGGTGGCCGCGACGGGAATCGACATAGATGCGCCGATGGTCGAGCGTTGCCACGAAAAGGGCCACGCGAGTGCGACCGTCGCCGACGCGAACGAGTACCTGGGGGCGCTTGCGCCCGCCTCGCTGGGAGTCGTGTTCTCGGCCCAGGTCATCGAGCACCTCTCGAGCGATCAGCTCGAGCGGTTCCTCAGACTGTCGCTCTCGCGGCTCGTCCCGGGCGGGCTCTTCGTCGCGGAGACCGTCAACCCGCACTCGCTCGCCGCGTTGAAGAACTTCTGGCTCGACCTCACCCATCAGCATCCGATCTTTCCGGAGGTCGCGCTGGCGCTTGGACGGATCGTCGGCTTCGGGGCGGCCTACGTGTTCTATCCGAACGCGACCGGGGACGCCGCGCTCGACAGCTACAAGGCAGGCGACTACGCGCTCGTCGCGACCGCCCCGACCGAAGACGACGGGTAGCGTCCGCGCCCGATGACGCGCTCCCGCCGCCGGTCCGCAAGCAGGGCCACTCCTACCGAGGGTGTTGCGGACGGCGGCGAGCCGGCGAGGCCCGCCATCGGATCGGCTGTTCAGGGGGGGCGGTCGTGGGATCTGCGCCGGGAGCTGTGGTGGGTCAGCGGCCTGATCGTCGCGACGCTCTCGATCGCGGCCGTGCTGCTTCAGCTGTGGGACGCGAACTTCAGCGCGCCGTTCGACTATGGCGGGGATGCGAGCTACATGCTCGCCTACATCAAGGACATCGCAGAGCACACCTGGTACGAGACCAACCCACTTCTCGCGGCGCCGTCCGGCGCCGAGCTCTACGACTTTCCGGCGCTCTCCGGCGACGGCCTGCAGCTGGTCCTGATGAAAGTCCTCAGCCTGGGTTCGTCGAACGCGCCGACCGTGATGAACGTCTTCTACGTCCTCACCTACCCGATGGTTGCCGTGAGCGCGTTCGTCGCACTGCGGGCCTTGCGGCTGAGCAGGCCGAGCTCTGCGACGTGTGCCCTGCTCTTCGCGTTCATTCCCTTCCACTTCCTGCGCGCCGAGTACCACCTCACCTTCTCGGCCTACTACGGCGTGCCGATCGCCGCCTACCTGGTCCTTCAGACGTTCGCTGGCAATCCGTTGTTCTCCCGACGGGCGCACGCGCGGCGACGGTGGACGAGCTGGCTGTCGCGTCGAAGCGTGTCCACGGTCGTACTCTGCGTGATCGCGGGAACCGCGTCGGAGTACTACGCGTTCTTCGGCATCCTGATCATCGCGCTCGGCGCGCCGTTCGCCGCCCTGAGGACGCGGCGGCCGGCGATCCTCGCGACGGCGGCGGCGGTGATCGCCCTGATCGGGGCGGCAATTGTGCTCGACTACTCACCGACGCTCGTCTATCGGGCGGTCCACGGGACCGACGCGCAGGTCGTGCAGCGAGCGCCCGTGGAGAGCGAGCTGTACAGCCTCCGGCTGATCCAGCTGATCCTGCCGAACAGCCTCGACCGCATATCGGGACTCGGGAGCGCCGACGCGTACTACAACGCGCACAGCGTGATCCCCCAGAACGAGTCGACGACCGCCAGCCTGGGCGTCGTCGGCGCGGTCGGGTTCCTTTGGCTGCTCGCCGTGGCCAGCTTCGGCCTGCTCGGCATCCCGGAGGGCCCCGTGACCGGACGCCTTGTCCGCGACGCGGCGTTCGCGAGCGTGCTCGCCTTCCTGATCGGGACGACGGGCGGGATCGGCGCGGTCGTCTCGTTCCTCGTCTTCCCGGACATCCGCGCGTACAACCGGATCTCTCCGTTCATCTCGTTCCTCGCGCTGCTCGGAATCGGGGTCCTGCTCGATGGCCTGGGACGGCTCGTCGCTCGGCGGGGTTGGCCGGCCGCGATCGCCACCGTGGTCACCCTGTTCGTGCTCGCGTTCGGGATCTTCGAGGAGACGCCGCTGACTTCGACGCCGCCGTACGCCCAGTCGGCGGCGATCTACCACAGCGACGACGCCTTCGTCCACCACATCCAGGCAGTCGCCGGGCGGAGCGCGTCGATCTTCGAGCTCCCCTACGAGCGGCTGCCGGCGCTCGTCGCGGGCGAGGGGTCCCAGTACGCGAACATCATCGGATACGTTCACTCGCGGACCCTCAAGTGGAGCTACGGATCGTTCCCGGGTCGACCGCAGGACTGGCAGTCCTCGCTCGTCGTCCAGCCGTTGTCGCTTGTGCTTCCGTCGATCGTCGCCGCCGGCTTCACCGGCATCCAGGTCGACCGGGCCGCGTATGCGCCGCCTCAGCTCGCGTCGATCCTCGCGGCGCTCTCGTCGCTGCCTCACAGCAACGGGTTCACGAGCGGCGACGGTCATTTCGCGTTCGTCGACCTGACGGCGTATGCGCAGGCCCTCGAGCGCCAGCTCGGGCCGGGGCTCGCGACGCTGCGGGCCGCGACGCTCCACCCGCTCACGACCGAGTACGGAGCGGGATTCTTCGGGCCCGACGCAGGACCGAACGACCCGCGGTGGGCAGGCCGCACGGCGATCCTGACGATCCACAACCCGGCGTCCCACGCCCAGAGCGCGACGTACTCCGCCATTCTCAAGACCGGGTACGCCAAACCATACGAGGCGCAGATCGCCTGGCCGGGGGAGCGTCGACGAGGCTCCAGGTGACCGGGCAGGGGACGAGAGTCGTGCGCACGATCGACTTTCCACCCGGCGCGAGCACGATTCGCTTCTCGACCGATGCGCCGCCGGCGCAGGACGCGCCCGGTGACACGAGGATCCTCAACCTGAATGTCTCTGCGGCCAGCCTCGCGTCCCCGACCGCCGGACCCTTCGTCGGCCCGCGCGCCGGGCCGTTCCGGTCGCTGAGCGTCCTCGGGCTGAACGGCCTCAGCACCTAGGCCCTGCTCCGCCGGTGATTGCAAATACCCTTCAGTCGTGCTGGACACGTTCCTCGGCGAGCTGAAGGCGCGCCCGTGCCCGGTGTGCGGCTCGACCGACGACAGCGACGTGTTCGCCGCGCAGCGCCTCGACGCCGACTCCCTGGATCGGTTCGCCTTTGCGTCTCGCAAGCGCCCGGAGCACATGCGGCTGCGGCTGGTGTGCTGCCCGGGTTGCGACCTCGTCTATGCGAGCCCGGTCCCGGCCCCGGACGCGCTCGCTCGCGCCTACGACGAGGCTGCATTCGACAGTGCGATCGAGGCGGGGTTCGCGGCCCGTACCTACAGCGAGGCGCTCGAACCCCTGATCGCCGACCTGCCCGACCGGCGCGGAGCGCTCGACATCGGGACCGGTGAGGGGGCCTTTCTCGGCGAGCTGCTCGACGCGGGCTTCACCGGCGTCGGTGGCGTCGAGCCGTCAAGCGCGCCGATCGCGGCGGCAGAGCGACGGGTTGCCGAGCTCATCGAGCACGACGTCTTCAGGGCGGACGTGCGACCCCGCGGCAGCCTCAGCCTGGTCACGTGCTTCCAGACGATCGAGCATGTGCCCGACCCGGCCGTGCTCGTCGGCGAGGCCGCCGCGCTTCTGAAGCCAGGCGGACTGCTCGTGCTGGTCTGCCACGACCGGCGGGCGCCGGTCAACCGTCTCCTTGGGCTGCGCTCGCCGATCATCGATGTCGAGCATCAGCAGCTGTTCTCGGCGGCGAGCGTTCGGCGTCTGCTCGCCGGCGCAGGCCTCGTCGATGTCGGGCGCAGGGCGATCCGCAACCGCTACCCGCTGCGCTACTGGATCCGGCTGGCCCCGCTGCCACGGGGGGTCGGCGATGCGGCCGACCGTCTGCTCGCGTGGAGACGGATCGGCGACCGGGGGATCACGCTGCCGGTCGGAAACCTTCTCGCGTGGGGTCGCAAGGCACCAGATCTGGAGGTGGCCGGAGCCGATGCCCGAGCTGCGTGATCGCGAGAACTTTGCGCTGCGCACCACCGAGCGCTGGCAGCCTCCGGCCTTCCGGGCCCCGCGCACGCGGCGCGATCGCGCGCTCGGGGCGATGCGGCGCATGCTCGACCTGCAGGCCGCGTCGGCCTGGCGGGACCTGAGGGTCCTGCTCGCCGACGCGAGCGGCGACGTGCTCGACGTCGGGTCGGGTGCTCAGCCCTACCGGCCGCTGCTGCCGTCGGGCGCTCGCTACCGCGCGATCGACAGTGCGAGCGCCGAAGCCGATTTCGGCTACGCGATGCCCGAGACGGAGTACTTCCACGGCGACCGCTGGCCGGTCGCCGACGGCTCGGTCGATCTCGTGCTCAGCACGGAGACGCTCGAGCACGTGGCGCAGCCGGCGGTCTTCCTGGCCGAGGCGCGCCGCGTGCTGCGCGACGGCGGTCGCATCGTGCTGACGGTCCCGTTCTCGGCGCGATGGCACTACATCCCGCACGACTACTGGCGCTACACGCCGTCGAGCCTGCGGAACCTGCTCGAGGGCGCGGGCTTCAGCGAGGTGGTGGTCCACGCGCGCGGCGACGAGCGGACCGTCGCCTGCTCGAAGCTGATGGCCTTGATCCTGCCGGCGCTGTTTCCCCAGGGCGGTGGGTTGGGAGGCCGGCGCGTCGCGGCGGGCCTCGGCCTCCCTGTCCTCGCGCTGCTGGCCGCCTTCGCCCAGCTCACGCTGCGCGGCGATGGCGGCGACGACTGTCTCGGCTGGACGGCAACCGCGCTGGCGAACTGACGCTCTACGGCGTCGCGAAGATCATCCGGCTCTGATCTGCGGTGCCGTCTCGCCGCGGAGCTCGTGGACGCCGCGCTCGACCGCGCTCGGATCGAACGCTGCGCCAAGCGGCGGGTTGAGGACGGAATCGACGACGTACGACGGCCTTCCCTTGACCTCCTCGTACATGTGGGCGATGTAGGAGCCGATGATCGCAAGGCAGAGCAGCTGGACGCCGCCGATGAAGAGGATCAGCGTGATGACCGTCGTGAAGCCCTGGGGAGCCAGGGTGGGCGCGAGGATCTTCAGGGCGATCTCGGCGACCAGGCCGATCGCGCTGAGCGCGACGATCGACAGGGCGAGCGCCGTGATGAAGTCGAGCGGGGCGTAGGAGAACGAGACGATCGCCCGGCGGGCCCAGCCGAGGTTCCGGCGAAAGCTGTTCGTCGTGGAGCCGAACATGCGCTCGGGCCGCACGTAGGGAACGCCGGTCTGCCTGAACCCGACCCAGGCCCGCAGCCCGCGCATGAAGCGCTGCTTCTCGGGCATCGCCTTGAGCGCGTCGATCACCCGCCGGTCGATCAGCGAGAAGTCGCCTGCGTCGAGTGGGACGTTGACGTATGCGGCGCGCCGGAAGGCTCGGTAGAACGCCTTGTAGAACAACCGCATCAGAGGCGGGGCGTCCCGACCGACGCGTTCGCCGTAGACGACGTCGAACCCCTCCCTCCACCGTTCGACGAACGCCTCGATCAACTCCGGCGGGTCCTGGAGATCGCCGTCCAACAGCACGCAGGCGTCGCCTGTTGCGATCGCCATGCCGCTCGTGAACGCCGACTGGGAGCCGAAGTTACGGGCATGGTTGATGACCACGACGTTCGGATCGGCCGCGGCGATCCGGCTGAGCACCAACCGTGCGTCGTCGGGCGATCCGTCGTTGACGAAGATGATCTCGTAGTCGCAGCCGAGTCGGGTGAACGTCTCGACGAGGCGCCCGTACATGTGCGGCACGGCCTCGGCGTCGCGGTAACAGGCGATGATGGGGGAGAGCTTCACGGGCTCGCCGATGCGGAGCCGGCCATTCGCTGGGTAGCCTAGTCATTCGTCTCGTTGCACCCGGGACGACGGCGCCGTCGCGAGCCGCGATCCGAGCGACGCTCAGCCGAGACGGATCTGGTGATCTAGGCTCCTACGCGTGTCCGCCACCGGGGCCCAGCTGATCCGGCGCGCAGTGCTCGAGCAGTCCAGACGCGCCAACATCGGCCACATCGGGTCGTCGCTGTCGATCGTCGAGCTGCTCGCCGTGCTCGTCGACGGCGCGCTCGATCTCGATCGCGGCGACGCGCGGGCCGACCGCGACCGCTTCGTCCTTGCCAAGGGCCACGCGGTGCTGGCCTGGTATTGCGCTCTGCACGTGGCGGGGCGTCTGACCCGCGAGCAGCTCGAGACCTTCGCGTGTGACGGCACGCTGCTCGCCGGGCACCCGGAGCACGCGCTTGACGACGTCGACTTCTCGACCGGCTCGCTGGGTCAGGGCTTGAGCATCGCGGCCGGCGCCGCCCTGGCCGGGAAGCGCCAGGACTCGGCGCGGCGGGTCGTCGCCCTGCTGTCGGACGCCGAATGCAACGAGGGTTCGGTGTGGGAGGCGGTGATGTTCGCCGCTCAGCACGGGCTCGACAACCTGACGGCGATCGTCGACCTCAACGGCCAACAGGCACTTGGATATACGAAGGACGTCCTCGACCTCGGCCCGCGGATGGCCGAGCGCTGGCGGGTCTTCGGTTGGGAGGCGATCGATCTCGACGGTCATGACACGGCGGCGATCAGGGCGGGGCTCGACAAGCGGCGGGACGGGCGGCCCCGCGTGCTGATCGCGCACACGACCTTCGGCAAGGGGGTCGACTACATGGAGTCGCAGATTCGCTGGCACTACATGCCGATGGACGAGGCCGAGTACGCGTCGGCGCTCGAGCAGGTCGGATGAGGAACGCGTTCCTCGACGAGTTGCTCGTCCTCGCAGCTGAGGACCCGAGCGTCGTGCTGCTGACCGGAGATCTCGGCTTCATGGTGCTCGAGCCGTTCGCCGAGTGTTTCCCGGACCGCTTCTTCAACGTCGGCGTCGCGGAGCAGAACATGGTCGGGGTTGCGACGGGGCTGGCCGAGGCCGGCTTCCGGCCGTTCGTGTACTCGATCGCGACGTTCGCCAGCCTGCGTCCGTACGAGTTCATCCGCAATGGACCACTGCTGCACGGGCTGCCGGTTCGCATCGTCGGCGTGGGCGGTGGCTTCGACTATGCGCACAACGGCGTGACCCACCACGCGCTGGAGGACATCGCGATCATGCGCGCTCAGCCTCGCATGACAGTGGTCGCCGCGGCCGATCCCGCGCAGGCGCGCGCCGGCCTGCGGGCCGGGCACGCGGTCGACGGACCTGTGTACTTCCGGATTGGCAAGGGCGGTGCTCCCGTGCCCGGCCTCGACGGAGGCTTCGGTCTCGGACGTCTGGCGACGGTCTCCTGCGGTGGTGACGTGGCGCTCATCGCGACCGGTGCGATCGCCGCCGAGACCGTTCGAGCTGCCGAGCTGCTGAGCGCACACCACGGGATCGAGGCGTCCGTCAGCGTCTGCGCGTCCCTGGCACCCGCGCCGGTGGACGAGCTGGTCGCCGTGCTGGAACGGGTCCCCGTCGCGGTGACGCATGAGGCTGCCTACGTGAACGGCGGGCTCGGGTCTCTCGTCAGCGAGGTGGTCGCCGAACATGGGCTCGCGACGCGGGTCGTGCGCTGCGCGGTCAGGGAGATGCCCTCTGGAGCCACCGGCTCACAGCGGTGGCTCGAGCGTCGCTACGGGATCGACGCCGAGAGCGTGGTGGGCGCCGCGATCTCGGCACTGGATGCGCTCGTCGGGCGCCGGCAGGCCGAGCGCGGGTCGTGAAGGCGCTGGTCACCGGCGCCGGGGGTTTCATCGGCGCGAGCCTGACCCGCTGCCTGCTTGCTCGGGGACACGACGTCGTGGCCATCGAACGGCCGCAGGGGTCGACCTGGCGTCTGGAGGAAGTCGCCGGCGATGCGGAGATCGTCGCTCTCGATCTGCTCGATGGCGGGGGGGTTGCAGACCTCGTGCGCGCGCATCGTCCGGCGTGGGTCTTCCACCTCGCGGCCCACGGGGCCTACTCGTGGCAGCGCGACCCCGAGCGGATCATGCAGACCAACCTCGTCGGCACGGTGCGTCTCCTGGCGGCGTGCGAGCAGGCCGGGTTCGAGGCGTTCGTCCACGCCGGGTCGAGCTCGGAATACGGCTTCAAGGATCACGCGCCGACCGAGACCGAGCGGGTCGACCCGAACTCCGACTACGCGGTGATGAAGGCCGCGGCGACGATGCATTGCCGCTTCGTGGCGCAGCGCGACGACCGGCACGTCGTCACCCTGCGGCTCTACAGCGTGTTCGGCCCGTGGGAGGAGCCGGGTCGGCTGATGCCGACGCTCGTCGCCCGCGGCCTCCAGGGTCGCCTGCCGCCGCTCGTCTCGCCGGATACGCCGCGCGACTTCGTCAGCGTCCGTGACGTCAATCGGGCCTTCCTCGAAGTCGTCGGACGGACCGACCTGCCGCGCGGCGCCGTCTACAACATCGGCTCGGGCCGGGAGACAAGGCTCCGGGAGGTGGTCGAGATCGCGCGCGCGGAGATGGGACTCGAGGTCGAACCCGAGTGGGGCACCGAACCGCAACGCGACTGGGACGCGAAGGTGTGGGTCGCCGACGCTTCGCTCGCGGCGGCGCAGCTCGGCTGGCGAGCCGAGGATGACGTCGCGACCGGCTTTCGGGCGCTTGCGGCCTGGCTGCGCGGCCGTCCGGACCTCTGGGAGCGGTTCGGGGCCAGCTAAGTCAGTCCCGGGGCGCCGGATCAGGGTCGCGCGAGTGGCGAGATCGCTCGGGCCGCAGGAAGAGGATCGCGCGAGTGCCGAGATTGCGGGCCGACTCGACGTGGAAGCCGTGTTCGCGGACGAGCTCGAGCAGGACGGCAACCGACGGCACGAAGTAGGTGCTCGGGTCGCCGTGATAGGTCGCCGGTCCGGGAAGCGTGAGCGTGACGGGTTCGATCGCGGTCTCGAGGACGACCAGACCTCGGCCCGGCGCCGCCAGCCCGGCCAGCTTGCGAAGGCCGCCGGCGTAGTCCTCGAGGTGGTACAGAACCCCGCAGAACAGCACGAGGTCGAAGGGCAGGTCGGGCTCGAGCTCGAAGAAGGACTGCTCTCGAAACTCGACGTCGAGTGCGAGCACATCCCGGCAGAAGTTGGCCTGCTCGACGAACGAGGTGCCGGCCCCGAGGTTGGAGTCGACTCCGAGCACCGAAGCCGCGCCGAGCCGCTTCGCGGCGAATGACATGTAGCCGGCGTTGCAGCCGATATCCAGGACCCGCTGCCCGGTGATGTCAGGCAGGTCCTTGGCGATGATCCGCCAGAGCGGGGCCGGTATGTCCTGCCCGGAGAAGATGTCCCGGTCGCCGGAGAGGTCCTTCGTGGAGAGGCCCTCGACGAGCTCGACGTTCTGGTACCAGGGCGCGAGTTCCTCGATCCGCTTGCGGATGTCCTCTCTCGAGCTGATGAGAGAGGAGTATGCCGCCCGTAGCGATTCGAGCGGGTGGCGCCGCCGCTACGCTAGTCGCGATGACGGCCGCCCCGAAACTGGCTCCAGCCGTCACGGTCGAACACGTCTCCAAGCGCTTCCGGACGCCTGAGGAGGCGACGCATACGCTCAAGGAGCGTGTCCTGCATCCGCTCCGGGGCCACGGTCATCGGGAGTTCACAGCGCTCGACGACGTCTCCTTCGAGGTCAAACCCGGCGAGTTCTTCGGGATCGTCGGCCGTAACGGAAGCGGCAAGAGCACGCTCCTGAAATGCCTCGCCGGGATCTACGGCATCGACTCGGGGCGGATGTTCCGGCGGCGGGCGGATGGCGACGTTCATCGAGCTCGGGGTCGGCTTCAATCCCGATCTCGCGGCCTACGACAACGTCGTCCTGAACGGGATCATGATGGGGCTGACCTCGGCCGAGGCCAAGGCGCGCTACCGGAAGATCATCGAGTTCGCCGAGCTCGAGGATTTCCAGGAGCTGAAGCTCAAGAACTACTCCTCGGGGATGCACGTGCGGCTCGCGTTCTCCGTCGCGATCGAGGTCGACGCCGACATCCTCCTGATCGACGAGGTGCTCGCGGTCGGGGACGCTGCCTTCCAGCAGAAGTGCTTCGACGTCTTCAACCGGATGCGAGAGGAGGGGCGCACGATCCTCTTCGTCACGCACGACATGAGCGCGGTCATGCGCTTCTGTCACCGGGCGGTCCTCCTCGAGCACGGGAAGGTGGTGGCCCTGGGCGAGCCGCGCGAGGTCGGCGACCTCTACATGGATCTGAACTTCAACCACCAGGCGGCGCTGGCTCAGCAGCGAGGGGGGCGTGCGGGCAACGGGCGCGCGCGGATCGTGGATGCGTGGATCGAGGATGAGCAGGGCCTGCGGCACGATCACGTGCGGACTGGAACACGCACCACGTTTCGGGCCGTGGTCGAGTTTCACGAGCCCGTCGAGGATCCGTCGCTGACTGTCGCGTTCACCAACGAGCAGGGCCAGAACGTCGTCATCTTCTCGACGATCCTCGAGCACGACCGAACTGGAACGTTCCAACCGGGAGAGCCGCGCAGCCTTTGCCGTGAGCTTCGAGAACATCCTCGCGCCCGGCCGGTACGCGCCGATCGCGAATCTCGCCCACCGCGGCGAGCCGGCCACGAGCTGATCGACCGCTGGGAGAAGCAGCTGTCGATCGTCGTCGTCGGCTACGGACCGACCGCCGGCGGGATCGTCGACGTGCCGTGCGACTGGCAGATCGCAAGCGGCTCGCGCGATCGGGCGATCGAGAGCTCGGCCTGATGGCGCGTCACGCGCGAGGTCGTCGACCGCGGCGAGCCGATCAGGGGGCCGTCGGCGATCGGCGGCGATCTGCGCCGGACGGCGACGCTGGCGATCGGTGATCGCGCGAACCGACTTCAAGTTGCGGTTCTTCGGCTCGGTGCTCGGCTACCTCTGGCAGTTGATGCGCCCGCTGATGCTGTTCGGCGTGCTCTACTTCGTCTTCACCCAGATCGTGCACGTCGCGAACCTGCCACTTCTACGGGGTCGCGCTGCTGCTCGGGATCGTGCTGTTCACGTTCTTCGTCGGAGGCAACCGGCGGCGCCGTGACGTGCGTCATGGGTCGTGAGAACCTGGTTCGCAAGATCCAGTTTCCCGCGCATGGTCATCCCGATGTCGGTCGTCCTGACCGCCTGCTTCAATCTCGCCCTGAACCTCGTCGTCGTGTTCATCTTCGCGGCGATCTCGGGCTCACGCCGCGCTGGACATGGCTTGGCTCTGGCGCCGCTCGTTCGCGTCCTGGTGGCCTTCGCGTCGGGCCTCGCGATGATGCTGTCGGCGCTCTACGTCCGCTACCGCGACATCCAGCCGATCTGGGAGGTCGTGCTCCAGGCGCTCTTCTACGGTTCGCTGATCATCGTGCCGTTCGAGACCGTCGTCGACCAGGGCCATGCCGCAGATCGCAACATCCTGCTCGCGGACCCGCTCGCCGCGATCGTTCAGGAGGCCCGCAACCTCGTGGTCGGATCCGGCGTACGTCGCTGCGCCCCGCGGCGATCGGCGGGGCCGGATGGCTGCTCGTGCCGATCGCGATCATCGATCGGGACGTTCGCGTGCTCGGGCTGTGCGCGTCTTCAACCGTGAGGCGCCGCGGATCGCGGAAGAGCTCTAGTTGCGCCGTTGGTCGAGCGCACCTCGACACCGACCAGCCCGGCACGCCGGGGGTCGGCCGTCAACCGGTTGAGGAACTGCTCGAGCTCGTCGATCCGCGATTCCCAGGCATAGCCCTGCGCGGTTGCCCGGCCGGCCGCCCCGAGTCGGTCGCGGAGCTGCGGATCGGCAAGCAGCCGGCCGATCGCCTCGGCCACGGCTGCGACGTTCGCCTCTGGCACGAGGCAGTTCTCGCCGTCGACGCAGAAGTCCCGGTTGCCGTGGGCGTCGGTCGCGACGACGGCCGCGCCGGTCGCCATCGCCTCGAGCGGCGGTAGGCAGAAGCCCTCGTGAGTCGACGTCTGGACGAATACGGTTGCCTCGTTGAACAGGCCGTTGACCTCCGAATCGGTCGGTCGCTCGACGTACCGGGCCTCGTATCGGGGTCCGAGCTCGGGCTTGACACCGAACAGCCAGAGCTCCGGCCGTGGGTCGGCCAGCGCCCGCCAGGCGTCGATCGTCAGCGGCAGGTTCTTCAGCGGGTGGGTCCGGCCGAGGGCCAGGAGCATGTTCTCGCGACGCTCGACGTCGTCGAGCGGGCGGAAGTTGTCGAGGTCGATCCCCGGTGCGACGACCCGCGCGTCGAGCCCGAGCTCGCGCAGGCGGTCGGCATTCCAGCTCGAGATCGTCATGTAGTGGAACTCCTGGCGATACCCGGCGAGCACGGCGTGGCAGGTTCGCTCGTCGTCGGGGTAGTACGAGGTCTCGATGTCCTGGACGAAGAAGACCGGGATGCCGCGCAGGACGCTTGCCGCCCAGACCGGTGAGGCGGTGTTCCACCAGGTGGCGATCTTGATCGCGTCCTGCGGCGCGAGCGCGCGGGTCAGCTCGTCGTAGCCGGCGAAGGTCCGCACGGGAGCCTTCAGCGGGAACCAGTCGGGCGTCGGGCCGAGCGTGAAGAGCTGGACGTCGTGGCCGCGGGCCTGGAGCCGGTTGAGGTGCTCGAAGACGTCGCGGTGGCCCCCGCCGACGCCGGTGTCCTCGGTCACGTAGATCACCCGCAGATGCCCGTCGGCCGTCCGGACGCTGGAGCCCCGGCCGTCGAAGAAGTCCCCCCACCGCTCCCAGAAGGCGCTCTGCGAGGCGAGCTCCCGGTCGCCGACCTGCGTCCCGCGCGTGACGGACTCGAGATGGTCGAGCGTCGCCGCCGGGAAGTACATGACCCGAAAGCCGGCCTGCCAGGCCCGCAGGCACCAGTCGACGTCCTCGTAGGCCATCGGGTAGCGCTCGTCGAGCAGACCGACGGCGTCGATCACGGCGCGCTTGACGTACATGCACGCGCCCGTCACCGCGAGCACCGGCGCGGTGATGTTCGCCGGTCCGTAGTCGGCCGGCTTGAATCGAAAGCGGTGGTCGAACCAGATCGGCAGCCCGAGGTTGCGGTGGACGCCGGCGTGCTGGATGCGCCCGTCGGGGTAGAGCAGCTTCGGTCCGACGACGCCGATGTCCGCGTCGGCGTAGGCCGCGAACTGGAGGCAGTCGAGCCATCCGTCGCGGGCGACGACGTCGGCGTTGACGAGGACGACGTCGGTCCCCGGTTGGGCGACCTCGAGGCCGCGATTCGCATTGGCCGCGAAGCCGACGTTGCGCTCGCCGAGCACGAGCATGTCGATGCCGTCGATCGCCTTCAGCTCCCGCACGTCGGACTGGCTGCTCGCGTCGTCGGCGACGACGATCGTCACGAGCTGGGCGCGCGTCGTCCGCCGGATGCTGGCGACGGCCTGCGCGACGTGGCGGGGATCGCCGTAGGTCGGGATCACGACCGTCACCGGCCGGCCCCGCTCGCTGTACCAGGTGGCCGCCCGCCGCTGCTCGGTCTCGATCATCGACCCGAGCTTCAGCCGGTGGCGCAGGGGGGTGAAGCGGATCGGAAACGTGATCACCCGCCACGCGACCTGGCGGGGCCCGTGGTAGCGATAGGTCAGGGCGATCCGGCGGCCGAGGTTCGCGAACGGCCCCTGCGGCATCGCGGCGATCGCCGTGTCGAGGCTCCTGTCGTCCGGTGAGATCACGGGCGGGCGTGCGTGCGTTCGCTTCATCTGCTCCGGCATTCTCTCTGTCGACCGCTGCCGGTCGTGATCTGCGTGGGCCACGCTGTCAAAAGGTACCGCTCACGGTCTGTGCGTTCCGTCGGGTGCCAGCACGTCACGTACGGAAGCCGCGGGGGTCACGCTCGCGGGTCACTGCCACGAACGATCAGCGCCCGTCGGGCGGGCCCGCCGATGAGCGGAGGTACTTGAATGGCAGTTCGCCTGCGACGTCGCTCAGGGCAGGTGACTCGGCGTCGCGCTTGGAGACGATCCGCTCGGCCGGCGGGATCGGCCATTCGATCGCGAGCTCGGGATCGTCATAGGCGATCGAGCGGTCGACCGACGGGTCGTAGTAGCCGGTCTGCTTGTAACAGACGTCGGCGACCTCGCTCGTCACACAGAAGCCGTGTGCGAAGCCGGCCGGCACGAACAGCTGGGCGTGGGTCTCGTCGTCGAGCGTGAACGCCTCCCACCCGCCGAAATGGGGCGAGCCTGCCCGAATGTCGACGACCACGTCGACGATCGCCCCGCGAGCGCACCGGACGAGCTTGGCGATCTGACCGTCGAGCGCGAAATGCATGCCGCGAACGACTCCGTACACCGACCGCGAGTGGTTGTCCTGGACGAACGCATCGGCCTCGCCGAGGCCGAGCGAAGGCAGCTCGGCTGACCTGAAGGTCTCGACGAAGAAGCCTCGCGAGTCGCCGTAGACCTCTGGCTCGAGCAGCAGCGGGCCGTCGAGCCGGGTCGATGTGACGCGCACCCAGACAGCTTAAGGGCCCGTTCCCGCCTCTGCGGCCGCGACCGGCCCCGGCTTGCGGGCGCGACGCGGGCTGTGCGGGCCCGACGCCGGCTGTGCGGCCGCGACGCCTGCTGTGGGGGCGCGACGCCTGCTGTGGGGGCGCGACGCCGGCTGTACAGCCACCCCGGCGAAACGACGTGGCGGGCCTGGGCTGCTGAAACCGACGGCGCCACCAGCGTGACGCAGGCGACGCCGTCCGCTCCCCCGGCGGACTGCTACGCGTTGAGCTGCTTCTTGAGGGCGGCGGCAGCCGAGAACTTCGCGGCGTTGCTCGCGGCGATCTGGATCGTCTCGCCATTGGCCGGGTTGCGGCCACTGCGCGCCGCCCGGTGGCTGACGCTGAACTTGCCGAATCCTGCAACCGCAACCTCGCCGCCGTCTGCCAGCTGGTCGGCGATCGCCTGAAATGCGGCGTCAACTGCGTCTCTGGCCTGGCCGACGCCGATTCCGGCGCTCTCAGCGACCTTGCCAGCGAGCTCGTTCTTCGTCATGACGCTCCTCTCGAAAGTTCCGTGTTCGAGTCAAAGCTAACGGGTTCGACGGACGAGCGAAGACCACGAAGCCCGGAAACCCGCCGAGTTTCGGGGTTGGAGGGGTCTGAGGCGGTACGAGACGGCGGGCTTTGCGGCATCCTTTGGGCGTGCGAAATCGTCGCGAGGCCCGGTGGCTGATCAACGCCGAGACATACGAGAAGATCGCCCTCGTGGCGCTCGTCTCGCTCGTCCTGGTCGTCCTCACGGGCGCCGCCGTCCGCCTCACCGGGTCGGGACTCGGGTGTCCGTCGTGGCCCAGATGCACGCGGACGTCGCTCCAACCGCAGCTCAACAGCTACGCGCTGATCGAGTTCGGCAACCGGGTCCTGATCTTCTTCGTCTCGGCCGCCGCCCTCGCGGCGGTCGTCGGCGCGTTCCTGCGCCGGCCGCTGGAGCGCCGCTGGGATCTCGTGATCCTGGCCGCCCTGCTGCCGGTCGGCGTGATCGGACAGGCGGTGATCGGCGGCGAGTCGGTCCTCCACAAGCTCGCGCCCGGATGGGTGATGTCGCACTACTGGCTCTCGATGGTGATCCTCGTCGCCGCCTTCGAGCTGTGGTGGCGCTCGCGCCACGAGCCGGACGAGCTCGGCCGGCCGGGCGCAGACCAGGCGACCGTGATCGCCGTGCGGGTGCTCGTGGTCGTCGCGGTCGGCGTAATCCTCCTCGGCAGCGCATCGACCGCGGCCGGCCCGCACGCCGGCGCGTCGGGGACCGGACAGCTCGTCCAGCGGCTGACGTTCTGGGGCGGGGACACCGTCCGCCGGCTGATCCACTACCACGGCTACCTCGTGACCCTGATGGGCCTGGGGACACTCGCCACCTGGTGGGCGGCGCGCAGGCGGGGGACCGCCGAGCTCGAGCGGACGCTCCGGCTCGTCTGCCTGCTCCTGCTCGCCCAGGGCGTGGTCGGAATCACCCAGTACGAGCTGGCCCTCCCGTCGGAGCTCGTCTGGGTCCACGTCTGCCTCGCGACCCTGACCTGGGTCGGCTACGTCCACGCGTGGGCGGCCGCCGGGTCCGTCCCGGATCGGGCGGCGCGGCCGGCCGTCGTCGGTCGGCGGCCCGTCACCGACTAGCCGGCGCACGGGTGGCTACGATTCGTCGCATGGTCCCGGCTGCGGCCTCCGAGCTGCGTCCAGCTCCGGTGCATCGTCTCTCGGTCGAGGACGTCTACAAGATGGCGGCGGCCGGCGTGCTCGACGAGAACGCCCGGATCGAGCTCGTCCAGGGGGTGCTGCTTGACATGGTTCCGATCGGAGCCGAACACGACGGGGCGCTCGAATGGCTGAATGAGTTCCTCCTGAGCGTCCGCGATCGCAGCTGGCGAGTGCGGGTCCAGAGCACGCTGCTGATCGCGGGCGGCTACCTGCTCCCCGACCTGATCGTCGTCGAGCCGCTGCCGCGGTCGCGCCAGCCCACGACCGCGCTGCTGGTCGTCGAGGTCGCCCAGACGTCACAGGCGCGCGATCGGGAGAAGGCCCGCGACTACGCGAGCGCCGACGTCCCGGAGTACTGGATCGTCGATCTCGCCGCACGGCAGGTGATCGTCCATCGGCGCCCGCTCGCCGGCGCCTACGACGAGGTCGTCACCTACGCCGACGGGGAGTCGCTCTCGCCGTTGCTCGAGATCCCCGCAGTAGCGGTCTCCGAGCTCCTCGGCTGACCCCGCGAGAGGCCGGCGAAAGCGAGCACCCCGCCGAGCCCCAGGAGCACAGCGGCGGCGCCGATCCCGAACCGGAACGCGCTGACGTTGGCCGCGCCGGCGGCCCGCTCGAGCTCGACGGGGACCCGCCCCGGCCGCGTGAGCGGACGCGCCTCTAGCCGGTGGATCTGGCCGCTCGGGGGCCTCGGTGCTGCCACCGGCCGGCCGCCGTGCCCGACGCGCCCCTCGAGAACCGCGTCGAACCGCATCGAGACGAGCACGCCGACCAGGGCGATCGCGACGAGGCTGGCGATCCGGGCGACGGCGTTGTTGACGCCGGAGGCGACGCCCGCCCGGGTCGGTGCGACCGAGCCGAGGACGGTCGCCGTCAGGGGCGAGACCGTCATCGACATCCCCAGCCCGAACAGCGTCGCCGCCGGGAGGAGCTCGGTGAGGTAGTCGACGTGCTGGCCGAGCCGCGTGAAGAGGCCGGCGCCGGCGGCGGCGACGAGCGGGCCGAAGCCCATCAGGAGGCGGGGCCCGACGCGGGCGGCGAGCTGGCCGAAGCGGCGGGAGAAGGCGACGAGCATCACGGTCACCGGCATCAGCGTCAGCCCGGCCTCGGCCGCCGAGTAGCCGGCGACCTGCTGGACGTAGATCGCCACGAGGAAGCTCAGCGCGCCGAGCCCGGCGTAGATCGCGACGGTTGCGGCGTTGGCGACGGTGAAGTCGCGGACGGCGAACAGCGACAGCGGCAGCATCGGATCGGGATCGCGCCGCTCGTGGGCGACGAAGGCGGCCAGCAGGAGGCCGCCGGCGAGCAGCGGGCCCAGCACGAGCGGGTCGCCCCATCCGTGGGTCGGCTGCTCGATCAGGCCGAGCACGGGGCCGGCCAGGCCGAGCGCGCAGAGCCCGGCGCCCGAGAAGTCGAGCCGGCTCGGACGCCGGGGGAACGGAGGGATCGCCCTCAGCAGCCGCAGCGTGGCGAGCACGAGGGGGACGTTGATCGCGAAGACCGCACGCCACGACAGGGTGTCGATCAGGACGCCGCCGAGCGGCGGGCCGAAGGCGATCGCGCCGGACGTCGCCGCGGTCCAAGTCCCGATCGCGGCCCCACGCTCGGCCCCGGCGGGGAAGGTCTCGGTGATGATCGCGAGCGAGCTCGGGACGAGGAGGGCGCCGAAGATCCCCTGGACCGCCCGCATCCCGATCAGGACGGCGACGGTCGGGGCGATCGCGCAACACAGCGACGCGAGGCCGAATCCGGCGACGCCGATCCCAAAGACACGCCGCCGGCCGAGCTGGTCGCCGAGCGATCCGCCGAGCAGGACGAGCGAGCCGAGCGTGAGCAGGTACGCGTCGATCACCCACTGCTGGTCGCCCAGGCCGGCACCGAGGTCGGCGCGCAGCGACGGGAGGGCGATGTTGACGACGGTCGAGTCGACGAAGACGACCGACGACCCGAGCACGCAGGCGATCAGGATCAGCCGCTGGGGGCGCGTCATGCTGCGGCGGCCGGGCGTTTGGCTATGTTTCCGCGCATGAAAATAGGCATTCTCACCGGTGGCGGCGACTGCCCCGGTCTCAACGCTGTGATCCGGGCGGCGGTCCGGAAGGGCATCGCCGCCTACGGCGACGAGTTCGTCGGCTTCCGCGACGGGTGGCGCGGCCCGCTCGAGAACGACAGCTTTCCCCTGACCCGCGAGTCGACCCGGGGGATCCTCCCGCGCGGTGGAACGATCCTCGGGTCGAGCCGGACGAACCCGTTCAAGCGGGGCGAGGACAGTGTCAAGGCGGTCGTCGAGAACCTCGGCAGGCTGGACGCGCTGATCGCGATCGGCGGGGAGGACACGCTCGGCGTGGCGACACGTCTGTATACCGACCACGGCGTGAACGTCGTCGGCGTGCCGAAGACGATCGACAACGACCTCTCAGCGACCGACCAGACCTTCGGCTTCGACACGGCGATCCAGGTCGTCTGCGAGGCGTGCGACCGGCTGCACACGACTGCCGAGAGCCACCACCGGAACATGCTCGTCGAGGTCATGGGCCGCCACGCCGGGTGGATCGCCCTGCACGGGGGCATCGCCGGCGGGGCGGACATCATCCTGATCCCCGAGAAGCCATTCGTCCTCGAGGAGATCGTGGCGACCCTCAAGGCGCGGCATGATCGCGGCAGCCGGGCGTCGCTGATTGTTTGTGCTGAGGGAGCACTCCCGGAGGGTGGGATGCCCGACGCGGCGACCGAGCTCGATGAGTTCGGCCATGTCAAGCTGGGTGGGATCGGCCAGTGGCTGGAGAGCCAGCTGACCGGCCTGACGGGCTTCGAGACGCGGCTCACGCAGCTCGCGTACATCCAGCGGGGCGGGACGCCGACGGCGTTCGATCGGGTGCTCGGGACCCGGCTGGGCGCCCAGGCGATCGACGCGATCCACGAGGGCCGGTTCGGGAAGATGGCGGCGCTGCGGGGAACGAAGACCGAGATGGTAGAGCTGACCGAGGCGACCGGCGAGCTGCGCACGGTGCCGCTCTCAGACTACGACCAGATCGCCGCGCTGCTCGGCTGAGCCGCGCCGGGCGTCGAGGCCCTTTTTTTCGGCTGCCGCCTGAGTCAGGTGTCCGCGGACGCCGGGTCGACGTCCCAGTAGCGGGCGGCCGTGAACCCGATCAGGACGGGGACGTGCACGGCGAAGACGACGAGTGAGAGCGTCAGGACGACGAGCGGGCCGCCGGACAGGTGGTTGCGAAGGAACGTGTACTCGATCAGGCCGGCGATCACCGTGTAGGCGAGCAGCGACCACTTGGCGACCTCGAAGAACTTCGCCCACGCGAAGCCCTCGACCCGCGCGAGGAGGCTGAGGTTCCCGGCCAGGAGGACCGCCGACGCGGCCAGCAGGACGACGGCGGGGCCGAGGGGAACGTGCTGGGGTATGTGCGACGAGAGGTAGATCCCTCCGGCGACGATCAGCGCGAGCGAAACCATGCCGACCTGGGTGACCGGCGGCAGGCGGCGGTTATCCACTGGACAGCTTGGTCATGATCACCAGCGTGGCGATCTGCATCGCGCCGAGGACGCCGGCGGCGTAGAGGAAGCGCTTCATCAGGCCTTCGATCACGGCCGGGTTCGGCCGGGTCTTCTTGAGCTCGACCAGCACGGCGATGTTGGCCGGCTCGAGCAGGCCGAGCGCGATCACGGCCATCACGCCTACGACGACGAAGCTCGCGATCACCCACCCGTGGAGGGGATACGTGCTCAGGAGGGTCCCGGTCCGGCTGGCCAACTGCCAGCCGGCGGCGAGCGTGACGGCCACCACGGTCGGCATGATCAGCACCATCTTGGGCATCAGGCGGGTCGTGAACTCGACACGCGCGGGAACCGACATCCGGCCGATGATCGGTCCGAGCACGAACCCGAGGAAGAGGTCGAGCGTCGTCCACGCGGCGCCGCCGGCGACGTGGAGGAAGGTCACCGGCCAGACCTTGTTGGAGGCGATCGCGGCGACCAGGCCGACGAAGATCACGCCCACCAAGATCAGGCCCCTGCGCGGGACGATCTCGAATTCCGGACGCTCGAGTGGCCGACCGGCGCGGTCCGGCGGCCCGTCGATCGGCACGGCAGTGCTCGGCACGGCAGCGGTCGCCACGGACGCGACGCTACCGTCCCGGGCGTGGCCAGTCAAGGACGCTGCGACGGGACCCGCCGCCTTCCAGAAGTCGGTCCAGGCCCGCTACGGGGCCGGGGTCGACGCGTTCTTCACACTGACGGTGACGATTCACCAGGGCGACACGGTCACGTGGCAGGTTCTCGCGGCCGGCTTCCACACGGTTGACCTCCCGGGCACGAGCACGTCCGACCTGCGGCTAAGCCGGGGGAACCGCCCCCTGATTCTGAGCGCCGGGATCGGACGGCGGCGCGCCTGATGCCTGGGTCGCCAGCCAGCCGCCGACGTCTCGGCCGATGTGCTGGACCCGATCGGAGGCGCTGTGGCGCGAGGCGACGGCGTCGAGGTGGGCGACGGCGTCGCCATGGCGGCCGAGGTCCGACAGGAGGACGGCCCGCGAGCACTCGATCACGCCGCGATCCTCGCCGGTGAACGGCGCGACCGCCCGGTCGAAGAGCTCGAGCTTGCGCTCGGGGGTCAACTCCTCCCGCAGGTTGTTGGGGATCCGGGTGATCGAGACGGCCCGCGTGTTGAGATAGACAGCCGAGCAGAAGGGGACCGAGTCGATCAGCTCGAATGAATCCGCGAAGAGGCCCATCGTGATGTGGAGATAAGGGAGCCATTCGTGGACGAGGTCCTGCTGGATGACGACACTGTGGCCGGGGATCAGGGCCGGAAAGAACTCGCGCGTGACGTGGTCGTTGATCGCCCAGGACTTGCAGATGTCGATGAACAGAAGCTCGATTGGTTCGCCGGTCCACCTGCGCCGGCAGATGTCGCCCTCGTTGACCGAGACGTATTCGAGCAGCGGGCCGAGTAGCTCCTCGAAGCGCGGGCGCATCGACTGGCCGGCGGGGATCTCGCCGACGAGGCCGGGGTAGGAGTCGATGTAGGTCTGCTCGAGCGTGAAGAGATCGTAGGTCTGGATCGGACGGGACCCGTCGCCGCGGGGGTTCTCGGCCAGGCCGGACGCGAGGGCGATCGTCGAGCCGCCGAGGAAGCAGCCGGCGTCGATGATCGCTCCATCGCCGCGGACGTGGTCGCGGGCGAGGACGTAGAGCAGGGCGCGCTCGTCCGTCCCGAGCATCGTCGGCACATCCGCGACGTCTCGCGGGATCGGGGCGCCGGCCCATGGCTTCGAGCGCAGCCAGGCCTCGGTCTGGCGCGGGGATCGCGGCTGACCGGCGCGTCGCCGGGGGAGCTTCATCTGATCTGGATTCCGGAGATCGCCCGCGCGATCACGAGGCGCTGGATCTCGCTCGTGCCCTCGAAGATCGTGTAGATCTTGGCGTCCCGGTGCCAGCGCTCGACCGGGTAGTCGCGGGAGTAGCCGTTCCCGCCGAGGATCTGGATCGCCCGCTCGGTCGCCCAGACGGCGACCTCGCCGGCCTTCAGCTTGCTCATCGACCCCTCGGCGGCCGCGAAGGGGATCTGGTTGCGCCCCATCCACGAGGCCCGCCAGACGAGCAGGCGGGCGGCGTCGATCTCCATCCGCATGTCGGCGAGCGTGAAGGCGATCGACTGGTTGTCGATGATCGGCCGGCCGAACTGGCGGCGGTTCTTCGCGTAGTCGAGGGCGAACTCGTAGGCGGCGCGGGCGATCCCGACGGCCATCGCGGCGACCGTCGGCCGGGTGACCTCGAAGGTGGCCATCGCCCCCTGGCCCCGCGAGCTGTGGCCGTCCCGGGCGCGGGCGAGCCGCTCGTCGAGGCGGTCCTTGCCGCCGAGCAGGCTGCCGGCGGGGAGGCGGCAGTCGTCGAAGAAGACGTCGGCCGTGTGCGACGCGCGCAGGCCGTGCTTGCGGACCTTCGCGCCGATCTGCAGGCCGGGCGTGTCGGGCCCGATCACGAAGGACGCCTGTCCACGGGCGCCGAGGTCGCGGTCGACCGACGCGACGACGACGTGGACGTCGGCGATCCCGCCGTTCGTGGCCCAGGCCTTCTGGCCGTTGAGCACCCAGTCGCCGGTCGCCTCGTCATGGCGGGCGTGGGTTCGCAGGGACGAGACGTCGGAGCCGGCGTCGGGCTCTGAGACACAGAACGCGGCGACCTTCGGGTCATCCGGTGTGCCGAAGCACTGCGGCGCCCACTCGAGGAACTGCTCGGGCGTGCCGGTCGCGAAGATCGCGGCGACCGCGAGCGTCGTGCCCATGATCGCCATGCCGATCCCCGCGTCGCCCCAGAACAGCTCCTCGTTGACGATCGGCAGGGTCAGGCCGGTCGGGTCGGCGTAGAACTGGGCGATCGACTCGAAGCCGTACAGGCCGATCTTGGCGGCCTCGGCGATCACCGGCCACGGCGTCTCCTCGCGCTCGTCCCAGTCGGCCGCGGCCGGCCGGACGACGCCGGCGGCGAATCCGTGGACCCAGTCGCGGATGTCCTTCTGATCCTGGGTGAGGGCAAGCGAGAAGGCGGGCTGACTTTCGGGGACGGCGGCCATCGGTCGGGTGCACGGTAGCGAGCGGATCGGCTGGGCGGTGGCTGCGGAGTTGGCGGTGGCGTGGCCGTCGCGTGGCCGCGGGGTGCCGGCGGGGGCGGCCGGCGGGGTCGCCCGGGGGGTCGCCGGGGGTGGGCCGATCCTCTTTGAATCACGTTGCGCAGGCCGTAGTTGCGGCCTGTTAGGCACGTTTAACACCCCGCACCTCTGATGCCCACCGGCGGTTGGATTGAGCATCGGCAGGACGATCCTCGACAGGAGGCAGCAGATGCGATTCAAGTACCTGAGCAGCGCCGCGGTGACCGCGGCCGCGCTCACCTCGATGGCAGGGTCCGGGCTGGCGGCGGCGCCGGCCGTGGCGGCGGCCAAGCACATCACGATCACGGCGGCGCCGAACCCGATCGTCTCCGGTGATCCGGTCGTGATCTTCGGACAGCTGACGGCAAAGAACGACAGCGGGGCCCTGGTCAGGCTGTTCCACCGGATCGCGGGCCAACCGCGGTTCACGCTGATCGGCACGACACACACGAGCTCGACCGGGTCCTACGAGTTCTCGCGGGCCGACGGTGTCGTCACCACGAACCGGGCGTGGTACGTGCGCGCGAACGGTGTCACCAGCCGGATCGTCCGCGAGCGGGTCCAGGCACTGGTCACGCTCTCCGGACCGGCGGACGGGTCGACCCTGCTGACGGGGCCGGCGCACCCGTACACATTCTCGGGCACCGTGAACCCGGCGAAGGGCGGCGCGCGGGTGCTCCTCCAGCGTCAGGACACCTCGAGCGGCAACCACTGGAACACGATCGACAAGGGGCGCGTCGGCGCCGGTGGGGCATTCGCGATCGTCCACCGCTTCTCGGTCCCCGGCGACGCGAGCATCCGCGTCGAGATCCCGGCCGACGGGAAGAACGCGGTGAGCGACTCGAGCCCGCTCGACTACCAGATCGAGCAGGCGCAGAACGCGGCGCTGACGATCGACGCGGCGACCAACCCGCTGCCGGTCGGGTCGACCGAGACGATCTCGGGAACGCTCCAGGCAGGCGCGGGCCAGCTGATGACGCTGCTGGCGTCGACCGACGACACGGGCTACGTCCCGGTCGCGACGGCGACGGCTGACGCGAGCGGGAACTACAGCTTCACGCAGGCGCCGATCAACAACACCTTCTACCGGGTTACCGGCGGCGGGAAGTCGTCGTCGAGGCTGTTCGTCGGAGTCAAGGACGCGATCACCGGGGCGGTGTCGGCGACCACGGTCGCGGCCGGTCAGTCGGTCACCTTCAGCGGTTCGGTGACACCGAACAAGACCGGCCACGTGATCTACCTCCAGCGCCAGAACGCGACCGGGTCGGGCTTCCACACGATCGTCGTCACGACGGTCGGCGCGAACTCGAGCTACTCGATCGCACGGACGCTCTACACCGGCGGTACCAAGGTGTTCCGGGTCCTGATCCCGGGCGGCCCCGACAACCAGGGGGCGGCGACGGCGCCGGTGAGCATCACGGTCACCGCGTAGCGGCAGCGGCGCTCGGCCGGTGGTTGGCCGACCGGACAGGAACCGCAGCGATCACCGCATCAGGTGAGGGGCCCGGCGCCGGACAGGCGTCGGGCCTCGCTGCGGTGGGGCGCGCAGCGCGGCGGTCGGGCCTCGCTGCGGTGGGGCGCGCGGCGCGGCGGTCGGGCCCAGCCGGGTGGGCGAGCGCGGCGCGAGGTAATCGCCCGGACGGCGTCGGCCGGACCGGCGGAGCCCTTGACAGGCCTCGGGCCGCTGGATAGCGTCACCGGCGGGAGTCTGGATATCGGACCGGCCGCGGCGGAGATCGCGCGGGGGTCCAGAGGATTGGCGAGAGGACTGGGAATGAGGAAGCGGATCGTCGTGGCGGCGCTCGGTTGCTGTGTTGCGGGACTGCTGGTCGTCGCGCTGGTCGGAGGGTCGACGATCGCCCAGGCGCTCAGCTACGGGCACCTCAACAAGATCCAGAAGCGGATCCTCTCGGGCTTCGCGTCGAGCGAGATCGCCGGCCTTGGTGCGACTCACGCCGTGCTGCCGGCGGCCGGCTCGCTGCGGCTGGCCGGCGCGCTCGACAACTACGTTCCGCTCGGCGGCGGCAACTGCGGGCAGGTCATCGGATCGAACGTCAAGGTCAACCAGAACTGCCTCAACGTGACCGACGCGGACCTCCAGGGCCGTGCCCAGGCGCAGAACGAGACGTCGATCGCGCAGGATCCGTCGTCGCCGACGCACCTCGTGGCGAGCTTCAACGACTACCGCCGGGGCGACGGTCAGTGCGGCGCGGCGTTCAGCGTGGACGCGGGGCTCCACTGGAACGACACGAGCGTGCCGATGTCCTTCACGCGTGGCCAGCCGACCTTCGGCTCGGACCGCCAGTACTGGCAGGCCGGGGGCGACACGTCGGTCGCGTGGGACACGAAGGGCAACGCCTACCTCTCGTGCCAGGTCTTCAACCGGGGGGCTCCGACGGCTTCGAACCCGGACCTCTCGAGTGCGTTCTACGTCTTTCGCTCGACCCAGAACCACGGGGCGTCGTGGAACTTCCCGGGCCGGCCGGTGGCCGAGAGCTCCGACCTCTCAGGGAGCGGCGTGCCGGCGTTCGAGGACAAGCAGCTGTTGACCGTGGACAACCATCCGGGCAGCCCGTTCCAGGACCGCGTCTACGTGAGCTGGACCGAGTTCTCCTCGGACGGGAGCGCCTACATCTGGGAGTCGTACTCCTCCGACTACGGCGAGCACTTCAGCCCGCGGCACCTGGTCAGCCAGACGAGCCCGTTCTGCACGAACACGTTCGGCGCGGGGACGCCCAACGGGAACTGCAACGAGAACCAGTTCTCCCAGCCGTTCACCGGACGCGACGGCGCGCTCTACGTCGCGTATGCGAGCTTCAACAACCAGGCGTCAAAGCCGGGGGATCCGGGTGGCGACGCGGGCGGCGACGCGGTCGTGGCCGGCGACAACCGCTACCAGATGCTGCTGGCCAAGTCCCTCGACGGCGGCAACACATTCTCGGCACCGGTCAAGGTCGGCGACTACTACGACCTTCCCGACTGCCCGACCTACCAGGCCGGGTTGGATCCCGGGCGTGCGTGCGTGCCGGAGAAGGGCGCAACCGCAAACTCGTTCTTCCGGGCCGTGAACTACCCGTCGGGCGTCGTCAACCCGACAAACCCGCGCCAGGTCGTCGTGACCTTCGGCTCGTACATCAACTCGCACTCCAACGAGGCCAACGGGTGCGTCCCGGCCGGCTTCAGTGGCGCGGGGAACCCCGTCTACACGGGCGTCAAGACGGCGGGCGCGTGCAACAACGACATCCTCGTCAGCGTGTCCAACGACGGGGGGGCGACGTTCACGGGGACGAGCACCGATCCGCGGTCGATGACGAGCGTCAACCAGGACGCCGGTCAGGCGACGAGCGATCAGTTCTGGCAGTGGGCCGACTTCACGCGGACGGGGACGCTCGCGGTGTCCTACTACGACCGCCAGTACGGGACCGACGAGGCGACCGGCGCCTCGGACGTGAGCCTCTCGGGATCGCGGAACCTCACCGGCTTTGCGACCCGTCGGGTCACCTCGTCGTCGATGCCGCCGCCGACCGAGTTCGAGGGCGACTTCCTCGGCGACTACACGGGCCTCTCGGCGCTCGATCTGGCCCACCCGCTGTGGTCGGACACGCGCAACGCCGACGTCTTCCTCTGCCCGGGCACCGGCACGCCCACCGTCGCTCCGGCGGTCTGCACCGGTCCGGGGGCCAACGCAAACCCGGCCAACGACGAGGACGCGTTCACCGACGTCTCGCTGGTCCCGTTCACCGTGTTCCCGACGCGCTGAGCCCCGCCGAGCGAGCTCGCGACCGACCAAGAGGCCGGCCGACGGAGGCGGTGGCCGACCGAGCCGGCGGCCGTCCGAGGCGGCGCGGGGGTCTGGCGCCAGCGCGGCGTCGGACCCCTACTCGGCCCTACTCGGCCGTGCCGAAGGTCTCCGTGTAGGTCGCGCCCGACCCGCCGAGGCCGAGGACCGAGGGGACCGCGGCGGTGACGCCGACGCCGGTCTGCTTGAAGGTCGGGTCGAGGATGTTCGCGCGGTGGGGCGGCGAGCCCATCCAGTTGGCGACCGTCGCGTCCGGGGTCGCCAGCGAGTCGGCGCCGGCGGCGATGTTCTCGCCGAGGTCGAGGACCCTGTCAACGGTCGCGAACCCGGCGGCCACGACCCGGCTGAGTGGGTCGGCGCCGGACGGGGCGGTGTGATCGAAGTAGTTGCCTGAGACCATGTCGTCGGAGTGCGACTGGGCGGCCGTGTCGAGGGCGGCGTTCTCACGCAGCGGGCCAAGGCCGGCGGCGGCGCGCTGCTGGTTGATCAGACAGAGTGTCGCCGCGCGGATCTGCGCGAGGTTCGTGCTGGTCGGGACCAGACCTCCGTCGGCGCAGGCGGCCGACGAGGCGGACGTGTAGACCGGTGCGACGGGGTCCGGGGCCGTGGCCGCGGTGGGACCGACGACGAGCGGGGCGACCGTCCTCTTGTGGTGTGAGGCCTTGACGGCGTGCCGCGCCTTCTTGTGGGAGGCCGCCTTGTGGGACCTGGTCGAAGCATGGTGGCCGACCTTGGCCGCGTGGCCCCGGGCGGCGGCCGCGGATGCGGGTGCCGGGGCGATGATCGCGGCGCCGACGAGCATCGTCGCGAGGAGGCTGATCTTCCGTGAATGCTGGGACTTGCGGGCCATTGTGTTGCCTCCGGGAAATCAGACGGCTTGCATCCGTGTTATCGGGGGGACCCGACCCGGGCTTCGATTGGGGGACGAAACGTGGACACTCGTTTGATCTCCGGCGCCGGTGGCCGGCGTGGGAGCAGGTGGTGCACGCTGTTTTGGGAGACTTGCGAGTCGTCGCTCCCCGAGACCAGGAGACCGCTCATGGCCGTGAACAGCTTTGGTGCCCGTGGGGAGCTCACGGTCGGCCGGCGGACCTTCGAGATCTTCCGCCTCGACGCGCTCGAGCCGGCCTTCGATGTCGGAGGACTCCCCTTCTCGCTGAAGATCCTGCTCGAGAACCTCCTGCGGACGGAGGGAAACGGGGCGGTCGTGGCGGCCGACATCGAGGCTCTGGCCGGATGGGATCCGGCGGCCGAGCCGAGCAAGGAGATCGCGTTCACGCCGGCCCGCGTCCTGATGCAGGACTTCACCGGCGTGCCGGCTGTCGTCGACCTGGCAGCGATGCGCGACGCGATGGCGGCGATGGGCGGGGATCCGGGGAAGATCAACCCGCTGGTTCCGGCCGAGCTCGTGATCGACCACTCGGTCCAGGTCGACGTCTCGGGTACGCGGGATGCGTTCCGGCGCAATGCCGAGCGGGAGTTCGAGCGCAACGAGGAGCGCTACGCGTTCCTGCGTTGGGGGCAGGACGCCTTCCGCCGGTTCAAGGTCGTGCCCCCGGACACGGGGATCGTCCACCAGGTCAACCTCGAATACCTCGCTCGCGTCGTCTTCGTCGACGACGCGACCGGCCGGGCCTATCCGGACACGGTCGTCGGGACGGACTCCCACACGACGATGGTCAACGGCCTCGGCGTCCTCGGGTGGGGCGTCGGTGGGATCGAGGCGGAGGCGGCGATGCTCGGCCAGCCGATGCCGATGCTGATCCCCCAGGTGGTCGGCTTCCGGCTCCACGGGCGGCTGCCGGAGGGCGCGACGGCGACCGACCTCGTGCTCACGGTGACCCAGCAGCTGCGCTCACACGGCGTGGTCGGGAAGTTCGTCGAGTTCTACGGCGCCGGGCTGGCCAACCTGCCGCTTGCCGACCGGGCGACGATCGGCAACATGTCACCGGAGTTCGGATCGACCTGCGCGATCTTCCCGATCGACCAGGAGACGCTCCGCTACCTCGAGCTCTCCGGGCGGCCGGCCGACCAGATCGCGCTGGTCGAGGCGTACGCGAGGGCGCAGGGTCTCTGGCACGACGACGAGTCGGTGGCGCCGGCCTACTCCGAGCTGCTCGAGCTCGACCTGGCGAGCGTCGTGCCGAGCATCGCCGGACCGAAGCGGCCGCAGGATCTGGTCAGGCTGAGCGAGGCCCAGGGCTCGTTTCGGGGGGCGCTGTCGCATTACCTGCCGGATAACGAGCATCCCGACGCGGGGAGATTCTCCTCCCAGGAGACCGGCTCGTGGATGTCGTTCCCGGCGTCCGACCCGCCGTCGAACGCCGATCCGGGACCACACGCGGCGGCGATGGCGCGAGCGGCGGCCGAGGCAAGCGGGGTTCCCGATGAGGTCGTCCACGCGGCACCGCCGGCCGCGACCCGGGTCCGCCTGCGTCTGGCCGACGGACGGGAGACCGAGCTCAACCACGGGCACGTCGTGATCGCGGCGATCACGAGTTGCACGAACACGTCGAACCCGTCGGTGATGATGGCCGCGGGGATCCTCGCGCGCAACGCGGTCGCCCGCGGCCTGCGGACGCGTCCGTGGGTCAAGACGTCGCTCGCCCCCGGGTCGAAGGTCGTCACCGAGTATCTCGACCGGGCTGGCCTGACCGAACCGCTGGAGACGCTGGGATTCCATCTCGTCGGCTATGGATGCACGACGTGCATCGGCAACTCGGGGCCGCTGGCGCCGGAGGTCTCGGCGGCGGTCCGCGAGAACGATCTCGCGGTCGTCTCGGTCCTCTCGGGCAATCGTAACTTCGAGGGTCGGATCAACGCCGACGTGAAGCTGAACTACCTGGCCTCGCCGCCCTTGTGCGTCGCCTACGCGCTGGCGGGCTCGATGGACTGCGACATCGTCGCGGACCCGCTCGGCGTCGCCGACGACGGCACTCCGGTCTATCTGCGAGACGTCTGGCCGACCGAGCGGGAGGTCGCCGAGGCAGTCGAACGGGCGGTCCATTCGGACATGTTCCGCAAGAGCTACGGCGAGGTCTTCGACGGGGACGAGCGGTGGCGGGGGCTCGTGATCCCGACGGGCGACCGTTTCGAGTGGAACGACGATTCGACCTATGTCCGCCGGCCGCCGTTCTTCGAGTCCCTCCAGGCGGAGGCCGACCCGATCACGGACATCGGCGGCGCACGGGCGCTGGCGGTGCTCGGCGACTCGGTGACGACCGACCACATCTCGCCGGCCGGCTCGATCGAGCGCGACGGGCCGGCGGCCACCTACCTCAAGGCGCTCGGTGTGGTCCCGAGCGAGTTCAACTCCTACGGCGCGCGGCGCGGCAACCACGAGGTGATGATGCGGGGGACCTTCGCGAACATCCGCCTGCGCAACCAGCTGGCTCCGGGGACCGAGGGCGGCGTGACCCGCCACCTGCCGGACGGGGAGGTCATTCCGATCTACTACGCGGCGATGCGCTACCAGGTCGAGGGCGTCCCGCTGGTCGTGCTCGGCGGCAAGGAGTACGGGTCGGGGTCGTCTCGCGACTGGGCGGCCAAGGGGACGGCGCTGCTCGGCGTGCGAGCGGTGATCGCCGAGAGCTTCGAGCGGATCCACCGGTCGAACCTGGTCGGGATGGGCGTCCTCGCCCTGCAGTTCGCCTCCGGAGAGAACGCGGCCTCGCTCGGTCTGACCGGGGAGGAGGAGTTCGCGATCACGGGCGTCGCCGACGAGCTCAACGCTGGTCGCCTGCCAGTGCGGGCAGCCGTCCGGGCGGGCGAGAAGGAGTTCGAGGTGAGGGTGCGGATCGACACGCCGAAGGAGGCCGACTACTTCCGCCAAGGGGGAATCCTCCAGTACGTGCTGCGCCAGCTGCTCGCCTCGGGGTAACGACCGGAGCGCGGCCGGCCGGCCGGGCGAGTCGCGGGGAGCTGCGAGCCGGCCGCCCCTAACCGCGAACGAGCCGCTTGTAGGTCAGCCGGCGTGGCCGGTCGGCCTCGGCGCCGAGGATCTCACGCCGGTGCTCCTCGTAGGCCTCGAAGTTCCCCTCGAACCAGGTGACCTGGCTGTCGCCCTCGAAGGCGAGGACGTGGGTCGCGACGCGGTCGAGGAACCACCGGTCGTGGGAGATCACGACGGCGCAGCCGGCGAACGACAGGAGGGCCTCCTCCAGCGCGCGGAGGGTGTCGACGTCGAGGTCGTTGGTCGGCTCGTCGAGCAGGAGGAGGTTGCCGCCGCGACGGAGCAGCTTCGCCAGGTGGACGCGGTTGCGCTCGCCGCCGGAGAGCTTGCCGACCCGCGTCTGCTGATCTCCGCCCTTGAAGTTGAAGGAGGCCGTGTACTGGCGGGAGTTGACCCACCGGCCGCCGACCTGGATCTGGTCAAGGCCGCCGGAGATCTCCTCCCAGACGTTCTTCTCCGGGTCCAACTCGTCGCGCGACTGGTCGACGTAGGCCAGCTCGACGGTCTCGCCGATTCGCAGGGCGCCGCCGTCGGGCTGCTCGTCGCCGGTGATCATCCGAAACAACGTGGTCTTGCCGGCGCCGTTCGGGCCGATCACGCCGACGATCCCGCCGCGGGGCAGGGAGAAGGAGAGCGACTCGATCAGCAGGCGGTCGGTGTAGCCCTTGGTCAGGGCGTCGGCCTCGACCACGACGTCGCCGAGCCGGGGTCCGGCCGGGATGTGGATCTGCACCTGGTCGAGCTTGACCTCGGACTCCTGCGCGAGCAGGGCGTCGTAGTTGGCGAGCCGGGCCTTGGCCTTCTTGCGGCGGCCCTTGGCGTTGGTGCGGACCCACTCGAGCTCGGAGGCGATCGTCCGCTGGCGGGAGACCTCCTGCTTCTCGGACTGGGCGAGGCGGATCTGCTTCTGCTCGAGCCAGCCGGAGTAGTTGCCCTCGTAGGGGATCCCGCGTCCGCGGTCGAGCTCGAGGATCCAGCCGGCGACGTTGTCGAGGAAGTAGCGGTCGTGGGTCACGGCGACGACGGTGCCCTTGTACTCGGCGAGGTGGTGCTCGAGCCAGTCGACCGACTCGGCGTCGAGGTGGTTGGTCGGCTCGTCGAGCAGCAGCAGATCCGGTTGGGAGAGGAGCAGGCGGCAGAGGGCGATCCGGCGGCGCTCGCCGCCCGAGAGCAACGACACGTCGGCGTCGGGCGGTGGACAGCGCAGGGCGTCCATCGCGTGGTCGATCATCCCGTCGAGGTTCCAGGCGTCGGCCGCGTCGATCTGCTCCTGGAGGCGGGCGAACTCGTCGGCCGTCTCGTCTGAGTAGTTGGCGGCGATCAGATTGAAGCGCTCGACGAGGGCGTGGATGTGGGCGACGCCTTCGAGGACGTTGGCCCGGGCGTCCTTGGTCGGGTCGAGCTGGGGTTCCTGCTCGAGCAGGCCGACGGTCGCTCCGGCGGCGAGCTCGGCGTCGCCGCGGTAGTCCTTGTCGAGGCCGGCCATGATCTTCAGAAGGGTCGACTTGCCCGACCCGTTGTAGCCGAGCACGCCGATCTTGGCGCCCGGGAGAAAGGCCAGCGTGATGTCCTTGAGGACGGTCTTGTCCGGCGGGAAGGACCTCGTCATCTTGTACATCGTGAAGACGTATTGAGGCGCCATGAGAACGTGAGGATAGACCGTCGGGCGACTTCTCCCGGGTCGCCGGCCGCGGCTCGCTAACGTGATCCGGTGAAATGGCGAGTCTCTTCGACCTCGAGCAGGCGCTCCTGCTCCTCGAGCTTGAGCCGCCCTTCGACCAGCGGGAGGTTCAGCTGGCGCGGAGGCGGATGGCCAAGCAGTGGCATCCGGACATCGCGCCGCCCGGCCGCCAGGGCGAGCATCAGCGCCATCTCCAGGCGGTCAATCAGGCGGCCGACGAGCTCGAGCGGCTGGCGGAGGGATCGCGGGGAGGGCAGGTCTCGCGCAACGCCGTCAAGGTCTCGGCGGCGGCGACACGGGCGGCGCGGGCGGAGGCTGGCCGGCGGGCCTACGAGGAGCAGGAACGGGCGCGCAGGGCGGACACCGAGCGCAAGGTCCACGACCCGTTCGGCAGCCGGGCGCCCGACCATTCGGTGGTCCACCGGTATGCCCGCTGCCTCGCCTATCCGGAGTGGGGCGTCGGCTCGGTGACCGGCGTCTACTTCTCGGGGGAGGGCGACGAGATCCAGCAGTGGGCGCGGGTCGCCTTCAGCCATGGCGTGCGGACGGTCCCGGCAGGCGGTCTCCAGTTCGTCGACTTCTCCAAGCCGGACGCGGGTTCCGCGCGAGTGCAGCGGTTCATGGTCGCGGCGCAGCACGCCCTCGCCGAGGGGAAGTACGAGCTTGCGGCCCGCCGGCTGATCTACGCCCGCGACGCCGATCCGGCGGACGTGGCGGTGCTTCGCCTGATGACGCTGGCCTTCTGGCAGGCGGGGAACCTCGAGGCGGCGGGACGGGCGGTCCGCGACTGGGCGCGGGTCGAGCCGCACCGGCCGGCGGCCCATCGGTTCGCGGCACGGATCTACGAGGACATCGGGGCGATCGACCTGGCCGCGGAGGCGGCCGAGCGGGCGGCCGAACGGGCGCCGGGGGATGCGGGGGGGTGGGAGCGGCTCGGCCGGCTGCGGCTGCGTCTGCTGCGGCGGGATGCGGCGCTCGACGCGCTCGAGCGGGCGCACGGCCTCGGCCCGAGCACGGAGGGTCTGCTCGACCTCGCACTCGCCCGGCAGCTGGCCGGCGATGTCGGGGGAGAGGTCTCGGCCTGCGAGCAGGCGGTCAGCCGCGACCCGGAGTCGAAGGACGCGGCCTCGCGACTGGCCCACGCCCTGGCCCGGACCGACCGGCTGGGGGAGTGCCTGGACGCGTGCGACCGGGCGTTGGCGCTGGGCGCCGGGTACGAGGTCCGGGTGCTCCGGCGGCGGATCCGCCGGGCCGAGCCGCGCGTCCTGCCCCGCGCCTGAGGGCAGCCGGCCGCCAGGTGGGCCGTGGAAGCCGGTTCGCCGCCGGGAGGGCGCATATGATCCGTGTTGTCCGTCGGCCGCGTAGAAGGCTGTTACATGACCGGAATAATGAACCCAATCCATCTTGCCTTCATCGCGATGGTCGCGTTGATCTTCCTCGGTCCCAAGCGCCTTCCGGAGCTCGCCAAGACGCTCGGGTCGGGGCTCAAGGAGTTCCGCGAGACGATCAGCCTCGACCACAATCCCGATCACCCGGAGGCGTACGCGCCGGAGGCGCACACGCCGGTCACGGCGGCGCTCGCGACCCCGCTGGCCCCGGTTCCACCGCTCGCGCCGTCGCTTGCGACCCACGCAGCGGCTCCGGTCCCGCCGCTGACCCCGCCGGTCGCGATGCGCCGAGTGGCTCCGGTTCCGCCGCTCGCGCCGGGTGTGACGGTCCTTCCGCCGCCGGTCGACATCACTCCGCCGCAGCCGCCCGACGCGGCTTAGCCTCAATCCACCGTTGTGGCGCTGGGGGTCTGTCCGGGGCGGGGTCTTAAATGACCCCCTGAGCAGGTAAGACGGGCCGTGCCAGCGGCTGCGGGTCCTGCGTCAGGGGGTCACCTGCATGGTGAACGGTCTGCCGGACGGCGCGAGGGTCGTGTTCGACGACGAGCGCGTGGTCGCGAACGCGGGTGTTCTGCTTCCCGCGGTGCTCGCCGATCGGCTTGGGATCGAGGGTTTGATCGACCGGACCGTTGATCTTGGCGAGCGGCCGGGGGCGGCGAACCCGGGCCGCAAGGTGATGACGATGCTAAGTGCGATGGCGCTCGGAGCGGATTGCATCGAGGACTGTGATCTGTTGCGCTCGGGTCAGACGCGGGCTGTCGTCGGTCATCGCGTTGCGGCGCCGTCGACATTGGGCACGTTTCTGCGTGCGTTCACGTTCGGGCATGTCCGCCAGCTCGATCGGGTGCTGGCCGACAGTCTCCGGCGCGCCTGGACGACTGGTGCCGGCCCGGGCGGTCAGCGCCTCGTCGTCGACATCGACAGCTTCGTCGGCGAGGTATACGGCTATGACAAGCAGGGCGCCAGCTACGGCTACACCCACAAGCGCGGCTATCACCCGATCCTCGCGACCCGCGCGGGGACCGGCGAGGTACTGCACATCCGCGCCCGGAAGGGCTCGGCGAACACCTCGCGCGGGGCGCTGCGCTTCGTCGAAGAACTGATCCCGCGCGTCGCGAGGGCCGGGGCGACCGGGCCGAAGCTGCTGCGCGCAGACTCGGGATTCTGGAACAACAAGATCATGAGCCGTCTGGAGCGCGCCGGTTGGGCGTATTCGATCGGCGCTCGCCAGCAGAAGCACGTCAAGGCCGCAATCGCCGCGATCCCCGAGCAGGACTGGCAGGCCCTCGAGGACTACCCGGAGACTGGGGAGGCGCAGATCGCGCAGACGATGCTCGGCACCAAGCGGTTGATCGTGCGCCGCACCCGACTCCTGGGAGCCCAGGCCGAGCTCTGGCCCGACTGGCGCCACCACGCGTTTCTGACCAACCGGACCGACGCGATCGAGATCGTCGAAGCGGAGCATCGCCAACACGCGGTCGTGGAGCTCGCGATCCGCGACCTCAAAGACCAGGCCTTGGCGCACTTCCCGTCCGGCAAGTTCCTTGCCAACGCGGCCTGGACGGTGATCGCCGCGCTCGCGCACAACCTGCTCAGATGGACCGCACAGATCGGGTTGCCCCAGACCACCATCCGCACGGCGCGCACGATCCGCAAGCGACTGCTGACGATCCCCGGCCGGATTACCCGCACCGCCCGGACAGTGACACTCCGGATGCCCGCCCGCTGGCCCTGGCAGACCGACTTCACGCTCGCCCTCAGACACCTCCGAGCGCTACCCACACTCGCCTGACCCGGCGCCGCGCAGCCAACGACATCGATCCGCGCCGCACCACCGGCGTCAGCCTGCGCCCGAACAACGCCGAACGTCCACCGCGACGGCCTCAACTGGCCCCACCACGCTCGCCAGCACCACCGGCCCCGCCCACCCACCTGAGACCCGGACCACGCGGCCGGCCAGCAGCCCTTTCAGCCGCCAGCGCCCACGACACCCGATCAAACGGTGGATCGAGGCTTAGACGGGGTTTTTCGGGCCACGCGCGCCAGTTCGGGCGCCGCCCGGCGGCTGAGGCGCTGGTCTGGCTGAGGCGCTGGTCTGGCTGAGGCGCTGGTCTGGCTGAGGCGCTGGTCTGGCTGAGGCGCTGGTCTGGCTGAGGCGCTGGTCTGGCTGAGGCGCTGGTCTGGCTGAGGAGCTGGTCTGGCTGAGGAGCTGGTCTGTGAGTGGTCTGGCGTCTCACAGGCGGGCCAAACGGATATTGGACGGGTGGCCGGGAGCGGCGTACCGTTCACGGCGCAGACTCTCTCCGCAGTGTGGCAGGCGGCGACGCCCCCGGGAGCGCAGAAGTTCCCGGGGCGTTTGCCGTGCCGTCACCCCCTGATGCAGCCGGTCGCGCCGACCTTCGTGGCGGTCGCGACCAGCCGCCGACCCAAACGGATGCGCCCGGCGTCGCGGGTGGGCGGGACACGGCCGCCGGCGGCTGCGGTCTCATCAGCACGGGCGAGTCGGTCGACGGCGACGGCGGCGCTCGTGAACGCCCGCCAGGCGGCAGCCGTGGGACCGGCGGTCGGCTTCAGCGCGACGAGGGCCTTTGTCTGCCGGTCGATGGTCGAAGCGGCCGTCCGGTAGGCGGCGAGCCTCGGCCGCGCGCCGAGGCCTCTGGCCGGGGGACGGCTCGCGAGCGTGGCGGCGCAGATGCCGTTGGCTCGCGCGGCCAACTCGGTCAGTGTCAGCCCGGACGCCGCCGGCCGGGTCACCCCACCCGCGCCGCCACTCCCGCAGGCGCCGAGGCCGGCCGGCAGGGCCAGTGCTGCGAGGCAGATCGCGAGTGTTCGGTGGATTGGTCGTCCCGTTCTAGTCGGTGGCGCAAAGCGGATCGTAGTGCCCAGATCCGTCGAACGAAGAGGATCGTAGTGACCGGATCCGTCGGACAAGCGGATCGTGGTGACCTGGTCCGTCGAACAAGAGGATCGTGGTGACGAGGTCCGTCGAACAAGAGGATCGTGGTGAGGAGGTCCGTCGATCCGGCTGGCCGCGTAGGCTGAGAGCCGCATGCGCCTGATCATCGCCCGCTGCGAAGTCAACTACTCCGGCCGCCTGTCGACCGTCCTGCCGATGGGCGTCCGGATGCTGATGATCAAGGCCGACGGGACGTTCATGGTCTGGGCGGATGCCGGCGGGTCGAGCGTCAAGCCGCTGAACTGGATGACCCCGCCGACGGCGATCGACGAGGACGGCAGTCCGCCGAAGCGGATCGTCGTCCGCAAGATCAAGGGCGAGGAGGTGCTCGACATCCTCGTCGACGAGGTCCTGCTCGACGTCGCCCACGACATGGGCGTGTCCGGTGGCCTCGAGAAGGACGGGGTCGAGCGGCACCTCCAGGAGCTGCTGGCCGACCGGCCGACCTGGTGCGGCGAGGGCTTTCGCCTGATGCGCCGGGAGTGGCCGACCGACATCGGTCCGGTCGACCTGATGTGCCGTGACGAGGCCGACGGGTGGATCGCCGTCGAGATCAAGCGGATCGCGACGATCGACGCGGTCGAGCAGCTCTCCCGCTATCTCGAGCGGATCCGCCTCGATCCGGCGAAGGCCGACTGCCGGGGGGTGCTCGCCGCCCAGCAGTTCAAGCCGCAGGCCCGGGTCCTCGCCGAAGCCCGGGGGATCGCCTGCGTCGAGGTCGACCTCACCGTGCTGCGCGACGGCCGCGAGCCGGACCTCCAGCTGTTCGTCGCCTGACGACCACCGGGTACCGTCCCACGGTCTCGGGCGGTCGTGCGCTACGAGCCGGCTCGTCCGCAGCAGTTCTCAGACGACGCCGCCTGGCACACGGACTGTGCTGTTACGAGCGTGGAACTTCTGTCAGGCCAGGGTTGACGTGATCATCTCCGGCCAATATAAGTGTCGCCGTAAGCTTTTGTGCTGTGCCCGCTGATCCTTGGGGCGGGCCGAGCGAAACGTGGCGCAATCCGGTGTGGACCGTGTCGGATCACTGAATGTCAGTGTGCCGGGCGTGGGCGGCTGGAGCTGTCGTGCCCGTGTGTCATCAGACCCGGTCCATGTTCCTCCGAAACTGCCGCGGACGGTGCTCTTGCGTACCAGAATCGCCTGTGCCGGTTTGGCACTCTGCCTGCTCCTACTCGTCTCCCCAGCTCCCAGCCGGGCGCTCGCCCACGGGTCGGCCGACTGCCAGTCGGAGCTGGGAGCCTGCCGGGTGATCGGCGCCGATCAGGTCCTCTCGAACGAGCGGACGTTCACGACTTGGGCCAGTCCCCGGCCCGGCGCCGTCGTCCGGGTCGGGCCGAGGGCCGCAGCCGCGGCCGCGTCGCCGCTGCGCATGATGACCCCAGACGGTCTTCCGGAGGTCTACGTGGTCCTCCGCCTGCGGAGCGTTCCCGCCGGCCGGTCGGCGGACGCGGCGATCTGGGCCGAGATCCGGCTGCCGACGCGGGGCCCGGACGTGATCGGGTGGGTGCCGCGCGGGGCGCTGGGTGAGCTCAACCAGGTGACGACCGAGCTCACGGTCGACCGAGCCGCCGATCGACTGTCACTGACTGACTCCGGAAAGGTGATATTCACCGCCGCCGTCGGGATCGGGCTCCGAACGTCGCCGACCCCGGCAGGTCACTTCTGGATTCGTGACGGCTTCCCGGTGGTCGCGTCGGCACGCGCGGCTTACGGACCCTACGCGTTCGGGACAAGTGCGTTTTCGGTGTTTCCCGGCTGGCCGGGCGGGGGTGTCATCGGCATCCACGGCACCAGCGACCCTGACATCGGTCCGTCGACCGCCGGCTGCATCACCCTCCCCGACGACGGGATGCTGCGCCTCGCGCGCCTCCTGCCGATCGGGACTCCCCTCGTGGTCAAGTGAGTCGCGTCCGTCCGGGACCGGCGCGAGGCCGGGGGTTCAAGGTGTAGGACGTCCGAAGGCGATCGAGTCGCCCCGCTCGAGCGGAAGCTCGCGCTCAGGTGAGACCCGCCATCCGTTGAGCTCCACCGCGAGCGACTCGTCCAGGACGAGCCCGACCGCCTCCGCCAGGCGGCCGAGCGTCGCGGCCCGAAACGACTCGACCTGCCCCCGCTCGCCGTCGAGCTCGGCCTCCCGCGGCCCGCTCGCCGCCCGCCCGTCCAAGCTCACCGCGATCTCCGGCGCCGGCCGGTCCCGGGCCCGGGCGTAGGCGGCCGGATCGTTGAGGTTGACGACCGACTCGAGCTCCGGGTCGCCGGCCGCGAGCGCCGGGTTCGCCAGCAGGGCGCTCCGATCCAGGGTCTTGACCCGAGCCCGGTCAAACAGCCGGCTGACTCGCCGCTCGTCGCGGCCGAGCAGCTCGTCGACGACCGCCAGCAGGCTCGTCCGGTAGACCGCCGCCAGCGGCTGCCACCGCCGGCCGATCACCGGCACGCAGATCTCGTGCCCCGGGCCGATCCCGCCGACGACCGCTCCGACGAACGACGTGTGGAGGAAGGGGACGTCCGTCGAGGACGCGTACGCCAGGTCGGCCCGGTCGCCGAGCGCCCGCAGGCCGGCGGCGAGCCCCTCGAGCGGCCCCCGGCCGGGGTGGAGGTCCTCGACGACCTCCCAGGAGGCCGGCAGGCCGGGCAGCGGCTGGCCGACCGACCGGACGATCACGACCGGACCGTCGACGCTCCGCTCGACGATGCCGGCGACCCGTCGCAGGAGGGTCGAGCCGTGCCATTCGAGCGATGCCTTCGCCGCCCCCATCCGCGACGACCGGCCGCCGGCGAGGACGATCCCGCCGACCACGGCTACTCCCCGTGGATCGTCGCGACCAGCGTCCGCGGGCCGCCGGCGTCGCGGTGCTCACACAGGTAGATCCCCTGCCAGGTCCCCAGCCGGAGGCGGCCGCCGGCGATCGGGAGGGTCAGCGACGGCCCGATCAGGATCGCCTTGACGTGGGCCGGCATGTCGTCGGGGCCCTCGTCGGTGTGGGTCCAGCGCCGCGTCCTCGGAGACCTCACGCGAGAACCACGACTCGAGATCCCGGCGGACGTCGGGGCTGGCGTTCTCGTTGAGCGCCAGCGAGGCCGACGTGTGGGCGATCAGGAGGTGGACCAGGCCGGTCGAGACAGCCTCGAGCTCGGGCAGCCCGTCGACGACGTCCCGGGTGATCAGATGGAAGCCGCGACTCCGGGGTCCGAGGCGAAGCTCCCGCTGGATCCACATTCATCGCTCCCCGGGCGTCTTTGCCGGAAACTGCGAGATCGGCCGGGACGCGTCGAGCGCCGTGCGGACGATCCGGCTCTGCTCCTCCGCGTGGCTGGCCGGGTAGCCCTCGCCCGGGCTGGCCCGCTCCGGCCGGCCGATGTAGCCGAAGGCCAGGTGGCGGGGGAGGATCTGCCGCAGGCGTGCCGACATGTGCGCCCGGGCGCCCATGTTCCGCGGCTCCTCCTGGCACCAGGCGACCTCCCGCAGCTGGGGGTAGCGGTCGATCAACTCGAGGAGCTCGCCTTGGGGGAATGGGTAGAGCAGCTCCATCCGGCCGATCGCGACCTCGTCGTTGCCGGCTCGGTCGGCGTGGCCGGCGAGGTCGTAGTAGATCTTCCCCGTGCAGAGGACCAGCCGCTTGACCTTCGACTCGGCGATCCGCGGCTCGCCGAGCACGGGAAAGAAGCGGGCGTCCGAGAGGTGCTCGATCCGGTTGGTCGCCTGCGTCAGGCGGAGCAGCGACTTCGGCGTCATCACGATCAGCGGCCGCTGCTTGGCGACGCGGGCCTGCCGGCGCAGGAGATGGAAGTACTGGGCCGGGGTCGTCAGGTTCGCCACCCGGATGTTGCCCTCCGCCGTCAGCTGGAGGAAACGCTCGAGCCGGCCGGAGCTGTGCTCGGGACCCGACCCTTCGTACCCGTGGGGGAGCAGCAGCGTCAGGCGCGACGTCTGGCCCCACTTGGCGAGTCCGGAGACGATGAACTGGTCGACGATCACCTGGGCGGCGTTGACGAAGTCGCCGAACTGGGCCTCCCAGACGACCAGCGTCTCGGGGGCCTCCTGGCTGTAGCCGTACTCGAAGCCGAGGCAGCCGATCTCAGACAACGGGCTGTTGTGGAGCTCGAGCGGCGCGAGCGACCCCGGGAGGTTCTGGATCGGGCAGACCGTCTGGCCGGTCTTCGCGTCGTGGAGGACCGCGTGCCGCTGGCTGAAGGTTCCCCGCTCGGCGTCCTGTCCGGTCAGCCGGACCGGCGTCCCCTCGGTTAGCAGGGACGCGAACGCCAGGGCCTCGGCGTGAGCCCAGCCGATCCCCCCGTCCGGGCCGAGGGCCTGCCGGCGACGCTCGAGCTGGGGGGCGAGCTTCGGGTGGACGGTGAAGCCCTCGGGGACCTGGAGGAGCTCGTGGTTCAGAGCCGCCAGCCGGTCGGCCGAGACGGCGGTCTTGACCTCGGGCGACGGAGTCCGGTCGAGCGTGTACTCGCCCGTCGCCTGCTCGACGTTCCCCGCCGCCAGGGCGTCGGCGATCCGCTGCTTGAGCTCCTGGTGGCGGTTGGTCAGGTTGTCCCAGATCTCCTGGCGCTCCCGGTCGACCTCGGCTGCCGAGATCGTCCCCTCGGCGACGAGCAGGTCTGCCCACAGCTCGCAGACGCGCTTCTTGTTCTTGATCTTCGTGTACATCTCCGGCTGCGTGTACGACGGCTCGTCGGCCTCGTTGTGACCGAAGCGCCGGTAGCCGATCAGGTCGATCAGGACGTCGTGGCCGAATGACTGCCTGAAGGCGAAGGCCAGGCGGACGGCCGAGACGCAGGCGGCGACGTCGTCGGCGTTGACGTGGATGATCGGCACGTCGAAGCCCTTCGCCAGGTCCGAGGCCCACCGGGTCGACCGGGCGTCGTCGGGGTCGGTCGTGAAGCCGACCTGGTTGTTGGTGATCAGGTGGAGCGAGCCGCCGACCTTGTAGCCGTCGAGCGCCTGGAGGTTGAAGGTCTCGGCGACGACCCCCTGGGCCGGGAAGGCCGCGTCCCCGTGGATCACGATCGGGAAGGCCGCGTCGGTGTCGTGGCGCGTGTGCCGGCCCGCCCGCGTCGTCTGCGCCGCCCGGGTCGCGCCGATCACGACGGGCGAGACGAACTCCAGGTGGGACGGGTTGGACTCGAGGTTGACGAGGATCGACTCGCCGTTCGGCAGCTCGTACGAACCCTGGGCCCCGTGGTGATACTTCACGTCGCCGGTCCCCCCCTGGGGGATCGTCGTCACCGCCTTGAGCGTCGACGCGCCCTCGAACTCGGCGAAGATCGTCTCGTACGGCCGGCCGAGGTTGTGGGCGAGGACGTTCAGCCGGCCGCGGTGGGCCATTCCGATCACGACCTCGTGGCCGCCGGCGGCCGCCGCCAGCTGGATCATCTCGTCGAGCATCGGCACCGTCATGTCGAGCCCCTCGATCGAGAACTGCTTCTGCCCGAGGTAGGCCTTGTGCATGAAGCGCTCCATCGCGTCGACCTCGATCAGCCGTCGCAGGAGGGTCGTCCGCTCGTCGCGGGTCAGCGGCTGGCGAAAGGCCCCCGACTCGATCTTCTCCCGCAGCCAGACACGCTGGCGGTGGGAGGCGATGTGCTCGATCTCGAAGGCCATCGTCCCGCAGTAGGTCTCCCGCAGGTGGGGCAGGGCCTCGGCGAGCGTCTCGCCGGCGACGTGCATCCGGAGGATCCGCGCCGGGATCTTCGCCATCAGCTCCTGGGTCAGGCCGAGCGGGCCGGGCTCGAGCGACGGGTCGCCCTCCGGCTCGAGCCCGAGGGGGTCGAGGCGGGCCGCCAGATGACCGTGTGTCCGGTGGGCCCGGACGAGCGAGACGGCCGCCTGGACCGCCTGGAGGAGCTCCTCGTCATGGGCCGAGATCTGACCCATCGTCCTGCCGCCGATCGCGTGGGCGGTGGTTGTCGTCGAACTCGCGGCGAAGCTGTCGTCGCCGCCGGTCTGGCGGGGCCCAGCCAGGTGGGCGGCGGCCCGGGGGCCGGGCGCCGGCGGCGGCGGGAAGGTCGAGAGGCCCAGGCCGAGGGACGCGAAGACCGCCTCGTAGAAGGATCGCTCGTCCTGGAGGTAGTCCTCGATCCTCGCGAGGAAGCGGCCCGACTCGGCCCCCTGGATGATCCGGTGGTCGTAGGTCGAGGTCATCGACATCACCTTCTCCGCCCCGATCTCCGCCCCGATCGTCTGCAGGCCGACGGGATAGGCGATCGACCCGGTCGCGACGATCGTCCCCTGGCCGACCATCAGCCGCGGGATCGACGCGACGGTTCCGAGACCGCCGGGGTTGGTCAGCGTCAGGTTGGCCCCGACCAGGTCGTCGGCTCCCAGCGCGTTCGTCCGGGCCTTCTCGACCAGCCGGTCGTACGCGTCGACGAACTCCCTGAAGTCGAGCCGGCCGGCGTCGGAGATCACTGGGACCATCAACGTCCGCGACCCGTCCTTCTTGACGACATCGACCGCCAGACCGAGGTTGACCGCCCCGTCGTCGATCCGCGTCGGCTTGGAGTCGATCACGGCGAAGTGGCGGGCCACCTCCGGGATGTCGGTTGCCGCCCGGGCGATCGCGTAGGCGATCAGGTGGGTGTAGGAGACCTTGATCCCGGCGGCCTTGAGCTGGCCGCGACGCCAGTCGAGCACGCTGACGGTGATCGTCCGGAGGCTGGTCGCCGTCGGGATCTGCCGGCTGTCGTCCATGTACCGGGCGAGCATCGCCTCCGCCCCGCGCAGCCGATGGGTCTCCCCGTCGGCGCTCGGCCGATCGCGGGTCGGCGGGGCTTCGCGGAGCGCGCCGAGGACGTCGGCCTTGGTGATCCGGCCGGCCGTCCCGGTCCCGGTGAGCCCGATCAGGTCGACGTGCTCGGCGGCGGCGACCCGCCGGGCGACCGGCGAGGCCTTCGGCTGGTCGATCGTTGCATCGGCCCCGTTCGTCCCGTCCCCGGCTGCTGCCGTCCGGTCCCCGGCTGCTGCCGTCTCGTCCCCGGCTGCTGCCGTCTCGTCCCCGGCTGCTGCCGTCCGGTCCCCGGCTGCTGCCGTCTCGTCCCCGGCTGCTGCCGTCTCGTCCCCGGCTGCTGCCGTCTCGTCCCCGGCTGCTTCGGCCCCGTTCGTGGCTCGGGCTCCGTTCGTCTCCCGCGAGCCGGAGGCGGTCGGGGCGGGCGGGGTCCGCTCGCCGCCGTTCGAGCCGTCGAGGCCGTCCGGCAGGCCGGGGGCGTCGGGGGTGTCGGCGGCGATCTCCGCGAGCAGCTCGCCGACCCCGATCGTGTCGCCTTCGGCGCCGTGGATCCGGACGATCGTCCCGGTCGCGGTCGCCGGGACCTCGGCGTCGACCTTGTCGGTCGAGATCTCGACGATCGTCTCGTCGGCAGTGACCCGGTCGCCGGCCGCCTTGTGCCACTCGAGGATGGTTCCCTCGGACACCGAATCCCCCATCTGCGGCATCAGGACTTCGATCGTGGCGATATCAGCCATCCCGGTGACTCTAGTGCCTTGGCAGGCCGGCTCCGGATCTTGCGGGGTCGGGAATCGGCGGGGGTGGAGGAGCCGAGCCGGATGCGCGGCGGCGCTGCTCGCGGACGAAGGCTGCGGTCCCGACGAAAGGGCCGAAGCCGCCGAGGACACAGACGGCGACCGCAAGGTGCATCGGGATCACCCGCTTGCGCAGGGCAGCCAGGCAGGCGAGGGACATCCCGATCCACAGGAGGCCGTGGGTCAGCCCGAGGACGAACGTCTCGGGCTCGGGCTTCCCGCCGAGAAACGCGGCGTAGAGGAGGCCGACGTAGACGGCCGAGTGGACGAAGGAGACGTACTTGAGACGGCTGAAGGTCAGCATCCGGCTGGGCGGGTCAGGAGTCGAGGAGCGATGCCATCCGCCGGAGGGCGTCGTGGGCATCCTCGGGCCATCGGTCGACATCGGCCGGCCACCAGGCGTGGGCGTCGTGCTCGTCGTCGGGGACGACGTCGGCCCCGTCGGGGAGCCAGGCCATGCCGACGAACATCACCAGCTGGTGGGGAAGGCAGAGGAGTGCCTCGGCGGTCACCCGCTCGGGAGTCACCGACCACTCCTCGCGGAGCTCGCGGACCAGCGTGTCAGCCGGGTTCTCGCCGGCGTCGACCGAGCCTCCGGCGCCGAGCGCCCAGCGGCCGGGCCAGGTCGACAGCCAGGGCGACCGCCGGCCGGCGAGCCACCGGCCGTCTGCCGACCGGGTGACGCAGAGCGCGGCGATGCTCTGGGATGCGTCGGCCGAGACGAGCCGCAAGGCCCAACGGATCGGCTGGATCTCCAGGCGGAGTCCGGTCGGAGTCGGGGTGTGGCCGACGAGGCGGGCTCCGATTCCGTCGTGGGCGGGCGACCCGCGTTCGACGAGGCCGGCGATCGCCGCGTCGGCCGCAGCCGACGCCTCGGGCCCGGGATCGTAGGGCTCGGCCTGCCAGTGGGCTTCGACGGCGTCGACCTCCCACGGTCCGCGGGCGAGGATGCCGGGGTCGGGGCGAGTCACCGTCCACAGGCTAGTTGCCGCGGGGCTCGGGCCGGTCGGCGTGTGGGAATCGGCGTCTCGGGGTAGTAGCCGGATTCGAACGAGCTCACGAGCAGCGACGACTAGAGCGCTTCGCCCGGGAGCTCCCCAGTTGGCCATCGGTGATGGCCAGGAGGTCACCAGTTTCCATGATCGGACTCGGAGTGATTTGTCTCATCATCGCCCTCGTCGTGCCGAGCCTCTCGGTCCTCTGGGCGGTTGGCATCATCCTGCTGATCGTCGGCATCATCCTTGCGGTGCTCGGATCGATGGGACGAGCGGTCGGCGGCCGGCGCCACTACTACTGAGTAGCGACGGGGCCCTGCTCCCGACTTCCGACGGCGCCCTCCGCTCGACTTACGACCGCCGCCTTCTTCCGACTTCCGACTTCTGAGGCTTGAGGAGACGAACAGGTGACGAGCCGCTACCGCCCGGGCGCCGGCCGAAGCGCCCTGCGGGGCGGTGAGGCGCTCGCTCGACGGCCGGAGTTCGTCTGGCTGGCTCGGGCCGGGCTGATCGCCCGGGGCGTCTCGTACGGGATCATCGGAATCCTCGCGCTCAAGCTGGCGGTCGGATCCGGCGGCAGGGCAACCAACCAGCGGGGCGCGCTCCGGGCGATCGCGCGCGAGCCGTTCGGCCAGCTGCTGCTGATCGTGATGGCGGTCGGACTCGCCGGCTACGCGATCTGGCGGCTCGTCCGCGCCGGGATCGGTCACGGGACTCACGAACGCGACAGCACCGGCGAGCGAGTGGCTGGTCTGGCAAGCGGCGTGGCCTACGCCGGACTGTGCGTCACAGCGGTGAAGATCCTCATCGGAGCTTCGACCAGCGGTGGGGCGAACAGCCCGCAGAAGACGACGGCCGGCGTGCTGGCGTGGACCGGAGGGCCGCTGATCGTCGGGATCGCCGGCGTCGTGCTGATCGGTGCGGCCGTGTATCAGGGCTACAAGGGCCTCTCGAAGAAGTTCCTCGAGGACTCGAAGACCCACCTCATGAGCCGCGAGATCAGACGGGCGTTCACGGCGCTCGGCGTGTTCGGACACCTCGGACGGATGGTGGTCTTCGGCCTCGTCGGGTATGGGCTCGTCAGGGCGGGCCTCGACTACAACTCGCACAAGGCGATCGGCCTCGACGGCGCTCTCAACAAGTTGGCTCACCACGCCGATGGCCCCCTCCTGCTGGGTGTGGTGGCCGTCGGGCTGATCGGGTTCGGGTTGTACTCGATCGCCGACGCCCGGTATCGCAAGATCTGAGTCGAGACGAGCCGGGGCCTTCGACCGCCCTCACCGGGGCCTCCGTGCCCGCCTGACGAGGGAGACGCTTCGGCGAGATCGTCGTTAACCTGGCTCGCCGTGAGCCGGTTGCTGCTCAACCAGTGGTCGAGCCGGCCGGCCGGAGCGCTCGCGTGATCGGCGTCCTGGGGGCCGGAGGTGTCGGCGGGCTCGTCGCGTCCCTGCTCGACCGGGCCGGAATCGCGGCGACCGTCGTCGCCAGGGAAGAGACCGCCGAGCAGCTGCGCAGACGGGGCTTCACGGTCAACAGCGTCCGCTTTGGCGAGTTCGCGGCCAGCCCGCGCGTGGTCAGCCGGCTCGACACCGACCACGACGTCCTGATCGTCGCGACCAAGGCCAGCGGTCTCGAGGCCGGGCTCGAGCGGATCGGCGGCAGGCCGGGGCTGGTCCTGCCCCTCCTGAACGGCCTCGACCACCTCCCCTTGCTCCGTCAGCGGTTCGGCTCGCGGGCCGTCGCCGCGACGATCCGCGTCGAGGCCGACCGGCCGGCGGCGGGGGAGATCGTCCACACCAGCCACTTCCTCCGCGTCGAGATGGCCAGCGCCGACCCGGCCCGTCGAGCGGCGATGGACGCCTTCGCCGCGCGGCTGACCCAGGCCGGCATCGAGGCGGCCGTGCTCGATTCCGAGGCCCGGGTGATGTGGTCGAAGCTGGTCCGCCTGAACGCGCTCGCCTGCACGACGAGCGCGTCGGGGCTCCGGTTGGGCGAGCTCCGCGACGACCCGGTCTGGCGCCCGAGACTGACCCGCGCGATCGACGAGGCGGTCGCCGTCGCGGCGGCCGAGGGGGCGACCCTCGACCCGTCCAAGGTGATCGCCGAGCTCCTCGAAGCCCATGCGACCCTTTCGAGCTCGATGGCCCGGGACATCGAGGCCGGTCGGGAGCCTGAGTTGGACGCGATCGTCGGGTCGGTGCTCCGCGCGGCCGATCGCCACGAGATACCGGTGCCGACGATCGAATCGCTCGCCCGGGCCGTCGCCCGTCGGGCCGGCGTCCCGTTGCCGCGGCGGCTCGCGCCCGGCTGACCGCGCGTCGATCCAGCAGGCCGCGGCCGGTCTCCCCGACGCCGGGTCGACGCGGCCGACGCGGGACCCGCCAGGCGCGTGGAGGGGTGGGTGTGGAGGGTGTGAGACCCCGTTTCGAAATGTAGTTAATGAAGTTTCGTAACTACTTTCCTAGAGCGACAAGACACGATGCCACCGGCACCTGATCGACGTCGCCAGCCGTCTCCCCGCCGCCTGCTATGGTTAGCCAAGGTAATTACATGCCCTCACCACTAACCCACTCCGACCGCCCCCCCGCCGCGGTCCCCGCCCACGCCCCCGCCCCCGCCCCGGCCCCTGCCACGGCCCCGGCCCCAGCCACCGAGCTCGCCCGGGCCCTCGGGGTCGCCGTGCTGCGCTTCGGCCGGAGCCTTCGCCACGGCTCAGGCGTCGAGCTGTCCCCGTCGCTGATCTCCGCCCTCCTCACCGTCCGCCGCCACGGCCCACTGACTCCGAGCGACCTGGCCGACCACGAGCGGGTCAGGCGGCCGACGGCAACCCGCTTCATCGCCTGCCTCGAGCACGGCGGCCTCGTCGACCGGACGGCCGACCCCGAGGACGGGCGCTCCTACCGGGTTGCGGTCACCCCCCGCGGGTCGGCGCTGCTGGCCTCGGCCAGGCGCCAGCAGGATGCGTACCTCGCCAGCAGGCTCGAGACCCTCGGGCCCGACGAGCTGGCGACCCTCGAGCGGGCGGCGGAGCTGCTCGACCGGCTGACCGCCGAAGCAGCCCGCATCGACCAGTCGCAGTCGACCTCGGCGGACCCACGATGAGGCTCGACCCGCCGCCCGCGCCCGAGTGGGCGACCGTCGCCTCGGGAAGGCCGCTCCAGCGGGGACGGATCATCGGCCTCTTCCGGCCGTACCGTCGTCGGCTCGGGCTCGTTCTGATCGTGATCCTGATCTCCTCGGCCCTCAGCGCGATCTCGCCGTTCCTGCTGCGGGCGGTGATCGACGACGCGTACCCCCATCACGACACCAGTCTCCTGACCCTCCTGGTGCTCGGGATGATCGGGATCTCGGTCGTCTCGAACATCCTCACGGTCGCCCAGACCTACCTGTCGAACGTCGTCGGCCAGCGGGTCATGCATGACCTCCGGGCGTCGGTCTACCGCCACCTCCAACGGATGTCGCTGGCCTTCTTCACGCGCAGCAGGACCGGCGAGGTCCAGTCGCGGATCTCCAACGACATCGGCGGGATCGACAACGTCGTGACGAGCACGGGGGCGTCGATCGCCCAGAACGTGACAACCGTCGTCGCGACCGTCGTCGCGATGGTCCTGCTCAGCTGGCAGCTGGCGATCTTCTCGCTCTGCCTGCTCCCCTTCTTCGTCCTGATGACCCGCCGGGTCGGCGAGGAGCGGCGGAAGATCACCAAGCAGCGCCAGGGCCGGCTGGCCGATCTGTCGTCGCTGGTCGAGGAGTCGCTCTCGGTCTCCGGGATGCTCCTCGGCAAGACGATGGGCCGCGGCGAGGACCTGACCGACCGCTTCGCCGGCCAGTCCAAGCAGGTCGCCGACCTCGAGGTCCGGGCGACGATGGCCGGCCGCTGGCGGATGTCGTCGATCCAGATGACCTTCGGGATCATGCCGCCGCTGGTCTACTGGTTCGCCGGCCAGCACGCGATCGGCCTCGGCCACCCGATCCAGATCGGGACGGCGGTCGCGATCGCGACCCAGCAGACGCGCCTGCTCTTCCCGATCGGCCAGCTCCTCTCGGTCAACGTCAGCCTGCAGACCGCGAGGGCGCTGTTCGACCGGATCTTCGAGTACCTCGACCTCCCGGTCGACATCACCGAGGCGGCCGACCCGGTCGAGCTGCGGACCGACGAGCTGCTCGGCGAGGTCCGACTCGAGGACGTCGCCTTCCGCTACACGCCGGACGGACCACCGACCCTCGACGCGATCGACATGGTCGTCCCGGCGGGCACGCGGACGGCGGTCGTCGGGGAGACGGGATCGGGCAAGACGACGCTCGGCTACCTGATCGCCCGCCTCTACGAGCCCCAGCGGGGAAGCGTGACGATCGACGGGGTCGACGTCCGGGCGGCGAGCTTCGCGTCGCTCGCGGCGACGGTCGGCGTCGTCTCCCAGGAGACGTACCTCTTCCACGCGACGGTCCGCGAGAACCTGCGCTTCGCGAAGCCCGGCGCGACCGACGACGAGGTCGAGCGGGCGGCCCGGGTCGCGGCGATCCACGAGATGATCGCCGCCCTGCCGGAGGGCTACGACACCGTCGTAGGCGAGCGGGGCTACCGGTTCTCGGGCGGCGAGAAGCAGCGGATCGCGATCGCCCGGACGGTCCTGCGCAACCCGCCGGTCCTCGTCCTCGACGAGGCGACCAGCGCCCTCGACACGCAGACCGAGCGCAACGTCCAGGAGGCGCTCGACAGGCTGTCAGAGGGCCGCACGACGATCACGATCGCCCACCGCCTGTCGACCGTCCGCGACGCCGACCAGATCGTCGTCCTCGACCACGGGCGGATCGTCGAGCGGGGGACCCACGACGAGCTGCTCGAAGCCGGCGGCTACTACGCGGCCCTGGTCGCCCGGGACGGCGCGACCTTCGCAGCCCCCGAGGCCGAGCGCTAGATTTCCCAGACGTGTCGTCGCTCGAAGCCGAGATGCTGGAGTTCATCCGCCGGGGGATCGACCACCACGCCGAGAGCTGCCCGCTGGCTCCGCGGGCGATCCTCCTCAACCCCGGCAACCACGAGATGTTCGGTTGGGACGAGCTCTGGGGGATCCCGGTGCTCGCCGACGAGCGGGTCGCCCCCAAGCGGTTTCGGATCGACTGCGACGGGTCGGCCTTCGGGATCGAGGCCGAGGTCGCCGAGGTCGTCGAGAACGTCGCGCCGGTCGAACTGCCGATGGCGCCGGTCGGCCCCCGCGAGGACGAGCCGACCGCCTGAGCGCCGCCCGACCCCCGGCGGCCCGCGCCGAGCCGGCGGGCGCACCCGCCCGCGGCCGGCCAGGACCCTACTTCTTGGCTTCGATCAGCTCGATCCGGTAGCCGTCGGGATCCCTGACGAAGCACAGGCGGGAACCGCCGTCGCGGATCGAATACGGCGGCTTCTCCGGCTCGATCCCGTGGTCGGCGAGCCGGGCGAGGGTCCCGTCGAGGTCGGGGATCCGCAGGGCGATGTGGTTGTAGCCCGTCCCCATCTCGTAGTGGTCGACCCCGTGGTTGTAGGTCAGCTCGAGCCGCGGGCCGTCGCCGGGGAGGCCCATGAAGACGTTGATCGCCTCGTCGCGGATCGGCATCCGCCTGAGCTCCTCGAAGCCGAGGGCCTCGTAGAAGGCGACCGACCGGTCGATCTCGCCGATCCGGTAGCACGTGTGAATCAGCTCCACACGGCCAAGCCTAGCGTTGAGGCGTCCGAAATGAGACCATGCCCGGCAATGGTCGTCGAGCGGTCGATGAACGAGCAGTTCCTCTCGAACACGTACCTCGTCGCCGACCGGGCCGGCGGGGTCGGGACATTCATCGACGCGGGCGGTCCGGTCGGGCCGCTGATCGAGGTCGCCGAGCAGCTCGAGGTCACGCCGACTCACGTTCTCCTGACCCACCACCACTTCGACCACATCAGCGAGCTCGGGAAGCTGACCGGCCGGTGGCCGGACCTCGAGGTCCTGATCCACCCGCTGGAGGCCGACGCGGTGATGGGGATCACCGGGACGATCGAGGCGGGCGCCCGCCTGAAGATCGGCGAGCTCGACATCCGGCCGCTCCACACGCCCGGCCACACGGCGGGGATGCTGTCGTTCCTGGTCGACCACGACGGGACCCAGGGGGTCTTCACCGGCGACACGCTGTTTCGCAACTCGGTCGGCGGCGTCCGCGCGCCGGGCCACACGACCTACCAGGACCTCAAGGACTCGATCATGGGGACGCTGATGGAATTGGATCGGCGGACGGTGATCCATCCCGGGCATACGGATCCGACGACGGTCGGCCAGGAGTGGGAGACGAACTCGTTCATCCGGGTCTGGCGGGGTCTCGACCGGGAGGGCTCGAGCCCGTGCACGGCGCTCGGCGACCCGGCGACCCTGATCCTGCTGGGTGACGACTACGACGGCGGTCACAAGGCGTGGGTCCGGTGGCCGGACGGCCGGGACGAGATCGTCCCGGGCTCGCAGGTCAAGACCCGCTGACGCGCCGCGCGGAGCGCTTGCCCGCCTCTCGGCCCGAACCCCGGCCGGGAAGGGCTCGACCGCCTAGTCTTGGTGGCAAATGGCACGCGATCCGATCCCGACATCCCGTGTCCGCCGGTCGGCGAAGGTCGGCCGCCTGGCGGCCGGCCAGGCGGCCAAGCAGATCGGTACGCGGGCGGCGAACGTCGCCCGCAGCGACGAGGCGGCCCGCGCGGCGCTGGATCGCCGGCAGATCGAGACGGCCCAGCAGATCGTGACCGCCCTCGGGGCGATGAAGGGCGCGGCGATGAAGCTCGGCCAGGTGATGTCGTTCCTCGACGTCGGCCTCGTGCCAGAGGAGTACCGGGAGGAGTTCCAACGCAAGCTCGGCGAGCTCCGCGACTCGGCGCCGAAGGTCCCGTTCAGGGACATGAAGCGGGTGATCGAGGCCGAGTACGGCGAGCCGATCCGGAAGGTCTTCGCCGACTTCGATCCCGAGCCGATCGCCGCCGCGTCGATCGGCCAGGTCTACCGGGCGCGGCTCCACGGCGACGGCCGGGAGGTCGTCGTCAAGGTCCAGTACCCGGGGGTCGCGGCGGCCGTCCGGGCCGACATGCAGAACCTCGGCATGATCATGCGCCTGATGAAGCGGGTCGCCCCCGGCCTCGACGTGCGGGCGATCGCCCGGGAGATCAGCGAGCGGATCGGCGAGGAGCTCGACTACGAGCTCGAGGCGTCCAACCAGCGGGCGATGGCCCGGATCTTCCGGGGTCACCCGTTCATCGTGATTCCCGACGTCGTCTCGTCGCTCTCGCACGAGCGGGTGATGGTCAGCGAGTTCGTCGAGGGCCGGGGGTTCGAGGAGATCAAGGACCTCCCGCAGACCGAGCGCGACCGCGTCGGCGAGATCGTCTTCAGGTTCTACTTCGGCTGCATGTACCGCCATCACCAGTTCTCGGGCGACCCCCACCCGGGGAACTTCATGCTGCTCGCCGACGGCCGGGCGGCGTTCCTCGACTTCGGCCTGTTCAAGCGGATCGACGCGACCGTCGCGGAGTTCGAGCTCGAAGCCCAGCGGCTGACGGTGGAGACCGACGGCGAGCGCCTGATCGAGCACCTTGTGAGCGGGGGGTTCCTGGCCGACCCCGATCGCTACAAGCCGGAGCAGATCCTCGCCCAGGCGCATGACCTGACGTGGTGGTACACAGACGACGGCGAGGTCGAGCTGACACCTGAGATCGCGACCCAGGTGATGATCGACATGTCAGATCCGCGGTCGCGCTACTACTCACAGATGCGTCACGAGACACTCCCGCCGGACCACCTGTTCGGCCGGCGGACGGAGACACTGACACTTGCGGTGATGAGTCAGCTCCGGGCGCGGGGCAACTGGCACCGGATCGCGCGTGAGTGGATGTTCGGCGACCCGCCGGAGACCGAGCTCGGACGGGTCGAGGCGGCCTTCTACTCGAGTGCGCCTGCGTGAGCGCCCGCTGGGCGGGGATCCACCCGGTCGCGCGGATCTGCGGCCTGATCTTCGTAGTGATCGCCGCGTTCGGCCTGATCGGATTTTCCGGACCGCTTTCGGGTTCGCGCGTCGCCGGGTGGACGAGCGGCGGGCCGGGTGCTCGGGCGGCGCTCGTCTTCGTCGTGCTCTACGCCGGCCTGACGATGGCCTCGCTTCCCGGGCCGGTGCTCGCCGGGGCCGGAGGGCTCCTGTTCGGGGCGCTCGAAGGGGGGCTGCTCGCGTTGACGGGAGCCGTGATCGGGGCCGTGCTGGCCTTCACGGTCGCCCGCCACGTCGCCGGCGATCTCGTCGAGCGGGTCGGTGGCCGGCGGGTGCGCGGGCTGGCCGACTGGGTCGGCCGGCGGGGCCTGCGGTCGATCGTGCTCGCCCGGGCGGCCCCGGGGATGCCGTTCGCGGCGGTCAGCTACGCGGCCGGCCTGACGCGGGTCCGGCTGCCGGCGTTTGCCGTGGCGACGGCGGTCGTCGCCGTGCCGCGGACGTTCGCGTATGCGGCGCTCGGGAGCGGCGTTCGCCACGGCGAGAGCCTGCCGATCGTGATCGCGGGCTTCGTGATTCTCGGGATGGCGGCGCTCGGGGTGGGGATCGGCGTCCGCGAAGGCGTACGCGAGGGCGTCGGCCGCAGGCGGCGGCGGCGGGGCCCGCTCCGGCTCGCGGAGCCGGCCGCGCCCGAGCGCTCAGGCTGAGTCGATCCCGGGCCAGCGCCGCCCGGACGGTCGCTCAGGAGCGAATGTCGCGGCGGGCGAAGCCGGCGAGCGCGACTGCGAGCAACGCCGCCGTCAGGGCGGCGAGCACGGCCAGGTCGCCGAGGTCGACGCCTCGCGTCAGCGGGTCGTGTCCGGCGTAGTAGTGGAAGACGGTGAAGTACCGCAGCCAGGCGATCGAGTGGACGACCGGGGCGAAGCCGTTGATCAGGAACATCGCTCCGGCTACGCCGGCCGCCCCGCCGGTCGCGAGCGTTCGCTGTCCGGTCGCGGCGCCGATCGCCAGCGAGAGGGCGCCGAAGACGAGGCCGAGCAGGACGAGGTGGACCGACTGGGCGGCGATCAGCCCGGCGCCGAGACCGCCGCCGCCGGCGGCGGCGACACCGGCGACGAGGCCGGCGAACGTGGCCAGCCCGAGCAGGGCGCTGCCCGTGGCGACCGCGCCGGCCTTGGCCAGCAGCAGCCGGGAGCGGGGGACGGGGTGGGCGAGCAGCAGCCCGGTGATGCCGTCCTGCTCCTCGCCGGCGGTCGTCGCGGCGGCACTGACGATCGCGACGCCGGCGACGATCAGCGGGCCGATGATGCTGACGACCTCGCTCTTGAACCACCCGGCCAGGGTCGAGTAGTCGGCGCCGCCGAGCAGGTCGGCGACGCCCTTGGGGAGGTGGAGCTTGCCGATCGTGGTGCCGAGCGACGGAAACAGGGCACCGACTGCGAGGCACATCACGATCACCCAGACGCCGGCGGCGATCACGATCCGGACGCGGAGGCGGAGCTCGATCGCGAACGCCGCGCGGATCACGCGACCGGGTCCTGGAAGTAGCTGAGGAAGACGTCCTCGAGGTCGTTCTCCCGGCTGCGGATCTCGAGCACCTCGTGGGCGGCGGCCGCCTTGACGAGGGCGTCGGCCGACCCCTCGAAGGCGATGTGCACGGTGGCGCCGGTCAGCTCGACCTGACGCACGCCGGCCAGCGACCTGAAGGCGTCGAGCGGCGGAGGCGCCGCGAACTCGATGTCCAGGCGGCGGACGGCGACCGACCGGAGGTGGTCGAGGGTATCGACGACGACCAGCCGGCCGGCCCGCAGGATCGCGATCCGGTCGGCCACGCGGTCGACCTCCGAGAGGGTGTGCGACGACAGGAAGACCGTGCGTCCGTCGGCTCGGACGTCGGCCAGCAGCTCGTGGAAGCGCTTCTGGACGAGCGGGTCGAGGCCGGCGATCGGCTCGTCGAGGATCAGCAGCTCCGGGTCGTGCATGAAGGCTCCGATCAGTCCGATCTTCTGCCGGTTGCCGGTCGACAGGTCGCCGAGCGGCCGGTCGAGCTGGGCGTCGAAGCGGTCGGCGAGGCCGGTGATCCGCGTTCGGTCGACGCCGCCGTGCAGGCGGGCGAGGTACTCGAGCATCGCGGCGCCCGTCAGCTTGCGGTACATGCCGAAGTCGCCGGCCAGGAAGCCGACCCGCCGGCGGAGCTCGAGGCTGTCGGTGACGATGTCGAGGCCGAGTACCCGCGCGCGGCCGCCGGTCGGCCGGCTGAGGCCGACGAGCATCCGCATGCTCGTCGTCTTGCCCGACCCGTTCGGCCCGAGGAAGCCGAAGATCTCGCCGGGGCGGATCTCCAGGTCGAGTTCGAAGACGCCATGGCCGGACCCGTAGTCCTTGGTCAGGCCGGTGGTCTCGATCGCCGCTTGGGTCATCGGTCGCCGGCGCTCATCGGAGCGGCGGCCGTCGCCGGAGTGCTGGCGGGCGTGGGACGGGCGCGGGACGGGCGAGAGGGAACCGGGAGCGCGTGTCGGCTCAGAGCTCCTGGATCTGGAGCAGGCTCGTCGAACGGGGGCGGCCGCTGGGGAGGCCGGCAGTGATGCCGACGCGCTGGCCGGGCTCACACCAGCCGAGCTCGACGACGCGGCGGGCGCAGTCGGCGATCAGCTCCTCGGTGATGTGGTGGCGGCGGATCGACGCGGCCTTGATGCCCCACATCAGGCCGCACCGGCGGACCGTCTCCTTGCCGGGAGACAGCGCGTAGATCGGGGCTTCGGGGCGGTGGGCCGAGACGAGTCGGGCGGAGCGGCCGGTGAGCGTGGGGACGACGAGGGCGTCGAGGTGGAGCTCGCGGGCGGCCGTGCACGCGCTGTGGGCGAGCGTGTAGGCGGGGTCGCGGTCGTCGCGGCGGACGCGGCGCTCGTTCCACTCCTCGTAGGCGGCGAACTTCTCAGTGTGGAGGGCGATCTTCACCATCATCGCGACGGCGCCGACCGGGTGGGCGCCGACGGCGGTCTCCTGGGAGAGCATCACCGCGTCGGTCCCGTCGAGGATCGCGTTCGCGACGTCGGCGACCTCGGCCCGCGTCGGCCGGCTCGAGCTGACCATCGAGTCGAGCATCTGGGTCGCGGTGATCGACGGCCGGGCGAGGGCGCCGGCCAGCCGGAGGAGATGCTTCTGGACCATCGGGACCTCCTCGATCGGCAGCTCGATCCCGAGGTCGCCGCGGGCGACCATCACGCAGTCGGCGACCCGCAGGATGGCCTCGGCGTGCTCGACCGCCTGGGGCTTCTCGATCTTCGCGATCAGCGGGAGGCGGGTGTGTTCGCGGACGAGGAGGACGTCGTCGGGGCTGCGGACGAACGACAGGGCGACCATGTCCACGCCGGCGGCCTCGCCGAGCCGGAGCAGCTCGAGGTCCTCGGCCGGGACGGCGGCGAGCTCGTTGACCGGCCCGGGGATGTTGAGGCCCTGGCGCGAGGCAACCGACCCGCCGACCTCGACCTCGGCGTCGAGCTCTCCCAGGTCGGGGCGGGCCGCCCGGATGCGCAGGCGGACGGCTCCGTCGGCGAGGTAGAGGACCGAGCCGACGGCCAGCGCGCTGGCCATCGCCTCCCAAGAGACCGACATCCGCGAGGCGTCGCCCGGGTGATCGACGTCACCGTCGAAGGTGACCCGATCGCCGACCTTCAGCTCGGCGACGCCGCCGGCGAGCGCGCCGATCCGCAGCTTCGGGCCGGGGAGGTCCTGGAGGATGGCGACCGGACGGCCGGCGCGGCCGGCGGCGTCGCGGACCATGCGGACGGTCTCGGCATGCTGCTCGGGGGTCCCGTGGGAATAGTTGAGGCGGGCGACATCCGTCCCGGCGGCGATCATCCGGCTGAGCATCTCCGGGGTCCGGCAGGCCGGGCCGATGGTCGCGACGATCTTCGTGCGGCGTTCGCGCATGGCCGGGGACGCTACTCGCCCAGCGGGGGGTCCGGCCTCCTCGACCGGGTCGGGCCGCTCGCCCGGGAAAGCGGCCGAGCGCGCGTTCAGCGCTCGGACGCCGGTCAGATCACGGAGCCTCGAGGTCTGGGAAATGCTCGGCGCAGTGAGCCCGGATGGTCGACCGGATCCACGCGCGCTCGGTCGGCGTGGTCGCTCGGAATCGCCTGAGGAGATCGCGCTGGCTGGAGATCGGGACGCCGGCGATCTCCCAGCGGACGGCGAGCCGCTCGAAGAGGAACTCGACCGCCCGCTGCCAGGCGTCCTCACGATTGGAGCCTGGCGCGAGCTTCTGGCCGGATGCGATCGCCGCGTACTCGGCGCGGGCGCCGAGCGTCAGGCCGCCACGGAGGCGCAGCAGGTTGCCGCCGGGATCGCGGTAGTCGGAGTCGGGCGCCCGGAGCCTGGCCACGCGCTGGCGGCGACCCACGGGCTAGGACGGGCTCGGGGAGGCGTCGGTCGGCGGCTCGGAGGGGTCGATGATCGGCAGGCCCTCGGCCAGGCGGACGCCGCGGGACGTCTCGTAGCGGACGTCGACCGAGTCGTTCTGGCGGTAGGTGCCGACGCCGAACGCGCCGATCAGCCAGCGCTTCTTCGAGATCGTGTCCTTGGCGAGGTGCCGCCGGAAGCAGAGGACCCCGTTGCGGACCTGATAGTCGTCGCCGAGCTTCTGGCGGACGCCGTTGACGTAGACCTCGAACGGAGACCGGACGTCGGCCGGAAGGCGCACGAATGATGTCTCGTCCACGACCGCAGTATGACCGTCGACCCGGGCCCGTAACCTTGGCCGGGTGCCCGAGCCGATCGTCTACCGGATCCGCCGGTCGGCCCGCGTCAGACGGGTCAGGGTGGCCGTCGACCTCGATCGGGGGGTCGAGGTCGTCCTTCCGATGCGGACGCCCGAACGGGCGGCCGCGGCAGCCGTCGCCGAGCTCAGGCCGTGGATCGAGCGCCGGCTGGAGGAGGTGGCCGCCGCCCGCGCGCGCCTGTCCGCGCGCGTCGGATGGGTCCCGTATCTCGACGAGCGGCTGATCCTCGTCGAGGAGGCCGGGCGGACGCGGGTCCACCGCCGGGGGGCCGAGCTGCTCGTCCCTGCGGGGGACGACGACCGGCGGGCGGGCCTCGAGCGGTGGTACCGGAGGACCGCCCGCGACGAGGTCGCCGATCGCCTCGACCGGGCGAGCGCCGCGGCCGGGGTGACCTACGCCGGCCTGTCGATCCGGGGCCAGCGAACGAGGTGGGCGAGCTGCGCCGCGGACGGGTCGATGAGCTTCAACTGGCGGCTCCTCCTCGCCCCGGAGCGGGTCCTCGACTACGTCGTCTGGCACGAGATCTCCCACCTCGAGATCGCCGACCACTCGCCCCGGTTCTGGGCCCTCGTCGAGCGTCGTTGTCCCGAGTGGCGGGAGGCGGCCGGCTGGCTGCGCGAGCACGGCCGGGACCTCGTGCTCCAGTAGTGAGCCGGTCGGCTGGAGGAGAGCCGCGGCCGAAGGTCTCGCCCGGGGCCGCCTCACGGCCTGGCTGCGGAGTATCATTGTTGGGCTTCGGGCAAGGTTCGCTCGCGCGTTCCGTGTCCGGGGTCCCTGCTGTTCGGCTCGATGACAGCACCACAAGCGGCGCGCTGCGAATCGCCGGCGACCGTTGTGGTTGGCCTCGGGTTTCTGCCGAAGCGTCGACAGCGGAGGGCTTCATGAGGCGAGGGCCAGACCAGGAATTGAGCGCCGTCGAGGGTGACGGAACCCAGGCGGTGAGCGTGTTGAGCGCGATCTCGCAGGAGATGGTGGGTATCTACAAGAACCAGTTCGGGCGCGGGCCGACGAAGACCCGCACGGTGTGGGCGGGCCCGGACATCCTCGTCGTGACGCTCGAGGACACGTTCACGCCGGCGGAGCGCAGCCTGCGGCGGATGGGCGAACATCAGCGGCTACGGGATCTGCGGCTCCTGTTTCAGTACGCCGAGATCGCCACATTCTGCGCGCCGGTGGAGCGCCTGACGGGGCGCAAGGTGCGAGCGTTCATCAGCGGCATCGACGCCGAGGTCGATGTCGCCACCGAGCTGTTCATCCTGCACCCAGAGGGTTACGTCGGCCTCTCGCGCACCGCCTGAACCGGCACCCGAAGCCCACGGGCCCGACTATCCGCGGGGGCATTGCGGGGCTGGGTGGGGCGGGTTGTTAGTATTGCGTTTGCGTTCGCGCTCTTTCTCGGGGCGTGAGGGCATCGAATAGTTGGAACGGTGGGACCGCACGCGCGGTCGCATGTCGGGCCATCGCAATCGTCAAGCGAACAAGCGAGATGCGATGCCGTACATGAACTGCCTGCGTTGCGGACTGCGAATCAAGCTCCGCGCGTCCTTCCTCACGCTCGATCTTTGCCCGCGCTGCCTGGGACGCGCCGGCGTGCCTGTCCCGATGTACGTCTCCGACCAGCCGCCGGCGAGGCCCGTGCCCGCGCGCGCCGACGCCGGCCAGCCGCCGGTGAGGCCTGTGCTCGCGCGCGCCGACGCCGGCCAGCCGCCAGTGGCCTGTGCTCGCGAGCGCCGACGCCGGCCAGCCGCCGGTGAGGCCTGTGCTCGCGAGCGCCGACGCCGGCCAGCTGCCGGTGAGGCCCCTGCCCGCGCGCGCCGGCGCCGGCCATCCGGGGCACCGCCACGCTTAGGTCTCCACACACTTCCCGGCCGGCCGCGGCCATCCCCGAGTTCTCGCTCGCGAGCGTGCCGCTCGGATCGACGCATCGCATCGCTCCCCGCGGGGAGCTCGATCTCGCGACCGGCTCAGTGCTCGAGCGCGAGCTGCTGCGCGTCGAGGCCACCGCCGCCCGGATCATCGAGGTCGATCTGATCGGGGTCACGTTCATCGACTGCGCCGCGATCCGCGTTCTCACCGACGCGCACGCCAGAGTGAACCGCGACCGCCTGCGGCTGCGATTCAAGCCGGGCCCGCCGGCCGTGCAGCGAGTGTTGGCTCTCGTCGGCGCTGACAGGACTCTCCCGTTCCCTGTCGCCGCTCCCCGCGTGGGCGGCCGTCGCCTGGCGCCTGTCGCGACGCGTTTCGTCACCGAATGGAGTCACTGAGCGCTGCCGCCCGCGAGGATCAGACGGTCCCAGCCGCACGCAGCACAGTCCGAACCCGCCCGTGCAGCCGTTGCGTGGCCTCGACAGTCCGAACCCGCCGATGCAGCCGTTGCGTGGCCTCGACAGTCCGCGTCCGCCGATGCAGCCGTTGCGTGGGGAGCTCGCTGAGCCGGGTTGAGAGGGCGCCATCTTCCGCGACTGAGATCTCGTCAGACGCGTCCTGCGCCTCAGCCCGGCGCTGAGCTCGCGCGGCCGGGCCGTGCGGCGGGTCAGCTCGAGTCGATTGCGGCGGTCGCGACCCGGCGGAGGGCCTGGGTCGCGGTCTCGCGCTTGCCCTGGGCGATCAGGGTCCGGCGGGAGCGGCCGGTGAAGGCCTCGGTCGACCCGTCGCCGCGGAGGTCGATTCCCCCGCGGAAGGCCGGGACGATCCGTCCGGGGCCGGAGATCTCGAAGCGAACGGAGACGAGGCGCGAGGCGTCGATCTTCCGCTTGAAGAGCTGGACATCCTCCCGGTGGGCGCTCGGCTCGAGCTCGGCCAGTCGCCGGTCCAGCGCACGCAGCGCCTGGTCGGCGTCGGCGAACCGCGATCGCTCGATCCGGGAGCCGTTTCGCACCTTGAGCGTCCAGTCAGCCATCGGCAGATGGATGCTACGTCCGCGACTGCCCCGATGCCCGGAGCCGCCCCAGCCCCCGGGCCCGGGCCGTCCCCGGCCCCCTGCCCTCGCCGTCCCCGCGACCACCCGGACCCTCGGCCCCGACCGTCCCCGGGACCCCCCTTCCATCGCGTGCCCCCCGGCCACCCGGACCCTCGGCCCCCGGGCCCCCTGCCGTCGCCGGCCCCCCCGGCCACCCCCGGACCCTCGGCCTCCGGGTCCCCCGGACCCTCGGCCCCTCGGCCCGCGGCAGGTCCCCGGTCAGCGCTCGTCGATCGGAACGTAGTCGCGGCTACGCTCGCCGGTGTAGATCTGCCGGGGACGGGAGATCTTCTGCTCGGCGTCCTGGACGAGCTCGAGCCACTGGGCGACCCATCCGCTGGTCCGTCCGATTGCGAACATGACCGGGAACATCGACGTCGGGAGACCGAGGGCCTCGTAGATCAGGCCGGAGTAGAAGTCGACGTTGGGATAGAGCTTGCGGGAGATGAAGTAGTCGTCCTGGAGGGCGATCTCCTCGAGCTCGATCGCGATGTCGAGCAGGGGGTTGCGGCCGGTCACTGCGAAGACGTCGTCGCAGGCTCGCTTGATGATCGTCGCGCGGGGGTCGAAGTTCTTGTAGACGCGGTGGCCGAAGCCCATCAGCCGCTCCTTGCCGTCCTTGACGCCGGCCACGAAGTCCGGGATGTTCTCCCGCCGCTCGATCCGCCGGAGCATCCGCAGGACCTCCTCGTTCGCGCCGCCGTGGAGCGGTCCGTAGAGGGCGCCGATTCCGGCGGCCATCGCCGAGTAGGGATCGACCTGGGAGGAGCCGACCCCGCGGACCGCGCTGGTCGAGCAGTTCTGCTCGTGGTCGGCATGGAGGATGAAGAGGACGTCCATCGCCCGCTCGAGCCGCGGGTCCGGCTCGTAGCGGACCTCGGTCATCTTGTAGAGCATCGAGAGGAGGTTGCCGGAGTAGCTGAGGTCGTTGACCGGGTAGACGTACGGCTGGCCCTGGGCGTGGCGGAACGCGAACGCCGCGAGCGTCGGGATCTTGGCGATCAGGCGGATCGTCTGGATCGCCCGGCTCTCGGGGTCGTGGATCTCGTTGGCGTGGGGGTAGAAGGTCGAGAGGGCGCCAACCGACCCGAGCAGCATGCCCATCGGATGGGCGTCGTGGCGAAACCCCTGCATGAAGCGCTTGATGTTCTCGTGGACGAACGTGTGCGTCGTGATCTGGTGGTTCCAGGTCTCGAGCTCCTCGGCGGTCGGGAGCTCGCCGTGGACGAGGAGATAGGCGACCTCGAGGTAGCTCGACTTCTCGGCCAGCTGCTCGATCGGATAGCCCCGGTACTCGAGGATCCCGCGTTCGCCGTCGAGGAAGGTGATCGCGCTCTTGCACGACGCGGTGTTCATGAACGCCGGGTCGTAGGCGAGCAGGCCGAAGTCGTCGTCGGCGACCTTGATCTCGCGGAGATCGAGCGACCGGATCGAGTCGTTCTCGATCGGCACCTCGTATGTCCGGCCGGTCCGGTTGTCGGTGATCGTGAGCGTGTCACGGATCGCAGGCCCCTCAGCCGGTTCGACATGCTCAGCCGTGCTCATCTGTTCCTCCTGTCGCGAACCTCAAGCTCGTGCATTTCGATTATGAGCGAATCCGCCGCCCGAACTCGCCCGGGCAGGCTCGGGGGCTGGGCGGCTCGCCTGGTCAAGCCGGGCCCTTGGCGTCGAGCACCGACGCCCCGTAACGGCTCTCGGTGGCCTCGACCTGACCCTGGTAGTGGCTGCCGAGCCCGGCGTGGCCGTACGGCCGCAAGGCGGGGGCGTCGAGCTCCATGAACGAGAGCTGGGCGATCGGCAGGCCGGGACAGAGCTTGATCGGGACTCGGGTCAGGTTGTTGAGCTCGAGCGTCAGCGTCCCCTTCCACCCGGGGTCGCAGAAGCCAGCCGTCGCGTGGACGATCAGCCCGAGGCGGCCGAGCGACGACTTTCCCTCGATCCTGGCGACGATGTCATCGGGGAGCTCGACGTACTCGAGTGTCCGGCCGAGGCAGAACTCGCCCGGATGGATCACGAAGGTCTCGCCGTCTTCGACATCGATCTGCTCGGTCAGGTTCGTCGGCGGGCTCCTGAGGTCGATCGCCGAGGTCCGGTGGTTGTGGAAGACGCGGAACGACCCGCCCAGGCGAAGATCGACGCTCGCCGGTTGGACGAGCTCCGGGTCCCAGGGGTCGATCCGGATCCGTCCGTCTTCGACCAGGCGGAGAATCGTCCCATCGGAGAGGACCGCGCCGGTCATGCCTTGGATTGTCCCAGGTTGGCGCCCGGAAACCCGAGCCCGTGACCGGGTGGTCGAGGCCCGTGCTCGGCGGACTGCCTCCTCAGCGCCTGTCGCGGCGATGCTCCGGCGGCCGCGACGTCTGGATCCGGCGACCCTGGGCGAGCACCGTCCGGACCCGGGCGGGCGGCCTGGGAGGCGGCGCGCCGTGTGGACCGCGGCGCGGCGAGCGGGGGATCGGACGGCGTGGATGGATCGGCCGGCGCTTGTTGCCGCCGTCGTCCTCGCTCGAGCCGACCGGTTCCTCCTCGGTCTGATGGATCGCCCACCAGACGATCCAGGCGAGCCCGAGGATCGGGATCTTGAGGATCAGCATGAGGTAGATGAAAGTCCACGTCATCGGCCGCGGATCGTACTACCCCCGGCGGGCGGTTGCCACCCGTCCGCCGTCGGCTGCGACCTGCGTGGTCTGCGGCGGACGGCCGGGAAACGCTCCGCCAGGGTGCCGAGCGGTCGGGGGACCGGCCGGCCGGTTTGATCCGCCGAGGGGGGTCGGCGCGAAGAATCCAAGCAGAGCCTTTGGTCGCCGGCGCCGGACAGCGGAAATCAGCGCTCCGACCACAGGAGCCTGGCCCGCGTACCAGCTTGGCCGCCTTCGAACCCAATAACCAAGGAGCAACGCATGCCCTACCAGATCAACCTCGAGGAACTCGACACGGACGGCGCGCTGCGCGAGGCCCACGCCGCCGCGATCGACGGCCTGGAGGCAGGCGACACCCGGCTTTCGTTCATGAAGAAGATGGGCGTCGGTACGGCAGGCGTGATGGGTGGGGGCGCGATGCTCGCCACGCTCGCCCCGACGGCGTTTGCCGCCGGCGGTCGTCCGCCGAAGGCGTTCGGTGCCGGTGACATCGGGATCGCCAACTACGCGCTGACCCTCGAGTACCTGGAGGCCGAGTTCTACAAGCAGGCCGTCGCCAACATCAAGTTCACGAGCCCGGCACTCGCCGGCTTCGCGCGGACGGTGGCCAAGGATGAGGCCGCACACGTCGCGGCGCTCAGGGGCGTCCTCAAGACGAAGGCCGTCAAGTCGCCGATGTTCAACTTCGGCACGGCGACGACGGACGAGGCGACGTTTGCGGGGACCTCCAAGGTCCTCGAGAACACGGGTGTCGGCGCGTACTTCGGCCAGGGCTTCAACATCAAGTCGCCGACCATCCTCAAGTTCGCGATCTCGGTGCTGACCGTCGAGGCGCGTCATGCGGGAGCGATCGGCATCCTGCTCGACTCCTCAGGTGGCGGAATCTCACCCCACGGCGCGTTCGACCGGCCGGCGTCCGCCGCGAGCGTCCTCAAGGCGGTCGCGGGGACGAAGTTCATCGTCAGCAGCGGCGGCACGAAGTACACCGCCTGAGCACGCCTCACATCACGTATCGCGCGAGACGGCGGCCCAAAAAGGGCCGCCGTTGCGCATTCCGGGGACCACCCACCGCCACCATTCCGCGGACCATCGACCGCCGGCATTCCGGAGCACCGACCGCCAGCATTCCGGGGACCACCCACCGCCACCATTCCGCGGACCATCGACCGCCGGCATTCCGGAGCACCGACCGCCAGCACTCCGCGAGCACCGCCCGCCAGCGTTCCGGGAGCACCGCCCGCCATTCCCCTCGGCGCGTGATCCGTCGACGGGTCATGCGGCGCATCACGGGTATGAAGAAAAACGCACGTCTCCCACTCATCCTGGCCCTCGCGGCCGGCGCCGTCCCGGCCGGCTCGGGCCTGGCAAGCGCCGCCGTGGCCCGCGCCGCGGCAACCCACATCGTCAAGCTCAAGAACATCATGATCCATCCGAGCACCCTGACGATCCACCCGGGCGACCGGGTGACCTGGCAGTTCCTCGACGGTCCGGCGGCCGAGCACACTGTCACCTCGCAGTCCCACGCGGGCGGCCTGCGGTTCAAGGGCACTGGACCGAAGCTCTCCGGCTCGTACTCGGTGACGTTCTCCAAGCGGGGGACCTACTACTACCACTGCACGATTCATCCGGGCATGAACGGAAGGATCGTCGTCCGCTGAGGGTCGGTGCGACGCGGTCGCCTGGTCGTCCACCGACGATCGGGGCCCGCGGCGCGGGTCGCCGGGTCGGCCCTGGGCGGGGGCGGGGGCGGGACTCAGCCGCGCAGGTCGAGCGGGACGTCTGAGAAGCGCATGATCGCCTCGAGCTCGCGGACCCGGCCGGTGACCTCGTCGGCCGACGTCCGGGAGACGCGCTCGGTTCCGAAGTCCTCGACGTTGAACGACGCCAGGGCGGTCCCGTAGGCCATCGCCCGCCGGAGCATCGCCTGCGAGCGCTCGTCGCCCGGATGGGCGGCGATGTAGCCGACGAAGCCGCCGGCGAAGGTGTCGCCGGCGCCGGTCGGGTCGACGATCGTCTCGAGCGGGAAGGCCGGCATCTGGAAGTAGTGCTCGGCCGTCACGAGGGCCGCGCCGTACTCGCCGAGCTTGGCGATGATCACGCTCGGGCCGCCCCACGAGAGGACCTCGCGGGCAGCGCCGACCATCTTCGCCTTGCCGGTCAGCTGGCGGAGCTCCTCGTCGTTGAGGATCAGGCAGTCGACCGTTCGGATCGTCTCGACCAGCGAGTCCCGGGCGATGTCGATCCAGAGGTTCATCGAGTCGAGGGCGACGAACCTGGCGGCCTGGCACTGCTCGCGGACCTGACGCTGGAGGTCGGGCTGGATGTTCGCGAGGAAGAGGACGTCGCTCGCGCGGGACGCGTCGGACAGCTTCGGCTCGAAGTGCTCGAAGACGTTGAGCTGGGTCTCGAGCGTCTCGCGGTTGTTGAAGTCGTCTGAGTACTCGCCCCGCCAGAAGAAGGTCCGGCCGCCGGCGATGTGCTCGATGTCCGAGACGTCGACCTTGCGCGCCTCGAGAACCGCCAGCTCGGCAGGGCCGAAGTCGTCGCCGACCGGACCGACGACGCGGACGTCGTCGAAGAACGAGGCGGCCAGCGCGAAGTGGACGGCCGCTCCGCCGAGCATCTTCTCGCGCTCGCCCGACGGCGCCTTCACGGCGTCGAAGGCGATCGATCCGACGACTGTCACTGGCATTCGCGGCCTTTCTTCCGAGTCCTCGAGACGCGCCAAGCCTAGACGAAGCGACCGGCCGGACGGGAGTCGGCGGGGGTCGCGGGAGACCGCGCGAAGCGGCCCTCTACCACGGAACGACTAGGCTCCGTGGTACATGTTGATTGAGAGAAAGTCGGTTTGATGGGCGGATTCGCCGAGCTTGGGTTGTCCACCCCCCTGTTGGATGCACTCCGCGAAGTCGGCTACGAGTCGCCCAGCCCGATTCAGGAACAGGCGATTCCCCCGATGCTCGCCGGCCGTGACGTGATCGGCCAGGCACAGACCGGCACCGGCAAGACGGCGGCCTTCGGCCTGCCGATCATCGAGTACATCGACCCGGACCTCCAGGAGGTCCAGGCCCTCGTCCTGACTCCGACCCGCGAGCTCTGCATCCAGGTGACGCAGGCGATCCGCGCGTACGGGGCGACCCGCGGCGTCGATGTCGTCGCGGTCTTCGGGGGAGCGCCGATCCGCACCCAGCAGGCGCAGCTGCGCGCCGGGGGCCAGATCGTCGTCGGCACGGTCGGCCGGGTGCTCGACCTGATCTCACGCCACTCGCTCGTCCTCCACGACTGCCGGTTCGTCGTGCTCGACGAGGCCGACGAGATGCTCGACCTCGGGTTCCTCGAGGACGTCGAGAAGATCCTCTCGCTGACTCCGAACAGCCGCCAGACGGCGCTCTTCTCGGCGACGATGCCCCCACCGATCCGGGCCCTCGCGGATGCCTACCTCTACGACCCGCTGATCGTCAGGGTCGAGGCGGCGACGCTGACGATCGACACGGTCGAGCAGTTCCAGTTGCCGGTCGAGACGCGCGAGAAGACGGCCAAGCTCGTCGAGGTGCTCGAGGCCGAGCGGCCGAGTCAGGCGATCATCTTCGCGCGGACGAAGATCCGGACCGACCAGCTGTACCGGACGCTGCGCGACAAGGGGATGAACGTCAAGGCCCTCCACGGGGATCTCTCGCAGGGTCAGCGCGACGGGGTGATGCTCGCCTTCAAGGGCGGCCGCGTCCCCCTGCTCGTGGCGACCGACGTCGCCGCGCGTGGGCTCGACATCACGACGGTCACCCACGTCATCAACTACGACGTCCCGACCAGCCCGGACACCTACGTCCACCGGATCGGCCGGACCGGCCGGATCGGCGCGTCGGGACGGGCGATCACCTTCGTCGAGGATCGCCAGCGGCGGGAGATGGAGGCGATCGAGCGCCATATCGGCATGTCGATCACGCCGTGGGCACCTGGCGCGACCACCGACGCGGCACCGGTCGCCAAGCGGCCGCGGCGGCACGAGAAGCCGCACATCAAGCATTCCGCCGACGAGCCGCAGGTTCGCCTGCTGGCGAGCGGGGGGAGTGCCGAGGGGATCGAGGTCGCCGACATCGTCGCCGCGATCACCCGCCTGACCGGCTTGGATGGAGAGGCCGTCTCGGACGTCCGGCTGCTCGAGCGCTTCGCGCTGCTGAGCGTTCCGGCCGCCGAAGCGGAGCGCGTCGTCACCTCGGTGAGCGGCGAGCAGGTCCGCGGTCACGAGCTTCGACTCGAGCGCGTGCAGGCCGAGGGCGCACCCGTCCCGGGATAGACAAGCTTCGCGTCGGGTAGCCCCCGTGCAGGGCGGCTGCGCGCGCCGAGAAATGACACGAGGAGACAGCCGATGTCGACAGCAACGATGAATACGTCCCTGGGTCCGATCGAGTTCGAGCTCTTCGACGCGGACGCGCCGAAGACCGTCGGGAACTTCCGCACGCTCGCCGGCAAGGGCTTCTACGACGGCCTGAACTTCCACCGGATCATCCCGGACTTCATGATCCAGGGCGGCTGCCCCGAGGGCAACGGTCGGGGCGGGCCGGGATACAAGTTCGAGGACGAGTTCAACCACCACAAGGTCGTCCGCGGGGCCCTCGCGATGGCCAACTCCGGTCCGAACACGAACGGCTCGCAGTTCTTCATCGTCACGGCCAAGGCCTGCTCGTGGCTCGACGGCAAGCACACCGTCTTCGGACAGGTCAAGAGCGGCATGGAAACCGTCGTGGCGATCGAGGGAGTCGAGACCAACCACTCGGACAACCCGAAGACGCCGGTCATCCTCGAGAGCGTCAGCGTCTCCGACGAGTAGCCCGCAGCGTCACTGGCCCCGGCCGAGTGGGCGCATCCGCCACACGGATGGCGAGCGAGCTTAAGCGAAACATCTGGGACCCTTGCGCTGTTCTACTGGCGAGGGGCCCGCCCGTCGTGGACGTGCCCGCCGACCGAAGACAGCCACCCTCCAGCGACCGACTACCCGTGTCCAGAGTCCGCCTCTCATCCGTCCCCTCACGCCGGGTCGCGCTCGGCGCGCTCCTCGCGCTCGTTGCGCTCGTCGCGCTCGCGCTCGTCGCGGCGACACCGGCCCACGCCTCGGCTAATGAGACCGTCGTCTTCGAGGCGCCGCGCGACCTCCTCAACCCGCAGACCCGCCCGGCGGCCCTGACCCAGATCCAGCAGCTGGGAGCGCGGGCGATCCGGGTGATCCTGACCTGGAACGACGTCGCCCCGACGCCGGACGCGGCAAGCCCGCCGGCCGGCTTCGACGCGGCGAACCCGGCGGCATACGACTGGGGTCAGTACGACGCGGTGATGGCGGCGGCGGCCGACCGGGGATGGACTGTCCTGCTGACGGTCACCGGGCCGGTCCCGCGGTGGGCGACGCCGGGCGGGGTCAACCATGTGACCCGTCCGGACGACCTCGACTTCCAGAACTTCATGACGGCGGTCGGTCGCCACTACGGCAGACAGGTCAAGCTGATCTCGGTCTGGAACGAGCCGAACGAGCCGCAGTTCCTCGGGCCGCAGTTCGACAGCCGGGGGGCGCCGGCGTCGCCGCGGATCTACCGGGGGCTCTACCAGGCGGCCGTCAAGGGCCTCCAGGCGTCGGGCAACTACGCCGGGATGCGGATCCTCTTCGGTGAGACGGCCCCGCGGGGCACCGGGCACGTCGTCGCGCCGCTGACGTTCCTCCGCGACGCGCTCTGCCTCAGCTCGACCTACCAGCGGGCGAGCTCGTGCTCGAAGCTGCCGATGGCCGGGTACGCGCACCACGCCTACACGACGAAGGCCGGTCCGTTCTTCGTTCCGCCGGGTCCCAACGACGTGACGATCGGCGTTCTCGGGCGCCTGACCAGCGCCCTCGACCGGGCGGCGGCGGCCGGTGCGATCCCGGGCGGCACACCGATCTACCTCACGGAGTTCGGCATCCAGAGCCTGCCGGACCCGCTTTTCGGCGTGTCGCTCGCCCAGCAGGCCGAGTTCCTCGGGATCTCCGAGCACATCGCCAGCTCGAACCCCCGGGTGAGGGCCTTCAGCCAGTACCTGCTGCGCGACGACCAGACCCTCGCGGGGCCGGCGATCACCGCCTTCAGCGGCTTCCAATCGGGCCTTGAGTTCGCGGACGGTCGGCGCAAGCCGGCGTATGCGAGCTGGCCGGTTCCGCTGACGGTCACCCGGCGCAGTGCGACCGGGGTGACGCTGTGGGGTCTCGTCCGTCCGGCCCGCGGCGCGACCGTCGTCACAGTCCAGGCGAGCGACGGGCGCGGGGCGTACAAGCGGCTGCTGACGCGCCGTACGGGGGCTTCGGGAGCCTGGACTGCGCAGTCGAGCTTTCGCAGGGGCCGCGTCTGGCGGGTGGTCTGGCGCTCGCCGGCCGGCGCGATCTACACCGGCGCGCCGATCCGCGCGTACGACCCGAGCGGCAGGCTGCAGGGCTGATCGCCGAAGGTGCTTCAGAGATCGAGGAAAAGCTCCGATGAGTGGGTATCGAGCGTTGCGGGGAATGGCACCTGATCCATTCCGACGGACCGATCGCATAGCCTGAACAGAGTGTTGACCAACCTAGAGATACTCCCGGCCGCCGACGGCGACGAGACGATCGTCGTCTTCGACGTCTCGGCCGACCAGATCCAGGCCGTCAACTACGCCGCCGTCTACTACCTTCGGTGGCGCTTCGGCGGCGAGCTGCTCGACATCGAGGAGACGCTGGCGATGCGCGTGCTCGTCGGTCTGGTCGACCAACTCGGACTGCTGGCGGGCGCCGGCGGCCACGCGACGATCCGCACCGACATCGCCCGGTCGGTCCTGCTCTACGAGGCGTCGTCGACCTACGTGACGATGCGCGACCTCGAAAGCCATCAGTCGGTGGAGGAGCGCGCGCGCCTGGCGATCCTCAACGACATCCTCGACGACCTCCGCGAGCTGTGCAGCAGGCTCGAGGTCGCCGAGACCGGCGCATCGCGCTAATTTCCCCCGGGTGTCGGACCCGATATTTCGCCTCGTCTGCGTCCCCGGGGCGCTCGACGGCGCTCCCGAGGGATGGGCTTCCAAGCTGCTGCAGGAGGGGGAGATCGCCCTGCTCGTGGACGAGGGCGGCCTCCCGGCGATCAACGCCGCCGCCCACACGCTCGGCCTGGCGACCGTGCCGGTCGTCCGGATCGAGGACACGGCGACCGCCCAGGAGCAGACGGTGATCGCGTACGCCGAGGCCCTTCCCGTCGTCTGGGTCGCACCGGACTTCAGCGCTTCGACGCGGACGTGGGCCCACGACAGACGACCGATGACGCTGCTCGTCGAAGCCGACGGCCGTCTCCCCGCCGATGCTCGCGGCCGGATCGAGCGGTTCGTCGGGTGGCTGGGCCGCCAGACCGAGTAACGCGTCGTGCCCGAGCTGCCGGAGGTCGAGATCACCGCCAGACGGCTCCACGCGGCGCTGGCCGGCCGCCGGATCGAATCGGCGCTCGCGCCGGGGATCAACACCTTGAAGAGCTTCGCACCGCCGCTCGAGGCGCTGACCGGGCGTCAGGTCGAGGGCGTGCGGCGGCGCGGCAAGCACCTGGTCGTCGACGTCTCGGACGGGCAGAGCGGATCTCCGGGCCGTCTGTCGGTGCTGATCCACCTGATGTCGGCCGGCCGGCTCCAGCTCTTCGACAAGCGGGCCGGCCCCCGCGATCGGACGTCACGCCTGCTCGTCCGGATCGACGGCGGGCAGGAGCTGCGGCTGCGGGAGTTCGGCACACGCCAGGCGGCCTGGGCCAAGCTGATCGAGACCGACCAGCTGGAGGCGGAGGAGTCGATCGCCAGGCTCGGGCCCGAGGCGTGGCCGGCTCCGCCGGAGGATCTGCGGCCGCTGTTGACCGAGGCGCGTCCGCTCCACGCCCAGCTTCGCGACCAGCGGGTGATCGCCGGGATCGGTCGATCGTGGGTCGACGAGATCCTCTGGAGCGCGCGTCTCTCGCCGTTCAAGCGAGGGTCCGACCTCGACGCCGACGAGGCGGCCGCGTTGCGGGCGTCGACGGTCGAGATGCTCGGGCGGGCGCTCGACCACTACGAGAAGGTCGTCGAGCTGCCGATCCCCGACAAGCTGCCGATGCCGCTCGTCGTCCACCGCCACCAGGGGGAGCCGTGCCCGCGTTGCGGCGAGCAGCTGGAGGCCGTCCACTACGAGGACTACGTGATGACCTACTGCCCGGCCTGCCAGACCGGCGGTCGGACGCTCAAGGACCGGCGGCTGTCGCGGCTGCTCAAGTGAACCGCGCTCGTCCCGGCTCGTCCCTCAGGCTGCCCCCATCGCCTTCCCGATGCCGGCCTGCATTTCGTCGGCGTTCATCACCGGCTCGAAGGTGATATGCGCGCCGAGGCCCATGAAGAACGGCTCGGCGGCCGGGGGAATGTCGCTGGACTCGGCCATCTCGAAGAAGATCAGGCCTGTGCGCATTCCGTCCCGGGAGGTGAAGTAGGCAGCCTCGGCCTTCAGCCCGTCGAGCGCGGCGCCGATGATCTTCGGCAGGCTCCCGTCCCGGATCGCGTCGTTCCCGGCCGCGGTCGGGATCTGCACCGTCATCAACATCCGCATCCTTGACTCCTTCGTCGGTGATCGCGCCCGCACGGCGGGTCCCCGCGATCCTACGACCGGACCGCCACCCGGTCAATATCATCGGGCGGATGATCGACCAGGGAACGCCGGCGCCGGACTTCACGCTGCCCGACCAGGACGGCCGTCCGGTCACCCTGAGCAGCCTGCGGGGCGGGCCGGTCGTCGTCTACTTCTACCCGAAGGCCGACACGCCGGGGTGCACGACGCAGGCGTGCAGCGTCCGCGACCACGCGGCCGACTACGCCCGCCTCGGGGCGACGGTGCTCGGCGTCTCGCCGGACCCGGTCGCCAGGGTCGGGAAGTTCCACGCGAAGTACGACCTCGACTTCACGCTGCTGGCCGACTCAGACCACGCGGTCGCCGAGGCCTACGGCGTGTGGGTCGAGAAGTCGATGTACGGGCGGACGTACTGGGGCAACTCACGAACGACGTTCGTCATCGACCGGGACGGCATGGTCGCCGCGGTCCTGCCGAAGGTCTCGCCGAAGACCCACGACGACAAGGTTTTCGCAGCGCTGGCCGACCTGCCCTGACTGCTCCAGAAGATCGTCGCATTCCCCGTAGGCTTGGCGAGTGGACGCCACCCTCGGATCCGCCTCCCTCGTGCACGTCGCGCTCGGGTCCGCCTCCATCGGCAGCACGCTCGGGTCGTTCTTCGACGCGGCCGGCAAGTTCTTCGCGGATCTGGCGGCCGTCCACTGGGGCGCGCTGCTCGTCGGGCTGGGCTTCTTCGTGATCAACCTGACGCTCCGGTCGAGGGCGCTGTTTCACACGATGCGGGCGGCCTACCCGGCCGAGCGGATCGAGTGGCGGCGGATCTGGGGGGCGTACGTCGCGGCGGTCGGCTTCAACAACCTCGTGCCGGCGCGGGGCGGCGACGTGATCAAGCTGTTCCTCTGCAAGAGCTCGATCCACCGGTCGAGCTTCCCGGCGGTCGCCGCGTGCTTCTCGGTCGAGTCGATCTTCGACACCGTGATCGGCGTCGTCGTGCTGCTCTTCGCGTTCAGCCAGGGCGTCTTTCCCAAGCCGCCGGACTTCGCCAAGCTGAACGCCTTCGACCTGTCGTTCCTGGCCAGCAACTTCCGTCTGACGCTCTTCGTCCTGACCGCCCTGGCGATCGTCGCGCTCGTCGCCTTCGCCGTCCTCTCCCGCCGGGTCCGCGCCTTCTGGGAGCGGATCCGCCAGGGCCTGAGCATCCTCACCGACCGGCGTCGGTACTTGCGCGAGGTCTTTGCGGTGCAGGCGGTCGCGTGGGTCTGCCGGGCGGCGGCCTTCTGGTTCCTGCTCGACGCCTTCCGGGTCGGCGGGTCGCTGCGGAACGTCGGCCTCGTGTTCGGCGTCAACGCCGTCGCCGGGGCGGTTCCGCTGACTCCGGGCGGGGCGGGCGTCCAGCAGGCGCTGCTCGTCAAGGTCTTCGCGACGACGGCGACCGGGACGATCGTCGCGGCTTATTCGGTCGGCCAGCAGATCGCGATCACGGCGCTCACGGCCGGGCTCGGGCTGGCCGCCCTGTTCACGATCTTCGGGATCCGCTCGTTCGGCGAGGTCGCCCGGATGGGTCGGGCGGCGCGGGAGGAGGACGGGCGGCCGGAGGCTACTGAAGGCCCTCGCGCGCCTCGCGCACGAGTGTGACGGCCTCGGGGAAGATCGACGCCATCAGCGAGCGGATCTCCTGGGCCTGCTGTTCGGCGTTGCCCTGGACGTTGATCCGGTTGATCGCGGCGACCGTCATGTCGACGGCGAGCTTGATCGCGTTGTCGGCCCACGCGAGGCGCTGCTGACCCTGCATCTGCTCGGCGAACTCCGCCATCCGCCGCTGGAGCTCCTCGGGATCTCCGAACAGCCCGCCGAAACCTTCCATTCCCTCCATCACCCAATCCTAGCGCGACCGGCAGGCGTGCTGGCCGGGTGCGGTTTTCGGGGGTGATCATGACCACCCCCGGCGGTTGCGGCGCCCGGCGGGCGAGTCGGCGGACGGGTCCTCGGGCGGGTCCGCGGGCGGGAGCGTCAGGCTGGCGAGGGGGGTCGGCGGGCGAGCACGGCGATCGTCCCGCCGTGGCCGGCCAGCCCGGCCGCGAGCTCGAGGCCGGCGGCGAGCGGGACGAGCGGGAGGGTGGCGAGCGTGATCGCGAGATCGCCGGGGGCAAGGGGGGCGTTTCGCTTGAGCAGGTTGTAGAGGTAGGACGGGCGTCGGGTCCAGCGGTTGACGATCGACTGCCACATGCCGAACGGGTTGTGCTCGGCGAGGACGTGTGTCGTGTGCAGGAGGTCGAGCCCGCAGCCGGTGAGGAGGAGCTCGAGGCCGCGGGTCGTGAAGTGCGTCCGGTGGCGGGGGACGTCGAGGTGGAACCAGCGCGCGCCGCCGATCCGGGCTTGGAGGCTCGCGAGGTTCGGCACGCCGATCAGGATCAGGCCGCCGGGTCGCAGCCAGGCGACGACGGTGGCGAGGGCGGCGGCGGGGTCGTCGAGGTGCTCGAGGACGTGCCAGACGGTCACGGCATCGAGGCGATCGGGCGCGACGGTGGCGGTGGCGATCTCCTCGGCGCGGAGCTCGACGGCGTACTGCTCGCGGGCGGCGCGGACGCCCCGGGCCGACGGCTCGATGCCGTCAGCCTGGAACCCGGCGTTGCGGGCGGCGGCGACGAAGCGTCCGCGGCCGGCGCCGACGTCGAGCAGGCGGGGGCCGGGTGCCCCCGGCGGACGGGGGCCGGGCGCTCCGAGCGGTGGGGGGCCGGGCGGCCCGAGCGGATGGGGGCCGGGCGCCCCGAGCGGTGGGGGGCCGGGCGGCCCGAGCAGAGGGTCCCCGAGCGCAGGCGCCCCGAGCAGACGGAGGCGCCGGCGGTCGAAGCGGTCGAGCACCGGTCCGGCGGTCCGGCGCAGGCGGGGCCGGTGGGTCGCGTAGGCGCCGGTGTCGTGGGCGGCCGGCGGGGGCGGGGCGTCGGTGACGGCGGTGCCGCAGTCGGGGCAGCGCAGCAGGCCGACCGGCGGGGCGCCGGGCGGCTCGGCCGGGATGACGTCTCGCCAGGGGGCGAGGCTCCCGCCGCAGGCGGGGCACCCGGCCGGGGTCACCCGCCGCGGTCGTGGAAGTAGAAGTCGGGGAGCGAGGCGCGTGTGATCTGGCTGGTCATGTTGTAGGCGAGCTCGCGGTCGCCGGTCCGGACGGCGAGGTCGTCGAGCGTGATGATCCCGGCGAGGCGGTCGTTCTCGAGCACGGTCAGCCGGCGGACTCCGTGGCGGACCATCAGGGCGGCGACCTCCTCGACGTTCATCTCGACGGTGGCCGAGATCACGGGGCTGCTGGCGAGGACCGAGGCCGCCTCGTCGGGGTCGCGGCCGTCGGCGACGACGGTGATCGCGAGGTCGCGGTCTGTGATCATGCCGACCGGCCGGTGGTCGTCGTCGACGAGGACGACCGAGCCGACGTTGCGCTCGCGCATCAGCCCGGCCACCTCGCGGACCGATCCGTCGGGCGAGACTGTAACGACAGATTGGGTCATCACCCCGCGGATGTCCATGCGGGCACTGTATCCCGAGCAGAAGACCCGCGTCCACGGCCGGCCGGGCGGCCGGCCTCATCTAGACTGCTCGGGCGAATGGAAGACCTAGAGCGCCAGCTCGCATTGGAGGGAGAGCGGCGCACGAGGGCGGCGATCTGCGCGGTGGCGGCCGGCGTCCTGGTCTTCGCCGGGTCGGCCTACGGCGACTACGTCGTGTTCGCCAACTATCCGACGATCGGCCTCCTGCAGGCCCTCTCGCCGGCGCTCCACGCGATCGCGAAGGGGGCGGTCGATCCGCGGTCTGCGCACATCATCTTCACCGCCCACCACCAGGCCGGCCTGATCTTCGCGTCGTTCGTCGTCGGCGTCGGCACCGTGCTGATGATCCCGCCGCTTCGCTACCTGGCCGACGCGGTCCGCGTGCGGGGGAGCGGCCAGCCGACGTGGAAGGCGTTCGCGACCTATGGGGGCATCGCGACGGCCGTCTTCGCCGTCGTCGTCCAGATCGTCGCGGCGACGCGGGCGCGGGATTTCGTGCGTCACGCAGACCACGGCAAGCAGGCGGTCGACCACGCGCTCAACGCGTCGGGCGGGATCGCCCTGGCCCTGCCGGCGACGCTCGGGCAGATCGCCTTCGCGATCGGCTTCGGGATGATCTCGTATCTGGCGATGAAGGTCGGGCTGCTCAAGCGGCTGCTCGGCGTGCTCGGTGCGGTCGCGGCCGTGCTCTTCGTGATCCCGGTCCTCCAGCAGTTCGAGCCGCTCCCCGTCCTCCAGGTCGTCTGGCTGATCTCCTTCGGGGCGATGATGAGCGGGCGGACGTCGGTCCCCCTGCCGCCGGCGTGGGAGTCGGGTGAGGCCGAGCCGTGGCCGACTCAGCAGCAGATTCGCGAGGCGCGGGATCCGGCCGGCTCGGGACGGCGCGAGCGCGGCTCAGCGACGGCGGCCGCCGTCGCGTCGGTGCCGGCCCCGAGGCTGCCGGGCAAGCCGTCGCCGAACGCGTCGAAGAAGCGCAAGAAGCGGCGCTGAGTTCGGCGCTGAGGTCGGCGCTGAGGCGGCGCTGAGTCGGCCCTGAGCCGACGCTGAGGCGGCGCTGAGGCGCCGCCGAGGTGGGCGGGCGGACCGCTTCCGGGGTGCTTTGGCGGCTCGCCGGAGATTTGTTACAGGAGCGTGTCCGGGCGGGTTAGACTCAGGCCGAGGGCCCCGCCCCTGAGGGCTCGCGACCGTGGGCCCCGGCCTGACCGGCGCCTGCAAGAGGAGGACACGGGCGATGGAGGGTTCAGTCAACACGGCGGGCTGGCAGACGGCAAATCCGGCTCCACTCGGTCTGGCGGGGTTTGCCATGACCACATTCGTACTCTCGATGTTCAATTCGAACCTCGTCGACCCCAAGGGGACCCCTGTGGTGCTCGGCTTGGCGCTGTTCTATGGCGGCGTCGTCCAGCTGCTTGCCGGGATGTGGGAGTTCCGCACGGGCAATACGTTCGGGGCCGTGGCGTTCAGTTCGTTCGGGGCGTTCTGGCTGTCGTTCTGGGCGCTCAACGCCTTCTATGCGAAGGATCTGACGGGCAACGCCGGCCATGCGGTGGGCGTGTACCTCGCGGGGTGGGCGATCTTCACGGCGTATATGACGATCGCGTCGATCCGCGTCAGCGGGGCCGTCCTGGCGGTCTTCGTCCTGCTGACGATCACCTTCGTGCTGCTGGCGATCGGTACGGCCGGCCCGCACCCGAACGTCCAGCACTGGGGCGGCTACGTCGGCCTGGCGACGGCCGCGGCCGCGTGGTACGCGTCGTTCGGGGCGGTCGTCAACCACACCTTCGGACGGGCGGTCGTCCCGCTGTTCCCCTACACGCCGCGGGCCGCGGCGCCGGTCGCGGCCCGGCGGGGCACCGCACTGCCCAAGGAATGACCTCCGAGCCCGGCCGGGATGTCCCGGCCGGGCGTCGGGAGTGCTATGACAGGGAGAGCGGAAGGCACCCGACAATCGAAAGCGGTGAGGCGGATGGCGGCGGAGCGGAGCGTGGGCGAGGAGCTCGAGCAAGAGCTGGCAGGGCTGCTCGACGTCGAGCGCTTCGAGCCGCCGGAGGAGTTCCGGGCGCAGGCGCTGCTCAGCGACCCGGCGGTCTACGAGGAGGCCGAGCGCGACTGGCAGGGATGGTGGGTCCGGGAGGCCGAGCGACTGGACTGGTTCGAGCCGTGGGAGACGGTCCTCGACGATTCGAACCCGCCGTTCTACAAGTGGTTCGTCGGCGGCAGGCTGAACGCGTCCTACAACTGCCTCGACCGTCACGTCGAGGCCGGACTGGGCGAGCGGGTCGCCTACCACTGGCATGGGGAGGAGGGCAGCGAGCGGACGATCACCTACGCGGACCTCCACCGCGACGTCCAGCGGTTCGCCAACGCGCTGCGGGATCTGGGGGTGCGCAAGGGCGACGTGGTCGGGATCTACCTGCCGATGATCCCGGAGGTCGTCGTCGCGATGCTGGCGTGCGCGCGGATCGGCGCGCCCCACAACGTCGTCTTCGGGGGTTTCTCGGCCGAGGCCGTCCGCGAGCGGATGGAGTTCTCCGACGCGAAGGTCCTGATCACGGTGGACGGGGCCGCCCGCAAGGGGCGGACGGCTCCGGTCAAGCAGAACGTCGACGACGTGATGGGCGATCTGGGGTCGATCGAGCACATCGTCGTCGTCCGTCACTCGGGAATCGACTGCCCGATGGACGGGGCGCGGGACGTCTGGTACGACGAGGCGATGGCGGCCGCCGACGCGGACTGCCCGGCCGAGCCGATGGACGCGGAGGATCCGCTGTACATCCTCTACACGAGCGGATCGACGGCCAAGCCGAAGGGCATCCTCCACACGACCGGCGGTTACATGACCGGCGTCAGCGCGACCCACCGGTACGTCTTCGACCTCAAGCCCGAATCCGACGTCTACTGGTGCTCGGCCGACGTCGGTTGGGTGACCGGGCACTCGTACATCGTCTACGGGCCGCTGTGCAACGGGGCGACGTCCGTGATGTACGAGGGTGCGCCGGACTACCCGCACAAGGGGATCTGGTGGGAGCTGTGCGAGCGCTATAAGGTGACGACGTTCTACACGGCGCCGACGGCGATCCGCGCGTGCATCAAGTGGGGCTCGGAGCATCCGGGACGCTTCGATCTGTCGAGCCTGCGTCTGCTGGGGTCGGTCGGCGAGCCGATCAACCCGAAGGCGTGGCTCTGGTACCACAAGGTGATCGGCGGCGGGAGGTGTCCGATCGTCGACACGTGGTGGCAGACGGAGACCGGGGCGATCATGATCACGCCGCTGCCGGGGATCACCGAGACCAAGCCGGGATCGGCGACCCAGCCGTTTCCGGGGATCAAGGTCGACGTCGTCGACGAGCACGACGGGAAGTCGATCGAGACGGGCCAGGGCCTGCTGGTGATCCTCCGGCCGTGGCCGTCGATGCTGCGGACCCTCTATAGGGAGGACGACCGCTTCATCGAGACGTACTTCAAGCGCTTCGGCGAGACGATCTACCTCGTCGGGGATGCGGCCCGCCGGGACGAGGACGGCTACATCTGGGTGATCGGGAGGATCGACGACGTCGTCAACGTCTCGGGCCACCGCCTCTCGACGGCGGAGGTCGAGTCGGCGATCGTCGCGCATGACATGGTCGCCGAGGCGGCGGTGATCGGTCAGTCGGACGAGCAGACCGGCCAGGCGATCTGTGCGTTCGTGACCCTCCAGGGCGATACCGAGGCGACCGACGCGGTGGTGGCCGGGATCCGCGAGACGGTCGCGGTGCGGATCGGGAAGTTCGCCCGGCCGAAGCGGATCATCTGGGCCGATGACCTGCCGAAGACACGGTCGGGGAAGATCATGCGGCGGCTGCTGCGGGACATCGCCGAGGGACGGGCGCTCGGCGACGTGACGACGCTCCGCGACCCGGACGTGATGGCGGCGCTCGAGGACCAGATCAAGGCCGGCCAGGCGGCCGAGGAGTAGGCGGTGGGCGATTCGAGCTACGACGAGGTCTGCGCCGAGCACCGCTGGGAGGTCCCCGAGCTCTACAACATCGCCGTCGACGTCTGCGACAAGCACCCGCGGGAGAAGCTGGCGATGGTCCACGAGCATTTCGACGGGACGGTTCGGGAGGTTCGGTGGGGAGAGCTCCAGGACCTGTCGGCGAAGGCCGCCAACGTGCTCGCGGGGCTGGGGGTCGAGCGCGGCGACCGGGTGGCGGTCGTCCTGCCGCCGACGCCGGAGACGGCGGCGGTCTTCTTCGCGACGTGGAAGCTCGGCGCCCTCCTGCTGTCGATGTCGGTGCTCTACGGAGACGACGGCATCCGCCACCGATTGGGGGACTCCGAGCCGAGGGTCCTGGTGACGGACGCGGCCAACGCCGGGCGATTTGCCGAGTCGGGCCCGGACGGGGCGGGTCTCGTCGATCACATTCTCGTGCTCGACGACGCGACCTTCGAAGAGGCGTCGGCCGAGTTCGAACCGGTGCCCACGCGGGCCGACGATCCGGCCCAGCTGTACTACACGTCGGGAACGACGGGTCTGGCGAAGGGCATCGTCCACGCCCACCGGTACATCCTCGGCCACGAGGAGTTCCGCTACTGCCATGACGTCCGGGAGGGCGAGCGGTTCCACGGGATGGGCGAGTGGGCGTGGGCCGCGGGGATCTCGCCCCTGCTGGGGCCGTGGCGGCTGGGGGCCGTCCAGTACGTCTACCAGCGGGAGGCGGGCTTCGATCCGCACCGCCAGCTGGCCTTCCTCTCGCGCCACGAGGTCACGAACGTCTTCGGAACGCCGACGGCGATCCGGTCGATGATGGGGATCGGGGATGCGGGAACCCGATATCCGCAGCGCTTCAGGATCGTCTGCTCGGCCGGAGAGCCGCTCAACCCGGAGGCGATCCGGTGGTTCCGCGACCAGTACGGGGTCACGGTGCTCGACTACTACGGCCTCACCGAGTCATACCCGCTGTGCGGGAACTTCCCGTGGATGGAGGTCCGCGAGGGCTCGATGGGCCGGCCGATGCCCGGGTGGGAGGTGGAGATCCTCGACGAGGACGAGCAGCCGGTCGCGCGTGACGAGCGGGGGGAGATCTGCCTGCGGGCGCGGTCGAACCCCCACTATCCGCTCGGGTACTGGCGCCTGCCGCGGGAGAGCGAGGAGACCTTCGGGGGCGAGTGGTTCCACACCAAGGACGCGGCGAGCATGGACGCGGACGGGTACGTCTGGTACGCGGGCCGGGCCGACGACGTGATCATCGCCGCGGGGTACCGGATCGGTCCGTTCGAGGTCGAGTCGGCCTGCCTGGAGCATCCGGCGGTCGCCGAGGCGGCGGCGGTCGCCTCGCCGGACGAGCTGCGGGGCAACGTCGTCAAGGCGTTCGTCGTCGTCGCGGCCGGCCACGAGGCGAGCGAGGAGCTGGCGGAGGAGATCAAGCGGTTCGTCCGGGGCCGGCTGTCGGCCTACGCCTACCCGCGGAAGATCGAGTTCGTTCCAGACCTGCCGAAGACCCTGACGGGGAAGATCCGGCGGATCGAGTTGCGGGAGCGAGAGCTCCAGGGCTAGCGCGCTAGGGGCCTCCGGCAGACCGCAAGGGGCCTCCGGCAGACCGCAAGGCCGCGGGGCCTGCGACCGCTAGGGCCCGGTGGGCCCGGCGACGAGCGTTTCGCCGCCCGTTCCGGTCGGCGTGCCTGTGCCGGTGCCGTTCGCGGGGCTGGGCAGGGATGCGTGGGCCTTCGGCGGGGAGACCTTCTTGGGCGGGGGCGGCCCGAGGATGTGGAAGGCGTGGGTGACTGTGGTCGAGATCGTGGTCGGCGTGGCAGTCGAGATCGCGCTCGCGAGGAGGCGGTAGGAGCCGGGGGCGAGGGCGTGCCCGTTGAGGCGGCCGGTCAGGTGAACGGCATCGAGGCCGGGCGCGTCGAGGTGGGTCAGCAGGGGCGAGAGCGAGACGTATCGCGCGCAGGCGGGCAGCTTGCGGCGGACGGTCGCCCTGGTCGGTGGGACGCAGGTGCGCAGGCCGTGGGAGGCCTGGGTCGCGGGGAGGAGGCGTCCGGGCAGGGCCTGCTGGATGGTGAACCTCGTCGTCGCGGCGGCGGACACCGTGTAGCGGACGGTCGTCCCGGTCGACGTCTTGGCGATGCTCGGGCCCGAGGCGGCGGCGTGGAAGTAGCTGGCCGAGAGGGCGAGCGGCGAGAGGACGAGGTCCGAGCCCGGCTTGGCGGAAGGTCCGCCGACCGCGCCGGGGGCCGCGTGGCCGGCGGGGGTGGCCGAGCCGATCGGGGTTGGCGGGGCGACGTAGGTGAACTGGTCAGCGGCCGAGATCGGGCTCGAGCCTCCGGGGCCGGCGACCCTGAGGTCGAGCGTTCCGGCGGCCTGGATCGGCGTCGAGGCGATGATCTGGGTCGGCGAGATCACCGTGAACGAGCTGGCGTTGAGAGCGCCGAACTTGACGCTGGTCGCGCCGTCGAGGTACTGGCCGGTGACCGTCACGACCGTCCCGCCGCCGGTCGGCCCGGACGCCGGGGCGATCGCGGTGACGATGGGCGTGAGCGCGACGTCGGCGTTGAGGAAGATCGCGCCGTCGGGGGTCTGGAGGTTGGGGAACCTGGCGGGCACGTCGGGCGACGCTTCGCCGATCACGGCGTTGGTCAGCGGCCCGGAGTTGTAGACCTTGGGATTCGCACCGGAGAGATGGACGCCGATCGAGTCGCCGGCGAGGACGGGGATGTTGGCGGGCTGGAGGGGAAAGGCGCCGGTCGACGCCGTCTGGCCGGAGGTGCTCTGCCCGACGATCGAGAGCTGGCCGTCGGACCCGGTGCGCAGCGCCTCGAGCGTGAGCGTGCCGGTCCCGGAGACCCGCCAGCCGGTGATCACGCCGGCAGCCGGGACCGTCTCGATGTAGCCGGCGGGGGCGGTCAGCTGGTACTGGGTGCAGTTGCACCCGGCGCTGCTCTGGCCGGCGGCGAAGCTGGCGGTCGGCGTCCCGATCGTGACGACCGCGGCGCCGGCTGCGGCGGGGAGGAGGCAGGCGATCATGGCCCCGGCGAGCGCGAGACCGACCCGCAGCCCTCGTCGCCCACCGACCGGGCGGTTCCCATCCTGGTCCATCCTGCGGCAGTGTAGTCGCCGGCCCTGGCCCTTCACAAGCCCTGCGGGCGGCCCGTTCGGGGGTCGCCTCAGACCTTGTGGCTGTTCGGGACCCAAGCGCCGGTCGGGTCGCGGGCGAAGTCCTGGAAGATCCCGGGTGCCTCTCTTGCCATCAGGCCGGCGACGACGTCGAAGACCAGCCGCAGCTCCTCCTCGGCCCCGTCGGCCGTCCGCATCTCGATCACGTGGCGCAGCGTGCGGAGGTTCGCCGTCCAGACGATGTCCGTGCTGAGACCGATCGGAGCGAGCCGGCGGAGCGCGGAGGTCGCCTCCTTCTTGACGTGGAACGGGATCCCCTCGGCGTCGATCCCGAGCGCGGCGGCGGCGGTGACCTGGAACTCCTCGAGCTGCTCGACGATGCTGAGGACCTGGTCGCGGACCGGCTCGAGGGCCGGGGGGACGCGGAAGCCGATCTCCGTCAGGCGGACATAGCGGAGGCTTTCCTGGCTGAAGGCGGAACCCGCGCGGTGGCGGACGAGCTCGTGGGTGAAGACGCGGCTGACGTTGCGGAAGGCGAAGCTGTAGCTCGCGTGCTCGAGGACGCTGCCGTGGCCGCTCTGGAGGAGGTTGGCGAAGTACTCGCGCTGGTCGGTCCGCACGCGCGTGACGTTCGGGTTGAGCCCCGGCTCCCAGCTCCGGTAGCAGGCCCGGCCGCCGAACTCGACGAGCAGCTCGCCGGCGTTGGGCTGGTCACCGGCCTCCGCAAGTCGACGATCGAGCCACGATTCGCCGCCGACGTCGGCCAGGTAGCCACGGAGACCTTCGACGACGAGCGACGGGCGGGCGATCAGGAAGACGCTCGGGGTGGTCTCGTGCACGGGTCGGCGATCCTAGCCGCCGGGCCGGATGGGGATCGGTGGACCGCCCCGCCCGAGCCTTGGCGATGCCTGTGTGAGGAAGATCACACACCGGGCCGGCGGTCTGGACTAGCCTCGGGCCGACCGCCGCCAGCAACCGGCGGCCAGCGGACGCACATCGTCGAAAAGGCCATCTGGGGGATCGCGCCATGGGGAACGCAGGTCGCAACCGGACGCACGCAGGTCGTTCGATTTCAGGCGGCCTCACCGCCACACTGGTCGGGCTGGCCGCGGTCGTGATCGCGCTGACGCGCGTCGGCGCGGCGTCCGCCGCGACGTACCCGAGCCCGCCCCACGACTTCGCCCCGGTCTCGGGCGCCCAGCCCCTCTACAGCGTCGCCAGCGGGGCCAACCCCCGGCCGTTGCTCGTCGTCACGGTCACCTTCAGCGACGAGACGCCGCCGGCCAGCCTGGCCGACGCGACCGTCAAGCAGCGGGTCTTCGGCCCGGGCTTCCCCAACCTGACCGACTACTACAGGGCGAACTCGTTCGGCAAGATGTTCTTCACGCCGGCGCCCGAGACGTGCGACACGGCGGGCGACGGCGTCGTGCGGATCACCTACGGCACCCGGGCGAGCTTCGACGCGGCGAGCGGTCCTGCGGAGAACAGGGCGATTCTCGATGCCGTCAACGCCCGGGGATGCGTGAACTTCGCATCGTTTGACCGCAACGGCGACGGACACGTCGGTGCGGACGAGCTGGCGCTTCTCGAAATCGACGCGACGGCTCGCAACTGCGGGCAGACGACCAGCATCACGGGATCGCCGACCTACAACGGCAAGATCCTCGACAGGAGCATGTCCGACTCGGCCTCCCAGGCGAACATCCTCACGCTCGCACACGAGGTCGGCCATCAGACGCTCGGAACACGCGACCTCTACGGCTTCGGGGTGGGGTCCTTCGATCTGTACGGGCCGACGTGCGGCGCCCCGGATACGACGATGTTCGGGTTCAGCGCGTGGCAGAAGACGCATCTCGGCTGGGTCACGCCGACCGTCGTCGCGCGCGACGGGTACTACGACGTTCCCCGGGCGGACACCAACCCCGCGGCCTTCATCCTGTATGACCCCGACCGCGGGACGAACGACTACTTCATCGTCGAGAACCGCGAGAAGCACGCCGGTACGTACGACCAGGACGCGACCGACAGCGGTCTCGTGATCTGGCGGGCCGACGACTCCCAGTACAACAGCGCGAGCGACATGGTCCGGGCAATCGACATCATGCGGACCGACGGAGCGACGAACCCCGGCTGCACGGCGGGCGGCTGCTACGGCGGGAGCACCGGCGACGCGTGGAGCCGGGCGAACCCGGCGACGCCGCAGGACACGATGGCGCGGACGTGGCGGGACGGCACGCCGTCGAACGTCGCCGTCCGGGCGATCTGCGACGCCGCGGACACGATGCGCGTCTACTTCGACGTCCGTGGGCCGGGCGTGATGGTCAACACGTGCCATCGGGCGGCGGACACCCTCCACCCGGGGGACCCGACGACGATCGATTTCCCGGTGCTCAACACCGGCGAGGCGACCGATACCTTCAACTTCACGGTGACCGGCCTCCCGGCCGGCTGGAGCGCGTCGACCGACACGCAGACGCTCGGCGCGGGCGTCGGAGGCGTGGCCCACGTCCAGGTTACGCCGCCCGGCGATGCCGCGACCGGTGGCTACGCCTACAGCGTCCGCGGGACGAGCACGACCGACGGGTCGGTCAGCTCGAACGCGCCGACGTCGGGGACCGTCGTCCTCGATCCGACGGCGATCGCCTACACCGGAGCGACGAGCCACCCGACCGGCGAGCCGGCCGGCTTCCTGGCGAGGATCACCGATCCCGCGACGGGCGACAGCGCGGTCGTCGGTGACGCGGTCACCTTCGTGCTCTCCGACGGCGTCCACACGCTGAGCGCGACGAGCTCGACCGACGCGACCGGGACTGCCGGGACGAGCCCGACGCTGAGCGTTCCGGCCGGCACCTACACGCTGACGATCTCGGTCGGGCGTCTGACCCGGCACGGGCCGGCATCGACGAGCACCACCTACACGGTGCTCCGGCGGCCGACCACGATCGTCTACACGGGCGACCTGACGCAGGACTACCACGACACGGCCAACCTGTCGTCGACGCTGACCGACACGATCACCGGAGCTCCGCTCGCCGGACAGACGACATCGTTCTCGCTCGGCAGCCAGAGCACGGGCGCGGCGGCGCCGACCACTTCGGGCGGCATTTCCGGCGCGACGATCGTGATCGGCCAGGCGGCCGGACCGGTCCCGGTCGGGGCGGCATTCGCCGGCGATGCGACCTACCTGCCGAGCAGCGACTCGAGGACCTTCGCAATCACCAGGGAGGAGACGACGCTGACCTACACCGGCGACACCGGCCTGATCGCCAACGGTGGGACGGCGCACCTGTCGGGCGTGCTCAAAGAGGACGGGACCGTCCCGATCGCGGGCCGCATCGTCACCTTCACGCTCGGTGCCGGCGCGTCTGCTCAGAGCTGTCCGGCGACGACCGGCGCGACCGGGCAGGCCGGCTGCACGATCTCGCCGGTGGCCCAGCCGCTCGGGCCGGGCACGGCATCCGGAGCGTTTGCCGGGGACGGCTTCTACCGGCCGAGCGCCGACTCGGGGAGCACGGTGATCTACCAGCCGGGAGGCGCGTTTGCGATCGCCGCGAGCGGCGCGCTGGCGACGATCGCGCGCCAGCCGCTCGTCGTCTGCCCGCCCGGTGGATCGGCGCGGCAGGGGGTCCTCGACACGCCGGCCGCGGGGCTCACGGCCTTCGCCGCGTCGTGCCACACCGATCCGGTGACCGGCACGACGACACCGGCCGCGTCGGTCGGCACGATCGTCCTGCTGGGCGGCCTGCTGCGGATCACCGGCGTCCAGAGCTCGTGCTCGGCCGGACCCGACGGCGTCTCCTGCTCGTCATCGGTCGGCTCGGTCAACGGCCGGCCGATCGGCACGGCGGCGGTGACGCTGCGCATCGCCGGCGCGATCGTCGCGTTGAACCAGACGCTGAGCAACGGGCCGGGCAGGCCGGTCAGGATCGCCGTCCACGTGGTCACGCCGCTCGAGGAGCTCATCTTCGCCGAGAGCTACTTCGACTGAGATGGGCAGGCGCGTCCCCTTGGCCGTGCTCGTCGCCGTCCTCGCGACCAGCGGGTCGGCGTCCGGCCAGGAGCCGGTCCGCCTGCCGCCGATCTCGCGTCTCCCAGCTTCGCGGGTGGCGCCGCCGAGCGCGGTCGGCGCGCTGCGCTTCACGAAGGTCCGCGTCTTCGGACCGCGTCGTTTCGCAGGGCTCGCCGCCGTCACCAACACCGGCCGTCGATACCTCAACAGGCTGACGATCGGCTGGTCGATCGTCAGCCGGCGGGGCGTCCGACTCGACGCGGGGAGGGCCGGCATCGCGAACCTGGCGCCGGGGGAGACGGCGACGATCGTCCTGACCGGCTCACGGCGCTACACGCGCGGTTGGGCCTTCGTCGTGTTCGCCATCCGGCCGTGACCGGCTGCCGGACGGCTAGACGATGCTCGTCAGAACGCCGCCGACCCCGTGGACGAGGTCGAAGAGCGGCTGGGGGATGATCCCGAAGAAGAGGCTGCCGCCGGCGCCGAGCACGGCGACGAGGGCGACCTCGATGTGGTGGCCGCCAATCCCGACCGTCTTCACGCGGTCGGCGCCTGGGCCCGCGGCCGGAGAGGGAGCCGGAGCCGGAGCTGGGATGAGCGGCCCGTCGGGCGAGCCGCCGGCGATCGCCGGGAGCATCGCCCCGCCGAGCGATGGTGCGCTCCGCATCCAGATCGCCGCGAGCACGCGGAAGTAGTAGGCGAGCGAGATCGCCGAGCCGAGCACGATCACGACGGCCAGCCACGCGTAGCCGCCGTCGACGGTCGCCTGGATCAGATAGACCTTGCCGATGAAGCCGGCGGTCGCGGGGATCCCGGCGAGCGAGAGCATCGCGATCGTCATCGACCAGGCGAGCACCGGTCGCTCGGCGCCGAGCCCGGCGAGCGAGTCGATGTCGTCGCCGAGGCCGGTCTCCCGCTCGCGGGCGACGATCACCGCGAAGGCGGCGACGTTCATCAGGAGGTAGGTCACGAGGTAGAGGACCGTCGCGCGGACGCCGAGCTGGGTTGCGACGACCACGCCGGCCAGCATGTAGCCGGCCTGGGCGACCGACGAGTAGGCGAGCATGCGCTTGAGCGACGACTGGCCGAGCGCGCCGACGTTGCCGACGACGATCGTCACCGCGGCCAGCGCCGCGAGCGCCGGGCCCCAGGTCGCGTGCTCGCGCAGCAGGCCGAAGTCGAACAGCCGCAGGAGGACGCCGAAGGCCGCGGCCTTGGTCGCGACGGCCATGAACGCCGTGATCGGCGTCGGGGCTCCCTCGTAGACGTCGGGCGTCCACTGATGGAACGGGGCGACCGACGCCTTGAAGCAGAGCCCGGTCACGCCGAGCGCGATCCCGGCCAGGAGCAGCGTGTCGGAGGCGCCGCCGCGGCCGATCGACGCGGCGATCTCGGCGAAGCCGGTCGCGCCCGTCGCCCCGTAGATCAGAGCCAGGCCGTAGAGCAGCGTGGCCGAGCCGACCGACCCGACGATCAGGTACTTGAGCCCGGCTTCGAGCGAGCTCGCCCGGTGGAGCTCGGTCGCGCAGAGCACGTAGAGCGGGATCGAGAGGAGCTCGAGGCCGACGAACAGGGTGACGAGGTTCGACGCGCTGATCAGGACCAGCATCCCGGCCATCGACCCCAGCAGGAGCGCGTAGTACTCGCCGTGGGCGGCCTCACGGGGTGCGAGCGCCCGCCAGGAGAGGAGCGTCGCCGCGACGCCGGTCGCCGCGATCACGAGCGTCAGGACGAGCGTCAGACGGTCGATCGTCATCGCGCCGGCGACGATCGTCTTGCTGTCGTGCCACTGCCAGATCGTCAGGCCGATCGTCGCCACCAGCGTGACCAGTGCGCTCAGCGGGACGAGCTGATGGCGGACCCGGCGGGATCCGAGCAGGCCGAGCATCAGCACGACGAGCGACCCGGCAAGGAGCGCCTCGATCGGGCCGAGCGCCGCGAAGTCGACGTGCGGTCCCGTCAGGTGGGTGGCTGCGGCGATCAGCGGGTTCATGGCCTGCTCCGACCCGGCGCGAGCGGCACGTACGCCATCCAACCGCGGCCGGCCGTCTTGGAGGACCCCTGCTGGGCGAGGACTTCGGCGGCGACGACGCTCCCGGTGACCGACTTCTCGGCCCGGTGGAGCTCGACCTGGGGGTAGAGCGCGAAGAGCAGGATGGCGGCGATGAACGGCGCGAGGACGAGGCCGTCGATCGGCCGCAGCTCGCGCGACTCGACGTCCGGCCCGGTCCGGTTGTGCATCGACCGGATGTACATCCGCAGGGAGTAGACCGCGGCCATCACGACGCCGGCGAACGCAACGACCGCGAACACGAGCTTGGTCGAGAAGAGGCCGAGGAGGATCAGGAACTCCCCGGCGAAGTTGCCCGACCCCGGCATCGCGAGCGTGGCGAGGGCGACGATCAGAAAGAGGGTCGCGAGGATCGGCGCCCGGGTCGCGATCCCGCCCATCTCGCGGATGTCCTCCGACCCGCCGGTCCGGGCGGCCAGCAGGGCGATGATGAAGAACAGCGGCGCCACGACCAGCCCGTGGTTGACCATCTGGAGGACGGCGCCCTGGGCGCCCTGGGGCGAGAGCGAGAAGATCCCCATCGTGATGAAGCCGAGCTGGGCGACCGACGAGTAACCGGCGATCAGGCGGACGTTGGTCTGGGTGAAGGCCATCGCCGACCCGTAGAGGATTGATGCCAGCCCGACGACGAGGAGCAGCGTCTGGAAGTGGGCCGACGCGCCGGGGAAGAGCGGCAGGACGATCCGCAGGAACCCGTAGGCGCCGACCTTCGAGAGGACGCCGCTGAACACCATCAGCACCTCGATCGGCATCGCCCGGTACCCGTCGGGCATCCACCCGTGGAGGGGGAAGGCCGGCATCTTGACGAGGAAGGCGACCGCGAAGAGGAGGAAGATCCAGTCCTGCGTCCCCCGGGGGAGGGGCACGGCCTGGAGGTCTGAGAAGACGAAGCTCAGGGCGTGTCCGGAGTCGTGGGCGCTGAGCACCGCCGTGGCGATCGCGCCGGCGAGCATCAGCAGCGAGCCGACCAGCGTGTAGATCACGAGCTTCGTCGTCGCCCGGACCCGGTCCTCGCCGCCCCAGACGCCGGTCAGGAAGTAGAAGGGGATCAGCATCAGGTCGAAGAAGGCCACGAAGACGGCCAGGTCCTGGGCGAGGAAGGCCCCGAGCACGGCCGACTCGGCGAGGCCGAGGTGGAAGTAGAAGAGGTGGGGCTTCTCCCAGGTGCGGAGGTTCGCCGCCAGCAGCGCGCCGGCGAACAGCAGGGCGGCCAGGGCGACGAGGAAGACGTTCAGGCCGTCGACGCCGAGCTTGTAGTGGATCCCGAGCGACGAGATCCAGACGATGTCGGTGACGTGCTGGAGCTGGCCGGAGTGTCCGTCGTAGCCGACGATCAGGGCGATCGACAGGCCGAGCGACCCTAGCGCTGCGACCAGGACTACGCGGCCGGCGAGCGCCGACTGGCGGCTCAGCGCGCCGAGCAGGGCACCGGCCAGCGGCAGCCAGATCAGGATCGAGAGCATCAGGCGGCGCCCCGGGTCGGGCTGGCCGAGTGGGCCGGGGTCGACCGGGCCGGCGAGCGCAGCGAGCTGGTCGGGGCGCCGGGCATCAGGTGGACTGGAGCAGGAAGTAGAGGCCGAGCGCGGTCAGCCCGGCAATCAGGAGGCCCGCGTAGTAGCGCAGGAAGCCGGTCTGGGCGCCGCGGACGGCGGCCGAGCCGGCCTTCACGAGACCCGTCGTGCCGTCGACCATCGTCCCGTTGACGAACAGCCGCTCGAAGGTCTGCTGGCCGAAGCGTCCGAACCAGGCGCCCGGACGGACGACGAGGAAGTCGATCAGCTCGTCGAAGTACCACTTGTTGAAAAGGAAGGTGTGGAGCGGCCGCAGGCGGGCCTGGAGCCTGGCGGCGGTTCCCGGCTTGAGCACCCAGACGTAGTAGGCGATCCCGATCCCGACGAGCCCGACGACGGTGCCGAGCAGGAGCCCGAAGGCGAGCAGCCCGTCGGACGGGTGGCGGACGATCGCCGAGTCGGCGAAGCTCGGCGCGAGGAAGCGCTCGAGCCAGTCGGTCACCTTCGGGATCTCGACGATCCCCCCGATCACCGAGAGCACGGCCAGCGTCCCCATCGCGATCCGCATCTCCGGCCGCCGCTCGGCGATGTGGTGCTCGGGACCCGGGAAGCCGACGTCGGTGTCCTCCTCCTCGCCGGTCGCCGGGTTCGTGTGGATCTCCGCGTGGTGGAGGTGGCCTCCCTCGAGCTCGAGCGCCTCCGGGCACGGCTCGCCGAGGAACGCACGGAAGATCATCCGGAACGTGTAGATCGCCGTCAGGAGCGCGCCGACGTAGCCCGCGACGTACAGCGCCCAGTGCCAGCCGCCGGCCGCCCCGACCTGGAGGAGGATGTCGTCCTTGGAGAAGAAGCCCGAGAACGGCGGGATCCCGCTGAGGGCGAGGCCGCCGATCACGAAGCAGACGAACGTGAACGGCATCGCCTTGCGAAAGCCCGACATCCGGTCGAGCGACTGGTTGCCGGCCATCGCGCCGATCACCGACCCGGCGGCCATGAACAGCAGCGCCTTGAAGAACGCGTGGGTCATCAGGTGGAACAGCCCGGCCGCGTACGCGCCGGCCGAGACGCCCATGATCATGTAGCCGATCTGCGACATCGTCGAGTACGCGATCACCCGCTTGAGGTCGGTCTGGACGAGTCCGATCGTCCCGGCGATCAGCAGCGTCGCCGCGCCGATCACCGCGCCGACGTCGGCGGCGGCCGGCGCCGCCTCGAAGAGCGGGTGCATCCTGGCGATCAGGTAGACACCCGCCGTGACCATCGTCGCCGCGTGGATCAGCGCGCTGACCGGCGTCGGGCCCTCCATCGCGTCCGGCAGCCACGTGTGGAGCGGGATCTGGGCCGACTTGGCGAACGCGCCGACTAGCAGCAGGATGCACCCGGCGACGAGGTCGCCGTTCCCCTTCCCGAACGCCGTGTGGACCTGGTGGAAGGTCCCGAGGAAGTCGAGCGTGTGGGTGTGCTTGAAGATGAAGTACGTCCCCAGGACGAGGCCGACGTCGCCGAGCACGTTGATCACGAAGGCCTTGATCCCCGCCCGCGTAGCCGTCGTGCGCCGGTACCAGAACGAGATCAGGAAATAGGAGGCCGCGCCGACGAACGCCCAGCCGACGATCAACAAGACGAAGTTCCCGGCCAGCACGAGCAGGAGCATCGAGAAGACGAAGAAGTTCAGATAGGCGAAGAAGCGCACATACCCCCGGTCGGAAGCCATGTACGCGACCGAATACAGGTGGATCAGAGTCGACACGCCGGCGACGACGCAGATCATCAACACCGACAACGGGTCCACCAGGATCGTCAGCCGGGCATCGACCCCCGCCGTGGCCGCGTAGTTCCACAACGTCGACGCGACCTCGCGAGACCCAGGCGCACGCCCCTGCAACGAAACCAGCGTGATGACCGCAAACAAGAACGCAAGCCCAACCGCCCCAGTCCCCACCAACCCAGCCACCCGGTCGGGCAACCGCCTGAAGAGCACCGCCAAGACCAAGGACCCCGCCAACGGCGACGCAAGGCACAACCAAGCAAACGTAGAAGTCAAGACCCGGTTCCCCCTCTGACGGAGGTCGCGTCGCCCCAAGGAGCCCCGCCCGAAGGCAGCGCAACGCCGACACCCTTGAACCTCAGCGGGCGCGGCGACGCCAGGGTGACGCGATCCGCAGTCACCCTTGGAGCTCGCGTACTTCGTCGACGTTCATCGGCAGCCGCAGGCGGTGCATCGCGACGATCACGCCCAACCCGACCGTCACCTCGCACGCGGCCACGACCATCACGATCAGCGCGAAGATCTGCCCGTCGGCGTTCCCCCACATCCGCGAGAACCCGATCAGCGCGAGGTTCGCCGCGTTGAGCATCAGCTCCAGGCACAGCAGGATCACCAGCGGGTTGCGCCGGATCAGGACGCCGCCGGCCCCGATCGAGAAGATCAGCGCCGATACGACCAGGTACCACTCGATGCTCACGCGCCCGACTCCCCGGCCGCCCCACCCGTAACGCCCGAAGCCCCGGTCCCGCCACCCGAACCCGTGAGCCCGCCACTCGGACCCCCGCCGCTCGGGCCCCCGCCACTCGGCCCCCCGCCACCCGGGCGCCCGCCGCTCGGGCCCCCGCCCCCAGCAACCCCGGCCGGCTCGGCCAGGCGGGCCGGCGTGGCCGGCTCGACCACCGGGATCTGCCCGGCCGCTCCGGCGACCCGGACCCGCCCGCCGACACCCTCGGCCATCGTGCCGGTCCCCTGCGGACGCGGGCGGAAGATGTCCATCGCCGTGATCACCGGCACGCCGGTCCCGTCGTCGACTCCGCCCCGCCGGCGGGCGAGGACGACCGCGCCGACGGCGGCGATCAGCAGCAGGTAGGAGGCGATCTCGAAGGGCGCGAGGAACCGCGTCAGGAGGAGGTCACCGATCTGCTGGGGCGACCCGAAGGTCGGCGAGTACGCGGCCCCGCGGGTGGTGATCGCCTTCAGGCCGGACCCGAGCACGGCGATCAGCAGCTCGATCACGAGGGCTCCGCCGCAGGCCCAGGCCGCCAGCGTCATCGTCGCGCCCGGCGGCCGGCCGATCGGCTCGCCGACAACCCGCGCCTGGGCGGAGTCGCCGCCGACGTAGGAGACGACGAATGTGTAGAGGACCATCACCGCGCCGGCGTAGACGACGACCTGCGCCGCGGCGACGAACTGCGCCCGCAGGAGGAGGAAGAGCGCGGCCAGGGAGATCAGGTGGCCGACGAGGGCGAGCACGCTGTAGAACGGGTTCTCGAGCGTGATCACCCCGATCGCACCGGCGATCGCGCCGACCGCGGCGACGAAGAAGACGACGGCGGACACGGTCTATTCGTCCTCGCGACGGAGCGGCGTGCTCTCGACCGGCTCGGCGAGCAGCATCTCCTTGGTGAAGATCAGGTCGCTGCGGTTGTAGTCGGACATCTCGAAGTCGTGGCCCATCGTGATCGCGTCGAACGGACACGCGACCTCGCAGTAGCCGCAGAAGATGCACCGGCTGATGTTGATCTCGTAGACCGCCGCGTAACGCTCGCCCGCCGAGACCCGATTCTCGGGTGTGTTCTCGGCCGCGACGACGCGGATGCAGTCGGCCGGGCAGGCAGCCGCGCAGAGCGAGCAGCCGACGCACTTCTCGAGGCCGGTGTCCTCGAACCGGTGGAGCTTGTGGCGGCCGCGGAAGCGCGGGAAGACGGGGACCTTCTCCTCGGGGTAGTTGATCGTGTGGGTCCCCTCGGCAACCCGCGCGAGCGTCGTCTTGAGGCCGCGGAGGGTCTCACCGAAGGCCCGGTAGATGCCTCCCGCCCCACCGGGGGCCGGCGCCCGCTGGACGGTGATCTGGTCTTCGCCTGGTGTCCACATGGCGGTCACTTGTCGGTCGCGACGACGACGATCGCGGTGATCAGGGTGTTCAGCGTGGCAAGCGGCAGGAGGATCTTCCAGCCGAAGCTCATCAGCTGGTCGTAGCGCAGGCGCGGGAGGGTAGCGCGGATCCAGATGAAGAAGAGGATGAAGATGCCCATCTTCGCGAGCACGATCAGCGGCTCGGTCCACCCGGGGAGGTGCAGGCCGAACGGGAGCAGCCAGCCGCCGAGGTAGACGGTCGCGGCGATCCCGGCGACGACGATCATGTTGAGGTACTCGGCGAACAGGAACGACACCCAGCGGGCGCCGCCGTACTCGGTGAAGTACCCGGCGACGAGCTCGGCGTCCGCCTCGACGAGGTCGAACGGCGTTCGGTTCGTCTCGGCGAAGCTCGCCGTCAGGAAGATCAGGAAGCCGACGAACTGGGGCACGACGTACCACATGCCGGCCTGGGCGTGGACGATCCCCGTGAACGAGAGGGTGCCGGCCGTGATGATCACGCCGACCAGGGCCAGTCCCTGGGAGACCTCGTAGGAGATCAGCTGGGCGGCGGCCCGCATCGCCCCGAGGAACGAGTACTTCGAGCCGGAGGCCCAGCCGCCGAGCATGATCCCGTAGAAGGCGACGGCCGAGAACGCGAAGAGGTAGAGCGGCCCGATCGAGACGTCGAGGCCGTACAAGCCGACCTTCGTGCCGAAGATGTCCTGGGGATCGCCGAACGGGATGATCGCGAACGCGGCGAACGCCGTCAGGATCGAGATGATCGGGGCCGTCACGTAGAGGAAGCCGATCGACGTGTCCGGCCGCGACTGCTCCTTGGTCGCCAGCTTGACGATCTCGGCGATCGGCGTGAGCATCCCGAACGGGCCGACCCGGTTCGGCCCGTAGCGGCCCTGGAAGCGGCCGAGCAGCTTGCGCTCGACGATCGTCACGACCGGGACCAGCTGGAGGGCGACGACGGCGATCGCGACCGCCTTGACGATCTGGATCCACCAGGCCTCGTAGTAGCCGACCAGGCCGAGCATCAGGCGTTCGTGCGGGCCGCCACCGCGTCGCCTCCGCCGGCCCCGTTCGGGCTCATCGCCCGGTGGATGCGGACGAGCGGCCCGAGCAGGGAGTCGGCCGAGTCGGCGTGGATCCCCGCCTCGAGGAAGGCCGAGCCGGCCGGCACGGCATTGCGGATCTCGACCCGGCAGCGGACTCGCCGGTCGTCGTCTGAGAAGACGAGGACCTCCTCGCCCTGGCGCAGGCCGAACCGCGCGGCATCGCCCGGCGAGATCTCGACGCGCTGGGTCCGCGTGAGGAACTTCAGGGCCGGCGAGACCTCGACCTCGGCCGAGGCCCAGATCGACCGGAAGCTCCCGAGCAGGAGGCGGCCGCCCGGCGAGCCGAGGGCGTTCGACCGGGGGCCGTTCGACGGCGGCGGTATCGCCGCCGCTGCGGCGGGAAGGGCCGCCGCGGCGTCCCGCAGCGGCCAGCGGACGCCCCGGCCGCCGAGCTCTTCGAGCGTCAGGCCGGCGTAGAAGGGGACTGCGTCGAAGACGTCCGAGCTGCATTGCCGCGCGCTCGAGACGCCGAGATCGTGGCCGAGTCGCCGCGACAGCTCGCAGAGGACCTCCCATTCGGCCCGGACCTCCGACGGACGGCCGATCGCCGGCCGCAGCCGTTGGATCCGCCCGTCCGGATGCGTGATCGTGCCCTCCTTCTCGGCGGCCGCCTCGGCCGGGAAGACGACGTTCGCGTGGGCGCGGATCCCCTCGGTCAGGAGCATCGCGTGCGCGATCACCCCGTCGGCCGCCTCCAGCCCGGCCATCCAGCCCTCGCGGTCGGGGTGCGACCGGATCGGGTCGCACGACAGCAGGTAGACCGCCGAGAGTCGTTTCTCGACGAGGGCCGCCGCGATACCCGGCGCGTCGAGCCCGCCACCGTCGAGCCGGCCACCGTCGAGCCCGCCACCGTCGAGCCCGCCACCGTCGAGCCCCGGACCGTCGAGCAGACCCACCGCCGGGTCGGAAAGGCCTGGACCGGCGTTGGGGAGGACGCCGACCTCCCGCAGGCCGCGTCCGTTGGTCCCGTCGGGGATTCCGAGGAGCCCGGCCCCGTCGACTCCCTCGACCCCCAGCCGGGCGGCGATCTCGAGCAGCCAGTCGGCGCCGGCCCCGCCGCCGGCGTCCCAGACGCGCTCGCCGTAGAGGACGACGATCTCCTCGCCGGCGAGCGACTCGGCGACCGCCGTCAGGTCCTCGACGCTGGTCCCGGCCGCGGCCGCGAGCTCGTCGAGATCGTCCGACCCCGAGGCCAGGGCGGACGCGAGGGCCTCGAGCAAGGCGACGACATGACCGGGGGCAAAGCGGGCGGTGGCCTTCGCGATCGGGTCGAGTGCGCTCGGCCGGCTGGTCGCGACGCAGAGCTTGACGGCGTTGCGCCGGACGCCCTTGCGGATCCGGAGATCGAGGATCGGAGCTTCGTCGATCGGCTCGCAGTCGAGGACGAGGACGGCGTGGGCGAACTCAAGGTCGGGCACCGACGCCTGCAACGCCGGCGCGGTCAGCCGGCGGAGCCGGGCGAGGTCGACCGCGCCGCGCGGGCGGGAGTCGAGGTGGGGCGAGCGGAGGACGTCGCGGAAGACCCGCCCGAGGACGAGGCCCTCCTCGTTGGTCGCGCCGGATCCCGCGAGCCCGCCGACGCGGTCGCCGGCGGCCCGGAGGATCTCGGTCGCCGCGTCCAGAGCCTGGTCCCAGGTCGCCGGCCGCAGCTCGCCGTCGGCGGCGTCGCGGACCATCGGCTCGGTGACCCGTTCCTCGGAGTGGACGGCCTGGTAGGCGAAGCGGCCCTTGTCGCACAGCCACCCGTCGTCGACGCCGTCGTGCTGGCGGGCCAGCACCCGCATCAGGCGGTCGTCGCGGACGGTCAAGCTGGTGTTGCACTGGGCGGGGCAGAGCGTGCAGACCGATCCGGCGCCCTCGATGTCCCACGGCCGGGCGCGGAACCGGTAGGCGATCGACGTCAACGCGCCGACCGGGCAGAGCTCGACGATGTTGCCGGAGAACGGCCCGACGTACGGGTGGCCGTCGAAGGTCCCGACGAACGTGTGGGCCCCGCGGTCGAGCAGGACGAGCTGGTAGTCCTCGGAGATCTCCTGGGAGAAGCGGACGCACCGGTAGCAGAGGATGCACCGCTCGCGGTCGATCGCGATCAGCGGCGAGAGCTCGAGCGGCTTCTGGAAGTGGCGCTTCGGCTCGATGAACCGCGACCGGCCGCCGCCCCAGCCGAAGCTGATGTCCTGGAGCGGGCACTCGCCGCCCTTGTCGCAGACCGGGCAGTCGAGCGGGTGGTTGATCAGGAGGAACTCGACGATCGCCTCCTGGGCCTCCCTGACGCGGGCGGTCTGCGTGTGGACGACCATGCCGTCCTTGATCGGCGTCGAGCAGGCCGTCTGGAGCTTGGGGATCCCCTCGATCTCGACCAGGCACATCCGGCAGGCGCCGACCGGCGCGCCGAGCTTCGGCTCGTAGCAGAAGACCGGGATCTCGATGTCTCCGTACTTCGCCCCGTCGGCGAGCATGATGTTCTCGGGTGCCCGAACCTCGAGACCGTCGATCGAGAACGTGATCTCCGCGGGTGCGGGGCGTGGCACTAGAGAGCCCCCTGTGCAGCCAGCGCACTCGACGACCCGGCCGCCGAGGAGGCGAGCTGAGCCGCCTGCATGTGGGCCTCGAACTCGCCGCGGAAGCGCTTGATCATCGAGCCGATCGGCATCGCCATCGCGTCGCCGAGCACGCACAGGCAGTTGCCGATGATCTGGTCCTGGACCGAGGCCATGATGTCGAGGTCCATCGGCGTCGCCGAGCCGTCCTCGATCCGCTCGAGCATCTTGACCGTCCAGTTGGTCCCCTCCCGGCACGGCGTGCACTTGCCGCACGACTCGTGGCGGTAGAACTTCGCCAGCTTGAGCGCGACGTCGAGGACGGGTGTCGAGTCGTCGACGACGATGATCGCCCCCGACCCGAGCATCGACCCGGCCTTGGCGAGCGTGTTGAAGTCGTACGGGAGGTCGAGCTCGGCCGCGGTCAGGACGGGCGAGCTCGACCCGCCGGGGAACCACAGCTTGACCTCACGGCCGTCGGGCGGCCCGCCGGCGAGGTCGTAGATGATCTCCCGCGACGGTGTGCCCAGCTCGATCTCGTAGTTGCCCGGCCGCTGGACGTGTCCTGACACTGACACAACCTTCGTGCCGGTGGACGTCTCCGTGCCCAGTTTCGCGTACTCGTCGCCGCCCATCGCGATGATGTGTGGCACTGTGCACAGTGTCTCGACGTTGTTGATCAGTGTCGGTCCCTGGTAGAGGCCCTGGATCGCCGGGAACGGAGGCTTGAGGCGGGGGTTGCCACGCTTACCTTCCAGTGAGTCGAGCAGGCCGGTCTCCTCGCCGCAGATGTACGCACCCGCCCCCCGGTGGACGACGAGCGGCAGGTCGAGTCCCGAGCCGAGGATGTTCTCACCGAGGTAACCGGCCGCATAGGCCTCGGCGACGGCGGCCTCGAGGATCGTCGCCTGCTCGGCATATTCACCCCGGATGTAGATGAACGAGTGGTTCAGGCCGCCGGCGTGCGCGGCGATCACGATCCCCTCGATCAGCATGTGCGGGCTCTTCTGCATCAGCTCGCGGTCCTTGAAGGTTCCCGGCTCGGACTCGTCGGCGTTGCAGACGAGGTACTTGTCGATCGTCCCCTTCGGCAGGAAGCTGACCTTCTTGCCCATCGCGAAGCCGGCGCCCCCCCGCCCGCGGATGCCCGAGGCGAGCAGCTCGTCGAGCACGGCCTCGGCCGGCATCTTCAGGGCCCGGCGCATCGAGCTGTACCCGCCGCGGCTCTCGTAGACCTTGAGCGTGTGGAGGCCCGGCTCGTCGATGCCCTTGAATAGGAGGCTTCCGCTCACGAGGGGTCTGCTTTTCTGGAGCGCTCGTCGGAGGGACGGCCGCCGGGGTAGTCGTTCGCGCCCGCGTCGGTACTCGGCCGGCGGTTGAGCTGCCTGGCCGGGAGGGGCGGGCGCCCGTCGCGGAGGTCGTCGATCAGGCCGTCGACGTCGTCGAGTCCGATCGGGCCGACGTAGATCCCGTCGACGGAGGCCATCGGCGCGATGTCGCAGGCGCCGAGGCACTCGAACGACCGGACGTTGAAGTCCGGGTCGCCGTCGACGGCCGCGGAGATCGCCGCGTGGAGGTCGTCGGCCCCGCAGAGCGAGCAGGAGATGTTCGTGCAGACGTAGATCGAGTGCCGGCCGGTCGGGTGCATCTCGAACATGTCATAGAAGCTGGCGACCGCGGTCATGTACCCGGGCGTCAGGCGCATCACGCACGCGGCCTGCTCGATCGCCTCGGGCGAGCACCACCCGTGGTGGCGCTGGGCGGCTGCCAGGGCCGGGAGGGCGGCTGACCGGGAATCCGGATACTGGGCCATCGCGGTCTCGATCTCCAGGCGCAGGGCCCGCGGGACGTCGACCTGGGCGGGATCCGGGAGCTCGGCCGGGTCCTTGGTCAGGTCGGCGGCGTCGTCCCATCCGGGGACCCGCGACCCGTGGGCGTAGCGGGGGATCCCCGCGTGCTGGAGGCGCCGGCGCTCGATCGAGGCGGCTGCCGCCTGGGCCGGGGTTCCGGCGGCGCCGTTGGACTTGCCGTTCGCCGTCTTGGCTCGGCGGCCGAGGAGGCTCATCGGTCGATCCCGCCGAGGACGGGGTCGAGCATCGCGAGCGTGGCGATCAGGTCGGCGATGTAGCTGCCGCGGACCATCGGGGCGCACGACTGGAGATTGACGAAGCTGGGGTCGCGCATGTGGACGCGCGCGGGCTTCGAGGACCCGTCGGAGCGGACGAAGCAGCCGAGCTCGCCGCGGGGGGACTCGATCGGGTAGTAGACCTCTCCGGGGGGGACGCGGAAGCCCTCGGTGACGAGCTTGAAGTGGTGGATCAGCGCCTCCATCGAGGTCGCCAGCTCGTGGCGCGGGGGAAGCGCGACCTTCCGGTCGGTGGTGATGAAGTCGCCTTCCGGGAGGCCGGCGAGGGCCTGGTCGATGATCTTGACCGACTCGTAGATCTCCGCGAGGCGGACGGCGTACCGGTCCCAGTTGTCGCCGTCGGTCCCGACCGGGATCTTGAAGTCGAAGTCCTCATACGACGAGTACGGGGCGGCCTTGCGCAGGTCCCAGGGGTTGCCGGCCGCCCGCAGGAGGGGTCCGGTCACGCCGTAGGAGAGCAGTGTCGCCTCGTCGAGCGGGCAGACGCCGCGAAGGCGCTGGAGGACGATCTCGTTGCGGGTCAGCATGTCGCCGTACTGGCCGGCGCGGGTCGGCATCTCGTCGACGAACTTCTTCAGCCGGCTGGCGAACCCGGGCGGGATGTCCTCGATCACGCCGCCGACCTGGAAGTACCGGGTGTGCATCCGCTGGCCGCTCGACATCTCGAACAGGTCGAGGATCGTCTCCCGTTCGCGGAAGCAGTACCAGAACATCGAGATCGCGCCGAGGTCGAGGGCGCTGGTCCCGAGCCAGACGAGGTGGGACATGATCCGGTTGAGCTCGAGGTGGATCACCCGGAGGTACTGGGCCCGCTTGGGGACCTCGACCTCGAGCAGGGTCTCGACGGCCCCGCAGAAGGCGAGCGCGTTGAAGTAGTAGGAGAGGTAGTCCATCCGCTCGACGACGGGGATCACCTTCCAGTAGGCCTTCTGCTCGGCCGTCTTCTCGATCCCCGTGTGGACGTAGCCGATGATCGGCTTGAGGTCGCGGACGATCTCTCCCTCGAGGGTCACGAGGAGGCGCAGGACGCCGTGGGTCGCCGGGTGGTGGGGACCCATGTTGAGCGTCAGCAGCTCCTGGGTCGGCTCGCCGGCCGGGGCCTGGGGTCCGAAGCCGTCGGTCGACGGCGGCGGCGGGAGCTGGTCGGCGAGGGGGGCGAGCGAGATCGACGCCTCGCGTTCGCGGTACGTGCTCACTTGGTCCACCCCGGGGCCGGGGCTGGGGCGGGGCGCGGGGCGGGGCCCGGGGCTGGGGCGGGTCCGGGGGTCACTTGGTCCACCCGGGGGCTGGGGCGGGGCCCGGGGCTGGGGCGGGTCCGGGGTTCACTTGGTCCACCCGGGGGAGGTGACGTCGTTGTACGTGAAGAGGACGGGCTCGCCGCCGACGGGGAAGTCCCGCCGCTGGGGGAAGCCCTCGTAGTCCTCGGGCATCAGGATCCGGCGGAGGTCGGGATGGCCGTCGAAGACGACGCCGAACATGTCGTAGACCTCGCGCTCCTGGTGGTCGGCGGTCGGCCAGCCGGGGCCGTCGGGGCCGTCGGGTGTGACGGAGGGGAGGTTGGGGGCGTCGAGAGGGAGGCGGACCTTGACGGTGAGGCGGTCGACCGAGTGCATGTCGAGCATCTCGTAGTGGACGCCGAGGCGGGGCTCGTCGGGGTAGTAGTCGACGCCGTGGACGCTCGCCAGGAAGTTGAAGCCCCGGCCGCGGAGGTCGTTGAGGATCGGGCGGATCGAGCCGGGGGCGACGAGCAGCTGGGCCTTGTCGCGGAAGTGGAGGGTGCCGACGATGCTCGCGGGATCCTTCTCACGCAGCTCGTGGGCGATCAGCTCGAGACCAGTCGCGTCAGGCACCGTCCGCTCCCTGCGCCGGGAGGACCTCTTCGGTGCCGAGCGCCCCGTACTGCTCACGCCAACCGGCGTCGGGGTCTTCCTGGATCATCTTGCGCAGCTTGAGGATCCCGTGCATCAGGGCCTCCGGCCGGGGTGGGCAGCCGGGGACGTGGATGTCGACGGGCATGAACTTGTCGGCGGGGACGATCGCGTAGTTGTTGAAGACGCCCATCGACGAGCAGCAGGCGCCCATCGCGATCGCCCATTTCGGCTCGAGCATCTGGTCGTAGATGCGGCGGACGATCGGGGCCATCTTGATCGAGATCCGGCCGGACATGATCAGGAGGTCGGCCTGGCGGGGGGACGCGCGGAAGGCCTCCATGCCGAAGCGGGCGATGTCGACGCGGGCGGCGACGACGGACATCATCTCGATCGCGCAGCAGGCGAGGCCGAAGGTCGCCGGGTACATCGAGTTCGACCGGGCCCAGGCGACGGCCCTGTCCATCGTCGTCGGCATCACGGCGGCCTCGACGTGGGCCTCGAGGTCGAAGTTGTCGAGGTCGCCGCGGAGCATGTCCCGGGCGCGCAGCTGGCGGGCCCGGAATCCGGTCGAGTCGACGGGGCTCTGGCGGACTATTTCCATTCGAGGGCTCCGCGGCGCCAGACGTAGACGAAGGCGATGATCAGGAGCACGACGAAGGCGACGATTTCGTAGAGTGCGAAGGCGCCGAACTCGCGGAGACGGATGGCCACCGGATAGAGGAAGATTACCTCGATATCGAAGAGGATGAAGAGCATTGCGATCAGGTAGAAGCTGATTCCGAAGCGGAATCCCTGCTTGATCTCGGAGGGCAGGCCGCACTCGTATGGATCGGTCTTCGAGGCGATCTTCCGCTTGGGACCGCAGAAGGTGTTGAGGAAGGCGAAGGCCCCGGCGACAACGCCGCCGACGACGAGGAAGACGATCGCGGGGAGGTAGGTCCTGATCACCCCGGCGTTATATCACCGAGCCGACCGGATTTGCCGGTGACTTGTGGCAGGGGTTACAAATCGGCCGGGAGCTTGGGGACGGGCGTGAGGGGATGACCGGCAGCGACGTCGTGGGCTGGGCGGCGGTGGCCGTGGCCGGGATCAACGGGTTGGCCGGCGGGTACGGGTGGTTTCGGTGGTACAGGGTCGACGAGAGCCGAGGCTTCTGGGTCGGCGTTCGGGCCGGCCAGCTCGCGAGCCTGGCGTTTGGCCTGCTCGTCGGCGGTTTGTGGGTCGGTGGGCGGAGGCCGGCCGACGACCTCTTCTACCTGTATGCGCTGCTTCCCCTGGCGATCGGGATGATCGCCGAGCAGCTAAGGCTGGCGGCGGCCGAGCAGGTTCTGGCGGGGCGGGGCCTGGCCGATGCGCAGGCGGTCGGGGAGCTGGCGGAGGCCGACCAGCGGTCGGTCGTCGTGGGGATCCTCCGGCGCGAGATGGGGGTGATGGCGGCGGCTGCCCTGGTCGTCTGCTTCCTGGCCCTGCGGGCGTGGGGGACGGCTCGGGGGTTCTGACGGGGCCGGGGGCCGGGTTTTTCACGCACGGAGGGCCTCGTGGGACGACGCGAGGGAAGACGGGCGAGGTCTCTCCCGAAAAAAGTAGTTATGAAACTTCATTGACCACTTCCACAAGAGACCGTCGACACTTCCGATCGGTCATCCCCCAGCCTTGGGCGGCTCGGCGGCGGTCGGCCGGGAGATCGCCCGATACTCGCCTGCGTACCAGAGCAGGGGCTGGCGGTGCTCGGCATGGCCCATCTCGGTGACCGCGCCGATCGCGATCTCGTGGTCGCCGGCGGCGACGAACTCGCGGACGTCGCAGACGAGCCAGGCGAGGACGGCGGCGAGGACGGGAACGCCGGCCCGGAGGTCGTAGTCGATCTCGGCGAACTTTTCGGCCTCGGGGCGCTTGGAGGCGAACACGAGCGAGGTCTGGCGCTGGTCGGCGGCGAGGATGTTGACGGCGAAGCGACGGGAGTCGCGAATGATCGGGAGGGTGCGGGCGGTGTTCTCGAAGCAGACGAGGAGGAGGAGGGGGTCGAGCGAGAGCGAGCAGAGGGCGTTGGCCGTCATTCCTCCCGGGCCGGCCGGTCCGTGGCCGGTGATCACGGCGACGCCGGTCGCGAAATGCCCGATCACCGACCGGTAGCGGAACTGCTGATCGACCGCTGGATCCACCGGGTCCTCTTTAGCACCTCGGGGACGGGGACCGGCCGGCGGGAGGAGAAGAACCCGGCGCCGGCCCTGGTTGCCGCCGTGGGGAGCGGTCGCGAGGGTGAGTGCTGCGGCCGCCCATACCGGCGCCGGGATGGTCTTGGATTCGGCGGGCGGCGGGGAATTCCTCCGTGGGCTAGGGGACGACGATGAGCGTTCCGTAGTCGCCGAGGTCGGCGTGGTTTGCGACGGTGTCGAGGAACTTGTAGTGGCCGGGTTTGAGCACGACCTTGAAGCTGGTGGACTCGCCGGGCTTGAGGACCGCGGGGAGGTTGTAGGGGATCGGATCGCCGTTCTTCTGGGTGTGGTCGGCCCGGACCTCGACGTCGTGGGTGGCGACGCCGACGTTGACGACGGCGATCTTGATGCGGCCGGCGTGGACGCGGACCGTCTGCGGGGTGATGTTGAACTCGTCGATCCGGAGGCGGACCTCGCTGGAATTAACGGTCACGAGGTGGGCGCCGCAGGCCGCGAGGAGGAGCAGCGCGGCGAGGACTCCGCCTGCCGCCAGGCAAGGGGGTCGGTGGTGGCGAACAGGCGGCATCGAGCGGACCATTATCCGTATCATCTCCGCCGGCATGAGCCGACGCGCGAAGATCGCCACCGCCGCCAGCGTGTTGGGGCTGGCCACAGTCGGGGTCTCGGGGTGCGGATCGGCGAACATCAAGGTCGCGAGCACGGCCCCGACATATCAGGGGGCGGAGCTCTTCCTCGACCATTGCTCGGGCTGTCATACGCTCGGCGTGGTCGGGGCGACGGGTTCGGCGGAGAAGCTGAACGACCGGCAGCGGATCAACGGGCCGAACTTCAACACGCGTCCGGAGACGATGGCGCAGGTGCTCTACGCGATCGAGAACGGCGGCTTCACGGGAGCGACGATGCCGGAGAACATCGTCGTCGGGCCGGAGGCGCAGGCGGTGGCCCAGTTCCTCTCGAAGTACGCGGGCGCGGCGCGGCCGAAGTCGTCGGCCTCGGGCTGAGTGGACGAGCGCTGGGCGGACGGGACTCGCCCGACTGAGGAGGTCAGGACTTGCTCGATGTGAATCTGATCCGCAGGCAGCCGGAGGCGGTGCGCGAGGCGCTGGCGCGTCGGGGCGGGGGCGTCGAGGCGGGGGTCGACGCGGTCGTGGGGCTCGACGGGAGGCGTCGGGAGCTGCTGCCGAGGCTCGAGGGCCTGCGGGCGGAGCGCAACGCGGCGAGCGAGCGGATCGCGGCCGGGAAGCGGGCGGGTGAGGAGACGGGACCGGCGATCGCTGCGATGCGAGAGCTCGGGGCGGAGGAGAAGCGCCTTGCGCGGGAGCTGGCGGAGGTCGAGGAGCGGCTCGCGGAGGTCTTGGCGAGCCTCCCGAACATGCCGCTTGGGGACGCGGCCGCCGAGGACACGGTGGTCAGGGAGGTGGGCGTGGCGGGGCGGACGGGGCGCGACCACCTGGAGCTGGCGGGGGGGTTGATCGACATGGAGGCGGGGGCACGGCTGTCGGGGTCGCGGTTCGCGTACCTGAAGGGCGATCTGGTGATCTTGGAGCTGGCCCTGGTCGGCTGGGCGATGGGGCTCGTCCGGGGGCACGGTTTCGAGCCGGTGATCCCGCCGGTCCTGGTGCGGGAGCAGGCGCTGTTCGGGACGGGCTTCCTGCCGGACACCGAGCAGCAGATCTACCGGCTGGCGGACGACGATCTCTACCTGGTGGGAACCTCGGAGGTGGCGCTGGCGTCGCTGCACGCGGGCGAGATCGTCGAGGAGGAGGCACTGCCGCTGCGCTACGCGGGTTTTTCGTCGTGCTTTCGGCGGGAGGCGGGGGCGGCCGGGCGGGACACGCGGGGGATCTTCAGGGTCCACCAGTTCGACAAGCTCGAGATGTTCACGTTCACGCGGCCGGAGGACGGACCGGCGGAGCACGAGCGGATCCTCGGGATCGAGGAGGAGATCCTCGGGGCGCTGGGGATTCCGTACCGGGTGGTGAACATCGCGGTCGACGACCTGGGGGCGTCGGCGGCCAAGAAGTACGACCTCGAGGCGTGGCTTCCGGGTCAGGGTGGATACAGGGAGCTGACGTCGTGTTCGAACACGACCGACTACCAGGCGCGGCGGCTGGGGATCCGCATGCGGAGGGGGGACGGCGGGCGGCCGGAGACGCTCCACACGCTGAACGGGACGGCGGTCGCGGTGGGCCGGACGATCATCGCGATCCTGGAGAACGGCCAGGACGAAAGGGGAGGAGTCGTCCTTCCGGAGGTCCTCGTCAAGCACGGGGCGCCGGCGCGGATCGACGCGTTTTCAGGTTGATCCCGCATCGTGGGACGAAATGTTCGGGGGGCGTTCTTCAATGCCGCCGGTGCGATCCCTAGATTTTCGCCAACAGCCGGTCGGGCTGGTAGGCAAAGAGTCAAGGAGAGCCAGATGTCGGAATCCGAGGCGATCGAGGGGATCAGGGTCGAGGCCGACCCGGTCGAGCCGGATTGGCGGTTCCACCTGTTGGTGGAGGACACAGTGGTCGGCGAGGGATATTTCGACGCGGACCGCGGCTGGGATGTGGGGGATCGGCCACGGGGTTGGATGGTCCGCTACCTGGAGGACGGGGTTCCGGCTGAGTTCTGCCGGGAGGAGCCGATCCGGCCGAGCGGGAGGGTCTTGACCTGGGGGGCGCGGGACGCGGCGGCGGCGGCGGCGTCGGAGATGGTCGTGGCCGACCGGCGGTCTGGATCGTCTGGTGGGTTGGCGGCGGCGTTCGAGCCGCCGTGGCGGCTGCGGGAGGGCGAGCGGGAGACGGCGTCGGGGATGATCGTCTCGGCGCGCGGCGTCGGCCGGGCGATGGCGCTCGGGACACGGCAGGCCTGAGCCTGCCGAGCTCGGGTCGTCGCCGGTCCCGGGAGGTTGGGACGGGGCCGAGTCGACTTCGGAGAGCCGGCTTCTCGGGAGGTTGGGACGGGGCCGAGTCGACGTCCGAGAGCCGGCTTCCCGGGAGGGGGACGGGGCCGAGTCGGCGTCCGAGAGCCGCCTTCCCGGGAGGTTGGGACGGGACCGAGTCGACGTCCGAGGGCCGGCTTCCGAGCGCCTGAGGATGCAGGTCGCCACCCGCACCCCGGCTCGGCCCGACGGTGCCGGTGTGGACGAGCCTGGTGGCGGCTGTTACCAGGTGGTGACTCGCCCGATCGCGGGTTGCCAAGGGACTAGATTTTTCGCGGCGGTCGGTGGAGTCACCGGCGCGTTCGAGCTGGGCTGAGGCTCAGGGATCTAGCGAGGAGTGGGGATGCGGGTACGCGGGCTGGCTTGTGTCGTTGCTGGTGGAGTTGCCCTGGCCGTGCCGAGCGTGGCGGCGGGCGGGACGATGATCGGGGAGTACGACCAGAGCGGCGACCAGGGGGTCAACAGCACGCAGGCTGGCATCGTGACGGCGAGCGGTCCGGGCTACTCGGCGCCGGGCGTCAAGTTCGTGTCGGGGACGTCGAAGCCGTCGGAGTCGCAGGACTCGGTCAATGTGGCGGTCGGCGTCGAGGCGATCTCGCCGATCGGGACGGGAGTGGTGATCGGCAACGGGTCGCAGGACAATCTTCAGGGGATCAACAGCGTTCAGGGGGCGAAGAAGGGCCACCAGCGGTCGACGAACGTCGAGGTCAGCGTGGAGATCATCGCGCCGCAGGACGTGGACGCGATCATCGGGTCGACCGCTCAGGCGAGCGAGCAGGCCGAGAACTCGAGCCAGCTGCTGTCGAGCACGAAGGGCGGAGGAGTGCTCTTCACGGATGCGACGGGCGGGTCGACGAACCAGAACTCGACGAACGCGGAGCTCTCGGCGCAGGTCATCCTCGGCTGAGCCAGCACGGGCGTGTTCCGGCTGAGCCAGCCACCGGGCGGGCTGAGCCAGCCACTGGGCGGGCTGAGCCAGCCACTGGGCGTGTTGGGAGATCCGTCGCGGCTAACCGATGACCGGGCCGGGCTGGACCGCCGGGGGGGAGACCGCCTCGGGGAACTTGGCGCAGGATCGATAGGGAAGGCCGAGTAGGACGAGTCTGGCTCCGAAGCCGTCCGCGTTGTGGCCGCAGGTCTGGCTCGTCGGCGGGTGTCGGCGCTCGAGGGGGGCGAGGTCGGGGGCGAGGAATCCGATCGTCTGGGCGCGGGCATCCGGGCTGCGGAGCCCCTGTCCGTCGGAGATCGCGGCGGGGGCGAGGCCGGCGGCGCCGGCGGCGAGGATGGGGAGGACGAGCGCGGCGAGCGCGGCTCGGCGAGGGCGTTGAGGCGAACGGGACGGGTGACGGGCGTCGCTGTGGGCGGCGGGGCCGGCCTCGCGACGCTCGTAGGCGTGAAGGGGGAGGAGGAAGTCGAGCAGGACGGCGAGATTGATCGTGATGAACAGGGCGCAGCCGATCGCGAGGGCGGTGTTCGGGCCGCCGGCGAAGAGGAAGATGTCGGCGTCGCGGACGAGGGCGGCGACCGCGAGGGCGACGAGTCCCCAGAGGGCGAGCTTGACGAGGGTCCGCTCGTCGCGAACGGCGTTCTTGCGGGTCGGGCGGAAGCGTTCGTGGGGCATGAAGGCGGAGAAGAGGCCGGCGATGTTCGAGAAGCAGGTCGCGAGCTGGCTGGCCTCTGTGTGAAGGGGATGGAAGGTTCCGCGGGCGTGCATCCAGACGGCGAACCAGTTGAGGGCGACGAAGAGGCTGGTGGCGGCCATGAAGACGGCCGGCCGGCCGGTGAATGGGGCGGTCAGGGTGAGGGAGCAGGCGATCGGGAGGAGCTGGACCGCGAGCCGTTGGGTGCCCTGCTGGTGGCCGAGCATGCTGGAGACGTAGCTGACCCGCTGGGCGAGCGTGAGCCCGGGCGTTCGGAGGGGGGAATCCGACGAGCGGAGGAGGAGGCCCATCGAGCCGGCGGCCCAGCGGCGGCGCTGGTGATAGAGCTCGCGGAGGCTTTCGACCTCGAGGCCGAAGGCGAGGACCTCGGGGACGTAGACGGACTTCCAGCCGCGGGCGTGCATCCGCAGGGCGGTGTGGATGTCCTCGGTGGCGGTCGTCGTCGCGAACCCGTCGACCGAGTCGATGGCTCGGCGGCGGAGGACGGCGCTGGTGCCGACGAAGAAGGCGGCGTTGGTGCGGTTCTTGGCCGGCTGGATGCACTTGTAGAACATGTCGTTTGCGCTCCACTCGCCGCGGCGGGTGCGGCGGAAGAGGAAGGAGTCGTTGCGGTAGGCCTGGGGCGTCTGGACGACGGCGACCGAGGGATCGTCGAGATAGCCGAGCGTGCGGGCGAGGAACTCCGGCCGGGGGGCGTGGTCGGCGTCGAGGATCAGGAGGAACTCGGCGTCGGTGTGGCGCAGGCCGAAGTTCAGGTTGCCGGCTTTGGCGTCGCGACTGTCGTGGCGGGCGAGATAGACGGCGCCGAGGCGGTCGGCGAGGACGGCGAGCTCGGGCCGGGCGCCGTCGTCGAGGACGAGGACGTCGCGGATCCCGGCGACGGCGAGGGCGCCGCGTATCGTCTGCTCGACGACGGAGACCGGCTCGCTGCGGGTGGTGATCACGGCATCTACGGTCCGGTCGAATGAGGTCGGTCGGTGGACGGGGACGAGGATCGTGCGGGTCATCCAGAGGAAGGCGATGTTGGTGAGGACGTCGCAGGAGATCACCGTGTACATGACGGGTCCCGACCAGGCGGTCCAGCGGACGGCGGCGGCGAGCCATATGAGGTAGGCGACGGCGAGGGGGACGTAGGCGAAGAGGACGAAGCGGACGCCGGGACGGTCGGGTGGTGCGACGAAGCGGACCCGCCAGGGGGCGTGGCGGGCCGGGGGGGCCGTCAGGTCCGGCGGGTGGTCGGTCGTCTCGACGGGGGTCACGATCTGCTCACCGGGGGGTCCCGATCTGCGCTACGGGGGTCCCGGCCTGCTCGACGGGGGTCCGGGTCTGCTCGACGGGGGTCACGGTCGGGTCGAGCGGGTCCGCGGCAGGCGGACGGGGTCCGTCTGGGGGTGTCCAAGAACCGTCGACAAGCGCCCACCACGGGGTCCGATGATACCGACGGGTCGGTCAGTAAACGTCGGGCACGAAGGTCTGATCGGCGATCGGAGGCCGGATGTAGTCGTCGTCGGGTTGACGGGGGGGAAGCTCGAGCGGCGGGGGGATGACGTCCTCGTAGGGGATCATCGAAAGGAGGTGGGCGATGCAGTTGAGGCGGGCGCGGCGCTTGTCGTCGGCCTCGACGACGAACCAGGGGGCCTGTTTGATGTCGGTGTGGGCGAACATTGCGTCCTTGGCGCGGGAGTAGTCGACCCAGAGCTCGCGTGACTTGAGGTCCATCGGGCTGAGCTTCCACCGGCGCATGGGATCGCTGACCCGGGCGCGGAAGCGGCGCTCCTGCTCGGAGTCGGAGACGGAGAACCAGTACTTGATGAGGATGATCCCCGAGCGGACGAGCATCCGCTCGAACTCGGGGCAGGAGCGCATGAACTCGTGGTACTCGTCGTCGGTGCAGAAGCCCATCACCCGCTCGACGCCGGCCCGGTTGTACCAGGACCGGTCGAAGAGGACGACCTCGCCGGCGGCCGGGAGGTGGGCGACATACCGCTGGAAGTACCACTGGGTCCGCTCGCGCTCGGTTGGGGTGGCGAGGGCGGCGATCCGCCAGGCGCGGCTGGACGTCCGCTCGGTGATCCGCTTGATCGCGCCGCCCTTGCCGGCGGCGTCGCGGCCCTCGAAGATCACGACGACCTTGAGTCCCTCGACCTTGACGTACTCCTGGAGGAGGACGAGCTCGCGCTGGAGCTTCTCGAGCTCTTTCTCGAAGGTCGCCCGGCTGAGCTTGGGCTTCTTGGGGGATTCGGACTTGTCTTGGTCGGCCACGGGCGCTCGGGCGGGGATTCTGCTCTGATTTGGCCGAGGATTCAAAGGGACCATGGCGACAAGGGTCGGCGAGGTCGTCAGGGCGGCGTCGGCGTCGGCGGCGTGGGACGGAGGGGGAGGGATTCGAACCCTCGGACGACGTTGCCGCCGTCAACGGTTTTCAAGACCGCCGCATTCAACCGCTCTGCCACCCCTCCGGGTTCGCCCGCTCATGCTAGGGACTCGGCCGGCCGGCGATCCAACGGCGTTCGGGCGGACGGCCGGCGGCCCGGGCGGGGACCGTCGGGCGGCTGGCAAGGGTCTAGACTGGCCGGCTCCGGAGAGGTGGCCGAGCGGCTGAAGGCACTCGCCTGCTAAGCGAGTATGGGGGTTAAACTCCATCGAGGGTTCGAATCCCTCCCTCTCCGCCATTTGATCGAAGGGCGAACCTGACGCAAGAAAAGCGGCTCGCGGGTTTTCTTTTGTCCGGTCTGGTCGTTCGGGTCGTCTAGGTTTCTCCGGTCGTGGTCGTTCGGGTCGCCTAGGCCTGTCCCGGGCCCTGCTACGGGCCTCATCGTGCCTCTGGGCAACCTTCGGACCAGGGTAATGAGCCGCGCGTAGGACGCCACGCCCAACCAGCGGCGCTTGATCAACCAGGCGCTCTTCAGCCACATCTTCGTCGTCGACCCAGAGACCATCGACCGCGGACTCAACGGGTTCTACAGATGTGCGGGTTAGGTACCGCAGGACCGGGTCTCGTCGTGAGGGCCCGCTGTTACGGATCGAGCGTGACCCCGGTGCTCGCGGGCTGCTCATAGCTCTCTCCGGATGCTCTCGCGCGTTGTGGTTGGCCCGGTTGATCCCGCGGCCTCCTTGACCGGCGTGGCGTGGGCCGCGGCCTATTCGGTGTTGGGATTGCCCAGCAGGACCCGGCGAGTTCGCGGGCGACAGCGACCGCGACGATCGTGGGGCGCTTCCCCCGATCGCTGTCGACGAGCCGCCAGGTGCGGTGCAGACGCTGCTGCGCTTTCCAGGAGAGCGCGACGACGTGCTGGACTGGCCGGCTTGCGGCGCTGCAGAGTTTGTCCTTTCGCAGGGCGCCGACGGTATGCCACGCCGCCTCGCCAGGCAGGCGACGGGCGTGCCTGGAGCCACTCTTGGTGATCTGGCCCTAGCGGCGATGCTCACCGGAACTGTCTCGCTGGGCACGACACCGACATAGCTCATGAACTGTCCCGCGTGTTCGAAGTGCCCGAAGTCGCCGATCTCCGCGCACAAGCCGACGGCGCTCAACGTGTCGATGCCGCGCAGGCAGCGAAGCCGGGCGACGGATCGGCCCGCGGCGGGTCGGGGACGAGCTCGCCGATCGCGACCTCGAGCGCGTCGCGGCGCACGACGAGCGCATCGACCGTACCCAGATAGTCCAAAAGCGCGATCTGCGCCCCCCGGTCGGGCAACTCCAGACACTCGAGCCAGCCGCGGTGAGCACCGACCGCCCGTCTAAGGTGATGTCGTGACGAAGCAGCATCTTCCCAACACGCTCGCCAGCGACATAGCGTTCGGCCTTTGAACTGGAGCGCCAAGTCGCCGCGCTCGCCTCGGAGGCGGACGCCTCCGGCAACGCGATCGGGTTGTGTCCTCGGCTGGCAAATCGGAGGCGTCGGCTCGCCGACCCGGCATCGGCCGAGGTTCCCGGCGTCCCGTGGGACGCATCCGGGACGCCGCGGGACCGCGACTGCCTCAGCAACGCCGGTCTCGTGGGGACCACTAACTCGATGCGCTTACTGCAAGACAGCATGCGCCTAGAATGCTCAACCCCACCGAGACCCACCAAGCACCGTCGCTTTCCAGTCGTACCGCGATTTCCCGCGACCGGAGTAAGGGCGAGGGGTACCAGCATCGCGGAGGACACCGGAGGTGCCTAATCTCAAGTGACGTTCCGACGATCCAGAGCGTTCCGGTTGGCGCGGCCAGCAATGTGAACATCAGGAACCAGAATAGGTACTCCGGTGCGGATGCCTGGTGAGCTTGGACATGAACCGGGTGTAGCCACAACTCGGCGAAAGCGTAGACAAAAAATAGGTCGAGAGGTACGATCGCCCAACCGACACGCTTGCGCCACCGCTCGAGACGTGGTAACCGGTCCGGCGCCCGCCTGACCCATCTCCATACGAAGGAGCGCGCTAGCAGCCACTCGTCGAGAGCCTCCGCGACGCCTCCACGCAAGAGTTTGGGGCACTGCCGGAGCATCTCCCCGACGATCGCCAATCCGGTGCCCACCACCACGAGCTGTGCCGTAATCACACCGACACAGACGATCATGACCGGGACGTACAGCACCGCGACGACGACGGGGCTCACTACTCGCTCAGAGGGGGCGCAGAACGCGGTCTGGATGTCTCGACTCCGAAACATCGGGCACAAATACCCGATCGCCCGGACGGATTGGCGGCCGGCCATCCCACGCCCAACCCCGGGATGAACGGGCCGGGACGCTCAGGCGCTATAGCACCCCTCCGCCGACACCGTCGATCGGTATCGGCCGGGATCCGGCGATCCCCGCTCGACATCTCGATCGCCCCGGGGCGCCACTTCGTCCAGGCGCACCGCCTACAAACGGCAGAAGTGCAACTGACGCCGGTCCCGCGGAGCGAGCTGACGTTGCACTTGCCGCGGACTTACGCCCCCGACGGCTCAGTGAGAAGCTGAGCCAAAGGCTCGAGTTCGGCTCGACCGTTCGCACGTCGTCCTGGTCTTCCCGCTCGTGGCCGGTTGGTCGCCGCCCGAGTCGCGTGTCTCATTGGCAGGCGCCCCCGGCGGTCACGGGCGGGCTGGGAGCTCCTGGACTGACCAGCGGTTGCCGTCGGGGTCGGTGAAGTGGACGAAGGAGCCCCAGGGAAAGACCTCGACCTCGGTTACGTCGACCTTCGCGGCCGCGAGTTCGTCCCGCGCGGTGCCGATGTCGGCAACGACGACCTGGAGGCCGCGTGCCGAGCCGGGCTCGGCGTCGGTCAGGCCCTTGCCGATCGCAATCGAGCAGGCCGACCCGCGTGGTGTCAGCTGGATGAACCGGATCTCGTCGTTGACGACCTGGTCGACGTCGACCTTGAAGCCTGTCTGGTCCGCGTAGAACGCCTTTGCCCGGTCGACGTCCGAGACCGGGAGCACGACGAGTTCGAGCTTGCAATCCATATCGGCTGTCTCCTCTTGTCAATATCTCTGCCGGCGGAGCCGGCCCATAAGAATCAGGCTACGGACAGTTGCGGCCACATATGGTCCGCAATTACCTTTGCTCGCCACGCGTCCGCGACGGGCCGGGGGGCGGAGCGGTCGGCGGCTGGGGGATCGGCATCCGCCGGCTCCCGGGGTTCCAGCGGCGTCGGTGAGGAGGAGTCTGTGCCGAGGACGCATGATTCGTCATCGACCGCCGGATGGCCCTGCCGATGACCGCCTACGCCGCCCGAGACAGCCCGCCCATGGGGTTGTCCCCAGGCGCCCGAGTCCGTCGACCCGACCCGCAGGCGGACGACCGCTCCGGGCGGCCGCCCGGCCGAGGTCGACGCCGGCCCCCCAAGATTCCTCAACCGTTTCTACCGGGCGGGCCCGCCCGGCTGCTGATGCGGACTCACGGACGCGGGCGGCGGGGGATCCAAGGGCCCCGTATCCTTCCGTTCCTGCGCCCGTAGCTCAGCTGGATAGAGCGTCGGTCTACGGAACCGAAGGTCAGAGGTTCGAATCCTCTCGGGCGCGTCACAAAATCCCAGCAAAACGGCACTTTCCGTCGCGAGTGGCGAGGGCAATCCGGGCAATATGTCCCCAGCGTGTCCCGAGCCTCGTGTATGATTCAGTCATGGCGAGCGCTCCGCCGCAGCCCCCGATTGATCCGACCGGACACATCTTCCGCGTCGAGCGGCGTGCCGGACCGGTCTGGTACGCGAAGTACCGCCTGCCGGACGGGCGCCAGGTGCAGAAGAAGGTCGGGCCTGCCTGGACCGAGCGGGGACGGCCGCCGGCCGGCTACTTCACGCGGCGCGCGGCCGAGGCGTGGCTTCGCGACGTCCTCGAGCAGGCTCGGCGAGGGACGCTCCCGGGGATCGTGCGGACGGGCGCGACGTTCGCGGACGCGGCCGCGGAGTTCATGCGCTACGCCGAGCACGATCGGGCGCTCAAGCCGTCGACGCTGCGTGGCTACCGGTCGATCGTCTCGGCGTACCTGCTGCCGGCGTTCGGCGACCGGGCGGTGGAGTCGATCACGAGTCGTGAGATCGAAGCGTGGCGGGCGTCGCTGGTCGGAGGAAGCTCGGCAGAGCGGGAAGAGACGACTCGCCAACGCGACGCGGAACACCGGATCCTCGTCCTGACGCACGGGATCTTCCGGCGGGCGTGCAAGGTCTACGGGCTGCCGCAGAACCCGGTCGCCGGAGTCGAGCGGCACCCGGCAGCGGACATCGGGCGACATCGAGGTCTTCAGCCCGGAGGAGGTCTGGGCACTTGTGCGCGCAGCGGCAACGAGCAGGACGCGGCGATCTTCCTGACGGCGGCATTCACGGGGATGCGGCGTGGCGAGCTGATCGCCCTGCGCTGGCGTGATCTCGACTTCGACGGCCATGCGGTGCGGGTTCGATCGAGCTATGCCGGCGGTGCGCTGACGGCGCCCAAGTCGGGCAAGGTCAGGTCGATGCCGCTGGCGCCGGACGTCGCGACGGCCCTGGCGAAGCTGTCCCAGCGGGATCTGTTTACCGGCGAGGACGATCTGGTGTTCGTCGGCGACGCCGGTTCGTATGTCGACGGTTCGGCGCTGCGGCGGCGCTACAAGACCGCGCTCGCGGACGCGAAGCTCCGGAACCTGCGCTTCCACGACCTCCGCCACACGTTCGGGACGCGGATGATCGCGCGGGCGGATATCCGGCGTGTCCAGGAGTGGATGGGGCACGCGGACATCCAGACGACGATGAGGTACTTGCATTACGCGCCGCGGGACGAGGACGCCCGGCTCGGTTGCCGAGGCGTTTCAGGTCGCGCAGTGTCGGATCAGGGTGACGTGAACCAGGTACAGCATGCTTCCGCTGGCACCAGTTGCTGCTCGCCGCGAAGCCCCGTCAGGTCGTCGTCCGCGAGTGCCGATACAGACAGACTGATCATGCGACGCTCGCGGATAACGGTGGGACTACCTCCACCCGCATCTGGTCGCCGTTGTGATGGCGCTCGCCGTCGCTGAACCGAAGAGTCGGCTTTTCGTCGGGAGCTTCTTCGGGAGCGCGTCGCCGACGGCCCGGAGTCGGTCACGTTCGCCTCGCAGGATCTCGACCATCGGGAGGTCGTGGGTTGCATATCGGGGATCAGCCACTGTCGAGAGGCTGCCAGCGCCGAGACTGCCAGCGATCAATCCGCGAGCAGGAATACCGGATGGCTTTCCGTAGCCATCAATTCAAGTTATCTGCCGATCCTAGGCTCAGGACAACCTCACTGGAGACATGCTCCGCCAGCACTCCTTGCCTGGCAGGAAGAGAACCGCGCTCAAGTTTTCCTCAGTTCCTGGCTGGACGGCGGCTACACATCAGCCAAAGTCGCATCGGTGTTCGTCGACTCGGAGGACCACGGCGCCCACAAGTACATCCTCAAGGTTTGCCCGGCAGGGGAAACCGAGACCGTAGAAGGAGAGATCCACCAGCGGGCACTGGGCTCAGAACCTAAGACCTCGTGCAGCTGCACCTAGTAGAGCAGCCGTACGCCCCAGTCGTGACCCAGTCCGGCGGTGTCCTAATGTTTCAGCGAATCGCGGGAGGCGACCTCGGTTCCTTTCGTCCGCTGTCAGTCCTCTACGACAACGCGGACTTGCCTCGCGTCGCTGGCCTGATCGCGACCTCACTATTGGCCGATTGGAATCCCCCCCGAGCGTTAGGCGGATGTCCGCGCGGCAATGCGTGCGGGCGCAGCTCGGCGCCCGCGCTCATCCCGGGGGATCGCTCGCCCGCGCTCAGGCGGCATTTGGCGAGGGAGCCGACGCTCCATGGCTGCAGTTTGAGCCCTCAGGCCGCACCCTTCGCAATCCGCTCGTCTGGTTAGCCGAGATCGACGGCGATACCAGAGGCGAACATCTCCGTGCTCCACGGCCGCGCACACGGGGATTTACACCTAGACAACGTCTTTATCAGGCTCTTACCCCAGCCGGACGCCGCGAGCTTCAAGCTGATCGACTTGTCGGGCTGGGACAACCAGGCCCCACTGTGCCGAGACGTCCCGCATCTGTTGCTGGCGACGATCGGTCGGCACCTGGGCGTGACCCCGGGCAGCGACCGGAGGTCGCTGTTGCAGCGGATTCTGTCCGCAGCCACCGGGCGTGCGACCGGACCAGGCAGCCTCCACGCCCACGGACTTGAGCTCCTCGCGACGCTCTATTGACGGCAGGCGACAACTGGGCAGCCCAGCGCGACATGCCGGACGACTGGCGCCAGCAGTTGCTCCTCGGCGTACTCGCATCTGCCCTGATCCAGGCGTCCATCAAGGCGCACCCTCTCGACAGCAGGTGGTGGTTCTTCGAACTCGCCGCCACCGCGCTCACCGACTCGAACCGCCGGACTCGCGGTCAGCCGCCGACGCGGAGGCGACCACGATCGGCCCGTCGGGTCGGCGGAGCGTCGATCTGGCTGGCGTGGTCGAAGCGTTGGACGACGCCTTCCTCGGGTTCAGCGGGCGCAAGACCAATGTGCTCGTCGTTGGCGAGGGTGGGATCGCCGCACCTGAGGTGGTGGCGCGCCAACCGTGGGACCTCGTCGTCGAATTCGACCCCGCTACTGACGTATCCGGCGCGTTCTCCCGTCGCTCGGCCGGCCCCGCGCGACCACCGGCTATTCACGTTCGGACAGGATGCCTCGTTCGGCCGGCGGAGCACCACGTGGCTGGCCGCGGACGGCTTGGAAGGATCTCAGCTCGGTCCGGCGACCCTACGCGACTGGCGACGTATGTGCCTGCCCGGCATCCGAGCCATCGCGATGCGCTTATCGCGGGCGACGTCTCATCCCGTCTGCGTATGCGCGGCCGGAGACCTTGGTGGGAAGGCTCGCGCGGTCGTGGAGGCGCTGCTTGACGCGTTCGAGAGCCGGGCCGACCTTGTCGCCCTCGCTATCGACCCGACGCACGGCCTCCGAGACTACGAACCCGTGGTGCTGCAGGCGGATGCCGCGGTAGTCCTCGGCATGTTGCCAGACCGGACTAGTGGCAGAGACGATGAACGCACTGCCACACTCCCGGGCAGGGACGGCCCCGTTGCACTGGCGGACGACCGCCTCGCGTGGTTTTCGCAGATCGGTGACCTACTCCAGTCCGAGGCTGGCTCCACGTCCAACCGAACCAGATCGATCGGCGAAGGCTTCTACCGGGGCGGGACCGTGAGCTGGTTCGAGCTAGGACTCGGCGCGGACGTTCCGCGGCGCGAGACAGCAGAGATCCTGGCACGCGTCAAGGCCGACTTGACCGAACGAGCCCCGCTGAGGATCTCCCTGCAGCACTACCCCGGGGCGGGAGCACGACCATCGCGCGGCACATCGCCTGGGACCTACACCTCGGCTACCCCGTGCTCGTTGCCGACCGCGTCACCGATCACGGCACGCTAGCTACGCGCGTGCGGGAAGCGCACCGGCTCACCAACATGTCAGTGTTGGTGGTCGTCGAATCGACCACCGACGCCGTAATCGACCGCGCCTCTTCCGCGTTGCGCGCTGAGTCCGTGCCCTGCGTTTTCCTCATCGTCGAGCGCCGGGCGGATAGAGCCCACCAGGCGCGAAGGGGATCGCTCCTTCTACGTGTCCGGATTGGAGCCCGGCCAGGACCGGCGAGCTTTCGTCGAGGCGTTTGGAGGCAGGGTGCCACACAAGCACCCTGCACTCACAGCGCTTCGGCCGGCTCCAAGGCGCCGGATGATCCCGCCATTCCTGTTCGGCCTAACCACGTATGAACACGAATACGTCGGGCTGCCAGCCTACGTCCAGCGCAGCTTGCGAGCCGCCACTCCTGCCGAGAAGGAGTATCTCCAGCTGGTGGCCCTCGTCCACCACTACGCCGGGCTCGCGATCCCGTCCAGCCTCCTCGCAGACGCACTGAAGGTCCCGAACACCGCCTATGTCGACCTCCGCGTCCGGATGAGCCCAGAGACACTTACGCTTCTGGTTGAGGATCTCGACGGCGAATGGCGGACAACACACGACCTCATTGCTGCCGAAATCTTGGCGCAACTCTTGACGCCGCCCTCCACCGACGCACCAGCGGGCCCGACGCCTGGCACATGGCCCTGAGCACGCTCGCAATCCGGTAATCGATCAAGCCTCGAGCGAGTTCGGGGACGCGCTCCCCGACGACGTCAGTGCCCTGATCGACCAAATGTTCATTGCGCGCCACAGCCGATCACTTCTTGCAGCTGACGATCGCGAGACTTTTGCGGCGCTCATGCGAGACATACCGGCGATGGCCGGCCGGCTAGAAGTGATGAGGACACTCGCCGAGCGATTCCCGCGTCAACCGCACTACTCGGCGCACCTCGGTCGCATGTACAGCTACGAAGCACGGGACCATGTCAGGGCCCTAGAGGCCGTCGAGCGCGCCATTGCGCTGGCACCAGACGACGACGCCCTTTACCATATGAAGGGCGTAATTCTCCGTAACCAAATGCGCACAACCATCGACAATCGCGAGTCGGTCACGGCTGTTGACCTCCGCGACCGTGTGCTCTCGATCGTTGCCGACGCTCGGCGAGAGTTCGAGCAAGCGATACACCTCAACGACTCGTCAGATTTCGGGTACGTCGCTCTGGCGCAGCTGTGCATTCAGGCGATTGAGTTCGGTCGTGGCCAGTCTGACACCCCAACCTACGGCTCCTTCCTTAGCCAGCCAGGTTCAGGCCCGTACCGCGAGCTCCTCGCCGTAGCTGAGGATAGCGTCGACCGAATTCGTGAGATTCGCGGGGGTGACCGCCCATCCCGTTACTCAGCAAGCGTAGAGGCGGCCATCCGGGCCTTCTACGATGATTTCTCAGCCCTGCTGGAGGGTTGGCGCAACCTTCTTGACCAACGCGACCTTCCGAAGCCCCCGATCCGTCGCCACCTTGTTCGTGCTTACTTGACGCGGGCTGGTACTTGGCGCGCGACGTCGCAAGGCGACCGCCACCGCGCGATCGCGCTCTTAGAGGAGAACCTACAAGCGATCCGACCGACCTGCGGAGCCTGCGCGAGTGGCTCAGGGTCGGCCGGTTCTGCGGTGTAAGCCTCGACCGAGCGTCGGAACTCCTACAATACGCCATTGGTGACCCAGTCACCGTGTCCCGTGATGTCATGTATTACGACTATGTGGTGTCGGCTCTGCTTGCGATGGGCGGGCGCGACACGGCCGCGCTCAGTTACCGCTCCAAGGTAGATCGCAGCCGGGAGCGCGCGGGGGCGTTTGGCAGCCGACGATTCATTTACGAATGGTACACTGCCGGCGTAGGCCTTGGTCAGGTCGTCCACCACGACGATCTGCGTAATTGGTCTCGCAGCGCCAGTGATCCGGACCCGCGCCTGCTGCATCGAGTCGAAGGGCGCGTCCATCGGATTCTCCGGCCTCAGTCCGGAGAGGTTGAGTTCGGGCCCGGTCTCAGCGCGTTCTTCACGCCGGCGGCCGCGAATCTCTTGGCCGATCAACACACTAACAGCCGCGTCTCTTTCCTTCTGGGGTTTACGTATGAAGGGCCGCAAGCGTGGAGCGTCCGGCTCGTCGGTGGGCGGGAAGCGTGACGCGCCGCGTCGAGGCTCCAGACCGCCGAGCGGCGAGCGACGGGGACCGGGGTCGCCCCGGTTGGTCGGCGAGCCACCGTGACGACTACTGCGCTTAGCTCCTTAGCTTAGTCGCCGTGATGGCGGGCTGGGGTGGCGACAAACCCGCTCTGGGCGGGTCGCGACCGGGGTTCCAACGCGGCGGCGAGGCAACCAGCCAAGGTGTGCCGCTCCCTTTCCGCACGTCTCGTGACCCGTATCCGTTCCCCATGGCTGACTAGCTGGGCGCCGACCGGTTTGAGGCGGCTCATGGGCGGCCGAGGCGGAATGTCTTGGCCACGCGGGGCGGCGAGGTCGATCGAATCCGGGCTGAGAACGCGGATTCCGGAGCAACAGAAACGGGCTCCTCACGTTCTGAGTGGGTGATGCCGGATCCAGCCCCGACGGCCCCTGGTCGACGAAACGGGCGACGAGGGGGAGGCGTCCTCGGCGCGCGGATGGCCCGGTCTCCTCGTTGATGCCGGTGTTCGTCCCGGCGATGCCCTTGATTCCCAGCAACGACGCGCGGTTGCGTCCGGGGGTCGACTCGATCACGCCTCGCCCGTCGGTGTGTACGGCCCCGGATTGATGATCATCGTCGGCGGCGCGGGTCACCGCTCGCCGCCTGATTCCGTCGCGGCTCGGTCGCCCCACCCACACGAATCGTGCAGGAGCCCAGAAACGCTCTCACGTCATAGCCGTACTCTTTGGGCGTGTATTTGGGCAGGGATGCCTAGGCGCGAAGCGAGCTAGGCACGGCAGATATGTCGCCGTCCGCTCCGGCCGCGATGATGAATGGTTCCCGTGGTTGTCTTTCGTGTTCATGCCGGCTGATCCGTCTTCCAAGGCGACGTTCCTTGACCGAGTCTACGAAGATCTCGGCCTCGACCGCGGGGCGCTGGTTTCAACCTCGGTGACGCCGGGTGCGGGCGAAGATCCTGAGATTTGGAGCGAGTTGGGGGAGTGGCTGCTGCTCGGAACCCGCGTCGGCGTTCAACGGATCTTCTTCGTCCACGACGACCCGGTACTCGTCTTCTCGTCGATGCCATCGGGGACGACCGAGGCCGAAATTATGGCCATATATCGCCGCGCTTGGAGCATGGCCAGGCCACGTTGCCTGTTTGTCGAGGTCAATGGCGAGCTACGCGTCTACAACCTCAGCGAGCCTCCGGTGGCCCCCAACGACATGGACCGCGAGATCAAGCCACTGGAGATCGTTCGGCTAGCGACGGACGTGCGTGTGGCGCTCCAACGATTCCACCGGGACCGGTTTGAATCCGGCGCGGCATTCGAGGACGCCGACCTGGTCCCCTCGTCTGGCCGAGCTGACCAGCGCCTGCTTCGAGACGTCCGCGCGGCGACTTCGGCACTGACCGACAATGGGCTCTCCGCGCACCACGCGCACGCACTGATCGAGCGCGCGATCCTTGTGCGCTACCTCGAGGATCGGGGCGTCCGTACTGAGAACTACTTTGACTCGCTTATTGGTGACGACGCGGAGCGCCGCTCGACGCTGAACACGAACGACGATGTCGACTTCGGAAGCCCAAGTTTCTTTATCCGTTGCCTAGCCGATTGGGCGCTGAGCTACGAGCTCTTCGACCGGCTCGCTCGCGACTTCAACGGGGACCTGTTCGTTCCAACCGACTCGGAGCGACAAGTTGTAACGCCGGCCCACCTTGACCTGCTCGCCGATTTGCTGCGCGGCGTCTCAACTGCGTCCCAAGAGCCGCTCTTCCTCTGGGCGTACGACTTCAGCGTGGTGCCAACGAGCCTCGTGTCCACGATGTATGAGCTCTTCTACCACCAAGAGGTCGCCGGCCGGGCGACCAGCACCTACTACACCCCGCCCGACCTAGTCGAGTTTGTGCTCGCCGACGTCCTCAGACCAGACGTCCTAGCCCGCAGCCCAGTGGTTTGTGATCCTGCATGCGGGTCAGGCATCTTCCTCGTCGAGGCCTATCGGCGCATCGTGCGCCACGAGGCCGCGCTCAGCGCCAAGCCGCTCTCGACAGCACGGCTTCGAAATCTGCTGCTCGAGCGCATCGCTGGCTGCGATATCAACGAGTCAGCGGTGCGTCTCGCGGCCTTCACCTTTACGTCGCGTTCCTCAACTACCAGTCCCCGCGCGACATCCAGAACGCCGGGCCACTCCCGCCACTGATCAGCCGCCCGGGCCTGGGGGAGGTTCGCACCCCGTTAGTCATCGGCGACGCGTTCTCTCCTCTCGCGGACGAGCAGTCAGTCGCCGGCAACGATCCGGCGGCTCGCCTGCCGTGGCCGGCGAGCTCGTTCGCCGTCGTCATCGGCAACCCACCCTGGAGCGAGCCGCTCACTCGAGGCAAGTCCACAGCCGAGATCTGGGCCAAGAAACGCGCGCTGCCGTTTGGCGACCGCAGCCCGTCCCAGCTCTTCCTCTGGCGCACGCTCGACCTGCTCTCCGAGGACGGCATCGCCGCGCTCCTGGTCAGTGCGAAGGTGTTGTTCAACACGCGCACGACATCCAAAGCGTTTCGTGCGCGATGGCTCAGCGACGCGCGACTTGATCGCGTGATCAACTTCAGCCAGGTCCGGCACGACTTCTTCGAGCAGGCCGTCGCCCCGTTCGCTCTCATCAGGTTTACGCACGCCAACGCCGGCCCAGCACACCCGATCATCTACGAAACTGCACGACCCGTCCCACGAGGCCGCCGTGGCGCGCCAGCCTGGCCCGCCTAGACCGACGCATGGTAGATCAGCGTGCGTTACGCAACCGCGACTATCTGTGGAAGACCTACAGCGCGGGCGACCATCACGACGGCCCTCTTGGCCCGCCTGGAACTCTACGGACGCCTCGCCGATCTGCTGCCCGACAAACCGAAGTCTCAGTACGGCTACCAGCGTGCGAAGGCCAGCGAGCGAGCTGCTCATGAGGCAGACGAGTCATGGCGCAACGTATTGAGCCTGAACACATTCGAGTCCTGGGGACCACTTCGAACGGAGTGGTGCGGCCTGTCCCCCAGCTCGTCAAGTTCGCGCCAGATCCGGCGCTGTTCCGCGGCCGCCGCCTGATCGTGAGACGTACTGTTGCAGCCCGTTCGGCCCACACGCTCGTCTGCTGTCGGAGCCTCTCGCTTTCCGGCACACCACGTACGGCATCCCGCTTGACCACCGACCCGAGTGGGAGGGCAAGATGGCTCTCGGCATACTCCTGTCGTCCCTTGGCCGTTACTGGCTGTTCATGGTGTCCGGATCGTGGGGCACTTGGACCGACGAGGTCCGGGCTGAGCAACTCCTGGACCTTCCGCTTCGTCTGGAGGCGCAGCACCCCGCAACCGCTCGCGTCATCGCGGCCGTCGACGAGCTTCGGACGCGTCTCGCGGCGCGACACGGCTGGCTCATCCCCAGCCTCTAGCAGACGTGCAGTCCGTGCTGTCATCCCTTGATGAGGCTGTCGCCGACCTGTTTGACCTCACGGAGGCCGAGCGAGAGGTCATCCAGGACTTCTGGGCTGCTCAGCGCCGGACGCTACACACCCCGTGGCGTCCACCGGCGCCGTGCTGGTCGGCCGCGAGCGCGACGGCGGCATGTCGAAGTACGTCGCCGTGTTCATGCGCGCCTGGCTTCCGCTACTCGGTGACAGCGCTAGACTTGAAGGGAGCCTTTGGACCGATCCAAGTGCGAACGTGATCGCAGCGGTCTTCCAACCTGCTCGCCTGGTGAGCCGCCCGGGGACACTCGCAGTCAGAAGCGTCATGGTCCGCAGTACTCGACCGGTACAGCATCTCGTTGGACGAGCAGCGCGTTGGAGGACTGCTCGCCTACGGGGCGTTGCGAGCGGTCACCGATTCGGCCATCCTCATCGTGAAGCGCAACGAGCAGCGCCTCTGGTCAGCCACCGCCGCCCGCGACGACGCCGAAGCGACCGCCGCCCAGGCCATGGCCCTCCAGCGCGCATGACGAAGCGCCCGCTGCTGAGCTCGATCGATCTGTGGGCCAATCACGAACGGCGCTGCTTGCAGATCCTGGTCGACGCCCTTGCGCTGCTCGACCTGCTGGACGCCAAGGAGCTTGAAGTGGACCTCAATCGCCAGTTGTACGGCTGCATCGTCCGAGCGTCGCACGCTATCGCGGCCCGTGATCGCGTCGAGCAGCTACCCTCGTCTGTTCGAGGGCCGAAACCCGCCAGTGGCGTCGGACGCCGAGCGCGCCGCGCGCGAGCACAAGATCCCGGACTTCTACTGGGCCTACATCGACCACCTCGCCGTCAATCCCCTGGCCGCGGCACGCCAGTTCGTCGTCGATGCAAAGCCTTGACGTCATCGCGCAGTTGGGTCTACACCAGCAATACGTGCGCTCCGGCGTGATGCGGTTTATCACCGACGAGCACGCGTACGGCAAGGACGCGCCGAGCGGGGCGATGGTCGGCTACCTGCAGGCAATCGAACTCGATATCGCGCTTCAGGAGGTCAACGCCTGCGCGGTCCGGGAGCAGCTACCGACGCTGTGCCTTAGCAGCCGGAACGTCGGCCGATCGGCCGAACTTCGCCATCAGCTCAACCGTAGTTTCCGGATTCCCCGTTTCGCCTAGTGCATCTCTGGGTCCGGTGACCGATGTTGAGCAACAAGCTGCGTGACGACGGCGGCGTGCCCACCTAAACGCTGGGTCCAGAGGGAGCCGCGCCTGGTCCGGGCGGCGACACGATGGCGATCGGCGATGTCCACCGCTTCGCCGGGCCCTGGGAGCTCGCCGCGTACCTGGGTCTCGACCCTACGTCGCGGCAGTCCGGGGAGACGTCCGCCAGAGGGCGGCCGGATCTCCAAGCGCGGCAATCCGCAGGCGTGGTGGGCCTGATCGAGGCCGCGTGGACAACGATCCGGGCGCCTGGTCCCGTTTGCGCGCGCCCGGTGAGTGTGTTCGCGCATGGCGGGCGCGACAAGGCAGCGGTCGCGGTCGGACGAAGTCGCCGTGTTGTGCTGGCACCCGCTGACCAAGGACGAGGACTACGCGTTCGGCTGGCCGTCGCTGACTCGCGCGAAGCTCCGCCGGTTGGAGCTGGTGCCGGGGCTCCCCACCTGTCGCGGGGCCACTCCGGCGAGCGTGTCAGCGCCATACCCGCCGAGAAGGACGTCGAGCGTAAGCGCCAGGCGCGAGCCGAGCAGGCCTACCTGCGGCGGCTCGCCGACCAGCAAGCCACGCCACCGCCCGGTCGACGCGCGACCGCGAGGTGGCCCGGAAAGCCCAGTGCGCCGGTCCCGACGAGTGGCGCGGCCTGACCGCGCCACTGACGCAGGGCCGCGTCACGTCGAGGCTGCGAACGACGTCGCGTCGGGGTCCCGAGTGTCGCGACGATCAGTCGGGGCCTGGGGATCGGTCGCGAGCACTCGCGCGGAAGTCTCAGAACGCGTCACAGCGCGCCGGATCCGACGGCCACCTCCGTTGGGAGCAACGCGGCGCTCACGTAGCCAGCTCGCGTGTCACAGCCGACAGCGATGCAGACTACGGGCATGAAAATGCTCCTGGGGCGTCTGTCCGCGCTGATCGTAGGGTCGGTTGACCGGGACAGGGCTCTGTGGAGATGCAGTTGGGCAGGCCGTGTGCGTCTTGGGCTGTGAGCCCGTCAATGACTAACTGGCCGCCCTGATGGGCAGGTCGATCGGCCTGGACGTGCACCGGGATTTCATCGAGGTAGCGATCTGGGGTGCCGGAAAGATCCGTCGGGGCACGCGAATCGAGACGAAGCCGGACGCGATCAGGACGCTCGCGGAGAGCCTCGACTCTGAGGACCAGGTGGTGCTCGAGGCGACGAGCGGCTCGGTTGCGGTCGCGCGAATCCTGACGCCGTATGTGGCGCGGGTTGTTGTCGCGAACGCGGCGGACGTGAGGGCGATCTCGCATGCGCGGGTGAAGTCCGATCGGTTGGACGCCGCGATGCTCGCCCGCTTGTTGGCGGCGGACTTGATCCCGGGGGTGTGGGTGGCTGATGAGGGGACCGAGGCGCTGCGGCGGCGGGTTGTTCGCCGCGCGGCGCTGGTGCGCCAGCTGGTGCGGGCCAAGAACGAGTTCACGCCGTTGTGATGCGGTGTCTGCTTGGGCGTCCGCCGGCGTCGGATCTGTTTGGGCGCAAGGGCCGCGCGTGGCTCGCCGAGCAGGAACTGCCGCAGGCGGAGCAGGAGACGGTCGCGGGCGTCCTGCGGCAGCTGGACTTCCTCGCGCGCGAGATCGGCGAGCTTGACCGGCAGATCGCGACGCTCGCGTCAGCGTCGACGGAGTTCAAGCACCTGCTGACGATCCCGGGCGTTGACGTCGGGAGGCGGCGGCGGTGATCGCGTCGATCGGTACGTGCACCGCTTCCCGGGCCCAGGCAGCTCGTGGCGTACCTTGGTCTTGACCCGACGTCGCGGCAGTCGGGGGAGACGCCGGCGCGGGGGGGCGGATCTCCAAGCGCGGCAACCGCAAGCACGCTCGGTGCTCGTCGAGGCGGAGTGGACAACGATCCGCTCGCCGGGACGCTGCGCGCGTTCGGTGAGCGCGTCCGCGCCTGCCGCGGCGCGAACAAGGCCGCGGTCGCGGTCGCGAGGAAGCTCGCCGTGTTGTGCCGGCACCTGCTGACCTAGGATCAGGGCTATGCGTTCGGTCGGCCGTCGCTGACCCGGGCGAAGCTGCGCGCCTCGAGCTTGTGGCCGGCGGACCGCGCCTTGCTCGACGTCACACCGGTGAGCGCGTGAGCGCCACGCCTGGCGAGAAGGAGCTCGAGCGTGAGCGCCAGGCACGAGCCGAGCGGGCCTATGTCCGTGCTGTCGCTGAGCGCGAAGCAGCGCCGCGACCCGACCGGCCGATGGGCAACGAGCCGGGAGTGAAACCGACCGCCCAAGGCAGCGCCGCCGCGCGCGGCTAACCCAGTCACCGAAGGAGAACCAAGCTCGGCCCGAGGCGGTCCGGCGACCACATGCCCGCCGGGCGAGTTCAAGTCGGCCAGTGGGCTCTTGAGGGCAAACCTTGGCAAGGGAATCGGTTGCGAGCTGCTCGCGGCGGGTCTTACAACGCGTTACATCGCGCCGCTTCTCGACGGCAAGCCGCCGAGAACCGCCGAAGCACGTCTTGGCGCGTCAAATCGGCCCTCGTGTGCGACGAGCTCGCTCAGGCGCCACGTTCACCCACGACAACCCACGGCAATGCAGACCAGACGCACCGGGGTGCTGAGGCGCCATCGACCGGGCTCCGAATGTTAAGAGTGCTCAGCTCAAGTGCTCTCAAGTTCGCTCAGGTTCGGTCACGTTGAGGGCCTCTTGCGGGCCGGGCGGGCGGGTTCTACGGTCGGCTGGCGATGCAGTCGACGCACAAGATCTCGGGTGACGCGGCCAGCGGGTTCGCGGCGTATCTGACGGAGTCGAGGGGTCGGGGCGACTACTACGTCGGCGGCGAGGCCGGACGGCGAGACGGGTCGTTGGCAGGGGTCGGCTGCGGCGCTCGGGGCGCTCGGGCTCGCGCCTGACGCGCCGGTCGAGCGGGACGCGCTCGTCTCGCTGATGAACGGCCGTCACCCGGTGACGGGCGTGCGCGATCCGGCCGGTCGGCGGCGACGGGTCGCGGGTCGCGGGGATCGATTTGACGTTCAGCGCGCCGAAGTCGGTGTCGGCGTTGTGGGCGGTGTCGGGGCCGTATCGGCGGGCGCAGATCGAGGCGGCGCACCGGGGGGCGATCGCGAGCGCGATGGCCCGGGTCGAGCGCGATGTCGAGCTGGTGCGGCGGCGCGAGCGGGGCGTGTTGCGGTGGGAGCCGGCGCGGAGCCTGGTGCGGGCGGAGTTCGTCCACACGTCGTCGCGGCTGACGCGCGGCCAGGAGGCGTGACGGCGTCCCGGACCCGCAGCTGCACTCGCACGTCGTCGTGCGTCGCGGCGGAGCGGCGGGACGGCGTGTTCGCGGCGGTCGACTCCCGGGAGCTGTTTCGCTCGGCGCGGGTGAACGGCGCGTGGTATCGGGCGGAGCTGGCGTACTCGCTCGGCGAGCTGGGCCTCGACGTTCGCGGCGGCCAGGGCAAGGACGGCCGCTACTTCGAGGTCGCCGGCGTGCCGGCGGATCTCGCGAAGCGGTGGTCGGCGCGGACGGAGGACATCGAGCGGGCGGCGCGGACGTTTCGTGAGCGGTATGGCCGGGAGCCGCGCGGCGGGTGAGCTGGGCGCGTTGACGGTCGCGACGCGGGGGACGAAGACGGCGCTGGCGCAGGTCGACGTCGATCAGGCGTGGCGGGCGGTCGGCGAGGAGCACGGCCTGAGCCGGGCGCGCGGCGCAGGCGCTGTTCGGCGAGCGGCCGCGTCACGAGTCGCGGCCGGTCGGCAGCGATCTGCTGGGGGGTGCTGGCGCGTGACCGGTCGATGGTCGAGCGGCGCGAGCTTGACGCGCGCGCTGCGGAGCTCGCGGCTGGGGTGATGCGTCCGGGGCAGGCGCGGCACATCGTCGCTGAGCTGACGCGCAGCGGCGAGCTGGTCGAGCTGGAGGGCGGGCTGGTGGACGACGCGCGAGCTGCGCGAGCTCGAGCAGCGGACGCTCAGCCTGACCGACGAGCTGACGGCCAGCGAGACGCCCGGAGTGCACGAGCCGGCGTTGACGGCGGCGCGGGAGTCGGCGCGCAGGCAGCTCGGCGGCCCGCTGAGCCGCGAGCAGCAGGACGCGCTCGAGACCGTCACGGGACGCGGCGGCGTCGCGGTGCTGGTCGGTCAGGCCGGGACCGGGAAGGGCGTCGTGATCGGCGCGGCGCGGGAGGCGTGGGAGCGCGACGGCCGGCGCGTGATCGGGACGGCGGTGGCGGGCGCGACGGCGAAGCGTCTGGGCGCTGACTCCGGGATCAGGGAGACGATGACCGTCGACGCGCTGACGACGCGTCACGCGAGCGGTCGGCTCGGGCTCGACGCGCGGTCGGTGATCGTCGTCGACGAGGCGGGGATGGCGGACACGCGGCGCCTGGCGAAGCTGGTCGAGCTGGCGAGCGAGTCGCGGGCGAAGCTGCTGCTGGTCGGCGATGACGCGCAGCTCTCGCCGATCGGCGCCGGCGGGCTGTTCACCGAGATCTCGAAGCGCGCGCCGACCGCGGAGCTGACGACGGTCCATCGGGCGCGGGAGTCGTGGGAGCGCGAGGCGTGGGCGCAGCTCCGCGCCGGCGACTCGGCGCGCGCGCTCGCGCGGGTACGCGAGCCGCGACCGGCTGCACATCGAGGACACGCGCGCCGAGGCGGGCGAGCGGATGGTCGACGACTGGGCGCGGGTTCGTCAGGAGCAGCCGGGGGCGCGGGTCGTGATGTTGACCGACGCGTCCAACGACGAGCTCGACCGGCTCAACAAGCTGGCGCAGGATCGCCGCGCGGCGGCGGGCGAGCTCGGGCACCGGCGCGCGCGGCTGCCGGACCGGCCGTACGACTTGGCGGCGGGCGACGAGGTGATCCTGACCGGGCAGCTGCGGCAGCCGGGAGAGGAGCGGGTCGAGAACGGGACGCGCGGCACGGTCTCAGAGCGTCGACGAGCGCGCCAACCGGGTGGTGATGCGGACCGACGAGCCGCAGCCGAGGGACGTCGCGTTCTCGACGCGCGAGTTCCGCGACGTTCGCCTCGCCTATGCGCAGCACGTCTACAAGGCGCAGGGCCTCACGGCCGACCGGGCGCTGGTGCTGACGGGTGGCTGGCAGAGCGACCGCGAGCGGGCGTATGTCGCGTTGAGCCGCGCGCGGGAGCGGACCGACGTCTACGTCTCGCGCGAGGACCTCGGCGAGGACGGCACGGACGCGGACCTGATCGGGCGGCTCGCGGAGCGCGTGTCGGTCAGTCACGCGCAGCAGGCGAGCGTGACCCGCGACCCCGTCGAGCGGCGCGACGTGCGGCGTTGAGCGTGAGGAGGAGCCGGTGGTTGTCGAGAGCCGGGTTGCACGGGTGCTGCGCGAGCAGCGGGAACGAGAACGAGCGAGAGGACATGGCTATGGGATCGAGTAGGAGCTGGGGACCGGAGCATCAGGACCGGCCGGCGCCGGGGCAGTCGAGCGGGATCGGGCGGCGGATCATGCTGGGCCTGATCGGCCTGTTCGTGGTGTGGGTGTGGGGGAAGCTGCATCCCGGGTCGCATCCGTTCGCGACGCTGATCCGCGACGGGCTGATCATCGCCGGCCTCGTGGTGGCGTATCGGGTCGCGGTCGCCAGGGTGAACAGCGAGCGGGAGTCAGACGCCGCGGTGCCGGCGAGCGTCGCGACCAGCCTCGACCCGTTGGGGTCGGTTCGCGAGCAGGCCGCCGCGGCGGGCGGCGGGGCGTACCTCGGCGCGAACCGCGGGTCGTGGGTGTTCGCCGACCCGGAGCACGGCGTGCTGCTGCTGGGGCCGCCGCGGTCGGGGAAGACGAGCGGCGTCGTGATCCCGGCGCTGCTGGCGTGCCCGGGGGCGTGCGTGTCGACATCGACGAAGCTCGACGTGCTCCACGCGACGCTGCCGGCGCGGCGGCGCTCGGGCGAGGTGTGGCTGTTCGACCCGACCGGCGAGCACGCCGGCACGAGCGTCGACGGGGTGCGGCGGTTGTCGTGGTCGCCGGTCGCGGCCGCCGGGACGTGGGACCAGGCACTGGTGATGTCGCGGGCGATGACGCTCGCGGCGCCGACGGTGGGGCGGGGGACGCAGCACGAGCAGCACTGGTCAGAGCGCGCGGGCGCGCTCTTGGCGCCGCTGCTCTATGCGGCGAACCGGTCGGGGCGGCCGATCGCGGACGTCCTGCGGTGGGTGCTGCGCCACGAGCTCGATCGAGCCGAGCGAGGTGCTCGCGCGTGAGAGCGCCGACGTGGCGTGCGACGTGCTGGAGGGGATCGCGCGGACCGATGAGCGGGAGCGCTCGTCGATCTTCTCCGCGACCGCCGGCGTGCTCGCGCTCTACAACACCGACAGCGCCCGCGCGGCGGCGGCGCGGCCGAACTTCGACCCCGACCAGTTCGCCGCATCGACGGACACGGTGTTCATCACCGCGCCGGCGCACCGCCAGGCGCTCTGCGCGCCGCTCGTGGTCGGGCTGCTCGGAGCAGATCCGCCATGCGACCTACCGGCGGGCCGCGAGAGGCGAGAACGGCCTGCCGGTGTTCCTCTGCCTTGACGAGGTCGCGAACATCGCGCCGATCCACGACCTCCCGAGCCTCGTCTCCGAAGCCGGCGGACAGGGCCTCCACGTCCTGGCGTGCCTCCAGGATCTCAGCCAGGCGCGGGCGAGCTGGGGCGAGCAGGCCGCCGAGGGCTTCTTGACGTCTCTTCCAGACGAAGCTGATCCTGCCCGGCGTCTGCGACCCGAAGACGCTCGAAGCGGTGAGCTTGGTCCTCGGCGAGTACGACCGCCAGCTCGTCAGCTCGACGATCGGCGTGACGAGGAGCAGCACCAGCAAGTGGAGCCCGGAGACGACGGCGCATTCGGAGACCGTCGCGTATTCGACGACGCGGCAGCGGACGCTCTCGCCGGTGAGGTCGCCGCGATCCCGAAGGGCCACGCGCTGCTCGTGCGGGGCGCGAGCTGGGGCCTGTTGAACGCGACGCCGTACTACGAGACGGCGCCGTGGAGCGCACTGGTGCCACCGGCGGAGCGCGCATCGCTTGACACGAGTGTCACGAGCGACTATACCGTGGCGGCACTGGTGGGCACCGGGACGCGGGTGCAGCTCTCGGGGCCGTGATGACGACGGAACGGAGCTGTCTGTGAGCCTCCAAGGACCACGCACGACGATCGCCGACCACCGCCGGGAGCCCGCGCCGAGTCGCGGCGCTCGCGACCGACTCGTCGGAGCGCGCGGGGTGGAGCGCGGCCAGCCCGCTGGTCGACGCGGCGAGGGCGGCGGAGCTGATGCAGGTCCCGCCGTCGTGGCTGCTCTCGCAGGCCAGGGCGCAGAAGGTGCCCCACCACAAGCTGGGGCACTACGTGCGGTTCGACATCGAAGAGCTGATCGTGTGGCTCGAGGAGAGGAAGGTCCAGCCCGGCCCGCAGCGCGCGCAGCGCTGAACTGGAGCCCGGGCCGGGAGAGAAATCTCGGGCTGGCTGTCCCGGTCGATGGTGTGCTCGTCGGAGCGCGCTGAGTGACCCTGCTATCGAGACCGGAGGCCTGATGTCGTCGCGACTGTTCTATCCATCCGAGGGCGTCGGCCGGGATCTGCCGTGGATCACGCTCTACGCGTTGACGTTCGGGCTGCACTTCGATGTGCGCGATCATGCGCGCCATGTTCCTCTACGCGCCGGTCGTCGCCCTGTTCTGGGTGACCGGCCACGGGCATGACATCTTCGCGCAGAACCTGATCATCTACGGCGCCGCGTTCGGCCCGCTGGTCTGGTCGTTCTCGGCGTTCGTCTACCCGGTCGGCGCCGGGCAGGTGTGGCGCACCTCGAGCGGCGGCCGCGCGCCGGCCGAGCACGAGCGCCAGCTCGTCGAGGACGCGATCAGGGAGATCCAGGCGAAGGACCCGAGCGTCCGCGTGCCGGCGATCTGGTTCGTGCTCGATGACTGGCAGCTCAACGCCGCGGTCTTCGGCGACGCGATGATGATCCACACCGGGGCGCTCGCCGACCCTGGGCTGCGGGCGGTGATCGCGCACGAGCTCGGGCATCTCAACTCCACCGACTCGTATCTCTCGGTCGCGCTCGGGCGCCTCACGTGGCCAGCCGCGTGCTTCGCGCGGTTCGCGAACCGCTCGGAGGGCGGCGGCTGCCTCACGGGCCTGTTCCTCCTGGCGGGCCAGGTCTGCTCGGGGCTGATCGTCGTGCCGCTTGACGCGGCCGCTGTGGTCGGCGTGGTTTCGCCGCCGCGAGTTCGTAGCCGACGAGTACGCAGCGAAGCTCGGGTTCGCCGACGAGCTCGCCGACGCCCTCGCGCGCCACGCCCTCGAAGACGACCGGCCCAGGCCGTTCCAGTTCATCTCCGACGCGTCGCACCCGTACACGACGTACCGCATCGACGCCCTCAACAACTACGCCAGCCGGCAGGCCAACGTGGTCGCGTGAGCGGCTCAGGACGCGATCGTCCTGATCGTCGTCGTGGCGGTCATCGTCCTCGGCCGCCGGGCACTCATCGGACGCGGCCGGCCGCAACGAGGTCGCGGACAGGGACGCCGGGCGCGAGCGCCCGTCGCGGGGTCGAACGGCGCGCTGCCGCAGCGGCAAGGTCCCGTTCGACAGCAAGGCCGACGCAGACCGCGTCGTGCGCCGCTCGCAAACCCAGCGGCGCGACGGCTACGACCGGCCACTCCAGCGCAGCTACCGCTGCCCGCATTGCGGCCACTGGCACACGACCTCGCAGCGCCAGCGCGCGAGCTGGTAGCGGCGGGCGCCGCGCCGGCAGGAGCGAGGAGGCTGGAGTTCGCGGTCGTCTTTCGGAGCGGCCGTGCCAGGCGCAGGCCGCGGCGGAAGATGATCGTCGCGGTGATCGGCCGGGTTGGGCGGTGCGAGCGCCGGGGACTGACGTCGAGATCGCCCCGTCGGGAGCGGGCCCGGGTAGCACCTGGCCACGTCCGAGTAAAGCGCGGACACCGGGCGTCGTTCGAGGCAGCGAGCGCTCGCCGCGCTTGACACGGCCGCGTCCAGGTGAAAGGCCTCTACCAAGATCCGGCGGAGCCGGATCTGTCGGAGTCGCCCAGCATGACCAGCAGCTCGGGGGAGCAAGTCCCCTGCGGAGGAGATGGCACTAACACAAGTCGAGGGTAACTGCGTCGTCGTGAGGCGGGGTGAGAAGGAAGCCGGAGGCGGAGTGCGCGACCGTACGGACGCATGGCGCGCCGGACCGCTTTGGCTTCGGTGGGCTGCGCGTATTAAGGCGGCGGCCCGGTCCGGGCGAGCCAGCTCCGCTATGGCAAGCCCGTGCGCATCAAGGGACCGTTTCGTAGACTGGGTGTGCGTGATGAAGGTTGCTGGTCTTATCTGGGGAGATCTCCACGGGCATCCCGGGATGCCGGCCCGCGCTTGGCGTGATCGCCGGGTGGGACGGTCGGGGTCGAGCGGCTCTGGCTCGCGGGGTCGATTCTCGCCGGGAAGGACCGAACGCTAAGCCGAGGCGCAGGACGCTCGTGCTCGCGGGATGGGCCTTGACCGCACCCAACCCCGTGACGGGCCTGGCCGGGGGTACCGGAGGGTGAAGCCGAAGGAACCCGTCCAGAGCGCAGTCCGTTCCCGGCGCCGGGCGATAGCCAGTCTCACCCGCCGAGGCAAGCCTGTGGGAGCAGTTCATGGCCCGCGGGAATCTCGTTGAGGCGCTCAAACGCGTAGAGCAGAACGCCGGGGCCCCGGGCCCCGACGGGATGAGCACCAAGGAGCTGCGACGATGGTTTGCAAGACCACTGGCGGCAGGTTCGCTTACAGCTTGACGCGGGCACCTACCGGCCGCAGCCCGTGAGGAGGGTGATGATCCCCAAGCCCTCGGGCGGTCTACGGATGTTGGGGGGGCCGGCTGCGGTGGATCATTTGATCTGCCAGGCCACTGCGCAGGTTCTCACGCCTGTTTTCTACCCCCACGTTTCATCCCCATAGCTTCGGCTTTCGGCCGGGGCGCTGGACCCATCAAGCGGTCGAGCGGGGCACGCCAGTTCATCACTCGTGGCGCGGCGTGGTACGCCGATTTTGACCTCCGACTCGTTTTTCGATCGGGTTCAGCACGACGCTTTGATGGCGACGGTCGCGAGACGGGTTCATGACAAGCAGATGCTCAAGCTGATCCGGGCCTACCTGGAAGCGGGCGTCGTGGCAGACGGAATCGTGCACACGCGCGAGGTAGGAACCCCGCTGTACGAGCAATTGGGAGGGACCGCCTTGGACGATTCCCAATTCGCGAGCCTCTCGGCCGACCAGCGTGCCACGCCCGGCCCTGGCCAGAACAAGGACGAGCGACGGGCCCAGCTGCCTGGGGCGCTCGCCCGACGAGACCGTGTCGTCGGCGCTGATTCATTGAGCGCCCTCCTCCTGAAGGTCAGGAGCTACCCTGTCCGCCATCGACCCGAAAGCGGTGTCCGGCGCGCGGACCGCGGCATCTCCGCCACGCGGCCGCGGAGACAGCTTCCCTTTGCGACGATGGGCGCTAGTTGAAGCCCCTGCGAGGCCTCTGGAATCCGGTGATAGATCTCTTCATTAGCCACGCGAGCGAGGACAAGGACACTGTCGCCCGGCCCAGTGCCGCGGAGCTACGAGCACGGGATGGTTGCACCTGGGGCTCGGCGACGGACTCATTGTCAACTTGTCAGACGGCTGGCCGCACGTCCACTGGCGCCCGGTCGCACCTCAGGCCGCTGACGGAAGCGAGCCGTACGGGCTACGTGAACTCCTTCAGCTGTTGCTTGACCTCGCACGGCGACCGGGGCATCCTCTTCCTCGAGGGGCATCGACTCGGCGGGGTTGGTGCTGTCGAGGGTGCGCTTGAGCTTGCCGGTGATCCCGAGGCGCTGCACGGTGACGGTCTCCTCGATCCTTCGCGCAGCGATGCGCACGCTCCGGGGTGAGTGCGAGAGTAACCTATGGCGATGTTTCGGAAACGTCATGCCGTCCCGACTGAGGGTTAGGTTTGTGCGGTGCGCCTACGCGAGCGGCGCAGCGTCATCCGACTTCGCGGGCTCCCAACCTTGCTCCCCGGCGAGCCGGCACGCCTCCCTGATCAGAGACGGCGCGCTGGTCCGCGATCAATTCGTCGGCTGATGCCGATTCAACGAATCAAGGCATTGGAGATCGTCCTGAAATCGGCGCGCAATCTGGCAGGCGCGAACCATTGAGGATCGCTGAAGAGTTCAAACTCGGGCTGTCGCCGGCGGCGCTCGACTTCGTCAACGTTGACTCGAGCACGGATGCTCGGCTGTTCGTCGACGCACGCGCGCTGAGGCTGTTGCCAACGCCGTGGGGTCACGAGTGCGTCGGCTAATCCAGAGATTCTTCGAGCACGTGCTTAGTGCATCGCCGCCGGCGACCGCGGGGCCGGGATTGCTCTGCTCGCGCAGTTGCGGGAGCCGAACGAGACGCACCTGGGTCTATCGCGCGCGGAATCCAGAGGATCTGGACTCGGGCCCGACACAGCGGCGCTGATCTACAACAGCCTCGCGCAAAGCGAGGCAATCAAATCAGGCCTTCTTGAGGACCTCGAGGAGACGGCGCTCATGGTTGAGTACATCGGCCGTGATCGGATCTCAGACATCGTGACGAACATCATCCGTGCACCCTCATCGGATACACCCAGCAGCAGGCAGACCTTCTGGGCATCAAGCTCACCCCACATGACTCCGGACCGATGTGGGACCCGGCTGGCGGTGGTCAACGAGCTAAAGGATCTGCCGAGCACGGCAACCGGAAAGCTTCTCCTCGTCCCCAAGGCCGTGGTCCGAAGCTCGCCTCACTACGATGCCAGCGACTACTTCAACAACTATGTACTGAGCTTTCTCCAAGAGCTCGAGCTGGCGCAGGGATCGGGTCTCGTAGAACTGCTTAAAAGCGGCAAGCGCCGGGTCACGAAGAAAGCGCTGAAAGCGAAGTACGGCCAGGGCAAGCGCGTATCGGCTCGGATCACGCTCGAGCACACTGAGATTCTCCAGCGCTACCGGGATGAGCGTCGCCGACCGCCGACGCCGCAGTCGCAAGAACAGATCATCGACAGGACCGGCGAGACGCCATCGATCATCGACTGGACCGCGCTGATCGAGACGGTCCACGCGATCCAGTCCGGAAACGCGGGCGCAACGGCATTCCACAAGGCATCGCAGGCGCTCCTGACGGCCGTGCTCTACCCCTGGCTGGTGTCTCCGATCCGCGAGAAAGAGATCCACGATGGCCGCAAGCGGATAGACATTGTGTACACGAACATCGCTAAGGATGGGTTCTTCGCGTGGTTCGGTCAGCATTTCCCCGCCTCGACTATCGCGGTTGAGTGTAAGAACTACCGCGCCGACCCGGAGAACCCCGAGCTCGATCAGCTCGCGGGCCGCTTCAGCCCGAGCCGGGGCCAGCTGGGCTTACTCGTGTGCCGCACCTTCAACGACAAGGACAGGTTTCTTGCGCGGTGTCGCGACACGGCCAAGGACCACCGCGGATACATCATCCCCCTCGACGACCGCGACCTCGACTATATGGTCGGGCGCCGTCGCAACGCCGACTTCGCTGCGGTCAGCCGCCTATTTCGTGAGCGCCACGACTACGTGGCCGGCTGACGTCCTGGCGCGATCCGCGTCGGAGCCCACCCGCGGAGGTAACCGCCGGCGACTCGAGGCGGCCTGGGGCCCCCCCCCACTGAGCTCGCGTCGGGTCGCGTGCGAGGCGGCTGAGCTCCGTGACGAGCAGCGCGTTATCGCTGCCGGACGCCGAACGCGCCCATTCAGGTCCTCGAGTGCCGCCACCGCCAGCGCGCTCATATCAAGGACGAGATCCGCAATGACAAAGACACCCGGCTGCGGAAGCTCCCCTTCCACGACTACGCGCTGAACGAGGTCTGGCTCGAGCTCGTCCTGATCGCGCACAACCTGATCGTCTGGACCCAGACCTGCTCCTCCGCGGCAACCTCGCCAAGGCCGAGCCGAAGCGGCTGCGATACCGGCTGTTGCACGTCGCCGCCCGGCTCGCCATGCACGCCCGTCAAGCCCGCCTGTGCCTCCAACCCAGTCTGGCCCTGGGCGGCGGCGCTCGCCGCCGCGTTCACCAGACTCGACGGGATCCCTGCCCCATCCGGCTAACCCGCCGACCTCCACACCCTCACGCACCCGGCACACAGCGCCCGGCCGCCGGCGACGATCACCGCCGCCCGGGAACTCGCCGTCCCCGGCACCGCAAGGTCAACACGACGCTCAGATCACGCCGCCCCGCCCGCCACACCCACCGTCGATCGGGCACTCAGCCCGCCGCGGCCGTCAGCGCCCACCCGAATGCTTACTGCACGCGGCGGGCTAACTCTTGCAGCGGAATAACCCGTGTGACGGTGAAACGGCCGCGACGGGGCGCGCGCGGCCAGTTTGCCAATGCGTGGGGCGCTGGTCGAGGGAGCCCGCCCCCGGGAGTGTCTCGAGCTCGGCCAGAAGCCGCGCGACCCCGCCCTGCGCCTGCGCGTCAGCCGGAGTCAACCCGGACCGACCCCGCGAGCTTGAGGCAGCACGAGGTCGCGATCACGACCGCCGAGGCTGGTTCGCGCGCGAACCTCGGCCGTGGAGCGGCACTTGCGAGCGGGGTGCCAACGGCTGCCTCTCGCGCGTTCGGCGGCGAAGCGAGCGAGCCGGCCGCTCACGTCGTGCGACCGCCGGGCGTCCGATGCGCGCCCGCCGGCACCGGCCACGGTAGCCCGCCTCCGGGTGAGTGCAAGAGCCTTGTCCGCGGCCTGCGCCCGACCCGGCGACCGCTTGTCGCCGAAGCGCTCGCGCGTCCAGCGGCGGCGCGACGGCGGAAGCATCGTCCGGGGCTTGAATTCCGGTGAGCGATGGCGCCGCACCTGGGCTCGCTGGCTGGCTGCGGGCCGTCGCGATTCGGGAAATCCAGAGCGCCGAAACCGTCGCAATGGCGAAGCGCCGGCCTTCACTTCTGGTCGTCCTCGGACGCAGGTCTCCCGTCGCGGACCACGTGTGAACGCCTCCCTGCTCGTGACCACAAACGGCGGCCGATGACTCTGCCCCGCGAGGTCGTCGCGGCACGCACTGCCCCAGCGTGCGAACAGGCGCGCCATCGTCGCGCGCACGCATCCTACCACCTGGAGTCTTCCACCCAATCACCTCGGGCCAACGCAAGATATTGGCGCCTGACGGCGTTCAGGAGTGCTTTCACCTGGGCCCGGCAAGACAGCAACGAACCGCCCTCGCCTTGAATCCCGGCCACGGCGTGTAGGTCGCGAATCGCGCCGAGCCGACCCTGCGCGCCTACTTCGCGGGCGTACCACTCGTCCGTCGCCAGCAACATCGCGCCGTCTCGCACCCCGGGCGCATCTCCTAGTGACGCTACGACCTTTGCGGGCAACCCTCCGTGTACAACGCCCCAAGCGTTCGAGTTTGGCTGCCCCGCAGTTCGCTTGAGCATTGGGGCAATCGCGCCGAAGACGCCGCAACATACCTCCTGCGGTAGCGGGTAGGGGACCGCCACCCCGAAACACAACAAGGATCTCTTATCTGCCCGCCCCTGATTCGCGCCCATGAACGCACGCCGCGGCCAGCGGCGGCCGCTCGCCGCGGCGTTCAAGCCGAGGATGACCGCCGATCCTGTCAGCTGCCACTCCAAGACCTGCTCCGGTCGTCCATCGAAGCCAATCGCTGTCCGCTTCGCACGGACGCTGGCGGCGGGCGCGCCCTGGATGCGCACGCAACTATCTTCAATGCTCAGGTCCGTCACGAGCCGTGTCGCCGCTGGTCCTCCCCTGATCTCCCCGACGGAGCGCGCAACGCTTAGACGGTCAATACTTCCGCCCGCACCAACGAGCTCCGCGGTCGCATCCGCTATCGCGCATGCCTCGACCTTCGTGCCCTCCGCCACCCGCAGTATCGTCGTACCCCCGTCGACGCGTAGGGACTCCACCGTAGAACGTTGAAGCTCGAGCTCGAGGTGACCACCCTGACTGATGAGCTCCACGACATGGGTCCCCGAGACTTCGACACCTCTCCAGGCGCCGTCGGTCAGCGCCAACCGCCTCACACCGCAGTTGCGCCACGTTACTCCCCTCATGCGCGATCCGAGGAACTCGAGACGGCCGAAGTCGGCGTCTCCGATCTCGGCGTCCTCGAGTCGCCGTGAATCGTGATCCGGGCGACAATACAGGAATGCCACTAGCGTGTTCCGCCGGATGGTCGCGTTACCCTCGGCGGCTAGGAACTGCGACCACAATCGGCCTTCGACCTCGGGCTCCGTAGGCGCGAATCCGCCGAGGAAGTACAGAATGTCACGTTCAAGCCACTCAGCGAGCAGCGGGTGATCCCCGATGACGCGGCGCTTCAATACGCGGGCGGCGAAGAAGGCCCGAAATGACTTGTGTACAAAGCGGCATCGGGCCTCGTCATCCACCGTGACAAATGAGCAGGTTGCGAAATCAGTGGCGACCTCCGCGGGGTCGAGCCCGCTGGCGTCAAGAGCGCCGCTCAGCCAGCCAGGGCGGCGCCACAACTTTGCGAGCAGTTCTTGGACACCGAATTCCAGTGTGTTCGTCGTATACATTAAGACAGCTAGTTCCTCTGCCAGCGACAGTCTCACATCGAGCGAAAGGCCGCCGTGGCGCGTGGCGCCTTTAGCGAGATCGAGGTCCAGCTTCGCACGAGTGTAAGCCTCGTATAGGCCCGACGGGCCCATCTGGGTCTCGGTCTCGGCAATGTCGAGTTCCCCGAGGCTAATCGAATCTACAATGAGCGTTAGAAGCAGCGGACGTGTCGCCAGATCCGTCAGGTCGTACGTGCGATCGATAAATGCCATCACGGCAGCCGGCGAGGTGTTGCGACGTTCCAGTTCAGCCGAACGTCCTGCCACGAACGATTCGATCCGGGGGCGGTCGAGCGGTAGCAAGTATACCTTGCGCACTCGGTGTTGAGAGAGGCCGGGGTGCGTGCGTATCCCGGGTCTAGTTTCACGGTGGTGGTCGACCAGTTTCCGGCGTAGGCGATCTGCTCGATCGATGTGGGCGACGCCGCCGGGGATAATTTCCGTGGTAGGAAGAGCGAGTTCGTCTTCGCGCTCCCGAACTTCGGCGATTAGCTTGTCGAGTTCGCCCTTCTCCACGAAATGGCTCGGGCGAGACGTAAGGGCGGTCGGTGAAGCCGTTCCCATGACGGACATAAGCTCAAAAAAGAGCTCGGCACGCCGGGTCACGTCGCTTCGTTCTAGCATTTCGTCGAAGCCGTCAAGTAGGACGTAGAAGCCGCCGGCTCGAAGCCGATCCCACAAGAGGGCGCTGGACACGTCGCGGTAGTAGGCCTCGCGAAAGCTGGCTCGCAAGAGCGATGTGACATCGCGATACTCGCGATAAGTTCGCAGTGGCACAAAGAGAGGGATGCGGGGATCGTCCTGTGCAAGGTAGGCCTTGGCGCGGTCGTACTCTAGGGATCGAAGAAAGGTCGTCTTCCCTGACCCGAAGTCAGCTAGGACTATGAGCGTTGTGAGGGACTTTGCGGAGGACACTAGCGCGAGCCAAGCGGCGACGACGCTCGACACGGTATCCACGTGGGGGACCTGTGGAGCAAATGATCCGTCGGAGGATGCGACGTCAGCCGGGATGTCCAGATAGTCACGATGGATCGCGGAGTGCTCATAGGCCGCGACGAGTGTTTGCATGGGCAGACGAACATTAAAGAGTTGGGAGGCAAGCTCATCCCAGGAAAGTAGTGTGATGTAGGGCAGTCTGTCGGCGACGGCCCGAGCCGGGGACGTGAACCCGCTGGCGCTCACGATCACGCCGGCCGTCACGGCGTCGGCCGCTCGCAAAGCGGTTACGCTTGAAACGAAGTCCTGCACCGCTTGGTTCCCGACGGGGGCGCGATGGTCCTTGCACTCTACGTCGAGGATGTGCCCAGGGCCGCCGTCATCGTGTCTTCGTGCCACAAGGTCGACTTGCTGCCCTTGAAGCGAGACGTTTGGGGCCACTTGGTAGCCGAGGGCGCGATATGCATCTGCAACGCGTCTCTGGAACATCTCGCCGGGTGCAGACCCTGGGGGAGGACCGAGCCCGGACATCCCCTGAATCTACCGACCGCGTCCGGGTGAGGAGGCGCCGGCGGCGGGTGCCGGGGGATCAATTCGCCACAGACTTCGGTGAAGCCGCCGGGGAGGTCGCACCGTCGACGGCGTAGGAGTCGTCTTCCTCGGCTGTGAGCACCGCCGCAGACCGCTCGGTCGTGAAATCCCGAAGGCCCGTATACGCCGGCTCCAGCGCGGTAGCCCCCCTCCAGCGAAGCCTTGAGACTGGTTGGCCGTCTCGCTGACTGAGGCTCCTGCAGTTTGAGCCGATCGACCGTGCCGCGTCGGCCCGTGCACGACGCCGGGGATCATGTGGTTGAAGTCGCGTGGGAAGTATCGTCCAGGTCGCTTCGATTGGCCGTCGGATCACGGTCACAGGATCGACTCGCTCGAGGTCCCCTGGTTGGGGCCGGGATAGGGGCTGGCGCCGCACAAGATGAGCGGGCCCGAGGCCAGAAACCTGAGCAGCCCGCGTCGCCCACGTCGTCGATGGTCACCCGGCTCGCTGTGGTCCGTCGAGTTCCGGTATGGGGACGACCTTGATCGCGTCGCGGCAGCGGACACTTTGACGGCGGTCGGCGTTTGGGCGAAGGGATCGTCCGCAGCTGTCTGGCTCTTCGGTTTCGGACGAAGAGGTTGCCGTGTCCCCAGCGTGTCCCGACCTAGGCAAATCTGACCCCATCTGAGGTCACTTGAGAGCACCTGACGTGGCTTGCTAGAGCCGAAAACCCCTCGAAATGAGCCACTACGGAACCGAAGGTCAGAGGTTCGAATCCTCTCGGGCGCGTTGGGAAAGGCCTGGTAATCATGGCTTTTCTGGGCGTTCCGATGCGCACGGTCCAGGAGTGGATGGGGCACCGGGACTTGACGACGATGCTGGTCTACGTCGACTTCGCGCCGGACCCGACGGGTGGAGCCGCGTTCGCACAGCTGGCGTTTGGAGGCGCCGCGACGCCCTGGAGGACACGGCGACGCCCGAGCGCCGTGCTGGTCCAGGTCTCGCGTCGTGACGTCGTCGCAACGTGGAGGTGGCCGCGCTCACCCGCGGCGTCGACGTGTTCTTCGCGGGCCATCAGGAGCTCTCAGTCCGCGTGAGCGAAGGCTGATGGGCGCGGCCATCGATAGCTCGATCGCGTAGAGCGGGACGAACGGGGTGCGAGTGACGCGCACACCTTGGATGCGGTCTACGCGATAGCTGCGAACCTCGCGCGTCGCCACCTTGATCGCGTAGACGAGGAGGTTCCCAGCCTGGGAGCGGCGCAGCGCGTACGGCTCGATCAGCCGGGTGGTGCCCTGGTAGGCGAGCTCGACGAGCAGGTGGTTGGCGCCGGCGAAGCGGATCTGTTCGAGCGGTGCGCCGCCAGGCCATCTCGTGAGCGTCGGAGGAGCGATCCACGCGGGGTCGAGTTGTTCGCGTAGCGCCGGCGCCGGCTCGAGGTGCACTGGCTCAGCTCCGCCGAGCCACGAGAACACACCGTCGAGCGCGTCGAGGAAGCCATCGATCGGTGGAAGCACCGGCAGCTGGTGGGCGAGCATCGCCGGCCAGTCGGCCTCGAGATCGGCAAGCTTGTCGGCCGAGGTCACGGACGCGAGCGTCGGGAGCGGGATGTCCTTGTAGGAGCATTTGCGCTCGAGCACGGCGAGTACGAGGGCGCGGTCTTCGCGGAGGTCTGCGCGTCGATAGAGGTTGACCACGTCGTAGAGGTCTCGGGGACGCGTACGCTGCCCGAGCGCCCGCAGCTTCTCGGCGAACACCTCGACGAACGTGTAGCAGGCGATGGCGCCGTCGCCGGGTAGGGCCTCGTCGTAGGCATGCGAGATCGAGCGGCGCACGGGCGTCTCTACGACGGTCTCGTCGTAGGTGAGGTCCAGCCTGACCCGGGCTTCGCCGGGGGCGCCGCGGGGTCCCCGGTAGTAGATCCGCCCCTCGGCCGACCGGCCGCCCGGGCGCAGACGGACGAACGGCGCTCGGCTGGAGAGCGTGATTCCGGTCTCCTGCTCGATCGCGTCGAGCATCTCCACCAGGAGCGGCGTGACGTCGTCGGGCGCGAGCGGTCCGCCGTCGAGCACCGTGAAGTCGAGATCTTCCGAGAATCGGTAGGTCTCGACGAAGCACTTCTTCAGGCAGGTGCCGCCCTTGAAGATCCACTGATCGCCGAGCAGGCGGTGAGACCCGATCCCCGAGAGCAGCCAGCCCAGGACGTAGTCCTTCTCGACGACCTCCTCGGTCAGCCCCCACTCGGTGGTGCGCGTCTGAAGGGCTGCTCGCGAGATCACTCATTGATTCTCGCGTTGAGCCGCAGTCCCCAGCGAGCGAGCGTCGGGCCGTCGGCCGGCCGCGCCGGGTCCACTAGGCCGGTTCCGGCGCTGACCCGGTCGAGGCACGCCTGGATGAGGCTTTCGTCCGCGAGTCCAAGCGTCTCGACGAAGTAGCCCAGTCGCTTGAACGCGGTCCTGTTGCCGAGTCTGTCTCCGTATTCGACGAGCCTCTCCCAAGCGTGCTCGGTTCCATCGGCGAACGCCCTCAGCGCCTCGACTGTGTGTCCCAGGCCGCCACCGAGCGACGGATCGTCAAGGCAGTCGACGAGGGTTCGCTCCCGGTCTGAGACGGAGACCGGCGTCCCCTCGCGCCACACCCGCCGCGTCCCGAACAGCGCGCGTTCGGGACGATGGCGCAGCTCGAAGCGCGCGTCGCCGATCGTGCGTTGCCGGCGGGCAACGGGACGGCTGGTTACGAACAACGTGGAGTTGAACAGCTGATCGGTCAGATCCCAGTGATGCAGCGCGGTCCAGCCCCCGACATATCCGGGGCTGAGCGCCGCTGCGGCGATTGCCCACGGGTCTGCCGTCCAGTGCTCCGGCTCCTCTGCCTCGAGCGGCACGGTTGTGTACAGACCGCGCTGCACCCGGGCGACCCAGCCCTGTTCGGCCAGGTGACGCAGGAGGCGCGCCGCGCGGGCATGGTCGACGTGCGTCGCCGCGGCGGCGTCGGCCACGGTGAACGGCCCACGCAGCTCGCGATTCACCTGTGCGACGAATGTACGGTTGGCTTGGGACAGGCCCGCGGCTGCCATGCTGCACATTATAACTTGCGTACCGCCGGCGCGGCCGGCGTTACACAAGTCAGGGTATCCACGTCGGTGAAGATCTGGATGCCACCTCCCCGGCCCGGCTCCCCGGCGCTACCAGGATCGGCGGCCTGTCGAGACGAGTCCCGCGCCGTCGCGAGCGCCCTTGTCACGGAGCCCGCGCCAAATCTTGGGGTTGACCACGCTCGGGTCGGTCGGGACCCTCGCGCGTGTGGCGGCGGGTACCAATTCGGGTACCAATTTGAGCAAATATCAGCGAATCTGAGGTGATTTGAGGGCGCCTGAACCCCTGTAAACACTGGGGATGAGCCTCACAGAACGTCGGTTTCTTGATACGGAACCGAAGGTCAGAGGTTCGAATCCTCTCGGGCGCGCTCTCCAGAGCCCCAACAGAGCCCGGCGGGGCGCGGATTGAACACTAGAATCGCGGCCGTGGCGTTCACGCTCAGGAACCTCAAGGAGGACCTGGAGGACGTCGGGTCCAAGTTCGACGGCGCGCCCGACCTGGAGTTCCGCCTCGCAGGCAAGGCGCTCGAGCTCGAGCAGTCCGGCCTGAGCTATCAGCGCATCCCGCCCGGCTATCGCTTCCCCTACGGCCACACGCACAACGAGCAGGAGGAGGTCTTCGTGGTTGTGCGCGGGAGCGGCCGGATGAAGCTCGACGACGAGATCGTCGACGTCAGGGAGTGGGACGTCGTACGCGTCCCGCCCGGCACCTGGCGAGGCTACGAGGCCGGCCCGGAGGGCCTTGAGCTCCTCGTCTTTGGTGCGCCCAAGCTCGGCGAAAATCCCCGCGACGACGTCGAGGGTCGGCGCGCCTGGTGGGCCGACTAGCACCGAGAACCCAAGGATCGGTCCACGGGACGTCGTTCGGCGACGCGCCGCTGGCTCGAGGCCGCTTGCGCAAAGCCGTTGGCCCGTGTACCAATTGGGCCGCATGCGTCTGGCGATTGCGGACCATTTCGGCTGGGCCGTCGCCGTAACGGCGTCGGCCGATCACGAGGTCGTCGACCGCAGACGGATCGAGCTGATCGAGCCCGGCGTGTCGGCCGCACCGATCCACTACGAGAGCCGGCGTCTGGATGTCGCTGCGACGGCTGCGCTGGTCGCGAACGCGCGAGCGTCCGTCGCTCGCGTGACGTCGGCTGCACTCGACGAGCTCGCAGCCGCACTGCCCGCGCCGGTCCTGTCGATCTCGCTTCGCGCCTGGCCGACCGACTTCCCCGACGACATCGCCGTCCAGCGTCGCGCGCCCTATGAGGCCCGGGCCGACGCGATCATGTATCGCCAGGAGCTCGCCGAGCTCGCATACGCTCGTGGCTGGGAAGTCCACCTGTATGACGCCCGGGCGGTGATAGGGCAAGCCCTCAGCAGGCTGGGTGAGCCGGCCGACGACGTCCTGCGGAGACCTCGGGCAAGGTTGGGGCCGCCCTGGACCAAGGATCATCGAATCGCCCTCGCCCCGACGATCGTGGCCGGCTGAACGGGTTGCTGACCGCGTGTCCTTCGTGATGCTCGCGCGGGCGCTTCGGTCGCGCGTCGCGCTCGTGACTGTCGCGGCGAGCGTGGTGCTGGCCGCCTCCAGCGCCGGCCCGATCACCGGCTCGAGCGTCGCCGTGCCCGCGGCTTCTGGATCGCTGAACCCGTGCACCCCGGCGGCCCAGGGTGCCTCGCCGTTCACCTCTGACACGAACCGCATCGGCCTCGTCGACCTCTACTTCTTCCTCGCGCAGGGCGCGCCGGTGACGTTCTACGAGTGCATCTCCGGCCAGCCGCACCGGCTCGGCGTGCGCTCGGCGCCGCACAGCGACATCACGCCCTTCTACGGGGCAGCCCAGTGGAGCTGCGGGCGTTTGACGCGTGACTTCGCGGCCACCGCGACGCTTCCGGACGGCACCTCCGTGCGAGGAACCACCGATCTGCACACGGTCTCCTGCGCGGATCGCTTCGCCCTCCAAGTGCCGCGGAGCGTTGCCGCGGGACGGCGGGCCCTCGTGCGGATCATCGACCGCTGGCGACTCGGTGGGATCCATACACGCCTGTGCATGATCTCGCCGCTCGATGACCGCGCTTGCGAGACCGTGGCCTTCGCTGGCGGCGTCAACGCCGCAACGCGTTCGTTTCGTCCGTTGATCCGCGGCGACTGGCGTGTCGAGCTCCAGGTGCGCCGATACCGCGTCCGGGCAAGCCTCGCGGTCGGCGTGAGGGGGGTCCCCAGCCCGGCTGCGCCGACGGTGCTCGCCACCGGCGACTCGACGATGGGCGGTGTCGACAGCTTTCTCGCCGACGACCTCGGGCAGCGGGAGAACGTCGTCAGCGACGTCGTTCCGGGCTTCGCGATCAGCCTCGCGAGCGGCTGGTCGTCGATCGCCTCCGCCCAGGTGCGTCGGCTCCACCCCAGCGTGACGGCGATCTCGCTCGGTGCCAACGAGGGCTTCCCGATGAGGGGCGCCGATGGCGCCCAGCACAGCTGCTGCGACGCCGCCTGGGTCGAGGAGTACACGCGTCGCGTACGCGCGATCATGCAGATCTATGCTCGCCACGGTCACGGTCGCGTGATCTATCTGACGATCGCTGCTCCGCGAATTGCCGCGCGGGCATCGATCACGGCGGCGGTCAACACCGCGATCGTGCAGGCGGCACACGGTCTCGCGGGAGTGTGCGTGCTGCGGATGGATCTGCTGTTCTCTCCCCACGGCTATCAGGCGTCGATCCGCTATCGCGGCAAGGACGTCTACGTCCGCGCACCCGACGGCGTCCACCTCAACGTCGCCGGGACCGCGATCGAGGCCCAGCAGGTTGTGAGCGCGCTAACGCGGTGCGGCGACCACCAGGCTGCGTGATCCGACGCGTCCCACTCCCCGGATCCGACGCGTCCCACTCCCCCCCCAGGATCCGGAGGCGTCCCAATCCCAGGATCCGCCTATCGCGTTACGGGACGAGCGGGCTCGCTGCTGCGGTTGCACGGCTGCCGTGGGACTTGTAGCGGTCGCGTAGCGCCGCGATCGTCGTCGCGAGCGTCGCCGTGGTCGCGGGGAGCTTCCAGGTGACGCGCAGCGTCCCGCTGGACGCCGGCAGCGTCAGGGTCCGTCCGCTGAGGGCGCCCGCGTCGGCGTGGAAGTCGCCGACGCCTGCCGGAATCGGCCAGATCGGGTTGGTGTGGGGGGGAGCGCTCCAGGTCAGTGTCGCTCCGCCGGCGTCGGCGCGCAGCCGCACGGAGACCGGACCGAGCGTGGTTGGCGCCTGGGTGACGGAGGTCACCGCGCCGGGCTTGAGCCAGGAGCCGGGCAGCGCGCCCAGCACGATGATTCGGGTGCCGTCGTCGCGGACCAGCATGTTGCGGATCAGCGTGACGAGTTCGGCCGAGTAGGTGCCGTGGGGGCTTAGGTTGGCAGCGTTCGAGCGTTTGCCAAGCGGAGCGATGCCGGTCTCGAAGCCACCGTTGGTGGCGGTGGAGTGGGCGATCTCGCTGTACAGGCCGTTGACGACGGGGGCCTGTTCGCCGCGTTCGAGGTGCGTTTCGAAGATCCTGAACCCGAGATAGTCGTGGAGCAGCCGCCCGTGATCGTAGGTCGCGATGCCTTCGCGCATCGCGGCGTCGGCGCGACTGATCGTCGCGGTCACGAGCGGGTCGTAGATGCCGAATGGGCCGTCTGGGTAGGCGACTCCCCAGTTTCCCCAGTCGAGGCCGCCGCTGCGATCGAGCACGGGCGGGATGGCACCCTGGTTGCGGGCTGCGGCGCTTCGCGCGGCTCGGGCGACGTTCGCGCGGACCTGCTGGTCCAAGGCCGGCCAGCCGGCGGTCGCCGGCGGGGAGCCGGCGAGGGCGGCGAGCCGCAGGACGGCGTCCATTCCGGCCACGAGCCAGAAGTCGTCGCCGGCGAGGTGCCCGCTCGTGTCTTCGTTGTCGCCGGGATTGCTGGTCGGCATCAAGCCCAGCGGGTCGCTGGCGATCTGCTGGGTGACCCACCACAGCGACTGCGCCATCCCGGGGATCTGATCGCGTGCGAACGCGGTGTCCCCGGTCAACTCGGCGTGGCGGCCGATCGCCCAGAGCGCCTCGCCCATGCCGTCGAACTGGCCGAGCCGGCTTTCGTAGAGGCCGTCTGGTGCGCGCCACACGGGAAAGAAGGCGAGGTCTTCGGCCGCGACCGAATGAAGTCCGGCGAGATCGAGGGCGTTGGTCATGATCGCGGCGTCGCGCAGCCAGAACGCGTGGTATTGGAGGTCGTTGACCGTTTGAACCCAGAACCCGCCGATCCCGCCGGGCGTGTCGTCGGGCAGCTTGTAGCGGCTCGTGAGGATGTGGGTGAGGCTCGCGTAGTAGGCGTCCTCGACGGCCTTCTCCGGGAGGGCGATCCTCACGGCGGGTGCGAGCGTCCTGGCCCAACCTGCGCGGAGCGCGGCGTGAGCCTGGGGATATCGCAGGTTCGCGATCTTGGTCGCGAGCAGGCTTCGGGTTGGGACGGGCGTGGCTGGCATCGCGAAGTCGAGGACGGCTTCCTGCCCGGGCGACAAGCGGCGAACGTAGCTCACCATCACGCAGATCTCGGTGCGGGCCGTACACGCGGGCTTGACCTCGACGCTGCGGTGGTACGTGTCGGCCGCCACAAACGCGTAGGCCTTGCCTTGCCGGACGAGCGCGCGGCCCGCGACTGTCCACTTCGCGCCGGACGGCGCGGTGGCGCCAGGCTGGGCATAGAGTCCGTTCTCGGTTCCCGACGGCGCGAGGTAGCGGAAGTCGGGTGCACCGGCCGAGGTCAGTCGCGCTCCGCCGCTGCGCCGCATCCCGGCTCCCCAGACAGCGGTCTGCGGTTGTCGGCTGACGTTGCGCATCACCACTCGCACCAGATCGACCGAGACGCCGTCGACCGGCGTCGCCAGCATCGCCAGGCTGTACCTCACGCCGGCTTGCTCGACCACCGAGTCGATGATCGGGTAACGGCCGCCCTCGAAGCGTCGCAGCGGCTGGTCGAGGAGCCTGAGCGGACGGCCCAGCTCGAACGTGAGCTCGCCATATCCCGTGTAGAGGTCGCCCTCTGGCGTGACTTCGGAGGCCGCGAACAGCCCAGGAACCCCGAGCTGGTCGGTCGGCGTGGCGAGAAAGCTGAACAGCGGGGTTGGCGACGAGGCACGAGCGATGCACGCCACTTGACCGAGGCCCGCGGCGGCGAGCGCGAGGATGGCAGCCACTCGCCGCACTCCGGCGCGTCGGCTCGATTGGCGGCGGACTCCCTGTCGACGCTCTGTGGACTCCGTTTTCGAGTGCTCGGAGGTGTGCGGGCCACTCATGGCGCGAGCAGAGCCGGCGTGGTCGCGGGATCGGCGCCTGTCGGCGTCGGGGATAGCTCCCGAGGAATCGACGAGTGCAGCTCGATCAGGCGAAACCCGTGGTAGTCGATCTCCGTGATCGCGCGGAGCCCGAGCCCAGGAGCGGCCGGACCCCACTGGCTGAGCGGGACGTCGGCCACGGGGGCCAGCGCGCGTTGATGAGGCCCGCGCGCGGGCTCGACCATGAGCCACAGATCTCTCGTGCTCACGGGCGCCGACAGCGGCTCGCGCCCGAGATAGAAGGCGGCGATCGAGGCGTCCATCGACGGCAGGACCCCGATCGGCTTGCCCCTGACCCGCGCACCCACGCGCAGGCTCGCGCCGCGCCAATCCGCCGAGCCCTGGTAGCGCCAATCGGTCTGGACGAGCAGCACAGCGACGAGGCACAGCCCGCTGTAGAGAACGAGCAGGACGCCACGCCAGCGGGTGAGCCCGTAGGCGACAAGCGGCGCAAGACAGATCCAGACTCCGATCATGTTCCGCGCGAGCAGGTAGTCGGCCAGCCCGCTGAGCGCCGCGAGCGTCGGCAGGCCTGCCCCGACGAGAACGAGCAGGCCGAAGACCTTGGTGGAGCGGCGCCGCCTCGAACGGGCCGCCGCGACGGCGAGCGCGGCTCCGGTGATCGCGATGCCGGCGCCTTCCAGCCATGCATGAGGCACGTTCGTGCCCATCGCAAACTGCCTCACGACATCCTCGAGTCGAGCCGTGCGCGGCCGGGCGGTGATGAACGCCGTCCTGCCGGTCGCGCTGCGCTGCGCGCGAAACAGCGCCCACAGTGGCGCGAACGACGCGACGGCCGCCGCCGACGCGAGGACGAGCCTCGGCCGTTCTCGCGGCAGGAGGACGATCAGCACGAGAGCCTCGGCGACGAGCGTGAAGGCCGCGAAGTAATGCGTCCAGATGCAGGCGGCCGCCGCGGCTGCCCAGAGGGCCCACCGCTTCCCCGAGGGCCGCTCGAGGAGGGCTCCGAGCGCCCAGATGGAAAGCATCGTGACGAAGACCAGCAGGGCATAGGACCGCGCATAGATCCCGTATTCGAGTAGCAGGGGATTGATCGCGCAAAGCCACGCCACGACCAGGGACAGGCCGTCGCCGACGAATCGCCGCATCGCCAGGAACGCGACCGGGACGGTCGCGACCCCCGCCAGCACCGAGACCATGCGAATCGCGGCAGCCGAGGCATCGCCGGTCAGCGTGACCCACAACCAGGTCAGGTAGTAGTAGAGCGGCGGCGTCGACTCTGTCGCTGCAATCGCGTGCCAGACACCGCCGGCGGAAGCGTGGCGGACGATCGACGCCGTGAAGATCTCCTCGTAGCCGAGAGTCTGATCGCCAACGAAGGCCGCCCTCAACCCGAGAGCCGCGAGCGTTGCCGCGGCCACCACCAGCCAGACAGGCCACCCCGCCGGCGCCGTGATCCGTCCGGCCGAGCCAGCCATGCCAGGCCTTCGACCGTCAGCCTCGCGGTCGTCAGCCTCGCGATCGTCAGCCTCGCGACCGTCAGCCTCGCGACCGCCAGCCTCGCGATCGCCAGCCTCGCGATCGCCAGCGTAGGTCAGCCACGCTGTGTCCGGCGCCAAGCACCGGATCCTATTGAGATGTCCGAACGCAATCTGTCGGTTCCCTGCGCTCAAGGCGCGGGTCGGCCGACGTGCTCGCGCCCGACGTCCTCCGGACGGACACATCCGAGGAGGGCAAGCCCGAGGCGGACCTCCTCGTGCAGGAGCGCGAGCACGTCGGCGACGCCCGCCTCCCCGCGTGCCGCCAGCGCCCAGATCACCGGTCGACCGACCATCACGGCCTGCGCCCCGAGCGCCAAAGCCTTGACCACGTCGGTTCCCCGGCGGACTCCCCCGTCGAGAATCACCGGCACCCGCCCGCCGACCGCGTCGACGACGGCGGGGAGGGCGTCGAGCGACGCGAGCACGCCGTCGAGCTGGCGTCCTCCGTGGTTGGAGACGACGAGCGCCGCCACGCCGCTCGCCACCGCGAGCCGCGCGTCCTCTGGACCGAGGATTCCCTTGACGACGACCGGCAATCCGGCCGCGGCGACGAGCTCCTCGAGGTCGCGCCAGGTCAGCGTCGGATCAAGCAGGCCGACCATCTCGGCGAGCGTGGCCGCCCGCGGGCCGGCGGCGGCCGCCGTGAAGCTCGGGACGTCGATCTCGGCCGGGACGGCGAAGCCCGTGCGCAGGTCGCGCTCCCGCCGGCCGGAGAACGGCATGTCGACAGTCAGGAGGATCGCCTCGAACCCGCTGTCGCGCGCCGCCGAGACCAGGGACCGGGTGAGGCCGCGGTCGCGGTAGCAGTAGAGCTGGAACCAACGCCTCCCTCCGGGGGCGGCGGTGGCGAGATCGGCCGGAGTCGTGGTCGCGAGGGTCGAGAGGCAGTAGATCGTGCCGGCTGCGGCGGCCGCCCGGGCGACCCCCGCCTCGCCGTCGGGGTGGGCCAGTCTCAGGAACGCGGTCGGCGCCACGAGCACCGGCATCGAGATCGGCCGGCCCAGCAGGGTCGCGGCCGGGCTGGCCGCGCCGACGTCGACGAGCATCCGCGGCCGCAGTCTCCATCGGCCAAACGCGGCGAGGTTGTCGGCGAGGGTCTGCTCGTCGTCGGCCCCGCCCGCGAAATAGCCGAACGTCCGGGGATCGAGTGCGGCCTCGGCGAGCCGCTCGTATTCGGAGAGGTTGACCGGCGGCACGGCGGCGGGACCCCGGCGTGCTCAGTCGAGGTGCTCGTAGGCGGGGATCGTCAGGAACTCGATCAGCTCGGGTGAGAGGGCGACCCGCTCGAAGAGCTCCCGGGTCAATTCAGGACGGCCGGCCTTCCAGGTCTCCTCACCGACCTGCTCACGGATCTTTGCGGTCTCCTCGTCGATCACCCCCCGCACCAGCTCGGGCGTGATCGTCCGGCCGTCCTCGAGGGTCTCGCCGTGGTGGACCCACTGCCAGATCTGGGTGCGGGAGATTTCGGCGGTGGCCGCATCCTCCATCAGGTTGTTGATCGCCGCGGCGCCGCGGCCGGCGAGCCAGAAGGACACGTACTGAAAGCCGACGCTGACGTTGGTCCGCAGTCCGGCCTCGGTGATCTTCCCGGGGGTGGAGGCCAGGTCGAGCAGCTCGGCGGCGCCGACCGTCACGTCGGGTTGGCGCTCGAGCTGGTTGTCGCGTCCGCCGAGGCCGCGTTCGAAGACTTCCCGCGCGACCTCGACGAGGTCGGGGTGGGCCACCCAGGTGCCGTCGAAGCCCTGGGCGACCTCGCGCTCCTTGTCGGTCCGCACGCCGTCCAGGGCTCGGTCGTTGGCCTCGGGGTCACGGCGCGAGGGGATCAGGGCAGCCATGCCGCCGATCGCGTGCGCGCCTCGCCGGTGACAGGTCGCGGCCAGGAGCTCGGCGTATGAGCGCATGAACGGGACGGCCATCGTCACGGCGGTACGGTCTGGGAGGACATACTCCGGGCGCTCGGGAAAGCACTTGATCGCCGAGAAGATGTAGTCCCATCGTCCGGCGTTCAGACCCGCCGAGTGCTCGCGCAGCTCAAACAGGATCTCCTCCATCTCGAAGGCCGCCGGGAGGGTCTCGATCAGGACGGTCGCCTTGATCGTCCCGTGGGCGATGCCGAGGGCATCCTGGGCGAAGCAGAAGACCTCGTTCCAGAGGCGGGCCTCGCGGTGGGACTCGAGCTTCGGCAGGTAGAAGTATGGACCTGAGCCGCGGTCGACGAGTCGCTGGGCGCAGTGGAAGAAGAAGAGACCGAAGTCCATCAGCGCTCCGGCGATCGGCTCCCCGTCGATTTGGAGGTGGCGCTCGGGCAGGTGCCAGCCGCGCGGGCGGACGAGCAGCGTGGCCGGATGCGGGCCGAGCTCGTAGTGGCTTCCGTCGGGGCTGTCGTAGGTGATCGTTGCCTCAACCGCGTCGCGGAGGCTCCGGTGCCCGTCGACCATGTTCGCCCATGTCGGCGCGTTGGCGTCCTCGAAGTCGGCCATGAACCCATCGGCCCCAGAGTTGAGGGCGTTGATCGTCAGCTTCCGATCGGTCGGGCCGGTGATCTCGACCCACCGCCGCTGGAGATCCTCCGGGGCCGGCGCGACCCGCCAGTCGCCCTCGCGGACGTCGCGGGTCTCGTCGAGGAAGTCCAGCCGTCCACCCTCGCGAAGGCTCGCCCGCCGTCTGGCCCGGGCCGCGAGGAGCCCGGTCCGCCGGGAATCGAAGCGGCGGTGGAGCTCGGCGACGAAGGCGAGCGCCTCGGGCGTGAGGATCTCGTCGAATCCCGAGCCCGACGGACCGCGCAGCTCGACACCGGGCGGGGAGGTCATGTGTGCGTCCGGGTCATGGTCGGGGCATCATCCACGATCCTGCTCAGGTCATCCACGATCCTGCTCAGGGCATCATCCACGATCCTGCTCAGGACAACATCCACGATCATGCTCAGGGCACCATCCACGAGAGGATGGAAGTCGACTGGAGCAGGACGAGCGCGGCCATCGCGAGCACCAGCACGATGCTCCAGCCGATCACCTGGCGAAAGAGCTCGCCCTCCCGGCCGCCGAGCCCGACGGCCGCGGCCCCGATCGCCAGGTTCTGGGGCGAGATCATCTTGGCCAGCACGCCACCCGAGCTGTTGGCGGACGCCAGGAGCACTGGTGAGAGGTGGGCGTGACGCGCGGCGGCGACCTGGAGTGCCCCGAACAGGGAATTGCTGGAGGTGTCCGAGCCGGTCACGGCCGTGCCGAACCAGCCGATCAACGGCGAGAGCAGGGCGAAGAGTCCGCCGGCGCCGGCCGCCCACGTCCCGAGGGTGATGGTTTGTCCGGAGAGGTTCATCACGTAGGCCAGCCCGAGGACGGCGCAGACGGTGACGATCGGCCAGATCAGCAGGCGGATCGTCCGGCCGTAGACGGCGAGCGCCCGGCCCGGGCCGACGCGGAGCACGGCGGCCGCGCAGATCCCGGCGACGAGCAGCTCGGTCCCGGCGGCGGTCAGCCAGTTGAGCTTGAAGACGAGGCTGCTCGGGGGCTTGCCGGTCGCGTTCAGCACGTGCAGCCCGGGCCAGGCGAACTTGTCGGTCACCGTCTCGAGCTGATTGGCGATTTCGTGGAGGCTGCAGGCGCCGAGGACGACGACGATGATCGCGTATGGGGCGAAGGCGGCGAGCATTTCGCCGCGTCGGAGCGGCTCGCCGCCGTCGGCGCGGACCTGTCGCTCGAGGGCCACGTCGTGCCCTGCGGCGCCGGCTATCGCCGGACGACCGGCGCGGACCGGGGCGGCGGGTGGCCGTGGAGACCAGACCCTGAGCAGGATCATCAGGCTCGCGGCGGAGCTCAACGACGCGAGGATGTCGGTCAGCTCCGGGGAGATGTAGTTCGAGGCGGCGAACTGGACGGCGGCGAACACGGCCCCGACGGTCAGGGCGGCCGGCCACGCCTCGCGGACGCCGCGGCGTCCGTCGACGATCACGATCAGGACGAGGGGAAGGAAGAAGGCGAGCACGGGGCACTGTCGGCCGACCATTGCGCTGAGGTCGTGCTTGGGAAGTCCTGTGACCTGGGCCAGCGTCGTGATCGGGATCGCGATCGCCCCGAACGCGACCGGCGCGGTGTCGGCGACGAGCGCCACGGCGGCGGCCTTGAGCGGCGGGAAGCCGAGGCCGACGAGCATCACGCCGCAGATCGCCACCGGTGTCCCGAACCCGGCCAGCGCCTCGAGCAGGGCGCCGAAGCAGAACGCGATCATCACGACTTGGACGCGCCGGTCGTCGGAGACCGAGCTGAACGCCCGCCGGAGCACCGCGAAATGGCCGGTCTCCTCGGTCATCTTGAAGATCCACAGGGCGTTGATGACGATCCACATGATCGGGAAGAAGCCGAATGCAGCACCCTCGGCGGCGGCGTCGGCAGCCTGATCGAGCGGCATCCCGTAGACGGCGATCGCCACGATCAGGGCGACCACGAGCGAGAGGAGCGCGGCCCACTGGGCCTTCAGCCCGACGACGCCCAAGAGGACGAAGAGCGTCAGGAGCGGCACGACAGCAAAGATCGACGACAGGCCGAGGGAGTGGGACACCGGATCCAGGATCTGCTGGTACACGTCGACTTCCTCTCCCGTGCAACGACCGCATGCGGCTGTCCGGGGCGGATTCCCTTAGCTTCGGGCAGCCAAACGAAGATTCTTCCGCGGGCTTCGCGATCCTCAGCGGGGGCTGGCGTGGTCGAGGTTCCAATGCCGACCGACGCTTCCGACCCAGCGCTCGTCGGCGGCGGGGACCAGCGAGAACCTGCTCACGGTCCGCTGGCCGCCGACCTGGTCTGAGTAGAGCAGGTCGACGGCGAGCGGCCGGCGGTCGGCGCGGGCGGCGGACATCGCCGAACGGGCGTCGTCGTCAGCGTCGCGGATCGCGCCCTGCCAGAGGCCGATGTCGCCTGGAGCGATGTAGATGTCGCGGGTCTGGCGGCGGAAGTCGTCCGGCTCGGGATGGGGCACATCGCCGAGCACCTGTCTGTCCCAGGGGAACCAGCCTTGGAGGACGGCGAGGCCAGCGCCGACGTTGCGGAGGGCGAGCACGAGATAGATGATCCCGTCGCGCTCGTCGACTGCGGCCTGATTTCCCTCGACGCGGACCCAATGCCCATCGGCGAACATGATCTTCTGCGTGGCGTCGTCGAGTCGGGCGTGGACGAGGACGGGCCGTCGCTGTTCCTGAAGCGCCTGCTCGGCGATCCGCGCCGAGCGGTTGGAGGAGCGGACGGCCGAGAAGGTGGCGACCGCGAGGACCAGGGTGCCGGCGGCCGTTGCGAGCGAGGAGATCGTCGCCCAGTCGGTCATCGCCTCACCGTAGCCGAGCACACGACCGGCCCGGGCAGATGGTACCCGGGCCGGGGTGGTTCAAGATTTCGTCGGGGCGAACGTGCGTCGCCCGGGGCTCACTACGCGACGGGGGTGTGGCCCCCGCCGGGGACCCGGCGCTCTAGAGACGCCCGCGCCGGCTGTAGCCGTAGCCGCCGCCTGTGAGGAACAGCACAATGAGGATGATGAGGAGGATCGTGAGCATGTCGATGTCCCTTCGCCGGTGGCTTTATGGGTTCGCTGCTTGGAGGGCTACCCGGCCGGTCGTCATCCCACTCACTTCGTCAGGTGAGGTTGACGCCCTCGAAGCGTGCGACGTCCGCAGAGTCGGCCGCGAGCTGGGGCGAAATGTCAGTGGGGAGGGGAGCAAACGGGGCGATCGCGACCGTCAGGCCGGATTTGTGACGCCGGGCGGTCCAGGTTCCGAGCGCGAGACCGTCAACGCAGACGACTGCGCGGAGGACTCCGCCGCCCGGGTGGACGAGCTTGGCATTGGCAGGTGAGACGGCGAAGGACCGGTCCTCCCAGCCGAGGAGGTAGGGGTCGTATGACGGGAGGAGCACCGGCCCGAGCGGTGCGTCGGCCGGCGGGGAGTCGCGCAGACCGAGGAGTCCTCCGGGAAGGTCGGCGAGCTCGGAGGCGATCAGGGCGAGGCCGCGGCGGGCGTCGCGCAGTCCGAGGCCGGCCCACCGGGCGAGGTCCGTGTCGCGCGCCGGCCCATGCCCCTCGAGGTAGCGGCGGGCGAGCTCGCCGAGCGCGGCGTCGCGGGCTTCGCCGTCGAGGTGCGCGGCCGGACGGGTGCCGAGCCAGTCGTCGGTGAGGGCGAACGAGTGGTGGTCGGAGCTGGTCGCGGCGGGGATCAGGGTGCCGCGGAGGGCGGTGAGCATGATCATGTGCACGATCGCCTGACCCGCCGCGCGAATGTCAGCGGCCGCGACGCGGTCGGCCAGCGCGTCTCGAGTGAGTGGTCCGTCGGCGGCGAGGCTGCGCTCGATGATCTGGACGGCGCGCCGGATCTCGGCGGGCGCGAGTCCTTCCTGAGCCAGCCGTCGGAGGCTCTGGGCACGGCGGCCGGGGGCGGTCAGGCCGAGCAGCCAACCGTAGTCCTCTGCGCAGACCATGTGGAGCGTGCCGCGGAGGAGCCACCCGACGACGAGAGCTCGGTTGAGTGAGAGCTCGCGGTCGATGTCGGTCGCGAGTAGTCCGTTGCTGCGCGAGCGAACGGCCAGGCGGGCGGAGCGCGGGTCCTGGGCCTGGACGGCCAAGAGATGGGCGACGACGCCGACGGGAGAGGCGCCGGGCGGTCGGTGAAGGAGCTGCGAATGGGCTCGATCGCGGCGCAGCGCGTTCGAGTCGCCGGCGGGGTCGGGAGCTGACCCGCGGCTCATCTGGTCGAGCCCGACCCACCCGAGGCCCTACGATGTGCCGGCATGGCCCCGATCTGGATCTGGATGCAGGGAGCGATCGTGGTCTGCGTGGTCGCCGCGATGGTGATCGCCATCGTCAAGCTCAGCTGAGCCGTCTCACCCGGCGTTGGCGTCGCGATCGGTGCCGGCCGGAGCCGCCTCTTCCGGGGCGAGTCGCGGCGCTCGACGCCAGGGGGGTCGGCGAGCGGGCCGGGGGGCGATCAGGCAGCGGGGAATGGCGGGAATGGCGGCGCCGCTGAGGATCGCGTCGGGGACGGTCTGGGCGAGCAGCTCGACGTGGGCGCCGAGCCCGGACCGCTCCATCGCCTCGGCGATCCCCGGGGGCCGGCGGACGCAGTCGTGGGCGTCGGAGGCGACGTTGTGAATCAGGCCGCTCTCGGCCATCCAGAGCACGAACCGCTGGACGTCGCGGCCGAACTGGCCGATCAGGGAGCCGGCGGTGACCGAGGCGAGCATCTCCTGGTCGTCAACCAGCGTCTCGAGGACATCGGGGCGGCGGTGGAATCCGGGGCAGCGCTCGGGGTGGGCGAGGATCAGACGGTGTCCGCGTCGCTGGAGGGCACCAAGCACGCCGGGAAGAGCCTCGACGGGAGTCTTGAAGGGGCTCTCGATCAGCAGCCACTCGCCGCCGTCCAGTCGCAGGTGGTCGAGCGCCTCGAGTCCGATGTCCGCGATCTGGGGAATCGCGATCTCGGCGCCGGGCCGGACGTCGAACGCGATCCCGTCGCGAAGCAGGCGCGATTTGACGGCGGCGACCCCGTCGGCGATCGAGCGCGCGTCATTCTGGTAGCGGGGGCTGACGTGGGGGGTGGCGACCATCGTCGTCGTGCCGGCGGCGGCGGCCGCCGCGATCAGGTCGATGGCCTCTTCGACCGTGGCTGGGCCGTCGTCGATTCCGGGAAGGATGTGGCAGTGGAGATCGATCACCCGGCTAAGCCTATGGCGGGCGACAGGATGGCCGCGAGTCCCCGGGCCGAGGCTATGATGCGGCAAGTCCGGGGAGAGACCTCGCGGACGGGAAGGACGCATGTTCAGCTCGATCGTTGTCGGTACCGACGGATCCGAGACGGCCCGCGAAGCCGTCAGCCAGGCGGTGGAGCTCGCCAAGCGGCTGGACGCGTCGGTCCATGTCGTCTCGGCCTACGAGCCGGGCCCGGGACAGGGGATCACCGATCGGACGGGCTCGACGGCGCCGGATCGGCAGTGGGCGATCAAGTTGCGGGAGGAGGTCGACGCGACGCTCGACGAGGCAGCGGCGATCGCCGTCGAGGCCGGCGTCAGCGTGGCGGTGTACGCGCGCCAGGGGGATGCGGCGGACGCGATCCTCGACGTGGCCGAAGAACGCGGGGCGGATCTGGTGATCATCGGCAACAAGGGGATGACCGGGGCGAAGCGATTTCTGTTGGGTTCGGTGCCCAACAAGGTCTCCCACTATGCGCCGTGTGCGGTCATGATCATCCGGACACGCTGAGTCGGCCGAACCCGCATCGTGCGGGTTGTGACCTCGACGGCACGAGCAGCGGGATGGGCGATTCCCCCACCAGTGAGGCGATGCCCACCACCAGCGAGACAGCCGACGCCACCACGAGCGTGACAGGCGACGCCACGCCAGCGTGCGCGACCCATCACCGCGGCGTGTCACACGACTCACCTGCGCACGACCCTCGACATCGACTTCACGGTGGTGGGTAAGCGTCAGGTAGAGGTCGAGCTTGAGCTTGAGCTGGATGTCACGCCGGTCGGGGGGTTGCCTGGGGCGGGTCGCGTGATGGCTCCGGGGCCGCCGGGCCGGGTTGCCGCTCCGGCGTCGAGGAGTCCCGCGCCGAAGCGGGCCGGGTCAGGTGAGGGGCCGAGCGGCCGGGCGGTCGCCTTGAGCCGGGCGACAATCGCGTCGGGCGTCGGATCGGGGCCGAGCACGCCACTCGCGATCACGAGTGCGGCCGCGGCCGAGACGTGGGGGACGGCCATCGAGGTTCCCTCGTAGCCCGCGGGGAGGCCGAATCTGCGGGGCGAGCCGTCGATCAGCGTCTCCTGGAAGATGTCGGGCCGGCCGGGAGTGTCGGGGGTGCACGTGGGATCCTCGGCCGGGGACGCGAGCCGCGCGTCCGCTCCGCCGCCGGGGGCGAGGATGTCGAGGCCTGTGCCGTGATTGGAGAAGTCTGCGGGGCAGCCGTGCTCGGTGCTGGCACCGACCGCGACGACATAGGGGGCGCGGGCGGGGTAGGCGATCCGGGCTGTCCCCTCGTTGCCGGCGGCGCTGACGACCAGGATGCCGTGGGCGTGGGCGAGTCGCAGGGCGGCGGCGAGCTCGGGTACGGCTCGGGCGGTGACGTCGCTGGTGAACTCGAGGCTCATGTTGATGATCTGGGCGTGGTGGAGCACGGCGAAGCGGACGCCGCGAGCGATCACCGAGGCGTCTCCGTCGCCGAGTCCGTCGAGCACCCGAATCGGCATGATGCGGACACCGTAGGCGAGGCCGGTGACGCCGATGCCGTTGTTGGTCTGCTCGGCGATCGTCCCGGCGACCTGCGTGCCGTGGCCGTTGTCGTCGTTGGGAAATGGAGTGTTGTCGACGAAGTCGTAACCGCGGACGAACTGAGCGGCGGTGAAGTCGGGAGACCGGCGGAAGCGGCCGCGGTTGGCGTAGGCGACGCCGGTGTCGAGTACCGCCACCGTGACGCCGCGGCCACCGGGACGTCCGGCGGCGATCAGATTGCTCCAGGCCTCGGGAGCGTTGACGCCGAAGGGGCCGGCGAAGTTCCACTGGAGCTGCTGCCAACCGCCGGGACCTTGCTTCGCAGGGTCGTTTGGGATGAATGGCGGAAAGCTGGGGCCGGGAAGCGGGACGACCACTGGCCCCGGAGGGGCGCTTGGAAAATCGGCAGCGTGGGCGATCGGCTGCCGGTGGTCGTCGACTCGGACAGGTCGAGGGGGCGAGGACGGAGCCGTCGGACGAGAGATCCCGACGGCGACCGGCGGCCTGCTCGGTGACGACCCGGCGGCGGGGGCGGACGGCGGGACGAGGCTGAGCGCGAGGGCGGTGGCGCCGGTCGGCAGGAGTCGTCGGAGGAGGCGAAAAATGGTGGTCGAGGGTGCGATCGGCGATTTCCGACGGCTGGCCGGCGGGAACTCGTGGGGAGAGTAATGATGCACGTCGGGCGCTTCGAGGCAATCGGGACGTCCGACGGGCGCGATGACCGAGCACTTCTTTCCCCTCGATGAGCACTTCATGAGGCTGGCCCTCAGGGAGGCCCAGCGTGCGATCGAGCACGGCGACGTCCCGGTCGGAGCGGTGGTCGTCTGCGAAGGGGAGGTGGTCGGGGCGGCCTGCAACGAGCGGGAGCGACGGCAGGATCCGACGGCCCACGCCGAGACGCTGGCCTTGCGCGAGGCGAGCGTCGCGCTGGGCAGCTGGCGCCTGTTGAACTGCGTGGTCTACGTCACGCTCGAGCCGTGCGCGATGTGCGCGGGGGCGATCGTGCTGGCACGAGTTCCACGGGTCGTCTTCGGGACGGCCGACCCGAAGGCCGGGGCGGCCGGCAGCGTCCTCGACATCCTGGCCGAGCCCCGCCTCAACCATCGGCCGGAGGTGGGTGGCGGGCTGCTGGCCGACGAGTGCGCGGAGTTGCTGCGAGCGTTCTTTCGCGAGCGCCGCTGAGTCCCCGGACGGGCCGTTTGTCAGGTGCCCGACGGACGCGCGGCTGCAACACGCGGGGGCGGATCGGGCAGCCACGCGCGGCAGAGATCATCTAGCCTGAACTCGCATACTGGAGGGGTGGCAGAGCGGTTGAATGCGGCGGTCTCGAAAACCGTTTCGGGTCTTACAGGTCCGACGAGGGTTCGAATCCCTCCCCCTCCGCTCGACGCAGATCGTGGGCCCTCCGTCCCCACATTGGTTGTCAGGAGAGAGCTCAGGCTCACGTAGAGCCTGAGATACGCCCTGGAGAGGGTCCCGCTCGGCACTGAGGCAACCCGGCGAATTCCGCTCCGCGGGTTCAGCTGAGCCGACGAACTCCGCTGCCGGAGGGATCGGGCGGTGGGATCTGCGTCACGCGGAGGCACCCGGTGGGCGGGCGGGGTGGATCGGAGGAGACGCCCGGCGGGGCCGACCGGGCGGAGGGAGGGGGATCGGAAAGGATGGGTCGAGTGGTAGTTTTGACGGGGTGAAGCTGGCTCCACCGCGTCCGCTCGACGGGCCGACGCCCAAGCCGGGCGGGGCGAGAGCCTCGGCGACCGTACTCCCGCCGCGGGCGGTCCAGCGCGGCGGATTCGGCGGTCGGCGGCCGCAGACGGCCCGACGGGTGTTGCGCGGACTGGCGATCGTGCTCGGCTTGGCGGGCGTGCTGGCGCTGACCGACGGGGTGGTGACCCTCGTCTGGCAGGAGCCGGTCTCCGGACTGCTCGCTCACTTCTCGCAGTCGCAACTGGCAAAGAGTCTGAAGGCTCTCGAGCACCGGCCCCCGACGGCGGCGGACACCGCGGCGCTAAACGGCCTGCCGACCGATCAGCAGCGGATGGCGTACTTCGCGAGGAACCTCCAGCAGACGGCACGACCGGCCCAAGCCGTCGGGACGATCGGGATCCCGCGGATCGGCGCGAACTTCGTGGTCGTGGCCGGGACGGCCGCCGGATCGCTTCAGAAGGGCCCGGGGATCTATTCGGGCACATCGGTTCCCGGCCTTCCGGGAACGGTCGGGATTGCCGGCCACCGGACGACCTACCTCGCGCCGTTCCGGCGGATCAACGAACTGACGAGCGGCGACCTGATCATCCTTCAGATGCCGTACGGGGTCTTCACGTACACCGTCACCGGACACAAGATCGTCGCGCCGAACGACATCAGCGTGCTGCGGCCGACCGGGTACGCCCAAGTCGTCCTGACAGCATGCAACCCGCTGTACAGCGCGTCCCAGCGGCTGGCCGTGTTCGCGCGATTGACGTCGAGCGTGCCCACCGGCCTCGCGCTCGGCACATCGGTTCCACAGACCCCTCGCGTGGTCGCTCCGGGCGCAATCCGGCCGGAGATCGGCGCCGGAGAGTTCGTCCCATCCCTCTTGGGGTCGCCACTCCCGAGCGGGATTGCCCCGTTCGCCGGGTTGAGCGGCAGGCTTGGCAGGGGCCAGGGTGACGCGATCATCGTCGGGCCGGTCACGCCGGCGGACGTGAGGTCGCTCGGGAAGGTGGCCGGCCGGGCCCAGGGACCGAAGCGGACTCCTGCGACCGCGCGACCGGTGGGGGGCTCGGGAGCGTCGCCGGTCAAGGCACCGTCGGCGGTCAGGACGACGCCGACCTTCGTCGCTCCACGTCAACCGATCGGGATCTCGCCGGCCGTCGGCCAGCGGCAACCGGTGGCGCCGGTCAGATCGCCCGAGAGCGTGACACCGGCCAGACCGCAGACCAGCTCGCCGGGGACGCCTTCGAGCAAGGTGACCAGCCCGTCGAGCAAGACGACGACCGGCCCGTCGAGCAAGACGACGACCGGCCCGTCGAGCACGACGCCGTCGACCGGTCAGACGCAGACGCGCGTCCAGGGTCAGCCGGGCGGCCCGGCGCCGATCATCGGCACCAGCGGCGGTTGACGCCGCGGCCGGCGGGGAGCCGCGCGGTCGCCTGAAAACTCGGCCGGCCAGAACGCCAGCGCGCGGCGGACCCGGTCGAGTGGCCGGCGACGGCACGACCCGAAGAATCCGTGGTCAAGCGAGAGACCCGGACGCGCGCGGAAGGGGGCAGCCACGCGGGGTCAGCGGGCGCGGGATGTCGGTGAGCGTTGCGGTCGGCGGCGGGTTGCGGGAGCCCTGAGGTGGTTGCGGCCGAAGGCGTCGCGGGGACGGTTGCGAGAGCGGCGATGGGTAGGGGGGCGCCGAGGGACGATTCGAGCGGTTGAGCGGGCACCGAGGACGGTTGCCGTCCGGGTGGCTTGCGTCGGCCCGCGGGCGGGTGCAAGTGTCGACGACGGCCGGCCTCGGACAAAGAACCGCCTATTGCCGGGAGTCAGCCGCGCCCGGAGTGGGGCCAGCCGCGGACCGGGAGGGGGTCAGGCGGGCCGGGGAGGGGAGTCAGCCGGGGCCGGGAGGGGGGGTCAGCCGCGGGCCGGGAGGGGGGTCGGCCGCGGGCCGGGAGGGGGGGTCAGCCGCGGGCCGGGAGGGGGGTCAGCCGCGGGCCGGGAAGGGGGGCCAGCCGCGGGCCGGGAGCCGCGGGCCGGAGGGGGCCAGCCGCGGGCCGGGAGGGGGCCAGCCGCGGGCCGGGAGCCGCGGCCGGGAGGGGGGCAGCCGCGGGCCGGGAGGGGAGCAGCCGGACGGGAGGAATCATCGCGAGGCGCGTGCCGGCCTCCGACGCCGAGTGGCCAACGGGCGACTTCGCGGTCGCCGGCTGGTGTCGAGCTCCGTCGGTTGCGCCTGACGCCGGAGCGTCAGTAGCTCGTGCCGTTGGCGCAGACCTTGTACCCGTAGCCTTGGCCCAGCAGGGTTTCCTGCTGGCGCCAGGACGAAAGCTTGAGGGCCAGGGCCCGGGCAGCGTAGCCGTGGTTCGCGTGGATGGAGTTGGCCAAGGCTGTCGAGTAGATGCTCAGCTCGGTCACGCTGTGGACGAACCGGCCGACGGCCGGGGCATCGCCGGCCGGCGGGGTCAGCCTGCCGAGGGATGCCGCCAACCCCTTGGCGACTCCAGCCTGCGCCCGGAGGAGCGGGACGAGTTGGGTCGCGGTCGTCTTCTTGTTAGCCCGCCCGTGGATGGCGCCCTGACGAGAATGAGCCGTCTTGCAGAGCGCGTCGGCCGCGGCGATGAACGTCGCCCGCGAACTCGCGACCGCCTTCGCACCGGTTGCTCCCGTCGACCCGGTCTTCACCGGGGGGCTGGCTGCCGTACCGCACCCGGCGAGGACCAGGACAGCGAGTGCGCCGACAGAGAGCGTGCGTAGGGACATACGGTCCCAACCATAGCGTCAAGTCCCCTGTTCCGGCGTTGGCCGGCGACCGTCTCGGGCCCCCTTGTGGACTCGGTCAGAGGTTGACAACAGCGTCCGGATCGGCGAATATTCGCCTAGCAGCGGGGGCGCGCTGCCGGCTGCTGGATTTGTTGGGTCGTGCACTCGAGTCTCGACTCCGGATCCAGCGTCAAAGATCGGTTGAGCGTCCTCCAGGCCCAATAGATTCGCGAGTACCAGACCTGACGATGTTCACCCAAGCTCTCCCCAAGACCTTCTCCCCTGTGCGGCGCCTATTCCTGGCCGCCCTGGTCGGCCTGCTCGCGATGAGCGTCGCCGCAGCATCGGCCGACGCGAGCACGACCGCGCCCGCCAACGCGGTCATCGCCAGTGCGAGCGGCGTGGCGATCGACACGACCTCGGGCTCCGCGGCTCCAGCCGGGGCTTCGAGCGACCGGTCGTCATCCAGGCCCTCGACCAACGCCCTCACTCTCAACCCGTCGGGCCCGGTCACAGCCGCCCCGTCGCGGCCGACCGCCGCAAAGAGCCCGACCGCATGGAGGACGCCGAGCGCGAGTCAGGTCGACACGTCGAACATCGAGGCCCCGATCGTCGGTTCGCCGGCTCGCCATCAGACCAGCCCGGCATCGCTCGACCAGATCCAGGCCAGCGGGCCAATCGTCGCGTCGTCTGGGACAGCCGCGGTCGCCCGGGTCACGAGGCCCGCCCGGCGCCACTCGATCCGCCAGCCCAGCCCCGTCTGGTTCCTGGTCGTCCACGCCCACCACGCGGCCAAGACCCCGGTGGCGCCGCCGGTGAGCTCGACGGTCGAGATCAACGCCCCCGGCGTCCACGTCTTCATCAGCCAGACCAGCGCCCGGAAACCGGCAGCCCCGGCCAGCCGGTCGATCCCGACCAACCCTGCGGTCGTCAGTCAGATCGGCACACCCGGGACCGGCCTGGCCGGCCTGCTCTCGAGCGATCCGCCTTCGGTGCCCGTCCCCGGCGGACCGGCGAACACGATGTTGTTCGGGAACGCGTCCGGCCCGGCCGGCGCCAGCGCGCTGCTCGGCGTCGATGCCCTCCTCACCCTCGCAGTCCTCCTCGTCGGCGCCGCCTGGCTGCGTCGCTCGTGGGATCTGCCCGTGCTGCCAAGCCAGTCAGCCTTGCTGTCCTTGGCTTTGGATCGTCCCGGCTAGCTGGCCAGTTCGGCCACTAACCTACGTCGCCTCGCGAGAGCAGATTCACGCTTGGGGCGAGCGGAAGCCGTTTACAAAACGATCTCTCAGCACGACCGGGCACAAGCCTGGAAGAAAGGAAGTTCCTCATGAATCGCAAGCTCCTCACCCTGTCCGCCGCGACGGCCGCACTGGCCTTCGGCGTCACCGGCGCATCCGCCGCGACCGGCACCACGGTCATCGGCAGCACCGGTCAGGCCAGCCAGCAGGGCGTCAACAGCAGCCAGTCGGGCGAGAACGGCGCCGGCGGCGGCGCGACGTACATCCTGGGCGACTCGGCTCCGACGACGAACCAGAACTCGCTGAACGTCCTGGTCAACGTCCAGGACGTCGGCAGCCTCTCCGGAACGACCACCACGCTGATCGCCCCGGGCACCGGATGCTTCTGCCAGTCGAGTGAGCAGGGCGCCAACAGCTCGCAGGTTGCTGCCACCGGCGACGGCGGAGGAACGATTACCGCGATCCTCGGCGACTCGCTGCCGACCACCAACCAGAACTCGACCAACATCGGCATCAACGCCCAGCTGATCGGTGCCGGCTTCGGCGGTACGACCACCCTGATCGGTGGCAGCGCCCAGACCAACGAGCAGGCGTTCAACGCCGCTCAGAGCGGCGAGAACACCGCCGGTACGTCCGGAACCCTCGTCGTCGGCGGCGACTCGGTCGGAACCCTCAACCAGAACTCGACGAACGCGCTGATCAACGTCGCGCTCCTCGGCGCCTAAGCACAAGTCCCCTAGTTCAAGTCTGATGTCCCGTTGCGCTCGCGCCGTACCGGTCACTCTTGCTGCCCTCCTCGTGGGGGCAGCAGGTGCGGCGTCGGGCGGCGGGACATCGCTCGCTCTGGCTGACGCGGCCCCGTCTGGGTCCGCCGCCAGTCCGGGTACCGGGTCGACAGACGGCCTGAACCAGGACCAGACCGAGGGGACGATCGTGGTAGGCGGAGGCGGTCAGCAGGCCGGACAGCTGCAGACGACCGCCGAGACCAACGCCCAGGCGGTGGGGCCGGACGACGGCACCATCGTCCTCGGCGACACGTCGCAAGCCAACGAGCAACAGTCGAGCACTCACCAGCACATCAACCAAACCGAGTCGGGAACCTTCCTTGTGATCGGTGACAGCCTTCACCAGACGGCTGAGCAGGTCGCTCAGACCGTGCTGGCGAACGGGCAGTACATAGATGGCAGCCTTGTGATCGGCGATGTCGCGCAGACCAACTCGCAGCACGCGAACATCGATCAGTCGATCAACCAGAGCCTCACGGGCACGTTCGTCATCCTCGGCGGGTCACAGCCCGCCGCGGCGAGTGGGCTGGCCGAGAGCTTCAACGGGATTGCTAGGTGCGCAGTCTGCGCCGACGCCGTCTCGGACAGCGGGGCAAGTCTCGTCGGGGGCAACCTCAACGCGAGCAGCAGCCCGACTCAATCGGGCAACGGTATCTATGTCGTGACCGGAGACCTCGATCAGAGGTTCGACCAGACGGATACCACCATCTTGTCGAACGGTCAGTCTGTCAACGGCAGCGTGATCATCGGGAATGTTTCTCAAACCAATGCGCAGAACGCCAACGTCAACCAGTCGATCAACCAATCCCTCTCGGGCACCTATCTGATTTTCGGGTCGCTCGATCAGGAAGCATCGCAACTGGCGTTGATAAATGAGTCCAACCACCAACAAACCCAGGGCGGGTGATGATGTTGAAAAGATATCTCTATGGCGTGCCGCTGACCGCGGCATTGGCCGCTTTTGCCGTCGGGCCAATCGGCCAGGCGTCGGCGCAGACGGTCACTAATCCCTCGACCGGGCAGACGATCGTCCAAGGCGCGGGCAAGCAGACCGTGACCAACCCGACCGGCCAGAATGCCGCTCAGGCGGCAGCCGGTCAGGCGGTCACGCAGCCGAGCGCGGGCCAGTCGGTCAACCAGCCGTCGGTCGGTAACCAGACGGTGACGCAGCCCAACCAGTGCATCAACCAGACCCCTGCCGGCCAGAGCGCGACCCAGCCGGGTCAGCTCGTCTCGCAGGGCGCGGCCGCCGGACCGTGTGGCGGCAGCACGTCCGGCACGACCCCGACCACTCCGACCACCACATCGACGACTCCGGCTGCAACCGGTCCTGCCGGTCCTGCTGGTCCTGCTGGTCCTGCTGGTCCCGCTGGTCCTGCTGGTCCTGCCGGTCCTGCTGGTCCTGCTGGTCCCGCTGGTCCCGCTGGTCCTGCTGGCCCCGGCGGCGGTCACGCCGGTGTGACGGCTACCCCGGTCCTCGCGACCGCGACCAAGCAGCTGGCATTCACGGGCTTCGATGTCTGGAAGCTCCTCCTCGTCGGCGGACTCTTCGTCGGCGCGGGTGCCGGTACCTGGAGGATGGCTCGCAAGGTCGGTCCCTCGGCCTAAGCGATCAGCACCCGACGGGCACCGGCAGATCCCGGTGCCCGTCGGAGCAGTACTCCAGTCGCGCGGCCTCGCCTCCCGCTCGGAGGGCCCCCGGTCCACGGCGCGCGCGTCCATCCATCCGCCGCCTTCCACCTCGTCAGCCGGCTCGCCTCGTCAGCTGGCTCCTCTCATCAGCCGGCTCGTCTCGTCAGCCAGCTCGCCTGATCAGCCGGCTCGTCTCGTCAGCCGGCTCGTCTCATCAGCCGGTCGTCTCGTCAGGCCGCTCCTCTTCAAGCACGTCCGGCGGATCGCCCGCCCACGAGTCGTGGGTCTGCCGCTGACCCGCTGACCGGCGGATCGTCGTACCCAGTATCTGGCAGGGCTGCCGGCCGCCTCCGGTGGCGCAGGCTCTACCCGACCGGGGGTTGACGTGTTCTGAGGACCGACCGAACTGCGAGCTCCGGAGTGAGCGCAGCAGCCGTAACGGCATAGCCGTTCGTATCGGACCGGCAGCGCCGGCGCCCGCACGCGGAAGCCCGGCCCCGGATGGATGTGGATCTCCGTTCGGCCGCTGCGGGGACTGCGATCTCCTCGGATCGGGCTCGCTTGCCGAACCAGGCATCTGAGAGCGACCTTCGCTCGCCGGACGATCACGACAGCCCCGGCCGCGCCCGCCCGACCGCGGCGCCCGTCGGCTCAGAACAGGCCCCGGCGACCCGACGCAAACCGGCCGCTCCCGTCCGCGATGCCACCGCCCGCCCCGAACCGGGGCTCAGGGCGGCCAGCTTGGCGGGCCGGCACCGACTCAGTTGGTGGCCACCCAGTTGACGACCCCGCTGGTGCACGTGTCCGTCAGCGCACCAGCCGAGTCGGTGATAGTTGCGTTGACCTGGAACGTTCCCGCCGCCCGCACCGACGACGTGAACTTCCCGTACAGCTTGATGTTGAACGTTCCCTTGTCGCCGTTGCTGAACGCCCGCGTGAACGAACCAGTGTCTGTGAACACGCCGGCTACGATGGGCTTGTTCAGGGTGATCGACAGGCCACCATATGTTCCACGGCCGGTCGGGCTGGTGCACGTCGCTGACCACTCGATGTCGAACCGCGACATGAAGGTCCCATTCGGCGACGCCCGGATATCCAGTGGGAGGCCGATCGTACCCGACTTCTGTGAGCTGACACCCGCGAATGCCCCGCCCTTCTTCGGGTAGACGTGCCTTTTCGTCTTGTGTGCAGCCCCGGCCGAACCGACCGGAATCACGCTCACCGTCAGCACGGTCCCGAGTACGAGCGCTTTCGACATCTTGCGTGTCATTCCGTGCATCTACAAGCCTCCGTTGTCGGTTCGTACGGTTTCGGATCGTTGTGGCTCATTGACCGCAAATCGCGTAAGCCTGGAAGAAGATCGTCGCCGGGGTGCCCCCGGCCGGCGGGACATTGACGATGCGAACCCGCCACCCGCTCGTCCCGTCTGCGTTCGCGAACGGAGCATTCTCGTCGACTTCGTCCACCGACCCGTCCCGCGGTGGGTCGAGGTCCGTCCGCGTCAGATCGTCGAAGCCGCCGCCGAGGACCTTCGCGCCGACCGGGCACGTAGCCTCCGCCGCGCCTACCTGGGGAGCGATGCTCGACCCGTTCGCGTGGAAGACGATCGACACGACTCCGGGGGAGTTCAGGCCGCTCTTACCTGCCGGCCCTGCAGGCCCGGCCGGCCCAGCCGGCCCCTGGGTAGCCGCCCCGCCCGTCGGCAGGACCGACGCCGGAAATCGTCCGTCCGGTCCGAGCGGCAACAGCGTGTTCGGCGTCGGGCGGATCGACGCCTTGTAGTTGTTGATCCTGCCGGCATTGTCAGCAAATCTCGCATGCGCGACAGGCGGGGTCGGCTTGGCCTTCGGCTTCGCCTTGCCTGTCGCCGCGTCGGCAATCGGCGTCGCCGCGAGGACAAGCCCGACTATCGCCACGACGCTCGCCGGCGATGGACGTCGAACGGACTTTCGGTTCATGGCAGACCCTCCCTACTCGTAGGACCCTCGAGGCCTGCTCGTCTCTCGCAGCCGGTCCCGCTCGCGGCGGTTCCCGGCGCCCCGGAAGTCGGGGAAGCCTAGCAGCGCAACTCGACGGTTGATGTCGCATCCAGCGACTCAACTTCCAACACTCGACTCGCCCACGAGTTGCGCGACCCGGCTTTGCGACCTACCAACCCCGTCCCTGCCGGACAAGGCGGCGCTCGTCCCAGGACGAGACCGATCGCGACGCACCGGGGGCCGGAGCCCGCTTCCAGGTAGGCGACTCGGAGCCGACGATCAGAACGACCCTCTGCCGCCCGGGCGGCGCCCCCTGCGCGCTTCTTCGGGATCCGCTCGAGGATCACCGCGGCCCCGGCCGCCGCTGGAGGATCACCGCGGGCCGCGGCCGCCGCCGGAGGATCACCGCGGTCCCGGCCGCCGCTCGAGGATCACCGCGGCCCTCCCGGCCGTCCCGGTCGCCCGCCGCGTCAGCTCGACCCGCGTGCGGCCCGAGCCGAACTCAGAATGCTTCGCTCACGCAGGTCAGCAATGCTGCCCCAGGGTCGGCCCGACTCGCCCCGACCCCCTGCGGCCAGTCCCGCCGGGGAATATCATCGGCTGGCCTGTGTACCGGACGCGCTTCCTCCTCGATCTCCTCGCGCGCCCCCTGACCTATCGGTACGGCGACCACACCGCCCAACGGGCAGATCTCCACCTCCCCGACGGGCCGGGTCCCCACCCGGTCGTCGTCGTGATCCACGGCGGGTCCTGGGCCGCCGGCTACGGGAAGATCATCATGCGGCCGATCGCCTGTGACCTCGCTCGCCGAGGGTGGGCCGCCTGGAACATCGAATACCGCCGGATCGGCCGTGGTCAGGGCGGCGGATGGCCCACCACGTTCGAGGACGTCGCCCTCGCGATCGACCATCTCCAGCAACTCGAAGCTCCGATCGAGGTCAGTCGCGTCGTCGCCGTCGGCCATTCAGCCGGCGGACAGCTCGCCGTCTGGGCCGCCGGTCGTCACAAGCTCCCCGCCGGCGCCCCCGGCTCCGAGCCGGTCGTGACCCTCAACGCGGTCGTCTCCCAGGCCGGCGTCAACGACCTCGGCGGCGCCTATGTCGAAGCCCCGGCCGGCGCCGTCGGCATGCTGATGGAGGGATCGCCTGCCGACCTCCCCGATCGTTATGCGATCGCCGACCCAATCCTCGCCGTACCGCTCGACATTCCCGTCCTCCTCGTCCACGGCACCGACGACCAGACCGTCTCCGTACGCAGGAGTCGCAACTATGCCGCGGCGGCCCGCGCCCTCGGCGGATCGGTCGACCTCGTCGAGATCCCGGGGCTGGCGGGCGAGCACCGCAAGCACATCGATCCCGGCGGGACCGCCTGGGCGATCGTTCCCCCCTGGCTCGCGGCGACGTCCGCTGCTCCTGGCCCAGCTGTCGCCGTCCCCGCTCGGGTCCCTCCTCCGGCGCCCTCCCCTGCCTGACACGCGTCCCGCCCAGCCGCTCGGGACATCTCCCGCGCTGGCTTCGGTCTCGCCGCCCGACGGGCGGAGTCAGCCCCGACAGCGGGTCTCCAAGGCAGGCACCCGACAGCGCTCTCCAACGGCACGCACCGGCCCGCCGCTCTCGAGGGGCAGGCACGCACGTACCCGCGGGGTGGTACGAGCCCGACGACGGCCGGCGGGTGCCGTCGGCGGCATCGACCTATCCGTATCGCCGCCGAGGCGGACGGTCCCCCGCTAGGCGCCCGGCGCCTCCAGCAGCTCGGGGCCCTCGGGGCCACCCGACTTGTTGACCAACGGATTCGCCGCCCGGACGCTCATCCGGTCGTCGTCGAGAGGCACGCACATCGTCAACGCCGTCCGCCCGTCGACCTCCCCGTCCAGCCACGCAAGCTCGCTCTCCCGGTCGGGAAGAATCACCGGCATCCGGTCGTGGAGCCGGCCCACCACCCGGTTCGCCCCGCAGGTCAGGATCGTCGTACTCGCAACCCGTTCCCCGTCATGCCATCCCGGCGTCCACAGGGCGGCAAGCGCGAACGGTCCGCCATCGTCAACCGTGAACCGAAACGGCAGCCTCGGCTGCTTGGGGTCCTCGCTGCGCAACCATTCGTAGAACCCATCGGCCGGCAGCAGGGCCCGCCGGCTCGCCTTGTCGATCAGGTTCCGGTAGGCCGGCTTAGTGGCCGCCGTCTCCGACCGGGCATTGATCATCGTGTGCGAGATCTTCCCGCTCCGCGCCCATGTCGGAATCAAGCCCCATCTCAGCAGCCGGGCCTCCGCTTCCCCGCTCCTGTCGAGGACGATCCCGACGACCGATTCGGTCGGCGCCACGTTGTAGCGGCGGGTCCCCTCCGAGAATGGCAGCCTCAATCCGAAGCGCTGCTCCAGCGCCTGCGGGTCGGACGTGTTCGTGTATCGACCGCACATCAACCACCAAGCTACCGATCCCACCAGTCGCCTCCCCCCGGACCGCTGATTTCCCCGCTACTCCCGATCCCCGCCTCGCCCACCTCTCCCCGCCCGACCGGTTAGCTTTCGATCGCGCACGGTCCGTCCCCGGCGCCAGACCGCCCATGACCGAGTCCCTAGACGTCCACGCCCCCTACCCCCGCTGGCGCCGCCGCGTCGCCGTCATCGGCAGCTTCCTCGCCGCCGTCACAGCCCTCGTCGTGATCGTGGTCACCACCCTCCACCTCGGATCCGGAGCTCCGAAGCCCGGGTCGATCACCAGGCTCGCGGTTCACAGGCTCGGCGACCTCGCTGTCGCGGTTGCCAGTCCGGCCGGCGCACCTCTTCAGAGCGGCCTTGGGATCCTCGTTGTCGGCGGCCTCGACCAGGCCGGTGCGGCGATCGACGCCGTCCAGCAATTCGCCGGCTCCAAGACCACGCTGCTCCCCCGCCTCCCGACCCCCGTTCGAGGCGGAGCCGCCGTCCGGATCGGCAACAACGCCTACCTGCTCGGCGGTGTCGGCGCGCCCGCCGCCGGCACGGCGATCCTCAGCCTGCCATCGTCTGGCACCGGTCGCTCGGCCCAGGTCGCCGCTCTCCCGCGGCCGATCTCCGACTCGGCCGCCACCAGCCTAGACGGCGCCGCATACATGTTCGGCGGGTTCACCGGCCAGCAGCCGACCCCGACGATCTTTGCCTGGCAGCCCGGCGCCGCTCCGCACCCGACGGCCCACCTCCCCTCGCGTCTCCTCTACGCCGCCGCCGCCGCCGTCGGCCCTCGCGTGATCATCGCCGGTGGGACCGTCAACGGCGTCCCGACCCGCGCCATCCTCAGCTTCGATCCACGCGCCCACCGCGTCACTCAGATCGGCAAGCTCCCCGTTCCCGTCTCCCGCGCTGCCGCCGGCGTGATCGGTGGACAGGTCTTCGTCGTCGGCGGTCGGGTCAACGGCCCCCAAAGCCAGACCCGCGCGATCTATCGGGTGGATCCCGACACCGGCATTTCGGCCTATGCCGGCGCCCTCCCCGTCGCCCTCTCAGACGTCGCGATCGCCAGCACTGCCGGCAAGCTCGTCGTCGCCGGGGGAGTCAACCGCGCCGGCCAGGTCCAACGCGCCGTCTACGCGATTTCGGTCTCCTCCTAGACCCTACGGCCTACTCGCCCGGGTGGGTTGACTGCCGGGTCGTGGCCGGACGCTCCTCGCGGAGTCTGTCCGGCTGGACAATCGGACCCCGCCCGACCCAGAGAACGAGGAGGTCCGGCCATCGCAGCAACGATGAAGTGGCTGGGGCTTGATTGACCGCGCCCGGTTGCCGCCCACGGCGACGATCGATTCGATGACGGTGAGTCCCGCACGGCGAGGTTCGGGCCGGGCAGCGAGGAGCCGGTCGACTGGCGCGGGCCCGGCGGTCAGTGGTCGTGGTCGGTTCGCGCGGGAACCCTGCGGCCGGTGGTCGGTCGTGTGGATCGCCTGCGGCCCGCACCTCGTATCGGTGACTCGCGCCCCCTGGGCGACCCACCACCTGCTCCTCCGTGCTCTCGCCCGCCGGCTCGTCGGGCCCCCGGCCGGCCCCGAACTCCCGGCTGGTCCCCAGCTCGACCGGTCAGTCCTTGAACTGCTCCCGCAGACCCGTCGTGTAATCCTCATCCTGCTGGCGCTCGCCCTTTGCCTGGATCGCGATGAAGATCACGATCGCGTTGACGAGCGCCCCGATCCCCCCGAACGTCGCGATCAGGCCGAGTGACTTCGATACCGCCGAGCTCATTGCCACCACTGGACGACTCCGTTTTCAGGCGTTCGCACGGCGTCTCGGGGATCCCGACCCGTGTCTCAAGTCGCCAGATTATCGCTTCCCGTAGCCTTGCTGCTCGCACCCCGGAGAGGTGCCGGAGCGGTTGAACGGGCGCGACTGGAAATCGCGTAACGGGGGAAACCTCGTTCGAGGGTTCGAATCCCTCTCTCTCCGTCCCGGTGTACGACCGCTGCAAGGTCGCCGCGCTTCGGCGCCTGTGAGGCCAGATCGGGCCGACCGTCGAGGCACGATGCGTGAGGTTGACCAGGTCTGGTCAACCGATGTCGTGACGCCGATGCGTACCGTGACCGTCCAGCAGGCCAAGACCCAGCTATCGGCATTGCTCCACGCCGTCGAAGAGACGGCGAGGAGATCGAGATCCGCCGTGGGCTCGCGACCCGTCGCGCGGCTCGTGCCGGCCAGCACCGGCGCATACGATCACCGATCTCCGTGGGATCTTCGCCGGTCGCGTTGGCCCGCCGGACCCGTCCGTGTGGGATCCAGACCCCGACGATGCGCATACGTTCGGGACTATCACCGACCAGTAGTGCGGCTGCTGCTCGATACGCAGGCGATCTACCTCTGGACCGTGAGCGACACGATGTTGCCGCCGCGGGTGATCACCGCACTGGTCGACACCCGCAATCACGCGGCCATCAGCGCGGCGTCATTCTGGGAGATCGCGATCAAGCACGCCAAGGGCAAGCTTCCGTGGCCGGCCGACGGCTTCCAGACGCTGCTGGACTCGGCCTTCCGCAAGCTCACGATCTACCCAGCCCATGCGACCTCGGCCGGACGGCTGCCGGCACACCACGCCGACCCGTTCGATCGCCTCGTCGCCCAAGCCGAGACCGAACAGATGACGCTGGTCGGCGCCGATCCGGTCTTCAGCCGATACGGCATCGACGTCCTCTGGAGCTGACCCAGACCCGAGGATACCGGCGTCACGCCGCCAGACCCGTCGCTGACCGACGCCGCAGCGCCCGATCGTCGGGGAATGCCCGAGGTCCGCCGCTCGCCCCGTCGGCAACCTCACGCCCGCCCCGCGGCCCACCGTCCCAGGCGCCCGACCGCCTCGTCGAGGACCGCGTCCCCCTTCGGAAACGCGAACCGGACCAATGAGCGCGTCGCGCCATCCGGCTGCCCCGCGAACGCCGATGTCGGGATCCCGACCACCCCCGCCTCGTGCGGCAGACGCTCGCACAGACTGGTCGCGTCCACTTCTCCCAGGCCGCTCGCGTCCGCGTTGACGAAGTACGTCGCCGCCGACGGCAGGACCCTGAACCCGACGTTCCGTAACCCGTCCGTCAGCCGGTCGCGCTTGCCCCCGAGCATGGCGGCCATCTCCCTCCCCACCGAGTCCGGCAGGCCGAGCGCCGCCGCCGCCGCGTACTGAAGCGGCGTCCCGCCCGCGAAGCTCAGGAACTGCTTGACCCCCCGCACCCGGCCGATCAGCTCCGCCGGGCCGCTCGCCCACCCGATCTTCCACCCCGTCACCGAGAACGTCTTCCCCACCGACGACACCGTCACCGTCCGGTCCGCCATCCCCCGAAACCCAGCCAGCGGCAGGTGCCGCCCCTCGAAGACGATGTGCTCGTACACCTCGTCGGTCAACGCGATCACATCGTGCTTCCGACACGCCGCTGCCACCACTTCGAGCTCCTCACGGTCGAAGACCCGACCCGTCGGGTTGTGCGGCGAGTTGACCACCACCATCCGCGTCTCCCGGCCGACCGCCGCCTCGACCGCCGATTCCGTCAGCCGCCACGCCGGCGGCTCCAGCACGATCCGCCGCGCCCGGCCCCCGGCCAGCGCCACGATCGCCGCATAGGAGTCGTACGCCGGGTCCAGAAACGCGACCTCCTCGCCCGGCGCCACCAGCCCGAGCACCGCCGCCGCCAGCCCCTCCGTCGCCCCGAAGGTCACCTGGATCCCGCAGTCCGGATCGACCCCGATCCCGTAGTGGCGCAACTGGTGCTCGGCGATCGCCTCCCGCAGCTCCCTGACCCCCGCCAGCGGCGCGTACTGGTTGTGCCCCGCCCGCATCGCCTCGACCGCCGCCTCGATCACCGCAGCCGGCCCGCCGAAGTCCGGAAACCCCTGGCCGAGGTTGATCGCGCCGGTCTCCTCGGCGAGCGCCGTCATCCGCGTGAAGATCGTCGTCGCCGCCGTCACCCCATCATCCTGACACCGCCCGTCCTCCCGCGGGGCCGTCAGATCCGGCCTCCCGGTGAGCCGACCGACTCACCCCTGCGTAGTAGGAGACGCGTCGTGTGCGCAGGACCCAAGCTGCCCCGCCGCCTCTGATCAGGTCGCGCGGTCGCGGGCCCCGGGAGCACGCTAACGTCGTAGACAGAGAATCCACACAAGGGAGACGACGGGTATGGCGGACGGGCCGTGTGAGCTGGCTTTTGCCGAGGCGGCACAGAAGGATGGCGTGGTCCTGGCCGAGCCCTGGCTCGACTGGCTCTGCGAGCAGGGTCACCTCGGGATCGGGCGGATCGCCGACGAGTCCGAGGACGACGCCTTCATCGATCGCGCCGCCGCTCCCGTCGAGGTCCTCGGCGAGATCTACTACGAGCTCGGCGGCGACCTCGCCGTCCGCTACGCCTGCCGCGCCAACCTCCTGATCCCCGGCAGCTTCATCCACGAGCCGACCAACACCCTGATCGAGATCGACGAGGCTCCCCACTTCACGTCGTTCCGTCTGATGACGCTCGACAGATATCCCGCATCCCTCGAGCTCGGCTACGACATCGACGAATACCGCGACCTCTGCACCAAGCTCGCAGGCGAGTACGACCGATACCGCCGCGACGTCGCCGCCAAGGGCTTCGGCATCGGCGGTGGTCAGCGCCAGCTCGCCTACCGCGACGCGATGCGCGACATCGGCGCCCCGGTCATGGGCCACCCTCCCGTCGTCCGCATCCCCGCGATCGACGGAGACGGGGCCGCCGCCTATGCCCGCAACCGAGAATCCCTCCTCAAGCTGCTCGGAACGCCCGCCCTCTGACCGCGTCCCCCACCGGTCCACCAATGCTCGCAGGCCGCCTCCGGCCGGCTACGGAGCCTTGATGCCGACCGCGAACACCACGTGGCTCCGCGCCAGCGCCAGGAACGCGTGGACGGTCGACTCGCCCCCGTCGTGCGGCCGGACCGTCGCGTCGGTCACCGAGATGAAGCTCCGCTCCCACGCGTTGAGCAGGTCCGAGACCCGGCTTCGATAGCCCTCGCGCGGCAACGTCACCGTACCCGTGATCGTGTGGCCTGCAGTCTCGAAGCGCATCAACTCCTCCCGTTGCTCCATGTGGTCTTGTCGGCCCCAGCCTGCCCCTCCTTGAGCCTTCCGGCGACGGTCATCGCGTCACGTGGTACGCCGCGCCGAACGTCGTCGGCTCGCTCTCCGCCAGCCCGCCTCCCGCCACGCTGCTCGCCGACACCCCGACCACCGCCCGCAACCCCCGCCGGTGCTTCTTTCCCAACGCGCTCCGCATCAGCCCCAATCCCCTCGCCGACATCCCCAGGTGGAAAACCCTCACCGCCCCACCCGGCAGCTCGACCGACACCCCGCTGAGGCCCGTCCGCGCCGTCCCGACCTGCGGCGTGACCCGCGCATGGACCAGCAGCGCGCACGTCCGGCTGCAGCTGATCGCCAGCCCGATCCCCCGCCGCGCCAGGATCCCCGTCCGATGGAGCAGCTTCACGCTGACCACGGGCTTCGGCGCCGGCGGCGCCGCGAAGCTCACGAACGGCGCGCAGCCCGTCGCCGGCCCCGCCCCCCGGAAGCTCTGGACCCGGTGGTTGACCGGCTCGGCCACGATCACGCTCCCCCGGCAGTCCACCGTCAGGCCGCCCGGGTAGATCATCTCCCCAGGCCCCGCCCCCCGCGTCCCCCACGCCGCGACGAAGACCCCCTCGCCCGTGAACTTCTCGATCCGGTTGTTCGTCCTGTCCGAGACGTACACGTCGCCCGCCCCGTCCACCGCAATTCCATCCGGATCCCGAAACCGCCCGTTCGTCCCGCCCCGCCTGCCCCACTGCCGGATGAAGGTCCCGTCCGCCGCGAGCTCCTCCACCCGGTTGTTGCCCGTGTCGGCCACGTAGATGTCCCCGCCCCGGTCAGTCGCGACCGCCGCCGGCGACGCAAACTCCCCCGGCCCCGCTCCCGGCCCGCCGACCACCTGGCCCGTCGTACTCCCCGGCGCGAAGATCTCGACCTCGCCAGCCGCGCTGTCGGCCACGATCGTGTCTCCGTTGACGCTCGCCACCAACCCCGCCGGCGCCCCCGACGTGCTCGTCCCGAACTCCGCGAACGCCGCCCCCGACCGCGTCAGATGCTGCGTTCGGTGGTTGCCCGTGTCCGCGACCTCGAGGCCCCCCGACAGATCGAAGACCGCGGCCTCCGGGCTCGAGAACTCGCCCGGCCCACTCCCGCCCCTCCCCACGGCCGCCGCGAACCCACCGCTCGGATCGAACTCCTCCACCCGGTTGTCGCCCGTGTCGGCCACGACCAACGCCCCGCTCGGCTCCGCAGCGACGCTCTGCGGCCCGGTGAACACACCCGGCCCCCGGCCCGAGCGGCCGAACGACCCGCCGACCGTCCCTCCCGGACCGAACACGTCGATCCGCCCGTTGCCCGCGTCCGCGACGTAGACCTGCCCTCCCGGGCTCACCGCCAGCGCCCTCGGGAACGACATCTGCCCGACGCCCGCTCCCGGCGCTCCCACACTCCCCAGATAGCCCAGCTGCGGGCTGAACTCCTCCAACCGTCCGTTGTTGTTGTCGGCCACATACACGTCTCCCGCCACGTCCAGTGCCACGTCATACGGGTAGGCGAACTGACCCGGTCCGGTCCCCAGCGCCCCGACCTGGCCCAGGAAGGTCCCATCCGGCGAGAACTCCTCGACCCTGTGGTTGTCATCGTCGGCCACGAACACCGCCTGCCCGTTCGCCGCCACTCCCTTCGGGTACTTGAACTGCCCCGCCCCCGACCCTAGTGACCCCCAGCTGATCGGGTTGCTCCCATCGAGGCCGAACCGCTCGATCCGGTGGTTGTCGGTGTCCGCCACGAAGACATAAGGCCCCGCCACCCCGATCCCCCCGCCCGCCCCCGCCGCGTTCCCGCCCCCCGCGCCGAAGCGGAACTGCCCCAGACCCGATCCGCCGCTTCCCCACGTGCCGATCAGCGCCCCGCTCGGGTCGAACTTCTCGATCCGGTTGTGCGTCGCGTCGATCACGTACACGTTCCCCGCCGCATCCGTGTCCAGCCCCCCGACCGCCCCCAGCTGACCCGCGCCCGCCCCAGCGACGCCCCACTCGCCCTCGAAGGCCCCGCTCGCCGAGAACTTCTGGATCACGCACGTCAGCTGATCCGCCACGTAGACATCTCCCCCCGGACCCACCGCCACCGCCTGCGGAAACCGCAGCACCCCCTCCGCCCGCTGACCGATGATCGACACCCCACTGTACGGACACGAGCTGGCCCCCGCGCACGGACCCTGTCCCGCCGCCGCCGACGGCCCCGCCAGCGCGCCCGCCACGCACGCCAGACCGACCGTCACCCGACCCAGCCTCCTCCTGCGAAGTCCGATCGCCATCTAGTTTCGACCTCCCGTCCGCTCGCTCGTCCCACTCTCTCGCCTCACAACACCCCGCCGCTCCCTACGGAGCGGCCCGCCCGAACCCCTCGGCGATCCTCCTCGCCGCTCACCCCCGCCCTCCGTCAACCGGTCATCGGCAAGATCCTCGTCGCCCCCGACGCCCGCGACCCCGCCCGCGGCCGGCTCAGCGAGCCGAGATTCGCTCACCCGGCGGTAGCGAACCGATCTCGACCGGTTCGTTGCGCTGACCGCCGACGATGTACAGCGGTCGTCGCTTCACCTCGTCGTAGATTCGCCCCACGTACTCGCCGATCAGCCCGATCGCGATCAGCTGGATTCCGCCAAGCATCAGGATCGCGATCGTGATCGCGCCGAATCCCGGCAGGTAGGACCCCAGCAGCCGCAGGACGACGACCACCGGGATCGCCAGGAACGCGACTCCCGAGAAGAGGAAGCCCGCGTAGGTCGACAGCTGCAGCGGCAGGTGCGAGAACGACGAGATCGCGTCGAGCGAGAACCGCAGCATCTTCCGCAGCGGGTACTTCGTCTCTCCCGCGTACCGCGCGTCCCGCTGGTAGCGGATCGCCGTCTGCGTGAAGCCGACCCACACCGTCATCCCCCGCAGGAACCGGCTCCGCTCGCCCATCGACAGCAGCGCATCCAACGCCCGCCGGTCAAGCAGCCGGAAGTCTCCCGAGTTCGGCTCGAGGTCGACCTGCGCCAGCTTGTCGAACAGCTTGTAGAACCACGACGCCGTCGCCAACTTGAACCGCGTCTCGCCCTCCCGCTGGTCGCGCACCGCGTAGACGACGTCCGACCCATCCGCCCAGATCTCGACCATCTCCGCGATCAGCTCCGGCGGGTCCTGCAGATCCGCGTCGAGCATCGCCACGACGTCACCCCGCGCGTGCTCCAGACCAGCCGTCAGCGCCGCCTGGTGGCCGAAGTTTCGCGACAGATGCACGACCCGCAGGCGAGCGTCCCCCTCCGCCAGTCGATCGAGAATCTCCGCCGTCCGATCTCCGCTCCCGTCGTTGACGATGATCAGCTCGTACTCGAATCCCGCCAACGCCGCAGTCGCCCGCTCGTAGAAGACGTCCACCAGCGCCTCCTCGTTGAAGACCGGCGCGCACACGCTCAGCAGCTTCAACGCCCGCCGCGGCCTCGCTCGCCCGTCGATCGGCTCGGGCTCTCTCGCGCCGGAGTCGGCGCTTGGTTTCGGGTCGGGCGGCGCCATGGATTTCCTCTACGCCGCGCTCGTAAGCGTGACGCCAGACCAGAGATTAGACCCCGAATCCCCCGGCTGACCTGCTCGCCTAACCGGCCGTAACCCTCCGGTGCCGGATCGTAACCTCCGGTTGCTTCATCCTGTGGGCGATGAGCCCGCCCGAGAAGCGCCGATCCCTCCCGCTGATCGTCGCCCAACTCGTCCGCTACGGAGCCGTCGGCGTCTCCAACACCCTGATCGGCTTCGGCGTCTACGCCCTCTGCCTCGACCTTCTCGCGATCGACTACGAGGTCTCTCTCGCGATCGCCTACCTCGTCGGCGCGATCAACGGATACCTCCTCAACCGCTACTGGACCTTCAGCGGTCACGACGCCGACCACGCAACCTCCGGATGGCGCTACGCCGCCGTTCAGGTCGCCGCCTTCCTCACCAACCTCGCCCTCCTCCACGCCGCAGTCGCCTGGCTCGCCGTCGAGAAGAACATCGCCCAGGCCGTGATCGTTCCGATCGTCTTCGCCCTCACCTTCATTCCCAACCGTCTCTGGTCCTTCGCCCACCGCGGACCCCCGATCGCCCCCCTAGCCCGGGGCTCCCACGGCCGATGAGCAAGAAGCGTCGCAAGGGGCGGCCGCCGTCCCGGAGACCCTCTCGCGCGGCCGGAACGGGCGGCGGGGCCGCGAAGGCCGGCGGGGCCGGACCGGGCGGAAGGGCCGGCGGGACCGGAAGACCGGGGAGGCCGGGGGTCGACGGGGCGGGGGGCGGATCGCCACCTGCCCGAGGCGGACGCGAAGGTAGACGCGGAGGCGGAGGCGAAGGCGGGGGCGGGGGCGGGAGCAGAAACCCCGCGTCGGATCCTCACCCACCCGCCAGGCCGATCAAACGAGTCGCCGGGTCCGGCCGGGGTCCGGGACGATCGCTGGCCGAGGGCGAGTCGCCGACGGCGGGGGGGCCTGCCGCGCCCGCATCCGCGCCGCCGGCGATGGCGGCCGGCCGGTTTGCCGGCAACCGCGGTTGGATGTTCGGCCTCGCGGCACTCACCCTTCTGGCCGGCGTCCTGCGCCTCGTCTCACTCGCCCGGGTTCCCGACACCCCGTTCTACGATGCCGCCGTCCGCTCGATGGCCCACTCGTGGCACAACTTCTTCTACGGGGCCTTCGATCCCTCGGCCAGCGCCTCGATCGACAAGCCGCCGTTCGATCTCTGGGTCCAGGTCGTCACCGTCAAGGTGATCGGCTTCAGCTCGACCGCCCTCAAGCTGCCCTCGGCGCTGGCCGCCACCGCCGCCGTGCCCATGCTCTACGACCTCGTCCGCCGACTCGCCGGGCGGACCGCCGGGTTGGCCGCCGCCGCGACCCTCGCGGTTCTCCCGGTCGCCGTCGTCACCGCCCGCAGCGACACGATGGACTCGATGATGATGGCGCTCCTCGTCGCCGTCTCCTGGCTCCTCCTCCGCTACGCCGAACGCCGCCAGCTCCGCTGGCTCCTCTTCGCCGCCCTCGTCCTCGGCGTCGATTTCAACGTCAAGCTGTTCGAGGCGCTGATTCCCGTCCCGGCGTTCCTCGTCTTCCTCTGGATGAGCTCCCACGGCGAAGGGCTCGGCCTCCGGGTGCGCCGGCTCGCGGCCGCCGGCCTGCTCGCCGCCGTCGTCGCCCTCTCCTGGCTCGTCGCCGTCTCCCTCACGCCCCGTCACGACCGTCCCTATCCGATCGGCTCCACCGATGGCAGCGTCTGGAATGCCGTCTTCGTCTACAACGGCACCGCCCGCTTCACCAAGGCGCCGCGACCCGCGAGCTTCGATGCTCCCGGGAAGGCGGCGGCGGTCGGAGTGACGGCGGCGGGGAAGGCCGGAGGCGGCGTCGGTCGGGGTGACGGCGGCGGGGAAAGCCGGGGCGGCGCCGGTCGGGGTGACGGCGGGGGGGAAGGCCGGGGGCCCGGGCGCCGCGAGGCCGAAGGCGCCGGTCAAGAAGCGCAAGCATCGCGCCGCTCGTACCGCGAGCGCCCCGGCCGGGCCGCTGCGCCTCTTCCGGCGGTCGCTGGTCGATTTCGGCGGCCTCGTCGGGACTGTCCTGTTCGCCGGGCTGGTCCTCGGCCTGCTCGCACTGCTCGGGTCATCGACCCGCCTGATGCGCCCGCCCCCCGACGCCGGTCGCGACGAACGGACTCGCCGTGCGGCAGTCTTCGCCGTCGGGATCTGGCTGTTCACCGGGATCCTGCTGTTCTCCTTCTCGGGCCGTGTCCACCCCCGGTATCTCGAGGCCTTCACGCCGGCGGTGGCCGCTGCGCTCGGGGTCTCGCTGAGCGTCCTCGCCGGCCGGGTTCGCGACCGCTCGAGTCTGTACCTGCTCGCCGGAGGTCTCGGCCTCTCGCTGCTCGAGTCGCTCGTCGCCGTCGGGCCGGGATCGCTGGTGCGGGCCGGCGTCGGTCTCGGTCTCCTGATCGGGCTGGCCGGTTGTGGCCTCGCCTACCGGGAGCTCCGCGACGGGCCAGCGTCGGGCACCGACGCCGGGGCGGGCCCGGGTGCGGGGTCGGCGGTCGGCGAGGGGAAAGGGTCAGCGCGTGGGGAGGGGGCGGTGTCAGCACGTGGGGAGGGGGCGCGGCTCACCGCCGGTCGGCGCTGGTCGCTGGCGGGGAGCATCGTCGTCTTCAGTCTGGTCGCCCTCCTCTCGTTCCCGGTTGCCCGCGACATCGGCCTGATCCGCGGCCACACCGGCGTCCAGGCGGCCGCGCCCGAGTTCGCCCCCGGCCTCGTCTCCGCCCTCTCCGTCTACCTGCGCGACCACCAGACCCGCGCCCGATACGAGTTTGCGGCCACGGCCCCGAGCATTGCCGCGCCCCTGATCATCAAGGACGTTCGGCCGATCCTCCTGCTCACGACGGTCGACGCCCGCCCGCTGGTCACGCTCGCGGGCTTGCGCGCCGCGATCGCCGCCCATGAGGTCTCATATGTCGTCATGCACGGTCACTGCCCGCACCCGCCCTTTCACCTGTTGGCGGCCTGCTCGGCCGCCGCGAGGTGGGTCGAGGCCAACGGCCGGGACGTCACCGCCTCGATCGGGTACCCGGCGCTCAGGACAGGCGTCCTCTTCCGAGTCGGGTAGCGGCAGCCCGTTGCGGGGTCGGCCGGGGCCGGGACGGGACGGGCCCGGGAGGGGGGCAGCACCGGCCGGGAGAGGGGCGGGACCGGCCGGGAGAGGCGGGGAGGGGGGCGGGACGGGCGGGGGCGGGAGGGGCCGGGCGGGGCCAGTAAGGGAGGCGCGCGGGCAGTCAGGGAGAGCGCGGGGCTCTGTGGAAAAGTAGTTGAGAAAGTTTCTTAACCATCTCTTGAAACAGAAGCCGTCCACCTCGTCGACGGGCTCCCCGGGACAGTCGCTCCACCCCGATCATGTACGGTCCATCGCAAATGACCAGGCAGGACGCCAGCGATGCCGTCCAGGCGGCGATGCGCGCCCGCGGAGTGACGTTCGGAGCAGTCGCCGCCGAGCTCGATCGACCGCTCGTCTGGGTGGCTGCAGCCGTCCTCGGACAGCACCCGTTCTCCGACGTCGACGTCCTCAAGCTCGCCGGCCTCCTCGACCTCCAGCCCGAGATCGCCGCCCTCCTGGTGGAGGTCCCGACCCGCGGGGGGCTCGACTCGCCCGTCCCAGTCGACCCCACCGTCTACCGGCTCTACGAGGTGATCCAGGTCTACGGGCCGGCCTTGAAGGCCCTGATCCACGAGGAGTTCGGTGACGGCATCATGAGCGCGATCAACTTCAAGCTGGACCTCGAGCGGGTCCCGGATCCTGCCGGCGACCGTGTCCGCATCACGCTCGACGGGAAATTCCTCCCGTATCAGTGGGGTTAGGCCGCCCGCCCCGCCCTCAGCCCCGGCCCGCCCGCCCCGCCCTCAGCCCCGGCCCGTCCCGCGCCCGGGCTCAGTCGAAGAGCGCCATCAGCGAGAGCCCGGCCGGGATCCGCACGCCCCGGGCGATCAGCCTGGCCTCGAGGAGGAGCGGTAGCTCGAGCGGCCCGTTGAGCCGGCCGGGCGTCCGCTCGAGGTCGGAGAGCGTGTCGTCGCTCGGCGGCCGGAGCCGCTGGAGCCCGCGATGGACGACGGCGGCCGGGAGGAGGAGACCGTTGAAGTGGGTGCTCGACACCGTCCGCCAGCCGGCAGCCCGGGCGGCGGCCTCGAGGGTGGGGAGGGTGTATCGGCGGAAGTGGTGGTTGACCACGTCGTGCTGGCTCCAGAGCCGGGGGTAGGCCGGAACCGTGACCAGGAGGCTGCCGCCGGGACGAACGACCCGGCGGAGCTCCGAGAGGGCGAGAACGTCGTCCTCGAGATGCTCGATGACATCGAAGCTGACGGCCAGGTCGAAGCTGGCGGGGTCGAAGGGCATCGCGTCGAGCGTGCCCTGGACGACATCGCCGACCTGGCGTTCGCGGGCCCTTGCGACGCTCGCATCAGCCAGCTCGAGCCCGGTGACCGCGCCGAATTCGGCGAGATCGACCATGTTGCGACCGCTCCCGCACCCGGCGTCGAGGATCCGGACGTCGGCCGGGAGCTCCATCCGGCGGAGCGCCTCGGCGATCACGCGGCGGCGGCCCCGGTACCACCAGTGGAGGTCCTCGACCTCGTGGGTCTGGCGTTCGTAGAGCTCGTCCATCGGCGGAGATAAAAGCAGGCCGGGCGCACCGAGGGTGCGCCGACCCTCAGCGATCCTCGGCGGCCGGCGGTCGGCGGCCGTCCTTGCGAGCCGAGATCGCCCGCTTGGTCTCGGCCCGACGCCGGCGTGAGGCGGCCGTCGGCCGGGTCGGCCGGCGGGGGCGGGCGACCGCCAGCGCACGATCGAGCCGCTCGGCGAGCCGGGTGAGGGCGAGGTCGCGGTTGCGCGACTGGCTCCGGGCGTCCTGGGCGACCGCGGTGACGATCGGTCCGCACCGCGAGCTCACCAGCCGGCGCTGGTCGTCGGTCAGGGTGGTCGACTCCGCCACGACGAACACCGCCTCGATCCGCGAGGAGGTCACGTTGGCGTGCTGGCCGCCCGGGCCCGACGAGCGACTCGCACGGATCGTGACGTCCGAGAGGGGAATCGAGACGTCGTCGTTGATCACGAGCGTGCCGGACATCAAGCGACTCGTCAGACCGCGTGGAGCTCGAACGTGACTCGGTGCTCGGCCACCGTCGCGATGCCCATCGTGTGGGCCGGTGCCCGCCGTCGGTCGGTCGGTGACCCGGGGTTGAAGATCTGAAACCCGCCGGCCTCGGCGTGCTCGGGCATGTGGGTGTGACCGAAGATCACGGCGTCGGCCTTCGGGAAGGCGCTCCGCAGTCGCGCGAGGCGGCCGGACGACGGTCCGGGGATGTGGAGGATGCCAACGCGAACACCCTCGAAATCGAGCTCGACACGCGCGGGGAGCAGGGCCCGGACGGCGGTCGAATCGACATTTCCGTGGACCGCGTGAACCGGCGGGCCGAGTGACCGAAGCAGGTCGAGGACCGGCGTGTCGATCAGGTCGCCGGCGTGGAGTACGGCGTCGGCCTCGCGACACCGGTCGAGGAAGCTCGCCGGGATCGAACGCCGGCCGCGGGGGAGGTGGGTATCGCTGAGGATCGCGAGGCGCATCCAAGGCGAGGCTATCGAGGCCGACCGCAAGACTTCATTCGCCTGCCGAGCCGAGCCCTGCGGGAGCCTATGCTCTAGAGATGGCGTTGGGATCAGTCCTTCCACGTGGAGGGACCTCGAGCATGGGAGGTGGCCAGCGCGCCCTGCTGCTCGGAGGTGCACTCGCGGGCGTCGTCCTTGTCGTGATCGTGATCTCGGTCGCCGTCTGGTCGGGCGCGACGCTCCAGACCGACACGACCGCTCTCGCCCAGGTCAACCTCCAGCCGCTGGCCGGTCACCTCGAGCGGGCGTCGGCGTCCGGACGCGACGGCAAGGCGATCCCCGTCTCGGTCCGCGGCGGTCGTCTGACACCCCTGACGCAGGTCGCCCCGGGGGAGACGATCTCGGTCGATGTGGTGATCGCCCGGCCGGGCCTCGTGAGCTGGGCGCTGGGCAAGACGCGGCGCGAGCATCTGACGTTCACGGCGCCGGTCCCCCACATCACGAACCCGTGGGTCACGATCCCGTCCGGGTCGCCGGTCACGGTGACCTTCGACAAGCCGGTCACCGCAGCCGCCTACGGCAGCGCCGGCCAGCTCGTGCGCAAGCCCCTCGGCGGGACCGCCCGAAGCTTCTCGATCGGCCCGCAGCCGCCGGCCGGGTCGATCCAGGTGGCGGCGGCCGTCCGGCCGTGGGAGAAGTTGAGCAAGCCGACCACCGTCACATGGTTTCCCGAGTCGCGGTCGGCCGTGATGGTCGCGAGTCCGGCCCCCGGATCGAAGCTTCTTCCGGCCAGCAAGATCCGCCTGACCTTCTCGTCGACCGTGACCGACGCGCTCGGATCGTCGCGTCCGACGCTCTCGCCGGCGAGCCCCGGGTCGTGGCACGAGCTCGACAGTCACACGCTGGAGTTCTCGCCGTCCGGCTTTGGGGTCCCCCTCGGCAGCCGTGTGCATATCGTCCTGCCGCGGTCAGTGTCGGTCACCGGGCCGGCGGGCACCAACCTCCAGAGCACCAACCAGATCTCGTTCGCCGTGCCGGTCGGCTCGACCGCCCGCCTCCAGCAGCTGCTCGCCGAGCAGGGCTACCTACCGCTGTTATGGAACCCGTCCGGGCACACCGGTCGCGCACACGCCCCGGGCGCAGGCGGCAGCCGCGGTCGACCCGCCGCATGGAAGCTTCACGTGGCGCTACCCGAACACGCCGGGAGAGCTCCAGGCGGTCTGGAAGCCCAACGAGGACAACGTGATCACGAGGGGCGCGGTGATGACATTCGAGAACGAGAACGGGATCGCCGTCGACGGGGTCGCGGGCGCGGGTGTGTGGAAGGTGCTGCTGACGAACGCCCTGGCGGGTAAGCGCCACAACGGCCCATACAGCTATGTCTACGTCCATCGAAACGTTCCCCAGTTGATGACACTGTGGAGTGCGGGTCACACGGTCATCACATCACCTGGTAACACCGGCGTCCCGGCGGCCCCGACACAACTCGGCACGTTCCCGGTCTTCGAGCATCTCGCGAGCGCGACGATGGCGGGGACGAACCCCGACGGGTCGACATACAACGACCCAGGGATCAAGTGGATCAGCTACTTCAACGGCGGCGACGCCCTCCACGCGTTCCCGCGGGCGTCGTTCGGCACGCCGCAGAGCCTCGGCTGCGTCGAGTTGCCGGAGGCCGCCGCGGCGACGATCTGGCCCTACACGCCGATCGGCACGCTCGTCACCGTCGAGAACTGAGCCGTCTGCCTTTCTGGAGCGGTCGTCGGTCCTTGCGGCCGGCGACAGGCGAGTCCGCCGAGACGGGGTGCGGCCGTCGGTGTGGGCCGATTTCGCGCAGGCGGCGCGCGCGTGTCAGCCGCAGTGCTCGTAGACCAGCCAGGAGCGGTTCTTGGCGACGAGGTGGAAGCCGGCCGGGACCGGGAAGGTGATCGGGGGGTCCTGGGGGTCGAGCAGATAGGTCGCGAGGACGTTGGCGCTCGCGGCGCTGACGAACACGCCGCGCCCGAGGTGCCCGGCGATCACGTTCGCCGGGCTGGTGTGGAGCCGGAGCGCGAGCAGGGGGATCGGTGTGTGGAAGGGGACGCCGACCGGCCCGCAGGCGAGGTTGATCGCGCGACGGGCGACGAGGGCCGTGAGGTCGTCCTGGATTCGCTGCTGGGACCGGAGCGGCTGCCCGCCGGAGACGAAGGTCGACCGGATGCTCGAGATCCCGGAGGGGACGAGCGCCAGGCCGACGAGCCCGAGCAGGACGGCAAGCGCCTGCCACGGTCGGCGGGCACGGTGGCCGGCCGGGAGCGAGCGCCAGCCGAACAGGCCGGCGCCGGCGAAGATCGCGAGGATGGCGGCGAGGAGGAAGGCGTAGCGCTGCTGGATCGGCAGGCCGGAGCTCGCGACCACGCCGAACGCGACCAGCGCGACGGCTCCGGTGATCGCGCCGGCAAGCGCCCGCCGACACAGCAGCCAGACCGAGAGGACGCCGCCGGCGGCCGCGGCGAGCGCCCCGTCGGGTCGCAGGACGCCGCCGATCGCCTTCGCGCCCTTGACCGGGAAGCTCGCGATCCCGGTCGCCCGGTGCAGCGTCTGCGCGGTCGCCCGGGTGTGGCTCAGCGACCAGAAGGCGTCGCCGGTGATCACGAGGTCCGAGACGACCCAGAGCACCGGGGCGAGCGCGACGAGGCCGGCCAGCCCGGCGAGCTCGGACGGCCGGCGGCGGGGGACGAGGTAGAGCCAGTAGGCGCCGGCGAGCAGCCACGCCTCGGGTCGGATCAGGCCGGCGATGTCGAGCAGGACGAGAACCGGCCAGCCGGCCCGCGGCCGGCGGGTCTCGACGAGCAGGGCGCTCAGGACGAAGACGACGTAGGGGATGTCGACGTAGGCCCGGGCCCCGTAGTTGAGGATCGGGTCGCGGGTGATGATCAGGCCGGCCGCGACCAGGCCGACCGGCCAGGAGAACCAGGCCGACCCGAGCCGGTAGACGACGTAGGCGAGGGCGGCGAGCGAGACGTAGGCGAGGCCGACGACGATCGTCAGCGTCGTGCCGGGACCCAGCGGCGCGAGGACGACCCCGAGCAGCTCGGTCAGCGGGTGGGGGGTCGGGGCGATCGGCACCGCGTAGTCCGGCAGCCGGCCGGCGGCGATCTGCTGGCCCCAGAGGAGGGAGTAGGCCGTGTCGTAGTTGACGAAGCCGACTCCCAGCCCCAGGCCGAGGCATGCCCAGAGCGCGGCGGCGCCGGCGCCGATCCAGGCGACCGGGCCACTCGCGGACTCCAGGAAGCGGGCGGCCGACCCGCTTGACGACTCGATCCGCCGGGCAGGCGGGTCGCTTGAGGACTTGAGGCGCGCCATCGGCCGCACGCTATCGGCGGGCATCACGGCGGGTCGTGAGGTAGCGTCCGCGCGGGTGACCCAGCCGGTAGGGACAGACGAGACGCTTTCAAGGGCGTCGAATGGCGCGGTCGCCCGCGCCGAGGCTCAGATCAGGGTCACCGAACGTACTGTCCGCTACCTCTGGGCAAGCCAGCTCGTAGGCGGGCGGGACGTGCTCGACGCGGGATGCGGCGCGGGCCATGGGTCGGGACTCCTGGCCGGCGCCGGCGCCAGGCACGTGATCGGCGTCGACTCGTCCGCCGAGCGGATCGGCGAGGCCGAGGGCATGGTCGGAGGCCCGACCGACTTCGTGCTCGCCGATCTCGCGGCCCTCCCGTTCGCGGACGCTTCCTTCGAGGTCGCCGTCTGCCTCGATGTCGTCGAGGATTCGGCCGAGGCCCCGGCGATCGTCAGCGAGCTCCGTCGGGTCCTGCGAGAAGATGGTCATCTGCTCATCTCGCTTGCCGTCTGCAGACCGGCGGGTCTCCCCGACGCAGGCACCGGCCCGGGGCTCGCGGCCGGCGCGCTCAAGGGCCTCCTGCAAAGCCACTTCGCCGAGGTCGGCCTGTATGCCCAGCACGGGTGCCTCGGTTCGCTCGTGCAGCCGCTCGACGACCTCGCCGAGGCCTCCGACGGCCAGATCCAGATGCTGACCCGCCGGCTGGGCCGGGACGACCCGGCCGAGACCGGGCTGCTCGCCGTCGCCTCGGTCGCCGGCCCGCTGCCTCGTCTCGAGTCGGCGGCGATCGTCGCATCGCTCGTCGGCCTCCGACGCTCGCCAGGTCGCTTCGACGACGCCTCGGGCCGGTCGGGCGACGGCCCTGCGGGCGACGGGGCCCAAACGAGTCGGAGGACGGGCGCGAGCGGCGGGGACGCCCGGCTTGGCGCTCTCACCCGGCGTCTGATCGAAGCCGAAACCGAGAACGCCCGGATTCCAGAACTCGAGGGTTACCTGCGCGAGTGCGAGTGCGAGGTGCGGAAGTTCGAGTCGTCGCTGCTCGGAAAGATCGGGAAGGCGATCTTTCACATCCGGTCGGCGATCCGCTAGCCGGCGGCGAGCTCCCGCGGGTCGACGCCCTCATGCTCGCCCGATGACCCGGATCGCGTTCGTCACCGCGAGCCGCGGGAACTACTTCATGACCGAGCTGTTGGCGGCCGTCTCCCAGGAGGTCGCCGACGCCGGGGGAGAGGTCGTCCTGGCGTATGACGAGTTCCCGTCGCTCGATCAGACCGACGCGTACGTCGTGATCCCGCACGAGTACTTCGCGTGCGTCCCGCCGACCGGCCACCCCAGCCGGAGGCAGCTCCAGCGGACGATCGCCTTCTGCGTCGAGCAGCCGGGAACCAAGTGGTTCGAGCTCAGCCATCAGCAGGCCCGCTGGGCGGGGGCGGCGATGGACATCGAGCGGGGCGCGGCGGTCGAGTCCCGCCGCCGTGGTCTCCCGGTCGAGGACTTCCAGCTCGGATACAGCGCCTACTGGGACACCTGGCATCGCGACGAGACCCACGAGCGGCCGGTCGACGTGCTCTTCCTCGGGTCCCACACAGCCCGCCGGGCCCAGCTGATCGCGAGCTTCGGCGAGGACCTCTGGGAGACTCGGGCGAGGTTTGTGATCGCCCCCGAGGCGCCGAAGACCGGCGCCAGCCGAGACTTCCTGATCGAGGACGTCAAACGGGCGCAGCTGCGCGGCGCGAAGCTGATCCTCAACCTCCACCGTCAAGGCTCCCCGTACTTCGAATGGTGCCGGGCGCTCGAGGCGATCTGCAACGGCTGCGTCGTCGTATCCGAACACTCGGCCGACTCCCGGCCCCTGATCCCCGGCGAGCATTTCCTTTCGGCCCGGGCCCCAAGCCTCGGGCTGCTCGCCCGCGGCCTGGTCGACGACGCCGACCGACTCGCCGGCCTGCGCCTCGCGGCGTATGACTTCGTCCGCAGCGAGCTGCCGATGCGCGGCTCGGCCGCCCGGCTCCTGGCGATCGCAGCCGGGCTCGGGTCCAAGCGCGGTCCGCTGACTTCACTCGGCGGACGGGCGATGCCTACGTCTCGCGGCCCCGCCGTCCGCGAGCGGGTCCGGACGCTCGCCGTCTCCTCCGCCGTCAAGGCGACGTCGAAGGCGAAGGAGCTGGCGCTCCAGGACCCCGAGCTCGGCCACGTATTCCGGGCAGCCGGCGAGCTCGACTTCCAGCTCGGCAAGGTTCGCGCGGCGATCAAGCACGTCGCCCTCGACCAGCTGCAGGTCCGGCGGGCGCTCGAGCGCGACGGACGCGCCCATCACGGAGTCGACGTCGATCGCCTGGTCGAGGTCGCCCAGACGCCCGGCTACGCCGCCGCCGACCCCCGCGTATCGATCCTCGTCCCCCTGCACAACTATGCGGTCGAGGTCGTCGAGGCGCTCGAGAGCGCAGCCGCCGCGGCGCACGATTCGTTCGAGCTGATTGTGCTCGACGACGCGTCGACCGATCGATCGCGCGGAGTCGTCGAGCGCTTCCTCGACTCGCTGCCGAGCCTCCCCGGCCGCCTCGTCGCACAACCGTTCAACCAGGGTCTCGGCAAGGCTCGCAATGCCCTGGCCGAGCTCGCCCGCGGCGAATTCGTGTTCTTTCTCGATGCCGACAACGCGATCTATCCGAGCGCCCTCACCCGGCTGACCGAGGCGCTCGAGGCAGACCCGGCCGCCGTCTTCGCCTACGGGATGATCGAGGTCCGGACGGCCGGCGAGCCGACCGGTCTGATCAGCTTTCGCGAATGGGAACCGGCCCGGCTGCGCGATGGCAACTACATCGACGCGATGGCCCTCTTTCGCCGCCGCGAGCTGATCGACCTCGGAGGATTCGACGAGGACATCCGGATGACCGGGTGGGAGGACTACGACCTCTGGTGTCGGTGCGCGTCCCGCGGACTCCACGGGGTCCTTGTCCCCCAGGTTCTCAGCCGCTATCGACGGTCCGGACACTCGATGCTCGCGCTCACCGGGATCGACCACCAGGTCGCCTGGTCGATGCTCGCCAACCGCTACCCCGACGTCCTCGGCGGGGCACCAATTCCCTGGCACATGCGCTCCCTCCACCCGGGCGCAGGCTGACTCAAGGGCGGGTTCGGGAGCCGGGCGTCCGGGCCGCCGTCGCGCGCTCGACGACCAGCTCCGCGAGGAGCGCGTCCCGTTCGGCGGCGATCGCGTCCCGTTCGGCGGCGATCGCGTCCCGCTCGGCGACCAGCCCGGCCAGGATCGCGTCCCGCTCGGCGAGGATCGCGTCCCGCTCGGCGACAAGCTCCGCGGCGATCGTGTCCCGTTCGGCGGCGATCGCGTCCCGCTCGCGGCGGTGGCGCGCCCGTTCGTCGACTTGGTAGACGGCTCGTCCGAGCTCGGCCGTCAGACCGTCGATCCGGATCGCTCGGTCCGCCGACAGGCGGCGGTCGGCGACCCGCCGCGTCTCCGCCCGCGCGGACTCGAGCGCCTGCTCGGACGGCAGGCCGGTGAAGTCGCTCGGCAGCTCGATCACCTGGTCTCCCGGCTCCAGGGCCGCGAGCATCCGCCAGAGCGCGGCCTGCCGGGCGGTCAGGCAGTCATCGAGCTCACGGGGATCGGGACGATGGCGCCTGAGGTCAGCGACGATCGCCGTCGGAGCGGCCGCGCTGTCGACGAGCGCGCGGCGGCCGGAGTCGAGGTGGGCTGCGGCGGCGTCCACGATCACCGCGGCCTGGCCCGGGTCGGCGAGCAGTCCGGCGTAGTGCGCGACGGTCACCGTCCGCCCCCCCAGATAGTCGAGCACCCGCGTGAGGTGGACCTCCCACCCGGCGAGGCCGAGCGCTGGCGGGGTCCCGTCCCGCGTGGCAAGCGACGCGGCGACCTCGGTCGGAGCCCGGACGACGAGCACAGGATGCAGCCGACCCTCGAGGACCGGGCCCCAGAGGCGGAGGAGCAACCCGATCCGCGGGTCCTTGAGAACGACCGGCGCCGGCTCCGCGGTCTCGATCAACAGATCGAGCGCGGTGCGCAGCCGTCCGCCGAGATGCTCGCCGGCCGCGATCCGCGCGCGGGTCGGCGGGTCGAACCAGTTCGCGTCGAGCTCACCGAGGACCGCCTCGTTCGCCTCGTGGACGCCGAGGTTCTCCCAGTAGCCGCGCGGGTTCTCGCGCGTCGCCGGCATCAGGTCCGCCTCGCGTCCGGCGAAGAACCCGCTCCTGACGAATGCCTCGCTGACGGCGCTCGTCCCGCTCCGAGACATCCCCAGAACGACCACGCCGCACGCCCGGCCGGTCGGCCGCGAGACACCTGATGGCGGCTGGGGCTCCAAGTCGTGATGGGGGCGTGGATCGTCTGGCACGGCGCGCACGGTGCAGACCGGACCGAGACCGGGGGCCCAGCCTAGCGCCGCTACGATGGCCGCGTGCTTCGGGAAGTCGTCACCGTCGCGGTGCTCGCGGCTTCGGCCTCGACCGCCTTCGGGGACGCCACTCAGGCGGCGGCTGCCCGGCGACCCGCCTCCTCCCCGTATTCCGTCGTCCCCGCCCCCTACCGTCCCGTCGCCGGCTTCGCGGTCTCCTATTCGGGGACGGGAACCTGGAAGACGACCTACCACGCCGTACCGCCCAACCCCGGCGGCATGCACGACACCAACGACGCAGTCGACTCGAGTACCCAGCGATGGAGCCTCGAGTACCTCGCCCGGCTGACGGTCCCCGCCTGCGGGTCCTCGACCCGCAGCCCGCGAGATCGTTGCGCCCGGCTTGCCGGGCCGCGGTCGGCCCGCGGCCCGACGTCGGTCGTCGGCCTCGTGGACCACACCCACGTCGACGGCCTGTACTCGTTCGACGACGCGACCGACCGCTGCCAACTCGCGGACGCGCCCCCGCCGAGGACCCCGGTGAGCGTCCCCCTGCGTCTGACCTACGACCCCCGCCACCAGTCGATCACGATCACTCCGTCCGACCCGGTCTTCCAGGCGCTCGCGCTGATCGTGCAGTCATGTTCCGGCCACGTCGACGGCATCGACGGACTCGCCGCCAACTACTTCACCCCCGGATTCAGCTTCAGCCCGGCCTACGGTCCGGATCGCTGGTTCACGCCGAGGCCGATCACGATTGCCCTCGCGACGCTCCACCGCGCCGCCCGGATCACCGCGTCGCTCGGTCCGACCGCCGCCGGCACGCCGCCCGCGAATTGCGCTGTCCGGGCGCCCGCAGTCGAGCGCTGCCACACGGCCGGCACCTGGCGGGGGGTCCTCACGCTGGCCGCCGTCCCCCAGCCCCGGCCGGCCCCCGCTTCGATCTCCGCGCGAGGTTCGGCCGGCCGCGGTTGAGCCCTCGCGCGGCGCTCGGCCCGGCGCGGTTGCGCCTCCACGAGAGCTCGGCCGGTCTCGGGTGATTCTCCCCACAGGTTCGGATCCCTACGGGCCGATGGGAAGCGCGCAGATCACCGTCCGTCGCCGTCCGCTCCGGTAGTCCTCGAGCCCCGACCAATCCTCGAAATCCGGCTCGACGACGGTTGCCTGGTAGCCGAACCCGCCGACGAGGTCGACGACGGCCTGGATCGTCGGCCACATGACGAGCCCACGACCGACCGCGTTCCGCGGGTCACCGACGTCCTCCCGGCGGATTTCGAGCACCGAGCCCGACGCCGCCGACAGCGCCGTGTCGATGACGAGCGTGCTCGCCCCCGTCGCCGCGATCAGACCGACCAGCTCGACCGGGCGCGCCACGTGGTAGAGCACGCCGAGGCACAGGCAGACATCGAATCGACCGTACCCGGTGATATCGAGGTCGAAGATGTCCGACTCGACGAACCTGTACCGGTCCGGGTCGATACCCTTCACTCCGAAGACGAGCTCGGCCTGCTCGATGTGCATCGCTCGCGCGTCGACGCCGACCACGGACGCCGCGCCGGCCTCGAGCGCGGCAAGCGACCAGAAGCCGGCGTTGCAACCAAGATCCAGGACTCGCAAGCCGTCGAGGCCGCCACCCAGATGCTGCTCGACGGCGCCGAGGACGTGGGATCGCCGGACGGCGTGGCGGTGGGCGACCTCCCGGGCCACCGGCGTCAGCTGGCCGTCGAGCTCGAACTCGTAGTGCCAGCGCGAGAAGCCCGCGATCCTGGCCGCGAGGTCTGGGCCATCCACGCGCGGCAGTGTAGTCACGGTCGGCCGGTCGCCCTCCAACCCGGGCGAGATCGGGGTTTCGGGCGGATCGCTCGCCGGCCGCCTCGCTGCGCCGGTCCGGCTCGCGCGGTGCTCGGTCAGCCGGACCGTTCAAGAGCGCCCGGGTCCGGAATCGCAAGCAGCCGCTCCCACGTCCCCGGCCCGACGCCAAGGCCGAGGAACGACAGCAACCTCGCGACCTCCGATTCGGGCTCCGCGCAGAGCAGGTTGACGTCGAGCACGAGGAAGCGGTCGCCCAGCAGCGCCTTCCCGAGCTCCACCGTCCGCTCGTTGGCGAGTGCCCAGAAGCGGACGGCCGCCTGCCGATCGGGGGCCGCGTCGGCGGCCGGCGCGAGGCCGAGGTGCCGGCTCCAGATCATGCGCTGCGTCTGGTTGCGTCCCGCGGCGACCTGATCGCGGTCGCGGACGACGTGGATGAACCGCATTCCCGGGATCGACGCCGCGAGCTCGGCGATCAGGATGTGGGAGTTCGGCTCCTTCCAGCCCCAGCCGACGTATTGCGCCGGGTCATGGCCCCGACTCGCCAGGAGGCGGGCGGCTCGGCCCGCCCCCCAGCGCAGGCCGCGGCCCGTGCCGAGGTGGTCGTGGCCGCGCCGGACGACGGCTGCGGTCGCCCCGACGACCGTCCCGAGCTCCCGCGGCGTCAGACGAAGACCCGTCGTCATCTTCCTCACGAATGGCCCCACCGCAGCCTCGACGCGGCGCTGACGGGTCGACCCCCGCGCGTACCAGGCCGGACGCTTGAAGAGGACCGTGAACCACAGGTTGTCGAGCGACTCGTTGAGGTCGCTTCCGATGAAGAAGCCGACCTCCTCGAGCAGGCGCGCGACCACACGCGTCCCGCTCCCACCGAGCCCCCCGACCACGACCGGTGGGTCGAACGTCACGGCGCCAGGCCAGCCGGGCACTCAGCGACTGACGTAGCCGCCAAGCCAGCGGACCGATCGCGGTCCGTTGACGCAGGTCTCCTCAAAGCTCGACCCGCGCGAGCTGCTCGTTCGGCAGACATATCCGTCGATGTGGCACGCGAAGCGAAACTGGCAATTGCGCGGTCTCGCGTAGCTGACGATCAGGTTCTTCGCAGTCAGGCACGACGCATCGGTGACGCGAACGCTCGAAGCCTTCCACGACGTGCCGGCGTGGACGAACTTGAACGACCGGCACCCCGCCAGCGCACTCGCGCCCAGCGCCCCAGCACCCTCGGCGAAGCTCCCGGCGAGCGCCAGGCATACGATCAACCCGACCAGTCGCCGGCAGGCCTTCACGATCTGTGTCCCGACCTGCCGATCCCTAGATCGGCAGCACCGTCGAAGTCGGCACGCCGTCGGTGTTGTTGCCGGCGATCGTGTTGTTGCCCGACGAGATGATCTTGCCGCTGTTGGTCGCCAGCAGGCCGGTCACGTTGCCGGTGATCGAGTCCAGCGAGATCCGCACGGTCGCCGACACGCCGTTCGACAGGATGCCGGCCGCGCCGTTGTCGGACAGCGACGTCTCATACGAGTTGACGACGGCGTTGAACCCTCCGCCTGCCACGCCCTGCACCTCGACCCCGTTGGCGCCGTTCGAGTCGATCTTGTCGTTGCGGAGCGTCACCCGGTTGCCCCCCGTGCCGCTCGTCCCCTGCCCATCCCGGATGCCGTCCCCGGTGTTGTTGGAGATCGCCGAGTCGTTGACGATCAGCCGACTCGGCGACGCCGCCGGCGAGAAGTTGATCCCGTTCTGTGTGAAGCCGTAGATCCGAAGGTTGTCGACCCGCAGCGAGCCGACCGCCAGCACCTGGATTCCGTTCAGCCCCGCGCCGACCCCCTCGACGTCGATGTCGCGGAGGATCACTGTGGCGCCCGGAGCATTGACGATCACGCCCTGGGTGCCCGAGACGAGGATCGACGCGTTCGTCCCCGTCCCATCCAGCGTGACCGACTTCGTGATCGTTATCGCCCCGAAGCCGCCCGGATCCTGCGCGTCGATCGTCCCGCCGACCGCCGTCTTGGTGATCGCGCCGGCCCACGTCTTGCACGGCGCGGTCCTCGAGCACGGGTTCGCGTCGTCTCCCGTTCCGGAGACCCACGTTCGCGTGGCCTGGGCGAATGCGCTCGACGGCCCCGCGAGCGCAGCTCCGAGGACGAGGATTCCGGCGGCGGTGGCGGGTCGGCGAAAGAGCCGACCGAGGCGTGATCTGGGCATGGGCCGATTCTACGCCTAGCAGCCGGCGAAGTCGACCCTTTTCCTCTCCGTTCGGACCGACGTCGTCAGGCCACCCCCTCGACTCGCCCTGGCCGCCCGAGCGCCCGCGCGCCGCTCGCCTGCCAGGTGCCCAGCTCACTCCGCCAGCGGCCCTCGAAAATCTCCCAATCGCCGACCGGGAACGCATATCGCCCGCGGGTGCCCGCGTGCCGGTGGCTGAAGACGACGTCCTGCCGGCAGATGACTTCGAAGCCGAGCGCCCGACACCGCAGGCAGTAGTCGGTGTCCTGGAGGTCGGTCTCGTACGCCTCGTCGAATCCGCCGGCACCGACGAACTGCTCGCGCGTCGTGCAGAGAAGCGCCCCCGTGACGGCCATCACCGACGCCGCTCCCGAGATCTCCGACCGCCGCAGGCGACGACCCACGCCGATGTGCGCGAGCGCGAACTCGCTCCGCTCGCCCCGCGGCGGCCGGTATGAGTTCGGTCGCAGACAACCGCCGCCCGCCCGTACCTCGACGCCCGCGTGCTGGACCCGCCACGTGCCCGGATACACGAGGATCGCCCCCGCCAGCTCGCCGCGTCGCGTGCTCAGCAGGCGGTCGACCCAGTCGGTGCTGACGGCCTCGGTGTCGTTGTTGAGGAAGACCAGACGGTCTGCCCCGGCCGCTCGAGCCAGCTGGTTGCAGGCTCGCGAGTAGTTGAACGCCCCCGGCACGTCGACCGTCGGTATGCCGATCGCCTCGTAGAACTCCCATGTCGCCGCCGAGCTGCCCGTGTCGCCGATCACCACCTCGACGGCCCGGCCGTATGACGTCCTCGCCAGCGACGCCAGGCACCGCTCGAGGAGGTCCAGGCGGTCGCGCGACGCGATGCACACGCTGAGCGCCGGCGGCCGGCGCCAGGACGCCACCCACTGGCGCAGCTCGCCGATCGACGCCGCACTCGGGCCCGGCCCGGCCGGTCGCCTCGGCAGCGTGCGCGAGGCGCTTCTCGCCCACAGATACCGCCCGAGCTCCGGGCTAGGAGCGGCCATCGAGCGCCAGCGTGGACGGGGCCGAGCTGGCCGCTGACCTGTAGGCCTCGACGATCTCCGCGGAATCTCCCGCCGCCCGCACCCGGCCCTTCTCCAGCCAGATCGCCCGGTGCGCGACGTGGGCCACGGAATCGAGCGCGTGCGAGACCAGCAGAACGGCGGCGCCCCTGGCCAGCAGCTGGTCGAAGCGCTCCAGCGACCGCCTCCTGAACCGCTCGTCCCCGACCGCGAGGACCTCGTCGACCACGACGACATCCGGATCGCCCCAGGTCGCCACGGCAAACCCCAGGCGAGCGACCATCCCCGACGAATAGCTGCGGATCGGGACATCGAGGAAGTCCCGCAGCTCGGCCCACTCGGCGATCTCGCTGGCCTGGCGTCGCATGCTCCGCGGATCGTTGCCGAGGATCGTCCCGTACAGCACGAGGTTCTCGAGGCCGGTCAGGTCGGGGTGGAAGCCGGCACCCAGGTCGATCATCGGCGCGACCCGCCCCCGCACGATGATCCGGCCCCTGGCCGGCGGCAGAACCCGCGCCACGACCTTCATCAGCGTGCTCTTGCCAGCCCCGTTGGCCCCGACCACGCCCAGGATCTCGCCCGCATCCAGCTCGAAGGAGACATCGCGAAGCGCCCACAGGTCCTCGTATTCGATCTGCCGCTTGGCCATCCGGATCGCGAATTCCTGGATGCTCGTCGTCCGGTTGCGGGCCAGGCGGTAGACGACGGAGATGTCCCGGGCCTCGACGGCCGGCGCCCGGCCGCTCACATCATCACGACCGCGGTCCGCCAGCTGCGGGCGAACACCCACGCGCCCACCCCGAGCGCGATCAGGCCGCTCCCGAACGCCCACGCGCACGTCTGCCACGTCGGCAGGACGCCCTCGTAGACGAGGCCGCGGAAGAACACCAGGTCGTGGAACACAGGGTTCGATTCGATCACGTCGCGGAAGTCCCCCGGGACGATGCTCAACGGGTAGAAGGTCGGCGTCATGTAGCCGAGGATCACGAGGATCACCCGATTGAAGTCGAGCATGTCGGGAAATCGCACCGCGATCGAGGCCACGACGAGACCCATCCCGATCGTGAACCCCAACAGCGCAACGACGGGGAGCGGGAGCAGGACGACGGTCCACGGAACACCGACTCCCATCGCGAGCTGCAGCGCCAGCAGCGGGATCGTCCCGAGGCCGAGGTTGACGGCCGCGGCGAGACCGGCCGAGACCGAGAAGACCGCCGGCGGGACGTAGACCTTGGTCAGCACCCCGTAGTTGAGGACGACCGAAGTCGCGACGGCCTCGACCGCCTGCTGAAAGCACAGCACGACGATCACGCCGGCGAGCAGGTAGACGACGAACGGCACACCGCTCCCTCCGATCCTGAAGTGGAACAGGCCCGAGAAGACCAGCCACAGGACGGCCGTCGTGAGCAGCGGATTGAGGAGCGTCCACCAGACGCCGAGCAACGACCGCTTGTACCGCAGGAGGACGTCACGCGTGACGAGGAGCCTGATCAGGCGCCGGTAGTCCCAGATGCTCCGCAGCTCGCCGACCAGCAACGGGCGCCGGACCGCCGAGTCATAGACCGGCGACGCAACCCGCCCCCGGGAATCGATGACGGCCGACTCACCCATCCGGTCGACCGCCTCGCTCGGCGCTACCGACAGCCGACGCACGGCGCCTAGACTACCGAACCCCCGGCCGGCCATGCCGTCGACTCAGGGCCCTCCCGGACGCTCGCGTCGCCGGCGCGCGGGCCGGCTGAGTGCGCCGAGGCCCCAGGCCGCGAGGCCGGCGACCAGGGGCACGGCGTAGCCGCCGAGGCCCGGCGCGGCCTGCGGATACCGGCGCAACCGGCGCAGCACCGCGTACAGGCGCCCGACGGTCGCGACCGGTGCCAGCCCCCGCGCCGAAAGAGCGCTCCCCGGAAGGCCCACCCGCGCGCAGATCACGCCCCACGCGCCGCCCAACTGGAACTGGTGTGCGAGGACCGCCCGCGGGCGTGTCCGGTTGACGTGGCTGACCCGGGCCCGCCCTGCGAACGCGAGCGTCCCGGCGCGGGCGAACGGCACGCTGAACACCGTGTCCTCGCCCGCGAGGAGATCCTCCGGAAAGCCCCCGACCCGCTCGAATGTCGCCCGTCGGATCAGCATGCTCGCACTCGCCGCGTGGGGGATCGCCGACGTTCGCTCCGGCGGCCACTCCGAGAACTCGAGGACGAAGTCGGCCGTTCCCCAGCGCTCCTCGGGAGTCCCGTTGACGATCGCCCCCCCGACGAGCTCGACCCCCGGACCGAGCGCCCGTTCGAGCTCGTCGAGCCACGACGAGTCGGGGATCGCGTCGGCGTCGAGGAAGGCGAGCAGCTCTCCGCCGGCGATCGCCGCCCCGATGTTGCGAGCCCGGCCCGGGAACGCCCGCCCCCCGAGCCCGACGAAGCGGACCCACGGGAAATCTCGCGCCAGCCTCGCCACCTCGTCGCCATCATCTCCAGAGCTCTCGACGACGATCGCCTCCCGCCCGCGCCCGCCAACCTGGGACTCCAGCGACCGCAGGACCGCCGGCAGCGTCGCCCACGCGCGGTATGCCGGAATGATCACCGTGATCTGCGGAGCGTCGATGTGCCGAGCGCTGACGTACGGGGCGCTCACCCGGGCCTCGCCTCTGCGACCTGCTCGGCGTCGCCGACCTGCTCGGAGAAGAGCGCGACGAGCGTGTACGGAACGAACCACACGATGTAGAAGTAGAGCCAGTACGGCAGCGCGATTTCGGTCGCGATGAGCACCGCCGCGCCCAGTGCGGCCAACTGCGCCGGCCGCTTGCGCCTCGGCAGCGCCGCGACCACCAGAGCAAGGCCGATCGTTCCCGCGTAGGCGGCCGCGTGGACCCAGGAGATCGCCGGAAAGCGACCCCACAAGCTGAACGGCGAGGTTCTCCGTAGTTGGAAGAGGGCGATGTTGCCCATGTTCCTCAGCACGCTCGGCCGTACGAGTCCGACGGTCGCGCCGCCGACGAGCGCGATGGCGATCGCGAGCTCGGCCAGCCGCCGCCCCCGCCGTCGACCGTCGCCGAGCAGGAACAGCGGGATCAGGATCCCCGGGGCGAGCTTGGCCGCGGCTGCCAGGGCGACGATCGTCGTCCGTGTCCGGGGCAGCGAGAACGCCAGCAGGCCGGCGACGAGCAGCGCCGAGACGAGCGCATCGTTCGTGTTCGACGCGAGGGCGAACGCCGTGTACGGGTAGCTGGCCCACGCGTAGGCCAGCCCCACGCCGAGCAGCTTGCCCTCACGCCCGGACCGCAGACGCCGCCCGATCGCGAACAGGCCGAGCATCGTGAGCAGGTCGAAGACGATCGCCGCCGCGTGCGACGCCGGATTGCGGACCTCGACGAAGGTGTCAGTCCGGTAGCGGCCCTCGCCCGGGATCGTCCGCCTGACCGAAGGCAGGACCGCGGCGAACGGGAGGTACGCGAGATACGTGACCGGCCCGTAGGCGGCCGTCGAGCTTCCCGAGTACGGAAGCCGTCCATCCGCGAGTTGCGTCGCGACCTCCGCCGAGCTCGCACCGACGTCGCTGACGGTCGAGTCGGTCAGGTTCAGGCCGATCCGGAACACGACGAGGCAGACGAGGACGAACACGAGGACCGGCAGGCGGACGTGGGCGACCAGGGGGCCGCTCGCTCGCCGCGGGCGGAAGCCGGCGATCAGGAGCCTGACCAGGAGATAGGCGAGCACCGGGTAGACGAGCGGCACCGACAGGTCGAGGTTGCCGCGGTTGAAGAAGAGCTGCGACACGCTGAAGGCGAGCAGGGCCAGCAGGTCCCAATGGAGGCGGCGGAAGGGGTGGCGTACGTCGAAGAACGGGGCGACGAAAAGGACGCAGAGCGCCACCCAGACGTACCAGGCATTGAGGTGGTGGCCGAGGAAGCCGGGGATACCCCGCGCGATCGGCCAGTCGAGGGCTACACCGGCCCACGCCGCCGTGACCACGCCGGTGCGGTCGTCGACGTGGATCTCGGCGCGTTCGACCCCGGCGTGGTCATAGAAGAGGACCTGCCACTGCTCGCGACACCCCGGCCAGCAGATCGTGCGACAGGCCGGCGTGCCCGGCACGCAGACGGCGGCATGCAGCGTCCCGAACTTCCGCAAAGCCCCCTGCGCCGCCGCCGTCTGCGACGCGATCACGAACGCCCGATGCTGTGAGAGGCGGGTCTGGGCCGGCGGCCCGAAGGCTCCTGCATTCGGGTTCGGCTCCCGGGCGTCGGCGCACGTCGCGGCACTCATCACCGCGATCACGGCCGCCAAGCCCGCGAGCCAGAGCCCTGGCTTCCAGCGCCTCGCGGTCGGATGCCGGATCCGGCTGCGCGGCGGCGGGCGGTCTCGACGATGTTTGGGACTCGCGACCGCGGCCACCGTCCGATCATCGCAGCCGCCGGCTGACCGGTCGCCTCCGGCAAACCGAGTCGCGCGTCCCCGCCCGAACAGACGCCATCCCGCCCGAGGCCTGCGCGCCGTCTCGCGCGTCCCCTCCGAGCGCCGGGACGCAGGCTATAGTCGGCGCGTGCCCGCGCCGGTCCTCAGCATCTGCGTCCTCGCGTCCCGTCAGTCGATGCTCGAGGACTGCCTGCTCAGCCTGCGCGCCCAGGAGAATCCGCCCGACTTCGAGCTGCTCGTCTCGATCGGCGACGATCCCGCGATCGCCGCGGCCGTCCGCCGCCGCTTCCCCGAGGTCAGCATCTGCCACGCATCCGGCGCCCAATACCCGGGCGCCGCGCGAAACGATCTCCTGCAGCGGGCGACCGGCGACCTGCTCCTCTTCGTCGACGACGACGTGATCGCCCACCCCAGCCTGCTCAGACGCGTCGTCGACGAGGCCCGCGACCACCCCGAGGCGTCGGTCTTCGGCGGACCGAACGAGACGCCCCCGGCCAGCAGCCGCTTCCAGTTCGTCCAGGGCGCCGTGCTCGCGTCACTCGTCGGTTCGGGACCCGTCCGACGCCGCTACGGGGCCCATCGTGCCGGACTCGCAGACGAGCGCTGGTTCATCCTCTGCAACCTCGCGGTCCGCCGTCAGGCGATGCTCCCGTTTCCCGAGGACATCATCTGCGCCGAGGAGAACGCGCTCCTCGCCGAGCTCCAGCGGCGCGGTGCGCAGATGCACTACAGCCCGACCCTGATCGTCTATCACGAGCGCCGCGCCGACGCCCGATCGTTCTCCCGGCAGATGTTCAAGTACGGCCGCGGCCGGGGTGCCCTGCTGCGGCGAAACCCCCGCGCGACACGGGCCGCCTTCGTCGCACCAAGCACACTCTGCCTCTACACCCTGGCGCTCCCCGGGCTCGTCGCCTACCTCGGCGCCCTCTCGGTCGTCGGGCTCGCCGCCTACGGCTGCCTGGTGGCTGCCGCCGCCTGTCGCATCGGTCTGACGCTCCGCCGGATCCGGGCCGTCCCGACGGCCGCCCTCTTGATCGTCATCCTCCACCTCTCCTACGGCTCCGGCGTCATCCAGGGCCTGCTCGCACGTCGCGGCGCCCGGCTCAAGTCGGCCTCCCGGTGGGAGGATCACGCGCCCCGCATACCCGCCTTCACCCACGACCCCTCGTAGCGGACCGACGTCCCGCGGGACCCTCCTCGGGGCGACGGGCAGGACCCCTCGTAGCGGCCGGGGGGAACTCGGGGTGGCCAGGGTCCGTCAGCCCGCGGGGGTGGTCAGCCCCTGCGGATCGCGCGAACCAACGGGAGCGCGAGGACGAAGATCAGCAGGACCTCGGCGACGACCGCGATCACGATCGGCAGGCGGAGCGTCGGCTCCTGGTAGCCGAAGAAGCTCCCGTCGAGGACGATCCCGAGGAATCTGCCGTGCAGGGCGATCCCGATCGAGACAAGCGAGCCGAGCGCGAGGCCGAGCGAGCCGAGCATCGCCAGCAGCGCGATCGGCCGGTCTCCGCTGAGCATCGCCAGAAGGAGGGCGGCCCCGCCGGCGGCGTTCAGCAGAAACAGCACCCCGACGGTCGGGACCTCGCTCATGAAGTCGACGTACTGCTGGAAGTGGACGCCGGCGATGACGAGCACGAGGAGCGCGGCGATCTGGCGGAGCCTGCGGGCGGCGGCGTCGGACGGCATCAGCTGACCACCTTGATCGTTCCGGTCATGAACGCGTGGAACGCGCAGTGGTAGGCGAACGTCCCCGGCTTGTTGAACTGGATCGTCATCCGCTTCCCCTTCGTCAGCGAACCCGTGTCGAAGCCGGCCACGTCAGAGGTCGCCGTGTGGGTCGAGCTGTCCTTGTTGGCCCACGTCACACGCGTCCCGACCTTCACGGTCAGGGTCGGCGGCATAAAGGCGAAGTTGACGATCTTCACGCTCACGTGGTGCCCCGCGACCGGAACGCTCGAGACCGGGCCGGATCTTTGTGACCCGTGATTTGCGAGCTGATATCCGACCCCGGCGACGGCGACCGCCGAGAGCGTGGGGAGAATCAGGGATTTGATCTGCATACAAGTGAGAACGAGCCGGCCCGCTCGCCAGATCACACGGTCCGCGGCCCCGTTGCCGGCACTCCGGGGAGTCCCGGATGCTAAGCGGTCGGCGCCGGCTGCGGTGGGACGGTGTCCGGATCGCCGAAGCGGTCCGCTCGGACGCTGTCCTGGGGCTCGAGGTGGACCAGCACGGTCGTCGCCGGCAGCGTGTCGACGATCGCGTCCTGGAGGCGATGTGAGATCGCGTGGGCGCGCTCGAGGCTCGTGCCGGCGAGGAACTGAAGATGCAGGTCGACCTGGTGGTTGCTGCCGACATGGCGAGCCCGCAGGTCGTGGAAGCCGACCACCTCGTGACCGAGGAACGAGCCGACGACGGCTTGGAGTCGAGCGAGCTCCTCAGCCGGCAGCGCCTCGTCGACGAGGCGGCGGGCTGAGTCGAGCAGGATCCGCACGCCGCTCGTGCTGATTGCCGCGGCGATCACGAGGCCCGCCACGGGATCGATCCAGCCGGCGCCGGTCAGCGCGACCAGTGCGAGTGAGACGAGCACGCCGAGCGAGACGATCGCGTCCGTCCGGAGGTCGATCGCCGTCGCATGGAGCGCGGCCGACCCGGTGCTCCGGCCGGTCCGCGCGAGGTAGGTCGAGACGACGAAGTTGGTTGCGGCCGCGAGTCCGGCGACGACGACGCCGATCCCGATCGAGGTCACCTTCCCACCGTCGACGAGCCGGCGGATCGCCTCGAAGGCGATGAACGCCGCCCCGAGCAGGAGCAGCAGCGCCTGGGCTCCGGCGGCGAGATCCTCGAGCTTCTCGTGCCCGTACCGGTGGGTCGCATCGGCCGGGAGGTCGGACTTGCGGACCGAGGCGAACGCGATCGACGACGCCAGCAGGTCCATCAGAGAGTGGGCAGCGTCACTGAGGATGCCGACTGACCCGGTGACGAGCCCGGCCGCGACCTTGACGGCGATCAGGCTCGTGTTGGAGACGATCGAGACGACCGCCGCGCGGGTCTTGGCGCTTGGGTTGGGCGGCGGCGAGTTCATCGGCGAGCGGTCGGCGCGCGGGCCTGTCGAGATCCTCGTCTGGACCTGGAAGCACCCGCGGCTGCCCCCGGCGAAGCGTACCGCCTGGGTCCGGCCGCCACCCTCGGCCGCAGTCCCCGCGCAGCTCGCGTGCTCGCGCGCTGGTCGGGCTCGCGAGGATGGGGTTGACGGGCCCAGGGGCCCAGCGGCGCAACCCAGGTTGACAGGTCGCAGGCTGTCAACTAAGGTTGCGAGAATGATCTCGACGGCTACCGATCTCTCGCCCGATCCGGCCGACCGGCTCGCTGGGGTGGTGGCCCTCCGGCGACTCGCCGACCGTGTCGAGGACGCCGAGGTCGAGCGGGCCCTACGAGCCGGCTGGACCTGGTCGGAGGTCGCCGATGCGCTCGGTGTGACCCGGCAGGCGGTGCACAAGAAGCACGCGAAGCGGATCGGCGGACCCCGACCGTCCGAGAGGAAGGACTGAGGTGTTCGAGCAGCTCGCCGTGGACGCACGCCGGGTCGTGGTCCGTGCCGCCGAGGAAGAAGCGCTCGCGCTGGGGTCGGCCACCGTCGAGGCCGAACACCTCCTGCTCGCCCTTGCGACCGACGAGACCGGCCCCGTCGGCCGGCTGCTCGCGGACGCCGGGTTGGCTCACGACGGGGTGATCGCCGCGCTCGCGCGGGAGACCGATCGAAGCCTCGCGGCCGTCGGCATCGCGCTCGGCGACTACGGCGACCACAGCGACGTAGTCGCTCGACGGGTGGGGAGGGTCCGCTTCGCGGCTTCCTCGAAACGCTCGCTCCACCGGGCGGTGATCGCCGCGTCAGCTCGCAAGGACCGCGTCGTCACCCCGGCCCACCTCCTCGTCGGGATCCTCGGCACCGAGATCGGGACCGTCCCGCGAGCACTCGAGATGGCACACGTCGACCGGGTCGCGCTCCTCTCCGAGGCGCAGCGGCTGCTCTGAGGAGGGCGCCCGCGGTCCGCAGCGCCGATCGGCCGACCGCGGCGTCAGGCCCTCAGTGGGAATGGGCGCCCCTCGGCGGGATGGCGCATATGCTCGCCTGTGAGGTGGACGGCACCTCAGGCGGCGAGGCCGCTACCCGCGCGGCTTGGACTCGCCGTACCGTTCGAGTCCGTCGTCCGGAAGCGGTTCCCAGGCGGCCGCGTAGTCGGTGAACGCCCTCCAGGTGGGTCGGATCCCCGGGTCCTCGTCGAACGCGCCCATGCGAATCCCGACCTGCGTGTGATCGTCGGGGTTACGACTGAAGAGATGGCCGCCGCACTCCGTGCAGAAGCACTTCTCGAACCCGCCGGCCGGATGTCGCCAGGCCTTCACGAGATCGTGCCCCGCCAGCAGGCGAAAATTGCTCCCGTCGATCCTCGCGCTGGGCGACGAACCCGTGCCGGTTCGTCGCTGGCAGCGCGTGCAGTGACAGTACCCGGCGGTGAGCGGCGCCTCTGAGACCTCGAAGCGCACCCCGCCGCACAGGCAGCCGCCGGTCAGTGGCTGATCCGTCATCACCCTGATTGTGCCATGGCCCGGGGGAGCTCCGCAGTTACGCGGGAGGGCGCGTCCCGCGTCAGACGGGGTCGGCGCCGGAGAGCTCCTCGGAGAGCACGGGGTCGAGCGTGGCCTCCATGAAATCGGTGTGCGTCAGGCTCCCCGGCCAGTCGGGGACAGGCGCGTGGACGGTCATCACCATCGGCTGGAGACTGGCCACCGCCGCAATCAGCGGCGGCTCGTGACCGAGGTCTGCGGCCAGGCCGTTGAGCAGCGGTATGAGCTCACCGTTGCAGCTGCCCGGCTGCGCTCCGCGGAGGGCTTCGTCGAACCGGCAGGCGACCTGATTGAGGAACATCCGCGCCAGAGGTGGTCCGAGCCGCTCCTCCTCGTCGAAGACCGGGGCTGCCTTGTGCCGGTTGAGGCCGATCCGATCGAGCGCCGCACCCCAGCCGATCAGCACGCGGTAGAAGAGGTCTCCGTAGGGGCCCTGCGGGAGCTTGCTCCCCGCAACCAGGAGCTTCGCGTGGGAGACGATCTGCGCCAGGCGGGCGAGGTCGCGGGCGGGTGGGCCGTCGTTGGTGAGGTCGAGGTCGATCATCGTCTGCGCGACGAGGATCTCGAAGTCCGCGCCCTCGGCCAGGGGGAGGACGCCGCTCTTGGCGAAGGCGGGCCGGCATTCGGCGACGAAGACGAACAACTCACCGACCGCGAGGCCGTCGGGCAGCGACAGCACACGGGAGATCGCGGCTTCGAGCTCGGCCTCTGGCATCACACCGGACATCTCCCCCGAGCCTATGCGATGGAGCCGATCGCCGGTCGGCTGGAGTCCTGGGGAAATCGGGCCGCCGCGTCTGAGACCCTTCTTCGATGCGCTTGGGCAAAGACCGATCGCGGGGGGCGACCTCGCGGCGGCGACTGGGAACGACGTTCGGGGTCCACGACATGGCGATCGACCTCGGGACGGCGAACACGCTGGTCTACGTCGGCGGCGAAGGGATCGTCGTATCCGAGCCCTCGGTCGTCGCGATCGACGAGTTCAACGGTGAGGTCCACGCCGTTGGCGCCGAGGCCGAGCGGATGCTCGGTCGTACGCCCGCCACGATCTCCGCCGTCCGGCCGCTTCGCCACGGGGTGATCGCCGACTTCGAGGTCACCGAGCAGATGCTCCGGTACTTCATCCGCCGCGTGCTCGACAGCCGCCGGGCTCATCCACGCGTCATCGTCTGCGCTCCGTCCGGCGTCACGGCGGTCGAGCAGCGAGCAGTCGAGGAGGCCACGCTCGCGGCCGGCGCCCGCCGGGTCCAGCTGATCGAGGAGCCGATCGCCGCGGCGATCGGCGCCGGGATCGCGATCGAGGAGCCGATCGGCCGGATGATCGTCAACGTCGGCGGCGGGACCAGCGAGGTCGCGGTGATCTCGCTCGGCGGGATCGTCCTCTCCCGGTCGATCAGGGTCGGCGGGTACGAGATGGACGACGCCCTCAGCCAGTACATGAAGAACGTCCACCAGCTCGCGATCGGATCGCGGACGGCCGAGACGATCAAGCTGTCGATCGGCTCGGCGCTCCCGCTCGCCGAGGAGCAGATCCTCCCGGTTCGCGGGCGCCACCTCGTCAGCGGCCTGCCGACCGAGGTCAAGCTCCACAGCGAGGAGGTTCGCGAAGCTCTCAAGGCGCCGCTCCACGAGATCCTCCTCGCGATCACCGAGACGCTCGAGCAGACGCCGCCGGAGTTGGCCGGCGACATCTCCCGGGAGGGCATCGTGCTCGCCGGCGGCTGCACCCTGATGCGGGGTCTCGCCGGCATGGTCGAGGCCGAGACCCAGATGCCGACGCTCGTCACCGAGTCGCCCCTGACCTGCGTCGTGCTCGGGTCCGGCCAGGCGCTCGAGCACTACGACGCCCTCAGCGGGAGCGCCACCGGCAGGCGGGGGCGGGCGTCCGGACCTTCACACGGGACCTGAGCTCGGTCGATCGGTTTCGACCGGCGTGTCGAGTGGCTCGAGGGGGTGGGTGAAGTCGATGTGGACGAAGGCGTCGAACTGGTCGGCCGGCCGGACACGGAAGTAGTGGTTGAAGAGCTCGGCCTCCGGTCGGTAGATCGCCCCGATCGCGCGCTCGAGCCACGGCTCCCGCCAACGACCGGCGGCCGGCCCGCCCGAGAACGCGAGCATCAGGCGCTCGGCGCCGGCCGTGTGGAAGACACTCTCGATGCTTCCGTCGAGCGGCGGGCGCAGATCCATGCAGTACGCCGGCGCCGCCCATTCCCCGGCGGCCGTGACCGCGCCCGTCGCGGTCGTGAAGCCGATCGCCACGACCCTGCCCGGATGGCGCTGGCGCAGCAGCTGTCCCAGGCTGTGCTCGCCGCGCTCGGCCATCTCGGTCGCCCGGGCGTCACCCAGATGCGAGTTGTGGGCCCAGACGACGATCCGCGGTGTCCGGCCGCCTCGCCCGAGATGGGCCGCGAGCGCGTCGACGGTGTCGGCCATGTGCGCGTCGCGCAGGTTCCACGACGCGACCCGGCCGCGTGAGATCGCCCGTGAGTAGCGCTCGGCAGCGCTCACCAGCCTGGCATTCTGCGACGCGTCGAATGCATCGTCGGCGTCGGCGTCGGCTCGGCGTTGGCGTGGGCGTCGGCGTCGACTCCGTTCCGCCGGCCGGCCGAGGAGACCTGCTGGAGGATGTCCTTCAGCTGGACGGCGACCTGCTCCTCGCACGACTCGATCTGTCCGCCGGCGATCGCCTCCGCGTAGACCTGGCCACCGGTCCCGACATGATCGAAGCACGAATACCGGTCCCGGGCGCGGGCGGCGGCCGCCGGATCGCGGCGGTCGAGGTAGTCGAGGACGGCGTCGATCGACGCAGTCAGGCTGTAGAGGTCCAGGCCGTGGAACCCGACCGGTGTCCCGGGCCGCGAGACGGCGTTGTGGTGGCGGAGCCATTCGACGAACTCTTCGACGACCGTGTTGCGCCAGACCCACCGCGGGAAGCGCACGAAGTCACCGAGCGCCGCGTCGGCGTCCGCGTCATGCCCGCGTCCGGCGACATACGAGTTGACCCGCTGGGCGTCGGGCCAGTCGGCCTCGACGATCACGGCGTCGAAGCCGAGCTCCTCGACCAGCCGGCAGGTGAGCCGGGCGCGTTCGAGATAGAGCTCGTGACTCCCGTGGGTCGCGTCTCCCAGGAGCACGAGACTCGCGTCGCCGATCAACTCCAGAAGGGCGTCGTAGTCTCCCGCCTCGCCCTCGAGCCGGTGCATCCCGGGCAGTGACACGCCAGCCATGGCCATCGTCTACCCCCGCCCGCCCGCCGTGACGCGTCCCGCGACTCCCGGCGTTTCGATGGGCGCGGCGGGTTTCGAACCTGCGACCTCTCGCGTGTGAAGCGAGCGCTCTCCCACTGAGCTACGCGCCCTCGGCCGACGATTCTACGGCCCCCGCCCGATCGACGGCCGGTGTTCGCGACGCGGCTTCCGCACCGGCCTCCGATGCCCACTCCCGACCGCCTCCTCCGCGCCTGGCCGGTCCGCGCGGCCGTCGTCCGGCGAGTCTTACGAGCCCGGCCGGGTCAACGCCGACCTCCGTTGTATACAGCCGGTCGGCCTGTCATCCTGCGGCTCAAACGGCGGGCACCAGCGCGTTCGGCACCTGCCGAACCGATGTGCGCCGTCGGGGGACTCGAGGGAAGAACAAATGAAGACGACTCGTCTGGCGTTGGGAGGAGCGATCCTCGCGAGTATGGTGGCCCCGGGGGTCGCGACGGCGGCGATAGATCCGTTCGGCGTGAGTGCCCTGTTCGTGCTTCACGGCGCCAACGGCGCCGGCGGGAACGCCGGTACCACGCCTGGTGGTTCGGGCCAGTCCGGCTTCGACGGCTTCTGGGGGATCCTGACCGGCGGCAACGGCGGGTCGGGCGGCTCGGGGAGCGTCGGTCTCCCCGGTACGAGCGCGTCCGATCCATCACCCGGCTCCGGTCCCACTGCCGAGGCGGTTGCCCTCGGGTTCGACGGTGCGCAGGGCGGGAACGGGGGCGCCGGCGGCGACGGTGGGGCCGCCTTGATCCTGGCCGGCAATGGCGGTGACGGTGGATTCGGAGGCACCGGCGGGAAGGGCGGTGACGCGACCGCGACTGCGACCGGCGGCTCCGAGGACACGTTCGCGACCGCGAGCGCCATCGCCGGTAACGGTGGCCCCGGCGGCTCCGGCGGCGCCGGCGGCTTTGGCGGGAACGCCCTGCTGCTCGGCGGCAACGGCGGCAACGGAGCGACCGGTGGGACTGGCGGCGCTGGCGGTACGGCCTCGGCCAGCGCGACCACCACTCGCGAGGACGCCCCCGCGGTCGCAGCTGCCACCGGTGGCAACGGTGGCACAGGCGGCATCGGCGGCATCGGCGGCGACGGCGGCTTCGGCCTGATTCTCGGCGGCAGCGGTGGAAACGGCGGAGACGGCGGCGCGGGAGGTGCTGGCGGCGGGGCCACCAAGAGCACGACCGTCGGCGGCGGGGCAACGACTACCGGGCCGGGGACAGCGGGCAATACCGGCGCCGACGGCAACGGCGGCAATGGCGGCAAGGGCAGCGATTCGCTGCTGATCGGCGGCAACGGCGGCAACGGCGGTAGCGGCGCCAACGGCGGCAATGGCGGCAACGGCGGCAGCGCCATCCTGTTCGGCGGCACCGGCGGTAGCGGCGGCGACGCGACGGCGATCGACGGGGCGAGCGGGACGCCCGGGACGCACGGTGCAGGTCTGTTGGACGCTCTGCCCAGTCCCTTGAGCGCGACGATCAAGGGAGCGCTGCTCTTCTAGGCCGCGGACCCAGCACGCTGTTGCCGGGCGCGTACAGACAGGGCCGCCGGCCTCGCATCTCGCGGGGCCGGCGGACGTCTGCGGCAATCGCGCTCGGGCCTCGTCCGCCGGCCGCAAGCCGGCATCGTGAACCGCTCCGCCCGCGAGCTCCCCCGGGTCAGGCTGCCTTGACCGCCGACAGCGAGAGGATGATCTTGACCTTGTCGGACACCAGCAGGTTCCCGCTGCCGAGCGCCTGGTTGAAGCTCATCCCGTAGTCCGACCGCACGATCGTCGTCGTCGCCTCGACGCCGACCCGCTCGTTGCCCCACGGGTCCGTGTCCGCTCCGTCGACCGTCGCCTTCAGCGTGATCGGCTTCGTCACTCCCCGGATCGTCAGGTCACCCTCGATCGTCAGCTCGTCGCCCGACCCGCCCGTGATCGACGTCGACGCGAAGGTGATCTCCGTGTGGGTCGCCGCGTCGAAGAAGTCCCCCGACTTCAGGTGGCCGTCCCGCGCCTCGTCGCGCGTCGTGACGCTGTCGACGACGACCTTTCCGTACGCCTTCGACTCGCCCAGCGTCTCACCGACCTCGAGCGCCCCCTCGAACTCCCCGAAGAATCCCTTCACCGTCGCGATCCCCATGTGCTTGACCTGGAACTCGACGCTCGAATGCTTCGGGTCGACGTTCCACGTTCCCTGCGCAATCAACTGCTCTTCGGTCGTTGGCATGTCCTGCTCCTCGAAGTCGACTTTCCCGGCCACCGCCGCCGGGCGAAAGTGGTTGCACACGCAACATAGCAGAGGATTGCGCGCGCAACTATCTCCTAACAACGTGCCGCACAGGGCGCCGCGACAAGCTGCCGCGACGACCGCCTCCCGCCCAGGCCGAGTAGGATCCCAGCCGGACCGTGCTAGGCGGGGACGTAGCGGCGCCCTGAATCCGCAATCCGCTCTAGCGGGGCCGAATTCCCTCTCGAGGGGTGCTTCCTCCGGGTCGCCCCGTCGTCTGGGGCGTCGATGGTTTTGGGTCCCCTGCGGTGTCGGCCTGTGAACCAGGTCAGGTCCGGAAGGAAGCAGCCTTAAGCGGCAACCGGCAGGCGCAGAGGGAACTCCAGACCGGAGCTTCCGGATGACGTAAGGACCCCGTTTGAACACCTCGACAGAGGGTGCACGGTCCATATATCTCCGCCGCCCCCTCCCGCTCGCCCGACGGCGGCCGGCGGCCGCCGTCCGCGCACCCCCCGGACTAGACTGGAGGCTCGTGTCGACCAGTCCATCGCTCTACCGTCGCCACCGTCCCCGCAGCTTCGCCGACGTCGTCGGCCAGGAGCACGTCGTCCGGACCCTCTCGAATGCCGTCGTCCGCGACATGGTCCACCACGCCTACCTCTTCGTCGGCTCCCGCGGCACCGGCAAGACCTCGATGGCCAAGATCCTCGCCGCCTGCCTCAACTGCCGCGACGCCCCCACGATCACCCCCTGCGGCACCTGCGACTCCTGCCGCTCGATCGCCTCCGCGACCTCGCTCGACGTGATCGAGATGGACGCCGCCTCGTCTAACTCGGTCGACGACATCCGAGCTCTCCGCGAGTCCGTCGCCTACGCCCCCGTCTCCGGCGGCCAGAAGGTCTACATCCTCGACGAGGCCCACATGCTCTCGACCGCCGCCTGGAACGCCTTCCTCAAGACCCTCGAGGAGCCACCGCCCAACACGATCTTCGTGCTCGCCACCACCGAGGCCCAGAAGGTCCTCCCGACCGTCGTCGACCGCTGCCACCGCTTCGACTTCCACCGGCCGACCGCCGACCAGATCGCCACCGTCCTGCGCCGGACCGCGATCGCCGAGCAGATCGACGTCCCGCCCGCCGCCGTCGCCCTCCTCGCCCGCCATGCCTCCGGCAGCTTCCGTGACGCCCTCGGCACGCTCGAGCAGCTCCGCACCTACAGCGGCCCGACGATCCTTCTCGACGACGTTCTCGCCGTCCTCGGCGTCGCCGACGCCGAGCTCCTCTTCGCCACGCTCGAGGCCGTCAACGCCGGCGACCCCCGCCGCGCCCTGGAGGCCGTCGCCGCCGCCGTCGACACCGGTCGCGACCCCGCCGGCTTCGTCCGCGAGCTCGAGTCCCACGTCCGCGAGGTCCTCGTCGTCCAGACGCTCGACCTCCACGTCCCCCCCGAGATCGCCGTCACCCCCGAACGCGACGACCAGATCACAGACCAGGCCACCCGAATTCCCCCGGCCACCCTCGTCCGCCTGCTCGACCTCCTCGCCGCCGCCCTCGCCGCCCTGCGCAACGGCGCCGACGGCCGCACCCAGCTCGAGCTCGCCCTCGTCAAGGCCGCCCGACCCCCCCTCGACGCCTCCACCGACGCCCTCCTCGAGCGGATCGCCCGCCTCGAGGCCGCCCTTGCCGGCTCCCCGCCCGCCCCCCTCACCCCGGCCGCTCCCGACGCGGCGCCGGCGGTCCCCCCGTCAGCGCCGGCGGCGCCTTCTGACGCAGCCGAGCCCGCGCCGTCGACCGCGCTCACGCCGAGGAGCGAGGTGGCCCCGGCGAACGAGCTCACGCCGACGAACCCGCTCACGCCGAGGAGCGAGGTGGCGCCGGCGAACGAGGTCACGCCGGCGAACGAGGTCGCGCCCACGCCCGACGTCAGCCTGACCGGCCGGGCCAGCCCCGCGGCCGAGCCCCCGGCGGTCGCCGGCGGCTCCCGCCAGCCCAACCACCAGGCCGCCCCTTCCCCGCCGCCCCCGGCCGAACCCCCGCCGCCACCTCCCGGCCGCACCGTCCAAGCACCCGAGACCGCTCCACAGCAGACGGACTCGACCCTCCCCGCCCTTTCCAGCCCTGAGCCGCTCACGCTCGAGCGCATCATCGCCCTCTGGCCGGCCGTCCTCGAAGCCGTCGGCACCGCCAACCGGATGCTTGCCGCCGTGATCGCCGACGCCCTGCCCGTCGAGCTCACCGACCACCGGCTCGTCCTCGCGTTTCCCCTCGACTCCGCCTTCCTGCGCCGCAAGGCCGAGGACTCGCCCAACCGCCTGGCCGTCGCCGACGCCCTGCGCGTCGTCACCGGACGCACGCTCGCCCTCGCCTACGATCTCCGCGAGCCCGCCACACCGTCCGACCCGCCCGCCACGCTGACCGACGCCGAGTGGGTCGCCCGCCTCAAGGTCGAGTTCGACGCCCACGAGCTGGATGCCTGACAACCTGAACCGGAGCCCCTCATGCCCCAGCCGAACATGCAGAAGATGATGAAGCAGGTACAGAAGATGCAGGCTGACATGGCCCGCGCCCAGGAGGAGCTCGCCACCGCCGAGGTCACCGCTTCGGTCGGCGGCGGCATGGTCACCGTCAAGGTCACCGGCGCCCTCGTCCTCACCGAGATCAAGATCGCCGCCAAGGCGATCGACCCCGAAGACCCCGAGATGCTCTCCGACATGGTCCTCGCCGCCGTCAACGAAGGCCTCCGCGCCGCCCAGGAGCTCGCCTCCGAGAAGATGGGCGGCGCCACCGGCGGCCTCGATCTCGGAGCCCTCGGCGGCCTCGGGCTTCCCGGCTTCTGAGCTCCGCGGCCTTCCGACCCGCCTCGCAATGCACGCCCCGCCGATCCAGCGGCTCGTCACCGAGCTCTCCAAGCTCCCCGGAATCGGCAACCGCACCGCCCAGCGGCTGGCCTTCTTCATCCTCCGCTCGACCCCCGAGGACGCCGCCGCCCTGGCCGATGCGATCCGCGAGGTCAAGGAGCGCATCGGCCTCTGCGAGGTCTGCTTCAACCTCGCCGAGGGCCCCCGCTGCCGGATCTGCGACGACGACCGCCGCGACTCGTCGCTGATCTGCGTCGTCGAGGAGCCCTCCGACGTGATTCCGATCGAGCGGACACACGAGTACCGCGGCCGCTACCACGTCCTCGGCGGCGCCCTCTCCCCGATCGACGGCATCGACCCCGACGATCTCCGGATCGCCGAGCTGATGCTCCGGATCGGCGATCCCGACGCCCCCGTCCGCGAGGTCGTCCTCGCCACCAACCCCACGACGACCGGCGAGGCCACCGCGCTCCACGTCGCCGCCGGCCTCCGCCGCCGCTCGTCCGAGATCCTCGTCACCCGACTCGCCAGCGGCCTGCCCGTCGGCTCAGATCTCGAGTACGCCGACGAGGTCACCCTCGGCCGGGCGTTCTCCGGTCGACGGACCGCCTCGTAGGGTCGGGAGGCCGGACGGAGCCCGCTCGACTCGACGCCGACGCCGACGCAGACGGCAGACGCAGACGCAGACGCCGTGTAGGCGTACAGGTAGCCGCGAATTCGGACCGCGTGTCGCACCGACCACGAGATCACCGACGGACACCGCCGTCCGTTCGTGCACGGATGGTCGATCAGGACGTAGCGGACCGCCCCCCGACGGACCAGCCGCTCGAGTCGCGCCAGGCGAACCAGCGGTCCCTTGACGTCCTCGAGGATCAGCACCGGCTGCGCATCGGTTGCGATCAGCCCGACCACGCCGAGCGTGTCGCCGCTCGCCGCCTCGTAGTGAGCCCGTCCCCGATGGGCCCGGAGGAACCCGGCGTACTGCGCGCCCGAACCGCCGTGCGTCGCGTCGTTGAACCCCCGACCGATCACGTCGACCGAGACTCGCAGCGGCAGGGCGAGCACGGCCAAGCCGACGATCGCGCAGGCGCCGACGACGCCCAGTCCCCGCCGCCCCCCGGCCCACCACGCCAGCACGACGCCCCCGGCGACCCCGGCCCCGCCCGCGAGCCGCCCGGCTGTGTCCGTCGCCGACGCGATTCCATACAGACCGCCCACCCCGATTGCCGCCGCCAGCGCCCACCGCGGCGCCCGCGCGAGCCGGGCATCCCCGTCCGCACCCCGATCGTCGCCGCGAACCAGTCGGCCGATCAGCCCGGCCGCGCACACCCCTAGCACGGCCGCCACCGCCGGCGAGGCCGTCTCCAGATAGCGCGTCTGGAGCTGGCGAATCCCCGACAGGAGACCGACCGCCGTGACCAGCCAGATCCCCAGACCGGCCGCCGTCCACAGGGCGACGCGCGTCCCGTGCTCGTGCTCGTGCTCGTGCCCGTATCCGTGGTCGTCCGCGTCCTCGTCCTCGCCCTCGTCCTCGTCCTCGTGCCCGTCCGAGTGCTCGCGCTCGCGCTCGTCCTCGCGCCCGTGCCCGTGCCCGTGCTCGGCATCCCCTCCGCCGGACCCGACCCGGCGTATCCCCGCCGGCCGGATCCTCCCGACCAGGCCGACGGCGAGCGCCAGCGCGAGCGCCGTCGCCAGCTCGACGCCGATCAGCTGGTCGTAGTCGGCCCTCGCGCCGAACAACCGCAGCGGCCCGGGCAGCGTCGGATCCGACGAGCCGAGCTGGGGACTGGACCCTCGGATGCGGTCGAGCCCATTGAACAGGAAGACGACCCGGTAGATGCTCCCGTTCCCCGACCCGACCGGATACGGACGGTCTCGAACCGGCGTCAGCGAGGCGATCGTGATCCACGACATCGAGACCACGACGACGACCGCCCCGGCCGCCAGGAGGATCGGCATCCCCCGAGCCGACGCCGACGACCGGCCGCCCCCCGCCCGGCGCCGACCGGCCGCCCACCACATCACCGCGAGGCCGGGCAGCGGGATCAGGGCCTGGGCGAGCTTCACGTTGAAGGCAACCCCGACGAGGCCCGCGCTCGCCAGCACCCAGGTCCACCGCCGCGTCTGGAGGGCGCGGACCGACGCCCAGAGAGCGGCGACCAGCAGCGCCATCGTCACCGAGTCCATCGTGTCGCTGCGCGACGTCAGCACCGAGATCGGCAGGACCGCCAGGGCAAAGCCGGCAAGTCCTCCGGCCAACGGGCCCCAGACCGACCGCACCACGCAGTAGAGCATCCCGACCGCCGCCGTCCCGGCGAGCGCTTCCGGCAGGTGGAGCGCGAACGTCGTGAAGCCGAGCAGCTTCGTCGACGCGACCTGGAGCCAGAGGTCGCCGGGCGGCTTGTCGATGCTCACACTCCCGCCGGGCTCGATCGCCCCGAAGAAGAAGTTGTGCCACGACAGACCCATGCTGCGGACCGCCGCGTCGTAGAAGAGGTTGCCGGTCGGTCGGCTCGCCGGCCAGAGGCGAAGCCCGGCCGCGAGGACGACGGCTGCGACCCCGGGCAAGGCACCGACCACCGCTGCCCGGCGGGACGCGGGGGCCGGCCGGGGGCCCGGCCGGCGGGCCGGCTGGCGGAGGCGACCCGGCGCCGTGCGCATCCGCAGGGTCGGCGGCCGAGCCGTGCTACGCGACGCGTTTGCCGGTCATCGCGTGAGGATCCCAGCGGGACCCTGACGATCGCCTGAACGGGCGACGCGGCCCGCCTCGCGGTCGGCCCGAACGGGCGAGGAGATCCCCCTGCGAAATGCAAGACGGTTGTGTGACACGGCTCACACAACGCCCGGCGGTCGGGTGTTACGGTCGGGAGAGTCAAGCAGTCGGTGGCGGTCGAACCGGGTCGATCGCGGCAGACTGAACGGAGGGGCCGTGGCGGTTGACAAGTCCGACGGGATCGTCTCGGCAACCGGGGAGGCACTCGAGTCGCTGTGGAACAGGTCGGCCGAAGACTCGCCCCCTGAGCGTGTTGCTCCTCCGCGGGGCGCGCTCGATCTGGTCAAGCTCTTCGTCGCCCCGACCACGCTTGTCGGATCGCTGGCCTTCTACTTCGGATGGACGTTCACCAACGCCCGCAGCAACTTCTTCGACATCGACCCAAGCCTGCTCGGCTACTCGACCCAGGACTACGTCCTGCGCAGCGCCCAGGCCCTGTTCGTCCCGCTCGGCGCCGTCATCCTCCTCTCCCTGGCGGCCGTCACCCTGAACGGGCTCGTCGCTCGTAACCTGGTCAAGCCCGACCGGACAGGTCTCTTGCGGGTCTGCGCCTGGACCGCCGTGGCGCTCGGCGGTCCGCTCTTCGCACTCGGCGTATACGGCGTCTTCGAGCCGACCTCGCTGTCACTCGGCTACCTGTTTCCTCCCGCCAGCCCGGGCCTCGGGATCGCAGCGCTGGCCTTCGGCATCCACATCATCGGTCGCCTCCGCCGACCGAGCGCCCGCCCGGTTGCCGCGGCCGGTATCAATGTCCACGTCGCTCTGGTCGGGGCGGTCGTCGTCCTCAGTGCCTTCTGGACGGCCTCGGTCTACGCAAACGCACTCGGCCGCGGCAAGGCGATCGAGCTCGCGGCGAACCTCGCGAGCCGTCCTGAGGTCACCGTGTTCTCGGCTCACCGCCTGTTTCTCGGCGGACCCGGGGTCTCCGAGCAGGCGCTGGCGAGTCGCGATTCCGCATACGGCTATCGCTACTCCGGCATGCGACTCCTCGTCCACAGCGGTGGCCGCTATTTCCTGCTTCCCGACGACTGGTCTCGGACTGCCGGTAACGTCGCCGGAAACGCGATCGTCCTCGCCGACGGCCCGACCCTCCGATTCGAGTTCGGACGATGACCCTGGGACCCACCCGATCGCGGGCCCCGGCCGCCTTCGCCGTCGTCGTCGCCGTCATCGTCGTGGTGGCCGTCGCAGGATGCGGCGGAGGCACCTCCGCCACCCACGTCGCCGGTGTCTCGGCCACGACGACGACCGGCTCAAGCACTCACAAGGAGTCGTCCTCCGGGTCGGGAACCCTGCAGAGGACGGGGTCCTTCTCCGGGTCGGGAACCCCGCAGACGGGCCCCAAGAGCACCGGGACGGGTAACGGTACGGGGCCGGGGAAGGGCACCGGGAACGGGAATCGGAGTGGCTCCGACGCGGGCGGGAGTGGGTCGACCGGAAGTCCGCCGACGGCTACCGTCCAGGTCGATTTCGGGCCGGAGTTCTTCTGCATCAACGGCTGCTTCCGTCCGCCCCTGTCGGCCGACTTCGGCACGATCGAGCTCGGGCGCGAGACGACGCTCGCGTTCTCGGTGCCCGACGGTCAGTACGTCACGTTCGCGCAGGCATATGTCTCGGGTCCCGACGCGGCCGACTTCGCGCTCGACGACGGCGACTGCACGCCGGGCATGGCCAGCGAGAGCGGCCGCTGCGCGCTGCGGGTGAAGTTCATCCCCGGCGCGACCGGGACCCGTCAGGCCACCCTCGTGGTCGAAGTCGGCTCGACGAGATCTTTGAGCGTCGGACTCCATGGCGTCGGCGGCGACCCTGCGACGCAGACTGGCACCAGCCCGGTGTCGACGACCTCCGTCCCCACCTCGACGACTTCCGCGCCGACCTCGACGACTTCCGCGCCGACCTCGACGACGTCCGCGCCGACCTCGACGACTTCCACGCCGACGTACACGACCACCACGAGGACGTCGACGACGACCGGGCCGGATGTCAACGACAGCGGCCGGCGACTGACCGGACGAGTCGCCGTTCAGGCGCCGAGGTGGTAGGCCCGCTTGAGCGCGGCCACCCGCGCGTCGGCCGCGGCCAGGCGGCTGCGGCTGATCACGCCGTGGGAGACGGCTGCGAGGATCGCGTCGTAGGCCGATTCGGCGTCGGCCGCGGCGCCGGGGACGTAGAGCAGGTCACAACCCGCCTGGAGCGCGCTGACCGCTGCCTGAGCCACCGTCACGCCGGTTGCCGCGGCGGCTGCCTGGAGGTCGCCGCTCATCACGGCCCCGGTGAAGCCGAGCTTTCCGGTCAGCAGGCCGACTGCGCCCGGGAGGAGGGTCGCCGGGCTCGCGCCGCTGTCGAAGGCCGTGTAGAGGGCGTCGGACATCTGGATCACCGGAGCGAGGCCGGCGACCGCCCGGAACGGCTTGATGTCGTTGGCGTCCAGGCTCGCGAGGCTCAGGCCGACGGTCGCGGCCCCGAGCTCTGGGTCCCGGTCGGCGGCGCCCTCGCCGGGGAAGTGGCCGACGGCCGAGATCAGCCCGCCGGTCGTGTAGCCGGACACGGCGGCCGCCGTGAGCTTGGCGACCGTCGCCGGATCTGCGGCGTAGCCACGGCCGGCGGCCGGCCCACCGGTGTCGGCGAGGTCGGCGTCCGGGGCGAGCGTCCCGTTCGCGCCGACCTGGCGGAGTTGCTGCGCCGCGAGTTGGGCCTGGCCGTTGACGAGATCGGGTCGGCCGGCGGCACCGAGCGTCGGCTGGCTGACGGGCGCCAGGCCGGGGAACGCGTTGCTCTTGCCGCCGCCCTGGCGGACGAAGATCAGCGGCGCGGTCCCAACCGAAGCCTTGATCCCCTGAGTCAGGGCGAAGACCTGGGACGGCGAGAAGTAGTTGGCCCGACCGAGGACGACTCCGCCCCAGTCGTGGGCACGCAGGCGGGCGGCCGTCGCCGGGGTGGCGTCGATCCCGATCAGGAACAGCTGTGCGACGTCGCGGGCGAGGACCGGGCTGACCCCGCCGCGTCCGCCGGCGTCGGTCGCGGCGACCCCGGCGAGGAGTGGCGCGAGGGCGTCGAGGAGCGACCGACCCGGGGTCGGCGTGTTGGTCTGGCCGAAGCGCGAGCCACCGGTCGCGGGCTTGGTCGAATGGCTCGGTCCCTGGACCAGGGCGAGGAGGGCGCCGGCGAGGATCGCGACGACGACGAGAATCACGACGAGCCGGCGGGAGGGAGCCCGACCCATCAGGCCGTATCCTGGGGCCGACCCATGGACAAGATCATCGTGATGAAGTTCGGCGGCACGTCGGTCGCCGACGCCGACCGGATCAAGCGGGCGGCGCGGCGGATCGTCGACAAGCGGGAGTCAGGCCACCGGGTCGTCGCCGTGCTCTCGGCCCGCGGGAAGACGACCGACGAGCTGATCGCGATGGCCGCCGAGGTCTCGGACGCGCCCCACCCGCGGGAGATGGACATGCTCCTGTCGACGGGCGAGCGGATCTCGTGTGCGCTGTGCGCGATGGCGATCAACGACATGGGCCACTACGTGATCTCGCTGACCGGTTCACAGGCCGGCATCGTGACAGACACCTCGCATACGAAGGCCAAGATCCTCGACGTCCGGGCAGATCGGATCAAACGAGCGCTCGACGACGACCGCATCGTCCTGGTGGCGGGGTTCCAGGGAGTCTCGACCGCGCACGACGTGACGACGCTCGGGCGGGGCGGGTCCGACACGACGGCCGTCGCGGTCGCCGCCGCCCTCGGGGCCGAGGAGTGCGAGATCTACACGGATGTCGCCGGCGTCTTCTCCGCCGACCCGCGGATCGTCCCGGAAGCCCGCATGCTGGCGGTCGTTTCCTTCGAGGAGATGCTCGAGATGGCCGCGTCGGGGGCCGGCGTGCTCCAGCTGCGGTCGGTCGAGTACGCCCGCAACCACGGGGTCCGGATCCATTGCCGATCGAGCTTTGACGACGCGCCCGGTACCGTTGTCCTGGCAGAGCAGGAGACCATGGAGAGACCACTCGTCACAGCCGTCACCCACTCGACCGGAGAGGCCCGCGTCACGCTGCTCGGCGTGCCCGACCATCCCGGCATCGCCGGCAGGATCTTCGGGGCGCTGGCGGAGGCCAACGTCAACGTCGACATGATCATCCAGAACGAGCCGGTCGGCGACGGCCGGCGGGCGGACATGTCGTTCACCGTTCCGGCCGAGGACCTCCGCGAGGTCCGGCGGGCACTCGGCGAGATCGTCGGCGAGCTCGGGATCGAGGACGTCGCGACGGACGAGGCGATGGGCAAGGTGTCGATCATCGGGGCGGGTATGCGCAGCCACCCGGGGGTCGCGGCCAAGGTCTTCCGGGTCCTAGGGGAGGCCGAGATCAACATCGAGATGATCGCGACCTCGCCGATCAAGATCTCCTGCGTGATCGCACTCGACCGGATCGCCGAGGCGGTCCGGGCACTCCATTCGGCGTTCGGCCTCGACGCGTCGGAGTCCGAGCGAGAAGATCCCTTCGGCCGGCCGCTCGTCACATGAGCTCTTCTTTTCGGGTTGCGGTGGTCGGCGCGACCGGCGCCGTGGGAACAGTGATGTTGGATGTTCTCGGTCGGCGGGGCTTCCCCGCGAGCGAGGTCGTTCCCTTCGCCTCAGCCAGGTCGGCCGGTCGCGAGCTCGACGGGCGGGTGGTCGCCGGGCTCTCAGACGAGTCGATCGCCGGCTTCGACGTCGCACTTTTTTCGGCCGGATCGACCGTCTCTGCCGAGTGGGCGCCGCGGTTTGCGCAGCACGGCTGCCTGGTGATCGACAACTCGTCGCAGTGGCGGATGCGGCCGGAGATCCCGCTCGTCGTCTCCGAGGTCAACCCCGAGGCGATCGACGGCCACTCGGGGATCGTCGCGAACCCGAACTGCTCGACGATGCAGATGGTCGTGGGCCTCAAGCCGCTCCACGACGCCGCGGGGATCGAGCGGCTCGTGATCTCGACCTACCAGTCGACGTCGGGGACCGGGGTGCGGGCGGTCGCCGAGATGAACGACCAGGCGCGGGCGATCCTCTCGGGCGTCGACCCGCCGGCCGCGAAGATCTACCCCCACCAGATCGCGTTCAACGTCCTGCCGCAGGTCGAGACCTTCAAGGACGGGGACGACTACACGACCGAAGAGCGGAAGATGATCGGCGAGACGCGGAAGATCCTCGGCTTGCCGGAGCTGCGGATCACCGCGACGTGCGCCCGCGTGCCGGTCCGGGTCGGCCACTCGCAGTCGGTCAACCTGGAGACCGCGGACGACCTCTCGCCCGAACGGGCTCGCGAGCTGCTCGCGCAGGCGCCGGGCGTCCGCGTGCTCGACGACCCGGCCCATGCCGTCTACCCGCTGGCGTCGCTCGCGGCCGGCGGCGACGACGTCCTGGTCGGCCGGATCCGCCGGGATCCGTCGAACCCGAGGACGTTGAACCTGTGGATCGTCGGCGACAACCTCCGCAAGGGGGCTGCCCTGAACGCCGTCCAGCTGGCCGAGCTGGCGGTCGAGCGCGGGCTCTTGAGCGGCGACGCGGCCGGCGTCCTCGGGTAAGACCAGGGCAGGCCCCTCGTTCCCGGTCGTCGGGAACGTCGGTCGGCGGGGTCATCGAGCAGAAAGGTCGCGATCTCGAGCGCCGGGCTCGCGGCCGCCGGCTAACCGGCCGCCGCGGCGACGACCGTCGTCGACCAGTCGATCACGGCACTCGGGCGGACGACGTGGCGATTCATGCCGAGCTCCTTCGGCTCGAGCCCGAGGGCGAGGCCGACGAGCTGGGGAAGGTGGAGGACCGGCATCTTCAGGTCCCGGCCGACGATCCGTTCGGCCAGCGGCTGCTGGAGGTCGAGGTTGAGGTGGCAGAGCGGGCACGGGGTGACCAGGCAGTCGGCCTGGGCGTCGGCCGCGTCGGCGAGGTGGCGCCCGGCCTGGGTCAGGGACGCCTCTTTGTTCATCGTGATGATCGGGAATCCGCAGCACTTGTGCGAGCCGGCGTAGTCGATCACCGTGCCGCCGAGGGCGTCGATCACCTGCTCGAGGTACTTGTCGCGCGGATGCTCGGCGTCGATCCCGATCCGCGTCCGCGGGCGGACGATGTAGCAGCCGTAGAACGGGCCGACCCGCAGGCCGCTCAGCGGCCGCTTGACCCGTGCGCGGAGGCCGTCCAGCCCGAGCTCCTCGACCAGCAGCCAGAGGAAGTTCTTGTTGGCGAGTCCCTTCGTGTAGCCGAGACCCTCGGGGGCCAGCGTCTGGTTGACGTGGTCGCGGTAGTCGGCGTTCGCGTCGAGTCGCTCCTGGCATTCGGTCTGGGCGCCCTGACAGGTCGAGCAGATGTTCATCATCAGCTCGCCGTCGGTCTCCTGCGCGAGGGCGAAGGTCCGGGCGTTGAGGGTGTCGGCCAGCTCCTGGTTGTGCTCGGCGATCACACCCGCCCCGCAGCAGTTGCCCCGGTCGAGCTCGATCAGCTCGATGTCGAGCAGTGGTGCGATCTTCGCCATCGAGCCGTGGAGCTCGGGAGTGAAGCCGCGGCTGACGCATCCCGGCCAGTAGGCCACCTTCATCGGGAACGCTCCTCTCCGGCCGGCGGGGCGTCGTCGTCCTCGTCGCGGCCGCTGACGTAAAGGTTGAGCTCATAGCGCTCGGCTCGGCCCTCGATCTCCTCGAAGATCTTCTTGACCGACTTCGGCGCCTTGTGGTGGTGGAGGAGGGCCTTGGCGGGCGTGACCTTCCCCCGGAGGACCGCGCTGAGCACGGCCGGAGCCGAGGCCATCAGCTCGGGGAAGGCCCGTGGGTGGAGCTTGCCGCCGTAGGAGTCGGTCAGCAGGTCGGCCTCGTGGAGGACTCCGTTGCGCTCGATGTTCTTGACGAATGCGACCTCGTGCCGGTGGCCGTTGTTGCGGTCGTCGATTCCCAGGTCGTTCCCGGCGATCCGCCGCAGGCGCATGATCTGACCCATCGGGTCGACCCCCTTCGGGCAGGCGTCGACGCACTTGAAGCAGTGCGTGCACGTGTACAGGCCGTGCTCGTCCTCGGCCAGCTCCCGCAGCCGGGCCTCGCGCTCGGAGTCGCGTGGATCACCGACGAACCGGTAGGCCTTGGCGAGCGCCGCCGGCCCGATGAACTCGTCGTCGACCTCCATCGCCAGGCAGTCGGATACGCACGCCCCGCACTGGATGCAGGCCATCGTCTGGGTGACGTCGACCATCGTCTCCCGCGGGACGACATGCTCCCGCTCGGGGGCCGGCTCGCGGCCGAGCAGCCAGGGGGTGACGGCGCGGATCTTCTTCCAGTGGACGGCCTCCATGTCGACGATCAGATCCTTGATCACCGGCATGTTCCCCATCGGCTCGACCTCGATCACGCCGTCCGGCGAGCTGGCGCTCGCCGCGTCGAGATGGGTGTGGCAGGCCAGGCCGGGCTCGCCGTTGACCCGCACGCCGCACGAGCCGCAGATCGCCGCCCGGCAGGAGCAGCGGATCCCGATCGAGCCGTCGAAGCGTGCCCGGGCCTGGAGGATCCCCTCGAGCACCGACCGGTGCGGCTCGAGCTCGATCTGGTGCTCGTCCCAGTAGGGCGGCTCACCCGACTCGGGGTCGAAGCGTCGCAGGCGGAGGGTGAACTCGGCCATCAGTACTTCCTCTCCTCGGGCTGCCACCGGGTGATCGTGACCGGCGCGTAGGAGACCTCCGGCTGACCGGCGGCGTCCGGCGCGATCACGATGTGCTTGAGCCAGTTCGCGTCGTCGCGCTTGGGAAAGTCGGTCCGGAACTGGGCGCCCCGAGACTCCTTGCGCTCGATCGCGCCGACGACGATCGTCTCCGCGCAATCGATCATGTAGCCGAGCTCGATCGCCCCGAGGACGTCCTGGTTGAAGACGGAGCCCCGGTCGTCGACGTAGCAGTCGGCGGCCTCCTCCTTGAGGCGACGGACGACGTCGAGCGCGCGGCCGAGGCCGGCGGCGTCCCGGTAGACGGCGACCTCGGAGTTCATCGTGGTCCCCAGCTCCTCCCGGATCTCCGACATCCGCCGACCCCGATGCGGACGCGCGACGATCGTCTCGATCATCGCCCGGTCGTCGTTGAGCCGGGCGTCCGAGACCTGTGGCATCGGGATCCCCTGTGCGCGGGCGGCCGCGTGCTCGCCACTGCGGCGCCCGAAGATCAGCGTGTCGAGCAGCGAGTTGGCCCCGAGCCGGTTGCCCCCGTGGACCGAGACGCAGGCGACCTCGCCGGCGGCGTAGAGACCGTCGATCGCCGTCGCCCCGTTGTTGTCGGTCTTGACGCCGCCCATGATGTAGTGCTGGCCCGGCTGGATCACGATCGGCTCCCGGGTGATGTCGACGCCGGCGAAGTCGCGTCCGATGTTGACGATCTCCCGCAGCGACTCGAGGATCCGCTTCTTCGGGACGACGGTGATGTCGAGGTAGATGCCCTTCCCGCCGGCACCGACCCCCCGACCCTCGAGGATCTCGGTCTGCTCGGCCCGGGAGACGACGTCGCGCGAGGCGAGCTCCATCTTGTTCGGGGCGTACCGCTCCATGAACCGGTCGCCGTCGCTGTTGAGCAGGTGCGCGCCCTCGCCGCGGGCTCCCTCGGTGATCAGAAAGCCGTTCTCGGCGAGCGTCGTCGGGTGGTACTGGACCATCTCCATGTCCATCAGGGCCGCGCCGACCCGGTAGGCCTGGGCGATCCCGTCGGCGGTGCAGATCAGGGCGTTCGTCGTCGGCCGGTAGCACTGGCCGGCGCCGCCGGACGCGAGGATCACGTTCTTCGCGCGAAACGTCTCCATCCGGCCGCTGCGGATGTCGCGGGCGATCGCGCCGACGCAGGTTCCGGAGCCGTCGAGGATGATCGAGGTCACGAACCACTCCTCGTAGCGGGCGACCCTCGCCGAGTGGCGCATCAACTGCTCGTAGAGCACGTGGAGAAGGGCCTGGCCGGTGATGTCCGCGACGTACGCCGTCCGCTTCTTCGACGCGCCGCCGAACGCCCGCAGGTCGAGCAGACCGTCGGCGTCGCGGTGGAAGGTCACGCCGATGTGCTCGAGGTGCATGACCTCGGTCGTCGCCTCGCTGCACATGATCTCGATCGCGTCCTGGTCGCCGAGGAAGTCCGACCCCTTGACGGTGTCGTAGGCGTGCTCGCGCCAGTCGTCGTCGGCCGCGATCGCCGCGTTGATCCCGCCGGCGGCAGCCACCGAATGCGAGCGGACGGGATGCACCTTGCTCATCAGGGCGACGGTCACGCCCTCGCGGGCCGCCGCGAGAGCCGCGCGTTGCCCGGCGAGGCCGGCTCCGATGATCAGGACGTCATGTTCGGGCATGCAGGCGCGGTCTCTACTTTTTCGGGCACCGGCGAGCCGGCTGGCGCCTTCGAACTCTATAGGCCGCCAGCCGGCCGCAGGGCGCGGTGGACGGCGGCGATCGTGACCAGTCCGGCGAGCGTTCCGTCGGGATCGACGGCCACGACCACGCCGAGTCGGCGCAGCCCGTCGGAGGAGAGCAGTTCCTCGAGCGTCTGACCGGGTCCGATTCGCCACGGCCGCTCGTCGTCTGAGACCTCACCGGCGGTGAGCGCCGGGCGGCCGCCCTGCATCTCGGCCTCGAGCCGCTCGGACCGCAGCAGCCCGATGTACTGACGAGCCTCGCCGACGACCGCGAACCAGGGTTGCCGGTAGCGCGCGAAGAACTCCTCCTCCGCGTCGACGAGGGTCGTTGCCGAAGGGATCGTGACCGGCGCGCGGTCCATGATGTCGGAGACCTTGATCGCCTTGATCTTCTCGCTGAGGATCGTCTGGGCGAGGGTTCCGCGGGCTCCCTGATAGAGGAAGACGGCGCTGATCAGTGCCCAGAGGGCGGTCGAGACGAGGCCGGCGGACAGCGCGAGGAGTCCGAGGCCGCCGAGCACGATCGCGAAGACCTGGCCTGACTTTGCTGCCACCCGCGTCGCCCGGACGCGGTCGCCGGTCACCCGCCAGGCGATCGATCGCGCGATCCGACCGCCGTCGAGCGGAAGGGCCGGGACGAGGTTGAGGACGAGCACGAAGACGTTCATCGTCGCGACGAAGCCGAGCAGGACGAGCGCCGGCGTCTGGTGGACGGTCGTGTCGAAGGTCGCGGCGTCGTAGAAGGGCCCGAGTCCGGTCGAGGCGGCCGCCGCGGCGAGGCAGATCAGGACGACGACGAGCGTCACGAGCGGCCCGGCGGCGGCGACCTTGAACTCGTCGCCGGGCGACGTCGGGTCGCCGCGGGTCTTGGCGAGTCCGCCGAAGAACCAGAGATCGATCCCCTCGATCTCGATTCCCAGGCGCCGGGCGACGACGGCGTGGCCGAGCTCGTGGAGGATCAGCGAGACGAAGAAGAGCAGGCTGCTCGCGACGGCGACCAGGTAGCCGTCGGTGCTCGAGCCGAGCAGCTGGCCGAAGATCCCGGAGAGGACGTAGATGAAGAAGAAGAGCACGACGAACCAGCTCGTGCCGACGCCGACGCGGATTCCGAAGATCCGCGCGAGCTGGATCGTTCCGCCGCGGCGCATCGACCTATGTTGGCACCCGCCCGGTCCGGGCGCATACGCCGCCGGCCGCCCGCGGATACCATCGCTGACCGAGACGGCCCTTCCCCCAGCAGGCAAGAGGATCCTCCGTGGCTCACGAAGTGACATTCATTCCTGGTGACGGAACCGGCCCCGAGTTGGCGCAGGCGACCCGGCGCGTCCTCGAGGCGACCGGCGTCGGGTTCGACTGGGACCTGCAGGAGGCCGGCATCGACGCGTTCGAGGCGACCGGCAACCCGTTTCCCGACGAGACGCTCGCGTCGCTGAGGCGAACGAAGGTCGGCATCAAGGGACCGACGACGACACCGGTCGGCTCGGGCTTCCGGTCGGTCAACGTCCTCCTGCGCAAGGAGCTCGACCTCTACGCGTGCATCCGCCCGTGCAAGGCCTATGCCGGCGTACGGACCCGGTTCCCGGAGACCGACATCGTGATCGTCCGCGAGAACACGGAGGACCTCTACGCGGGGATCGAGTTCGAGCAGGGGACGCCGGAGAACGCCGAGCTACGCGGCGCACTAGCCAAGCTCGGAGCCACCGTCCGGGCGGACGCCGGAATCTCGATCAAGCCGATCTCGGTCTTCGGCACCGAGCGGATCGTCGAGGCCGCGTTCGCCTACGCGAAGGCCAAGGGCCGGTCGAAGGTGACTGCGGTCCACAAGGCCAACATCATGAAGTTCACCGACGGCCTGTTCCTCTCGGTCGCCCGCGAGGTCGCCGAGCGTCATCCGGAGATCGAGTTCAACGACCGGATCGTCGACAACCTCTGCAATCAGGTGGTCGGCCGGCCCGAGGAGTACGACGTCCTCGTCCTCCCGAACCTCTATGGCGACATCGTCTCCGATCTGTGCGCCGGGATGATCGGCGGCCTGGGGCTGGCCGGTGGTGCGAACATCGGCACGCACGCCGCGGTCTTCGAGGCGACCCACGGGTCGGCGCCGAAGTACAAGGGCCGCAACATGGTCAACCCGACCGCATTGATGCTGTCCGGCGTCTACATGCTCGACCATCTCGGCGAGACCGACGCCGCCAAACGGATGGAGGGGGCATTGGCCGCGGTGATCGCCCGGGGTGAGAAGGTCACCTACGATCTCAAGCCACGACGTGACGACCCAACCGCCGTCGGCACGTCGGAGTTCGCTGACGCGGTGATCGAGGAGATGAACGCATGACGAGAACCCCGGTTCGCATTGCCGTGACCGGCGCCGCCGGTCAGATCGGCTACGCGCTGCTGTTTCGGATCGCGAGCGGCGCGATGCTCGGACCGGACACCCCGGTCGAGCTGCGACTGCTCGAGATCCCACAAGCCGTCAAGGCAGCGGAGGGGACGGCGATGGAGCTGGACGACTGTGCGTTTCCCCTCCTCTCGGACGTCGACATCTCAGATGACCCGAACGTAGCCTTCGACGGGGTCAGCTATGCCCTCCTGGTCGGTGCCCGCCCGCGCGGGCCGGGGATGGAGCGCAGCGATCTGCTCGAGGCGAACGGCGGCATCTTCCAGCCCCAGGGTCGGGCCCTGAACGCCCACGCGGCGAGCGACGTGCGGATCCTCGTCGTCGGCAACCCGGCGAACACGAACGCACTGATCACGATGAGCAACGCCCCCGACGTCCCCCGCGAGCGGTTCTCGGCGATGATGCGACTCGACCACAACCGCGCGAAGGCGCAGCTCGCGGCAAAGGCCGGGGTGAGCGTAGCCGAGGTGACGAACATGACCGTCTGGGGCAACCACTCGGCGACCCAATACCCGGACATCTTCAACGCGAGGATCGGCGGTTCGAACGCCGCCGAGGTCGTCACCGACCGGGCGTGGCTCGAGGACGACTTCCTGCCGACCGTCCAGAAGCGGGGAGCCGCGATCATCGCGGCGCGTGGAGCCTCGAGCGCGGCGTCGGCCGCCAACGCGGCCGTCGACCACGTCCGCGACTGGGCGCTCGGGACGCCGGACGGCGACTGGGTGTCGATGGCGATCGCCTCGGACGGCAGCCACTACGGCGTGCCCGAGGGAATCGTCGCCGGGTTCCCGGTGACGTGCGCGGGAGGTGACTTCACGGTGGTCGAAGGTCTCGAGGTCAACGACTTCTCGCGCGCGCGGATCGACCGGACGGCCGCCGAGCTCGGCGAGGAACGCGACGCCGTGGTCGAGCTCGGGCTGCTCTGACAGGGGCCCGAGCGAGGGTGCGCGGCCTGACGGTGGCCGACCGAGGGCCGCTCTGACAGGGGCCCGAGCGAGGGGTGCGCGGTCTGACGGTGGTCCGACCGCGGCTCGGCTGAGCGCCGACACCAAGATGCCCGGACCGGGGGGTCCGGACGACACTTCCGCGTTCGAGGCTCTACTCGCCGCCTGAGGCCGTGAGTGCGTGCCAGCCGCGGTCGCGCTTGACGACCTTGCCGTCCTCGGCCAGGGTCGGCAGGACGCGGTAGAGGTAGTTCTGCTTGATCCCCATCTCGCTGGCCATCTCGGGAATCGTGATGCCGGGTCGTGAGCCGACCAGCTCGAGCGCCTGACGGGCGCGTGTGCCGCTGCCGCGTGGACGTCCGCGGCGCTTGGTCGACGCCGAGTGTCCGGTCGACCCGTTCGCGCTCGGCCGGCTGCGGGCGACCCGCACGCGGGGTGTCGCGGCCGGGGTGCTCCGCACGGCCGCAAGTGCCTTGAGGGCAGCTTCGAGTTGCCGGTATTCCTCTATCAGCGGCTCCAGCTCGCGCATCCGCTCGGCGATCTCGGTTCGCTTCTCTTCCAAGAAATTACTCACAAGGACTCCTTGGCCGGAAATGGGAGAGTAACAGTGTATGCACACTTGGAAGACACACACAACTCCCGGCCGGCGTAGATTTCGCCGCGAGCGTGGACTCGTAGATTTCGCCGCTGGCGTGGACTGTCACATACGCGATGGTTGGGTCGAGCCCCGCTCGAGCAGGGTTTTGAGCCGGGCGAGGGAGTTCTTCGCCTCGCGCTCGGGGATCCCGCCGACCAGAGCCCGGCTGGCGACGGCACCGAGCGGACCGAATGGTGCACGGAAGTCATTGGTGTAGTGGAACCTGGTGCCTGCGGGGTCCGGTGCGAACAGGTACTCGGTGTGCGCCGTCGACATCGCGGGTCCTCGGCCCTGCCAGACGGCGAGGCGGGCGAACTCACATTCGGCGAGTACCCACCGGACCTTGAAGTTCGCGCCGCGGAGGTTGATCGTCTGCGCCATGTGGAAGCCCCTCCGTACCGGTCCGGGTGACGCGTCGCTCACGCGGCGGTGGATCGTCACCCAGTCGCCGAGGCGGTCGGGATCCATCACGACGGCCCAGACCTCCTCGGGCGTGGCTCTGATCAGCGTGGATACCTCGACGGCGCTCATCGCGGCGCCAACGCTAGCGGGCGCGCAACGGCTCGCGCAGCTCCCACTCGCGCAGGGCATGCTCGACGGCCGCGTCGAAGCCGTGGAGACGAACGCCGAGCAGCTGCCGGGCGGCGGCGTCGTCGGCCAGCAGATCGCCGTCGAGGCTGTCCATCAGGGGCCGCACGAGCCCGAGATCCTCGCCGGCGATCCGCGCGGCGACCGCGCTCGTCCAGGGCGTCTGCGAGAAGCCAAGCCCGACCGCAGGTCGGCCGATCAGCATCAGATCGGCGATCCGCTGGATCATCTCGCCATAGGAGAGGGTGTCGGGACCGGCGACGTCCAGCGCGCGGCCGCCTACCGCGGCGACGCCGGCGGCGACGAGGTACTCGAGCATGTCCCGTTCGTCGATCGGCTGCGTCCTCCAGGAACGCCAGCTCGGCAGGGCCAGGACCGGCATCCGCTCGACGAGTCGCACGAGGAAGCGGAACGACCGCGATCCGCCGCCGACAACGATCGATGCCCGCAGGGCGACCGAATCGGGGACCCCGTCGAGCAGGACGCGCTCGACCTGGCGGCGGCTGGCCAGGTGTGCGGACGGGTGCGCTCGCGGGGGAATCAGACCGCCGAGGTAGACGACCCGCCGGACACCGGCCGCGGCGGCCGCCGCCGCGAACTGCTCGGCGGCCCGGCGATCGCGCTCGACGAAGTCGCCGGTCGAGGACTCCATCGAGTGGATCAGGTAGTAGGCGAGCTCGACGCCGTCGAGCGCCGTCGCCAGCCCGACGCCGGTGAGCGCATCGGCGCGGTGGATCTCGACGCCGTGCGAGGGGCGGACGCGTGCCGGGTCGCGCGAGAGGCCGTGGAGGTCGTGGCCCTCACCGGCCAGACGGGTGGCGAGCCTGCCGCCGACGAAGCCGCTGATGCCGGTGATCAGGACGCGCATCAACCCAGACTAGAGTCAGCGCATGCCTGGGCCGCCAGAGCGCTCTGACGTGGCGATCGTCGGCGGCGGCGTGATCGGGCTGGCCGTCGGCCGGGAGCTCGCCGGCCGCCATCCGCGTCTGCGGGTCTGCGTGCTCGAGCGGGAGGCTCGGCTGGCGGCCCACCAGACCGGCCACAACTCCGGCGTGGTCCACGCGGGCGTCTACTACGCCCCGGGCTCGCTGAAGGCCCGCCTCTGCATCGAGGGCGCACGCGAGCTCGTTGCGTTCTGCGCCGGGCACGGGATCGCCCACGAGCGCTGCGGGAAGCTGATCCTGGCCACTTCCTCGGCCGAGCTCGGCCGGCTCGAAGAGCTCGAGCTGCGCGCGCGCACCAGCGGCGTCCCGGGCCTGCGGCGCCTGGGACCCGGGGAGGTGATCGAGCTCGAGCCCCACGCGAGGGCTCTCGCCGGGCTCCACTCCCCGACCACCGCCGTCGTGGACTTCGCGGCCGTGGCCGAAGCGCTGGCCGGCGAGATCCGCCGGAGCGGAGGGTCGGTCGAGCTCGACTGCGGCGTCCTCGAGGCCAGGGCCACCGGCCGGGCGATTCGCCTGCGCCATGCCCGCGGCACGCTCGAGGCGCGGGCGGCGGTGTTCTGTGCGGGCGCCTGGGCCGACCGACTGGCCGTGGTCTGCGGCGCCGACCCCGACCCTCGGATCGTGCCCTTCCGTGGCGCGTACCTCGCGCTCAAGCCGGGCCGGCGGGAGCTCGTGCGGTCGCTCGTCTATCCGGTGCCCGATCCCCGGCTGCCGTTCCTCGGCGTCCACCTCACGCGGACGGTCGGCGGCGGCGTGCTGATCGGGCCGAGCGCGCTGGTCGTCGGAGCCCGCGACGCCTACGATCTGCGGCGCGTCCGGCGGTCGGACGTCGCGGACACGCTGGGCTGGCCGGGGTTCTGGCGCCTGCTCGGCCGTCACTGGCCGGCGGCGGTCCGTGAGCTCGCCCACGCCGCTGTCCCGGCGACCCTCGTGCGGGCTGCCGCGCGCCTGATCCCGGCCCTCGGTCTCGACGACGTCGAGCCGGCCTTTGCCGGCGTCCGGGCGCAGGCGGTCGGTCGCGACGGGCGGCTGGTCGACGACTTCGTCTTCTCGCGGACCGAACGTGCCCTCCACGTCCGCAACGCCCCTTCGCCGGGCGCGACCGCAGCCCTTGCGATCGCCCGCCACGTTGCCGACCGGGTCGACCGCGAGCTCTTCTGACCGGCCGGGGCGGCCGGCCGCCCGGCGGGTTGCCGGCCGGCTGGCCGGGCAGGCGCGACTCGGCGAATCATTTCGCTGGGAGTTTGCGGAAAGCCGGCTGGTAGAAGTACTGCGGCATTGCTTTGATGGCCGCGGTCGACGGACAGGAAGAGGTCAATGTCTCGAGGGCGTACCAGCAACCCGACGTGCGACGAGTGCTATTTCCGCTGCAATCAGCTGTGTGCGCTGGTCGACGCCCAGCCGTGCGCGACCTTCCGCCCGAACCATCCGGACGGTCTGCGCCCGCCGCAGCAGCTGCGCTTCGTGTTTCGCGCCGAGCGCCGCACGCGGGCGGCCTGGGCGTTTCCCACCGCCCAGGAGCAGGCCGCGCTCCACGCCCGTTCGTAGTCGCCGGTCGCGCGGAGACGGGGGCTGTCGAGCGGCGGGCAGGGAGCCTGTCGGGCGGGGGAGAGGAGGCCCTCAGGTCTCCGGAGTCTGCCGCCGAAACGATGCTATCGGCAGCTCTTGGCATTAGATTGAATTTTCGCGCAGAGTCATAGACTATTTGTTTAGCACGGTGTTTCGGGTCTCCGCTGGGGGACTGCCGGGGTCGATTCCTGGAGCATGGGAATCGACCAGAACATCCGCCTCACGAGCCCGGCGCGGAAGCTCGCCGGGACCGTCGCGATCGGCCTTGCGGCCGGCGCCTGCGCGGTCGGGATCGGCCCTTCGGGCCCGCCGCGACTGGCTCCCGCGGTGCAGGGGATCGCCTACTCGATCGCCGCGTCGCCGGCAGCCCCAGCGGCCGCCATCCACGCCTTCCGGGCAAGCGACACGGGCTTCTCGGTCAACGACACGACCGGCAACGCCGCGGCCGACAACGCCCAGTTCGCGGTCGGCAGCCAGGCCCTCTCGGACGCCGAGACGATCGCGATCGACCACTGGGGCGCGATGCCGTGCAACGGCCAGGTCAACGTCTCGTGGGACATGCTCGACCCGACGGTCAACGGCATCGCGAGCTGGTGGAACCCGGTCGCCGCGTACGGCAACTCGGCGGCCAACGCGGATTGCAGCATCTCGATGAACCTCGCTCAGGACTACTCGTGGCCGATGCTCTGCACCGTCGTCACCCACGAGATCGGACACCTCCTCGGGCACGACCACGTGACCGATCCGAAGGACGTCATGTACCCGGTCTACGACGGGCCGATCGCCCAGTGCCTCGCTCCGCCGATCGGCGTCCCCCAGCCAGCTTCGAAGGCCACGGCGACGGCGGCCCGCCACCATGTCAGCGCGTCGGCGGCGAGCCACAAGTCCACCAAGCACAAGCACCACAAGAAGAAGGCGGCCGCGAAGTAGGACCGCGGCGGGCTCGGCCGTCAGGGACGCGGGTAGAGTCCCTGCATGGCACGTGAGCGAGATCTGTTCGCCAACTTCGAGCGGATGCGCCGGGAGATCGACGAGCTGTTCGGAGACGTCTCCGAGCGGCCGATCGGCCACCACCGGCGGGCGGGGTTCTCGCCGCCGATCGACGTCTCCTACGCCGAGGACCCGCCCCGGGCGATCGTCACCGCCGCGCTGGCGGGGATCCGTGTCGAGGATCTCGAGATCCAGGTCCAGGGACGCGAGCTCGCGATCTCCGGCCATCGGAGGCCGGCCCCGGCCGAAGGCCTCGTCTACCAGCAGATCGAGATCGAGCACGGTCCGTTCCGCCGCGTGATCGGGCTCGGTGTCGACGTGATCGTCGAGGAGACGCGGGCCAGCTACGAGGACGGGATCCTCCGCGTGGAGCTGCCCCTCCTGCGACGGGAGGTCCGCCGGCGGAGCGTGCCGATCGAGGTCGGCAATCGGCCGGACCCACCGACCGAAGACGAGCCGTGATCGAGATCGCCTCGTCGGCCGAAGGCTCGCGAGAGATCGAGATCGGCCGGGAGCGGCCGCTGCCGACCGAGCTGCCGGTGCTGCCGCTGGGGGAGACGGTCACATACCCGGACACGCTGACCCCGATCGCCGTCGCGCAGGACAGGTCGATCAAGCTGATCAACGACGTTCTCGGCGGCAACAGGATGCTCGTGATGGTCACGATCAGAGAGCCGGACGTCGAGCAGCCGGGGCCCGAGGATCTCTATGAGGTGGGTGTCGTCGGGGTCGTCGCGCGGATGCTCAAGGTGCCTGACGGGACGCTGCGGATCCTCGTGCAGGGGGGCCAGCGGGTCCGGCTGACCGACTGGGTCAGCCAGGAGCCGTACCTGGTGGCCGGGATCGTCGCGGCGCCCGACGTCGTCGAGGAGACGCCGTCGCTGCTGGCGCTGACGCGAAACGTCCAGTCGACCTTCTCGTCGATCGTCGAGGGCGTCCCGTACCTGCCGGAGGAGCTCCAGGTGGCGATCGCGAACGTCGAGGACCCGAGCGCCCTGAGCCACCTGATCGCCGGGTCGCTGCGGCTGAAGACGTCGGAGAAGCAGGAGCTGCTCGAGGAGCTCGACGTCGCCAAGCGGCTGCGGCGCCTCTCGGAGATCCTCGCGCGCGAGCTCGAGGTGATCTCGATCGGCTCGAAGATCCAGTCGCAGGTCCAGTCGGAGCTGACGCGGTCCCAGCGCGACTACTTCCTGCGCCAGCAGTTGAAGGCGATCCAGGAGGAGCTCGGCGAGGACGACGAGATGGCGCTCGAGGCGAATGAGCTGCGCGGGCAGCTCGACCTGATCGAGCTGCCGGCCGACGTCCGCAAGCAGGTCGACCGGGAGCTCGGCCGGCTTGGCCGGCTGCCGCCGGCGGCCGCCGAGCACGGGGTGATCCGCAGCTACCTGGAATGGATCGCGTCGCTCCCGTGGGACAGGACGACCGTCGACAACCTGGATCTCGAGCACGCCCGGCGGGTCCTCGACGAGGATCACTACGGCATCGAGCGGGTCAAGGAGCGGATCGTCGAGTTCCTCGCCGTGCGCAAGCTGAAGCCGGACGCGCGGGGGTCGATCATCTGCTTTCTCGGGCCGCCAGGGGTTGGCAAGACGTCGCTCGGGCGCTCGATCGCACGGGCTCTCGGGCGGGCCTTTGAGCGGATCAGCGCCGGCGGCGTCCGCGACGAGGCCGAGATCCGCGGACACCGGCGGACGTACATCGGCGCGATGCCGGGCACGATCATCCGGGCGCTGCGCGACGCCGGGGCGAAGAACCCGGTCTTCATGATCGACGAGATCGACAAGATCGGCGGGTCGGCGTGGTCGGGCGATCCGGCGAGCGCCCTGCTCGAGGTGCTCGATCCCGAACAGAACTCGAGCTTCCGCGACCACTACCTGGATCTGCCGTTCTCGCTCGGCGACGTGATGTTCATCACGACGGCCAACAGCCTCGACACGGTGCCGGGGCCCTTGCGCGACAGGATGGAGGTGATCTCGCTGAGCGGCTACACCCAGGCGGAGAAGCTCGAGATCGCCAAGCGCTTCCTCGTGCCCCGCCAGATCGAGCGCAACGGGCTCAAGAAGTCGCGACTCGCGATCTCGGATGCGGCGTTGCGCGCCGTGATCTCCGATTACACCCACGAGGCCGGGGTCCGCGACCTCGAGCGTCAGATCGGCACGCTGGCCCGGAAGGTCGCGCTCCAGGTCGCCGAGGGAACGGCGGCGAAACGGATCTCGATCTCAGAGCGGGCGGCGCGGGAGCTCCTCGGCCGGGCGCGCTTCGTCTCGGAGGTCAAGCGCCGGACCGCCCAGCCCGGCGTCGCGACGGGTCTGGCGTGGACGCCGGCCGGCGGCGACGTGCTGTTCGTCGAGGCGACGGCGATGCCCGGCAAGGGCGAGCTGACGATCACGGGTCAACTCGGCGAGGTGATGCGCGAGAGCGCGGTCGCCGCGCTCTCATACGTGCGGGCGAACGCCCGCACGCTCGCGCCGGCGCTCGAGACCGACTGGTTCGCGACGCACGACCTCCACATCCACGTTCCGGCCGGGGCCACGCCGAAGGACGGGCCGAGCGCGGGGATCACGATCGCCACGGCGCTCGTCTCGCTGATCTGCGGCCGGCGGGTTCGCGACGACGTCGCGATGACCGGCGAGATCACGCTGACCGGCCAGGTCCTGCCGATCGGAGGCCTCAAGGAGAAGGCGCTCGCCGCCCAGCGCAACGGACTTTCGACCGTGATCGCGCCGACCCTGAACGCCGCCGATGTCGACGAGATCCCCGATCATCTGCTGAGAAGGCTGAGCTTCGTCTTCGTCGGTGAGATCGACGAGGTCCTCGTCCACGCGCTCGAGCCGCCCGCCCCGGCTGTGGGATCGCCGGCGGTCAACGGGTCAGCCTCCCGGCCGTCGCGAAGACCCCGGCCGACCGGTCGCGCCGCGGGACACCCGCGTCTGCCTGAGGCGGACTCCGGCTCGGCGCAGCGTCTATGTTGAGGCCGGCGATGGCCCTCCACACCGATAATCGGAAGGTCGTCGTCGTGATGCCGGCGCGCAACGCGGCCCGCACCCTGGCGATCACCGTCGGCCAGATTCCGCCCGGCTGGGTCGACGAGGTGATCCTCGTGGACGACAAGTCGACCGACGAGACGATCGACGTGGCCCGGGGCCTCGAGTTGCACACGACATGGCATCCGCACAACGTCGGCTATGGCGGCAACCAGAAGACCTGCTACCTCGAGGCCCTCCAGCGGGACGCCGACGTCGTCGTGATGCTCCACCCCGACGGTCAGTACGAGCCGACGCTGATCCCCGAGCTCGTCGCGCCGATCCTCGCCGGCGAGGCTGACCTGGTGCTCGGGTCGAGGCTCGCCGAGAAGGGGATGGCCCGGGCCGGGGGGATGCCGCTCTACAAGTACCTCGGCAACAGGTTCCTGACGAGCGTCGAGAACCGGATGATGGGCACCTCGTTGTCAGAGCTCCACACCGGCTATCGGGCGTACTCGCGCGAGCTCCTGATGACGGTCCCGTTCCTGCGCAACGCGTTGGACTTCAGCTTCGACTCGGAGATGCTGATGCAGGCCTCCCACTTCGGCTTCCGCATCGTCGAGGTCCCGGCCCGGACGATCTATTTCGACGACGCGTCGTCGATCGCCTGGCGACCGTCGACGATCTACGGGCTGAAGACGCTGTGGGCCGGGGTCCGGCTGATCCTCCACCGCCGGAGAGTCTGGCGCTCGGCGAAGTTCCGCCCGTGACGCGGGCGACCGTCACCGGCGAGCGGGTCACGACACGCAGCGGCGGCTTCAACCCGACCTGGCAGCGGCATGTCGCCGCCTATCGCTGCGCGGCTCCGATGCTCGGGCCCGGCCGGGTGCTCGACCTCGGCTGCGGGATCGGCCACAGCTACGAGCTGCTCGCGCCGCGAGAGACCGTCGGCCTCGATCGCGACGCGTCGGCGCTGGCCGGCCAGGAACGGGTGACCGTGCTCGCCGACATGCGGTCGCTGCCGTTCCCGCCGGCGTGCTTTGAGTCCGTGGTCTCGGTCCACTCGATCGAGCACGTCCGCGACGCGGCGGTCGTGGTCGCCGAGGTCGTCCGCGTCCTGCGACCCGGGGGGACGGCGATCTTCGTGACGCCGAATCGGTTCACCTTCGCCCGGCCGGACGAGATCATCGACCCGTACCACTACGTCGAGTACGGGCCGGTCGAGCTCGAGGCGATGCTCGGCGGGCACTTCTCGAGCGTCGAGATCCACGGACTCTTCGGCTCGCCGGCGTACCTCGAGCTGGTCGCCGAGCAGAAGGTCAAGCTGGACCGGCTGCTCGCACTCGACCCGCTGCGCCTGCGGCGGTGGATTCCCCGGCGGGTGCTCCAGCGCCTCTACGACGACCGCCTGACCCGCGAGCGGGCGGGCCGGGACCCGCGGACCGAGCAGATCACGGCGGACGACTTCTCACTCGGGTCAGAGCGGATCGCCGAGGAGGCCCTCGACCTGATCGCCGTCTGCCGTTAGCCGGCTATCTTTGACTGGGCAAGCCCAGCTCGATCCCCGAGGGAAGTGACGAGATGCTGCGCAAGATATTCATCCTCCTGGTCGTATCGATCCTCGCCGTGGCGCTGAGCGAAACGGTTCGCAACCGGGTCCTCGACGCGCTCTTCGGCGCCGAGGAGGAGTTCACCTACAGCCCGTCGACCGCGCCCGCCGCCCCGCCGCCGGCCGAGTAGGCGCAGGCCGCAGCGGCCGTCAGCCCGGCGCCCCGAGGCGCAGCGTCGTCCGCAGCGTCACCGTCTCGTTGCGAGCGGTCGCCGTGTCGTAGGACGTCGCCGAGGTCAGCACGCCGACGCTGCCGGCATTGCGCAACTCGGCCACGACGACCCGCTTGGGGCGGACGCTGAGCTCGGCCTTCGAACCGCCGGGCACGATGAACAGGCTGTTGCCGAGGACGTGCGCCGTCCGCAGGCCGGCGAACTTCGAGTGGCGGCTCGCGAGCGTCGTGACGGTGATCCGTCCGCGGCACAGACGGCCGGCGGTCGGGCAGCTGACGCCGACCACCACGGTGCCGCCCCGGGCCAGGACGGGACGGCTGAGGCCGAGCTTGACCGGACGGCCGCCCGGCGGCTTGGTCGTCGGCGGACCGGTCGTGACCGGGGGCGGGGGGACGGAATGCGTCGTGCCGACGCTCGCCGTCGCGTCCGCCGAGATCTGATTGCCGCCGACGTCGTGGATCGAGACCGTGAACCTGAAGTCGCCGGTCGCCGCGTAGGTGTGTGTCGCGGCGACGGCGAACCCGCCGGGGATCGACGTCACCGCGCCGGCGGCGCTCGTGCCGTCGCCCCAGGCGATCGTCGCCGAGAAGTCGCCGGCGCGGGCGAGCGAGTTCGCGTCGCCGACGGTCGCGACCGTCGTCGTGAAGCTCGTCCCGCGCGTGGCCGAGAAGTCGATTCCGGCCGTGCTGAGCGGCGCGTCGGCGATCGTCGCGGTCCGCGTCCCGGTATCCAGCCGGCCGCCGCCCGGCGCGTTGACCGTGACGGCGTAGGTGAAGGACCCGGCCTCGGCGTAGGTGTGCGACCCGGAGACGGCGTAGTTGCAGGCTCCCAGCAGCATGCTCGACGCCAGGTCGACGCCGCCGGCCGAGCTGGTCCCGTCTCCCCAGTCGATCGTCGCCGTGTAGGTCGAGGGACTCGCGCACGGGAGGAGCAGCGTCCCGTCGCTGAACGTGGCGATCGTGCCGCTCAGCCCGATCCCCTCGGTCCCCCCGATCTGGGAGGTCGTCCCGGCGAAGGCCTCGGCCGACCCCGCAAGCGCCCCGCACAGCACGGCGCTCGCCGCGAGGAGGAGGATCGCCCGGCTGATCGTCGCCCGCGAGAGTCTCACGGGCGGAGCCTAGCCGTCACGAGGTGACGCGGAGCTTGATCCGAAGCTCGAGTGGGTCGTAGAGCATGCCGGGACCTCCGGCGCGCACGACGAGCGTGTGCGCACCCGGCGAGAGCCTTGGCAGGCGCAGGACGCCGGGGCGGCAGTCGAACGGCAGCTGGCGATCGACACGGCACTCAAAAAGCGTCGCGCGACGGTCGTCGGCCAAGACCACGACCCGCGGACGGCGGGCCGGCGCCGGCAGGCCCTTGCGCGAGAGCTTTCCCCGCGGCGGCGTCAGCAGCCGGTAGAAGATCTGGGTCAGACCCGACCCGTCGCCGGTCAGGTTGACCGCGCTCGAGACGAACGTCGCGACATTTCCGTCGGAGGAGATCGTCGGTCGCTCGAGCAGCTGGCCGACGAGCTCCCTGCCCGGCGGCGAGCCGTTCGCCGCGACGTCGACGACCGATGTCGTACGCAGCGTCAGATCCCTGACGTAGACGTTCGCCTGCGGACCACCGCCGGACGCGAGGTTCTTGGCGAAGGACTCGAAGACGACATAGAGCCCGCTCGGCGCGATGTAGGGCGCGAAGCTGTCGTTGTTACCCTCGTAGCCGTCATTGCCCTCGCTGAGGAGCGTCGTCGTGTGGCGCGAGCGGTCGCGGACGAAGACGTTGCTCCGGGCGGCGGGGTCCTCCCCGTGGACGAGGTTCGTGGCCGTCGAGTCGAAGACCACCAGACGGCCGTTCGCGCTGACCGACGAGACCGTCTCGAAGCCGGCGGTGGCCGTCCGGTTCTGTTCGGCGCCGCCCGTCGCGACGCTGATCCGCTCGGTCGTGTCGGTCGACGGGACGCGGACGAAGACATCGGCCAAGCCGTTGTGGTCGGCCCCGACGAGGTTTGTCGCGCTCGAGTCGAAGCTGATCGTCCGGCCGTCGCCGCTGATCGCCGGGCCGGTCGATGCCGCGTTGGCCTCGGCGCCGCCGTGGGCCACGCTGATTCGGGTGATCGTGCCGGCGTCGAGGTCGGCGAGGAAGACATCGCTGACGCCGTTGGTGTCCCCGGCGACGAGGTTCGACGCCGTCGACGCGAACGCGACGAAGCGGCCATCGGCGGAGATCGCCGCCTGCGACGAGCCTCCGTTGGCGGGACCGCCGATCCCGACGCTGACCAGCTTGATCGCGCCGTCTGACCGGCGCACGTAGATCTCCCCGCCGGGTCCGACCGGGCCGCCGACGAGGTTCGTGGCGCTCGACGTGAACGCAACGACGCTGCCGTCCCGGGAAACCGCCGGCGCCGAAGATGCACCGTCTGCGGGGGCGCCGGCGAGAGCAGACGAGACAAGGCTCGTGGTCCCGGTGAGCTCGTCGGAGGAGTAGACGTTGGTGATCGTCGAGGACGCGCTCCCCGCGACGAAGGCGACCCTACTCCCGTCCGCCGAGACCACCGGCGCCGAGGCCGCCCCGGTCGTCCCCGCTGTGACCGGGAACGTCCGCACCGAGAAGGAAGACGCGGCGCCCGTGCTCGCCAGGGCGAGGATCGCCGCGCATCCTGCCACCAGCGCCACCCCGAGGCCACCCGGCCGGACGGAGCTCGGGCCCGTCCGGACGCGACCGCAGGGAGCCCGGGGCGCGCGTGAACCGATCCGGCGACTGGACGGTCGGCCGGTCGGGCGGGGGCTCATCCGCCCGGCGCCTGGAGGCCGGGCGGCCCGGAGATCGGCGACGGCTTCGTCACCGAGGCGGCGGGCGGTGTTGGCGTGGTCGGATCGGTGATCACGAGCGGCTCGACGACCGGGATCGGCGCGGGCTTCGGTTTCGGCTTGACGACCGGCTTCGGAGTCGGCTTGACCACGGGCCTGGGTGTCGGCTTGACGACGACGACCGGCTTCGGACTCGGCGTGAGCGCGACCGGGTTGTGGGCCGGCGTCGCGGGCGGCGTGACGTGGACCGGCGGAGTCACGGTCGTGGGCTTGGCCGGAGGCTTCGCCAGTGCGACCGGCTTTGGCTTGATCTTGGTCGAGCCTGCTCCACCCGTCGCTCCGGCCGCACCCGTCGCCCCGGTCGTGCCCGTCGGTCCGGCTGGCGCAGCGACCGTGGTCGCGGGGACGGTGCTCGTCGAAGCGGTGGTCGCCGGGCTGCCCTTCGGCGGCGGGATCACCTGGACGTGGCTGGTGAAGCCAGAGCTCGGAGCAGCCACGCCGAGGGCGGCGGTCTGGCGGTTTCGGGACGTCGACGGACCGCCGAATGCACCGGCGATGCTCAGCGTGATCAGGACGCCGATCACGACGACGCCGACCGGCACGAGGATGCGCAGGACAAAGCCTCTCATCGCCCGCTCACCATAGCCCAGCGCGCCCCCCTACGGCACCCCTTAATCGCCGTCTGCGGCGAGTTTCGGCGTCCGCCAGGTCGCCGCCAGGCGGCGGTCGAGCAGGTCGGCGACCTCGCCGACTCGAATCCGCTCCTGGACGAGGGTGTCCCGGTCGCGGACGGTGACCGTTCCCTCGGTCAGGCTGTCGTGGTCGATCGTCACGCACCACGGCGTCCCGATCTCGTCGTGGCGGCGGTAGCGCTTGCCGATCGACCCCCCGTCGTCGTACTCGGCCGCCAGGCGCCGGCGGAGGGTCTCATAGACCTCCCGCGCGAGCTCGGGGTGTCCGTCCTTGCGCAGGAGCGGTAGAACGGCCACCTTGACGGGCGCCAGACGCGGGTGTAGACGCAGGACGACGCGGCTCCCGCCGTCGAGCTCCTCCTCGTCGTAGGCGTCGACCATGAAGGCCAGGGTCGCCCGATCGGCGCCGGCCGCCGGCTCGATCACATGCGGCGTATACCGCCGTCCGGTCGGCTGATCGAAGTATTCGAGCTTCTCGCCCGAATGTTCGGTGTGGGCCGTCAGGTCGAAGTCGCCGCGGTTGGCGATTCCCTCGAGCTCGGACCACCGGCCGTCGTCAGGCGAGCTCGTCGAAGGGAAGAGGTACTCGATGTCGCTGGTCGCCGACGAGTAGTGCGAGAGCTCGTCGTGGTCATGAGCCCGCAACCGGAGATGGTCCGGCCGGATCCCGAGCTCGAGGTACCACCGCTCGCGCTCGGCGAGCCAATGCTCGAACCAGGTGACCGCGTCCTCGGGCGGTACGAAGAACTCCATCTCCATCTGTTCGAACTCGCGTGTCCGAAAAATGAAGTTTCCTGGTGTGATCTCGTTGCGAAAGGACTTGCCGACCTGGGCGATCCCGAATGGCGGCTTCTTGCGCGCGAACTGGAGGACGTTCTTGAAGTTGACGAAGATCCCCTGGGCGGTCTCCGGCCGGAGGTAGACCGTCGCCCCGGACTCCTTGACCGGCCCGACCGTCGTCTCGAACATCAGGTTGAAGTCGCGGGACTCCGTCAGCGAGCACTGGTCGGCCTCGCCCGGGTGCTTGGACGGCTTCTCGGGGCAGGCGAGCTGGTCGAGGTGATCGGCGCGGAACCGCTGGCCGCACTTGCGGCAGTCGACCAGCGGATCGGTGAATCCCGCGAGGTGGCCGCTCGCCTCCCACGTCTTCGGGTGCTGGATGATCGCCGAGTCGAGGGCGACGATGTCGTCGCGCTCCCAGAGCATCGCCCGCCACCACTCGGCCTTGACGTTGTTCTTCAGGAGCACGCCGTAGTGACCGTAATCGTAGGTCGAGCCGACCCCGCCATAGATCTCGGAGGTCGGGAAGATGAAGCCGCGCCGCTTGCACAGCGCGACGATCTTCTCCATGGTCGCCGTGTCGGTCATCCGCCGGATGCTATTCGAGGCGGAGGCAGGGCTTTCTATACTGGGACGCAGATGCCGATCTACGAATACCGCTGCGAAAATGGCCACACGTTCGAGGTCCTCCGCAAGATGACCGACGATCCGATCACCGTTTGCGAGACGTGCGAGCGCCCGGTCGTGCAGGTCTTCCACCCGATCACGGTCCATTTCAAGGGCAAGGGCTTCTACAACACCGACTACGGGACCAAGAAGCGGGCTCGCGAGGTCGAGTCCAACGATCGCAGCAAGAAGGCCGACAAGGCCGCCGAGTCGAAGACCGATTCGAAGACCGACTCCAAGACGGAGACCAAGTCGGAGTCGAAGGCCGAGACGAAGTCGGAATCCAAGGCCGAGCCCAAGGTCAAGCCGGCCGCCCCGACCAAGAAGCCCCAGTCCGACTGACGGATCGGGCCGGCGGCGGCGCGGTCGCTAGCCCTGCAGGAACCTCGCCGTCGCCGCCCGACGCTCGGCCGCGCTGACGAGGAGTCCCGACCCGCCGTCGGCCAGCGTGACGCCGCCCGTCGGCTTGAGCACCTGCGTCGGCGGCGAGCCGGTCGTCTCGAGGGCGGCGAACAGGCCCAGCAGGGTCGGCGCTCCCATGTCGGTCTGGACGGCCCGCGGCGCGGCCCAGGCAACCCACGGGAGCCTGATGAAGGCTGCCGGCGAGATCACCCGCCGCTCGATCGACGAGAACAGCTTCTGCTGACGGCGGGCTCGCGTGAGGTCCGACTCCGCCGGATTGCAGGAGTTCTTGCGCGTCCGGGCGAGCGCGAGCGCCTGGGCTCCGTCGATGTGCGTCGTCCCGGCCTTCAGGCGGAGCGTGAACCCTCCGTTGGAAAAGCCGCCGTTGATCTTCGAGACGACGCAGCCACCCGTGTAGTTGACCCCGCCGAGCGCGTTGACGAGGCCGGGGAAGTTCGTGAAGTTGACCTCGACGACGTGGTTGATCTTGATCCCGAGGTAGTCCTCGACCGTCCGCACGGCCAGGCCCGAGCCGCCGTAGGCGAACGCCGCGTTGATCTTCGACGTGCCGTGGCCGGGGATCTGGACGACCGTGTCGCGGGGGATCGACAGACGGGCCGACCGGCCGCCGCCGATCCGGATCAGCAGCATCACGTCGCTGCGGCTGGGCCCCGACGGATTGGCCCCCGCCTCCTTGCTCCCCGCCGGTCTCTGGTCGGACCCGAGCACGAGGATCGTGTTCGCCGAACCCAGCGGCCAGCCGCTCGAGTGCAGCGCGGCCTTTGCCGAAGACGGGATGCCCGGCGCGGTTTGGGCGCTGATCACGAAGACGATCCCCGAGAGGACGACCCAGCCGATCAGGCCGAGCACCAGCCAGCCGACGACACGTCGAGGCGTGAAGCGCCGGCGAGGCCGCCGGCCGGGAGCGACGTCCGGCGCGGGAACGCCCCGAGCGGGAACACCCGGAACGGGAACACCCGGAGCGGGAACGCGGCGGGCGGGCGGCGGGTCGCGCCGGTACAGCGTGTACTCGGGCGGGCCGTTCTCCTCACCGCGTCCGCCGGTCCGCGGCTTGCGCGGCGGGACCTGAGCGCCCGGAGCGGCGCCGGCCGCGGGAGCGGCGCCGGCCGCTCGATCGCCGGGAGCGACGAGCGGATCCGCGGGCCGCGGGGGGAATCGTGGCCGGGCGGACGGTGGCGGCCGTTGCGGATGGGGGTCCTGATCGTCGGCCATCGAGCGCTTCTATAGTGGCGAAGCGGCCGCGCCCGCGCGCCTGTGCCCCGACTCCGGCGTGCTCGGGCGGCCGTGCCCGCCCCAGAATCGATCACCAGGAGGACCGTCGGATGACCCGCGGGAAAGCGCGATGAAGGGCCGCCTGATCGTCTGCCCGACGCCGATCGGCAACCTCGAGGACGTCACGCTCCGGGTCCTCTCGAGCCTGCGGGAGGCCGACATCGTCGCGTGCGAGGACACCCGGCGGACGCGGACACTGCTCGACCGCTACGGGGTCAGCGGGAAGCTGACGAGCTACCGGGAGCAGAACGAACGCGAGCGGGCGGGCGAGCTGGTCGAGAAGATGATCGCCGGGAACGTCGTTGCCCTGGTCTCCGACGCCGGCATGCCGCTGATCTCCGACCCGGGCTTCATGCTCGTGCAGGCGTGTGTCGCCGCGGGTCTCGCCGTCGAGGTGCTGCCCGGACCGAGCGCCGTGCTCGCGGCCCTCGTCGCGTCCGGCCTGCCGTCGGCCCAGTGGCGGTTCGCCGGCTTCCTGCCGCGCAAGCGGGGCGAGCTCGAGAAGGTCTTCGGCGCGAACGTCGAGACGCTCGTCGCGTTCGAGTCGCCCAAGCGGACCGGCCGGTCGCTCGCCGTGCTGGCCGCGGTCGACCCCGACCGGCCGGTCGCGGTCTGCCGGGAGCTGACGAAGGTCCACGAGGAGATCCTCAGGGGAACGGCGGCCGAGCTGGCCGCTCGCTACGCCGACGAGGACCCCCGGGGGGAGGTGGCGCTCGTGATCGGCGCGGGCAAGCCCCGCCGGTCGGAGGAGTCGGTCGCGCTCGAGGCCGTCCGCCAGCTGGTCGACGCCGGCGCCAAGAAGCGCCCGGCAGCCGCCGTCGTCGCCAAGCTCACGGGGATCTCGGCCAACCGCCTCTATCGTGGGCTGACGGAATAGATCGGATGACCTTCTACGTAACCACGCCGATCTACTACGTGAACGCGGCCCCCCACCTCGGCCACGCGTACACGACGATCGCCGCCGACATCCTCGCCCGGCACATGCGCCAGCGGGGGGAGGAAGTCTTCTTCCTGACCGGGACCGACGAGCACGGCGAGCCGGTCGCCGCAGCCGCCGAGAAGCTCGGCGTCACACCGCAGGAGCTGGCTGACCGCAACGCCGAGCGCTTCCGGGCGCTCGCGCCCCGCCTCGACGTGTCCAACGACTTCTTCATCCGTACGTCTGACCCCCGCCACAAGCGCCGGGTCCAGGAGATCCTCGGCCGGGTCAGGGAGAACGGCTACGTCTACAGGGGGACCTACGCCGGGTGGTACTGCCCGCGGTGCGCCGATTTCAAGACGGAGACCGAGATGGGCCCCGACTGCACGTGTGCGATCCACCGGATCCCACTCGAGCACCACGAGGAGGACAACTACTTCTTCAGGCTCTCGGCCTTCCAGGAGCGCCTCGAGCAGCTGTACTCGGACCGGCCGGACTTCGTGCTGCCGGCCCACCACTTCAACGAGGCGCGGTCGTTCATCGGCCAGGGTCTCCAGGACATCTCACTCTCACGCTCCAAGCTGACTTGGGGTGTCACCGTCCCGTGGGACGAGACACAGGTCTTCTATGTCTGGTTCGACGCCCTCCTCAACTATGTCACGGCCCTCAGCTTCGCCCGCGACGGCGAGGATCTGACCGACCGCTTCTGGCCGGCCGACTTCCACCTGATCGGCAAGGACATCCTCAAGTTCCATGCGATCTTCTGGCCGGCCCTGCTGATGGCGGCCGACCTCGAGCCGCCGCGTCATCTCTTCGTCCATGGGTTCCTCCTGATGAACGGGGAGAAGATGTCGAAGTCACAGGGCAACGTGCTCGACCCGTTCGAGGTGATCGACCAGTTCGGGACCGACGCGCTGCGCTACTACTGCTTTCGGGAGGTCTCCTTCGGCCGGGACGGGTCGGTCTCGCGCGAGGGGTTCGACGCCCGCTACGAGGGCGAGCTGGCCAACGAACTCGGCAACCTCGCGAGCCGGACGATCGCGATGGTCAACCGCTACCGCGACGGGATCGTCCCGGCGGTCCTCACCGAGCCTGGCCTGACCGCCGACTTCGCGGGCCTCGCCGCCGAGGTCTGCGGCCTGCTCGACCGGGCCGAGATCAGCCAGGCGCTCGAGGCGATCTGGCAGCGGGTCCGCCGGTGCAACCGCTACGTCGAGGAACAGGCGCCGTGGAAGCTCGCCAAGGACCCAGACCGGGCCGGCGAGCTCGACGGGGTGCTGGCGTCGCTGGCCGAAGGGCTGCGCGTCGTGGCCGTCCTGCTCGTGCCCTACCTCCCCGCGTCGATGGGGATTCTGCTGGCCGCGCTCGGCGAGTCGCAGGCCGGCGTCGAGGCCGCCGAGTATCGGTCGTCGGGCAGCGGCGCGCGGGTCCAGACGATCCCACCGCTCTTTCCGAAGCTCTGAGCCGGGCGGGTCCTGCGTGGTCGACGCCCACACCCATCTGCACCTGTGTGAGCCGCCCGACGGCGAGTTGGTGGAGGCCGCGCAGGAGGCGGGCGTCCGGCGGATCCTGACCGTCGCGATCGACGACGAGTCATGTGTCGCGGCGCTCGCGGCAGCCCACGCATACGAGGGTGTGTTCGCGGCGCTCGGTCGTCACCCCAACAGCGCCGAGGACTTCGATCTCGAGCGGCTTGCGAGCCTCGCGGCCGACCCCCGGTGCGTCGCGATCGGCGAGACCGGATTTGACTACCACCACCACTCGAGCACACCAGACCAGCAGCGCCGGGCGTTCACAGCACAGATCGACCTCGCGCGGGACTTGGACAAGCCGTTGGTGATACATACGCGGGAGGCCGACGATGACACGCTCGCGCTGCTGCGCGAGCGAGCCGGTGGCCTGCGGGTGGTGCTGCACTGCTTCTCGATGGCAGACCGTGTCGAGGAGTGCGTCGCGGAGGGATGGTGGATCTCCTTCGCGGGGAACGTCACCTTCCCGAAGGCCGCGGACCTCGCCGCGGCAGCCGTCCTCGTGCCGGCGCAGCGCCTGCTCGTCGAGACCGACGCCCCCTTTCTGTCGCCCGTGCCCCGGCGGGGCCGCCCGAACCAGCCGGCCGGGGTCGTACACACGGCGCGCTTCCTGGCCGACCGGCGGGGTGTGTCATATGACGACTTCGACCGCGATGTCGAGCGGTGCGCGGCCGAGCTCTTCGGATGGTGAGCGCCCGCCAGCCCTCCCTGCGCCGGATCGACGAGTTCGACGTCCGCCCGCGGCGGGAGCTCGGCCAGAACTTCCTGATCGACTCGAACGTCCTCGGCGTGATCGAGCGGGCGGGCGAGGTCTGCCCGGCGGATGTCGTGCTCGAGATCGGGGGAGGACTCGGCGTTCTCTCCGAGCACCTCGCCGCGCGGGCCGCCCACGTCCACGTGGTCGAGATCGACCGTCGCCTGGAGCCGGCTCTGCGGGACGCGGTCGACGCCTTCGAGAACGTCACGCTCCACTTCGCCGACGCGATGGCCCTCGACCTCGGAGCGCTGGATCCGCCGGTCGGCAAGGTGATCGCCAACCTCCCGTACGGGATCGCCGCCGGCGTGCTCCTGCGGACGATCTCAGACCTTCCGGACGTCGAGGTCTGGGTCGCGATGGTCCAGCGCGAGGTCGGCGAGCGGTTCGCCGCCCGGCCGGGGAGCGGCGTGTACGGGATCCCGTCGGTGCTCGCCCAGCTCTCGTGCGAGGTCCGCGTCGTGCGGCGGGTATCGCGGACGGTCTTCCACCCCGTGCCGCACGTCGACTCGGTCCTGCTCGGCCTGCGGCGGACCGGTCCCGCGCCCGCCGAGGGGCTGCGGGCGCTCGTGGCCGGCGCCTTCGCCCATCGTCGAAAGGCGCTCAGCCGATCGCTCGCGCTCAGCACGGGGGCCGACGTTGCCGCGGTCCGGGCAGCCCTGGTCGAGCTCGGACATCCCGCCGACGCCCGGGCCGAGCGCCTGTCTCCGGACGACTTCGCCGCCCTCTGGCAGCTCCTGTGAGCGCCGGCGAGCTGGTCGAGCTGGCCCCGGGGAAGATCAACCTCTGCCTCTACCTCGGGCCGACGCGGGCCGACGGCCGGCACGAGCTCGTCTCGATCATGCAGTCGATCACGCTCGCCGACCGCCTGCGCCTGCGCGACGCTCGACCGGGGGAGGGGCAACCGGGCGGCGACGAGGTTCGCTGTCCGGGGGTCGACGGCCCGAACATCTGCGCGGCGGCGCTCGCCGCCTTTCGGACGGCGACCGGCTGGGACGGACCGCCCCAGGTGCTCGAGATCGAGAAGCACGTCCCTGTCGCGGCTGGCATGGGAGGCGGGTCGGGCGACGCGGCGGCCGCCCTGCGGCTGATCGCCCGGCGGGCCGGGATCGACGATCTCGAGCTCGAGCTGATCCTCGCGGCCGGACTCGGCTCCGACGTCCCGGCCCAGGTCCGGCCGGGTCGGGTGCTCGCGACCGGGGCCGGCGAGCGGATCACCCGTCTGGCGGACCCCGAGCCGTTCGGGATCCTCGTGCTCCCGTCTTCGGCCCGCCTGCGCACGGCCGACGTCTACCGCCAAGCCGACCTGATGGGACTCGGACGCCGGGCGGACGCCCTCGCGTCGCTCGATCCGGTGCGACGGCCGCGGTTCGTCAACGACCTCGAACCCGCAGCCCGGGCACTCGAGCCGACGATCGACGACGCGCTCGACGAGGCCCGCCTGCTCGGAGCCACGACGGCGATCGTCAGCGGCTCCGGGCCGACCGTGATCGGGCTGTTCCCGACCCCGGCCGCCGCGATCAATGCCGGGGCGGCAACCGGCGGCCGGTTCCCGGCGGCGATCGTCGCGCTCCCGTTCGTCGGGCCGGTACGTCACAATTGAGGCTGCGGTCATGAGCAACACCGCGACCATCTACCTGATCGCCGGAGTCTGCGGCGCGCTCGGCCTGGGCGCGTTCGTCGGCCTGATCCTCGTTCCGGCCTGGACTTCCTACACCCGTCTCTGGCAGCGGTGCACGGCTGCCGTGCTGTCGTTCTACGTGCTCGCCGCCCTGCTCGGGATCGGCCTGCTCGGCGCGGGCGGCGTGCTCTGGATCTATGACCGTCTGTCCACCTGACGTGCGGTCGGATCCCGCGATCGGCGAGGATCCACCGATGGCGACCGTTTCGAGCGGCTTGGATCTCGAGGCCCTCGACGCGATAACCGAGGCCGTCGAGTCCGGCGCCGGCCTCCCCGAGGTCGTGCGGGCGGCGGCCCGCGCGCTCGACGCGAGCATCGCGGTGCTCGACCGGACCGACCAGACGATCGCCGTCGCGGCGCGCTCTCCGGCCGACGAGCGGTCCCTCCAGGCGGAGGGCCCCGAAATCGAGACGTTGGAGCTGCGAGTCGCCGACACCCTCGTCGGCCGGCTCCGCCTGCGGCTGCGCTCCGAGCCGAGTCCGGCGCTCCTGCGTCTGGTGATCACGCTCGTCGCCTCCGAGGTCGAGCGCCTGCGGGCGCCCGATCGGGCCTCGGAGGCCGCCGCCGCGTCGTTTCTGTGTGCCGTCCTCGGCCGGGAGATCGCAGACCGCGAGGAGCTGACCGCCCGCGGTCGGGCGCTCGGACTCGCCGACATCGAGCGGGGTGGGTCGATCCTCGTGGCCCGCGCCCGGTCGCTCGTCCCGACCGAGGAGGGCTGGCGGGCGCGGCTGCGCCAGGTCGCCGAGCGTGGCGCCCGCGGGGCTGCGCCGTCGGCCGTCGCCGTGCTCTGGGCGCGCGACGCGATGGCCGGCGCCGAAGTCGTCGTGCTGATCGCCGGGACCGACGAGCCGGCCGCCCAGCGGGCGGCCGACGGCGTCCTGCGCGAGCTCCTCGCCAGCCTCCCCGGCTGCACCTTCTCCCTCGGCCGCAGCCGGGTCGCCCACGATCCGATCGACCTTCCCCGCGCGGCCGACGAGGCCCGGCTGGCGGCGAACGTCGCCGACGGCGACGGAGACCGGGACATCCTCGCGTTCGAGGAGACCGGCGCCTACCGGCTGCTGTTGAGCGCGATGAGCGAGAACCCGGCCGAGCTCCACCGCTTCTACGAGGAGACCGTCGAGCCGCTGGTCTCCTACGACGAGCAGTACGAGACCGACCTCGTCAACACGGTCGAGGCCTTCCTCGAGGCCGACGGCAACGTCGCCGGGACGGCCCAGCGGTTGTTCACCCATCGCCACACCGTCCGCTACCGGCTGGAGCGGGTCCGCGAGCTCTCGGGGCTGGACGTCGGGTCGAGCGACGGCCGGGAGAAGCTCAGCCTCGGCCTCAAGGCGATGCGGGTGCTGGGGATCGCCTCGACCCGCGGTCCGGCCAGCGAGGCCGGGACCGGGGCCGGTCGGGTTCCCGCGCGGGGGTCGTCCTCGGGCTGAGGGCGCGGCGCCGCGCGTCGAGTGCGGGCTCGGGGGCTCGGGGCCTCGGGAAGCTGGGGAGGGGAGCTCGGGAGCTGGGGAGGGGGAGCTCGGGAGCTGGGGAGGGAGAGCTCGGGAGCTGGGGAGGGAGAGCTCGGGAGCTGGGGAGGGAGAGCTCGGGAGCGGGAGTGGGGAGCGCGGGAGCTGGGGGGCAGGGACTCGAACCCCGATAGCCGGCGCCAAAGGCCGGAGTCTTGCCATTAGACGACCCCCCAGGGACTGGTCCCCTGCGATTCTAAGCGCCTTCCCTTAGGCTCCGAGCGTGCCCTCGCCAACAGTCGTCATCCTGGCCGCCGGAGTCGGCTCCCGGATGAGGTCGCGGCTTCCGAAGGTCCTCCACGACCTCTGTGGTCGACCGATGGTCGCCTGGCCGATCGCCGCCGCGCTCGAGGCCGGCGTCGGCCGCGTCGTCGTCGTCGGCGGTCCGGGCCGAGAGCTCGCCGGCAAGCTCCCCGACGGGGTCTCACTCGCCGTCCAGGCGCAGGCCCTGGGGACCGGCGACGCGGTGCGCGCCGCGGCCGGTCAGCTCGATCGCGACGGGGACGTGCTCGTCCTCGCCGGGGACGTCCCGCTCGTCAGCGCCGAGTTCATCGCCGGCCTGGCGGCCGCCCACGCGGCGGGCGGTGCGTCGGCGACGATGGCCACGATGGTGCTCGACGACCCCCGCGGCTACGGGCGGGTCCTCCGCGACGGCGCGGGTGACGTCGAGCGGGTGGTCGAGACCAAGGCGGCCGGCGACGCGACCGCCGAGGAGCTCGAGATCCGCGAGGTCAATACGGGGATCTTCGCGTTTCGCGGTGGCGATCTGCTCGACGCGCTGGCGGCGCTGAGCGCGGAGAACGCCCAGGGCGAGTACTACCTCCCGGATGTGCTCGGCATCCTCCGGGCGTCCGGGCTGCGGGTCGCCACCCACGAGTCGTCCGATCCGGCGATCCTGCTCGGCGTCAACGACCGAATCGGGATGGCGGTCGCCCGGGCCGAGGCCCAGCGGCGGATCCACGAGCGGCACATGCTGGCCGGGGTGACGATCGTCTCACCCGCGACGACGACGATCGACGTCGATGTCGAGATCGGCGAGGACACCGTGATCGAGCCGTGCACCCAGCTGGTCGGGACGACGCGGATCGGCGCGCGGGCGACGGTCGGGCCGCACACCACGGTGATCGACGGCGTGCTCGGCGACGAGACCCGCGTCCTCCACTCCCACCTCGAGTCGTGCGAGCTCCGCGACGGCGCCGGGGTCGGCCCGTTCGCCTATCTCCGACCGGCGACCCTGCTTCGCGAGGGTGCTCGGGCGGGGACCTTCGTCGAGATCAAGAACTCGGACATCGGCGCCGGGGCGAAGGTCCCCCACCTGTCCTACATCGGCGACGCCGACATCGGCGCGGCGACGAACATGGGGGCCGGGTCGATCACCGCGAACTACGACGGCCGGTCCAAGCACCGGACGACGATCGGCGCGCGCGCCCACGGCGGGGTACACGTCTCCTACGTCGCGCCGGTCGTGCTCGGCGACGACGCGTGGACGGCCGCTGGGTCGGTCATCACAGACGACGTCGGAGACGGCGCGCTCGCCGTCGCCCGGTCGCGTCAGCGGAACATCTCCGGCTTCGATCGCCGTCGTTCCGGCCAGCCCGACACGTAGACTCCGGAGCCCGATGAGCGCGCTCGAGCCGCGGACGGCACTGACCAGCCTTCCGATCGACTACGACAAACGCCTGATGCTGTTCTCCGGCCGGGCGAACCCCGGCCTGGCGGCGACGATCGCCGAGAAGCTCGGCGTCAGCCTCGGACCGGTCACGTTGAAGACCTTCTCCAACGGCGAGGTCTACTGCCGCTACGGCGAGTCGATCCGCGGCGCCGACGTCTTCATCGTCCAGCCGACCTGCGGCAACGCGGCGACCGGGATCACGGCCAACGACGCCCTGATGGAGCTGCTGATGATGATCGACGCGGCCGTCGGCGCGTCGGCCCACCGGGTGATCGCCGTGATGCCGTGGTTCGCCTACTCCCGCCAGGACAAGAAGTCGGCTCCGCGGGAGCCGATCAGCGCTCGCCTGGTCGCCCACATGCTCGAGGCCGCGGGCGCCGACCGGGTGCTCACGATGGACCTCCACTCGGGGCAGGTGCAGGGCTTCTTCAAGAAGCCGGTCGACCACATGACGGCCCTCTTCATCCTCACCCAGTACTTCCACGACCTCCACCTCTCCGACCTCGTAGTCGTCGCCCCGGACGTCGGCCGGGCGAAGCTCAACCAGAAGTTCGCCGAGAAGATCGGCGCCGATCTGGCGATCCTCACCAAGGACCGCCCGGCCCATTCGCAGGCCGAGATCGGCTACCTGATCGGCGACGTGCGGGGGAAGACGGCGGTCATCGTCGACGACATCATCGACACCGCCGGGACGCTCCGCGCGGCCGCCCAGACGGTGCTCGCCCAGGGGGCCGCCCGGATCTTCGTCGCCGCGACCCACGGGATCTTCTCGGGAGACGCCTTCGAGAAGCTGTCGTCGATCCCCTTCGAGCAGGTCGTCGTCACCGACACGATCCCGCTGCGGGCCGACGCGCCCGACAACGTGCTCGTCCTCCCGTGCGCCGATCTTCTGACCGACTCGATCCGCCGGATCTTCACCGATGGGTCGGTCAGCGAGGTCTTCGGTGGCGAGAACCAGCTCTTCTGAGCTGGCCGCCCTGATCGGCCTGCTCGGTCTGACCGACGACGAGGCGCTCGAGGTCTTCGCGGTCGACCCGCTCAGCCTGATCTCGGGCGAGCTCGACCACCGGCCGGAGCTGCCGATCCTCGCCGTGCTCGCGCGGGCGGCCGCCCAGCAGGCGGGGGAGACCGGCCTGCGCCGCTGGCTGCGGGCGCCCGGACCCGCCGGCCGGCCGATCGACCTGCTCGTCGCCGGCGACTTCGCCGCGTTCGAGGACGCCCTCGAGACGCTCGCCGACCGCGGTCTCGTGCTCCGCGCCGGTCCGTTGGCCGCCGGCCGGCCGGGCGGTCCACCGCCGCCGACGGATGTCCGACCGCCGGGCCGGACCAGAGAGCCCGGCGGGCTCTAGTTTTCCTCCGATCGGTCGATTAGGTTCCCGAGTACCGGAGCAGGGCGAGTGGGCAAATGCGGGTCAGCCAAGGAGGCCAAGTGGACGATCACGATCAGATTCAGGGCCCTCAAGACGACGCCGACGAGCTGCTCCGGCGCGCCCTGCTCGACTCCGACGGCGACGGCTCGGTCGCCGTCGCGCTCCGGGTCGGTGGCCTCGCGATGTGCGAAGCCCTCACCGTGGTCTTCCACGGCCGGCGCGATCTCGGCACGATCCAGACCTACGTCGCCCACGGCGGCCGCGGCGCCGGGGCGGCGCTCGCGCCCGACGAGCTGCTCCGCGTCCCGTGCGACCTCGATCTCGCGGACGCGGCCGACCGGGTCGACGCCGAGCACCTCTACGCGAGCCAGGCCGGCGCGATGCGCGACGCCCTGCTCGCCGCCGACACGGTGCTGGCCGTCTGGCGCGAGCCGCTCGAGGACCTGATCGGCGCCGAGGTCACGATCGATCGGTCGATCACCATATCGACCCGTCTGCCGGCCGCCCGCCTGATGCCGGTCGCCCTGATCGCACCCGATCGGCGGATGACCGTGACGCCCGTCTGTGGCGCCCGGACCCTCGCCGAGGGTCGGCCGCCCCTGGGGATCGCCTGCGCCCAGCAGGATGTCGTCCGCGTCTATCCGCTCCCCGACGACCCCCAGCGCTGCCTCGAGGACTTCCTCGACCTGACCGCGATCCGCGCCCGCGCGCTCGCCGAGCAACTCGACCACCAGGAGGCGTCGGTCAGGCGGTTCCTCGAGCTCAGCGACTGACCGCAGCTAGTCTCCCCGCGTGCACCGGGGCCTGAAGATCCTCCTGATCGGCGCCGGCGTCGTCGTCTTCCTCGTGATCAGCGGACTCCTCGCCCGCTTCCTCGCGGTCGAGAACGTCGAGCGTCAGGATGTCATCACGCTGCTTCAGGCCGAAGCCGCCGGCAACCCGGCCAGGATGCTCGCGCAGCTCCGAGACTGCTCGGCCTCGTGTGCGGCGATCGTGCGGTCGGACGCCGCGAAGCTGAGGGGGACCGGCGCACTCAAGATCCTCGCCTACCAGTCGGCGACCTCCCACGCGATCGGCGCCCGGACCGGGCAGGCCCGGGTCGCCTGGAAGCTCGGCGGCCGCCTCCCCGACGTCCAGTGCGTGACCGTCCGCCGCGTCGGAAACCCGGTTTCCGGGATCACCGTCGCGCTGCTCGGGATCGGGCCGCCGATTCCCCTGACCAACGACTGCTGAGCAGGCCGCCGGGGCGTCCGCCGCCCGCACGAGCGGGCCGATCCGCGCCTGCGCGGGGTCCGCGACGGCCCGGCCAGACCGGGGACGCGGGGGCGGCTGCGCTAGGATGCGCAAGCCGATGGCCGCCAGTCAGCCCACCAAGCTCGAAGTCAATCGTCGCGCGGTCTCCGGATCTCGGGCCGTCCGCCGGCTGCGCCGGACGGGCATGGTCCCCGGTGTCCTCTACGGCGGCGACGGCGACCCGATCCCGTTCGAGGTCGGCGAGCGCGTCCTGCGCCATGCCCTCGCCGGGCGGGGCGCCGTGCTCGATCTCGTGATCGACGACGACCCGCCGACGGCCGCGGTCCTCAAGGACGCCCAGCGCCACCCGGTCCGCGGGCAGACGCTCCACATCGATCTCGTCCGCGTCCGCCTCGACATCGCGATCCACGCGGTCGTCCCGCTCGAGCTGATCGGCGGCGACGAGTCGCCGGGTGTCAAGGACGGCGGCGTGCTCGAGCAGATCACCCACGTGCTCAACGTCGAGGCCCTGCCGACGGCCGTGCCCGAGTCGATCGTCCACGACGTCTCGGCGATGGACATCGGCGACACGATCGCCCTTGATTCGATCGTCCCGCCCGAAGGCGTCGAGCTGCTCGACGATCCCGAGCACACGATCGCCACGCTCTCCCCGCCGCGGGTCCAGACCGATGACGACGGCCCGGAGATCGAGGGCGAGACCGAAGTCATCGGCGAGGCCAAGACGGCCTCCGACGACGACGCGTAGCGGCCTTCATCGAGACGATCGCAAAGGTCGCCCAGTCACCACTGCGCCTGACGGTCGACGCTTCGTGCTCGCCCCCGGCGACCTGACCGCAGCTTCCCGGTAATCGCACTTTGAGCTTCCGTCGCGGCGCACCGATCGCCTGGCTGATCGTCGGCCTCGGCAACCCCGGCCGCGAGTACGCGCGGACGCGGCACAACGTCGGCTTCGCCGTCGTCGAGGAGCTCGCCCGGCGGTGGGCGCTCGACGGCGGTCGTGAGCGCTTCCTCGGTCGCCTTCGGGAGGGCCGTGCCGGCGTCGGCGGACCGCGGGTCGGGCTGCTCGAGCCGCAGACGTTCATGAACGACGCAGGCCGGTCGGTCGGTCCGGCGCGCGGGGCCTTCAAGGTCGAGCTCGACCACGTGCTCGTCGTCCACGACGAGATCGACATCCCGTTCGGCGACGTCCGCTGCCGGCTCGGCGGCGGCCTGGCCGGCCACAACGGGCTGAAGTCCCTCCGACGCGAGCTCGGCGGTGCCGATTTCGCCCGCGTCCGGGTCGGCGTCGGCCGGCCGGACTCGACCGACCCGGAGATCGTCTCGGCCCACGTGCTCGGGCGGTTCGCCGAGCCGCAGGACGAGGTCGACGCCCTCGTCGGCCGGGCGGCCGACGCGGTCGCGGCGGTCGTCGCGGGCGAGCTGGTCCTCGGGGCATAGCGAGGTGGCCCTCCGCCAACTGCTGGTCCACATCGCCCGGGACGACGCGGCGGTTGCCCTGGCGCGGGACGGCGGCGACGCGTTCTGCGCGTCGGCGATCCGTCCGTTCCTGCTCGCCGCCCTGATCGACGGCGTCCCGGGCGCCCCGGCGACCGGAGGACCGGCGATCGTCGTCGCCCCCGACGACCGGACGGCCCGCGACCTGGCGGGCGACCTGGCGGCCTGGCTCGCACCCCGCACGGTGCGCTACTACCCCTCGCGGGGGGTCACCTACGAGTCGCACCTGGCACCGCCGCCGCACCTCGTCGGGTTGCGGATCGCCGCGCTCGACGCCCTCCTCGAGTGGGAGGACGGGCCCGCGCCGGTCGTTGTCGTCTCGGCCGGCGCCCTCGCCGAGAAGGTCCCCGACCGGGCGCTGCGGCCGCACGGCTTCGAGTTGCGGGTCGGCGACCTGCTCGACCTCGACGAATGCGCCGCCGAGCTCGTCGGGTGTGGCTACGAGCGGGTCGAGCAGGTCGACGATCGCGGCCAGTTCGCCGTCCGCGGCGGGATCCTCGACGTCTACCCGGCGACCGGAGACCGGGCCGTACGCGTCGAGCTCTTCGACATCGAGATCGAGTCGCTGCGGACGTTCTCGACCTTCACCCAGCGTTCGCTGGAGACCCTCGAAGCCGTCGAGATCGCCCCCGCGGCCGAGCTCGCGCCCGAGCATCGGCCGTCGGAGCCGGGCGTCTACGACGCGGGCGACGAGCGCCCGGACATCGCCGAGCTGCTCCCGGTCGACCGCTTCGGCCCGCTGCTGGACCTCGTCGGCCAGACGACGACGATCCTCGTCGCCGCGGCCGAGGAGCTGGGTCCGGTGCTCGGAGACCAGTGGACCGACGTGTGCGCCGTCTTTCACGACGCTGACGCCCACGACCTCTACGTCCGGCCGGAGGAGATCGAGCGGGAGCTCGCCGGGCGGGCGCACGTCCGCCTCTACTCGACGATCGGGACGCCGGCGGTCGAGTTCCACGCGCAGGCGGCCGGGAGCGCCGCGCGGTCGCTCGCCGAGGCCGAGGTCGGCCTCGAGAAGATGCTGCGGTCGGGATACCGGACGGTCGTCACGTGGTCGCGGCGGGGCGAGGGCGAGCGCGCCGCCCACAACCTCGCCCGCCTCAGCGCCGGCTGGCTCGAGCCGGGCACGCCCGAGCAGACGCTGAGCTTCGTCAGCGCGACCCTCCGCGAGGGCTTCGTCGCTCCGGGGTTCGGCCTCGCCGTGATCCCCGACCACCGCCTCTACCGCCGCCGGTCCGACCAGCGCTCAGCCCCGAAGATCGGACGCCGTGGCGTCCTGCGGTCGTTCGCCGACCTGCGGACCGGTGACATCGTCGTCCACGAGGCCCACGGGATCGCCCGCTTCGCCGGCTTCGACACGCGGACGGTGTCCGGGGTCACGCGCGACTACCTCTACCTCGAGTACCAGGGCGACGACCGGGTCTACGTGCCGACCGACCAACTCGCCCGGATCTCCCGGTACGTCGGCGCCGGCGGCGACCACCCGCCGCTGTCGAAGCTCGGCGGAACCCGCTGGGACGCGCTCAAGGCCCGGGCGCGCCACGCGGCCCAGGAGCTCGCGGGTGAGCTCCTCCAGCTCTACGCCGAGCGCCGCCGCCGGGCCGGCCACGCGTTCGCGCCCGACGGTGACTGGCAGCGGGACTTCGAGCAGCGCTTCCCGTACACGGAGACGCCCGACCAGCGGGACGCGATCGACGCGGTCAAGGCCGACATGGAGGCCCCCCGGCCGATGGATCGCCTGATCTGCGGGGACGTCGGCTACGGCAAGACCGAGGTCGCCCTGCGGGCGGCGTTCAAGGCGGCCGCCGACGGCCGGCAGGTCCTGATGCTCGTGCCGACGACGATCCTCGCCCAGCAGCACTTCGGCACGTTCAAGGAGCGGCTGGCCGACTATCCCTTCACGATCGAGCAGGTCTCCCGCTTCCGGTCGACGGCCGACCAGCGGGCGGCGATCGAGGGGTTTCGCAGCGGCAAGGTCGACATCCTGATCGGCACGCACCGCCTCCTCTCGCGAGACGTGCGGGCGAAGGATCTCGGGTTGCTGGTCGTCGACGAGGAGCAGCGCTTCGGCGTCAAGCAGAAGGAGCTGTTGCGCCAGCTCCGCCTCCAGGTCGACGTGATCGCGATGTCGGCGACGCCGATCCCCCGGACGCTGCAGATGTCGCTCGCCGGACTCCGCGACATCTCGGTGATCGAGACCCCGCCGGAAGGCCGTCGGCCGGTCAAGACGTACGTCGGCGAGTACGACGAGCAGCTCGTCCGCCACGCCCTCGAACGCGAGCACAACCGCGGCGGCCAGGGCTTCTTCCTCCACAACCGGGTCGACACGATCGACGAGACGGCCAGCCGCCTGCGGTCGCTCTGCCCGGGTCTGCGGTTCGTCGTCGCCCACGGGCAGATGGGCGAGACCGAGCTCGAGAAGGTCATGCTCGGCTACCTCCGCGGCGACGCCGACGTCCTCGTCTGCACGTCGATCATCGAGTCGGGAATCGACATCCCCCAGGCGAACACGCTGATCGTCGAGCGGGCCGACACCTTCGGCCTGTCGCAGCTCTACCAGATCCGCGGGCGGGTCGGCCGCAGCCGGGAGCGGGCCTATGCGTACATGCTGTTCGACTCGGCCGCCGCCCTCACCGCACTCGCCGCCCAGCGGCTGGCAGCACTCTCCGACTTCACCGAGCTCGGCGCCGGCTTCCAGGTCGCGATGCGCGATCTCGAGCTCCGGGGGGCCGGCAACCTGCTCGGAGACGAGCAGTCGGGTCACGTCGCGGCACTCGGGTTCGAGCTCTACATGCAGATGCTCGACGAGGCCGTCCAGGCAGCCGGGCCCGTCGAGGGAGACCAGCCGACCTGGGAGCCGGTCCGCCTCGACGTCGACGTCGACGCGTACGTCCCGGGCGATTACGTGCCCTACGAGCAGGCGAAGATCGACATCCACCGGCGGCTCGCCGGGGCGGTCGAATTGGCCGACGTCGAGAAGCTGCGTGAGGAGCTCGAGGATCGTTTTGGTCCTGTGCCCGCACCACTGGCCAACCTGCTGGCACTCCAGCGAGCCCGGATCCAACTCGGCCAGGCCGGCGCCAGGTCGGTCACCTTCCGCGGCGGCCGGCTCACCGTCGTGCCGATCGAGCTCGACTCCGTCCGGGTCCGAGCACTCCGGGCCGCCGTCCCCGAAGCCGTCTACGAGTCTGGACGCTCCCAGGTCTCGCTGCGGGTGCCCGACGACCCGGCGCTCCGCTTCCCGGCGGTTCTCCGCGCGGCCGACGCCGTGCTCGCGGCGGTGCGAGCCGTCGCCTGATTTCGCTAGCATCGTCGACTTCGTGGCCCGCCCTCGTCGTCTCATCACGGTCCTCGCGGCCGCTCTCCTCCTCGTTGTCCTGATCGCCGGCTGCGGCGGCTCGAGCGTCCCGTCGAACGCGGTCGCCGTCGTCGACGGCGCGCCGATCACCAAGGCGTCGTTCAACCACTGGATGCAGATCGCCGAGAACTCCCTCCAGGCGACGACGATCGGCGGCCACGCGCCGGTGCCGGTCCCGCCGAACTTCACGGCGTGCGTCGCCTACCACAGGACGAGCGATCCCCAGCCGGCCAAGGGCCAGCCGGCGCCGACCCTGGCCGCCCTGAAGACCGAGTGCCAGCAGGCCTACCAGAGCGGTCTCAGCCAGACGATGCCGTTCCTGATCACCGCCGACTGGCTCCAGGGCGAGGCTGCCGAACAGAACATCAAGATCACCGACGCGAAGGTCGCCGCCCAGCTCAAGCAGATCGAGGCCGCCCAGTTCCGGACGCCGACCGCGCTGGCCCAGTTCCTCCAGGCATCCGGGGAGACGAACGCCGACCTGCTCTTCCGTGTCAGGGTCGACGCTCTCTCGAACCTGATCAGGACGAAGATCACGGACTCGGCGCCGAAGGTCACGCCGGCCGCGATCCAGGCCTACTACAACGCCCACAAGTCGTCGTTCGGCAAGCCGGAGACTCGCGACCTGCGGGTGATCCTCGTCAAGACGCCGGCCGTCGCCAGCCGGGTCCTCGCCCTCCTCAAGGCCGGCGTCAGCTTCACGCACCTCGCCCGTCAGTTCACGATCGACACGACGACGAAGAAGAGCGGCGGCGCGCTGATCGGCCAGACCCAGTCCGGGCTCGAGGTCAACCTCGGGACGGCGGTCTTCGCGGCCCCGCTCCACAAGGTGCAGGGACCGATCAAGACGACGCTCGGCTACGAGATCTTCATGGTCCAGAAGGTCACCCCCGGCACCCAGCAGTCCCTGGCCCAGGCGACCGCGCTGATCACGCAGACGTTGACCCAGACGAACCAGAGCAAGACGCTCAACGCGTTCGTCAAGACGTTCAACGCCAAGTGGACCAGCCGGACGGTCTGCGCGGCCGGCTACATCGTCGCCGACTGCAAGAACGCCCCGAAGACGTCGACGACCGCGACGACGCCGACGCCGGCGCCTACGCAGACGACGTCGACGAGTCAGACGACGACGGCGCCGACTTCCCGACGACCGCGCCCGCTTCGACGACGACCGCGCCCGCGGTTCGACGACGACGCCGGCCAAGCCTCGCCCCGACGACGACGACCGCCCCGACGCAGCCCACCACCACGTCGTCCGGCTCCGGCGCGACCGGCCCCTGATCCGGATCGCAAACCGTCGTGGCTGACCCGGCGCGGCCGACCGCGGCGCTCCTGCGCCTCGACGAGCTGACCCGCCGGCTTCGTGTCGAGTGTCCGTGGGACCGCGAACAGGACGACCGGTCGATCGTCCCCCACACGATCGAGGAGGCCTACGAGCTGGCCGACGCGGTCCACGCCGCCGACGACGCCAAGGTCCTCGACGAGCTCGGCGACGTCCTCTTCCAGGTTCACTTCCTCGCCCTCCTGCTCGAGGAGCGGGGTGCCGGAACGCTGGCCGACGTAGCCGACCACTGCTCCGAAAAATTGATCCGACGACACCCACATGTCTTCGGTGACCTCGAGGCCGCTGACGCCGCCGAAGTTCGTCGCAACTGGGATCTGATCAAGCGGACGACCGAAGGACGGGGCGAGCTGTTCGGCGACCTGCCCGAGAACCTCCCGGCCCTGCTCCGTGCCCGCCGCGCCCAGCGCCGGGCGGCGTCTACGGGGTTCGACTTTCCCGGGCCGGACGGCCCCCTCCAGTCGGTCCGCGACGAGCTCGTCGAGCTCGAGCAGGCCGCCGGCCGGGACGAGCGCTTCCACGAGGTCGGCGACGTCCTCTTCGCGGCGGTCAACCTCGCCCGCAAGCTCAGCATCGACCCCGAGCTCGCCCTCCGGGCGGCGACCGACCGCTTCCGCGGCCGCCTGGACGATGCCGTCGCCGAGGCGACGCGGGCCGGCGAGCGGTGGTCGGAGCTCAGCTCCGAGCGTCAGCTTCAACACTATGCCGCGGCCCGCCTGAGGGCCTCCCAAGTCAGAGGAGCACGATGAGCAAGATCGAGACGGTCCACGCCCGGCAGATCCTCGACAGCCGCGGGAACCCGACCGTCGAGGTCGAGCTGACGCTGGTCGGCGGCGCCCGTGGTCGCGCGGCGGTCCCGTCGGGCGCGTCGACCGGCGAGTTCGAGGCGACCGAGCTCCGCGACGGGGGTGACGCCTTCATGGGGAAGGGCGTCCTGCGGGCGGTCGCCGGCGTCAACGGCGAGATCGCCGACGCCCTCCTCGGCAGCTCGGCCGCCGACCAGGAGGCCCTCGACCAGACGCTGATCGACCTCGATGGGACGCCGAACAAGTCGCGCCTCGGCGCCAACGCCGTGCTCGGCGTCTCGCTCGCCGCGGCCCACGCGACGGCCGCCGACCGCGGGCTGCCGTTGTGGCGCCATCTCGGCGGCGACGACGCTCACGTCCTGCCGGTCCCGATGATGAACGTCCTCAACGGGGGCGCCCACGCCGACAACAAGGTCGACTTCCAGGAGTTCATGGTCGTCCCCTGCGGGGCGACCACCTTCTCCGGGTGCCTGCGGATCGGCACGGAGGTCTTCCACCACCTCAAGGCCACCCTCCACGAGATGGGCCTGGCGACGACCGTCGGCGACGAGGGGGGCTTCGCGCCGGATCTGGAGTCCAACGAGTCGGCACTCGAGATCCTCGTCCGCGCGATCGAGACGGCCGGCTACCGACCTGGCGAGGACGTCGCGATCGCACTCGATCCGGCGACCAGCGAGATCCACGACGGCGGGTCCTACGAGCTCGTCCACGAAGGCCGCACGCTCGACTCGGGCCAGCTGGCCGACTACTGGGCCGACCTGTGCGCCCGCTACCCGATCGTCTCGATCGAGGACGGCATGGACGAGGAGGACTGGGACGGCTGGAAGGCCCTGACCGATCGGATCGGCGACCGCGTTCAGTTGGTCGGCGACGACCTCTTCGTCACGAACACCAAGCGGCTCGAACGCGGCATCAAGGCCGGCGTGGCCAACTCGATCCTGGTCAAGGTCAACCAGATCGGCACTCTCTCGGAGACGCTCGCGGCGATCCGGATGGCCCGGGACGCCGGCTACACGGCTGTCATGTCGCACCGATCCGGTGAGACCGAGGACGTCACGATCGCCGACCTGGCGGTCGCGACCGGCTGCGGACAGATCAAGACCGGGGCCCCGTCGCGGTCAGACCGGGTCGCCAAGTACAACCAGTTGCTGCGGATCGAGGAGGCCCTCGGCGAGCGGGCGGCGTTCCCCGGCCGGTCGGTCTTCCGGTAGGCGGCAAGAGCCCGCGGCGGGTCCGGCCGATCGGTGGCAGGAATCCTCCGGCGGCGGGCGAAAGCCAGACGGATGCAGACCGCTCGACCAGCCGGCTCGCCGGGCGGCCACCGCGGCGGTGGCCAGCCGGCCCGGGTCCGATGGGACCGGCTCGGCCGGATGGCGATGCTCTTCGTCCTCCTCGTTCTCCTCTACCTCTACATCAGCCCCGTCCGCTCGCTGATCTCGGCCTTCCACCAGTCGGCGGCCCAGCGGTCGGAGGTCTCCGCGCTGACGCGGACGACGAACCGCCTGCTCGCCGAGCGGACGGCCCTGAAGAGCTCGGCGGCGGTCGAGCTCGACGCCCGCAAACAGGGCCTCGTCAAGCCGGGCGAAAAGGCGTTCGTGATCTTCGGCCTGCCGGCCAACTAGCCGGGTAGCGTTAGGGGCGTGTCCATCGAGACGGCCGTCCACCGGTGGCAGGATGGCGAGCGGAGCGTCCGCGAGGCTCCGTCCGACCGGCGTCAGACCCTCGAGTTCGTCTGCGACCGGATCGTCGCCGAGCTCCGCCGGCGGCTCGGCAGCTCGTTCAGCGCGGCCGAGCTCGTCGAGTTCTACGAGGCCGGTGCGACCTGGATCCTTCCGCTCGCCGCCGGCATCGCGCCGGACGCTCCGTGGGCGTGGGAGGCGACGGTCGGGGATGCGGCATTCCACCGGTACGTCCGCGAGGCCTACGACTACTCCGGCGGCCGGCTCGAACGCTATTAGGTCGGGTCGGGCTGGGGAGGCTAGGCGGCGTCGGCGGGTTCGGCGTCGGCTGCTTCGGCCGCCTCGGCCGGGCCCTCGCCGGTTCGCCGGATCACGATCTGGTCCTCCTCGATCGTGACCTCCACCGGCCGGTGGCCGGCCCAGTGCTCGGCGTAGATGCGATCGTCGACGACGGCCGCATCGAGCCAGAGCCCGTAGCCCTCCTCGCCGTGGTCGAAGGTACCCTCGAGCGGTCCGCTCGCCCGTCCCCGGCGTCCGCGTCCGCCCCTACGGCCACGCCGCCGCTTCGCGGCGACATCCGCATCGGCGTCGGGATCGGGCTCCCCGGCCTCCTTCGCCGCGGCCTTGGCGGCCGCCTCGGCCTCGGCTTCGGCCGCCCGCTGCGCCTCGGCGGCTTCGAGCTCGGCCGCGATCAGCGCGTCGTCCTCGGCCCGGAGATCGATCTCGTCGTCGAAGTCCAGCTCACCGACGACGCCCTCGGGCTGCTCGCCGTCTCCGGCAAGGCCGTTCTCCCGCTTGAATGCCTGGATCTGCTGGACGCTCACCTCGAGCTGGTGGGCGACCCACGCGTCGGTCCGGCCCTGGCGGGTCCACGCGCGGATTTGATTGAGTTGAGGTCGAAGAGATTTGCGTGCCATCAGCCGCCGGAGACTAGCGGAAAGGCTCCCGGCGGACCCCGCCGCCGGGCCGCAGACGAGGCCGTCAGGCCGGCGCCCGGCGACCGGCTTCCGAATCCGGGTCGCGCGGCTTGCAATCCGTCCTGTCAGGATGCTTAATGGAGTTACACCAAAGGGCTAGGGAGGTGCTGGGTGCTGGTATTGACGCGAAAGTCGAACCAGAGCATCATGATCGGGGACGAGATCGAGGTCTCGGTGCTCTCCGTCATGGGTGACAAAGTACGCATCGGGATCCAGGCGCCACGGTCGGTGCCGGTCTTCCGACGCGAGGTGTATCTCGAGATCCAGCGCGAGCAGGCCGAGGAGCTCGCCGCGGGAATTCCCGCTCCAGTGGTCGATCCCACCTAGCGACGGCCGCCTTCGGACCGGCGCCGGCTCCACCCGGCGCCTGCTCGGCCCGGAGCAGCCCAAGAGCCCTCTGCGGGACGGGGGGGAAAGGGTGCACGCAGCCCGAGCGCGGTCGCGGGTCGGCGGGTTCGGCCGATCACGAGGCGGCGGGTTCAGCGACCACGAGGCGGCGGGTTCGGCCGATCACGAGGCGGCGGGGTTCGGCCGATCACGAGGCGGCGGGGTTCAGCCGATCACGAGGCGGCGGGGTTCGGCCGATCAGGAGGGGGCGGGGTTCAGCCGATCACGAGGAACAGCAGCTTGAACATCGCGATCGTGACGACCACCGCGGTCGCGACGAGTGTCAGACAGAGCAGGGTGAAGCGAAACGAGCTGCGCTTCGTCTCCCGTTGGATCGCTCGCCGCTGGCTGCGCGACTCTGCCGTCCGGTGGAGTGACGCGCGGCGATCCCGATCCTGATGGACCTCTTCGACGAATGCCCGCTCAAGCTGGGCGAGGCTCTGTCGCATCCGCATCGCGACTGCAGCCTAGCGATTTCGGGCGACATAATCACGCCGTAAGCTTCAACCGACCGCGTGGCCGATCGGCCGCCGGCCGGATCGCGGCGGCACGCGCGGCCGGCCACCTCTCCCGTCGGAGCCGCCCGGAGGTCGGCTGGGCGGAGGGCTTGGGGAGACCCCCTAGAATCTGGCTGGATGCCGCGGGCCGATCTGTTCGTCGTCTGCAAGAACCCCGAGTGCGGGGCGGAGGTGAGCCCGTACATCACCGAGTGTCCCTACTGCGGGGCCCGCCTGCGCAAGCGGGCGCCAAAGCTCGATCGAGGCCGACCGCGGACGCCGCGTGGCCCCCGCGTTGCGACGCCGACACTCGGACGTCTCCGCCGCGACGAGATGCCGGGGATCCGGCACGACGCCGGGCCGTACGCGACGGGCGCGATCGTCCTCGCGACCTGCGTGATCTGGATCGCCACCCGCGGCGGCTTTCTGGACCCCGGCGATCTCGTCGTCCTCGGCCGGCCTGGAACCGATTGGTGGCGGGTCGTGACCTCCCAGTTCACGTACTCCTTCTCGACCGGCGCATCGTTGACCGGGCTGGGCATCTACCAGTTCGTCACGCTTCTTGCGATCGCCGTGTTCGGCTGGTTGCTCGAACGCCGCTACGGCGGATTCGTCGTCGCCGGTCTGTTTCTGATCGGCGGCGCCGGCGGCGCCGCGGTGGCGGCCTTGATCGACCCTCAGGCTGTCGTCGTAGGGGCGAACGGAGCCGCACTCGCCCTGCTCTGCGCCTGGGCGGTCCCCGACCTCCTCGAGCGTCGGCGGGGCCTCGACTACGACGGGGACCTCCTCGGAACCGGGGCGATCGCCCTGGTCCTGCTGGCGATGCCGGTCGCCCGACCCGAGGCGAACGCGATCGCCGGCGGGTTCGGCGTCCTCGTCGGGTATCTGCTCGGCCTCGTCCTCGTCCGGTTCGCCGGGTCTCGCCGTCTCGGCTGACCCCGCCGGACCGAGGGTCGTGAGACCGTCGGCGGTTCCGGCGCCGTCGGAGGAAGGGGCGTGTCGATGTGCTCGGATCAGGCCGATCAGCGGGCGGCTCGCAGCGAAGCGGGTCAGCCGGGCGGCTCGCGAGGAGTGTGGCGGCCGCTCACGCGGGCTCGCGGGGAGTGTGGCGGCCGCTCACGCGGTGGCTCGCGAGCGGCCAGTTGAGTCGCCTCTATCATGAGGGCGTGGCACCCCGCTCGTACACCGCGGCCGAAGTGGACGCCGCCGTCGCCCGGCTTGCGGATCCCGAGCGCTTCGCTCACGCGTCCGACGTCGTCACGCACGCGGCCCCGAGCCTCGCTCGCGTGCTCGACGAGGCCCTGGACCAAGGCGGGTGGTTCGGCTCGGCGCACGACGATCTCCTGCGTAAGGCGGCCGCCCGGGACGATCCCGACGAGCGCGTCGCGGCGGTCGGGTCGCTCGTTGCCGAGCAGACCCGGATCGGCATGCTGGTCGGCGTCGCCGTCGGCTTCGAGTTGGCTCACGAGCTCGCCGAGGCGGATCGGACGACTGCCGGGACCGGGGGAGAGACCGGGTGACCCACGCGATCGTGCTGATCGAGGCCGACCGGACGGCCCTGTCGACGCTCGGCGGGGCCCTGGCCGAGGTCGAGGGGGTCGCGGAGGCGTATTCGGTGACCGGCGAGTGGGACTTCGTCGTCGTCGTTCGGGTCCGCCGCCACGAGCAGCTCGCCGATATCGTCAGCGGCAAGATCCTTCAGCTGGCCGGGGTCGCCCGGACCCAGACGATGGTGGCGTTCGAGGCCTTCTCCAAGCACGATCTCGAGGCGATGTTCTCGATCGGAGAATAGGGTCCGGCCGGGCCGACTGCCTGCCGGCGATTGGGCCGGTGGGGGCAGCTTGCGCGGGGGTGGGGGGCGCCGGGGGGCCGGGCGCGGCCCGCAGGGAGATCGGGCGGTGACTCGGCTCGGCGACCGTGCTCGGCGTCGTCCTCCTGCGCCGAACACCCCGCGGGGCCGAGACCGGGCGCATGCCCAGCCTCAAGGCTGGGTGCCGGGGCCGCGCTCGAACCAGAGGGCATGATCCTTCCAGTCGTGCGCCATCAGGGCTCCCGCCGCACCGGCGAGCATGATCGCCGGAGATGCAGAGTGTGCCTGGCGGGTTTGGCCGGGCGGGCCGGCGATCGTCGGGTCGGTTGCCATCCAGGCCCAGGCGCTCGCGGCGAGGATGACGCCGACCGCTCCGTGGTGGCAGCGCTGCCCGAGGATCCAGAGGCGATGACGGGCGAAGTCGTAGTGGACCGCCGGCTGGCGGGGGCGCTCGATTGTTCGGATCATCTCATTCGTCCTTCGCAGGTAGAGCCCTCACCCGCTTAATCGGCGTTACGGCGCCGCGGCTCAATCTGTTTGGGGGTCGGCCTGCGTGGCCGGTTGGCCCGGCCGCCCTAGACTGGGCCGCCGATGCGCGGACCCAGGGTCAAACCCCAGTACGGGCCGACGCTCCCCGCGCTCCTGGCTCCGCGTTGGCGGGCGGCCTCAGGCGGATTGCGCGCGCTCGTGGTGGCTGCCCTGGTCGCCGTGGTCGCGGCGATCGTCGCAGCCGCTGTGATCGTCCGGGCCCAGACGTCGTCGTTCGTCTACCGGGGGTCGCCGGTCTCCTTCAACTTCAGCTATCCCCGCCGCCTACGGCAGGTCACGCCGCCACCGGGGTCGCACCTGCGCCTCGAGGGCCGGACGCCGACCGGCCGGCTGCGCGACTGGTTCGAGGTCGACCCCCTGGGGCTGGCCGCCTATTCTGGCGAGGTCAGCGGCCAGCTGCCGGTGTTCGCTGCGAACTACGTCGCCGGACTACGCCGCCGCGTTCCGGGCTTCCGCCTCCAGACCGAGACGAAGACTCGCATCAACCTGACCGCCGGCTATTCGGTGACCTACAGCGGCCGGGTTGACGGACAACTGATGTATGTCCGGCTCGTGATGCTCGTCCCCGCGCTCACCGGAGCTCGCAACGGTGTGATCCTCAACATGGGCATCGTCCCGAACGCGTCGACGGACCCCTCGCCCGATCAGGTCGGATCGGTGGACGTGCTTGAGAAGCCGCTGCGGAGCTTCCGCTTCGGCACGTGATCCTCGCCGCTCGCCGGCTGCTTGCCGCGGTGGGTCAGTGCCCGGGGGCGCCGGCGCGTCCTGCGTGTCCAGACGACGCGGGGCCTGTACGGTCAGACGGTGTCACGACCACCGCGCCGCCAAGAATCTCGGTCATCGTCGCGGGTGACGACGCCGTCGAGTCGGTGGGCGTCTGCTGTCCGGCCGACCCGGTCGGCTGGGTCAGCTGGCCGGGACCCGCGGAGCCGGGAGACGGCGTTGTTCCCGTTCCGGCGGGCGGCGTGACCGGGACGACCGGCGGGGTGGAAGCGGCGGCCGTCGGCTGTCCGGGAAGGGCGACCGGCTGGCCCGGAGCGGGCTGGGTTGTGGTCGGCTGACCGGTCACCGTGCTCGTCGGCTGGCCGGAGCCCGTCGCGGGCGCGGGCGTGGGCGTGGTCGTGGTGGGAACGGTGCCGGTGGACGTCGCGGCTGCCGGACCGCCGGGCTGGGGCGGCAGAACTGACACGTTCGACACCTGCTGGGTCGTCTGGGGAATGGTCGATGTCGAGACGACGGGCGTCAGCTGGACGGGCGGGGCGATCTCAATCGTCGGGGACGCGGGGATCGGCGGAGTCGGCCGGGCCTTCTCGGCGGCGAGCTCGCTCGCCGTCGGGAGTGGAATGTCAGTCGTCGTCGGCTGGGCGGTCGAGACGCTCACCCGTGGAGCCTGAATCTGCGCCGGGACGACCGGGGGGACCTGCGTGGCGGGGGCGGCCGGTCCCGGCCGGCGGCCGACCGCGGCTTGGGATGAGCGGGTGGGGTGTGGCGTCCGGTGGACCTCGACCGCTCCGGCCGTGACAAGCGCGGCGGCTGCGAGGCCTGCTACCGCCTTGGTCGCGAGCGCGCCGGCCGTCAGGGTTCCGGCGGCGCTGGCGCCTCCGACTCCGCCCGCTGCACCCACGACGCCGGCGCCCGCGACCCCGGCAGCGCCTGCGGCGCCCCCTGCGCCGGCGGCCCCGGCAGCGCCTGCGGCACCCCCTGCGCCGGCGGCCCCACCCGCCGCCGCGGCGCCGCTGCTGCCGGCGGTTGCGCTGGCGCCCCCCGCGCCGACGGTCAGGCCGAGCTTCGCGAAGGCGAACTTCTTCAGGAGGAGGAGCGGCCCGATCGGAAGCATCGCTGCCATCACCCGGTTGTTGGCGCGCAGGTGGGCTCGGAACGCGTGGCAGCGTTCGCAATCCTTCACGTGACGCCGGACGGCCGGGCTGGTTGATCCGATGCCCTCGGCCACGGCGCCGAGCTCGAGACGGACTTCTGCGCACGTCAACTTGCGGGCCTCGGCGGCCTCGGCGAGTGAGATTCGCGCCCGCACGAGAAGCGATTTCACGCCGGGCACCGTCGTCTCCATGGCCTCGGCGATCTGGTCGTACGAGAGGGCGTCCATCTCGCGGAGCAGGAGGGCGGTCCGTTGCGTCTCGGGAAGCCGGCGGATGTCCGCCATCAGGAGGCGGAAGGTCTCCCGGCCGGCGGCCTTCTCGACGGTCGAGGCTCCCCCGTCGGCGAAATGGACGTCCATCGAGTCGACGCCGATCGAGGTCTGCCGCCGCAGGTGATTGAGGCAGCGGTTGCGTGCGATCCGGTAGAGCCACGGCCGGAGGTTGATCTCCCGACGGTCTGCCAGCATCGCGTTGAAGGCGGCGGCGAAGACCTCCTGAAGGACGTCCTCGGCGTCTTCACGTGACGCGAGGAGGTGGCGGCAGAAGGCGAGCAGGCGGACCTGATAGCGAGAGACGACCGTCTCGAAGGCGGCCGTCTGCCCACGTCTGACGAGCGCGATCAAGCGCTCGTCGGGCGCCAACCGCAATAGCGGTGACGGGCCACGCAGCCCGGAGAGCTGCGTCTTGGTTAGTGCGGAGGCCTCCACAGGGTTCTTTCGGCTTACCCTCAGGACACCGTAGCAACGGGGAAAGTTGCGGTGATCCGTCCCAGATCGGGTCGGCGTGGATTTCGCGCAAGAATGGCGCGGCGCCCGGGTGGCGGAACGGTAGACGCGGCTGACTTAAAATCGGCTGTCCTGACGGGCATGTGGGTTCGAATCCCACCCCGGGCATACGCTCCGCTTGATCGCGGTTTCGGCAGGCCCGGATGGGCCGGATGGGCCGGATGGGCCGGATGGGCCGGATCGCCGGTCTGGCCGGTTGGAACGGCGGGTCCGGCTAGGACAGCCGGGCGAGGTCGAGTCCGCCAATTCTGTGGTCGGCGCTGAGCGCGAGCATCGCTGGGACCGCCTCACTCGTCACGAGACCGGTCTCTGCGGTCAGGGCGTCGAAGGTCTCGAAGTACCGGGAGATCTGGCTGGGGCTGTCGATCAGGGTGGTGACGACGGGCACGCGGCGCCGCAGCTGGAGGAGTCTGTCTCCGTGGGGTGCGTGGTCGCCGTGGAAGCCCCAGATTCCCCGGACGCTCGTCGCTCCGGCGGCACCGGTCTCACGCAGCCGGCGGATCAACTCGAGGTGAATGGTTCGCCCGTCGCGGGTCGCGCTCTCGGACGTGTAAAGGGTCAGCCTCTGCCAGATCGAGCGGCCGGTCTCGTCGGTGCCGGGGAGCTCGTGAGGTCCGGCGAGGAGGACTCCGTCGCGCTTGCAGACGCGGACGTCCTCGAGCACCAGCTGCGCGGCTGGGACGAGCCTGCGGAGCTTCGGCAGCATTCCGGAGATTGCGGGCAGGGAACCGACTGCGACGACGATCATCGGGACGTCGGCGTTGCTGGCGAAGAAGGCTGCCCGCGCCCTCCGGCCGTGGCTGGTCCCGTCGACGCCGAGCAGGACGCTCGCCCCGGCGATCCCGTGGGAGTGGAGGAGTTCGCAGACCTCGACGAACGCCGGCTGCCCGCCGGCGCGGTCACGCCGACCGATGAAAACGGTCAGTTTCGTCTCCGGGGCGATCGGCGATCGGGTCGCCGGGCCGGCTGGGGTTGGCGGGTCTGGTGCGACCAGCCGTGCTCTCTCGAGCGTGATCAGGCCGCGCCGCTGGATTTCGAGTACCCGATCGAGGGTCGACCGGATGCGCTCGGGGATGTCGACGGCAACGGCAACGACCGGGAGATCGCCGGAGAGGGAATGGGAGAGGAGGCGGTCGGTGTGGAGGTGGTGAACGCGTCCGAAGCCGGCGGTCCCCCGGAGGAGCAGGCTGGCGCGGATCCGGTCGGCTCCGTAGACGTCGAGGAGCGCCTCGGACAGGAGCCGACCGTCGGCCCGGTCGCGCTCGCCGAAATGGGTGGTCAACCGCAGGGCCTCGGTCACAAGCCGTCGCCGATCACGCGGCCGAGGAGGGTGGCGCCGACGCCGACCGCGAGGCTGAGCAGGATGTTCACGACTGCCGCGCCCGTGTCCCCGTCCTCGCTCAGGCGTTGGGTCTCCAACATCCAGGTCGAGAATGTCGAGTACGAGCCGATCGTCGCCGTCGCGGCGAGGAGGAGGGCCTGGCCCGTGAACGCCAGGCCGGTCACGACGCCGACGAGGAACGAGGCGCTGGCGTTGACGGCGAGCGTGCCGTACGGAAAGCTCCGTTTGGCGCCCAGATCGACGATCCCGTCGACCGCGAAACGGGCAATCGCGCTCAGGCCGCCGAGGAGGGCGACACCGACCCAGACCCCGAGGCTCATCGGAGCACCCGGACGCGCCTGACCAGGCCAGTGGCGAGCGCGACGGCGAGCAGGCCGCCGAGGATGCTTGCGGCCGCGTAGCCGGCTGCGAGACCTGGCCGGTCGTGATCGAACATCTTCAGCAGCTCGATCTGCATCGTCGAGAACGTCGTGTAGGTCCCGCAGAGACCCGTGCCGAGCAGGGGACGACGATACGTCGACTGGGGGAGGCGGTCCTGGAGCCGGGTCGCGAAATACCCCAGGAGGAACGATCCGCTGATGTTGATGGCGAACGTCGCCCACGGCCAGGTGCCGGGGGCGGCCGGGAACTCGAGCTCGAGACCGACTCGCGCGAGCGCGCCGAGGGCACCGCCGACGAAGATCGCCGCCAGGGCTCTGGCGTCGATCCGGATCAGCCACTCTGGGAGCATCGGCGCGACAGGATCACCCCTCTCGCGGCATTGTCCTCGACGGACTCCACGGGCGGACTCCGCTCGCCGGTCAGACCGGTGAGACCTCGGTGAGCTCGAGCGCCGCGCCGCGGAGGATGTCGTGCTCGGAGGCCTCGAAGCCGGGGAGGGCGAACGCGTCGAGCACCTCGACGAGGATCGCGATGCCGGCGACGATCGTCGGCGCCCGGTCGGGGTGCAGGCCGCGTACGGTCTGCCGGGCGGCGAGCGGGAGACCGGCGACACGCGCGAGCAGGAGGCGGCAGGTTGTCAAGGCGACGGGGTAGCCGTGGACCTTTGCGGAATCGTAGGTGCGCAGGCCCTGGTCGATCGCGGCGCACGAGGTCGCAGTCCCTGCGACGGCGATCGCTCGGCTCGGTCGGCGGCGTTCAGTCGCCGGGACGTGGCGCCTGATCAGGCCGCGGATGTCGCGCTGGAGGGCCTGAAGCTCGGCGGCCGTAGGCGGGTCGGACGGAAGGTGGCGCTCGGTCTGCCGGACGACGCCGGCCTGGAGCGACACGTGAAAGGAGATCTGATCGGCGGTTCCGACGACCAGCTCGGTCGACCCACCGCCGACGTCGACGACGAGCGTGGCGCCGGAGCGGTCTGCGTCGCGTTCGGACATCGCCCCACGGAAGGTGAGCCGGGCCTCCTCCGGCCCGGTGATCGCCTGGGCGTCGACGTCGTAGCGGTCACGTACGAGGCGGACGAACTCCGGGCCGTTGGACGCGTCACGGACCGCACTGGTCATGACTGCGCGGGCGGCCTGGCAGCCGCGGCGGCGGATCAGCCTGGCGTAGACGTCGAGCGCCGTGCAGACCCGGTCGATCGCCGCCGGCTTGAGCCGGCCGTCGGTATCCACGCCCTCACCCAGGCGGGTCACCGCCGATCGGCGCTCGACCTCCCGGATGCGCCCGGCCGGGTCGACGTCGGCGATCAGCAGGCGAGTCGAATTGGTGCCGAGGTCGAGAACCGCCACGCGCGCGGGCCGACCGGACGAACTCTGAGTCTGCCGGAGGGGGATCGCCATCGCCGGGGCATCTTCCCGCCTTGGAGATGCGCGGACCCGCCTGCCGGTGATCTTGCGTCATGCCAGCCAGGGAGTCGCGACCGGGGGAGGATGGTTGCTACGCTGTGAACACACGCCGCGGGGTGGAGCAGTCTGGTAGCTCGTCGGGCTCATAACCCGAAGGTCGCAGGTTCGAATCCTGCCCCCGCTATAAGAAAAGCCCCGCAAACCGGGGCTTTTTCTTTGTCCGATCTCAGGCTTGCGGGAAATCTGTCCCGAATCTGTCCCGAGATCCCCGTCGAGTCGGCGCATGAGCGATTCGCGCTCCGGTCTGCTTCACCGCCCGACGGGGCACGTCTTCCGGGTCGACGGCAAGCGCGGTGCGGTCTGGTACGCGAAGTACCGGCTGCCGTCCGGGCGCCAAGTCCAACGGCGGCTGGGGCCGGCCGCGCCCGAGCGTGGTCGCCCGCCGGCCGGTCACTTCACGCGGCGGTTGGCCGAGGACTGGCTGGAGCACGCTCGAGGAGGCGCGCCGGGGGACGCTTCCGGGGATGGTCGCGACGGGGGCGACGTTCGCTGACGCTGCGGCCGAGTTCCTCCGCTACACCGAGCAGGACCGCGGCTGCAAGCCGTCGACGCTGCGGGACTACGGCTCGCGGATCAACGCCCACCTCGTGCCGGCGTTCGGGACGCGGCGTCTCGAGGACATCACGACGAAGGACATCGAGCTCTGGCGGCGGCGCTGGTCGGGGCGAGCGGGGACCCGTTGACGAACAAGTCGAAGAACAACATCGTGGTGCTGCTCCACGGGATCTTCCGGCGGGCGGTGACGGTGTACGACCTGCCGTTGAACCCGGTCGCGAAGGTCGAGCGCCACCGGGTGCGGAGCTCGGGAGACATCGACGTCTTCGAGCCGGAGGAGGTCTGGGCGCTGGTGCGGGCGGCCGAGTCCGAGCAGGACGCTGCGATCTACCTCACGGCGGCATTCACGGGACTGCGTCGAGGCGAGCTGATCGCGCTGCGCTGGCGCGACGTCGATTTCGGGCGTCTGATCCGGGTTCGGGCGAACTACGCCGGCGGCCAGCTGACGACGCCGAAATCAGGAAAGGTCAGGTCGGTCCCGATGGCGCCGGACGTAACGTCGGCGCTGGCGCGGCTGGGGCAACGGGAGTGGTTCACCGGGGCCGACGATCTCGTCTTCCCGGGGACGACCGGCGGGTACCTCGACGGGGATGCGGTTTCCAAGCGCTACGGGCGGACGCTCGACCGCGCGGCGTTGCGGCGGCTGCGCTTTCACGACCTGCGGCACACGTTCGGGACGCGGACGATCGCCAAGGCTAAGTGCTCTGGCTCGGAAGTTCGCCGACGTATTCGTTGTCAGGCGGCCTTGGCGGCGGGCGGGTCGAGTCGGTGGATGATGCGGTCGAGGTCGGCGCGCGTGAATTTCCATTGGAACGGCGCGGCGATCTGCTCGTAGCGGCGGCCGAACGCGAGGAGGTGCTGTTCGAGGTGGTCGAGGTCGGTGAAGTCGTTGGGGGTGAGCGCTTTGCGCTGCACGATCGAGAAGTAGATCTCGCACTGGTTCAGCCAGGACGCGTGGACGGGCGTGTGGACGAGGATCAGGTTCTTGTAGGCGCCTTGCAGGCGGTCGATCGAGCGTTTGCCGCGGTGGGCTGAGCCGTTGTCGACGATCACGAACACGCGCTGGGCTTTGCTGTAGGGCTCGGTGCTCATGAACTGCTCGACGAGCGCATCGAACGGAACGATCCCGTCCTTGGTGGCGCAGCGATCGAACAGGCTGGCGCGGCGTGCGTCCCAGGCGGCGAGGTAGCACAGCGCGCGGCGTCTGGCGTACTCATGCTCGACGCGCTGGCCACGCTTGACGCCTTTGGCGGCGGCGAGCGTGGCGTGTTTGCGCGATCGGGCTTGAATTGAGGGCTTCTCATCGCAGCACACGACGTCGTCGCCGGGGTGCAGCAGCTCGCCTTCCCAGCGGCCGGCGTACAGATCGAGAATCCGGCCGGCCTTCGCGGCGAACTCGGGGTCGCGCGGAAAGACCCACGAGCGGTACTGCCACGGTTTGATCGCGTCCTGGGAGAGCCAGCGCCACACCGTCACGCCGGAGATCTGCTCACAGATCCCGCGAGCGACAGCCTCCCGCGCGAGCTCGGCCGATGACCAGCGCGCCAGCGGCGCCTCGCTGTCGGTGGGTAGCTCGCACGCGAACCGGATTACCTCAGCCCGGACCTGAGGGGGGAAAAACGGGCGGTCTGCCGCGCCGGGGTCGATCCTCGAGACCGGCCAGGCGCTGCTCGAAGAACCGCTTTCGCCACTGCGAAACGACGTCCCGACCGCACCGCAACCGCGCGGCGATCTCATCGTTACGCAGCCCTTCGGCGGCCATCAGCACCATCTGTGCCCTCGTTACCTGCCAATACGGCAACGTATACGAGCGCGCCAACGACGCCAGTACCGCACGCTCCTCGTCCGACAGGTCGATCCGATAGGGGCTCCTTCTCGGCATCAGCATCCCTTCACAGACGACAGGATGCCATGGACGCTACGGCCCTGACCGGACGCTAATACGTAGCCTTATTTACGACGATCAGCACTAAGGTCCCGCGGGTCCTGGAGTGGATGGGCCACGCGGACATCCAGACGACGATGAAGTACCTGCACTACGCGCCGCGCGAAGGGGACGCGGCGCTCGTGGCCGAGGCGTTCCGGGTGGTGGCTCCGTCCGGCGGTCGGGTGCTGCAGGCGACGGCCGACGAGGCCGGCTGGGGTCAGTCAAGCGGACCGGAGCCGTAGCTTCCGTGGCACCTCGACCGGTGCTGGACGAGTTCGGCTTATCCAAGGGGGCGATCGACCGGGCCGGGGATGAGCTCCGCGCGTGGTGGAGCCTCCCGCGAGGATCCGCAGCCGAAACTCCGGAACCTGGCGCGGAGGACGTGGAGACCGCAGAAGCGCCTGACCCCTTCCCCACGGAGGCTGCGGACGTCCTGTTCGCCTTTCGGGCGCAGTTCCCGGAGCCGCTCAAGAAGGTCACGGTGAGCCTGCGGCAATTCGTCGACCGCGAGTCTCCCGGCGCTCCGGTCACCGTCGGCCAGCGCCTGAAGCGGGCACCGCAGATCGTCGACAAGCTGTGGCGGCATCCGGGGATGAAGCTGTCGCGGATGCAGGACGTCGGCGGGTGCCGAGCGATCCTTCGCGATGAAGACGAGGTGCGGCGCGTGGCGCTGCGGATCGAGCGCAACTGGCGCGTCAAGCACCGCCAGCACTACACGTTCGACGATCCGGCGCCCAGCGGCTACAGGGCGCTGCACCTAATCGTCGAGCAGAGACGGGCGGTTGATCGAGATCCAGCTGCGGACGCTGCGCCAGCACGACTGGGCCGAGGCGATCGAGCGTACCGACAAGAGGCTCGGGATCAACCTGAAGTCCGGCGACGGGCCGGCGGACTTGCTCCAGTACTTCCGCCTGGCCGCCGATGGTCTCGCCATGGAGGAGGCGGAACTCACGGCCGATCCGACATTCCTGCGAGACTTCAACCGAGCGCGCGAACGCGCGCAGAAGTACTTCACTGGAAGCTAGACGCCATGCCGCTCATCCACTTCCTCCTCGTCTACAACAATGAGCTCGGCCATTTGGTCGATTGCAAGGACTACACCAGCTCGGCGAAGGCCGTGGCGCGGTACGCCGAGTTCGAGCGTGAGTACGCCGGTCAAGGCAAGTTCGAGATCGTGCTCGTGGGCGCCGACTCGCTCGAGACGATCAAGCGGACACACGGCCAGTACTTCGCCGGCGACGCCGACGCGATCGCCTCGCCGTACCTCGCGGGCGTCTGACGACGCGACACTCGATCGGGGTTGCTGTGCCGATCAGCTGAGCCGGCGCTCGGCAGGATGGCACCGACCGGTACTGCCGACCTCGACCGCTGCATACTGCCGACCTCGACCGCTGCAGAGCATACGCACAGGGGTGCCGAACCGGGCCCATGCCGGCCGTCGAAATGTTAAGCGTAGTGAGCTGAAGTGATCTCAGATGCGCTCAGGTTCGCTTGGATGGAGGGGTTCTTGCGTGTCGGCGCCGGTGAGAGACTGACCCTCCTTCGCCGGTTGAGATTTGACCCCCTGGATGTGGGCGGAGGCGTCCGGGGTGATGCGGACCCTGGCTTGATCGTGTCGATCGAGGCCGGGAGGAAGGCGTGCTGGACGTGGAGCAGTGGGCTGAGCTTCGCCGCGAGCATTTCGTTCGCGGCGTGCCGATCAAGGAGCTGGTCCGTCGGACTGGGCTGTCGAGGAACACGGTCCGGGCGGCGTTGAGGTCTGAGCAGCCGCCTGCGTTCAGGGTGCCGGAGCGGCCGTCGAAGCTGGATCGGTTCAAGGACGAGATCCATCGGTTGTTGAAGGACGACCCGAAGCTTTCGGGCGTGAGGGTGCGGGAGGAGATCGAGTCGTTGGGGTTCGATGGCGGCAAGTCGATCGTGGATGAGTATCTGCGCGAGATTCGCCCGATGTTCGTGAAGCTGCGCACGCATCAGCGGACGGTTTATCGGCCGGGCGAGGTCTGCCAGTGGGATCTGTGGGAGACCTCTGCGCCGGTGCCGGTCGGTCACGGCCAGCTGCGGCGCGCGTGGGTCGTGGTCTGCTGCTTGGATTACTCGCGCGCTGGCGCTGGCGCGCTGATCTTCAGCAAGGCGGCACCGGACGTGCTGTGGGGGATGACCCGCTCATCACTCCGATCCCCAGATCGCCGCGATCCTCAACGCCAGCCCGGCCTCTTCGCGCACTGGCGACTGGTCCGCACATTCTGAACCGCCGGTGAGAAGAGCCCGGTGACGGGAGACCGTCACGCCGGAATCCGAGGGAGCCGGGGGCTGCAACGCCCCCGGCGACCCGACCATCCGAGCGCCCAGTCCGACCGTGGCTGCGGCGCGTGGCGGGCTCCGCGACGCCAGTCGCGGAGCCGTCGACATCGTCCACGCCGGCGTAGACTCGCACCGCCGATCGGCTGAGGGCCGCGCCGACGTCACGCTCACCTGGGCGCGCATCTTGTCAAACGTCTGGATGTAGTACCAGTCGACGCGCAGGGCATCCGGTGGCAACCGACGGGCGGGCGACCAGCGCGTAGAGCCCGAAAATCGCACGCGGGGACTCGCGCTTTGGGACTTTGTGCGCGGGTGCCTACGCGCTGAGCGACCGGTTCAGTCGTAAGGCGGACTGACGCTGATCACAAGGCCGCGGACGAGGTCGTCGGTGATCGCTTGTACCTCCTGCGGCGTTGGGGCCGTGACGACGATGACCGCAGGACGATCGTAGGAGCCGGTCGCGGGTGCCAGCGTGTCGCCGAGGTTGACCTGCAGGTCGCAGGCGACAACTCGCTGATGGTCTCGGATCCGGTCCCAGCCGTTGATCTGTGTGATCGTGCCGCCGGGAAACGTCGGGAACGTTGTTGCTGCTGCTCCCGCGGGTCGGGAGATTGGGGGGGATGGACGACCCAGCAGGTCGTCGATGAGTAGTCCATACATGCTGAGGCCTGGGTGCGTGCGTTCGACGAGGAGGTGGATGAAGTCGCCGCCGCCGCGGTCGTGGAGCTCGCCGAGCACAATCGCATCAGGCGTGCTCCAGAACTCGACGTGGAAGATACCGTGCGCGACGCCGGTCACGGTCAGCGCGCGGGTCACGTCGTTGCGTGCTCGCGCGGCGAGCGTGTCGGGCAGCCCTTCGGGTTGGCGGTGTCCGGTTTCGACGAAGGCGTCGCCGATCACGCCCGGCCCGTTGCCCATGATCTTGCGCGTCAGCGCGAGCACCTGCGGGTGACCGTCGACCATCACCCCTTCGGCCGAGAATTCCTCGCCTTCGACGAACGTCTCGATGAGGAAACGGTCGCCGCGATCGATGCGGCCGACGGCTGCCGCGAGGTCGTGCGGACCCCGTACGAGCGAGACGCCGATGCTCGCGAGGCCGTCGCGGGGCTTGACGATCCATGGGCCTTGGCCGGTGTCGCGCATGAACTGGGCTGCGTCGTCGGTTGACGAGCACAGTCGCGTGAGTGGCTGAGCGAAGCCCCGGTCGCGTAGCCAGGCGCGGCAGCGATCCTTGTCGCGGATTCGCTCGACTACCGTGGGATCGTTGCCGCGCAGTCCAAGGCTGCGGGCGATCGCTGCGACGGGCGCGACGGATAGCTCACGGATCGTCAGTACGGCGGCGATGTCTGTGCGCCCGGCGACGGCGGTCGTGCACGCGTCTTCGTCATCGATGTTGGCGACCACGAGCTCGTCGAACAGCGCGGTCTCGTGCGACCGCTCGAGCCGCTCCGCCAGATCCATCCCGACAAGCCTTAGCCCCCGCAGGCGGGCCTGTTCGGCGATCTGAACGAGCTGGTCGTGGCCCCAGGGAGTGACCGATGTGCTGCCGACGACGAGGAGGTTCTGCGTCACGACGTCGAAACCGCAACCCGGGCTTGCAGCCGCCGTGTGACGGCCTCGACTTCCTCGATCGTGGGCGCGGAAACGACGAACACCGCGGGCCGGTCGAACGAGCCGACGGTCGCGGCGATCGTGTCGCCGACGCCGACCTGCAGGGCGCACGCGACGACGTGCTCGTCGTGGCGGATCGCCTCCCACCCGTCGATCGCTGTGATCGTGCCGCTTGGAAATGGCAGGAACGTGACCGCAGCGGCCCCGGATGGCGGCGCGATCGGGTTTTGGACACGGCGACCCAGCAGATCGTCGATGAGCAGACCGAAGATGCTCATGCCGGGGTGCGTTTCGTCGACCATCAGGTGGATGTAGTCTCCTCCGCTGCGGGCGTGCATCTCGCCGAGCACAACCCCGTCCGGCGTGACCCATAGCTCGACGTGGAAGTGCCCGTAGGTGATGCCTACGGCTTCGACGGCACGTTGCGCCTCACGGGTGGCCAGGGCGGTGATCTCCGCGGGAAGGTCGGCGGGCTGGCGCTGCTGCGCCGCGATGAATCCGCCGCTGCCGTCCAGGATCTTGCGCGTGAGGGCGAGCACCTTCGCCCGCCCGCCGAGCATCACGCCCTCCGCCGAGATCTCGTCCCCGTCGACGAACGTCTCGATCAGGAACCGCTCGCCACCGCCAATACGCTCGATCGCTACTGCGAGTTGCTCGGGGCCGCGGAGGAACGTGACGCCGATGCTCGCCAGGGAGCTGCGAGGCTTGACGATCCACGGACCGTCGCCCGTTTCCACCATGAATCGCTGCGCTTCTTCAGCGGACGAGCACACCCGGACGCGAGGCTGCACAAACCCCCGCGCACGCAGCCAGTCGCGGCACTGGTCCTTGTTGCGGATCCGGTCGATCGCCGCCGGCGCGTTCCCGGCAAGGCCTAGGCGCTGCGCGATCGCCGCGACCGGCGCGACCGAGAACTCGCGGATCGTGAGCACCGCCGAGAGGTCCTCACGCCCGGCGACGGCCGCCGTGCTTGATTGCGGGTCGTCGATGTCGGCGGCGATCAGCTCGTCGAACAGCTCGTTCTCGCGTGAGCGGCGCCCCGCGCCCTCGATTCGATTCGCGAGATCGATCCCGACGAGTCCGAGGCCGCGCAGACGCGCTTGCGCGGCGATCCTCAATAGCTGATCGTGGCCCCACGAGGTGAACGACGTGCTGCCCACGACGAGCAGCTTCCCGCCCGCCATGTCAGTCGCCGCGGTACAAGGTGATCGTTTTCGGTCTTTGGTACTCGCCTAGCGCGAGCACGCTCAGATCGGTGCCGGTACCCGACGCGCCCCTGCCGCCGTGTGGCAGCTCGACCGTCTGGACGAGATGGCAGTTGATCCAGACTTCGCCGGCGTTCAGGCCGCGGGCGAGGGTCAATGCCGAGCTCGCGTCGCGTGACCACACGCTCGCTGCGAGTGCCTGGGGCACGGCGTTGGCGGTGCTCAGGGCCTGTTCGACGGTGTCCGTAGCCTGGACGGTCAGCACGGGAGCGAACACTTCCTCTAGTAAGACGGGATCGTCCTGCGCCAGGTCGGCGAGCACGCTAGCTGGTCGCCAGTAGCCGCCGGCCTGGTCGGCAGACGGTTCGCAAACGCCGTGCCGCGACCAGCCTGCGTGCGCGCCTCCGACGAGCCGGTCGTGGCGGGCAAGCTGGTCGGGATTGTCAACGGACCGAAGTCCCGACCGGCGGCTGTCGCCTCGATCGCCCGACCGAGGCCGTCGAGAACCTCGGCGTAGCACTCGGTCAGCGTGATGACCCGTGCGGGCGCTGCGCAGCTCTGCCCCGCGTTGTACACCGACGCCCCCACGAGCGCCGCGCAAGTGAAGTCGGGGGCGTCCGGGAGCACGATCGCCGCGCAATTACCGCCGAGCTCGAGACTCAAGCGGCGCACGCCGGCCGACCGGCTGACATCCTCGCCGCCGCGCGCGCTGCCTGTGAAGGCGATCACGTCGACGTCGCTCGCCGCTAGCAGCGCGCCGGTCGTCCGATCGCCGGTCACCGTAACCAGGACGCCCGGACCGAGTGCGTCGTGCGCATCCCGGGCGAGGCACAGCGCCGAGTCGGGCGTGCTCTGGGTCGGCTTTAGGACAACCGCGTTGCCGGCGGCGAGCGCCGGCGCTACCCGCCACATCGCCATCATCAGCGGGTAGTTCCGCGGAACGATCGCACCGACCACGCCGACCGGCTCCCAGCGCACCCAGCTCTCGTGGCCCGGCAAGTGGCCGCCGCTCGCTGGCGTGAGCTCGGCCCGAGCGGCGCCGGCGTAGAAGCGAAGGAGGTCGATCGCCTCGAGCACCTCCTGCATCGCGTGGACCTCCATCTTGCCCGTGCCGGCCCGCTCGTCGGCCGCGTACTCGGCAACCGCGGCGGCGACGAGATCGGCGAATGCCAGCAGCCGTGCCGCCCGCTCGCGCGGCGACTGCGGCGCCCACGCCTCGGCTCCGCGGCGCGCGGCCGCGACCGCTCGGCGAACGTCCTCCGCCCGCCCGCACGACTGCGCCCCGCGCTCGAGCCCGGTGCACGGGTCGACCAGCCCCGTGATGCGAGGTTGCGCCGCGAGCGCCAGGCCTTCGTTCACGCTACGCAGACCGGCGATACCGCCGCTGCACATCTACAGGCAAGCGCCGAGCTGGAGACCATCCGCGTCCTCGCCGTTGACGCAGCATTCACACGGGCAGTGACTGCAGCCGGCGTCGTGCAGGTAGCGCGGGGAGACGACCGACGCGCCGCAGATCAGGCACTTGAATTCCCCGTCGGCAGCGACGACAGCCGCGTAGTCGACGAGCTCCATGCGATCGCTCGCGTCGACGGGTCGATGCGGCGATCCCACCGCGATGATGACGTGGTCGGTGATCGCCCCCACGGCATGGGGCACGAGCCCTTCGATCATGTAGATCTGGCCGGCGTGGGTCGGGTACACGCGGCCCGCATAGGTGATCGTGCCGTCGCCCCCGACGATGATCAGGATGTGGTCCCCGGGATGGGTGTGCGGACTGAAACCCCCGCCCGCGGGTACACGAATGAGATCCGCGCCAAGGCTGCCGTTGGTGACGAGTGCGGCACCTGTAGCCCGCGTGCCGTCCATCGGCGTCGGGCGCACGCGATGGTCAACGACGACTTCGGTGCCGTCCGGGCCGACGCTCGCCGTGGCCCAGTCGACGATCTGGAGCTCTCGCGCAGGTGATCGGAGCCCGCTCACGAGTTGCCCGCCTTGACAAAGAACGACTGGTTTCGATCGACGAACGCGACCCACTGTTCGGGTACGGCGGCCTCGTGGTAGATCGCGTCCACGGGACAAACCGTCACGCAGAGGTCGCAGTCGATGCAGCGTTCGGGATCGATGTACAGCTGCTCGTGCTCTGGGCCCTCGCCCTCGATGCAGTCGACCGGACAGACCTCGACACAGGTGCCGTCCTTGACGCCGATGCATGGCTCGGTGATGACGTAGGTCATGCGCTACCTCTCATGTTCGGTCCGCGCTGATAGGGACGTGTGCGCCGTCGACGTCGCAAGGCCGGATCTCGAGGTCACCGCACGCCGGGCCGCGCAAGCGCACGCCCGTGCGCAGATCGAACGTCGCGCCGTGCCACGGGCACTCCAGAAACGAGCCGAAGATGCGGCCCCCATCCAGCGGCGCCCCGCGGTGCGGGCAGCGGCTCGGTATCTCGACCGAACGGTCGCCACCGTAGCGGACGACCAGCCGACCCTCGCGGGACTCAGCAACGTCGATCATGCTGGGATCTGCGCTTCCGTCGGCTCGGTGAGCTTCCTGCAGAAACGGCGATCGAACAACAGGTCGCGGGCGAACGTCGCGTCGGCGATCCCCTTCTCCCACGCGGTGAAGCGACTTCCGATCACGACATCTGTAGGCCGGAAGCGCCGCTCGCGGCTATAGCCGCCGCGGTTGAAGCGGACGTCGGCGATCCCCTTCCACTCGTTGCCGTGATAAGAGATCCAAGCCGGCAGGCGCATACTCAAGCGAATCCCGCCGGCGCGATGGCCGGCGTGGTTGGCGTCCTCGGCAACCGCGATGTCTGGCAAGTTGAAGGACTGCGGCGCGAAACGCTTGACCAGCGCGTAGTTCTGCGCCTTCTTGACGACGTTGTAGCGCATCCGCTGGCCGATCGCGTTGCGCATCCCGGTGAAGTCGAGCGGCATCCCGTAGTCGCGCGGGTCGAAGCCGTCGCGGAACGCCGTGTAGCAGAACACCTCGTCGATCTCCAGCTCCCACGGGCGGTCGAGCTTGATGCCGTGCGGGACGGTGAAGATCGCGGCGTCGATCGGCATCAGCTCGTCTTCGTTGGCCGCCCAGTCACCGACAGCGCAAAGCAACTGTGTCGGAGTGTGCTTGGCGCCGAGGAGCGCCTCGAGGTAGGCATCCCACGCCGCGCCGGAGCCCGAGCGGTCCGCGAGCTCAACACCAAACCGCGCTGCCAGCAGCTCGGCGAGGCTGCCGGGCACCGCGAGAAGATCGTCGCGCAGCGCCTTGGGCACGAGAAACTCGCGCCGCTCCCAGTTGCTTCCGTCGAACTGGATGCAGCGCCAGTGCGACCGCTCAAGTGCGCCGCGCAACCGACCAAGCTCGTCGGAAAGCGCGAACACGTCCACGCCAGTCGCGGCGGTGATGCCGGTGATCGCACCGTATTCGGCGAGCCGCCGGGTGAGGAACATCGCGATCAGCGGCAGACTGAGTAGCGCCTGGTTGAACTCCTGCAGGATGAAGCCGGCGCGCTCCCAGCACCATGCGAGCGTCGCGATCGTCAGCTGCTCATAGGACCAGTCGCAGGGCGCCAGCGTGCTGCACGCCTCGAGCACGGCGACGACGTGCGCGTTCTCGCGGACATCCCCACCACACGTGAAGCGCATCTGCTCAAGCGCCCCGAGCCTTTGCCGCAGCATTGTCATGATGAGCGTGCGCTCGTCATCGGCGAGCGCCATCCAGCGTTCGCGCGTGCGTGCCGTGAGCCGATCGAGATCGACCGCTCTGCCGCCCGCCAGCTCAAGAGCCGCCGGCATCCCCTGGGCCGCCCGGGCATCTTCATTCTCACTACTGACGGGTTCGACGATCACCCAGCCAGCGGCACGGAGGTCATCTGTGTCCGTGGGACCAGAGGCTACGACGAGCGGCACCCCGAGGGCGACAGCCTCCGCGAGGACCGTCGTGTCCGTGAGGTCACCGTGAGCGACGACGACGCTAGCCGCGTCGGTACCGAGCGCGCGCGCCAGCCAGACCGCTCGCTCTGCCGCAGAGCGAGCGGCGAGCTGCTCAAGGGCCGTCGTCAGCGCCTCGGCGGCGCCGTCGAGACGACACGCCGGGCCGCGGAGCGCGAGCGTGACCAGGTACCACCAGTACAACGGCGCCGCGCCAAAGGGCACACGCAGGCGGTACCACAGCAGCTGGAAGGCACCGAACTCCGCGGCATCGACGCCGCTTGCCTCGCAGACCAGGAACGGGTCACCGAGGCGCAGCTCGCGGCTGATTTCCGGGCCCGCCGGCGTGCGCACACGGCCAGCGTTAACCAAGCCGAGCAGCACGATCCGCTCGCTCAGGCCGCCGTCCTGGGCAACGATGTCGAACCTCCGGGTCAGATCAACCTCTGCCTCGGCCAAGCTCACCGGAGCCGACTCGCAAACGGTCGTAGCCAACTGCCCTCCATCTTGCGCGATTGACACCGTGCGACCCAGATTGTCGAACCACTTCGGACGCTGCGCGCGATGATACCGACTAGTGTCGGCCGTTGCCAGTCCTAACCCTCAAACGGCTGGACGAGATCCCGGCGACTGCGTGGTTCACACCGACGGCAACGGCCGCGGCGATCCGGCGCAACGTTCAGCGACCCGGCCGCGACCGCCTGCAAATGGCGACAAAACTACAAACCACGAACACCGGCCCGCACAACACCGTCAAATCGCGGGGCACCCCAGGCAGACCTTAAGCGGCTCGAAGGCCCCGTGATAAGTCGGCATCGCGATTTGGCGGAGCCCCGCTACCGAAACGCACCTGAATGGTGCGAATGCGCCCGCCGCGCAGCATCCCTGCCGGCGCTGTAAGCTCGCCGACGAATGGACGTTGAGCTGCGCAATCTGCTGTACCGTCGCCCTGACCTCTACGAATGTGTTTACGACGGAGCCGGTGACGTCACGCCGAGGATGTGCGAGCGACTGTTCGACCGCTACCTCGGGCGCTATCCGGCGAGCCTGCTGGACATCGGCTGCGGCACGGGACGGGACCTCGCGTACGTCGCCGAGCGCTGCCCCGACTGCATCGGGGTCGACATCCAGGAAAGCATGGTTGCCTTCGCGCGCGACCGGCGACCCCACATTGACCTCAGGGTCGGGGACATGCGATCGCTGCACCTCGGAAGATCCTTCGAAGCGATCACGTGCATGGGCAACACGATCGGCAACCTTCACGCCGACGAGGACTTGACAATGGCGTTCGCGACATTCGCGACCCACGCCGACGCCGGGACGCTACTCGTGCTCGAGACGCTCAACACGCTCGGCGCCGACGACGGCGGCGAATTGGCCCGCCGTTTCATCATCGACACCCCGGGAGCCAAGGCAAGCGGCAACGCGACCTACGACCACGATCGCCGCCGCCAGCTGCTCACCCGACGCAGAGTGTGGACCGGCCTGGACGACGGGCCCGTGGAGGATTTCGTGCGATATCGGACGCGAGCACCACGCGAGCTCGAGCACCACCTCGGGATGCATGGGTTCGCAACGCTCGCAATGCACGACAACAGCGACCTGGCGAGGACCGACCTCGCCGGCGTCTCGCTCATCGTCGTCGCTCGCTTCGCCGGCGCCAGCTGACATCCGGTCGCCGATGATGCGGCGAACCGACGCCGACCGACGCCCGCGCCCGCCCCCAAGCCCGTGCCGGAGCGACCCCAACCCCAAGATGCCTAGTCGGCGTATTGGTCTAGCTACTTGCTGAGGAAAAAGTCGGTTCGGGCCGGTCCGGGCGCATGAAGATCGACGCCAAGCCCCGGATTCATTGACGTTCTGCCCGTCGATCCAAGCCCATCGGGTGTCGTCGCGGACTTTTTCCTCGGGAAGTAGCTAGCGTGCTCTCGGGTGTCGATACGGACCTTGGCCGCCCCGTCGGCATGGCCGGCGTGAAAATGGGCCGGACCGTGATCATCGAAGAGCGGCGTCGCGCCTCCTTCGCGACACGGTTTCGCCGCGGGCACCGGCGCACGCCGAGGCCACTTTCCCCCCCGGATCCACCGATCAGCGATGAATTCACGCGACGGGGCCGGTCTCTGCCGTCATGAGCGATAGAAAAGTGGTTCTCAAAATGGTCATGTCCCTCGACGGTTTTGTCACCAGCCCCGACGGGACCCATGAATGGATGTTCGAGTGGTTCGGCGACGATTCAGATGGGTGGAACCTCCGTGCGCTCGGGGAGGCCGGCGTTCACGCGATGGGGCGCCGCAGCTACGAGATCATGGGTCCGCATTGGGCAGCATCCGAGGGGCCGATCGCAAGCGCGATGAACGAGAAGCCGAAGGCTGTCTTCTCCCACACCCTGGAGACGGCGGAATGGGGACCGGCCGAGATCTTCGGCGGGGACCTGGGGGCGGCGATCGCGGACCTGAAGGCTCGGGATGACGAAGGGACGATCCTGGTCCACGGTGGCCCGGACTTCGCCAAGTCGCTGACCCGCCTCGGTCTCGTCGATGAATACCAGCTGACGACGGTCCCGATTGCGATCGGCGCGGGCCATAGCCCATTCGGCGAGCTGGGACAGCACCTGAAGCTGGACGTGGTCGAAGAGCAGCGCTTCGCGAGTGGAGCCCTCGCGCAGATCCTGGTGGCGAAGCGCTGAGCGGCCGCCCAGAGCAGGTGGGCCGGTTCGAGCCCGCTCGACGGTCGAAGCGGATTTCGACTCAGGTCCGCCGATGCACATTGGAGGGAGAGTCGGGCCACGAGTGGCTCGGTGAGCTCGCCTCGTGATCCTCTCCCACGACGAGGATCCCGTCCCGTCGTCGATCTCCGTCGTCGGCGGCAGGGAGGCGCGCACGGCACCGACCGGCCGTCCGGGTGCGAAGCGCCTTCCATTTGGAGGAGTCGGCCGCCGCGCCCGATCGCTCACGATTCGTTTCGCGTGCCGGCGGCCGCCGCGGCGCGGCTGCCTGTCGCGGAGTCCAGCAGGCTATGCCCGGGGTCCCTCGAGCCCCGAGTTCAGGGCAAGGCGATCGCGATGATCGCTCGCTCGCCGACTTCGAGGCGTCGCCAATTGACGGACGCGGCACACTCGATGATCGCCGTGGAGGGCGGGGCAGCGATCCTTTGGCAACAACGGGATGAACGGCGCGCAGGCCGAGGCGCCGCGCGTTCCGTACGCCGACGGGACGCTCTTCCCGCTGCCGGTCAGTGAAGATCACGCGCTCATGCCGTCGCTGCTGACGCTCTCGGACGTGCTGGGCACCGGTCACCACGCGGCCGTCGTCGCGCAGGTCGAGATGGGCAAGAGCGTCGCGGCCGTCGCCGACGGCGCCGTGGGTCTGTGCGGCGTGATTGCCGCCAAGCGGCTCGGCGCCGAGCAGATCATCATCATGGGCCGTCACCCCGACCGGATCGCCCTCGCCGAAGACTTCGGCGCCACCGACGTGGTGAGCGAGCGCGGCGACGGGGCCGTGTCGCGCGTGCGCGAGCTCACCGGGGGTGTCGGCGTGCACTCGGTGCTTGAGTGCGTCGGCCACGGCGCGTCGATGGAGACGGCGATCGGCATCGCGCGGCCGGGCGGCCATGACGGCCGCGTCGGCGTCCCGCAGGGTGAAACGCTACCCGGCTCGCTGCCGGCGTTCTTCGGGACGTGCACATTGGCGACGGTCCCGCCCCGGTCCGGGCATACATCGACGAACTGCTGCCCGACATCCTCGCCGGGAAGATCGAACCCGGGAAGGTTTTCGACCGCACCGTCGACCTCTACGGCGTTCCGGACGGCTACCGCGCCATGGCTGACCACGAGTCGATCAAGGTGATTGTGCAGCCGTGACCCGAAGCGCCAGGACAGGTGGCGAGATGGACGGGACTGCGGCAGGTACGCCGCGGTCCGGCGCTGACCAATCATCCTTGCCGGCTACGAGCTGATCCTGATCGACGTGTCGAGCCTCATGGCCGCGCTGACGAGGGTCCACGCCGGCCTGCACTTCTCCGCGACGGGCCTGTCGCGGGCGCAGAACGGCGTGTCGGCGTCACTCACCCCGGCCACCGGCTTCCTCGCGCAGGCGCTCGTCGTCACGCTGACCGCCCATCCGCGCGGGAGAGCGGCAGTTGCGGACGAGCGTTCCGACGGGTTCCCGCCCGCAGGGGGCGTTCGCCCAATCACAACGACCCAGGAGAACCCATGCAGATCACCCGCAACTCCCTCGACACGACGCCCGGCCCGAGCGACTGGTTCACCGGCGCCGTCTACATCGACACCGTCGCCGCGCCGTCGCCGCCGTCGCGTGTTGGCGCGGCAAGTGTCCACTTCACCCCGCGCGCCCGCACCGCCTGGCACACCCACCCCTTCGGCCAGACCATCTACGTCACCGAAGGCGCCGGCCTCTGCCAGCGCGAAGGCGGCCCGATCGAGGCCATCCGGCCTGGCGACCGCGTCTTCTTCGAGCCCGGCGAGAACCACTGGCACGGCGCCGCCCCGAACCGCTTCATGACGCACATCGCCATCCAGGAAGCCGACGACTCCGGCAGCCCCGTCGCGTGGGGCGACCACGTCACCGACGAGGAGTACGGCGCGGCGCCGACGTCCTGACCCGGGGGCGACGTCTACGCGTTGCAGCACCCAGGCTCCAGCGCCGCCGAGGCGGGGTTGAGAACCTGCTCGCGTCGCGACCGGCGCGGCCTTCCCGAAGCGGGACCTGATCATCTTCCGCACCTTCGCCGTCATCTGCTTCACCCTCGTCGTGCAAGGGCTGTCGCTGCCGACCCTGATCCGCCGCCTCGGGGTCAGCGACGACGCCGCCGACGCGGACGAGGAGGTTCGGGCGCGGCTCGAAGCGGCCACGGCTGCGCTCGAAGAGCTCGACGCTCTCGCAGGCGAAGACTGGACGCGCGACCCGACGGTCGAGCGACTGCAGAGGTTCTACGAGTACCGCGTGCGCCGGTTCGCAGCCCGCACCGGCGAGATCGAAGACGACGGCGGCTCGAACTCTGAGGGCCCACGCCCGCGGCGCGCCAGCAGCTCCTGATTGCGAGCAAACAGCGCCTCTGGATCGGCTCGGGGCAGCCGCTGGTCAAGCATCGGCGTCCATGCTCGCTGTCGCGCGCCGTTTGGTTGGGGCGGCCGAAGCCCGGGCCTACCGTGCCGGTCTGCCCCGAGGATCACGCGCAGGTGCCGGCGAGCCGGCTCAGCGTGGCGTGGTCATTGCGGATCGTCGCCGCCGCCCCTCGATGCGAGCTCGCGCCGCGATTGAAAGGCCAGGAACTTCGGGCCATCGGGCAGGGCACCCGACCCTCGCGATCCAGTTGGGCAGACGATCGGAGCGCCGTGTGTGTTTGTCGGGGTGACGGTCCCGGGGACGGTCCTGGCCGTCGGCTGACGCGTCTGCGAGATTGGTCGGGATGGTGGGCGATCTCGATCGACGTGCATTGGCGGCCGCCGGCGCGGTCGCGTCCGCATACGGGCTGGCGCACGACGAGGCCGTCGTCATCCACTCCGGGAGCAACGTGCTGGTGCACCTGCGTCCCGCGCCGGTCGTCGCTCGCGTGATGACCGGGACGGTAGCGCTCCACAAAGACCCGTCGCGGTGGCTCGAGCGCGAGATCTCGGTGTTCGAATTTCTCGCGCCCTCCGGTTTGGCCGTCGCTCCGAGCTCGGCGATCCCACCGGGCCCACATCACCACGACGGCCTGTGGATGACCTTTTCGGAGTGGATTCCCGGCGTTGAGCAGATCAGGCTCGATGACGCTCACCGGCTCGGTCGAACGCTGAGGGATCTCCACGATGAGCTCCGACCGTTCGACGGCGACCTGGGCGACCCGCGTGCCCTCGGCGAAGACATCGAGCGCTTGGTTCGCCGGCTGCGGCCGGCCGACGCCCCGCAGGCCGACGCGATCTCCTCGCTTCGCGCGCGACTTGACACGCTGCGCGAGGCGGTCTTCGAGTCGACGCTGCCCACCCAGGCGCTGCACGGTGACGTATCGCTCAGCAACCTGCTCCGCACTCCGCAAGGTCTCCTGTGGAATGACTTCGAGGACACCTTTCGCGGGCCGGTTCACTGGGATGTCGCCGGCTACGTCATCAGCCTGCGAACCCGTGGAGGGAGCTTGCGCTTCGTCCGACAGATGCTCGATGCGTACGGCTGGGGCGATCATGATGAGCTCGCACCGTTCTTCGCCGCTCATGCCGTCTACGACGAGATCTGGCGGAACTACGACCGTCAGCGTCACCTGGCGCCGACAGCCGGGTCAGGCCTGGATCAGCCAGCAACACGCCACCGTCGCGCAGCTCAGTCACCCGGGCTCACCGCGTGGAACTCGATTCGGTAGACGAGCGTGTCCTCGCCGATCGGACCGGCGTGCGCGGCACGTTCTCGCAGCGCCTCGCGGTCGCGCTCACCCGACCGCCGGACATCCTCCCCGCTCACGGCGGCAAACGGGACAAGCTCGATCGCGTCGACCTCGATCTCACCAGGGCCGACGCGGTAACGGCCACCCTTCCTGACCCGCGGCCCCCTCCACAGCCGCACCGAGACCGTGATATCTCCGGCTAGGACGTCCTCGCGCAACTCGCGGCTGAACTCCATACCAGGACGCTACCCCGCGGCGGGCGTCGAGGCCTGGTCGTCGGGACGACCGCGCGCCAGGTCCCCGACGAGGCTGAGCATCCCGCCGGACCTCGACCTCGGTGGCGGTCTCTCATGATCTACGCGAATCGGCTAACCCAGACCCACATACGGTGTCGACCAAGCCGAGTCTAATGGCTAAAGATAAATAACACCATTAGGTTGCTATGCTTGGGTTCAGCAGACCGTGGCTTGAGGCTCGATGCCGGGCCGGACCGCCGACCAGGAGGATGCGATGACCCGCCCGCCCCTGCCCCCATTCGACGAGGCAAGTGCCACGCAGAAGGTGCAGGCCGCTGAGAACGCGTGGAACACCCGCGACCCCGAACGAGTAGCCGGCGCGTACACCGCCGACACGATCTGGCGCAACCGCTCGGAGTTCATCAGCGGCCGCGACGCAGTCATCGAGTTCCTGACGGGGAAATGGCAACACGAGCACGAGTACGCCCTGCGCAAGAGTCTCTGGGCCTTCACGGCCGACCGGATCGCCGTCCGCTTCCAATACGAGTGGCACGACGACGCCGGCCAGTGGTGGCGCAGCTACGGCAACGAGAATTGGGAGTTCGACGCCGAGGGATACATGCGCCGACGGGAGGCCAGCATCAACGACGTCCCGATCGCCGCAGACGACCGTCGGATCTTCGGCGCTCGCGAGCCCTCCGAGGAGGACGTTCCGATCCCGCTCGAATAAGCCGACCGACCGACCGACCGACCGACCGACCGACCGACCACCGACCGACCACCGACCGACCACCGACCGACCGAACGACCGGCCCAAGCCCCGCCGGCGTCCCAGCCGTCCCGGCCTTGCCGAGGCCCGTGTGAGGAGGAGCAAATGTTCGTCAAGAGACTTTGGAGGTACCCGGTCAAGTCCCTCGGGGGAGAGGCCCTCTCGACTGCCGAGCTGACCGACGACGGAACGGCCGGCGATCGGCTTGTCCACGTCCGCAACTTCCGCGGCCCGCTCACCGGCCGCAGCCGCCACCAGCTCCTGACGATCCCGGTCGCCACCGGCCTGGATGGGAGCCCGCTGGTGGCAGGCCATCGGTGGGACTCGGCCGAGGCCGCCGCGATCGTCCGTGAGCGTGGCGGAGCCGACGCCGAGCTCGCGGCCTACCCGGGTCCCGAGCGCTTCGACGTCCTCAACCTCCTCGTCGCCACCGACAGCGCCGTCGCCCAGCTCGGGGAGGACGTCCGCCGGCTGCGGCCCAACATCCTGCTCGGCGGTGTCCCGGCCGGCGCAGAGCGGACGTGGGACGGCCGGGCGCTGGCGATCGGCGATTCCCTGATCGGGATCCACGGTCTCCGCGGGCGTTGCGTCGTGACGACGATCGACCCGGACACCGGGGCACAGGACGTCGACGTTCTCCGACGGATCCGCGACGAGTTCGACGGGCGGCTGGCACTCAACTGCTGGGTCATCACCCCAGGAACGATCCGGGTCGGCGATCCGGTCGCCCTTCGTGACACGGACGCCCAACCCGAGCGTCTCGGTGGGTGGATCGTCGGCGCACCGTACCACCCCGCCGTAAGCTCGACCGACCGCACCCGCTGATCCGCTCGCGACCGTGATAACGGTGAAACGTATGTGATAGCGTAGGCTGATGACCACGCGAGACTGGGACGCGGCAAGCTACGACATCGTCTCGACCCCCCAGCAGAAATGGGGCGCCGCAGTACTCGGTCGCCTTGACCTCCGGGGCGACGAGCACGTCCTCGACGCCGGGTGTGGCACCGGGCTGGTCACGCAGATGCTGCTCGACCGTCTGCCCGGCGGCCGGGTCGTCGCGGTCGATGGTTCGCCGTCGATGGCCGCAGCCGCCCGCGCCCGACTCGACCCCACCCGAGTCGAGGTGATCTGCTCCGACCTGCTCGACCTCAACCTCTCGCCCGACCGGGAACTCGACGCCGCGATCTCGACGGCCACCTTCCACTGGATCGCCGATCACGACCTCCTGTTCGCGAGGATTCGTGCGTGCCTCCGCCCCGGCGCGGCCTTCGTCGCTCAGTGCGGCGGTCACGGCAACATCGACCGTGTCCGCGGGCTGGCCGGCCAGGTCATCGCCGACCCGATCTTCGCCGCCTATTTTGCCGGCTGGCCCGGACCCTGGCACTATGCCACGCCTGAACAGACCCAGGTCAGGCTCGAGGCGGCCGGCTTCGAGGTCGACCGCTGCTGGCTCGAACCCGCCCCCGTCTGGCCTCCCCGTCCACGCGAGTTCCTCGAAACCGTGATCTGCGGTCCCTACCTCGACAGGCTCCCGCCAGACCTTCACGGCCCGTTCCTCGACGACCTGCTCGACGGCCTCGGCCCGGACCCGGTCCTCGACTACGTTCGACTCAACTGGGACGCCCGGGCCTCCTGACCACTGGAAGATCCGCCGCCGCACCCACCGCACCCGCCTCACCTGCCGGACCTGCCGCGCCCGGCGTGCTCGGACCCGCCGACCCGTCCGGTGCCGCCGGCTCGCTCGGCGTGGGCGGTCCGGCAGTCGCAAGGCCGCCCGCGGGCTCGCTCGGCGTGGTCGGTCCGGCACCTGCCGGCTCGGCCTTGCGGCCGAGGATCGCCGCCCCCGCGGTGCACGCCCCGATCGAGACGAGGGCGGCGCAGAAGATCGCCGACGCCTGACCCTGGTCGATCGCCCCCGTAGGCAGCCCGAGGGCGATCACCGCCGACGGCACGCCCATCTGGGCGCTCGCCAGGAGGCCGACGGCTGCCGGCGCTCGGATCAGGGCGCCGACGATCAGGTGCACGCCGATTGCAAGAACCGCGAGCACGATCGCCAGGACGACGGCCCCGTGGCTGCTGGCCAGCGCCCGCAGGTCGAGCTTGGCGCCGAGGAGCACGAAGAACAGCGGGACGAGGAATCCCTGACCCAGACCCAGCACCTCCCGCGAGAGGCGCTTGGGCCCGCCGATCGCCCCGACCACGAGGCCGGTCCCGAAGCCGGCCATCAGCAGGCTGGCGCCGACCTTCTCGGCGACGTAGGAAAGGGTCACGAGCACGATGACCGCGACACGGAGGTCGATCGCCCAGTTTCGGTGCTTCCCCTCCCGGCGGATCGCCTTGACCGTCGGGAGACCGCGAAGCCAAGCCCCGACGACGTAGACAAGCCCAACCAGGGCGGCGACGATCAACGCGCCTATGGCGGCATGGCCGGCTCTGGACGGCGTCAGGGCGAGGGGGATCGCAACCGTCGCGAGGACGTCGGCGACCGTGATCCAGGCCATCGCCGTCAGCACCGGCGGGCTGTTGAGCCGGGTCTCGTCGATCACCGGGAGGGCGACGGCGGCCGACGAGGAGACGATCACGACGGCGTAGACCAGGGCTGGCCCACCGCCGACCTCGTGGGCCGCCAGGCCGGCTGCCAGCGACAGGGGGATCGCAGCGCCGACGGCCTTCAGGCCACCCCGCATCGCCGATCTGAGTCGCTCGTCGTGGAGGGGGACGTTAATCCCGACCATGAACATCAGCGTCGCGAAGCCAAGGTCGTACAGCAGGACGAGGTCGCCCTTGCCGGGGTCGACGATCTGCAGGGCGGTCTTGCCGAGGATCACACCGGCCAGCAGCTGACCGACGACCACTGGGACGGCGCCGCGCGTCGCGAGCGAGAGCGCCGGCCCGAGGAGGGCCGACGCGAAGATCAGTGCAAGGAGGCCAAGATCCATCGTCCGGCTGTGATCCTCTCACCCGGGCCCTTCACCCGCTCGACGACCACGTCCTCCCGGTCGCGCTGCCCTCAGGAAGCCGAACGGGTCCCAACGGCGACGCCGGCGGACCCCGTCAGGCGACGAGTTGCGCGAAGAGCCGGTCGAGCGAGGCCCGCGGGTCGTCGGTCAGGCCGGTGTGGACGGCCGACGGCTGGAGCATCGTCGATGTCGGCGCGACGATCCAGCCGAAACGCTCGGACTGCGGCAGGCGACCGAGGGCGCCGGCCGCCGGGTCGCCTCCGATCACCTCCGACAGGGCTCGCAGACGCGACCGGACCGGCTCGGGATCGACATCCGGGGCAAACGCCGCGAGCCGGGCGTCGTCGACCTGCGCGCGCAGCTCGAGGAAGTCGTGCTGGCGGCAGTAGACGACCACCCCGACGTTGAGCCGCTCGCCCCGTTCGATGCTCGGGACGACCCGCAGCACGGCGTACGCGAACGCCCTCGACGGCCTGTCACCCGCGAGCCCCCGCTCCAACTCCGCGACCGAGTCACCCACGAGCCCCTGCTCCAGCTCGGCCTCGAAGTCACCCACGAGCCTGCTCCAGCTCGTCCACGAAGTCCCGGGGCTCGGTCAGGCGCTCGCGCAGGAACCCCGCGAGATCCGCCCGCCGTCCGGCTGGATCGTCGCCGAGCCAGCAATCGGGAACCATGTCGACCACCTCGTCGATCGCCCGTTCCGCCCGGTCGGCCAGGCGTGCATCGGCATCGGCCAGCGGCCCGGCGAGCGGGAGCAGGACGTGCTCGGCGAGCATCGGGACCCCTAGCCGCGCGGTCCCGGCCAGCCGACGGCCCCCGTGCATCCGGAAGAAAGCCGCTCCATGGTCGATCAGCCAGGTCCGCCGGTGCCAGACGAGGAGGTTCGGATTCCGGGGCGTCCGGTCGACGTTCGTGACGAGCGTGTCGAACCAGACGACGTCGGCCGCGAACTCCGGCTCGACCGGCGGGTCGGCCGGCAGCGTGAAGCCGAGCGACCCCGGCAGGAAGTCCATCCCCAGGTTCGGCCCCGGGCTCGCGGCCAGCAGCTCCTGGATCTCGGGATCCGGCTCGGCCCGGCCGAGCTCCTCCGGCAGCTCGACGACCACGAGCTCGGGGATCGGGAGCCCGATCGCCCGACCGATCTCGCCGGCCAAGACCTCGGCGACCAGGGCGCCCGGCCCCTGGCCGGCGCCGGTGAACTTCGTCACATAGAGGCCGTCGTCGTCGGCCTCGACCAACCCCGGGAGCGACCCGCCCTCGCGCAGGGCCGAGACGTAACGGGTTGCGGTCACCCTCCGAAGCTGCCTCGCCACGCGCGACAGCTTCGCAGGCGCCGCGTCCGACCGACCCGTCGGTGCCGCGTCCGACCGACCCGCCGGTGCCGCGTCCGACCGACCCGCCGGCGCGGCATCCGACCGACCCGCCGGCGCGGCGCCCCGACTGATTCGAAGGCGCCGCGCCCCGACTGACTCACCGGCGCCGCGCCCCGACTGACTCGCCGGCGCGGCTTCCGACCCCGGGCGCCCCGGGCGCCGGCCGCGCCTGTTCAGCGGCGGGCGCCGATCGCTCGGCCGAGCACGGCGAACCCGGCAGCTGCCGCGACCCCCTCGAAGATGCCCCGCTGGAGTCCCTCGGCGAGCGATCGCTCGGCGTGCCACTCGGCCAGCGTCATCGCCAGGCCGACCCCGCCGGCGACGATCGCGCACATCTGCCACGGCCGGTCGCGAAGCGGCCGGAGGACCGGCAGGTCGTCGAAGATGTCGCCGGCCGGACCCGTCGCCGACACAACCAATTCACCGGTGCGCCGCAGGCTGGCCGCCACGGCGCCGAGCGCGAGAACCGAAAGGCCGGCGAGCCCCCCGACCAGCCCGACATACCAGGCCGGCTGGATCGCCGAGAAGTTCACGACGTCGACCCCCAGCGCGACCGACGTGACCAGCCCGCCGCCGAGTCCGACCCACGTCCGCCGACGTAGCAGACGGACCTCGCCGGCCGGGAGCACCGGCTCCCGTCGCCGTCGGAGCGCGCGCAGCAGGCCGAGCGATCCGGCGACCAGCGCGACCTGCGGCGCGACCACTATGCACAGGCTGGCGAGGAGGCCGACGACCAGCGACCGTCCGTTGTCGATCCCCGGGTACCCGCCTGCCCCGCCGATCGCGAGCTGTGACGCGATCAGTGCGACGGCGGCCAGCGACAAGGCGCCGAACGCGGTCCGCGCCCCGCGCCGGGCGCTCTCGGCCGCGAGCTCGTCGGCGAACTCGACCGCCAGCTCCCGGGGGTCGCCGAGTCGGCTCACGCAAGCCGGCTCGCACGCTATGTGATCTTCGATTTCGAGCACGATCGCCCGACGCCGGCGTCCGGAGATCCCGCGTCGTCCGAGCTCGGCGGCCAGGTCTTCGGTCCAGGTCATCCGAGCACCGCGGCCACAGCGCCCGAGAAGGCGCTCCATTCGCGCCGGCGGGCGCCGAGCGCGTTCGTCCCCGACCGCGTCAGCCGGTAGACCCGCCGGCGGCGGCCGGCCTCCAGCGACCACTCGCTGTCAAGCAGGCCGTCTCGCTCGAGACGGTGGAGCGCCGGATAGATCGTGCCCTCCGGCAGGTCGAATGCCCCTTCGCTGCGCTCGCGGAGCATCTGCCCGACTGCGTATCCATGAGCCGGTCCGGCGTCGAGCGTCGCCAGGATCAGCGCGTCCAGCTGTCCCTTCACGGTGTTTGGTCTCATGCCTAGAGATACTAGGCATAGATGCCCTAGGTGTCAAGTGAGGTCCGAGAATGGCTGGGCGAGCTTCCGCGAAGCCAGGAAATGCCAGATCTCGTTGGCCCCCCGGATCGAGCTGGTGTCGCCAGAGCTGATCTCCTTGCCCACCGCATTCGGCAGGCCGTGCCGTCCCCCGTAGATCCGCAGGTGCTCGACGACGACCCCCCAGGCGCAGCCGCTCCACTTGTAGAGGAGCGTGTGGCGGGCGATCGTCGTGTGCGTCGGCGACGGCCCGCACCGGTCTCTGGCCGCCCAGCCGACCACGTACGGCAGCACGGCGCCGGCCAGGTTCGATGCCTGTCCGCCGTAGGGAACCGTCGTGTCCGCAGTCCCGTGGATCTCGAGCAGCGAGATCGGCCGATCGGGATTGCACGCCGGCAACGACCGGTAGCCGCCCGACACCAGCACAAGGCCCGCGATCCTCCCGCTCAGCTCGCAACCTACGCGCGCGGCCATCCCAGCCCCGATCGACACGCCGACCGCATCCACGCGTGCCGTGTCGATGCACGCGACCGCCTCGACCTGATCGAGCAGGGCCCTCGTGAAGTCGATGTCCCGCGAGCCGCCGGCGATCTGCCACCGGGGCCCGCTCGAGCTCGGGTAGACGACCGCGAAGGCGTCCTTGTCGCCGAGCTCCGACAGTCCCGTGTCCCTCGCGAAATCCGTCCCGTTTCCCCCGAAGCCGTGGAACGCCACGACCAACGGGAGCTGCCTTCCGGCGAGCGCGCTCGGCAGATGGAGGACCGCCGTTCGCTGCCTGCCGTCGACCGTCAGGCTGATCGAACGGTCTCCGGAATTCGTTCCCACCGCGCACCCCTCCGGGCTGGCCGCCCCGGCCACGCCGACGCCGGGCCCGACGAGAATGCCGAGCAGCGCGGCGCTCAGGCCGATCCCCGCGAGCCGCCCGAGACCCCGCCCGTAGCACCGAACGCGCCGTCCCCCGGGTCTCGTGATCCGGCCAACTCGATGGCGCTCTCGTCCGCCCGCCATCCCCGTCCTTACGATTCCGTTCGTCGCCCCGATCACCGGAATCTGCCACAGATCGGTGTCCGAGGGCCCCGATTCGTCAATGGCCGGCTCGCCTGAGGAAGCTCTTGACCGCGTCGACCGGCACCGCAAAGCCGATCCCAGTGTTTCCGGCCGTGCCCTCGCCCGGTCCGAGCCCCCCGCCGCCGGACGCCTGCGTCGCGCTCGAGGCGATCTGCGAGTTCACGCCGATGACCCGCCCGAGGCCGTCCAGCAGCGGCCCGCCCGAGTTGCCGGGGTTCAGCGCCGCGTCGGTCTGGATCGCGTCGCCGATGCTCGCGCCGTTCGGAGCACCGATCGTCCGTCCGAGCGCCGAGATCACGCCGGTCGTCAGGGTCCGGTCGAGTCCGTACGGGTTGCCGATCGCGTACGTCGGGTCGCCGACCTCGACGCCGCTCGACGCGCCGAGCGTCAGCGCCTCGAGACGAAGCCCGGTCGTGTCGATCTTCAGCAGCGCCAGATCCTCCGACGGATCGGCGTAGACCAGCTTCGCCGGACGGGACCGGTCGAGGTTGGCGCCGAACGCGACCGTGATCGTCTGACCGCCGTCGATCACGTGCTCGTTGGTCACGATCAGGCCAGCCGGGTCGACGACGAATCCCGAACCCGACTCGGTCGCTCCCGTGCCAGGCGCCGTCGCCTGGATGGCGAGCACAGACGGTGCGGCTCGCGCATAGATCTCCCGCGCCGAGACGCCGCCCGCGGAGATCCCGATCGGCGAATTCCCACCGGTCACGTGGGCCGGGCCCTGGAGGACGATCCGGGTCGTGTGCGATCCGGATCCGCCCCCGACGATCACGACCAGGGCGGCCAGACCGCCGAGGATCGCGGCCGGGAGCGTTGATCTGATCAGTCGGGCCACGTTCGCCGGCGAGCATCCACGGTCGGCCTGAAGCGACCGTAACCAGACGCGAAACGCGACCTAAGGATCGGACCGGCGATAGTCGGCATCCAGAGCGGCGACCGCCGCCGCCGCTCGGCACTCCTGCGGATCCGCCGCCGAACTCCCGCCAGGACGGCGCCGACCAAGCCGAGGGCGCCCACGACGATGCCGACGACGACCTCCCACCCGTTGCCGCCCCGCGCCGTCTGCCCGCCGTCCACCGGTCGCCCGGCGACGCCCGCCGCCGAGGTCGTCCCCCGTACCGCATAGTCGATTCCCGGATTGCGTCCCCGGTTGCGCCAGACCGCGACGGCCACATCTGTCACCGGGTCGATCGCGACCTCCGGCGTGGCGACCGGTCCCGGACCGGCGATGACCTGCGGAGCGTCGAACTTGGTCATGCCCGACGGCTCGCTCGCTCCCCGGGCCGCCAGCACCCGCTCTTGCGAAGGATCGGGCCGGCCGGCCACGCGGGGGGCCGCAGTCCACAGGGCGATCACCTCGTCCCGCGGACCGGTCGCCAGGCCGGTGAGCATCGCGTCGGCGTCGGGATCCGAGACGGTGGTCGTCGGGCGGACCGAGTTCAGACTCACCGGCGACGAGCGGACCACGAGATGTCCGTTTTCCAGCCCCGTCCACCCGACGACCACCCCCTCATGGGCGAGGCGGACCAGCTGGACGCCGGTTGGCGCCGGGCTCACGCCCGGCGGGTCGACGAACCGGTCGAGCAGTCGCGGCCTCCCGAAGTGGACGCCCGGCAGCGAGATCGCGAGATATGTGCTGGTCGTGGTCGTGGTTGTGGTGCGGGGTCGTGGTCGGGTCGGAGTCGAGTTGGGCGCCGGCGCGGTCGGCTGCCCGCCGGCCGCCGGCTTGTCGCTCTCCCAGGCGACGATCGCCCGGTTGTCGTCGCTGATCACCACGCCGAGCCGGACGGACGGCGGGCTGCCGGCGACCCGCTGCGCCGGCAGGAGCACTCCGGTCGCGGCCCGCGCCCGAACGTAGATCGAGCCCCTCGCGGCCCAGGCGACGATCGCATCGCCGCGGTAGTCGATGTTCGCGGCGAGCGCGGTGACCGGTGCGGCACCCGAGCTCAGGACGACCGCACGACCGATCCTCGGCGTGCCGTGAGCTTCGAGTCGCAGCTCGATCCGCCCGGCAGCGTCGACCGACGCGATGCCGACATCCCCGCGATAGCTCGACGTCACTGCGATCGGGCTGGTCGGGCCGCCGAGCCGGCCGGCCGGCGCAAACGGGCCGCCGGCAACACCCTGCGACAGCCCAGCGGGACCGCCCGCCGACGGGCCGATGCTCCCGGCCAGCACGATCCGACCGTCTCCGGTCGCGGTCGCCGCGCTCAGAGCGCTCAGGCGGGGCGGTCGGCTCGCCGGGAGGGAAGCCGGCGGTCCGAGCGTGTGGTCGGGCTGAAACGTCGCGATCCCCACGCCCGGGCCGGTCGCCGCGTGCGCAGGATTGCAGTCGGCCGGCGTCCCGGCCCAGAGGATCGCGCCCGGCCCACTGGCGTGAAAGGGGTCCGCCTTGGGGAAGACGACCTGTGGAGCGACGGCTGACGCGCACCTGACCAACGAGACCGCCGGCGACCAGTTCGGCTGAGCCAGGGCCGGCGGTGTCGAGACGAGGCCGACCAGCCCGGCGCCGAGGGCTCCGACGAGTCCTGCGACGGTCAACCGACGACGGCCGGCCGCGGAGTGCCGCCAACGACTGGACGGGTTCGTCATCAACAAAGGCGTCCTGCCGATCTGGCCCACTGGTCGCGAGCCTAGTCTGCGAGCCCATCGAGATGTCGTCCGGTCGCGTCGAGATGTCGTCCGGTCGCGTCGAGACGTCGTCCGGTCGCGTCGAGACGTCGTCCGGTCGGCTCGGGGCTGACGCGGACTGCACGCAGCCGCGAACGCCGCTAGGGTCGGCCGGGTGAGCAACGAGAACCTCGAGAACGAAAAGCGCGCTGCGGCCGAGGCGGCTGCCGAGCTGGTCGTCGACGGCTCGCGGGTCGGCCTGGGTACCGGCTCGACCGTCGCCTACCTGCTTGCGGCCCTCGCTCGCCGGCGGCTCGACCTGACCTGCGTCGCGACGTCGATCGCCACCGAGGTCGCCGGTCGCGAGCTTGGCCTGAAGATCGTCGCGTTCGACCAGCTCGACCGCCTCGACATCGCGATCGACGGCGCCGACCAGATCGACGGTGACGGATGGGTCATCAAGGGAGGCGGGGGTGCCCACACCCGGGAGAAGATCGTCGCCGCAGCGGCCGACCGCTTCGTGGTGATCTCCTCGTCGGACAAGCTCGTCGACAGGCTGACGGCTCCGCTCCCGCTCGAGCTCCTGACCTACGGGCTCGCGGCCACGCTGAGGGCACTCGCTCCGACCGAGGTGCGGGGTGTGGCCCCGAGCCCGGATGCCGGCGTGATCGCCGACTACCTCGGGTCGGTCGACGATCCCGAGGCGCTCGCCGCCTGGCTGGCCGGGACCCCCGGTGTCGTCGACCACGGACTGTTCCCGCCGTCCCTGATCACCGAGGTCCTCGTCGCCCGGGGCTCGCAGGTCGAGCGCATCGTCGTCTCCGGCGCGTCCTGAACCCGCCTGCCCGAGGCGTCGCGCGGGGGGGTCTGCAGGGCTCGGTGGACTGACGTCCTGTGAAAATGGGTTGCGTCACCGAGAGAGAGCGCGGTCAGGCGACCGGCCGCAGGTGCGCAAACGGCCGGCCGTCGCGCAGCTCGCGGACGACCGCCTCGACCAGGCTCTCGCCGGCCGGCGCCTGACCGTCGGTCACCGCCGCGACGACCCCCCGCTTGTGGGCGATCACCCGTGACATCGTCTCGTCGATCGTCTCGGCCGCCAGCAGGTACCACGCGCTGACGGCGTCCCGCTGGCCGATCCGGTGGCAGCGGTCCTCGGCCTGGTCGTGCATCGCCGGCGTCCACTCGAGCTCGAGGAACGCGACGTTCGACGCCCGGGTCAGGGTGATCCCCTGCGCGGCGACCCGCGTCGCGCAGACGATCAGCTGTGGTCCGTCTGGCTCCTGGAAGGCCGCGATCGCCGCCTCCCGGTCGGCGAGCGAGTCCCGGCCGAGCAGGTGGACGGCTCCGCCGAAGCGCTCGAGCACGGCCTCCTGGACCTCGACGTGGCGGGCGAACACGACGAGCGGCTCGCCTGACGCGAGGAAGTCGTGGATCCAGGCCAACGCGCCGTGGAGCTTCCCGCGGGCTGCCAGTCGCTGCAGCGTCCCGAGCTGGGCCAGCCGCTCGGCCCGCAGGGTTGACGCGATCTTCGCGTCGAGCTCGCCCAAGTCGAGCGGCTGCTCGCGCAGCCAGGCGATCACGTCCCGCTCGGCCAGCCGGTACTCCGCCTCGTTGGACAGGGCGATCGGCACGACGGCCCGACGCTTGGCCGGCAGCTGGGGGAGGACGTCCTGCTTGAGCCGGCGGACGAAGCACCGGCGTCGCAGATGCCAGTGGAGCCGCTCGACGCTGTCATCCCCGTGGAACTGCCGCGAGAACCGGCTGCCCGAGCCGAAGTCCGAGAGCCGGTCGATCGCACGCAGCTGGGCGATCAGCTCGTCGGCGTGGTTGAGCACCGGCGTTCCCGTCAACGCCAGCCGCAGGCCGTCGGCCGTCACGCTCGCCGCCAGTCGCCGGACCGCCTGGGTCCGCTTGGCCTTCGGGTTCTTGCAGTAGTGCGACTCGTCGATCACCACCGCCCGCAGCCGGCGCCGGCCGAGCGCCTCCCGATGGGCGGCGACGATCTCGTAGTTGAGAATCACCAGCTCCGCCTCCGGCGGGACGGCCGCCCTCCCCTCGACGACTGCGATCGACCGGTGGGGCAGCCACTTCGCGGCCTCCCGCTCCCAGTTGAGCTTCAGCGACGCCGGACAGACGACGACCGCCGGATAGGCCGCATCGGCCTCGAGCGCCGCCAGCGCCTCGATCGTCTTGCCGAGACCCTGCTCGTCGGCAAGGAACGTCCGCCGGGCGCTGAGCGCGTAGCGGACGGCAGCCCACTGGAACGGCTGGAGCACTCCTCCGAGGACCGCCGCCACCTCGGCGATCGGCTCGGCGTGGGTCGCCCGCGAGCTCCGGACGGCCGCGGCTGCCTCCCCGTGCTCGGCCCGCAGGACGGCCAGGTGGTCAGCCGCGGCCGGCGTGACCTCGACCCCGTGCAGGGCGACGAACCCGTCGAGTGCCGGTACGACCCACGGGTCGAGCACGGCGCTCGACCCCCCGCCGATCCCCGGCAGGTCCCCGAAGGCGACGCCGATCTCGGGATCCCAGAGCACCTCCAGGCGCAGCCGCAGACCGTCCACTCCATTTCCGAGGACCAGTCGCGCCGGCGGCGGTTCGTCGCCGATCTCGACCGCCGCCAGGCACCGGTCGGCCCCGGCGTCCACGCGGGCCGAGCGCTGCTCGCGAAGCTCGCCCGCCGCGGCCTGGGTGATCGGCACGAGCAGGCGGCCGTCCGGCAGCTCGACCGACCCGTCGAGCAGTGCCTCGGGGACCCTCCCGGCCCTTGTCTGGAGGACGAGCCAGCCGCGCCCGTCGTAGCGCCGCGTCGTCACCCGGCCGATCCACCGGCGGTCGATCCCGTCGAGCCACGCATCTACCTCCGGACTCGTGCTCAACTCGGGAAAACGTGTCAGCACCTCGGCGACGTATGCGCCCGCCCAGTCGTCGACCGGCGCCCACCATTCCCGCTGCTCCCAGTCGAAGCGCCGGTTCGGGATCTGGCGCACGGCCGCGACGAGGTGGGGGTCGTAGGGGAACGCGAGCACCACGACCCGGGTCCCGTCACCCCCCGGGCGCAGGACGATGTTCGGGCTTGGGCCGGCGAGCTCCATCGGCCACTACGGTAGCGCCGGCACCTCGATCTCCCGCTTGAGGATCTTCCCCGTCGGGCCCTTCGGCAGGTCCCCGACGAACCAGATCCGCCGGGGGTACTTGTACGCGGCGACCCGCTCACGGACGAACTCGCAGAGCTCCGCCTCGGTCACTGCGACGCCATCCCGGACCGCGACGGCCGCCCCGACCTCCTCGCCCAGGGAGCTGTCGGGAATCCCCAGGACGGCCGCCTCCCGGACGGCAGGATGCTCGTAGAGGACCTCCTCGATCTCTCGCGGATAGACGTTGTACCCGCCCCGGATGATCATGTCCTTCTTGCGGTCGACGATGAAGAAGTACCCGTCCTCGTCGACGATCGCCAGGTCTCCGCTCCGAAGCCAGCCGTCGGCGTCGATCGCCTCGGCCGTCGCCTGCGGGTTGCGCCAGTAGCCCCGCATCACGTTGTGTCCGCGGATCACGATCTCCCCGACCCCGCCGACCGGCGGCTCATCCCCGCCGTCGTCGATCAGCTTCATCTCGACCCCGGGGATCGGCGTCCCGATCGACCCGACCTTCCGCTCGCGGTCGGGCTGGTTGAACGACGCGACCGGCGACGTCTCCGACAGGCCGTAGCCCTCGAGGATCGCGCAGCCGAAGGCCGCCTCGAACCCCCGCAGCAGCTCGACCGGCATCGACGCTCCGCCGGACGCGCAGACCCGCAGCGTAGACGTGTCGTAGCCGTCCCGGTTCGGAACCTCGAGCATCGCCGAGTACATCGTCGGTACCCCCTCGAAGACGGTGACCCGATCCCGCGCGATGATCTCCAGCGCCTTGACCGCGTCGAACCGCGGGATCAGCGTCATGCATCCGGCCCCCCGGATCGTCGCGTTCATCCCGCAGGTCTGGCCGAACGAGTGGAAGAGCGGGAGCGCTCCGAGGGTGATCGCCGTCTCGTCGAGTGAGAACAGGCCGGCCGAGACCTCGGCGTTCCGCGTCAGGTTCGCGTGGGTCAGCTCGGCCCCCTTCGGCGCGCCGGTCGTCCCCGACGTGTAGAGGATCACCGCCGTATCCGAGGCACCGACGCTCGCCACCTCGTCGACCGGCGACTCCTCGCTCATCAGCCGGCCGAGCTCGCCCGGACCGACCAGGCGACACGCGACCCCCGCACGCGCCGCCCCGGCCTCGGCCTCGGCCGCGAAACCGTCCCACGCGATCAGGACGCTGGCCTGCGAGTCGCCGAGGTAGTAGGCGATCTCCCGCGCTTTGAGGAGCACGTTCATCGGCACGACGATCGCCCCCAGGCGGAGGATCCCGTAGTAGACGATCGGGAAGTGCGGTACGTTCGGAAGCATCACGCCGACCCGATCCCCCCGCCGGATCCCGCCACCCGCGAGGAGGCCGGCGGCGCGGGCCGTCGCCGCGTCGAGGAGCTCGTAGGTGATCGCCCGGTCGTCGAGCCGCAACGCCACGCCGGCCCGGTTGCGTTCGACCGCGTCGCTGAGCATCTTCGCGAGGTTGCTCATCAGGGCCCGAGGTGGTGGCTGCTCGCCCGATCGGAAGGGTTGGTCATCTGCTGTGTCTTTCGTGCGGAACCGTGAATTGGACGCCTGTCCACCGACCGTATCACCCGCCCAGGCGGCCGCCGGCCCCCTTCGCCGCAGACGCCGCCGCTGCCGCCGCCGCCGCCAGCTAAGCTGGTTGTTCGCGCAATCAAACCCGAGGAGACGCGTCAGATGAAGGCCGTGTGGAATGGGACGACGATCGCCGAGAGCGATCGGACGCTTGTGATCGAGGGGAACCACTACTTCCCGCCGGACGCGATCCGCAGCGAGTATTTCCACGAGTCCGACAAGCACACGACCTGTGCGTGGAAGGGCGAGGCCAGCTACAAGACGCTCGAGGTCGACGGTGAGACCAACCGGGACGCCGCGTGGTTCTACCCCGAGCCAAAGGACGCCGCCGCCGAGATCAAGGACCATTTCGCCTTCTGGCGAGGGGTCGAGGTCACCGAGTAGGCGTCCCATATTCTCCGGGGGTGCCTGATTTCGATGTTGTCGTGCTCGGCGCCGGACCGGCTGGCGAGGTGTGTGCCGGCCGGCTTGCGAAGGCCGGCCTGTCGGTCGCGATCGTCGAACGGGAGCTCGTCGGCGGGGAGTGCGCCTTTTACGCGTGCATGCCCTCGAAGGCCCTGCTGCGGCCGGCTGAGCTGCTCGAGGAGGTGGTCCGGGTCCCCGGGGCCGCCGAGGCGATCTGCCGGGGAGTCGACCCGGCGGTCGCGCTGACCCGCCGGGACGAGGTCATCCACGACCTCGACGACGCCGTCCAGCTCCCGTGGATCGAGCACCTCGGGATAACGCTGATCCGCGGCTTCGGCCGGCTCGAGCCACCGTCACGCGGCGTCCGACGCGTCTCGGTCGGCGACCGGACCTACGAGGCCGGCCGGGCAGTCGTGATCGCGACCGGAAGCGCGGCAGCGATGCCGCCGATCCCCGGCCTCCGGGAGTCCGCGGCGTGGACCAACCGGGAGGCGACGACCGTCAAGGAGGTACCCGAGAGCCTCCTCATCCTCGGCGGCGGGGTCGTCGGTGTCGAGCTGGCCCAGGCCTGGTCTAGCCTGGGGTCGCGGGTCGTCCTCGTCGAGGCGCTGCCCCGTCTGCTCGCCCGGGAGGAGCCGTTCGCAGGCGACCAGGTCGCCGGCGCCCTCCGTGACCGGGGCGTCGAGATCCATCTGGGGACCAAGGCGACCGCCGTCGCCCGCGACCAGGCCGGCTTCACCTTGACGCTCGAGAACGGGGCGACCGTCAACGGCGCCGAGATGCTCGTCGCGATCGGCCGTCGGCCGTTGACCGACGACATCGGGATCGACGCCTTCGGGCTCGAGCCGGGCGCGACGATCGACGTCGACGACCAGATGCGGGTCCCCGGCCACGACTGGCTGTTTGCGATCGGCGACGTCAACGGCCGGGCCCTCCTGACCCATATGGGCAAGTACCAGGCGCGCGCCGCGGCCGACGTGATCCTCGGACGCGACGCCCGCGTCAGCGGGGGCGGGGCGTCCTCGCCACGAGTCGTCTACACCGACCCTCAGGTTGCCGCCGTCGGCCTGACGCTGTCCGGCGCCCTCGACGAGGGGATCCAGGCCCGGGCGGTCGACGTCGACACGTCGGGCACGGCCGGCGCGAGCTTCTACGGGCGGGGGACGACCGGGACGGCGCGGATCGTCGTCGACGAGGCCCGTCGCGTGATCGTCGGCGCGACCTTCACCGGCTTCGAGGTCGCCGAGTTCATCCACGCTGCGACGATCGCGATCGTCGGCGAGGTCCCGCTCGACCGCCTCTGGCACGCGATCCCGGCCTTCCCCACGCGCAGCGAGCTGTGGCTCAAGCTGCTCGAGTCCTACGGACTCTGAGGCCGCCCCGATGCCCCCGCCCGTGGAGCCCGTGGCCCCCGCCCGACGAGCCCGATGACGCCGTCGCAGGCAGCCCGTCGATGACGCGGCCTCCGACGACGCCCGTGATGATCACGATCCCGGTCAGCCCGTTCTGCGAGTTGGCCCGGTGGACGCTCGAACGACTGGGGGTTCCGTACGTCGAGCACGGCCACGTCCCGATCTTCCACCTCCTGGCCACCCGCATGCACCACGGCGGGGCGGTCGTCCCCGTGCTCGACACGGGTGCAGGCTCGCTGACCGATGCTCGCCAGGTGATCGACCACTACGACCAGCTCGCGCCCGACCGGCGGCGGCTGTTTCCCGCCGATCCGGCCGACCAGGCCGACGCGAGGCGGCTCTTCGATCGGTTCTTCGATCACCTGGCGGTCGCCGTCCGGGCCTGGGCCTACGCGTACATGCTGCCCGTCCGGGCGAGCACGGCGCGGGTCTGGTGCGTCGGGGTCCCCGTCGTCGAGCAGCTCGCCGTCCGGGCGATCTTCCCGCTCGTGGCCGGCGCCGTCCACCGCGAGCTCCACCTCGGGCCGGGCTCGATCGCCGAGCAGGAGCCGGTCATCGAGGCGATCTTCGGCGAGGTCGACACCCGACTGGCCGACGGCCGCCGGTATCTCGTCGGCGACCGGCTGACCGCGGCCGACATGGCCTTCGCATCGCTTGCCGCGCCGGCCGTCATCCCGCCGGAGTACGGCGGCCCGATGCCGACCGTCGACGAGCTGCCGCCGGCGATGCGGGCCGAGGTCGAGCGCCTGAGGTCCCGGCCGGCGGGCCAGTTCCTCCTGCGGGTGTATCGCGAGGACCGCTGAGGCGGCGCGAGGTCGTCAGGTCTCGTCAGGTCTCGTCAGGTCTCGTCAGGTCGTGAGGGCGTCCGGGCGTCCGGGCGTCAGGCGGTCAGGGGGCCGGGGCGGCGGTCAGGCGGCGGTCAGGGGGCCGGGCGGCGGTCAGGGCGTCAGCGGGTCACTCGGCCGCGGTGAACTCGTCGGCTCGGGCCGCGTGCCGGCGCATCAGCTCGGCCTGGGCGTCGCGAATGTCCCCGTCGACAGGGACCCGCCGCTCCCACTCGCCGTCGGAGCGGAGCTCCCAGGCGTTGCGGGTGTCGGCCAGGCAGAGCTCGACCGCGGCGAGCACCTCGTCGCGGACGTCGTCCTGTTCGAGGGGGACGACCAGCTCGACGCGGGTGTCGAGGTTGCGGGGCATCAGGTCGGCCGACCCCATTAAGACCTTGGTCCGGCCGTGGCGCTCGAAGGCGAAGACCCGCGAGTGCTCGAGGAACCGGCCGACGATCGAGACGACCTCGATGTTCTCGGAGACGCCGGGAATCCCCGGCCGCAGGCAGCAGATCCCGCGGACGTTGAGGTCGACCTTGACGCCGGCGCGGGATGCCTCGTAGAGGGCCTCGATGCACCGCTGGTCGACGAGCGAGTTGAGCTTGATCACGATCCGGCTGGGCGTCGCCTCCGAGTGGGCGTCGATCGTCTCGGCGATCTGGTCGAGGATCCCGTCGCGGAGGTGGGACGGAGCGACGAGGGCCTTGCGGTAGCTGGACGGGCGGCCGAAGCCGGTCAGGTAGTTGAACAGCTCGGCGACGTCCTGGCCGAGCTCGGGGTCGGTCGTGAAGAGGCCGAAGTCGGTGTACAGACGGGCGGTCGTCGAGTGGTAGTTGCCGGTCCCGATGTGGACGTAGTTGCGAACGCCGTCGCCTTCCCGGCGGACGACGAGGACGCACTTGGCGTGAGTCTTGAGGGCCGGATGCCCGTAGACGACGTGGACTCCGGCCTGCTCGAGGGCCTTCGCCCAGACGATGTTCGTCCGCTCGTCGAAGCGGGCCTGCAGCTCGACCAGGCAGACCGCCTGCTTGCCCTGCTCGGCCGCGCGGATCAGGGCCGGCACGAGCGGTGAGTCGTCGCTTGTCCGGTAGACGGTCTGCTTGATCGCGAGGACGTGGGGGTCGTCGACCGCCTGCTCGATGAACCGTCCGACAGAGCTGGTGAACGAGTCGTAGGGATGGTGGACGACGATGTCGCCTCGGCGCATCGCCTCCATCACATCGGGTCGGCCGTCGTCGGCGCGGAAGCGTGGGTGGACGCGGCCGGCCCAGGACTCGTCGCGGAGCTTGGCGTGGCCCGGGAGCTTGACGAGCTGCCAGAGGCCGGTCAGGTCGAGACGACCGTCGATCGGGTAGATCCCTGACTCGTCGACGTCGAGCGCGGCCATCAGCTCGCCGAGTAGGGCCGGCGACATGTCGGCACCGACCTCGACCCGGACGACCTCGCCGAAGCGGCGGCGACGGAGCTCGTCCTCGACTGCCCGCATCAGGTCCTCGGCCTCGTCGGAGACTGAGAGGTCGGCGTCGCGGGAGACGCGGAAGACCGCGTAGTCGACGATGTCCATGCCCTGGAAGAGGGAGTCGAGGTTGTCGGCGATGACGTCCTCGAGCGGGACGAAGGTCGTTGTATCGCCGACGGCGACGAACCGCGGGAGGATCTCGATCGGGACCTTGACGCGAGCGAACGTGCTGTGGCCGGAGACCGGGTCGCCGACGATCACGCCGAGGCTGAGCGAGAGGTTCGAGATGTAGGGAAAGGGCTGTCCCGGACCGACGGCGAGGGGGGTCAGGGCGGGGAAGATGACGCGGCGGAAGCGCTCGCGGAGGGCCTCACGGTCTTCGGTCGTGACCTCGGAGACCGTGGCGATGCGGATCCCACGGTCGGCGAGGGCCGGGAACAGGCGATTCTCGGCGCAGTCGGTCTGCCGCTTGCAGAGGACGAGGACGCGTTCGCGGATCGCGGCCAGCGTCTGGCGGGGACTCAGTCCGGCGTAACCCGGCCGGTCGAGGCCGGCGTCGATCTGGTCGAGGAGGCCGGCGACTCGGACCATGAAGTACTCGTCGAGGTTCGACGAGAAGATCGCCGCGAACTTGAGGCGCTCGAGGAGGGGGACCGACTCGTCCTCCGAGAGTTCGAGGACCCGCTCGTTGAACGCGATCCACGAGAGCTCGCGGTTGAAGTACAGGCGGGGATCGCCGAGCTTGGTGTCCGGTCCGGGGGGCTCGATCGCGGATTCGGTGGCCTGCGAAGTGGTCATCGGGTGATTTCGAGGGTACCGGTCGCGTGGCCTCCCGGCTTTCGAGCGACCGGACGGCGGGTCGGTTTCGGGCCATTTCGGAGCGGCCGCCGGCGGAAGGAGGGCGTGGGGGAGAGCTTGGCGGGTAGGCTGCGGCCATGTCCCGCCAGCTCTGGCTCCTGCGCCACGGCGAGGCCGAGGCCGAGGCTGCGGGCAACCGCGGGGATGCTGAGCGCCGGCTGACCGAGAAGGGCCGGCGCCAGGCGCTCGCCGCCGGCCGGGCGCTCGCCGGCCTGGGGATCGAGTTCGAGGCGGTCTTCACGAGTCCGCGGATTCGTGCGCTGGACACCGCGAGCCTGGCGTGCGGGGAGCTCGGGATCGACGTGACGGTCCACGAGCCGCTCGGCGGGGGTTTCGGGCGGGCGGAGGCGACCGACCTCCTGGAGGAGTTGACCGGCGACGGGCGTCTGCTCCTGGTCGGTCACGAACCTGACTTCTCCCAGCTCGTCCACCACTTCACGGGCGGGCGGATCGACCTCAAGAAGGGCGGGATCGCCGTGATCCGGCCGGCGGACGCGGAGCTCGTCGTGCTCCTACGCCCGCGTGAGATCGAGCTGCTCGCGGCCGCGGGATAGCGACGTGTCGTCAGGGCGCCCGGAGCCGTCCGGGCGATCGCCGTCGGCGTCGGTCGCAGCCGACCGGACCGGCTCGGCTGCGAAGCGGTAGCCGATCCCGAAGTGCGTGTGGATGTAGCGCCAGTCGGGTGACCAGCGCTCGAGCTTCTGGCGGAGCTTGCGGACGAAGACGTCGACCGAGCGGTCCCCGCGGACCATCGAGTACCCCCAGAGGCGCTGGTAGATGAACTCGCGCTCGAGGACCCGGCCGCCCGAGCCGGCGAGCAGCTCGATCAGCTCGAACTCCCGCCGCGTCAGGTCGATGCCCTGGCCGGCGACGAAGGCCTGGTAGCGGTCGCTGCGGATCTCGACCTCGCCGGCGATCACCGGGGGAGCCTCACGGGGGGTCTCGAGCCGGCGGCGGCGCCTGACGACGGCCTCGACGCGGGCGATCAGCTCCTCGGGGTGGCACGGCTTCGAGAGCCAGTCGTCAGCCCCGATCCGCAGGCCGCGGACGCGTTGGGCGACGGTCGACGAACCCGTGCAGACGACGACGCCGAGCTCGGGGAGCGTCTCGCAGAGGCGCGAGAGCCAGTCCCAGCAGTCGGGTCCCAGGAGGGCGAGGTCGACGACGACGGCGCCGAGGCGCATCGGGGCGATCACCTCGGGGGTCGCGGTGACCGGGAGCACCCGCTGCTCCCAGCCGACCCGCTCGATCCGCTTGCCGAGCACCTGGAGAAAGCCGGAATCCCGGTCGAGAATCGCGATCCGCAGGGCCGGCGATGCGCCTTCGACGCCACGCGAATCGCTCGGTGCGGCAGCCCCCGCGGCGGGGGAAGCGTAGTCCGTCATCTCGTTGATGAGTCTAGCCATGAGCCCGGCGTGATCCCTTCCAGAGTCGACTTCGGGTCACACGATCTTCACACCCCCGCAGATGGCTGTAGCTGGTTTGAAGCTGGTCGAACTGCTGCTTCTCAAGCGGCGGCAGCTGTTCTGCTTTGCGCGGCTGCGGCCCGCAACCGCTCGAGGCCGATCTCGCTATGGACCCGCGCAAACGGCATCTCGCCGGTGGCCTCGCACTCCAGCAGGATCACGGAGAGCTGCCGCCCGAGCGCGACGAGCCGGGCGGCTGCCCGTAGGCGCTGTCGTCCCTGGGGGTGCAGCCGGGAATTCGGGCGAAGGGAGCATCGTGGACCCCGGCTCGAGCGTAGACGGCGTTGACCCACCCCCAGCCATGATCGTAGGTCCCGTGATCGGACTGCGTCAATGCCCAGCTGTGGCTGGAGCGCTGCCCGAAGCGGACCGTGCGACCGGGTCTTTGGCATTCGACCCAGTTGCGCCCCTCGTGCAGGTACCCGACGAGGGCCCCGTTCGTCCGTAGCACGGGGCTTCCGCCCGTCCTGCCGTCGCCCACCTGTTGGAAGTCGCAGTAGAAGAGCTCGTTGCCGTGGTTTCTGGTGCCATCGGGGGCGCAGGCGACGGCGGGGGGTGACCCGCCGGAGGTGATGAGGGCGATGGCCGCCACCACGAGGCCGGCGACGGCGAGTGAGGCGGCCAGCACGAGCCGGCGCCCCCGCGGCGGGGTGACCGGGGGGGCGGCGCCCTGGCTCGGGTGGGAGCGCGGCGGAAGCGTCTCCTTGGCACGTCGAGGGGACGGGACGGCCCGGGCGGCGGCGAGGGCGAAGGCGCCGGCGGAGGGGAAGCGCTCGGCGGGGTCGGTTGCCATGGCGCGAGCGATGACCTCGTCGATCGCCTCCGGCAGCTGCGGGCGCAGCTCCCGGGCCGAGGGTGGTAGGTCGTGGAGGGGGGCGGGCGGGCGGGGATAGGGCACCCGGCCGGTGAGCAGCTCGAAGAGCACGCAGCCGAGCGAGTAGATGTCGGCCCGAGCGCTGAGCGGCGCGCCCTGGAGCTGCTCGGGGGCGGCATAGTCCAGCGTCCCGAGGCAGTCCCCGGGAACGGTCGTGCCGTGGAGATCCGCGACGTGCGCGCCGAGCCCGAAGTCGCTGAGGAAGGTGTGGTCGGCGCCGTCGCGGCACTCCACGAGGATGTTGGCGGGCTTCACGTCCCGGTGCACCAAGCCGTGGGCGTGTGTGGCCTCGAGGGCCGAGGCGACCTGGCCGATGATCGACAGGGCGCGGGCAGTATCCAGTCCGGCGGTTTCCTGGAGTAGCACACCGAGGTCGGGTCCGTCGACCCAGCGCATGCTCACGAACAGTTGCCCGTGGGCCTCGCCCGCCTCGTACACGGGCACGACGTGGGGGTGGTCGATGAGGGCCAGGAGACGGGACTCACGCTGGAAGCGTGCCCGGAAGGCGGAGTCGTCGCAGAGCGCGGGGGCGACGAGCTTGAGGGCCACCGCGCGGTCGAGCGCGAGCTGGGTGGCCCGGTAGACAAGGCCCATCCCTCCCAGGCCGGCGAGACCCTCGATGCGGTACCCGGCGAAGCGGTCGCCGGGCTCGAGCTCGACCGCCACGACCTGCTTCAGACCAGGTCGTGGCGGGAGACGAGCCCGCTCTGGAGCGCGCGCTCGACGAGCCCGACGCGCTTCTCGTTGTTGGGCAGGCCGGCGACGCCGAAGATGGTGAAGAGATCGCGCAGCTGGGCCTTGACCCGGGCCACGCTCAGGGCCACCTCGTCGGCGATGACCTTGTTGCTCGGCGCGGTGGCGAAGGGCTCGCCGTCTCGGAACGGGCGACACAGGGCGACGAGGATGCGGCGCTGGGTAGCGGTGATGCTCGCCGCGCTGAGCACGTCGGCCGCCTTGAGCGTCGCCCGCTCCCGGCGCTGGGCGGACGAGCGGTAGAGGAGGTGCGTCGATCCGACGCGTACCGCGTCGCCGTCGTGCAGGCGGCGCCGCCCGCCGACCCGCTCACCGTTGAGGTAGGTGCCGTTGCGCGAGAGTCCGTCGTCGGCGAGCACCCAGTCGGCTCCGATGCGCTCGAGCACGGCATGCAGCCGCGAAACCTCGTCGTCGTGTTCCAAGCGCACATCGCAGCCCTCCTCACGGCCGATCGTCACCCGCCAGAGCCCCTCGCTCAGCTCGAGCAGCCGCTGCTCCCCGCTTTCCAGGCGGAAGACCACGAACGGTGCGCTCCGGCGGGCCGCCTCGAGTTGCGTCTTGAGCTCAGCGGGCGACCAGCTGTGGGGCGGGAACCCGTCGTTCATCTTCGTCTCAAGCCCTCCAGGCAGCAGCGTGCTCACCAGATGCTAACGGGCCGGGCGACACCAAGGGTGCGAAAGTCGCTCCCTGGAGGGCCGCCGATCGAGCCTCTGGTCGCCTACCGCGACTCGGCTGGTAGCGGGAGACTGCGGACTACCAGGCGGCAGAGCACCTGACCATCGGATCCGTGACTGCCTTGTCGCCGGGTACAGGCAGCCGACCGCGAGTCGGTGAAGCCGACGGGTCCTTCACAGAGGTAGCCCTCAAGGGCCGGTCGGGAAATCGTGCGCCCACCGCGGTCGCACACGACACAAGGAAAAGTCATGCTAAAGCTCATGAAGAATGTCAGCGCGATCACGCTCGCCGCGGGTGCCGTCATGTCAGTCGGTGCGGCCACCGCGACCTCGGCCTCGGCGGCGGGATCCTACGAGGGGTGCCCGTCCGGGTACGTGTGCCTCTACCCCCAGAATGCGGGTTGGAACGGCGGCCATCCCTCCGCCGCCTACTATAACTACGGCGCATACAACCTCGTCAACCAGTACGGGACGCACCGGTTCTTCAACAACCAGACTGGCGGTGCCGTGGGCCATATCTGCACCGGCTACGGCGGCGGGGGCACGTGCCTGGGACAGCCCGCCGGGACGTGGTCCGACGACAACTTCACTCCGATCAACTCCATCACCCTGACCACGCACTGACCCGGCCCGAGGGGCCTGCCCGGCCGGAGCTTCCGCGGAGTGCCGGCCGGGCGGCCGGGCGGCCGTCCGGGGCTCCCGCGCAAGGAAAGCTGAGGCCGCTTTCAAGATCTCGCCCGGCGCAACTCCTTGACCTCAAGCTCGAGCTCCTTGATTCGCAGCGCCTCGACACTCGTCACGCCGGCCGCGACCCCGCATCGATCTCAGCCTGACGCACCCAGCCCCGCAACGTCTCCGGCGAGCACCCGGTCTTCGACGCGGCCGACGATCGCAGCCCACTTCGTCTGATCGCAGCCCACTTCGTCTCGTACTCGCCGCGGTGCTCCAACACCAGCCGCACCGCGCGCTCCCGCACCTCCGCTGGAACCCGCTTGCTCTTCCTCATCAGCCCATCCTCTCAAGGGAACGAGCCTCCAAGAAGCCCCAGGCCGCTTCAGCTCGCGGGTCCGGCCGGACTTGTAGCCGTAGAGCGCGCTGCAGCGCGTAGCCGGCCCGTGAGGACCAATGGAACGAAATCCGGCGCGCGGATTCGCACCTTACGGGTTCGTTCGCGTCCGACCAAGGCCCGCCACTCAGGCGGCCCCGTCGCCGCGGGAGTCGGAGAACTCGCGAAACAGGCCGGTCACGACGAAGGACGTCTGCTCGCCGATGTCGACGGCATTGTCTCCGATCCGCTCGATGCAGCGGGCAACCAGGGTCATCGTCATCGCCCATTCGCGGATGTCCGGGTCCTCGCCGATCTCGATCGCCCGGCGGAAGATGTCGCGCTGGAGGGTGTTGATCTGATGGTCCTGGCGAACGAGATCCTCGGCGAGGGCGGCATCCCGCTCGGCGAAGGCGATCTTGCTCTGGGCGACCTCCGAGCGGGCGAGGACGGCCATCCGGAGGACGAGCTCGAGCACGTCGGGCACGGTCGGCGGTTCGTTTCCGCAGAGCGGGAGGAGCTTGCAGATGTTCACGCACTGGTCGCCCATTCGCTCGATGTGCTTGATCGTGTGGAGGAGGGCGGCGACGAGGCGGAGATCCCCGGCAACCGGGGCCTGGCGGGCGAGGAGGGAGAGGATTCCCTGATGGACCTCGAGATAGCGACCGTCGATCCGGTCGTCGTCGAGGATCACCATCGACGCGAGCTCGACATCCTGGTGGCGGAGGGCCTCGACGGTGCGGTCGATCTGGCCGAGCACGAGGTCGATGCCGCCGAGCGTCGCGCGCTCGAGTTCGGCCAGCTCCTGCTGGAAGTGCGGGCGGCCGATCCCGTGGACGCTAGCCGAACTTCCCGGTGACATATTCCTCCGTCCGCGAGTCGACGGGGTTGGTGAAGATCTGCTTCGTCTGCCCGACCTCGACCAGCTCGCCGCTGAGCATGAACGCCGTCCGGTCGGCGACGCGGGCGGCCTGCTGCATGTTGTGGGTGACGATCACGATCGTCACGCGGCGCTTGAGCTCGGCGATCAGCTCCTCGATCTTGAGGGTCGCGATCGGGTCCAGCGAGGAGCAGGGCTCGTCCATCAGGAGAACCTCGGGATCCACGGCGAGCGACCGGGCGATGCAGAGGCGCTGCTGCTGGCCGCCCGACAGACCGATCCCGGGTTGACCGAGTCGATCCCTGACCTCTGCCCAGAGCCCGGCCCCGCGGAGCGCCGACTCGACCTTGGCGGCGAGGTTGCCGCGGCCCGTTCCCGAGAGGCGGATGCCGGCGGCGACGTTGTCGAAGATCGACATCGTCGGGAAGGGATTCGGCTTCTGGAAGATCATTCCGACGGCTCGGCGGACGGCGACGACGTCGACCGAGGAGTCATAGATGTTCGCGTCGTCGAGCAGCACCCGACCCTCCGCTCGGGCACCAGGGATCTCCTCGTGCATGCGGTTGACGCAGCGGATCATCGTCGACTTGCCGCACCCCGACGGCCCGATGATCGCCGTCACCTGGTTGGGGTGGATTTCGAGATCGACGCCCTTGACCTGCTCGGTGGAGCCGTAGAAGGCCCGCAGGGACTCGAGACGGACGGCGTAGGCCTGCTTGCCGGGGGCCGGCTGTCCACCGTTCGAGCCGGTGGGTTCGGCGGCGGGCCGTGCGGTCGGACGTCGGGCGGGCGTGGGCGACGGCTCGAGGATCTCGTCGGAGGGCATCTCAGCAGTCTTTGGTGTCGATCCGTCGGGCGTCATGCAAGGCGGCTCCTTCGCGATATCAGGCGGGCGATCAGGTTTAGCAGGAGGATCATCGCGACGAGCGTGAGAGCGGCGCCCCACGCGCGGTTGATGACGGTCGTGGTCGGGGAGAGGATGTCGTTGTAGATCTGGAGCGGGAGGGCATTCATCTGCCCGCCGGGGTTGAAGCTGAGCTTGTTGGCTCCGCCGACCGTGAACAGCAGGGGGGCGGTCTCGCCGGCGGCGCGGGCGACCGCCAGCAGCATGCCGGTGACCATGCCGGGGATCGCTGTCGGGAGGACGATGCGGGCGATCACCCGCCAGCGGGGCGCCCCCAGGGCGAGCGCCGATTCGCGGAGCGAGTCGGGCACGAGCGAGAGGATGACCTCGGACGAGCGGATCACGACGGGCAGCATCAGCAGCGAGAGGGCGAGCGCACCCTTGTAGCCGGCGAGGCCACGGCCGAGGACGTCGGTGATCACGAGCGTGATGTAGATGAAGAGGCCGAAGACGATCGACGGGACGCCGGTCAGGACGTCGACGCAGAAGCGGACGATGCTCGCGAAGCGGCCGTCCCTGCCGTACTCGACAAGCCAGACCGCAACGCCGATTCCGATCGGGATGGCGATCGCCGAGGCGATCGCGACCATCTCGAGGGTTCCGAGGATCGCGCTGCGGATGCCGCCGATCGAGACGTCCTTGAAGAAGCTCGCGCCGGTCGGGTCGGAGGTGAAGAAGCTCCCGGTCCACGAGCCGAGGCCCTTCCCGAGGAGGTAGTAGACGATCAGGACGAGGGGAACGAGGGCGAGCACCGTGAAGGCGGCGATCAGGCCGCGGGCCGTGCGGTCACGCCGGCGGCGGGCGGCGCTCGGGGCGAAGGCCACGAGCGGGGAGGCGGAGGCGGCGGGCGGCGGGGTCATATGCCGGCCGTCGATGACGCCGCGGTGTCGCCGCGGCCGATCGCCCCGCGGCCGGAGTTGCCGCCGGACGAGCCGACCCGGGTGCCGCGGGCGGCGCGGGTCACGAAATAGCGGGCGACGCCGTTGACGACGAGGGTCAGCACGAAGAGGACGAGGCCGGCGGCGAACAGGGCCGAGCGGTGGAGGCCAGTGGCCTCGCCGAACTCGTTGGCGACGACTGCCGCGAGGCTGTAGCCCTGGCCGAAGAGGTGGTGCCCCAGCGTTGGGGTGTCGCCGACGAGGATCGTCACGGCGATCGTCTCGCCGATCGCCCGGCCGAGGCCGAGCATCGCACCGCCGACGATCCCCGATCGGCAGTAGGGGATCACCGCCATCCGGATCATCTCCCAGCGGGTGGCTCCGAGGCCGAGGGCCGCCTCCTTGTGGTCGGCCGGGACGGTCGCCATGACCTCGCGGGCGATCGCCGAGACGATCGGGAGGATCATGATCGCGAGGACCAGGCCGCAGACGAAGTAGTTGGGGATCGTGACCGACCCGCCGCCGACGAAGGGGAGGAACGAGAGGCGATCGGCCACCCACTGCTCGGCCGGCAGGAGCTTCGGCGCGAGAAAGAAGATCCCCCACAGCCCGTAGACGACCGACGGGACGGCCGCGAGCAGCTCGACCAGGATCGTCACCGGAGTGCGGATCCTCCGGGGGCACAGCTCGGTGATGTAGAGGGCGGTGGCGACGGCGATCGGGACGCCGATGATCAGCGCGAGGACCGACGTGACGAGGGTCCCGACGACGAGCGGCAGGGCGCCGAAGTGGTCGAGGCTGACGTTCCAGTCGTTGGTGAAGGCGAACCCGAAGACGCCGAACTTCGAGAACGCCGGGCCGGCCTGACCGGTCAGGCGGATGAAGAAGTAGACGATCAGGGCGAGGATCAGCGCGGCCAGCGACGTCAGGCCGTACTTGAGGGCCCGGTCGGGGAACCTGGCCAACGGCGACCGCTCGAGGAACGAGCGGTCGCCATTCGGGAGTGAGGCTGCTTCCATCCGTGGCGTCCGGGGGTCTGTCCGTCGCCTAGGAGGCCGGGACGGCCGCGCCGTTGCACAGCAGGGACGCCGCGGCGGTCTTCGCCTTGGCGAGGATCGCCGGCGGGAGGCCGGCGTAGTCGGCCTTCGAGAGGATCGACTGGCCGGCGCCGAGGCCGTAGGTGATGAACTTGACGACGCCGCTCGCCGTGGTCTGCGACTCGCCGGCCTTGCAGAGGTCCTTGTTGACGACGATGAACGTCTGCGATGTGATCGGGTAGGCGCCGACACCGCTCGGGTTGCTGATCGCGAAGCCGAGGTCTGCCGGGACCTTGACGGCGGTTGCGGCGGCGGTTGCCGAGGCCAGGCTCGGGGCTACGAAGGCGCCTGACTTGTTCTTCACCGACGCGTAGGTGAAGCCGTGCTGGATGGCGTAGGCCTGCTCGACGTAGCCGACCGCGCCCACCGACCCTTGGACGGCGCCGGCGACGCCGGCGTTGCCCTTGGCTCCGGTGCCACCCGGCCAGTTGACGTCCTTGCCGGAGCCCACCTTGGTCATGAAGGGGGGATAGGCGGCCGCGAGGAAGCCGGTGAAGCCGGCCGTCGTGCCCGATGAGTCGGACCGGTGGATCGTCGTGATCGCCGTGCTCGGCAGCGTGACGCCCGGGTTGAGCGCCTTGATCGCCGGGTCGTTCCACTTCTTGATCGTCCCGATGTACATCTCGGAGATCGTCTTCGCGTCGAGTTTCAGACCGGTCTTCACGCCGGGGAGGTTGTAGGAGACGGTGATCGCCCCGAGGAACATCGGGATCTCGACGGCCGGGCTGCCGTTCTTGGCGATCGCCGCCGCGTCAGCCGGCTTGAGCGGCGGGTCGCTCGCGCCGAAGTTCGCAGTCCTCGTCTCGAGCGCCGTGATCCCGGCGCCCGACCCGACGGCCTGGTAGTTGACGCTGACGCCCGAGCTTCCGGACCCCCACTGCTGGTAGACGGGTGCTGCGAAGGTCGATCCGGCGCCGGTGATCGTGCCGGAGGCGCTGGGCGTCGGCGTCGTCGATGCCGTCGTGCCGGCGGTTGTGCTCGACGACGAGCTCGAACTGCCGCAGGCGGCCAGTCCGACTGCGAGCAGGGCGGCCGCCGGGAGGGCGACCAGATTGCGTGGGTTCACGTGGGCTCCTTGTTTGACGTGACGTGGCTGTGGTGGTCGCCCCCGGCAGTCTGGCCGAAGACCTTCGACCGGTTGTCAAGATGTTGTGAAGCCTGCGGCTGGAAGCGGTAGCCGAAGCCCGGGTGGGTGTGGATGAACTGCTGGCCGGGGAGGGCGTCGGCCAGCTTGGTCCGCAACTTGCTGACGTAGACGTCGACCGACCGGTCGCCCGGACGAAGCTCGCGGCCCCAGACGGCCTGGTAGAGCTCGGAGCGTCCGAGGATCCCGCCCGACCGGCGGACGAGCGTGACGAGCAGCTGGAACTCCCTCACCGAGAGCGTGAGAACGCGACCTCCGGCGCGGACGAGGCCCTCTTCGGGCTTGATCACGAGCGCGTCAGCCCGGACCGGGCCGCCGGCCTCTGCGAATCGGTTGTCCATCGCCGGAGCCTCGCGTGTCAGGCAGGCCGAGGAGTTATCAGGATGTGACCGACTTGTGAAAAGAGGGTGAATCGGCCGGCCGGTAATGTTCCTCGCGCCGGTTTGCCGCGGACGCTCGTGGGCCGAGCCGACCAACGCGGGCGGCCGGCGTGACCCGAATACAAAGACTTCATTCGAGGGGTGGCAGATGGACGGTCAGGAGGAAGAACCGCGGCGGACGCACGAGACCGTGACGATCGACGACGAGATGCTCGCGCAGAAGGAGAAGACGCTCGGGCCCGACCATCCGGAGACGCTCGCCGCGCGTGGCGACGTGGCTTACACCTACTGGTCGAACGGGCGGTTCGACGAGGCGATCGAGATCGAGGAGCGGGTGCTGGCCGACAGCGAGCGGATCCTCGGCCCGGACGCCCCGGGAACGTTGGTCGCCCGATCGAATCTGGCCTCGTCGTACTCGTCGGCCGGGCGGGCTGACGAGGCGATCGCGATGGAGGAGCAGGTCCTCGCCGACAGCGAGCGGGTGCTCGGACCGGACCACGAGACGACGGTGACGGCCCGCTCGAACCTGGCGATCTCCTACTGGGCGACCGACCGTCGGGAGGAGGCGATCGCCCTCCAGGAGGAGGTCGTCGCCGCGGCCGAGCGCCAGGCGAGCCTCGATGATCCGGAAGCGATCATGGACGTCCGCGAGCGGTTGGTCGGGTCCTACCGGGCGGCCGGGATGCTCGACAAGGCGATCGAGCTCGAGGAGACGGGGTTGGCAGCGTTGATCGAGCTGGAGGGTCCCGACGACCTCCAGGTCCTCGAGGCGCGGGGGACACTGGCATCGTCCTACCGCGAGGCCGGCCGGGCGGAGGATGCGGCGGCGCTGCAGAAGCAGCTGATCGCCGATCTCAGCCGGATCATCGGGCCGAACCACCCGGCGACGGTGGCCGCCGTGAAGACGTTCCTCAACTCGGACGGCGGCAAGCCGGAGGAGGCCATTCCCGCGGACGGGTCACCCGACGTCGCGGGCGGCGGCCCGCAGGAAGGGGTCGGCGGGCCGGCCTAGCCGGCGTTGCGGACGGTCAGCGCCCCGTCGAGGGCCGGCTTATCAGGATCTTGACCTGGGCCGGCGTCGGAAGTGATGGACTGGTCGATGCGAGCTTGACCACCTCGCCAGCGAGCTCTCGAAATCAGCGACTCCCGTCGGGGTCGTTCGCGAGGGCCCTCCCGATCAACGCCCCGGGCCGGTTCCCGAGCCCGGGGCGGTTGGTCCGGTGTCACGGCTAGGCTCCGGCCGGTGCACGGTCTGATCTCGTATTTCCAGGCGATCGTGCTCGGCCTCGTGCAGGGGGTCGCCGAGCCGTTTCCGATTTCCAGCCTCGGCCACAGCGTGATCCTCCCGCGGCTGGCGGGCTGGCAGATACATCAGGAGGGCAGCTACTTCATCTCGTTTCTGGTCGCCACCCACCTCGCGACGGCGATCGTCCTGTTCGGCTTCTTCTTCGACGACTGGCGGCGGATCCTCAACGGTCTGTGGCGGTCGTTCCGAGGTCGGAGCGATCCGACCGACACCGACGCGAGGCTCGGCTGGCTGCTCCTGGTCGGGACGATTCCGGCCGGGTTGATCGGTCTTGTGCTGCAGAAGCCGCTCCAGAGCCTGTTCGCCTCAGCCGTCGCCGCGGCCGGCTTCCTCGTCCTCAACGGGGTCGGCCTGCTCGCGTTCGAGCGGCTCCGCACCGGCAGCCCGCACGCCGGACGGCCGGGGCTGGCCGGCGGGGACGCGGCCGATGCCGACACGCGGCTGGCCGGCGGGGACGCGGCCGCTGCCGACGCGCGGCTGGCCGGCGGGGACGCGGCCGATGCCGACACGCGGCTGGCCCGGCTGTCGTTCGGCGAGGCGCTGCGTATCGGGCTCTCCCAGGCGGCGGCCCTCGTCCCGGGGATATCGCGGTCGGGCGCGTCTATGGGCGGCGGTCTCCTGGCCGGTCTCTCCAACGAGGAGGCCGCCCGTTTCTCGTTCCTGCTGGCGACCCCGATCATCGGAGCGGCGGCCATCCTCAAGCTGCCGGAGCTGCTCGGGCCGGCCGGCGACGGGATCCGCGGCCCGGCCGTGGTGGGCGCCGTCTGCGCCGGCCTGACGACCTACTTCGCCGTCAGGTACCTGCTCCGATTCTTCGAGACCAGCAGCCTCCGGCCGTTCGGGATCTACTGCATCGCCGCCGGTCTCACGTGCCTCGCGATCTTCGCGGTCGGCGGGTAGCCGGGCGAGCGGCCGCGAGCGGGACGTGACGAGTCTTCTCAGCGAACCGTTTGCTCAAGCTTGCAAGTGCTTCGTGTTCGGAAAGCCTTCCCTCTCACTCTCCGACTGGCGGCCCGCTTCAATCTCCCTGCAGATCGACCCCGCTGACCGGCTCGTCCCCCGGCGGGAGGGCGTCGAGCGTCTCGAGCTCGAAGCGAAGCTGGCGGACCAGGGGGTGGTCGGGAATCTGGGCCTCGAGCGACTCGAGGCTGGCGAGGTAGTGCCCGAGCTTGCGCTCACCATCGTCGGGGTCGGCCTCTCCCCGGCCGCGGGCCCGGGCGATCCGGGTGCGCAGCTCGCGAACCTTGGCGACCTTGTCGGCCGCCGAGATCGCCGCAGCCGCCGGCCCCTCGGCGGCGATCTGGGCGGTCAGGGCGGCCTTGCGGGCGGCGAACGGCTCGATCGACGGATCCTCGGTCAGGGCGATCACCAGGTCTGCGATCCGGTCGCCGAACCGGCGACGAATCTCCTCCGGGGTGACATCCGTCTTCTCGAGCACGTCGTGGAGGACCCCCGCGACGATCAACTCCTCCGGCGACCCGGTCGCCTCGAGGAGGGCGCCGACCTCCAGTGGATGCACGACGAACGACGCCTCGTCGGACTGCCGGCGCTGTCCCGAATGAGATCGTGCCGCGAAATCGTAGGCTTCGCCGACGGCCGGTCTTCGCCTCACGAACGACGGTGCCTGCTGGAGTTCGGGCGCCCGCATCAACCACTCCTTCTCCGTCCACCACGCAGCCCAAACGGTCCGGTCGGCGTCCGGTCGATCGTCCTGAGATTACCGCGAATCCCGGCCGGCCGACCGCCGCCGGTCAGTCGAGCATCAGCGCGAGTGCTGCGGCCGTCGCCGGAGTCGGCGTTCGCGGGATTCCCTGGTGGAGCAGGAACCGCGGGTTGGCCTGGGTCAGGCGCCACGCCTGAATCGACGACGCGCCGGCTCGCATCGCGAGCTCGAACCCCAGCCGGAGGGTGTGGCTCCGGCTGCCGGGATGGCCGTCGGACGCGATCACGTAGGCCAGCCCCGACCGCAGCAGGTGGACGGCGGCCTCCTGGATCGAGAGACCGTGGTTGCCGAGCAGCGAGCAGACGTTGATCTGGAGGACAGCGCCCGTCTGAAGCTGGCCGCGGAGCAGATCGAGGCCGCCGTCGTCGAGCAGCTGGCCGGCTCGCTCGGGGTGGGCGATCACGAGACCGTAGCCGCGGGCCCGGAGGCCGTCGCAGACACCGATGAAGTGGTCGCCGATCCCGCCGAACGGCGCCTCGAGGAGCAGCCACCGGCAGCCGGCCGGCCCCTGGCCGAGGATCTCGAGCTCGTCGTCGGTCAGACCGGCCGCCGACCGGGGGTGGATCTCGCCGCCGGCGTGGAGACGGACGCCGAGCGACCGCTTGTCGATCGCCGCCTGCAAGTCGGCGACCCGCCCGGGAATGCTTGCGACCTCGAGCGGCCAGGACGGACTGATGTGGGGCGTGACGGTCACCTCGCGGACGCCCTCGACCGCGAGACGGCGGGCGTGGGTGAGAGCGTCATGCTCGTCCTGGGCGCCGTCGTCGACCCCGGGAAGCAGGTGGAGATGCAGGTCCACGTAGGACATGACATGGTTCCTTTCTGGCGGATCTTCGATGCCCGCCGGTTTGGCTTTTCTGCTTCGTCGACCGTATCACCCGCAAAACGGGTGTTTGCCGATCCGGCCGATCCTTCACGGCCAGGTAACACCCAGACGAGTCCCCGACCGTGACGAACGACTCGCCCGAGACCCGATGACCGAGCCACAGTCACAGCCGCCGCAGCCACCGCCACCGCAGCCGCAGCCGCCGCCGCCGGAGCCGGAGCCGCGGCGACGGACGACCTGGGGAACCGCCCTCGGGCTGCAGATCTCCGCCCGGGCGCTGCGTCGCGCCCGCTACAAGGCCGTCGGTCTGGCGGTCCTGATGATCGTCGTGATCGTCGTCTTCGAACATCGCTTCGGGATCGCCGGCGAGCGGTCCTCCGACGGCAAGGCGCCACTCTCGGTGCTCGACGCTCCGATCCGGATCCTCACGGCCGTCGTCCTCGTCAGCCTCGGCTGGACCTTCGCCCGGGACGTCGGCCGGGCGGTCGGACCGGCACTGCTCCGGCACATGGACCCGGCCGCCGCGGGGACCGTCGGCTTCCTGATTCGCCTGACGACTGTCTCGGTGACGGTGATCGTCGCCGCCGGATTCGCCGGGATCGATCTGCGGGCGCTGGTCGTCGGCGGGGCCTTCACGGCCGTCGTCGTCGGCCTCGCGGCCCAGCAGACGCTTGGCAACCTGATCGCCGGTACCGTCCTCCTGACGGCCCGCCCGTTTCGCGTCGGCGAGCGGGTTCGCCTCCAGGGGGCCCCGGGGAGGATCGAGGGCCAGGTCAGCACGCTCGGGCTGCTCTACACGACCTTCGCCGACGGCGACGAGGAGATCCTCGTCCCCAACAGCGTCGTCCTCGCGTCGGCCCTGACGCCCCTCCGCGAGCCGGACGCCGTCGATCTTCGCGCCCGCCTGCGAGCGAATACCAGGCCCGACGACCTCGAGCGTCTGATCGACGACGCCCTGACCACGCCGATCCGAGCCCACCCGACCGTCACGGTGGTCGAGCTCGACGGCGAAGAGATGATCGTCTCGATCGCGGCAACCCCGACCCGCGCCGAGGACGCCGGCAGCCTCGCGGGCGAGCTCTTGGAGATCGTCTCGGCCGAGACCGCCCCGACCGATGGCGGTCCGGCCGGCGGCAACGCCCCGGACTCGCGCAACGACCTGGGCCCTGGCAACGCGCCGGATCCCGGGAACACGCAGGGCGCCGCGGAGGTCTCAGACGTGCCGCCGCCGGCCGAGCACCCGGCGGACGCTGGCCCCCGTCAGTCGGGCGAACCCGAGACGGCTCCGAAAACTCGATAGCGCGCATACAGGTGGCTCTCGCTCTCGAGCAGGCCGACCAAGTCCAACGCGACCTTCATCGGCGCTCCGGCGACGATCGTCAGCGGGTCTGGCCCGCCGAGCAGGAGCGGTGTGCTCGAGAGGAAGAGCTCGTCGATCAGGCCGGCCCGCAAGAGCCCGGCATTGAGGGTCGGGCCGCCCTCACAGACGAGCCGCCCGACGCCGTAGTCGTCTCGCAACCGGCGAAACAGGCGCCCGAGGTCCGGCCCCCGGAGGTACGAGACCCGGGCCGGGCAGGCAGGCAGTTCTCCGGCCGACGGGGTCATCACGACGAGGTGGGAGTCCGGGTCGGCGAGCAGCGGGAGGTCGGGATCGAAGCGGAGGCTCCGGCTGACCGTGACGGCGAGCGGCTGCCGGTCGAGACCCCGGTCGGCCCGCTCAGCCATCAGCGCCGGGTCACGGACGAGCTTCCCGTAGCGCTCGACCCGCAGCGTCTCGGCTCCGGCCATCACCGCGTCCGCCCGGGCCCGGAGGCCGTGGAACAGCTGACGGTCACCCGGGTTCCCAAGCCCCGTCGTGCGCCCGGCATAGGTCGCCCGGCCGTCGACGCTGGAGATCATGTTCAGCACGACGTGCGGCCGATCGTCGGGGGCCCGACCGACCGGATCGAGGCCGTCGAGCCAGGCGGCCGCCGTCCGTGGCCGGCCGGGGGGCACGAGGCAGGCGAAGCGGACGGGCTGCGCGGATTCCATCAGCGCCCGTCCGCCTGCCCGCGGCCGGCTACTCGCCGGTTGCCGGGTCCAGCTTGAGGGCGGCCGAGTTGATGCAGTAGCGCAACCCGGTCGGCTGGGGCCCGTCCTCGAAGACGTGGCCGAGGTGGCCGTCGCAGACCGCGCAGAGAACCTCGGTCCGGCGCATGAACATCGACCGATCGGACTCGGTCCTGACGTTCTCGGCGTCGGCCGGCGCGTAGAAGCTCGGCCAGCCGGACCCCGAGTCGAACTTCTCATCCGACCGAAACAGCTCGGTTCCGCATCCCGCGCACCGGTACGTCCCGTCGGCTTTGGCCGCGTCGTATTCGCCCGTGAACGCCCGCTCGGTGCCCTTCTCCCTAAGCACCCGGTACTGCTCGGGCGAGAGCTCCTGCTTCCATTCGGTGTCTGATTTCGTGACCTTGTTGGACATCCACCAATCCTAGCGGTCACCCCGGCGGGCGCGGGGGTGTTTCGCTTCGTGCAAGCATTCGTCGACCGATGGACGACCCGGTCTTCCACACCGACGGGACCGGCTTCGTCCCGACCGCTCACGCCCGCGGCCCGTGGGATCCGAATGCCCTCCACGGCGGCGCGCCGGCCGGCCTCCTCGCGCGGGCGGTCGAGCGGTTCGCGCCAGACCCCGGCCTCCGGGTCGCCCGCCTCTCGTACGAGTTCCTCCGGCCGGTCCCACTCGGCCGCCTCGACCTGGAGGTTCGGCTGCTGCGTCCGGGCCGGCGGGTCCAGCTCGTCGGTGCGAGCCTTCTGGCCGGCGGGGTCGAGGTCTGCCGGGTGACCGGCCTGCGGGTTGCGAGGACGCCGGCCGATCTCGGTTCGATGTCGAAGGTTCTGAGCCCGTCGTACGGGAGGCCGGAGACGTTGACGACGACGCCGTTTGCGCTCGGCCGGGCCGACGGTCAGAGCTTCGCGACGACAGGCGTCGAGATGCGCTTCGCCCGCGGCGGGGTCGACGCCGGGCCGGCGGCCGTCTGGCTGCGCCTGCGGCGGCCGATCGTCGACGACGAGCAGCCGAGCCAGTTGATGCGGCTGGCGGCGGCCGCCGACTTCGGCAACGGGGTCAGCTGGGAGCTCGATTTCACGCGGTTCGTCTTCATCAACCCCGACCTCGTGGTCGCGCTCTGGCGGGAGCCGCGGGGCGAGTGGGTCCTGCTCGACTCGGCGACCAGGGCCGAGCCGGACGCCGGGGCGATGGCCTTCAGCGGCCTGCATGACCCCGACGGCCAGGTCGGGCTGGCGGTCCAGTCGCTGCTGGTCGCCGACCGGGAGGATAGACCCGCGTGAGGAGCCGGAATTTGCGCGAATCCGAAAGGTCGGGCCCCGACCATTGTCGGACCCGCGGACACGTGATACCGTCCGCCGCGAAATTGCCGGACATGGGCCGGTGCAAGCAGTCCAGGCGCTCGCAGGTCGAAGCTTTTCGGAAGCATCCTCCGCGTCGCTGGTAAGGACAACAGACAGTGGAGGAGCGCAATGCCTACGGGCACCGTGAAATGGTTCAGCGACGACAAGGGGTTCGGCTTCATCACCCCTGACGACGGCGAGAAGGATCTCTTCGTGCATCACACCGGCATCATGGGCGAGGGATACCGCTCGCTTCAGGAGGGTGCCAAGGTCACCTACGACGCCGAGGCCGGCGACAAGGGACCGAAGGCGGTCAACGTCGCAGCTGTCTGACGTGCGCCGGCCGGCGCACTGAGCAGGAGAGCCTCTCACCGGAGCCCGCGCCTAGCGGGCTCCGGCCGTTTTCCGGGAGCCTGCCTTTCCGCGGCGTCGGGTGCCGTTCTCGTGTGCGGGGTGTTTTTCCTTGCTTAAGGCCGCCTTCCCCCGCCGCGATCCGGCGGTCCGACGCGGCCGGGCCGGTATTCTCGGACGTGGTCTGCGGCCGGCTGCGGCGTCCCCCTGCGGGCGACGGCCGGGAGGCGCGGAGGTCTTCCCATGTCAAGCGACGCGACAACCCCTACCGGCTCTGTCGTCGCGGGTGGCTCGTCGACCGGGGGGCTGACGGCCGACCGAGACGGCCGCAACCTGCCTGGGCGGGCTTCGGGAGCCGGTCCGGCCGGCCGCCCGGGCGGACCTGGCGCGTCGGGCGGGTCGGCCGGGTCGAGTGAGTCGGGCGAGTCCGGGGGGTCGGGGGAATCGGGTGGTTCGGGGCGCCGGCGGTGGGCCGGGGCCGTCGGGATGGTCGCCGTCGGCGGGATCGTTCTGATCAGCCTCGCGGTCGTCGGGCTCGCCGCGTCGCGGGCGTCGATCCTCTCGCCGCCGAGCCGGGTCGCTTTCCCCGGGTGGATGGCCGGACCGCTCGGGTGGATCGGGCGTTCGATCCGTCCGGATCAGGCGACTCTCAAGCTGACCCTCAGCTGCGCGGTCGGCGCGATGTTCGTCGGGTATCTGGTCGTCCTGTCGTGCGCGTCGCGGGTGCCCGCGAGGTGGGCGCTCGGCGGCGTGGTCGCCCTCCAGGCGATCTTCTTCCTCTCGCCGCCCCTGTCGCTGACGGACGTCTTCAACTACATGAACTACGGCCGCATGGAGATCCTCCACGGGCTGAACCCGTACACGACGATCCCGGCCCTCGGGCCGCCGAGCGATCCGACCTTCCTGCTCAGCAACTGGCACCAGCTGCTCAGCCCCTACGGGCCGCTGTTCACGATCTTCAGCTTCGCCATCGTCCCGCTCGGCGTGGCCGTCGGGTTCTGGGTCCTCAAGGCCAGCCTGATGATCGCCAGCCTGGCGACCCTCTGGCTCGTCTGGCGGTGCGCCGAGCTCGTCGGGCGGGACCCGTTGCGCGCCGTGGTATTCGTCGGGCTCAACCCGCTCGTCCTGGTCTGGGGGGTCGGCGGCGACCACAACGACTTCTTCATGGTCTTCTTCGTGATGCTCGCCTGCTACCTCCTGCTCCGGGCCCGGGCCGGCCGGATCGCCGGGGACGGGGAAGGCGGCGTGGGCCGGACGGCCGGGGACGGGGAAGGCGGCGTGGGGCGGGCGGCCGGGGACGGGGAAGGCGGCGAGGGCCGGACGGCCGGGGACGGGGACGGGGACGGGGAAGGCGGCGCGGCGCGGCGGGCAGGGGCGGGGGTCGGCGAGGGCCGAGAGTTCGGGGCGGGCTTCGCGCTGGTCGCGGCCGTCGCGATCAAGGCGTCGGCGGGGATCCTCCTGCCGGTCGTCCTGCTCGGTGCGGGCCGCCGGTTCCGGGTGCTCGGGGGGATGATCGCGGGGGCGGTCGTCTTCGGGGGAGCGTCGCTCTATGCGTTCGGTCCGCACCTGCCGAACCTCGCCCAGCAGAGCACGCTGGTCACGCTGGCCGGGCTGCCGAACGTCGTCGGGTCGCTCCTCGGGCTGGGGGGCGAGACCGACTCGATGAAGACGATCCTCGCCGGCGTGCTCGGCCTCGCGGCCGTGGGAGGGGCGGTCTGGTCTTGGCGTACACGCCGGTGGATCGAGGCGAGCGGCTTCGTGACGCTGGCGCTCCTGGTCACGCTGAGCTGGGCGCTCCCGTGGTACGTGCTCTGGCTGCTACCGCTCGCCGCACTCGCCCGCCGGCGGGGGCTGCGCGTGGCGGCGATCGTGATCAGCGCCTACCTGCTGGTGATCTGGATGCCGAACATGACCGACGTGATCCACGCGCTGGGCTACAAGCCGAGCCTGACCCTGCTGGGCCAGGAGCGCCAGCAGAAGACGCTGCTCCTGCTCCACTGAGCCGCCGCGGCGGCCGGTCAGTGGTCGGCGACGTATCCGCCGGCCGGCTCGATCGCCATGCCGGCGTTGACCCAGGCGATGATGCCGCCGTCGAGCGTGTACGCGTCGTAGCCGGCCCCCCGGAAGGCCTGGGCTGCCATCGCCGAGCGGGCGCCGAGCCGGCATTGGAAGACGACCGGCTTGAGCGGGTCGATCGTCCCCGACTGGGACGACAGCCGCTCGAGCTCGATGTGGCGGGTCCCCGGGATGTAGCCGGCGTCCCGCTCGTAGGTCTCGCGGACGTCGATGAAGTCGGCTCCCTCGGCCAGGAGCTCGGCCGCCCGCTCGGGGCCGATCGTCATTTCAGGCGCGTCGAAGGTGCCCATCGGCGAAGCCTAGCCGGTGGGGCGAGCCGGCCGCAAGCCGCGGCGGCGGGGGTTTCCAGCGTGCGATCATGGACTCGTGCGTCCCGGATGGCGGAGATCGGCGGCAGTTCTGGTGTTGGCCGCGGCGAGCGCCGGGTGCGGTGGCGCCGCCAGGACCCCGACCCCCGCGGCCACGTCGCCGAGCCCGCCGACCGGCAGCTCGCACGCGACGGCGCCGGCGCCCTCGCCGGGTCCGACCGGAAGCGGTCCGCAGGGCTCGACCGGATCGCCGCCGGGGAGTCCTTCGAAGCCGGGGGATGTCGCGGTGATCCGCGGCTGGTCGGCAGCCCTCGCCCGGGGGAGCGTCGCCGTGGCATCGAGGTACTTCGCGACGCCGAGCGTGATCCAGGTAGACCCGAACAACCCGCCCGTCAGCCTGCGGACGGCGGCCGACGTGAGGGCGGCGAATCAGGCCTTTCCGTGCGGGGCGCGGCTCCTGTCGACGCGGACCGTCCGCGGGTACGTCGACGCCCTCTTCGTGCTCGGAGACCGTCCGGGCGGCGGCCGCGGGGGCTGTGGCAGCGGTACCGGCCTGACCGCGAGGGTCGCCTTCGTGATCGCGTCCGGTCGGATCGCCCAGTGGCGGCGGATCCCCGACGAGCCGGGTGACGCGGCCCACCGGGCCCCGGGCGCCCAGGCGCCGCCGTCCGCCCAGCCGGGCGGACCGGGAGTATCGGCGATCTGATGGGGCCACCGCCGCTCAGGCGCATCCTCTCGTCGGCGGTCGTCGCGCTCTGCGTCGGGCTGACGGCCGTCTGGCTGCTCGACGGACCGGCGACCAGTGGATCGCTGCGGGTGCTGGAGTTCCTCGCGACGCTCGTCGTCGGCGTCGCCGTGCTCGGCGGGGTGGTCGCCTTCGCGACGACCCGGCTGGCCGGCTGGGGCGATCCGGCAACCGAGGAGGAATTCGAGCTGATCGTCGAGCAGTCCGAGCGGCTGGCGAGCGACGGCCTGGCGGTCGCCCCCGACGAAGGCGAGTTCCTCGAGCTCGACCCGCTCTCGGACGGTGACTTCGCCGAGCTGGTCCGCGACGCCCTCGACGATCTGCCGGATCTCCTCCAGAACGCACTCCGCCACGTAGCGGTCGTGATATCCGATCGCGGACGTCGGATCGGGGCCTACGGTCTCTACCAGGGCGACGGAGCCCACCGCGACGACCATCCCGACCGGATCGTCATCTTCCGCGACACCCTCCGCCGGGACTTCGGCCACGACGCCGACGCCCTCCGCGACCAGGTGACGCGAACGGTCCGCCACGAGCTGGCCCACCATGTCGGGTTCGACGAAATGGGCGTCCGCGGACTGGGTCTGTAGGCGCGTCGTGGCGCCTGCGTCGCCCGGCGGCGCCCAGGCGGCGGGGCGGGCGCGGCCCTGACCGGGGCGGCCGCGGCCCTGACCGGGGCGGGCGCGGCCTGACGGGGGGCCGGGGAGTCTCGCGTACGATGGAGGAGGCCCGTCGCAAACCCCGGAGCAAGGAGACGTATGCCGGAAGCCGTGATCGTCGATGCCATCCGAACGCCGATCGGACGAGCGTTCAAGGGTTCGCTGAAGGACGTCCGGGCAGACGACCTGGCGGCCGTTCCGCTCAGGGCGCTGCTCGATCGCAACCCCGATCTGGATCCGGCGGAGATCGCCGACGTGATCATGGGCAACGCGTTCGGCACGGGGGAGCAGGGCTACAACATCGGCCGCAACGCCGCTCTCCTCGCGGGTGTCCCGTTCGAAGTCGCGGCCTGCACGATCAACCGCTTCTGCGCGTCGTCCCTCCAGAGCCTGCGGATGGCGTTCCACGCGATCCGGGCCGGGGAGGGCGATGTCTACCTGGCGGCCGGGGTCGAGGCCGTCTCGCGGGCGTCCGGCGGGAAGTTCGAGTTCAACTCGAAGCTCGACGGGTCCGACGGGTCGATCTGCGACGTCTACATCCCGATGGGCGTGACAGCCGAGAACGTCGCCGAACGCTACGGGGTCACCCGCGAGGCCCAGGACGCCTGGGCGGTCGTCTCCCAGAACCGGGCGGTCGCCGCCCGCGAGTCGGGCCACTTCGACCGGGAGATCGTCGGCGTCACGACGCCCGACGGAACCCTCGTGACCGCTGACGACGGTCCCCGGCCGGGGACGACGATGGAGCGGTTGGCCGACCTGAAGCCGGTCTTCAGGCCCGACGGAACCGTCACGGCCGGGAACGCCTGCCCCCTCAACGACGGGGCGGCCGCCGTCCTCGTGATGAGCGCGACCCGGGCGGCCGAGCTCGGGATGGAGCCGATCGCCCGGATCGTCGCCTCGACGGTTGCCGGCGTCCGCCCCGAGTACATGGGAATCGGTCCGATCCCGGCGATCAGGGCCCTCCTCGCCCGGACGGGGATGACGATCGAGGAGATCGATGTCGTCGAGATCAACGAGGCGTTCGCCGCCCAGGTCGTCCCATGCCGGGACGAGCTCGGGATCCCCGAGGACAGGCTCAACCCGTTCGGCGGGGCGATCGCCCTCGGCCATCCGTTCGGGATGACCGGCGCCCGGATCATGACCACCCTGCTCAACGACCTGCGGGCGACCGGCGGCCGCTACGGGATCGAGTCGATGTGCGTCGCCGGTGGGATGGGCCAGGCGATGCTGGTCGAACGCCTCGGCTGACGACGATCCCGCGGGCGCACGACGTGGCTCAGGAGGGACCCTCGACCTGCGACAGGGCGGCCTCGAACGCTTCGAGCGCCGGGTCGTCGAAAAGCCAGAAGCGGACTTCGCGGACCTCCGGGTGGTCTGCGAGCGCCGCGTCGACCGCCGTGATCGCGACACCGGCGGCCTGGGCGAGCGGGTAGCCGTAGACGCCGGCGGAGATCGCCGGGAACGCGACCGTCGCACAGTCGTGTTCGGCCGCGAGCTCGACCGCCCGCCGGTAGCAGCGCGCCAACACGTCGGCCTCGCCCGCGCCGCCGCCCCGCCAGACGGGACCGACGCAGTGGATCACGTATCTCGCTGGCAACCGGCCGGCCCCGGTGATCTTCGCGTCCCCGGCCCCGCAACCCCCGAGCAGCCGGCATTCGTCGAGCAGCGTGGGTCCCGCCGCCCGGTGGATCGCCCCGTCGACGCCGCCCCCGCCGAGCAGGCTCGAGTTCGCGGCGTTGACGATCGCGTCGGCCTCCCCGTCGGTCGTGATGTCTCCCCGGTGGAGCGTGATCCTTGCCACGGGGCGGACATACCCGCTTTGCGGACGCCGGACCCGGACGGCAGAGCCGGACGGCAGAGCAGGAGGCCGACTAGGCCGCCGGAGTGCCGGCCAACTCGCCGGTGAGCGACTCGGCGGTCATGACGTCCGAGAACATCGGGTAGTCGAAGCGGATCGCGTTCTCGTGCTCCTCGGTCGACGTCGCCGCGACACAATCCGAGAGGGTGATGACGCGGTAGCCCTTCTCGTAGCCGGTCCGCATCGTCGACTCGACGCAGCAGTTGGTCAGGAATCCGCCGAGGACGATCGTCGTGATCCCGCGGGCCCGGAGGATGAAGTCGAGATTCGTCGTCGCGAACGTGTCGAGTCCCCGCTTGCCCTCGACGACGACATCGCCCGCCTGGGGCGCGAGCGTGTCGACGATCTCGGCGCCCCACTCGCCCTTGACGAACGCCGTCGAGTCGACCACTCCCTTGAGGATCCCGTACGGGTGGTTCGAGAGCTCGCCGTACCCGGCGGCGAAGGTGATCGGCGCGTGGATGATCATCGCGCCCGAATCCCGGGCCGCGTCGACCAGCCGGCGGGCGTTCTCGAGCATCCCGGTGCTCTCCATCACCGTGCTGACCGCCCCGTGGAGGGCGCCTCCCTCGGAGGTGAAGTCGTTCTGGAACTCGATCAGGACGATCGCGGTGGACTTCGGGTCGACGGACACGAGGCTCCTTTCGGCAGACGGGCGGGCGTCCTGACGACTCTAGTACGGCCCGCGTCCGCCGGCTACGCGGCGGGCCGCGACAGCGACAGCGCGAAGAGGTCCTGCTCGTCGGTGTGCCAGCCGGTCAACGCCAGCCCGGCGGCCGCCAGATCGGCCTCGACGCGGACGCGCGTGAACTTCGCGCTGATCTCCGTCCGGAGCTCCTCCCCCGACGCGAAGGCGATCTCCAGCCCGAGTGCGGCGATCGCGACGTCCTGCGGCTCGCGCGAGCGCAGACGCATCTCGATCCACTCGTTGCGCCGGTCGAAGAACGCGACGTGCTCGAAGCGGTCGGTGTCGAAGTCGGCTTCGAGCTCGCGGTTGAGGACGTGGAGCATGTTGAGGTTGAACTTGGCCGTCACTCCCTGCGCGTCGTCGTACGCGGCTTCGAGGACGGACGCGTCCTTGACCAGATCCGTGCCCACCAGGAGACGGTCATCAGGACCGAGCAGGCCAGCCACCGAACGGAGGAACCGACGGCGACTGCCGGGGGCGAAGTTCCCGATCGTCCCGCCGAGGAAGGCGACGATCCGCGGTCCGGCGGCCGGTGGCACGCGATCGAGATGGCGCTCGAAATCCCCGATCACCCCGTGGACGCGGAGACCCGGGTACTCGTCGACGAGCTCGCTCGCGCAATCGCGGACCACGCTCTCGGTGACGTCGAGCGGGATGTAGCGCTCGAGCGTCCCGGCCTTGGCCATCGCGTCGAGCACGACCCGCGTCTTCGTCGCCATCCCCGACCCCAGCTCGACCAGCTCGACGGCGCCGGTCGCCTCGACGATCGCGGCGGCGTCCCGCTCGAGGATCGCCCGCTCGGTTCGCGTCTGGTAGTACTCCGGAAGCCCGCAGATCTGGTCGAACAGCTCAGCGCCCCGCTCGTCGTAGAAGTGCTTCGGCGGGAGCTCCTTGAACGGCTTGGTCAGCCCGTCGAGGACGTCGTCGGCAAGCGAGTTCTCCGTCTCGACCCAGCAGTCGATCGAGATCCCCTCGGCCACCGTGGCGACCGGTTCGATCATGCGTTCGCCGCCACGCGAAGTCCGGCGAAGATCTGCCGGCGGTGGGGGTGGTCCCAGTTGCGGAAGGTCGGCGAGATCACGCGCGAGCTCGTCGCGAACGACCCGCCCCGCAGAACCTTGTAGTCGTGCCCGAAGAAGACCTCCGAGTATTCGCGGTACGGGTAAGCCACGAAGCCCGGATACCCGCCGAAGTCGCTCGACGTCCACTCCCACACGTCACCGATCATCCCCAGCGCCCCGCACGGCGCCGGCTCCGGCTCCCCGGACCGCGAGCCGACAGTGACCGTTCCGAGCATCCCGGCCTCGGCGAGGTTCGCCTCCGCCCAGGAGACCTCGCGCCGGCGGGACCCGTCCCAGGTGGCCGCGATCTCCCACTCGACTTCGCTCGGCAGACGCACGCCACGCCCGCGGGCAAAGGCGTCGGCCTCGTACCAGGAGATGTGGACGACCGGCCGCTGGTCCTCGAGCGGCCCCGCCCCGTCGGCCAGGCGCCACTCGAGCTCGTCGGTCAGCCAGTTCAACGGCCGCACGATCCCCTCGGCCTCCCGCCAGGCCCAGCCGTCCTGCGACCACCACTCCCGGCGGGCGTATCCCCCGTCGCCGACGAAGCTCCGCCAGTCGCCATTGGTGACCGGGACCCTGCCGATCCGGAAGGCGCGGCGCTCGACCTCGTGCACGGGCCGCTCGTTGTCGTAGGCGAAGCCCTCCGCTCCCGCGCCGATCGGGACGGTCCCTCCGGGGACGTCGACCAGGTCGAGACCGCTCATGCCACCCGGCCCCCCGGCGACGTCGACCAGGTCGGGACCGCTCATGCCACCCGGCCCGCCGGGCGCCTCCGCCGCCGGCCCGGGCCGGGCGATCCGGGCGAGGTTGAGCGTCTGGAGCATCGTCTCCCCGTGCTGGCGCTCGTGCCGCTCGACCAGATCGTGAGCGATGCCCTCGGGCAGATCGAGTTCCCGGACCCGCCGTCGCACGTCGACCAGGAACGCCGCGGCCTCAGCACGGCGGAGATACGGAAGTTCCCCGCGACCGGCCCGAGGCGTCTCGAAGGCGTCGTAGACGTCCATCAGGTCGGGTCGGAGGAGGTCGAGGCCACCGTGCCGGTGGGCGAGCCAGAGGTCCTCGAACGCGGCGATGTGCCCGAGGTCCCAGACGAGCGGACTCATCAGCGGCGAGTGGACCCGCTCGAGATCCTGATCGCTGATGCCCGCGACGATTCCCATCGTCTGCTCGCGGGCCAGCTCGAGCGGTTTCGTATCAAGTTGGCTCATGCCCCTCACTTCAAGACTCTATTTCGCGGCGGACGTCAATCCGGATGCCCGCCGCTGACGATCCCGAACCTTTAATGCCTTTCGGCGCCCCGACACGTCGGCCGAGACCGTCGAACTTCGGCCACCGCCGGACGATGCCTACGGACTCGCGAGGTCCCAACCCCAGAGGACCCGCCGGTCGCGCTCGTAGCCGAGCCGGCCGACACCACCCGGCTCGAGCGCGAAGAGGGCCCCGTCCGCCGGCGGCAGCCCCAGCCAGCGGGCGGTCAGGACGCGCAGGACGTGGCCGTGGGCGACCAGGCCGATCTCGTCGACCCGCGGATCGAGCCCCCCGCCGTCGAGTCCTCCGAGGACCGCGTCGGCCCGTCCTCCGACGTCTGCCGCGTCCTCGCCTCCCGGCGTCCCGTCACGCCACATGTCCCAGCCCGGGCGAGCCCGCCGGATCTCGACCGTCGTCAACCCCTCGTAGTCGCCGTAGTCCCATTCGGCGAGGTCGGCCTCCTCCCGCGTGCACCGAAGGCCGGCCAGCTCGGCGGTCTCCCGCGCCCGGCGCATCGGGCTGCAGATCACCGCCGCGAAGTCGACTGCCCCGAGCCGCTCGCGCAACCCGGCCGCCGCCTCGCGCCCCGCGGCCGACAACGGCAGATCCGTGCGGCCGGTATGGCGGAGCGACGCTGACCACTCGGTGTCCGTGTGCCGGACGATCCACACCACAGCCGCGCCGCCCCCCTCAGGGTCCCGCGCCGGCTTCGGCCTGCGCCCCGGCCTCGGGGCCCGTACCGGCTTCGGCCTGCGCCCCGGTCTCGGGGCCCGTACCGGCTTCGGCCTGCGCCCCGGTCTCGGGGCCCGTACCGGCTTCGGCCTGCGCCCCGGTCTCGGGGCCCGTGCCGCCTGCGGCCTGCGACCCGGCCTCGGCGTCGACGATCAGCGTCAGGCGGTCGGCCTCGAGCAGCGACGACGGCGTTCCACCCGCCTCGGGTCCGGCCAGGATCGCGCTGACCGCCCAGGCCTTGCTCGAGCCTGCCGCGAGGACGATCGTCTCCCGCGCGGCCCGCAGCACCTCTAGCGTGAGCGAGACCCGGTCCGGCGGAGGCTTCGGCGAATCCCGCACCCCGACCACCGCCCGTCCGGTCACTCGGAGGGCTGGATTTCCCGGGAACAGCGACGCCGTATGCCCGTCGGGGCCGATCCCCAGGAGGTTGACGTCGAACGACGGCACCCCGCCTGCACCCGCGCCGGTCTCCCCGGCCGGAGCGACTCGCTCGCGGACGAGCGCGTCGTAGCGATCGGCCGCCGCCTCCGGGCCGAGCTCGCCCTCGATCCGGTGGACCACGGCGCCGGGCGCGTGGTCGAGGAGGCTCTCCTCGACCATCCGGTAGTTCGAGTCCGGATCGGTCGGCCCGACGCAACGCTCGTCGCCGAACCACAGCTCGACGCCCTCCCATGTCTCGAGCGCAAGCCGCTCGTACATCAGCCGCGGCGTGCTCCCGCCGGCCAGCGCCACGTGGGCGACGCCCCGCAGGGCGAGGGCCTCTGCGACCAGCCCGGCGACGAGTTCGGCGGCGACGTCGGCGACCGACGGCGCGTCGGTGACCATGATCAGGTCCGTCATGCGAGCAGTCCGGCCGTCGCCCGCAGGGCCGGCCCGTAGATCTCGTCGCGCATCAGCGCCTGGCGGATCCCCTCCCCGAGGATGCCGCCCTCGCCGCGCGAGGCTCCGAGCAGCGTCCACGACGACTCGACCCCGGCCGGCGTCCGCCGGGTCGCCCGCAGGCCGCCGCGGCCACGCTCGAGCGAGAGCGAGCTGCCGTCCTCCATGCGCAGGGTGATCCCCGACAGGCCCGGCACGTCGAGCGGGACGCTCTGCAGCGTGAGCTCGACCTTCCCGCCCGGCCCGACCACCGTCCCCTCTGCCCGGCCGGGCTCGGGACGCGTCAACTGAGCCGGCTTCCAACCCAGCCTGGACGTCAGCCAGCCACAGAGGAGGAGGGCTGCGGCCCCCGAGTACGGATGGTGGCGCAGCTCGACGCCGCGGATCTTGACCAGCTCGAGGCGCCGTCGGGGGGAGTCGAAGCTGGCCGCGATCCGCTCGCGCCACGGGGCCGACCGGATCCACGCGAGGTCGACCACGTTGCGCTCCTCCAGGAGGCCGGTCGCCCGCCGCAGCGCCCCGGCGACGTCGGGATCGTCGACCGAGTCGAGCAGCACGATCTGCGACATCCCGCGGAGCGCGTCGACCGCATCCCAGTGGCCGTGCGGGGCCCAGACCATCGTCGCGAGATCTGTCACCACGAGCGGATCGATGATCGTGTCGAGGTTGGGGATGTGCCGAGCTCCGACGTCGATCACGACCGTCTCCCGGGTCAGGGCCAACGATCCCGGCTCGGGGGTCGCTGACGCGGCGACCGTCGCGACCGCGTCGAGCGACGACCGCTTCGGGCTTACCGAGCAGACGATCGTCCGCGACGGGTGGAAGCGCCCGACCGCCCGCAGGCGGTTGGCGATCTCCCCGCTCCAGTCGCGGTCGACCACGCAGATCAGGTTGAGGACGCGGGCCGGGACGTAGAACTCGCTCTCGGCGTGCCGCTCGATCAGCATCTCCCGGAGCGCCGCCTCGATCGCCGCCGGCGTCGTGTCGTGCTCGCGCCAGACGGTGTCGTTGACGGTCGGCATCAGACCAGGCTCTCGCGGACGGTCGGCATCAGACCAGGCTCTCGCGGACAGTCGGCATCAGACAGACCAGGCTCTCGCGGACGGCCGGCATCAGATCGCCCGCCACTTGTGCCCGTCGAGCAGGAGCCGATCGGCCACCGCCGGCGGCTGTCCGCCGGCCGGGTACTGGGCCAGCCGCCGGGGATGGGACTCCCAGTGGGAGACGATCGGATCGCAGATCCGCCACTGGGCCTCGGCCTCGTCGTTGCGGGTGAAGAGCGTCGCCTCGCCGCGCATCGCGTCGAGGATCAGCCGCTCGTAGGCCTCGGGCGACTGGGAGATGAAGGCCGTCCCGTAGAGGAACTCCATATTCACCGGGCGGATCGTCATCCGCGTCCCGGGGACCTTCGCGCCGAGCGAGAGGGAGACCCCCTCGTTCGGCTGCATCGTCAGGATCAGCTGGTTCGACGGAACGTTCTGGCCGCCGAAGGCCATGTGGGGAACCGGCTTGAGAACGACCGCGATCTCCGTGACCCGCCGCGGAAGCCGCTTGCCGGTCCGCAGGTAGAAGGGGATCCCGGCCCACCGCCAGTTGTCGACCTCGAGGCGCAGGGCTGCGAACGTCTCGGTGCTCGAGTCCTCGGGGACGCCCGGCTCGTCGAGATACCCGTTGACCTCGACGCCGGCGACCACGCCCCGCGCGTACTGGGCGCGGACTGCCATCTCGTCGATTCGCTGGGGCGTCTTGATCGCGTGGAGGACCTTGACCTTCTCGTCGCGGACCTCGTCGGCCGAGAAGACGACCGGCGGCTCCATGCAGAGCAGGGTGAGCAGCTGGAGCATGTGGTTCTGGACGAGATCCCGCAGCGCCCCGGCCTTGTCGTAGTAGCCGGCCCGCGTCCCGATCCCGATGTCCTCGGCCGCCGTGATCTGGACGTGGTCGATGTAGTTGCGGTTCCACAGCGGCTCGAACATCCCGTTGGCGAAGCGGAACGCCAGCATGTTCTGGACGGTCTCCTTGCCGAGGTAGTGGTCGATCCGGAAGACCTGGCGCTCTTCGAAGACCTCGAGCACCCGCCGGTTGAGGTCGATCGCCTCGGCCAGCGACGTGCCGAACGGCTTCTCGATCACGATCCGGACGTCGGCCTGTTCGTTGAAGTTGAGACCCTGCTCGCCGAGCTTCTCGACGATCACCGGGAAGAACTCCGGGGCCGTCGAGATGTAGAACGTCCGGGCCATCGGCTCGCCGGCGCTCGCGTCCAGCTCGGCGAGCGTCGCCGCCAGCTTCGCGTAGACCCCGGGGTCGTCGAAGGTCCCCGGGATGTAGCGGATCTCGTCGAGCAGCTTCTCGAGCACCGCCTCGTCCGGCTTGGTCCGCGAGAACGCGCGGATCGCGGTGATCGCCATCCCCCGATAGTCGTCGTGGGGCATGTCGCTCCGCGAGACTCCGACCAGGTTGAAGCGCTCGGGGAGGGCCCCCTCGTGGGCGAGGTTGTAGATCGCCGGGAGGAGCTTGCGCTTGGCGAGGTCGCCGGTCCCGCCGAAGATCACGAGCGTCGTCGGGACGACCGGGAGACGCTCGAGTCCCTCGCTGAGGGGGTTGGTTTCAGTCACGACGCCAGTATCTCCTTGGGCTCATTGAGGCCGTGTAACGCGTCCGGTCGCGTCGCCGGCGTCCTCCTGCCGAGTGCCTACCCGTCGGTCGCCCCGAGTAACTCACGCGCTCGGGCGGCGACGGCCTGGGCGGTGAAGCCGAAGTGGGCGAAGACCTCGTCTCCGGGGGCGGACGCGCCGAATCCGCGCATCCCGATGATCGCGCCGACATCGCCGGTCCACCGGTCCCAGCCGAGCGGGCTGGCGGCCTCGACGGCCACGCGGACGCGGCAGTCGGGCGGGAGGATCGCGTTGCGGTAGGCCGGCGAAGCCGCGGCGAAGCGGTCGAGGCAGGGCATGCTGACGACGCGCACGGGGATTCCCTCGTCGTCGAGCAGGCCGGCCGCCTCGATGCAGGTCGCGACCTCCGATCCGCTGGCCATCAGGATCGCCGCGGGGTTGCGTACGTCCCGCAGGACGTAGGCGCCCCGCTCGATCGCGTCATCCGGGATCAGCTTGGCATCGATCGTCGGGAGGCCCTGGCGCGAGAGGATCAGGGCCGTCGGCGTGATCGTCTGGCCGAGGGCGAACCGCCAGGCCATCGCCGTCTCGTTGGCGTCGGCCGGCCGGATCACGTCGATGTTCGGCGTCGCCCGCAGCGTCGCCAGCTGCTCGATCGGCTGGTGGGTCGGACCGTCCTCGCCGACGCCGATCGAGTCGTGGGTGAAGACGAAGATCGACGGGATCTCCATCAGCGCGGCCAGGCGGATCGCGCCCTTCATGTAGTCGGAGAAGATCAGGAAGGTCGCCCCGAAGGCCTTCAGGCCGCCGAGCACGAGGCCGTTGACGATCGCCCCCATCCCGTGCTCGCGGATCCCGAAATGGAGGTTGCGTCCGCCGTAGGAGCCCTTCTCGACGTCGCCGGCACCTTCGATCCGCGTCAGGTTCGACGGAGCCAGGTCGGCCGACCCGCCGACCAGTGTCGGATGGATCGCGGCGGCCGCCTGGATGCACCGCTGGGAGGCCTGGCGGGTCGCGACCAACGTATCGGCCTCGAAGCTGACGAGCGGGCTCGCGGGGACGGCCGGCGCCCGGCGCTCGACGATCTGGCTGAGCTCCTCGCCGAGGTCGGGGTGCTCCGCCCGGTAGGCGGCGAACCGCGCGTCCCAGTCGGCCTGGAGCTCGATCCCCCGGTCGATCGCCCCGCGGGCGTGGTCGAGGGCCTCGGGCGGGACGTGGAAGGCCGGCTCGGTCGGCCAGCCGTATACCTCCTTGGTCAGGCGTACCTCCTCCTCGCCGAGCGGGCTCCCGTGGGCCGCCTCGGTGTCCTCCTTGTTCGGCGACCCCGGGGCGATGTGGGTCCGGCAGACGATCAGCGACGGCTTGTCGGTGACGGCCAGCGCCCGCTCGGTCGCCTGCTCGATCCGCTCGAGCGAGAGATCCTCGCCGAGGTTCTCAACGTGCCACCCATAGGCCTCGTACCGGGCACCGACGTCCTCGCTGAACGAGAGCGACGTGTCTCCCTCGATCGAGATGTGGTTGTCGTCGTAATAGGCGACCAGTCGCCCGAGCCCGAGATGACCGGCCAGCGAACACGCCTCAGCAGAGATGCCCTCCTGAAGGTCCCCGTCCGAGCAGATCGTGAACGTCCGGTGGTTGACGATCTCGTGTCCCGGCCGATTGAAGCGGGCCGCGAGCATCCGCTCGGCGAGCGCCAGGCCGACGCAGTTGGCGATCCCGGCCCCAAGCGGTCCGGTCGTCGCCTCGATGCCCGGGGCATGGCCGTACTCGGGGTGACCGGCGCACGGCGAGCCGAGCTGGCGGAAGCTCTGGAGGTCTTCGAGCTCGAGCCCGTAACCCGTCAGGTAGAGCACCGCGTACAGCAGCATCGACGCGTGGCCGCACGAGAGGACGAACCGGTCGCGGTCAAACCAGGCGGCGTCGGCCGGGTTGTGGCGCATGACCCGCGCGTAGAGGGTGTAGCCGATCGGCGCGAGGGCCATCGGCGTTCCCGGATGCCCGGAGTTCGCCTTCTGGACGGCGTCCATCGAAAGCGTGCGAATCGTGTTGACGCAGAGGTCGTCGAGGCGGGTGTCGGTCGTTGCCGGGTTCATGCCGGGTGTCCCTCTCGGACATCGTGGTTGAGCTCGCCCCGGGCGAGCAGGGCCGCGCCGCGGACGCCGGCGTGCGGGCCGGCCCGGGCGATGCGGATCTCGGTGCGGGTGCCGACACCCGGCAGGACGAATGCCGTAGCAGCGTCGCGGGCCGGGCCGAGCAGGAGCTCACCGGCCGACGAGACTCCGCCTCCGATCGCGACGACGTCGGGGTCGAACGTGTTGATCACGTTGGCGATCCCGATCCCCAGCCGCCGGCCGAGCTTGGCGATGACCTCGATCGCGTCGGGGTCGCCATCGTCGGCCGCGGCGACGGCATCCGGTCCGGAGACCTCGAAGGCGAGCCGGCCGAGTGCCGAATCGGGGTGCGCGGCGGCCGACTCGCGAGCCAGCTGGTCGAGGACATGGCCGGCCGCGAGCGCCTCCAACGACCCTGGTCGCGGGAAGAAGCCGGCGTCGGCGGGAGGGTCCGCCTGGTAGTCGCGGTCGGGGTCGGCCGCGATCATCGTGTGTCCGAGCTCGCCGGCCGCCCCGGTCGCCCCCCGGTAGATCCGGCCGTCGACGACGATCCCGCCGCCGACACCGGTGCCGATCGTCAGCATCACGAGGTTGCGGGCCGTCAGCCGCCCGTCCTCGTCGTGAGCCTCGGCCAGGGCGGCGAGGGTCGCGTCGTTGTCGACGAAGACCAGCGTCCCCAGACGGCGCCCGAGCTCCTCGCGCAGGGCGACCTCATGGAGCGGGATGTTGACGCTCGACCGGACCCGTCCGGTCGCGAACTCGATCACCGACGGAATGCCGACGCCGACCGCGGCCGTCAGCCGGCCGTCAGCCGCCTGGCGGACCTGGTCGACGATCTGGTCGATCAGCTCGGCCGACCCTCCGCAGTCGGTCGGGGTGACGACGGCCGGACGTCCGAGCGGGGCAACAGAGATCTTCGTACCGCCGACGTCGACCCCGATCACGAGTCCGCTCATCGACGGGGTGCAGGCCGGCGTCCTCGCGGGCGCGGCAACCTGGGCGGCGGGTCGGGCACGCGGCCCAAGCTATCAGGACGAGATCGCCCCGGATCGTCTGGAATGCTTTGTATAGGGTTGGTCGCATGAGCACTCAGCTTGACCCAGACTCCGACGTCGGCCGCCTCGACGCAGGCCGTAACCTCGCCCTCGAACTCGTCCGCGTGACGGAAGCCGCGGCGCTCGGCGCCGCCCGGCTGGTCGGCAAGGGCGACAAGGAGGCCGCCGATCAGGCGGCCGTCGACGGCATGCGGTGGGCGCTGCGATCGGTTGCGATGGACGGGCTCGTCGTGATCGGCGAGGGCGAGAAGGACGAAGCCCCGATGCTCTACAACGGCGAGCAGATCGGCAACGGGTCGGCCCCGTCGGTCGACATCGCCGTCGACCCGCTCGAGGGGACGACGCTGGCCGCGCGGGGCGTGCCGAACGCCCTCGCGGTGATCGCGCTGTCTCCCCGGGGGACGATGCTCGACCCGGGGCCGTGCTTCTTCATGCACAAGATCGTCGGCTCGCACGAGATCGCCGACCTCCTCGACCTCGACCGGCCGCTCGGGGAGACGCTGCGACTGGTCGCCAAGCGCAAGCAGATCGACGTCAGCGACGTCACCGTCGTGATCCTCGACCGGGCCCGCCACGACGAGTCGGTCGCCGCGGTCCGCGAGGTCGGCGGCCGAGTGCGTTTCATCTCCGACGGCGATGTCGCCGGCGCCCTGCTCGCGGTCACCGACGACGTCCCGATCGACCTGCTCTGGGGCTTCGGCGGGACGCCGGAGGGCGTCCTGTCGGCCGCGGCGATCAAGTGTCTCGGTGGCCGGATGCTCGGCCGGTTCTGGTTTCGCAGCGACGACGAGCGCCAGGCTGCGTTGGACGCGGGCTACGACATCGAGAAGGTCCTCACCGACGACGACCTGATCTCCGGGACCGACTGCTACTTCTCGGCGACCGGTGTGACCGACGGCGACATCCTCGAGGGCGTCCGCTACCTCAACAGCGGTTCGGCGACGACAGAGTCGCTGGTGATGGGCTCGCGGTCGGGGACGGTCCGCCGGATCCGGGCGACCCACGACCGGGCGAAGCTCGTCGACCTCCACGACCAGGGCTGACACCGCACCCCGGGACTCGCCCCCCGGCGCCAGGCTGAGCTCCCGTCCCGCGGCGCGGGTCGATCAGACGGACGGGACCGGCGATGTGGGGTCGAGCCAGGCGAGCACGGCGGCCCGCGAGAAGCGCCAGTCGCCGGCCAGTCGGCGGGCGGGAAGCTCGCCGCGCTCGGCGGCCTCGATCACAGCCGGCTCGTCGAGCTTGAGGAGGCGGGCGGCCTCGGCCGGCGTCATCACCTCGTCGGGATCCTCCCGGAGGGCGATCCGTCCGACGAGGAGCCCGTCGTCGGTGAGGTGCTCGCGGACGGCCTCGGTGATCAGCTGGCGCTTGGTCTTGCCGCTCGTCGCGGCCGCCTGGTCGAGGCGGTCGGTCTCGGCCGGCGCGAGCCGGACGAAGAGGGCCTTTCGGGTCTCGTCCACGATTGCATGCTATCAGATGCTATTTCCTGATATTTCGGAGCGGTGCTCACGTGAGCGGGGGGTGGGCGAGCCAGCGGTCGGTCGAGACTCGGCCGGGGCGCGGGGGCACGCGAGCCGGGCGCGCGCGAGCCACCGCATGAAGCTGTGGGTCACGAACACGTGGACCCGGGCCTGGGTCAGCGCGTAGGCGGTGCGACCGAAGCGGCGGGCGATCGTCGGACGGAAGCCGGCGACCGAGACCTCGACGCGGACGGCATGGGCGCCGAGAGGAGCCCGGTCGAGGCGGCGGAGGTCGATCGTCAGGGAGCCGTCGGGGCCGGCGGGTTGGCGGACGGCGAGCAGCCCGCCGCGGATCTCCCAGGTGATCAGCGCGCGGTCGGGCTCGAGCCGGCAGTCGGGCAGCCCGAAGGCGAGCAGGACAGCCGGGCGACCGAGCAGGACGACGAGCTCTGCGTCGGGGGTCCGGACGACGCGGATCAGGCCGAGCGTGATCCGGGTGAGGAAGCGCCAGTAGGCGCGAGCGAGCCGGTCGGGTCCGTCGGGCGAGAAGATCGCCGCGAAGGTCGCCGGGCGGAGCGGCAGGTCGGCGGCCTGGACCGAGCGGGCCCGCCCGGCTGCGTCGAGCGTCGGGGGTCCTTCGGGGTCGACGATGCGAAAGCCCGGCGGCCGGACGGCGCGGGCGAGGGCGAGCGAGGCGGCGAGCAGGCCGCCGCCGGCTGCGAGGGTGGCAAAGATGGTGAAGGCGGCGCGGGCGTCGACCCGGAGGGTCGGGGTGGGTGACCGGGCGGGCACGTCTACGCCGAGATCCGGACGATCTCGACCGGCGTCCCGGCGACCAGCGGGTCGCCGCCGGGCGGGAGGATGGCGAGGGCGTCGAAGGCGAGCAGGGGGTGGGTCGCGTGGGCGCTGAGCGGACCCGAAGCGGTCGCTTCGAGCGGGCCGTCGAGGGTCGGCCGGAGGGTCACGCCGACGATCGTGCTGCGGCCGGGGCTCGGCTTGGCGGGGTTCGCGAGCACGGCGAGCTCGGGAACGTGAGCCGGCCGGAGACCGGACAGCCCGGCGAGGGCGGGTCGGCCGAGGATCATGAAGATCACGATCGCGGCCACGGGGTTGCCCGGGAGGGCGAGGATCGGGACGCCTCGGCAGGTCGCGAACGACGCCGGCCGGCCGGGGCGGATCTCGATGCCGGCGAACTCGTCTTCGGCTCCGAGCGCGGTGAGGGCGGCACGCACGTGATCTTGGGGCCCGACCGACGCGCCGCCGGTCACGATCACGAGGTCGGCCTCGTGGACGCCGGTCGCGAGCGCCCGGCGAGTCGCGTCGGCGTCGTCGCCGATCCGGCGGCGCGAGACCACGAAGCCGCCGGCCTGGGTCGCCAGGCCGACAAGCGCGGTCGTGTTGGAGTCGTAGATCTGGCCGGGGGCCAGCCGGTCGCCGGGCGGCCGCAGCTCGTTCCCGGTCCCGAGCACGGCGACCCGCGGCTGGCGATGGCAGACGAGCTCACCGTGGCCGGCGCCGATCGCGACGGCCAGCTCGACCGGGCCGAGGCGGGTGGCGGCTCCGAGCACCGGCAGGCCGACCGGGAAGTCCTCTCCGGCGCGCCGGATGTTCAGCCCGGGCGGGGCGTCGACATGGAGCTCGACGAAGCCGTCGGCGAAGCTGGCCCGCTCGTCCGGGACGACGGCGTCCGCGCCGGGCGGGAGGACCGCGCCGGTCGCGATGCGGATCGCGCTCGCCCGATCGAGGGCCCGCGCGGGCGGCGCCCCGGCGAGCGACTCACCGACGACGCGGAGCGTCCGGCCGGGCGGGCCGGCGGCGACCGCGAACCCGTCCATCGCGCTGTTGGCGAACGGCGGGACGTCGACCCGGGCGATCAGGGCGCTCGCGAGGATCCGCCCGAGCGCGTCGGCCACGGGGACGATCTCGGTCGGGCGCGACCGGCAGGCTTCGAGGACGCGGTCGCGGGCGACCTGGAGCGAGACTGGCATCGCAGCTCATCATCGCGGCTTGTCTGCGCGGCCGGGGAGCCCCGGCCGGGAATCAGTGGGCCGCGGGGGCCGCGGCGCGGATCGCGACCGCGCCGATGTGGGCGGTCTCGGTGATCCCGAGGGCGGCGGCCGTCGCCGCCGTCAGGTCGTAGCTAACGCCGCCGACGAAGGGCCCGCGGTCGACGACGGGGACGGTGAGAGTCAGGCTTCCGTAGGTGATGTCGACCATCGTGCCGCACGGCAGAGTCCGGTGGGCGACGCCGAGAAGCTCGGGCGTGAGGGCCTGGCCGCAGGCCGTCCGACTGCCGTAGTCGCCGGGGCCGAAGATCGTCGCGACGACATCGCGGTAGATCTCGATCGGCGTCATCGAGGTGGTGGCCGCGGCGGCCTTGGGCGTCGTCGCCCGGAACATGAAGCGGCCGATGTGCTGGGGCCGCAGGACGACGGCGAAGGCTCCCGTGGCGTTCGTCGTCCCCGTGGCCGCGACCTTCCAGCCGTGGGTCGGGTCGAAGTACTCGAGCAGGACGGGACAGTTGCGGTCGCGGACGCGCAGCCGGCCGCGGATCGACGCGGCCTGGCCGACGATCGCTCCGCCGACGGGCGCCTGGATCGTCTCCGGGGCGAGCGGCGCTGCCACGCCGGCTCCGGCCACGGGCAGCGGGCCGGCCACGCCCGTGGGCACCAGAGCGGTCGCGCCGCCGGAGGCCAGCAGGCCGGCCGCAGGAGAGGGGAGCGGCCCGGCCGGGCCGGGGGTGCCGATCGCGCCGCTTCCGGGGGCGGCGCTCCCGCCGCTGGGTCCGGGTCCGGGAGCGGCGGCGGAGGCGAGTGCGGGAGCGCCGGCGAAGACGAGTGCGGGAGCCGCGGTCGAGGCGAGGACGACCGCCGCGGCTGCGGCGATCGACCGTCCGGGTCTCAGCGGGTTCGGGATCGGAGTTCTCGGGTGAGTCGCCTGCGGGAGGTGCACGGCGCCGAACCGGGGAGGATCGGGATGCTGCTGGGCCTGACCTGACCGACTCTGCACCGGCGGAGATCGCCCCGCCGAGGCCCGGCTTGTCTGCGGCTGGCTGGCGGGAGGCTCGGCCGGGGCCGCAGTATACGTAATGAGGGTTGAGGCGGGACATTTTGCTTACAGCGGTCCGCTTTGCAGTGGGCCGCGCCCGGCGCTCGCCGGGGCTCGACGCCGGGGCTGGACGCCGGGACGCCGGGGCTGGACGCCGGGGCGCCGGGGCCCCTCGGGCGCCTCGGCCGGGGCCGGCCCGGCTACAGGCCGGAGCTACAGGCGGGGGAGCCGGTCGAGGACCGAGTGCGCCAGGCGACGGGTCAGGGCGAGTCCGATCTCGACCAGCTCGGCCACGCCCTGGGCGACCGATGCGAGGAGCTCGCCGCCGGTCGGCGGGTTCAGGCTGGTGTGGAGCGGATTGGCCTCGAACCCCTGGGCGGGCGGCTGGGTCGGCGGATCGCCCGCAGCCGACAGGCCGGCGGGCGGAGACGGCTTCGGGGAGTTGGGCTCGGCCGGCTCGGCTGCGGCTGGCGACCGTCGGGCTCGGGGAGGTCTCGGACGTCGGGTCGTCTCCTGCGGCGCTCGCGTCGTCTCGGCCGGGCCGGTCGCGTCGGGCTTCGGGGCCGCGCGCTTGGGGCTCCGGCGCTGGGGCCGGGTCCCCGGGAGGCTCGAGAGGACGCTGGCCTCGTCGGGCGGATGTTCGTCGGTGCCGGTCACCGCCTCCATCATCGCGCACCGCCGGTCGGGGTGTTTGGCCGGAACATTGAAACGACCGGCGGCGTCTTACGTATCAAGAGGAAATGACCGATGTACTTCCGATGGACGAGACCGCGTCGGGAGGATTCGAGAGTGTTGGAGCGTTGACTTAATGCATCGAGCCCGTACCATGGGGAACACATGTTTGAGTCCTATGATCGGGTGGAATGCCGCCTCGGACGGCCTGGACGGTTCTAGGCGTCCACATTCGCCGGGATCGACCCACGGGCCCCGGCGCTACGACGGAAGCGGAATGAGATGTCAGTAGCCGAACTTCAGGAGCTCGAAGAGGTCAAGGGTCTGATCACCCGGGGCCAGCAGGTTGGTGTTCTGACCTACGCCGAGATCAAGGGCGCCGTGTCCGAGCTGGATCTGGACGAGGCGGATCTCGAGGAGCTCCACGGGTTCTTCGAGCGGTCCGAGATCGAGCTGGTCGAGGAGATCGACCCGGCGACGGCAGCCGGCAGCGAGGTCGAACGGGCCCCGGACAAGCGTGGTCGCCGGAAGGGGAAGACGGCGATCGACCTCAAGCCGGATATGACGACCGACTCGCTCCAGCTGTTCCTCAAGGACATCGGCAAGGTCCGTCTCCTGACAGCCCAGGAGGAGGTCGACCTGGCCAAGCGGATCGAGCGGGGCGACCTCGACGCGAAGCAGAAGATGGTCGAATCGAACCTTCGGCTGGTCGTCTCGATCGCCAAGAACTACCGCAACCAGGGGTTGCCGTTCCTCGACCTGATCCAGGAGGGGACGCTCGGCCTGGTCCGGGCGGCCGAGAAGTTCGACTATCGCAAGGGCTTCAAGTTCTCGACCTACGCGACCTGGTGGATCCGTCAGGCGATCGCCCGGGCGCTGGCCGACAAGGCGCGGACGATCCGGATCCCGGTTCACGTGGTCGAGAAGCTCAACAAGATCGGCCGGGCCGAGCGCAAGCTCGTGACCGAGCTCGGGCGGGAGCCGACGCCGGACGAGATCGCCGCGGTGACGGGAATCGACCCGGAGGAGGTCGAGTCGATCAAGCGCTCCGCCCAGGCGCCGGTCTCCCTCGAGAAGCCGGTCGGCGACGAGGAGGAATCGGAGTTCGGCCAGTTCATCGCCGACGAGCGGGCCGAGTCGCCATACGAGCGGGCGGCGGAGATCCTCACCAAGGAGGCGCTCCGCGAGGCGCTCGAGAACCTGAGCTACCGCGAGCGGCGGGTCCTCGAGCTGCGCTACGGCCTCGGCGGCGAGCACCCGCGGACGCTCGACGAGGTCGGACGGACGTTCAACGTGACGCGCGAGCGGATCCGCCAGATCGAGAACCAGTCGCTGAAGAAGCTTCAGAGCCTCGCCGAGGCCCAGAAGCTGCGCGACGTCGCCTAGCTTCGCCCGGCCGGTCCGGCCCCCCGAATTTCTCCGGATTTCGTCTCAAGCGACCGGCCGCGAACGCCGATGGGACAACCATGTTCGACATCGACCAAGCACTCCGGCAACTGGTAGCTCGAGAAGGTTCTGATCTTCACATCAAGGTCGGCGCTCCCCCGCTGGCCAGAATCAACGGTGAGCTCGGCCCGCTGGGTCAGCACGACGTCATCGCAGGCGAGGGGCAGGTGCTCGGCGTCTCGGAGACCGAGGCGGCCCTCCACGCGATCCTCCACGACAAGCGTCGGCTTGCGGAGTTCCACGAGGAGTCGGAGGTCGACTTCGCCTACGAGATCGAGGGAATCGGTCGCTTCCGGGTCAACGCCTTCCGTCAGCGGGGCGTCGTCTCGATCGTCGCCCGGGCGATCCCCCACGCGATCCGGACGATCGAGGATCTGGCGCTGCCCCCGGTGATCGGCGAGCTCGCCGACGAGGAGCGGGGCATCATCCTCCTGACCGGGACGACCGGCTCCGGCAAGTCGACGACGCTCGCGGCGATCATCAACCAGATCAACGAGACCAGAGCGTGTCACGTCGTGACGATCGAGGATCCGATCGAGTTCCTCCACCGGGACAAGCGGTCGATCATCAACCAGCGGGAGGTCGGTGCTGACACCAAGTCCTTCAGCCGGGCGCTGCGCCGCGTGCTCCGCCAGGACCCGGACGTGATCCTCGTCGGGGAGATGCGCGACGAGGAGACAGTTCACACGGCGCTCTCGGCGGCCGAGACCGGCCACCTGGTGCTCTCGACGGTCCACACGGTCGACGCGTCCGAGTCGATCAACAGGATGCTCGACTTCTTCCCGCCCCACCACCACAGCCAGGTTCGGTCGATGATCGCCGGCACGCTCAAGGGCGTCGTCTCCCAGCGGCTCGTCCCGGCGGCCGACGGCGGCCGGGTCGCGGCCTGCGAGGTCCTGCGGATGACCGGACGCGTCCGGGACCTGATCGTCGACGAGACGCAGACCGGACGCCTCGGGGAAGTCATCGCCGAGGGCGGGTACTACGGCATGCAGACCTTCGACCAGGCGCTCTACGCCCATGTCAAGTCCGGCCGGGTGACGATCGACGACGCGCTTCGGGCGGCGTCGAGCCCCCACGACTTCAAGCTCCTGCTGGCGGCCGAGGGCCGGCGGGGAACGACGATGGACGACGTCAGCGCGGCCGACGCCAAGCGCCCGGCCAGCCAGCAGAACGGTGCTGCCCACGCCGGCGTCGCCGGGTAGTCAGCGCTCGAGCGCTGCTTCGTGGACATCGAGCGGCAGCGCAGGACGGCGTGGGTCCGCGGCCTCCTGCTGCTCCTGGTGCTCGTGCCGTCGGCCGGTGTCATCGGGCTCGGCTTCACCGGCAACCTGATCGTCGCGCTCGTGGCCGTCGGCCGGCGTGAACCCAGGGTGGTCGCGGTGCATCTCGCCGGATGCGGGGTCGCGATCCTCGCGCTGAGCGTCTACCCCCACGTATTTCCCACCCACATCACCGGCGGCGGAGGTGTCGGGCCCGGCTGAGTGTGCTCGTGAGCCCATGACCCTCGGTCGCCGCTCGAGCGCTCTCGCAAGCGGCCTGGTCGTGCTGTTTCTCGCCGGATGCGGCGGTGCCTCGTCGAAGTCCGGCGCCTCGTCGAAGCCGATCGAGTCCGCCGAGCTGGCGGTCGCAACGGTGTCCTCGAGCGTCAGCTGCGGCCCGGATCAAGATCAGGGCGGTCCGGCAATCACCACTCCGGAGCAAACCACCCGCGCCCGCCCGCCGCTCGCGGCCCCGGCGACTCCCCGTCGCTCGCGAAGGCCGCCGCGAGCCCGAGAGCTCCCGGGTCACCTTCGAAGCGAACGAAGAACCATGCTTCAGTTGGTAAAGTATTGGCTATGCCACTAGACGACACGTGCCCGATCTTCCGTACCGCAGAGATCGTCTGCGGCAAGTGGACCCTCCTCCTCGTCCGCGACCTCGCCGCCGGCCGGACCCGCTTCTGCGAGCTCGAGCGGTCGCTCGCCGGAATCAGCCCACGCACCCTCTCGCTCCGCCTCCGCGGCCTCGAGGAGGAGGGCATCATCGAGCGCCACACCTACCCCGAAGTCCCCCCCCGGGTCGAATATCTCCTGACCGAGAAGGGCCGCGACCTCCTCCCCCTGATCGCCGACATGCGCGCCTACGGCGCCCGCTGGCTCTGCCACGACGACGACCCGGACCTCGAACCCGCCGATCAATCAGCCCACCCGGCGCTGGCGAGCACTCCGCCCGTCCCCGTCTAGCAGCTATTTGCCACGTCCTCAGAAGTAGCTGGCAGCGGCGACCGTATAGCCAGCCGTCAGCTCGCGCGCACGACTCCTCCAGAACCGCCGACCGGACCCAACCGCAGCACTCGGGCTGAGAGCGCCATTGCCGAGGCAGGATCAGGTCGCTTCGAGGCGAACGGCACGTCATGTCCTCTCCTCAGCTCCACGTCTGCCTCCACGAGTTCGCCGAGCAGGCCGCCTTCGTCCTGGTCGCCGCGACCGAGGCCGGCTCGTCGGTCGGGTATGAGGTCGTCCCCGAGGGCGGCCGCGGCAACCGGCCGGCCCTCTACTGCTACCGGGCTCTCACCGGCGAGTTCATCGAGCGCCACCGCGACGCCCTCCGCAGCCTCCCCAGCTACCAGCGGGCCCTCGGCACGCTCGCCGGCCTCGACGGTCTCGGCGCCTACCTCGACGCCCGCGGCCTCGCCCGTCCCGACGGCGGCCAGGCCACCCTGGCCGAGGCCGCGCTCCGCTGCTTCGTCGAGCGAGTCTTCGACGAGGCGAACTTCTCCCTCACCCCCGAGCGGTTCGAGCCGGCCTACCGCGAGCTCGAGCAGGCCGCGTTCGAAGGCCGCGCCCAGGCCGTCGTCCTCGCCCTGCTCCGCGGAATCACGACCGAGTCCGAGCAGGTCCCCCTCGGCGACGGCGCGATCCTCGCCCCGCCCGAATGCCTCGAGGACCTTCCGCCCGACCCGGCCTGGTCACGCGGCGACTCCCATTCGGTAGCCGTCGCGATCGCCCCGGCCGACGGTCCCGACGGGATCGGCCTGGCCCTCGACCGACTCGGCGACCTCCAGACCGCGATGCGCCTCTTCGCCCCCGGCATCGGCTTTGCCCCCCTCGCCTGGGTCCGCGGCCAGGAATCCGGCTGGCGTCCGCTCGCAGTTCCCGTCCGCGGCCGCAGCGGCGGGCTCGTCACGATCGCCGCCGACCAGGAGGACGAGCTCCGCGCCTTCTGCAACCTCGTCGCCCGCCGCCGGCCGATCGACGGACAGATCGCCTGGGCCCTCGAGCGCTTCGAGCTCGGCTGCGAGCGGGGCGACGAGCTCGTCGGGTTCAGCGACCACCTCCTCGCCCTCCGCGCCCTGCTCGAACCCGAGGGCCTTCCCAGCGGCCGCCTCCCCGCCCGGATCGCCGCCCTCTGCGCCGTCGCCGACGAACGCGAGACGATGGCCGACCGCGTCAGCCTCGCAATCGACCTCGAAGCCTGCCTGATCGCCGGAACCGAGCCGATCCCCGCCGGCGCGCGTGCCCTCACCCACGAGATCGAGGGCCATCTCCGGGCCCTCCTGCGCGACGTCATCTGCGGCCACCTCCCCGACGGCCTGACCGACCTGGCCGACGAGCTGATCGGCTCCGCCGGTCTCCCCGACGACCCCGACACGACCTACGCCAAGCCGGTCACCGGCCGCCTCCACCGGCGAGTCCACCCCCAGGCCGGCGGCGACTCCGGCCCCGCCTCCGCCCGGACAGAGCTCTTTCCCTAGCCGTCCTCGCCCACCCTCGGCCGACCCCACCGCGACCGACCGCCTCGCGGTCCTCCGGCCGTTCGGCCCCCGCGCCGCGCCACAGGGACCGCCTCGCGGTCCTCCGGCCGTCCGGCCCCGCCCCGCGCCCCCAGGGACCGCCTCTCGGTCCTCCGACCACTCCTCCTCCGGCCCCGGCCGACCGCCGCCCGGCCGGTCCGCCCCTCCTACCTGCGGCCGCCGCGAGCCGCTCCGAACAGGCACGACCCGACCCGAGCCAACCCCGCAATCCCGTCCGCCTCGCCCCCGAGGCCCGGCACGTAGGCGACCGGCGGGTCGCCCAGCTCCCGCGACAGCCGCTCGGCCCCGACCCGGTCCCGCTCCGCGAGGACCTGAAAATCCCGCAGGTTCCCAGCCACCCGGCCCGCCAGCCGGCCGCCCAACGGCCCGGCCAGGGCAATCTCCATCAGCTCAGGATCCGACGGGTCTCCCGGGTCCAGGTGCATCCGGTTAACGACGACCCCCGTCAGGCGCATTCCCGCCCGGTCGAGCTCCCTCGCAAACGCGATCGACTCGTCGATCGGCCGGCGCTCGGCCGAGCTCGACGAGGACCACCGCGGTCGCCGGATCCCGCAGCAGACCGGCGACCCCCGCCGCCCGCTCGCCGAACCCGTCGAGCATCCCGCTGACGGCTCCGAAGAACCCGCCGACCTCCCCGAGCAGGTCGATCCCCGTCAGCCTGCGCAGGATCCCGAAGATCGCGGCGGTCCCCCGGCCGAGGATCCGGGATGCCAGGCTCGTCGGCGCCAGCAGGGCCCCGAGCGCCCGGCCCTCGAGGAAGTTCGTCAGATTTGCCGGCGCCTGGACGAAATCGAGGGCGTTGCGCGACGGTGGCGTGTCCAGCACGATCGCCTCGTACTCGCCGTCCCGGTCGAGCTCGTACAGCTTGGCGATCGCCGTGAACTCCTGCGACCCCGCGACCGCGTTCGACAGCTCCCGGTAGATCCTGTTCCCCAGGATCTCCTCCCGCGCCCGGTCGTCCGGTGCCAGCCGCGTGATCAGCTCGTCGAAGGTCTGCTTCGGGTCGAGCATCATCGCCCACAGCTCTCCCCGGCAGTCGACCCCGCCGGCCGCCAGCCGCTCCCGGTCGATCAGCCGCGGCTCGTTGCCCAGCTCGTCGAGTCCGAGCGTCCCCGCCAGGCGTCGGGCCGGATCGATCGTGATCAGCGCCACCTTCCGTCCGCCCGCCGCCAGGCCGAGCCCGATCGCCGCCGCCGTCGTCGTCTTCCCGACTCCGCCCGACCCCACGCAGATGCAGATCCGTCGGCCTTCGACGAGCTCGCCGACGCCCGGCTGGTCCGGCCCGCCCCGGCCCACGCCTCGACCCGGCCCGCCGGCGCTCACCCCCGCTCCCCACGCCGCCGGCCGCCGGCCGATCCGCCGGCCTCGAGCACCTCGCTCAGACCGATCAACGCATCCATGTCGATCTCCTCGCCCACCAACGGCAGGACGACCGGACGCTCCCCGCCGAGCCCGGCGGTCAGCCGAACGATCTCCGCCCGCTCGCTCCGCTCCCGGCCGTCGGCCTCCAGCGCAAGCGTCAGCGCCCTGCCGATCGTCGGGTCCGGGTGATCGGCGACCGCCGTGCGCAGGCGCGACCGGTCGCGCCCGGCGAACCGAGCCCGTCCGACCGCGTTGACGATCACCCCACCGAGCTCGATGCCCAGCTCGTCGCGCAGCCGGCCGCGTGTCTCCAAGAGCTCGTCGACGGCCGCCTGCTGCGGCCTGCTGACCCCGACCACGCCCGTCGTCAGCCGATCGACCAGGGTCGCGTGGATCGTCGCCGCATGGCGGGAGACCGGCCCCCGCCGGGCGACGTTCGCGAACGTCCTCGGCGCCGCCAGCAGGCTGACCCCGTAGCCCGTCGCCGGCCCGTCGACGATCACGAGGTCGTACGGCTCGCCTCCCGAGCGCCGCCGGACCGGCTGGGCCAGCTCCCAGACCTTCCCGACCGTCAACAGCTCCCTCAGTCCGGGGGTCGCGGCCGCCAGGTATCCGAACGTCCGGCTCGCCGACAGCAGGTCGGCCGCCGCGCCGATCGGCAGCTGGTCGCGCAGGTATTCCTCCATCGCCCGCTGCGGGTCGATCGCGATCGAGAAGACGCCCGCCGTGACCTCCCGCTCGCCGCCGGTCTCCGACCCGGCCGGGTCGGCCCCGAACAGCAGGGGAAGCTCGTCGCGGCCGCCGACCCCCGCGACGATCGTCCGCAGCCCCCGCCTCGCGGCCACCAGGCCGAGCGCGGCGGCCACCGTCGTCCGACCGACGCCGCCCTTCCCCGCGACGAACAGCAGACGTCTGGAGAGCAGGCGCTCGACGGTCATCGGCCGGCGATCCTAGCCCTCCGGACGATTCCGTCCGCCCCATGCGGCACGGTTCGCACACGAGCAGTTCGTGTCCGCCGCCGTTTCCGGAAGGAATCGGTCCGGCGCGTGCGAATAACGACGCGTAAGGGACAACCCCTCGCAAGGAGCCTCCGTGGACGGCAAGGCCAAGGTCATCGCATTCGCCAATCAGAAGGGTGGCGTCGCGAAGACGACAACAACGCTCAACCTGGCCGCGGCATTCGCCGAGGAGGGTCATCGCGTGCTCTGCGTCGACATGGACCCCCAGGGCAACCTGACGATGTCCCAGGGAATCGACCCCGACACGCTCGAGCTCTCGATGTACGACGTCCTCGTCCACCACACGTCGATCCGCGAGGTGATCCGCAAGCGTGAGGTCGACATCGCCTGCGCGTCGATCGACCTCGCCGGCGCCGAGATCGCCATGTCGACCCAGATCGGTCGTGAGCGATCCCTCGCGAAGGCCTTCCGCCCGATCCTCGACGACTACGACTTCATCTGCATCGACACGCCCCCCAGCCTCGGGCTGCTCACGATCAACGCGCTGACCGCCGCCGACAAGGTGATCGTCCCCGTCCAATGCGAGTATCTCTCGATGCGCGGCCTGATCCAGCTCCAGAACACGCTCGCGATGATCCGCGAGAACCTCAACCCCGATATCGAGATCGAAGGTATCCTGCCGACCTTGGTCGACTCGCGTACGATCCACGCCAAGGAGGCGATCGAGATCCTCGAGGAGAACTTCGGCGATCGGGTCTTCGTGTCGCGGATCCGCAAGACCATTCGCTTCGCCGAAGCCCCGGTGAAGGGGATGTCGGTCCTGAAGTACGAACCCGACGGTATGGCCGCAGAGTCCTACAGAGCGTTGGCGAGGGAGGTCCTCCATGGCAGGCACAAATAAGCGTGCGAGCATGCGTGAAGGTCCGCTGGCCGCGCTCTTCCGCAAGACCGGCGACCCGGCCGACGTAGAGGCCGCCGGCCCGCCGGAGACCCCGCCCCACCCCCGGGATACCGGCTACCCCCACCCTGGGCTGTCGGCGACCCAGCCGGCGACCGAGGCCGCCCGCGTGCCGACCCCCCAGGACCGCCTGCGCCACGCCTTCTCCTCGGAGCTCGAGATCCCCGACAGCATCCTCGACCCGATCGACGCCCGCCGGGCCGATCCGCCCGCCCGCCGGGCCGCTCCCTCCGGCCGCCGGGCCGATGCCGACGACGACGTCTACGAGCGGACCCAAGCCCCGAACCGGTCGCGCCGCCAGCTCGACGACGACCCGTACGCCCGGGCCGCCGACGATGTCTACGCCCGCTCCGACCACGACGCCCGGACCCCGCCGGCCCGCGTCGTCGGCCAGCCCGTGCTCCGCGTCGTCGGCGTCGGCGGAGCCGGAGTCAACGCCGTCAACCGGATGGTCGAGGCCGAGGTCGCCGGGGTCGAGTTCGTCGCGATCAACACCGACCTCCAGTCCCTCCAGCAGTCGACCGCCGACGTCACGCTCCACATCGGCGCCCAGATCACCCGTGGTCTGGGGTCCGGCGCGAACATGGACCTCGGTCGCGCATCCGCGATGGAGGAGTACGACAAGATCAAGGCGCTCCTCAAGGGCTCCGACATGATCTTCATCGCCGCCGGCGCAGGCGGCGGAACCGGGACCGGCGCGGCTCCCGTCGTCGCCCGGATCGCCCGCGAGATCGGCGCCCTGACGGTCGGCATCGTGACCAAGCCGTTCGGCTTCGAGGGGACCCGTCGGGCCGAGCAGGCCGACAAGGGCGTGCAGGCGCTCGCCGAAGAGGTCGACACGCTGATCGTCGTCCCGAACAACCGTCTCCTGTCGGTGCTCGACAAGCAGACGTCGATGGTCGACGCCTTCCGCGTCGCCGACGACGTCCTCCGCCAGGGCGTCCAGGGCGTCTCGGACCTCGTCACGCTCCCCGGCCTGATCAACCTCGACTTCGCCGACGTCCGGACCGTGATGTCAGACGCCGGCAACGCACTCCTCGGGATCGGCATGGGAACCGGCGAGAATCGCGCGACCGAGGCCGCGATGGCGGCCGTCTCCTCACCCCTCCTGGAGACCTCGATGGACGGCGCCCGGTCGATCCTGCTCTCGATCACCGGCGGCCGGGACCTGTCGCTCTGGGAGGTCAACGAAGCCGCCAAGGCGGTCTCGGAGGCCGCCCACGTCGACGCGAACATCATCTTCGGAGCGATGGTCGACGAGAAGCTCGAGGATCAGGTCTGGGTCACGGTCGTCGCGACCGGCTTCGACGGTCAGCGCTCGCCCGCGACCCGATCCCGGCTGCGCGAGCCGGCCGGCGAGCCGCGGGTCGAGCGGCGTCAGGTGCCGGCCGGGCACGCACGCCGGGCCGACGGACGGGTCGACCATCGGGTCGAGGATCCGCCCGCCCGGCCGCGGCGTCCCTCATTGACCGGAGCGGATCTCGACGTGCCCGAGTTCATGCCCCGCTGAACCACGGGTCAGGTCCTGCAGACCACGGGCGGCGTTGTCGCCGCCGGCCATCCGTTGACCGCCCGGGCCGGGGCCGACGTGCTCCGGCAAGGGGGAAACGCGGTCGACGCCGCCGTCGCGGCGATGCTCGTCTCGTTCGCCGCCGAGCCGCTCTTCACCGGCCTCGGGGCCGGCGGCTACATGCTCGTCGCCGGCGGTCCCGACCCCCCGGCGCTGCTCGACTTCTTCGTCGAGGCCCCCGGCCGGGAGACCGGTTGCGCGCCGGCCAGCCAGATGCTCGGCTTCGCCGTCGACTTCGGGGCGGCCGAGCAGATCTTCCACGCCGGACCCGCATCCTGCGGGGTCTACGGCGCTCCGGCCGGGATCTGCGGTGCGACCTCCCGGTGGGGAAGCTGGCCGCTCGCCGAGCTCGTCGCTCCCGCGGCCGAGCTCGCCCGCCGCGGCGTGCCGCTCAATCGCGGTCAGGCCTACGTGGTCGAGCTGCTCGAGCACCTCCTGACCAGCACGCCCGAGGGCCAGGCCCTGTTCCGGCCGGGCGGCCTCCTGCTCGGTGAGGGTGACGTGATCCACAACCCCGACCTCGCGGCCACCCTCGAGCGGCTCGGCCGCGATGGGGACGAGCCCTTCTACCGTGGCGACATCGCCGACGCCGTCTGCGACCGGATCGCCGCCGGCGGCGGAACGCTCGCGCGCGCGGATCTCAGGGCCTACGAGGCCATCCTGCGCGAGCCCGTCCGGGTCGCCTATCGCGGGCGCGAGATCCTCAGCAACCCGCCGCCTTCGGCCGGCGGCATCCTCCTGGCCTACTCCCTGTCCCTGCTCGACCGCGCGGGTTCCCCACCGACCCTCGAGCAGATCGTCGACGCGATGGCGATGGCTCAGACCGAGCGCACTCCCGAGTTCGTCGACGGGCTCGCCGAAGACGGATTTCTGGAGCGATTCCTGGCCGCTCGAACCGGGTCGACCACCCACATATCGGTGCTCGACTCGGCCGGCCTCGCCTGCAGTGTGACGACCTCGATCGGCGAGGGATCGGCCGTCATCGTCCCGGGGACCGGCATCCACCTGAACAACATGATGGGCGAGGAGGATCTCAACCCGCTCGGCTTCCACCGCCATCTCCCCGGTCGGCGGCTGCCGAGCATGATGGCGCCGACGATCGTGATGTCCCCGGGCGCCGGCACTGGCGCCGGCGCCGCGGACGGCAGGTGGGGTGACGCGGCGGGCAGGGGAGTTGCCGGGGCGGGCCGGCATGTCGCCGCGGGAGGCAGGGGCGCCGGCGCGGGCAGGGGGGGCGGCGACGCCCGTCCGGAGCTCGTCCTCGGGAGCGCCGGATCCAACCGGATCCGCTCGGCCCTCCTACAGACGATCATTGGCGTCGTGGACCATCGACTGACCGCCGCGCAGGCCGTCCGGGCGCCGCGCGTCCACTTCGAGGCCGGTCGCGTCTACGCGGAGCCCGGGATCGACGTCGGGCGGCTTGAGCGAGCCGGCCACTCGGTCACCCAATTCGCCGCTCCGAACCTCTTCTTCGGCGGGGTCCAGGCCGTCCAGCGCCGAGACGACGTGATCTCCGGCGGAGGCGATCCCCGTCGGGGCGGGGTCGCGGTGGAGGCATGAGGCGGCCGCGGGGCGCGATCGGGATCGCGATCGCCGCCACCCTTCTGATCGCCTCCGGCCTTGCCGGGTGCGGCGACCAGGCGGCCGACCTCTTCGCCGTGACGCGGAGCGGGACCATTCCCGGCGCCTACCTGCGGGTGATCCCCCGTTCGGACGGGACCGTCAGCTGTGATGGGAAGCGTCATCTCATGCCCGCGGATATCACCGTCGCGGTTGAGGATCTCCAGCCGCTACTCGAGGCTCCCGCCACGCACGCCGTCAACCTCCCGTCGGGGCCTCGGCCCGTGTTGACGTACTCCGTGCTCACTCCCGGAGGCCATTTCAGCTACTCCGACGACTCGCCCCACAAGCCGGCGGCGTTCGACGTCCTCACGAACCTGACCACCCAGCTTGCCCGCCGGGTGTGCGGTTTGCCACGATGACCGCCGGAGCGTCTAGGATAGCGGCGTCCATACGGCGCCACTTCGAGATTGTGGCCCGAGCAAGACCACACGGCCGTGAAGCAGATACGGATGATGCCAACTCTGGGAGCCCGCATGCCGAGGCGTAGCCGCACAATCATCACGAACGGCATGCTCGGGGTCGCTGCGGCCCTCGCCGCGTTCTTTGCGTTCGCGGCTCCGACCCTGGCCGACAGCTCGTTGATCTCGACCAGCCACCCGAATCTGATCGCGGCCGCGACGAATGGGACCCACGGAGTCCAGCTCTGCTTCGACAAGCAGCTGGCGACGACGTTCAACATCAATGATCAGGACTTCTTCCTCCAGGGCTACAGCGAGTCCCGCAAGACCGGCACCGGCCTCCAGGTCGGGACCGTCGTGTCCAGCGGCAGCGGCTTCTGCGCGACGGTCGTCTTCAACGGCGTCGGCGACGTCCGCACCTACTCGAACGTCACGGTCCTCTCGGGTGCCGTCACCTCGACCGCCGCAGCCGGCGGCCAGGTCAACGGCCAGGGCTCGGTCGCGCTGACCGGCAGCCTCTTCCCGAACGTACCCGGAGCGACGCTACGGCCACAGTTCACGGGTGCGACGGCGAACAGCGCGACGACCGCCGTCTACAACTTCTCGGAGATCCTCCAGGGCAACGTCGGCGCGAACGGGAAGTTCGGCTTCTACACCTACGCCGGCGGCGACTCGCAGTTCCACGCCGGGAATGTCAGCTCGTTCACGCCGGGCGGCTCGACCGTGACGATCGCCTTCAGCGGCGCCGACGCGACCGCGCTGCCGGCGGCCAGCCGCTTCGTCGTCCGGGAAGGCGCAGTGACCGACCCGCTTGGCCAGGGCAACCCCCTCGGCGCGACGGCGAACCCGACGCTGCGGCTCAACCTGGTCAACACGTCGGGCGTCCTCGACGCCTCGACGCTGACCTACCACTTCGACTTCGACAACGCGATCCCCGCGGGAGCCGCCGTCTGCCCGGCGAGCTACGCCCTCTTCGACTCGACCGGCGTCCGCTACAGCCCGTCCGCGACAGCCCCGGTGATCGCCCCCGACCGCAGGAGCGTCGACCTCAGGTTCGTTCCCGGCTCGGTCGGCGGCGACCCGGCTCAGATCACGCTGGCCACGATCGCCGGCGGCGGGCTTGACGCGTCGAGCTGTGCGACGGCCACGACACCCCTCAACAGCGACGGGGCGGTCGCGCTTTCGGGTGCGACAGACCACGCCGGCCTGACCAGCGGCCCCGACCTGATCTCGTTCTTCGTCGACAAGAGCAATGGCAACGTCCTCTACACGTTCGACGCCCCCGTCGCGACCGGCGCGATCAACCCCAACGCCTTCCACCTGGTCGACGGCAATGGCACTCTCACCTCGCCGCCCAGCCAGGGCGGCGGCGGTTTGCTCTGTCCGACGCCGCCACCGCAGATCAGCGTCAATCCGAGCACGCCGAACGTCGTGATCGTCAACTTCGCGAACGTGACCTGCACCCTGCTGCTCCCGACCACGGACCTCAGCGCCGTCAACAACGCGGTCGGCGTGACGGTCGACGAAGGCGCGGTCGCGGACGCGACGAGCGGCGATCTCAACCCGATCAAGACGCTCGGCATCACCCCGCCGGCGCCGCCGCCGGGTTCGACGACCGGCCCGACGACTCCGCCGGCGCCGCCGGTCCCGGTGCTTCCGCCGCTCGTGATTCCCCCGGCCGTCAAGAAGCCGACGCCGCTCGGCTGCGTGACCCACAAGGTGATCACCCTCCACCTCCTGAAGAGCGTCTCGGCCCGGCTGAAGTCCGCGACCGCCACCCTCAACGGGAAGGCCTACCCGGTCTCCAAAGCGCTCGTGATCACGATTTCGCTGAGCAAGTACACGAAGATCAAGACGCTCACGCTGAAGATCAAGGGCAAGCCGAAGACCGGCCGTCAGGCGATCAACGCGACGCGGATCTACCATCCGTGTGGGACGACGACGACCACGACGACAACGACGAAACCTGCGTCGTCGAAGGGCGGGCCGTAGCCGCCCGGACGGCGTGCTTTCAGCCGAAGCGAACCTTGCCGTTGGACCGGGCGCGGGCCTGAGCCCGGTCTGAGAACTCCAGTCGCTTGAGGGCCGCCCGGAAGAGCCGGGTGACAAGCCGCATCCGCGCGTTCTCCGACCGCAGCTCGAGCAGACCCTGCTTCGCGTCGAGCCCGAAGTCGACCGTCGCCGCCATCTCGTATGCCGTCATCCCGGCGATCTTCTCGGCGTCGGGATCGGTGTCCGTCGCCCCCTCGACGAGCTCGGTGTACGCCGCCCGCGCGGCGACCGCGGCGTCGCTGTCGGGATCCTCGATCCGATCCGCGAGGAACTCGACGGTTCCGGCCGGATAGGCGAAGTTGTCCTGGCGCTCGATCAGCCGAAACGGCCGCGTCCCGCGGGTCAGGATGTTCTGCCGACCGTCCTCCATCTGGTCCAGGACCCGGTCGATCACGCAGGCGCAGCCGACCGGCTTGAGCTCGTCGTCGCTCAGCCAGATGATCCCGAACTCCCTGTCGCGCTCGAGGCATTCGGCGACCATCGTCCGGTAGCGGGCCTCGAAGATGTGGAGCGGGACGTACTCGGTCGGGAGGGTGACCAGGCCGAGCGGGAACAGTGGAAAATCCCGTTCGGTCCGCTGGGGCATGGGAGGAAGTCTAGGTCAGGCCGGTCGGCGGGCCGTGAGCATCAGGTTGTAGAAGATCCTCGCCGGCAGGCGCGGCTCCAGCAGCCGACGATCGACCTCCTGGAGGAGCAGGTAGCCGCGATAGGCGTACTGGCGCCAGGCCCACGGAATGTCATCCGGCTCGGCGCTTGCCTCGAGCACGCGGTTGATCCAGCCGAACCAGTTGGCGACGAGCTCCTCGCCGCTGACGCGCACGGCCTCGAGTCCGGCCCGCTCGGCGTGGGCGGCGAGGTCGCCGGGTGCGAACGCGTGGATGTCGACCTGGCTCTCGAGCGCATGCTCGGTGGCCTGAGGAGCCCCCTCGGCGTCGGCCGGCCGGGCCGCAGCCGCGCGGATCGCCCACCGCCAGAGCGGAGCGACCGCCTGGGCCCCGCGCTTGGGGATGCGAGCGAGGCAGTCGCCGTAACGGGACGGCTCGCCCATGAAGACGAGCGTCCCGCCGGGGCGGAGCACGCGTGCGAACTCGCCGAACGCCCGGTCGAGATCCGGGAGGTGGTGGAGGACGGCGTGGCCGAGGACGAGATCGAAGGTCCCGTCGGCGAACGGCAGTCGCTCTGCGTCCACGGCGACCGTCTCGACGTCCAGCCCCAGCCGATCGGCATTGACCTGCAACTGGGCGAGCATCCCGGGAGAGATGTCGGTCGCCGTCGCCTCGTCGATCACCCCGAGCTGGAGGAGATTCAGGGTGAAGTAGCCGGTCCCGCAGCCGATCTCCAGCGATCTCCCGTAATGGCCGGCCGGACGGCCGATCGCCTTCTCGAACTTGCGGATCGTCTGCGACCGTCCGAGCTCACCGAAGTCGATCCCCCACTTCGAGTCGTAGGTCTCTGCGGCGACGTCGTGGTAGCGGGTGTTGACGTCGCGTATCTCGTCGGGCGAGAGGACCTTCATTCGCGCCAACCCTACCCGCCGACCGTCTCCGGAGCCCCTCGGACGCGTGTGAACTTCCCGGCTTGGGGTCGTGTCCTTCCACACAGGCGGCCGCGTTCTCCACTGATCTAGACTCGCGGGCCCCGTGAGCGGCAGCCGATACCTCCAGCGCGATCAGCCGCCCGGTGTCCCGCCGCTCGAGCTGACCGGGGAGCGGACGCTTCCGGATGTGCCGCAGGAGAACTACTGGTTTCAACGCCACCTCGCCGTCTACGAGTGGATCGCCCGCCGCGTCGCCGGCCTCCGCGTGATCGACATGGCCTGCGGCGAGGGCTACGGCTCGGCCGTCTTGGCCCGGGTCGCCCGCGAGGTGATCGGCGTCGACGCGAACCCCGATGCCCACGAGCACGCACGACTGCGCTACGCCGGGACGAACCTTCGGTTCGAGCGCGGCCTGATCGAGACCTTCGCGGCACCGTGCGACGCCGTCGTCTTCCTCCAGACGATCGAGCACGTCGAGGATCCGGACGCCGTCCTCGAGCACTTCAAGACCCTCGTCGGGCCGGCGGGCGTCGTCTTTGTCACGACCCCGAACCTCCTCACGATCGCCCCGCCCGGGGCCGAGAAGTCGGACAACCCGTGGCATGTCCGCGAGTACCGACCGGCCGAGTTCGCCGACCTCTGCCGATCGCATTTCGCCGACGTCGAGCTCTACGGGCTCCACCATGCCGGCAAGCTCCGCCTCCACGCGGCCGCTCTGCGGCTCGGCTGGGACGCCGTACACAAGCGCCTGCGCCTGACCGACGCCTTCTACGACCGCTTCACGCCGGCGATCTCGGTCGGCGATTTTTGCCTTCGCCCCGACCGTGCGGCCGCCCTCGACGCCGCACTCGACTTCCTCGCCGTCCTGCGCCCGTGACCGGCGGTCAGGAGGAGCCGCCGGCGGCGGCGGCCGAGCGGCCGGCCGAGCTGGCGATCGTGCTCCACACGCACATGCCGTACGTCGAGGGCTTCGGCAGCTGGCCGTTCGGTGAGGAGTGGCTCTGGGAGGCGATCGCCGGCTGCTACCTCCCCCTGCTCGACCTGCTCGACCGGGGTGCACCACTCACGCTCTCGCTGACGCCGGTGCTCTGCGATCAACTCGCCGCCCCCGGCATCGCCGAACGTTTCCGGAGCTTCCTCCTCGAGATCAGGCGGGAGACCCACCGCTTGGATGCGGCCGTCCTGCGCGCCGCCGGCGAGCCGGAGCTCGCCGGGGAGATCGAACGAGCCGCCGGCGACTACGAGACGGCCCTCGCCGACTTTGACGCGATCGGCGGCGACCTGCTCGGCCGGCTGGCCAGACACGCGAGCTGGACGTCGTCGGCGACCCACGCCGTCCTCCCGCTGTGCGCAACCGACGCCGGTGCCCGCCTCCAGATCGTCGCCGGTATCGCAGCCCATCGGGCTCGCTTCGGAACCTGGGGAGGGGGATTTTGGTTGCCCGAGTGCGCCCACGCCCCCTGGCTCGACGGGCTGCTCGCCGATGCCGGAGCTCGCGCGACCTGCCTCGACTTGACCGATCACTTCGGGTGGGGATCGCCTGAGCACCTGCGTCCGCTTCGCGCCCCCGGCGGTCCGCTGCTCGTTCCGATCGACCGCGCGACGATCGATCTCGTCTGGCACGAGGACGGCTACCCGTCGGACGGTGGCTACCGCGACCACCACCACCTGACGCCCTACCACCATCGGCCGTGGGCCAATGACGGACGCCCGTACGACCGTCGGCGCGCGCACGCGCTGACACGCACCCACGCCGCCGACTTCGTCCGGCGGACGATCGACCGCCTCCGGCCAAGCGGGGGGCTCGCGGTCTGCGCGATGGACACCGAGTTTCTCGGCCACTGGTGGTATGAGGGGGTCGCGTGGCTCGACGCCGTGGTCGACGAGGCCGGGCGGCAGGACCTCCGATTGGCCTGCCTCGACGACGCCCTGACCCGGCACCCGCCGGTGATCGTCGATCGAGATCTGCTCGGCGTCAGCTCGTGGGGTGCAGGCCGGGATCTCTCGACCTGGGACTGCCCTCGGGTCGCCGAGATCGCGTTCGCCGCCCGCGATGCCGAGCTCCGGGTCCTGCGCCGCGGCCGGACGGCCGGCAGGCTCGCCGTCAGGGAGCTGCTCGCCCTCCAGGCCAGCGACTGGGCATTTCTGATCTCGCGCGGCACGGCCGGTGACTATCCGCTCGACCGAGCCACCGCTCATGCGGGGAATCTCCACCGGGCGCTGACCGGCGACGCGTTCGACGGGTCGGTCGCGCGGAACCTCGCGATCCATGCCGAGCTTGGCCCCCTGCTCGAGCCCTGAAGCGCTGATGAACCGGCCCGATCCGTCCGTCCTCGTCCTCAGTTGGGAGTACCCGCCGATCGTCGAAGGCGGCCTCGCCCGGCATGTCGGCGAGCTGTCGGGCCGGCTCGCGGCCGATGGGGTCGACGTCCACGTCCTGACCCGCGGCGGCCCGGGCGTCCCGGTCGAGGAGCTGCGCGACGGGGTCCGCGTCCATCGAATCGCGGCCGCCGACTGGCCGGCCGATCCCAAGCGGTTCTTCGCCTGGGCCGGCCGGATGAACGCCGGTCTGCTCGAGGCCGGACGAGCCCTCGCCGATCGCTTCGACTTCGACCTGGTCCACGGGCACGACTGGCTCGTGGCCGACGCGGCGGTGGGGCTCGCCGACGAGCTCGCTCGGCCCCTAGTGATGACGATTCACGCGACCGAGTACGGCCGCCATCAGGGTTGGATCGTCGGTCAGCCGCAGACCCGGATCCACTTCGCAGAGCGACGGGCGGTCCACCGCGCCGATCGGGTGATCGCCTGCTCGGAGTTCATGCGCGGCCACATCGCCGACGTCTTCTCGCTCGACGAGGCGCTGGTCGAGGTGATCTGCAACGGCGTCGCCCGTCCCGAACCCGTCGGGTCCGCCGCCCTTGCGCGGCTGCGGCTGACCCTCGCCGCTCCGGCTCAGCCACTCGTCCTGATGGTCGGCCGCCTCGTCTATGAGAAGGGCTTCCAGCTGGCGCTCGACGCGCTCCCGGGGTTGATCGACCGAATACCCGGCCTGCGCTTCGTCGTCGCCGGCGCAGGGATCGGAGAGGCCCAGCTCAAGCAACAGGCCACCCGCCTGGGTCTCGATCAGCATGGAAGCTTCCTCGGATGGGTCGACGACGCCCTCCTGCGCGCGCTCTACCGGATCGCCGACGTCTGCGTGGTCCCGTCGATCTACGAGCCGTCCGGCCTCGTCGCGCTCGAGGCGATGGCCAGCGGTTGCGCGTGCGTGGTCGCCGACACCGGCGGTCTGCGGGAGGCCGTCCCCCACGAAGTGGTCGGCCTGCGCTTCGCGACCCGCGATCCCCGGGCCCTGGCTGCCGCGGTCGAGCGCGTCCTCGAAGACGAGCAGCTCCGGCGGCGCCTGACCGCGGCGGCCGCCGACCACGTTCTCGGCTTCGACTGGCGGCAGACCGCTCGCGCCACGGCCGGGGTGTATGCCGAGCTCCGCGCGGCCGCCGGACTCACCGCGGCCGCGGCGGCCGGGACCCACCGACCCGGGTAGGCTGTCGCGGATGGCCGGGCCCGACGATCTCGACGCACTCTCGTCCGCCGAGCTCCACGAGCGGGCGGTCGCGCTCGCCAAGCACCGGCTCGACGTCCGTTTCTTCTGGCGGCTCTTCGAGTCGATTCCCGAGGCCCGGGCGATCGCCGGCGAGCTGGACGAGGCCGACGTCCAGCGGGCATCGAACTGGCTGTTCGACTTCAGGAACGCCGACGCCGCACTCGACGACGCGCTGCGTCCGATCTACCTCGACTACCTCCTCAAGCACGAAAAGCCGGTCGGCTGAAATCCGGTTCGCGGCGGATCGGCCGGCGCGGCTGACCTATTCGAAGCGCATCGTTCGCGGCGCCCCGCGCATCCGGATGATCCGCGCCGGCGTGCCGCCGATCACTGCGTTGTCGGGGACGTCGCGCGTGACGACGGAGTTCGTCCCGATCACGCAGTTCTCGCCGACCCGGACCCCCCGGAGGATGCACGCGCCGTAGCCGATCCAGCAGTTGTGCCCGATCTCGACCGGCCGCTTGTAGATGCCCTGGGCGCGAATCGGTCGCTCGACGTCGACCACGCCGTGGTCGAAGTCGATCATCATCACCTTGTCGGCGATGATGCACTCCCGGCCGATCTTGATCTGCCGAAAACAGGAGATCGTGCACTCCTGGCCGAGCACACTCTTCGCCCCGATCTCGACCAGGCCCTCGTGGACGCGGACCTTGGAGTTATCGCCGAGCCACGACCACCTCCCGAGCACGAGCCGCGCTCCCGGCGCCACCTCGAGGTGGACGCCAGGTCGGATGAATGCGATCCCGTCGAGCTGGAGGCGGTCGCCAAGCCGGAGCTTCGCCCAGCCGAGCCGGGCGAGCAGGATGGCGTACCGGTGATTGAGCATCCGGTGGGCACGCATGAACCGCAGCAGCTCGCGCGGGTCGCGCCGGAGGGGTCGGGGTGGCCCGAAGACGATCGGAGCGACCGGCTCGAGCGGGGGGTCGGCGAGCCGCGGGTCCATCGCGGCAGAATCGTAGATCAGTCGCCGCCTTCCCCGGTGGCGGACACGGGCGGGAGCCGACTCGATGGGATGATTCGCCGTCGATGACGCCTGAGACCCTCGCCCAACGCCTGCTCGCCGGCGACCGCCGGGCCCTCGCCCGAGCAATAACCCTCGTCCAGGACAACGACCCCGCCGGGTGGGATCTCGTCCGCGAGGTCTACCCCGAGACCGGCAAGGCAGCCGTCTTCGGCCTGACCGGGCCGCCGGGCAGCGGCAAATCGACCTTGATCGGGGCGCTTGTCGGCGTCCGCCGGGCGGCTGGCCGGCGAGTTGCCGTCCTGTCGATCGATCCGTCGTCACCGTTCAGCGGCGGGGCGGTCCTCGGTGACAGGATCCGGCTGACCGACCACTTCCTCGACAGCGGCGTCTTCATCCGGTCGATGGCCAACCGCGGCGCGCTCGGCGGCCTCTCGGAGGCGGCGCTACAGACGGCGCTGCTGATGGATGCGGCCGGCAACGACGACGTCTTCGTCGAGACGGTCGGCGTCGGACAGGCCGAGGTCGACATCATCGATCACGCCGATACCGTCGTACTTGTCCTGATCCCCGGATCCGGTGACTCGATTCAGGCGCTCAAGGCCGGGGTCATGGAGATTCCGGATGTGATCGTCGTCAACAAGGCCGATCACCCGCTGACCGACACGATGATCCGCGAGATCCGCGGCGTCCTCTCGCTCGCCCCCCAGCGTGGCTGGCGCGTGCCGATCGTCAAGACCCAGGCCCTGACCGGCGTCGGGACCGAGGAGCTGGTCGTCAAGCTCGAGGAGCATCGAACCTACATCGAGGCCGAGGGGACGCTCGGCGATCGGCGGCGCCGGAACCTCCGGGCCGAGGTCCTGGCTCTCGCTACGACGCGGATGCGCCGCACGCTCGAGGCCCGTCTGGCCGACGACGCCGACTTCCAGAAGATGCTCGACGAGGTCGTCGCCCGCCGGCTGGACCCGGCGAGCGCGGCGAGGATGATCATCGACGCGGACCTCTGAGCCTCTCGCCCTCTCGTCCTCCCGCCCTCCCGGCGTCCCACACTCCCATCGTCCCGTTCCTCGAGGCCTCCCGTCCTCGGGGTCTCCCGTCCTCGGGGCCTCTCGTCCTCGGGGCCCCCGTCCTCCCGCGCCGGCGTCAGCCGCCGGCGACGTCGCGGCGGAGGAAGACGAGGTATGCGGCAAAGGCGCACGGAGCCGCGTAGACCGCGCTGACCCACGCCGCCCGGATGATCGGCGACCAGTCGATCGGGTCGCGTAGGAAGCCCATCCAGGCGTCGAACTGGTTTGGCAGCAGATACTGGTGGAGGCCTCCGAAGCCGGGGACGATGTTCAGGAGGTTGAGCATCAGGACGACCATCACCGTCCCGACGACCGCCCCGGCGCTGTTGCGGGTCGTCGTCGACAGAAGGACGCCGATCGCGGCGATCGCGAGCATCGGCAGCAGGTAGATGCCGAAGCTCGCGTAGACGAGGCCGAGCGCCCGGGGCGCGGAGACCTTGGTCCCCGACAGCGAGACGAGCCCCTTGAAGCCGGATTCGAGCGACCCGGCGACGGTCGCGACAGTGCCCATCACGAGCAGCGCGACGAGGGCGTAGGTCAGCGCCGCGAGGAGCTTTCCAGCGAAGATCTGGCCACGGTCCAGCGACCTCGTGAGGATCGTCTTCAGCGTGCCGTTGTTGTCCTCCGCGGCGACGATGTCCCCGGCGACGAGCGCCGTCGCCAGGGGAAGGAGGAAGGCCGAGGCGAAGATCAGGATCACGAGGGGGACGGCCAGCCCCGATTGGTGGACGTAGCGCCCGAAGGCGACGTCGTCCGGACCGCCGGCCCGGAGGGCCAGCGAGATCACGAAGATCAGCGGCACGGCGGTGACGATCCCGAGACCGAGGTAGGTCCGCTTCTGGGCGCGGAGCTTCCGCAGCTCCCAGGCGTAGACCGTAAGCGTGCCCGGGCGCTTCACGCGAGTGCCTCGTCGGCCTCGACGACGGATTCGCCCTCGGTCAGACGGAAGAAGAGATCCTCGAGCGTGGCCTGCTCGTTGGCCAGTAGCTTCAGGCCGATGCCGGCCTCGCCGAGCGCGATCGACAACTCGGCGATCACCGACTCCTCGGCCCGCAGGTGGATCGAGTCCTCGCCTTCCGTCCCCCCGGGGGTCCGGCGAACGTCGAAGACTCCCGGCTGGGCCTTGCTGACCCTGACGGCCCGCTCGTCGTCGGTGGTTCGCAGGCGGTATTCGGTGGCCACCGACCGCTTCAGCTCGGCGAGGTCGCCCTCGTAGGCGATCTTTCCCCTGCGGATGATCGCAACGCGATTGCAGAGCTCCTCGACCTCGGCGAGCTGGTGGCTCGAGAGCATCACCGTGATCCCCTCGCCGGCGAGCCGGCGGACCAGCGAGCGCATGTCGCGCAGGCCGGCCGGATCGAGGCCGGTCGCAGGTTCGTCGAGCAGCAGGAGCCGGGGCGCCCGCAGCAGCGCCGCGGCGATTCCCAGCCGCTGGCGCATCCCGTGCGAATAGCCGCCGACCTTGTCGCCGTCCCGCTGGTCGAGGTCGACGATCCGCAGCGACTCGTCGATCCGGTCGTGGGCGTCTCCGCCGTCGAAGGCCGCCAGCAGGTCGAGGTTGCGCCGGCCGGTCATGTACGGGTAGAAGCGGGGGGCCTCGACGAAGCCGGCGACCCCGTCGAGCGCCCGGGCCCCGTCGGTCAGCGGGTCCCGGCCGAACAGCTCGACGGTTCCCTCGTCGGGACGGATCAGGCCGAGCAGCATCCGCAGCGAAGTCGTCTTGCCGGCGCCGTTGGGCCCGAGATAGCCGTAGACGTCGCCGGCCGCGACGTTGAGCTCGACGTGGTCGACGGCGACGAGCTCGCCGTAGCGCTTGACGAGCCCAACCGCCCGGACGGGGGGCGGGGCGTCCCCGCCCCGCGCGGGCGGACCCGAGCTCACAAGCCGCGGGCCGCCGCCTCAGCCGCGGCCGGGGGGACCGAGCCGAGGACGATGTAGCCGATCCCGCCCCGCTCGAACCGGATCAGCGTTCCAAGGGCGGTCGCGAGCTCGGTGCCCGTCGCCCCGTTCACGGTGACCGTCGGCAGGCCGGTCGACGATGCCGATTTCGCTGCCCCGGGCGCCGCCGGCTTTGTCGCGCCAGCGGGCGCCGCCGGCGTGTCGAGCGCGCGCTCGATCACGAGGATCGCGCCGAGGTGCTGGCCGTAGGCCACGACGGCCGCCGACTTCTTGCCGTAGGTCAGAAGCCGGACCGACGTCTGGGGGAGGCCTGCCAGCTGGGCCGGCGCATCGAGCTTGAACGGGAGCCCCGCGGCGACCGCGGCTGCTCCGGTCACGGCAGTCGGATGCGGGTGGTTGCCGGCTGCCTGTCCGGTCTTTGCGGCAGGCGCGCTCAACTCGACGACATTCGCGCCGGCCGGCGGGGTCACCGTGACGTCAGCCGCCGCGACGGGGCCGAAGGAGACCCGCGTGGCGGTCAGGTCGATCACCGGCGACGCGTTGCCCTGGGCGTACACCGCGAAGTGGAGCGGCGCACCGTTGTCCGCGTCGAACGCCAGCTCGGCCGAACCCAGGAGGCCGCCGTCGTGCTTGGGGGAGAAGGTCACGTTGTACGCCGGGGCGCCCCCGACATCAGTCGGGACGGCGCCGGAGATGCCGACCGTGCCCATCAGCTTGTTGAGCTCGTCGGTGATCGACTGGAGCGTCGGTGGCTGGTGGGCCGGCTCGCTGCCGGCCGTCTTCTGGTCGGTCGCAGTCGGGAGGCTCCCCCGGTAGACCGTGTTGCTGGCGACGTTGTACATCTGGAAGGAGTCCGGCCCGACGGTGATCTCCGTGTCGCCCGAGCTCGCCTGGAGCTCAAGCCGGAGGTGGCCGGTGTCGTCGGCCCACAGGCGGCCGGTCGCGCCGCTCAGGAGAGGACCCGCCCCTGGGAAGCTCGACGTGTCGATGAGGTGGTTTGTGAATTGGATCTGCGCGGTGACGCCGGCGATCTTCTGGCCGGTGATCGCGTCGTGGATTGCCGCGGCGAGCGTCTTGGCCGCAGGAATCGGTCCGCCGCCGGTGAGCGCTGCGACGGCCACGGCCGTGACGGAGCCGCCGAGGACGACGACTGCGGCGAGGATCGACAACAGCCTACGCGTGGGGAGACGACGAAGTGGGTTCACTTTGGCCCTTCCTGGTCCGGGTGCTCTTCCAGAGTAGGAGGGGTGTCTGACAATCGCCTGACAGCCGGCGACGGCCCGGCGTCCTGGGAGGATGCTCCCCTCCGCTCCGCGACAGGCAGGTCGAGCGTGAAGCGGCTGCCGTCCACCGCGATGCGGCCGCCGTGACGGGCGGCTATCGCCGCGACGATCGACAGGCCAAGCCCCGACCCGGGCGCTCGGGCGGCCGATCCGCGCCAGAAGCGGCGGAACGCGAGGTCGACCTCGGCTGGCTCGAGGCCTGGTCCGGCGTCGGACACCGAGAGCAGCGCGCGGTCACCGACGGTGCGCAGTCCGACGTCGATCGGCTCGCCCGGCGGGCCGTGGAGACGGGCGTTCTCGACGAGGTTGCGAAGCGCGCGTTCGAGCGGCCCCGACTCGCCGCGGACGGTCGGATCGGTGTCGATCTCGACACGAACGCCCGGGAGATCGGCGCAGACTGCATCGACCACCTCGCCCAGGTGGACCAGTTCCGCCGGAGGAGTCGAGCCGTCTTCGCGCTCGAGGGCCAGCAGATCGTCGAGCAGGCGGGCGAGCCGGGCGGCATCGTCCTCGATGTCCCGGAGGGCGTCCGCGTCGGCCCCGTGGCGCGCGACGTAGGCGGCGTTGCCGCGCAGGGAGGTCAGCGGCGTCCGCAGCTCGTGTGACGCGTCGGCGAGGAAGCGACGCTCGGTCTCGCGGGCTCGCTCGAGCGAATCGAGCATCCGGTTGAGAGTGTGGCCGAGCTCGGCCAGCTCGCCGCCCTGGGTGGCGATCGGTAGCCGGCGGGACGCGTCGTGGGTATCGGCGATCTCCCGGGCTCCCTCGGCCAGCCGACGGAGCGGGCGGAGGCCGCGCTGGGTGAGGAGCGCCGCGCCGGCGGCGCCCAGCAGCCCGGCGACCAGGGCGCTGAGGGCGACGAGGGCACGCAGCCGGCGGAGCGTGTCGTCGATTTCAGACGTGCTCGATCCGACGAGGACCGCGCCGCCGCTGACTGGGCCGCCGGCGACCGCGAGCGGGGCCACGTACTCGCGTAGCGGCTCGCCCGAGAGCAGCGCGTCGGCAAAGCTGCCGCGCCCAGCCGCCAGCGCGGCGCTCAGGTTGGCGCCGCCGGGAAGCACCCGACCGCCGAGCGACAGCGAGCGGGCGTAGATCCGGCCGAAGCGGTCGACGACCTCGACCGAGAGATCCCGGCCGCCGAACGGCGCCTCGAGCGCGCCGGGCGAGTTGAGGACCGCCGGAGCCTCGACCGCCAGACGGGCGACATCCGTCGCCCGGGCCCGGAGCGTCATGTCCAGCGAGCTGTGGAGCTGGTGGTCGACGAGCAGCAGGACGCTCGCGCCGAGTACGGCAACCGCGCCGATCGTCGCCGCGGCGGCTGCCGCGATCAGCCTGGCCCGCAGCGAGAGCCGGGCACGCAGGGAGGCGGGGCTCATCGACCGAGCATGAACCCGACGCCGCGGATCGTCCTGATCAGCGGCGGGTCGCCGAGCTTGCGCCGCAGGTAGCCGACGTACCGGTCGACGACGTTCTCGACAGCCGCCCCCCGCCAGACCTCGTCGATCGCGAACTGCCGGGACACGACAGCCCGGGCGTTGCGCAGCAGCAGCTCGAGCAGCTCCGACTCCCGGGCGGTCAGCTCGATCGTCTCGCCCCGGCGGGTAGCGACGCGCGTCTCCGGGTCGAGGACGAGATCGTCGTAGGCGAGTGTCGCGGCCCCGTGCCGACGCGTCAGTGCCCGGACCCTGGCGGCCAGCTCGGTCGGGGCGAACGGCTTGACGAGGTAGTCGTCGGCTCCCGCGTCGAGGCCGGCCACCCGATCGGCGATCGCGTCGCGGGCCGTGAGGAGGAGGATCGGGGTGGCGACGCCCTTTGCGCGCAGCCGCCGGCAGACCGCCAGGCCGTCCATCCCGGGCATCGCGACATCGAGGATCACGAGGTCGGGTATCCGGCGCTCGATCGCCACCAGCGCCTGCGGTCCGTCGCCGACGCTCAGGACCTCGTTGCCCTCGGCCCCCAGCGTCCGCTCGAGCATTCGGCGGACCGGCGCGTCATCGTCCACGACGAGAACCAGCACCCGCCGAGTGTATGCCCGGGCTACCCGGGGGAGGGGTTGAGTCGCGGATCCCGCCGGCAGGACGCGGGTCAGGGCCGGTGTGAGGCGGTCGGCGCCGCGCGCACGTCGCGCGCGGGCCGGCCTCGCGGCCCGCTGAGCTCAGGCGGGTTGCTTGACGATGCGCATGTACGGCTTGGGGGTTTCCCATCCGTCGGGGTACTTTTCGGTGGCTTCGTCGTTGGAGACGCTGCCGGCGATGATGACGTCGTCGCCGGGTTGCCATTGGGCGGGGGTGGCGACTTTGTGCTTGGCGGTGAGTTGGAGGGAGTCGATCACGCGGAGGACTTCGTCGAAGTTGCGTCCGGTGGTCATCGGGTAGACGAGGATCAGCTTGATCTTCTTGTCGGGGCCGATTACGAAGACGTTGCGGACTGTTGCGTTCTCAGCGGGGGTGCGCGTCGTTGGGTCGCCTTCGACTTCGGCGGGGAGCATGCCGTAGGCCTTGGCGACTTTGAAGTCTTTGTCGCCGATCAGGGGGTAGGTGACTTCGTGGCCTTGGGTTTCTTTGATGTCTTGGGACCATTGGGCGTGGTTTTCGACGGGGTCGACGGAGAGGCCGATGATCTTGACGCCGCGCTTGGCGAATTCGGGTTCGATGCCGGCGAGGTAGCCGAGTTCGGTTGTGCAGACGGGTGTGAAGTTGCGGGGGTGGGAGAAGAGGACGGTCCAGGAGTCGTCCATCCATTCGTGGAAGTGGATCGTGCCCTCGGTCGTTTCCGCCTCGAAGTCCGGAGCTTCGCTGTTGATGCTAAGAGCCATTCGATCTCTCCTTTGACGGCCAGAGTCATGCCCCGATCAGGGCATCCAAGTGCTTGAGTACAGCCTATACCCTCTTATCGGATCAGGTTTGCGGTCTTATCCGGTCGCGAAGTCCTCACGCGGTCCCCCGGCTATCCCCCCACCTCCATCGTCTCCCGGCGGCCAGGCCCCACCAAGGCGGGAAGTACCGCCCACGCCGCAACGCCGGCCGGCCAGGCGGGCCACCGAGCCACGACGAAGTCGCAGCGAGCCGACCGGCCGAGTCCCTCTCGAACATCAGGCGATGTCGGGACCCTGCTGCCGACCCGTCTCAGAACGGGATCACGACTGGCGTGATCGCGCAGCGCGCCTGCTCGCCCAAAGAGGACCTACGCCGAGTGCGCGGAGGCCAACTCGACGAGCAACCGAACCCCAAATCCCGACCCCCCGGTCTCGGCGTACGCTCGCCCGAGGTTCCACGCCGTCCCGGCGATGTCGAGGTGGACCCAGGGGGTCTCACCGACGAAGCGCTTGAGGAACTCCGCGGCGGTGATCGATCCGGCCTTTCGGCCCTCGGGTGCGTTGTCGAGATCGGCGTACTTGCCCTTGATCAGCTCGGCGTACTCCGCGTGGAACGGCATCCGCCACACGAGCTCGCCGGTCGCGGTGGCCGCGGCCTCGACCGTTGCCGCCCAGTCGTCGTCGTTGCTCATCAGGCCAGCGTGCGTCGATCCCAGGCCGATGATGATCGCCCCCGTCAGGGTCGCCAGATCGACGATCCGCTCGGCCCCGAGCGCGACCGCGTGGGCGAGGCAGTCAGCAAGCACGAGGCGCCCCTCGGCGTCGGTGTTGTTGATCTCGATCGTCGTGCCGTTCATCGCGCGCACGATGTCCCCGGGCTTCGACGCATGGCCGCTCGGCATGTTCTCGGTCGCACCGATCACGGCGATCAGGTGGACCGGAAGCCGGAGCCTGGCGATCGCCCCGACGGCCTCGAGGACCGCGGCTCCGCCGGACATGTCGAACTTCATCTCGCTCATCGCCGCGCCCGGCTTCAGCGAGATCCCTCCGGTGTCGAAGGTCACGGCCTTGCCGACGAAGCCCAGCACCGGCCCGGTCGCCTCAGGCCCTTCGTAGCGCAGGGTGATCAGGGCCGGCTCCTCGTCGGTGCCCTTGGCGACGGCGGCGAACGAGCCCATCCCGCGTCCGATGATCTCCAGGCGCCCCTCGACGGCCGCCTCGAGCCCGTCGCACTCGGCCGCGAGCTCCCGCGCTCGCTCGCCGAGGCGTGTCGGCGTCATGTCGTTGGACGGCGAGTTCTGGAGCGTCCGCGCCGCGTTGGCCGCCTCCCCGATCACCGCTGCCCGGAGCACCGCGGCGCCGATCTCGTTGTGCGCCGAGACGATCAGCTCGTCAGGCGGCGGCGGCGGCCGATCCTCTTCGAGCTCGGGCACGGCCTTGTAGGTGTCGAAGCGGTAGGCCGCGAGCATCGTCCCCTCGACGAGGGCGCCGACGACGTCGTCACCGACGTGATGCGGGACCTCCCAGCAGAGGCTCTTGCACCCGAACTCGGAAGCCCGCTGGGCTGCGAGAGCCGCGAGCACACGCGCTCGCTCGGCGTCGAAATCGTCGCGCTTCCCGAGCCCGACGAGAAGCCACCGCTTGCCGGCGGCGTGGGTCAGGGCTAGGTGCTTAAAGGTGCGCTTACCCTCGCCTGACTCGAGCAGCGACTGGAGCGCGCCGTCGTCGACGTCGTGGGCGACGTTCTTGCCTTCGAACACGCCGACGACGATCGTGTCGGCAGCGGAATCGCGCGGTGCGCTGGTGGTGGCGGAGACGTTCATATCGGCCGAGCATATCGGTCCGGTCTGCCCGCTCGTGCGCCCGGTTCGCCTAGGATTGGGCGCCAACCATCGAGCGTGGAGACGCGACACTGATGCCCAAGACCGTGATCCTCGGCACCGCCCGCACACCGATCGGCAAGCTCGGTGGTGGCCTCGCCTCGCTCGACGCGACCGACCTCGGCGGTGTCGCGATCCGCGGGGCTCTCGACCGGGCAGAGATCGATCCCGACCGGGTCGACCACGTCGTCATGGGGCAGGTCCTCCAGGCCGGCCAGGGACAGATCCCGTCGCGTCAGGCGCAGATCAAGGGCGGCATTCCCAATCAGGTGAGCTCCGAGACGATCAACAAGGTCTGCGCGTCCGGCGTACGCGCGCTCAGCATCCTCGACATGGCGATCCGCTCCGGCGAGGTCGAGGTCGGTGTCGGCGGGGGGATGGAATCGATGTCGAGCGCGCCGTACATGCTCCCCGGCGCCCGCTTCGGCCTGCGGATGGGCGACGCACAGGCGCTCGACGCGATGATCAAGGACGGCCTGACCAATCCCTTCTCCGGCAAGCACATGGCCCAGGAGGCCAGCGAGGTCGCCGACGAGCTCGAGATGACCCGCGCGGACATGGATCGCTGGTCGGTACGCTCCCACCAGCTCGCGATCGGCGCGATCGACGACCGGCGGATGGCCGAGGAGATCGTCCCCGTCGTCGTCAAGGACCGCAAGCGCGAGATCGTCGTCGACACCGATGAGTCTCCAAGGCGGGACACGACGCTCGAGGCGCTGGCCAGGTTGCGGCCGATCTTCACGACGGACGGGACCCACACCGCGGGCAACGCCCCCGGCGTCAACGACGGAGCCTGCGCGATCGTGGTCGCGAGTGACGGCTGGGCCCGGGCCAACAACAAGGAGATCCTCGCCGAGCTGATCGCCCAGGCCCAGGTCGCGACCGATTTCGCCTACCTCGCCCGGACGCCGGCCCAGGCCGCCAGCAAGGCGCTCGCCCGCGCGGGACTCGAGGCCGACGAGATCGACCTCTGGGAGATCAACGAGGCCTTCGCCTCGGTCACGCTCAACTCGATCCGCGTGCTCGGGATACCCGAGGACCGTGTGAACGTCAACGGCGGCGCCGTTGCCCTCGGCCATCCGATCGGCGCCTCGGGCGCTCGGATCATCGCGACCCTCGTGCACGAGCTCCGTCGCCGCGGCGGCGGCCTCGGCTGCGCGGCGATCTGCTCGGGCGGAGGTCAGGGCGACGCCGTGGTAATCCGCGTCAACCCCTGAACCCTCGGGCTTTCCCGGCGACGCGTTCGCGCGGGCGGTTCCGGCATCGCCGCGTGATCGCGGCGCTGTTTGTGGTGCTAGCCTCCCGTGTTCCCGGCCGCGGCGGCGCGGCCGACGACGAAGGAGACGGGTGTGGGCAGGCGCGCGGCCGTTCCGGCATTTCTGGGCGCAGGTGGGTTGCTCGCGTTCGCCCTCCAGGCCTCGCCGGCGCTCGCCGCCCCGTGTCTGTCTGGGACCTATCAGTCTTTGACCGTCACCAACGGACAGACGATCGACCTCTGTGGCCATGTGACGGGCGGCGTGATAATTCAAAGCGGGGGTGCCCTCCTGACGGAGAGCGGAACGACGATCGGCGGGGGTGTCACTGCCCAACCGGGGGCCCTCGTGCTCCGGCTCCAGGGGACCAGGGTCGGCGGAGGCGTGTCGGCGACGTCCGTCGGCGCGACGAGCCCGGCACCCACCGACGTCACGATCTGCGGCTCGACGATCTCCGGGTCGGTGACCGTCTCGAACGCCAGCGGCCTCGTCCAGATCGGCGGGAGCGGTGGTGATTGTGCCGGAAACACGATCGCCGGCCCGGTCATCGTCAAGAACGACGTGCACGGTCTCGACGTCGTCGACAACCTCGTCGGCGGGGCCGTCGACGTCAACGGCGACGCCTTCTCGAGCGAGTCCTTCGACGACCCGTTCTGCGGGTTCCTCGGGTGCACCGACGCCGTGGAGGTCGGCGGCAACACGATCAGCGGCGCCCTGGTCTGCTCGGGCAATCCATTTGGGGTCTTCAACGACTCGTCCGTCGCCCCGAACGTCGTCTACGGCGCGACGCTCGGCCAGTGCCGCAACGAAGGCACCATGAAGTGAGATCGTCGGGACGCTGAGCCGCCCCGTCGGCCCAACGCTGGGCCGCTGCGCCAGCCCTCAGGGCCCGGCGGGCGCCGGCCAGCTTCCCTCGAGGAAGCGGATCCGGCAGAGCTTGCGCTGGATCTTGCCGCTCGTCGTCTTGGGGATCGACCCCGGAGGTAGGAGCACGATCGCCCGGACGTCCGCCTCGTGTTCGTCGAGCACCGCCCGGGTGATCGCGTCCTTGATCACAGCTGGATCGGCGTCCGTCCGGGCACGCAGCTCCTGCGCGATCACGAGGGCCTCGCCGTCCTCTGCCTCGACCGCGAAGGCGGCCCCGCACCCGGGACGCAGCGACGGGTGGCTGGCCTGGACCGTGGCCTCGATGTCACTCGGGTAGATGTTGCGGCCGCGGACGATCACGAGCTCCTTGAGGCGACCGACCACGAACAGCTCGCCGCCGGTGGTGAAGCCGAGGTCACCCGTCCGCAGGAACTCCCCGTCCCCCTCTCCGTCGGCGGCGGCGCCGGCGTCAGCGTCGGCGGCCAGGCGCCAGCCGAACGTCTCCGCGGTCGCCTCCGGCTCGTTCCAGTAGCCGTCGGCCACGCCCGAGCCCTGGACCCAGATCTCGCCGATCGCCCCCGCCTCGGCTAGCCGGCGGGTCGCCGGGTCGACGATCTCGATCCGTTGCTCGAGGTACGGAAAGCCGACTGAGGCGATTCGATGCCCGCCCGGCGCTTCGACCGCCCGCCCGGCCGCCAGCCCGGCGCGGTCGAAGCTGCGGGAGATCGGGCCGGGTCCGGTGCGTCCGGCCACCCCGCAGGTAGCCTCGGCGAGACCGTAGCCGGGGACGAAGGCCGCCGGATCGAAGCCCGACGGACCGAATGCCGCGGCGAAGCGATCGAGCGTCGCAGGGAGGACCTGCTCGCCGCCGACGAGGGTCGACCGCCACGACGAGAGGTCGAGCGACGCCATGTCGGCCGAGGTCGTCCGCCGGACGCAGAGCTCGTAGGCGAAGTTGGGAGCGCCGGAGATCGTGCCGCGGAAGTTGGCGATCGCCTCGAGCCAGCAGAGCGGCCGGTGGAGGAAGGCGAGCGGAAAGACGACGACCGAGCGATGTCCGGTGTAGACGGGCTCGAGGACGGTCAGGAAGAGACCCAGATCGTGGAACAGCGGCGTCCAGCCGACGGTCACCGAGTCGGGCACCGATCGTAGACGGGCGTGCATCCTGGCCGCCTGGTCGGTGAGCTGCGAGTGCCGCAGGGGGATGCCGCGCGCGGTGCCCGTCGTGCCCGACGTGTACTGGATCACCGCCAGCCGATCCCGGTCGGCTCGCGGCGGCGAGACGACGCCGACCAGCGAGTCGTCGGCCGCCAGCAGGTCCGACGCGTGCCACGGCAGCTCTCGCAGAGCGCTGTCGGCGGCGACGAACATCGACTTGCCGTCGACGACCGCCGACGGCGCCAGCACGAGACTCGCCTGGCAGCCGGCGGCGACGACCTCCGCCCGCGAGAGCGTGCGGCCGGCGGCGGCGGCTACGAGCGGCGCGTGGACGGCCACGACACCTGCCAGCAGGCAGCCGAAGAGGGCGGCGACGAACTCCGCGTTCGACGGGTAGACGAGCACGGCCCGGCGCCCGGCGAAGCCCGCCAGATGCGTCGCGATCGCCCGGGCCTGGCGGTGGAGCTCGCCGAAGGTGAGCGTCGCGTGGACGGTCTCGCCGTCCGGCAGGAACGCGAAGGCCACGGCGTCCGGACGAGTCGCAGCGTGCTCGGCGACGATCTCCGGGAGTGTCAGCCGCCGCCGCGTGTCGTCGAGCCAGATGCGCTGGGCCAAGGTGTCCGCCACGTCGGGGACGAGTCTAGGCCGCGGATCCGCGAGTCAGAGCAAGCAGGCGCCGCGACGCCTCTCAAAGGACGCACCGCGCCCCCCTCAACGCACGCACCGCGCCCCCTCAACGCTCGCGCGGCGCCCTCTCAACGCTCGCACCGCGACGCTCTCGTCTGCGCGCCCCAGGGTCGTTAGGGTTCTGCCGATGCGGCGAGCGGGCTGTGACGCGTGATCGTGAGGGTCCAGCCGTAGCCGCGCCGCTCGGATCCCCGTCCGAGCTCTCCGGCCCCGTGCCGGCGGGTGCCGCGTTCTTCGACCTCGACCGCACCCTGATCGAGGGGTCGTCCGGGATCCACTTCGTCCGTGCCGCCTACGGTGCCGGACTGGTCTCGCGACCGCGACTCGTCCGGGATCTCGCGATCAACCTCCGCTTTCGGCTCCGCGGGTCGACCGACTCCCTGGCTGACGACGTCCGCAAGCGGGTCGGCGGGTTGGTGGCCGGGGTGCCGACACGCGAGCTGCACCGCCTCAGCCATCACGTCCTGAGCGGCGTGCTCCCAAATCTCTACCCTGGCGTCCTCGCGCTCGCCCACGCGCACCAGGACGCCGGCCGGCGGATCTACATCTGCACGGCGGCCTCCCAGGAGATGGCTGACCTGATGGCGCTCGTGCTCGGCTTCGACGGCGCGCTCGGCTCCCGGTCGGAGATTGTCGACGGCGTCTATACCGGCCTCCCGGGCGGCGTGTTCGCCTACGGCGGCGGCAAGGCCGCGCTGATCGTCGAGCTGGCTCACGCCGAGGGAATCGGGCTCGCCGAGTCCTACGCGTACTCCGACTCGGTCTCCGACCTCCCGATGCTCCGTGCGGTCGGCTTTCCGGTCGCCGTCAATCCAGACGCCGAGCTCTCGCGAATCGCCACCGCAGAGGGCTGGCCGGTCCTGCGGTTCGCTCGTCGCCGTAGGCGCTTGCGGTCGGCCTGTGGGTTTGCGACGGTCGCCGCCGCCAGTCTCGCCGCCGGTCTTGCGATCGGCCGCCGACGGGAACCGGCGGGCCGGGCATAGCTGCATTGGGGGCCGGGCCTACACTCTGATAATGGCAAGCGACGTCAAAGCCCAGGCGGCCCCGTCGAGCGCCCCGGCGACGACGTTGTCGGGCACGCCGATCCGCTCGCTCTACACCGAGGCAGACCTACCCGGCGGCGGTCCGCCCCCCCCGTCGATCGGACTTCCCGGCGAGTACCCGTACACCCGTGGAATCCATGAGACGATGTACCGCGGCCAGCTCTGGACGATGCGCCAGTTTGCCGGGTTCGGTACGGCTGAGGAGACCAACGAGCGCTTCCGCTACCTGCTCGCCCACGGCCAGACCGGCCTCAGCACGGCCTTCGACATGCCCAGCCTGATGGGCCACGACTCCGATCACGCGAAGTCGCTCGGCGAGGTCGGACGGGAGGGCGTGGCGATCGACACGGTCGACGACATGGAGACGCTGTTCGCCGGGATCGACCTCGGCGAGGTCTCCGTCTCGATGACGGTGAATGCCCCGGCTGCCGTCATGCTCGCCTACTACGTCGTGGCCGCCGAGCTCGATCCCTCCCATCCGACCGGGGCCGAGCATCTGTCGGGAACGATCCAGGCCGACATCCTCAAGGAGTACATCGCCCAGAAGGAGTGGTGCTTCCCGGTCGACCCGGCGATGCGCCTGTGCGGCGACATGATCGAATGGTGCACCCGTCACATGCCTCGGTGGCATCCGATCTCGATCAGCGGGTACCACATCCGCGAAGCCGGCTCGACTGCAGCCCAAGAGCTCGCGTTCACGATCAAGGACGGTCTGACGTACGTCGAGCAGGCAGTCGCACGAGGCCTCGATATCGACGACTTCGCCCCCCGACTGTCGTTCTTCTTCAACGCCCAGATCGACTTCTTCGAAGAGATCGCCAAGTATCGGGCCGCCCGGCGGATCTGGGCTCGCGAGATGCGAGAGACGTTCGGGGCGAAGAACCCCCGCTCCTGGCAGATGCGCTTCCACACCCAGACGGCCGGTGTCTCGCTGACCGCCCAGCAGCCGCTCAACAACATCGTCCGGACCGCGATCGAGGCCCTCGCGGGCGTGCTCGGCGGAACTCAGTCCCTGCACACCAACAGCTACGACGAGGCGATGGCCCTCCCGACCGAGCAAGCCGTCCGCGTGGCGCTGCGCACCCAGCAGATCATCGCCCACGAGACCGGCGCAGCCAGCACGCCGGATCCACTCGGCGGGAGCTACCTCGTCGAGTCGCTCACCGACGAGCTCGAGCGCCAGGCGTACGGCTACTTCGCGAAGGTCGACGAGCTCGGCGGGATGGTCGAGGCCGTCAAGCGCAACTACCCCCAGCGGGAGATCGCCGACGCGTCGTTCGAGCTCCAGCAGGCGATCGACGCCGGCGAGCGGGTCGTGATCGGTGTCAACGCGCACACCGAGGCCGGCGACGAGACGACCGAGCTCCTGCGGATCGACCCCGACCTCGAGCGCAAGCAGATCGGGCGACTCCAGGCCGTCCGCGCCCGCCGCGACGCAGCGGCGGTCGAGCGCTCGCTGACGACGCTTCGCGGGGAGGCCGCCAGCGAGACCAATCTGATGCCGGCGCTGATCGACTGCGCTCGGGTCCATGCGTCCGAGGGCGAGATCATCGAGTCGCTCCAGCAGGTCTTCGGCGTCTACACCGAGTCGCCTGTCTTCTAGCGTGCCGTGAGCCGGAAGCTCTCTCGTGAGTTGACCGTCTCAGCCCATCGGCCGAGCCTGTCGAGACCGTCGAGGAGCTCGGGAGCCTTCTCCCGACAGTTCGCCAGCTGGGGCGCGAGGTAGAGGTCGGCGAGCGAGAGCAGCCGACCGGCCAGGTACGGGGTGTCGGGGACGAGCGACTCCGCTCGCTCGAGGGCAGTCCGGGCGCTCGTCAGCTCGGCGTCCGTCGGAGTCCGGTCGCGTGGGATCGTCCGGACCACGTCGCGGAACAGATAGTCGCCGCAGACCGACATCCACGTCCGCATGCTCGCCCGGTCGGCCGCGTCGACGGGAGTAAGGCGCGGGCCGGGGAACTCCTCGTCGAGGTAGCCCGTGATCGCGAGCGACTCGATGACCAGCCGCCCGTCGACCTCGAGGATCGGCATTCGGCGGAACGGATGCAGCTCGCCGTGCTGAGGGCTGCCGTACGCGACCGGGACGAGTTCGTAGTCGATGCCCTTCTCGACGCATGTCATGCACACCGTCCGTGTCCAGGTCGAGACCAGGTACCCGTGGATCCGAACGGTCATCGGCGCGGTCATCGGCGGTGTGCGACGATGTCGATGTACCTCGCCGGCGCGGCCAGAGCCTGCTCGCCGGGACGGTTGCGGCGGCGCATCATGTCCGTCAGGTCCGCGGTGAGTGCCTGCTCGCCGGCGACGCCGACCCTGGCGTAGGCCACCTTGAGCGGTCCGAGGTTCTCGCGGAAGTACCCCAACCACTGCTCGACCGAAGTGGCTCGCATCACGAAGTCCCGTGTCGTGACATCGATCGACGCGATTCCGTCACCGAACAGCTTCCGCACGTATTCCTCGACACCCCAGAGGCCGGGCGGATCGATCTTGATCGGCGGCGGCGCGTGCTTCACGATCGTTTGGAACAGCTCGCCCATCAGCCCGTCGGGCGTCCAATTGGACATCCCGATTCGCCCGCCCGGCCGGCAGACGCGGAGCATCTCCTGCGCCGCGCGGGCGTGATCGGGGGCGAACATCGCGCCGAACGTGCTCAGCACGATGTCGAACGACTCGTCGTCGAACGGCAGCGCCTCGGCGTCGCCTTCGACCCAGGCGACCGCGAGCCGCTCGGCGGCCGCGCGCTCGCGTCCCCGCTCCAAGAGCGCCGGGACGTAGTCGACCCCGGTCGTCTTCGCTCCCCGCCGTGCCGCAGCCAGGGCGGCGGTCCCGCTGCCGCAGGCGACGTCCAGCACGCGGTCGCCGGGCATTACGTCGACCACTTCGCAGAGCTCCTCGCCGACGATCACGAGCCCGGTCGCCAAGCTCGCGAAGTCGCCTTCCGACCACATGTACCGCTGAGCCCCTTTGACCATCTCGAGGCTGATCTCGCCTTCCATCGCGTTCTCCCGTCGGTTATGGGGTCACTGCAACCACGACTCGCCGGTCGGCGTAGGGCTCAACACGAGGTCGCCGGCGACCACCTCGTGCCCGCCGGCGCAGCGCAGCTCGACGCCGACACGGCCTCCGCATTCGCCGTGGACAAGCTCGACCGGGCCGTCGCGGCCGTCCGCTCGCCAGCGGTCGCCCCACTGCATCAGGGCGACGAGCACCGGGAACAGGTCGCCGCCCTTCGCCGTCAGCCGGTAGCTGCTGCGGGTCCGCTGGCCCGGGTCGCGGTAGGGCACGCGCTCGAGCAGACCGTCGTCGACGAGCTCACGCAGGCGGGCGGCCGCGACCGCCTCGGTGATCCCGACTCGCGCGACGAACTCGTCGAACCGAGTCGCCCCGTAGAACGCCTCCCGCAGGATCAGGAACGCCGAGCGGGTCCCGACCACCTCGAGTGCCGCGGCCACCGAGCACGGCTCGGCCGACCACTCGTCTCGCACCGCGAGCGGCCCCGCCAGACGGACGGTTTGCTCGGTCGGCTCGGTCGGCTCGGCCATCATGACTGACTATGGTAGACCAAAGTCAGGCTCAGCACCGTGGCAACGAAGTTGCCGACAAACGATCCGGAGTCGGCCACCAGCAGGAACGCCGCCAGGGTCTGGAGCCACGGCCAGATAGGACGGAGCCCCGACGAGGTCGTCGTCACGCCCGCGCGCGACGACGGCCCCGTGGTCGGCGGCCTCGGCAGCCAGTTCGCCGACGTACCGGGTCGTGCCGATGCCGGCCGATTCGCTAGGTGTCCTCTCCAGCGCCGGCGTCGCCGATCAACCCCCGGGACGCCGCCCAGTGGCTGATCTCGTGTCGCGAGCTCAGCTGCAGCTTGCGCAGGACCGCCCCGACGTGGGACTCGACGGTCCGTGAGCTGATTCCCAGCCTCAGCGCGATCCTCTTGTAGGCGTAGCCGCGTGCCAGGTGATGGAGAACCTCCCGCTCGCGGGGGGTCAGCGTCTCGAGCGGATCGTCCGCCGCCGCCGCGGCGACCGGCTCGGCTGCGCTGAAGGCCTGGAGAACGAAGGCAGCCAGCCGCGGGCTGAAGTACGCGTCGCCGGCCGCGACCCGGGCAACGGCCTCGACCAGCGCGTCGGTATCGATCGTCTTGGTCACGTAACCGAGCGCCCCCGCCCGGATCATCGGCACGACGTCCTCGGCCGCGTCGGAGACCGACAGGGCGAGCACCCGCGGGGGATCCGGGGTCCCGGCGAGCGCCCGCAGGACGGCGACGCCGCCGCCGTCGGGGAGGTGGACGTCGAGCAGGACGACATCGGGCGACGCGGCTCCGATCACGGCGATCGCCTCGGCCGGGGCCGACGCCTCGCCGACGATCTCGTAGTGGCTCGCCAACTCGGCTCGCACGCCGGCGCGAAACAGCTGGTGGTCGTCAACGACGACGACCCGGATTCGATCGGTCACCTGATGGCTCCGATCTTCAAGGCGACCTCGGTGCCCTCGCCGGGCGCCGACTCGACGATCGCCCTGCCGCCGACGGCCGCCATCCGGCCGACGATCGCATCGCGGATGCCGCGCCGCTCGCTCGGCACGCTGGCGAGCTCGAAGCCGCCGCCTTCGTCGCGGATGAAAACCTCTGCGCCGCCGGCCGACAGCTCGGCGAAGACGAACACAGCGGCGCCACCAGCGTGGCGAGCCGCGTTGCGGAGCGCCTCGCGGGCGGCCGCCACGAGCGCCTCCCCGGCGGTGTCGAGCCGGCGGTCGCCGATGATCGACACCTCGACCGTGATCGACTGCTCGTCTTCGACCTCCGCCACGGCAGTCCGGATCGCGGCGCTCACGGTCTCGCTGGTCAACTCGGCCTCGCCGGCCATCCATGCGCGGAGCGCGTGCTCCTGGCGTCGGGCGAGGCGAGCCACGGCGACCGGGTCGTTGGCCTGCCGCTGGACGAGGGCGAGCGTCTGGAGCACGGAGTCGTGGAGATGCGCCGCGAAGCGCTGGCGCTCGTCCTCGCGGGCGTGCTCGGCCTGGTCGCGGTCGATCCGGGTCAGCGAGGAGATCAGCAACGGCGTTCCGATCACGATCGCCGCACCTCCGGCGATCAGCACGAGCAGAAGGATCTGGAGGGCGCCGTTGTTGGCCACATACCGCCCGGCGAGGCCGATCCCGAGAACGCCGGCCCAGGCGATCAGGAGGACTCCGGCGACGGCGCGCCACGGCACGCCGCTCGAGTCACCGCCGCTGCCGGTCAGTCGCTGCCAGGGAGCGTCCCGCGGCGCGCGGGCGAGGCCGTGTCGCGAACGCAGCGAGTCGGCGATCAGGACGAGTCCCCCGGTCACGGCGAGCGTCATCAACGCGAGCGGGAGGATCGCAGCCCGGCCGACACCCCACATCGCGCTGACCAGCTGCAGACCCGGGAGCCCGGCCGGAAGCCCTTGGTGACCGAAGCCGGCCTGCCTGATGGCCGACCAGCCGAGGAGGACGAACGCGACCAGCCCGAAGATCGCCGGTGCCGGCTGGCTGCGGATCGCCCGACCGGCGGGCGGCAGGAGCACGAAGGCCGCCACGACGACTCCTGAGAGGGCGACCGACGCCGCCAGCAGCTCGTGGTCACGGCTCGACAGGCCGATCGCAAGCCCGGCGATCAGGGCCGTTCCCGCGAGTCCCGTCGCCCGCCACGCGGCGTCGCCGGCCCGGGCGCTGAGGGCGACGCGAACCTGCGGGCTCATCGGCCGCTCGCGGTCGTCGTTGTCGTCCGTCCGCGAGCCCCCGAGGACTTGGCGTGCTTGTGCGCCGAAGCCGACGACGTCGTCCGGGCGGCCGCGCCGGACGAGGGCTTGGGCGTGGGGGCCGCGCCGTCCGAGGGCTTTGCCCGGGTGGCCGCGCCCGCGGACGGCTTTGCCTGGGCGGACGCGCCGTCCGTGCTCGTCGCCCGGGCGGCTCCGCCGGTCGACGGCGGCGCCGGAGGTGCGGGCGGAGTCGGGCGGGCTGGGATGCCTCCGGCCGGCGACGACCCACCCGCCGCACCCGCGGGACCCGCGGCACCCGCGGCACCCGCGGCACCCGCCGGTGTCACGAAGTAGCCCTTCCCGATCGGGCCCGCGGTCTTTCCGATCGGCCCCGCGGCCTTCCCGATCGACCCCGCGGACTTTCCGATCGGACCCACGGCGTACGGCTTGACCGTTGGATACGGCCCTGCATACGGATAGGGGTAGGGCCCGCCGAACGGTCCCCCCACCGGACGGGCCGGTGTCGGTTGGCCGACCGAGCCTCCGCACGGACCGGGAAGCAGCCGATTGACCCTGGCGGCCGAGGCCGACTGGACCCGCCGGCGCAGCAGCCAGCCATCGATCAGGCGCTTGGCTGCGGCCGGCGGCGTGCCCGTGGTATTCGGGCGTGGCTCGAGGCTCACGGGATACCCCGGCCAGTCAGGCTCGGTCTGGGGATCGACATTGTCGGCATAGTCCCGCACGTAGAGGCTGCCGCCGGCCGAGTGGAAGTAGACCGTCAGGATCGGGCTGGCCGCGGTCGGGCCGGGGACGTTTCCGTCCTCCCCGGCCCGCGACCCCTGGAGGACTCCGAACAGCGTGACGCCGGAGAAGGGTGCGTCCCGCCCGCTGAGGAACGATCCGACTCGCGCGGCGAAGGGGACGACGTCGTACTTGAGGTCGACGAGGACGCACCGCTTGGTCGGCAGGGCGACGATCGTCCGCCGGATTCCTGCGTCGATTCTCAGGGTGATGTTCCCGGTCGCCGGGAAGGCGGTGTGGCGGAGGTCGACGAGAAGGGACCCGAGCCCGGAGTTGTAGCCGGCGTGAGGGATGGCCGCGACCGACCGCGGAGCGACTGCGACGTCCCGGCTCTCGGGATCGATCCGCACCCCGCCGGCAGCCATCGCCAGGGAGGGGAGGACGAGGGCGGCGATCGGCAGCAGGGTCCACCCGGCGCCGACCCGCGGCCAGGTCGCCAGGGCGGCTAGGAGGACGACGGCCGCGATCACGAGGACCACCCAGCCGAAGCCGAAGATCGTGGCCGCGGCGCCGAGCGCGGCGAGCGTCGCGAGGCCGACGCACGCGGCGCAGCCCTGCGCGAGGACGACGATACCGCGGGTCCCGGCCGCCCTCGTCCCGTCGTCGGTGTCGGTCGGGATGATCAGCCAGCAGGCTAGGTAGATGAGGACGCCGACTCCGCCCACCAGGGCGCTGACGCCGAACGCGATCCGAACCAAGCGGACGGGGAGGGTGCGATGGCGGGCGAGGCCGGCGCAGACGCCGGCAAGCCAGCGCCCGTCGCGGGCGCGGGTCAGCGGGACCCGAAGCCCGGGAGCGCCGGTCGGTGATGCGCCTGTGAGGGGGGAAGTCGCCATCTTCGAGATTGTCGTCCCCGCGAGGCCGAACGGGTAGGCGGGATCATCCGCAGAGGGCTCCGGGATACCCCGGACGATCGGAAACCGGTGAAGGCCGCCGACCCGGCCTGCGACCCGGCCTCCGACCCGGCCTCCCGACCCGGCCTGCGACCCGGCCTCCCGACCCGGCCTCCGACCCGGCCTCCGACCCGGCCTCCCGAGCCGGCCTCCGACCCGGCCTCCCGAGCCGGCCTCCGACCCGACCTCAGACCGGACCGGCGCCCGCGCGCCCGCGGGCCGGCGCGCCGCCCCGGGAGCGTGACACGCGGTCGACTAGAATGCGCGCGCGCCGGGCGGCTGGACTCTCGGGCGCCAATCGCGCATGCCCGACCCCGACCACGCCACCCAGAAGAAGATCCGCGTCGTGGTCGCCAAGCCCGGCCTCGACGGCCACGACCGGGGGGCGAAGATCATCGCCCGGGCGCTCCGGGACGCCGGCATGGAGGTCATCTACACCGGCCTTCACCAGACACCCGAGCAGATCGTCGAGACGGTGATCCAGGAGGATGCCGACGCGGTCGGCCTGTCGATTCTCTCGGGCGCCCACATGACCCTTGTCCCGCGAGTGGTCGACCTGCTCCACGCCGAGGGGATCGACGACGTCGTGATCACGGTCGGCGGGACGATCCCGGCGGATGACATCCCCGAGTTGAAGCGGCTCGGCGTGGCCGAGGTGTTCACTCCGGGGGCGCCGACCCAGGCGATCATCGACTTCATCCGGGACGCCGTCGCCGCCGTCGGCTGATCGGTCACTCCATCCGACCGCCCGACCCGACTGATTCGTCAATCAACGGCGTCGCTACGATGCCGGGCAGCGATGGGCAAGCCCCGCACAACGAGGAGTCACGAATGAAGATCTGCGTCCTCGTCAAAGACGTGCCGGACGCCGCCGTCCAGAAGCGGATCGACCCGACGACCGGGCGCATGGATCGGAGCGGAGAGCGCAACCTCAACCCGTACGACACCCACGCGATCGAGGCGGCGATGCAGATCAGGGAAGGCGGGGTGCTCGCGATCGACGAGATCGTCGCCGTGACGATGGGCCCGGCAACGGCGGTCCGCGCCCTCCACAAGGCCGTTTCGCTCGGAGCCGACCGGTCGGTCCACCTGACCGACGAGGCCCTTGCGGGATCGGATGTCGCGGCCACGGGCTATGCCCTGGCGCAGGCACTCCGGCGGGAGGATCCGGACATCGTCCTGCTGGGACAGCAGTCCGACGACGGTGAGTGCTACACGGTTGGAGCGGTCGTCGCCGACCATCTGGGCATGCCGTCGCTGACCCAGGTCATCAAGCTTGACGTCGAAGCCGCCGCAGACGACAGCCCGGCCTGGCTGCGGTGCGAGCGCCAGGCCGAGTACGGATACGACACGGTGGCGGTCGAGCTGCCGGCGGTGATCGCGGTCGGCGACGCGATCAACGAGCCGCGGTATCCGTCGCTGAAGGCGATCATGGGGGCCAAGAAGAAGCGGCTCGACACGCTGTCGGTCACCGACGTCGAGATCGACCCGACGAGAGTCGGCGGCGACCATTCGGGCGCGCGCTGGACGGGGGCCAAGCCGCCGCCACAGAAGGCGGCCGGCGAGCTGATCGAGGACGAGGATACGTCGGAGACGGTCGCGCGGATCGTCGCCTGGCTCGACGAGAGGAAGCTGATCTGATGGGCAGGGACATCCTGGTCTACGCGCTCGACTACGACGGCGCGTTCAACAAGAACTCGCTCGGCGCCGTCAGCGAGGCCGTCCGCCTGGCCGGCGAGCTCGGCGGGGAGGCGAAGGCGATCGTCGTCGGGGAGTCGGCGAGCACCGAGCTGTGCGCGACACTGGGACGCTACGGCGTGACAAAGGTCTACAGGGTCGCCGGACCGGAGGGCCTGGCCCAGCCGGTCGTCGACGCGATGGCGGCGGTCGTCGAGCGGGACGGGATCTCGTATGCGCTGTTCGGCGGCGGACTGCTCGGCTTCGAGATCGGCGCGGGTCTCGCGGCCCGCCTGGGGGCCGGCGTCGCGATGGAGGTGACGGCGGTCAGGGTGGTCGACGGCGAGCTGATCGCCGAGCGACCGATCCTGGGGGACACGGCGATCTCGGAGATCTCCTACCGCAGCCGGGTCGGGATCGTGATCGGCCGGCTCAACGCGTTCGAGATCGCCCAGCCGGGTGACGGGGCGGCCGCGGTGGAGGACGTCGCGGTCGAGTTCTCGGCCTTCTCGCTGCGGGCGAGGATGCTCGCGCGGGGCGAGCAGCGGGGCGCCGACGTCGACATCGAGGGCGCGGACATCCTCGTCGCGGGCGGACGCGGCCTCGGCCGGGCGGAGGGCTTCGAGCTGTGCGAGGCGCTGGCCGCGGCACTCGGCTCCAACAGCGCGGTCGCGGCGACGCGGGCTGTCGTCGACGCCGGGTGGTACCCGTATTCGGCGCAGATCGGCCAGACCGGAAAGACCGTCTCGCCGAAGCTGTACCTGGCGGCCGGGATCTCCGGGGCGATCCAGCACAAGGTCGGGATGCAGGGGTCGGAGAACGTCGTGGCGATCAACAAGGACGCGAACGCCCCGATCTTCGAGTTCGCCGACCTCGGCGTGATCGGCGACCTCAACAAGATCCTGCCGAAGCTGATCGACGCGCTCAAGAGCCGGGCGGCCTGAGGCCGGCGGTCGTGACCCCGGCCGTCAGCGACCGCTACGCCCCGAGCGACTACCCGCCGCCGGTCGACCCGGCGGTGGAGTTCATCAAGGGGTCGGTCGATCCGCAGGACGACCGGATCGAGGTCGGCGTGGCGATCGTCGGCGGCGGACCGGCCGGCCTGGCGACGGCGAACCGGCTGCTCCAGCTCCTCGAAGGCGATCCGGAGCTCCGCGAGCGGCTCGGGGAGGTCCCGGTCGCCGTGATCGAGAAGGCCAAGGTCTGCGGCGGCCAGACCGTCTCGGGCGCGGTCATGCGCCCCGAACCCCTCGAGGAGCTCTTCCCCGACCTGACCCGCAGGGACTGGCCGAGCTACGGTGACGTGCCGGGGGAGGCGGTCTACCTGATGACGAGCGAGCGTCGGGCGATCCGCCTGCCGGTCGTCCCGCCGAACTTCCGCAACCACGGCAACCAGATCGTTTCGGTCTCGGAGCTCTGCCGGTGGATGGCAGACCGGGCGGAGGAGGCGGGGGCGTTCGTCCTGACGGAGACGGCGGCGACCCAGCTGCTCGTCACAGACGGTGCCGTCCGGGGGGTCCGGTCGGGCGACAAGGGCCGCGGACGGGACGGGAAGCCACAACGGAACTTCGAGCCGGGCGCCGACGTGACAGCGCGGGCCACCGTCCTCGCCGAGGGCGGCTGGGGTCACCTGACGGGGGCGGCGATCAGGCACTTCGGTCTGGCCGAACACGCCGAGCCGCAGGTCTGGTCGCTTGGGGTCAAGGAGGTCTGGGAGGTTCCCCGGCCGCTCGGCAGGGTCATCCACACGCTGGGCTGGCCCCTGCGGATCGGGCGGCGCTACCACGAGTTCGGCGGGTCGTGGGTCTACCCGATGGGCGACGACCGGGTGTCGATCGGGTTCGTCGCAGGCCTCGACTACGCGGACGCGACCTTCTCGGTCCACGACGTCCTCCAGCAGTTCAAGCTCCACCCCTTGATCCGGGGGATCCTCGACGGCGGAACGCGGATCGCGTGGGGAGCGAAGGCGATCCCCGAGGGCGGCTACTGGGCGATGCCGACCCTGACGGCCCCGGGCCTGGCGATCACGGGCGACGGGGCGGGGATGGTCAACGTGCCGGAGCTGAAGGGCATCCACTACGCGATCAAGTCGGGAATGCTCGCGGCCGAAGCGATCTTTGCCGCCCTCTCAGCCAACTCCGACGACCTGAGCGCTTACGGGACGGCGGTCGACGAGTCGATCATCGGGCGGGACCTTCGCCGGACGCGGAACATGCGCCAGCCGTTCTACCGGGGTCTCGTCGTCGGCGGAGCCGCGGTCAACGCGATGATCGCGACGGGCGGGCGGTTCCCCGGCGGCCGGTGGTCCAACCACCGGGACGCCGAACAGGCGATGTTCATCGGCGACCGGGAGACCGGGTACCCGAAGCCGGACGGGAAGTACACGTTCGACAAGCTGTCGAGCGTCTTCATCACGGGGAACACGACCCGAGATGACGCGCCGAACCAGATCCGCGTCGAGCGCAACGTCCCGCGGGCGGTCGCCGAGACCTGGCGGTGGATGTGCCCGGCCGGCGTCTACGAGGTCCCGGACCCGCCGGCCGGCGGCACGCCGGCCGCGGGCGATCGGGTCGAGGTGATCGTGAACTACACGAACTGCGTCCAGTGCGGGGCGATCACGGCGAAGGGGGGGCGCCTGACGGTGCCGGATGGGGGCGACGGTCCGCTCTACCGGATAACGTGACGGCGTTGCGCGGACTCTTGTTTCTGACCGGTGTCGGGCGGGCCGACGGCTGTGGGCGAACGCCCGAGCCGGGCGGGACTCGGGCGGCAGGCCGGTCCTCGACGCCTGCGAGGCGATTCCCGGTTGAGCGGTCAAGCCGCCCAGGTGGCGGGTCATGACGCCGTTCGAGACGGGCCAGCGGGGCGGCGGCCTGTGGAAGCGCTTCGTGCTCGGGAGCCTGGCGATCGTCCTGCTGAGCGCGACGGCCGCGGCGGCGGCGGTCCTGCTCGAGGTCAAGCACGTCGCCGACCTGATCGGTCCGGCGACCCTCCACACGGCGGCCGGCGTGATCACTCCCGACCAGGCCGGCAGTGCCGAGACGATCCTCATCGTCGGGACGGATGCCCGAAAGCTGTCGAAGAGCGCCTTCGACCGGGCGAACCCGCCCCACTCGGACACGCTGCTGCTGATCCGCATGGATCCGAACCACGATCAGACCTCAGAGCTGTCGGTCCCGCGGGATCTCCGCACGACGATCGCCAAGCCGGACGGGACGGTGACGACGGCGAAGATCAACGAGGCGTACACGATCGGGGGAGTCAACCTCGCGGCGAAGACCGTCGAGGCGACGCTCCCGGGGATCGCGGTCAACCACATCGTCGCGGTCAACTTCGCCGGCTTCAGGAAGCTGATCGACGCGATCGGGTGCGTGTACATCTTCGTCGACCGCCATTACTACAACGTCAATCTCGGGACTGTCGCGACCAACTACGCGAGCATCGACATCCAGCCGGGCTACCAGAAGCTGTGCGGACAGCCGGCGCTCGACTACGCCCGGTACCGGCATTTCGATTCGGACATCGTCCGGGCCGCCCGCCAGCAGGACTTCGTCCGCCAGGCCAAGCAGCAGATCGGCGTGCAGGGGCTGATCAACAAGAAGGATGCCCTCCTGCGGGCGCTGCGGGATGCCGTGGCGACCGACATCCACGGGACCGCGCAGATCCTCCACCTCTTCACGCTCGCGGCGTTCTCGCTCGGTCGGCCGGTCCGCCAGGTCTCCTTCGAGGACGATCCGAATGTGACGATCGCCGGTGGGAGCTACGTCGTTTCGACGCCGGAGCAGATCCAGGCGACGGTCGCCGACTTCCTCAACGGGAATCCCCCGTCGAAGATCACCGTCCCCAGCGTCGCCCTCCACCGGTCGACGTCGCCGAAGACGGTCGCCACGCTCGCCCTGTCGCCGACCCCGGCGAGCGACATCGGCCTGGCCAACGTCGCGTCGGTCGGCCTGCCGATCAAGCTGTATGAGCCGCAACTCCGCCTCCAGAGCACCGGCGTGCCGGACATCGTCCGGGCGTACACGTTGCGCGACGAGCAGAACGTCAAGCACAAGGCGTACGTGATCTCGATCGACCGGGGCCAGGTCGGCGAGTACTACGGGGTCGAGGGCACCAACTGGCTGACCCCGCCGATCCTGGCTGGCCCGCACGAGACGCGGCGGATCGGCCAGCGGACCTTCGGCGTCTACCTCGACGGCAGTCACATCCGGGTCGTCTCGTGGCGGGTGCCGGGGGCGGTCTACTGGCTCAACAACACCGTCGACACGCGGCTCACCAACCGCCAGATGCTGGCGATCGCCGAGAGCACTCAGCCGATCGCCTGACGCCGGCCGATCGGCGGGGGCGACCGCAACCTCAGGCTGCTTACGGTGTTCATTTGGGCACCATGCAACTTCTCCGACTCTCCCCCGGCCCGCGGGCCCGCATCCGCCGCGTCGTCCGTGCGGCCGCCGTCTCGATCTCAGCCGCCGGCGTGCTCGCCGCGGCAGCCGTTCCGGCCCTCGCGACCGGCGGGGCGAACCCGCCGGGCTCCGGCCCGACATCGATCCCGGGTCGGGTCACGGCGACGCTGACGGCGTGCCACACGGCGGCCGACCTCCCGGATCGCTACGCGACCTTTGCGGCGCAGATCGTCGCGACGGCTCAGACCCAGCAGATGTCGCTGCGCCTCCAGCTCTACGAGCACACCCCGGGGACCCCGGGCTATCGCCTGCTGACCGGCGTTCCGGGCTTCGGCGTCTGGGAGAGCTCGGCTGCGGGGATCGGCGTCTTCAACTACAGCCAGGAGGTCACCAGCCTGACTGCGCCGGCGTCCTTCCGCGTCCAGGTCGGCTACCGGTGGCTCGACGGCGAGCACCACGTGATCCGGCGGGCGACCCGGACGACCGTCTCCTGCGTCCAGCCTGCCCAGCTGGCGAACCTCGTGGCCGGGGCCGTGTCGATCACGCGGGGGCCGCCGTCCGGCAGCTCGACCTACGACGTCACGATCCGCAACGACGGAGCCGTCGCGACCGGTCCGTTCGCCGTCGGGATGACCGTCGGCGGCGTGGCTCTCCCCGAGCGGACGGTCTCCGCGCTTGAGTCGGGCAGCCGCACGGTCGTCGAGTTCACCGGGCCGGCGTGCACACACGGTCGGACGGTGCAGATCGGAGTCGACCCGGCGGATGTCATCCCCGAGTCGACGAGGGTCGACGACACGCGGACGGTGACGTGCAAGTAGCAGGCGCCCGCCCGAACCCCGACCGGCCGGTGGCCGAACCCCGGCGGCGCGTGCGAACTCCGCCCGCCCCGTGCGCGAACCCGACCCCCGTGCCCGAACGCCGACGGCCAGGCTTGGAGACGATCGGCCGCGGCCGCCGTGCGCGGCCCCTAGCAGCCGATCGGAAAACCGGGTCGCTACACTGTGCAGTCCGATGAACACTGCGATACACCCCAACTACACGGAAGCCCACGTCCGCTGTACGTGCGGCAACGAGTTCACGACGCGGTCTACGAAGAGCGACATCCAGGTCGAGATCTGCTCGAACTGTCACCCGTTCTACACCGGCCGGCAGAAGCTGGTCGACACCGGTGGTCGGGTCGAGCGCTTCCAGCGCCGGGTCGCCAAGAGCCGCCAGCGCGCCGCCGCATCGCGGTAGGTCGTGGCCGCGCCGGGCCCGCCTGAGGCCTTGGTGCCTGCCGCGACTCCCGCCGCCGCGGCCGACCGGGTCTCCTCGACGGTGGGCGATGTCCAGGACACGCTGAACACGACGCGGGACGCGCCCGTCGGCGGCCAGGCGGTGCTCGAGGGCGTCATGATGCGCGGCGTCCGGACCTGGGCGGTCGCTGTGCGCAAGCCGACCCCCGTCCAGTTCGGTACCGAGCGGCGGGAGGTCCCGACCGGCGAGATCGAGGTTCGGGTTTTTCCGCTCGACTCGCCGCTTCGCCGTCACCGGTGGATGCGGCTGCCGCTCGTCCGTGGCGTGATCGCCCTCGGCGAGTCGCTGACCGTCGGGATGAAGGCCCTCAACATCTCGGCGAGCGCCCAGCTGCCGGAGGACGAGCAGGAGATCTCCGGGGGTGTCTGGGCCGGCACGGTGGTCGTCTCGCTGGTCTTCGCGATCGGCCTCTTCTTCGTCGCCCCGGTCGGCCTGACCAGCCTGATCAAGTCGCAGCTCCATTCGTCGACGCTCTTCTGGCTGATCGAGGGTCTCATCAGGACGAGCATCTTCCTCGGCTACCTCCTCCTCCTCTCGCGCCTGCGCGACCTCCGCCGGGTCTTCGAGTACCACGGGGCCGAGCACAAGACGATCTCCTGCTACGAGGCCGGCCGGCCGCTGACGCCGGAGAACGCCCAGGTCTTCTCCCGCCTGCATCCACGCTGCGGGACGAGCTTCCTCCTGATCGTGATGGTCATCTCGATCTTCGTCTTCGCCCCGATCGGCCTCCCCGCGTGGTACTGGCTGGTCCTCACGCGGATCGTCGGGATTCCCCTGATCGTCGGCCTGTCCTTCGAGGCGATCAAGTTCGCCGGGCGCAACCGCCGCCGGCGGTGGGTTCAGATCGTGATGAGCCCGGGCCTGGCCCTCCAGCGGCTGACGACCCGCGAGCCGGACCTGACGCAGCTGGCCGTGGCGATCGCCGCTCTCGAGGCGGTGCTCGACGAGGAGAAGGACGACGCGCCCACACCCGAGGAGCTCGTCGGCCTCGAAGTCGTCGCCTGAGCCACGTCCCGTAGGGCCACGTAGCCTGAGCGACACGCCCCGCACGGCCGGGGGGGCGCTACCCTCGGCTGGATGATCGAGTCGCTCGTAGAACAGATCGAGTCCCGGTTCGCCGAGCTCGGCGCTCAGATGACCAACCCCGACGTGATCGGCGACCGCCAGCGGTACAAGGAGGTCGGGCAGGCCTACCACCAGCTCGAGGCGGCAGCCCGGCTGGCCGAGGAATGGCGGCACGCGCGCGACGACGCCGCCGGGGCCGAGGAGCTGCTCGCCGACGGGGAGGATCTCGAGCTCCGCGAGGTCCTCGACAGCTCGCGCGAGCGGATCGACGAGCTCGAGGAGGAGATCCGGCTGGCGATGGTCGAGCGGGATCCGAACGACGACAAGAACGTGATCATCGAGATCCAGGGCGGCGCCGGCGGGGACGAAGCCGGCCTCTGGGCGGCCGACATCTACCGGATGCTCGGACGCTACGCCGACCGCCTCGGCTTCCAGACGGAGGCGATGGACATCGGCGAGGGGAAGTACACGTTTGCGATCAAGGGCGACGGCGCCTACTCGGTGTTCAAGTTCGAGGGCGGGACCCACCGTGTCCAGCGGGTCCCGGCGACCGAGTCGCAGGGTCGGGTCCATACTTCGACGGCGACCGTCGCCGTGCTCCCCGAGGCCGAGGACGTCGACGTCCAGGTCGACCCGAACGACCTCACGATCGACGTGTACCGGTCGAGCGGACCGGGCGGCCAGTCGGTCAACACGACGGATTCGGCTGTCCGGATCACCCACAAGCCGAGCGGGATCGTCGTCTCGATGCAGGACGAGAAGTCCCAGCTGCAGAACCGGGAGAAGGCCCTCCGGGTGCTGCGGGCGCGCCTGTACGAGCGAGCGCTCGCCGACCAGCAGGCCGAGCTCGCCGCCGACCGGCGGTCGCAGGTCGGGACGGGCGAGCGGGCAGAGAAGATCCGGACGTACAACTACGGCGAGAGGCGAGTCACCGACCACCGGATCAAGGTGACGGTCCACAACCTCGATGCCGTCCTCGAGGGCGACCTCGGCGAGCTCACGAGCGGCCTCCAGTCCGAGGAGAAGCGCCGGCGCCTGGCCGACCAGGCCGGCGTCGCGTGAGCCGGTCGGGCGGGGCGAGTCTGGCGAGGGGGGTCAGCGTTCGGGATGCGCTCGACGGCGGGTCGACGGCGATCGCGGCCGGCGGGTCGCCGAGCGCTCGGCTGGACGCCGAGCTCCTGCTCGCGGAGGTCCTTGGCGTTCCCCGCGCGCGGCTCCACAGCCATCCGGAGGCACCGGTCGAGGGGTCGGCGGTCCGGGCGTATCAGTCGTTCGTCCGCCGGCGGTCGGTCCTCCGCGAGCCGGTCGCATACATCCTTGGCCGGCGGGCCTTCCGGCGAATCGAGCTGGCCGTCGACCCGCGGGTCCTGATTCCGCGGGCGGAGACCGAGCACCTCGTCGAGGTCGGTCTCGACCTGCCGGTCGGGGCCCGCGTGCTCGACCTCGCGACCGGGAGCGGGGCGATCGCCCTGGCCTTGGCCGACGAGCGTCCGGACCTGCGGATCTCGGCGTCTGACCGCAGCCGGTCGGCCCTCGCGCTCGCCCGATCGAACGGCACGAGGCTTGGCCTCGATGTCTGCTGGATCGAGGCCGACCTGCTCGACGGGGTCGACGGCGAGTGGGACGCGATCCTCTCCAACCCGCCGTACATCCCGAGCGCGGTCCTCGCTGGGCTCGAGCCGGAGGTGTGCCGGCACGAGCCGGCGCTCGCGTTGGACGGCGGGGCCGACGGTCTCGCGGTGATCCGGCGGCTGGTCGGCGCGGTCGCCGCGACGTCGACCCCGGTCCTCGGGCTCGAGATCGGCGCCGGTCAGGCCGCGGCGGTCCTCGGGCTGGTGGCGTCGGCCGGGTTCACGGACATCGAGGTCCGCCGGGACCTGGCCGACATCGAGCGGGTCGTGGTGGGCCGGCGGGCTGGCGCGGCGGTCGAGCGGGTGGTGGCCGCGCCGGGGTGAGTCGGATCGACCGCTGCGTGGATGCCGGTGGGGTGGTCGTATTCCCGGCCGACACGGTCTACGGCCTGGGATGCGACCCGGAGAATCCGCAGGCGGTCCGGCGTCTGTACGAGCTCAAGGGGCGTTCGGGGGGAAAGCCTGCCGCCGTCATGTGGGGCACGGTCGGGGCGATGGTGGCCGACCTGGACGAGCTCGGCGCGGCCACCCGCCGGGCGGTCGAGCTGCTGCTCCCCGGCCCGGTGACGCTGCTCGTCGCCAACCCGCGCGGACGCTTCCCGCTGGCCGGCGGATCGGGAGTGCTGGGACTCAGGGTGCCGCTCGGCGACCTCCCGCTCGACGGTCGGCTCCTCCAGTCGAGCGCCAACTTCGCCGGTGGACCCGACCCGTGCCGGCTGACCGATGTGCCGCGGGAGATCCTCGACGGCGCTGATCTCGTCGTCGACGGCGGCGAGCTCCCGGGGGTCCCGTCGACGGTGGTCGACCTCTCGGGCCTCGACGAGGACGCCGGCTGGCGGGTCGTGCGGGCGGGGGCGGTCGGCGTCGAGGAGATCCGCCGGCTGCTCGGGGAGTTCCGGCCCATCTGACGGGGGTGCGTGCGATGCTTCGGCCGCGCATGAAGATCACCGAACTCGACGCGCTCTACGCGTTCACGCTGGCAGTGGCGATCGCGGCGGCCCTGACGCCGCTCACGATGCGTCTCGCCGTCCGCGTCGGGGCGGTCGACCAGCCGCGCGACCGGGGGCTCTCGTCCCGGGCGACGCCGCTTCTCGGGGGTCTCGCGATCTTCGCGGGGGCTCTCGTTGGCGGTCTCGCCTTCCTCCCGGGAACCCGACTCTGGCACGGGGTCTTCCTCGCCGCGGGGGTGATCACCCTGATCGGAGCGCTCGACGACCGTTTCGAGCTCTCACCGATGATCAAGCTTGCCGGCCAGGTCGTCGCAGCCGTGATCGCGGTCGACGGCGGGGTCGTCGTCCACCTGATCACGCTCCCGTTCGTCGGCGCCCTCCACTTTCCGAACGCCGGGGGCGTGCTGACGACGGTCGGCCTCGTCGCCATGATGAACATCGTCAACTTCTCCGACGGCGTCGACGGCCTTGCGGCAGGCGTCTGCGTGATCATCGCGGCTGCGCTCGCCGTGATCGCCTTCGACCTCGGGCAGACGCAGGCCGCCGGCCTGGCGGCGCTGACCGCCGGAGCGGCGCTCGGCTTCCTGATCCACAACTTCCCGCCGGCGTCGAGTTTCATGGGCGACTGCGGGTCGAACCTGCTCGGCCTGTTGATGGGCGTCCTGACGGTCGAGGGGACGGTCAAGACACCGGTCGTCGTCTCGTTCGCGATGCCCCTGATCCTGCTTGCGGTCCCCTTCCTCGACACGACTTTCGTGATCCTCAAGCGACTCAAGTACCACCAGCCGTTCTACAAGCCCGACAGCGAGCACTTCCACCACCGGATGGCGCGGATCGGCTTCAGCCCGAGGCGGACGGTCGTCTACTTCTACGGGTGGACCCTGCTCCTCGCCGGCCTCGCGCTGGCCCTCCGGTTCATCCCCTATTCAGATCACCACGGACACCTCCACATGGGCTGGTCGCTCGTGATGTGCGGACTCGGCCTGGTCGTCGGCGCGGCGAGCGTCTACCTGATCTACGTGCTCGAGATCCTCAAGTTCAAGCGCATCGCCACGATACGCCAGCGCCGGCTGGCGCCGGACGCGAGTGACCAGGAGATCGAGGCGTCCGTCGCCGAGCGCCTGGAGACGGGCGAGTTCGACATCGTCGAGGCGAGCGACCTGTCGGCGGGCGGGGATGGCGGCCCGCGGGCCGCCGAGCCACGCGCCCGCCGGGCTCCCCGGGGAGCCTGAGGACCTCGGGATCGCGGACGGTCTGAGGGGGCTCGCTTCGTTGCCGTTGCCGTCCTCCGGCACTCGTTCGTCAGCCACGGTTGCCGCCGATCTCGGCGGGCTCGGCGCGGGACGCCGGACGAATCGAGACGGACACCCGCCCGGGGTCGCCCCGGCGGAGGCCGACCGCCTAACCGAGGACCGGGTAGGCCAGCGGCAGGCGGCTGGCGACCAGATAGGCGCAGACCACGAGCGTGCCGGCCCGCAGCCGCCGGTCAGCGCTCAACGAAGCCGGGAGCAGTGCCCACACGGCGTACCACGGCAACAGCCAGGCGGTCGCGCAGAGCAGGGCGAGCGCAGTCCAGCCGTAGGCCTCGAGCCAGCGGCCGGCGTGCTGCCAGGCGTGGACGAGACAGGTGATCAGGACGGCTACGAAAGCGAGCTCGAAGCCCACGCGAACCGTCGGGTCGAGCCGGCCGAGCCCGAGCCCGCGGGAGACCAGGGAGGGCACGCTGTGGATCGCGACGAGCTGCTGCTGGCCGCGCAGCGAGCCGGCGATCCCCGAGATCTCACCGCCGAAGCCGACCAGCGCGACCAGGACGATGCTGGCGAGTGCGACGACGACCGCGAGCAGCGCCTGAGCGCCGCGATCGCGCCGATGGGCGGCGATCAGCGCGAAGGGCAACGCCAATCCCGCGGACGCCTTGATCGCGATCGCACCGACGAGGGTCGCCGGGCCGGCGAGGTCCCGGCGGTCGAGGACGGCGACCAGCCCGGCGGCGACGAGGAGCCCGAGCAGGGTGTCGTTGTGCGCGCCGCCGACCGCGAACACCAGCAGCAGGGGGTTGAGGCCGAGCAGCGCTGCCGCCGGCCCGGGCGCCAGGCCTCGCCGGGCGGCTGACCGCCAGACGAGAGCGATCGTCGCGAGGCTGGTCACCACGGCGAGGACCTTCAGCGCCCAGATTCCGCCGGCGATGCCAAGCGGGACCAGACCGTAGGTCAGCAGCGTGAAGAGGGGGCCGTACGGCGTGCTGACGTCATGCCAGCCGAGGTAGGGATAGATCGCGTCGCCGGCGGCGGCGGCCGCCGTGTGGGTGTAGGGGTCGAGGGAGTGGAGGACGCCGAGCCGGGCGAAGTCGAGGTACCCGAAGACGTCGGCCGAGAGGAGCGGCGGACCGACCAGGACCGCGAGGTGGGCGGTCAGGATGCCCGCCCAGAGCGTGCGGGGCCCGAGCGCTCGAGCCGACCCGAGAACGACGACGTAGCATGCGCAGATCGCGATCAGGAGGCCTTCGTAGCCGCCCCCGCGGTTGCCGGTCAGGATGCCGTGCAGCGGCCCCGAAAGCCAGCCGGGAAACCGGCCGGGCCCGGCCGCTGGGACCAGCTTCGACGGCGCGGCGGCCGCCTTCGCGCCGAGCCAGACCAACGCGACGCTCAGCCCGACGAGGGCGACGGCGCCGGTGGTCGCGATCAGGCGGGCCGGGACGCGCCGTGTGCCGCCGTCGTCGCCCGCGGCGGCGGCAACGTCTGGCGGCGTTCGAGCTGTCGATGGACTCGTCGTGGTCGCGATCGACCCATTCTCCCTCCTCGACCGCAACCCGGCACGGGAGCCGCCGAGGCGAGAAGATCGTGTTAAGACCGTCGATCGATTTCCGGGAAGCCTGCTTTCCCCCGCCGCTCCCGCTATGGTGAGCCTCGATCGGTGCCCGCCGGCATCAGTCCGGGGTCCCGAGCCTGGCGACCGACCGCGAGTCGTCGGACGCCATGTGATCATCTTGCGCCTTCGCCGCCAACACGTCAGCCCGACCCCGCCGGCTGACGGTCCGCGCCGCGTTCTGATTCTCTCGGCCAACGTCGGCGAGGGACACGCCGCCGCCGCCCGGGCGCTGTGCGAGCAGCTCGAAAACGGACCCGACCCAGTCGAGGTCACCGTGATCGACGGCCTCCGGGGGATGGGCCCGGTCCTCCGCTACGTCGTCGAGGACGGATACCGGACCCAGCTGCGCTTCATGCCGTGGTCCTACTCGTTCTACTACTGGCTGCTCGAGCACGTCGCGGCGATCCGCTTCGTCACGCGGACGCTGCTGTGCCGCCTCGGCGCCCGCCGTCTGCGCAAACGGATCGAGGAGCACGCGCCCGACGTGATCGTCTCGACCTATCCGGCGGTGACCGTCGTGCTCGGGCGGCTGCGGCGACGCGGCATCGTCCAATGCCCCACCGTCGCGACGATCACCGACATGACCGGGCTGTTCTTCTGGGCCCAGCGGGGCATCGACATGCACCTCGTGATGTACGACGCCTCGCTCGCGCCGGTCGAGCGGATCGCCGGCCGCGACAGCGTCGAGCTCGTCCGACCGCTGATCGCCGCAGAGTTTCTCGAGCCGCGTTGCCGGGACGACGCCCGCCGGGAGCTGGGCCTGCCGCTCGACGGGAAGGTCATCGTCGTCTCCGGCGGTGGCTGGGGGGTCGGCGACATCGCCGGCGCGGTCGACGAGTTGTCTCAGATCCCCGGCGCGACGCTCGTCTGCCTGGCCGGCAAGAACGACATGATCCGCGAGAAGCTCGGCAGCCGGTTCGCCGGCAACCCCGACGTCCGCGTGCTCGGCTTCACCGACCGAATGCCGGCCATCCTGTCTGCGGCCGACGTCCTCGTCCACTCGACCGGCGGCGTCACCTGCCTGGAGGCGATGGCTCGCGGCTGTCCGGTCGTCTCCTACGGCCTACCGGTCGGCCACGCGAAGATCAACACCCAGGCGATGGCCGACCTCTACCTGCTCCGGCTCGCCAACTCGACCGGCGAGCTCCGCGAGCTCGTCGAGCAGATCTGCGACGCCCGCCAGCCGGAGTCCGATGCCGAGACCGACACGGTCCCATCGGCCTCGGAGGTCGTCCTTCGCGCGCCGCTGCGCGTCCGTGTGATCCCGGCCTGGCGCCCGCGCCTCGCGAACACGACAACCGGATTGATCGCGGCGATGGGACTCGCGACCTGGATGCTCTCGACCGACGAGCTGGTCGCCGTCGAACAGAAGATCCTGCCCCCGGTGCACGCCTGGACGACCAACCGGCCGGACGTCGGTGTGATCGTGCGGACCGCTCCCGGTGCGATCGACCGCGTCGCCCAGCGCCTCCACCAGGACGGAGTCACCGCGTCTTTCGCGGTCGCCGGCGTCCCGAGCGCACCCACGCTCCGCGTCCTCAGGACGCTCGGCGACGCCCCGATGTGCGAGGTCACGCGAGCTCGCGCCCTGCGTTGGGTCGAGACGCGCGGGAAGCTCCGGCGCGAAGCCCGGATGCTGCGCCTCAACCACCGCTTCTACTACTTCGCGCCGCAGAGCGAGCTGACCGTCGGACAGCTGCTCAGTGCCCGGACGGCCGGCGCCCGGCAGGTCGTCGGCTCGGTCACGCTGAGCTCGACCTCCCCGGTCCCGACCCGGCCGCTCCGCAGGGGGGACGTCGTCGTGATCACGCTCGACGGGTCCGCCACGTCGACCGCGTCGATCGATCGCCTCGCAGCCGAGCTCGGCGCCGGCAACCTCCGGGGAGTGCCGTTCTCGACGCTGACCGGCTGACGCCTCAGTCGGTCTCGACGCACGTCGAAGGTGCCGAGTCGGTGACCGAGCCAGCCGCCGGCGGCCCGTCCCCGCAACCCGGCCCATCCTCGGCATCCCGCTCGTCCTTGGCATCCCGCCCGTCCTTGGCATCCCGCCCGTCCTCGGCATCCCGCTCGTCCTCGGCATCCCGCTCGTCCTTGGCATCCCGCTCGTCCTCGGCATCCCGCCCGTCCTTGGCATCCCGCAAGTCCCCGGCATCCCGCCCGTCCTCGGCATCCCGCAAGTCCCCGGCGACCGGCCTGGCCGCGGCCGGCGGCGTCGCCCTGGCCGGCGCCTATCTTCTGCCAGGCCTGACCGGACTCGTCGCCCGGTGGAACGCCGACGGGCGTGAGCTGCCGGTTGGCCTACTCTCGCGGCTGGGTATCGCCGATCGGACGCGGGACGGCCGGGACGTCGGACTGACCTTCGACGATGGCCCCCATCCCCGGGGAACGCCGGCCGTGCTCGAGGCGCTGGCTGCCCGCGGCGCCCCGGCGACGTTCTTCCTCGTCGGCGAACAGGTCGCCCGCAACCCGGGTCTCGCGGCCGAGATCCTCGCCGGCGGGCACCGGATCGGCCTCCATTGCGACCGCCACCGGAACCTTCTGCGCCTCGGGCCGGCGGCCGTTCGTGATGACATCGGGCGGGCCCGGGCGCGAATCGAGGACGCGACCGGCGTCGCGATCGAGCTCTACCGGCCGCCGTACGGCGTCTTCAACGCCGCCGCGCTGACGATCGCCCGGATCAACCGCTGGCGCCCGCTCCTGTGGACCCACTGGGGCCGCGACTGGGAGTCGACCGCCACGCCCGAGTCGATCGCCCGCCTGCTGACCGGCGGAAGGCTGGGCGAGGGCTCGGTCCTGCTGGCCCACGACTCCGACGCCTACGGCTCGGCCGGATCGTGGCGGCGGACCGTCGCCGCGCTTCCCCGCGTGCTCGACGAGCTCGACCGCCGGGGGCTGAGCCTCACGACGAGGCTCTGAGCTCGAAAGGCCCGCGCGGCGGGCCGCGGGGGCGGGGCCCGCTCAGGCGGGGTCGGGGGAGGCGGCCGGGGCTTGGAGAACCGCGGGCGACGGTTGGGCCCAGGCCCAGGCGTTCGGCCGGACCCGTGCCATCACGCGGTCTGCGGCGAGGAAGGCGACCAGGGCGACGAGCGCGCCGGCGGCGGCGTCGAGGAGGAAGTGATTGCCGGTCGAGATGATCGCGAAGAGCACGAGCAGCGGATAGAGGCCCCCGATCACCCGAAGCCAGCGCCGTCTCGTCAGACAGATCGTGGTCCCGCCGACGAGCAGCGCGAAGCACATGTGCATGCTCGGAACGGCCGCGTACGGGTTGACGAACAGCGAGATCGCCCCCGAGTCCTGGTCGAGGTGGGCGGTACGGGCGACCGTGTCGATGAACCCGTACTCAGGGAACAGGCGGGGCGGGGCGACCGGGAAGCTGAGGTGGACGACGAGGGCGAGTCCCATCGCGACGAAGTACATGTTTCGCACGAAGTAGAAGATCTCGTTGCGCCAGATGTAGAGGACGGCCAGGAAACAGAGGTTGACGGAGAACTGGGCGTTGAGATAGATCCAGTTGATCGCTTCGACCAACCGCTCGTGCCCGAGGATCCACGACTGGACGTGCGGCTCCCAGAACGTCCCAGTCGCCCGCTCGAGCCAGATCACCGACCGTCCGTTGGCGAAGGCGACGGCGCTCTGGCCGGTGACGATCCCCCGAACCCCTTCGTAGAGGAGGTCGGCCAGGGCCCAGAAGGCGGCCTGGAGCACCGCGTCGGCCCAGCCACGCGGGAGCCGTGGACCCGCACGACCGGGCAGCAGGCGCCTGCGCGGCATCTCTGTTTCTCCCAGACCCATTCGCGACTCCCGCCAAGGTAGCGGATTGCTCCGGCGCAGCCTCCCGAGCACTTCGCGCCGTCTGTTACAAACTTGTTACTAAGTCCCCGAATCTGTACAGTGGCCGGGCGCGGCCGGACTCTCGCGCGCCTGGCGGGTTGTGCGGAAACCGCGCGGACCCCGCCTCTCTGTAGGGTCCACCACGCACATGAACGCTCCCAAGCCCTTGGCTGCCCACCATCCTGAGACCGCCCCGCACCGGACCGCCCGTCCGACCGTGTGCGCGGTTCGCTCCCACCGTCCGGGGGGCCCCCGTTGGCGGTAGACGTCAGCGCGGCGTCCGGTGAGCTGTCGATGAAGGTCCTGAGGTACCTGGATGTCGTTCTCGTGGTCGTCGCCGCGCTTCCCGCACTCGCGCTGGGCGCCCCGGTCGTCGGCTACGCGATCGGCGCGGCCGGGTGGATCCTCCAGCGACTCGTCGCGGCGACCGACCGCCGGTGGATCGACCGGGTGACCGAGCCGCGCAAGCAGCTCGGCTACAACCTCGCCGAGGCGTTCGCCAGGACCTGGCTGCTGGCCGGAGCGATCATCATCGCCGGGGTCACCGCCCGTGCGGACGGCCTCACCGCAGGACTGGTCATCCTCGGGGCCTACTCGGTTGCCCTCGTGATCCGCCTCGGCGGCGGTCCGCCGCAGCGGAGTCCGGCACGATGACCAAGCAGCGCAAGATCCTCCTCAGCGTCGCGGCCGTCTACATCGTCGGCCTCGTCGTCTTCGGCGTCCTCTTCGGCATCAAGGGCCACAAGAACGAGGCCTTCCTGCCGCAGGAGGAGTTCCACCTCCTGCCGTGGGTCAAGTTCTTCGGCCCGATCGGTCTCGACAAGGGCGTCCTCTATTTGCTGATCGCCGGCACCATCACGACCGGCATCATGGTCTGGATATCCAAGCGCATGACGACCCGGCCGAACCGCGTCCAGACGGCGGTCGAGGCGCTCTACAACCTCTGCCTTTCGATGTCCAAGGAGAACATGGACCCGAAGATGGCGAAGAAGTGGTTCCCGGTCGTCTGCACGCTGTTCGTCTTCATACTCGTCTCGAACCTCCTCGGCTACATCCCGCTCCCCGTCAACTCGGGCGAGAAGTTCCACATCTTCGGTCTGGCCATCCCGTCCTTCCAGATCTACGCGGCCGACACGAACGTCGGCTTCCCGCTGACCCTGGCGCTGATGGTGTTCTTCGCCTACAACATCGAGGGCGTCCGCGCCCAGGGCTTCATCGGATACACCAAGAGCCTGATCCCCCGGGGCGTCAAGGGTCCGATGCTGGGGATGATCTTCCCGCTGGAGATCCTCTCGAACTTCCTTCGCCTGCTGTCCCTGACGATCCGGCTCTGGGCCAACCTGCTCGCCGGGCACCTGTTGATAGCTTTCATGGCCGGCGACCTCGCCGTCCTCTTGGGCCTACAGGTCCTCGGCTGGGTCACCCTGCCATTCGGGATCGCCATCTTCCTCTTCGAGGCCGTCCTGATCGCCGGCCTGCAAGCCTTCATCTTCGCCATCCTGGCGGCCATCTATCTCGGTGGCGCCGTGACCCGTCACTAGCCCTGACAAGGAGCTTCGAGCTGTGCTTCTCCACTTCATCGCTTTCTACAACACAATCGCCGCAGCCGCGGCCGCCGTGGACCCGACGACCTACGGGGTAAAAGCCGGTCGAGCGATCGCCCTCGGCGTCGGTGCCGGTGGCGGCGCAGCGGGCGCCGGCGCAGGGATCGGGATGCTCTTCGGCAAGGTCATCGAGTCGGTCACCCGCCAGCCGGAGATGCGCGACGAGATCGCGTCGATCCAGTGGCTCGGCTTCGCATTGACCGAAGCCTGCTTCTTCTACGGCCTGGTCGGCGGCTTCATCGCCTTCTTCCTCTAGACCGATGGCGACCAACCTGCCGATCGCCGCAGACAGCGGCTCATGGCTGATCACGCCGAACGTGGGGATCATGTTCTGGACCCTGGTCGTCTTCGGGGTCTCGCTCTACATCCTCAACAAGGCCGTCTTTCCGCGCATTCGCGACGCCCTGGACACCCGTCAGCGGGTGATCGAGGAGTCGATCGACACGGCTGAGCGGCTGAAGACCGAGGCCGACGAGGTTCTCGCGGACTACCGCGAGCGGCTCAAGGAGGCCCGCACCCAGGCTGAGGGAATCCTCGAGCGGGCTCGGACCACGGCCGAGGCCGCCCAGAAGCGAGCGGTCGACGAGGCCAAGGAGCGCCGCGAGGAGCTGCTCGAGCAGACCAAGCGCGACGTCGAGACCGAGACCCGTCGGGCGATCTCCGAGATCCGGGCCGAGGTCGCGAACCTGACGATCCTGGCGACCGAGAAGGTCACTCGCAAGCACCTCGACTCCGACGATCAGAAGCGTCTGGTCGAAGAGGCTCTCTCCGAGCTCGACTTCTCGGCGCTGGCCGCCGGCTCCGAACACAACTGAACATGGAAGAGATCGCGATCGTCTACGCCCGCTCGCTGTTCGAGGTCGCTCGCGAGCACGGCGACCTCGACTCGGTGCGCGAGCAGCTCGGCCAGTTCGCCGACGCTGTCGATCAGAGCCACGATCTCCAGGTCTTCTTCTTCTCGCCGTACTTCTCCACCCAGGAGAAGAAGGACGGGCTCGCCGCAACGCTCTCGGATGCCGACCCGACGGTGACCAACTTCCTCGAGCTGCTGCTCGAGAAGCATCGGATGCCGGCGATCTTCCGCATCCGGCGGCAGCTCGACCGGCTGTGGGAAGAGGAGAACCGGCTGCTTCCCGTCCATGTGACCAGCGCCACCAAGCTCGACAAGGCGACGGTCGCCCAGATCGGCAAGCGGATCTCAGAGCAGACCGGCCGCAAGGTCGAGCTGACCTCGACGATCGAGCCGGACATCCTCGGCGGTCTCGTCGTCCAGGTCGGCAACTCGATCCTCGACGCGTCGATCGCCAACCGACTCGAACAACTACGCAAGCAAGTCGCCAGGGGCTGAGTGGTCACGCCCGCCGTCAGACCAGCGGACTATTCAGCGGGGCGTCCCGCGACGCAAGGAGCCTAGAAGAAACATGCGCATCAACCCTGACGAAATCACAAGCATCCTGAAGAGCCGGATCGAGGGCCTCGACACGGAGGGCGCCTCGCTGACCGAGGTCGGAACCGTCCTCTCCGTCGGCGACGGCATCGCCCGGGTCCACGGGCTCGAGAACGCGATGTCGTTCGAGATGCTCGACCTACCGCACGACGTGACCGGCCTCGCCCTCAACCTCGAGTCCGACAACGTCGGCGCCGTCCTGTTCGGCGACTGGGACCGGGTCGTCGAAGGCGACACGGTCAAGCGGACCGGCCGTCTGCTCGAGGTCCCGGTCGGCGACGCCCTGCTCGGACGGATCGTCTCCCCGCTCGGCGTGCCACTCGACGGCAAGGGCGAGATCGCGACGACCGAGACCCGCCGGGCCGAGTTCAAGGCCCCTGGCGTAGTCCAGCGTCAGCCGGTCACCCAGCCGATGCAGACCGGGATCAAGGCGATCGACTCGATGATCCCGATCGGCCGGGGCCAGCGGGAGCTGATCATCGGCGACCGGCAGACCGGTAAGACGACGATCGGGATCGACACGATCATCAACAACAAGGACTCGGGTGTCGTCTCCGTGTACGTCGCGATCGGCCAGCGGATGGCCACTGTCGTCGCGATCGCCGAGACCCTCCGGGAGGCCGGGGCGCTCGACAACACGATCATCGTCGCCGCGGCCGCCGACGAGGCCGCCCCGATCAAGTTCCTCGCGCCGTACGCCGGCTGCGCGATGGCCGAGTACTTCCTCTACAAGGGCGGCCACGCCCTCTGCGTGTACGACGACCTCACCAAGCACGCGTACGCCTACCGCCAGATGTCCCTCCTGCTCCGACGCCCGCCGGGTCGCGAGGCTTACCCGGGTGACGTCTTCTACCTCCACTCGCGTCTGCTCGAGCGGGCCGTAAAGCTCTCGGACGAGCTCGGCGGCGGGTCGATGACCGCGCTGCCGATCATCGAGACCCAGGCCGGCGACGTCTCGGCCTACATCCCGACCAACGTGATCTCGATCACCGACGGTCAGATCTTCCTCGAGCCGAAGCTCTTCTTCTCGGGCGTCCGCCCGGCGATCAACGTCGGCATCTCGGTCTCGCGAGTCGGTGGCAACGCCCAGATCGGGCCGATGAAGAAGGTTGCCGGTCGGCTGAAGCTCGAGCTTTCCCAGTACCGCGAGCTCGAGGCCTTCTCGCAGTTCGGCTCCGACCTCGACGCCGACACCCAACGGACGCTGGCCCGCGGCGCCCGCCTCGTCAAGGCGCTCAACCAGAACGAGCGCTCGCCGCTGACCGTCGAGGACCAGGTCGTCCAGGTCTTCGCCGCGACCAACGGCTTCCTCGACCGGATCTCCGTCGACCGGGTCTCGGACTTCCTGTCCGACCTCGTGTCGAGCCTGCGGGGCGATCACGACGCCCTTCTGGAGAAGATCGCCGGCGGGGATTGGAAGGACGACACCCAGGAGGCGCTGCGCGAAGCGGTCGGCGCGTTCGCGGAGGACTTCGGCTACGACCTCGACGAGGATGGCCAGCCGATCGACGCGACCTCGGCGCCCGAGGCTCCCCGAGCCCGCGCCAAGGCGGCCGCCGATGGTGATGGCGACGCCGGCGCCGACGTCGACGCCGGCGCTGATGGCGACGGTGCCGAGGACGAGATCAAGACCGCGACGGCAGCCGCCGGAGCGGCCGCATAGCCGTGGCCGCCAAGGTCGGGGGTCCCGTCTGATGTCCCAGCGGGATGTCAAGAACCGCATCGCCAGCTTCAAGAACGTGCAGAAGATCACGCGGGCGATGGAGGCCGTCTCGGCCGCCCGTCTGCGTCGTGCCGAGCAGCGGATCGTCGCGCTGCGCCCGTACGCCGGAGCACTCCGCCGGATGACCCGCCAGGCCGCCGAGGCGGCCGGCAGCGGTGAGGCCGCGCGGCTGCCGCTGTTGGCGGGTCACTCGTCCGAGCAGAACGTCGGCATCCTCCTCGTCACGGCCGACCGCGGCCTGGCGGGCGCGTTCAACTCGCAGATCCTCCGGGCCGGGTTCCGGGCCGGAGCGGCTTTCGAGGCCGAGGGGAAGACCCCGGTCTGGTTCGCGTCCGGCCGCCGGGGGGTCTCGTCGCTGCGCTTTCGCAACAAGGACGTCACCGGCGCGTACACCGGCTTCACAGACCGGCCGAGCTACGCCGACGCGCGGAACATCGCCGAGGATCTGGTCTCGGCGTACGTCGATGGGAAGATCGACCGCGTCGACATCTTCTACAACGGGTTCGTCTCGCCGCTGACCCAGAAGTTGACGCGGGAGACACTGCTGCCGATCGCGTCGGCGACGATCCTCGGCGAGGACGAGGCCGAAGGGGCCGAGGCGGCCGAGCAGGCCGAGGCCACCGGGAAGCCGCGCCACCGTGCCCTCGTCGAGTACGAGCCGGGACCCGAGGAGATCCTCCGGCGCCTGGTCCCCGACTACGTCGAGATCTCGATCTACCGCGCCCTGCTCGACTCGACGGCCTCCGAGCACGGCGCCCGGATGACGGCGATGCGCAGCGCGTCGGAGAACGCCGGCGAGCTGATCGAGGATCTGACGCTTGAGCTGAACCGCGCCCGCCAGGCGGATATCACCGCGGAGATAATGGAAGTAGTCGCCGGCGCCGAGTCGTTGGTCTAGCGCGACTCGATAGCGAGCCGATACAAGGAGCCATCTGATGGAAGCAGCCACCGCCCCGAGCAAGAAGAACGCCGAAGCCGAGACGACGAACACCGGTCGGATCGAGGAGATCCAGGGCGTCGTGATCGACGCCGTGTTCCCCGACCGGGTCCCGTTCATCAACAATGCGATCACCGTCGAACGTGCCGATGGGGACGGCGTTCTCGTCTTCGAGGTCCAGCAGCACCTCGGCGACGACCGGGTCCGCGCGGTCGCGATGGACACGACGGACGGCCTCGCCCGCGGCATGGAGGTGATCGACACCGGCGGGCCGATCACGGTTCCGGTCGGCGAGATCACGCTCGGCCGGATCTTCAACCTGCTCGGCGACCCGATCGACGAGGGTGAGGCGCTGCCGGCCGACGTCCAGCGCCGGAGCATCCACCAGCCGGCCCCGCGGGTCGAGGACCTCACGCCGACGACCGAGATGTTCGAGACCGGGATCAAGGTCATCGACCTCCTCGCGCCTTACGCCAAGGGCGGCAAGGTCGGCCTGTTCGGGGGCGCCGGAGTCGGCAAGACCGTGCTGATCCAGGAGCTGATCCACAACCTCGCCAAGGAGCACGGCGGCCTGTCGGCGTTCTGCGGGGTCGGCGAGCGCTCGCGCGAGGGGAACGACCTCTGGCTCGAGATGAAGGAGTCGGGCGTGCTCGACAAGACGATGCTCGTCTTCGGTCAGATGAACGAGCCCCCTGGAGCCCGCATGCGGGTCGCGCTGTCGGGTCTGACGATGGCCGAGCACTTCCGCGACCAGGGGCAGGACGTGCTCCTCTTCATCGACAACATCTTCCGCTTCGTCCAGGCCGGCTCCGAGGTCTCGGCCCTGCTCGGCCGGATGCCGTCGCAGGTCGGATACCAGCCGACGCTCGAGACCGAGATGGGTCAGCTGCAGGAGCGGATCACGTCTACCCGGACGGGATCGGTGACGTCGGTCCAGGCGATCTACGTCCCGGCCGACGACCTCACCGACCCGGCCCCGGCGTCGGTCTTCGCGCACCTCAACGCAACCACGGTGCTCAACCGGGCAATCTCCGAGAAGGGCATCTACCCGGCCGTCGACCCGCTCGACTCGACGTCGACGATCCTCAAGCCGGACGTCCTCGGCGAGGAGCACTTCGCCGTGGCCAACGAGGTCAAGGAGATCCTCCAGCGCTACAAGGAGCTCCAGGACATCATCGCGATCCTCGGGATCGACGAGCTCTCCGACGAGGACAAGGTCATCGTCCAGCGGGCCCGGAAGGTCGAGCGCTTCCTCTCCCAGCCGTTCTTCGTCGCCGAGCAGTTCACCGGAACCCCGGGCGCGTACGTCCCGATCGCCGAGACGATTCGCGGCTTCAAGGAGATCATCGAGGGCAAGCACGACGATCTCCCCGAGCGGGTCTTCCTCCTCAAGGGAACGATCGACGATGTGGTCAAGGCCGCCTGATGGCGCGGACGAAGTTCACGGTCGAGGTCCTCACGCCGGAGGGTGAGGTCTTCAACGAGGAGGCTGAGATGCTCTCGACGGTCACGACCGTCGGGTCGATCGGCCTGCTGGCGAACGCGTCGCCGGTGCTGGCGACGCTCGAGCCGACCGAGCTTCGGATCTATCGCTCCGAAGGGGACATCGTCCGCTTCGCCCAGGCCGAGGGCTACCTCCAGATGGCCGAGAATCGGGCTCTCGTCCTGGTCGAGCAGGCGGTCGAGCCGTCCAAGCTCGACCGGGCCGAGCTGGAGTCCCAGCTCGAGCGCTCCCGAGCGGCTGCCGAGGCGGCCCCCGCCGAGAGCGAGGAGCTCGCCCGGGCTCGCCGCGACGCCCGACGGGCCGAGGCGTTCCTCAAGGTGGCCAGCGAGTCGTAGCCGGCGTAGCCGGCCGGCCGGGCGGCGGCGCGGAGGCCGCCCGCTAGTCTCCGCTGCCTCAAGATGGACGAGAGTCAACTCGCGGCGCACCTGATCGGATACGACACCTCGTGTGACGAGGGTCTGCGGAGCGCGGCCGCGTTCGTCAAGGGGTGGCTCGAGACGAACGACATCCCGGTCGACGAGACCGACCACAACGGCCTGCCGGTCCTGCTCGCGGAGGTCGGACCGCCGGACGCCCCGTCGGTCATCCTCCACGGCCATCTCGATGTCGTCCCGGCCCGCCCGGGACAGTTCGAGCCGCGGGTCGAGGGTGATCGCCTGTTCGGGCGGGGCGCCTACGACATGAAGGGCGCGCTTGCGGGGATGATGTTCGCGATGCGGGACGCCGCGTCCCAGCGGGCGGTCCACCTCCGCCTGCTCTGCGTTCCCGACGAGGAGTCGGCCGATGTCGAGAGCCGGTCGACCGAGGTTCTCGTCAACCAGGGTCTGCGGGCCGACTTCGCGATCACGGGCGAGCCGACAGACCTGCAGATCGGGGTCGAGGCGAAGGGCGTGCTTGCGGTCCGCCTCCATCTGGTCGGGACCGCCGCCCACGGGTCGACGCCGTGGCTGGGCGACAACGCGATCCTCAAGGCGCACGATGCCTTCCGGCGGATCGAGACCCTCGCGTTCAGCGCCGAGTCGTCTGACCTGTTCGACCGCCCGTCGATCAATCTCGCGCGGATCGCGGGGGGCGACGCGTTCAACAAGGTTCCGGACACGTGCTGGATGGACGTCGACATCCGCTATCTCCCCGGCCAGGACCCGCAGGAGATCCTCCGGCAGATCCGCGAGATCCCCGACCTCGAGGTCGGGCGGATGATGCATCGTGAGCCGGCGACCGTCTCCCGGTCGAACCCGTACGTCCTCGCCCTGGGCGACGCGGCCGGTCGTTGGGGCGGGGCCGAGACCCTGAGCATCGGCCGCGACGGCGCGTCAGACGTGATCTGGTTCCTCGCGGCCGGCGTCCCGGCCGTCGAGTTCGGCCCCGTCGGGGCGGGCCACCACGGGCCCGGCGAGTGGGTCTCGATCTCGTCGCTCGGCCACTACCGCCGGACGCTCGCACATTTCGTCACCGGCCTCGGAAAGCAGCACGGCCGGCAGGCGCGTCCGGCCTTGCGAGCCGTCGACGGCGGACGGGCCTGAACGCGCGCCGCGTGTGCGGCCCCAGGTAGCCTCCCGCGCGATGGCAAGAGAACGAGAGCCGATCGGCGTGATCGGGACCGGGTATGTGGGGCTTGTCACGGCGGCCGGCTTCGCCGAGCTGGGGAGCGACGTCTTCTGCGTCGATGTCGACGCCGCGAAGGTCGCCCGCCTCGAACGCGGAGAGGTGCCGATCTACGAGCCGGGCCTGGCCGAGTCGATCGCCCGCAACCGCGACCGGATGCACTTCTCGACGGGCCTCGAGGACGCCCTCGAGCGGGCTCGCCTGCTGTTCGTCTCGGTCGGGACGCCGCCGACCTACAGCGGCGACGCCGACCTCTCGGCCGTCCAGGCCGTCGTCGACGCGGTCCCCTGGTCGGGGGATCGCGCGCTCGTCATGAAGTCGACCGTCCCGTGCGGTACCGGAGCGTCGATCAAGGCGGCCGGTCAGCGACGGGGGATCGAGAACCTCGCGTACGTCTCGTGCCCCGAGTTCCTCAAGGAGGGCTCTGCCCTGACCGACTTCCTCCATCCCGATCGGGTCGTCGTCGGAGATGACGGGGACTGGGCCGGGGACGCGGTCGTCGAGCTCTACGCGCCGCTCGGCGCGCCGCTTGTGCGGACCGACATCGCGAGCGCCGAGATGGTCAAGCTGGCGTCGAACGCGTTTCTCGCGACGAAGATCTCCTTCATCAACGAGATCGCCAACGTCTGCGAGGAGACCGGGGCCGACGTCGTCGAGGTCGCCCGGGGGATGGGTCTCGACTCGCGGATCGGCGAGGCCTTCCTCAAGCCCGGGATCGGCTTCGGTGGGAGCTGCTTCCCGAAGGACGTCTCGGCCCTCAAGCAGCTCGCCGGCAACTCGGGGTACCACTTCCAGCTGCTGAACGCCGTGATCGAGGTCAACGAGCTCCAGAAGCGGCGGGTGATCGCCAAGCTTCAGAAGCACATCGGGTCACTCGTCGGCAACACGGTCGCCCTCCTGGGTCTGGCGTTCAAGCCGAACACCGACGACATGCGCGAGGCCTCCTCGCTGGTCCTCTCGGCCCGACTCCAGGCCGAGGGGGCGCAGATCCGCGCGTATGATCCCGTCGCGGCCGAGGAGGCGCGCGTCCTGATGCCCGGGGGCGTCGTCTTCGCCGAGTCGGCGCTCGAGGCCGTCGAGTCAGCTGACGCGGTGGTCCTGGTCACCGAGTGGCCGGAGTTCTCCGAGCTCGACTGGTCGGCCGTGGCCGGGGCGATGGCCGGCAAGCTGGTCGTCGACGGTCGCAACGCGCTCGACCCGGCCGCCGTTAGGGCGGCCGGCCTGATCTACGAGGGCATCGGACGGCCTGCGTGAGACGGCCCGGGTGCAGGCGGTAATCCTCGTCGGCGGTGAGGGCACCCGCCTGCGGCCGCTGACCTCGACGGTTCCCAAGCCGGTCGTCGCGCTGGTCGATCGGCCGCTGATCGTCTTCATGCTTGAGTGGCTGCGCCGCCACGGGGTCGACGACGTCGTGCTCTGCTGCGGCTTCCTTCCGACCAAGGTGCAGGCGATCCTCGGCGACGGGTCGGCCCTCGGCCTGCGACTCCATTTCATCGCCGAGCCGGAGCCGCTCGGGACGGGGGGAGCGTTGAAGTACGCGGAGTCCCGCTTGGACGAACGCTTCCTGATGCTCAACGGCGACGTCCTCACCGACCTCGATCTGACCGCCCAGATCGCCCAGCACGAGGCGACCGGTGCGGCGGGGACGCTGGCCCTGGTCGGAGTCGACGACCCGACCGCGTACGGGCTGGTCCGGCTCGAGGACGACAACAGGGTCCGCGAGTTCGTCGAGAAGCCGACGGCCGACCAGGTCGACACGAACCTGATCAGCGCCGGGGCATACGTCCTTCAACGGTCGGTCGTCGACCGGATCGATTCCGGCCGGGCGGTCTCGATCGAGCGGGAGCTGTGGCCGGCGCTCGTCGGCAACGGGCTCTACGGCTTCCCGTGCGATGCCTACTGGTCGGATATCGGGACGCCGGACCGCTACCTCCAGGCGACCTTCGACATCATCGAGGGCCGGATCGACACGGCGGTCGGAGCCGAGCTGGGGACCGGGTACCTGAACGTCGACGCGACGGTCGAGAGCGCCGGCCGGATCGCGCCGCCGGCGGTCGTCGGGGCCGGCTGCCGGATCGGCGAACACGCTCAGATCGGCAGCCTGACGGTGCTCGGCCGGAATGTCATCGTCGGCGCGGGGGCGGTCGTCGAGCGCTCGGTGGTCCTCGACGGGTCCGAGGTCGGTCCGGGCTGCGTGCTGCGTGACTGCATCGTCGCGCCGGGGGTGCGGATCGGCGCGAACACGCAGATCACGGGCGGGGCGGTCGTCGGCGAGAACGTGAGGATCGGGTCGGACAACGTCGTGACGAACGGGGCGCGTATCTTTCCCGGCGTGACCCTCTCCGACGGCGCATTGAGGTTCTGAGCGGGGTGGGCGGGCTCGACTGGCAGGCGATCGGCGCGTTCGACCGCTCAGCCCAGATGGCGGACATCCTGGCGATGCCCGAGCACCTGGGAGACGCCCTCTGGCGGGTCGAGTCGGCGGGCATCGCGCGGGTCGACTCCCGCGACGGGTTGGTCGTCGCCGGGATGGGCGGGTCGGCGATCGGCGGGGGCCTGGCCCGGGCGGCGCTCGGCGACCACGCGTCGAGGCCGATCCTCGCGGCGCGGAGCTATGGGCTTCCGCCGTGGACGACGCCGGACACGACGGTCCTCTGCGCGAGCTACTCCGGCGAGACCGAGGAGACGCTCGCGTGCTACGAGGCCGCCGGGGCACTCGGCGCCCGCCGGGTGGTGGTGACGACCGGCGGGCAGCTCGCCGAGCTCGCCCGTGGCGACGGCGTCCCGGTGATCCCGATCCCCGGGGGTTTCCAGCCGCGGAGCGCGGTCGCCTACATGATGGTCACCGCGCTCGAGGTCGCCGCCCTCTGCGGGGCGGCCCCGCGGATGGCCTCGGAGATCGATGTCGCGGCGGCCCACACGCTCAAGCTGGTCGCCGAGTGGGGTCCCGACAGCCCGGAGGACTCGCTGGCCAAGACGGTGGCCCGAGCCCTCCACGGGACGATTCCGGTGATCGCCGGGGCTTATCTGACCGGACCGATCGCCTACCGGTGGAAGACGCAGATCAACGAGAACGCGAAGGTCCCGGCCTTCGCGGCCGAGTTGCCCGAGCTCGACCACAACGAGCTCGTCGGGTGGAGCGGGGCCGGCGGACTCGGACGGTTCACGGCTGTCTTCCTCGACGACTGCGACATCCATCCGCGGGTCAAGACGCGGATCGAGCTGACCGAGCGGCTCGTCGGCGAGACGGCGGCGGAGACGTTCCGCCTAGAGACGCGGGGCCAGACGAGCATCGAGCGGGTCGTCTCGCTCGTCCTGCTCGGCGACCTCGTGTCCTTCTACATGGCGATCCTCCGCGGCCTGGACCCATCGCCGGTCCCGGCGATCGGCGAGCTCAAGGAGGCCCTCGCCGCTCGCCACTGACGCACCCCCGCCGCCCCTCGGGCGGCACCTCAGCATCCGCCCCTCCCGGCGCCCCGAATCCCCCCGTCCCGGCGGCACCCGAGCATCCGCCCTCCGGCGCCCCCTCGGCGCCCCGAATCCCCGCTCCGCGACCGCAACATTGACACATCTGTGGCAAGGTCTGGGAAACGTCGCTAAGGTGGATGTAGGCGATGGATGGGCTGACAATCCACGAGGCGGCGGAGACGACAGGTTGGTCGCCGCGCATGCTTCGCTACATAGAGCGCGTCGGCCTGCTGGCGATGCGCCGGTCGCAGTCCGGCTACCGGCTCTACGGGGCCGAGGAGCTCCAGCGCCTGCGCACGCTCAGAGAGCTGCTCAGTCGCTTCGATGTCGGCCTGGCCGAGATCGGTTTCGCCCTACGCCTGCGCCGCGAGCCCGCGTTGGGCAGCGCGGTGGAGGCGTGGTTCGAGACGGAGGCCCAGCGCCCGCAGGACGTCCCGGCCGACGAATGGCTGCGCTGGGAGCAGGACAAGCACCAGGGCCTCCTCGCCGCCAACAAACCCCTCCCACTGGAGATCGCATGACCCCGACTGCCGTCCTGACCGATTTCAAGGTCGCCGACCTTAGCCTCCACGTCTTCGGGCGCAAGGAGATCGACCTCGCCGAGCACGAGATGCCCGGCCTGATGTCGACCCGCCGGGAGTTCGCCGAGAGCCAGCCGCTGAAGGGCGCGCGGATCACGGGCTCGCTGCACATGACGATCCAGACGGCCGTCCTGATCGAGACGCTGACCGCCCTGGGCGCGGAGGTCCGGTGGTGCAGCTGCAACATCTTCTCGACCCAGGACCACGCGGCCGCGGCGGTTGTCGTCGGCCCGAACGGGACGCCCGAGGATCCCCGGGGGGTGCCGGTCTTCGCGTGGAAGGGCGAGACCCTCGAGGAGTACTGGTGGGCCTCCGAGCAGGCCGTCCGGTGGCCGGACGGCGGCGGACCGAACATGATCCTCGACGACGGGGGCGACGTGACGATGCTCGTCCACAAGGGCGTCGAGTACGAGGCCCTCGGCGCGGTCCCCGACCCGGCCGGGGCCGAGTCGGACGAGTTCAAGGTCTTCCTGAGCCTCCTCCAGCAGTCGCTCGTCGACGACCCGCAGCGGTGGACGAAGATCGCGCTGGAGATCAAGGGCGTGACCGAGGAGACGACGACGGGCGTCCACCGGCTCTACCAGATGCAGGAGGCCGGGACGCTGCTGTTCCCGGCGATCAACGTCAACGACTCGGTGACCAAGTCGAAGTTCGACAACCTCTACGGGTGCCGCCACTCGCTGATCGACGGCCTCAACCGGGCGACCGACGTGATGATCGGCGGGAAGGTCGGCGTGGTCTGCGGGTTCGGCGACGTCGGCAAGGGGTGCGCCGAGTCGCTGCGGGGTCAGGGCGCGCGGGTGATCGTCACCGAGATCGACCCGATCTGCGCGCTCCAGGCGGCGATGCAGGGCTACCAGGTGGCGACGCTCGAGGACGTCGTCGAGACGGCTGACATCTTCATCACGACGACCGGCAACGTGAACATCATCACGGCGAGCCAGATGGGCCGGATGAAGCACCAGGCGATCGTCGCGAACATCGGCCACTTCGACAACGAGCTCGACATGGCCGGTCTGGCGGCGATCGAGGGAATCACGCGGGTGACCGTCAAGCCGCAGGTCGACGAGTGGCAGTTCCCGGACGGCCACTCGGTGATCGTCCTCTCGGAGGGCCGGCTGATGAACCTCGGCAACGCGACCGGCCACCCGAGCTTCGTGATGAGCAACTCGTTCACCAACCAGACGATCGCCCAGATCGAGCTGTGGACGAAGAACGAGGAGTACGAGCGGCGGGTCTACGTGCTGCCGAAGCTGCTCGACGAGAAGGTCGCCCGGCTGCACCTGGCGGCGCTCGGGATCCGCCTGACAGAGCTGCGACCGGAGCAGGCCGCGTACATCGGGGTGCCGGTCGAAGGCCCGTACAAGCCTGATCACTACCGGTACTAGATTCGTGATTTCTCGGAGCCCGCTCCGGCGGGCTCCGGGTGCCGTCTGAAAGTCGCCGCGACGGAGGGCGGCCAGCGCCGATGTCCCGAGCCCCGATCCCGCCATCGAACGTCGCCGACCTCGGCCTGTCCGCGGCGGGTCAGGCGCGGATCGAGTGGGCCGACTCGCAGATGCCGGTGCTCGCGGCGATCCGCGAGCGGTTCGCCGGGGAGCGGCCGCTCGAGGGTGTGCGGATCGCCGTCTGCCTCCACGTGACGGCCGAGACGGCGAACCTCGTGCGGACGCTGGTCGCCGGGGGGGCGGAGATCGGGCTCTGCGCGGCGAACCCGTTCTCGACGCAGGACGACGTCGCCGCGGCGCTGGTCACCCACCACGGGGCGGCGGTCCACGCGCGGCGGGGGGATCGGCCGAAGGCGTACACGGGCCACCTGGCCCGGCTGCTCGAGCTTCTGCCGGACATCGGGATCGACGACGGCGGGGACCTGATCGCGGCGGCCCATGCCGGGGCGGCGGCGTCGTCGATGCTGGGGGCGACCGAGGAGACGCGGACCGGCCTGGTCCGGATGCGGACGATGGAGGCGGCGGGCGAGCTGCGGTGTCCGGTGCTGGCGGTCAACGAGGCGCTGACCGAGCGGATCTTCAACGACCGGTACGGGACCGGCCAGTCGACGCTCGACGGGATCCTCCGGGCGACGGACATCCTCCTGGCGGGGCGGAGCTTCGTCGTCCTGGGGTACGGCCTGGCGGGGAGGGGGGTCGCCCAGCGGGCGGAGGGGGCGGGGGCGTCGGTGATCGTCTGCGAGGTCGACCCGGTCCGGGCGCTCGAGGCGCGGATGGACGGCTTCGAGGTGATGCCGGCGCTGGCGGCGACCGCGCGGGGGGAGGTCTTCGTCACGGTGACCGGGGCGCCGGACGTCCTGCGGCGGGAGCACTTCGAGCGGATGCGAGACGGGGCGATCCTCGCGAACGCTGGTCACTTCGATGTCGAGATCAGCCTGCCCGATCTCGCGGCGGCGGCGACCGGGCCGCCGGTTGCCGTGCTCCCGCTGGTGGACCAATACGACCTCGGCAACGGACGCCGGGTCAATCTGCTCGCCAAGGGGCGGGTCGTCAACCTGGCGGCGGCGGCCGGCCACCCGGCGGCGGTGATGGACATGTCGTTCGCCGGCCAGGCGCTCGCCGCCGAGCATCTCGTCCGGGCGGGGCGTGGCCTCGGGCCGGGTGTCCACGCGGTGCCGATGGAGATCGATCGGGAGGTCGCCCGGCTGAAGCTGTCGAGCCTCGGCGTCGAGCTCGACACGCTGACCGGCGAGCAGGAGCGCTACCTACGGTCGTTCGGGTGAGCTTCGAGCCTTCGTCCTGGCGCGGCTCGACGCCTCGCGGAGGCTGCGGGTGACGGGGTGTTCGGCGCCGAGGATCCGCTCGCTGTCGGCGAGCGCGCGTGCGTAGAGGGGCAGGGCCCGGGCGAGGTCTTCGGCCGCCACGTACGCGTTCGCGAGGTTGTTGCGGGAGGTGAGGGTGTCGGGGTGGTCGGGGCCGAGGATCCGTTCGCTGTCGGCGAGCGTCGTCTCGTAGAGCGTGGTCGCGCGCGCGAGGTCCCCCGCCGTCTGGTAGGCGCCCGCGAGGTTGTTGCGGGAGGTGAGCGTGTTGGGGTGCTCGGGGCCGAGGATCCGTTCGCTGTCGGCGAGCGTCGTCTCGTAGAGCGGGGTCGCGCGGGCGAGGTCCCCCGCCGCCTCGTAGGCACCCGCGAGGTTGTTGCGGGAGGTGAGCGTGTCGGGGTGGTCGGGGCCGAGGATCCGTTCGCTGTCGGCGAGCGTGGTCTCGTGGAGCGGGGTCGCGCGCGCCAGGTCTCCAGCCGTCAAGTAGGCGTACGCGAGGTTGTTGCGGGAGCGGAGCGTGTCGGGGTGGTCGGGGCCGAGGATCCGTTCGCTGTCGGCGAGCGCCGTCTCGTGGAGCGCGATCGCGCGGGCCAGGTCCCCCGCCGCCTGGTAGGCGTACGCGAGGTTGTTGCGGGAGCGGAGCGTGTCGGGGTGGTCGGGGCCGAGGATCCGTTCGCTGTCGGCGAGCGTCGCCTCGTAGAGCGGGAGCGCGCGGGCCAGGTCCCCCGCCGCCTGGTAGGCGTACGCGAGGTTGTTGCGTGAGGTGAGCGTGTCGGGGTGCTCAGGGCCGAGGATCCGTTCGCTGTCGGCGAGCGTGGTCTCGTAGAGCGGGGTCGCGCGGGCCAAGTCCCCCGCTGCCCGGTAGGCGGACGCGAGGTTGTTGCGGGTGGCGAGCGTGTTGGGGTGCTCGGGACCGAGGATGCGTTCGCTGTCGGCGAGCGTGGTCTCGTAGAGTGGGATCGCGCGGGCCAGGTCCCCCGCCGTCTCGTAGGCGTACGCGAGGTTGTTGCGTGAGGCGAGCGTGTCGGGGTGCTCAGGGCCGAGGATCCGTTCGCTGTCGGCGAGCGTGGTCTCGTAGAGTGGGGTCGCGCGAGCCAGGTCCCCCGCCGTCTCGTAGGCGTTTGCGAGGTTGCTGCGCGCGATCAGCGCGTCCGGGTGGTCTGGACCAAGGATCTCCTCGATCGCGTCAACCGCCGCGCCCCACAGCCGGGAGCTCGACGCCCAGTCGGATGAGGCAGTGGCGGCGATCTGGGTCGCCGCCGCCACGACGGCCGGCTCCGCGGGATCCGATTCGACGACCGCGGCGGCCCTCGTGAGCGCCGGCTCACGCTGGCCGGCTTGCAACGCGACGCCGGCGGCGACGGTCTCCAGACGCGCGCGATCGGGCGGGTCAGCCGACGCGGCGAGCGCATTGGCGAGCTCGAGGGCGCCGTCGGGGCCGGATTCCCGCAACGCTCGCATCACTGCGATCGGCGCGAGGCGGGTCCAGAGCAACGAATCCGATCCAAGCTGAGTCGGCTCCGCGGACGGTCTGATCGACCGGTCGGGGCGAGCGGTGAGCGAGGGCAGCCGGAGGGCGAACTCGCGGCCTGACCAGAGGTCGACCGCGCCGGCGGCGAAGACTGGCTCCGACCAGGTCGGCGCGGCTATCACGAGGCCGCCGCGGAGGGCCTTGACCAGCCTGGTGCGGCCGGCGTTCAGCAGCGCCAGCGCGTCCTCGAGCGCTCGGCGGTCCTCGGCCGCGCGCCCGAGCGCCGACCAGTCGACCCAGACCGGAGACTCGGTCAGCTCGTGGCGTATGACCCGGCCGGCGGTCGGCCCGACGTCCGCGGCCGCGCCGGCCGTGTACGTCTCGACGTTGCGCGCCCGCCCCCGCACGATCTCCTCGGCCAGGTGGGCGGCTCGCGCTGCGGCTGGGGGATCGTCGACGAAGACGAAGCCGAGCCAGAAGCGGCGCGGTCCGTTGAGCGACAGCTCGAGCGCCTCGAGGATCAGGTCATCCTGGGCCGCCCCGCCGGCGCTCGCCGGATCCCGACCCGCTCGCCGGCTTGCTGCGGCCGGCGCCGAGGCGTCGGGCGGATGGGCGGCCTTAGCCATCGCCGGAGATCGCCCGCTTGACCCGGTCGCGCATCAGCGGATGGATCGCGTACCACTTGGTGCCGTTGGCGAACTGGAGGACGACCATCGCCTGGAAGTAGTCGCCGAGCGAGGCGAGCGCGGCTTGTGGCAGCCCGTCGAGACCGGCCGTCTCCTGGATCCGGGCAAGCCAGGGGGCCGCCTCGATCGTGACTGCGAGATAGTCCTCGCGGATCGTCTCGATCGCCGACTCGACGAGCTCCGGCGGGACCGGCAGCGCCGGCGTCGAGCGGGCGCGCCGGGCGACGGCGTGGAGAAGTTGGAAGAGGACCCGCTGGACGCCGCCGCTCATCAGGCAGAGCCGGCGGAGCTCGTCCGCGGCGATCAGGTCGTGGATCGTTGGCATCCGAGTTCTCACGATCCGGCACATCAGGTCGAGGCCGTGATCGTCTGGACCGCCATTGCGGGCTTCGACGCGGACGGCGGGAAACTGCAAGGGGGTCATCCGCAGGGAGCCGCCAACGGAGACCGGCAGCCACGGCGGGACGAGATAGATCGTGTGGATCTCCGGGAACGCGAGGTTGTCGCCGTTCTGGACGAACAGGTTGCGCACGGCGGTGTGCATCCGGTCCTGGGACGAGCCTGGCGCGGCGAGCTTCTCGGTCGAATCGACGACCAGCGCGACGGCCTTGCACCCGTCGACGTGCTCGAGAATCGCGCTGACGACCTTGCCCGCATACGCGCGGACCTCTCTGATCACCTCGCTGACCCGACTCGTAAGGTGTTCGCGCAGCCGTGTCCGGAACGTCTCGTCCTGGCTGAGGAGATCCTGAACGGTGATCGTCGCGGCGCCACCGAGGCCGATCTTGGCCTCAGGGATCTTCAGCCGCTTCAGGATCCCGAGCAGGCTGTTGCCGATCGTCTGGCGGTCCCAGTCGTCCGGGAGAAAGCCGTGATCGGCCGCCCGCTGCGCGAACCCGCCGACCACCGAGAGCAGGAAGTCGGTGACGTCGGGCGGGGATGAGAGCTCGTTGAACTCGCCGTAGTCGACCGTCACGCAAGCGACCGAATGGTCCCTCCAGAGAACATCGGCGAGCCGGCCGAGCTGGGTCGTTTTGCCGACGCCGGTCCCGCCGGTCAGGCTGATCATCAGCGCCCGGTCGCTCCAGGCGATCTCGTCGGCAATGTTGAGGATCGGGTCGTCGACCGATGCCAGCGGGTTCTCGGCCGCGGCGAAGACGTCGACGAACCAGCCGTTCTGCTCGAGCTCTCCGGGATCGAGATCCTCCGCGCGGAGCGGCGTCACCTTGTACAGCGTCGAGCGCAGCTCCTCGAGACGCTTCCGGTCCACCACAATCGCAGTCTAGCCCCGGGTGCTCCGCCGGTCTCGCGTGCACGCGATGGCCCGGTGGGGCGGCAATTCGCTAGCGTGCCCCGTCCGATGCGAGCGATGGTTCTAGCGGCCGGCCTGGGAACTCGCCTGCGGCCGCTGACCTACGAGCTGCCGAAGCCGATGGTCCCGGTGCTCGACCGGCCGGTGATGGCCCACATCGTCGACCTGCTCGCGCGTCACGGGATCGACGAGGTGATCGCCAACCTCCACTACTTCCCGGAGACGATCCGCGGGTACTTCGGCGACCGGGTGACCTACCGCTTCGAGGAGCAGCTGCTCGGGACGGCCGGGGGCGTGCGCAACTGCGCTGACTTCTTCGGGCAGGAGACGTTCCTCGTGATCTCGGGCGACGCGCTGACCGACATCAACCTCGACGCGCTGGCAGAGACCCACCGCAAGACCGGGTCGATCGCGACGCTCGCGGTCAAGCGGGTGGTCAACACGCGGGAGTACGGGGTCGTGATCCACGACGACGACGGCCAGATCACCGGCTTCCAGGAGAAGCCCGAGCCGGTCGACGCGGAGTCGGACCTCGGCAACTGCGGGATCTACATGTTCGAGCCGGAGATCTTCGACCACTTCCCGGCGGTCGATCCGGTCGACTGGGCGCTTGACGTGTTTCCCGCCCTGCTGGCGTCGGGCGCGGCGTTCCACGTCCACGAGACCCACTCCTACTGGAACGACGTCGGGTCGCTCGACGAGCTCCGGACGGGGACCTTCGACGCCCTCGCCGGTGACCTCCAGATCGAGCCGGTCGGCGAGAGCACGGTGCCGGGCATCACGATCTGCGACGGGTCGGCCCTCGACGCGAAGTCGGTCGTCTCACTCCCGATCTGGATCGGCCACGACGTTCGGATCGGCAGCGACGTCCGCCTCCACGGGCCGGTCGTCGTCGGCGACGGAGCCGTTCTCGGCGACGGCGTCTGCCTGCGGGAGACGATCGTCCTGCCGGGCACGAACGTCCCCGACCGGGCGATCGTGATCGGGGCGATCACCGGCCACGCCGGGATCCTCGAAAGCCTCCGACCCCGGGTCTAGCGCCTCCGCGCCCTCTTGGGCGTCGAGCAGCCGGTCGGCCCGGCGGGCGTCGCGCTCGGAGTCGCGGAGCACGCCGATGAAGATCACGGCGAGGGCGACCCCCATCACGAGGGACTGCTCGAGTGCCATCAGGCCGCCGGCGAGCTCCTGGTCGGAGTGGGGCGAGAGGCCCCAGAAGCCGGGCTTGTCGGCGTAGAAGGGGTAGAGGGCGTGCGGCGCGAAGACGAGGACCAGGCCGAGGATTCCGACGGCGAGCTTGGTCGCCGCCATGTAGACGGCCGGGCCCATCCCGCCGAGCCGGTGGCGGCTGCGGATCGGCGCGAGCAGATGCCACCAGTAGAGGCCGCCGGCGACGGCGTAGGAGAGGTGCTCGAGGACGTGGACGAGGGCGTGGCGCAGGGCCGCGTCGTAGAGCGCCGGGAGATGCCAGATCCAGACGGCGGCGACGTAGAAGACGACGGCGAACGCCGGCCGGCCGAGCCAGCCGGCCGACTCCTCGAGTCCGACCAGGCGGCGGGTTGCCGGGCGGAGGATCAGCTTCGTCTGGCCGCAGATCAGGAGGATCGGGGCGATGTCGAGGAGCAGGACGTGCTGGATCATGTGGACGAAGAAGAGGTCGTCGGCGATGCTGTCGATCGGCGAGATCAGGGCCCCGAAGATCGCGAGCAGGCCGGCGAGGAACGAGGCCAGGCGCCAGCGTCCGGCTCCCCGAGTCCCGTGCTCGGCACGGACCCGCCGCCAGCGGGGGACGTACAGCCAGAGGGCGGCGGCGATCGCGACCAGCACGACCGGCTCCGGCGTCCACGAGACGTGGGGGCTCACGCGGGTGATTGTCGTCTAACTGCGGCCGCCCGTCGCGCGTGCCTGCGGGATGGGCGCCCCCAGGCTCGCACGTCACCTCGACGCCTCGCCCGCGGCCGGATCGCGGGTCCCTCGGCCGGGGGGTGGCGTGCAGGCTGGCGTGCGGAGCCCGGCCGGTGAGAGGCGTAGCATCCCAAGTGCGCGAATGCGCGCTACATACAGTCCACCGTGAGAGGTGTACAAATGCAGATCGACGTCAAGGGCCGCAACGTTCCGGTGACCGACGAGCTTCGCGACCACGTGGAGAAGCGCTTCGCGAACATCGGCAAGCAGACGCCCGAGTTCACGCGTCTGGAGATCGAGTTCTCGCTCGAGCGCAACCCGGCGATCCCCGACGCGCACATCGTCGATGCCGTCCTCTACCTCAAGGGCACCACGCTCCGGGCCAGCGACCGGTCGCGGGATCCGGAGCACGCGATGAACCTCTGCGCACATGAGCTCACACGTCAGGTCAAGCGCGACCGCGACAAGCGACGCAGACGCCGAGAGGCTCGCGTCCCCGGCTTGGCCGACCAGGCGTCGCCGGCGATCTGAGGCGTTCTGAAGGGAAGGTCCCCGAGCTCCCCGCCGGTGCAGTCGGCCGGCGGGCGGGGCTCGTGCCGCTGGTAGGCTGAGCCGTATGGGTCTCTTCGATCGTGCGCTCAACATGGGCGAGGGCAAGCGGTTCAAGCAGTTCGAGCAGCGGGTCAAGTTGGTCGGTGCCTACGAGGCCGAGCTCACGCTCGAGACCGACGAGGAGCTGCGGGCGAGGATGGACGACCTGCGGGAACGGGGCCATGCCGGCGAGCCGCTCGACAAGCTCCAGGCCGAGTGCTTCGCAGTCGTCCGGGAGGTCGGCAGGCGGCAGATGGGGATGCGCCACTTCGACGTCCAGCTGATCGGCGGGATGGTGCTCGACGACGGGGCGATCGCCGAGATGCGGACCGGCGAGGGGAAGACGCTGACCGCGACGCTCGCGGTCGTCCTCAACTCGCTGGCCGGCAAGGGCGTCCACGTCGTCACGGTCAACGACTACCTCGCCCAGCGGGATGCCGAGTGGATGAACGCCCTCTACGGGCCACTCGGCGTGTCGGTCGGCGTCCTTCAGACGATGCAGCCGTACGAGGAGAAGCGGGCGGCCTACGCGTGCGACGTGACCTACGGGACGAACTCGGAGTTCGGCTTCGACTACCTACGCGACAACATGGCCGCCAGCCTGGAGGAGAAGGTCCAGCACGGCGGGCGCTTCGACGAGGCCGGTCGGCCGATGGCGAGCCACTTCTACGCGGTCGTCGACGAGGTCGACAACATCCTGATCGACGAGGCCCGGACGCCGTTGATCATCTCCGGCGCGCCGGAGCAGGCGGCCGACCTCTACGCGAAGTTCGCCCAGCTCGCCCGGCGACTCGAGCCGGGCAAGACCCCGGAGGGGCTCGACCCGAAGACGAAGAAGGAGTTCGTCGCGGACTTCGACTACGAGTTCGAGGAGAAGCACAAGACCGTCGCGGTCACCGAGCGGGGGGTTGCGAGGGCCGAGAAGTTCCTCGGCATCGACCACCTCTACCGGGCCGAGAACGGACCGCTCGTCAACCACCTGATCCAGTCGCTGCGGGCCGAGTCGCTCTACAAGCGGGATGTCGACTATGCGGTGATCGACGACGAGGTCAAGATCATCGACGAGTTCACCGGCCGGATGCTCGAAGGCCGGCGGTGGTCTGAGGGGCTCCACCAGGCGATCGAGGCGAAGGAGGGGGTCCGCGTCCAGGAGGAGAACCAGACCTTGGCGACGATCACCCTGCAGAACTACTTCCGCCTCTACGACAAGCTCGCCGGGATGACCGGGACGGCGCTGACCGAGGCGACCGAGTTCATGAAGATCTACAAGCTCCCGGTCGTCCAGATCCCGACCAACCGGCCGATGATCAGGGCGGATCGCAACGATCAGGTCTACAAGACGCGCGACGGAAAGTGGTCGGCGGTCGAACGCGAGATCGTCCAGCGCAACGCCCACGGCCAGCCTGTTCTCGTGGGAACGATCTCCGTCGAGGTCTCCGCTCTGCTCTCGGAGCGACTCCGCGCCCGGGGGATCAACCATCACGTCCTCAACGCGGTCACGGCAACCGACCCGCGGACGGCGACCGAGGCCGAGATGATTGCCGAAGCCGGTCAGCCGGGGGCGGTGACGATCGCGACGAATATGGCCGGGCGGGGCGTCGACATCCAGCTGGGGGGGAACGCCGAGCACCAGACGCGGCTCGAGCTGACGAAGCTCGGTCTGACGGCCGAGGACCCCGACTACGACGAGCATTTCGCGAAGGTCCTCCCGAAGATCGTCGAGCGGGTCGCCACCAACCGCGAGAAGGTCCTCGAGGCCGGCGGCCTGTTCATCGTCGGGACCGAGCGCCACGAGTCCCGCCGGATCGACAACCAACTCCGCGGGCGGTCCGGCCGCCAGGGGGACCCCGGCGAGTCGCGATTCTTCCTCTCTGCCGAGGACGATCTGATCCGCCTGTTCGCGGGCGACCGGATCTACAAGATCCTCGACCGCCTCGGGAGCCTCGACGAGGCGGGCAACGAGGAGCCGATCGAGGCGGGCATCCTCTCCAAGCAGATCGAGAAGGCCCAGCGCAAGGTCGAGGAGCAGAACTTCCTCCAGCGCAAGCGCGTCCTCGAGTACGACGACGTGATGAACGAGCAGCGGCGGATCGTCTACGCCCTCCGAGACCAGGTGCTCGAGGGCGGCGACATGGCCCAGGCCGCGCGGGAGGAGATCGCCGGCGTGATCGAGCGGACGGTCAGCGAGCACACGGCCGGCGACTTCATCGAGGACTGGGATCTCGACGGCCTGTTCGCCGTCCTCCGACAGAGCTACCCGGTCAGCTTCGGCCCGGATGACGTCGACGACGACCAGGTCGACCGGACATCCCTGACCGAACGGCTGGTCGCCGACGCCGACCGGCTCTACACCGAGCGGGAGACCGAGCTCGGCGAGGAGCTGATGCGTGCCCTCGAGCGATACCTCCTGCTCCAGATCATCGACGAGCGGTGGCGTGAGCACCTCTACGACATGGATTACCTCCGCGAGGGGATCCACCTGCGGGGCTTCGCCCAGATCGAGCCGATCGTCGCCTACAAGAACGAGGCGTTCGACCTCTTCACCGACCTGATGACGACGATCTGGTCTGATTTCGCCCGCATGATCTTCAACGTCCAGGTCCAGGTCGAGCCGCCCGACGTCGGCGGGCCGGCCGCCCCCCCGCCGCCACCGCTGCCCCCCTACAAGCCGGCCGGAAGCTCGACTCGCCCGGCGAGCGTCTCCTACTCCTCGGGTGGGCTGGCCGCCGAGCCGAGCGCAGTCGCCGTGGCCGCGGCTGCCGCGGGTGGACCGGCGGTGGCCGAGGAGGTCGCCGAGCTGATCCCGCACGTCGAGCAGCGGCGGGTGGCAACCGAGCAGCAGGTCGGTCGCAACGACATGTGCCCGTGCGGTTCGGGCAAGAAGTACAAGAAGTGTCATGGCGCCTGAGGCTGGTCTGACCCCGCCGGCCCGCCGGCGGCCCACCGTGTCCGGCCGGCGCTCCGAATAGCAGGTGCCGGCGTCGTGGGGTAGGGCGGCTCTCGCCGCTCTGGCCGGGCTGATCCTGGTCGTCGGCCTCGCCGGCTGCGGCGGTGTCAGAGCGCAGGCTGCCGACTCGTGCCCGACCTGCGCGGCCGACCTGGCCCAGGCGCGGGCCGACGCGTTCGCGACCGTCGCCAAGCGCGTCTACGCCCAGGAGGTCTCCGGACCGGCCAATGGGGAGGCCTTCCAGGTGATCAGCCGGATCCCCGGACTGGTCGACGGCCTGACGACGAAAAACTACGCGCTCGCCCGCGCGGCGATGCATCACCAGCCGATCCGCCACGCCGTCGGCGTGAGGGTCACGCGGGCCGGACGCACGCTGATCGACGTGAGCCTCCGGTTCGTGGTCGGCGGCCGGGTTCACGCGCTGCACGGCCGGAAGGGCGTCTACCTCGGACGGATCGAGGTCTCGATCCAGGACGTGATCGGGTTGATCAAGTTGGTCCACCGGCTGACGGGAGCCGACGTCGTCGTCGCGGGGTCGACCGGCCAGGTGAAGAGCTCGCTGCCGGACACCGCGGGGATCGCGCTCCCGGACACGGGTCCGGTGATCATCGGCGGCCGGCAGTACACGGTCAGCTCGTTCGCCGAACGTGGCTACGCCGACGAGCCCCTGCGGATCTGGATCCTCGCCCCGAGCTGACGCGCCGCCGGGCTGGGCCGGGGGTGACCGGCTGCTCCTAGTACCCTGGTCGGAGATGGCCAACGCGCCGACATCCGAGCCGACACCGCAGCGCCTCGCTGCCGTCCGTGACCAGCTGTTGCTGCTCGCGGACTATCTTTGACCCGTCCGCGCTCGATTCGCGGGTCGCCGAGCTCGAAGCCAAGATGGGGGAGTCGGGCTTCTGGGAGGACTCCGAGACGGCCGGCAAGATCTCGGCAGAGCACGCCCGGACGACCCGCCGCCTGAAGGCCTTCCGGTCGCTGGAGGAGGATGCCGGTGAGCTGGAGGGGCTCGTCGAGCTGGCCGACGAGGATCCGTCGCTCGCCGCCGAGGTCGAGGCCGACCTCGCGTCGGTCGAGGAGCGCCTGCTCGCGCTCGAGGAGGCCCGCCTCTTCTCGGGTCGCTACGACGCCGGCGACGCGCTCGTCACGATCAACGCCGGCGCCGGCGGCACAGACGCCCAGGACTGGGCGGAGATGGTGCTCCGGATGGAGCTCCGGTGGGCCGAGAAGCGCGGCTTCGAGACCGAGTTGCTCGAGGTCAGCGCCGGCGAGGAGGCCGGGATCAAATCCGCCACCTTCAAGGCTTCGGGGGAGAATGCGTATGGCCTCTACGGGGCCGAGAAGGGTGTCCATCGCCTGGTCCGGCTGTCGCCCTTCGACTCCGCCAACCGCCGGCAGACGAGCTTCGCCGGCCTCGAGGTCGCCCCGGTCGTCGAGGGGGAGGGGGAGGTCGAGATCAACGACGACGACCTCCAGATCGACACCTACCGGGCGAGCGGGGCCGGCGGCCAGCACGTCAACAAGACGGACTCGGCCGTCAGGATCACCCATCGGCCGTCGGGGATCGTCGTCCAGTGTCAGAACGAGCGATCCCAGTCGTCGAACAAGGCGACGGCGATGACGATGCTCAGGGCAAAACTCGCCGAGGCCGAGGAGCGGCGGCGCCAGGCGGAGATCGCCAAGGAGAAGGGCGAAGCCCAGGACGTCAACTTCGGCTCGCAGATCCGGTCGTATGTCCTCCACCCGTACACGATGGTCAAGGACCACCGGACCAACCACGAGATGGGCGACGCCCAGCGGGCCCTCGACGGCGACCTCGACGGTTTCGTCCGCGCCTATCTTCTGAAGGTCGCCGGCGGCTGAGCCGCCAGGGGTCCGGCCGGCGGCTGAGCCGCCAGGGGTTCGGCCGGCGGCGGTGGCGGGACCGGGCCAACACGGACGATGTCTACGTGCGTGCTCGAAGCCAGGCGATCATGTCCCCGACCACCTCGGTCCGGTCTGGCTCGGTCTCGTTGAAGATCTCGTGGTAGAGGTCCGGGTAGACCTTCAGCGTCTTGTCGCTCGACCCCGCACCCTCGAAGAGCATCTTCGCGCCGTCCGGCGAGACGATCCGATCCGCCCCGGCCGACATGATCAGAAGCGGCAGCTCGAGGTTCCCAGCCTCCGCGGGAAAGGCGCGGACCGCCTTCACCAGTTCGGCGACAGTCCTGGCCGGCAGCCCCGCGTGGTGGACCAGAGGATCATCCTCGTAGGCCTTCACCTGCTCCGGATCACGGCTGACCAGGCTCGGATCGACCTTCGAGACGCCGAGCGTCGGCGCAACGCGCGAGAGCACGCCGATCGCGACCCGCTGCGCCGGCCCGACATCCGGGAGCGAGAGCAATGGACTCGACAGGATCAGCCCCGCCAGCCGCTCCGGCCACCTCAGGGCGAACGCCGTCGCGATCGTCCCGCCCATGCTGTGACCCAGCAGGTACGGCGGCCGCCCCCCGGCCTTCTGGGCCGCCCCAGCCACGAGCTGGTAGAGGTCGACCAGCGCCCAGTCCATCCGCCTGATCAACGCCCGCGGCCCGCCCGATCGGCCGTGGCCCTGATGGTCGAGTGCGTAGACCGCGTAGCCCGCCCCGACGAGCGCTCCGGCCACCGCGTCGTAGCGCCCGCTGTGCTCGCCCGCCCCGTGGGCGATCACCACCGACCCCCGCGCGTACGGCTGCTGCTCGGGCAGCCACGCCCGCCAGTAGATCTCGGGTCCGCCGGGCCTCGCCGGTCCCCCGGGCCGCGCCGGCCGATCGGCCTCGGCTGCTGCTTCGCCCGCCTCGCCTTCCGTCCCCATTTCCCGGCACCCTATCCTGGACGGGCATGACCCCCGTTCACGAGGCCCTCGTCCGCCGCGCCATCGCCGAGGATCTCGGGTCCGGCGACGTCACCTCCGAGGCCACCGTCCCCCAACACGCCCGCGCCCTCGCGACGATCACTCAGAAGGAGCCCGGCGTCCTCTTCGGCCTCGACCTCGCCGAGCTGACCTTCCACCTCCTCGACCCCGACGTCGTCGTCACCCGGCTAGCCGCAGAGGGCGTCTGGCGCGAACCCGGGCCCGTCCTCGAAGTCCGCGGATCCGCCCGCGGCCTGCTCGCCGCCGAGCGGACCGCCCTCAACTTCCTCCAGCGGCTCTCCGGCGTCGCCACGCTCGCCGCCCGCTGCGCCGCAGCCGTCGAAGGCACCGGGGCCCGCGTGCTCGACACCCGCAAGACCACCCCCGGCCTGCGCGCGCTCGAGAAGGCCGCCGTCGCAGCCGGCGGCGCGACCAACCATCGGGCCGGCCTCTACGACGCGATCCTGATCAAGGAGAACCACATCGCCCTGGCCGGCGGCGTCGCCCCCGCCGTCCACGCCGCCCGCGCCCACGCCCCGGACCTCCCGCTCGAAGTCGAGTGCCGCACGCCCGCCGAGATCGACGACGCCCTCTCGGCCGGAGCCGACCGGATCCTGCTCGACAACATGACCGCCGATCAGCTCCGCGCCGCCGTCGCCCGGGTCGCCGGCCGGGCCACGCTCGAGGCCAGCGGCGGCGTCACCCTCGCCACGCTGCGGGAGCACGCCAGCACCGGCGTACAATTCGTATCGATGGGAGCCATCACCCACTCCGCCCCCGCCCTCGACATCTCCCTCATCCTGACCCTGATCCACGACGATCCCCAGGCCCCGTGAACCTGCTGCCGATGGCCGCCGACCCGATCGCCCCGCCCTTGAGCGCGGCCGAGATCGAGTCCCTCTCCGCCGAGATCCGTGACCTCGCGAGCGCCCGCGACGCCGTCATCCTGGCCCACAACTACCAGGTGCCCGAGGTCCAGGACATCGCCCACTTCGTCGGCGACTCGCTCGGCCTCTCCCAGCAGGCCGCGGCCGCTCCCGAGCAGACGATCGTCTTCTGCGGCGTCCACTTCATGGCCGAGACCGCCGCCATCCTCTGCCCCCAGAAGACCGTCCTGATCCCCGATCCCGACGCCGGCTGCTCGCTCGCCGACTCGATCGACGCGACCCAACTCCGCGACTGGAAGGCCGATCACCCGGCGGCCGTCGTCGTGATGTACGTCAACACCTCAGCCGAGGTCAAGGCCCTCACCGACTACTGCGTGACCTCCTCCAACGCCGTCTCCGTCGTCCGCCACATCCTCGCCACCCACGGCCCCGACACCGAGATCCTCTTCGGCCCCGACATGTTCCTCGGCGCCTACGTCGAACGGACGGTCGGCCGGCGGATGCACGTCTGGGACGGCGAGTGCCACGTACACGCCGGGATCCGCCCCTCCGACATCGCCGCCACCCGGACCGCCCACCCCGACGCCGACTTCCTGATCCACCCCGAATGCGGCTGCTCGACCTCCGTCATGGAGTACGTCGCCGCCGGTGACGTCCCCTCCGACGGCGTCCACATGCTCTCGACCGGCGGCATGCTCACCTACGCCGAGCGCTCCACCCCCGGCTCGAGCGCGATCGTCGCAACCGAGATCGGCATGCTCCACCCCCTCCGCCTCGCCGCCCCCCAGACCGACTTCATCGCCGCCAACGAGCAGGCCAGCTGCCGCTACATGAAGATGATCACCCTTCCCAAGCTCCGCGACGCCCTCCGCGACAACGTCCACGAAGTCCGCGTCGCCCCCGCCACGGCCGACGCCGCCCGAGTGGCGATCGAACGCATGGTCGCCATCCGCCCCTGACTCCGGGCGTGGCCAGAAAAACAACCCTCTCGACCTAGAAGTCGCCCTCTTCGTGAGGCCCGACGCACGCCACCGCGAGCTCCTCGCTGATTCCCCGCGCGACGGCCGCGACCTCGTCGAACGTCACGCTGTCGACCGCGTCGATCGCCCTGTCGGGGTCGATGTCCTCCCCGTAGACGATCGCCTGGTGGGCCGCATACCGGGCGACCGCCCCCGAGTTCTCGAAGGCCAGGACCCGGCGCCCGCCGGCGTACGCCCGCGCCCGCTCGACCTCCGCCTCGGTCGGTCCGTCGGTCCGCAGCTCGTCGACGATCTCCCGCATCCGCGTGTACGCCTCGATGCACTTCGACGAATCCAGGCCTGACGACAGCTGGAGGATCGACGAGTCCGCGAACGCGTGATCGACCGCCGAGACCGAGTAGCAGAGGCCTCGCTGCTCGCGGATCTCGTCGAACAGACGCGACCCCATCGACCCGCCGAGCAGGGTCGAGTAGATCGACAGTGCAGTCCGTTGCCGCCCGTCCGCCACGTCGATCTCCGGCCGGTAGATCATCCGCAGGTGCGACTGCTTGGTCTCACGCCCCTCGACCAGCTTCTTCGGCCTGAACGCCGGCACCGGCTCGTAGGGGTCCGGCGCCGGCCGGCTCGGGAAGCGGCCGAAGCGCTCCGAGAGCTCCACGTCGTCGGGCACGTGCGCCGTGTTCCCGACCAGGAAGACGCCCCCCCGCTCGCCCGCCCACCGGCGCGCCCGGAACGCGACGATCGCCTCACGGCTGAACGACCGCAGGTTCTCCTCCGGACCGAGCACCGTCCGCCCGAGCGGATGCTCGCCGAACGCCGCCCGGTCGATCAGGTACTCGGCGACCATCGACGGCTGGTCGTAGGCCCGGGCGATCTCCTGGATCACGACCCCCCGCTCCCGGTCGAGCTCCTCCGCGTCGATCCGCGGCCGACCCACGAAATCCGACAGGAGGTCGACCGCCGCCGGCGCCGACTCGGCTCTGACGGTGATGTGAAAGGCGACCAGGTCGTGGCTCGTGTAGGCGTTCAACATCGCCCCCATCCGCTCGGCCGTCTCGTTGACGTCCCGGTACGTCGGGTAGCTCTCGCCCCCCTTGAAGACCAGGTGCTCGAGGAAGTGAGCCATCCCGTTCTCCTCCGGCCGCTCACTCCTCGCCCCGGCGTCGAATGCCACGAGGATCGTCAGCGCACGCGTCCCCGAGACCGCGATCTTGTGAATCGGCAGCCCATTCGGCGCCGTCGTCGTCGTGATCTCGGTCATCCGTCCACCCTTGAAGTCGCGTTCCCGGTCATCTCCCAACGGTACTCAATGCCGTGCAAATGCTCTTGCACGCACGGTCAAATGGCACACGGACGGCCTCTTGTGCTCTACGCTCGGCCCCGATGGCGACAACTGAGAAGTCTGACCGCCGCAGCAGGCGCGATCGTCCCGACCCAGCTCGTCCGGCCCGCGCCCCCCGCCCGGCCCCCCAACCGGTCCCTCGTCCCCGCCGGACGCCGGGCTCCGAGACGATGATCGAGTTCCGGGAGGTCTGCAAGTCCTACGAGTCCGGAGACGTCGGCCTCGACGGCGCGAGCTTCGAGATCGAGCGCGGCGAGTGGGTCTTCATCGTCGGTTCGACCGGCTCCGGAAAGTCGACGATCATGCGCCTCCTGATCAAGGAGCTCGAGGCCACCGCCGGCGCGATCGTCGTCGCCGGGCGCAACCTCGCCGACATCGACCGCAAGAAGGTCCCCTCCTACCGGCGCAACCTCGGCGTCGTCTTTCAGGACTTCAAGCTCCTCCCCAACCGGACGGTCTACGACAACGTCGCCTACGCCCTCCAGGTCACCGGCGCCGGCCGCAAGCAGATCCGTCAGACCGTGCCTGACATCCTCCGGCTGACCGGTCTCTCGACGAAGCTCCACAACTTCCCCGACCAGCTCTCCGGCGGCGAGCAGCAGCGGGTCTCGATCGCCCGGGCGTTCATCAACCACCCGGCCGTCCTCCTTGCCGACGAGCCGACCGGCAACCTCGATCCGGAGACGTCGATCGGGATCATGCAGCTCCTCTACCGGATCAACCGCGCCGGGACGACCGTCCTCGTGGCAACCCACGACTCGACGATGGTCGACAAGATGCGCCGCCGGGTCATCGAGGTCCGCAAGGGCCGCGTGATCCGCGACGAGAACGACGGTATGTACAGCCAGCGCGACCAGTCGACCGACGAGTTCACAGCGATGCTCCGCGACGAGAACACCCGGATCTCCTGGTGACCTCGGGCGCCTGCGCATCGAGGCGGCCCGGCAGCGCTCGGCAGCCCCGCAGACCATGAAGATCGGCTTCTTCCTCAAGGAATCGTCCCGCGCCCTGCGCCGGAACGCCGTCCCCAGCTTCGCCGCCCTCGCGACCGTCCTCGTCACGGTCCTCGTCCTCGGCGTCTTCATCCCCGTCGTCCAGGTCACGACCGGCGCGGCCAACGACGTCCGCAAGCGGGTCATCGTCGGCGTCTACCTCAAGAACGGCGCGACCCCCGCCCAGATCTCCCAGGTCGGCGGGATGCTCCGCGGCACGGCCCACGTCAAGACCGTCCAGTTCGTCTCCAAGGCCGCGGCTTTCGCCCAGCAGAAGAAGGCCGACCCGGCGGCCTACGCGATCGTCGACACCAACCCCCTCCCCGACTCCTTCAGGGTGACACCGGACAACCCGTCGAACGTCAACCTCGTCAGCGCCGCCCTCGTCAAGAACGGCAAGCCCGCCAACCCGGCGATCGAGACGGTCAACAACCGTCGCGACGACGCCCAGAAGATCCTCACGGCGACCAGCCTGATCAAGGCGACGATGGGCATCCTCGCGATCCTCCTCGTGATCGCGTCGGTCCTCCTGATCTCGAACACGATCCGCCTCTCCCTGTTTGCTCGCCGCCGCGAGGTCGAGGTGATGAAGCTCGTCGGCGCGACCGACTGGTTCATCCGCTGGCCCTTCGTGATCGAGGGCGTCCTCCTCGGCGCCCTCGGCGGCGTCCTGGCGATCGGCATGCTCCTGCTCGCGAAGTTCACCGTCGTCGACAGCATCGTCTCCGAGTTCTCGGTGATCGGCCGACCCAACACGATCAACTTCCCGCTCCTCGCCATCGTCCTGATGTGCTGCGCGGTCGCCGTCTCGGCCGCCGGCTCCGGGCTGTCGCTCCGCCGCTTCCTCCGCGTCTGACGCGACGCCGGCCACCGCCCGGCCGCGCCGGCCACCGCCCGGCCAAGCCGGCCTTGCGGGTACGCTCTGGGCAATGATGCGGACCGGGACATCGGCGAGACCAGCAGCCTGGTCGCCCGACGTTCGATGCGCTTGATGCTGGCCGACGCCCGCGCCCGCTCGGCAGCCGCCCTCGCCTTCCTGATGGTGCTGGCGGTCCTCCTCGTCGGGATCTACCTCGGCGGCCACCCGAGCGACCTCCCGGGGTTCCTCCAGAACCTGAGCGGGTCTCAGCCGACGGTGGTCGATCAGGCGATCACCGAGCTGATGCACGACTACTACGTCCCGATCAGCCGCTCGACGCTCGACGACCACTCGCTCGCCGGCCTGGTCGCCGGACTCGGCGATCGGTTCTCGTCGTATCTGACCCCGAAGGAGTACCACGACTTCACGACGTCGGCGGCCCAGCAGTTCGAGGGCATCGGCGTGACCGTCCTGTCGAACAAGCTCGGCCTCGAGATCACCCACGTGTTCGGGGGATCCCCGGCCGCGAAGGCCGGACTCGTCACGGGCGACGTGATCACGACGGCCGGCGGCAAGTCGCTGGCCGGTAAGACCGAGGCGGCCGGATCGGCCCTGATCAAGGGCAAGTCGGGGACGGCGATCGTGCTCGGCGTCAGCCACGCCGGCCACGTCCGCGACGTCTCGGTGACGCGGGCCGAGGTCCACATCCCGGTCGTCGCGTCGGCCATGCGGACCTACATGAACAAGAAGATCGCCGACATCGCGCTCGCGACGTTCACCTCCGGCGCACACGCCGAGGTCCGCGCCGCGGTCGACAGGCTGCTGCGTCAGGGGGCGCGGGGGGTCGTCTTCGATCTGCGCCACAACGGCGGCGGCCTCGTCGTCGAAGCCCGCCTGATCGCGAGCATCTTCCTCCCCGACGGACCGATCGTCACGACCCGCGGTCGGACCCAGCCGACGGTGACGCTGACCGCCGTCGGAGACGCGATCCCCAGCACGATCCCGGTTGCCGTCCTCGTCGACAGGGGCACGGCCTCGGCCGCGGAGATCGTCTCCGGAGCCCTGCAGGATCGCCATCGGGCGACGATCGTCGGGACGCACACGTTCGGGAAGGGCGTCTTCCAGGAGGTCACGCCGTTGTCGAACGGCGGCGCTCTCGACATCACGGTCGGCGAGTACTTCCTCCCGAGCGGGCGCAACCTCGGTGGCGGGGGGATCAAGCAGGGAGCCGGGATCACGCCCGACGTGCCGGTCACCGGCCAGCCCAAGCCGGGAAGCGACCCGGCGTTGACGGCCGGGCTGGGCGTGGTCGCAGCGAAGTTGAAGTGATCGCCCGGGCGGCCGTCCTCGAGCGGCGAGGACGGTTCACGGTCGCCCGTCCCCTCTTCGGGCGCCCGCGCGGCGAGGACGACTGGGGGAGCGGGCCGTTGACGGTCGACCCGGGCAAGGCCCGCGTCGGCGACCTCGTCCTCGTCTCGGTCAAGCCGGGATCCCGCGGCGCCCGCGGGAAGGTCATGAGGCGCCTCGGAAGACCCGACGTCGCCCGGGATGTGATCGAGGCCCTGATGCTCGACCGGGGCCTCCGCCGGCGCTTCGAGCCGACGCTCGAGCGGGCGGCGGCCGACGCGGCCGGGTCCGTCGGGGGCGGAGCGCCCGGGAGCCCGCGCCGGGACCTGCGCGACCTGGCGACGTTCACGATCGACCCGCGGGGGGCCAAGGACTTCGACGACGCGATCTCCGCGGCCCGCCTGGAGGACGGCGGGATCCGGGTGTGGGTCCACATCGCCGACGTCTCGGCGTTCGTCGCGGCCGGCTCGCCCGTCGACCGGGAGGCCCGCCGGCGGGCGACGAGCGTCTACGTCCCGGGGGCGGTCGAGCCGATGCTGCCGCCGGCGCTCTCCAACGAGGCGTGCTCGCTCGTGCCGGGAAAGGATCGCCTGGTCGTGACCGCCGAGCTCGACTTCGACGGTGCTCGGGTCCGCCGGGCGTCGTTCTACCGGGCGGTGATCTGCTCGGACGAGCGACTCGACTACGACCGGGTCGATCGGATCTTCGGAGGCCGGGAGGACGCGCGGGAGCCGTGGGCTGAGCCGCTGGCGGCGGCTCGCGCGGCGGCCCGGGAGCTCGCGGCCGAGCGGGCGCGGCGGGGGGCGCTGGAGATCGTCAGCGGCGAGCCGGAGTTCGGGTTCTCACGGACGGGTGACGTCGTCGACATCCGGATCGGCGAGCAGACCGAGTCGCACGAGCTGATCGAGCACTTGATGATCGCGTGCAACGAGCAGGTCGCCAAGCTCCTGGACGCCGGGAAGGTGCCGACCCTCTACCGGGTCCACGAGCAGCCGGACCCGGCCCGGATCGAGCGGCTCGTCAGTCAGCTGGCGTCGCTCGACGTGCCGACGCCGCCGATTCCGAAGGTGATCTCGCCGTCGGGCGCGGCTGAGCTGGTCGGTGAGATCTCGCGGGCGGTCGACCGGCACGTCCGCGCGACCGGAAGGGGTCGCCTGGCGCTGACCTCGCTGGTCCTGCGGTCGCTCAAGCAGGCCTACTACTCACCGCGGAACCTCGGTCATTCGGGGCTGCGGTCGACCGGCTACTGCCACTTCACGTCGCCGATCCGCCGCTATCCGGACCTCGTCTGCCACCGGGCGGTGCTCTCGGCGATCGGGGCGGGCGAGCCGGCCCCGACGACGGGCGGCCTCGGCGAGCTGGGCGAGTGGACGTCCCAGCGGGAGCGGGCGGCGATGGAGATCGAACGCGCGGCCGACGACGTCGCGAGGTGCTTCGCCCTGATCGGAGAGGACCGCGACGTCGAGTGGGACGGGGAGATCGTCGGCCTGATCGGCGCGGGGGCGTTCGTCGAGTTCGGCGGCCGGTATGAGGGGATGCTGGCGGTCCGCCGGATGCGCGGCGACTGGTGGGAGCTCAACGAGGAGGGGACGGTCCTCCACGGCGAGCGACGCGGCGGGACGCTTCGTCTGGGCGACCCGGTCCGCGTCCGCGTCCACGCGATCGACGCCCCCCGCGGGCGCGTCGATCTCGAGCTGGCGTAGTCTGGACCGTTATGGCCAAGAAGAGCAAGCGGAAGATCTCGGCGGGCGATGTCGCGTCGAACAGGTACGCGTCCTATCGCTACAACCTGCTCGAGCGATTCGAGTGCGGGGTGGTCCTCCAGGGGACGGAGGTCAAGTCCCTGCGGACCGGCGGCGCCCAGTTGAAGGACGGGTTCGCGGCGCTGAAGGACGGGGAGATGTGGCTGCGGAACGTCCACGTCCCACCGTATGCGCCGGCCAGCCGGGAGAACCACGAGCCCGAGCGCGAGCGGAAGCTGCTGCTCAACCGGCGCGAGATCGAGCGGATCGAGGCGCGCGTGGCCGAGCGGGGGTGGACCCTCGTGCCGACGCGGATCTACTTCAAGGGTCGCCACGCGAAGGTCGAGATCGCGCTCGCCCGGGGGAAGGACCTCCACGACAAGCGGGAGTCGATGAAGGAGCGGGATTCCAAGCGCGAGATGGACCGCGCGCTTCGCGAGGTCAATTTCTAGCAGTCGGCGAAGCCGACGGATCTAATAGTGGGAGAAGCCGACCGAGTGGGGGACGTAGGTCGCGTACATGGCCAGCGTCAGCGTGACCATCAGGCCAACGTAGACGCCGGCGACGGCCAGCCGTTGACGAGTCGTGACCCGGTAGTAGGCAGCCGTCTCGAGCGACCGCTCGCGGATCTGCTTCCAGCGCCGCCAGCTCTCGAGTCCGCCGAGGAGGGCGAAGAAGAAGAGAAAGGGATTGGCAGTCACGAGGCCGAGGCCGACCATCACGGCGAGGCCGACGAGCCACATCTTCGGAGACATCGCGGCCATCGCGCGGCCGCCGTCGAACGGGACGACGGGGATCAGGTTGAAGAGGTTGAGGAGGAAGCCCGTGTAGGCGAGGGCCTGGAGGAACGGGCTGGCGGTCGCGGCGGCGAGCACGGCAACCACGGCGGCGCCGAGCGAGCCGAGGATCGGGCCGGCGAGGCCGACGCGGGCCTCGGCGACGGCATTGTCGCCGAGCGACTTGGCCGAGATCATCGCGCCGAGGAAGGGGATGAACATCGGCGCGCTGGCCTGGATCCCTTCGCGGCGCAGAGCGATCACGTGGCCCATCTCGTGGACGAAGAGGAGGATCACGAAGCCGACGGCGAACCACCAGCCGAAGAAGAGGCTGTAGGCGACGACCGAGACGATCGCCGTGGCCCCGGTCGTGAGGAGCTTGATCTTCGGGAGGATCAGGAGGATCGCCTTGAACTTGGCGACCACGGCGATGATCGCGGCGCCGATCGCCCCGAGCCGCTCGCGGATCCGGGAGCGCTTGGTCGGGCGAGGGACGGGCCGGCCGAAGGGATCGACCGCCGTCGGGGGGCCTACGGCGGCCGGGGCCGCCGAGCTCCACGTAATCGGGCCCCGGCTCTGGGGGGCGGAAGTGGGGGAGGAGGCGTCGGGGGCGTCGGCGGTCGCTCCCCGAGGCGGATCGGCAACGTCCACCAGCGTGGCGTCGGCCGGGGGTGTGGCGAGCGAGGTCGAGGGGGCGAGCGAGGTCGAGGAGGCGAGCGGGGTCGAGGGGGCGAGCGAGGACGAGGGGGCGAGCGAGGACGTGGGGGCGAGCGAGGTCGCGGGGTCTTTCATCAGACCAGAGATTCTCGCAGGCCGAGCTTCTCGGCCGGTAAAACCTCGCGGCGGGGGCGTTGACAATTTCTTCGCATATTGCGGATCTTTGTGTCGATCGGCACTTGCCAGGGGCGAGCGACGAGTAGTAGATTCCGTCGCAGACGCGGACACCGAGTTGCGAAAGAGCGGGGCCACCGAGGTGGAAGGCGCCGTCACCCGAGACCGAAGGCCCTCGCCGGCCAACGGACAACGGGTCCTCAGCGCAACTTGGGTCCGCGTTGTTTTCGTTGCGGCCTGAGGGCCGGCGGGAAGGGGCAGGATGAGCCGGCGGGAAGCGGCTAGGATGAGGAGTGCATCCCCGGGGACGACAGGCTTCGACGTGGTCGGTTCGTGGGGGTGGTCGCGAGTCGAGGTCCCGGGCGGCCTCGTTAAACACCCGGGAAAACCATAAGTGCGGACTCACATGAGTACGCCCTCGCTGCCTAGATAAACCTAGGCGAGTGAGGTCTCGGTCCCTGCAGCCTGCGGCGGGGTCAGCCGGGATCAGATAGCAGGCTCACCCGGGAGGCCCGCCTTCGCCGAGCCGGGAAAATAACCAGAAGGCTGGTCCCTCGCAACCCAGCCGGCAAGGCTAGCGGGGGATGAGACCAGAGCGCCGGCTACGCTCGTAGACGCCACCCTTTACGCGATTGCGGACGTGGGTTCGATTCCCACCGTCTCCACTAGTTCAGTCAGCAGCGCAGAAGCGCGAAACCCAGCAGGGACGCGGGGAATCGCCTGCGAAGAGGGGCGAAGGACCGCGAAGGAAAAACCCTCGATTTGCGGGCGAGCCACGGTGGCCGGGTGACAAGCCGGTTGCGCCGGGGCCGATTTTGGGTCGCATGTCACCCAAGCGCGCGGTGGCCGATGTTCTCGGCTGATTCGGTTGCCTCGGGGAGACGTCGCCCGGCCGGTCGTTGCCGCCACTGTGGCCGGTCGACGTTCAACGGCTCGCAGACGTGTCGGACCCGCAGCTGCCCCGGGTACGGTCCGCTGGGGGCGGGCGATCAGCGGCGGAAGCTGTTTCGACAACCTCGTGGCCTTCGCCGACTTCGTCCGGGTCAAGGACCCGCTGGTCGTGATGTCCTCGGTGACGGCGCCGGGCGCCGACGTCCCGTGGGACCGGGCGTACTGCGAGAAGCTCGGGCCGCATAAGTGCTCGGGAGAGCTCGACCGGCAAGTGCGGCGGCGGGAAGCGCGCGAGTGGAACCGGACCGCGCCGGCGCGGTGGCGGGCGCTCCATCGCCGGGCCTACGTCGCCAACGGCCAGGGCGCACGGGACCGTCGACGCGCTGTGGATGCTCTGTCGCGTATGCGAGAAGCAGGGCCGCGGGGTCCTGCACGTCCACCCAGTCCTCGCGTGCGCGACACCCCGCCGGAAGGCGGTGGCCGGGCACTACCGCGATCGGCTCGAGACGTGGGGCGGCGGTACGGATTCGGGTTCGCCTTGCGCGAATTCCGGCCGCAGCCGGGCCGGGCGGCGGCGTACGTGTCGGGATCTGCCACGGCAAGCGCGAGAAGATGACGCTGCGGGAGGCGGTCACGACATCCGACATGCCGCGGTCGATCGTGCACTTCTCGCCGCGGCTGAAGCAGCGCAGGGCGTCACGATGCGAGAGCTGCGGTTCCGTCGCTTCGTTTGGGCTCGCCGGTCGGACGTGATGAGTAGCGGCGGTCCGTCGTTGATTACCGCGTCCCGGGCCTGCGCCGAACTCGAGCGCGAGCTCGGCCGGAACCCCTCTTCGGCCGAACAGCGGTGTCTGGTGGCCTGTGAGCGGCGCTCGAGGGGGCCGTGACGATCTGCCCGCGAGGAGATCGCGATGGCAGCGTCTCAAGGACGCTGTCGTCTGGTGGCCGGTGTAGGGTCCGGATCATGAAGGTGACAATGATGCTGGCTGACCACGCCCAGGCAGCCGAGGGCAAGCTCAATATCATCGGGGGGGGTTGGGGCGTCACCGGGCCGGGGCCGACTCCAAGCGCGATCGGCATCCTGATCGAGGTTCCCTGGGACAGGACGAATGAGCAGCATCAGGTGCGGCTCGAGCTCGTCGATTCTGACGGCGAGCCGGTAATGGCTGCCGGAACCGATGGCGAGGTGCCGATAGTGATCGAAATGGGATTCGAAGTGGGACGGCCGCCTGGGCTGAGGCGCGGCACCCCTGTCACCTTGCCGGTCGGCATCAACATGGGGCCACAGCCGCTCCAGCCCGACAGTCGGTACGAGTGGCGACTGACTCTAAACGGCGAGGGCCACGAGGACTGGCGACTCGCCTTCTCTACGCGATCCTAGGAACAGGCGCGAGCGCCTCGTTCCGCTGCAGCGGCATGGTGCCGATTGCGTTGGTTGCCCAAGATGAGAAGGTGGTGCCGTCGATGCGGCACCACTGCGCTCCCGTGATCGCGACCTCCACCGCGGTGTCCGGCGAGACATCGGCTGCGACGAGCGGCTCGCCGACGGCGAAGCCAAGGCGATTGAAGGCCAATAGCGCGACCTCGTCCTTCGCTGTGGGGTCATCGCCCAACAACATCTGGAACGCCTTGATCGCCTCCGGACGCGTCTCAAACGCCGCGAGCGCGTTTCCGGCACTGTCCATGAGCATGAAATCCATCGTCACTCCCCTAGTCGCTTGCTAGGACGATATCGGTCGTAGCTTCCGCGAGCATAAGGGCGTCACCCCAAAGAGACAAGTGCCCCTTGGAACCCCAGCGTGCAATACACAGGCCACGCCCGGGCGGCAGTCGGACAGTGGCGATGAAGTTCCCGATGCTGTACCGCCGAGCGAGCGACGCCGCCTGATACCGACGTTCGAAGACTGACACCGCCCGATGGATGAGCACGAACTCGGCTTCTGGGCTGCGAGGTCGCGGCGCACTGCCGAGTTCGTGGCTAGAGCGGAACGACTGCACGAACGCGGCTTCGCTGCGCTGGTCGGTCGCGACAACGCGATAGACGGTGAGCCCGGCCGGAGGGACCGGCCTTACGCGGAGTTCGGTAGGGCCGCTTGTCCGGCGCGCCTCGGCCACGCCTAGACTGTAGTGAGCAGATTGGACGGCGGGGCACTGGTGGGTCGACGTACGGGCATCCGGCCGAGGACAGCGCCCGCGAGCGGCTCAAGCAAGCCTACAGCGCGAACGTGGCGCCGCTGCGGAAGGCTCGTGGTGGGAGGCAGATGGGAGACACGGGATCGTGAGTGCCCCGCTTCTGCTGGAGATTTCGCAGCAGACGGACCAATCGTGCCCACGTTTGGTCGCACCGAGCCCGGCGGGGTCGCTGGTCACGACCACGCCGTCGCCTATCCTGAGGGCATGCCTGATCGACGCGAAATCGAGTTCGTCTTCGAGCCGCAGGAGGAAGGCGGCTACTACGTGTACGCCCCGGATCTGCCGGGCCTGCATACACAAGGCGAGAACCTCGATGACGCGACTGTGAGCGCGCGAGAGGCGTTGGCGCTCTACGTCGAAGGGCTGCGCGAGGATGGCCGCGGCGTCGAGACCGGCGTTGTTCGCGCGTGCTCGCGATTCCCGCGTGACGAGGGCCTGCCGGTCGTTCCGGTGCGGAGTTGATCAGGGCACTCGAGCGGGTCGGTTGGCAGCAGGTCCGCCAGCGCGGCAGCCACGTTCGCCTCAAGCAACCCCGGCCGGTCCCAGTTCTTGGTCGTCCCGCTGCGTCGCGAGCTCAAGCGGGCCACCCTCGAGGGCATCCTCCCAGACGCCGCAATCGGTCGCGACGAGTTGCGCCGGCGTCTGTCACGCGAGGGACGCACCCAGGCTGGGTGACGATGCGGGAGCACGACGGCACGATCAGGCGCAGGTGCTGGGAATTCGCAGCTGGGGAACCAAACCGTCTCCATGCTGGCCGGGAGGTCGCCCGACCTGGGCGGCGTCCGAGCAGCGAGCGGTACCATGGCGCTCATCCCGACCCAGGCCCAGATCGACTTTTTCGTGCGTTGGAGCCAGGCCGCGCGCCGGGAGGACCGCGTCGTCGACGCGTCACTCTCGATGGAGCAGCGCCTCGACGAGGCGGCTCGACTAGAGCGTGCTCGCGAGCGAGTTGCGGGACGCGGCGGCGCGGTCGTCCGGCGCCGATGTTCGATCCGCGTGAGCTAGCAACTGCCCTTCACGCGGGCGAGGCTCGACTACGTCATCAGCGGCGGATTGGCCGTCGCGGCGCAGCAACACGACCAGGGTGGAAGAGGATCGCGATCAGAGGTGGGCTTGGGATATGACGATTCAGCGGATGGACAATGTGGGCATTGTCGTCGACGACCTACCGGCGACGATCGAATTCTTTCGCGAGCTCGGCCTCGAACTCGAAGGACAGGGCACGGTTGAAGGCGAGTGGGCCGGGCGCGTCACTGGACTGGGCGACCAGCGCGTCGAGATCGCCATGATGCGCACTCCGGACGGCCATAGCCGGCTTGAGCTCTCGAGATTTCTCGAGCCGCCTGTGGTCGCTGATCACCGAAACGCCCCGGTGAACGCTCTGGGCTACCTACGCGTCATGTTCACTTTGGACGACATCGACGAAACGCTCGCCCGGCTCTACAAGCACGGCGCGCAGCTTGTCAGCAGCGAGCTGGTCAGGTACAAGGACGTCTATCGGCTCTGCTACATCCGGGGACCGGGCGGACTCCTCATCGGGCTTGCCGAAGAACTCGGCTGAGCGTCGGCAGGAAACCCCGACGATCGACATCTCCCTCTGCGCTTGCCCGTTGACCGCTGCGTCGGCGGACCTGCGAGGATCCAAGTCACGATGACCGATACGACCCCCCTCATCACCGGTGTGGACTTCGTCTGCATCCCGGCCCAGGACTTCGACGCGATGACCGCGTTCTACGGAGAGACGCTCGGCCTCCCGTTCGTCAAGCGCTACGGCAGCCGACCCGGTGCCGAGTATCAGGCCGGCAACGTCACGCTGGCCGTCATGCGCACCGAGAGCTTCGGCGGGAAGTTCTCGCCCAATGCAATGCCGATCGCTCTGCAGGTCGACGACGTGGCCGCCGCGCGGGAGCAGCTCGAGGCGAAGGGCGTGCGTTTCGTCAGCGACACATTCGACTCCGGCGTCTGCTGGCAGGCGATCTGCCTGGACCCCGACGGCAACCCTCTGTCCCTGCACCATCGCTACGCGCCGACGGACGAACGCCCCGCCGCGTAGTAGCCGGGCACGCGTGTTCGAGTTGTGGGCCGAGGCCGTCCGGGCCGGTCGCGCGGTCAGACGCCGCAAGCGCCGCGATGATCGCCGAGGAATCCTGGTGAGCCCGCCGCTGCCGGGGAGGTCTGGTGTGCCGCGTCTTTCGACAACCTGCAGCCGATCAACCGGCACTTGCTGACCCGGCGGATCGCGACGCTCAACCCGGCCCGGCGTCACGAAATTCTGCAATGCGCTGGCTGCGCTCGCCGATTGCTGACGGGTGACAGACAAACCCGCCGCCACGCGGGGCGTCAGCGCCGCCGGGCACCGACCGCAGGGCGCCGGGGGAGCCCGGTCAGACCGAGCCGGCTCTCGGCGAGGGCGACGCTCGCCGCCGCGTGCCCGCAGACGCCGTGGGCCGCACCCCCGGGAAACGTCGCCGCCCCGGTCAGGTAGAGCCCGCGAATCGGCGTCCGATACGGGCTCAGCGACGGGAGCGGACGGAAGATGACCTGGTCAAGGGTGTAGCTGCCGCCGCCGACGTCCCCGCCCACGAGGTTCGCGTTGCGCCGCTCGAGATCGCCCGGGCCGAGCACGTGGCGGGCGAGGATCCGGTCGCGGAAGCCCGGCGCGAAGCGCTCGACCTGCGCTTCGATCCGCTCGACGTGGGGATCTCGCTCGGCCTTCCAGTCGACCGCCTGCGGGCCGTGGGTATAGGCCCAGGCCGTGTGCTTGCCGGCCGGCGCCCGCGACCGGTCGGCGAGCGACTGCTGCCCGAGCAGCAGGAACGGCCGCTCCGGCAGGCCGCTGGCGGTGATCGACGTCGTCTCGAGAATCTCGGTCGCGTCGCCGCCGACGTGGACGGTTCCGGCCTCCCGGGCGATCGGCGAGACCCACGGGATCGGCCCGTCGAGCGCCCAATCGACCTTCAGCGTCGCCGGCCCGTACCGGTAGCGGCCGAGGCCCGCGGCGTAGCGGCCGCGCAGCTCGTCGCCGGTCATCCGCAGGAGGGCGTGGGGCATCACGTTGGCGATCACCTGTCGTCCCGAGATCCGCTCGCCGCCGGCCAGCTCGACGCCGACGACCCGCCCCCGCTCGGAGGCGATCCGAGCGACGCGCGCACCCGTTCGCAGCGCCCCGCCGAGCTCCTCGAGGTAGCCGATCAGCGCCCCGGCGAGGTTCCCAGCCCCCCCGGCCGGGCTCGGCCAGCCCGCGCCGTGGCCGAGGATGCTCAGGTATGCCGCTGCGATCCCGCTGCCACTCGCGCTCGGCGGGACATCGGAGTGCAGCGCCGCCCCGAGCAGCCACCCCCGGGGTCCGCCACCCCGGAAGAGCTCCCGGGCGAGGGCTTCGGCAGGCATCAACAGCAGGCGGACGAAGTCGACCATGCCCCATACGCCGATCCCGGCCAGCAGGCGAGCCGGCCCCGTAACCGGCGGGAAGCCGGCGAGCATCGTCCGGCGGAGGGCGTCGAAGCTCTCGACGTAGGGCGACGCGAACGCCCGCCACCGATCGCCGTCGCCCGGGCAGAGGGCGTCGATGCTCGCCGCGGTCGCATCGATCTCCCGGTAGAGACCGACCGCCGCGCCGTCGGGGGAGACCGGATGCGCGAAGCAGACCCCCGGATGGATCCAGCTCAGACCGTGGCGCTCGAGCGGCATCGCCGCGTAGACGGGGGAAGCCGCGGCCGCCGGATAGACCGACGAGAAGGTGTCGTGGCGGAAGCCCGGCAGGGTCAGCTCCTCGGTCATCACCGCGCCCCCCGGCCGGCCAGCCGCCTCGAGCACGAGGACACGCCGGCCGGCCTGCGCCAGACGGATCGCCGCGGTCAGCCCGTTCGGCCCTGACCCGACGACCAGCGCGTCGTAGCTCATCCGGCGACGCCGGCGGCAAGCTGGTGGAGCATGCTCCGCTCGACGATCGCCCCTTCGCCCCAGAACGCCCGCTGGGCCTCCCGGCCGGCGAGCTCGTAGGCGGTGGCCGCGTGCCACGGCATCGGGTCCCACGTTCCCGCAGCCCGCAGGTAGTCACGCCCGTCATGGCGGAACGCGATCAGCCGATTTCTTCCGTGCCCCATGAAGTGCCCCTTGTGGGTCGTCAGGTCGAAGCCCAGGAGGGACTCTCCTCCCTCGGGCACCGCCCGCGGCTCGTCGCGGCCGAAGCGGGCAAGGCCGTCCTCGAGCTCGTCGAAGTACTCGCGCAGCGCCGGCCCGTCGTCCCGCGTGACGAGGCGCGTGATCGTGACGTAGCCCCGCTGGAAGACCGGACGTCCCGACTCTGTCCCGGCGGCCACCTCGATCTCGAAGGTCTGGCCGAGGAGCGGCGAATCCCGGAGAGCGGTGAAGCGGCCGACGGCCGTCCCGTAGTCGGGCCACGTCTCAGTCGCCAGGAGGACCTCCGCCACCCGGTCGGCTGACGGGACCTCGACCGGCGAGTACGTATGCCAGTTCTGGGCGGCGTCCGGCGGGCCCGGCGGGGTCAGCTCCTCGACACGGGCCAGCTCGAGTCGCCGCTCGGGGCGGAATGCCGCCTTGGCCTCCGCCGTGCGGAAGGCGATTCCCCAGCCCCGGCGCTCGTCATCGGCGTAGGCCTCCGGGAACCAGTCGCCGAGCAGCTGACTCGCTCCGTCGAGCAGCTCGTCTCGGCTGAGCGTCCCCCGTCGGGAATCCACTTCCCGCAAGCGCCGCCGGCCGAACGCCCGGTGGAAGGGCAGGACGTCGGCCGCGTGCAGCTTGCGCCGATCCTTCTCCGCCCAGTAGGTAGTGACCACGGCAAAGGCCACGCGCAGGTCGTCGAGGTCCCGGGCGTCGGGCGCCCGGCGGTAGTACGCGGCATTCAGGAAATCGGTCACCCAGCCCGCCGCGTCCGCGCCGGCGATCGACGAACCCGCCAGCCGCGCGAAACTCGCCTGCTCGGTGCTGATCGCCCGGCCGAGCACGACACCCGTCCCCAGAGCCACCGCAAGTCCGACTCTGCTTCCCGACATCGTGTCCTCCCTGCCTCGTGCGTGCGGCCCGTAACACCACGGTCACACCTAGCGCCGTAGGCTGTCAAGTCTACTCGTTCGACACGATTTGCCTAGACCGATCCGGCGACGTGCTCGCGGACGAGTTTCGCGCTCGTAGCGACCTCACCCATTCGCATGTCACTGCCAGGTGCTACAACTGTGGTGAGTCCCATCCTCTCGTCGCGACACGGATCAGATCGGACCGATCCACAGAAGGACGCGTGTCTTGTGGACTGCCACCCAGATGGTGACGATCACACCACGAGACGAACGGGAAAACGCATGAGACGGCTCATCCTCACACTCACTTCAACGCTGTGCCTGCTCTGCACCGCGACCGTGTCCGCCGCGGTCACCGGTCACGACTCCTACCCCGGACCGCTCGCCCATTCGGCGCAGAACCCGCTCGCTGCTCCCCTCGCCGCCAACACGATCACCCCCCAGAACTACGCGAGGTTCGGTCCTGGATCCAACGGTCAGTACTGGGCGGTGCTCCGTGCCCTTCAGTACTGGAACGCCAGCTACTCCCCGTGCAACCAGGACGTGACGATCACATGGTGGCCGCTGGATCCGTCGATCAATGCGGACACAACCTGGACCAACCCAGTGAGTGCGTACGGGGCTCCGTGGGCCAACTACCACTGCATCACGGTCTTCAACTACAACATCAACTTCGACTGGCCGATGTACTGCACCGTCATGGTCCACGAGATCGGTCACCTCTACGGGTTCCAGCACTCGCCCGATCCCAACAACGTGATGTATTACGCCTACGTCAAGCCGGTCCCATCCTGCGTCCTGACACCACCGGGCGTCTGAGAAACCATGAGCTGGCCTCAGGACCGCGCGGGCGCCTTGCGGCGCCACGCGTGGTCGAGCAGATCCTCGAGCAGGTCGGCGTCCGCCAGGTCGAGGTCGACCTGCACGGCCGCCAGCCGCCGACCCCAGAGGAACTCCCGGCAGGCCTCCGGCCGCGTCTCGGCGGCCGCGCGGATCCGCTCCTCGCCTGCCATCACGTTCATCGCCCGGTCGGTCCACAGCGTCGCGAAGATCCGTCCGGACACGCGGAACGACGCACGACCGTGGTGGTCCTGCTCGGTTGCCCCCGGCATTCCCAGCGCGAGCGCCCGAGCCTCGTCGGTCGTGAGCACGACGCCAAGGCTACGCCCTTGCTACGCCCTTGCTACGCCTCGCTACGCCCTGCGGACGAGCGCGAGCGCCAGCGTCGGACACGCATCTGCCGCCCGCCGGGCGAGTGCCTCCAGCTCGCGGGGGACCGGCTGCCCATCTATCATCGGATAGCCCCACTCGTCGAGCGAGATCCGCTCGGGCAGCAGCTCGGCGCACAGGCCGTGGGCCTTGCACGCGATCGGATCGACCCGGAGCTCCACGGCTTCAGGCGGCGACCGCGAGACGTGACGGCAGCGGCAGCACGGGAATCCTCGCGCACGCCGGACACCGTCCAAAAGCAGCGTGATCGGCAAACTCGGCCGCGAACACGCGCAGCGCGCTCGTCACGAACCGCGCCGCTCCGTCCGGGTGGGCGCACGCCCCCCGGCGGGTGACGAGCCGGCTCCACCGGGCGAGGTGCCCCATCGCGTCGGGCTCGGCCCGCCCGTCGGCGATCGACCGCAGCGCTCCGGCGATCGCCGCCAGGCCGTGGACGCACGGACCGCACTGGCCGGCGCTCTCCCGCTCCAGCCAACCCGCGACGAGGACGGTCTCGGTGACCGGGCAGGCCGACTCGGGGAGCACGACGACCACGCCTGGGCCGAGCATCCCCCCGGCTTGCCGCAGCGACCGCTCGCAGATCGCGAGTCCAGACGCCTGCGACGAGTCGACCCAGCCGCCGCCGTATCCGCCGAAGAGGAACGCCCGCGGCCGACCGACGGTCCCGCCGGCCGCGGCCAGCAGGGAGTCCAGGCTCGCGCCGAGCTCGATCTCGAAGACCCCGGGGTCGACGACGCCGCCGCCGACGCTCACCAGAGCCGAGCCCGGCTCCTGATCGGTCCCGATCTCGCGGAACCATTCGCCTCCGTAGCGCGCGATCAGCCCGACCTGGGCGGCCGTCTCGGCGTTCGTGACCAGGGTCGGCCGGCGGGCGACCCCCCGTTCGAAGACCATCGGCGGCGTCGTGATCGGCAGCGCCCGGCCGCCGTTTATGAAGTTGACGACGGCCGTCTCCTGGCCGCTGACGTAGCCCGCCGGGATCCCCACGACCTCCGAGCTCGGCGAGCTCGACCCGCGGCGTCCGGCAGCCGGCCGCTCGCCGACCGCCGTCTCGAGCGCCCATCTCGCCGCCGCATTGTCCGCGTCGACCGCGTAGAAGATCCGCTCGGCGTCGAGCGCCCGCGCGCAGGCCGTCGCACCGTCGATTACCAGGTGCGGGACTCGTTCCAGCAGGACGCGGTCCTTCTGGCTCGCCGGCTCGCCCTCGCATCCGTTGACGACGACGATCGGACGCCCGCGCCCGGCCGCGACCGACGCGAGCTTCGTCGCGAGCGGGAAGCCCGCGCCCCCGCGACCCCGCAGGCCACTGAGCCGGATCTCGTCGACAAGCGAGCCGGCCGCCGGCGGTCGACCAGAACGCCGAGCCCGGTCGACCGGGAGGTCGCCGTGGACGGCCTCGTGCGAGGCGAGCGACATCGCCCCGGGTCCGCCGAGTCCGGCGAGCAGCCGCGGCAGGCTCATGCCGACGCCGCCGGACCCTGCGCGACCGTCTGTGCGGTCGGCCTGAGCTGGGCGGACGCCGTCTGCCGGCTGAGCAGCGAAGCCGGCGTTCCGGCCCGCCGCGCCCAATGCGATCCGAGTGGACCGCCCGGGAGCCAGAGCGCCAGGGCTCCGGCGAAGGCGACGGCGACGGCGATCGCCCCCAGCCTGACACGCCGCGCCTGCGGCCAGCCGATCGCCGCCCGCGCGAGCACCGCCGCGAGCACGACGAGGACGCAGGCGGCGTTGGTCCACTCGAGCCACGCCTGCGTCACATCGCTCCCCGTCCCGTAGCCGTGGATCACGGCGATCGGCCACGACGCGTATGCCAACCAGTGGGTCGCCCGCCAAGCCCGGTGACCGAGCCGCCGGCGCAGCAGGCTGGTCACGACGATCGCGAGCAGGAGGTCGGACGCGAGCGCGCCGAGACCGAGCCAGATCGGTCGGTAGGAGCCGGTGAACGGTACGAACGCGTTGACCAGGGAGATCGGCGCGAAGCTGTCGAGGACGGCGGTCACGATGTGGACGCCGAGGAAGACGACCGCCAGCAGCGCGCCCGTCCGGTGGATCCCGTCGACCACGAACCGCGGCCAGGTCGGCCCGCCGACGCGGGCGACGTCGAGCACGCCGATCACCACCGTGACCGTCAGCAGGACGAGCGCGACGACACCGGTCGACCGCGTCAGGTACCAGTACGCACTCGGTCCGACGGTCCCGCTCACAGGTCGCTCGCCTCGCCCGGCGGCCGCCCGCCACCCCGTGCGGTTCGCGTCGGGGCGTCCGCGCCCGGCCATGCCCCGACCGTCTCGACGCCACCGTCGTGCCGGACCAGACGAGCCGGAAGGCTGCGCTCGGCGAGCCAGGCGGCAGCGCCCGACCCGATCACGATCGCCGCGGTGGACGCGATGTTCGCGTCGAGGCACGTCCCCGCCGCGACGCTCGCCGTCCGCCACGCCCGGTCGACCGGCCGCCCGTCGCGGGGGTCGAGGATGTGGTGCATCGTCCGGCCGGCATGGTTCCACCGGCGCACCGTGGTGCTCGACGTCGCAAGTCCGCCCGACGAGATAGCGATCGTCTGGCCCGCGCCCGCGCCCGGGTCGGGAGGCGGAGACCGGTGGTCGTCGGTGACGTGCACCAGCCAGCCGGCGTCGGGTCCACGGCCGGCTGTCGCGATGTCGCCGCCGAGGCTCACCAGCACGCCGACTCCGGCTGCTCGAGCCGCGGCGTGGGCCGCCCGGTCGGCGGCGAGCGCCTTCGCCGTCGCGCCGAGGTCGACGCGGATCCCGCCCGCCAGACGGGCCGCCGGCGGGTCGTGCTCCAGCTCGATCAGCTCCCACGAGCGGGCTGGCCGGACAGTGAGCAGCAGGGGCCGGGGTGCCTGACGACCGGCGGGCGGGTCGGCCGGCGGGTCGAGCTGGCGCCAGTCCCTGTCGTACCCGGCGAGCACGAGGGCGTCGCCGAGCGTCGGATCGACGGCGCCGTCGGTCAGCTCGGCCGCCCGGATTGCGGCGGCCAGTGCGTCGAGGAGGAGCGGGCTGACGAGGAGACGTCGCCCGCCGGCGGCGTTCAGCCGCTCGAGCTCGGAGTCCGGTGAGAAGCGGCTTGCCGCGCGGTCGATCGCCCGTAGCTCGGCCTCGACGATCCGCACCACGGCCTCGAGCGCGTCGGCCTGCGTGGCCCGGACGACGACGCTCGTCCCGAGCGCCTCCCAGCAGGCGGTAAGCGCGTCGCGCGGACGAGGGTCGGCGACTGCGGTCGCCATCAGGACCCGCCGGAGACGACCGGGGCCGGCGCTGCGGCGACCGACGCGCCCGGCGACCCGACCGACGAGCCCGACGACCCGCTCGACGAGCCCGACGACCCGCCTGAGGAGCCCGAGGACCCGCTCGACGAGCCCGAGGACCCGCTCGACGAGCCCGAGGACCCGCTCGACGCGCCCGAGGACCCGCTTGAGGAGCCCGAGGACCCGGAGGACCCGGAGGACCCGGAGGATCCGGCGGACGTGGCCGGGAGGTCGGTCGATGCGGGGGAGACGGGGGGGCTGGCGGGCGCGGTGAGCGCGGCGACGGCCGCACGTCTCCGGTGACGGCGGTGCTTGGCCTTCGTCACGGACGCCGTGCTCCCGGTCGCGGTCGTGGTCGGGGTCGCGGTGGTGGCTGTGGCGGCGACGGTCTTGATCGTCCGGCCGGGAAAGGCGTTGGCGGCGACGTCGGTGATGACGGCGCCGCTGAGGACGGCGAGCCCGATCAGGCTGCGGTTGACGGCGCGGAGGCGGCGGACGGCGGCATCGCGGCGGGCCGGCGTATGGGTGGTGTGTGGATCGGTCATCGTCGTGGGACGAGTGTCTCTGCGTCGGGTAAAGACGCGGTCACCGGAAGATGAGAACTCTCCGAGAGATGCGCGCGGGCGGGCGGGGGGGACCTATGATCGGCTGGTGCCGCAGATCGTCCTGATCGAGGACGAGCCGGGGATCGTCGACTTCGTCGAACGCGGCCTTCGGGCCGGCGGCCTGGAGGTCGCGTCGGCGCTCGACGGGGACAAGGGCCTGGGGCTGGCCCTGGAGGACGGAGTCGAGCTCGTCGTGCTCGACCTGATGCTGCCGAAGCGGAGCGGACTGGAGATACTCGAGGTGCTGCGGCGGCGGCGGCCTGGCCTGCCGGTGATCGTGTTGACGGCTCGGGGCGAGGTCGAGGATCGGGTGGGCGGGCTGGACGCGGGGGCGGTCGACTATCTGGTCAAGCCGTTCTCGGTGGCCGAGCTGGCCGCGCGGATCAGGGCGCACCTGCGGGTCGCGCGCCAGAGCGCGTCGACGAGGCTCCGCAACGGCGAGCTCGAGCTGGATCTGCTGAGCCGGGAGGTTCGCCAGGCCGGCGTGCGTGTGCACCTGTCGAGCACGGAGTTCGAGCTGCTGGCCTACCTGGTCCACAACGCCGGCCAGGTGCTGGGCCGGGAGCAGATCCTGCGCGCGGTGTGGGGGTATGACCACGACCCGGGGACGAACGTCGTCGATGTCTACGTCGGGTATCTCCGCCGCAAGCTGACGCGGTCGGGAAGCCGGGCACCGATCGCGACGATCCGGTCGGTCGGCTACCGGCTGGACGAGGTCGAGTGAGCGACTTCGGGGTCGGGTGGTCGGCGTGGTGCGGCTGAGGATTCCGGGGAGCATTCGGTGGCGGTTCGCCGGATGGGTCGCGGGAGTCGTGATCGGTGTGTCGGCGGTGACCTTCGTCGTCGTCTACCGGGAGACGGGGAGTGAGCTGCGGCGAGAGATCGACCGGGATGTGACGGGCGATGTGACCGGCCTGTGGCAGACGTTGCGCGGGCTCCCGCGGGGCTCGCGGACGGCGGCGCTGGCGGCGACGACTCGGTATGTCCAGAGCCAACCGTTCAAGGCGACGTCTTCGCTGATCTTCGTGATCGTCCCGGGAGGCGGGACGGTGAGCAACCATCCGGAGGTCTTCGGAGGCGGGGCGCCGGACGACGGGGAGGCGGCGAGCGAGCAGGCGGCGGAGAACCGCCTGGGGCGGGAGCTGCTGGTCGAGCACGACGGCTTCTCGACGCGGGTCCTGCCGGATGTCGGGGCTATGCGGCTGGCCGAGCGGCCGGTCGAGATCGGCGGGATGCGGGTCGTCGCCGGCGCCGGCGAGCCGCTGGTGACGGTGCGGCGGGCCGAGGACGGGATCGCGCGGGCCTTCGTCGTGGCGGGAGCCGTCGCACTCGGGCTGGCGCTGATCGCGTCGTATCTGGCGGGCGCGGTCTTCTCGCGGCCGCTGCGGCGGATGGCGCGGGTGGCAGCCCGGGTCGAGCACGGTGAGCTCGCCCCGCGCATGACGCTGACCGGGAGGCCGAGCCGGGAGGTCCGGGTGCTGACCGAGTCGTTCAATCACATGCTCGACCGGCTGTCTGCGGCCTTCGCGGGACAGCGCGAGTTCATCGCGGACGCATCCCACGAACTGCGCACGCCGCTGACGGTGATCGCCGGCCAGCTGGAGGTTCTCGCGGGCACGGAGGCCCCGAGTCGGGAGGAGATCCGGCGGGTCGAGCGGCTGGTCGGCGGCGAGGTCGCGCGGACGTCGCGCCTGGTCGACGACCTGCTCGTCCTGGCGCAGTCCGACCGGGGTGACTTCCTCCACACGGAGGAGCTCGACCTGGAGGTCTTCGTCGGCGAGCTGTGGGAGAGCGTCGGCCACCTGGCCGAGCGTGCCTATGAACTCGGACCGGTCCCGCCGGGCCGGCTGAAGGCCGATCCGGATCGGCTGGCGCAGGCGGTGCGAAACCTCGTTGGAAACGCGATCGACCACACGGCGGGACCGGCGGGCAGGATCCGTCTGGACGTGGTCGCCCGTGATCAGGGGGTCGCCTTCGTCGTCGGCGACGACGGGCCGGGCATCCCGGCGGCCGAGCGGGAGCAGGTCTTCGAGCGGTTCTACCGGGTCGACGCGGGTCGGTCCCGGGCGCACGGGGGGAGCGGCCTGGGCCTGGCGATCGTCCGGGCGATCGCCGACGCGCACCACGGGTCGGTCAGCGCGGGCGTGAGCGAGCTGCTCGGGGGGGCCGAGCTGAGGCTCGAGCTGCCGGGGTTGCGGCCGCCGGGCTGAGCGTCCCGCCGGCGGGACGGTGTCGGTATGGGTGGCGATGAAGAAGCTGGTCTGGGGTTGCCTTGGTGGATTCGGAGCGGTCTGTGTCCTCCTGCTGGCGCTCGGCGGGGTCGTCGTCCTCGGCGTGGTTCGGCCGGCGGCGGCAGCCTGCACGGCTAGCCAGCAGACGACGCTGCCGGTCGGGTCGGGCACGGTGGTGGCCGCGACGGTGTACGACGACCAGGGGGCCGGGGCTTTCGGGCTGGGGCTCGCCGGCCACTACGGGTTCGCCGAGCTCGGGCTGCGGTCGGCGGCCGACGCCAACCCGGCCGACGCGAACGCGATCGGGACGGCCCTGGGGCTCGGGCGGGCGCTGGCGCCGTTGACCGCGCTGCGAATCGCCGGGCCGGACGGGCGGAGCGTGATCGCCGAGAAGCGGGACATCGGAGCCGGCGGACCGCCGATCGACGGGCATCCGCGGGCGATCGACCTGTGGACGACGACGCGAGAGGCGCTCGGGCTCGGGCCGAACTGGTCGGGCCTGGTGAGGGTCGGTCCGGGGCGGGATGGGGTCGTGACGGCGCAGGCGAGTGTCGACGCGAACGGGCCGCCGGTCGCGGGCGGCGGGGAATGCTCGGGCGGCGGGGTCGAGGCGGGCGCGGCGGCCGGTTCGATCGTCTCGATCGCCGAGAGCCAGGTCGGAGTGCAGGCGCGGGGGACGTGCCAGCCGTACGGGCCGTGCGAGGAGTGGTGCTCGCTGTTTGCGACATGGGTCTGGCAGCGGGCCGGCGTCCGGGTCCCGTCGATTGGCTTCTCGGGCGCCTTCTATGAGTGGGCGGCCGGCCATACGGGGGTCTATCCGGCGGATGCCCCGCCGCAGCCGGGGTGGGCGGTGTTCTTCGGGAGCGGGCCTCAGACCGCGAGCTCGTCGGTCCACGTGGCGATCGTCGAGAGCGTCCTCCCGGACGGGGAGATCACGATCATCAACGGGAACTTCGCGGGACGGGTGATGCGGACGGGTCCGTGTGCGCCGGCGGCGGCCCAAGCCGGGTGCGGGGCGCCGGGGCCGATCTACGGATATGCGACGCCGGCGTGAGCCGGGCCCAGGTCCTTGGGGTCGTGGTGGTGGCCGGCGCGGGACTCCTGCTCGGGGCGGGGTCGGCGGTGAGGCCGGCCGCGGTCAGTCGGCCGCCGGTCGGCCCGACGCTCCGGGTCGATGCGCCCCCGACCCGCGGGGTGGAAGCCCGGCCGGGGGTCGGGCCGGGCGGTGGGATGACGACGAGAGCCGTGCAGGCAGACCCCGAGCGGCTGGACCCGGCGCTGGCGCGGGAGCACCGGCGTCTGCTCGGCGAGCGTCCGGTCCTTCAGTATCTGCCGTACCGGGACCGGAGGATCGGCGTCAACCTCGACCGGGTGCTCGGCGGCGGGAGAATCGAGCTGCTCGTGACCTATCTCGGGAGCCGAGCCCGGGCTGTCGGTGACCTGCGCCGGCTCCTGGGTCGATATGGGGATCCGGGGACGGCTTACGTCGAGCGCTACCAGCGGGTCTTCTGAGACGCTGTCAGCGGGTCTTCGCAGGCGCTGTCAGCGGGTCTTCTGAGCAGGAGTGGGAGGCTGTGCGGCGGCAATGACGTGACGACGACCGTGGGAGGACGCAAGATGCCGAACATCTTCGAGCCGGACTTCGACCCGCCGCGCGAGCATCCGGGGTTCGAGAGTCGACGGGCGTGGGTCGGGCGGCAGGCGGGGGCCGAGCGGCTGGCCGCGAGCCTGTGGGAGCTGCCACCGGGCCAGGCGAACGCGCCGTACCACTTCCACTTCGTCCACGAGGAGCTGTTGTTCGTGCTCGCCGGCCGGCCGTCGCTGCGGACGGCGGACGGCTGGCGCGACCTCGTGCCGGGCGAGGTCGTGGCGTTCGCGGCCGGCGAAGGGGGAGCCCACCAGCTGGTCAACCGGACGGCGGAGGCCGTCCGTGTGCTGATCGTCAGCCCGGGCGGGGTGCCGGAGATCTGTGTGTACCCCGATAGCGACAAGGTCGGCGTCTACGAAGGCCGGGCTCAGGGCGGAGGCCTCGCGGCGCTGTTCCGCCGCTCGGAGCGGGTTGACCTCTTCGACGGCGAGCCGCCGCCGACGGTCGCCTGACGCGGCGTCAGCGCTCGGCTTCGGCCGGCGGCCCGTCGGGGGCGTCCCCGCCAGGTTGTGGCGGCCCGGGCTCTGGACGGGGGTCGAACCACTCGCTGTGGGCGACGACGATCTGGGTCAGGTGGGTCGCGCCGAACAGGGCGCAGTCGACCCCGTGCTCGGGGTTGGCCTTGACCCACCGCTCCTCGGACTCGAAGGCCTGCTTGGCCGGGTCCTCGTGATCGAAGACGCGAATGCTGCGGACGCCGCGAGCGGTCCGCGTCACCAGGAACCACCGGGGCTCGACGCCCGGCCGGCTCGAGGGGCTGAGGTGGTTGCGGAGCTCCGCGAGCATGCCGGCGAGCTGGCCGTCGATCTCCTCGACCTCCCAGCCCTTCGCGATCAGGCCGGCCGCCTCCCATTCGCGGAGCTCGGCGAGCACCTGGGGGAGGTGCGGATCGCTCATCCCCGGGTCTCCGGCAGCTCGTCGGGCAGGCCGCCGCAGCACGCCGGGGTCACACCGAGTCCCGGGAGCGGGACTCACCGGGGGCTTGGGCTGGAGGGGCCCCGGGGCGATCTTCGAGACTGACCGTCGGTGGCGCGATCGGAGGGGTGCAGGTCATCGTCACGGACGCTATCACCGGCCCCGCCGGTAGGCTGGCCGTCTTGGTCGATCAGCCCTCCGAGTCCGGCGACCCGACATCCCCGCCGGCGCGGGGCGCGTCGGCCTACAAGGCGGCCGGCGTCGACTACGGCGCGCTCGACGCCGGCAAGCGCCTCGCGCTGACCGAGGCCCTGGCGACGTCCCACCTGATGGGTGCGCGAGCCGGATCGGCGGTCGACGCGTCCCGCGGGGAGCCGGCGTTCGTCTTCGAGCTGGCCGGCCAGACGCTGGCCTTCGTGCTCGAGGGGCTCGGCACGAAATCGATCATCGCCCGCCAGGTGATGGACACGCTCGGGGTCAACCGGTTCGCCGACGTCGCCTACGACACGGTCGGGGCGATCGTCAACGACCTCTGCTGCGTGGGCGCCCTTCCCCTCGTCGTGAACGCCTACTTCGCGACCGGCGGGTCGGACTGGTACCTGCGGCACGACCGCCAGGCGGCGCTGCTCGCCGGGTGGCGGCGGGGCTGTGAGGATGCCGGAGCCGTCTGGGGGGGCGGGGAGTCACCGTCCCTGCCGGGCCTCGTCAGCTCGTCGGAGATCGAGCTGGCCGGCAGCGCGGTGGGCGCCGTCCCGGACGGGAGGACGGCGATCCTCGGCGCCGACCTCGGACCCGGCGACGAGATCGTCTTCGTCGGGAGCAGCGGCCTCCACGCGAACGGGGCATCCCTCGCCCGGCTGATCGCCGACGAGTTGGCCGACGGATACGCGACGCGGTTGCCGAGCGGCCGGACCTTCGGCGAGGCGCTGCTCGACCCGACGATCATCTACGCCCGGCTCGTCGAGTCGCTCGCCACGGCGGGGCTCCCGATTCACTACCTCAGCCACATCACCGGTCACGGAATGCTCAAGTTGATGCGCCCGTCGCGGGAGCTCACCTACCGGATCACCGAGCTGCCGGCGGTTCCCGAGGTACTCGAGTTCCTCGTCGACCGGACCGAGATGTCAAGCGCCGTCGCGTACTCGACTTTCAACATGGGCTGCGGCTACGCCGTCTACTGCGCCGCCGGCAACGCCGCCCGGGTGGTCGGCGCGGCGACCGAGCTCGGCCTGGCAGCTCATCAGGCCGGCATCGTCGAGGCCGGCCCCCGCCGGGTGATCCTAGAGCCCAACGGCGTCGTCTTCGAGACCGACGCCATGGACCTCACACCCGACGCGTGAGCGCGATCCGGCGTCGGCGGGCGGCGTGAGAGCGATCAGGCGTCGGCGGGCGGCGTGAGCGCGATCAGCCCTCGGCGGCCGGCGTCTTCTCGACGATCTCCTTGAGCTCGTCGAGCGTCGCCTGAAGCTGGTCGATCCGGAGCACCAGGCGGCCGATCGCCTGTCCGCCGATTTCGGCGACGTCCGGCCGGATCGTCCCGACGTCGCCGCGGATCTCGCTCGTCGTCGTCTGGACACGGCCGACCGACTCGTCGATCGTCTTGAGATCTGAGTCGAGGCCCCTGATCGCGGGCACGATCGGCGCGACGGCCCGCGCGAGCGACTTCACCCGCCGCTCGAGGCCGTCGACGGTCTCCTCGAGCGCGATCACGTGACGGTCGACGCGGGCGACCGACTTCGCGAGGTCCGGGAGGACCCGCAGCAGCCCGAGCGACTGCTCGATCCGACCGAGGCCGGTGTCGATCGAGACCAGCCGGTCGACCGCCTTCTCGACAAGCTCCGGCACCCGGGCGGCGGCGCTCGGCATGCCGACGAGCCCGCCGAGCGCCCTCCGCGACAGACCTCCGACGTCTGGACGATCCACTCTGACTCCTGGCGAGCTGACGCTCGGTCGCACGACGCTCCGGCGATTCTCAGGCGATCATAACGTGACTGTTAGAGACGACTCACAGTTCGCTTAGGCGGCCGTTAGGCGGATGGCGTTCGATCATATTCGGATGTCCACCGACCGAGCACAACTCGAGATCTCCTCGGTCGGAGTCGCCGGCCGGCGAGCCGTTCGGGTCCCGTGGCGGCTGACCGAGACGCTCGTCTGGGTCGCGTTCCTGGCCAACGGCGGCGCGATCGTCTGGCTCTGGCTGCACGGCGGCGGCATCACCGGCGTTCACGCGGCCGCGGACCTCTGGACCAGCGCCGGCCGGATCACCGGACTCCTGGGGACCTACCTCGCGCTCGTCCAGGTCCTCCTCCTCGCCCGCCTGCCCCCGCTCGAGCGACTCGTCGGGTTCGATCGGCTGACGGTCTGGCACCGGCGCAACGGGAAGCTCTGCATCGGTCTGATCGTCGCCCACGCCGTCCTGATCACGATCGGCTACGCCGGAACCGACCAGATCACGATCCCCCACGAGTTGAGCACGCTGCTCTCGAGCTACCCGGGGATGATCACCGCGACGGTCGGGACGGTCCTGATGGTCGGCATCGTCGTCTCCTCGCTGGTGATCGTCAGCCGTCGACTGCCCTACGAGGCGTGGTACAGCCTCCACCTGACGATCTACGTCGCGATCGCGCTCGGCTACCTCCACCAGATCCCGACCGGCAATGAGTTCACGGCGAACGCCGGGCAGGCCGACTACTGGATCGGCCTCTACGTCGTCACGCTCGCCCTCCTGCTCGCCTTCCGGGTCGGCCGGCCGGCGGTCTCGGCGATCCGCTACAAGCTCCGCGTGACCGATGTCGTGCGTGAGGCGCCGGGCGTCGTCTCGGTCCACCTGACCGGGCGGAACCTCGATCGGCTCGACTACCGCGGCGGCCAGTTCATGCTCTGGCGGTTCCTCGACGCCGGTCGCTGGTGGCAGTCGCACCCGTTCTCGCTCTCTGCCCTCCCCGACGGCCGATCCCTGCGCCTGACCGTCAAGGACGTCGGCCGCTTCACCGGCGGGCTCGCCTCCCTGCGGCCGGGGACCCGCGTCCTCGCGGAGGGGCCGTTCGGTCGCTTCACGGCTGACCTCGCCGGCGACCGGCCAGCCGTCCTGATCGCCGGCGGAATCGGGATCACGCCGATGCGCTGCCTCTTCGAAGAGCTCCCCGAGGGGACCGAGCTGATCCACCGGGTGGTCTCCGAGGACGAGATCGTCTTCGCCGAGGAGCTCGATCGCGTGGCCGAGCGCCGGGGAAACCGGATCCACCGTCTCGTCGGCGACCACCGGGACCCGGGAGCGGCAGACCTCCTGTCGGCCGACGCCCTCGTTGCGCTGGTGCCGGACGTCGCCGAGCGGGAGATCTTCGTCTGCGGACCGCCGGCGATGATGGCGGCCGTTCGATCGAGCCTGCGGGCGGCCGGTGTTCGCCCACGCCAGATCCACTACGAGAGATTCGCGCTCGCCGCTTGAACGAAAGGAATCGGACGACATGAAGACCCCCTCGAGGACCATCACGGCCGCACTCGCCCTGACCACGATCGGTCCGGCGCTGAGCGCGACCCCGGTCGCCCTCGCCGCGTCGGCGAAGGTCTACCACGGGGCGGCGGTGAACATGCGCTGGGGAGTGGTCGCGGTGACGATCACCGTGACCGGTCGGAGGGTGACGGCGATCTCGGCGACCGCGCCGACCGAGCGACCGCGCTCGAAGGTGATCAACACGCGGGCGGTGCCGGCGCTGCGCAGCGAGGCGCTGCGGGCCCAGAGCGCGCGGATCAACCTCGTGTCGGGGGCGACCCTGACCAGCCGAGCCTTCGAATCGAGCCTCCAGTACGCGCTCACCAAGGCGCACGTGTGATCCGGCCCGGGCTCGAGCAGGCGCAGCTGTGAGCCACGACGCCGCACTTGTGATCCGGCCCGGGCACGAGCAGGCGCACCCGTGAGCCACGACGCCGTGACCGTGGCCGCGGCCGGCCGGGCGGCCGTCCATCGGGTCGAGCACGTGATGGGCATGCCGGTGATCATCGACGTCTGCGACGACGCCGACACGGCCGCAGCGCTCGTCGACCGCGCCTATGCGTGGCTGCATCTCGTCGATCGTATGTTCAGCACCTACCGGCCAGACAGCGAGATCAGCCGGATCAACCGGGGGGAGCTCGCGCCGGCGGACGCCGACCCGGCTGTGCGCTCGGTTCTCGCCCGGTGTCGATCGCTCCGCGCGGAGACCGACGGCTACTTCGACGCCGAGGCCTGCGCCCCCGACGGCGGAATCGACCCTGCCGGCCTGGTCAAGGGCTGGTCGATCGGCGGCGCCGCGCGCGTCCTCGAGCGGGGCGGGCTCGAGAACTTCTCGATCAACGCCGGCGGCGATCTGGTCGTTCGGGGCGCGGCTCCCCAGGGCGGCCCGTGGCTCGTCGGGATCCAGCATCCCGTCCGACGGGACGCGGTCGCAGCGGTTCTCGCGGTCACCGACATCGGGGTCGCGACGTCCGGCGCGTACGAGCGGGGCGCCCACATCATCGATCCGCATCGGCGCCTCGCGCCCGACGGGGTCCTCTCGGTGACGGTCGTCGGTCCGTCGCTCGCGACCGCAGACGCGTACGCGACGGCGGCCTTCGCGATGGGCCGGGGGGCCGCCGCGTGGTGCGGGAGGCTCGCCGGCTACGACGCGATGGTGATCACCGACGACGAACGCGTCCTCACGACGGCGGGGTTCGCCCGCCACCGGGTGCAATAGTCATGCCGATGGCTGATCGCCGCGCGCGTCTTCTTCTCCTGTCCGTCGGGCCGGCGGCCGTCGCGCTGGTCGGGTGCGGCGGGCACGAGCCGGTCACGACCTCCAATCGCCCGGCGGCCGTCTCGTCCCAGCCGCCGGGGACGTCGACGGCGGCGTCGCTGAAATCCGGGAGCTACACCGGCGAGACCGTGCAGACGCGCTTCGGACCCGTCGATGTCGCCGTCACGGTGGCCGGCGGGAAGATCACGGCGGTCGACTTCGTCGCCGCTCCGTCGGACCGCGCGCGGTCGCGAGAGATCAGCTCGCAGGCCGAGCCGCTGCTGCGCAGCGAGGCGCTGAGCGCCCAGAGCGCGGCGGTAAACCTGTTGAGCGGCGCGACCTACACCAGCGACGGGTTCGCTCAATCGCTTCAGTCCGCCCTCTCCCAAGCCGGTTGATCGCCGGTCTCTCAGGGAATCCCGCTGAACTGCTCTCCGCAGGTTCCTTACTGCGGCGAGGCGCCAACCGCGGCCAGCGCCTCGGCTCGACCCTGGTAGATCGTCGACCGGGTCACCAGGCCGGCGTCGAGCTCGTAGACGAGAGCCCCACGTGCCTTGGTCTCCACACCGCCGCGCGAGCGGGCCTCGACCAGGTGCGGCATGACAACCCGGGCTCCGGCGTCGATGAACTCCTCCGGGACGAGCTGGATCGACGCGAAGACGTCCCAGAAGACCCGCCAGTGCTCGCGAATCGCCGCGTGACCGGCGAAGACGCCCTGCATCGGGCCGATCGACCGCGACCAGTCTTCGACCGCGTCGTGCGCCAGGAACTCGAGCGCGGCGTCGGCGTCCCGCTCGTTCCAGGCCGCGAGCATTCCCCGCACGACTTCGGCGTTCTCTGAGAGCATCGCCAGCGCAGCCTACCGCCGAGGTCGGTGGGCTCCGCCGCAGCGGCCGGCCCGCCCCGGCTCCCGGTCGAGCGGCCGCTTTCTCAGCCTCCGGCGGCCCGGCGGTAGCGGGCGACGGCGAGCGGCGAGAAGACGGCGAGGATCACGATCGCCCAGACGATCGCCCCCCAGACGTTGTTGGCGGCCGGCGTACCGAGCCAGAGCGAACGGATCGCGTCGACGGTGACCGTGAACGGGTTGACCTGGGCGAAGTCCCGCAGGACGGTCGGCATCGACGCGACCGGGACGAAGGCCGACGAGATGAAGGTCAGCGGGAAGACGGCGATGAAGCCGACCGAGTTGGCCGCCTCCGGCGAGGAGACGAGCAGGCCGAGGAAGGCGAAGACCCACGAGAAGGCGTAGCCGAAGAGCAGCAGGACGCCGAACCCGGCGATCACGTGAAGGGCCTCGGTGTGGAAGGAGAAGCCGATCAGGAGGCCGGTGATCACGAGCACGGCCACCGAGAGGGAGTTCGTCACGACGTCGGCCAGCGTCCGCCCGGCGAGCACCGCCGGCCGGGCCATCGGCAGCGATCGGAAGCGGTCGATCAGGCCCTTGTGGAGATCCTCGTTGAGACCGAGTGCCGTCACGAAGCCGCCGAAGGCGATGTTCTGGACGATGATCCCCGGAATCAGGTAGTCGGCGTAGGCGAACCCCGGCGTCTTGATCGCCCCGCCGAAGACGTAGCGGAAGAGGAGGACGAACATCACCGGCTGGACGGTGAACGCAAGCAGCAGGTCCGGGGCCCGCGGCAGGCGGACGAGGTTCCGCTCGGCGATCACCAGCGTATCCGAGACGAGGCGCCGCACACCGGTCCTCACGCGGCCTCCTCGTCCTCGGGCGCGTCGGCGACGCGGCCGGTCAGCGACATGAAGACGTCGTCGAGCGTCGCCCGCCGCTGGGCGATGTCCTCGACGCCGACACCCGCGCCGTCGAGCTTGCGCACAGCCTCGACGATCCTCGCCCGGCCGGCGGGGAGGCCGACCCGAACGACCGCGCCGTCGATCGTCGGCCGCTCGTCAGACATCGACGCGAGCGCGCCGATCGCCAGGTCTGCCTGCCCGAGGTCCGCGAGCGTGACCTCGAGGCGGGCGCCGCCGACCCGGTCCTTGAGCTCGTCGGGCGTTCCCTCGGCGATCACCCGGCCATGGTCGATCACGGCGATCGCGTCGGCCAGGCGGTCGGCCTCGTCGAGGTACTGGGTTGTCAGGAGCACGGTCGTCCCCTCGTCGACGAGCCCCTCGATCGTCTCCCAGAGGAGGATCCGGCTCCGCGGATCGAGGCCGGTAGTCGGCTCGTCGAGGAACAGCACGGGCGGCTTCGCGACGAGGGCGGCCGCCAGATCCAGACGCCGCCGCATCCCGCCCGAGTAGGTCTTCGCCGGCCGGTCGGCCGCCTCGTCGAGGTCGAACCGATCGAGCAGCTCCCGGCCGCGGGCCTTGGCCGTCCCCCGCGGCGCCCCGTAGAGGCGGCCGACCATCGTCAGGTTCTCGAGACCGGTCAGGTTCTCGTCGACCGCCGCGTACTGCCCGGCCAGGCCGATCTTCTCGCGGAGCTCGGCCGCCTGCGAGACGACATCGAGCCCGGCGACCCGCGCCGAGCCGGCGTCCGCGCGGAGCAGGGTCGTCAGGACGCGGACGACCGTCGTCTTCCCCGCACCGTTCGGCCCGAGCAGCCCGAGGACGGTCCCGGCGGCGACCCGCAGATCGACGCCGTCGAGCGCCCGCACCGACCCGTAGGACTTGGTCAGTCCGCTCGCGCTGATCATCGCCCCCCCGTCGCTGCGGTCGGTGGCCAGATGAGCTGCTGCCCGTCCCCTGACGTCGTCGAGCGGCCCGTCGGCCGGTGGAGGCGGACCGGTCACCGCGTCGGCCGGCCGGCCGGCTCCCGGCGGAGCTCTCCGGCGAGCATGTCCATCAGCAGCCCGTCGTGCCAGCCCGGGCCGTCGACATCGCGCTCGTACTCGCGCATGATTCCGACCGGCCGGAAGCCGACCGACGCGTAGCAGCGGATCGCCGGCGCGTTGTCCGCGGCCGGGTCGATCGTCAGACGGTGGTGGCCTCGGTCGTCGATCAGATGCTCGGCCAGCCTGACGATCGCGGCACGCCCATGCCCACGGCCGTGGACGATCGCCTCGAGGAAGATGTCGATCGACGCGGACTTGTAGTTCTCCGCGTCCTCCTCGCCGAACTGGATCAACCCGCGGACGGCTCCGTCGATCAGGATCGCGAACGGCGTCGACCCCGGATCGTCGAACGGCCAGCCGGCCGACTCGGCCTCCTCGTCGCCCCAACGTCGCCGGACCTCCGGCGTGCGGATGATCCGCCGCAGCTCGGGCACCTGGTCGGCGGTGACGGGCGCGAGGACGACGCCGTCACCGCCCAGCTCGCTCGCCGCGCTCACCCGCGCATCCCATCACAGATCGCCGGCCGACCCCCAGCGGCTCGCTGCCCAGCCCGCCGCCCGCAGCCGCCGAGACCGCTCCAAGAAAGCAGAAAAAGCTGAGACGATGGGCCGATGCCTGCCGAGCTGACCGTCGAGGACGCCGCGAGCTGGCGGGCCTGGCTCGGTGAGCACCATCGCGAGGCGGAGGGGGTCTGGCTCGTCCTGGCCAAGAAGGGCACGACCCGGCCGACGAGCCTCTCCTACGAGGACGCCGTCGAGGAGGCGGTCGCCCACGGGTGGATCGACGGCCAGAACAGACGCCGCGACGAGGCGACCTACCTCCAGCGGTTCACGCCCCGGCGAGCCCGCAGCAACTGGTCGCAGAGCAACGTCCGCCGGGTCGAGCGCCTGACCGCCGCCGGTCGCATGCGCCCGGCCGGGATCGCCGAGGTCGAGCGGGCGAAGGCCGACGGTCGGTGGCCGAGCGATTCACCCGCTGCACGGCAGGCCGGCCAGTCGAGCCCGGACGACGTTCATGTCGGCGCGGTTGAAATCCCCGTGGGTCTGGCCGCGAAAGGCGGGGACCAGCTCGCGGTAGTAGGGGCTCCGGAGGCTCTCGTTGTGGCCGATCACGCCGCGCACGGAGATCCCCGACCGGCACCGCAGCCAGCGCGTCAGCGCGATGGCCGCCCTGTACTGCCGGGCGTTGCCGAGGACCTGCTGGTCGGAGCGAGCGACGATCTCGATGCCGATCGCCGTGTAGTTGAGGCCGACGACGTGACGGCAGATGATCCCGAGCGGGACGAGCTGGTGAATCGTGCCGTCGGTGTCCACCACGAAGTGCGCACAGACCTGGGGCAGCTCATGGAACTCGACGTCCGGCAGGTCGTTCGCGAATGTGTTGAACACGCTCTGGTAGTCGGAGGTCTCGGTGTAATGCCAGATCACGAGGTGGGGGTCGGTCAGGCGGTAGGTGTCGAGGCCGTAGTGCTCGCGCGAATACGCGCGGGTCTCGTCGCGGCGCTTGCGGCCGAACGGGATGTAGCTCTTGACGATCGGCGGCGGCCCGACCACGTGGGCGGGTCTCGCCACGCCTGCCGCGGGCGTGGGGGGCGTGTGCTTGGGCGGTACGGTCGCCGCCGGCGTGGGCGTCGCCGCGGGTGTGGGCGTGAGCGTCGCCGCGGGCGTGGGCGGGAGCGTCGCCGCGATCTGCCTGACGGCCGGCCGCGTGGCCGTCGCCGGGGTCGGTGAGCCGGCGGCGCACCCACCGACGCCGAAGACGACCGCGGCGAGCGCGACGATGCGGACGGGTCGCGTCATCCGCGGCTCAGATGCGATTGCCCGACTCGTCCTGCTTCGGCCTCCCGCTCGGCGCGCCGGGCACCGGGACGGGCTTGCCGATCGTCGCGCGATCGTGGTTCTCGGCCCAGCCGGCGATCTCCTTGCTGCCGACGATGATCGTCGTCTGGTCGATCAGGCGGAGCGCCGGGAGCTTCTCCTGCCCGGTCAGCTTGAGCAGCTCGGGCCGGCTGCCCTTGGCGGTCGTCCGGCCGGGGCCGGTGCGGTCGAGGCTGAGGAGCTCGAAGTTGTTTCCGGCGTGGCGCAGTCCGTCGGCGGCGATCCGGCACGGGTGGGACTTCGGGCCGTCCTCGCCGAGGTCACAGACAAAGAGCGTGAGTCGGGGGGCAGGGGGCATCTGATTCCTTTCCCGCGGCCTACGCCGCGACTGCGTTGGCTTTGGCCCAGGCGACGATCTTCGAGCTGCCGTTGATCGTCTTGCCGTCGGCGAGCTCGAGGACGGGGAGCTTCTCCTGACCGCTCAGCTTCTTGAGCTCGGGTCGGGTGCCCTTCGAGAACAGGCCGAACGGCTTGTTCTTGTCGAAGACGACGCTCGTATGGGCGATGCCGGCGGCCTCGAGGGCCTCGTGAGCTCGACGACACGGGTGGATCTTCGGGCCGCCGGTGTCGATGCTGCATACGTGGAGCTTTGGCTTCGCGGCCATCGGGTCTCCTTGGTGGACGTTCAGTCCAGCCTAGCGCCCGCCGTCCGACGATCGCGGGAGCCGCCGCGTCGACGGTCCGGGTCTCCGCCGGCCGGCGGGTTGCCGGCGCGCGTCTGGCAGACTCCGCGCCGGTGACTGCGACCGCGCCCGCTGTGGACGACGAGGCTGCGCTGGCCGGCGGTCGCCTCCTGATCTGGTGTGCCGACCGCCCGGGGATCGTCGCCGCCGTATCGGCGTTCCTGGCAGCTCGTGGCGCGAACATCACGGCGTCCGACCAGCATTCGAGCGACCCGCGGGACGGTCGCTTCTTCATGCGGATGGAGTTTCAGCTGGCCGGGCTCGAGCGCGCGGCCGGTGAGTTCGAGGCTGCTTTCGTCGACGAGGTGGCCGGCCGGTTCTCGATGGACTGGCGGGTCGCCTACGCCGGCCGGCGCAAGCGGGTCGGGATCCTCGTCTCGCGGGAGGGGCATTGCCTCTTCGAGCTGCTGTCCCGGTGGCGTCGGGGGGAGCTGGACGCGGAGATCGTCGGCGTGATCGGCAACCATCGCTTGCTCGAGGAGGAGGTGCGGGGACATGGCGTCGAGTTCACGCACGTCCCGACCCCGAAGGGTGGCCGTGAGGCGGCCGAGGAGCAGCTGTTGACAGGGCTGGCCGGCCGCTGCGACCTTGTCGTGCTCGCCCGCTACATGCAGATCCTGAGCGGTGACTTCCTCGATCGACTCGCGGTCCCGGTGATCAACATCCACCACTCGTTCCTCCCCGCCTTCCCGGGAGCGGCTCCCTACCTTCGGGCGCACGAGCGGGGCGTGAAGATCATCGGGGCTACAGCCCACTATGTGACGGAGGAGCTCGACGACGGGCCGATCATCGAGCAGGACGTCGCTCGCGTCAGTCACCGGGCGACGGTTGCCGACTTCGTTCGGACCGGCGCCGACATCGAGCGCGCGGTGCTCGCCCGGGCGGTCCGCTGGCATCTGGAGGACCGGATCCTCGTCCACGAGCGCAAGACGGTCGTCTTCGCGGGTGAGTGACGCTCGACGGCGGCTGCTGGTCTGGAGCACCTTGGGAGCGCCTGGGTACCGAATCGACCGGTCGGCTGCGGCGGCGCAGCCTCAGGCGTCGGGCGGCTCGCCGCCGCCGTGGGCCTGACCGGCCGGCGCCGGGCTGTCGTGGACTCGCTGGTAGCGATCGTGGATCACGACACGTTCCCCGTGCTCGGCCGCGTGCTCGTGAGCCGCCGTCTCAGCGCCGGTCGCCGACCCGTGCGACGAGAGCGCGTCTTCGTCACCGGCGGGTTGGACGGTCCAGGTTCCGGTGTCGGTGCAGCGGACGTCGATCTGGTCGGACATCGGTGTCTCCCTTCGAGTTGTTCGGTCGGTGCTTCGGTCGGTGCTTCGGTCGGTGCTCCGGTCGCTGCTTCGGTCGGCGCTCCGGGGGGCGCTCACGCCAACGCCTCGATTCGTTCGGTGCGCGCAGCCGGCGTCGCGCGCCTGCCGCCCGCCAGCACGACCTTGAGGGCGTTCGTCGTCGCCGCGTCGGCGAACGTGTCATAGGCGGCCATCGTGTCGTCGAGTGAGAACCGATGTGTCGCGAACATCGACGGGTCGAGGCGTCCGCTGGCGATCAGCCTCATCAGCTGGGGGATGCTGAACGTGTCGACCAGCCCGGTGGTGATGGTGACATCGCGGGTCCAGAGGGTTTCCAGATGCAGGGCGACCGGCCGGCCGTGGACGCCGATGTTCGCCAATCTGCCGCCGGGGCGGATCAGCCGGGCCGCCAGCTCGAAGGTCTCCGGCGCGCCGACGGCCTCGAAGGCGACGTCTGCACCGAGGCCGTCGGTCAACTCCATGAGGAGCCCGACGGCGTCCTCGCTGCCGCTGTTGATCGTGGTGTCCGCGCCGAACCGCCGGGCGCCGGCGAGTCGGCCTTCGAGGAGGTCGATCGCCACGATGCGCCCGGGCGTGTAGAGCCGCGCCGTGAGGATCGCCGCCAGGCCGATCGGTCCGGCGCCGACGATCGCGACGACGTCGCCGGGCGCGACCATCCCGTTGAGCACGCCGACCTCGAAGGATGTCGGGAGGATGTCGGCGAGGAACAGGACCTGCTCGTCTGTGAGCCGCTCGGGAACCCGGTAGACGGAGTTGTCGGCGAACGGCACTCGGGCGTACTCGGCCTGCAGGCCGTCGATCAGGTGGCCGAGGATCCAGCCGCCTCCACCCAGGCATTGTCCATAGCGGGCTTCCCTGCAGTAGCGACAGCGCCCACAGGCGCTGATGCACGAGATCAGGACGCGGTCGCCGGGGGCGACGGTGCTGACGGCGGCGCCGACCTCCTCCACGGTGCCGACAGCCTCGTGTCCGAGCACGGTGCCGGGCACGGTCTCGGGGACGTCGCCCTTGAGGATGTGCAGGTCGGTTCCGCAGATCGTCGACGTGTCGATCCGCACGATCGCGTCGGTCGGCGCGATGACCGTGGGGTCGTCCACGGTGTCCCAGGCGCGCTGGCCCGGGCCGTGATAAACGAGTGCCTTCATCAGGTGCCTACCTTTGGTCAGGGTTCGTTGACGCCGGCTGCGCCCGCGGCCGCGGCTGCGCTCGGGGCCGCCGGGACGACTCCGGCGCCAAGTCCGCCGGGTCCGCCGGGACGTCGCCAGCGCCGGGTCCGCCGGGGCGTCGCCTGCGTCGGTCCGCCGGGGCGTCGCCTGCGCCGGATCCGCCGGTGCGGGCGATCTGCCTTACGACGATAGGACTCCCCGAGCGCCCGCGCATCGGGAGATTCGCCCTACGGCGGTCCGTAGTTAGCGCCACGAAAACGGCGGAGAACCTCTGCTGACGGCCGTGCGGTCGTTTCGTAGGCTGAGACGACAGAGCCTGATCCGTCGAGCTTCGACCCGCTGAGCCGGCCGACCCCGAGCTGCCGGAATCTGGCAGATGACCGAGGAGATCGAGATGTTCAAAGATGTGCTGGTTGGCGTGGATACGCGGTCCGGCGGCCACGACGCGGTGGCCCTCGCCCGGCAGCTCGTGTCAGATGACGGCAGGTTGACGCTCGGCCACGTGGACGACGCCGGCGCTCCGATCTTCGAGCGCAACCTCGTGCTCGGCTACGACGCTGCCGGGCACGAGGCGAGCACGAAGCTGCTCGAGGCCGAGCGACGCGACGCCGGACCGGACGTCGGGTTGGTGCGGGTGAGCGCCGCGTCGACCGGCGAAGGTCTCCACAGGCTGACGGAGGCCCACGCGGCCGATCTGCTGGTCGTCGGCTCGTGCAGCCGCGGACGCCTCGGGCGGGCGATGCTCGGAGACGACACGAGAGATTCGCTCAACGGTGCCTCGTGCGCCGTCGCGGTCGCCCCGGTCGGCTACGCCGGGCACGAGCGGGACCTGTCGGTGATCGGCGTGGCCTACGACGGCAAGCCCGACAGCCGGGCGGCCCTCGCCGCGGCTCGCGAGCTCGCCGGGCGATGCGGCGCGGCGATCCGGGTGTGCCAGGTCGTCTCACCGCCGGGCTACGCCTATTCGCCGTTCGGGATCGGCTGGACCGAGAACATCGAGTTCACGATCACCGCAGCCCAGGAGCGGCTCGGAGAGCTCGACGGAGTGGACGGGCGCGTCGTCTACGGCGTCACCGGCGAGGAGCTCGCCAGCTTCAGCCGCGACGTGGACCTGATGATCGTCGGCTCTCGTGGCTACGGGCCGGTTCTACGCCTGGTCCACGGCAGCACGTCCAACTACCTGCTGCGCCACGCCCGCTCGCCTTTGCTCGTGCTTCCCCGCACCGGCGGCCCCCAGGGCGCCGTGGCGAGCGACCAGGCGCGGAGCGCGGTCCACGCCGCGGTCGGCGTCCCCGCGCTCGGGGCCGCTCGATGACACCGCCAGCCGCCGTCGGCGCCGCCTCGGCTGATGTGGGGCGCGAGCGCTTCCTCCTGCGGGACGGCCGCCCGCTGGCGATCCGCACGGTGCGCGCGGCCGACGAGCCGCTGATCGGCGAGTTCCTGGGCCGCCTCTCGCTCGAGACGAGGCGCATGCGCTTCTTCACGGCCTGCGCCAACCTCTCCGCGCAGGCCCACCGGGCGGCCGGTGCCGACGGAGCGGAGCATTTCGGCTTCGTGGCGCTCGACGAGCACCAGCGCGTCGTCGCTCACGCGTGCTACGTCCGCGCCGGCCCGCGGCGGGCCGAGGTCGCGGTCGAGGTCGCGGACGACCTTCACCACCTCGGCCTCGGGACGCATCTGGTCGCCCGCCTCGCCGAGATCGCCGCCGGCCACGGGATCGAGCGCTTCTTCGCCGAGGTGCTCCCGGAGAATGCCGAGATGCTGACCGTCTTCCATGACGGCTTCGCCCCGACCCAGCGGCTCGTCGACGGCATCACCGAGGTCGAGTTCCCGACCTCCAACTGGTCGCTCGCTCCCGGCCGGACGTCTCCGCCCGAGCGTGCCGAGTTCGAGCCGCTCGCGCCGGCCGGTCAGAGCAGGTCAGCCGGTCTGCTCGGCTGAGTGCCGCTCGATCAATCGGTCGAGCTCGGGCACGGCGGCCCTGAGGCTCGGCAGGTTGACGACGATGCCCTCCTGCGTCGAGCGGGCCAGCACGACCACCGCCTCCTCGTCGGCCGACGGGTTCTCCTCCCGATGGGGGACATATGGAGGGACATAGACGTAGTCGCCGGGGCCGGTCTCCACCCGTCGTTCGGTGTCGTCGTCGAGGAACACGAACACCGGGTGCCCGCTGACGACGTAGATCCCGGTCTCCGCCTCACCGTGATGGTGGTCGGCCGAGACCATGCCCGGACCGACGTGGCTCTCGCCCATCCAGATCTTCCGGGCGCCGGTGAGCTTCCCGGAGATCGCCTCGTAGCGGTGCATGCCCGGCGACTGGGCGGTCTCGTCGGTCAGCCGATCGCGGCCTGTGTGATGCAGCCGCCGGTGCCAGGCCGCGGTTCCGTCCTCGGGTCCGGGCGCGTGCTCGGTCATCGCGGCGGACAATACCGCCGGACCGCTACTTCGCCGGCAGGGTCCTCACGTATTTGAGGCTCCGCTCGACCCAGCCTTCAAGCTGCCGCTTGGTCTTCAGGCCGTCGGGGGCGACCATCAGCCATCCGTTCATCGTCCGGGCGCCCATCTTCATCAGGGTGACGTGGGGGCGGGTCAGGCACGCGTCCGTATCGGCCGGTGCGACGCGGACGAGGAGTCCGCCGGTGCGCGACGCGCTGACGGTCATGTTGCCGTCGAGCAGAAACGCCAGGCCGCCGAACATCGTCCGCTCGGTGATCGCGTCCTCCCCGGCGAGCAGCTCCCGGAGACGATTCGCCAGATCCTCGTCGTAGGCCATGACAGGAGTCCGAGCTTACCGGCCGTCCCGGCGGCCACCGTCCGACCGATCGCGCCCACGCTGGAGGAACTCCCGGAGGTCGGCGACCGAGCCGACGTGGCGGAGCTTCTCGGGGTTGACGATCGACTTGATCGCCTGAACCTCGCCATCGGCGATGTCGAGGGCCATCACGCCGATCAGCTGCTGATCGGAGTCGAGCAACAGGGCTCCGGGCTGGCCGTTGACGTCGACCCGGCGAATGCTCGTCGGCCCCGATCTCGCTCCGGCCCGCGCCCAGGCCACCAGCGTCCGCGCGACCCGGTCGCGCCCGTGGAGAGACCGGGCGAGCGCCGGCACGCGGCCGCCCCCGTCCCCGTCGAGCACGACGTCTCCGGCGAGGAGCGCCTCGAGTCCCGCGAGGTCGCCGTCGCCGGCGGCGGCGAAGAACCGCTCGGCCAGCCGGTCGCGCGCCTCGCGCGAGGCTTCGAAGCGCGGCCGGCGCTGCTCGACATGCCGCCGGGCCCGCACCGCGAGCTGCCGTGCGTTGGCTTCGGTCTTGCCGACGATCCCTGCGATCTCGACGTAGGAGTAGTCGAAGACGTCGCGCAGCAGGAGCACCGCCCGCTGGTCGGGTGACAGGCTCTCGAGGACGACGAGAAAGGCCAGCGACAGCGAATCCGCAGTCTCCGCATGCCGAGCCGGGTCGTCGTCGGACTGCTCGCTGACGAGCGGCTCTGGGAGCCACCCACCGACATAGGTCTCCCGGCGGACCCGCGCCGAGCGCAGGCAGTCGATCGCCAAGCGGGTTGTGACGGTCGCCGCGTAGGCACCCGGCGACTCGATCTCCTCGCCGGAGTCGAGGGCCCGGTCGACGCGGATCAGCGCCTCCTGGACGACATCCTCCGCCTCGGTCACGCTGCCGAGCATCCGATAGGCGATCGCGAAGGCCGAAGGCCGAAGCCCATCGAGCAACTGCCCTCTCACGTCGTTCACGTCGCCTCCCCCGCGAAACCCTCGCGCCAGGTCGGGTGGCCCGGGCGCCAGCCGAGCTCGCGCTTGGCCTTGGCGTTCGACGCGCCTCGCACCTCGGTCATCATCACCGCAGCGGCTTCGCCGGCCAGCATTCGGCCGAGCCAGAGCGGCACCCTTCGCGGCCGCTTGCCGCCGAGCGTCGCCGCCACGGCCGGTAGCCAGTCGGCGACCGGGACCGGCTCGTCGTCGACGATGTTGTAGATCCCCCCTCGTCCCCGGGCGACTGCGTCCGCCGTCGCCTGGGCGGCATCCGCGACGTGCACGAACGACCAGACGCCGGTCCCGCCGCCGACGATCGGGAACTTCCGCCGCCTGATCAACCGCGCGTGCTCGCCGTCGGGGCCCATCGACGTCCCGGGCCCGTAGAAGCCCCCGTAGCGGAGCACGATGCCCTCGGTCCAGTCAGCCCCGGTCACGGCGTCCTCGAGATGGCGGATCGCCGCCAGCGTCTCCCGCATCCCGTCGGCGGGCGCCGGGTCGAGTGGATCCTCCTCCGTCTTGACCGGGCCGCCCGTTCGCGCGAACGGCCAGCCGGCGTAGCTCTGGGCGACGAAGCGTCGCACGCCGATCTCCCGGCCGGCGGCCAGCAGGTGATCGGTCGCCTCGGTGCGCAGCCGGTTGGTCGCGGCGAAGTCCCGGTCGAAATGGCGCATCTCGAGCGACCCCGAGAGAGCGGTCAGCTCGTGGACGATGACCTCTGGTCGCGCCTGCGAGACCGCGCGCCTGACGGCGTCGGGATCGAGCGCGTCAGCCACGATCGCCTTTGCCCCCAGGCCGCCGATCACCTCGACTTTGGCTCGGCTGCGAGTCATTCCCGTGACTTCGTCGCCCCGCTCGACCAGGAGCGGGACGAGCTGCCTTCCGAGCACGCCGGACGCGCCGGCAACCAGGACCTTCATCGGAGCTCCTCTCGTCGCTTACAACCCTATGACGAGACCGCCGGGGCGCCCGTGACAGCCGGGTTACGATCTGGGCGTGACCGAAGACCCGAACAAGCCGGTCCCCGACCTGCGGGCCTCGGACGCCGAGCGTGAGCGGGCAGTCGAGATCCTCGGCCGGGCGGCCGCCGACGGTCGGTTGAGCGTCGACGAGCTCGACGGGCGCCTGGCGTCGGCCTATGCGGCGCGGACCCGGCGCGAGTTGGCCGCGCTGACCGCCGACGTCAGCATCGGCCCCGCGATCGAAGGTCGACTATACGCCGGCACGGGCACCGGCACCGGGACCGGCGGGGTGATCGTTCGCGAGGGGCCGGGCGGGACGGGCTGGGTCGTGTCGATCCTCGGCGGGCACGATCGGCGTGGGCACTGGCGGATCGCTCGGAAGGCCACGGTCCTGAACGTGATGGGCGGCAGCGACGTCGACCTCTGCCAGGTCGAGCTCTCTGGTCCGGAGACCCAGCTCAACGTCTACTCGCTGATGGGAGGCGCCGAGATCCGGGTGCCGGCCGGCGTCCGCGTCGAGGTGACGAAGTTCGCGGTGATGGGCGGTCACGACGTCGATCTCGGTGACGAGCGCCCGCCGGCCGACGCGCCGTTGATCCGGATCCGCCTGCTCACGCTGATGGGCGGGGTCAGCGTGCGGCGAGGGCCCAAGCAGACCCGTGCCGAGCGCCGGCAGGCCCGCGAGGTCCGCAAGGCCGGACGTCGCGACGAGCTCGACGCGTAGATCCGGCGCTGTGAGATGACCGACGATCTCCCGATCATCGCCTTCGCCTCATGCGAGGGGTGGGACGCCTGGCTGGTCGACCATCACGAGACCTCGCCCGGGATCTGGCTGAAGATCGCCAAGGCGGCCTCGGGGATCGACAGCGTGACCTACGCCGAGGCGGTCGAGGTCGCCCTCGCGTACGGGTGGATAGACGGGCAGAAGGGCAAGTTCGACGAGGCCTACTGGCTCCAGCGCTTCACTCCCCGCGGAGCCCGGAGCAGGTGGTCGATGATCAACCGCGACAAGGCGCTCCGGCTGATCGAGCGGGGCGCGATGAAGCCGGCCGGGCTGCTGGAGGTCGAGCGGGCGCGGGCCGACGGCCGGTGGGAGGCGGCCTACGAGTCGCCGCGGGCGGCGACGGTCCCCGACGACCTGCAGACCGCCCTCGACGCCAACGACGCGGCCCGGGAGTTCTTCGCGACCCTGTCGGGGGCCAACCGGTACGCGATTCTGTATCGGATCGCGGACGCCAAGCGGCCGCAGACGCGCGCCCGCCGGATCGAGAAGTACGTCGAGATGCTCGCCGAGCAGAGGACGCTCCATCCCTGAGCGCGCCGGACCGGCTGTTGCGGTGCGGATCGGCTCTCGCGCGCTCGCGCGCCCCGATCCCCGGGCGGGGGTCTTCGAGACGATCCTCGTACGCGACGGCCGTCCGGTCGGCGTCGAGCGCCACCTGGCCCGGCTCGGGGCGAGCGCTGCCGCGCTGTACGGGCGTCGCCTACCCACCGAGACAGCCGAGATCGTCGCTGCGGCTGGGCTCGACGTGCCCGACGGCCGGGCTCGCCTGCGGCTGACGGCCCGGCCGCGCGACGGGGGGCTCGAGCTCACGGCGAGGACGTCACCGATCTCCGATCGGCGGCCGGCGATCGCCCTGCGGACGGTGACGATCGCCGGTGGCTTGGGCCCCCACAAGTGGGCCGACCGTCGCCTGGTCGAGGCGCTCGAGCGGCGCGTCGCGCCCGCGCAGCCGGCGTTGTGCGACCTCGACGGCTCGCTGCTCGAGGGGTCGCGGTCGAACGTCTTCGTCGTCGACACCGACGGCCGGCTGAGCACACCGCCGGTCGACGGGCGCCTGCTCCCCGGCGTCACGCGGGCCGCGATCATCTCGATCGCCCGGCGGCTCGGGCTCGGCGTCGCGATCGAGGAGATCTCGCCGGCCCGCCTCCTGCGGGCGGCCGAGGTCTTCGTCAGCGGGTCGGTCCGCGGGGTCGAGCCGGTCGAGTCGTTGGACGGTCGACCGATCGGGCCGCCGGGTCCGGTCGGCCTGACGATCTCCGCGTGGCTTGATCGCGAACTGCCGGCCGACCGACCGACCCTCCCCGCCGGTGCCCGCGCGAGGTCCGCTCAGGCCGGGACCGACTCGGCCAGCCCGGCGGCTTCGCGGAGCGCGTCGGCCTTGTTCGTCTGCTCCCAGGTGAAGTCGTCGTCGTCGCGGCCGAAGTGGCCGTAGGCGGCGGTCTTCTGGTAGATCGGGCGGTGGAGGCGGAGCTCCTCGCGGAAGGCGCCCGGGCGCATGTCGAAGTGCTCGGAGACGAGGGCGGCGATCCGTCCGCGGCCGATCTTCTCGGTCCCGAAGGTCTCGACCATCAGGGAGACGGGGTGGGCGACGCCGATCGCGTACGCGACCTGGAGCTCGCAGCGGTCGGCCAGGCCGGCGGCGACGATGTTCTTGGCGACCCAACGGGCGGCGTACGCGGCGGAGCGGTCGACCTTCGACGGATCCTTGCCGCTGAATGCGCCGCCCCCGTGGCGGGCCATCCCGCCGTAGGTGTCGACGATGATCTTGCGGCCGGTCAGCCCGCAGTCGCCGACGGGTCCGCCGATCACGAAACGGCCGGTCGGGTTGACGAGGAAGTCACGCCGGAGCGCGTTCGCGTCGTACATCCCGGCCGGCAGGACCGGCAGGACGACGAGCTCCCAGAGGTCGTCGGTGATCTGCTTCTGGGTCGCCGAGTCGGCGTGCTGGGTCGAGATCAGGAGCTTCTCGATCGCGACCGGCCGGCCGTCGACATAGCGGACGGAGACCTGGGTCTTGCCGTCGGGGCGCAGGTAGTCGAGCGAGCCGTCGTGGCGGACGGCTGCGAGCTGCTTGGCGAGCTGATGGGCGATCGAGATCGGCACGGGCATCAGCGAGGCGGTCTCGTTGGTCGCGTAGCCGAACATCATTCCCTGGTCGCCGGCACCGGCGACATCGAGCTCGTCGTCGTCGGAGGCGTCGGTCCGCGTCTCGTAGGCCTGGTTGACGCCCTGGGCGATGTCGGGCGACTGCTTGTCGATCGCGTTGAGGACGGCGCACGAGTCGGCCGAGAAGCCGAGCTCGGCGTCGACGTAGCCGATCTTGCGGATCGTCTCCCTGGCGACCTGCTGGATGTCGACGTAGGTCTCGGTCGAGATCTCACCCGAGACGACGACGAGGCCCGTGTTCACGAGTGTCTCGCAGGCGACCCGTCCGAGCGGATCCTCGGCCATCACGGCGTCGAGGACGCCGTCTGAGATCTGATCGGCGACCTTGTCGGGGTGGCCTTCGGTCACGGACTCGGATGTGAACAGGTACTCGTTGTCAGACATCTGCGCCATACGCGGGGTCCCTTGCTTTCTGGTGACGAATTTGGTTGCCGGCGGCGACGCGGGGCGTCGCCACCTCAGACGGCGGCCGGCGTATCGAGATAGCCGTAGAGCGGGTAGCGCTCCGCGATCGCCGCGACCCGCTCGGCGAGGTCGGACTGGACTGCGTCGAAGTCGGGCTGGAGCGCCCGCGAGATGATCCGCCCGATCTCCTCGAAATCCTCGACCGTGAGCCCGCGCGTCGCCAGGGCGGGGGTTCCGATCCGCAGTCCGCTCGAGACCATCGGCGGGCGGGGGTCGAACGGGACGGCGTTGCGATTCACGGTGATCCCGATCTCGTGCAGGCGGTCCTCGCCGTCCTGGCCGGTCAGCTCGGACTCGCGGAGGTCGACGAGCACGAGATGGACGTCGGTCCCGCCGGTCAGGACGTCGACTCCGTGGCCGGTCTCCAGGAGCGCGGCGGCGAGCGCCTTGGCTCCGGCGACGGTCCGCTCCTGGCGCTCGCGGAACTGGTCGGTTGCGGCGATCCGCAGGGCGACGGCCTTGGCGGCGATCACGTGCTCGAGCGGACCGCCCTGCTGGCCGGGGAAGACGGCCGAGTCGATCTTCCTGGCGTGCTCCTCCCGGCAGATGATCATCCCGGCCCGGGGGCCGCCGATCGTCTTGTGGGTCGTCGACGTGACGACGTCGGCGTAGGGCACCGGGCTCGGGTGGACGCCGGCGGCGACAAGGCCGGCGAAGTGGGCCATGTCGACCATGAAGAGGGCGCCGACGAGGTCGGCGATCGCCCGGAACCGCTCGAAGTCCTGAATCCTCGGGTATGCCGACCAGCCGGCGAGCAGGAGCTTCGGCCGGCGCTCGACGGCGATCCGCTCGACTTCGTCCATGTCGATCAGGCAGGTCTCCGGTGAGACCTCGTACGGCGCGATGTCGTAGAGCCGCCCAGAGACGTTGCCCTTCATCCCGTGGGTCAGGTGGCCGCCGTGGGGCAGCGCGAGGCCCATGATCGTGTCGCCGGGCTTGAGCAGGGCGTGGTAGACGCAGGCGTTGGCCTGCGAGCCGCTGTGCGGCTGGACGTTGGCGTGGTCGCCGCCGAAGACCGCCTTCGCCCGTTCGATCGCCAGGCGTTCGATCACGTCGACGTTCTCGCAGCCGCCGTAGTAGCGCCGGCCGGGATAGCCCTCGGCGTACTTGTTGGTGAGCACCGACCCCTGACACTCGAGGACCGCCCGCGGGACGAAGTTCTCAGACGCGATCATCTCGAGCGTCTGCTGCTGGCGGTGGATCTCGGCCTCGATCGCCTCGGCGATCTCCGGGTCGACTTCGGCGAGTGGACGCTCGAAATAGTCGGCGGGTAGGTCGGGCATGGAGTCTTCCTGTCTTAGAAGGTCCGCGAACCGTAGCACCGCCCCCGCGAGCGTCGACTCGCGCGGCGCGTCACCTGCGCGCGGTCAGGGTTTCGAGCAGCAGCTCGATCGTCCGCTCGAGCTGCTCGATCGTCGCGTCCTCGACGCGGGTGATGCCGACCGTGCGGTTGAGCCACGTGTTGATCTCGGCGTGGGTGCGGCCGTCCCGCCGCCGGAGGTCCGAGACGAGCCGGTGGCGCTGGGCGCGCAGGCCGGCCCGGAGCTCGAAGGCCGCCGGCGGGGCGTCCGCGGGGTCGTCCGTCAACGCTCGCCGGGCTGCGGCAGCCGCCCGCGCGGCTGCGGCGCCGGCGGACGCCGCCGGGGGTTGCGGCGGCGCGCCGAACAGCGTCAGCTGGGGTGCGACGTCGGCGCTCAGGGCGACGAAGTCGGGGGTCGGTGAGCGCTCGGTCCGGCGGGGCTCGCGCGGCTCGTCGAAGATCCCCTCGTCGTCGTCGACGCGGCGGAGCGACTGGCGTAGCTCGCCCTCGACGGCGGACGCGTGGGCCCGGAGGATCGGGTCGGCCGGGAGGTAGAGCCAGCTGGCCTCGATCGGACGGCCGGTGATCGTCCGCACGAAGCGGCCGACGATCTGGCGGAAGATCAGCGGGGTCTTGGCGGCCGTCGCGTAGACGCCGACCCGCAGGCGGGGGATGTCGACGCCCTCGGAGACCATGTTCACGGCGACGATCCACGGGTCGGTCGACGCGGTGAAGGCAGCCAGCTTGACGGCGGCGCGGGCCTCGGTGTGGAGGACGACGACCGGCGGACGCCCGGTCGTCTCGCGCATCAGCCTGCTGATCGCGATCGCGTGCGTCCGGTCGGCGGCGATCACGAGTCCCCCGGCATCCGGATGACCCCCGGCGCGCAGCTCGACCAGCTTTGCGTGGGCCTCCCGGAGGATCCGGGGGAGTCCGTCGGGAAGCTCGGTCGAGGTCGCCGTCCGGTAGCGGCGGCTGGCCTCGCGGGTCGTGAGGACAGTCTCGAACGACGACTCGATGACGTCGTCGCCGCTGCGCCACGAGAGCGTCCCGTCGTAGGTGATGAAGCCGACCCGCCGGCAGACGCCGTCGCGCACGGCCTCGGCGTAGGTGTAGGAGACGTCGGGGAGCGACGTCCCTTCCGCGTCGTAGCGGACTCCGGGGATCGGGGTGGCGTCAGAGCGGAACGGCGTGCCCGAGAGCAGCAGCCAGCGGGGTGCGTTGCGGAAGACCGTCGCGAACGCGGTTCCCCACGCGAGCTCCTCGCCGAGGTGGTGGGCCTCGTCGGCGATCACCAGGGTCCGTGGCGTGATCCCGCGGGCCCAGGCGGCCGGGTTGCTGGCGAGGCGGGCGTAGGTGATGACGACACCGTCGAAGTCCCCGGGCGGCCGCGGGGACCCGGCGTCAGGGGCGAGGTGGACACCCAGCCGGCCGGCGGCCCGTGCCCACTGGCGGGTCAAGGGGGTCGTCGGACAGACGACGACGACCCGCGTCACCGTGCGGGCGGCGAGCAGGCGGCGGGCGAGCTCGATCGCCGGCCGGGTCTTCCCGGCGCCGGGGGCGGCGGAGATCAGGAACGGCCCGCCCTGCCAGCCCTCGAGCCGCTCGAGGGCGCTCACCTGCCACGCGCGGAGTGGGCTCTTGGGTGGGCTGGCGGCGCTCGGCATGGTCGGCCATCGTGGGGGATGGATCGGACGGGATCGGCGGGTGACGCATGCAGACGTAGCGGTCTCTCCGACCGCGCCGGCCGCTCTTGCGGCGGCGAGGGCTCGGTATCCTGGGCCGATCGTCGGCTCCGCCACACCGGTTGGCGCCAACCCGCCGGACCTGCGCCGGAGCGCGGCGGATGGGTCCTCGCGATCGGTCTCCTAGTCGTCGGCGGCTGTCTGCTCGCGCTGATCCTGCTACACGACGCCGCCACCACCTTCGGGTCAACGGCTGATCCTGCTCGGTCCACAAGCGCGCATCAACAGACGTGGTCGCCCCGATCGAGGCCTGTGTCACAGGGCTCTGAGCTTCGCCGCGAGCTTCCTGTGGATCGGAACGCCGAGCTCCCGCAGCGCCGCGATCACGTCCGGCCCGGTCTTGACCATCGGCCTCGCCCTGCGGAGCTCGTTGTCCTCGGTTTCGCTCAGTTCATCGTCGCTGAGCGTCTCCGCGTGGACCAATGTGACGGCCCCGATCTTCGAAGGAATCCACTCGTAGAGTGGCAGTGGCCGGTCGGCGTCCATGCGAACGGTGAGGCCGAAGCGGTGCGCGACATCGGCGGCGGAGACTTTGTAGGTTCCGGTCTCGATCGGAACCGTCACGGAGAGCTGGTCGTCGGGCGGCATCGACGCGAGCTTGTCGTGGATCGCCTTCTCCTTGCGTGCCCAGTCGTCCACGTTGACCTTGCGCGACATCGGTACGAGGTTGTCGTAGTGATCCGCCTTGTCCGACGCGGCATCCGCGCTGTCGAACTGTGCGTGCGGGATGATGTGACCACCCTCGAACGTCTCCCTGACTCCGCGACGGATGTAGAACTCGTCGTGCCCCATGGCACCCACGTTCGCGCTCGCCTGGCGCCGGGGCACCGGGTTGGTCACGCCCTGCGTGAGCGTCGCCTCGATCGCGACCGGCGACTCTCGAGTCCGCTTCAACGGGTTGATCAGCCGAGCGTCGACTCGCTGGTTGATCGTCGCAACGGATTCGTTGAAGCACTCCTCATTCGCCTCGAGCTCCTCCTTGAGGTCGGTGGCCGGGGGGTCCAGGAACTTCGTTCTCGCGTCGAACGACACCACGCTCCGCTGGAGCGCTGCTGTGTCGTGCGCTCGCGCGACCGCAGCTGCGACCGCGGCGTTGCCCGCCGTGCGTTGGAGCGCGAGCGTCGTGGCCGCCAACCCGGCGCGGTCACGTCTGGTCGGCCGCCTCGCGCCGGTCTCGGGCGAAGCGGTTCTCGAGCCGCGAGTTGCACGTGCGTGGTCCACTTCCGCTCCTCCGTCCCGCGTCGACTTTCGTGTCGAACAGGTTAGCGCCGGCAAGTCGCACTGTCACGTCTTTCGAGACTGGGTGCGACCCACCGGCGAGGGGTCACCGCGCCGCGTTTGACACGTGGTCCAGCGCTCGCAGCAGGCCGGCGTTGAACTGACCCCCGGCCAGCCGGGCGACAAGGTGGTCGCCGGGGACTTCGAACATCCTGCACCCCAGCACTTCGGCCATCGCCCGCTGGCGGACCGGCGGGACGCTGAGGTCGTCGGCGGTCACGACGACCGCCGCCGGCATCCGCAGCTCGGCGAGCCACGGCCGGCTGTCGAAGCGCCCGAGCTCGCGGCCGGCCTCGGCGAGCGTCGCGGGGGCACAGCGCCCGAGCTCGCCGATCAGCCAGCTGGCCGTCGGATCGTCGGCCAGGCCGTTGAGTCGCATCATCGTGGTCCAGAAGCCGAACGGCGCGAGCGAGACGACGACTCGCGCGAGCCCCATGATCCGCCACAGCCGCTCGAACTCGCGCCCGCGCCACTCGGGCGTCGTCGCACACAGCACGAGTCCCCCGACGAGGTCCGGCCGGGCGCGCGCCAACAGCTGGGCGATCGGACCGCCCATCGAGTAGCCGACGGCGATCACCCGACCCACCCCGAGCGCGTCGATCACGGCGGCGGCGTCGAGCGCGCAGTCGACGAGGCGAAACGGCGTTGCCGGCCGGATCCCGCGTCCGTGGCCGCGGTGGTCGAGGGCGATCACGCGATACCCGGCGTCGATCACCGGCTGGTAGACGTGGATCCAGTTGACGTCGGCGGTGACCATCCAACCGTGGAGGAGCAGGACGACGGGTCCGGGCCCGCCGGAGTCGCGGAGGAAGAACTCGCCCCGCGAGGGGACGTTGACCGTCACGCCGGGCGGCGGGTCGCGCGGTGGGTAGGCGACCCCGGCGGCGAGCGCCCGGCGGTGGCTCGGCGAGGGGATCAGCGCGCGGAGGAGGAGCCGGCCGAGCGGCGGGATCTCCGGTGCGTCGCCGCCGTGCTCGAAACCGCCGACAACTGCTCCTAATGAACTTCGGCGGCCGCCGCCTCGGCTGCTTCCAGCTGCCGCTCGACGAGGTCCAGCCCGCTGTCCCAGAAGCCGGGGTCGGCGAGGTCGATCCCGACGAGGGCGCCGAGCTCCTGCGGACTGCGCGAGCCGCCGGCGGCGAGTAGACCGAGGTAGCGCTCGGCGAACCCCTCGCCCTCCTCGAGGTGGCGCTGGTAGACCGAGAGGGCGAGCAGCTGGCCGTAGGCATAGGCGTAGACGTAGCCGGGGACGTTGATGAAGTGGGGGACGTATGACCACCAGCAGCGGTAGCCGTCGGTCAGTTCGATCGAGTCGCCGAGCAGCTCGGTCTGACTCTGGATCCAGAGGTCGTTGAAGCGGTCGACGGCGAGCTCGCCGTTCTCGCGGCGGTCGGTGTGGACGAGGCTCTCGAAACGGTTCATCGCGACCTGGCGGAAGACCGTCGCGATCGCGCCCTCGATGTCCTCGGCCAGCAGGGCGAGCCGGGAGGCCGGGGTCGGCGCGGCTTCGAGCAGGCGCCCGAAGGTCAGCGCCTCGCCGAAGACGGACGCGGTCTCGGCGAGCGTCAGGGGCGTGTGCTGGTGGTAGATGCCCTGGTCGGCGGCGAGCGCCGCGTGGACGCCGTGGCCGAGCTCGTGGGCGAGCGTCAGGACGTCGCGGCGGCGGCCGGTGTAGTTGAGCATCACGTACGGGTGGACCGACGGGACCGTGTACGCGCAGAAGGCGCCGCCGCGCTTGCGCGGACCCGGCGGCGCGTCGATCCAACCCTCGGCGAAGAAACGGCCGGCGAGCTTGCCGAGGCGGGGTGAGAAGGAGCTGTAGGCGTCGAGCACGAGGTTGGTCGCCTCGGGCCAGTCGACGCGGACGTCCTCGGTCGAGACGGGGGCCATCCGGTCGTAGTCGGCGAGCTTGCCGATCCCGAGCAGCTCGGCCTTCAGCGTGTACCACCGGCGGGCGAGGCCGTACCGGTTGCGGACGGCGTCGATCAGAGCGGCGACCGACTCGTCGCTCGCCTCGTTGGCGAGGTTGCGCGCGGCGAGCCAGTTCGGGTAGTGGCGCAGGCGATCGTCGGTCGCCTTGTCGGCGAGCAGCGTGTTGAAGACGAAGGCGCGGGTCCGCAGACCGGGCTGGAGGGCCGCGGTGACGGCGTCGGCCGCCGCGCGGCGGACGTCGCGCTCGGGGGAGGCGAGCCGGCTGAGCGCGATGTCGAGTGAGACGGTCTCGTCCAGCTCGACCTCGAGCGAGGAGGTCAGCTCCTCGAAGAGCCGGCCCCAGGCGCTGCGTCCGGTGAGGGCCTTCTCCGAGAGGACGCGCTCCTCCGGCTCGGACAGCAGGTGGGGGCGGTAGCGGCGGATCGTGCGGAGGTGATGTCGGCAGAAGTCGAGCCCATCGCCGGCGAGCAGCCGCTCGGCGCGTTCATCGTCGAGGGCGGCCCACTCGAGCTCGAAGAAGAGGAGCATCGTCTCGAGCGCGGTCGCGCGCTCCTCGACCCGCTGCATGAGCGCGCCGCGGTCGGGATCGGCGGTGTCGGTCGAGAACCGGAGCTGGGCGTACGACGCGGCCCGGCCGACGAGATCGTTGATCTCCGCGAGCTGACCCATCGCGGTGGCAAGGCCGGCGGAGTCGATCTCGGCGAGCGCACCCCGATTGGCCTCGGCGAAGGCGGCGGCGAGCTGGTCGGCCCGGTCGAGCGCCTCCTCGACACCGGTCGGCCCGGCGACGAGGTGATCGAGGTCCCATACGACTTCTTGGAGCTCTGACGGCGGGTTCACGCGGATGCAGACTATCGAGCGGCCGGGACACGGCCGGCGGGGGCGGGGTGCGAGATCAGACGTCGATTCGCGAGAGCTCGATCCGCCGGCCGACGGTCTCGGTCCAGGGGGCAGGGCCGAAGCGCTCGCGGACGGCGGCCGCGCTGGCGAGGTGGTCGTAGGAGACGCGGCGGTGCTCGAGGCGTCCGTCGTCGGAGATCACGGCGTAGGCGGCGCGGGGGTCGCCGTCGAAGGGCATGCCCACGCTGCCGGGGTTGACGAGCTCGATCTGGTCGGCGCGCCGGCGGACGAAGGGGAGGTGGGTGTGGCCGAAGATCAGCCGGCTGACGTCGACCCCGCCGAGCAGCTCGTCGTCTTCGGGGGCGGCGTCGGGGAGAAAGGAGCGGACGTCGGAGACCGGCGAGCCGTGGACGGCGAGCGTGTCGGGGTCGACGGCGAGCCGGGTGGGCAGTCCGTCGAGCAGGACGACGTCGTCCGGGCCGAGCGTGGCGGCGCAGGCGCGGGTCGCCGGGCGGACGAGCTCGGGGGCATCGTCGGGGTGGGCGGTCCACCGCTCGCCGTTGCCGCGGATCCAGCGGGCGCCGTGAAGCCCCCGGAGTCGGGCGAGCGTCTCGACCGGCCAGGCGCCGAACAGGGTGTAGTCGCCGCCGAGCAGCCAGCCGTCGACGGGCGGCGCGTCCTCGAGCACGGCGTCGAGGGCCGGGAGGTTGCCGTGGATGTCGTAGAGCACGCCGAGCAACGGGCCGGACGGTCAGCTGCGGGCCGACTCCCAGGAGAAGCCGCGGACGGCGAGGAAGATGCCGACGACCGCCCAGGCGACGATCACCCCGAGCGCGCCGAGGTGATCGCCGAGGCCGCCGCGACCGGCGACCATGCCGCCACTGAGGCCGGAGATGATGTGCTCGAGCGGGAGCACGCGGGCGATGTCCTTGACGAAGGTCGGCGAGTGCTGCTGGTCGAAGAAGACGCCGGAGACGAGGATCACCGGGAGGAAGACGGCGTTGACGATTGCCGGCGCCGAGTCGAAGTTGGGGATCGCGTGGGAGAGGGCGACGCCGAGTGCCGCGAGGCAGATCACGCCGGCGAACGCGAAGACGACCAGCTCGACGGGGTTGGGCGGCCAGCCGATGTTGAAGACGAGGCGGCCGGCGAGGACGATGATCACGAGCTGGATCGCCGTGTTGGTGACGGCGTTGAGGCCGACGCCGCCGAGGTAGGTCGGCGTCGTCAGGGGGGTGCCGCGCATTCGTTTGAGGACGCCGTGTTCGCGCAGGAAGGTGATGTTCATCGCCAGCGCGGTGAACGTCGTCGACATCACGCTCATCGCGGCGATCCCGGGGACGATGATGTCGAGGTTCTTCTGGTCTGAGTGGAAGATCGCGCCGAAGAAGGCGAGGAAGACGAGGGGGAGCAGGAAGTTGAAGAAGGCGGCGGTCGGGTTGCGCCAGAACATCCGGCGCTCGAGCCGGTACTGGCGCCAGAGGAGGGTCAGCTGATCCTTCATTCGGCGGTCAGCTCGAGGTAGACGTCTTCGAGGCTGGGACGGGTGACCGAGAGGTCGAGCAGGCTCTCGCCGCGCTCGATCGCGGCAGTCGTCAGGCGGTGGAGCAGGCGGGTCGGGTCGTCGGTCTCCTCGGCGATCAGGGTCCCCGCGGTGTCGACGTAGCTGACCTGGTAGCGGGAGATCCCCTGGACGCCGAGCTCGGCCGGCGAGCCGATCGCGAGGATGCCGCCGTCCTTGATGATCGCGACCCGGTCGGCGAGCTCCTGGGCCTCGTCGAGGTAGTGGGTGGTCAGAAGGACGGTCTTGCCGAGCTCCTTGAGCGAGCGAATCGTCTCCCAGGCGGCGCGGCGGGCGGCCGGGTCGAAGCCGGTCGTCGGCTCGTCGAGGAAGATCAGCTCGGGATCGCCGACCAGGGCGAGGGCGAAGTCGAGCCGGCGGAGCTGACCCCCGGAGAGCTTGCGGGTCCGCGCGTCCTGCTTCTCGCCGAGCCCGGCGAGGGCGATCACCTCGTCGACGTCGCGCGGGTGGGGGTAGAACCGCGACCAGTGGGTGAGGGCCTCGCGGACGGTTATGTGCCGGTACATGCCGCAGCTCTGGAGGACGATCCCGACCTGCTGGCGCAACGCGGTCGACCGGAGCTGGGGGTCCTCGCCGAGGACGCTGACGGCGCCGGCGGTCCGCTCGCGATAGCCCTCGAGGATCTCGACGGTCGTCGTCTTGCCGGCGCCGTTGGGTCCGAGCAGGCCGAAGACCTCACCTGCGGCGACCGTGAAGTCGATCCCGCGGACGGCCTCGTGCTCGCCGTAGGTCTTGCGCAGCCCGCGGACCTCGATCGCCGGCTCATGGGTGGTCATCCGGCCGAATCATGACAACAACCCGTCGAAGCCCGGCCGGGACGGGCCAGACCGGGGACAATGGGGTCTTGCGCGGCGCGTGCATCGACATCGGCTCGAACACGACGAGGCTGCTCGTCGGCGAGCTCGACCCGACGCCCGGGGGGCTGGAGATCGCCGACCGACTCCGGGTCGTCGCTGTCGAACGGGCATTCACGGCGATCGGCGCCGCGAGGAGCCCGGACGGTTCGCTGCCGGCGGCGAAGATCGCCGAGGTCGCAGGCGTCGTCGCCGGGCAGGTGGCTTGCGCCCGGCGCAACGGGGCCGGGGCGATCCGGGTGGTCGCGACCGCGGCGGTCCGGGCGGCATCGAACCGAGCTGAGCTGACGGCTGCCGTGCGCCGGGAGGCGGGGGTCGAGATCGAGATCCTCAGCGGTCGGCAGGAGGCGCGGCTCGCCTTCGTCGGCGCGCTCGCGTCGGTCTCATCGCCGCCGGTCGGGCCGGTCGCCGTGGTGGACGTCGGGGGCGGGTCGACCGAGCTCGTGATCGGGACGCACGCGAGCGGACCGGGATGGTCGACGTCGCTGGCCGTGGGTTCGAGCTCGCTGACCGAGCTCTGCGTCCGACACGACCCGCCGTCGGCCGCCTGCCTGAGCGCCCTCGAGCGGGAGACAGCGGCGGCTTTCGCGGACCTGAGGCTGCCGGCGGTCGGCCTTGCTCTGGCAGTCGGCGGCTCGGCGACGACGCTGCTGTCACTCGACGGGGATCAGGTCGACCCCGAGTCGCTGGCCATTCTGCTGGCCGAGTTCACAGCCGAGGCGGTCCTCCCGACGGCGGTTCGCCTGGGTCTGCATCCGGACCGCACACGGCTCCTGCCGGCCGGCATCATGCTCCTGATGCGGGCGTCCGAGCTGCTGGACCGGCCGCTGCGGATCGCCCGGGGGGGTATCCGCGAGGCGGTCGTGCTCGGCCTCGTCGGCTGACCGCCGGGGTTTCGCGGCTCGGCCCTGTCGGCGGACCGGTCGGGGTTCGCGCTCAGGCGACGGCGATCGCGAACTCGGCGGCGAAGTGGGAGCCCGGGTCGACCCAGCGCAGCCCGCGACCGGTCCGCAGGGCGTCGACGGGTGCCGTCATCGGCTCGAAGCAGACGAATCCCGACCCGGCCGGGGCGAAGACGTGGGCGACGGCGTAGCCGGCGGTGAACTCGACGCTCAGACGGCGGCGTCCGTCGGCGACGACGAACGTCGCCGGACGGCGGGACGGGTGGTCGAGCTGGTCGAAGGAGTCGTCGAACGAGCGGTCGCCGAGCTGCCCGGACAGCTCGCCGGCGTGGATCGGCTGGGATTCACCGGTCGGGATCCCGCGGTCGTCGAGGACCGCCCGGCGGCGGACGGGCAGGTCGATCGACCAGGTCCGGCGGTCGGAGTCGGGGAGGCGGAGGTAGGGGTGAAAGCCGAAGCCGACCGGCACGGGGTCGGGGCCGGTCGGGGTCAGCACGAGGCGGATCGTCACCCGGTTCGCGCGGACAGAGGCGCGGAGGGCGAGCCTGTGGGGGAAGGGGAAGGCGGCGAGCAGGACCGGGTGGGCGGCGAAGTCGAGTGCGGCCAGCAGGTGGGCGGCACCCGAGTCGACGCGGGTCTCGGTGACGGTCCAATACGGGCTTGCCGTGAGCAGACCGTGCATCGGGAGGCCGGTCGCCGAGTCGGGATGGGCGGCGGGCGAGTGGGGGTCGATCTCGACGTGCCGGCCCCCGGCGGTATAGGTCCAGCCGCCGAGGCGGTTGGCCCAGGGGTGGAGCAGGGGGATTCCGAAGCTGGATCCCCGCTGCGCGTAGGCGGCCGGGCCGCCGCGGAGCTCGAGCAGCTGGTCGCCGTCGTGGAGCAGCGAGCTGCAGACCATCCCGAGCCGGGGGAGGAAGGTCGCCTGGAGGCGTCGGTCGGCGCTGATCAGGGTGATCGCCGGCTGATCTGCGACCTGTGCGGCGACGACTTGCGGATGATCGGCCACGCCGTCAGCGTCCGGGGTCGTCGGTCTGAGGCGGGTGGCGGCCGGGAATGGTGGGGCGAACTCTACGTCGCCCGCGGCCGGCTCCTCCGCCGATCGGGAATGTCCTGACGGGCGGCGCGGCGCACTGCCGCGGAAGGAGGAGTGCCGGGACGGGCGATTCGGGGTATGAGTGTTCTGTGAACGACGACGACGATTGGACGGGGACACCACCCGAGGGCCACCACACCCGCGACCAGGCGCGCCCCGACTTCTGGCGCAGTCAATGGCAGGCGTCGGCGGCCGGCGGGGTGTTGGTGGTGGTGATCATCGTCATGATCCTCGTGCTGCTGCTCCGCTGAGCCGGTCGTTCGCTGGACGCGCTGCTCTTTCGCTGGTCTTCGCTGGTCTTCGCTGGTCTTCGCTGGACGCGCTGGACGCGCTGGACGTTCGCTGGTCGTCCAGTGGGCGTTCGCACGTCCGTCGTCGTCCATCTCGCGTCTAAATTCCTTTCCAGCTATATATCCGGTAGGCTATGGATATGGCCGTCGCGACCACCTTCGAAGTCCTTGCCGAGCCCAACCGGCGGCGGATCCTCGACCTGCTGCGGCGCTCGGAGCAGCCGGTGGGGGCACTCGTCAGAGCGCTCGACGTGAGCCAGCCGGCCGTCTCGAAGCATCTGCGGATCCTCCGGGAGGCGGGGCTGGTGGAGGTCCGCGGAGACGGGCAGCGCAGGTTGTATCGGGTGCACGCAGAGTCGCTGCGGGTCGTCGACGAATGGCTCGAGCCGTACCGGCAGATGTGGGTCTCCCGCCTGGATGACCTCGACCGGCATCTGGACGGGATGACCGAGACCGACGATTGAGAGGGAGCATCGATGTACGGAGGACTGGAGCGACTCGACGACGGCAGGTGGCAGCTTCGCTTCACGAGAAGGTTTCGCCACCCACGCGAGAAGGTCTGGCGGGCGGTCACCGAGCCGGAGCACCTGGCCCGGTGGTTTCCCACGACGATCGACGGCGAGCGAGCCGCCGGTGCGCGGCTGCGATTCGCCTTCCCGGCCGGGGAGGGGCCACCGTTCGAGGGCGAGATGCTCGTCTTCGATCCGCCGTCGGTGATGGAGCTCCGGTGGGGTCCGGACATCATCCGCCTCGAGCTCCAGGCGGCCGGCGAGGGTACGGTTCTGACGCTGGTCGACATTCTCGAGGAGCGGGGAAAGGCGGCACGCGACGGCGCGGGGTGGCACGTCTGCCTGGACGCGCTGACAGGAGCCCTGCGTGGCGAGTCGGACGGGGGGAGATCGGTCGAGACGTGGAACGACGTCCATCCGACGTACGTCGAGCGCTTCGGCCCGCAGGCAGCGACGATCGGCCCACCCGGTGCGGCCACGTAGCGCGGCTGGGTCGCTGCCGGGCCGTCGGGAATCTGACCGCGGCCCCCTGCGGCGTGGGGCATCTGACGGGAGGCCTCCCGCATTGAATCGGTCTGGGGCTCGGGGCGGCGACGGTGCTCCTTTCGCGCGAACGGCCGGAGCGCGAAGATGGGCTTCATGGCGCCACGCTTCCGGCCGGGACACGCCGACGAACCGCCGGGCTGCGAGCTGCTCGGCGAACTGATCGACCACTTCGACGCGATCTACCCCGGCCGCTCGGCACGGCCCGGGTCGGTGACGACACCCGGCGAGATGGCCCCGCCCGAGGGCGCGTTCCTGGTCGGTTACGAGGCCGGCCGGGCGATCGCGTGCGGCGGGCTACGGCGCCTGGAGGACGGGATCTGCGAGATCAAGCGCATCTACGTCGTCCCGGACGCCCGCTCGCGCGGGGTCGGCCGCGGCCTCCTCGTGGCGCTCGAGGCCGCCGCCCGGGACGCCGGATACGAGCGCGTTCGCCTCGACGCCGGACGCGAGCAGCGACACAGCCGCGTCCTCTTCGCGTCGGCCGGGTACGTCGAGATCCCGCCGTACAACGCCAACCACATCGCCGACTACTGGGCCGAGAAGGTCCTCGAGTGAGCGAGCGCCCGGGGATGGCCGAGCGTCTTGTGGCTGATCCGGGCAGCCCTGTCGACACGAGTTGGTCGCGGCGCTCCTCGGCGCTGCACATCCGGTTCACAGCACGGTCACAACCGCCGCCGAAAGGGCGCATAGGCTCGGCCGGATACACCCCGAAGAGCAAGGAGTGAACCGTGATCAACGCCCGCTCGACGATCGCCGGGGCGGTCTTCGCCGCGCTGGCGATCGGGACACCCGTGGCTCTTTCGGCGTCCAGCGCGGCTGCCGGCCGCCATAGCCCGATCCAGCACGTCCTGCTGATCTCGGTCGACGGCCTGCATCAGTCGGACCTCGCCTGGTACGCGACGAAGCACCCGCACTCCGAGCTCGCCAAGCTCGCCGGACACGGCGCCGAATACTCGCGTGCCCGCACGGCGGTCCCGTCGGACTCCGATCCCGGAGGAACGGCGCTGATGACCGGTGGCGATCCGCGGGCCACCGGCGTCTACTACGACGTGGAGTACAACCGCAGCCTCTATCCGGCGGGCACGACCTCGTGCCACGGCCAGCCGACCGGGGCCGACGTCGTCTACGACTCGCCCGACGACCGGGACGTGACCAAGCTCGACGCCGGTCAGGGCCTGTCGGGGCTGCCGGGCAGCATCCTCCAGATGACCGCCCGGCCGCAGACGCTGCTGAACCCGGCGACGTTCCCGGTCGATCCGGCCGGCTGCAAGCCGGTCTACCCGCACTCCTACCTCCGCGTCAACACCGTCTTCGAGGTCGCCCACAAGGCCGGCCTGCGGACGGCGTGGTCGGACAAGCACGCCGTGTATGAGTCGTTCAACGGGCCGTCGGGGACCGGCATCGACGACATGTTCGCGCCCGAGATCGACAGCACCCCGATCGAGCCCAACGGGACCCCCTACCCGAGTGGGGGCAGCTGGACGAGCGACAACGCCGCGACGCGGCAGTACGACTCCTACAAGGTGGCGGCGATCCTCAACGAGATCGACGGCTACGATCACAGCCGCCGGACAAAGGTCGGCGTGCCGGCGATCTTCGGGATGAACTTCCAGGCCGTATCGACGGCTGAGAAGCTCCCCAAGTCGGAAGCCGTCATCGGCGGCCCGGTGCTGGCCGGCGGGTACCTGGCGGGAACGACGACTCCAGGCCCGCTGTTGAGCAGCGCGCTCGACTACGTCGATGCGCAGCTGCGGAGCATCGACCAGCGGATCCAGGCCCGCGGCATCGCCGGCCGCACGGCGATCATCCTCACGGCCAAGCACGGCCAGTCGCCACAGGATCCGAACCTGCTGACGAGGATCGACGACGGTCCGATCATCGACGCGATCAACGCGGCGTGGACGGCGGCCAATCCGGGCGCCGGCAAGCTGATCATCGCCGGCACCGACGACGACCTCTGGCAGAGCTACCTCTCAGACCGCTCGCAGGCGGCGGCCGACTTCGTCGAGAGCTACCTCTGGACGCACCCGGCGACCGGCGTCACCTACGGCGGCGGCGCCCGCACGCTGGCGCACTCGGGGCTGGCGTCGATCTACGCAGGGAAGACGGCGGCCGACTTCTTCGGCGTTCCAGTCGCCGAACCAGGCCACCCGGACGTGTTCGGCCGCGTCCAAGTCGGCGTCGTGTACACCAGCGGGACGAAGATCGCCGAGCACGGTGGCGACAACCCCGGCGACCGCAGTGTGCCGCTGGTGGTCTACGCACCGGGCGTGGTCCGCCGGTCGCGCGTCCGCTCGTCGGTCGAGACGACCCAGGTCGCGCCGACGATCCTGCGGCTGCTCGGCCTCGCGCCGGGGTCGCTCGAGGCCACCCGAATCGAGGGCACCAAGGTCCTTCCAGGAATTCACTGAAGGCCCGCCCAAAGGCTCGCAAGTCGAGCAGAATGCATCACATGGACTGCGCCCGACGCCTCCGGCCTCTCCTCGCCGTCGGCTGCCTGGCCGGCGGGCTCGGCCTCGCGGCCGCGTCCGGGCCGCAATCGGCACTGTCGGCTGCCTCCGGGCCGCGATCGGCGCTGGCGGCCGCCGGCTGCGCGAGGCCGGCCACCCAGCGGCAGGTCGTCGCCGCGACCCGCGTCGCCGTCGCCCGATACGCGCTCGAGCGCGACGGCCTGGCCGTTCACGTCGCCCTCGGGCAGATCGCCGCCGACCGCGTTCTCACCGACGCGCTCGCGGCGGGCAAGCTCGTCGCGGCGCGGACCGAGGCCGTCCGTCAGGTCGTGCACGGCCACCACCACGTCACCGCGATCCGGGTCCGCCGCGGCAGCCGCGTGCTGCTCGAGACCGACTCCTATCCGTTCGACGTCGCCGGAGCCGAGGCGCCCCTGCGTGACCGCCGTGGAGCCGTCGTCGGCACGCTCGACGTGACGATCCAGGACGTGATCGGCTTCATCCGCCTCGTCCACGAGTACCGCGCCACCCAGGTCGTCGTCCGCGGCGCTCACGGCGAGGCGAAGTCCTCGATCGCGGCGGCCCTGGCCGTCCACCTCCCGGCCGCGGGTTGCGCGGCGGTCGCCGGCCGCACCTATGCGGTGCGCTCGTTCGGCGAGGTCGGCTTCACCGGCGAGCCCCTGACGATCTGGATCCTCACCTTGGCCTAGGTCGCACAACTCAGCAAGTCACAGCCGCCGCCTGCCCGCGGCTCAGCCTCCGCTCCTACCGTCCCGGACGTGCCGAACGGACTCCCCGCCCCCTCCGCGGACTGCTCACTGGGGCAGCCCTGTGACGCTCGCCGCCCTCGGCCATCCGCCTGCGCTTCGAGCCGGGGCAGTTCGCCCGCGTGGCGAGCAACGACCGCTCCTGCTGCTCTACGGGAGCCGCCACTGGGCCGACGTGACGTTTCGGGAGGAGCTCGACGACCTCGAGCGGTGCCTCCCGAGCCTCCGCGTCGTCCACGTCCTCTCCCGCCCGGAACCCGGCTGGCAGGGCGAGACCGGACGCGTCGGCGAGGCGGTCCTCCGCCGCTACGCGCCGTCCGATCTGGCCCGGTGGAGCGCACTCGCCTGCGGTCCGCCGGCGATGGTGACCGAAGTCGAGGCAGCCCTCCGCCGGCTCGGGATGCCGCCGACCGCGATCCAGGCCGAGGGGTTCGAGGGATAGAGTCAAGACGTGGGATACGCGAAGCGCAATCTCCGGGAACTCGAGGACATGGCGGTCAAGCACGGCCTCTCGAAGACCCAGGAGGCCCGCTTTCCCCGGGCCGAGCTCGGCGCCGAGCAGACCGGCATCGCCTATCTCGTGATCAAGCCCCGCCAGCGCGAGGCGTTCGCCCACCGGCACGCCGAGGCCGAGGAGATCTACGTCGTCCTCGCAGGCTCCGGCCGGGTCAAGCTCGACGACGACCTCGTGGACCTCGCGCCGCTCGATACGGTCCGCGTAGGGCCGCTCACCACACGCTCCCTGGAGGCCGGGCCCGACGGGCTCGAAGTCCTCGTCTTCGGGCGGCACGTCGAGGGCGACGGGGAGATCATCCAGGACTTCTGGCCCGACTAGGGCGCAGTGAAGACCGTGGGTGTCGACCGAGATCGGGACCCGTCGGACCCCGACCGGAAAACACGGCCGCCGTCGAGGCGCCGTCGGATGAGAAGGGCGCGCGTGGCCCCCCTCCAGCCGCCGCTGGTCACATTCGTTCGGCATCCGACGAAATGGATCCGCAACAAGCTCGAGCTGCTCGTCGCAGCCGTCGTCCTGGCCCACCTCGCGACGCTGAGCGTAGCCGGGCTCTACTACCTCGTCTTCGAGGTCTACGCCCCGTTCACTCACGCCTGGCACACGGCCGTGCCCGACGGCGGGACCCGGCACCTGGTTCGCAACGTCTACGAGGGAGTGCTCGGCGGGACGATGGCCCAGTTCGTCGTCTTCAATCACTTCGCCAAGCGCAGGCAGAGGTTGACCTGGCTCGACCGGCACGAGATCAGGCTGCGGATCCCCAACCTCAAGGACGAGCGCCCGCTCTCCGGATGGCAGCTCGTGCTCTCACCCCTCCTGGTCCTGGTCTACGCAATTCCAGGATTCCTCGTCGGGGCCGGGGTCGCCTGGCTGGTCAGGCACTACGTGACGACCCCGCACAACTACGCCGTCCTCGTCGGCGGCTCCACCACCCGGCATTCGCTGTGGGGTCCGGTGCAGAGCGTCTGGACGACGAACAGGGACCAGAAGATCGTCGGGTTCTTCGCATCCGTCTTCCTCGGCCGCCGGCCGGTCCGGGCGGTCGCCGAGGACCTCCAGGGCTATCTCGCGGCAAGGAGGGTCGCGCTCGGCAAGCCGCAGCGGTCATATCACCCGCCGAACTTTCGCGCCCGGATGAACGCCGCGACCGCCGAGGGGGCTGCCACGCGCGTCGCCAAGACCTCCCGCTGGGCTCCCTTCCTCCTGTCGACCGTCACCCTCGTCGGTCTCGCGCTCGCCGGCTTCGGCTCCTGGGTCCTCGCCTACAAGGCATAGTCCGCGGCCGGTCCGACGGCCTCGACGGCCATGCGGCGGAAGGCCGCCGCCCAGTCTCCTTACATCAGGCTGCCGAGCGTGACCGGTACGACGGTCTCGGCTCCGGCCCGGCGCAGCTGACCGCCGACCATCGCCAGCGTCCAACCCGAGTTCCGCCGGTCGTCGACCAGGACGCCGATACCCGGCGGCGGCTTCTCGACGATCCCGAAGGCCCCCCGGACGTTGGCCGCCTGCTGGACGGCGTTGGCCATCTCCCGCTGCGGCGGACGATCCTCCCGGCGGGTGACGAGCCGGACGTAGCGGACTCCCAACTCCCCGGCGAGCCGCTCGGCCAGGCCGGCGGTCAGCTCGCCCAGACGGGCCGACGGGACCTCGGTGACCCAGGCGAACGGGGTCCCCGCGCGGCGTAGGACCTCGGCCAGCCCGGCGACGACCTCCTCGTCGAAGCGTCCGATCCGCAGGCCCCGCTCGACCGCCGGCCACCAGCCACCGTCTCCGAAGCGGGCGAGCGCCCACCCCGGCTCGATGCGGGCGTCCTCAGGGATCTTCCGCATCGCGCCCGTCGCATCCGGCGCCATCTTCTTGACCTCGAGCTCGATCGGCCGCGCCCGCAGATGGCGCCCGGCGAGCTCGACGAGCCCCGGGTCCGGCGCCCCGGCGAATCGCGGGGCGGTGCAGACCGAGCACCGACCGCAGTCGTCGGCCTGCGGATCGTCGAGCTCCTCCTGGAGGACCCGCATCAGGCACCGGCCGTCGGTCCCGAACCTCGCCATCGCCTCCTGCTCGGCCCGCCGCAGCCCGGTGACCTGGCGGTAGCGCTCGGCGTCGTATGTCCAGTCCGCTCCCGGGATCGCCGTCCACCGCCGGCCGGTCCGCCTGACCGCGCCCTCGACGTCGAGGATCTTCAGCATCGCCTCGATCCTGTTCATGCCGAGGTTGACGACCCCCATCAGCTCCCGCGTGCTCCGCCCCTCGTCTCCCGCGGCCGCCAACTCCCCCAGCACGGCCGTCACCCGCTCCCGCCCGGGGAACGCCTGCTCGATGAAGAAGTCCTGGATCCGGCGGTCCTCGCCGCCCCGCAGGAGGACGATGTCCGCGTGGTCGACGCCCCGCCCGGCCCTCCCGACCTGCTGGTAATACGAGACGACCGACCCCGGCGCCTGGTAGTGGACGACGAACGTCAGGTCGGCCTTGTCGTAGCCCATCCCCAGCGCGCTCGTCGCCACGACCGCCTTGATCTCGTTGCGCAGGAGCCGCTCCTCGGTTGCGATCCGCCCCTCCGTCTCCTGCTCGCCCGTATAGGCCACCGCGCTGATCCCGTTGGCCGTCAGGAATCCAGCGACCTGCTCGGCGTCCCGCTTGGTCAGCGCATAGACGATCCCCGAGCCCGGCAGCTTCGGCAGGTGCTCGACCAGCCACGCCAGCCGCTCCGCCGGCCGGCCCAACTCGAGCACCTCCAGGCGCAGGCTGGTCCGGGCCAGCGGACCCCGATACGAGCGCAGCGGCTCACCACCCGGGCTCGCCAACTGCTCGACGACGTCGGCGACGACCCGGTCGTTGGCCGTCGCCGTCGTCCCGAGCACGGCGACCTCCGGCCCGAGCCGCGAGAGCATGTCCCTGACCCGCCGGTAGTCCGGCCGGAAGTCGTGCCCCCAATCGGAGATGCAATGGGCCTCGTCGATCACCAGGAGCCCGACCGACGCGGCGAACAGCGGCAGCATGCCTTCGACGAAGGCCGGGTTGTTGAGCCGCTCGGGTGAGATCAGCAGAAGATCAATCGTGTCGGCAGCCAGCCGATCCCGAACGTCGCTCCACGCCTCGCGGTTCGTGCTGTTGACCGTGTACGCCCGCAGCCCCAGCCGCTCGGCCGCCGCGATCTGGTTGCGCATCAGCGCGAGCAGCGGGCTGACGATCAACGTCGGTCCGGCGCCGGCGTCCCGCAGCAGCGCCGTGGCCACGAAGTAGACGGCCGACTTCCCCCACCCGGTCCGCTGGACGCAGAGCACGCGCGCCCGGTCGACGACGACGTCCCGGATCGCCTCGACCTGTCCCGGACGAAACTCCGCACCGTCGTAGCCGGTCAGCAGACGCAGGCGCTCGAGGCCCGTCGCGGCGAACGCCTCCCTGGTCGGCGGGCTCACACGCCCAGCGGCTACCAGTGGACGCCCTTCATCACGTTGGCGAGCGCCAGCTGCTCGGCCGTCGCGTGCTCGTCGACGTCCTTCTGACCCCGGGCGGCCGCCGAATCCGGGAAGACCCGGTAGGCCAGGTGGAGGACCTGGTCGACCGCCTTCGGGAACAGGGCGTACGCCACCTCGCCGAAGGTCCCGAGCTTCGTGCTGACGTGCTTGGGCTTCGACCGCATCGCCTCGCAGATCATCCCCGCCGCCGCCTCCGGGCTGATCGCCGGGAACGCGTCGTACATCTTCGTCGGCGCGATCATCGGCGTCCGAACCAGCGGCATGTGGATCGTCGTGAAGGTGATCCCATCCCCGATCACCTCGCTCGACGCGACCCGCGTGAACGCGTCGAGGGCCGCCTTCGACGCCACGTAGGCCGAGAAGTGAGGCGGGTTCGTCTGGACGCCGATCGACGACACGTTGACGATGTGCCCGTGGCCCTGGGCCTTCATGTGCGGCAGGAGCCCCATGATCAGCTTGATCGCCCCGAAGTAGTTGAGCTGCATCGTCCGCTCGTAGTCGTGGAACCGGTCCCGGCTGAGCGTCACCGACCGCCGGATCGAACGGCCGGCGCTGTTGACGAGGAAGTCGATCGTCGGATGATCGGCCAGCGTCCGCCCGACCAGCTCGTCGATCGCGTCCGCGTCCGAGAGGTCGGCCGCGTAGACCCAGGCCGACCCGCCCGCCTGCTCGATCTCGGCCTTCACCTCGTCGAGCTTCTCCTGCGTCCGCGCCACCAGCAGCGGCGTCCCCCCAGCCGCCGCGACCATCAACGCGGTCGCCCGCCCGATCCCCGAGCTGGCCCCTGTGATCAGCACGGTGCGCCCGCCGAGCGCGGTCCGAAGCGACCTGTCTCGATGGAGATCCGGATCAAGCTGGCGCTCCCAGTAGTCCCAGACCGGCTTCGCGTAGGTCTCCAGCCGCGGCGCCTCGATGCCCGACCCGGCCAGCGCCTGGACGGCATCCCGGTCGTCGAACGGGCAGCTGAACGCCAGGTGGCCGAGCACCTCCTCGGGAATCCCGAGGTCGGCCAGCAGGAGCGACCGGATGTCCTTGACCGCCGGGAGCTTCACGACCAGCGAGAAGACCCCCTTCGGCAGCGCGTCGGTCAGCCGCTTATCGATCCGCATCGCCAGCTGCGGCGCGTGCGCCGCCCGCGCGAAGATGTTCAGCACCTCGCCCGAGCGCTGCGATTTCGGGCTCGTCAGATGGAAGGCCCGCCCGTCGAGGCCCGGCTGATGCGCGATGTGGTCGATCGCCCGGGCGACGTAGTCAACCGGCACGATGTTCGTGTGGCCGAACTCCGGTCCGACCAGCGGCACCCACGCCGGGATCCACCCGCGGACCTTCTGGATCCCCTTGAAGAAGTAGTACGGCCCGTCGATCTTGTCGGCCACGCCCGTCACCGAGTGGCCGATCACCACGCTCGGCCGGTAGACCCGCCACGGCACCGTCGTCGCCGTCCGGACGACCTTCTCCGAGTCGAACTTCGTCTGGTGGTAGGACGACGGCAGCTTCTGGCCCTCGTCGAACATGTCCTCCCGGAAGAAGCCCTCGTAGAGGCCGGCGACCGCGACCGACGACACGTGGTGGAAGACGCCGGCCTCGACCGCGTTCGCCAGGCCGACCGTCTCCCGCGTCCCGCCGATGTTGATCAGCTCGTTGTAGGCCGCTGCCGCCGTCATGTCGTAGACCGCCGCCACGTGGAAGAAATGTCCGATCCGCCCACGCAGCCCGGCGATCTCGGTCTCGTCAAGCCCGAGCAGCGGTTCCCGGAGGTCGCCGACCACCGGACGGATCCGACCAGCCGCACCCCACCCGTCGATCAGCTCCTCGAGTCGGCCGACCGACCCCCCGCGGACGAGGACATGGATCTCGCCGGTCCGGGCCAGCAGCGTCTCGACCAGGTGGCGGCCGATGAAGCCGGTCGCTCCGGTGACGAAGTACGACCTCTGCCTCGCTGCGATCTCGAGGCCTTCCGGGCGCGCCGTATCGGCCACGCCGCGCCTCTACCAGCCGCCGTGCGGCTCGTCGGTCGCTTTCTGGGCCGCCGCCTTCCGGGCGGTCTTGCGCTTGTCCAGGAACGACTGGAGCATGCTGGCGAGGAGGATGAACAGTGGGAAGAAGATGATCAGCAGGAAGCCCGCGTTCGTCGTGACCTTGTCGGTCGTCTCCCCGTACAGGCCCTGCCCCCCGTCGTGGGCCAGCGCGACCGGCGCGAGCATCCCGAGCGTGGTGAGCCAGACGGCGGTGGCGGCGAACACGCGGCGCATCGGAACCCGATCTTATCCGCTCCGCCGGGCGACCGCCGGCCCGCCCGTGAGCCCGGTGCTGGCAGGCGCGGCGAGCCCGCTGTTGGCGTCGCGGCGAGCCCGCTGTTGCCGTTCGCGGCAGGCCCGCTGTTGGCGTCGCGGCGAGCCCGCTGTTGTTGTTGTCTCGGCCGGAGTAGTTGATGAACTTTACTAACGATGCTTTGGGAGAGCACGCGACTCCCACGTCGAGTCAGCCGTTTACTCGCCCTAGACGCTCGCCCGGACCAGCCGCTTGAGCGCCGGCATCAGCGCCTTGACGATCAACCTGTAGCCGGCCGCCGTCGGATGGATGCCGTCGACGAGGGTCAGCCCCCTGGCTACCGAGGTCGCCGGCGACCAGAGGTGGCTGAGGGCGCTCGTGTACGTGCAGCCCCCGGCCCGGGCCACGCTCCGATCGATCGCATTGAAGCGGCCGACGAGGCTCGCCGGAACTGGCAGGGGCGACGGATCTGCGATCAGACACTTCCCCTGGTACGTGCGGATCAGGTCGACGTACTTGCGCAGGTTCGACTGGTACTCCCTCGCCCGCCGGGCCGTGTTCTGTGAGTTCGCCTCCTCCGCGTAGAGGTACCCGCCGAGGAAGACCGAGACGTTGAACTGCTGCTGGACGATCGACTCCTGAACGAGCTGGGTCAGGTCCTGGCCGAGCAGGTGACCCATGTGGCCGAGATCCTCGACCTCGGTTTGGACCGTCCCGGGCACGACCGGCCGCCGGGAGATCGCCCCGGCGAAGATGAACTGACCCGACTCCGGCCCGGTGATCGTCAACGTGGTCGCCCCGGCCGGCACGTCGAGCCACAGCTCGGTCGGTTGGGCCGGACCGGTCGAGTTCGTGCTGATCGCCCACGTCTGGCCGCCGGCCGACGCCGTGAAGGTCGGGCCGCCGGCGTACTTCGTGTACAGCACGGCCACCGTCGGCGCGTCGATCGGCGCGGTCGCGGTCGCCTGCGGAGAGATCGCCCGCGCGCTGTAGCCGCTCGGCCCGTTGAGGCCGGTCTGCGTCCCGAAACCGTTGAGCAGCCAGCCGTCCGGCGGCTGGGGGTTGCCCATCCCGCCGATCGCGAACTTGTTCTTCAGCTTCCACCGGAACGGCGTCGCCGGGATGAAGCCGCTGCCGCCTCGCGAGAAGCCGGCGGCGACCAGTCCGTCCTCGAGCAGCGGCGACAGCCCGTTCTGGAGGAAGTGGGGGACCGTGTACGCCTCGACCACCGAGTCGCCGTACAGGGCGACCGTCACTCGCGGCCCGGTATGCGCCGACGCCCGATCCACGAGGCCGGCCGGACCGGCCGCGAGCGTCACGAACGCCGCGAAGGCCACTGCGCTCAGGCCGCCGAGCGTCGTCAGGTTTGGCGCGACCCCGCGCCGCCGTGTCTTGATGTGCGGGGCGCCCATGTCGATCCGGGCGAGAATACCGCCGCCGCCGCCCGCGGGTGCCGGCCGCGGTGCCGGCCGTCCGGTCGGCGCGTCGGCGCTCAGGTCCTGCCCCGCGGATCACCACGCGGCGGCCGCTCAAGCGCAACTGTCGGCCTGCCGACGGGTTGATAGACGACGCTAGGCTTTTCTCCACGACTTTCTCCCCGCTACAAGTGAGGTCCCGTAGATGCTCCGTCCGGTCAGACTCCCCATCGCGCTCAGTCTCGCCGCCCTCGGCGCCGTGTCGGCCCTGCCGGCCTCGAGCGCCGTGGCCGCCCCTGTCGCCCGGGCGTCCGCCTCGTGCACCGCATCGACGGCGACCCTCGCCGGCGGGTACTTCATCCCCAAGTCGAAGCGCGGCGTCAGCTGCGCGACCCAGAAGGGTCTCGAGGCCGGCTTCCAGGCCTGCCGGCTCAAGCACGGCCAGAAGGGCAAGTGCACGTCGAAGATCCTCGGCTTCGCCTGCAAGGAGGGGAAGCGGTCTGCGATTCCGACGAACTTCTTCGCCACCGTGACCTGCACCAAGGCCAAGGCCCTGTTCTCCTACGTCTACGAGCAGAACACGCTCTAACCGAGCGTGCACTTCCCTTCCGGTGGCCGTCGTCTGGCGCCGGCCACCGGTACGGGTCTGCCCGCGCGCGATCGCGATCGCGATCGCGCGCGGTCGTGTAGGCGACATCGTCCTGCTGCTCGTCGCCTGCGTGCTGCCCGCCGCCTGCGGCGCAGGGCGGGGGCATACGGTCTCGCGACCGTCGCGACCGTCGGGTCAGTGAAGGGAGACGACGACCTCGTCTCGACCCGGGTTCAGCTCTCCTGGACGATCAGCAGGCTGTTGCCATCGGGATCGCGGAACCAGAACATCGGGGGGACCGGGTCGCCCATGTGCGAGACCTCGGCGTCGACATCGGCGCCGCTCGACTTCAGCTGGGCGTGGACGGCTTCGATGTCGTCCGTCGACAGGCTGATTCCCGTCTGGACGGCGGTCGGATCGCCTTCGCGCGGCGGGGCCAGCGCGATGCCGGTGTTGCCGGTCGGCGGGTAGACCTCGACCCACCGGTAGCCGCCGCCCATCTCGACGTCCGTGCGCTTCTCGAAGCCGAGCTGCTGCTCGTAGAACTCGACCGATCGGTCCTGATCGGTCGACGGAATGATCACCAGGCTGATCGTGGTGATCAGGCTTGCGGTCGTGGTCATCGCCTGCTCCTTGGGTAGGGATTCTGTCTAGCTATGACGCCTGCCCCCGCGAAGACTCATCGGTCTCCCGGCGTGGACTCAGCGGTGCCCCGGCGTGGACTCGGCGGTGCCCCGGCGTGGACTCATCGGTGCCCCGGCGTGGACTCGGCGGTGCCGCCGCGAGATCGAATCGCCGGGTCGTCAGCCGGTCGTGAAGTCCTTGGCGATCGCGGCCTCGACGATCCCGGCGGCAAGCTGGGACCCGGCGTCGTTGAGGTGGATCCCGTCGGCCTGGCGGACGAGCGTCGCCTGACCGCCGACGGTCATCGCGTCCCGGTAGGCGAAGCCGGGCGTGAAGACGGGAACCATGTCGAGCATGCGGACCTGGTCGGCCCACGGCTGGGCGGCGACGGTCACGGCGGCGTCGACGACGCGGGAGATCTTCTGGCGGGCGGAGTCGCGCGGGGCGGGGAGCGTCAGCCAGTAGACGCGGGCGGCCCCGTTCTGGCGGTAGACGTCCATCATCGACCGGGCTCGCTGGGCGTAGATCGCCGCCCACTCGGCGCCGCAGCATTGGACCTGGGCGCCGCCGGGGCCCGACATCGGGAAGCCGTCGTTCGCGCCGATGAACATCACCACGCCGTCGGGGTGGTCGTGCTTGACCTGGGCGACGGCCTCCTTGCCCCAGTCGAGCAGGTCGGTCTGGGAGATCCCCGTCCCGATGTGGGGGTCCTGGATCACGTGGACGCCCTTCGGGTCGAGCTTCTGGGCGAGGTCTGCGTCGAGCGGCTCGGACATCGAGTCGCCGGTCACGAGCAGGGTGTGGAGCGGACGCTTCGCGGCCGGGGCGAGGCCGAGCTGGACGGGGTCGAAGGAGTCGGCGGTGACCTGGGGAATCCCGCCGGCGGCGGTCGTCTGGGCGATCGTCCCGAACGTCCCGCCCGAGCTGCCGAGGTTCGAATCGGGTGAGAGCCAGCCGGTCGCCTGGTTGACGACCCTGCTGACCGGAAGGGTGTGGGCGATCGAGGCGGCCGGGTCGCCGACCGCGAGCACGATGCTGCGCCCGACGCCGGTCTTGATCTGCTGGCCGGAGTGCTTGACCGAGGCGCCGGCGAAGATGACCATCAGAGCGCAGGCGACGAAGACGGCGACGATCCCGTCGCGGGCGCGGTACCGGCGAAGGCCGTAGCGGTCGAAGCGGTTCATCAGGCTGTCGTCGCCGTGGTAGCGGGTCTTCGGCGGCTTGCCGGAGGGATCCGTGCTCGCCGGGACGATCTCGACCGGTTCGCCGAGGCCGCCGGTCGGAGCGTGCGTCGGCACGGGCTCGGTCGGCCGGGGGGCGGGAGCCGGGGGCGGCGTTGGAGTTCGGTCGTCGGCGTCGGTCATCTCAGGTCTGGGTCGGCGGGCGGGTGTCCTGGGTTGAGCTTAGAAGCGGAAGTAGATGAACGGCGGAACACCCTGGGTGGGGACGGTCGCCGCGACGAAGGGAACGAGGACGGCAAAGGCGATCCCGAGCACGACGGGCCGCAGCCGGCCGATCCAGACCTGGACCAGCTCGAGCGGCCGGGCGGGGGCGAGCTGGAGTCCGATCACGATCAGGATGGCGAACACCGCGGGGACGCTCCAGATCGCGCTGCTCGGGGGCTGCCAGGCGGTCAGACGAGAGAGGAAGGTCCAGGCGAGGTTGAGCGAGCTCGCGCGGAAGAAGACCCAGCCGAGGACGACGAAGTGGAAGGTCAGAAACCAGCCGAGCCAGCCGGGGACCTTGATCCCCCGGCCGCGGCCGAAGTGCTCGACGACGAGGCCGACGCCGTGCAGGGTGCCCCAGACGACGAAGGTCCAGGCGGCGCCGTGCCAGAGGCCGCCGAGGACCATCGTGATCATCAGGTTGCGGTAGGTGAAGAGCTTGCCGCCGCGGTTGCCGCCGAGCGGGATGTAGAGAAAGTCGCGGAGGAAGCGCGACAACGTCATGTGCCAGCGGCCCCAGAAGTCGCCGAGCGTGGTCGCGCGGTAGGGACTGCGGAAGTTCTGGGGGAAGACGTAGCCGAGCAGGAGGGCGAGGCCGATCGCCATGTCGGTGTAGCCGGAGAAGTCGCAGTAGATCTGGGCGGCGTAGGCGTAGCCGGCGAGCAGGACGTCGGGCGCGCCGAAGCCCTGGGGGACGGCGAACACCGGATCGACGACGACCCGGCCGAGATAGTCGGCGAGGACGACCTTCTTGACGAGGCCGAGCCCGATCAGCAGGAGGCCGGAGCTGGCGGCGACCTTCGCCGGATCGCGGGGGGCGGCCAGCTGGGGAAGGAACTCCCTCGCGCGGACGATCGGGCCGGCGATCAGGTGGGGGAAGAAGCTGAGGTAGATCGCCGCGTCGATCGTCGACGCCGGGGCGATCAGCCGGCGCTTGACGTCGACGGTGTATGAGATCGCCTGGAAGGTGAAGAAGCTGACGCCGACCGGGAGGGCGATCGTCACGAGGGGGAGGGGTAGGCCGAGGCCGAGGCTGTGGAGGACACGGTCGATGTCCTGGGTGAAGAAGGCGTAGTACTTGAAGACGCCGAGCGTCAGGAGGTCGCCGGCGACGGCGACGATCGCGATCCAGCGGCGGCGGCGGTCGTCGTCGGAGCGGTGGATCAGCTTGGCGGCGGCCTGATTCCAGAGCGTGATACCGCCGAGCAGGAGGCAGAACTTGGGGTTGGCCGACGCGTAGAAGACGTAGCTGGCAACGAGGACGAACGGCTTCCACACCTGCTGGCGGGGCATCAGCCACCAGGAGAGGGGGAGGACGATCGCGAAGAAGATCGCGAACTGGGCGGTCGGGAACAGCACGCCTGACGGCTCCCCTGCTCAGGGTGAGGCAGTTGTGGTCAAGGCGTGGGCATCCTGTCACAGACAATCGGCAGGCGGCCGTCCTACCATGAGGCGCGTGGCAGTCGTCATCGCATCCTCGCTCGACAAGGACATCGCCGGCGCGCCGCTGCTGCGGGGGGTCTCGTTCAAGCTGGAGCGCCGCGACCGGCTGACGATCTCGGGACGGAACGGAACCGGGAAGACGACGCTGCTGCGGATGCTTGCGGGGGAGGAGTCGATCGACGGGGGCGAGCTGTCGGTGAGCAAGCGGGTCCGCGTGGCCCTCCACGACCAGCGGCCGCCGCGTGAGACGCGCGTCGGGCTGCGAGAGTACATCCTCTCGGGTTGCGCGCAGGAGCTGGCGCTCGAGAAGCGGCTGGCGGAGCTCGAGCACGCGATGGCCGGGGGGGATACGGACGCGTCGGCGATGGCCAGGTACGCACGGACGCAGGCCGAGCTCGAGACCCGGGGCGGGTACCTCTGGCGGGACCGGGCGACGTCGATGGCCGGGGGGCTGGGCTTCGGCGAGGGCGAGCTCGACCGTGAGCTGGGGACCTTCTCGGGCGGCGAGCTGACGCGGGCGTCGCTGGCCCGGGCGCTGGCCTCCAAGCCGGACCTGCTGCTGCTGGACGAGCCGACCAACCACCTCGACATCGAGTCGCTCGAGTGGCTCGAGCAGACCCTGATCGGCCTGGACGCGGCGATCGCGCTGGTCGCGCACGACCGGTGGTTCTTGGAGACGGTCGGCACGGCAGTCCTCGAATTGGAGGGCGGTCGGTCGAGATTCTTTGCCGGTACGTGGCACGCGTGGCGTAAGGAGCAGGCAGCGAGGGATCTGGCTCTCGGGCGGGCAGTCGAGCGCCAGCAGGCGGAGATCGCCCGGCTCGAGCGGTTCGTCGAGCGCTTCAGCGCGGGGACGCGGGCCCGGCAGGCGCAGGCGCGGGTCAAGAAGCTCGACAAGATCGACCGGATCGAACAGGCGCCGGGGGACTCGGCGTCGCTGTCGTTCAAGTTCGCGGCGCCCGAGCGGAGCGGGCGGGTCGTCTTCGAGCTCGAGGACGCGCGGATCGTGGTCGGGGAGCCGCCGATCACGCTGCTCGAGGACGTCGAGCTCTGGCTCGAGCGGGGGGAGCACGTGTCATTGGTCGGGGCGAACGGAAGCGGCAAGACGACGCTGATCGAGACGCTGGCCCGAGCGCGGCCGCTCGAGGTCGGGAAGCTGCGCTGGGGTCACAACGTCCAGGTCGCGTATCTGTCCCAGCACGCGGACGAGCTCGACGAGACGGGGTCCGTCCTGCAGGCGGCACAGAAGGCGACCGGCCTCAGCCCGAATCGGGCGCGGGCCCTGCTCGGGGGGTTCCTGTTCTCGGGCGACCAGGCCGAGAAGCCGGTCGCCGGCCTGTCGGGCGGCGAGCGTCGGCGCCTGGCGCTGGCGGTGCTGGTGAGCTCGGGGGCGAACGTGCTGATCCTCGACGAGCCGACCAACCACCTGGATCTGGAGAGTCGCGAGGCGCTCGAGGACGCTCTGCGTGCCTTCGGGGGATCGCTGCTCCTGATCTCGCACGACCGGGCCCTGCTCGACGCGGTTGGGTCGCGGACGGTCTCGGTCGAGGACGGGACGCTGCGCAGCTACGAGGGCGGCTGGCCGGAATATGTCCGCGTGCGGGAGGAGCGCAGGGCCGGCGGCGAGCTCACGCCGGCCCAGCCCAGGCGCAGGATGCCGGCGAGAGCGGGAGCGGGCGGGGACGGGGCTGGCGGCGGGAGGGCCGCGTCGAACGGGAATGGGAACGGGAACGGAAATCGGTCGGCGGACGGCGGGGGAAGGTCGGCGGGCGGGGGAGCGAAGGCGTCGACGAAGGCGGTCAAGAAGGGTAAGGCCGGAAGGACGCCGGCGGGAGGGGCCGCCGAGACGTCGAGGAACCTGCTCCGGGAGCAGGCGAAGGCCGAGCGGGCGATCGAGCAGGCGGAGGCCGCGATGGCGGCCCTCGAGGTCGAGCTGTCGGACCCCGAGGCGTGGAAGACGAAATACGAGACCGGGAAGAACCAGGCCCGACACACGGCGGCCCGCCTGGCGGTCGAGGCGGCGTACACGCGCCTCGAAGCCCTGATCGACTAGCTCCCCGGCCGGCGTCTTCGGGCCGGGCGGCCCGGGTTGTCGAGACAGCGCATGCGGCTCGACAGTCGGTCGGCAGCCGTGGCCGTATCGACGGCCGTGGGCCGCAACGATCAGGCCGTGAGCAAGGCACGGTGTCAAGAATGTGAACGTGTACCAGTCGTCGGGTGATGGCGAATCGACTGGCGGCCGCCGGCCGCCGGGTGACACGTTCCGCGGCCGGTCGGCGGCGCGTCGCCGGCCCGCGCGCGGCCGCCGCCGGGCGTCGTAGAATCAGCGGACGATGAAGAGCGCTGGGAACAGCCGACGATGAAGAACGCCCGGAACGTCGCGATCATCCTGGCGATCGCCGCGGCCGTCACGATCCTCCCGGGTGGCGGTCGGGCGGCCGCTCTGTTCGGCGCTCTTCTGTCGATCGTCTTCGCCGGCGGCCTGGCCCTCTTCGCCGGGCGGATGTACCGCGAGCGGCGGGTCGAGCTCTACAGCCTGGAGGACGACCACCGGGCGATCCTCTACGGGTCGGTCGCCGTTCTCGTCGTCGCCCTGACCGCCTCGTCGCGCCTGTCGGCGACCGGTCCCGGGTTGCTGGCCCTGCTCGTCCTCCTGGGGATCAGCGTCTACGGTCTGTTCCACGTATACACGGCCTGGCGCCGCTATTAGGCCCAGGGTCTGCCGGGGGTCACCTGGTCGCGTCGGGAATGACGGCCTCTCCCGCCAGGGTGAGCTCGTCGACCGCGAGCTCGCTCGAATCCTCGCCGGTCAGCCCGCCGCCGACGAGCCTGTTGATCCGTGCCCTGGTTAGCGTCCAGGCTGCAACCGTCGTCTCGCGGTCGCCGCTCCGCAGGCCGACTCGCACGGTCCGCACCTGGTCGCGGTCGCCGCCGAGCCACCCGGCGAGCTGGTCGGAGTCGACCAGGCCGCGCTTCAGCGTGATCGTCGTGGCCTCGCCCGACGGAAGCGCGTCGAGGCTCACGTCGACCAGGCCGATCGTGCACGCCTCGAACCCGGCCTCGCCCGCGCCGGCGCCGGCACCGAGGTCGACGACGAAGTCGAAGTCCGCCCGCGGTTGCGGCTTGCCCGTCATCTCGAGTCCCGGCTCCCTTGGTTGCTTGACTTCTCGCTCTCGAAGCGTAATCGCCCGCCGCCCGGCCGCCCGCCCGAGTCCACCGCGGTCAGCGCGTCCGTCGGCGGCCTGCACCCGTGGGGACCGGCCCGATGCAGAACCATTCGACTGCCGGCCGGCCGGTCCGCCGAGGCCGCCCACGTATCCTCGGATCTGGTGACCGACCCGACCAAGGACAGCCTCGCCGACCAGCGCCGGAAGCTCCCCGACCAGCCGGGCGTCTACCTGTTTCGCAACGCCCGCGGCCAGGTGATCTACGTCGGCAAGGCGAACTCCGTCCGCAAGCGGGTCGCGTCCCACTTCGCCGGCCGGACCGCAAACGGGTTCGGGGTCGGGACGATGCTCGCCGAGATCGCCCAGATCGAGTGCATCGTCGTCGCGACCGAGGCCGAGGCCCTCCTGACCGAGCAGGGGTTCATCAAGCAGTACCGGCCGCGTTTCAACATCCGTCTCCGGGACGACAAGTCCTACCCGTTCATCGCGATCTCGATGGACGAGGACTTTCCCCGCGTGTACTTCACCCGCGAGCGCCACCGTCGCGACCGCCTGTACTTCGGCCCGTACTCGAGTGCCAAGCGCGTGCGCGGGACGCTGACCCTCCTCTCGAAGCTCTTCATGCTCCGCTCGTGCACCGGCCCCGAGCCCGGCCGGCGGTCGGGGTCGCCGTGCCTCGACTACCACATCAAGCGGTGTGCCGCCCCCTGCGTCGGCTACGTCTCGCGCGACGACTACCGCCAGGGCATCGACCGGGTGATCGACTTCCTCGGTGGCCGCTACAAGGTTCTCGCGCGGGAGATCGCCGCTCGGATGCAGGCCGCGTCAGATGCCCAGGAGTTCGAGCAGGCCGCCGTCGAGCGCAACCGCCTGCGGGCGGTCGAATCCCTGCTCGAGCGCCAGCGGGTCGCCAACGAGTCGATCGGAACGCTCGATGCCGTCGCGATCGCCGTGTCGGGGACCGAGGCCAACGCCCAGGTCTTCCAGGTCCGCGACGGCGCCCTCACCGACCGCCAGTCCTTCTATCTCACCAACGAGGCCGAGCGGCCGGTCGAGGAGGTGCTCGAGGAGTTCCTCCTCCAGTACTACGAGCACGGCGTCGCGATCCCAGCCCAGGTCATCGTCCAATGCGGCGTCCGCCGGGTCCTCGCCGACGCGCTCGCCGTCCGTCGGGCCGGTCCGGTCGAGATCCGGGCGGCCGAGCGGGGCGAGAAGAAGCGGATCCTCGAGCTCGCCGTGCGCAACGCCGGCCTCGCCCTCGACGAGGACAAGCTCGCCGCCCAGCGGCGGCGCGACCGGCGGACCGAGGCGCTCGACGGACTCCAGGCGGCGCTCGGCCTCGACGCCGTTCCCGTCCGGATCGAGTGCTTCGACATCTCCAACCTGATGGGTACGCACACGGTCGCCTCGATGGTCGTCCTCGAGGCCGCGCTTCCCAAGAAGTCCGACTACCGGCGGTTCAAGATCCGGACGGTCGACGGGCCGGACGACTTCGCGTCGATGGCCGAGGTGCTCGGTCGCCGGCTGGCCAACTGGGAGCGCCAGCAGGACATCTCGCCCCACGATCCCGACTACGATCAGAGCTTCGCGACCCTCCCCAACCTCGTCGTGATCGACGGCGGCAAGGGCCAGCTCTCGGCCGGGATCGAAGCCCTCCGGGGGTTCCGCGACCGCGGCGTCGTCGTCGTGTCCCTGGCCAAGCGGCTCGAGGAGGTCTTCCTTCCCGGCGTCGACCGCCCGGTCGTGCTCGCCCACGACACCGCCGAGCTCCAGCTTCTCCAGCGGATCCGCGACGAGGCCCACCGGTTCGCCATCACCCACCACAGGGCCCGCCGCGACCGGGCGATGACCGCCTCGGTGCTCGACGACCTGCCCGGCGTCGGGCCCGCCCGCAAGCGGGCCCTGCTCGACCATTTCGGCTCGGCCGACGGCGTCGTCGCCGCAACCGCCGACCAGCTCCAGGCCGTCCCCGGGCTACCGGCCAAGATCGGTCGGGAGCTCCACGCCCACCTCCACCGGGTATAGATCCGTCGCATGCCGCCAGACCCGTCCACCCCGTCCCACGCGTCCCGGTCGGCCGTCTCCGATCCGTCCGCGTCCGCCGCCTCCGATCCGTCCGGGTCCGCCGCCTCCCTCCCGTGCGGGTCCGCCGCCTCCCATCGGCCCGCGTCCGCCGCGCTCGACCCGTCCGCGTCCTCATCGTCCGGCGCCCGCCCGGCGTCCTCGAGGCTCGCGGCCGTCGCCCGCCGGGTCGGCGTCGCCGCTCGGGGGATCGGGCGCGCCGTGTGCGCGGCCGGGATCGCCGCCTGCGGGACCGGGATCGCCGCGTGTGGTGGCGGGTCGCCGGCGACTCTGGCTCAGTCGGCGGCTCCCGGCGCGGCCGCCGTGATCGCCCGGTCCGCCCGGCAGCAGATCGACTCAGTCGATTTCAAGATCGTCTCGCTCGTACCCGGGGGGCCGGGCGGGCCGCCGATCACGCTCGCCGGAACGGCGTCGCTCCGCCTGCGTCCGCAGCTCGCGGGTCAGCTCAGCTTCACGACGTTGGGTCAGACGACGACCGAGCGGATCGTCGGCACGTCGTTCTATATCTACCTTCCGCGGATCGCGTCCCACGACGGCGGTCGGCCGTGGGTCCTCGTCGATGGCAAGTCGGCGTCGAGGGCCGTCGGCGCCAACTACGCCGACCTGGTTCAGACGGCGCAACGGCTCGATCCGACCAGCACGCTGGGGCTGCTCGCGGTGAGGGGCATCTTCCACGGGACCGGCGCGACGACGATCGCCGGGCAGCGGGTGTTCGGCGTCACGTGGTCCTTCACCCCGAGGACGGTCGACCCGCCGGGACTCGGCAGGGATCTGGTCGCCCAACTGAAGGCGAAGCTGGTCGCCGCCGGAGCAACACGGGAGACCGTGACCGTCGATCTGAGCGCCGCCGGGGTCCCCGTCCGCATCGTCACCGGGCTGAGCACCGCCGCCTACGGGACCCTGACGAGCACGATCGACATCAACGCGATAAATGTCCCGGTGGTCACCGCGCCGCCGCCTGCCAGTCAGACGATCGATCTCGCCAGGGCCCGGCTGGTCGGCGGCTGAGCGGCGAGCGCCGCGCGCGGGGTCTCCGACACGCCAGACTTGGCCGGATGCCGGCGCCACCGATCGAGCAGACCGACGTCTCACCGCCCCACCTCCGCGACCTGATGGTGATCACCGGATTCTCGGGAGCCGGCAAGTCGACGGCGATGAACGTCTTCGAGGATGCCGGCTACTTCTGCGTCGACAATCTCCCGCCCCGGCTGATCGGCGGCCTGATCGAGCTGTTCCTCCACGACGGATCCAAGGTCCTCAACGCGGCCGTCGTCTCCGACGTCCGCGGCGGTGACTACTTCGACGCGCTCCAGGCCGTCCTCGACGACCTCGCCGGCGCCGGCCTCCGCCACCACGTGCTCTTCCTCGACGCCGACGAGCAGACCCTGGTCAATCGCTACAAGGAGACACGCCGCCGCCATCCGCTCGCGCCCGAGGGCGGGATCCACGAGGGCGTGGCCGCCGAGCGCGAGCTGCTCGCCCCGCTCAAGGCGCGGGCCGACCTCGTGATCGACACGACCGGACTGAGCGCTGGGATGCTCCGGCGCAAGATCGCCGACGCATACCTCTCGCACGTGGTGACCTCCAGGCTGGCGGTCAACTTCACGAGCTTCGGCTTCAAGAACGGTCCCGCCAGGGATGCCGACCTCGTCTTCGACGTTCGCTTCCTCCCCAACCCCCACTACGAGCCGGCGCTGCGGCCGCTGACCGGGCGCGACGAGCGGATCGTCGAGTTCATCGGCCGGACCGGGCGGCTGGCAGAGCTCTACGACCGGCTCGATCCCCTCCTCGACTTCCTCCTTCCGCAGTACGTCAGCGAGGGAAAATCCTACCTCCAGGTCGCGATCGGATGCACCGGCGGACGCCACCGGTCGGTCGCGATCGCCGAACGTCTGGCCGACCGCTACCGGGAGCGCGACGACCTGATCGTCGCGGTCACCCACCGCGACGTCGACCGTAGGGCCGCCGACTTCTGAGGACCGGCCGGCGCGGTTGGGCTCGAGGATCGAACGGGTGTGCCGGCGGGGGTCGAGGCGCCCGGCGGGAGGCGGATCCTGTCGGGAAGCAGGGCTCCCCCATAATGCGTGTCGTGATCGACCACGTCGGCTTCGAGGTGTCGGATATCGCGCAGTCCGCAGCCTTCTACGACGCCGTCTTCTTCGCCCTCGGCGGCCGGCGGATCCACAACTCGGCGCGGGCGATCGCCTACGGGACGATCGGGCCGAGCCTGTGGATCGTCAGCCGGGGTCGGACCCCGGCGGCCGGCTACGGGCACGTCGCCCTGGAGGCTTCGGGCAGGGCGGCCGTCAACGCCGCACATCGGGCCGGACTGGCAAACGGCGGGACCGACGACGGCGAGCCGGGGGACCGACCGAAGTACGGTTCGCGCTACTACGCGTGCTACCTCCGGGACCCCGACGGACTCCGCGTCGAGATCGCGAGCGGAACCCGTTGATAGCCTACGCGTCCGCCGAGCGACACGGATCGCTGCGTTATCTGGTAGACCGCTGAGAGGGAGAGGGTATGAGTGTACGCGTGGGCATCAACGGCTTCGGCCGGATCGGTCGGAACGTGTTTCGTGCCGCGCAGGCAGCGGGTGCCGACATCGAGTGGGTCGCGGTCAACGACCTGACCGATTCGAAGACGCTCGGACACCTGCTGAAGTACGACTCGATCCTCGGGCGCTTCCCCGGAACCGTGGAGGTCACCGACACCGGCCTCCTGGTGGACGGCGTCGAGCTGAAGGTGCTCGCCGAGCGCGACCCGGCCGCCCTCCCGTGGGGCGATCTCGGCGTCGACATCGTGATCGAGTCGACCGGCTTCTTCACCAAGCGCGACGACGCCGCCAAGCACCTGGCCGGCGGCGCGAAGAAGGTCCTGATCTCGGCGCCAGCCTCCGGCGAGGACATCACCGTCGCCCTGGGTGTCAACTTCGAGAAGTACGACAAGTCGGTCCATCACGTCGTCTCGAACGCCTCGTGCACGACCAACTGCCTCGCCCCGGTCGCCAAGCTGATCCACGACACGGTCGGCATCAAGCACGGCCTGATGACGACGATCCACGCGTATACGGCCGATCAGCGCCTCCAGGACATGCCGCACTCCGACCTCCGCCGGGCGCGGGCGGCCGCGCTCAACCTCGTGCCGACTTCGACCGGCGCCGCGAAGGCCGTCGGACTGGTGATCCCCGAGCTCAACGGCCGGCTCCACGGCTTCGCCGTCCGCGCTCCCGTGCCGACCGGCTCGCTCGTCGACCTGACCTTCGTCGCCGAGCGGGAGACCAGCGTCGACGAGCTCAACGAGGCGATCGGCTCCCGCGCGAACAAGGGTGACCTCGAGGGGATCCTCGACTACACCGAGGATCCGATCGTCTCCTCCGACATCGCCCAGAGCTCGTTCTCGTCGGTCGTCGACGGCGGCCTGACCGCCGTGATGGAGGGCACGCTGGTCAAGGTGGTCAGTTGGTACGACAACGAGTGGGGCTACTCCAACCGGGTTGTCGACGTCGTCCAGCGACTCCTGTGAGGAAGCTCTCCGACGTCGACGTCGAGGACAAGCGGGTTCTCGTCCGCGTCGACTTCAACGTCCCCCTCGAGGACGGGGCGATCACCGATGACACGCGGATCCGGGAGGCTCTCCCGACGATCGAGGAGCTTCGCCGCCGGCGGGCCCGCATCATCCTCGTGTCACATCTGGGCCGGCCCAAGGACCGCGACGCGAGCCTTTCGCTGCGGCCGTGCGCCGACCGGCTGGCCGAGCTGATCGGCGTCCCGGTCGAGCTCGCGCCGGGGGTCGTCGGCCCCGAGGTGACCGAGCTGGTCGGCCGGCTCGGGCCGGGCGAGATCGCGATGCTCGAGAACATCCGCTACGAGGCGGGTGAGCTGACCAACGACCCCGATCTGGCTCGTCAGCTCGCCGACTTGGCCGACGTCTACGTCAACGATGCCTTCGGGGCGGCCCACCGGGCTCACGCGTCGACCGAGGGCGTCGCCCGCCACGTCGACGCCTCGTGCGCTGGACTCCTGCTCGAACGCGAGGTCACCGTGCTCGGCGAGATCCTCGCCAACCCCGCCCGCCCGCTCGTGGCGGTCGTCGGCGGCGCGAAGGTGACCGACAAGCTCGGCGTGATCGAGCGGTTCCTCGAGTTGGCCGACGTGATCCTGATCGGCGGGGCGATGTGCTTCCCGTTCTTCAAGGCCCAGGGCCACCAGGTCGGTGGCTCGTTGTGCGAGGAGGCCGGGGTCGACCCGGCCCGGCGGGCGCTCGACGACGCGGCGGAGAGCGAGTGCGAGCTCCTCCTGCCGACCGACCTCGAGATCGCCGAGCGCTTCGCGGCCGACGCCGACCATCGGACGCTCGACGGAGTCGACGTCCCCGACGGCTGGATGGGACTCGACATCGGTCCGAAGACGTCTGCCGCCTACGCCGGGCGGATCGCGACCGCGGGGACCGTCTTCTGGAACGGCCCGATGGGCGCCTTCGAGCTCGACCCGTTCGCCGCCGGGACGCGCGCAGTGGCCGACGCGATCGTCGACAGCTCGGCGATCACCGTCGTCGGCGGCGGAGACTCGGCCGCCGCCCTGACGAAGTTCGGCCTCGAAGGCGGCGTGACCCACCTCTCGACCGGCGGCGGGGCCACGCTCGAGATGATCGAGGGACGCGACCTTCCGGCGCTTGCCGTGCTCGGCGGTGACAAGGCGTGAGCCGCATCCCGTTGATCGCCGGCAACTGGAAGATGTACAAGACGATCGCCGAGGCCGAGGACTACATCCAGGGGCTGCTGCCGCGGATCGCCGGCGTCGACGGGGTCGACGTCGCGCTCTGCGTACCGTTCACCGCCCTCGGCCCGATGGTCGACAGCACACGGGGGTCGAGGGTCGCGGTCTACGCCCAGAACATGCATTTCGACGACGAAGGCGCCTTCACCGGCGAGGTGTCTCCGCCGATGCTCGGCGAACTCGAGGTCGCCGGAGTCGTGCTCGGGCACTCCGAGCGGCGGGAGATGTTCGGCGAGACCGACAAGGTTCTGGCGCGGAAGGTCGCCGCCGCCCTCGACGCCGGCCTCCAGCCGATCCTCTGCGTCGGCGAGACCGAGCAGGAGCGTGAGGACGGAGACATGGCTCGAAAGCTCCGCCACCAGGTCCGCGAGGGACTTGACCGGATCGGGCCCGACCGGCTCGGCGAGGTCGTGATCGCCTACGAGCCGATCTGGGCGATCGGGACCGGGAAGGTCGCGACGCTCGAGCAGGTCCAGGAAGCCGTCGGCTTCGTCCGGGCGCTGGTCGGCGACCGATCGCGCGACGCGGCCGAGCTCGTCCGCGTCCTCTACGGCGGATCGGTCAATGCGGCCAACTCCGCCGGCCTGCTCGAGCTCGAGGACGTCGACGGCGCGCTCGTCGGCGGTGCGTCGCTCGATCCGGAGACCTTCGCGGTCATCGTCGACGCCGCGCGATGACCGCCGACTCCGGCGGAGGACCGCCGGTGGATCCGGGGACCCGGCCGCCGGTTGGCCCGGGGCCATCCGACCTCCCGGCACCGGCCTGCGCTCTGATCGTCCTCGACGGGTGGGGCCTCGCGCCGCCGGGTGACGGCAACGCCGTCGAGCTCGCCCGGACACCCGTCTTCGACGCACTGTGGGAGACCTATCCGCACGGCCGGCTGACGACCTGCGGCCGCGCGGTCGGGCTGCCCGACGGCCAGATGGGGAACTCCGAGGTCGGCCACATGAACCTCGGCGCCGGGGCGATCGTCCGCCAGTCGCTGCTGGTCATCGACGACGCGGTCGCCGACGGGTCGTTCGCCGCCAACGACGTCCTCCGGGCGGCCTTCGCCGGGGCCGAGCGGGTCCACCTGGTCGGGCTGGTCTCCGACGGCGGCGTCCACTCGTCGATCGAGCACGTCCGGGCGCTGATCGGGATGGGCGGTGACGACCGGGACGTCGTGCTCCACGCGTTCACCGACGGGCGGGACGCGCCGCCGCTTGCCGGCGCAGACCATCTCGAGGCACTCGAGCGGGAGGGCGGCGTCCGGATCGGCTCGGTCGTCGGCCGGTACTTCGCGATGGATCGGGACTCCCGGTGGGACCGTGTCCAGCGGGCCTACGACCTCCTCGTCCACGGTCGCGGCGAGTTCCACGCGCCGACCGCCGCCGTGGCCGCGAGGTCGGCATACGTCCGGGGGGAGACCGACGAGTTCATCGCGCCGACATCGATCGGCGAGCGGGACGCGAGGATTCGCCCGCGCGACAGCGTGATCTGCTTCAACTTCAGAGCCGACCGGATGCGGGAGATCGTGGCGGCGCTGGCCGACCCGGAGTTCGCCGGGATCGACCGCCGAGGGGTGGACCCTGTCGGGCGGTGCGTGACGCTGACCGAGTATGCCGAGGACGCCCCATACCCGGTCGCCTTCCGTCCGGATCGCCCGGCGTACACGCTGCCGTCGGCGATCGCGACCGCGGGCATCCGGCAGCTGCACGTCGCCGAGACCGAGAAGTATCCGCACGTGACGTATTTCTTCAACGGCGGGGACGAGCATCCGCAGGCCGGTGAGCGTCGGGAGATGGTTCCGTCGCCGCGGGACGTCCCGACCTATGACCTCAAGCCCCAGATGAGCGCCCGCGCGGCCGCGGCGGCCTTCGTCGCCGCCTGGCGGGAGGATCGTCCGGCGTTCGGGGTCATCAACTTCGCGAACGCCGACATGGTCGGCCATACCGGTGTGATCCCGGCGGCGGTGCTGGCCGTAGAGGCTGTCGACGAGTGTCTCGGGCTCGTCGTCGACGCAGTCCACGCCGGCGGCGGCGTCTGCATCGTGACCGCCGACCACGGGAACGCCGACGAGATGCTGACCGCAGAGGGAAACCCCCACACGGCCCACTCCTTGAACCCCGTCCCGATCATCGTCACCTCGCCGGCCAGGTCCCTCCGAGCCGAGGGGATCCTCGCGGACGTCGCGCCGACCGCGCTCGAGTTGCTCGGCATCCCACCGGTCCCGGCGATGACCGGTCGCTCGATGCTCGCGTGAACGTCGGCGAGTCGCCGGCGGTCCGCGGGTCGCGCGTGGTCTGCGGAGCGTTCTTCGTCGGTGCCGGCATCCTGCATCTCGTCAGGCCGCGGACCTTCGAGCAGATCGTCCCGCCGGGGTTTGGCGATCCGCATGCGCTGGTTCTCGTGAGTGGCGTCGCCGAGATCATCGGCGGGGCATCGCTCGCCCGCAGGGACACACGCTGGTTCTCGCGGTGGTGGCTGATCGGCCTGCTCGTGGCGGTCTTTCCGGCGAACGTGTACATGGCGGTCGACCCGGGGGCGACCGGCTCGTTCGGCCTGCCGCGCTGGCTGCTCTGGGTCCGGCTGCCGCTGCAGGCCGTCGGCATCTGGTGGGTCTGGAGCGTCACGCGGGATAAGTTGCGTGTACAATTACCGCTATGGACACGCTCCGCCATCGACCGCCACCGGCGCTGATAAGTTGACGCGATGAGCACCCCGACTTGGGCCGGCAAGGGGCGGTTGACCGGCGAAGGGCCGCCGTCGCCGCCGTCGACCCCGGCGGCCCTGGGGATCGACCCCGACCTCGGCCTCGAAATCGGCGGACTCGACTCGGCCGGGTGTTGCGGGGAGCCTGGGACCGAGGCGTGTCTCTCGACACGCGAGCTCGGCGCCTGGCGGGGCCTCCTGCGGGTGCACGCAAGCCTGGTCAAGGCGCTCGATGCCGAGCTCGAGCAGACCCACCGGCTCCAGCTGACCTCCTACGAGGTGCTCCTGTATCTCGACGGGGAAGCGGACGGACGGATGCGGATGTGCGACCTCGCCGAGTCGGTTCTGCTCAGCCGGAGTGGTCTGACCCGGCTGATCGACCGCCTCGAGCGCGAGGGGTTGGTCGCTCGCCACAGCTGCCAGCAGGACGCCAGGGGCGCCTACGCCGGGCTGACCGAAGCCGGCCGGGCAAAGCTGGCCGCGGTCCGGCCGACCCACCTGGCGGGAGTCCGCGCGCATTTCCTCGCGCACTTCGCCGACGACGAGATGGACCGGCTCGCCGGCTATTGGGAGAGGGTCCTGCCGGGCGCTGCGAGCGGCGGGTGCTCGAGCACGTCGTAGGCGATGTTGGAGGCCGGTCGGTCGGTCGAGTAACGCGTCAGGCGGGGATCGCCGGAGCGGCGAGGTGCTCGCGCAGCCAGGCTACGCAGCGTGCCCAGGCGTCGCGCGCGGCAGCCTCGTCGTAGGAGGGGCGAGCGTCGCAGTTGAAGCCATGGCCGGCACCCGGATAGCGGAAGATCTCCGTCGGGGGCGCCGCGTCGGCGGCAGCCAGGCCAAGCGCCTCGACCTGGTCGATGGGGATGCTCTGGTCCGCGTCGCCGTAGAGCCCGAGCCAGGGAGCGCGGAGTCGGGGGGCGAGCTCGACGAGTGGAGGACCGCCGAACCGACCTTCGAGGATCCCGCCGCCGTAGAAGGTGACGGCCGCGCCGATCGGACGCGTGGCGGCCGCGACCAGGGCGAGCGTGCCGCCCATGCAGAAGCCGACGAAGCCGATCCGGGAATCGGGGACGCCGTCGTCCTCGAGGTGCTTGACCGTCGCGTCGAGGTCCGCGGTGAGGCCGTCCGCGGTCAGCGCCTGCATGTGCGGCATCGCATCGGCGAAGCGCTCGTACCCGAGGCGGGGGTCGCCGGTCCGGTGGAAGAGATGCGGAGCGACCGCGCGTAACCCGGCGTCGGCGAACCGGCGGGCGACGTCCTCGATGTGATCGTTGACGCCGAATGCCTCCTGGATGACGACGACGACGCCGGCGGGCTCGCCGTTCGGAGAGACGTCGTAGAGGGGAAGCGTGGTCCCGTCTGCGACGCGAACCTCGATAGTCGATGCCACGGCCACCCGACGATACAGACTTCGGGGCGGTCCACGAGGCGGACGGCGGTGACTCAGGCTCAAGTCGAGGGTGAGTTCATGATGATGGGAGGCCCCAGTTGCGGGTGTTTTGGTCAGCCGACGTGGGATCGACGGCGATGGGCGTAGTAGAGGCCGAGCGCGACCACGACGACGAGGATTCCGCCGTACAGCCCGACCTTCTTGATCACCTGTTCGACCGCCTTGCCGCCGAAGTAGGCGGCCAGCGCGACCGACGCGGCCCAGGCGATGCCGCCGGACGCGTTCCAGAAGACGAAGGTTCGCCGCCGCATCCCGCTCGCGCCGGCGAACAGCGCGGCCCAGAAGCGCAGGCCGGTGACCCACCGGCCCAGGAAGACGGCCTTGGGGCCGTGCCGGGCGAAGAAGGCGTCGCCGATCTCGAGCCCGCGGTGGCGCTTGTCCTCCAGCCGTCCGGGCCGCTCGAGCAGGCGCCGGCCGCCGCGCCGGCCGACCTCATAGCCGATGTTGTCGCCGACGATCGCGGCGGCTGCGGCGACGACGATGACGAGGACGATCGAGAGACGGCCCTGGCCGGCCGCCAGTCCGGCGAGGACGACCGCGGTCTCGCCCGGTACGGGGATGCCCATCGACTCGACGGCCACCAACCCGAAGAGCGCGGGATAGCCGAGGTTCTGGGTGAGGAAGTCGAGCAGGTTGGCGAACACGGCGTTCCCAGTGTGCGGCTTCGCGGCGCTCTAGGATCAAGTGGTGCCCGCGCTGCGCATTATCGCCCGCGACCCGGGCTCGCGGGCGCGCGCCGGGGTGGTGGCGACGCCGCACGGGTCGATCGACACGCCGGCGTTCGTACCGCTGGCGACCAAGGCCAGCGTCCGCGGGCTGACCTCGGGCGAGGTCGCCGGGCTGGGGTACGAGATGATTCTGGGGAACACGTTCCACCTCTTCGTCAACCCGGGGCACGAGCTGATCGCCAGGCTTGGCGGCCTCCACCGGTTCATGGGGTGGAGGGGCCCGATCATCACCGATTCGGGTGGCTTCCAGGTCTTCTCGATGGGCCACGGGACCGTCGCCGACGAGATCAAGGGCCGGCGGACCGGCCGGCGGGAGGGGGCGATCATCGCAATCGAGGAGGAAGGCGTCCGCTTCCGCTCGTACGTCGAGGGGGACGTCCGCTTCATCGGGCCGGAGACGTCGATGGAGGTCCAGGACGCGCTGGGGTCGGACATCGTCCTCGCGTTCGACGAGTGCACCCCGTTCAACGTCGACCGTGAGTACACGGCCGTCTCGACGGAGCGGACCCACCGTTGGCTCGACCGGTGCATGGCGTGGCGTGAGGCGTACGCTCGCCCCGGCCCGGTGTTCTACGGAATCGTCCAGGGCGGGGTATACGAGGACCTCCGGCGGGCGTCGACCCAGGCGGTGGCCGCGAGCGGCTGCGAGGGCATCGCGATCGGTGGGTCGCTCGGGTCGACGAAGGCCCAGATGTACGAGGTCGTCGGTTGGAGCACGGACGAGCTCGATCGCCTCGCCCCCGAGCGGCCGCGCCATCTGCTGGGGATCGGCGATGTCGACGACCTGATCCGGGGCGTGGAGTTGGGAATCGACACGTTCGACTGCGCGATGCCGACCCGGCTGGCCCGTCACGGTGTGGCGATCGTCCCGGAGCCGGACGCCCGCTGGCGGGTCTCGCTGGATCGACCGGTCTGGCGGGCAGCGGACGAGCCGTTGCTCGCGGGCTGCCCGTGCTCGGCCTGCGCGGGTGGGTTGTCGCGGGCCTACCTCCACTACCTGGCGCGCAACAGGGACCTCACGGGAGCCCGTCTACTGACCGAGCACAACCTGTCGTTTCTCCGCCGGCTGATGAGCGATCTACGAGCCGCGGTGATCGGGGGCACGCTGGCCGAAGCGGCTGCCGCGTTCAGGGCCGGAGCGGCGCCGGCGTCGCCGGACCCCAGAGGGAGCGGGCTGGCTGGCGGGAGCGGGCCGTCGGGCTTGGCGGGCCGGGTGAGCGCGCTCCAAGAAAGGTGATCCGCGAAGCTTCTCGACCTTTCGTGTGCGACCGAGTCAGCAGCGACACCCAGTGGGCTCGGCAAGACCCGACTCGCGGGCGGGCTGCCTCAGCAGCCGACGAGGTGGCGCAGCGTCGTCGCGTTGCGGACGGCGTTACCGCCGCCGTCGTTGTTGAAGTAAGCGAAGACGTCGCGCCCGTCGGCGTCCCACTCGCGGAGCCGCTGCGCCCACCAGGCGAGGTCCTCGTCGGAATAGGAGCCGCCGTAGAGATGGTCGTGATCGGGGCCGTGGAGGCGGACGTAGACGAACTGGGCGGTCGCCCGGAGGAGACAGGGTAGGTTCGCGCCGCTCATCACGCAGTAGGCGATGTTGTGGCGCTCGAGCATCCCGAAGACATCGTCATCGGCCCAGCTCGGGTGGCGGAATTCGACGGCGGTGCGGATCCAGGGCGGCATCGACTCGAGAAAGTAGTCGAGGCGGGCGTCGTCGCGGACGTGGTCGGGCGCGAGCTGGACCAGCAGAACGGCGCGCTTGTCACCAAGCTCGTGCAACCCCTGGGCGATCCGCTCGATCCAGACTTCCGGAGCGTGGAGGCGCTTGGCGTGTGTCAGCCCGCGCGGGGCCTTGACCGAGAATTGAAAGCCGTCGGGGAGCCGGCGTCGCCAGCCGGCGAACGTCGTCGTCCTCGGCCAGTGGTAGAAGCTGCTGTTGAGCTCGACGGTCTGAAAGACACGTGTGTAGTGGGCGAGACGGTCGGCCGACGGCGAGCCGGCGGGGTAGAGAACCTCGTTCCAGTGGTCGTAGCTCCACCCGGAAGTTCCGATCTGAATCAACCGGTGTTCTGGGTCACGAGGTCGTTGAGGTCGCGCACGATCGTCGGGACGTCGTGGGTGGCGATGTTGTGGATCCTGACGGCGGTCTTCGGATGGCCGCCGGAGAGCACGACGCCGAAGATGATTCCGCCGATCAGTGCGATCCCGACGAGCAGGACCACAATCCTGCCGGCGCGCGGCTGGCGTTGGGGCGCTCGTGCCGCGGGGACCGGCCGGGCACGGGGGGCCGGCCCCTGGCGAGGTTGCCGTGGGGCGGGTCTGGCGCTCTGGCGGCGGGGGACGGCCGCAGGCGTTGGCACCACGCGCGTCGCGGAGGTCTCCTCGCGGGGGAGGGCGGTGGTCGGAGCGCCGGCACCCGCGGACCGTGGGCTGGCGTCGAGGTGCGTCGCCATCCCGTCGACGCCGTCCTCGATCGCCTGGGCCATATCGGTCGCCCGGGCATACCGGGTGTCGGGGTCGAGGCGGAGCGCGATCTCGACGGCTTCGGCGAGCTCGGGCGTGACACCGGCGACCAGCCGATCGAGACGAGTCGGGCGCCCCTGCTGCTGCTTGAGGGCGAGCTCGGTCAGCGAGGCTCCCTCGTAGGGGAGACGGCCGGCGAGGAGCTGGTAGGTGACGACGCCGAGGGCGTAGATGTCGGCCGCCGGACCGGCGTTCTCGCCGCGGCCCTGCTCCGGCGCGAGGTAGGCGGCCGTCCCGAGGACCGACCCGGCCTGGGTGATGCTGGCCTGCTCGGTCGCCTTGGCGATCCCGAAGTCGGCGAGCTTGACGGCGCCGTCGTTGGCGCGCAGGAGGTTCCCGGGCTTGACGTCGCGGTGGACGACCCCTTTGCGATGTGCGTAGTCGAGGCCCTCGCACGAGCCGAGGATGATCGGCAGGGCCTCGTCGACACCAAGCCAGCCGCGGTCGCGGAGGATCTCGGCACACGATTGACCTTCGATGTACTCCATCACGATGAAGTGCTGGCCGGAGCGCTGGTCGAGCCCGGAGTCGAAGACCTGGACGATGTTCGGATGGATCAGGCGGGCCGCGGCCATCGCCTCACGCTGGAAGCGGGAGACGAAGGTCGGATCCTCGGCGAGGTGCTCGGCGAGCAGCTTGACGGCGACATGACGCTCGAGGCGGGTGTCGAACGCCAGATGGACGGTCGACATCCCGCCGGAGCCGAGACGTCCCTCCAGCCGGTAGCGACCGCCGATCTGCTGGTCGGTCAATTCCCACCGCCGGGCGTTCCGCCGGACGAAGACGGCGACGAGTTCTGCGATTGGCCGGGGGCCTGCGTGCCTCCGGCGCCGCCCGGAGGTCCGCCGTTCGAGTCGGGCACGGTGGTCGCCGGCGTGGTGTTGGTGTCTGGTGTGGTGCTGGGCCCGGTATTGGTGTCAGTTGGCTGGGTGTTCGTGTCAGTTGATTGAGTGTTCGTGTTGGTTGGCGCGGTGTTGGTGTTGGTGTTCGTATTGGTGTTCGTATTGGTGTTGGTTGTCGTCGGCGTTGATGTCTGGCCGGTGGTGGTCGTTGCAGCACTCGCGTTCTGCCTGCATTCGGTGCCGGCTCGGGCGGCGAGTGTGTGAACCCCGGTGGTGAGCGTCGCGAGGAGCCGGGGGCTGACCGTGCCTGGGAGAGCGGCAAGATCCTGCTGGGCCTGCTGGACGCCCTGCTTCGTCGCGCTGCAGTCGCCACCCTTGACCGAGCTCGCGATCGAGTCGAAGTCGCTCTGGAGCGGGCCGGCGTCGCCGGCGGGTATCAGCTGGGACGAACTCGCACCGCAGGCGACGAGCAGGGCTGCGCCGACACCGAGGACGGCGCCGAGGCCGAGGCGGAGCGGGCCGGTGTCGATCGGTGTCACTGACCGTACTCGAGGCGCTCGGCGAGCGAGTCGGGGAGGCGGGCGGCTCGGATCGCGGCGGCCGCGCCGGCGATGTCGTACTCGGTGCGGCGGAAGGTCGCGGTCCAGCCGTTCGTATCGAGCATCATCCACGCGGCGCGGGGATCACCGTCCCGCGGTTGGCCGACGCTCCCGGGGTTGAGGATCCATTCCCCGCGGGAGACGTCGACCACGACGTCGCCGCGCCGGGGTTCGCCTGTCGCCGGGAGGCCTTCCGGGCGGTCGAAGGAGAGCGCGACGTGGGAATGGCCGACGAGGCAGACGCGGTGGTCCTGGGCGTCGAGGCAGAGCTCGGCAAGCAGCGCCGAGAGGACGTATTCCCACACCGGGTCGCGCGGGCTGCCGTGGTAGAGGCCGACATCCCCTTCGACCCCCGACGGGACGAGGGAGGCGAGGAAGTCGAGGTTGTCGGGAGCGATCACGTCCTGGGTCCAGCGAGCGGCCAGGCCGGCGCCGCGGGAGAACTCGTCGAGCGGGATCTGACCGACGACGGCGAGGTCGTGGTTGCCGGCGAGGCAGACGTGGGCATGGCGGCGGGCGAGCTCGACGCAGGCGTCGGGGTCGGCGCCGTAGCCGACGAGGTCACCGAGGCACCAGATCTCGTCGGCCTCGGTGCCGCCGACCTCGGCGAGGACGGCCTCGAAGGCCTGGCGGTTGCCATGTATGTCGGAGATGATCGCAACCTTCATGTCCGGGCACCATATGCCCGGAGGGGACTCCGGTCACGCGCGGCAGACTGGGAAGTGGGGGAAGCACAAAGTCTTGCACCCCGGGCGGGCGGACCGGCCGGGAGGCGAGCGGGCCGCGAGTCTCTAGGCTGGATCGATGATCGGCGATCCGGGCAAGCGGGGATGGTTGGGGGCGCTCGCCGTCGCGGTCGGCGCGGCGGAGGTCGGGACGCGGGTCCTGCGGCCGCGTGGGCAGCCGGCCCGAGCGGCGGCGGTGCGCGCCGCGGACTACTTCACGGCGGCGCAACTGGCCCGGGCACGGGCGTACGGGCGGCCGCAGATCGGGCTTGCGGCGGCAGCCAGCCTGATCCATGCCGGAGTGCTCGGGGCGCTCGTGCGGCGCCGCCGGCGGCGGTCGATCGTCACCGCTCGGCCCGCGAGAGCGGGATTCGCGGGCGAGGTGGCGGGGGGCGCCGGCCTGTCGGTCGGGTTGGGGCTCGCAACCCTCCCGGTGAGCGCGGCGATGCGCAAGCGCTCGCTGGATGCCGGCCTGGCGACGCAGTCGTGGGGCGGGTGGGCGGCCGACGTCGCCAAGAGCACGCTGATCGGGGCGACCCTGGCCGGGGCCGTCGCGCCGGTGATTCTCGGCCTGATGCGCCGTCGGGGCGATCGGTGGTGGATCGGGGCGGCAGCCGGGTCGGTCGGCCTGGGGGTGCTGTTCACGCTGGGCGCGCCGGTCGTGCTGGACCCGATCTTCAACCGGTTCACCCGGCTCGAACCGGGCGAGACCCGCGACGACGTGGTCGAGTTGGCGGCGGCCGCGGGCGTGGGCCTGCGGGGCGTCTACACGGTTGACGCGAGCCGGCGAACGACGGCGGTCAACGCCTACGTGACCGGGATCGGGGCGACCCGGCGGGTGGTCCTGTTCGACACCCTGCGGAGGACCTTCAGCCGGGAGGAGACGCGTCTGGTCGTGGCTCACGAGCTGGCCCATGTCCGCCATCGGGACGTCTCGCGGGGACTCCTCCAGATGGCGCTGGTCGCGCCGGCGGCGATGCGGGCCGTCGCGAGGCTGACGCGGAGACTGGAGGCCGGCCGCGAGCCGGGGCCGGGAAGCCTGCCGGCGCTGGCCCTGTCGATCGGCGTCGTGGCCGCGCCGGTCGGCGTGGTCTCCAACCGGCTGTCGCGGGCTCTCGAGCGGCGGGCCGACGCCTTCGCCCTGGAGCTCACCGATGCGCCGGATGCGTTCACGTCGTTCGAGCAGCGGATCGTCGTCGCCAATCTCGGGGATCCGGACCCGCCGGGGTGGTTCAACGTGCTGCTCGCGACGCACCCGCCGGCCGTCGAGCGGATCGCGATCGCTCGAGCCCACGCCGCCCGCTCGTCCAGAGCGGCTGGGTCGGCGTCGGAGGCCGTGGCGGCCTCCGATCCGCTACTCGGCGGAGCTTGACCCGCCGTACTCAGGCAGGTTCTTGATGCCCTCGCGGGCCTTCCAGCGGGAGTAGTTGTCCTCCATCGCGTCGATCAGCTCGCGCATGAAGCGGGGGGAGAGATTGACGCGGGACACGACGACACCGGGGATCTCGCCGGACTCGACCTCGTGGTCGACGCGGGCAAAGGTGACGGTGAACTCGTAGTCGGAATGGCTGACGTTCGCGAAGTTCGAGTAGACGCCGGCCATGATCTCCGGCGAGAGATGGATGTTGATGTGGCGCTCTTCGCCCGGGGTCTCTTCGGTCATCTGGCTCTAGTATCGCAGCCGTGCGCTGTGTTGTGGTTTCGGTCGGCCGACTCCGCGCTCCCTACGCCGATGACGTCGCCCACTACGCCAAACTGCTCTCCCGCCATACGCGGCTGGAGCTGGTCGAGCTCCGCGACTCCGACCAGGTCGCCGGGCGGGTGCCGGCGGGGGCCTTCGTCTCGCTGTTGGCGGCCGGCGGCGAGACCTACGACTCGCAGGGGTTCGCCGACTTCATCGAGGCCAGGCGGGCCTCGGGCAGAGACGTCTGCTTCGTGGTCGGCGGGTCGCATGGAATCGAGCTCGACGCGTGGGATCACCGTCTGTCGCTCGGACCGATGACGATGGCCCATCAGCTGGCCCGCGTCGTCCTGCTCGAACAGCTCTACCGTGCGCACAAGATCATCGCCGGCGAGCCGTACCACCACTGATGGTCGACGAACCGAGAGACCGGCCGGCGCGCGTTGCGGCCCAGACGCGGATCGGCGAGTCGGGGACCCTGCGGCTCCGGCCACCCGGCCTGAGCACGCGGACGGAGATGGTCGAGTTCCTCGGACGGATGAGCCGTCTCGGTGCGGCGATCGTCGGCCTGCTGGTGTTCGGGATGATCGGCCTGTCGCTGACCGAGCACGTCGGCCTCTGGTACGGCTTCAACTGGGCGCTCGACACCGTCGCGACCTCGGGGGCGTATCCGAGACCGCGGGGGACGGCCGGGGACATCGTCAAGGACCTGCTGACGGTGTTCGGCGTCGGTACGCTCTTCTACGCGCTCGTCACGGTGACCGAGTTCTTCGTGGCCGGCCACCTGGGCGAGCTGCTGGGTGTACGGCGGGCCCAGAAGATGATCGACTCTCTCAACGACCACTACATAATCTGCGGCTTCGGCCGGGTCGGCCGCCAGGTCGCGCGTGACCTGAGCGCGGCGGAGGCGAAGTTCGTCGTGATCGACGAGAGCGCCGACAACCGCGAGCGGGCCCACGCGATCGGGGTGCAGTTCATCGAGGGCGACGCGGCCGACGACATCGTGCTCGGACGCGCGGGAATCGCGCGAGCCCGGGCGATCATCGCGGCGGCGGACTCGGACGCGTCGAACATCTTCATCACGCTGACGGCCCGTGAGCTGCGCAGCGACATCGTGATCGTGGCCCGGGCGAGCGTCGAGGACTCTGAGAAGAAGCTCAAGCGGGCGGGCGCGGACCGCGTGATCTCGCCGTACAAGGCGAGTGGAACCGAGATGGCGAGGCTCGCGCTCCATCCGCAGGTGGCCGGGATGTTCGACGTCGACAGCGACTATCGGATGGAGGAGATCGTCGTGTCGGCGGGGTGCGACGGAGAGTCGAAGACGATCGGCGACATTCGGGGGGGCTCGCTGATCGTCGGCCTGCGTCGGGGCGGAGGGGGCTTCGAGCCGCAGCCACCGGCCGAGACGCGCCTCCAGGAGGGCGACGTCCTGATGGCGCTGGGAACCCCGCGGACGCTCGATCGCCTGGAGGCGCTCTTCCTGCCGGTCAAGGACAGACAGCCCCGCGTCTCGTGAACCCGCTCGGGCAGCTCCATCAGACCGTGCTGGACGCGGCGGGGGGACTCGTCTCCGAGGACGGGAGAGGGCTCGCCTCCGAGGACGCCGGGGGCGGCCTCGCGGCCGGGTTGGAGCGGCCGCCGCAGGCGGCGTTCGGCGACTACTCGACGAACGCGGCGCTGCTCCTTGCCCCGCGGCTGCGCAGGACTCCGCGGGAGGTGGCCGACCAACTCGGGCGGGAGCTCGTCAGCCGGTTGGGTGACGGGCTCGAGCGGGTCGAGGTGGCGGGTCCGGGGTTCTTGAACCTGTTCCTCGCCGACGCGTGGTTCGAGCGCGCCCTTGCGGCGGTACTGGCCGCCGGGGACGGCTTCGGCGGCGGCGGGGTCGCAAGCCCGGAGCGGATCGACCTGGAGTTCGTGTCGACCAACCCGACCGGACCGTTGACGGTGGCGCACGGGCGTCATGCGGCCTACGGCGACGCGCTCGCGCGGATCCTGACCTTCCACGGGCACGAGGTCACCCGGGAGTTCTACGTCAACGACTACGGGAGCCAGATCCGCCGGCTGGGCGAGTCGGTCCGGGCGTGGGCGCGGGACGAGCCGATCGGGGAGGACGGCTACAAGGGCGATTATGTGGCCGACCTGGTCGAGCGGGGGCGGGCGGCGACGCTGGATTTCGACGAGCTCTGCCTGGAGGCGTGCGCGGCGTGCCTGGCGATGATCCGGGCGACGCTCGAGAAGTTCGGCGTGCGCTTCGACGCCTGGGTCTCCGAGCGCGCGCTGCACGAGCGCGGCCTGGTGACGAAGGCCCTGGCGACGCTTGCCGAGCAGGAGGACACATACGTGTCCGACGGGGCGCTCTGGCTGAGGACGACGACATACGGCGACGACAAGGACCGGGTCCTCGAGCGCGCGGGCGGCGACCACACGTACTTCACCTCGGACATCGCCTACCACCTCGACAAGCTGTCGCGCGGCTTCGACAGGCTGATCGACGTCTGGGGAGCCGACCATCACGGATACGTCAGGCGGATGCAGGCCGTCCTTCGGGCGCTGTCGATCCCGGACGTGCTGGATGTCGTGATTCTCCAGTTCGTGCACCTGATCGACGCGGGCGAGCGCAAGGCGATGGGCAAGCGGGCTGGTGACTTCGTGACGCTCGACGCGCTGATCGCGGAGATCGGCGTCGACGCCGCCCGGTACTTCCTGGTCGCGCGGTCGCCCGACACGACGGTCGACCTGGACCTCGCGCTGGCCGTCAGGCACACGAACGATAACCCGGTCTACTACGTCCAGTACGCGCACGCCAGGATCTGCGGGGTGCTGGCGAAGGCCGGGGCCGCGAGGGTGGCCGAGGCGGTGGCCAAGCCGGCGGCGGCGGGTCCGCTCCACCCGTCCGAGCGGGCTCTCCTCAAGCGCGTGCTGGCCTTCGGCGGGGAGGTCGCCGAGGCTGCCGAGCGGCGGGCACCGCACCGGATCGCCGTCTACGCGCTCGACCTGGCGCAGGACTTCACGGCCTTCTACCGCGACTGCCGGATCGTCGGAGCCGAGCCGGCCGAGACGGAGTCGTTCCGGATCGTGCTCGCCGTCGTGACCCGGCGGACGATCGAGCGAGCGCTCGACCTGCTCGGGCTGAGCGCGCCGACCGAGATGTAGGCGGCCCGGCCGAGGCGCCTGAATCGGTGCCCGGCTCGTCGGCCACCTCCGGCGGGTCGCCGTCGTCCGACGGGTCAGGAGTCGAAGCGGACGAGCTCGTCGTCGAGGCGGGTCGCGTCGAGCAGGTCGAGCTCGCGCTCGGGCGGGCCGGGGCTTCGCGCGGCGGGGTCGCGCCGTCGCCAGCGGCGGAGGCCGACGGCGAGGATGACAAGGAGGAGGACGATCACCACGACGGGGACGACGTAGACGGCAAGATCGAAGCCGCTGCGGGGGGGAAGCGCGAGCACACCGGGTCCGAGCTCGATGACGAGCGTGTGCTTGATCTGGGCGGCGGTCATTCCCTGGTCGATCATCGCCTGGATACGGGCGCGCTCGCGGTCGGCCTGGGGTGAGACGGCCTCCTCGAGCGGGATTCCGCAGGTCACGCACATGACCTGGTGCTGGATGTCGGCCATCGACGCGCGGGGCACGACGGCGCCGGCGGAGGCCGCGACGGAGGCGGCGGCGATCAGGAGGGCGAGGAGCACCAGGGCGAGGACCCCGGTCTGGGCGGGGATTCGGAGGGCGCGGCCGATCGCGGCAGACATCAGGCCTGGTCGGCCTTGGCGATCGCCTGGGTGAGGAACGACTGGCGGAGAATCTGGCCGCGGCTGATCGCGACGACGCGGGAGCTGCGGTCGAGCACGAACGTCTCGGGCAGCGACTCGGTTCCGAAGGCGTTGGCCAGGCCGCCGGTGCTGTCGAGGAGGCTCGGGTAGGTCAGGCCGTGGCGGTGGACGAAGGCGATCGAGTCGGACGTGAAGTCCTTGTAGTCGACGCCGAGCACGGTCCCGCGGCCGGTGGCGGCGAGCTGGCGCTGGGCGGTCTCGAGGATTCCCGACTCGGCCGCGCACGGAGGGCACCAGGAGGCCCAGAAGTTGACGACGACGACCTTCCCCCGGTAGCTGGCGAGCGAGCGGGAGCCGGGCGCCGCGAGCATCGGCAGCGTCCGATCGGGCGCTGGCGGCCGCTTGCCGCTGGCGACGGCGTTGTCGAGAGCGCGGCTGGCGCCCTGGTTGCTCAGGCCGAAAATGAAGAGGCCGACGGCCGCGAGTGCTACGACGACGGTGATCGCCGGACCGAGGACGCGCTTCACCATGCGAAGGGTAGACGCAATAGGATGGGCTCGATCCGGCGGGATTAGTTCATTGGTAGAACGTGAGCTTCCCAAGCTCGAGAGACGGGTTCGATTCCCGTATCCCGCTTACCAGCAGCCGGTAAGAGTCGGCCTGGAGCGGGGCTTTTGTGTTTCGGGGCGGGCCTGGATCCAATCGGGGCGCCGGCTGGCGGACCCGCATTGCGTCAGTCAGAGCGCCGGTCAGAGCGCCGGTCAGAGCGCGGTCAGTGCGCGGGTCAGGGCGCGGTCAGGGCGCCGGTCCCAGCGCCGGTCAGAGCCCCTCCTTGAGGATGATTACCAGCACGATCAAGGCAAACACTCCGAAGACCGCGCCGACGATCACGACCTTGAGCAGGACGAAGACAGCGGCGATCAGGACGATCAGGCCCAGCAGGACTCGTGCGTACGACAAAGCGGCTCCTCGGGGTCAGGTTGCGGGCGCGACGCGTTGTGAGCGCGTATTTCTACCGGCTGTAGTGCGATGGCGCGAATACAGCTACGCACGACAACCCGGCGCCGATCAGCGACGCGAACCTCGGCCAGGCGTCGATGTCGTTCCCGATGCCCGAGTGCTCGAGCACGAAGCTCCGAGCGAACCCCTCCGCCGGCCGCGACCGGTCATCGAGCCAGATCAGCATTCCACGGTCGTTGCTCGAGAACCCGACGACCGGCCGGCCGCTCGCCGGATCTGCCGCCCTCCACGCGGCGTGCGCCCGTCGATGATCGGGTCTGTGGCGGTTGGTGCTCGTCCGAGCGGCCGGGATCCCGTCGATCAGGCCGCTGACGCGTAGGCTTGAAGACGAGAGGCGCCGGCGGACCCGCACGACCGCCGGCCGAACCCAGCCGTAGGCGGGGTCGCTCGAAGCACGTGCGACCGTGGAACCCCGGCCTTGGGCTAACAAAGCCGCGACGAAGACCGATACGAGTCGGGTGACCGCCCGGGCCGATGCCGGCGCCAATCGGTCCGAAAACGGGCCGCGCCCAAGGAGACAGGGATTTCCCCCACACTACGATTTCTGGCGGTCACCGCGCTCGTCCTCGCGCTTGGCGGCTGCGGCGCGCCGTCAACCGGCCGGCCGGCCGATCCGGCCGCCTTCACAGAGCCTCCGGTGGGTCCGTCTCGAGCTCCCGCGCCGGTCGTTCACCGCGGTCTGCTGACCCTCGCCGAAGCCGACGGCACCCACCTCGTCCTGCACACCCGCTCCGGCCCGATCAAGTTCTGGACCGGCGTGAACCTCGGCAGCACGACGCCCGGTCACAGCCCCGGCGAGCTGGCGATCAGCCGCGATACCTACCGGCGTTGGTTCCAGAAGATGGGTCGGCTCGGCGTCCGCGTGCTGCGCATCTACACGATCCACCCACCCTGGATGTATCAGGAGCTCCGCGCATACAACCTCGCCCACCCGACCGCCCCGATCTATCTGGTCCAGGGGGTCTACCTGCCCGACGAGTCCTACGTTGCCACCGGCAACCTCTACGCCCCTGGGCCGACGAAGGCATTCACCGCCGAGCTGCGGGCCGCGAGCAGCGCGGTCCACGGCACCCTCCGCCGCCCGCCGGCCCGTGGCCGGGCGAGCGGCGTCTGGACCGCCGACGTCTCGCCCTGGGTCGCCGGCTGGATCGTCGGCGTCGAGTGGGACCCCCAGGGGACGCTGGCATCCGACAAGCGCAACGCGGCCGCCCCGGATTTCCACGGCCGGTACTTCTCGAGCGTCTCAGACGCGACCAGGACATCGCCGACCGAGCGGTGGATCGCCGCGCGGATGGATGAGCTCGCGACCGCCGAGGCCGCCCACGGCCGCAGTTCGCCGATCGCGTTCGTCGACTGGCCGACCGCCGATCCACTCCATCACGCCCACGAGCCGCTCCGGTCCGAGGACCTTGTCGGCGTCGACGCCAACCACGTCCGCGCTTCCGCGGCCTGGCCCGGCGGGACGTTCGCGAGCTTTCACGCATATCCGTACTACCCGGATTTCCTCCGCCACGAGCCGACCTACCAGGCGTACGTCCTGCACGGGAAAAAGGATCCCTACGCCGGCTACCTGGCCGATCTGGCCGCCCACTTCAAGCGCATCCCGCTGTTGATCTCCGAGGTCGGCGTCCCGTCGGCGTTGGGCTCGGCGCACTTCGGCACAAACGGCCGGGATCAGGGCAACCACTCCGAGCAGCAGGCACTCGCGATCGACGCCTCGCTCGTGCACGTCGTGCACGACGTCGGCCTGGCCGGCGCGTTGATCTTCTCCTGGGCCGACGAGTGGTTCAAGTTCACCTGGAACACGCTCCCCCGCCAGGCGGTCGTCAACAGCGAGCGCCGCTCGCTCTGGCACGACCCGCTGACCAACGAGCAGTGGTTCGGCCTCAACGCCGAGGATCCGATCCCCGTCGGCAAACAGGTCCTCGCCGAGGCCCGCCACGGCGTCCAGCAGCTGTCCGTCAACCACGACGCCTCGTACCTCGACGTGATCGTCGCACTCGAGCGACCGCCGACCGCCCCGATCCGGCTCGGCTTCGACCTCCTACCCGGCGGACTCCCGCTCCCCGGGGGTGGCGGGAGCGGCGAGGATGTCGCCGTCGTCGTCGATCCCCGAGCCCACACGGCGACCGCGAGCATCCGTGGAGACATCGACCCCGTGCTGCTCGACGGGCAGAAGCCTGCCGACCTCGTGAAGCCCGCCCCTGACGGGTGGGCGCTCGAGCGGCTGAGCACGAACCGCTCGTTCGTCCTCGACGGCGCCTTTCTGCCGGCCGAATACCTCCCGGTCGGCAACCTCCGCGAAGGTGTCTGGGACGTTCGTTCCCCCCGGCAGGACTCGCGTTCGCTCTGGCATCTCGACGGCAGCCTGCTGACCCTCCGTCTCCCGTGGTCGATGCTCGGGATGGGTGACCCCAGCAGCCACACGGCGGTGACGCCGGTCAACGGGCTCCCCCATGCCGTGACGGTGAACCAGATCGGTCTTCTCGTCGACGCCGGCTCCGGCGGGTCGGCCAGGGGGGTCGTCCGCTGGGACGGTTGGCAGCGGGCCGACTACACCGAGCGTCTGAAGACCGGCATCCAGCCGCTCGTCGACGCCTGGGCGGCACTCGGCGATCCCTCGCCCTGAGCCGCCGGGTCGGGCCCGGTCAGGGTCCGACCGTCCCTTCGCCGGCGCCCTCGGCCGCCGTGAAGCCCGCCCTCGTCATGACCCCCCAGTCGGTGCGTCCCCGCAGATACTTGACGAGCCCGCGGATCCGCCAGATCGCTGTCAGCTGGCGGTAGCCGAGCGGCTCGAGCAAGGCGAAGCACAGCAGCAGGAGTCGCTCCCTCAGGCCGCCGTACCCACGGTAGTTCCACTCCTCGAGGGCGAGCGTCAGAACCGTCATCGCCAGCCCGAGGCCGTAGGCGGCCAACATGAAGAGGATCGCGAAGCGCACGTTGACCGCGCCGATCGCAAACCCGGCGACGAGACCGAAGATCCCGAGCACCTCGACGACCGGCGCCAGCAGCTCGACGAAGAGGAAATACGGGAAGGCGAGCAGGCCGAGCGACCCGTACCGCGGGTTGAAGAGGAGGCCCCGGTGGCGCCAGAGCACATCGGCCAGGCCCCGGTGCCACCGGTCGCGCTGGCGGCTGAGGACGCGCAGCGACTCGGGCACCTCAGTCCACGCCACCGGGTCGGGTATGAACTCGACCCGGTGGGGTCCGCGCGACTCGATCCCCCGCCTGCGCAGGCGCGCCACAAGCTCCATGTCCTCGCCGACGGTGTCCCGCTCATAGCCCCCCGCGTCGATCGTCGCCTGGCGCCGGAAGATTCCGAACGCCCCGGAGATGATCAGGTTTCCGCCCATGCGGTTCCATCCGAGGCGGCCGGTCAGAAAGGCCCGCAGGTATTCGACCGCCTGGACCGCCGGTACGAACTTCCGCGGCGTGTGCGGCTCGACCACACGTCCCTGTCGAACCGTGGAACCGTTCACCGCCCTGATCGTCCCTCCGGCGGCGACGACGCGGTGGGCGTTGACGCCGATGAACGGACGGGCCATCTTCATCATCGCGTCCGGCTCGATGATCGTGTCGGCGTCGATCGCACACACCAACTCGCCGCTGGCGATGTTCAGCCCGGCGTTGAGTGCATCGGCCTTGCCGCCATTCTCCTTGTCGACGACAACCAGGTCCGGCCGCACGCGCGACCGGTAGATCCCGAGGATGGCCGCCGACTCGACGCTCCGACGGTAGATCGGGAGGATCGGAACGAGCTCGAAGTCCCGGCGCAGCACGTCGATCGTCGCGTCGCTGGACCCGTCGTTGACGAGGACGACCTCGAGATTCGGATAGCGGAGCGTCAGCAGCGAACGGACGCTCTGGCTGACGGTGGCCGCTTCGTTGTACGCGGGTGCCAGCATCGAGATCGTCGGCGCGGCCGGCGAGCTGAGGATTCGCCAGTTGCTCTCGAGCCAGACCTCCCGCCGATGACGGCGCAGCTCGAGGGCCGAGCCCGCCAGCAGGATCAACAGGAACCCGTTGACCGCGAGGAAATACACGAAGATCGCCCACTGTTCGTCGACGAGGATCACGCGGGTCAGCGGTCCCAGCCAGGCGAACGTCAGTGGGTCGCCGCCTCAGGAAGGTCGAGGGTCTGTCGAGCCATGTCGCGGGCGTGGCTGTCGGAATCCTTGAGCGCCCGGCGCAGGAGCAGGACGCCGGGGCTCCCAAAGGATCTCAAGGCGAGGGCGGCGGCTCGCCGCACCTCCCACGCCGGGTCCCGCAGAGCCCTGGCCAGAGCCGGGCCCTTCGCCCAGTGTCCGCTGTGCCCGAGCGCCCGCGCGGCCGTCGCCCGGACCGCCTCGTCCGGGTCCTCGAGCTGACGGGCGAGCGTCTCGACCGCGCCGGCGCCCCCCAGGGCCCCCAGCAGACGCGCGGCTCCGGCGCGAGCGCCGGGGTCTTTGTCCGAGCTCAGTCTCAGCGCCGCCTCCAGCATCAGCGGGTCGGCAAGATCGTCGGCCACGCGCAGAGGCTCTCGCGCGGCGGTCCCCGACGCCCGCCCCAGACGCTCGACCAGCGGCCCGACCGCGGGCCGGCCGATTCTTCGGAGCGCGTCCCGCACCGTGAACGGCGCCACGATCTCCGGGCTGCCGAGCAGGCTGACGATCCGCCTGACGAGAGCGGGATCCGGGTGGTCGGCCGCCCACTCGACGGCCTGTGCCCGCACCAGCGGACGGCGGTCGTCCAGCAGCGGCGGCACGCAGGTCTCGCCGCACCCCAGAAGCGTCAGCAGGCGCACGCCTCGCAGCCGCCGCCGCCCGAGCCGACTCACGCACAGCCGCTCGCCGCGGCTCGCAAGTCCCGAGCCGACCGCGATCGCACGGATTCGGTCGTGGCCGGCCCCGGCGACGCTCGGCCGCAGCGCGCCGAGGAGCTCGAGCTCCTCGCGCAACGGTAGGCGGGGCAGGCGCCCGGTCGTGTCCACCCCGTCCTCGTCGGCATTGATCGTCCGGATCAGCGCCGCCCGCGATGCGGCGATCCGCCCACCGAGCATGCGTTGGCGCAGCCGGGTGCCCGCGCCGTGCACGAAGAGGAGCAGGAAGCCGAAGACCAGGACGCCGCCCTCGCCGATCACGACGAGGACGACGAGATGCTCGGAGATCAAATCAGGCGCTCAGCGATCCATCGCGCGGCGAACGCGCTGCATCAGTACGGGCACGCTGAACGGTTTGGCCACATGGTCGATCGCCCCGGCCTCGAGCGCCTGGAGGACCTCCCGCTCGCTTGTGCGCGCCGTCACCATGATCACGCGGCTCCGCGCGAGCAGGCCTCCGGCCGCCAGCGAGCGGAGGACGTCGATCCCGGCGACGCCGGGCAGATCCCAGTCGAGGACGATCACTGGGGCGGCGAGCGCCGGGCGGGGGCCGCCGAGCCGAGCCAGCGCCTCCTGTCCGTCGTCGATCAGTCTCACCGCGTAGCCTCGCGTCTGCAAGGACTGCCGCAGGAGCGCAGCCAGCGCGCCGTCGTCCTCGACGACCACGACATCAACCCTCTCCGGGCCGTCGCCGGCCACTTCCTCGGTTCCCGTCACCCGGTCATGCCCCGCCGACTTCGCGCGACGCATCGCCCGGCTGGCCGCCCGGTAGAGCGTCTCGACATCACGGCCGTCGCGCGGAAAGCAAGCCAGCCCCGCGCTGAGCGTGATGTGCGCACCTCCCGGCATCTCGTGGTCCCGGACGCTCTCCAGAAGGCCGCCGACTCGCTCGCGTGCATCCCCCTCCTGCATCCCGTACATCCCGATCACGAACTCGTCCCCGTCTCCGCGGGAAACGACGTCCTCGGCGCGGAATGCCCCGCTCAGCGCCCCCCCGACGGCCCGGAGAACGGCGTCCGCGACCTCTCGGCCGTGGTCCTCGTTGACCCCCCCGAAGTCGTCGACGTCGAGCACGGCGAGATACACGACCTCCCCGGTCCGCCGCGCAAGCGCGAGCTGAGCTTCGACGGCCGCAACCGAGCGGCGGCGGTTGGCCAGTCCGGTCAGCGGGTCGGATTCGGCGAGCGTCCGCACAAGACGCACCCGCTCGAGCCGGTTGGAGATCCGAGCCAGCAGTTCCGGCCCATCGAGCGGCTTCGTGACGCAGTCGTCGGCGCCCGCCTCGAAGATCCTCCGCACGGTCTCTGAGTTCCCGTGGGCCGTCAGGAAGATGATCGGCAAGGCCTGGTAGCGGGGGTCGTTGCGCATCGATTGCGCCAGGTCGGATCCCATGATCCCCGGCATGTCGTAGTCCACGATGACCAGATCGGGCGCCACCTCGCTGAGCCGGTCCCAGAAGCGAGCCGGGTCGGCACAGGTCTCGACGCGCAGGTCGGCCGCGGAGAGCACCGAGCCGAGCAGGTCCAGCAGTACTAGGTCATCGTCGACCGCGAGCACCGTCGTGCCCGCGCTGCGCAACCGATCGCGTAGGCCGACGGCGGCGTCGACGATCTGGACGATCGTGCTCTGGCAGTCGAGCAGCCCGCGTCCACCCCGGCGCGCGACCTCGACGCGGTCGACCGCTCCCGGGGCGGCGAGCACGATCGTAGGGGCCTTCGCGGCCGCGCGTTCGAGCAGCTCCAGCGACTTCGCTCCCGTCGCCTCCAGGACGATCACGCCGGGGGGCGGCGTCGAGTCCAGCGCCCGCTGGGCGTCCTCGGCATCGACAGCGAACGCGGCAACGAGCCCGCGGGCCGCCGTCTCGGTGGCGACCCGCCGTCCCCGTCCGGGCTCCATCGCCAGCACGAGCACGTCCACGCCTTTGCCTTTGCCGTTGCCTGTTGCCTTTGCCTTCGCCTTCGCCTTCGCCTTTGCCTTTGCCTTGGCGTTCGCCGGACTGGAGCGCCGGCTTCGTCGATCCGGGCTCGTCGTCGGATTCAGGAAGGTCGGACTCGAGGTCGTGGCGGAGGTCCACCACGAGCTGGGCGAGCCGCTGGAGCTGATCGGGGGCGCGGGGGGCGCCGACCTTCAGTGCCAGCTCGATCTCTCGTGCATAGGACGACGCCGCGGCAAACCCGAAGCTGCCGGCTGACCCCGCGAGGCGATGCGCCTCCTGAGCGGCTCGGCCGCGCACGTCGTCCCCGAGGTCGCCAATCAGGGCGTCGGTGATGGCCTCCTCGATGACGTCCACGCGAGCGATCACCTCGTCGCGTCGCGCCGCCCAGATCGCTCGGAGCGCGATGACGGCCGGATCGGCGCGGTCGCCGGTTGAAATGCTCAAGGGGACCAGACGAACGCCGCGGCGACGCGGCCGGCGAAGGTGACCGGGGCGACGGGTTTGATGATCACGCCGACGGCCTCGAGGGCTTCGAGCTCGCGCACGTCCTGCTCCCGGTCATGGGCTGTCAGGAAGGCCACGGGAATGTCGCGTGTGAGTCACGCGATCAGGCTACTCCGGCCGTGGAGCGATCCTCCGCGCGATCGCCGCGCGACGGCGTCTCGGATCCGACGGTTCTCCGATCAGCGGGCAAAGGAGAAGTTGGAGACCACGACCTCGGCCTCCGCGCCGTTCACCGGGGGCATCCCGTGGTCGAGCCACAGATTCAGGTGAGCTCGCTCGCCGCCCGTCCGCGGTATCCCGGAGCCGGTGTATCTCCAACCGGCGATCGGCAGGCCCCCGGCGGACCTGCTTGCGAACGTGACGCTCTTCTGTCCCCAGGTGAAGGCGTGCACCGTCGGGGCGGTCGACGGCGCGACGAAGCGCTGGACCGTGCCATCGAGATTGTTGGAATGGACCACGTACTGGGCGTTCGTCGGCCCTCCGGCGACCCCCCAGCGGGCGACCTCGACGTCAAGCTCGCGATGGTGGTACGCAGGGTCGTCGTTCCAGGTGAACAGGCCGAGCACGACGTTCGGGTCGAGCGTGCCGATCGGTGAGGAGATCACGAAGGAATACGTCCCGTAGCCGAGGCTCTCGTCGAGGATGACCTCGGCTGCCTGCCAGCGGCCGTCCCGGTAGGTGAGGCGCAGGTGGAGCTGTCCAACCGCATCGACCCAGACGTTCTGGAGGGCGTTGGAGAACAGGTTGGGACCCGGCGCGAGCGGTCCGGCCCCGGCCTTGATGCTCCACGAACGTCCCGCGAAGACCAGCGAGGCGGCCGGCACGGGCGTGGTCGCGGGGGGGCTGGCGGCGATCGCCGGCGCGGAGCGAGCGGCGCCGAGGAATCCCAGCGCGAGCGCCAATATCGCTCCCTCTGTCCACCCGAGCGCTCCCGCGCGGTCCGCAGAGCTCGAGCGGATGGGTGCACTCACGCCGAAGGTATCGGCAGCGGCGTTGAGAAACTTGAGCCCGGAAGGGACCGATCGACGACGGGGTCCCGACGCCCCGCCCGCGCTCGGATCGTATCGGCTGGCCTGACCCGAACATGAGGTGGAGCTGGGGCGAGCAGCGGAGCTCCTGGGGCGAGCAGCGGAGCACTCAACTCACGTGGGGACCGCGCCGATGGGAGAGAACCCCTACCGTCAGTCGCCTGAGATGAGACGAGCCCTCCCGATGCCCAAGCGGCCAGGCGACGCGATGAGGCGCTCGCGAAGCAGCGCGAAGAACCGGTTCACGAGCGGGGGTCCCGGCGGGACGGTGATCCGCCGTCTGCTCCCGCTGTCGGTCGCCCTGCTGGGCCTGCTCGCTTCCCTCCGATGGCTCGGCGAACGGCTGGGCCTGTACGGCCCGTCGATCGGGGTACTGCTGCTGACCGTGGCAGCAATCGCCGTCAGCGCCGGCCTGCTATGGCATTTCGCCGGTCTGCTCGATCGAGACGAGGTCGCGCGGCGCGACGTGGAGGAGGCGCTGCGCCGGAGCTCCCGCTATTTCGAGGTCTCGCATGATCTCGTCTGCACCGCCGGCTTCGACGGCGTCTTTCGCACGCTGAACGCGGCCTGGACGCAGACGCTCGGATGGACCGAGACGGAGCTTCGGTCACGCCCGTTCGTGGAGTTCGTCCATCCGGACGACCGTGAGCGGACCGACCGGGAGACCGCCGGCCTCGCGCAGGGCGGCGTGACGGTGGATTTCGTGAATCGCTACGCGAAACGGGACGGCGGATGGGCCTGGATAGATTGGAGGGCGGTCGCCGTCCCGGAGGACGGGCTGATCTACGCCTCGGCCCGAGATGTCTCCGAGCGCGTGGCGGCCGAAGCCGCATTGAAGGCGAGCGAGCACCAGACGCGGCAGATCCTCGAGACGGCGCACGACGCGTTCATCCAGATCGACGCGACCGGTGCGGTCACCGACTGGAACAGCGTGGCCGAGGCGACGTTCGGGTGGTCGCGGCAGGAGATTCTCGGCCGCGACCTGGCCGAGACGGTCGTGCCCGAGCGCCATCGCGACTCGTACCGGCGTGGGCTCGCGCGGCTTCTGGCGGCCGGCGAGACGCATGCCCTCGGCAGGCGGCTCGAGCTCACGGCGATCCGTCGCGACGGGACCGAATTTGCCGTCGAGCTGACGATCTCCCCGCTCGATACCGAATCCAGCTTGTGCTTCAACGCGTTCCTGCGCGACATCACCGATCGGCGTGCGGTCGAACGGGCCAAGGACGAGTTCATCTCGATCGTCAGCCACGAGCTCAGGACGCCGCTGACCTCGATCCGCGGCTCCCTGGGGCTGTTGGCCGGCGGCGTGCTCACCTCCGCGCCGGAGAAGGCCGAGCGGATGCTGGAGATCGCGCTCAAGAACACTGACCGGCTCGTCCGTCTGATCAACGACATCCTCGACATCGAGCGCATGCAGTCGGGAAAGGTCGAGCTCAAGCGCCTTGCCTGCGACGCGGGTCAACTTGTGGGCGAGGCGGTCGACGCGATGCGGGCGGCGTCCGCGAACGCCGGCGTGACCTTCGTGGTCGGCGAGGGGAGCGGCGTGCCCTGGGCCGATCCCGACCGCGTCCTCCAGACCCTGACCAACCTGATCTCCAATGCGATCAAGTTCTCCCCGGACGGCGGCCGGGTCTGGCTGGAGCACGAGGCGATCGGCGACCAAGTGGTCTTTCGGGTGCGTGACGAGGGCCGCGGGATCCCGCCGGAGAAGCTCGAGCGAATCTTCGAGCGCTTCCAGCAGGTCGATTCCTCGGATGCTCGCGAGAAGGGAGGGACCGGCCTCGGGCTGGCGATCTGTCGCAGCATCGTGGAGCAGCACGACGGCCGGATCTGGGCCGAGAGCTCCTTTGGGCACGGAAGTACCTTCTGCTTCACGCTGCCGGCGACACCGGTCGACTCGGCTGTGCCCACGTGCGCGGCCGTGCCGGTGGTCGAGGCCGAGTTCACGCCGCCTGCCCCGGCGTTGCCGGTCGCGCCGTCGGCCACGGCGCTCCTCCCGAGGATCCTGATCTGCGACGACGATCCCGGCGTCCGCGACGTGGTCGGAGGGATGCTCGTCGCCGCGGGCTACGAAGTGATCGCGACCGCGTCAGGGCAGGAGGCGTTCGACCGCGCGGTCTCCGAGCGCCCGAGTGCGATCCTGCTGGACCTCTCGATGCCGACGTGCAGCGGGTGGGACACGGCGCTGGCGCTCTCCCAATCGCCGCTGACGTGCGACATCCCCGTCGTCGTCGTCGGCGCCGCCGCGGATGAGGACGTCTCGCAGACATCGGCGCAGGCCGCGCGGCGGGTCGCGAAGCCGCTGGACGAGAGGACGCTGCTCGAAGCGCTCGAGCAGGCTCTGGCCGAGCGGCCGGCGCCCCGCCTGGTCTTGGTGGTCGAGGATGACCGGGACCTCGCGAGCGTACTCGTCGCGTTCTTCGAGCGACACGGCATGAGGGCTCTGCACGCCGCGACCGGGACGGACGCCGTCGAGCTCAGCCGGGGGCTCCACCCCGACCTCTTGATCCTCGACGTCGGGCTCCCCGACGGCGATGGCTTCTGGGTGGCCGACTGGCTGCGCCAGGATCAGCGGCTGCGTGACGTCCCGACCGTCGTGTACACAGCTCGTGACCTGGATGCCGCCGACCGGCGGCGGCTCGACACGGGACACACGAGTTTCATGACGAAGGGCGACGTGCCGCTCGAGGAGTTCGAGCGTGACGTGCTCCGGCTCGTCGGCACGCTCGCCCCGGCGGTGGGCCCGGTGGACGTTGGAGCCTAGGCGCATACTCGTCGTCGACGATGACGACAGCATCCGCGAGGTCGCCCAGATGAGCCTCGAGATGGTGGGCGGTCACGAGGTCCTGACGGCAGGCTGCGGGGCAGACGGCCTGTCGTGCGCCCGACGCGAGCGGCTTGATGCGATCCTGCTGGATGTGATGATGCCCGACCTCGACGGTCCGGCGACTTTCGAGTGCCTCCAGGCCGACCCGGCCACCCGGGAGATCCCGGTGATTCTGCTGACGGCGAAGCTCCAACCGGCCGATCGGGCGCGGTTTGCGAAGCTCGGAGTCAGAGCGGTCGTGGCCAAGCCGTTCGATCCGATGACCCTGGCTGACGAGGTCGCCGAGATTCTCGGCTGGACGGGCCGGAGCACTGAGCGCGAGTGAGCCGGCCACGTGGCCGGCGTGTGGTCCGTCCACGTCGCCGGCGTGGGGGCCGTCCACCTGGCCGGCGTGCGGTCCGTCGCGTCTTGCGTGTATCCCGCGTCGGGGGGCCGGTCGGGGCTGACGGGCCCGCGCCGAGGCCGTGACGGCCGAAGTGAGCGCAACGGCGAGCGATCGGGCGGCGGCGGCGTTGCGCGCGATCTGGGCCCGGCGCCGCGACGAAGTCCTGGCGTCAGTGGATGTGGTCGAGGAGGCCGTACTGGAGGGACTCCTCGGCCCGCTCGACGACACCCGGCGCAAGGCCGCCCGCCGTCAGGCGCACAAGTTGGCGGGGTCGGCCGGCACCTTTGGCTTCATCGCCGCCGGGGAGATGGCGCGCGAGCTCGAAGGCGTCCTCGGTGAACCCGGGGTCGACCAGTTTCCGCGCCTCGCCGACCTCGTGCTCAGCCTCCGTCAAGCCCTCGAGGAGAGGCCGGCGGATCCGGCGCCGGTGGCCGCCCCGGCGGCCACCGTGGACCTCCTGGTCGTCGGGTCTGACAAGGAGCGTATGCAGCGGATCGCGGACGAGGCGGCGTTGCGTGGCCTCGCCGCGAGCATTGCCGTCTCGTCGGCAGAGGGGCATCGGCTTGTAAGCCGCCAGCGGCCGAGCATCGTGCTGCTCGACCCGGTGCTGCCCGGCGGGATCGCGGCGGCGCGGGCGTTCCTCTCGGCGGTGTCAGCGTCAGCGTGCGTCCTCGTGCTGACCGATCCGGCGGGCGATTTGGACCGCGTGGAGGTCGCGCGCCTCGGTGGACGTGGGTTCCTGCCGCGTTCGCTGCCGGTCGTCGGGCTGATCGACTACGTGGTCGATCTGCGCGAGCGGCTACGTGCCAGCGAGACGACGATCCTCGCCGTCGACGACGATTCCGTGATCCTCGACGCGATCCGCGCGCGACTCGAGGCTGATGGGCTCGCGGTCGAGACCTGCTCGGAGCCCGGCCGGCTCTGGGAAGCGCTCGAGCGTGTCAACCCCGATCTCCTCATACTCGACATCGAGATGCCCGGAGTCTCCGGGCTCGAGTTGTGCCGTGCGGTCCGCAACGATCCGCGGTGGGCGGCGCTGCCGGTCCTGATCCTGACCGGTCGCCGGCAGGAGGGCACCGCGGACGCCGTGTTCACGGCGGGAGCCGACGATTACATCAGCAAGCCGCTCGGCGGGCGGGAGCTCAGCGCCCGTATCGCCAACCGTCTCGAGCGCGTGCGCCTGTTGCGAGCTTTGGCCGATACGGACCATCTCACCGGGCTGGCCAACCGCCGGCGCGCCGCCGAGGTGATCGAGACCTTCCGGCTGCTCAGCGCCCGCGGCGGCCAGCCGCTGTGCCTGGCGGTCTTCGACATCGACGGCCTGAGGCGGATCAACCAGGCGCTGGGACACGCCGAGGGAGATGCGGCCGTCCGCGGGGTGGCCCGCGCGCTGGCGCAGCATTTCCGGGGAGAGGACATCCTCTCTCGGTGGGACGGCGGCGAGTTCGTCGTCGGCATGTTCGGCATGACGATCGCCGACGGGCGTCAGCGGGTCGGTGAGTTCGTCGAGCAGATCCGGGCCGCCGCGTTCGGCGCCGACCCCGGACACCGGACCACGCTCACCGTCAGTGCCGGCCTGGCCGAATTAGGGGGCGCTGGCGGCGCGGTCGACGTGGAGACGCTCTATCGCGCCGCCGACGAGGCGCTTGCCGTCGCCAAGGCGTCCGGCGGCGACCGAGTGCGGGTGGCCGGCGAGCTGGACACCGTCGCGAGCGCGCTGGATGTGGTGCTCGTGGAGGACGACGCGATGCTCGGAGATCTGCTCGAGCACGCGCTCGTCACCCGGGGCTACAGCACGCTTCGCATTCCCGACGGACTGCAGGCCGCCCACCTCATGGGCGGCGCCGATCCAGCCGTCGCCGCACGCGTGATCGTGCTCGACTGGGACCTCCCCAGCCTGGACGGCCTCAGCGTTCTCCGGGCCCTGTCCGAAGCCGGCGCGCTTCGACGCACGCGGGTCATCATGCTCACCGGTCGCGCGACCGAGGGCGAGGTACTCGAGACTCTCGAGGCGGGTGCCTGTGACCACGTCGCCAAGCCGTTCAGCGTGCCCGTGCTCATGCAGCGCGTCCGCCGCGCGATGGAGGACGGCGAAGGCCGTCTCGCTCAGGCCCCGGCCCGGCATCCGTCCTGAACGCCGCCGGCGCGACCCGCCCGGCTCCGGGCTCGAGCGGCGGTTGCACCCGCGCCTTGCCGAGATGGCTGGCCTCGGCCTGCCGGCGGCGCGGGCTATCCTCAGGTTCGACCCATCCGCTTTACCGACACCCGAGGAAGGACCTCATGAGCGAGCAGACCGACCGCCGAGTCGCGCTCGAGCGCGATGAGCTCTACAGCAGGATCGACACCCTCGAGGAGCAACTGGCCGCCAACGGCGAGGAGCTCGCCGAGATCCGCAACCAGTTGAAGGCCGAGAAGTTGAAGCCGTTGGTCCACGCCGACGAGGTCGATCCGAAGGAGCACCCGCCGATCGCGGCCGGTCGCAAGGCGGACGACTTCATCGACAGCGATCCGGTCGACTACGTCGAGCCGAAGAGCGACACTCCGGCCAGGCTGCCGAAGTCCGAGCCCCGGGCAGCAGCCGACCCGCCGCCGGCCGAGTAGGGCGTCCACCCACCGAGCCGGCCCGCCCCCGGGCGAATAGCCGTTCCCACCCACGGAGCCGGCCCGCCGCCGGCCGAGTAGGCGTCCGTCCGCGAAGCCGGCCCGCCCCGGGCGCGAATAGGCGTGCCCACCCATCGAGCAGGCCCGCCCGCCGGCCGCGTAGCGCCCACTCGCCGAGCCGGCCAGACGCCGCCTCTACCAGGCCTGCCCGGCGCCACAGTGCGGACAGCTGACCGTGGTCGCGACGCGGGCGGTGAACTTGTAGCCGCAGCCGCAGTCGTAGAACGCCCGGTCGGTCGGCCCGTCGTTCTTGCGCATGTCCCATTCGAAGGTGTCGCCCGCCCCACGGGGGGTCGCCGGAGCCGCGGCCGCGCCGGCGGCTGGCGACGAGGATCGGATTCGTGTTGAAATGGACATCTCCCTCATGGACGTCCTTCCGCGCAAAAGGTTTCGCCGGATCACGTTAATTTCAGATTGGCGGGCGTTATCGCCCAGGCCGGGGCGGCCCTCGGGGCGTCTTTGAGATACTTCGAGGACCGATGAGCCCGCCCCGCAAGCGCATGATCAGGCTGGTCGCGGCCCTCAGCGCGGCGGTGATCCTGGCGACGGCGTTGGTCTACACGAGCTTCACGGCGGCCAGCCCGACCCGGACGCCGAGCCAACTGCTGGCGGGTGCGCGCGCCGGCCAGTCGTACGAGCTGACGGGAACGGTCGTCAACAACTCGATCTCGCGGACCGGGGATACGACCGCTTTCCGGGTGGCCGACCGGGCGGGCACCGGCGCCTCGGTGGCGGTGGCCTACGGCGGCTCGGTGCCGAGTCCGTTCCGCCAGGGCCGGGAGATCATCGTCGACGTCCGCAAGCAGGGCAACGGCTTCGTCGGGCAGCCGGGGACGCTTGTCACCAAGTGTCCGTCGAAGTTCGCGGCCGCGAAGACCGGCAGCAAGCCGTACTAGTGCCCGGCTCGCCCAGCTGATGGGGGCCGAGGTCGGCCGGGCGGCGCTGATCCTGGGGCTCTGCGTCTGCGTCTACGGGATCGGGGCGTCGCTCTACGGGGCGCGGACCGGACGTCGGGAGTGGGTCGATTCCGGACGGCGGTCGGTCTACGCCCTCGCGGTGATCGTCTCCGTCGCCTTCGGTATCCTCGAGCTCGGGTTCCTGCGGTCGGACTTCAGCCTCAACACCGTCGCGAGCACGTCGAGCCTGACGACGCCGACCTTCTACAAGGCGGCGGCCGTCTGGTCCTCGCAGGAGGGGTCCCTCCTGCTCTGGCTCCTGCTGCTCTCGCTCTGGTCGAGCCTGGCGATCTTCCTGACGCGGAGGGCGCTCCGGGAGGTGGTCCCGTACGCGACGGCCGTGCTGCTCGGCTTCGGGGCGTTCTTCTCGTCGCTGACGATCTTCCTGGCGACGCCGTTCGCCACGACTCATCCGGCGCCGATCGACGGGGCCGGGCTAGACCCGTTGCTGCGCCACCCGAGCATGATGATCCACCCGCCGATGCTCTACTCGGGGTACACGTTGTTCACGATCCCGTTCGCCTTCGCGGTCGGCGCGCTGATCACCCGACGGATCGATGCCGAGTGGATCCGGGCGACGCGCCGCTTCGCCCTCGGGTCGTGGCTCTTTCTGGGGATCGGGATCCTGCTCGGGGCGCGGTGGTCCTACGCCGAGCTCGGGTGGGGCGGCTACTGGGGGTGGGATCCGGTCGAGAACGCCGCGCTGATGCCGTGGCTGATCGCGACGGCGTTCATCCACTCGATCATGATCCAGGAGAAGCGGGGGATGCTGAAGGTCTGGAATGCGTCGCTCGTCCTCGCGTCGGGGACGCTGGCGATCCTCGGGACGTTCCTCGTCCGGTCGGGCATCCTCCAGTCGATCCACGCGTTTGGCGCGTCGACCCTCGGGACGCCGTTCGTCGTCCTGATCGGCGTCCTCGTCGTCGGGTCGCTCTACCTGGTGATCAGTCGGCGGGACGTGCTCAAGAGCGAGAACCGCCTGGATTCCCTGCTCTCCCGCGAGTCGATCTTCCTGCTCAACAACCTCGTCCTCGTCGGCCTGTGCTTCGTGATCTTCTGGGGAACCTTCTTCCCGCTGATCTCGCAGGCCCTGACCGGATCGAAGGCGTCGGTCGGCCCGCCGTGGTTCTCCCAATACACGGTGCCGCTCGCGCTGATCCTCGTCCTCCTCTCGGGGGTCGGACCGGTGATCGCCTGGCGGCGGGCGACCGCGGCCAACGCGAGACGGAACTTCCGTGTCCCGCTGCTCGCCGCGCTGGTCACGCTGGTCGCCCTGCTCGCGGCGACCCACGCTGCCCGCAAGCCCCTGGCGATCGTGATGTTCTGCGTTGCGGCCTTCGTCTTCGGGAGCGTCGGCCAGGAGTTCTGGCGGGGGATCGGCGCCCGCCGGGCGATGTCGGACGAGTCGCCGCCGGCGGCCTTCGCGTCGCTGATCCGACGCAACCGACGACGCTACGGTGGCTACACGGTCCATGTCGGGATGGCCGTCCTGTTCGTCGGCGTCGCGGCGTCGACGGCCTTCCAGCACGTCCGGGACATCAGCCTGAGGCCGGGTCAGAGCACGCTGGTCGGCGACTACCGGTACACCTACGAGCGGGCCACGCAATCGGTGATCACCGATCCGAACAGCACTGGGGCGATCATGACGCTGGGCGCGGTGATCGACGTGACCCGGCACGGCCGCCCGGTCGGGGTGCTGCGGCCGAGCGCCGGCTACTACCCGGCCAACGACACGAGCCAGGGGCCGATCGGCAGCCTGATCGGCGGCGAGACGACCGCCCACGTCGGTCTGCAGGCGGGTCTGCGGCGGGACATCTGGACGGCGATCCAGCCGAACATCGACGCGCTCCAGCCGCTCATCGCCCAGGGCAACAAGCTGGTTCCGGCCGGGCATCCGGAGTACGCCTTCATCCTCCTGTCGGCGATCGCCAAGCACTACGTCCAGGCGTCGCCGACGGCGTCCTTCCACCTGATGAACTCGCCCCTGGTGACGTGGATCTGGTTCGGCGGGTTCATAGTCTTCGCCGGAGGTCTGACGGCGATCTGGCCGTCGGGTGGTCGGCGGGTGCGGGCGCGGTACCTCGCCCGTGTCGGACGCGACCTCCAGCAGGCTTAGCCGGATGACGGTGATCGGCGTGCTCGCCGTGTTCGTGCTGCTCGGCGGGGTCGTCTGGATCGTCAGCGGCCCGCTCCGGGGTGCGTCGTCCAAGCCGGGGGCCGACGACGGGCGCAAGGCACTCGAGGCGGCCCGGGACGCGAAGTACAGGGAGATCCTCGACACCGACATGGACCACCGGACCGGCAAGCTCTCAGACGACGACTTCCACGAGCTCGACCGTCATCGCCGCTCGGAAGCGGTCGAGATCCTCCGCCGGCTCGACGAGCTCGAGTGACTTCGCGTGTCTCGGCAACGGCCCTCGCCGGCCGGGCTTGTAGAGTTCTGGACATATGGAAACCATCTTCTCGGTCATCCAGGTCGCGATCTCGGTCATCCTGATCTTCCTCGTCCTGATGCACTCGGGCAAGGACGCAGGCCTCTCGGGCGCCTTCGGCGTCGGGTCGGGCTCCGGGCCGCTCGGGGGGGGTTCGCTGGTCGAGCGCAACCTCAATCGCTGGACGGTCGCCTTCGCCCTGCTGTTCGTCGCCAACACGATCCTGCTGCTCAAGCACCCGTGGGCCGCGACGCCAGTAGCGGGCACCACGACGACGACGACCGGCTAGAGCCCCCGGGCCTCCCTCCCAGGGCCGCCCATCCTCCCCTCCCAGGGCCGCCCATCCTCTCTCCCAGGAGGCGCCCATGCGGCTCTGCCGCGCCTTGCCAGCCGGCAGGGGGGAGTACGCTTGGTACACAGCCCGACCAGCCCACTCGGCTGGCGGCCCCAGTACTAGGAGGCTCATGATGACCAAGCACGCGCAACCGGCTCCCCGACGCGAGGGCAAGTTCTTGGGTATGCCGTACGATCTCCGCCGTCCGACCGTCGACCGACTGGCTCAGCGGATGTGGAACCCGGACGACAAGCGCCTCTTCACGCCGAAGACGTTCGGCTGGGGCTACGACATCAACTTCTACTGGCTGCGGCACCCGGCGGGTTACGTTCGCGGGCGCGTCGCCTCCTGAAGGGCCCGCCGGGCTACGTCGCGGGCGCTTCGCCTCCTGAAGGCGCCCGCCGGCTCTCCCCGCCGGGTCTCAGGTCGTCGAGCCGGTGACCCGGAAGCCGGTCGCCCGCAGCGCCGGGCAGACGGTGCCGTGGGCGAATCGCCGACCGTAGTGCTCGGCATCGCTGACCAGCCGCTGAGTCCGGGTCAGGTCGTCGGTCGCCGCGAGTATGCGGAGGACCGAGTCGGTGAAGCGGACATCGCGCACCGGCCTCGTGATCCGGCCGTCCTCGATCAGGAAGGTCCCGTCGCGCGTCACGCCGGTCAGTAGGGCGTGGCGCGGGTCGACGGGGTTGACGTACCAAAGCCGGGTGACGTAGAGGCCGCGGCGAATCGGCCGGACGAGCTCCTCGAGGGAGTCGGCCCGACCCCCGGCGAGCACGAGGTTGGTCGGCACCGGACCGTCAGGCTCGCCGCCCGGAGCGAGGGCGTGTCCGGTCGAGCGGGCGGGCCCGCCGGCGACGGCGGCCGAGCGCGTGTCGTGGACCACGCCCCGGGCGACCCCGTCCTCGATCAGGACGAGCTCTTCCTTGGGCACCGCCTCGGCGTCGAAGCGCCGGGGGAGGCCGCCGGTGAGGCGGGGGGAGTCGGCGATCTTGATGATCGGCGCCGCGACCGGCCGGCCGATCCGATCGCAGAGGGCCCCGCGGCGCTCGGCGTGGGCCATCCCGTTGAAGGCGAGCCAGCCGAGGAACTCGAGCAGCGTGCCGACCGCCTCGTGGTCGAGGACGACCTCGTACTCGCCGGGTGCAAGCTCGCCCGGTGGGTCGCGGCTCAGCCGCTCGAGCGCGCGTTCGGCGATCGCGAACCCGTCGAGGCCGGCGCTGCTGACCCCGGTGGCGGCGCCGTAACCGCTCCGCCCGGACGGGTCTCGGCAGATCACCTTCATGTGGGCGTCGGTCACCGACTCGAACGCATGCATGCCCGCGCTCGAGACGATCGCGCTCGTCACCTCACCGGACGTCCAGATGCCGAAGGCTTCGGTCGCGTTGCTCCCGGCGGCGTCGAACGCGCCAGCGAGCTGCCGGCCCGCGACCGCTGGATCGAGTTCCGCGGTCGCCGGGTCGTGGCCGTGCCAAGGGCCGTCCGGGTCTCCTCCCGGGCCGCTCGGCAGGGGCAGGTCGGGGTGCTCGCCGCGGCCGGTGTGCGCCGACGCGGCGGCGATCCGCCGGGCTCGCACGGCCACCTCCTCGAGCGCGGCGACGTCGGTCCGGTTGGTCGACGCAGCCCCGGTGTGGCCGTCGACGAGGCAGAGAACCTCGACCGTCGTGTCGTCGACCGCCGTCGCCTGGGTCGGCGTCGATCGGGCGAAGCGGGACGCCAGCGACCGCTCCCTGGTCACGTTGACCTGCGCGGCGCCCTGGCAGAAGCCGAGCGTCCGCTCGGCCAGGTCGAGCTCGGTCAACGGTCGGCGACCCCGACCTGGACGTCGCGAAAGCGGGCGGGCGCGGCTCCGTGCGAGACGTGCGCGACCTGGCCAGGCTCTCCCTTGCCGCAGTTCAAGAGTCCCCAGAGCCGCCATTCCGAGGCGGAGCAGACGCCGTCGAGCGAGCCCCAGAACTCGGGTGTGAGCCCTGCGTACGACGGGTTCTTGAGGATTCGGCCGAGCTCGCCGTTGCGGATCTCGCGTCCGAGCTGGGTCGCGAACTGGAAGTGGAGCCGGCGGTCGTCGATCGACCACGAGCGGTTCGTCTCCATGTAGACGCCGTCGTCGACCTCGCCGACCAGCTCGGCGAGCGTCCCAGACGAGCCGGGCTCGATCGAGACGTTCGTCATCCGGACGATCGGCTGCCGGCTGAACCCGTCGGCTCGGGCGCAGCCTCCGGACGCGCTCAGCCCAAGCGCGGCCGCCGAGGTGCGGTCAGACAGGGCGGCGCGGAGGATCCCCGACTCGATCAGCATCTGGCGGCGGCCGGCGACGCCCTCGTCGTCCCAGCCGAAGGACCCGAGGCCGCGGGGTAGCGTCGCGTCCGCGCTGATCTCCAGGAGGTCCGATCCGTACCGGAGTCGCCCGATGTCAGCCGGTGAGACCCAGCTCGTCCCGGCGTAGGACGCCTCGCCGAGCTGGATCCGGTCGAGCTCGAGCGCGTGGCCGATCGACTCGTGGACCTGCAGGGCGAGCTGATCGTCGCCGAGGACGAGAGTCGTGCGGCCCGCCGGACATTCGGGGGCGAGGAGGACCGCGATCACCTCGTCGGCGACCCGCGGGGCGTTGCCGACGAGGTCGAGGCCGAGCAGATGCTCGTAGCCGGCGGCCGCCACGCTGCCGCCGTGGGCGCATGGATAGGACCGGACCTGGAGGTCGTCCTCGCCGGCCGCGTGCGCCTCGATCCCGCCGCCGCACTCGGTCAGCTCCTGGGTTACGGCAGCTCCCTCGCTGGAGGCGAATGCCTTCCTCGTGCGGACGGCGATCGACTCCGCCTGCGTGCGGACAATCCGCGGATCGCCGCCGAGCAGGGCATCGGCCCTCAGCAGGAGCTCGAGACGGGCTTCGATCGTGGTCGTGAACGGGTCGATCTCGCAGCGCCCGGCCCACGCGCCCCGAGCCGGCGGGACCGGGGCGAGCGGTCGGAGGGCGGACGTCGGCTGGGCGGTGGCGATCGCCGTCGCGCGGCGCAGGGCAGCCAGCCCGCCGGCGCGCGAGACGTCGCGGGTCGCGGCGAAGCCGAACCCGCCCGACCGGGCCGCGACGCGGACGCCGATGCCCTCGTCCTGTTCGCTGACAACTCGCTCGACCCGTCCGCCGCTGACGGTCAGCCGCTCGAGGGTCCGCTCGACCCAGCGCACGTCGACGTAGGAGCAGGCACCGCCTGCCGAGGAGGCCAGCTCGGTGACCAGATCGAGCATCGTCGGTTCTGGCCGGCCCTTAGGAGGAGTGGCGAAGCGTCGCGCGCACAGACCGGATCCCGGACGGGTGCCGGCGCGTCACGGGCGCTGCCGGAGCCTTGCGGTCACCATCCGGCTGCGGCTCCCGCTCCGCTGCTAGGAGACGCCGAGCAGGTCGATGACGAAGGTCAGCGCCTGGTTGGGCCCGATCCCGGCGGCCGGATTCCCGGGCTTGCCGTAGCCGAGCGCGGCCGGGATGATCAGCTCGCGCCGACCGTTGATGCGCATCCCCGGGAGTCCCTGGACCCAGCCCGGGATCAGGGCGCCGGTCATCAGCTGGAACTGGGACGGCATCCCGTGCTTCCACGATGCGTCGAAGACCTTGCCGTTGGCGGTGGTCGCGCCGACATAGTTGACGGTCGCAGTCTGGCCGACCTTGAGGACGGCGCCGGTCCCCTTGACGAGGTCCTTGATGACGAGTCGCGCCGGCGCCGGGCCCTTGGTGATCGTCGGCTCCTTCGAGAGCGGACCGGCCTTCGGCGTCGTGATCGCAGCCGGGATCGTGATCCGGCCCTGGGGCGCCGACGGGGCCGCCTGGATCGCCGAGTTGCCGGTCGACGAACCGCAGCCGGCGATCGCGATCGCCAGGGCGAAGGATGTGCCGATCAGCTTTGGCAGACGGGATCTCATCGCGCGCCGAAGGGTAGCCGAACTCGCCTGCGCGATCGGCGCTCGCCGGCTCGGCGGCCGGGCCGGCGGGCGGACGGTCGCCGGCGGCCGGCTCAGGCGAGTGTCCAGAACCCGTCCCAGCCGACGTGCTGCTCGTCCGCGACGCGACCGAGTGCCTCACGAGCCGGGTTGAAGTCGAGCTCACAGATCGCCGCGACCTCCTGCGTCGCAAGCGGGGTGTCCGCCCAGCGGAGCACCTCCGCGACGTCCTGCGGCGGGTCTCGACGCTCGGCCTCGGGGACCAGATTGGCCATCGCGACCTCGTAGACCGAGAACGGCCAGAACCCCGGGATCACGGTCGGCTCGGCCGCGGTTGGCCCGGCGATCTCATATGACGGGCAGGTGTAGCGCCGGCCGCCGGACCATCCGGCGAGCTTGCGGTCGAGGGCGAGGCCGGCCGGCCGGGGGTGGCGGGCGAGATCCATGTCCTCGGCGAGGGCGTCGGCAACCTCGGTCGACTCGCCCCAGGCGGCGAGCTCGGCCGGATCGATCCCTGCGTCGAGCGCCGCGGCCGCGATCGTCTCGGGGGCGTCGAGCAGCTCGCCGGAGAAGGTTCGGACGCGGAGCCGGCGCAGGAGGGCGCTGTCGCGGCCGGGGGCGTGCAGGCGCGCGGCGACGACAGCGCGGCAGGCGGGTATCGTCGCGGCCATACGCGGGCGCAGGGAAGTGTCCATCGGCATGTGGTGCTCACTCGAGAGCTTGGTCAGGGACTTCGACAGCCGCTCGACGGTGAAGCCGTTGTCCTCGTATGTCGCGGGCGACTCGGCGAGCCCGACCATCCGGTCGCGCCAATCGATCTGCTCGCCGTAGATCCACGCCAGGCGGAGGCGGACCGGCTCGGCCGAGAAGGCGAACGGACACCCGGGATCTGTGAAGTGGATGATCGTCGCGCGGGTCATCGGTGGGCTCCTATCGGTCGTCCGCGGCAGAGTCCGGGTCGTCGTCGTCGTCGTGCGGCGCCTCGGAGGCGTGCTCCGGCGTGCCGAGGGGAAAGTCCGTGCTCGGATGCAGGCGGGGGAGGAGCGGCGCGTCGAGGTCGGACCGGAGGCCGCGGCGGCCGGCGAGGATCTCGAGCATCAGCGCCGTGTCGGCGATCGGGATGCCGGTCAGGTGGGCGTCGCGAGCCGCGAAGTCGTCGACGATCTCCTCGAGCGCTGCCCGGTATGCGGCGGCGTCGGCGGCGGCGAGGGCCGCGATCGCCGCGGACGTGCGGACGAAGGCCGGCGAGGCGTCCCGCATCGGTGCGGCCCACTCGGCCGCGCGGGCGTCGTCGTCGAGCGCGAGGGCGGCGATCGCCTGGGCGTAGGCGGCGGTCGGCGAGGTGGCCTCGGTGGGGGCGAGCGTTCGCTCGACGTAGTGCGCTTCGTCGATGCCCCGGCCGGCGAGGATCGCGGCCTTCAGCATGCCGACGAGTCGTCCGTAGCTCTTCGGGCCGGCGAGCTCCCATGATGCCCGGTAGGTTGCCGCCGCCTCGAGAAAGGCGGCCCGGCTCCCGTCGAGGTCGCCGTCGACGGCCGCCCGGTGGGCGCGCGCCTCGCAGGCGATCGCGGCGGTCATCAGCTCGCGATGGGGCTCATCCTTCACAATCTGCTCCACGGTCCGATGATCGCATGTGAGGGCCGGCGGTCGCAGTCATCGCTGGGGTCCGTCGGCCGGTCGGACGTCACCGGGGGCCGGTCAGGACGAGCCAGGCCGCGGACTCGGCGGGGAGCCGGACGTCGACCTTGCGGGCACGGACCAGTGGATGCTCGAGATGTTCGCGGCCCGTCCAGACCGGGGCGCCGCCGGTCCAGAGGAGCCGTTGCCCGTCGAGCGTCACCGCGGACCGTCCGGCGGGCAGGAGGCGGCCGAGGACGGCGGTGGTCGACGATGTCGCGAGGGCGAGTCGCTTCGGACGCGTCTGGTCACTGTTGACGAGCAGCACGGCGAGCGATCCGTCGGTTCTCCGGGCGGCCCAGCCGGCGAGGCCCGCCGGCAGGTCGCCCGTCAGCCGGAGCGGGCGGCTTCCGGCCGGCCAGAGCCGATCGGCGAGGACGAGCGCGGAGAACAGCGGCCGGAAGTCGATCGTGGTGGGGGTCACGACGAATGGGTCGTATGCCCCGCCCGAGCTGTGGAACTCGACGCGGGAGAACCCCGCCGTGGCGGCGCCGCCGAGCAGGGAGAGGCCCCAGAGGGCGGCGGCCGGCTGATCGGAGACGCCCGCGACGCCGCCGCAGGCGACCGAGTTGGCCTCCGAGATCTGCGCGGGGATGTGGGCGCGTCTGGCGGCCGTCACGACCGGCGCGAGCGCTCCGATCAGGTCGGTCGAGGCAAACGGGGAGAGCAGCTGCGAGACGGTCGGATAGGTTGGCGTGCCCGGCGTCTGGCGGCAGCCGTTGAGGCCGTAGACGTGCTCGTCGACGACCGCGGGATGCTCGGTCGCGACGAAGTCCGCCGTCTGCGCGGTCCAGCGCCAGGTCGCCGGATCCGGGCCGGCGATCGGCGGGAGGAAGCCCCCGAGGCGCCCGCGGAGGGCGTCGAGCGTGCTGCCGTAGAGACCGAGGTACCCGGCGTAGTCCCCGGGGGTTGGGAGGCGGCTCCCGTAGAGGTCGGGTTCGTTACCGAGCGCAATCGTCAGCAGGTCGGGGGGGACGACGTATCCGACCTTGGAGAGCAGATCGCCGGTGGCGGCGGCGTCCCGACCGAGCAGGTTCAGGCCGACCAGGAGCGGGGAGCGGATCGCGGCCAGACAGTGGAGGGCGTGGAAATAGGGGATGTCGGCGACCTGTTGCTCACCCGGCGGGAGCGGCGCCGCTGGCCATAGACGGTCCTGGCTGTTGCCGCCGACGCGGATCTCCGGGCGGCCGAGCAGCGCGAGTGCGGCGCGCACGCCCGAGTGGCAGGAACCCGCGCGAAACCACGACGGGACGAGACTCGTCTCGACCGACAGGCCGGCGAAGCTCGGCGGGAGGACGGGCGACGAAGGCCCGGTGACGGTGACGAGAACCGGGCCGGGAGGACCGCCACGGGTTGAGGCCGCCGCCTGCGCGGGGCGCAAGCCGACCTCGACCGAGATCGTGAGCACCGCCAGCGATAAACAGAGCGCCGTCTGAAGAGCGAAACGCGAGCGCGGCTGGCGAGAGGTGGCATCCGTATGGCTGAGATGGCGGGGGTTCCGGGGGCCGCGACGGGGGACGCAAGGGCCGCGGAGGCCCGCCCCCCGGCGGAGATCGTCGCAGCTCGCCAGCACACGGCTCGACTACCCGGGTCGAAGGCCCGCCAAGCCATCCGCCGACACGGCCGGTCTACTAGGCGGGCCGGCCGGCGGTTGGGCTGAGCTCGCCGGCCGCCACCGGGAAGTCGAGTCGGTTGGTCCTGGCCGGAAGGGGACAGCTCCAGGATGGGTCGTACGAGCAGGAGGGGTTGTAGGCGAAGTTGAAGTCGAGCGTCAGGCGGCCGTCGCGCCCGCCGAGGTCGGCTCCCTTGATCGTGTCGAGGAGATAGCGCCCGCCGCCGTAGGTGGCCTGGCCGGAAGTCTTGTCGGTGAACGAGAGGAAGACGCCGCCGGCGTAGCCGTGGAGCCAGTGGACGTCGAGCTGTGCCTTGGCGCCTGCGAGCTCGATGTCGACGACCGCGAAGCGGGTGAACGTGTAGAGGGCTCCGTCGCCGGCCGCCAGCTCGACGTGGGTCGCCTCGGCCGGGTGCAGGGCGGCTTCGACGCGGGCGGCCGGCTCGTAGTCGAACATCCCCAGGCCGTCGAAGGCCGGCCGGTCGCCCGGGGGGATCGGCGAGGCCGGGTGGGTCGAGAACAGGTCGTCGCGGGTCGTCCGCCAGCGCTCCCAGGCGGCTCGGTGGTCAGCGGTCGCGCGGACCTCGGCGTAGAGCTCGTTGACCCGCCGGCGCCAGTCGAGCACGACGAGCGGGTCGAGCGTGCCGGCCACCGGCTAGTGCTGGTCGCGGTGGCGGGCGAGGACCTGGTAGACGTTGGTGAAGCCGACTTCGAAGCCGTGGCGGGCGGCCCGCAGGTAGAGCCGCCAGATCCGCGTGCGCTCGACCCCGGCGATCGCCTCCGCCTCGTCGATGCGGGCGTCGAGCCGGTCGTGCCAGTGGCGCAGCGTCGTCGCGTAGTCGCGGCCGAAGCCCTCGACGTGGTGGGTCTCGAGCGCCGCCCGTTCGAAGGCCAGCTGAATTCTCGAGAGGGAGAGCGGCTCGCCGTCGGGGAAGACGTAGCGGGTCGAGAAGATGTCCTCGAGGGGGTCGTCGTCCGGGCTGAGGACTGCGATTCCGTGGTTGAGCAGGACGCCGGTCGGCTTGAGCATCCTGGCGAGCGTCTCGGCATAGACGTCGATCTGGTTCTCGCCGACGTGCTCGACCATGCCGATGCTGGCGATCGCGTCGAACGGCTCGTCGGTGATCTCGCGGTAGTCGGCCACCCGGATCTCGATCTGGTCCGACAGGCCGAACGCGGCGATCCGCTCCCTGCCGAGCGCGGCCTGCTCGTCGGAGATCGTGATGCCGAGAACCTTCGCGCCGTACTCGCGGGCCGCGTGGACCGCGAAGCTGCCCCAGCCGCAGCCGACGTCTAGAACCCGGTCGCCCTCCTTGAGCCGCAGCTTCGTGGCGACGAGGTCGAGCTTCGTCCGCTGAGCGTCCTCGAGGGTCTGGGCACCCCGCGAGAAGATCGCGCAGCTGTAGGTCATCGAGCGATCGAGGAAGAGGGCGAAGAAGTCGTTGCCGACGTCGTAGTGGTAGCGGATCGCCTGCTTGTCGCGATCGATCGTATGCCGCTCGCCGTCGAGGATCAGCTCGAGTTCTGGAGTTTTTGGGAGCGCCCACGGGCGGCAGGCGGCCAGCGCGGCCGCCATCAGCCGGAGGCGGTCGGCCAGGCCGATCGGCGGGGGCTCCCACGTATCGACGACGATGAAGGCGGCGTCGAGGTCGTCGACGGTCAGGGTCCCGTTCACGTACGCCCGACCGAGCCCGAGCTGATCGGGCGAGCGGATGAAGTGGGCGAGCGCCTCGGGGCTTTCGACGACGAAGCTCGGCGCGTCCTCGGAGGTCGCCGGGAGGGAGGTTCCGTCCCAGAACTGGAGGTTGAACGGACGGGACGGGATCGCCCGGCCGATCTCGCGGCGGAGCAGGGACGTCCCCGACGGGGCGAGGGCGGCGGCGCGGTTGGTCAGCTGGGCGAGATCCATCGAGCGTGGAGTTCTATCCGACCGGCCGGTCGGCGTGCGAGGAGGGCAGCCGTCGTTGGCCTGCGAGGAGGGCAGCCGTGGTTGGCCTGCGAGGAGGCAACCGTCTAACGGGCCGCGGGGCTCGCGGCCTGCATCGTCAGCTGGGTCTGCTCGGGCGTCAGTGGGTCGTGCGGCAACGTCGTCGGTTCGTCGCGCCGGGTCCGCAGGCCGTCGGTGATGATTCCGAGGTAGCGTCGCCAGACGTCGGGATCGACGTCGCGGGTGCACTCGCTGAGGAAGCCGAGCATCAGCTGGAGCAGGGGGAGGTCGGTCGGCGCCAGGTCCGCCCGCAGCTCGCCGCCGGCCTGGGCCCGGGCGACGAGCCGGCTGACGAGGGGGAACATCAGCTCGCGGACGCGGGAACATCGCTCGAAGCCGACCGATCCGGAGAGGGCGACCTCCTTGAAGCCGCGATCGCAGGCCTGCTCCTGGGTCGCCCGCTCGAGGAAGTGGATCAGGCCCTCCCAGGCGTCGGCGAACCCGAGGCAGTGCTCGACGAGGACGACGAGGTCGTTGATGCGGTCCTCGAAGAGCGCGTCGATCAGCTGCTCCTTGTCGGGGAAGCGCCTGTAGACCGTGCCGACGCCGACGCCGGCCCGGCGGCCGATCTCGTCCAGGGTGACCGAGAGGCCGTCGTGGGCGAACGCCTCGCGGGCGGCCTCGAGGATCCGCTGGCGGTTGCGCTCGGCGTCACGCCGCAGCGGTCGATCGGCGTCACCTCGCGGCGGTCGATCTGCCACCGACGGCCCTGCTGACGGCTCGGTGACCTCAGCGGGGTCGAGCGTCCCGGCCGCAGACGGCGGGCCTTGGTGGCTTTCGATGGGGAGGGCCGGCGGGGGGGTCACGGAAGAAAGTTTACAGAAGTGGAACAGGGCGCTCCACTTCTTGTGGTACGGTTCCGAAACGAAAGTTGAGAAGTTCCCTCCACTTGGAGCTCTGCCCTCCACTTAGTCGATTCGAGGTCGTAGGAATGCCGGAAGCCCACGAGAATCCGCATCACTCCAGACGGTGGCTGATCCTCCTGGTGATCGCGATGGCCCAGCTGATGGTCGTCCTCGACGCCACGGTCGTCAACATCGCGCTCCCGTCCGCGCAGAAGGCGCTCTCCTTCACAAACGACCAGCGCCAGTGGATCGTCACCGCGTACGCGCTCGCCTTCGGCAGCCTGCTCCTGCTCGGCGGGCGGATCGGCGACCTCTTCGGGCGCAAGCGGGTCCTGATCGTCGGCCTCGGAGGATTCGCCGTGGCGAGCGCCTTCGGCGGGCTGGCGCAGAACTTCGACATGCTGGTCGCCGCACGCGCTCTCCAGGGAGTCTTCGGCGCGCTGCTCGCCCCGGCTGCACTCTCGCTGCTGACGACGACGTTCGTCGATCCCGAGGAGCGGGCGAAGGCGTTCGGGATCTTCGGGGCGGTCGCCGTCGGCGGGGCGGCGATCGGGCTGATCATGGGCGGGCTGCTGACCGAGTACCTGAGCTGGCGGTGGTGCCTCTACGTGAACCTGCTGTTCGCCGTGCCGACGGCGTTCGCGGCGGCCGGCCTGCTCCACAACCAGGCGGCCGACGCCGGCTCGCGGATCGACATCCCGGGCACGCTGACCGCGACGACGGGGCTGTTCGCGATCGTCTACGGCCTGGCGAACGCCCAGACCCACAGCTGGACCGATTCGCTGACGATCGGAATGCTCCTCGCCGGAGGGGTCATCCTGACGGGGTTCGTCCTGATCCAGCGTCGCAGCACTCATCCCCTGCTGCCGCTCCGCGTGGTGGTCGACCGCGATCGGGGTGGAGCCCTGCTGGCGATGGGGCTATCGGGGGCCGGGATGTTCGGCGTATTCCTCTTTTTGACCTATTACATGCAGGAGACGCTCGGCTTCTCGCCGGTCAAGACCGGCCTCGCCTTCCTGCCGATGACCGCGGCGATCGTGGTCAGCGCGACCGGCGGGTCGACGAAGCTCCTGCCGAGGTTCGGGCCGCGCCCGCTGATCGGCGGCGGGATGCTCGTCGCCGCGGCCGGGCTGATCTCGCTGACGACGATCGGCGTCGGGACCGGATACGCCAGCCACGTGCTCCCCGGCCTCCTGCTGATGGGCTTCGGCCTCGGCCTGGTCTTCAGCTCGGCGATGGCGACCGCCACCTTCGGGGTCGAGCCACACGACGCTGGAGTCGCGTCGGCGATGGTCAACACGATGCAGCAGATCGGCGGTTCGATCGGCACGGCGCTGCTCAGTACGCTGGCCGCCTCCGCGGTGACCGCCGAGCTCGCCGGATTCGCGGGTCGGCCCTCACCGGCCGACGCGGCGCGGGCGGCCGTCCACGGCTACACGACGGCCTTCTGGTGGGCCGCCGGCATCTACATCGGCGGCGCCGTCGTGTGCAGCGCGCTTCTGAGCGCACGCAGCCGAATGGTCGCCGCCGGGACGATCACGGGCGAGCCGGCACTCGTCCACGGGTAGCCGTGGCCCCCCTCGTTCCACGGGTAGCCGGCGGCCCGGCCTCGCCCACGGTAGCCGTGGCCCGCCTCGTCCAGGGGTAGCCGTGGCCCTTCTCGTCCACGGGTAGCCGGCGGCCCGGCCTCGCCCACGGTAGCCGTGGCCCGCCTCGTCCACGGGTAGCCGGCGGCCCGGCCTCGTCCACGGTAGCCGGCGCCCACCTCATCAACGGGTAGCCGTTCTCCCGCCGCAGAGGACGTGCGGACCCGTGCGGAGCGGGCAGCGTGCCCGACGCTGCCCGCGCTCGGCAATCGACCGGGACCCCCGGAAGGGCGGCCGCTGCCTACTCGTAGCTGAGGGTCAGGCCGGCTCTGCCGTTGTTGCGGACCTTCATCTCGACCAGGCCCGTCTCGTAGGACCGGCTCTCGCCCCACGCGAGCTGTTCGTCGTCCCACGTCGTGCTGTCGTTGAACTTCATCTGGAAGGTGACTTCCCGGTGGGCCGGGTTGTGAGCCTGGTTGCTGTTGGAGACCCTGACGACCTCCGGCACGTTGGGGAGAACCCACGCCTTGACCTTGCCGGGCGGAAGCTCGTCGACCCCTCGCGAGACTCCTGGTAGTGCCTCATCCATCGTTGCGACCTCCGGGCTCTGGCGTCACGGAATTGACGCTGCTGGTTGGAGCTTACCGCGACGCCGGCAGCACCCCTCGGTCTTCTGGGGCCCGGCATCCAGCGACTCCCGAGGACGCGTGAGCGGGTCCGCCATAGTTCAGGGATGACCACGTCGACCGCCGTGCTCGACATCGACAGCCGAGCCGACTGCGAGCGGCTGGTCCGGGCGTTCTACGGCCGGGCGCTCGTCGACCCGATCATCGGCTGGATCTTCGTCGACGTTGCGAAGCTCGATCTCGAGGCCCACGTCCCGCGGATCGCCTCGTTCTGGGAGACGATCCTGCTCGGGGCCCACTCGTATTCGGGAAGCGCGTACACGCCGCACGCCGCGCTCAACTACAAGGTCCGGCTGCGGGCCGGGCACTTCGACGCATGGCTCTCGCTCTGGCGCGCCACCGTCGACGAGCTGTTCGCCGGCGAGCGGGCCGAGCTCGCAAAGGCCCACGCCGCGAGGGTCGCGAACGCGTTCCAGCGACGGCTGGCCGGCCTGCCCGAGGAGGCGCTTGAGACGTCGGGCTCCGGTGGTTTCACGATCACGCTGCACGGCCCCTCGGGCGCCGACCACCCCGCCTGAGGGGGGGCCCGCTGCCGGGGCGCTTCAGCGGCCGTCGAGCAGCGGTCGCTCCGGCCGCCACGGCGCGCCCCCGGAGCGCTCGCTGCGCCGGCGGGCGATCGCCGAAACGGCTTCGAGGACGACGCGGTTGGCGAGCAGCGCGGTGACGTCGGCGTGGTCGTACGCCGGCGAGACCTCGGCGACGCCGATCCCCCGGACGTCGAGTGCAGAGCAGACGTGGCGAACTGCTGACAAGAGCTCCCAGCTCGCCAGGCCGCCGGGCTCTGGAGTGCCCGTGCCGGGCGCCATCCCCGGGTCGACGACGTCGATGTCGACCGCCAGGAAGACCGGGAAGTCCTTGGCGCTCGCGGCACACACCTCGTCGAGGACGGTGTCGAGTCCCCGCGACCGCAGCTCCGTCATCTCGTAGCTGCGGATCCCCTGCTCCGCCATCCAGGCGAGCACATCCGGCCCGGGCCAGTAGCCGCGCAGGCCGACCTGGAAGAAGCGCTCGCCGGCGCACGCCCCGTCTTCGATCAGCCTGCGCATCGGCGTCCCGTGGCCGAGGCGTTGGCCGAAGTGCGTGTCGCCGGTGTCGGCGTGGGCGTCGAGCTGGACGACCGCGAGCTCGGCGTATCGCGTCTGGAGGCCGCCGATGCTGGCATAGGCGATCGAGTGATCGCCGCCCAGGACGATCGGGATCACGCCCAGGCCCGCGAGTCGGCTCACCGCCTCCCGCAGGCGTCCGAGCGACAGCTCGATCTCGCCGCCGGGCATCTCGACATCGCCGACATCGATGACCCGGAGGTCCCGCAGCGGGTCGACGCGCATCGCCAGGTGCGGCCGGGATCCGTCGTAGCTCTGGGAATCGCACCCGCGGATCGCCCGCGGCCCGAACCGGCAGCCCGCCCGGAAGCTCGTCCCGCCGTCGAACGGCGCCCCGACGATCGCGACGTCGGCCCCGGCGATCCCGTCGTCGTCGGCGAACTCGACCCGCGGAATGCCGAGGAACGTGATCTCGGGTCCATACATCGTCATCGCCGGGCATTCTGACGACACGGGGCCCGGGCTCACGCCCGGGCCCCTGAGGTGCCACGACACTGCTGGCCCGACCGCCGCCCGAGTCCCTACGAGGCGACTGCCTCCCGCGCCGGTTCGAGCGCCTTGTCGAGGACCTCATCGACCGTCATCACGGGGTGGAACGTCATCTGCTCGCGGACGTCCTGCGGAATGTCGTCGAGGTCGCCGCGGTTGCGCTCCGGCAGGATCACGTCGGTCAGGCCGGCCGCGTGGGCGGCGAGCACCTTCTGCTTGAGCCCGCCGATCGGCAGGACCCGGCCCTGGAGCGTGACCTCACCGGTCATGCCCACCGTGTGGCGGACCGGACGGCCCGTCAACAGCGAGGCGAGCGCGGTGACCATCGTGATCCCGGCACTCGGACCGTCCTTGGGGATCGCCCCCGCCGGGACGTGGACGTGGAACTCGCGGTCCTCGAACGCCGTCTCGTGGATTCCGAGCTGGTCGGTGTGTCCACGCACGTAGGACAGGGCGATCCGCGCCGACTCCTTCATCACGTCGCCGAGCTGTCCGGTCAGCACGAGGTTGTTCTTGCCCTTCATCGTCGTCGCCTCGATGAACAGCACGTCGCCACCCGCACCGGTCACCGCCAGGCCCGTCGCCACGCCGGGGACCGCCGTCCGGACGGCCGACTCCTGGAAGAACTTCTGGCGGCCGAGCGCGTCGCGGACGATCTCCGCGTCGATCGCCACCGGCGGCTCGACCTTGCCGGACGCGATCCGGGTTGCCGTCTTTCGCAGGACGGTCCCCAGCTCACGCTCGAGGTTGCGGACCCCGGCCTCCCGCGTGTGCTCGGCGATCAACGTGCTCAACATCGCGTCCGAGATCGTGACCTCGTCCTCGCGCAGGCCGTTGCGGTCGCGCTGGCGTGACCACAGGTGCCGCCGGGCGATCGACAGCTTCTCCTGATTGGTGTACCCGTCGAAGCGGATGATCTCCATCCGGTCGAGCAGGGGTCCGGGAATCGTGTCGAGCTGGTTGGCCGTCGCGATGAAGATGACCTCGCTCAGGTCGAGCTCGACGTCCAGGTAGTGGTCGCGGAAGCTGTGGTTCTGGGCCGGGTCGAGGACCTCGAGCAGCGCGGCCGACGGATCGCCGCGCCAGTCGGCGCCGATCTTGTCGACCTCGTCGAGCAGGATCACCGGGTTCATCGTCCCCGCGTCACGCAGCGCCCGCACCAGCCGGCCCGGAAGGGCGCCGATGTAGGTCCGACGGTGACCGCGGATCTCCGCCTCGTCGCGGACTCCGCCGAGCGACATGCGGACGAACTCGCGTCCGGTCGCCCCGGCGATCGACTCGCCGATCGACGTCTTGCCGGTCCCGGGAGGCCCGATCAGGGTCAGGATCGCCCCTGAGCGCCGGTCGATCTCGATCCCACGGTCCTGGCGGAGCTTGCGCACAGCCAGGTACTCGACGATCCGGTCCTTGACGTCCTCGAGGCCGTAATGGTCGGCGTCGAGGTGCTCGCGGGCGGCCACCGGGTCCAGGCGCTCTTCCGAGCGCTTGCTCCACGGGACGGCGATCATCCAGTCGAGGTAGTTGCGAATCATGCTCGCCTCGCCCGACTGCTCGCCCATCCGCTCGAGCCGGCCGAGTTCCTTGAGCGCCTGCGCCTTCGTCTCCTCGGGCATCCCGGCGGCTTCGATCTTCGTCCGGTACTCCTCGGCCACCGAGTCGCCGTCCTCGCCGAGCTCCTTGCGGATCGAGTCCATCTGCTGGCGGAGGATGTACTCCCGCTGCTGCTTCTGCGACCCGTCCTCCATGTCGTCGCGGATCCGCTTGCGGACTGCCAGCTCGGCCAGGCGGTCGCGCTGCAGGGAGACGGCCAGCTCGAGCCGCTCGGTCACGTCGACCGTCGTCAGGAGCTGGACCTTCTGGGCGTAGCTCAGGTCCGGCGAGTAGCCGGCCGAATCGGCCAGCGGGCCCGGCTCGACGATCGCCCGCAGGAAGGCCGACACCCGACCGTCGGCTCCCCGCAGGTCGAGGATCTCCTCGACGATCGCCCGGTACTCCCGCGACAGCTCGCGGGTCTTCTTGTCGACCGGAACCGCGTCCGGCCGCTCGTCGACCTCGACGACGAGCTCTCCGCCCGGGCCATTGGTCGCCGCACCGATCAGGCCGCGGTGGCGGCCGGTCAGCGTGACGCCGTGCGCGCCGACCGGAAGCCGGACGTGCTCGGTGACCTCGGCGACGATGCCGACCGACGCGAATTCGTTCTCATGGCGGGGAACGAGCACGACGCGCTCGTCCGCGCCGACTTCAACGGTCAGCGTGATGCCCATGCCTGGGAACACGACCGCGTCTTCGAGCGGGATCAATCTCAACAGGCTCACAAGGCATCAGCTCCACGGTTCGCTTACAAATCGTAAGTTACTATAGCCGACGAATGATTGCGGCCGCAAGTACCGTCGATTTGCAGGGGAAACCACGGTCCGGCGTGGAGCGCCACCGCAGCGGGAGCGACGGGCTCGGGTGACTTTCCGTATCGGCAAGTCGTATGCTAACTTTCCGGTATGGAAAATCAGACGTCGGATTCGGTCCCTCCCGGCGCGGCCCGAGAGCAGCTACGCGCCGCCCGCCGGGCACACGACGCCTCGGTTCGTCGATCGATGGCCCCAGCGGGGCTCATCCTCGCTTTGAGCGTCTTCTGCGGAGCGCAGACCGTCGTGCCCGCGTACAGGGGACCGGGACACGTGGCGACCCTCCTCGCGGTCATGTGGTTCCTTGCCGAGCTTCTGAAGATGTCCGCTGGTAAGCAGTGGCGTCCGTTGCGTTCATTGCCGAAGCCCAAGTGGGACGTCACCGAAGTGACGCTCATCTCGGTCGCGGTGCTCGTCGGCGGCGCGATCGGCCCCCATCTGCTCGCCAAACACGGCAATTCGGCTCTTGCGAGCTGGGGACTCGGTGCAGCCGTAACGGTGATCGTTGCGGCCTGCCTGTTCGCCGCGAAGGCTTCCTATCGACGTCGTGCGGCTCGGGCGTGGCGAGCGTGAGCCAAGCAGCGTTCGACGAGCTGATCCACGCGCCCCTGCGTCTACAGATATGCGCGATGCTCTCGCCGGTGCGGTGGCTGCCATTCTCCGATATACGCGACAGCCTGGAAGTCTCGGATTCGGTTCTGAGCAAGCACCTGTCCGCGCTCGCCGGAGCCGGCTACGTGGAGGTTTCCCGGGTGCGTGCGGATTCACGTTCTCGGCGCCAGGTCACGCTCACCAAGCCGGGACGCACCGCCCTGCGCGGCCACTTGGCCGCGCTTCGAGCGATCGCCGCCGCAGCCGAACCGGCCGTGGCCGAGGAGCCGTCCGGTGCCCGTACCCCGGAGTGCCGCCAAGCCCGTCGAGAGGTCGCCCTCGATCCGCGGATCGCGTAGGTGGCGCAGCAGAACATCACGACGATCCTGACTACCACAGCCCCGCGGCCACGGCGCCGAGTCTGCACAGCAACGGCGTGGCTGTCGAGCGGCGAGCGGCCCGATCCTGGACACGGGGAGTCGCCGATCCACGAACGCCTAGCTTAGGTTGCTAAGTTAGGATGCTAATATGGTCGCTGTGTCGAGCGCCCTGAGCTACGACCTGCACAAGTTGACCGCCCGGCTCGATCGAGCGGCCGACGGGCTGCTCCGCGGGCACGAGGGGGTGTCCTACTCGCGGTTCCTCTCCCTGTTCGCCGTTCGCGAGGGCGTAGCCAGCCAGCGCGAGCTGGCCAGATGGCGGGGCCAGACGGAACCGTCGACGAGCCGGATGGTCGGCATACTCGCCGACGAAGGATTGCTCGAGGTGGCCGCGGTCGCCGGGATGGGCAATCGTCGACGGCTGCGGCTCACCGAGGAGGGCGCCGACCTGGTCGAGCGTTGTTGCCGGCTACTCGAAGGTCGTTTCGAGGAGTTGGTGCGCCGGAGCGGGGTCCCCTACGCGTCCTATCAGCGCGATACGCGGCGACTGCTCGACCAGCTGGATGCCGAGCAGGACGCACCGTCGAGGCCCGGGGGTGGAGCATGACGGCGCGCGGCAAGGCGAGCCTGCGCGTGGCCTCGGCGATCTCCGCCGACGCGACCCCGATCAGCTACTGCTCTGTGGGCGAAGGTCCAGGCCTGATCATCGTCGGCGGGGTCCTGAGCTCCAGCGCCAATTACATCGCGCTGGCCGACGCCCTCGCCGGCGACTTCGAGGTCCACGTCATGGATCGCAGAGGCCGGCCGGATAGCGGACCGATGCGCGGAGGGCACTCGATCGACGATGAATGCGCTGACCTGCTGGCCGTCGCTGCGGCCACCGGCGCCACCGCCGTGTTCGGCCACAGCTTCGGTGGCCTCGTTGCGCTCGAGGCAGCCCGCCGGCATCCCGTCTTCGATCGGCTCGTCGTCTACGAACCTGGTGTGCCGATCCGCGGGCAGTTCGACCTCAGCTGGCTTGACGCCTACCAGCAACGACTGGAACACGGTGACCGCCGCGGCGCCTTCGCGTGGATGGTCAAGCACGCCGGCTTCGCCCCTCGACCGCTTGGCATCATGCCGCTGTGGTACGTCCGAGCCGCGCTGCGCCTGGCTATCGGCCCCCGCCGATGGGCGACGATGGACCGTCTGCTGGAGGCCAATCTCGTCGAGCATCGCATCCAAGCGGCTCTCGACGCGCCTACTGCAGAGCGGTTCTCGTCGATCACCGCCCGCACTGTCCTGCTCGCGGGAACCGAGAGCCCTGGCATGATCGGCCGAGCGCTGGTGACCGAGCTCGCCGCGGCGATTCCCGCCAGCAGCGCCGCGGTCCTCTCCGGACTCGGCCACCTCGCCCCCGAAGAGCGACCGAGCGAGATCGCCGAAGCGATTCTCATTGACCAGAGCCAGACCCAGCCGGTCGCTCGGAGCGCTACCGAGACGACCCGCCCTACCAACTCGACCCCGGCGACCTGACGCCGCAGGCCCCCCGGCTGAGGATCGCGGCTCCGGGGACTCGATCGAACGGATCCAGAGGCGCTCGAGCCGCGGCTGCCAGCCGCGACGAACAGGAACTCCTCGTCCGCGTCCTCAGCGCGCGCCGGCGGGCTCGCGTCAGATGTCGAGCCCGACGACGAGGCGCAGCTCGCGGATCCGGGCGCCGCGGAAGTCCGATTCGCGCACGGTGCCGTCGGGGTGGTAGCCGGCGGCCGCGTAGACGGCGAGCGCCCGCGCGTTCTGCTCGTGGGTGTACAGGAATGCCGTGGTGCATCCCGCGCTGCGGAGGGCCTCGTGCCCGGCGTCCAGCAGTTTCCGCCCGACGCCGCGACCAGCGAAGGCGGGGTGGACGAAGAGCAGGTGCAGCTCGCCGTCTGCGGGGTGCACCGCGCAGTAGCCGACCAGATCGCCTGTCTCGTCGGTCGCGACGAGGAGCCGGTTGGGTGGCGCGTGAGCCGCGACGAGGTCGTGCCAGGCGTCTTCGGGGGACATCGGCTCGTCGGCGATCGCGCCGAGGAAGCCCCAGCCGTCGCGCACCGCCGCGTCGAACACCGCTCCGATCGCGGTCGCATCCGATGCGCGCCCGGGGCGGACCAGCACCCCAGACGTGTCACCGGGTGCGTGGCCGACGTAGGCGAGGAGCCGGACGGCGAGAACATTCGGCTGAGCCAGCGCGATCAGGTGGCCGCCGGGCAGCACGTCGGGCTCGACGCCGAGACGCTCCCGCGAGACGCGCTGTTGGAAGGCCAGGGGGAACAGACGGTCGTCGCGGCCGCTGATCACCCGGACAGGAACACCGTCTGGCCAGCTCGTCAGCGGAGTCGAGAAGATTCCGCCGCCCTGGGAGCGCGGGGTTGCCCCGGCCGCCGCCGCCGGGGGCACGTCGTGAAGGAAGACCTCAGCGAGATCGGTTTCGGTCCACGACCGCATCGGTCCGTGGCGCGCGAGCGTCTCGGCTGCCGCCTTGCCGTGGCCGACCGCATCCCACCACTCACCCGGGGTCTCGCCACGCCGGGGAATCATCGCGTTGACGTAGACCAAGACGCGGGTCCGCCGCGCTGCCGCGACGGCCGCCGCGGTGAACGCCCCCAGCGACTGCCCGACGACGACCAGCTCGTCGCGATCGCCGACGTCATCCAGAACCGCGGCCGTGTACTCGGGCAGGCCCGCGGTTTCGCTATCGCAGGGCAACTCGGCCGCCACCGTCTCGTGCCCGGCCGCGCGCAGTAGCGGCGCCACCAGATGCCAATGATCGGCGCCCGATCCGGCGCCCGGGACCAGCACGAACGTGCTCACGCTTGCCGGTCGCTTCGGATAACGCCGCCGACGACCGGGCCCGACACGATCCCAACGTATCACCAGGGCGATTCGTAACAGCTCGTGAACTTCGTCGGCTTCCATGTTCGCACCAATATGGCCTTGTATTTGCGCCAGAATGATGCCATACTGGCGCCATGGACCTGACACCCTATGTAGAGAACCTCCAACGCCAGCTGACGGTCGCCGCGGCCGCCGGCGGCGACGACGCCCGAGCGATCGCCGAGCGACTGACCGCACCGCTCGAGTCGGCGGTCCGATTGATGCTGCTCGATGCACTGTCGGCCGCCGCAGACGAGATCACACGCGAGCTGGCACCCGGCTCGGTCGACCTGCGCCTGCGCTCCGGCGAGCCCGACTTCCTCGTGACCGCGCCGCCGGCCGACGAGCCGGGGGCGACGCGTGAGACCCCGCCGCCGGTGCAGGCCCCGCCGGAGGCTGACGAGGGGACAACGGCGCGCATCAACCTGCGTCTTCCCGAGCAGCTCAAGGCCGACGTCGAGCTGGCCGCGGGCCGCGAGCGGCTGTCCGTCAATGCCTGGCTCGTTCGCGTCGTCGCCGCCGCGGTGGCGCCGGAGGACCCCCGCCCGAGGCAGCGCGGCGGACGGGTCGGCCAGGCCTACACCGGTTGGGTGCGCTGAGCGCCGCGCCGCTCGCTCAACCGAAAACGACGCGCCCTCGGCTCCGACCCCGACCCAAACCCCGACCCAACTCGACCCCAAACCCAAACCCGCAACCCTCACACCCGCACACCCGCACCCCCGCACCCCCGCACCCCCGACCCCAACGCCAACCCGACCCCAATCCCAACCCGCAACCCCCGACCCCGACCCCGACCCCGCAGGAGCGCCCACGATGACGACCTTCGATACCCCCGGACCGATCACAGCCACGATCGATGTCGCCATCGGCGACGTCCGGATCAGCGCGACCGACGGCGGCGCAACCGTCGTCGACGTCCGCCCGAGCGATGCGGCCAACGATGACGACGTCAAGGCGGCCAGGCTCACACGCGTCGAGTACGCGAACGCCCAGCTGCAGGTCAAGGCGCCTCGGCCGCCGTGGTTGGGCAGGGGCGGCGGCGGGTCGATCGATCTCACGATCGAGCTGCCGGTCGGCTCGCAGGTGCACGGCGGGGGGCAGGCGGCGGACTTCCGCTCCGACGGTCGGCTCGGCGAGTGTCGGATCACGACGGGCCTCGGCCAGATCCGGCTCGACCGGGCTGAGCGGCTGAGCCTGAGGAGCGGCGTCGGCGACATCGACGTCGAGCGCGCGACCGGCCACGCCGAGATCACCAGCGGATCGGGCGACGTGCGCATCCGCGAGCTCGACACGAGCGCGGTGATCAAGAACTCCAACGGCCAGACCTGGGTCGGCGTCGCCGGCGGGGACCTGAGGATCAACGCGGCCAACGGCGGCATCGTCGTCGACTCCGCGGAGGCTGACGTCGTGGCAAAGTCCGCCAACGGGGACGTCCGCCTGGGTGAGGTCGTGCGCGGCTCGGTCGTGCTCGAGACCCGGATCGGCGACCTCGAAATAGGGATCCGGCAGGGCACGGCAGCCTGGCTTGACGTGAGCGCGACGGCCGGCAAGGTCCACAACGAGCTGGACTCAGGCGTTGCCCCCGACCCGTCCGACGCGACCGTCGAGGTGCGGGCTCGCACCTCGGTCGGCCAGATTGCGATCCGGCGTTCCCGCGGAGCGGTTGGCGAGCCGCAGCCGGCTCATGGTGAGCGGCGATGACCGCTCGAGAATCGGCGATCGTGGCGCGCGGGCTGCGCAAGTCCTTCGGCGATCACCTGGTGCTCGACGGCGTCGACCTCGACATCGAGGAGGGGACGATCTTCGCGCTGCTCGGCCCCAACGGCGCCGGCAAGACGACGATCGTCCAGATCCTCTCGACGCTGATAAGCGCCGACGCCGGCGAGCTCCGCGTTGCCGGTCATGACCTCGCGCGCGAACGCGGACGCGGTTCGCGCGGCAATCGGCGTGACCGGTCAGTTCTCGGCCGTCGACAACCTCCTCACCGGCGAGGAGAACCTCGTCCTGATCGCGGACCTCCACCATCTCGGCCGACGTGAGGGCCGGCGGCGCGCCGGCGCCCTACTCGAGCAGCTCGACCTCGTCGACGCCGCCAAGCGTCCGGCTGCGACCTACTCCGGCGGCATGCGACGTCGCCTCGACCTGGCGATGGGCCTGGTCGGTGACCCGCGGGTCGTCTTCCTCGACGAACCGACGACCGGCCTCGACCCACGCAGCCGCCGCACGATGTGGCAGATCATCCGCGACCTTGTCGCCGGCGGCGTGACGGTCTTCCTGACCACCCAGTACCTCGAGGAGGCCGACCACCTGGCCGATCGGATCGCCGTGCTCGACCACGGCAGGCTGGTCGCCGAGGGGACCGCCGGAGAGCTCAAGCGGCTGATCCCCGGCGGCCACATCGAACTCCAGTTCGCCGATTCCACCGGGCTCGACTCGGCGGCCCGGGCGCTGGGCGAGTCGGCCCGCGAAGACTCGCTGACCCTCAGGGTTCCCAGCGACGGCAGCGTGTCCGCGCTCCGCGCCGTCTTCGACCGGCTCGACTCCGAGGCGATCGTGCTCGCCGGTCTGAGCGTGCATACGCCGGACCTCGACGACGTCTTCCTCGCCCTCACCGGCACGGACACAACCAGCCAGGAGAGATCCCGATGACCACCGTCACCTTCGCCATACAGGATTCGGCGACGATGCTCCGGCGCAACCTCCGCCGCACGCTCCGCTACCCGGCGTCGGCGGCCGCGACCGTCGGTCTGCCGATCGTCTTCCTCCTGTTGTTCGTCTACGTCTTCGGCGACACGCTCGGCGCCGGCCTGGCCGGCGTGTCCGGTGGCCGGCGCGAGTATCTCGCCTACGTCACGCCGGGCATCCTCCTGCTCGCGGTCGCCGGCGCCGCCCAGGGCACGGCGATCTCCGTCGCCATGGATATGACCGAGGGCATCGTCAATCGGTTCCGCACGATGGCGATCGCTCGCGTCTCGGTGCTGACCGGACACGTCGTCGGCAGCCTGATCCAGACGATGATCGCGATCGCGGTCGTCACCGTCGTCGCCCTGCTGCTCGGGTTCAGTCCGAACGCCGGGCCCGTCGAGTGGCTCACGGCGACCGGCCTCCTGGCAATGATCGCGTTCGCGGTGATCTGGCTGGCCGTCGCCCTCGGGATGTTCGCGAAGACCGTCGAGACGGCGAGCAACATGCCGATGCCGCTGTTCCTGCTCCCCTTCCTCGGTAGCGGCTTCGTTCCCACCCGCTCGATGCCGGCCGGGATGCGCTGGTTCGCCGAGTACCAGCCCTTCACGCCGATCATCGAGACCCTTCGCGGGCTGCTGATGGGCACTCCGATCGGCAACAACGGCGTCCTCGCCGTCGCCTGGTCGCTCGGCATCGGGCTGCTTGGATACCTCTGGGCCAAGCGGCTCTTCAACCGCGACCCGACGCCTTAGCCCGCCGGCGGTCGGCGGGTCGGCGCCAAATCCGTCCAGCCCGTCACGGCTCGCGCCGAGTGACGTTGGCCGCGCGGTCGATCGCGCGATCGAAGGACACGATCTCGGTGACGCCGCTCGCCTCGGCCTGAGCCACGAGGTAGGCCTCTGCGAAATCGAGGCGGTCGTCCGCGTCGACCTCGAGGGCGCGGAGCAGGATCTCCGAATCGACGCAGACGATGCTCGGCAGCGCCAGCGCGGAGCGCATCAGGCCAGCCACCCGATCGGCTGGGACTTCGTAGAACGACTCGAGCACGTACACGCACTCGGCGAGAATGAGATCGGCCAGGAGCAGCGGACCGGCGCCCGCGAAGACGGCCGTCGCGCGTGCCGCCTGTTCGCGCGGATCGCCCGTCAGGTGGCGGATCAGGACGTTCGTGTCGAGAGACGCGCTCAGCGTGCCCGCCGGGCCCGGTCCTCGCGGGTTTGGCGGAGAATCTTGCTCCATTCGGTGCCGCGCTTGCCGGCGGGCACCGCGACGGCTCCTGCGAGGGATAGGACACTGCGAGAATTAGCGCTCCGAATAGGCGCGTATGCCCCGGCGGAGCTCCCGTCGCAACACGGTCCCCAACGCTCTCAGGAGGCGGGCGACCAGCCGCAGCACGACCACCAGCCCCCGGCGGGCACCGCGGCCGGCGAGCTTGATCGCCGTCTGCTGGACCGCCGGCATCCCGGCCACGCGGCGGGTCAGCGCCCGGTAGGCCAAGAAGCCCCCCCCGGCGACGAGGCCCAGGCACCCGGCCTGGTTGGTCGGCCCCGTGCGGATCGCCCGCCGCACAAGCAGGCCGAGCAGACGCCGCATCGGTCGGCTGATCAGACCTCGCGAGAAGAGGCCCAGGAGGCGGACGAGCGTCTTGACCATCGCGCGGGCGAGGATGTTGACGACGAGGCCCCGGAGCGTCCTGTGCGGACCGACCGCCAGCTTCCCGCCCGGTGTCCGCCGCTTCAGGGTCTGTCCGACCCGAGCCCAGGCTCTGGTCTCCAATCGCTTCGGCGATCGCGCGGCCAGTCGCCGCTCGAGCGCCGCGACAAGGCGCTGCTCGAGTCGACCGGGTCGACGCTCGCCAGCCGAGCCGCCCACCCGCCGCTCGATTGCTCGTGTCAGCCCGTGCTCGACCGCCGCGACCAGGCGCTCGGCCACGGGTCCCCTGCCACCGCCCGCCGAAGCGGACGCGGAACGGCGCTCGATTGCTGTGCCGATGCGGCCCATCCCCGACCCAGCCTAACGCGCGATCCGCCGCTCAGCCGGCCCGGGGGCATTTCACCGAGGTGTGATCGGCCCGTCGTCCCAACCGGAATTCGACGCAGGCTCCGGCGCGGCGGGTGCGACCGGCCCGTCGTCCCAACCGGAGTTGGCCGGAACCTCTGCCGACACGACATCGGCGCTCGCATCGTCACCAGAGGGATCTCGAAGGAGCCGGGCGTCCTCCGTGCGCCCGGCCGCGTCGTAGGCGTTGGCGAGGTTCCCGCGGCTGCCCGCGGTGTCGGGGTGCTCGGCGCCGAGCACGCGCTCGAGGTCTGCGACGAGCGGCTCGAGGATCCCGATCGCCTCGTCGATCCGTCCGGCGTCCTGGTAGCCGTTGGCAAGGTTGTTGCGAGCCCCCAGCGTGCTCGGGTGCTCGGCTCCGAGGATCCGCTCGAGGTCTGCGACGAGCGGCTCGAGGATCCCGATCGCCTCGTCGGTCCGTCCGGCGTCCTGGTAGGCGTTGGCGAGACTGTTGCGCGTGTCGAGCGTCGTCGCGTGATCGGCGCCGAGGCTCTTCCCGAGGTCTGCGACGAGCGGCTCGAGGATCTCGATCGCCTGCTCGATGCGTCCGGCGCCCTCGTAGGCGGCGGCCAGCGCCCCGCGGCTTGCCAGCGTGTCCGCATGCGCGGCCCCGCGGACCCGCTCCCGATCCGAGACGAGGGACTCGAGCAGACCGATCGCCTCGTCGGGACGCTTGGCCGCCTGGTAGGCCGGGACGAGGTTGCTCCGGCTGGCCAGCGTGTCCGGGTGCTCGGCGCCGAGGATCCGCTCGAGGTCGGCGAGCACGGGCTCGTAGATCTTGATCGCGTCCTGGGTCCGCCCGGCTGCCTGGTAGGCGTTGGCGAGGTTCCCGCGGCTGGCCAGCGTGTCGGGATGCTCGGCGCCGAGGCTCTGCTCGAGATCGGAGACGAGCGGTTCGAGGATCTCGATCGCGTCCTGCGTGCGTCCGGCCGCCTGGTATGCGTTGGCGAGGTTCCCGCGGCTGGCCAGCGTGTCCGGGTGCTCGTCGCCAACGCTCCGCTCCGGATCGGCGAGCAGCGGCTCGTAGATCCCGATCGCGTCGTCGGTCCGCCCGGCTGCCTGGTAGGCGTTGGCGAGGTTGCCGCGGGTCGCGAGCGTGTTCGCGTGTTGAGTCCCTAGGATCCGCTCGCGATCGGCGAGCAGCGGCTCGTAGATCCCGATCGCGTCGTCGCTCCGCCCGGCCGCCTGGTAGGCGTTGCCGAGGTTGCTCGCCGAACGGAGCGTATTCGCGTGCTCGTCGCCGAAGAGGCGCTTGTGGTCGGCCAGCAGCGGCTCGTAGATCGTGATCGCCTCCTCGGCCCGCCCGGCGGCCTGGTAGGCATTCCCGAGATTGCCCCGCGTCCCGAGCGTGTTCGGGTGCTCGGCGCCGAGGCTCCGCTCGAGGTCGGCGAGCAGCGGCTCGAGCAGCCCGATCGCCTCCTGGGTGCGCCCGGCGGCCAGGTAGGCGTTCGCGAGGTTCCCGCGGGTCGCGAGCGTGTTCGGATGCTCCGCGCCGAGCGTCGGCTCCAGGTCGGCGAGCAGCGGCTCGAGAACCTTGATCGCGTCCTGGGTCCGCCCGGCCGCCTGGTAGGCGTTGGCGAGGTTCCCACGGCTGGCGAGCGTGTTCGGGTGCTCGACCCCGAGCAGCCGTTCGAGGTCTGCGGCCAGCGGTTCGAGGATCCTGATCGCGTCCTCGGTACGCTCGGCCTGCTGGTAGGCGGTCGCGAGGTTGAAGCGGCTGACGAGCGTGTCGGGGTGCTCTGGCCCGAGCGTCCTCTCACGCTCGGCAAGCAGCGGCTCGAGCATCCCGATCGCGTCGATCGTCCGGGCGGCCGCGCGCTGGGCGCGGGCGGCCTTCTGCCGTCCCCGGTCGCGCGGGGTCACGAGCGCCCGCCCGGTCCGGCGACGACCTCCCGAGTCATCTCAGGTCGCGCTGTAGTCATGGATCTGATCGCCCTCCGACCCGTGGACGCTGGCGTTGAACGAGATGATGATCCGGTCCTTGTCGCCGTCGTACGGCAGGGCCTGATGCGCGAGCCACGACGGGAACAGCAGCAGCTGCCCGGGAACCGGCTCGACGTCGTGGTGCGGTGGCTGGAGGTACGCGTTGCCGACATCCACAAAGGCCCCCCCGAGGGTCGCGAACGGCGGCCCGTAGAGTCGCGTCACGCCGTTGGTCTGGCCGTAGACCGGATGCGTCACGCGGAGCTCCGGCTCGTCGATCTGCACGATGTAGACGCCCGACCACGAGCAGTTGCCATGCGTGTGCACGTCGTGGAAGGCCCCGTCGCGGCTGTACTGGAACCACATCCCGAGGATGCCGACCTTGAGGTCGAAGGTCTGGCCGGCCCACGCCTCCTGGTTGGCCTTCGTCACGGTGTCGACGAGGCTGGACACGACGAAACTGACGAAGTCCTGCCATTCGGGCAGCTTCACGCGGTGGAGCAGATCGTCGTCGCTCGCGAAGAACGACCTCGGCTCCTCGCCCCGCTGCTTGCGCTGCGCCTCCCGCCCGGCCGCGAACGCTCCGACCAGAAGGGGGTTGAGACTGGCGGCCTCGGCATAGCGGTAGCGCCCGATCGGAGTCGGCCACAGCCACTGCAACCCGGTAGCCGTCGTCATCGGTGTGCTCCTTCAGATCGCCTGGGGCGGCCGATCGTATCGAAGCGCGTCCGGGGGCTTTACGCGAGCCGCGACCGCCCTCGACTGCCAGGGGGCGCTGGGCCCGCACTCGGCGCGAGCTCGCACGAGCACCGCCCACACCAGCCCATGTGACGATGCCGGGCGTGCGGCGTAGTCCTTGTATGACGTTCCGGAGTGCAATGATCTCGACCGCCACCGTCTTGGTCGTGGCCGCGTCCTCTGCGATCGCCCAGCCGGCACCGGCACCGGCACCGACGCCACCGGCGAGCGGCCCGGGCCAGATCTGCACCGAGATCGGCTGTCAGTCGGGCGTCTTCCTGACCGCGGGCGCCTACATCGCCTCGCACGCGTCAGTCCAGCGGGTCCGCGTCTGCGCGCTTGGCCGCTGTCGCTCGACCCGCCGCGGCGAACCGACGGTGATCGGGCAGCCGCTGGTCCTGCCGGTCGCCGCCGAGCGACCGATCGCGGTCACGGTGACGGCGTTCGACCGTCGCGGCCGCGTCGTGCTCCGCCGCCGGCTCGTCGCGAGGCTTCGCCGGGGCCAGCCGAACGGGCCGAACTGCGAGCCGGTCTGCTTCCAGCTCGAAATCACGATCTCGCGGACGGGCGTGCTGAGCGCGGCGTAGGCTGCGATTCGTGGATCTGCCGGGACCGAGATCGGCCGCCATCGGGTGCGTCGCCGCGCTCTTCCTGGCGCTCGCCGGATGTGGAGCCGCGGACAGGGGAGTCCCGATCGGCGCGAAGGTGTTCGACCAGGAGTGCCAAACCTGTCACTCGCTGACCGGCAACGACTCGCTGCGGCGCGTCGGGGGCGATCTCGTCGGCTACCGACTGAACCGGACCCAGATCCTCGAGCTCGTTCGCCAGATGCCCGTTCGCCGCATGCTGAGTCCGGCCGAGCTCGCGGCGGTCAGCGACTACGTGCTGGGCCGCGAGCGTCGAGCCGCGGGTCGCTGCCCAGCCGCAGGCTGCTAGGTCCCGGCCCGCGAAGGGAAGACGCTTCCACCCCTGCGGGCGAGCTCGATCGCCATCGGCTGGCTCGCGACCGGGGCGACGCCGGTCGAACGTGAACGTATTCTCACGCCGTGCTTAGCTCCGTTTACCCGCGGACCCGAACAATCCGCGCCGTGTCGTCCTACCCGCCGCGGACCCACGCCTCGCGGCGGAGCCCCGCCCGCCCGTGCGGGGTCGGCGTCGGCCTCCTCGCAGCGCTCCTCGCGGTCGGCTGTGGCGGGAGCGCCACGAAGCCGCGTGGGGGAGGGACCACCGGCAGTCCGCTTCCTCCCGCGGCGCCCGGCGAGTCCGCGGGAGGCAGCCAGGGCAAGGTCAACGTCTACGCCGCCGACGGACCGAACATGCTGAGCCCGATCGTCCGCCGGGACCTGGCGCTCGTGTACGTCCCGAACAGCGTCAGCAACACGGTCGACGTGATCAGCCAGAAGACGTTCAGGATCGTCGAGCACTTCGCCACCGGCGGCCTTCCCCAGCACGTGACCCCGTCATACGACCTGAAGACGCTCTACGTCGACAACGACTCCGGCAACAGCCTCACGCCGATCAACCCGCGCACGGGAGTTCCGGGGCGGCCGATACCGGTCGAGGACCCTTACAACCTCTACTTCACGCCGGACGGCCGCGCCGCGATCGTCGTGGCCGAGCGCCTCCAGCGGCTCGATTTCCGGGACCCGCACACGATGCGCCTCGAGCAGTCGCTCTCGGTGCCTGCCTGCCGCGGCGTCGACCACATGGACTTCTCCGCGAGCGGCCGCTACGCGTTCGCGAGCTGTGAGTTCGCCGGCCGGATGATCAAGATCGATCTGGCGACGCGCCGGCTGGTCGGCGACCTGCAGCTGGGTAACGGGCAGACGAGTCCCCAGGACGTCAAGCTCGCCCCCGACGGCCGCCTGCTCTACACGGCCGATCAGCAGAGCGGCGGGGTCTGGGAGATCGACCCGAACCGCTTCCGGGTCGTCGGCTTCCTCCGCACCGGTGCCGGCGCCCACGGCCTGTACCCGAGTCGCAGCGCGAAGCTGATGTACGTCACCAACCGGCTGGCGGGCTCGGTCACGGTCGTCAACTTCAAGACCCGCCGCCGGGTCGCGACGTGGCACCTCCCCGGATCGGCCAGCCCGGACATGGGCGGCGTCTCGGCCGACGGGCGAACGCTCTGGTTGAGCGGTCGCTACAACGCCGAGGTCTACGCGATCAACACATCGACCGGACGCCTGCGCGCCCGGATCGCGGTCGGCGAAGGCCCGCACGGCCTGTGCGTCTGGCCCCAGCCCGGCCGCTACTCGCTCGGCCACACCGGCATCCTCCGCTGAGAAGTCGGCCCCGCGCCCGCCCGGCGGTCTCAGATCGACAAGTCCACGCCCGGTGGGCCATCTCAGATCGACAAGTCCGCGCCCGCTGGGCGCCTCGGATCGACACGTCCGCGGACCCCTGGGAGACTGAGTCGACATCCAGACTCCGGACAGGGGGATCGCCAGATGCGCCGCGTCAACATCGCTGACCCGACCTTCACCTACGAGGCCGAGGACCCCGAGGGCTTCCGCTCCGGGATGTACCGCTTCGGCCCGCAGCTCGGCGCCCGTAGGACGGGCACCAGCGTGTACGAGCTGCCGCCCGGCCAGGCGATCTGCCCCTACCACTACGAGTACGGCGAGGAGGAATGGCTCCTCGTCCTGACCGGTCGTCCGACGCTCCGCACGCCCGACGGGACCGAGCAGCTGGCGCCGTGGGACGCCGTCTGCTTCCCGGAGGGCCCGACTGGCGCCCATCGCGTGCGCAACGAGACGGACGAGACCGTCCGCGTGCTGATGTACTCGTCGGTCAGCCCGACCGCCGTCAGCGTCTACCCGGATTCGGACAAGATCGGCGTGTGGGTCGAGAACCCTGACGACAAGCTCCTCTTCTCCCGCGCGAGCGCCGTCGACTACTTCAGCGGAGAGCATTGACCGGGGCGTGCCGGCTCCCTCGCGAGTCGCAAGACGACGGCCGCACGGCCGGGTAGGCTAGACGCATGAGCGACGAGCCAGAGGACGCCGCTGAGGATCCCGAGGACATCGCCGGGGATCCCGAGGACATCGGGATGTACGACGACATCACCCGCGAGCTCCAGCGCCTCTTTCCGCCCGACAGGATGCAGCGGATCATCGACGAGCTCGGCCTCGTCGGCTCCGAGGAGGACTACGAGTACCTCGGCGACCTGATCTCGGCAATCTTCACCCGCGGCATCGAGTTCGGCGCGGTCGAGGTCGCCGCCCAGCAGATCGAGGCCGGCGCCGACGTCCAGCCCCAGATCGAGATCGCCCACGTCGATCTCCCCTAGCCGCGGCTGACCCAGGCCCCCCGTCGGGACCCTCAGCCCGCCCCGTCGGGACGCTCAGCCGGGCCACCCGTCGGGACTCTCAGACCCCCGTCGGGACCTTCAGACCGCTCCGTCGGGGACCAGCTCGCCGAACGGGCGGGCGGTCCCGTCTCGCAGGATCAACCAGGTCTCGCCGTCTCGTGTCGCCGCTCCCGTGGCCTCGATCCCGAGCGCGAGGGCCGCGAGCAGGTCGCCGGCGATCCGGTGGACGTCGCGGACGACGCCGATGTGGAAGAGCGACCGGATCTCCGTCGTGACGTCGCCGTCGCCCGCCCGCAGGATCACCCGCAGGTCGTCGCGGAGGGCGAGCGCAGCCACCGAGATCGCGATGTTGCCGACGTCGTCGGAGGTGATCGCCGCCAGCGCACGCGCCCGGTCGAGGCTCAGGCGAGCCAGCAGCGGCCGCTCGCCGCCCTCGCCGATGACCACCGGGATGCGGTAGCCGCGGGCGAGCTGGACGCTCGGGACGCTGGCGTCCCGCTCGACTGCGACCACGCCGATCCCGAGGCTCCGCAGGACGAGGCAGAGGCGCAGGCCGACCTGACCGAGGCCGACGACGACGACGTGGTCGGTCCGGGGGATCGATCGCCTGCCGACGATCCCGGTCAGCCTGTGGTCGAGCAGGCGGTTGATGATCCCGGCGGTCAGGATCGCTACGAAGCCGAGCGACGCGAGCATCAAGACCGACGAGAACAGCTTGAGGCCCGGGCCGGCCCGGTCGAGCTCCAGGTTGGGGCCGACCGTGACGAGGGACTTGGTCGCCTCGTAGAAGGCCTCGACCGGCGTCTCGTGCAGGGCGATGCCGGTGACCACGGAGTCGAGCCCGAGGATCACGAGAATGCCGGCGAGCCCGGTGAGGAGGAAGCGCGCGCTCGTGTCGAACGGGCGGGCCACGCCGACCAGGCTGTCGCGGATCCGGCCGGCCCGGTGGCGCCCGTGGTCGTCGAGCTCGACGGTCTCGAGACCGGTCGCGGTCTCCCGGACGCCGACGAGGCCGCCGGGCGACTTGGCCAGCGAGACGAGATCGGTCCCGATGCACGGGCCGGCGAGCGTCGTCGCGACGGCGTCGGCCATCGATGTCACCTGACACCCGGGGACGACCCGGCGGAGCTGGTCGGCGACCGTCCGGTTGAAGATCGTGACGATCAGCTGGAGGCCGGGACGCGCGTGGTGGACGACGAGCGCGAGCCGCAGGACCTCGATGTCGTCGCGCGAGACGACCATCGCGACGTCGACCTCGACGTCGCTCGCGACGGCCCGGGCGATCTCCCGATCGTTGGGACGCCGGAGCCTCCGGACCCGGGCTCCGGCCCGCCTCAGGGCGAGCTCGACCGCACGGGGAAGGTCTCCCTCCCCGATCAGCACGACCGATCGCGGCAGGACCTCCGTCGCCATCGACAGGAGGTTACGGGGCGACGCGGACTTCCGCCGGCCAGCCCCGCGTGTCGCCCGCCAACGAGCCCAGGTGCCCGGCCAGCCTGCCGGCGGCTACTTCTTGCCCGCGACCTCTTCCTTGTCGGGCTGGAGTGCGACCTGGAGGCTGCCGCACTTGGCGCAGCGGATCCGCACCTTGATGTTCATCTGCGGGGGAGACAGGTGCTCGGCGAGAAGGTTGCCGCAGCTGCCGCAGAGGTAGTTGTTCGGGCCCTCGCCGACGACGACCGGCCGGTCGGGGTGGTCCTGGATCGCGCTGCCGCCGTTCGGCGGAACCTCTCCCTCGAGGACCTCGCGCATTCTTATGTCCGCCATCGTCTGACTCCTTTGTCTTTGGACTCGCCCGAAACCATATATCCCGCATACGGCCGCCGCCGCCCTCGAAGATCATTTGACCGGGGTCGCTAGGCTGGCGCGATGACCGCGAGACCATCGACGCCGACGTCGGGTCTGCCGGCGCAGATGCTCCGCATGCTCGAGGCGGTCGCCGCCGGAGACCTCCCGCCGGCCGCGGGACTCGAGCGACTCGCACGGCTTCCATACGACGATCTCGGCTTCGCCCGGGTCGATCATCACCGCGAGCTCCGCCAGGGAGCTCCGGAGGCGGTCCTCGCCGAAGGCAAGACGGTCGACGAGATCGAGGCGATCGTCTGCTCGCTCGTCGCCGGCGGCGCGTCCAGCGTCCTCGTCACCCGAGCCGACGACGCCGCGCGGGCCGCGGTGCGGCGGGCGGCGCCCGACGCGCTCGAGCACGCGCGCGCCCGCTGCGCCTGGGTCGCCCGCGCCGTCGCACCCCCGGTCGGCCTTGTCGCGATCGTTTCCGGCGGGACGGTCGACGGGCCGACCGTCCACGAGGCGAGGATCCGGGCGGAGCTGCTCGGAACCGAGGTGGTCGTCCACGAGGACGTCGGCGTCGCCGGGATCCACCGGCTCGACCGGGCGCTCGAGGACCTCCGGCGGGCCGACTGCGTGGTCGTCGTCGCCGGACAGGACGCCGCCCTCGCGTCCGTTGTCGGCGGCCTGGTCGCCGCCCCGGTGATCGGCGTCCCGACGAGCTCGGGATACGGCGCGGCATTCGCCGGCCTGAGCGCCCTCCTGGCGATGCTCACGTCGTGCGCGGCCGGCGTCGCCGTCGTCAACATCGACGACGGGTTCGGCGCCGGGACGATCGCCGCGAGGATCGCCCGCTCCGCCGGCGGCGCCGCCCACCCGGCCGCCGGCGGCGCCGCCCACCCGCCCGCCGGCGGCGCCGCCCACCCGCCCGCCGGCGGCCAGTCGGCGGAAGCCGCGCAGTGACCCGCCTGGCCTACGTCGACGCGATCGGCGGCCTGGCCGGCGACATGCTGCTCGGCGCGCTGCTCGACGCCGGCGCCGATCTCGGACGCGTGCGCGCCGGCCTCGAGGGACTTGCCGCCGACGGGATCGAGCTGACCGCGACGTCGGTCCACCGGCACGGGATCCTCGCGACCGGCGTGAGCACCGTCCGCACCGTATCCACCGTCCGCACCCCACCCACCGCCCCGCCCGAAGCCGACCCACCCCGGACCGACCCACCCCGGAACGACCCACCTCGGGGCGACCCATCCCGGGCCGACCCACCCCGGACCGACCCACCCCACCGGAGCTGGGCTGACGTCCGGGCCCTCCTCGACCGGGCCGGTCTCCGCGAGCGGCCGCTGGCCCGCGCTCACGCGATCTTCGCGGCCCTCGCCGAGGCCGAGGGCCGGGTCCACGGCGTCGCGCCGGAGACCGTCGAGTTCCACGAGGTCGGCGGGCTCGACTCGATCGGCGACATCTGCGGGATCGCGGTCGCGCTCGAGGAGCTCGGCGTCGACGAGCTCGCCTGCTCGCCGCTGCCGGTCGCCCGAGGGTTCGTCGATGCCGCCCACGGCCGGCTGCCGCTCCCGGCGCCGGCGACCGTCGAGCTGCTCCGGGGGGCCCCGATCTACGGGGTGGACCTCGACGTCGAGCTCGTCACGCCGACCGGCGCCGCCGTCGTCGCCGCGCTCGCCAGCGAGTTCGGGCCGGTCCCGCCGATCCGCGTCGAGACGATCGGCTACGGAGCCGGCACCCGCGACCTCGCCGCCCGCCCGAACCTGGTGCGCCTGCTGATCGGCGAGCGACTCGCAACCGCCGCGGCCGGCCAGAACAACGATCACGACGCCCGGGGGGAGGCGATCCTGATCGAGACGAACCTCGACGACCTCTCGCCCGAGCTGGTTCCCGACGCGGTCGAGAAGTGCTTCGCCGCCGGCGCGCTCGACGTCTGGGTCGTGCCCGTCGGGATGAAGAAGTCCCGCCCGGGGATCGTCTTCTCGGCGCTCGCCCGGCCGGCCGACGAGCGCGCGGTGGTCGGCGCGATCCTGCGTGAGACGACCGCGCTCGGCCTGCGGGTCTCGCCGGTCCGCCGGTGGGAGCTCGACCGCAGCTGGGTGACCGTCGAGGTCGGCGGCGAGCCCGTGCGGGTCAAGCTCGGATCGCTCGACGGGGAGGTCGTCAACGCGTCGCCCGAGCACGACGACTGCGCGGCTCTCGCCCGCCGGACCGGTCGATCGGTCAAGTCCGTCTGGGCGGATGCGATGTCGGCGGCCGGAGAGATCGAGCCAAGGTGACCCAACCCGCTGTCCAGGCTCTCGAGGACCTCCAGGCCCGCCTCGAGCGGCGGATCGCCGGTCTCGGGTCGGTGATCGTGGCCTTCTCGGGCGGCGTCGACTCGTCGCTGGTCGCGGCACTCGCCGGCCGGGCGCTCGGCGACCGGGCGCTCGCGGTGACCGGGCGATCGGCGGCGCTCGCGACCGGCGAGCTCGACCTCGCGCGGGAGGTGGCGCGGGCGATCGGGGTCGCGCACGAGACGATCACGACCGACGAGCTCGGGCGGGCGGATTACCGGCGCAACGACGCCTTCCGGTGCTTCCACTGCAAGACCGAGCTCTACGCCGACCTGACGCGACTCGCCGCCCGGCGTGGATTCGCGGGCGTGGTGTCGGGAGCCAACGCCGACGACGCCGGCGACTGGCGGCCGGGTCTGCGGGCGGCGGCCGACCACGGCGTCCGGCATCCGCTGCTCGAGGAGGCAGTCGACAAGCGCCACGTCCGGGCGCTCGCCGCCCGGCTGGGGATCCCGAGCGCGGAGAAGCCGGCGAGCCCGTGCCTGGCGTCGCGGATCCCCTACGGGACGCCGGTCGACGAGCCGACGCTCGCGCGGATCGATCGGGCCGAGCAGGCGGTCAGGGCGCTCGGTCACCGGGTGCTGAGGGTCCGCCATCACGGCGAGCTCGGTCGACTCGAGCTGGCGGGCGACGAGCTGGCGGAGGTGCTCCGCGACCCGGGCCGCCGGCGGGAGCTCGAGGCGGCCGTACGGTCGGCTGGATACGCGCGGGCGATCGTCGCGAGCAGGCCGTTGCGGTCGGGATCGCTCAACGATGTGCTAGACACCCAGGGCGGAGTATCGTCGCGAGGATGAGCACGACCACAAGCCCCCACCCGACCGTCGACGCCGACCTCGAGCTGCTGAGCTCGCGGGCGGCTGCCTGGGCCGGCCTGCCGATCGGCGAGAAGCGGGCGCTCGTGGACGCCCTGCACGAGGCGACGGCAACCGTTGCGCAGGAGTGGGCGCGGGTCGCCTGCCGGGCGAAGGGGCTCGACATGCGCTCGCCCCTGGCCGGCGAGGAGTGGATGTCGGGGCCGATGGCCGTGCTCGTCTACACGACCGCGCTCGGACGGACGCTGGCCGCGCTCGCCGCCGGCAGGAGCCCGGTCTCGGGAAGGCTCGGACGGGCGCCGGGTGGGCGGACGTCGTTGCGCGTGCGGATGCCGTTCGAGGGGTGGGATCGGTTGCTTCTGAGCGGTTTCCGGGCTGAGCTGTGGATGGAGCCGGGAGTGACGCCGGAGGCGGTCGGCCGGGATGCCGGGCTGCGGACGCGGCGGCCTGACGGCGGCGGCGTCAGCCTGGTCCTGGGAGCCGGGAACATCGCGTCGATCGGCCCGCTCGACGTGCTCTACAAGCTGTTCGCCGACGGTCGGGTCGTCCTGCTGAAGCTCAACCCGGTCAACGACTATCTGCTGGGTGTGCTCGAGCGGGCGTTCGCCCCGTTCATCGACGCCGGCTTTGTGCGGATCGTCGCCGGCGGGGCAGACCTCGGCGCGTACCTGACCGGCCATTCGCTGGTCGACGAGGTACACCTGACGGGGAGCGGGGCGACGCACGACGCGATCGTCTTCGGGACCGGGAACGACGGGTCGCGGCGCAAGGGGATGGGCGCGGCCCAGCTGACCAAGCCGATGACCAGCGAGCTGGGCGGCGTCGCGCCGGTGATCGTCCTGCCGGGGAAGTGGAGCGACGCGGACCTGCGCTTCCAGGCCGAGCACGTGGCGACCCAGCGGCTGCACAACAGCGGGTTCAACTGCAATGCCAGCCAGGTCGTCATCGTGTCGGCCGGCTGGCCGCAGAAGGCCGACTTCATCGACGCGGTGAAGCGGGCGGTTCGCGACGCGCCGGGCCGGCCGGCGTACTATCCGGGGTCCGACGAGCGCCAGGACCGGGCGCGGAGCCTGCACCCGGGGGCCGAGACGCTCGACTCGAAGTCACGGCGGACGCTCGTGTCGGTCGACAGCGGTGTCGACGACGACGCGTTCACGACGGAGTACTTCGCGCCGGTGCTCGCGGTCACAGAGCTCGGCGGGGAGGACGCCGGTGCGTTCCTCGAGGAGGCCGTCAGGTTTGCGAACGACCGGCTCTTCGGGACGCTGACGGCCAACCTGATCGGCGATCCGGCGACCCTGCGAGGCCTGGGCGGCCGGCTCGACGAGCTGATCGCCGAGCTCCGCTACGGGACGGTTGGAGTCAACTGCTGGAGCGGGGTCGGCTTCCTCACGCCGCGGGCTTCGTGGGGCGCGTTCCCCGGCCACACGGTCGGCGAGATCGGGAGTGGGACCGGCGTCGTCCACAACGCGCTGCTCGTCGACCGGGTCGAGCGGACGGTGCTACGCGGGCCGTTCCGGCCGGCGCCGCGGGCGCTCGTCCACGGCGAGCTGACCCTGTCGCCGAAGCCGCCGTGGTTCGTCGGCAACCGAACCTCAGGTGTCACCGCCCGCCGGCTGACGGCCTTCGCGGCCAAGTCGCAGGTCTGGCGGCTCCCGGGGATCCTCGTCTCCGCGTTGCGCGGGTAGACCGCGCGGGTAGACCGCGCGGGTAGACCGGGACCGGGTCAGTGCACCCTGGTGTAGGTGATGTCGAAGTCCGTCTTCCAGCTACCGTCGTCCTGTGTCTCCCAGCGCCCGGCGATCGTCTTGCCGTCGGCGGAGAACGTGCCCGTGAATCGCTGGGAGAAGGGCTCGCCGTCTCGCCATAGCTTCCAGACGCCTTCGGTCATGCTCATGCCGTAGACGCGCTGGACGTCTCGGTCGTCGGTGTAGAGCTGGTAATAGGAGTCGGTCATCCCGTCGCAGCCGATCACCGCGACGCTGTCGGGCGCCTCGGGCAGGTCGACGTGCGACCGCTCGATCAACAGGGGGACGCCTTCGAGCCATTCGAACGTGACCCGTCCGCCGCCGGGCCACGCCGGCCCGCCGGGTGGTCCGGCCTCCAAGGTCCATTCGCCGACCAGGGCCTCAAGACGCTCGCGGGCGACGGTGTTGGTGGACTGGCTCATTTCAGGTCCTTTCGTCGAGTTCCAGCAGTGACGTCGGACTGCGCCTGAAGTCATCGGTCCCCCCGGACGACGGGGCCGGCCGAGTATGGGATGGCGATCGTGCTAAGCGGTGAGGATCTCGCGCAGCGTCTCGTCCCGCCTGGCCGACGCGGGCGAGCGTGAACCAATCCGGTCTTGGCGGCCTCTGCGAGACGGGCTCAGACTGAGACCACGCCGGCGGCGTGGTGGGGCACGGGAAGGGGGCGCCCTCGGTCGTGCAGATCGTCGGCGAACGCTGAGAAGGCCTCTTGGATGCGTTCTGCGACGTCTGCGCCGGTGGTGCCGAGCGCGACAACGCCGGGCAGGTCGGGGATGAAGGCGCCCCAGGCGCCGTCGTCGGCTTGTTCGTAAATGACGACGTACTCGCTCATCGGAGATCCTGTAGACCGCTCGCCCGTCGAATGCTACCGAGCGTTCCCGCGGGCACCGTGTCGCGGGTCCTTCCGGGCGACGACGAGGTCCGCGTCATCGCGCCGCAGCATGAGGTCTCCGCGCCTCCCCCTCGTCCGGGTGCTCCGCAACACGTGTCGCCCCGGGCACGCAGCGCCGCCAGGTTGCAACGGCCGTCGATGCGAAAAGGGCGTGGCATGTTTGTGGCATCATTTGGGCGTGCCCGGTTCGCGCGTCAGCACAACCGTCGATGACGCGCTTCTGCAGCGCGCGCGGTCGCTGCGCAGCGGCGCCACGGATGCGGCGCTGCTCGACGAGGCGCTCGCCGCCTTTGTGACACGTCACCGCGCTGTCGAGCTCGATGAGCTCTACGCGGCCTACGACTCTCATCCGGCCGAGGAACCCGACGAGTGGGGTGACCTCGCGTCGTTTCGCTCGGCCGCCGCCGCATCGTGAGTCTCCCCGCCCGCGCCGAGGTGTGGTGGTGCGAGCCGCCTGAGATCGGTCGCCGACCGGTCGTCGTGCTCTCTCGCGACGCGGCCATCCCTCGCCTGCGCCGCGTGATCATCGCGCCATGTACGACGAGGATCCGGGGACTGCCCAGCGAGGTCGTTTTTGACGCCGGGCGTCGATCCAGTGCCGCGCCCCTGCGCGGCGCGCTTCAGCAGACTGCGGGCCGCCTGAGCGCGGGCTTGTGCTTCGCGCAGACAGCCAGCCCGTGCACCGGGAACGCGACCGCGGTCGCCTTGGAACGGGAGGGGGTCACCCACGTCGCCGACCCAGCCACGCCAGCTCCCCACCGGCGATACGGAAGCTCGAGCGCCGGTGCTCCAGACCGCTGGTGCTCGTCCAATGCACAGCCTCGCGTCGGGTTCGGGACACGCCCGCACGGCGAACAATCCGGAACTGTCCGGCCATACAAGTAGCCTGAGCTCGAGTGGCATTCCCAGGTCATCACAACCTCTAACTACGGATGGTGCGGCTACGAATCGCACCCGTCGCCTTGGGGCTGGTTTATCTCGGGCTCGCACCTCTGTTCGCGACGATCCATGCCAGCTTGCCGGCCAAGAGCCTTCACGATTCCAATCTCAGATGGAACTTCCGCTCACCTCGGACGCCAATCAGCTTCTGGCTGGCATGACGGACCTGATACGTCCCGGCGTGACGTCGAAGTGGCTAACGCACCTTGGTCGCTTTCGCATCGACCCGGCTAGTGTGCGTGCCTCGACGATTAGCGTCGATGACAATAGTCACCTTCTTGTAGAGCTCGAAGGGGAGTACGCGGGGCAGATTGCATATCCAACCTCCGGGCTTCTCACACTCTCCGTGGGGGTCGATCGTCGTCTCGTCAGGTTCTTCAACTCACTTCAGGGCGATCCTTCTCAGGCGTCCGGGGACTGGATGCGGATGTTGTATTTTAGTTCGACCACTCTCACCACGCTGGGCCTCGGCGACGTGACCCCGGTCTCCTCTGCCGCTCGTCTTTGGGTTTGGCTGGAGGCTGTTGGAGGAATCGTCTTGATCGGACTCTTTCTTGGAGCGATCACGGCCGGGATACGCCGTCAGAGCCCATAAGAACCGCGCACACTTTAATAGCCGAGCTAAGTGCGCGGGCTCCTCCAGCCAAACTGAAGGAGATCCGGCTATCGCGCTGTTGATCCCGCCCGACGCTGGGGGATCGCAGCACCCCGCGCGGGGGGGGGGGGGGGGGGCCGGTCGCCGCTATGACTGGATGCGCACGGTCCTTGCGACAGAGCACGGCAAGTCGCTCTATCGAAACGCCAAGTCATGGTCGAGTCCGTCTTCGCGCAGACCAAACACAACCGGCGGATCGCAACATTCCAGCGCCGTGGACTATCCGCGTCCCGGTCGGAATGGCGGCTGATCGGCGCGACACACAACCTGCTGAAACTCGTGTGTCACGAACGCTGAAGGGGGAGCCATGTAGAAGACTCTTCACATAGGCGGTGCTGTGCAGGAGATGGAGGCTTGTTGGCCCTCCAGCGTCGGCCTACGGGGGCGGGCGCTAATGAATCGCCCCGGCTTTCTTGGAGGCTCTTTCCCTTGAGAGGATGGGCTGATGAGCAAGAGCAAGCGGTTTCCAGTGGAGGTGCGGGAGCGCGCGGTGCGGCTGGTGTTGGAGCATCGGGCGGAGTACGAGACGAAGTGGGCGGCGATCACGTCGGTGGCGTCGAAGATCGGGTGCTCACCGGAGACGTTGCGGGGCTGGGTGCGCCAGGCTGAGATTGATGCGGGGTCGCGGCCTGGGGTGACGAGTGTTGAGGCGCAGCGGATCAAAGAGCTCGAGCTTGAGGTGCGGGAGTTGCGCCGGGCGAACGAGATTTTGAAGGCGGCCTCAGCTTTCTTTGCGCGGGAGCTCGACCCGCAGCTGAGGAGATGAGCGTGTTGATTGATGAGCAGCGCGAGGTGCATGGGGTCGAGCCGATCTGCCGGGTTCTGGGGATCGCCCCGTCGACGTATTACGAGGTCAAGCGTCGCGGTCGTGACCCTTCGGCGAGGTCGCGTCGGGATCGTTGGCTGCTTGGCGAGATCCGCCGGGTGCACGAGGCGAGCGGCGGGCTGTATGGGGCGCGCAAGGTCTGGTGGCAGCTGGCGCGCGAAGACGTCGGGGTCGCGCGTTGCACGGTCGAGCGGCTGATGGGCGAGGCGGGCCTTGCGGGCGTCGTGCGCGGCGGTAAGCGGCAGCGCACGACGGTCGCGGATGCTGGGGCGCCGCGGCCGGCGGACCTCGTCGAGCGCGACTTCACCGCGGCGGCACCGGACCGCCTTTGGGTTGCGGATTTCACGTATGTCTCGACCTGGAGCGGCTTTTGTTATGTCGCGTTCGCGATCGACGTGTTCTCGCGGCGGATCGTGGGCTGGAAAGCTGATCGCTCGATGAAGACCGCGCTTGTGCTCGACACGCTCTCGATGGGCCTCTGGGCCCGCGACCACGCCGGCACCCCGGTCGCCGCTGGTGAGCTCGTTCATCACAGCGACGCCGGCAGCCAGTACACGTCGTTCGCGTTCTCCCAGCGCCTTGTCGATGCTGGCGTCGACGCGTCGATCGGGTCCGTCGGCGACGCCTATGACAACGCCCTCGCCGAGACGACGATCGGTCTCTACAAGGCCGAGGTCATCGATCGCGGCGGGCCGTGGAAGACGCTCGCTGACGTCGAGTTCGCGACCCTGAAGTGGGTCGACTGGTACAACAACAGCAGGCTGCACGGCGCGTGCGATCGTCTGCCGCCAGCCGAGTATGAACTCAACCACCAGGTCCTTCAAAGGCAACTCGCTCAGGCCGCGAGCGAGGCCCAGCCGGGACGAGACTCCTGGTGTGGCCTCTCTGACGGTCCCGAGATGTAGCACTGCACACCCGTGGTGTTAATGTCGTAGGTCACACAAACAAGCGGCCTCCAACAAACCCGGGGCGGTCCACTAAACCGCCCTGGTGCTGCGTTGGCTGAAGACCGTCGTGGTGAGCGTCCAGGGAGAAGGCGCGGCGTGATCGCGTCAGGTGGGGACCAGGAAGACGTTCCAGAAGCGCTCGTCCGGGTCGGTTCGTTCAACCGGGGCCGCTGGCCCTGGGAGGAAGCGAAGATGCACATGCCAAAGCCCAAGGACAAGCCGTTCGCGATTCCCAAGTCGATGGTGTGGGAGGCGTATCGGCGGGTTGCGGCCAATAAGGGTGCCCCGGGAGTGGACGGGCAGGCGCTGGACGAGTTCGAGGCCGATCTGAGGGACAACCTCTACAGGATCTGGAATCGGATGAGTTCGGGGTCGTACTTTCCGCTTCCGGTCAGGGCGGTGGAGATCCCCAAGCCACACGGCGGCGGGGTCCGAGTGCTCGGCGTGCCCACGATCTCCGACAGGATCGCTCAGACGGTCGCGGCCATGTACCTGGAGCCGCTGGTGGAGCCGAGGTTCCACCGCGACTCGTATGGCTACCGGCCGAACAAGTCGGCCCTGGAGGCGGTTGGGACGTGTCGGCGACGGTGCTGGGAGTTCGACTGGATCATCGACTTGGATGTCCAGAAGTTCTTCGACACGGTTCCTTGGGATCTCGTGGTCCGGGCGGTCGAGGCGGTCACCGACTGTCGCTGGGTGCTGCTGTATGTGAAGCGGTGGCTCGCTGCCCCGCTGCAGCGCCCAGACGGCACGCTTGTTGAGCGAGGCGAGGGAACGCCGCAGGGATCGGCGATCTCGCCGATCCTGGCAAACCTGTTCATGCACTTCGCGTTCGACTTGTGGATGGCCCGGAAACATCCGGACTGCCCGTTCGAGCGCTACGCCGACGATGCAGTCGTGCACTGCAAGTCACGACGGCAGGCGGAAGCGGTGCTTGGCGGGATCGCCGCGCGGATGGGAGAGGTGGGGCTTCGGCTTCACCCCGACAAGACGAGGATCGTCTACTGCAAGGACAGCAACCGTCGGGGCGAGCACGAGCACACCTCGTTCACCTTCCTCGGGTTTGCCTTCCGGCCACGGGGGGCACGTCGCCAGGACGGCGTGTGCTTCACGTCGTTCTCGCCGGCGATCAGCCCTGAGGCGCTCAAGGCCAAGGGCGCCGATCTCCGCAAGCTGCGGATCCACCGGCGCACAGACCTGTCGTTAGACGCCCTGGCGCGATGGCTGAACCCCATCGTCGCCGGGTGGATGAACTACTACGGCCGGTTCTACCGGTCGGTGATCTATCCACTCCTGCGGCGCGTCAGCATCTACCTGAGGCGCTGGGCTGGGAGGAAGTACCGACGGCTGCGCACCCTCACGCGGTTCAAGCGCTGGTGGGCTCGGACGCTCGATCGAGCACCCGACCTATTCGCGCACTGGCGATGGGTTCGCACGTGCTGACCGGCCGGTGAGAAGAGCCCGGTGATGGGAGACTGTCACGCCGGGATCCGTGGGAGCCGGGGGCTGCAACGCCCCCGGCCACCCGACCACAAACACCACCCGGCCCTGGCCTGAGACACCACCCAGGGTCGGCCCGCCGGGCCGCTCGCGGAGCGATCACCCCGCCGGCCGACGGGTTTCGCGGACGAGAACGCGACCCTCAGAGCGGGATCGGCCGCACATCGACCGACGCCGGAATGTCGCCGACCTTTCAGCGACACCCACGACGACCAGCCGGCGTCACGCGGCGATCCGACGCCACGATCGCTTGGCCGTGAGCGAGCAAGCGTCTGGACGCGGGCATCGCGCCGGCCCGACAGACCCGTGCCGAACACCGCGGCTCATCCCCGCCGGTATCCCCCAACGACCTCGCGGGCGCCTACCAGACGGCGGTGGACCTGGCCCGTGCCACATCGGGCTCTACCGAGACGTCGCTCGCCTACTGCGAACGGATCCTCGGACCTGACCACCCCATCACGCTCATCTCCCGCGAACACCGTCACGTACGTCTACCAGGCGGCGTCGGCCAGGTCCCGCGCATCCCTGGGGGAGACCCAGTTGGGGGCCGGGGACTTCGGACGTGGGGCTGGGAGCTGGGGGCGGTCAGTAGTGGACGGTTCGGGTCTCGCTGCGGCGGCCCACCCGGGCGACGAGACCCACGCTGCCGTGGCCGTGGGGCAGCAGTAGGGAGAACGGACGGCACGCTCGCAGCTGGCGCTGGCCAGCCGGTCGCGGCGGCCGGTGCGCCGGACGCACCTGGAAGCTCAGGCGGGCGTCGCGCCGGGGGGTGAAGGTCAGCGCCGTGGAAGAGCCGTGCCGGCGGATCTTGATCGCGCCGAGTGCGCGACCGGAGTGGGCGGCCCGGCAGACGGTGGGGCCGGGCGCGCTGGGAGGTGGCGCCGGGGCTGGGCTGGGGGTGGGCGTTGGCCTGGCGGCGGCGAAGACGTCGGAGTCGAGCGGCGTGAGACCGGCCGCAGCTGCGAAGCCGAGGTGTGAAAGGCCGAACAGGTCCTCGATGCTCCGCAGCAGGCTGTAGTGGTTGTGCGGGGTCTGGGTGATCGTCTCCGGGGCGATGAACGGCGAGAGGAGTACGGCTCCGGTCGCCCCTCCCCCGGGGCCGTCGCCTCCCGGCATCAGCGTGTTCGGCCCCGGAGCCTCACCGCAGCACGCCATCGAATCGCCCACCGCCTCGTCGAAGACGATGGCGATCAGCCCGCCCTGCCGGTAGGCGGCGGACGCCTGGATCTCGGGCACCACCGTCCTGAGGAACGCGTCCGCCGCCGGCAGGCCACCCGGCCCCCCGTTTGCGCAGTTCGCGTCGTGGCCGTCGTTGCAGAGGCTCGGCGTGATGAAGCTGTAGTTGGGAGTCGTCGCCGCGCTGCCCAGGTCGCCGGCGAGGTTGCTCAGCGCCACGACGTGGGCATCGCACACGGCCTGGTTGTCGATGATCGAGTGGAAATAGACGAACGGGTCGTGGCGCGTCGCGTACTGGTCAAGCGCGGTGGCCGCCTCCGTGAGGTCCGGCGCGCCCAGGGCGGGGTGGGCGCAGGTCGCGCGCTCGCGGGTCGGGTCGGCACCCATGCCGTCCATGTAGCCCCGCCACGACAGTCCGGCGGCGGCGAGCTGGTCGGGCAGGGTCTTCACGCCCGCCGGGTAGACGCAGCCCGAGCCGACGACCTGGCCATCGGCGGCCGCGGTCGCCGGGGTGACATCGGTGAAGGTCGGGCAGTCCTGCTGCGTCGTCGGATTGGGCGCCTGGCCGGAGATCATCGCCAGGTAGTTGTCCAGTGACGCGTGCCCGATGCCGCTGTAGTGGGGCACGAACGCACCCTGCCTGACGAGGTCGCCGGCCAGGAACGGCGCGGGCGACCCGGGGCCGAAGGTCGTCTGAACCGCTTCGTTCTCGAGCACGATCACGAACACATGGTTAATCGGGGGCAGCGCGGCACGGGCCGGGCTCGCGTACGCAAGGGCGATGGCGGCCACGAGGAGCAGGGTGACGCTGCTGGCACGTGTTCGGATCACGGCGGGCGACCTTCGGGGCAGGGGCAAGTTGGCGATAGTCTCGCGGAGACCGGCACCGGCACCGGCGAGGCTCCTGCGCCAGTGTATGACGCTTCGCCGGTCACCGGGGTCCCGATCGGAGATGTCCTAACGATTTGCTTGGGCATTCCGAGCCGGTCACCACGAGGTTCGCCGAAGTCGTCGCCTCGGGCCCTCCCGTACCTTCTCGTCGCGACTGCCGCCGCCGATTCGCGCTGCGCTTCTACAGATGCAGGGCTTCCCCACGCTCCGCGTCGAGCGCCACGCGTTCACCGCGTGCGCCAGCTATCGAGATGACGTCTCGATCCACGAGATCCCCCGCGCGATTGCACCTGGCCGTCGTTTGAGCGAGGAATTCCGCGTTCATGTCAAAACCGAAGAAGTACGCCGAAGCTAACGCGTGAGCCCTTACTCCTGGCTGAAGATGGGATCGTAGGACGTCGACGATTGACGCCCCGCCATGAACGCCAAGAACTCCCTGGTGAATGCGCTACGCGAGTACTCGCTGTCGCCGCCGGCCAGCTCGCGGTTGAAGGCGGCGCGGAACAGGGCGTGGTACTCCTGCGCGCTGATCGTCTGGGTGTCGTCGACGTCGGTGATGTCGAACAACACGTCGGCGAGTCGGATCAGCGCCTTGCCGGGGATCTTCGCAACGGCATTTGCGTACTCCTGCCGGGTGATGCGTCCGTCGCGGTCTTCGTCCAGCTCGGATTGGAGCTCGCGCCACCAGTCGGCATAGGCGTCGAAGAGGCGGTCCTCGTCGTGTTCGCCGAGGTCGAGCCGCGTGGCGATCTCCCGGGCCATGGCGGCGAGGTCGGGCCAATCGAGGAATCCATTGCCGGTCTGATCGAGCACCTCGGCGAAGAACTCCGCGGCGGAACGCTCGGTCGCGTTGTCGCCGTTGACACCTGGGCGCGCCCGCGTGGCGAGACGCAGCAGCGCGCGGGCCTGCATTGCCCTGCGGCGCACGGCGCCGGGCGGCCTCGTCGCGCTCGGACCCACGGGGTCCAGCAGGTCCACGAGGGTTTCGAGCCTCGTCCACGGCTCCGGCAGCAGCCGGCCCGCGAGTGCGGCCGACAGGAAGGCGCCGTGCATCAACGTCTGCGCGCCGGGAAGCTCGGCCAGTCCCAGCCGCGCGCGAACCTGTTCGGGCAGTGAGGCTACGACGACCATGCCGGCGACCGCTCCAGCGAAGGTCCGGCTCGCAGTCCACACGGCGGGCTGGCTGCGCAGCACCGGCGGCGGCGGGAGGTGGTCCAGCAGGCGGCCGAGGACGACGTGCACCGCCTCGGTGTTCTCGAGCTCCTCGGTGAGCACGCGATCGTAATACGGCCAGAACGCCTCCAGCGTGGCAGGCAGTCGACAGCGCTCGTCGCCGAACAGGGCCAGGATGGCCTGATGCTCGGCGTACAGGCGTTCCATCCTTGGTCGGTCCAGCGACTCGCCGCTGAGCCGGCACATCGTGGCCGTCGACTCAAAGAGGGTGGCCATGACCCACGTCCGCGCCTGCGGGTCCAGTCCGCTGAACTCGCGTCCCCGCTCGTCGGTGCCGCGGATGCGTGCGTGCAGGCGATTGAGGCGCTCCGCCTCCTTGTGTCTCGTGGGCTCGTCTGCGCCGGCCAGCCGCTGTGTGCTGGTCACCGTGTTGCGGACGCGGCGCCACGGGTGATTCACGAACGTCGAGGTCGTCATGAGCGCCGCGCCGATCTCCGGATGCGCAGCTTCGAGGACGACGGCGCGGACCACGGCCAAGCCCCAGCGGGCCTCACGGCAGATCGGCCCCAGCACGCTCCCAGGCCCCAGAGTCGCTTTCGATGGGTCCGACCGGTCGTGGCCGGCGGCTTGTGAGCTGTTGTCGGCGCCCGAGGCTGGCCCTGGGGACTCGGTCATTTTATCCCTCGCTGCAGTTCGGTTTCGGTTTGCGCCGGTCGGCCAGAGACGCTCGCTCGCTCGACGACGCCGTGCCCTGATGACGACCCGTCGCGACGGATCAGCCGAGCGACATGTGTCGGAACGAAGACTACCTGTTGCGCCGCCGAGCAGTACCATCATGTGACATTCTTCATGCTGCGGCCGACGAACCTCCACACCACGCCGCACGCCGCGGCACGATCGGTCGGACCCGCCGCACCCGAAGCCCCGACCGGCGACGGCCAGCTGGCTCGCGACTACGAGGTGTGCCGCGAGTACGCCGTGGTGAGAGCGCGCGGGTTCGGCATGGTTCGTGACTTTCTTCCCGCTGCCAGGCAACCGTATTCCGACGCGCACGTGGCGTTGACAATGTACACGGACGACCTCGTCGACGATCTGCGGTGCACGTCCGCTGAGCGTGAGATTCGCTTCAAGCACTGGCGCCGGCTCGTGCTATCGGCGCAGGACGGACGCACGCGCGGAGATGAGCTGGAGTCGTCGCTGTGCCGCGCCTTCGCGCACACGACTGCGACATGTGGCATCGCAGTTGAGTCGGTTCGCGGATACCTCGACGGGATCGGCCCCGAGGTCGCGTTCAGTCACTACGCGACACACGCGGAGTTCGAGCGTTACGTCGAGGAGGTCACCGGGCGCGTCTGCTCGTGGGCGAACGTGATCTATGGAGGAACGTCGCCCGAATCCGACCGCAGGGCCCGTCTGATCGCCGCCGCGTGTCAACTCACCGACTGTCTGCTGGACCTGCGCGAGGACCTCGCCCAGGGGCGCCTGTACCTGCCGCTGGAGGATCTCGAGCGCTTCGGCGTGGATCGCCGCGCGCTCGAACGTGCGGCAGAGGGCGGCAGTACCCCGGAACGGATCCGCGCGCTCGTGGCATTCGAAGCCGCCCGCGCCCGGGCCTACTTCGATGGGGGCTCGGGCTGGGAGTTGCTGGTGGACCCGTCGGCGCGTGACGCCGCTTGGGCGACGGCGGCGTTCCACCGTTACCAGCTCGACGACCTCGAGCGCGGCGGCGATGTCTTCGGCGTCCCGCCGATCGTCGCGCCGCCCATGGAGCCGAGCTCGCCGCCCGCAGGGCGCGTCGCGCCGGATCGCCGGTCGCCTGCGCGGCCGGACCCCGCGTCGCGTCGACCGCGCGCCCCGGCACGGCACGGTGCCGGCGTCCCACGACACGTCGGCATCGTCCTCGACGGAAACCGCAGGTGGGCGCGAGCGAACGAGCTTCCACTCGTGTTCGGTCATCGCCGCGGCGTGGCGGTGCTACGGGAGGTTCGGGACGTCTTCGTCGCTCGAGGAGTGCGGTACATCTCGGTCTTCGTATTCTCGACGGAGAACTGGAATCGCGACCCCGACGAGGTCGAGGATCTCCTGGACCTCTTCATCGACTTCGCTCGAGACCAGGTCGACGAGTTGTACGACGGCGACATCCGCGTCCGCTTTCTCGGTCGACCCGAGGGACTGCCGGCCCGGCTTCGCGCGGCGATGCGGCGCCTCGAAGAGCACACCACCGGCCATGACGGCGCCACGCTGGCGATCTGCCTGAACTACGGTGGCCAGACGGAGATCGTCGATGCGCTTCGCGCGATGCTCGCGGCGGGCATCGATGCCGACGACATCACGCCGCAGGCGGTGTCCGAGCACCTCTACGCCCCGGAGGTGCCCCCGATCGACCTGATCATCCGAACCGGCGGTGAGCAACGGCTCTCGAATTTCATGCTCTGGCGCGCGGCGTACGCGGAGCTGTGCTTCACCACCAAGATGTGGCCGGACATCACGCCACACGACATCACGGCGATGCTCGACGACTACGCGACGCGTGCCCGCCGGTTCGGACGCTGACCGCTCCTCGCCAAGGTCGCCGAATAGGTTCGGACGAACCTGGGTGAAGTTCAGCCGTCGACCGGTCGCAGCGCGGCGCCCAGAAGCCTCGTCAGGGCATCGCGGTGGCGGGCCAGCGCCGCTGGCGCGAGGGGATCGACGTCGAGCAGTCGGGCCCGGAAGCGAGCGTCCGAGAAGAACGTGAAGACCGCGCCGTAGCAGATCTGCATCAGCTCGAGCGGATCGTGGCGACGCAGACGCCCGGCTTCCATCTCCCGCTCGAGGAACGCGACCGCCCGCTCGAGGAACGGCCGCAGTGAGCCGGTGATCGCCGCATCCAGGCGCTCACCCCCCTCGAGCGCCTCCCGCCGGAGGATCCGCGCGAAGTCGCCGTGCGTCGCGAAGAAGGCGAAGCCCGCGTCGATGATCGACACGACCTGGTCGAACCCCTCGAGGGCACCCGAGACGGCGGCCTCGGTCTCCACGGCCCAGTCGAGCACCGCAGACGAGATCACCGCGCCGTAGAGGTCGGCCTTCGAGTTGAAGTGGTAGAGCAGCGTCGGATGGCTCAGGCCCGCCTCACGGGCGATCGCCGCCAGCCGGGCGCCGTCGAAGCCCCGGGCGGCGAACTCCCGCCGCGCCGATTCGAGGATCCGCGCGCGAGACGGCGACTCGGTCGGCTCGCCTGGGTCGGTTGGCTCGCCTGGGTCGGCTGGCTCGCCTGGGTCGGCTGGGTCGTGGCGGCCACGCCCCGATCATAGGTCCTACTGACAAGTCAGTAGACCGGTATCGTCTGCCCCAATCGTGACACCGACCTCGATCGCCGACCGGCTGGCCGGGCAGACGATCCTCCTGACGGGGGCGTCCGGCTTCCTCGCGAAGGCCCTCCTCTCGATCTGCCTGCACGAGCTTCCGGAGATCGGCCAGCTCCGCCTCCTCCTGCGGGCAGCCGACGACGACGCCGCCCGGCGGCGGATGTCGACCGAGGTGCTCGGCTCGAGCGCCTTCGCCGGCCTTGCCCCCGGCGTCGTGGACGCGGCGATCGCCGACGGACGGGTTGACGCCTTCGCCGGCGACCTCGCCCGCGAGCGGCTCGGACGGACCGACCTCGACCCGCTGGCGGGCGTCGACACCGTGATCCACTGCGCGGCGTCCGTCTCATTCCAGCAGCCGCTCGACGAGATGCTCGAGCTCAACGTGATCGGCACGATCCACCTCGTCCGCGCGCTCGCCGAGGTCGGTGTGCGGCCGCATTTCGTCCACGTCTCGACGGCCTACGCCGCCGGCACGCGGACCGGCCTGGTCCTCGAGCGGCCGTCCGGCCGCGGGCCGGTCGAGCCCGACCTCGACCCGCGCGCCGAGCTCGCCGTCGCCCGGGCCTGGCGCCTTGACCTCGAAGCCGACTCCCGCCTACCCGACGAGCAGCACCGCTTCGTTCGCGGCGCGCGCCAGGAGCTCGGCCCGGCCGGAGCCCCGGCGATCGGCGCCCGCGCCGAGGACGCCCGGCGGACGTGGGTCTATGCCGAGCTCGTCGAGCGCGGACGCGAGCGGTCCCGAGCCCTCGGCTGGACCGACGCCTACGGACTCTCGAAGGCGCTCGCCGAGCGGGCCCTCCTCGCGGAGCCGCTCCCCAGCCTGACGATCATCCGCCCGTCGATCATCGAGTCCGCCCTGCGCAAGCCGTTCGCCGGCTGGATCGAGGGACTCAAGGTCGCCGATCCGGTCATCCTCGCCTATGCCAGCGGAATGATCAGCCGCTTCCCCGGCGACCCGTCGGCCCGCCTCGACCTCGTCCCGGTCGACCTCGTCGCCAACGCCTGCATCGCCGCGGCGGCTCACCCGGCCGAGTCCAGTCCGCTGGTGGTCAACGTCACCAGTGGAGCTAGGAACGCGCTCCGGATCAGCGAACTGTCAAGCCAGATCACCGACTATTTCCGCGAACGGCCGCTCCCCGACGAGGACGGTCTGCCGGTAGAGGTCCCCGACTGGAAGTTCACGTCGACGGCCAAGGCGCTGCGCGCGATCGACCGGGGCGAGCGCGGCGTCCGGGCGGCCCGGCGGATCCTCGACCACGTTGCGGTGCCCCGGATCGACGAGGTCGAGCGCCGCCTCCACAAGGAGCAGCGCCGCTTCGAGCGGCTCCGCCTGCTGGCCGAGATCTACGGGCCGTACGTCGAGCTCGACTGCATGTTCGACGACCGCCACGCCCGCGAGCTGCTCGCCTCGCTGACTCCCGACGACCAGGTCAAGTTCGACTTCGACACGGCGGCGATCGACTGGCCGAGCTATCTCTGCGACGCCCACCTCCCGGCTCTGCGGGCGATGGTTCCCGGCCGCCGGCGCCTCCCCAGGCGGCCGGCCGACCTGATCGCCGACGGGCCACCCGGCCTCGCGATCTTCGACATCGAGGGCGTCGTGCTCGACGCTTCGGTCGCCCACTTCTACGCCTGGCTCCGCGGCCGGAGCATGGCCCCGCTCGACCGGACGCTCTGGCTGGCCGCGCTCGCCACCCGCGTGCCCGGCTACCTCGTCGCCGACCGCCGGTCGCGCTCGGACTTCACCCGCGGCTTCTACCAGCTCTACAAGGGCCTCCCGGCCGGCGAGCTCCGCGACCAGGCCCGGGCGTCGCTCTCGGATTTCATCCTTCCCCGCCTGCGCCACGACGCCGTCCGCAGGATCCGGGCCCACCGAGAGCGCGGCGATCGGGTGGTGCTGGTCACCGGAGCACTCGACTTCCTCGTCGAACCGCTCCGCCACCTCGCCGACGAGCTGATCGCCGCACGGCTCGCCGAGCGTCGGGGGGCCTTCACCGGCGAGCTGACCGAGCCGCCGCTGACCGCCGACGGCCGCGCGTCGACGGCCGCCCGGCTGGCTGCCGAGGGCGGCTACGAGCTAGCCAACTGCCACGCCTACGGCGACAGCATCTCCGATCTTCCGATGCTCCAGCTGGTCGGCCACCCGGTCGCGATCAATCCGGATTTCCGGCTCGCGAGGGAAGCCCACCGCCGGCACTGGCCGGTCCTCGAATGGGGAACCGAGCCGGGCGCCCGCAACCGTCCGCTCGCCCGGCTCGAGGCCGGCGCGTGATGCTCGCGCTCGAGTACCGCCCGACGCCCGCCGCCTACGCGGCCGCCCGGATCTCCCGGCGTGCCGGGCTCGGCAGCCTCCACTACGGCGAGCTCGATCCCCCGCCCCTGATCGGACCCGAATGGGTCGGCGTCGCCCCCCGGCTGACGGGGATCTGCGGGTCCGACCACGCCCTGCTCGACGGGCGGGCGTCGCTCTACCTCTCGTCGCTGACCTCGACCCCCTTCGTTCCCGGCCACGAGGTCGTCGGCCAGGTGGTCGGCGGCGACTGGCGTGGCCAGCGGGTCGTCGTCGAGCCGGCTCTCGGCTGCGAGGCCCGGGGCATCGAGCCCCAGTGCGTCGAGTGCGACGCCGGCCGCCACGCCCTCTGTCGCGAGGTGATCACCGGTGACATCTCCGCCGGTCTCCAGATCGGCTTCTGCCGCCAGACCGGCGGCGGGTGGAGCGAGTCGCTGGTCGCCCACCGATCGCAGCTCCATCTCGTGCCCGAGGGGATTCGCGACGAGGATGCCGTCCTCACCGAGCCGCTCGCCTGCTCGATGCACGCGGTCGGCCGGGCCGAGCTCGAAGGCGACGAGACGGTCGCCGTGATCGGGGTCGGCGCGATCGGCCTGCTGAGCATCGTCGCCCTCCGCGACCGCCATCCCCAGACGACGATCGTCGCGGTCGCCAAGCACCGCGGTCAGGAGCAGGAGGCCCGCCGGATGGGGGCCGACGAGGTCTACGCGCCGGGCGAGCTCCACCTCCGCGGCGGACGTCTGACCGGCGCCCGGCGGCTCGTCGGCCACGGCGGCCGGGAGCTCCTGCTCGGGGGGTTCGATGCCGTCTTCGACTGCGTCGCCACCGGCCAGTCGCTCGAGTCGGCCGTGACCGCGACACGCCCGCGCGGAACCGTCATCCTGGTCGGCATGCCCGGCCAGACCGATCTCGACCTGTCGATGGCCTGGCAGCGGGAGCTCGAGATCCGCGGGGCCTACGGATACAGCGACGAGTTCCCCGCCGCGCTCGAGCTCGCCGGCCGTCTCGAGCTCGGCCGGCTGGTCGCCCAGGGCTGGCCGCTCCACGACTACCGGCGCGCGCTCGAATCGTCGCGGACCGCGACCCGCTCCGGACACGTGAAGACCGTCTTCGACCTCACCGATCTCCGATGAGCATCGTCGGCCGCCGCCGACCGACGTCCGCGCCGATGGTCGAGCGGCCGCGGAGCTCCCGGCCGGACCCGGGAAGCGAGCGGGAGGCCTGTGTCGTCGAGGTGACCGACTCGTCGCCGCCGACGCTGTTCCACTCGGGCGAGTCGTTCCGGCTCGAGCGGCTCCCGGTCGGCTCGCGGGTGATCTACCCGCCGCCGCCCCTCAAGGGCCTCGCCGACCCCCAGGCGGCGATCGCCCAGGCGCTCGACCACCCGCTCGGGATGGACCCCCTCGACTCGCTGCTGCGCCCGGGGATGCGACTGACGATCGCCTTCGACGACATCTCGCTCCCCCTCCCGCAGATGCGCCTGCCCGACGTTCGCCAGCAGGTCATCGAGCAGGTCCTCGAACGGGCCTACAGGGCGGGGGTCGACGACATCCACCTGATCGCCGCGCTCGCCCTCCACCGGCGGATGACGGCGGCCGAGCTGCGCCGGGCGGTCGGATCGCACGTCTTCGACGCCTTCTATCCCGATCGCCTCTACAACCACGACGCCGAGGATCCGCTGGGGATCGTGACACTCGGGGAGACTGACCACGGCGAGGTCGTCGAGCTCAACCGGCGGGCGGCCGAGTCCGACCTGCTCGTCTACGTGAACATCAATCTCGTCACGATGGACGGCGGTCACAAGTCGATCGCCGTCGGCCTGGGGACCTACAAGTCGCTGCGGGTCCACCACAACGTCCACACACTCCGGCACTCGCGGTCGTTCATGGACCCGGAGAACAGCGCGCTCAACCATTCGGCGGCCCGTCAGGGCCTGATCGTCGAGGCGGCGGTCCCGACCTTCCGGATCGAGACGACGCTCAACAACGACATGTACGCCAGCCCGCTCGGCTTCCTCGGCCGGCCCGAGCAGCGGTGGACCGGCCGCCAGCAGGCGACCTTCGCTGCGACCAAGCGGGCGCTCGACGGGATGCCGGCAAAGGCGCGACGGGCGCTGTACACGCGAATGGAGGCGCCCTACGCGCTGACCAGTGTCACCGCAGGTGCCGTTGACGATGTCCACGCAGTGACGCTGCAGCGGTGCGCCGACCAGCAGGCCGTGCGGGTCGTCGGGCAGGCCGATGTCGTGACCGCCGGGCTGCCGAGCATCTGCCCGTACAACGTCAACTCGATCATGAACCCCGTCCTCGTGATGTGTCTCGCGCTCGGGTACTTCTTCAACCTCTACAAGGGCAGGCCGCTCGTCCGCGAGGGCGGCGTGATGATCTTCACGCACCCGGTCGAGCGCGAGTTCCATCCGGTCCACCACCCGTCGTACATCGACTTCTACGAGGAGGTCCTGACCCAGACGACCGACCCGGCGGAGATCGAGCGCCGCTTCGAGAAGTCGTTCGCCGAGGACGAGTGGTACCGCCACCTCTACCGGACGTCGTTCGCCTACCACGGCGTCCACCCCCTCTACATGTGGTACTGGGGCGCCCACGGCCTCGCGCACGTCGGCCAGGTGATCTTCGTCGGCGGCGACCCCGAGGCGTGTCACCGGATGGGCTTCCGCCGGGCCGACACGATGCGCGACGCCCTGGAGATGGCCGAGCAGGTCGTCGGGCGGGACTTCTCGCTGACCCACTTCCACTGCCCGCCGCTGTTCTACGCCGAGGTCACCTGACGTGAGGTTTGCGACCGGCGGCCGGGCGCTCGAGCGACTCGCCGGCCCGGGCGGCGGGGGCGGGGCCCGCGAGCCGCGCACGGCGTCCCGCTGGCGGACGATGAGGTCGGGTGTCGACCCGTGGCGTGGGGGAGACGAGGTCGCAGACCAGGAGTGGCTGCGCAGCCCGGCCGCCTCGCTCGTCCGCGAGGGGCTCCAGCAGACCCTGCTCTTCCCGGTTGCCCGGATGATCGCCCGGCCGGAGGTCTTCGGCGCCGAAGATCTGATGCAGGTACCCCAGCCTGCGGTGATCGCGCCGAACCACGCCAGCGACATCGACACCCCCCTGATCCTCGCGGGGCTGCCGCGGTCCTGGCGCAGGCGGACGGTCGTCGGGGCCGCGTCGGACCGCTTCTACCGCCGCCGGGCCTACGCGATCAGCAGCGGCCTGTGGATCAACACCTTCCCGTTCGGTCGGGGGTCAGACCTCCGCGGGCTCGCCGACGCGGCGGAGCTCCTGCGCTCGGGCCACAACGTCCTCCTCTATCCCCAGGCGACGCGCTCGAGCGCCGGACAGATCGAGGGCTTCCGGGCCGGCGTCGCCCGCCTCTGCCTGGCGACCGGCGCGCCCCTCCTGCCGGTGCACGTCTCCGGGACCGCGTTGATCATGCCGGCCAGCCGGGGTCTGACCCAGCGGGGAAGGGCCACGGTGCGCTTCGGCCGGCCGCTGTTCGCCGGGCCGGACGAGACGGCCGACGAGCTGATGGTCCGGGCGCGGGCGGCGATCGCCGAGCTCGGCACGCGCCGGCCGCGGCGCTGAGCCGACCGCGCCGAGCGGCGCGGCCGGCGGACGCGCAGGGTCAGGAGATCTCGTTCAGCGCGCCGGTGTGGACGTCGTAGACGAACCCGCGGACCGAGTTCTTGTTCGGGATGAACGGGCTCGCGTTGATGCGGGCGATCGACTGGCGGACGTCCTCCTCGAGATCGGGGAACGCCTCGGCCGCCCACTCCGGCTTGATGCCGATGTCGTCCTGGATCGAGCGCTTGAACTCGTCGTCGGTGAAGGTCAGCATCCCGCAGTCGGTGTGGTGGATGAGGATGATCTCCTCGGTCCCGAGCAGCCGCTGGGAGATCGCCAGCGAGCGGATCTCGTCGTCGGTGATCACTCCGCCGGCATTGCGGATCACGTGGGCGTCGCCCTCGTTGAGGCCGAGCAGGCCGTAGGGATTCAGGCGGGCGTCCATGCATGCGACGATCGCGATCTTGCGGCCGGGGGGCATCGGCAGGTCGCCCTTTGTGAAGCTCGCGGCGTAGGCCTCGGCGTTGCTGAGCAGCTCGTCTGTGGCTGACAAGATCTTTTCCTCCTCATTTGGCAGGTTGTACCGAAAGCCTATCCGGATTATGGGGTTTTGGCAAGCCTCGGGTCGAGGGCCTTCGGCGGTGGGCCTTGGGCGGTGGGCGGTGGGCGGGGGTCGTACTCGCGTCGAGTGCGCGAATGTTCTCGAGCGGATCCGCCGATGATCGCCGTGAGGAGCCGAATGAAAGGCGCACACATGCAGAACGAAACACTCTGCCGACTCGTTCGCGAGTCGCGCTACACAGTCGATGAGACCGAGCTCGCCGAGGCGATCTTCGCTCGAATCATGATGCCCGTCCTGACGCCGACACTCAGGCGCTCGCCGCGCCGCAGGGCAGTCCGCTCGTTTCACCCGGCGCGGCATGTCAGCTCCTTCCGCCTGATTCGCCACGGCGCAGCGCTCCCGGCGATGTGACGGTACGCCTCCCGGCGCTGTCTGTGGGCCGTGAGGCATTGACTTGCCGGCGCCGCACTCCCCTCGGCGGCTAGGCCGGCCTGTGCGGGCTCTCCGGGTTGCGGACATCGCGGCCCGGGGAGAACCCGCGCTGCTGCGCGACGAGGCTGGCGACGCCTCGCGGCTCGCCGGAGCGCAGGGCGACGCCCTCGAAGTAATGGCGCACGCGAAGCCCGGCGAAGGCCTCGAGCAGCTCGTTCTCGCCGAGCAGGAACTCGGCGGGGAAGTCGCGGCCGAGCTCGTCGATGTGGGGCCTGGCGAACGTCTCGAAGAGGAGCAGCCCTCCCGGGCGCAGGGCCCTCGCCAGGCTGTCGAAGAGGCTGCGTTGGAGATAGTTGAAGTTGACGATCACCGTGTATTCGTGCGCCGGGAAGCCGATCCCGCACTCGAGGTCGACGGCCCGCGCGCTGACGCTCAGGCCCAGGGTGCCCGCCGCCTCGGCGAGGCGCTCGACCACCACGGCGGAGATGTCGACGGCGTCGACCTCGAAGCCCAGCTCGGCGAGATAGCGGGCATTGCGTCCGTCGCCACACGCCACGTCGAGCGCCCGGCCGCCGGCTGGGAGCGCCTTGAGCAGCGACCGGTGCTCGACCAGCCATTCGGCCGGGCGGTCCGGGAAGGGGGTCGTCGAGTCTCCTGCGTAGCGCTCGTCCCACTTCGCCCGGGCCGCGCTCGCCGGTCGGTCTGGAGGCGCCGTCGGGCGCGCCGGCGGCGGCTCGGGCCGGAGGGTCATCGGTGTCCGGAGGCCCAAGCCCCTGGGTCGGGCGGCGCGTAGCCCATCGGGCTCGGAACGCTACAGGGTGGCCGGTCCCCCCGCCGAGGCCGCCGGCGCGGGGAGGATTGAGCCGGAGCGGACCTAGAATGGGGGAGATGGACGCCACCGAGGGACTTCGCGCGCAGCTGGGTGAGCCGCTTCCCGAATGTCTGGGCGCCCTCGCCGACGACGAGCGGGGCGACCTTGCCAGCGCTGTGTCCGAAGCTCGGGTGGAGCAGGCGCAGGCGATGGACGTGGCGATCGCCGAGGCCCTCCGACGGTTGCCGCCCGGCCTGCGCGGAGCCGTCCGAATCATCCTGCGGGGGTGACGGGCATCAGCCTTGCCGGACACGCCGAGGTTCTCAAGCTCGCCCGTCTGCTCGGGTGCTCGACCGACCGGCTGGCCTACATGGAGCGTCTGCGCCCGGAGGAGATCCGCGAGGTCCGCGAGCGGGCCAGCGACGTGCTGTTCGATGTCGACGGGCGTCGCTTCCGGCTGATCGCCCTCGCCAGCAAGCTGCCACCGGCCGGGCTGACGGCGATGATCGCCGAGCACGCATTCGGGCCGCTGCTCTGCGCGCGGATCACCGCCCTGCTCGAGGTCAAGCGCGCCGTCGACCTCGCCGAGCGTCTGCCGCGGAAGTTCGTCGCCGCCCTGGCGATCAACCTCGACCCGCGCCGGGCCCAGGACATCGTCGCCGCGATCCCTCCCTACCTGATCGCCGAGGTTGCCGCCGAGCTGACGCGCGACGAGGAGTGGGTGGCGATGGGCCGCTTCGTCGGCTACCTGCCGGACGAGTCGATCAAGGCGGCCTTCCGCGTGATCGACGACGCCTCGCTCCTGCGGATCTCCTACTTCGTCGAGGTCGACGAGCACCTCGACCACGTCGTCGGCCTGCTCGAGGAGACCCGCATCCGCGGGGCGATCCGCGCGGCGACCGAAGCCGATCTCTGGCCTCAGGCGCTCGACCTGCTCGACCGGGTCTCCCCGACCCGGGCCGGCCGCCTGGCCGACCTCGCGGCCGAAGAGGACGACAGGGTGCTCGGCGGCATGGTCGAGACCGCCCAGCGCGACGGTCTCTGGGATGTCGTGCTTCCCGTCACGAACGAGATGAGCCAGGCCGGTCTCACGCGGTTCACGAACCTTGCCGCCCTCCACGATCCCGACGTCCTGCGGGCGATGGTCCACGTGGCGATCGTCAGTCACGTCGAGGTGCTCCCGCTCGTGGCGATGCTGCCCCCGCACGCGCGGGTGATCGTCTGGTCGGAGATCGTCTCGCTCGGCGAGACGGCCCCCGACGAGGTTGTCGACCTCGTCGTCGCTCAGGCGCTCGATCTCGTCCTCGACGACGTCCTCGAGGAGTTCATCGGCGCGATCCTCGACGGCGATCTGCTCGGGACCAGCCTGCGGATCTACTCCCGCATGGGCCCCTCGCTCCAGCAGCGGATCGCCGAGCTCGCCGCCAAGCTGCCGTCGGGCCTGCGCCTGCGGACCGAGGCGCACGCGCGCCACGCGGGCCTCCACGACGAGCTCGGTCCGCTCGGGCCCGCCCTCGCCGTCGACTGAGGTTTCGCCCACCGCCTGCAGGTTTCGCCCACCGCCGTAGGAACTCTCCGGAGGATGGCTGCGGCTGCCGGCCAGCTTCTGAGGACCGTCAGAACAGGAGCCCGAGAACCTGGAGGACGCCGGCGCCGAGGAGCGCCGCGCCCGCGATCTGCACGGCCCACCATTGCCGGGCCGGGGTTTCCCCCGCCGCGTCCTGCGCCGCGCCCTCGACGTCGTCGGTACCCTCGCCAGCGAAAAGATGGAGGATCGCGAGGAGCGCCCCGGGGAGGGCGAGGAGGACGAAGGAGTCCGCGAGCAGCGACTTCGCGTGCGTGCTCAGCAGGAGCGCGCCGAGCCCGGTGAGCAGGAAGAGCATGATCAGGACCTCGACGAGCCCCTCGGGCAGCACCCTCCCGAGCGCCGCCGACTTCCGGAAGCGTCCCTCGAAGACGGCAAGCACCTGGGGGATCAGGAAGAGGACCCCGGCGGCCCACAGCTGCCAGGTCGAGCCGGCGACGACCGCGGCGACGAAGAGGAAGATGCCCGTGCGCAGCAGGGCGGCGCACACCTGCTGGAGCCGGCCCGGCTCCCGCAGTTCACGAGGCTGGACGGCCGCGAGCCGTCCCGGGTAGAAGTGGGTCGCGACCTGTTCGCCGAGCATCCGGGCGACCAGCGCGAAAAGCAGCCACAGCGCGACCTCGTCGGCCTGGGAGCCGATCGCCAGCTTGTGGCCCGACAGGCCGGGCAGTGCGATGACGAGCTTCTGGACCGCCCACGCTCCGATCAGCGACGCGATCACGAAGTCCCCGGCCCGCTCCGCGACCTCCCGGCGGCTCCTCGGCGGCCCGCGTCGCAGGGGGCGTGCCGCGCCGGCGACCACCGGGATCGCGAACCAGAGGCCGCCCAGTCCGAGCATCGTTCGCAGCGCGGCGTTCGAGTCGAGGCCGCCCGAGACGGCGACGCCGACCACGAAGGTGAGGACCGTGGCCAAGCCCGCCGCCGCATCGATCACACCGAGCGCGCCGATCCCGATCGTCAGCGCAGTGCTCGGAGGCAGTGCTCGTCCCCCAGCCTGATCGACTGCGACGATGCCGAGGACCACTCCCAGGAGTGGTCCGACAATCGCCATCGATCCGAGGATCGAGCGCAGGTACGCGCCGTCGGCGACGATCCGTGCGAGCAGCGGAGACCGGTGGACCAGGCGCGCCGGCAGCCGGACCCCCGCCGCGTCGAGCGCCGCCGTGCCCGGCCATCGCCATGTCGCGGACCGATCGCCGCCGGCCACGCCCGCGGCCACACCAAGCCCGACGATCTCGAGCCCCTCGTAGTCGACATCGAAGCTCGCGCCGCCGCCGCCGCCCCCTCCGGCTCCGCCTCCGTCCCCTCCGCCGCCGCCCCCTCCGCCGCCATGGCCGCCGCCGCCTCCGCTCCCTCCGCCGGCGACCCCTCCGCCGCCATGGCCGCCGCCGCCATCGCCGCCGGCAGCCGCGCCGGGAGGTCCGGGACCCTGGACAGCGGTTCCCAGCCCGGCGAGAGCCAGTCCCCGGCCGCCGGCGAGCGCCAGCAAGGTGAACAGCGCGACCTCGAGCCCGATGACCAGCTTCGGGTCAGATCGCGGGTCATACCGATCCGAGGTCGGTGCGCTCGACGGGGTCACCTGCTGGGGCGCCGTCGGAGTCTTCTTCTGCGCCGCCGGCGGCGCCGATCGTGGCCGCTGCGAAGTCGACGGGGGCGCCGATGTCCCAGCGGGAGGCGGCGTGGTGGGTTGCACCGCCGCCGGCGCCACCTTCGGCCGTGCGGCCCTCGGCGTCGGGTTCGCCTTGGGGGCGGGAATCGACGGCGGACGGCTCTGGCTCGCCGCGATCGTCAGCGGTACGACCTCCACGACCTGGGCTCCTGCGCCACAGGGCGTGGCCGACCCGCCGAAGATCAGGTCGCCGGAGTAGCTCGCGACGACGCGGTGAGGACCGAGGCCGACTGGCGTCAACGGCCCCGAGGCGGCGGTCGCACCCGCCGCGTCGATCGGTACGACCGAGTCGGTGATTGGCGCTCCCGTGCAGTTCACGTCAGAGCTGGCGAAGACGTCGAACCTCACCGTGCCCGTCGGTCTCGGCAGATCCGACGGCGCGGTCGTGAGCGCCGCGCGGGCCTCGAACGAGCCGCCCGCCCGGATCGACGCGGGAGCGACCGCCGCCGTGATTCCGAGCGTGAGCTTGCTGACGACTGCGACGTCCGCCGGGTCGCCACACGGCGACGACGCCCCGGCATAGTTGGCATCGCCCGGATAGGTCGCGATCACTCGGTAGCTGCCGGTCGAGGTCGGCGTGTAGTTGCCTGACGCCGCGGTCGTCCCCGCGGTGTCGATCGAGCCCGTCGTGCTCGACACCGCCGGTCCGCGGCAGGTCGCGTCATCCGGCCCGTAGACGTCGAAGGTCACCGGACCGGTCGGTGCGGCCTCGCCGGGCGGGCGCGGGCCGAGCGTCGCCGCCGCGCCGAACCCAAGACCGAGCACGACCGCCGGAGCCGACGCCGTGGCGCTGATCGTCGTCGGCGATCTCGCGACGACGACGGCTGCGTGTGGATCGCCGCAGGCCGACCGGCCTGCGGCGTAGGCGGAGTCACCGCCGTAGGTCGCGGTCACCCGGTAGGTCCCCGCCGCGCTGGGCCTGAAGATGACGGCGGAGCTCGCGCCGGCGCCCGTCGGATCGAGTGGGCCGATCGAACTCAGGAGCGGACGCGCCGTGCAACCCGGGTCGCCGGGAGGGTAGAAGTCGAAAGTGACGGAACCCGTCGGGACCGGCGCGCCGGCGGCCGGCGGGGCGAGCGTCGCGCTCGCCCGAACCGAGCTGCCCACGGCGATCGCCGGCGGCGTCACCTGTGTCGTGATCGCCGGGCTGGGGAGGCTGGCGAATGCCGTGCTCGGCCGCACGAATCCCGCACCGGCCAGGAGCGCGGCAGCGCTCATCGCGAGTCCGATCGGCGCCGAGAGGGCCAGCGGAATGTCAGCTACCCTGTGCGCGTCGCGCTCCCCTGTCTCGGTGTCAATCTGCGTCCGCGCGGCAACCAGTTCGAGACTTGTGGTGGCGAGACCTTGCCGTCGCGGACGATCTCGCATTGTAACCAGGGCCGCTGACACGCGCCCAAGCCAAAACCCGCTGACACGCCCAAGGCACAGTGCGCAGGCAGCGGCATCCTGACTGGCCCGGAGCGCGGACGGTCGGTACCCTGCCGGCCCGCGGGAGTGACCGCCCCGCATGTCAGGATGCCGGCCGTGACCCGCTCGATCGTGAACTCTCTCTCGACCGGCGAGATCGTGGTCGTCTTCGTGCTTGGCACCGTCGTCGTGGCCGTTGGCCTGGCGATCGGGATCCGGACTCTGATCCCGGACATCGCCGAGCGCCAGTTCGAGGACATGATGGACGGCCTGCGGGTCGTCTACGAGCTGCTCTTCGCGCTCCTTCTCGCCTTCGTCGTGGCATCGGTGCTCGACACGTTCAATCAGGCGGAGAGCACCGTCCAGCAGGAGGCCAGCGCCCTCTCGGCGATGCTGCGCGACAACCTCGCGTTCCCGCCAGCCACACAGACCGAGCTGCGGCGGGGCCTGGGCGCGTATGTCAACGCGACGATCACGTCCGAGTGGCAGACGATGCGAAACGGAGCGGCGAGTCCCGAGGCCGCGGGTGCGATCGAGACCCTCTACGCGATCTACCGGTCCTACACGCCGGTCAACGCGACCCAGACCCAGTTCTATCAGGAGGCGCTCACGCATCTCGACGAGGTGGCGGCCGCGCGCCGCGAGCGTTTGACGCTAAGCTCGGCGCAGCTGCCCGGCGTGCTCCTCCTGATGCTGCCGATCGGCGTCCTCCTGCTCCTCGTCGTCGAGTACCGACCACGCCTGGGACCTCGGTCGCAGACCGCCTTCATGGGTACGCTCGCCCTCGTCGTCTCGTCGAGCTACGTGCTCACGATCGTCCTCGACTATCCGTTCTCCGGCGATGTCGCGGTGAGCAGTCTGCCCCTGCACGCCGGTCCCCTTGCCTCCCTCACGCAGACCTTCCCGCGCGCGCCACAGCCCGGTGACCGGCTGGTCCCCGTCACCATTCAATCGCTGGTCGGTGTCTGGACGTCCGACGACTACGGGACCGTCCTCCTCGCCCGCCGGGGCAATGAGCTGGTCGGCGACTACCGGGCTCTCGAGGGGACGATAACCGGCACCGTCACCCCCTCTGGGATCTTCCGCGGCGTGTGGTGCGAGGCGCCGACACGCGCACCGGGCGCGACGACGCAGACCAGCCACGCCGGTCTGGTGGCATGGCGGCTGATCGACACCAAGTCCGATGGTCCCGTCCTGACCGGGGTCTGGAGCTCGGGATACGCTCATCGCCCCGACGGGAGCTTCGTCGCCGCCGGGAGCTGGGACATGCGCAAGCTCCACATCGACCAGGCGCTCGATCTCGCGCAGCGACTCACCACAGATCCTCCGTCGTGGTACTGCCACGCGCCGTGACGCCCGTCGGCCGTCGGTGATGCCTGCCGCCGCGGTCGAATCGATGCCCCACTCGTGAGGTAGGGTGAGCTTCGGGTGCGTGAGGAACACGGGATTGCGTCGAGTCGACCGAGCGCGGCGGTTGCCCCCGGCGGTCATGTCGTGCTCGAGGACGGCACCCGCACCCACCTCGTCACCACGTATCACCAGACCCGTGAGCTGTTGACGAGTCCCGGGTTCAGCCGTGCGATCGCGTCCGCAGGGCGCGGCGTCCGGGGTCCGGCGCTCGACCTCTCGGTGACGGAGATGGATCCTCCCAGCCACACGCGGATCCGCCGGCTGCTCAGCCGTTCGTACGCCGCGCGGAACATCGAGCGGCTGCGCCCGCGCGTCGAGGCGATCGCCGCCGGCCTCGCCGATCGTCTGGTGGCCGGAGGTCCTCCGGCCGACCTCGTCACCCGGTTCTGCGCGCCACTCACGTTCGCGGTTCAGAGCGAGCTCCTCGGGATCCCCGAATCCCACCGCGAGCGCCTACGCGCGTGGTCGGTGGCCCGCTCCGGCCAGCCTGGATCCACTCCCGCGGCGACCCGGGCGGCCGAGGTCGAACTGCATCGTGGGGTCGCCGAGGCCCTCGCCGAGCTCCGCCTCGCCTCCGGCGACGGACTGTATGACCGGCTGATCGCCGCCTGTGACCGCGACCGCGGGATCGACGACGTGGAGCTCCACGGCGTTGCCGCGTCGATGCTCTTCGACGGACACTTCCTCGCGGCGACGCAGATCGCCAACTCCGTCCTCTACCTGCTGGAGCATCCCGAGCTGCTGGCCGCCATCCGTCGAGAACCCGAGCGGGTCGTGCGAGCCGTCGAAGAGTTGCTGCGCCTGTGTCCGGCGGTCAACCACAGCATGTCGCGGGTCGCCGTCCACGACATCGACCTCGGTGGCGTGAGCATCCCGGCGGGCACCACGGTCACGGCGTCGCTGCCGAGCGCCAACCGTGACGGCCGGGCGTTCGCCAGACCTGCCGTGCTCGAGCTCGGCGACGGCGTCCGACCGCACCTCTCCTTCGGACGTGGCATTCACTACTGCCTCGGCGCTCACCTCGCCCGGGTCGAGATACGGGTTGCCCTCCTGGTCCTCCTCGAGCGCCTGCCGAATCTCCGGCTGGCCACGTCACCGAGCCGGTTGCGGCCGTTCGTCACTCAGGGTGCCTGCGGCACGCTCGAGCTCCCGGTCGCCTGGTGACTGGGCCGCGTGCTGGGAGCATGGTCTGCTCAGGGCCGTGCGCGTCCTGATCGCCGCCAGAGGTGGGCCGGGGCGATCGGGTGTGTCGTGCGGAAGTTCGGCCGTGGCCGTCGCTCTCAGGTCCGGGCGCGCCATGTGACATGTTCGCCATGCGGCGTGGTACAGTGCCATCCGATTCACCCGCGTCATCTGCGTCGGGTGTCGGCCGACAGAAAGGAACGCCGGTGACTCAGCTCGAGGAGCTGGGCCGACAGGTCGCGATTTCTCACGCGCCGGCGGCCGCGAAAGGAGGAGACGGAGCAGTCGCGCCGGCGGCCCCTCTGACGCTCAGCCTGGCCGATCTCGTGACGGCGGTTCTCTCGGACCCGCGACGGCCTGATCCCAGCCGCCTTCCAGAGCCAGGCGATCACGCACCGCCGGCCAGTGCAAGCCGGCAGGTGTCTCCCGCGGAGCCGACCGATTCCGCGTTGGCGCCTCCGATCGGGTTGGGCACATCCGCGGCGCGCGTCGTCGCGCAGGCGGCGGCGGTCCTCGACGCGGCGCCGCGCGCCGTCCGACGCCCCAGGCCGCGATTCACGGGCCGTCCGACCGGCCTCGGCACCACTGCGTGGTGGCTCCCCGCCGAGCCGGACGAACCCGACGGCGATCAGGCCCCGGCGGATGGCTCGGTGCCGGCGCTCTTCTGCCCGGGTCCCGTGCGCGACGACCCAGTGCTCGGCGAGATCGTCAACGAGGCGCTGGTCGCCTGGGCCGCGGAGGTCGGCATCTACGCCGGCCGGCTCGACAAGCTGACGTCGACCTCTTCGAGCTGTACGCCGAGTTCGTCGCCTGCTCGCGTTCGGCGGTCGCTACGTGTGCATCACGGGCTGCTACAACGACGTGACCGGCCGCTCGAAGGCCGTGGCAACGATCGATGAGCACTACATGTGCAACATCCACCCCCGCAGCGACTACTTCAAGGCCCTCGCGGCGAACGGCCTCGTGCCGATCGAGGTCATCGACCTGACGGGGGCGACCACCCCGTACCGGGAGCTGCGGACCGAATCCTCGCCGGCGACCGGGATCGAAGATCCGTTCCTCACGGGATATCGCGAGGGCAGCTTCCAATATCTGATGATCGTCGCCGACCGCGTCTAGCGCCGCTGGGGAACCGCCGACGCTCCGTCCCGGAGCCACGGCGCCCCGACCGGCGTCCCCGAGACCAGGGATAGAGTTGGGGGATGGAGCGCCCGCGCGTTGACTACGAGCGACACGGGCGCGCCTACGCACTGCGTCGCCGCGTCGATCCGCGGATCGCCGCACGGATTCACGCGGCGTTGGGAGACGCCGCGACCGTGGTCAACGTCGGTGCGGGAGCCGGGTCGTACGAGCCGACCGACCGCTGGCTGCTCGCCGTCGAGCCGAGCGCACGGATGCGCGCCCAGCGCCCGATCGGAGCGGCTCCGGCGATCGACGCCCGAGCCGAGTCGCTTCCGTCCGACGACGGCGCCGTCGACGCGGCGATGGCCTGCGCGACGATCCACCACTGGGATCCGCCCGCCGCGGGTCTCGCCGAGCTGAGGCGGGTCGCGCGGGGAAGGGTCGTCGTGCTGACGTTCGACCTCGATGCGCACCCCGACTGGATCGAGGACTTCCTCGAGGATGGACTTCGCGTCGAGCGGGCTCGAATCCCGACGATCGAGGCGGTCGCCGGGGGGCTCGGCGGTCGCACGTCGATCGAGCACGTCCACACCCCCGCCATTGCACCGACGGGTTCGTCGAGGCGTTCTGGAACCGGCCAGAGGCGTTTCTCGACCCGGCCGTGCGGGCCTCGCAATCCACGTGGTCGCTGCTCGGGCCCGAGCGCGAGTCGGCCGCCGTCGACTGCCTCCGCGCCGATCTCGGGTCCGGCCCTGGGACGCCGCCCACGGCCACCTCCGTCAGGCCGACTCGTTCGACGGGGCGGTGCGGCTCGTCATCTCCGAGCCGGGCTGACACGCCCACCGAGCCGGGCGCGATCCCTATCCCGAGTGCTGCCGCGACGCGAGCTCGAGCACCTCCGCCGCCCACGGCGCGCCATCGTTCGAGCTCACCAGACCGAGCGCCTCGTCGATCGGCAGTCGGGCGAGCGCCGCGACCTCGCCGGGGTCCGGCTCGGCCGACGACGTGTCGGTCACGGCGAAGAAGACATGGTCGAGCTCGTACTCGACCAGACCGGACGCCGGGTCGGGCGCCCGGTAGGTGAAGGTTCCCGCCGGCGTCAGCCCGGACACTTCGAGCCCCAGCTCTTGCCTGACACGGCGGACCGCGGCCGCCGCCGGCGCCTCGCCGGGCTCCGGATGCGTGCAGCACGAGTTGGCCCACCGACCCGGAAACGCGGTCTTCGTCACCGCTCGCCGCTGGAGCAGCCAGCGGCCGTCGGCGTCGACCAGCGCGACCGAGACCGCCAGATGGAGGATTCCCGGCGGCCGGTGGGCGAGGAGTCGTCCGACCGACGGCCCGAGCGACCCGTCCGACGCGATGCTCACAACCTGGACGTCGGCCGACGGGCCCGCAGGGCTGCTCATCGGTGGCCGAGCTCCACGTCCTCGAGCACGCCGAGCGCGTCGGGGACGAGAATCGCAGCCGAGTAGTAGGTGCTGACGAGGTAGGAGATCATCGCCTTCTCGTTTATACCCATGAAGCGGACGTTCAGTCCCGGTTCGCACTCGTCGGGGATGTTGATCTGGTGCAGGCCGATCACGCCCTGATCGTCTTCGCCGACGCGCATCGCGAGAATCGAGGTGGTGTTCGCCTCGGTGATCGGGATCTTGTTGCACGGGAGCATCGGGATCCCTCGCCACGATGCGACCTGCCGGCCGCCGAGCTCGACCTCCGGCGAGTAGAGGCCTCGGCGCGTGCACTCTCGCCGAAACGCGGCGATCCCCAGGGGGTGCGCGAAGAGGAAGCGGACCTTCCGGCGGCGGCTGATCAGCTCGTCGAGATCGTCTGGCGTCGGCGGTCCGCTGTGCGTCGGGAAGCGCTGCTTGAGGTCGGCATTGTGGAGCAGCCCGAAGCTGCGGTTGTTGATCATGTCGAACTCCTGGCGCTCCCGCAGAGCCTCACACGTCAGGCGGAGCTGCTGCTCCACCTGGTTCATCGGATCGTTGAAGAGGTCGGCGACCCGCGAGTGGACGCGGAGCACCGTCTGCGCCAGGCTGAGCTCGTACTCGCGGGGCGAGGTCTCGTAGTCGACGAACGTCCCCGGCAGCTCCGGCTCTCCGTCGTGTCCCGAGGCAAGCGCGATCGCCGCCTCGCCCTTGCTGTTCTGGTCGTGTCCCCGCCCGGCCACGAAGACCGCCAGATGGGCTTGAAGGGCATCCGATCTCGAGACCACAGCCTGGAACTCCTCGCGCGGCAGCGAGAGGATCGTGCACCGGGTGATCGCCCGTATCGACTCGTCCCACTCGCCGTCCTCGGCCAGGAGCCCCTCGTCGCCGAAGTACGCCCCATCGGCCAGCGTGCCGAGCACGGCCTCGTCGCCGTACTTGCCCACCCCGACCCTGCTGACCTTCCCGTGGGCGATCAGGTAGACCCGATCCGCTGCCTTTCCGGCCTCGACGATCGACATCCCGGCGGTGAACTCCTGCTGGACGAAGCGCCCCGCCAGCTCCGTGAGCAGGTCCACCTCGTCGAAGCCCCGCAGCAGCGGCAGCTCGCCGAGCTCCTGCGGAATCACCTGGACGTCGGCGCCGATGTTGGTGAACGTCACGCGACCGTCGCCGACCGCGTAGCTCAGGCGTCGGTTGACGCGGTAGGCGCCCGCTGTGACGTTGACCCAGGGCAGGACCTTGAGCAGCCAGCGCGACGAGATGCCCTGCATCTGCGGCTCGGACTTGGTGGTCGTCGCCAGGTTGCGCGCCGCCGCCGTACTCAGGCTCAGCTGCGGCTTCCCGTTGGTGCTCGGGGCTGGCGGGGCAGCCGTCACGCCGCCGGCGTCGCCTTCGATCGGGTCCATCACGACCACCTCCCGGTGCCGGCGGGGTGGATCCCTGCGATCAGATCAGCCATGCGTCCTGCCGATCTGGACATCCTCGAGGATCCCGAGCGCGTCGGGCACGAGGACGGCGGCCGAGTAGTAGGTGCTGACGAGGTAGGAGATCATCGCCTTCTCGTTGATTCCCATGAAGCGAACGTTCAGGCCGGGCTGGTACTCGTCGGGGATGTTGATCTGGTGAAGGCCGATCACGCCTCGCTTCTCGGCGCCCGTCCGCATCAGCAGAATCGAGCTGGTACTCCGATCGGTGATCGGGATCTTGTTGCACGGGTAGAACGGGATGCCGCGCCATGCCGGGACCTTGTTGCCGGCGATATCGACGCTCGGCGGGTAGATGCCGAAGCGGTTGCACTCGCGCGCGAATGCCGCGATCGTCTTCGGATGAGCCAGCAGGAAGTCCGGCTCCTTCCAGACGAGCGTCAGCAGCTCGTCGAGATCGTCCGGCGTCGGCGGTCCGCTGCGGGTCGGGATGCGCTGGCTGAGGTCCGCGTTGTGGAGCAGCCCGAAGCTCCGGTTGTTGACCATCTCGAACTCCTGGCGCTCGCGCAGCGCCTCGATCGTCAGGCGGAGCTGCTGCTCGACCTGGTTCATCGGGTCGTTGAACAGGTCGGCCACCCGTGAATGGACCCGCAGGACCGTCTGCGCCACGCTGAGCTCGTACTCGCGCGGGGACGTCTCGTAGTCGACGAACGTGCCCGGCAGCTCCGGCTCGCCCTGATGGCCGGAGGCCAGGACGATCGCCGCCTCCCCCTGCGGGTTCTGCGCGTGGTGGCCGCCGGCGACCCGGCGCTCGATGTACTCACGCAGACCGGCCGAGCGTGCGACCGCCTCGCGGAACGCCTGGCGGGGCAGCGAGAGAACGATGCACCGGGTGACCGCCTTCACGGTGACGTCCCACTCGACCTCGTCGTCGAGCATCGCCTGCTCGCCGAAGTACGACCCGTCGGCCAGGGTTCCGAGGACGGCTTCGTCGCCGTACTTGCCCTCGCCGATCCGGTCGACCTTGCCGTGGGCGAGCAGGTAGACGCGCTCCACCGGCTGGCCGGCGTTGACGATCACATCGTCGATCTCGAACTCCTCCTGCACGAAGCGGTCGGCAAGCGCGCTCAGCACCTCGAGGTCTTCGAATCCACGCAGCATCGGCAGCTCGCCGAGCTCCGCGGGGATCACCCTGACGTCGGCGCCGCTGTTGATGAACGTGACGCGCCCGTCGCCCACCGCATAGCTCAGGCGGCGGTTGACGCGGTATGCCCCGGCGGTCACGTTGACCCACGGGAGGATCTTCAGCAGCCAGCGCGACGAGATGCCCTGCATCTGGGGCACGGACTTCGTCGTCGTGGCGAGATTTCTCGCCGCCGCGGTGCTCAGGCTCATCTGGGAATCGCCGTTGGCGCTGGCGCCATTGGTGCTCGGCTTGGTCGCGGCCGTGCCTTGCGCCACGTCGGGCTCTACCGGATCCATAGGGGTACCGCCTCGTCTTGTTGTTCATGGACACTGGGTGAAGTCATCTGTCGTCTTCCCGTCAACTGCTGCGGGCCGTGAGTGAGACGGCCAGCGCGCGAAGCGCGGCCGCGAACGGATTCGACTGGTCGGGCTCGGCCGCAGCGAGCGCCGCGAGCGATCGATCCGCGTGGAGCTCAGCGATCCGCTGGCAGAGCGGCCGGACCTCGCAAGCTTCGAAGATCCTCCGAACCTCGTCCTCCTCGACGGCGTCGAGCTCGGTCGGCAGGGTGTAGAGCTCAGCAGGCGATCGCGAGCGACGCCGGCCGCCGCGCTCACGGCGAGCACGAACGGCAGGCTCTTCTTGCGCCGTCTTATGTCGCCGCCGCTCGATTTGCCCGTCGCGGCCTCCGACCCCCAGATGCCGAGGATGTCGTCGCGCACCTGGAAGCACAGACCCAGCTCGCGACCGAACTCGCCGTAGCCGGCCGCGACCTGCGCGGCGCCGCCGCCGCCACTGCCGACGGCCAGCAGGGCGCCGCCGTAGGTCGCGCACGCCATCAGCGCGGCGGTCTTCCCGGCGATCATCTCCGTGTACATCGACGGATCGACCGTCGCCGTCGTCTCGTAGGCCATGTCCCGGCTCTGACCGACCGTCAACGCAACGGTCGTGCTAGCCAGAGCCTCACCAATCGGCCGGCAAGGCTCGGATCGGCCGGACTCTGTTGGAGCCGTGAAAGGCTCGCGTACGCGAGCGCCTGGACGCAATCGCCGACGTTGATCGCCTGCGCCTCGCCGCACACGGTCCAGAGCGTCGGGCGCCCGCGCCGGGCGCGATCGCGGTCCTCGATGTCGTCGTGGATCAGGCTGAAGTTGTGGATCAACTCGACCGCCGCCGCGAATGTCACGACATCGTCGAGATCGCTTCCGTCCGCGGCGTCCAGACCGACGGCTCCCGCCGCGGCCAGACGAGACAGCACCGCGAGCAGCGGTCGCAGGCGCTTGCCGGGACCCCGGCGCTCGGGCTGGACGGCGGCGAACCCGGCGTCCGTCCAGCCGAGCTGGTAGCCGATCGCCCCGCGCATCCACGATCGTCGACCTCACGTAGACTGCGGCCTCGATCTCCAGCTCGATTCGAGGCACGACCTCCCGGCGAGATCGTCGAGCACGTCGGCCGGCCTGGCCGCCTCAGCCGGGACACGATCGAAGCCCGCCGGCGACCGGCTGGCCGTCGATTCCCCGGTCAGCAACGGTGGGCTGAGGGTAGCGAAATTTGGCGAAATCCCAGACTCAGCCACGGTTGGCTCCGAGCCACGCTGGCGGCGCGTTGACCCCGGTCGGGAAGACGTACACGTCGGCCGCAAACAGCTTGGTCGCCGGACGTGGCCGCCCGCTCGCGCCGCGACAGCGGGCGTCCCGGCGCCCACCGCGGGCTGGGACTCGCCGCCGGTCAGGGCGGGTTCGGAGGTTGCGCGGCGTCGGGCTGACGGCTCGGCCGTACACCGATGCCGAGGCTCGCCAAGGCGAGCCGCCGAGGTGCCGAGGGCGGTGGGCGCACCCGAGACCACGGGCGCAATTGCGGTGCTGGCCGCCGCCGGCGCCGCGGCTGGCTCCTCGACCGGCGCGGGGACGGCATCGGCAGCCGTCGCCGCGGCTGGCTCCTCCGCTGGCGGCGCCGGGACCCCGGCGTCCTGCGCAGAGATGTAGGGCGACACGGCCGCGTAGACCAGCGCCGCCGCAGGCCGAGGCGCGTCGGGTGCTCATCCGGCATGGCGGTCGCGTAGTCGCCGCCGGCTATCCACGACGTCACTGGGCGGCTGGGTACGTCGCGGGTCTCGACCGCGTGTCCAAGGCCCGCGACCGCGGTGCCGAGGCCGTTTGCCCGACGAAGCGGCGCCTGATCAGAGCCCCCGGCGTCCTCGCTTGCGCTCGAGGACCGGCTCGGTGTAGCGGCCGGTGACCTGGTGCCAGACCAGGATCCCCGCCATCCAGTCCTTCATCATCTCGACCCAGCCGGCCAGCGTCGCCTGGTTTTCCTCGTCGAGGTCGAAGCTCTCGACGAGGAACGGCAGCTCGGTCTCGAGGATGTTCTCGAACTGGTGCAGGCGCGATGTCATCAGATCGTTGACGACGAGCACCGCCTGCTCGGAGCTCAGGCGGAGAAAGCTCTGGACGACGAGCACCATGTTGTGGAGCTCGCCCTCGAACTGGACCTCCTTCTGGTAGGAGAAGATGTCGTTGAGCAGGCACGCGCAGTCCTGCGACGCGTTCTCCAGGCCGACGCATCGGCCGCGTGTCGAAGATCGCCGGCGGGAGGCTTCCGCCGTGGCTGATCCGCGCGAAGCTCATCGTCAGGTCCGAGCCGAACGTCGTCGACGCATCTCGAGGTAGTCGACCGGGTCGGGAATCCGCTGCTGGATGTGGTTCTGCAGCTCCCAGATCCACGATTCGGTCATGTCCATGATGCCCTGGCGCAGCCAGCCCCGGCCCTCGAGCGTCAACGGCGTCGCGGTCCGCAGCCAGAGGTCGGCCAGCCCGGCCTCCAGCGCATTCGTCGGCGGCGGCATCGAGACGCAGTCCAGCGGCATGAACGTCGTCACGCGGGCGTTGCACAGCTTCGCTCCCGCCAGGTCGCGGGTGTGCCCGTAGATCAGCGGGAACCCGTCGTCCCCGTAGGTGCCCGAAGCCAGCCACCGGGTGGCGAGGTTCAGCGCGTCGAGACGTGGCGTCCGGGTGCAGGCGGGCCGCGCACTGGCCGAAGTCGAATTCGGTGTTCTGCTGCTCGGTCCAGACCCCGTTCCACGGGTTGCCCGGCGTCTGTGTGTAGAAGCCCATGTCCCCAGCCCACTCGACGCAGTCCTTGCGGGTCTCCTCGAGGTGCGCGTTGACCCTCGCGGCGTAGGGCATGTAGAACTCCGGCAGCGTCGTCGGCCCGACACGGGTCGAGTGGCGTGTGGATGAAGCTGCGCAGACGCGTCAGGCCCCACGACTTCGGCGAGCTGCTGAGCAGTCGTGCGGCGGCGGTCCCGAGCCCGCGGGCCCGCCGAGCGGGGTCACCCCGTAATGCTCCTCGGGGGCGGTCCTGTGGATGTACCGACTCGACTGCATGTGCCACTCGTGGCCGCCGGCCTGCCAGTCCTGCAGGCCCTTGACGTAAGAGTGCGACGAGCCTGCTGCTCGACCGGGTAGATCGACGTCTCGAGGAAGAGGACGGGGACCTCGGTGACGGCGGTGTCTCGAACTGGTACAGGCGGGAGCTGAGAACCTCGTTGCGTGAGTCCGCGGCCTCCTGCGTGGAGATGTCGAAGAACGTCTCGAGCACGACGATGCAGTTGGACAGCTCGCCCTCGTCGTTGACCTCCCGGTCGTAGGAGAAGATGTCGTTGCGCAGGTGCACGGCATCGGCGAACGTGTCCGTGAAGCACACGGATCGGAAGCGGCTGTTCCAGATAGCGGTCAGGGACCTCGACGAAGTTGGCGTGCTCGACGAGGTGCGCCGACCACGGCGCGCCGCCGACCTTGCGGCGCATCTCGATGTACTCGATCGGGTTGGCGATCCGCGCGGCGTTGATGTTGCGCAGCTCCACAGTCGGACTCGTCGAGCAGGTTCTTCGTGCTAAAGACGAAGCGCTTGCGCCATCCTGCTCTTGCTAGGGCACGGTCCGGTACCAGAGGTCGCGCGAGGCCCGCTCGACCGGGTTCGTGGGCTCGGGCGGCGTGTCGGCGAGGTCGATCGGCATGAACAGCGGCAGGCGCTCGAGGTGTGCCCGCGCCGCCCTGCCGTTGCCGGGAGCGCTTGTAGACGCTCGAGGAAATGGTCGTCGAAGTAGAAGACCCAGACGTACCAGTCGGTCAGGAGGTTGAGCTCCTCGGCCGGAGCAATCCGGATGGGTGTAGGCGCACAGCAGCGCGTAGTCCATCGCCTCGAGCTGCGCCTCGCTCCAGATCCCGCGTCTGTCGCTCGGCGCGGCGTGTCGATGATCCCGACCTCGCGCGACCACGCCTTCGTGTGCGTGCGCGCGTCGTCGAGTTGCGGGTTAGACGCGGACGGCCAGCCGACGTAGAAGTCCGGCAGCTCGAACGTTTGAACGCTGCTGATCGCGCGTCCCCTCCGATCGTGCTCGGAGCCTTCGCCACGGATCCGTCAGCCTGCAAGGGACACCTCCGGGAGCGCGTGCCAGACCGGTAGGCCGGTCCCGCCGATCCGCATCGGCGGGGCGCCGGATCGACCCCGGCAGGGCGGTATCGTCCCGCGTCGCATACCTGCGGCGCAGCCGATCCTCGTCGTAGCGACGCGTCACGAAGTACCACTCCAGCGTCCCGGCCATCGTCTGGCGTAGCGACTCGACAAAGGCGTCGAGCGCTCCGCGGGCGTCATCGTCGAGTCCCAGCTCGGCGGTCACGAGCGGCAACTCGGTGGCGACGATGTGCTCGAACTGCTTGAGGCGGGACGTCAAGAGGTCGTTGACGACGAGCACCGCCTTCAAAGCTCGAGGCGGAGGAAGGTCTGACGACGAGCACCATGTTGTGAAGCTCGCCCTCGAACTGGATCTCCTTCTGGTAGGAGAAGACGTCGTTGAGCAGGCAGGCGTAGTCCTGGGACGCGTTCTCGAGCCCCCGCATCGGCCGCGTCTCGAAGAGCTTGGCCGGCAGGTTCCCGCCGTGGGTGATCCGAGCGAGGTTCATCGTCAGCGCCGAGCCGAACGTCCGCCGGCGCATCTCCAAGTAGTCGATCGGGTCGGGAATCCGCTGCTGGATGTGGTTCTGCAGCTCCCAGATCCACGATTCGGTCATCTCCATCACGCCTCTGCGAAACGACTGCCTCGCCTCCAACGACATCGGCGTCGCCGTCAGCATCCAAAGGTCGGCAAGCGAGGCCTCCAGCGGATCCGTCGGCGGCGGCATCGACGTGCAGTCGAGCGGCATGAAAGCCGCCAGGCGCGCGTTGCACAGCTTGGCGCCGGCCAGGTCGCGGGTGTGCCCGTAGATCATCGGGAACCCGTCGTCGCCGTAGGTCCCCCAGCAGAGCCACCGCGTCGAGACGTTCAGCTCATCCGCCGTCGCGTCCGGGTGCAATCGGGCCGAGCACTGGCCGAAGTCGAACTCGACGTTCTGCTGCTCGGTCCAGATCCCGCTCCACGGAACGCCGGCGACCGGCGTGTAGAAGCCCATCCTCCGTGCCCATTCGACGCAGTCCTCCCGCGTCTGCTCGAGGTGCGGGTTGACGCGTGCCTCGAACGGCATGTAGAAGTCGGGGAGCGTGGTCGGCCCGACCACCGGCAGCGGGACGTGCATGAAGCTGCGCAGTCGCGTCAGCCCCCACGACTCCGGCGAGAGGCTGGCGAGCCGCGCCGCCGCGGTGCCGAGACCCCGCGGACCGCCGAGCACGACCGCCGCCGACTGCTCCTCGCGCGCGGCCCTGTTCATGTACCGGCTCGACTGCATGTGCCACTCGTGGCCTCCGGACTGCCAGTCCTGGAGGCCCTTGACGTACAACGCGATGCTCTGCTGTTCGAGCGGGTCGAGCGCATACTCCTCGATCAGGACCGGCACCTCGGTGAGCGCCGTGTTCTCGAACTGGTAGAGGCGCGAGCTGAGGACCTCGTTGGTCATGTCGGCCGCGGTCTGCGTGTCTATGTCGAAGAACCGCTCGAGCACGAGGACGCAGTTCGACAGCTCGCCCTCGTCGAGGATCTCCCGCTCGTAGGAGAAGAGGTCGTTGCGCAGATGCACGGCGTCCGCGAACGTCTCCTTGAGAACCCGCATCGGTCGGCTGTCGTAGATCCGGTCGGGGACTTCGACGAAGTTCGCGTGCTCGACGAGGTGCGCCGACCACGGCGCGCCGCCGACCTTGCGGCGCATCTCGATGTACTCGATCGGATTCGCGACGCGGCCGGCGTCGATGTTTCGCAGCTCCCAATCGGACTCGTCGAGGAGGGCCTTGGTGCTCTCGTAGAACCGCCGTCGCCACTCGAGCGTCTTGGTCGGAACCGTCCGCCACCAGAGGTCGAGGAGGCCGCGCTCGACTGGATTGGTCGGCTCCGGCGGCGTCTGCGTCAGGTCGATCGGCATGAATTGCGGCAGGCGTTCGAGGTGCGCTCGCCCGCCTTCGGGATCGCGGGTGCGCTTGTAGACGTCGAGGAAGTGATCGTCGAAGTAGAAGACCCAGACGTACCAGTCGGTCACCAGGTCGAGCTCCGGCGCCGGCGCGTCGGGGTGGGTGTAGGCGCACAGCAGGCCGTAGTCCATCGCCTCGAGCTTCGCCTCGGTCCAGATCTCCGGCGTCTGATCCTCGGGCGGGGTGTCGAGGATTCCGACCTCCCGCGACCACGCGATCGTGTGCCTGCGGGCCGTCTCGACGTTCGCGTTCAGGCGGGCCGGCCATCCGAGGTAGAAGTTCGGGAGCTTGAACGGCTGGCTGGGGCTCAACGGTCTCCTCTCGACCCCGCGCGTCGCCTGCCGGGAGCCGCGGCTCCCGGGAACGCGCCGTGATCGTCGCCCTTCTGCGTGAGATGAGGCGGACGCAGGCACACGCCGACCTCACCAATCGTCATCTCGATTCGATGTCTGCTGCGATTGGGTGCGCTGTGTTCCAAGCGCCATGCCTCGGGCGATCCGTGCGCCGCAAAAAATAGCACGCGCCGCATGCCCATTGTGTCGATGTCGTTTCCCCTGCCGGATCCCGGCGACGGCGCGCCATCAATCTTCGGCGAGGACGATCAGGCGGTCGCCGGGCTCGACCGGGAAGACCGCCGACTTCGTTGGGTTGAGGGTCAGTCCCCGCCCCCCGGCCATCGCCCGCCGATAGCCGATCGCCGTCTCGCCCCGGCGGCTTGCCGCCGCGATCAGCGTCGCGAAGCTGACCGGCCCGGCCGTGACATACCGATCGGCTGGACGCATGTACACCTCGGGCCCGTCTGCCTGGAGAAGCTGATCGAAGACGTCAGCCAGGTGGCGGTTCTCGGCGATTTGCGTCAGCAGCAGGCTGAGCACCTCGTCGGAGACAACGATGTCGTCAACCCCGGCGACCGCGGTCAGCTCGGTGTCCTGCATGTCGATGACCTCGCTGACGACCGCGACGTTCGTCCCGCCATGCAGCACGACATCATGCACGTGGAGGAGCGTCAACAGAGATCTCGCGCTCGCCCTCCGGCCGTCGAGATCGTCGGAGTACCCCATCACGATGACGCGGTCGTAGGTCGGGATCCGCAGCTGGTCGAGCATCCGCCGCTCCGTCGTTCTCGCCGCACGGTGGCTGAACGTGAGGCGCTCGGGCACGACCGAGGCTCGTTCCAATGCCTCGGAGTCGATCGGAACATCGCAGACGAGATCGACACGCGAACCGCTGACCGCATAGCGGGCCAGCTCGCCGATCACGAGCGGGGTCCGGTGGTTGTAGCCAAGGATCAGCGTGGCCTGCGGATGCTCGGGATCCAGCGGGCGCAGGCCGATCGTGTCGGTGTCGATCGCAGCCGGCGAGTACACGGCGGCGTCGAGCACCGAGTCATCCTCGGCCAGGGCGATCACCCGGTCGGTCGCCTGCACGACGGTGTCCGACGCCGGGTTGAGGTCGATCCGGCCGTCGTCGTGCATCAGGCCGACGACCGTGCACGATTCGTAGCCGAGCGTCGCCTCGAGGTAGCTCAGGCCGGTCAACCGCTCGTCGGCTCGCATGTAGAACTCGTCGCCTTCGAAGTCGAGGATGTCACGGTAGACCGCGGCGGCCCCCGACTGCCTCGAGGTCTGGACGATCAGCCGGCTGATCGTCTGTGGCTTGTTGATCAGCACGACAGCGTCCCCACCGGCGAGGCGGGCCGCGTGGGCGGCGTTCTCGTCCTCGACCTCGGCCACGATGTGACGGTTCTGTCCTCCGTCGGGAGCGTCCTGGGTGAGCGCGAGGATCGCCTTGATCACATCGGCGTCCGGATCAGACGCGCCGTCGGCGCCGAGCAGGATCACAGCCCGTGCCTCTCGATGGTTGACGAGCTCGAGGTCACCGGCCACCAGGGCGCTTCCGGTACGGCAGACGACGCGGGTGTTGCGCCGGTTCGGCACGTTCTCCCGGATCGCATCCTCCATCTCGGCCTTGTCGCGCTCGGCGAGGATCACGACGCTCGGGCGTCGCCGGCTCTCGTTGGCGATCGCGAGCTCCGCGATGATCGTGTAGACACGATCCGACCAACCGAGGATCAGCGTGTGATCGTGCTCGAGGACCACCGACCGGCCCTTGCGCAGTTGCTGGAGCCGCGTGTCCATCCCCGTCACCAGGATCCCGATGAACGTCCCGTAGACGATCAGGCCGGTCAACGTGACGACAAGGCTGAGCGTCGTGTACAGGGTGCCGGTGTCGCTGTCCTGGCTCCCGCCGCCGTCGATCGTGTGGAGGAACACGTGATAGAGCGCCGTCACCGGATTGCGCGGACCGACGCCGACGATCAGGAGGACCGCCGTGAAGACGACGATCAGCAGTCCAATCGCGATGCCGAGGACACTCGCGACCGCGGCCGGTCCACGGGCCATCGCGTTGTCGAACGCGTAGCGGGCGCGCACCAGCGCCGTCGCCCTCTCCCGCGGCGGGCCTGAGGGTGCCTTTCTGTGTGCCGCCGCGCTCATCCAGAGAATCTCCTCAGCGCCCGGATCTGCTCACTGCCAGTGCCGACGAGCGAGGCTACCACGGTTGATCCGGCTCACAGTTCAGCGACCGCAGCCTGGCTTGCGTCTCGACGAGGGCGACCGGTGTCACGTCGATCGGAGCGCACGTGTCGATCAGACCGACGCCTCGTCCTCGTCGGCATCCGATGACTCCTCGTCGCCTGCGCTCATCCTTCGCAGGACCTGCCCTCGGGCCCTCATGCTTCGCATGCCTTGCCGTCGGGCCCTCATCCTTCGCAGGACCTGCCCTCGGGCTGCTGCGTGCGCGTGTCCGCCCGGAGCGTCCCGGCGCGCCGGCTGCGCCAGCCGTCCGCCTGCACACGCCGCGCGTCACCAGGATCGGGTCGGCCCGGCCGCCTAACCCAGCAGGCCCAGCCGCTGCGCCCGCTGGACCGCCTCGGCCCGGTTGCGGACCTTCAGCTTTCGGTAGAGCGCGCTCGTGTGCTCCTTGATCGTGTGCGGAGACAGATGCAGGGCGTCGGCGATCTCGCTGTTGGTCGACCCGTTGGCCACCAGATCGAGGACCTCTCGCTCGCGTGCCGAGAGCGGCGTCGAGTTGCCGTCGGTCGCCGGCGGGAAGACGTCCAGTCCGAGGGCGACCATCCGCACCGCGAGGGCGATGTCCGACGCCGGCCAGTCCTTCGGGATGAAGCCCAGGGCTCCCGCCGCGCGCGCCGACGTCGGCGAGATCCGACCGGCCCCCGAGATCAGCAGAACCCTCGTCGAAGGTGCCCGTTCGCGCAGCTGCTCGCAGATCTCCGGTCCCGACTCGGCGCCGATGAAGAGGTCGACGAGCGCGACATGCGGCTCGTAGCGCGCCGCCTGGGCGTACGCCTCCTCGCTGTTGCGCGCGCTCAGGCACCGCTCGACCCACGGCTGGCTCCCGAGCATCAGGCGGAAGCCCCAGTGGACGACCGAGTGGTCGTCGATCACGAGGATCCGCAGCTTGCGGGCGTCATCGGCCAGGCGGCGGGCAACCGCGTCGGAGACGACCAGACGGTGCTCGCCTTCGACGAGGCTCGGTTCGTCGCGGTCGTCGGTCACTGCTCGGCGTCCCGCGGTACGACGAGGCGAACCTGCCACGTGTCGCCCCCCCGCTTGCCGAACTCGACCAGCCCGCCGGCCGAGAGCGCCTCGAAGCCGGCGAGCCGGAGCCCCATTCCCGCCGGCGTCGACGTCTTCTCGCCGACCCCGTCGTTGGTGATCTCGAGCACGAACGCATTCTCGTCGTTCGCCGTCCGGACTCCGATCCGCGTCGGGGTCGCGTGCTTGTGGGCATTTCGAACGGCCTCCGCCAAGACCGACTGGGCGAGCGGCTCGAGGGCCTCCGGCACCTCGATCTCCCCGTCGAGCGCGATCCCGACGTCCGGATGGCGTTGGGCCAGCCGGCGGATCTCCTCCTCCAACGTGGTCCGCGTCTCGGCCGCGCTCCGACCCAGCGGCCGCTGCAGGGCGATGCGGAGGTCGGCGAGCGCCACCTGGACCTCCTCGGCGCACCGCTGACGGGATTCCTGGTCGAGCTCGTGGTCGCCCGACAGCGCCAGCGACACGCCGAACAGCCGCTGGATGACCCGCTCGTGGACCTCTCGCGCGAGGTCCAGCCGCTGCTCGAGCTGGTGGGCGTTCTCCTGCTGGAGGGTCGCCATGCGGGCCATCGACGCGAGCGCCGCGACCTTGCCGAGGATCCACAGCAGCTCCCGCTCCGCGTCGTCCATCGGCTGGGCCGTCCCCCCCCGATCGGCGAGGATCACGCCGACCCAGTAGCCCCGTGCGCTCATCGGCGAGCAGACGACCGTCGTCGTCCCGAGCAGCCGGACGTACTCGACCGGCAGCTGGTTCTCGAGGTCGTCGGTGCATTCGATCACCTGGTTGATCTCGAGCGCCCGCCTCGCCAGCGGAGCCGACTCGACGGTGAAGAAGTCCTCGGCGAACATCGACAGGTCGATCCCATAGCTGCCGGCCGCCCGCACCCTCCGGCGGGCCGCGTCGTAGCGGAAGATCACAGCCCGGGTCAGCGACGTCACCTCGCAGGTCACCTCGCACAGACGCCCGTAGAACGTGTCGGCGTTCGGGTCTACCTCACCCTTGGCCATGACTTCGGCGACCAGTTCGATCGCGGCGACCTGCGGATGGGAGAGGGGTCGGTTCTCGTACTCGTCTGGCATGCGCTTCGACGTCCCTTCGACGGTTTGGCCTCGATTATCCGTCGTCGCTCGGTCGACCCGCTCCCTCACGCTGCCGAGCCCCGCCCGGCGGTCGGCCGTCGAGCCTTTGCGAGACTCTGGACGTGGCCTCCGACGACGACGACGCCGAGAACGACGACGCCGCCGGGGGGCGATCCGATGCCGATGTCGACGCGGCCGGTGCCGCCGCAGGTCCGACGCGGGGGCGCAGCGCCCGGACCGCCCGGCTCGGGAAGGTGATGGCCGGCGGGGCGGTCCGCTGGGCCGGCGACCGTCTCGACGGCCGCGGGACGCCACCCGAGCAGGCCCGCCGCCGCGGCGACCGGATGGTCGCGACCGTCGATGCCCTGGTCGACCAGCTGGCTGTGATGCGCGGCGCCGCGATGAAGGCCGGCCAGGTCCTCTCGACGATCGAGTTCCCCGGCCTCGAGCCCGACCAGGCCGCCTACCTCCAGGGCCGGCTGGCGTCCCTGCGCGACAACGTCGCCCCAGTCGGCTGGAGCCGGATGCGGAAGGTCATCGAGAGCGAGTGGGGCGACCCGGCCGGCCGGGTGCTCGCGTCGATCGACACCAACCCGGCCGCCGCGGCGAGCATCGGTCAGGTCTACAAGGGACGGACCCGCGACGGGGCGGCGGTCGCGATCAAGGTCCAGTACCCGGGCGTCGCCGAGGCGGTCGAGTCGGACATGCGCAACCTCCGTCTGCTCTCCCCGATGCTCCGCAAGCTGATCCCCGGCGTCGAGGTCAAGTCGCTCCTGGCCGAGCTGGGCGAGCGGATCGCCGAGGAGTGCGACTACGAGCTCGAGGCCGCCAGCCACCGGCGCCTCGCCCGCTACTGGCGCGACCACCCCTTCGTCTACGTGCCCGACGTCCACGGTCGCCTTTCCGGCCGGCGGGTGCTCGTCACCGAATGGGTCGACGGCATGGGCTTCGACGAGGTGGCCGACCAGCCTGACGCCGTCCGCGACCGCTACGCCGAGATCCTCTACCGGTTCTTCTACGGCACGATCACCGGCCTCGACCTCGTCCTCGGCGACCCCCATCCCGGCAACTACCTGCTCTGCGACGACGGGCGCGTCGGGTTCTTCGACTTCGGCATGCTCCGCCGGCTCCCAGCCGACTACCTCCGCCAGGAGGGGAACGTCGCCCGAGCGATCCGCGAGTCCGACGCCCCCCTGATGCTCGACACGCTCCGCGACCTCGGCTACCTCCCCGGAAGCTCGACCGATTGGGACGGCGAGCTGATGCTCGAATACATGCGCGAGGTCTCCTGGTGGCTGGAGGCGACCGACCGCCTCGAGCCGAGGGATCTCTGGCGCAGCGCCGCGCCCCTCCGGGGAGACGACGCCGCTGACCACATGAGCCAGCTCCGGCGGATGACCTTTCCCCCCGAGGCGCTGCTCCTCCGGCGGATGGAGGGCCTCCTCTTCCAGAGCGCGACCGCGATCCGCGCACGGGCCCCCTGGGGCCCGCTGATGCGCGAGCTCGTCGAGGCCGATCCACCCGTCGGCCGGCTCGGCGCCGACCACGCCCGGTGGCTTTCGAGCAGCCCGCCCGCCCCGGCTTGACTTGCACCTTCGCATAGGCAACCCTTCGCGAATCCCAATCCCAATCCGAACTCGTCACGCGGCGTCCGTGGCCGTCCTCGCCGGTCTCGCCGGGACCGCGATCGCCAGCTGCTCGGCCAGCGTCTGCGCCGGCTCGGGCTGCGGGATCGACTCGAAGAAGGCCGAGACCACGGTCAAGTCGCTCGTCGCGAACGCCACCGGAGCCGCCGTCAAGTCGGTCAGCTGCCCGAAGTCGGTTGCCTTCAAGAAGGGCGCGAGCTTTACGTGCACGGCGACCGGCGCCGACGGGACGACCGCGCCGGTGCTGGTCACCCAGACCGACGGCAAGGGCAACGTCCACATCAGCGCGCCGAACCTCCTCCACACCGGCACGGCCGCCAGGTTGATCGCCAAGGGCCTCTCGACCAAGCTCAAGCTCCCGGTGGCCGTCAAGTGCCCGGATCTCGTCAACGCCCACCGCGGGACCACGCTCACCTGCACGGCAATCCATTCCGGGCAGTCGCGGAAGGTCGAGGTCACCGTGACCGACGACAAGGGCAGCATCGACTACCGCTTGCAGTAGGGGCTCGCGGCCCGGCCCCCGGCCCCGCCTCCGCCCCCGCCGAACGGGGGGTTTACGGGGACTTCGCAGTACCGAACCGTCCGGGCGCGCGTAGACCCTCCAGACGATGATTACGAACCCCACCCAGAGCGCGAGCCCCACCCAGACCGCGAGCCCCACCCAGACCGCGAGCCCCACCCAGACCGCGAGCCCCACCCAGACCGCGAGCCCCACCCAGACCGCGAGCCCCACCCAGACCGCGAGCCCCACCCAGACCGCGAGCCCCACCCAGACCGCGAGCCCCACCCAGACCGCGAGCCCCACCCAGACCGCGAGCCCCACCCAGACCGCGAGCCCCACCCGACCGCGAGCCCCACCCAGAGCGCGAGCCCCACCCAGAGCGCGTACCTCTTCCCGGGCCAGGGAAGCTCGGTCGCCGGCACCGAGGAGCTGGTCGCGGAGTTCTGCGGCGAGCTGGCCGACAGGTGTCAGGCTGCTGTCGGGGATGACGCGTTCGCCCGGGCGGGCGAGAGCACGCGCTTCGCCCAGCCGGCGATCTTCCTCGCGAGCCTGGCGGGCTGGCGCTCGCTCGAGAACCCCGAGCCGCTGGCCTTCGCCGGCCACTCGCTCGGCGAGCTGTCGGCGCTCGCGGCGGCCGGCGTGATGTCCGCCGAAGATGCGCTCGACCTCGTCGTCCTCCGGGGCGCGCTGATGGCCGAGGCGGCCGACCGGGCTCGGGACGGAGGCATGCTCGCCGTGCTCAAGGGGACCGTCGAGCAGGCCGGGGAGCTGGCCGACTCCTACGGGGTGACCGTCGCCAACGACAACGCCCCCGGCCAGGTCGTCCTCTCGGGCCGGGCCGGCAGGCTCAAGGAGGCGGCGGTCGGTGCGCGGGCGATGGGCGTGCGGGCGATCGTCCTCGACGTGACCGGAGCCTTCCACTCGCCGGACATGGCCTCGGCCTGTCCGCGCTTCCGGCGGGCGCTCGGCCGGGTCGACCTGCACGAGCCGAGCGCTCCGGTGATCAGCGGGGTCAGCGCGCTTGCGTTCGAAGACGTCCGCGGCCAGTTGGCGGCCGCTCTGACGCGGCCGGTGCGGTGGCGGGAGACGATGCAGACAATCCACGGACTGGGCGTCCGCCGGTACGTCGACGTCGGACCTGACAAGGTCCTGGCGAAGCTCGTCGGGCGCAACGTCCCGGAGTCCGAGGCGATCACGATCGAGGAACTGAGCCATGCGCATGTCTGAGCCGAGCGCCACCGTCGAGATCCTGAATGTCTGAGCCGACGCCCGCCGCCGCGACGACGTTCGCGGCCAAGCCCGAGCTCTGGCGGGCCGTGCGAACGGTCGGCGTGGCCGGCCTGGGAATGGCACTCCCGCCGCACGTCGTCGACAACGCCGAGGTGTCGGCGGGCCTCGGGATCGACGACGCGTGGATCGTCCGCCGGATGGGCATCCACGCCCGGCGGCGGGCGGCGCCGGAGACGACGCTGGCCGACCTGGCGACCGAGGCGGGGCAGGCGGCGCTCGAGGATTCGGGGCTCACGGCGGATGACATCGACCTGCTGCTGGTGGCGACCCTCTCCCACGAGCTGGCGACCCCGAACGCCGCTCCGATCGTCGCCCACGCGTTGGGAGCCGAACGGGCGGGAACCTTCGACGTCGGCTGTGCGTGCACCGGTTGGGTCGCCGCGGTCGGGACGGCCTGCGCGTGGATCGAGGCCGGTCGGGCGGAGACGGCGCTGGTGATCGGGGCCGAGCTGATGTCGCGTCACACCGACCCTGCGGACAAGCGGACGGCGCCGCTGTTCGGCGACGCGGCCGGGGCGGCGGTCTTCAGCGCGGGAGCGGCGGGAACGATCGGCCCGGTGATCCTCGGGGCGGACGGGTCGTGCGCCGAGATGATCACGACCGATCGGACGAGCGGCTTCATCCTGATGGACGGCCACGAGACCTTCAAGCAGGCGGTCTCCCGCCTGGCCCAGGCGTCGCGCGACGCGTGCGCGGCGGCCGGGGTCGAGCTCTCGGAGATCGATCTGTTCATCTACCACCAGGCGAACGCCCGGATCACGACGGCGCTCGGCGAGCGTCTCGAGCTCGACCCGGCGCGGGTCGTCGACTGCATCGGACAGCTGGGGAACACGTCGGCCGCGAGCATCCCGGTCGCCCTGGCGACCGCGCGGGCCGAAGGACGAGTCCAGCCGGGCGCGCGGGTTCTGCTGGCGGCGGTCGGAGCCGGCTTCACGTGGGGCGCGGTCGTCCTCGAGTGGGGGACAGCGTGAGCCTCGAGTGGGGGACAGCGTGAGCCTCGAGTGGGGACGGCGCGATCGTCGAATGGCGGACGGCGTGATCGTCGAATGGGGGACGGCGTGAGCAAGCCGCGGCCGGATGGCGCATGCGCCCTGGTGACCGGAGCCTCCCGGGGAATCGGCGCGGCGAGCGCGATCGCGCTGGCGGCCGACGGGTGGCCGGTGGTCGTCAACTACCGGTCAGACGCTGCCGGGGCGGCTGCGACCGTCGCGACGATCGAGGCGGCCGGCGGCAGGGCGGTCGCCGTCGCGGGCGATGTGTCCAGTGATCCGGCCGAGCTGCTCGAGAGCGCCAGGCGGGAGCTGGGCGACGTCCTGGCGCTGGTCAACAACGCCGGTGTCAGGGCCGACAACCTGGCGATTTCGATCACCGACGACGACTGGGACGTGGTCCTTGCGACGAACCTGACGGCGGCCTTCCGGCTGACGCGGGGCGCGCTGCGGGCGATGATCCGGGCGCGCTTCGGCCGGGTCATCAGCATCGCGTCGGTCGTCGGACCGCGGGCGAACGCCGGGCAGGCGAACTACGCGGCGTCGAAGGCCGGTCTGATCGCGATGAGCAAGACAGTGGCGGTCGAGGTGGCCCGGCGGGGCGTGACGATCAACACGGTGGCCCCGGGGTTCATCGAGACCGACATGACGACCGACGTCCCGGACGCCGTGATCGAGGCGATACCGGCCCGGCGGGCAGGTCGGCCGGAGGAGGTCGCCGCGTGCGTGCGCTTCCTGGCGTCCGAGGCCGCAAGCTATGTGACCGGGAGCACCATCTACGTCGATGGGGGACTCGCGGCATGACCAATCAACAGGAGGGAGCGGACGTGTCCGCAGCCGTTACCGCAGAGCAGGTCGAGCAGGTCGTCCGGACGTCGTTGGAGAGCTTCGGCGCCGAGCCGGACGCGATCAACCGGGAGGCCAAGCTGGCCGACCTGGACATCGATTCGCTCGACCTGGCCGAGCTTTCGCAGATCGTCGAGGAGCAGTATGGGGTGAACCTGACGAGCAGTGACGTCAAGGCGATCGTCACGGTCGGCGACGCGGTCGACATGATCGTCGAGCGGGCCTAATGACCCGGCTGGGAAGAGACGAACGCGGGAGCGATCGGTGATCGACGTGGTGATCACCGGGGTCGGCGCGGTCACGCCGCTCGGCGTCGGCGCCCACGCCCTCCACGAGCGGTGGACGGCGGGTGTCTGCGGCGTGCGCGACGGCGAGGCACCGTGCGCCGACTTCAAGCCGACCGACCACCTCTCGGTGAAGGAGGCCCGGCGGGCGGACCGGTGCACGCAGCTGGCGGTCGTCGCGTCAGACGAGGCGCTCGTGAGCGCCGGGTGGGACGGGGGTCTTCCGTACGACCCGCGGGAGATCGGCTGCATCATCGGTACGGGGATCGGCGGGATCGGGACGCTGGAGGCCAACCACACGGTGCTCGAGCGCGACGGGGCGAAGGCGGTCTCGCCGCTGGCGGTGCCGCTGATGATGAGCAACGCGCCGGCGGCGGCGCTGAGCATGCGCCACGACCTGCGGGGCCACGTCTACGGGATCGTCTCGGCCTGCGCGGCCGGCGCCCACGCGATCGGCTCGGCGGCCCGGGCGATCCAGGCGGGCGACGCGATCGCGGTTGTCACGGGCGGGGCCGAGGCGGCCCTGACACCACTTTCGCGGGCGGCCTTCGCCGCCTTGGCGGCGACCTCGCCGACCGGCATCTCGCGGCCGTTCGACCTGCGGCGAGACGGCTTCGTGATGGGCGAGGGGGCGGGGATCCTGGTGCTCGAGAACGGCGAGCGCGCGCGGGCGCGGGGGGCCCGGATCCTGGGAACCGTCCGGGGGTACGGGGCGACGTCGGACGCCCACCACATCACGGCGCCGCGCGAGCGGGGGGAGGGCGCGCAGGCGGCGATCGAGGGGGCGCTGCGGGACGCGGGCGTGACGGCCGGGGAGATCGACTACGTCAACGCGCACGGGACGTCGACGCCGCTCAACGACCGGGCGGAGACGCTGGCGATCAAGGCGGCACTCGGCGAGTTCGCGATGGGGATCCCGGTCTCGTCGACGAAGTCGGCGATCGGCCACCTGCTGGGAGCGGCGGGTGCGGTCGAGGCGGTGGCGACGATCCTCGCCCTGCGCGACCGCGTCGCGCCGCCGACGATCGGCTGGGAGGAGCGCGATCCGGAGCTCGACCTCGACTACGTCCCGGGGAAGGCTCGCCCGTTCGTCGTGCCCGACGGGCGCCGGGCGACGGCGATCTCGAACTCGTTTGGCTTTGGCGGACACAACGTCGTCCTATGTCTGGAGGCAGCATGACCCTGAAGCTCGCGCCGCGTCCGAATGAGCGGCTGACCGCGCTCGAGCGCCTCGAGGTGCTCTGCGATCCCGGATCGATCAACCTCGTCCGGACGGACGTCCGCTCGCGGCGGATGGGCGAGAAGGCGCGGGCCGGCGACGGCGTGCTCGGGGGAAGCGGCCGGGTCGACGGGCGGCCGGTCTTCTGCTTCGCGCAGGACGCGTCGTTCGTCGGCGGGTCGCTCGGGATGGCCCACGCCGAGACGGTCGTCCGGGTCCTCCAGAACGCCGGGCGGGCGGGCGTGCCGGTGATCGGCTTCATCGAGTCGGGCGGCGCGCGGATGCAGGAGGGGCTAGCGGCCCTCAGTGGGTATGGACAGATTTTTCGGGAGCACGTTCGTTTGTCGGGACGTGTTCCGCAGATCTCCGTGATCTGCGGGCCGTCGGCCGGCGGGGGCTCCTACGCGCCGGCGCTGACGGACTTCGTGATCATGACCCGGGAAGCGAGCATGTTCCTGACGGGTCCGGGCGTCGTCAAGCAGGTCATGGGCGAGGACGTCGACGGGGCGACGCTGGGCGGGCCGAAGGTCCATGAGCGCAACGGCGTCTGCCACCTGGTCGCGCCGACCGAGGTCGACGCGGCGCTGCTGGCGCGCGACCTGCTCGATCACCTGCCGCAGAACTCGACCGAGCCGGCCCAGCGGTGGCCGTCGGTCGCGGCGCCGACGTTCGCGCCCGATGCGTGCGTGCCGCGCGAGGAGCGCAAGGTCTATGACGTCCGCGAGGTCGCCCGGGCGCTCGTCGACGGGGGGCGGCTGCTGGAGATCTCGCCGAAGTTCGCGCGCAACATCGTCTGCGCGCTGGCCCGCCTCGACGGCCGGTCGGTCGGGATCATCGCCAACCAGCCGCGCTACCTGGGCGGCGTGCTCGACTCGGACGCGGCGCAGAAGGCGGCGCGCTTCGTGCGGACGTGCAACGTCTTCGGTCTGCCGATGGTCGTCCTCGTCGACACGCCGGGCTTCCTGCCGGGGACAAAGCAGGAGGCCAACGGGGTGATCCGCCATGGGGCGAAGCTGGTCCACGCGTTCGCCGAGGCGGAGGTCACGACGGTCACCGTCGTGCTCCGCAAGGCGTTCGGGGGGGCGTTCATCGCGATGAACAGCAAGGACCTGGGTGCCGACTTCGTCTATGCGTGGCCGAGCGCCCAGATGGGCGTGATGGGGCCCAAGCAGGCGGTCGACATCGTCAACCGGCGGGAGATCGCGGCTCACGCGGAACCGGAGCGTCACCGGGACACGCTGGCGGCGGCCTACGGGGCCGAGCACATGCATCCGGCGGCGGCGACGGCAGACGGCTTCATCGACGAGGTGATCCCGCCGTCGGAGACCCGCGAACGGATCATCGCGGCATTCGACAGCATGGAGAACGCGACGCGCAAGCGGCGGCCGGCGGGGAACATCCCGCTTTGAATACGATCCGCCGCCTCGTGGCACGTCCTCTCCGCTCGATGCGCCTTCAGTGATCCTCGAGGACAAGCGACTCCTGATCACGGGCGTGATCACCCGTGGGTCGATCGCATTCGAGGTCGCGCGGCAGGCCCAGGCCGAGGGCGCGGAGATCCTGCTGACGGGATTCGGCCGGACCAGGCGGATGACCGAGCGGGCGGCGAAGGGGCTCGAGACGCCGGTCGACGTGCTCGAGCTCGACGTCAACGAGCCGGCGGATCTCGAGGCGCTGGCGGGGGCGGTCGGGGAGCGTTGGGAGGCGGTCGACGGCGTCCTCCACGCGATCGCGTTCGCTCCGGCCGACGCCCTCGGCGGCGGCTTTTTGACGGCGCCGGCCGAGAGCGCGGTGACCGCGTTCAGGACGAGCGCGTTCTCGCTCAAGGCGCTCGCCGTCGCGCTCCAGCCGCTGCTCGAAAGGGCCGACGGCGGCGCGAGCGTGGTCGGGCTGGACTTCGACGCGACCGTCGCGTGGCCGGTCTACGACTGGATGGGCGTGGCGAAGGCCGCGCTCGAGAGCGTTGCCCGCTACCTGGCGCGCGACCTCGGGCCGGGCGGGACGCGGGTCAACCTGGTCTCGGCCGGGCCGCTCGAGACGCTGGCGGCCGGGGGCATCCCGGGGTTCGACCAGCTCGCGGGTATCTGGGAGCGCCAGGCGCCGTTGGGCTGGGACGTGCGCGACCCGGGCCCGGTCGCGTCGACCGTCTGCTTTCTCCTGTCCGAGCGCTCGCGGGGCATGACCGGCGAGATCCTCCATGTCGATGGTGGCTTCCACGCCATGGGAGCACCTTTGCGATGAACGAAACGACTTGGATGGGAGCACGGCTGCGATGAGCAACGACACGGTCTTTCTCACGGGGGGGACGGGCTTCCTCGGCATGGAGGTGCTCGTCCGCCTGCTCGAGCAGCCGGACACCGAGGTCATCGCCCTGGTGCGGGCGGGCGACCAGGAGCGGGCCGACGAGCGGCTGCGGACGGTTCTCGGCCAGCTCTACGACACGCCGCCGGCCGACGCGGTCGCGCGGGTGCGGGCGGTCCCGGGCGACGTGACGTCGCCCGATCTCGGACTGACCGGCGACGACCGGCGGTCGGTGCTCGCGAACACGGGGCGGATCGTCCACTGCGCGGCGTCGATCTCCTTCGAGCTGCCACTCGACCAGCAGCGGGCGATCAACGTCGAGGGGACCGGGCGGGTGTTGGCCCTGGCGAACGAGATGGCCGACCTCGAGCGCCACGTCCACGTCTCGACGGCATTCGTCGGCGGCCGCCACCAGGGAACCTTCACCGAAGGCGACCTCGACGTCGGACAGGTCTTCCGCAACACGTACGAGCAGTCGAAGTACGAGGCCGAGCTCCAGGTCAGGGCGACCGACCTGCCGATCGTGACGGCCCGGCCGAGCATCGTCGTCGGCGACCGCCACAGCGGGTGGACGCCGGCCTTCAACGTGATCTACTGGCCGCTGCGGGCCTTCGAGCGCGGCATGCTCGAGGAGGTCCCGGCGGACCCGGACGGGATCATCGACGTCGTGCCGATCGACTACGTCGCGGACGCGCTGATCCACCTGCTCGACCACACCGAGCTCGGCGGGGCGATCAACCTGGTAGCCGGCAGGCGGGCGATCACGAACGCCCAGCTGATCGAGCTCGCCTGCCGGGAGATGAACCGGCCGGCGCCGCGGATCATCGCAAACGCGGAGATGATCGAGCAGGCGTCGGCCTACCTCCCGTACTTCGACGTCGCGACGCGGTTCGACGACCGCCGGGCGGTCGAGCTGCTCGAGCCGGCGGGGATCGTGATGGACGAGCTCCAGTCGTACTTCGGGCCGATCCTCGACTACGCGAGGGTCGCCCGGTGGGGGAAGACGCCGCTGACCCGCCAGGGCGCGATGCTCGCCCGCGCGGCCTAGCAGCAGCTCCTCGACCCCGTCTCTGGGGTAGCCGGCGCCTGTCAGGACGGAGGATGTCCGGCTTGTCGTCGGGAGCCGGGCTCGACCGTACGACTCACGGCAGCTTCGCCCCGGGATTGAACAGGCCCTTCGGGTCGAATGCGGACCTGATCCTCTCGTGGACGGCCACCAGCGGCTCGGGCCAGGCCCGGCGCAGCTGACCGGCCTTCACCCGGCCGAGGCCGTGCTCGCCGGAGATCGCGCCGCCAAGCCGGATCGCGAGGGCGAACAGCTCGAGCGCCGCCTTCTCCGCCCGGGCCCGCTCGCCCGCGTGCTGAGGATCGATCAGGAACGTCGAATGGAGGTTCCCGTCGCCGGCGTGGCCCCAGCTGCAGGCCTCGAGGCCGTGGCGGGCGCCGATCTCGACCGTCTCCTCGACGGCTTCGGCGAGCCGGTCGACCGGGACGACGATGTCCTCGCCGAGCTTACCCCCCCGACGGGCGCTGACCGCCGGGTTGACGCGGTCGCGCCAGCGCCAGATCCCGGCGACGGCGCGGGGATCGGTCGGAGCATGGATGGCGAGCGCCCCGTCGGAGAGGACTTCGACAAGCTCCTCCCGGAGGGCGGCGGCCTCGCCGGTCGTCCCGTCCGCCTCGGCGATCACGACGAACCCGGTCTCGGCCGGCGCGGCGAACGGCCGGCCGGCGCCGGCGCCGGCGACGGCGAGCGCGCCGCGGTCGAGGTACTCGAGCGTCGACGGCTGGAGGCCGCTCCCGAGGACGCCGATCACCGCAGCCGCTCCGGTCTGGGTGTCGGGATACGAGGCGACCACCGGGAGCGCGGCCTCGGGAGCGGGGATCAGGCGCAGCGAGGCGGCGGTGATCACGCCGAGGGTGCCCTCCGACCCGACGAGCAGCCGCTTGAGGTCGTAGCCGGCCGCGTCCTTGCGGACCGTTCCGCCGAGCGTTACGAGCTCGCCGGGCGCGAGCACGACCTCCAGGCCGGTCACCCAGGCGCCGGTCACCCCATACTTGAAGCTGTGCGGCCCGCCCGCGTTGGTCGCGATGTTTCCCCCGATCTGCGACTGCTCGGCCGCGCCGGGGTCCGGCGGGTAGTAGACGCCGCTCTCCCTCGCCCGCCGGCGGACCTCGGCCGTCGTCATCCCGGCGTCGATGCCGATCCGCCATAGCAGCGGGTCGAAGGATCTGACCGCGGCGAGCCCCTCGAGGCTGAGGACGAGGCCGCCGTCGAGCGGAACCGCACCCCCGGCCAGGCCGCTTCCCCCGCCGCGGGGAACGATCGGGACGTCGTGGTCGTAGCACCAGCCGACCACCGCGGCGACCTCGGCCGCCGTGCGGGGGAGGGCGACCGCATCGAGGCGGCCGGAGATGCCGCGGGCGAGCGTCGCGTCGTGGCAGTAGGCCGCGGCCGGTGGGTCGAGCACCCGGTCGCGGCCGAGGATCGCCCTCAGGCCGGCGCGCATCGCGCGGCCCGGGTCTCCGCCGCCGACCCCCGGGACGCCGGGCGGCCTGCCGGCGGGATCGGCGCTTTCCGGCTCGTCCGCCACGGCGCCGCCCAGGCTCGGGCTCAGCGGCCGCGCCCGTGGGTGTCCCGGGCAACGAGCGGCTGGCTGATCGATCGGCGGAGCATCGCGTAGGCAAGCGTCCCCCAGAGCGCGGGGATCCAGAGGGCGATCGCGTGGTAGATCAGGACCACGGCCGTCGCCGTGGTCGCCGAGGTCCCGTAGAGCGTGAGCATCCCGACCAGGCCGCCGTCGAGGACGCCGATCCCGCCGGGCACGGGGATGATGTTCGCGAGGTAGCCGATCTGGTAGGCGAGCACGATCCCGGCGAACGGCGGCGGGTGACCGAGGGCGTGGAAGCAGGCCCACATGACGCCGATGTCGCACATCAGATAGGCGAACGCGCCCGGCAGCCGCCAGTTCGGCTTGAGCAGGATCTTCTTGGCCGCGGTGATGCTGTCGGCGAGACCGAGCAGCGTGTTTGCGAGCTTGCCGCTGTCGTCGCGGCGGTGCGCGGCGGTCGCCGCCCAGCGGGGGAGGGCCAGGAAGAAGGCGAGGACGGCGACGCCGACGGCGGCGGGGATCACGCTGAGCAGCGGGTCGCTGGGACCCGGGAGCAGGCCGACGGCGAGCCCGGTCGCGAAGACGGTGAGGACGATCACGTTGACGGCGCTCGTCAGCAGGAACAACGTCGCCGATCGCTCGACCGCGCGCTTGGCCGGAACGCCGCGAGCCCTGAGGATCCAGACGCCGAGCGCCGCGCCGCCGACTCCGCCGACCGAGACGGCGGCGCCGAAGCCCATCTCGGCCAGCGCGAGCCGCGCGGCGAAGCGGAGCGGCGCGCGGGCGAAGACGAGCTGGAAGGCGAGGATGAAGCCGACGCACGAGAGGATCTCGAGCGCGATCGCAGCGGCCACCCACGGGACGCTCGCGTCCTGGAGCTGATCGGCGACGCCGTGGAGACCCGGAACGGCAGCCAACAGCCCGACGATCAGGACCCCGAGAACCGCCAGGCTGAGGATCCCCCGGCGGAGCTGCCGGCCGCGGTCGGCGGCGTCCGCGTCGAGCGTCGCGCTCTCGACCGAGAGATCGGTCCGTGGGGAGGGGGTCGCCTGGCTCGGAAGGGGGGAGGCTGGAGTGCTCAGGAGAGGCCTTCCCGGGGCGGATTCCCCGATCGGTCCACCATACAACCTCGGTCAGCGCCGACCCGCCCGCCGGAACGCAGCCCACCCGGCCCGCCCAGCCTGGGGCTTGACCGGCGGTTAATCGCCGGTCGCTATCGTGAGACGCGAACACCGGGTGGCCGACGATCCCCTGGAGGGACGGATCGACGCCAGCAGACCCGGCGTGGACGCGGGTGCGATCCGCCGACGCAGCGTATGCAGCTGATCGCGCGGCAGGATGCCTGTGACGCGCGAGCTCTTCGGGACGGCCGACTGGTCGCCCCGGAGAGGCGCGCTCGCGTTCAGGGCTGGATCGTCATTCTCACACCACCTCCTCGTTTCTGCCGTTTGTCGCCTTGCGGGCGAAGTAGACAAGCTTGATCTGCGCTTCCTCGTCGACGACGTCGTCGAGGAGGCAGCCCGGCCACTGGCCGACGACTGCCGCGCACTCGAGCCCGGCGGCGTCGAGCGCATCGACGATCACAGCCTGTTGGTGGTGGCGCTGGACGTGACGTCCCGTCAGCCTCCGCCACGTGTCGGGCCGGTCTTCGACGAACATCTCGATCGTCGCGGCCGCCGACCCTCCCGGCTCGAAGGTCGGCGCTGCCTCCCCTCGCCAGCAGAACAGCCCACCTTCGTCCTCGCGGACGAAGGTCTGCGCAAACGCCGTCCGGTAGGTCTTCAGCGAGTTGACGTCGAACGCATAGACACCTCCCGGGGCCAGGACATCGGCGACGCCCTGAAACGCGGCCACCAGATCCTCGTCGGTCAGCAGGTAGTTGAGTGCGTCGTCGATGCACGTCACGAAATCGAACTTTCCGCACGCCGGCAGCTCGCGCATGTCGGCGACGAAGACGTCGTCGACTCGGTCGCCGAACTTCGCTCGCGTCTGCTCGACCATCTCGTCGGAGATGTCGCACGCCGTGACGTCATAGCCGCGAGCGAGCATTGGTGCGAAGCTCTTGCCGGTCCCACAGCCGACATCGAGCAGGCGGTTACCGAAGATGCCTAGGGCGACTGCCCGTTCTTCGATCCTGGTGAGCCACAAGTCATAGTCGTACGCAGCCGTGAAGCGGTCCCAGTACGGAGCGAGCGCAGCGTAGGGAAGTCGAGCGGGATCGATCGTGGTTTGGTATCTCATGACAGGAAAGACCCGTGCTCCACGCAAACCGTTTCACCGAATCAGAAAATTTCCAGCGGTAGTCGTGCGACCGCGCAATGGAAGAGCCGGGATCCTGGGATTGGGTGGCGATCCGCCGGCGCTGCGCCGTGGAGGCCAGGCGGCTCGTGCGCAGCCCCCAGGAGGTCGAAGACGTTCTCCAGGAGGCGATGATGCGAGCCTGGAAGGGTCGGGCCACCTGCAACTCCCCCCAGGCTCCGATTCCCTGGTGCCTGCAGATCACGCGCAACGAGGCGTTTCGCCGGCTCGGGCGGATCCCCACCGAGGCCGGACTCGACGCGACGGCCGAGCTGAGCGACTCCTGCGCCTTCGACGAGATCGAGCGGATCCCGTCGCGGATCGATGTCGACCGCGCGCTCGATCGACTTTCCTCGGATGAGCGAACCCTGGTTGCTCTACGCTACTCACACGACTATTCTCAGCCGGAGATCGCACGGCGGCTGAAGATTCCCGAAGGGACTGCCAAGATTCGCCTGCACCGCGTGCGCAGGCGCCTGGAAACGCTCATGGAGACGAGATGAAATCCTACGCCGACGTGACCGACTCGCGAGTCGTCAAGGCACTCGCCCATCCGCTCAGAATCGAGCTCCTCAGGGCGCTCGAGGACCGCGTGGCGAGTCCCAACGAGCTGGCGCAGGAACTCCAGGCCGATCTCGGCTCGGTCAGCTACCACGTCCGCCGGCTCGTCCACCTCGGTTTCCTCAAGCAGGTCGATCAGGTTCCGAGGCGTGGGGCGATCGAGCACTACTACACGGCGATCGTCGGACCCAGGATCACCGACACCGCATGGTCGAATGTCCCGACGATCGTCAAGCGGGCGATGGTCGGTGCGACGCTCGAGACCGTTGGGCGCACTGTCACGGCAGCCGCCGGCGCCGGAGGATTCGACATCGCCGACGCCCACCTCACCCGCGCACCGGTCGTCGTCGACCAGCGCGGATGGCATGACCTCGCAGCCGAGCTTCGATCCCTGACCGAGAGGATCACCGAGATACAGCGCGACAGCGCCGCGCGCCTGGCCGAATCGCCGGGTCCGGAGACCCAGGCGACCGTCGTGCTGATGCTGTTCGATTCCAGCGACACCACCGGTCAGCCGCCGCCCAGCCGAAACGGCAGGTCCGTCACCCGCCACAAGCAACCGGCGGCCGTCGACCTCGCCACCCCGGCGCCAGAGATCGCGGGCGTCTGACGTCGGTGGTGCGTCGCGGCGGTCTGCTTCTCGGGGTCCTCGGCGCGCTCGTGCTCGCCGCCTGCGGCGGCGGTTCGAGCAGCTCCAAGTCGAACGCCGGCTCGGCCGCCAAGGTGACGACGAAGGCCGATTTCATCGCCAAGGCGAACGCCCTCTGCACGAAGGGCAAGAAGACCGAGCCGTCCGAGGCGCAGATCATCGCCCTCCTGTCGACCGTCCCGCTCCCTCGTGCCCACACGGCGGCGGTCCTCCGCAGCGCGTCGAAGGAGGTCCAGAAGATCTCCGCCGAGATCGCCGCGCTCCCTCGCCCGGCCGGCGACACCGCGGCGATCGCCAAATGGCTCGCCGAGGCCAGCCACGTCGGCGTGCTCGTCGGACAGCTTGGTGACGCGGTCGCCAACCGCGACGACGCCGCGATGTCCACCGCCGAGGCGGACATCATCACCGCGACCGGCGATCCGCTCAACTTCGCGGCGACCTACGGCCTGACGGCCTGCGACAGCTTCTAGGCCCCGGCGGCAGCACAGAACGTCGTCTTCGAGGGCGCGCGTCCGGTCGCAGGTTCCGGTCCGATCGCCGGCTCGGATCAGTAGCCGAGCAGCCGGCCGGCGCACCACAGGCCGGCTGTCGCCGCGACCAGTCCGGCCGGCACGCTCAGCGCGCCCAGTCGCGAGAACTCGCCGAGCTCCACGTCGATCCCCTCGGCCCGCAGGACGCGCCGCCAGAGGAGCGTCGCAAGCGAGCCGACGTAGGTCAGATTCGGCCCGATGTTCGTCCCGATCAGGGCCGCCAGAACCACCACCGGCCCGGCCGCAGCGACGAGGGGAACGATTAGCAGGGTCGCCGGAAGGTTGTTGACGACGTTCGCCAGCACCGCGCTGACCCCCGCGACCCCGAGCAGGGCCAGCAACGAGCTCCCGTCCGGCAGCAGGCCGGCGACCGCCGAGCCGAGCCCGTTCTTGCTCGCCGCGTCGACGATCACCCCGAGCCCGAGCACGAAGACAAGGAAGGCCGGCTCGGCCGCTCGCAACAGGTCGGCCGGCGTGGTCGTCCGCCGGCCGAGCCCCCGCGCGCTGATCGCCACCGCAGCCCCCGCGGCGACCCACACGGGCTCCAACCCAAGAACAGAGCTCAACGCAAACCCCGCCAGAGCCAGCCCTACGATCGCGAGGGCAAATCCCGGCGCCTGCGGCCGACCGGCCGGCGGCTCGGCCGGGGGATCGGGCGGCCGCTCCAGCTCGGATCTGAAGAATCGGCGCGCGACCACCCATTCGACGGCGAGGCCGCCGACCCACGGCGCCACCATCAGGCCCGCGAAGCCGGCGAACGACAGGCCGCTCGCCCGGAACGCGAGCAGGTTGGTCAGGTTGGAGATCGGCAGGATCACCGACGCCGAGTTCGCGAGGTGTGCACATGCATAGGCGTGCGGCTTCGGGCTCGTCCCCAGGCGGCGCGCCGTCACCAGGACGATCGGAGTCAGCAGGACGACGGTCGCGTCGAGACTGAGCACAGCCGTGACGACGGCGGCGACCACGAAGACCAGCCCCAGGAGCCGGTGCGGCGAGCCTTGCGCCCGCCGACCGATCGCCCCGCCGATCGCCTCGAAGACGCCCTCCCGCCGGCAGCCCTCGCCGACCAGCAGGAGGGCCGCGAGGAAGCCGACCGTCGGTGAAAGGCTGCCGAGCTCTGCGGTCGCCGAAGTGAAGCTCGACGCGCCCACTCCGACGAGGACGCCCGCCCCGACGACGGCGACGACCGCCTCCGGCGCGCGCCGGCTCCGTGAGATCGCCGCCGCGAGCGTCGCCCCGAGCGCCACGAGTGCCAGCACCAGGCCGGCGGTCCCCGTCATCGCGCGCGCGGCCCTCCGCCTCCGACGAGCGCTGCCCGCCCGGGGGACTCGGCTTCCCGGGGACGAGCCGCGTCGACCGGCTGCCCTGCGAGTTGACCGCCCGCGCACTCGGCGCACCGGACCGTCCGGCGGGGGTTGCGGATCCCGACCAGCCCGAGCAGGCCGCCGAGCCCGACGAGGACTGCCGAGATCCCGACGCCGACCCGGAACGCATCCACCGAGGCTGCCTGGACGGCCCCGCCGACCGTCGGGCCGACCTTCGCCGCGTCGACGCGGGCCAGCGTCTCCCGGCGCGCCTGATCGACCGCCCGCCGGGCTATCGGCGACACCGTCCGGCCGGCCAGACGGTGGTCGACCGACCGCGTGAACTCCGCCGAGATGACCGCTCCGACGGCGGCGATCGCCAGCAGGCCGGCAACCCGCGCGATCGCGTTGTTGACGCCCGACGCGATCCCCGCGTTGCCCTCGTCGGCGTCCGAGAGGACCGTTGCGGTCAACGGCGCCACCGTGAACGCCAGGCCGACCGAGAAGACGAGGAGGGCGGGGAGCAGGTCGGTGAAGTAGTCGAGACGCGCGCCGACCCGGAGCATCAGCCCGAGCCCGACCGCCGCCGTCAGCGGTCCGAGGCCCATGAACAGGCGCGGGCCGAAACGATCGGCCAGGCGGCCGGCCCGCTTCGAGACGACGAACATCACGATCGTCGACGGCATCGTCGCCAGCCCCGCCTGGAGCGCCCCGTAGCCGGCGACCTCCTGGAGGAAGAGGACCAGCAGGAAGAAGACGACGCCAAGGCCTCCGTACATCGCGAACGTCTCGATGTTCCCGACCGCGAAGTTCCGCCGGCCGAACAGCCCGACCGGCAGCATCGGCGCCCGGGTTCTCCGCTCGTGGATCACGAAGACCCCGAGCAGGGCGACTCCCCCGAGACCGCTGCCCCAGACCTCAGGGCTGCTCCAGCCGACGACCGGCTGGCGGATCAGCGCGACAACCGGCCCGGTCAGGCCGGCGAAGGTCAGGATCGCCCCCAGCCAATCGACCTTCGCGTGGACCGTCCCGCGTTCCCGGCCGGGCACCGCGAGCCGGACGAGCGCCAGTGTCAGGACGACGAACGGGACGTTGATCGCGAAGATCAGACGCCACGAGACCGCGTCGACCAGGTAGCCGCCGGCCAGTGGCCCGACCACCGTCGAGATCCCCGCCCACGCCGTCCACGACCCGATCGCCCCACCCCGCTCGGCCGCCGGGAAGGCGCCGACGATCACCGCGAGGGCGCTCGGCGTCAGCAGCGCCCCGAACGCACCCTGGAGCGCCCGGCCGGCGATCAGCACCTCGATGCTCGGGGCCGCCGCGCAGACGATCGAGCAGAGCCCGAAGCCGGCGACCCCGACCGAGAAGATCCGCCGCTCGCCGAAGAGGTCGCCGAGCGACCCGCCGACGAGGATCAGCGACCCGAGCGACAGGAGGTACGCGTTCGAGATCCACTGCTGGCTCGACAGCCCGCCGCCGAGGTCGCCCCTGATCGCCGGCAGCGCGACGTTGACCGCGGTCGCGTCGACCCCGGCGACGACCGACCCCATGATCGCCGCGACCAGCGCCAGCCGCTTGCGCCTGTCGGCTGCCGGCGAGCGGCCCCCGGCCGACGAGTGGTCGCCCACCGAACCCGGTGAGCCGACGCCCCGTGCCCCCGGAGCCGCGGTCCGCCCCTCACGATGTCGCGCGCCGACGATCCGGATGATGGCCTCCACGCTAGCGCAAGAAACCCCACCGAGCGCTGACGCGGGTTGGACTTTTAGTCGACGTAGGGACGGGCCCCGCGCGGGCGCGCGCCCCTCAAGCCACGCGGCGCCGCACCCGCCGAAAGTGGTTCTCAACTGGTGATGAACGGCTTGCGACGGAACTCGTCGACCGGGGCATCTCCTGAAACGCAGAAACCCCCGCAATGCGGGGGTTTCCTCGATGCGCCCGAGAGGACTCGAACCTCCACGGGCTATTAGCCCACAAGGCCCTCAACATCATCGGAGCTCTGTCAGATTTGCTCAGGCCCAGCAAATCCGGCGCTTCGGGTCCGTGGCGGCGGACGGATCGAACAGATCTGACGCAGCGTTTGTTCTCACGATGTTCTCACCGTTCGTCCGCACATCCGTCACGGTCTCGTGGGGAACGCGAGCAGACTCCGGCTCAGGCTTTCCGCCGCCGGCCAGCGTAACGTCTCTGCTCGACCATGGCCGACGCCGTTAGCTTCGCCGCTGTCGAGACCGAGGGCAAGATCGCGCACGCGGTGACGATGATGCACGCCGCCTCGGAATTGGCCGGCGCAGCCCCGACGCTGCGTCAGAAGCGCATCCTCACGCGGTACGTCCACATCCACGCGGAGCCGGTGCAGTCGTGGCTGCGGCGCGGCCTGTTGGAGCTCCGACTGCGGCCGGGAATCGGTGCCGAGCAACGCCCCCGACGATACCCACACGATCCAGCGACGATCCCAAATTTGCCGCCTCCCCAGCCTCAACCTTCCCTGCAGCCGTGAAACAGAAGCAGCCGTCAATTCTCTCGCCTATCCGGAAGTTCTCTGCTCGACTTCAGTCGGCTTCCTCGCGACGATAGGTGCGCTGACGCTCAACGGAGCCTGGCGAGCCTGGCGGCGGCGCGCTGTTCGGACTCCTCGTCGTGTTCGCGGCTCGGCAGCTGGGGATCAGCGCTCATGATGCCCGCGTCGGCACGCGGTTCAGCGCCGGTGCGGTCGGCTCGCTGCAGGCGACGATCTCGATCCCGCGGATGACGCGCCGCTTCTCGCCCGTGCGTCTGAACCTCGTCGGTCGCACGTTCGCCGCGGTGCTGCTGGCGACGCTCGCGCTGCAACGCGACTTCGTCGCCGCGCTGGTCCTCTACGCGGCCCGGTGGGCCGCCGACATGCTCGCGATCCGCGGCGCGATCACGTTTCGCCAGCTGAACACGCCCGACGCTCTACAGGGACGCGTGAACGTCCTCGGCCGGATGCTGTCGATCAGCGGAACGCCCGTCGGCGCCGCGCTCGGAGGCGCCCTGGCGCAGACGCTAGGCGTGCGTACCGCGCTGCTCGTGGCCGCGGCGGGCTCGCCCTCAGCGCCGCCAACGGGTGGCGCGGCCCGCTTGCGAGCGCATCGGAGCCTCGCGCCACAGACCCCGTAAGCGAAGTCCTCCGCCCCGGCCGCGGCGTTGACCAGCCAGAGCGATCTACGTCGGCCAATCCACGCTCGATGAGCGCGGGAGCATCAGCCGACAATCGGACCCAGCCGGTTCAAGCCGTCGCAAGGGCCAGAACAGACCGTCGTTCTCAGACAAGCGCCGCGGTGATAAAGTGCTGCCATGGAGCAAGCTGAGCCGCGAACTCATAGCGTCAATGCCAGAGAAGAATTGGTTCCGTGCGCCGACGAAGGAAGTGCGCGCGAGGAGGCGGCGCGCCAGCAGGCCGCAGAGACTGGCGGCGCCGAGTGGCTCTACCTTCGGGTCGACGGTCAGTGGGTGGCGAGGCGCTATGTGAAGGAGGAGGCGCAGCGTGAGAAGATGACTTGGAGAGAACGCTTGGCGTCGGCCTCATGGGGATTGCTGGACCCGTCCACGTGGTACTGACCCACGATCCGAGAATGGTCGGGTAGGCGGGAAGCGCCTGATGCCGCACGGACTGGCCGACTGGCTCCGGTTTCCTCCCGCCCCCCATCGATCCGTGGGTTGGGTCTCGTCGCCGCGATGGTTCCGTTGAGACTGATCAGGCCGTAGCGGTCAGGCTGGCTCTGAGGACCTGCCGGCCGTAGACCCAGGGCCGTTGATGGCGATGAGCGTTCAGCAGCTGTAGGCGTCGTTCCGCGTGACGGATGATCTGAGCGAACTGGACGGTCGAGTTGCCGTGGCGGAGGTAGGCCGCCCATCCGCGCAGGAACCCGTTCAGGTCCCCAACGACCTGCGCGACCCGGCCAGCGCAGACGATCGCGACCGGTCAGCTCTCGCACCCGGTCACGAGCGTGCTGCATAGCCTGCCGTGAGGGCCACCGAGCAAGGAACGCAATGACCGGTACAGCCAAGATAGGCCGAAACGGGCTATCCATTTAGGGGCTCTCTCGGCATGGATGTGGTCAGTGTCACGGTGATTGATTCTCGTGTGGTGGGCGAGTGGCGATAGGGCCGAGGGTGAGCAGGACGAGGGCGAGGGCGGCTTGGGCCGAGTGGAAGCCGTAGGCGCGGCGGGTGATCAGGCGCACCTTGTTGTTCAACGCTTCGACGCGGGCGTTGTTGACGCGGAGACGAACGGCGGCGAGGATCCCGTCGCGGTGCCTGGTGATCGTTTGGGCGAGGCGGACGAATGGGGCGAGGGCGCTTTGGGCGGCGCTGGCGATGAACTCGTCGAGGAGGATCTCGACGTCTTCGATCTCAAGCTCGGAGTTGAAGATGCTGCGGAGGGCTTCTTTGAGGGTGTAGGCGTGCCAGACGTCGCCGCCGGCGTCGCGGAGCCGGGCGTGGGTTTGGGCTTGCTTCTCGGTCAGGTTCTCAGGGTTCTTCAGGAGCACCCAGCGGGCGTCTTTGAAGCGTTTCGCGGCCTGCTTGTCATCGAGGGAGCGCAGCTCGTTCCAGTAGCCGCGGCGAACTTCGTCCAAGGCCCGGGTCGTCAGTGCGACGACGTGGAACGGGTCGATGCAGATCACCGCGTGGGGGGCGTGCTCGCGGGCGCTCAAGGCGTAGCTGGGGCCCATGTCCATCGAGATCGCCTCGAGATGGCCGGCGCGTTGACCGACCGTGAGCTTCGAGCTATCGGCGCCGGGGATCGCGAGTTGTTCGGGGCCCCGGGTCCGGCGGGCTGGTGGGCTGGGGCGGGTCGAGCTCGGCGAAGAAGCGGTCCGCCGCGACGGCGCCGGCGCCGTCGGTGCCCCACACCACGCAACGGCGGCGGTGGTCGACGACGAGCGTGAGATAGCGGTGCTGCTTTCTCCAGGAGACCTCGTCGATGCCGATCTCATACAGGCCGTCGAGGCGCCCGGGGTCGAGCTTCTCCCCTGCGACGCGCTCGATGATCCGCGCGACCGTCTGCCAGTCGATGCGAACCGGGCGGCAGACCGCGGTCCGGTCGGTCTTCGTGACCAGCCACGCGACGAGGTCATCGAAGTCGGCGGTCAACCGGGCGCCGTGCCTGGCGAACGGGACGCCCTCGACATGCACGCCATGCGTCGGACAATCAAGCCGGCGGAGCGTCGCGCGGACCTCGAGGCGCCACACGCCGAGGTCGAGGTGGCGCCAGACCGATTCGTGGGCCTGCGTGTTCTCGATCGAGCGCGTCGAGAACGCGCAATGGTCGTCCCCTCGTATCGTGGAGTGATCCACTATGAGGAGCAGTCTCATGGCAGAGCAGAGGCGGAAGTTCGATTCGGACTTCCGGGACGGCGCGGTCAGGATCGTGCTTGCTCCCAGAGCTGCCGCTCCGTTGGTAGAAGCCCCGGAACGGTCCCTGAGCCGTCGGCCCTTCTTGACGCGAAACGGCTCGGAAGTAGTAGGCCGAGGCCAACGGCTCACACAGTATCACCCAAAGGGTGTCTTTTTGCTAGTTGGTCTTCGTGTTGTCGATTGGAAAGCTGGCCCTGGGGCAGCAGGCGTACTACGCGAAGCAGGTCGCCCAGGGCCGCGATGACTACTACTCGGGCCGCGGCGAGGCGCCCGGCGACTGGACCGGGGCGGGCGCAGCGGAGCTCGGTCTCGTGGGCCGCGTCGAGTCCGGACAGTTCACCGCGCTGCTCGAGGGCCGCGACCCAAGAGCGCCCGAGACGAACCTGCGTGCGAGTACCAGTCAACCTGCCGTCGCCGCGCTCGACCTGACGTTCTCGGCGCCGAAGTCGGTCAGCGTGCTGTTCGCCGTCGCGCCGGCCGAGGTCTCCGCAGCGCTCGTTGACTGCCACGAGGAGGCGGTCCGTGCAGCGCTTCGCTATCTCGAGGACGAGGCCGTGTTCGTGCGCCGCGCGAAAGGCGGGGCCCGCTTCGAGCAGGCGGGTGGTCTGATTGCCGCCGCGTACCGGCACCGCATGAGCCGGGCGTTGGATCCGCAACTGCACACGCACGTCGTCGCTGCGAACCTCGGGCGTGGCGAGGACGGCCGGTTCACGGCGCTGCATCACCCTTCGATTTACCGGGCGGGGAGGACGGCTGGTTTTCTCTACCAGGCGCATCTGCGATCCGTGGTGCGTGAGCGACTTGGCCTTGAATGGGGGCCGGTCGTGAAGGGCGCCGCCGAACTCGATCAGCTACCCGTCGAAGTGCTCCGCGTGTTCTCGCAGCGGCGCGCGCAGGTGCAGGCCGCGATCGCTTCGCGGGAGGTCGAGCTCGGCCGGGAGCTGACGCGCGCGGAACGCTCGACGTGGGGCGCGATCGCGACTCGTGACCGCAAGGAATACGGGATCGAAACGCACACCTGGCGCGAGGAAGTGACCGCCCGCGCCGCCGAGCACGGCCTGGACCGGGACCTCGTCGACCACGTCGTTGCGGTCGGCGATAGACGGCGCCGGAGTGGCGCTGTCGCAGTCGATGGCGCGCTTGAACATCAGGGCCGCGGGGTGGGGGAGAGGGACCTGGGCGATGTCCTCGTCGGACCGACGGGATTGACCGAGCTGGCGAACACGTTCGACGGCCCGAGCGTGCTGCGCGCGTTCGCCGAGTCCGCGGCGCAGGGCGCCCGGGTCGACGTCGTCCGTGAGCTCGGCGAACGTTTCGCCGCCCGCGACGACGTCCTCGAGACGACGACCGCCGCGATGACGAGCGCGGATCTCGTCGCCCGCGAGAAGGCGTTGATCGACATCGCCACGAGTCGCGCCGGCGCAGGCGTAGCCCGACTCCCCGACGCTGGCGGTGCCGACGCGATCGAAGGGTCGGCCCGCACATTAAACGAGGGTCAGGCGCGCGCCGTGCGGGCGGTCGTCGGCTCGGGTAACGGCGTCGACGTCATCGAGGCACTCGCCGGAACCGGCAAGACCTACACCGCCGGTGTCCTGCGCGAACTCTACGAGGAAGCCGGGTACACCGTGATCGGCGTCGCGCCGTCCGCCCGAGCGGCCAGGGAGCTCGCCGAGCAGGCTGGGATCCCGTCGCGGACACTCGACAGCCGCCTCCTCTCGATCAGCAACGACCAAAGGCTGCCGGACCGCTGCGTCGTCGTTTTTGACGAGGCGGGTATGGCGTCGACGCGGCAGAGCGAGCGCTTACTCGCGCACGCCGCCAAGCGCGGGGCGAAGGTGATCGCGATCGGCGACCCCGGACAGCTGCCGTCGGTTCAGGCCGGCGGATGGCTGCGCGCGATCGGCGAGCGACTCGGCGCCGTTCGGCTCACGGAGGTGATGCGCCAACGCGACCCGGCGGAACGACTCGCGCTCGCCGCCTTGCACGACGGCAACCCGCAGCGTTGGATCGACTGGGCCACCGACGCGAGCCGTGTTCAAGTGGTCCCCGACGATCGGGGCGTGCTCGACCAGGCCGTCGCCGAGTGGGCCGCCGGCGTTGAGGAGCACCGGATCGAGCAGAGTGTCCTGATCGCCCGCGGCAACGAGACGCGCCGGGCGCTCAACGAGCTCGCGCGGGACCAGCGCCGGTCGGCCGGGGTCCTCGGCGAGGACTGCACGTACGGACCTGTCACGGTCGCCGTCGGCGATCGTGTGATCTGCCGCAGCAACGAGCGTGATCTCGACGTCGACAACGGGACGCGCGGCACGGTCCGCCACACCGACGCGCACGGCGTCGTCCTCGAGACCGACGCGCACACGATCCGCGAATTGCCAGCCGCTTACGTCGCCGAGCACGTCGAGCACGCGTACGCCCTCACAGGTCACGGGATGCAGGGCGCCACCGTTGAGCAGTCGACCGTCGTCGCGGACGTCTCGGAGCTGACGCGCGGCTGGTCCTACACCGCGTTGTCACGCGCACGCGGCCGGACGCGGCTACTCGTCCGCTACGCGCCACTCGAGGCCGGCGTGCGCGAGGACATCGGACCGGAAGCAGCGACCGCGCCGCTCGAACCGCAAAAGGTTCTCGTGCGTATCGCCCGACGGATGCTTGAGCGAGACGACGAGGATCTCGCGGTCGACCAGCTGTCCGCCCGCGGCGGCGTTGACGACGGGCAACTCAGGATGCCCGCCACCATCGAGCATGAGCCGCTCCAAGAGCATGCCGCCGACACGGCCGAGCCGACGCTCCCGACCGGGACGGCGAGTTCGCTCGTCGCGCTTCGCGAGCGGCTCAAGCAACTGCGAGCACAGCTCGCCGCGCTCCCGACCCGTGAGCTCGACCGGCTCGACGAGCTCGACGCCACGGCGCGCGAGCTGACCAGCCGCCGCGACAGTGTCCGCGACAGCCTCGACCGGCTACGCACACCGCGTGAGCGGCGCTTCGGGCGCAGCCGGGACCCGCACATCGTCGAGCGCACCCAGCTCGCCTCGGCGCTCAACAGTCTCGAGACCCAGCTTGAGCGGGCGCTCACCGACCGCGCCACGCTCGCCAACGAGCTCGGCGACCCAGACGCGATCCACGCCGAACGCGACGGCCTGTCCCACGCAATCCAGATCCTGCTACGCGAGCGCCGACAAGCCCTCGAGAACCGCATCGACCACGACCTGGCTACCGAGCCATCTTGGGTCCGCGACGCGCTCGGCGAGCGCCCCGACCGCCGCTCGGACGGCCGTCGCTGGGACCACGCCGCGCGCACGCTCGTGCGATACCGCATCGAATACGGGGTCGCCGGTCGGCCCGACGAACCACTCGGGCCGCCGCCCGTCGGTGACCGCGACCAGCGCCGCGCATACGAGCGGGCGATCCGTGAGCGCGACCAGCTCCACCTCGCGCTCGGACACGAAGTCTCAGGCAACGAGCTTGATCTCTCCTGAACCCCCACACGGGAGCGTCACGTGCCGGGACCGGAGGAGCTGCGTCGAGCCCCAAGCGACCCGAGTGCGGCTGCTGCTCGGGCGTGCTGGCTGCACCCCGCCGGTCTCTCACAGCCCGGCCGGGCACGACTCCGCCCGGATGGCCCGGCCCCGCGGTACCATCGGTTCGATGACCACGCGCGAGAAGTTGGAGAGCTTGCTCGACCGGCTCTCCGAGGCCGAGCTCGAAGCCGAGTACTGCCGCCTGCGGGAGGCTGTCGAGGGTGAGCCTGAGATGGCGGCGCTCCCGGCCGGCTTGGGTCAGACCCTGACCGGCGAACGGATGCCCAACGTCGTGGCAGCCGTGCGGCGTTCGCGCGACTCGCGCTGAGCGTGCTGGTGTGTGACGCCAGCCTCGCCGTCGAGCTGTCGCTCGACAGGATCGGCGAAGCTGCCGGCGCGGGTCTCGGAAGTGAAGAGCTGATCGCTCCGCCGCTGCTGTGGAGCGAGGCGCCCTCGGTGCTGCATGAGTTGACATTCCGGGGCGAGATCTCCCGCGAGCTTGCCGAGCGGGCGTTGGATCGCTTCCTCGCCGGCAAGATCCAAATCGCCGAGCGAAGGCCGGAGGGACTGGCAATGAGGGCGTGGCGACTCGCCGGCGAGCTCGGCTGGGCCAAGACCTACGACGCTGAATACCTCGCGCTCGCCTATCTGCTCGGATGTCGCCTGGTGACGCTCGACATGCGGCTCCGCCGTGGAGCCCAGCGCCTTGGATTCGTCGTAACACCAGCCGAGCTCGCCGATCACGAGCGCCCGTCCGGGTCGCAGCCGAACGAGTCGTAACGGGCGTCGTGTCCGGCTTGGGACCGACCGATCAAGTCGCAGGTTGCTAACCAAGACTTATTTTGCTATTTTGGGCTGCATGGCTCGCGTCGAGTCACCGGACCTGATGAGGCCCAGCGAGGTGGCGCAGCGGCTGCGTGTCTCGCGAACGTGGCTGTATGACGCCGCCAAGAATGGCCGGATCCCGTGCGTTCGCATCGGCGGGCCCGATGGCCCGCTGCGGTTCATCGCTGAGGACATCGACCGCTGGATCGACGCAGCCCGCGCCGGCTGGCGCCCGACCGACACCGCGCGGGCGACCCTACAACGCGCCGCGACCGTCAGCGACGGCGTGGAGGCTCGCCGCCGGCTGTCGTCCGGGTAGTCGCCGATCACCGCCCCGCGGTCGGCCCCCAGATCGCGGACTCCGTCTCGGCGGCGGCGCTCTTGAGAAAACTGGCTTCGAGATGCCCGTAGCACTGCTCGGTCGTCGTGATTGAGGCATGGCCGAGCTGGCGCTGCGCGTACATCAGCGGCTTGCCCGTCGTCAGCCATGCAGCGGCCGCCGTGTGGCGCAGGCTGTGGAGCGGCATGTCGCGCAGGCCGGCATCCGTGAGGGCCTGCTTGTGCCACGACCTTGTAACTGTGCTGCGATCCATCCGATCCCCGGCTTTCGTCGAGGCCCACCGACCGGGACCGGGGAAGAGCGGAGCCGTCGGCCCGCCGGCGCCGTGCTCCTCCTGGCGGGCCTTCAGGTCGCGCAGAACCGCGGCCAGGCGCGGGCCGATGTCTACGGAGCGAAACCGATCTCCCTTCGTCGACCCGACGCCTCCGCGCTTGCGCGAGCGCAGGACCCGGATCGCGCCGTTGTCGAAGGCCACGTCGGCCCACATGAGCCCGAGCGCTTCGCTGATCCGCAGGCCCGTCGCGATCAGCAGCTCGGCGAGCGGCCTGTATGTGGCCGAGCACGCCTCGAGATAGCCCGGGATCTCGTCCAGTCGCAGGTAGTCGCGCTCGAGGTGCCCCGAGGGCAGGCGCTGGATCCGAGCAGCCGGGTTGCGAACGATCTTGCCCTTGCGGGTCGCGTCGTTGAGGCACGCGACGAGAGTCGCGAGCGCGTTGTTGATCGTCTTCGGCGCGTAGCGGCCCTCCTCGGCGAGGCGACCCAGCCAGGTCTCGACCGTCGCCGTTGACAGTTTGGTCAGCTTCAGTGGCCGCAGCTCCGCCAGGCGCTTGCGCCCGTGGATTTCGTAGTCGACGTGAGTCCCGGGCTCGAGGTACGGCCGCCGCCGCTGGAGCCAGGCGTCGAAGAACTCGCCGAACGTCTCCGTCGTCGAGAGCTGATCGCCGACGGCGGCGGACACGACGACGCGCTCGCGCTCGCGGCGGGCAGCACGGGCACTCGTGAAGCCCCGCTTCGTGGCGCTGCGCCCGTCCGACTTGCGGTACTTGAAGTAGTACCGCGGACCCTGCTTGGTCTCGTAGCGGTAGACCCCGTCTCCGGGCCTCGTGGAGTCTCGATCTGCGCCCATTTGTTCTCAAATGTTCTCACGGGCTTGAGACGGAACCCGTCGATCGAAGTCCCGTTAAACGCAGAAACCCCCGCTTTGCGGGGGTTTCCTCGATGCGCCCGAGAGGACTCGAACCTCCACGGGCTATTAGCCCACAAGGCCCTCAACCTTGCGCGTCTACCAATTCCGCCACAGGCGCCCGGCGGCCGGAGTATAGGCGCTTGATTCCGTCGCCGGCAGGCGCTAGGCTCAACGAACACATGTTCGTCGCGCGGGATCCGCCCGTCCCACCCAGGAGGCACGCCCGATGGATCTGACCAAGCGCCAGCAGGAGATCTTCGACTTCATCAAGAAGTATTCGGCCCGCTACGGGTATCCGCCGACCGTCCGGGACATCGGCAAGGCCGTCGGCCTGGCGTCGTCCTCGACGGTCCACCAGCATCTCGCGAACCTCGAGAAGATCGGCATCCTCCGCCGGGATCCGTCGAAGCCCCGCGCGATCGAGCTGCTCGATCGGGCAGTCCAGGAAGTCCGCAACATCGTCGGCTCCACCGACGGCGGCCTCCCCCTCGTCGGGTCGGTCGCCGCCGGCCAGCCGGTCCTTGCGGAGGAGAACATCGAGGAGTACGTCAACGTCCCGGACGTCGCCGGCGGAGATCACGGCGAGTACGTCCTCCGGGTCCGCGGAGACTCGATGAAGGACGCCGGGATCCTCGACGGCGACCTCGTCGTCGTCCGTCCCCAGGACACCGCCGACGACGGCGACATCGTCGTCGCGATGGTCGGCGAGGATGCCACCGTCAAGCGGTACTTCCTCGAGTCCGACCACGTCCGCCTCCAGCCGGAGAACGACGCTATGGAACCGATCCGCAGCCGTGACGTCCGCGTCCTCGGCCGGGTGGTCGGCCTCATGCGGACGATCCGCTAGCCCGCCCGAACCGCTACCTTTGACCGGCAGGCTGAGCAGCCGCGGAGGCTCGTCCTTCGAGGAAAGTCCGGACATCACAGGGCAGGGTGGTCGTTAACGGCGACCCGGGGAAACCCGCGGGAAAGTGCCACAGAAACAAACCGCCTAAGCGCCCGGCCTCGGCCGGGCGACGGTAAGGGTGAAATGGTGCGGTAAGAGCGCACCGGCGTCGTGGTGACGCGGCGGCCGGGCAAACCCCACCCGATGCAAGGCCAAGCAGGACCGCTCGCAGGCTGCCCGCCAAGGTCCAGGTCGGCCGCTCAGATGGATGGTTGTTCACGACAGAATCCGGCTTACAGGCCTGCTACGGGGAGGCCCCGCCACGGCGGGGCCTTTCTATATGTCCCAGCCCCGCCCGCTCCGGCGTCGCTCGTCCGGCCAGACGCCGGTCCGCTCGAATTCGTCGCGCGCCGCCTGCTCGACGTCGCGGTCCTTGTCGCCGCTCACACCCAGCCGGACCAGGCCGTTGAAGAGGGCGACGCACAGGCAGATTCCGAACATCGTCACCACCCCCTCGACCCCAGTGGTCCCCGGAACGGCGATCAGGATGACGATCCCGGCGACGATGATCGCCGCCGGCAGCCCGTAGCGGACCAGGCGAATCCCGACCGACGTCTTCGCACGCGCGGCCGGCGTCGCCTCGGCTGGGACGTTGTGCGTCGGACCCGACCCGTTCCTCGACGGCGCTGGCAGACCGCCGCCGCCTCGCAGCTGGTGTTCGTCTCGGATGCGTGGCATTCCCGTCTGCTCCTCGGAGGGTCCTCCCGATGATGCTACCCCCACGCCGTCCCGCTCGGCCCGCGCGTCCGGCCCTCCGGCACAGCGGGTCGCCGGCCTCATCGGATATCTTGGCGCCCGATGATCTACGCCGCCGCCGCGTTCTGGATCGGGACCGGGATCGCCGTCTTTCTCGTCGCCCTGCGCGGCGGCCCGTCGGGTGTTCGGGCGTCCCTTCGCCAGGACGACGCCTTCGGCAGTCGACTCCGCTACACCGTGATCGGGCTCGTCTTCGCCGTCTGTCTTGCCGTCCCCCTCCTCGTGGTCGTGCTCGACGCCAAGCAAAAAGCCCGGTCCGGGCCCGCCGGGATCACGCTGAGCGCCGCCGAGACCTCCGGTCGGTCGCTTTTTGCGACCAAGTGCGCAACCTGCCACGCGTTGGCCAACGCCCGCGCCGTCGGCCATGTCGGGCCCAACCTCGACGTACTCCGACCGCCCGCCGCCCTCGTCCAGGATGCGATCGCCAACGGTCGGGCTCGCGGACAGGGTCAGATGCCAGCCGGCCTGTACGCCGGCACTGACGCGACCGATGTCGCCAAGTTCGTCGCAGCCGTAGCCGGACGGTAGGCGCAACCGCCGTAACTGCGGCGACCCAGCGTCCTCCGCCGACGCCGAGTGCGCGTCGCGCTCGACCGGCGATCCGAGCCGTCCTGATTCGCCGGCCTTGTCCCGTCGATCGATCGTTCTTATGGAAACCGATCGCCCAAGCTCCGTCATTCCGTCAACAGATCCAGGTATTTTCCTTCTCTGGCAGGTAAGATTTCCGAATTCCGCTGAGGCCCGCCGTGGGGGTGGGGAGCGAATCGAGAGGGAGACGCGAATGCCGCAGGTCGATCTCGACGACGGTGGTTGGTGGGCTGAGGTCGAGCATCTCCGCGAGCCGCTCGAGCGCCGGCGGGCCGAGCGAGGCGTCGACGATCCTCGCCGAACCGTGAAGATCCGCGGCCAGGCGATTGCCGGCACCTCGGCCCGAGCGCTCTATCCGACCGCTGAGACGCCAAACCCGCGCGTGCCCCAGGCCGTCGTCCGCCGCGACAGGCCCCGCCGGACCGCGCCCGACCGACTCGGCTCGAACCCCGACCGGATCGCCGCGTGGGCCGTCGTCTTCGGACTTCTGATGGCCCTGATCGCCGCCGGAACGGCCCACGGGGCGGTTCCCCCGCCGGCGTCCGCGTCGGCCGGTGCACCTCCGGCCGTCGTCTCCGCCGCACCCGCCGCACCTCCGGCCGCCGCGCCCGCCGCGCCCGCCGCAACCGCCGCAACCGCCGCACCCACCTCCCCGCTGCTCCGCTGAGGCCGGTCTCCGTCGGCGGCGTCCGCCCGCCGGCCGGGCGGTACCTGCGCACGAGCCCTCCGGTCGACCCCGTCGCCGCCCCCGCGCCCCATCCCGCGCCGCGCGAGCCCGGACCCGGCTACACCCTCGGTTCGAATCTGCCGATGCGGGTACTGGCCGAGCGAATGAACCAAGACTGCGACTTTCGCGTTGTGGTCTTTGTGGGCGCCGGGCGGATCTTGTGGATCGGCCCTGATCCAAGTATCCTTATCAATCGTAAGTAGTAAGCAAAAGGTAAAGCAGCAACCTAAAGCTAGCGAGTGGTCCAATGAAGACGACGATGAGCAGGTTTCAGATCCACGATGAGCTGACCGCTCCGGAAGGATCGGTGGCCGTGCTCCGCGGAGCGCTCGCGACCGGCGGCCAACTCCCCAACTTCCTCGGCGTTCTCGCCGGCGCCCCGTCCGCCCTGCGCGGGTACGCGCGATTCCGCTCAGAGCTCCGCCGGGGGACCCTCCGCCTCCCGACCCTCGAGCGGATCTCGCTCGCCGTCGCCGAGCACTACGGCTCAGAGCCCGGGATCGCCCTCCACAGCCGGACCGCTCGCTCGTCCGGGCTCGGCCTCGACGAGGTTGCGGCCGCCCGCGAGTTCGACTCGGGCGACCGGACCGAAGCCGCACTCCTGCGATATCTGAAGGCGATCATGGAGGGGCACGGCGGCCCGCCGATGCATCTCCACGAAGAGGCCCGCGAGGCTGGCTGGACCGACGAGCAGCTGATCGAGGCACTCGCCTACGTATCTCTCGAGAGCTTCACGGCGATGATCAACGTCGCAGGTGAGGTTCCCGTCGACGGCTCGGTGGAGGAGTCGAGAACACTCCGGGCCGCGTAGCTATCCTCCGTGTCATGGCGTCCCACGCCGGAGGAGACCACCGACCGCTGTCCGCTGGGTGCTGCCCCCACTATCACGCGGCCGTCGAGCTGATCGGGCGGCGCTGGACCGGCGCCATCCTGGCCGTCCTCCTCGACGGCGAGGCGCTCCGCTTCTCCGAGCTCGCCGGTGCCGTGCCCGAGCTCTCCGATCGGATGCTCTCCGACCGGCTCAAGGAGCTCGAAGCCCGCGGCCTGGTCGAGCGCACCGTCCACCCCGGACGGCCGCTCCGCGTCGAATACGCCCTGACGCGGATGGGTTTCGCCCTCGGGCCGGCGGTCGGCGAGCTGCACGTCTGGGCCCAACGCTGGCTCGCCGTCTTCGACCCTGACTCCGCTCCCCGCACGGCCCGACCGGTCGCCGCCGATCCCTCCACAGTCCAGCTGCCGATCCGGCGCGACGCCGCCTCGCAGGCGGCCCGCCGCCCCGCAGCCCGTCGCTGACCCGACCCGCAGGCCGAGGTAGACCCGGTCGAGCATGAAGGCTCGCAGCGCCGCCATCGCCCCGGCGGCGCATTGGACCGCCGGTCCCCCCGACCCCGACCCGGCGGCCGAGATAACCGCGCCGTGGCGGCTCATGTTCTAGGCTGGGCGCCGATGTCTGAGACCTCGAGAGGCGTGGCACCAGGGACGGCGCGGACGATCGCCGACGTCAAGGCGCTCGTCGAGGAGCGGAAGATCCGCTTCATCCGCTTCTGGTTCACCGACATCCTCGGCCAGCTCAAGTCGTTCTCGATCAACGCCGAGGAGCTGGACAAGTCGTTCGAGCGCGGCGTCGGCTTCGACGGCTCGTCGATCACCGGGTTCAACGCGATCGAAGAGTCCGACATGATCGCCATGCCCGACCCGACGACCTTCGCAGTGCTGCCGTGGCGGCCGGAGGAGCAGGGGGTCGCACGGATGTTCTGCGACGTCCTCACCCCCGAGCGGACGGCCTACGAGGGGGACCCCCGGCACATCCTCCGCCGCGCCGTCCAGCGGGCCGGCTCGATGGGCTTCGACGTCTTCAACGTCGGACCCGAGCTCGAGTACTTCCTCTTCCGCGACAGCAAGACCACCGAGCCGCTCGACCAGGGCGGCTACTTTGACCTCACGACGCTCGACGCCGGATCCGACGTCCGCCGGGAGACAGTCCTCGCCCTCGAGCAGCTCGGCATCCACGTCGAGTACAGCCACCACGAGGTCGGCCCGTCCCAACACGAGATCGACATCCGCTACGCCGACGCCCTGAAGATGGCAGACGACTGCATGACCTACCGGATCACGGTCAAGGAGTACGCGTTGAAGTACGGCTGGCACGCGACCTTCATGCCGAAGCCCCTCTTCGGCCAGAACGGCTCGGGCATGCACACGCACCAGTCGCTCTTCAAGGACGGACGCAACGCCTTCTACGACGCCGACGACCAGTATTTCCTCTCCGACACCGGCAAGGCGTTCATCGCCGGCCAGCTCCGCCACGCCCGCGAGGTCTGCTCGATCTTCGCCCAGTGGGTCAACTCCTACAAGCGACTGGTTCCCGGCTTCGAAGCCCCTGTCTACGTCGCCTGGTCGCGGCGCAACCGCTCGGCCCTCGTCCGCGTCCCGCTCTACCACCCCGGCAAGGAGCACGCCACACGCATGGAGCTCCGCTGTCCCGACCCCGCCTGCAACCCCTACCTGACCTTCGCCGCCCTCCTCCACGCCGGCCTCGAAGGGATCGAGAAGGGCTACGAGCTGCCCGAGCCGATGGAGAAGAACCTCTATCACCTCTCACCCGACGACCGCCGCCGCCTCGGGATCGAGCAGCTGCCCGAGACGTTGGGCGAGGCGATCGAGCTGACCGCCGAATCCGAGCTCGCGCTCCGCACGCTCGGTGAGCACACCTTCAACCGCTACGTCGAGATCAAGCGCCAGGAATGGGACGACTACCGTGTCCAGGTCACCCGCTGGGAGCTCGACCGCTACCTCCCGATCCTCTAGGCCTCCGAGCTCCGCTCCCACAGCCCGAGCCCGTCGCTGCCGACGAGCTGCCCGACCGGCGAGACCCCGCCGGCCGCGATCACGAGCTCCTCGCCGGTCCGCACGTTCCGCCAAGTCCCCCCAGGAGCATCGATCCCGACCGGATCCGGCGAATCACGCACCACGACGACGACCAGAACGTCGCTGTCCCCCCGCACGAACGCGCACACATCCGGTCCGGCCGCGACCGCCACGTACGACCCCGCGAACGTCTCCGGACGCCGCTCGCGGAGCTCGAGCGCCTGCCGGATCAACGCGAGCTTGGCCGTCTCCCGCGTCGGCTCCCCGCCCGCCTCGAGCCCCTCGAGCAGCTCCCGCCGCCGGTCCCAGTCGACCGGCCGGCGGTTGTCGGGGTCGACCATCGACAGGCGCCACAGCTCGTCGCCCTGGTAGATATCCGGAATCCCCGGTGAGCACAGCTTCAGCAAGAGCTGACCAAGCGCCGACCGCTCGCCCTCCACCGCGACGCGCTCGCAGAACGGCTCGAAGTCCTCGACGAACGCCGCATGCCCGAGCAGGCCGGTCGCGAATCGCCTGACGGCGGCCTCCCACTCGACGTCAGGGTCCGCCCAGTTCGTGTTCCGCTTGGCCTCCCGCATCGCCTTCTCCACGTAGGCCTCCAGCCGCTCGGAGCTGACCGGCCAGACACCGATCAGCGTCTGGTAGATCAGGTACTCCTCCGCCCGATCCGGCGCCCCCGAATCCCGGTCTCGCAGCGGCTCGTTGATCTCCCGCCACGCGAGCACCCGCTCACGCCACTCGCCGGCCATCCCCGCCAGAGCGCCGATCCGCGCCCGCGAGTCGCCCGAGCGCTTGGTGTCGTGCGTCTGGGTCACCAGCAGACCCTCCGGGAAGCGCCGGGCTCGCTCGGCGTTCGCCGCGTGGAAGGCCTCGACCGACAAGCCGAACCGGTCCGGATCGTTGCCGACCTCGTTGAGCGCGAGCAGCCGCAGATACCGGTAGAAGGCCGTGTCCTCGACGCCCTTCGCGTTGATCGCCGGCGACGTCTGCTGGAAGCGGGTCACGAACTCCTCCGGAACGTCGGCCCGTCCTTCGAGCAACAGCGCCGCCGCCAGCCCGCCGTCCATCCCCGCCCCGGCGACCGCCTCCCGGTCGGCGGCCGCGACCAGCCCACTCCACGGCTCGACGTACGTCCGGTAGATCCCAAGCCTCGCCAGCCCGTCGCTCAGTGTCTCCACGGAGAACTCCGGCACCAGCCGACCGAGCCGCGCCAGCTCCCGGCTGAAGCTTCCCGCAGCCTGCTCGAGCTGCGCGGTCCGCGCGACCTCGCCGAAGCTCCGCTCGTCACCGGTGAACTCGCCCACCAGCTCGGTCAACGGCACGAGACCCGCCGGATCGACGAACAACGCCGAGACCTCGCCCAGAAACTCGTAGCCCACCGTCCCGCTCACAGGCCAGTCCCGGAGCGCCTCGCCCGGATGGAGGATCTTCTCCACCCAGACCCGCTCGACACCCTCCGCCCGCAGCCGCCGCAGATACCCCGCCGGGTCGGCCAGGCCGTCGGGATGGTCGACCCGCAGACCGTCGACCAAGCCGTCTCGCACGAGCGACAGCGCCCGCCGGTGGGTCGTCTCGAAGACCTCGTCGACCTCCTGGCGAACCGCCGCCAGATCGTCGATGTCGAAGAACCTCCGGTAACCCCCGCCGACCGGGTCGAGGTCGAAGAACCGCTCCCGGAGCTCCGGGTCGGCCCACCACCGGTTCTGCTCACCCGTTCCCATGTGGTTCGGCACGATGTCGAGCACGATTCCCAAGCCGGCCGCCGCCAGCTCCGCGAACGCCGCCTCGCCGCCGAGCTCGTCGCTCAGGCGGGTCGGATCAACGACGTCGTACCCGTGCGTCGATCCCTCGCGGGCCTGCAGCGACGGCGAGAGATACAGGTGGCTGATGCCCAGGCGCCGGAGATACGGCACGAGCTCCCGCGCCTGTGCGAACCCCAGCCCCGGGCCGAGCTGCAGGCGGTATGTGCACCGCAGCCGAGCCCGCGCCCGCCCGCCACCGCTCCCAGATGAGGAAAGCGACTCGACGGACGCAGGCGGCCCTGCCACCTCTCCCATCACGCGCCGATCGGCCCGCGTCGCAGGACGACCAGCGACCGGGAGACGACGTTGATCTTCGCGCGAGCCTCGTACTCCCGACTGCCCGCCGCTGCCTCCGGCTCGGCGGTCGAGATCTCGAACGTCCACCGCTGGCCGAACGACGCGACCGGAAGCGTCCACTCGATGTGGTCATGGTGGGCGTTGAACAGCAGCAGGAAAGAGTCATCGACGACCGGCCTGCCCTCCCGGTCGGCTTCCTCGAGCGCCTCCCCGTTGAGGAACATCCCGAGGATGTGGCCGTCCCCGTTCTTCCAGTCGCGCTGGGTCATCCGCCGCCCGTCCGGCCGAAACCACCATGCGTCGGGGAGGTCCGACGAATCCGTCGCACCCTTGAAGAAGCGCACCCTCCGGAACACGGGGTGGCTGCGGCGCAGGGCGATCAGCCGGCGCGTGAAGTCGTAGAGCTGCTGCTGCCACGGGTCGTGGTTCCAGTCCAGCCACGACACCTCGTTGTCCTGACACCACGTGTTGTTGTTCCCATCCTGCGTCCGTCCGAACTCGTCCCCCCCGAGGATCATCGGGACTCCCTGGGAGAGGAACAGGGTCGCCAGGAAGTTGCGCTGCTGGCGCTCCCGCAGGGCCGCGATCTCCGTGTCCTCGGTCGGACCCTCGGCCCCGCAGTTCCACGACCGGTTGTCGTCGGTTCCGTCGCGGTTGCCCTCCTGGTTTGCGTCGTTGTGCTTCTCGTTGTACGACACCAGATCCCGCAACGTGAACCCGTCGTGCGCCGTGATGAAGTTGATCGACGCGAACGGATCGCGTCCATCCTCCTGGTAGAGGTCGCTCGACCCGGTGAAGCGCGACGCGAACTCCCCGACGCTCGCCTGGCCCCGCCAGAAGTCGCGCATCACGTCGCGGTAGATCCCGTTCCACTCCGACCAGAGGATCGGGAAGTTGCCGACCTGGTAGCCCCCCGGACCGACATCCCACGGCTCGGCGATCAGCTTGACCTGCGACAGAACCGGGTCCTGATGGATCACGTCGAAGAACGCCGACAGCCGGTCGACATCGTAGAACTCGCGGGCCAGCGCGCTCGCCAGGTCGAAGCGGAAGCCGTCGATGTGGCACTCCGTCACGAAATACCGCAGCGAGTCCATGATCAGGCGCAGGACGCTCGGGTGCATCGGGTTGAGGCTGTTCCCCGTCCCCGTGAAGTCCATGTAGTGGCGAGGGTCGTCCTCCAGCAGCCGGTAGTACGCCTCGTTGTCGACCCCCTTGAACGACAGCATCGGGCCGAGATGGTTGCCCTCGGCCGTGTGGTTGTAGACGACGTCCATGATCACCTCGATGCCCGCCGCGTGGAGCGCCTTGACCATGCCCTTGAACTCGCGCACCTGCTCACCGTTGACGCCCGAGGCCGAGTACAGCGCGTGGGGTGCGAGGTAGCCGATCGAACTGTAGCCCCAGTAGTTGGTCAGACCCCGGTCGGCCAGGAAGCTCTCGTCGACGATCGCGTGGACCGGCAGCAATTCGACCGCGGTGACGCCGAGCTCCTTCAGATAGGCCAGCGCCTCGTCGCTCGCGAGGCCGGCGTACGTCCCCCGGAGGTCGTCCCGGACATTCTCGTTGGTCTTCGTGAACCCCTTGACGTGGGTCTCGTAGATGACCGTCTCATTCCACGGCCGCCTCGGCGAGACCTCGCCGCCCCAGTCGAACTGCGGGTCGACGACCACGCACCGCGGCATCGCCGGTGCCGAGTTCTCGTCGTCGAGCTCAAGGTCGGCATCCGGGTTCTCGGGGTCGGGGACGTACGGCAGGGTGTTGGCCTGGGCCCATTGCACCGGTCCGTCGATCGCCTTCGCGTAAGGGTCGAGCAGGAGCTTGCTCGGGTTGAACCGCTTGCCCTCCTCCGGATCGAACGGACCGTGCACGCGGTAGCCGTAACGCGTGCCCGGTCCGACGCCGGGCATGTAGCCATGCCAGTTGTGCGCCGTCCGGTACGCCAGCTTGATCCGCCGCTCGCGGTTCTCCCCGTCGAAGAGGCACAGCTCGACCATCGTCGCGTGCTCGGAGAACAGCGAGAAGTTGGTGCCCGACCCGTCCCACGTCGCGCCGAGCGGGAACGGCTGGCCGAGCCAGAGCTCGTCGCTCATCGGACCAGCGCCCCGGATCGGGGCGCCAGCATGATCTGGCCGTCGTCGAGGCTGGCCGGGTGGGTCGCGAGCATGATCTCCCTTGCGTCGGTCGGGACGCCCAGCCGGACGTCAGAGAAGTTGCAGCACAGCTGGCCACCTTCGCGCTCGACGGTCAACCACCCGGCATCCTCGTCGAAGTCGATCGCCAACGCCTCGCCGCGGAGCCCGCGACGCGCGCCGAGCAGATCCCGGTACAGCCGCGCCAGCCCCTCGTCGGCGACCCGCGTCAACTTCGAGCGCTCGAAGGTCTCGACCGCCTGCGGATCGGGGACCTCCTGGCCGAACGAGGCGAACGACGCGAACTCCTTGCGCCGTCCGTCCCGCGTCGCCCTCGCGATCCGCTTGTCGATGTGGTCGCAGAAGAACTGGAACGGCGCGTCCTCGCCGTACTCCTCGCCCATGAACAGCATCGGCGTGAACGGTGACAGCAGCGTGCAGAACGCCGCCAGCCGCCGGGCCTCCGCCGGCAGCCGGTCGCCGAACGCCCGGTTGCCGACCTGGTCGTGATCCTGGGCAAAGACGACGAACTGCTCGCACGGGCGGTCCTCAGCCTTCGCGCCGAACGTCCGCCTGCGGAACTCCGACCACTGGCCGTCGTGGACGAACGGCCGGTGGAACGCCTTCGCGAGGTCGCCGACCGACCCGAACTCCATGTAGTAGCCGTCACGCTCGCCGGTCAGGAGGACCCGCAGGGCGTGGTGGAAGTCATCGGCCCACTGGGCATCGCAGCCCCACCCGCCGTCCTCGGCCGGCCGGATCACACGCGGGTCGTTGAGCCCCGACTCGGCGATCACCACCGCCCGCGGGTTGACCGCGTGCACCCGCTCGACCACCGCGGCGACGATGTGCTGGGGGCGCGTGTCGAAGATCGCGTGGACCGCGTCGAGCCGCAGCCCGTCGAGATGGAAGTCCCTGACCCAGCCGGTCGCGCTCTGCAGCACCCACTCCCGGACGGCGTCCGAGTCGGCGTCGTCGTAGTTCATCGCCTTCCCCCAGAACGTCTCGTACCGGTCGGTGAAGTACGGCCCGAACGTCTCCATCGCCCGCGACCCCGACGCCCCGAGATGGTTGTAGACGACATCGAGGATCACCGCGATCCCCTCCGCGTGCGCCGCGTCGACCAGTCGCTGGAGCCCCGCCGGCCCCCCGTAGGACCGGTGGGCGGCCGACGCGTAGACACCGTCGTATCCCCAGCCCCGCCCGCCCGGGAAGTCGGCGACCGGCATCAGCTCGATCGCGTTGACCCCGAGCTCGCGCAGACCCCTCAGCTCGGCGATCGCCCCCTCGAAGGTTCCCGCCGCCGTGAACGTGCCGATGTGGAGCTCGTAGACGACCATGTCCGCCAGCGCCGGCGTCTCGAAGTCGCCGTCGGTCCACTCGAACGCCTCCGTGTCGACGATCCTCGACGGCCCCCGCAGGCCGCGCGCCTGCTCCCGCGTGCACGGGTCAGGCAGTCGCCGCCGGCGTCCTCCGTCGCGCGGGTCGAGCGTCACCCAGTAGTCGTCACCCTGGCCGAGATCCGCCGTCCCCGCGTAGACCCCGTGGCCCTCGTCCACCAGTGCCCATTCCCGCCCGCCCCGCGCCGCCACCACGGCGACCGCTCCCGCCCGCGGCGCCCAGACGCGGAAGTCTGTCCGCCCGTCACCCCGTGGCCTCGCCCCGAGAGGCTTGCTCCACGGGAGGGCCTGCGCGCCTGCCCCGGTCACGTCTCGGATGTGCCGGCCGGGCCAGCGGGGTCGTCGACTACGCCATCCGGGACGCCGGTTGCCTCGCTCCCGCCGCCGGAACCCCCCGCCGCGGCGCCAGGGCCCGTCGCGGCGCCAGGGCCCGACCCGGTCGGTGGATTCGGCCCGGCCGCGAGGGCGCCGAGGTCAGCCCCCAGCTCGTCGAGCGCGTCGAGCTCGTCGCGCTCCCCGGGCGCCCCGGGCGGGCAGGCGTCAAACCCGGCCTCGGGCGTCAGCCAGAGGACGGCGAGCGGGGGAAGCGTGAACTCGGCCGAGTGGTCCTGGCCGTGCCAGCCCAACGGCTCGGCCGTCCGTCCGCCGACGTTGCCGACGTCTCCGCCGCCGTAGAAGGCCGAGTCGGTGTTGAGGACCTCGGTCCAGAAGCCGGGCCCGGGGAGGCCGAGCCGGTAGTGGTCGCGGACGATCGGCGAGAGGTTGCAGATGCAGACGACGACATCGGCGGGACGGGAGCCGTGGCGGACAAAGGCGATCACGTTGCTCTCGGCGTCGCCGCCCTCGAGCCAGGTGAAGCCGGACGGATCGCTGTCTCGCTCCCAGAGGGCGGGCTGGTCGCGGTAGACGCGGTTGAGGCTGGCGACGAGCGTCTGGAGGCCGGCGTGGTCTGGCTGCTCGACGAGGTGCCAGTCGAGCGAGCTCTGGTGGGTCCACTCGCGCTCCTGGGCGAACTCCTGACCCATGAAGAGGAGGTTCTTGCCGGGATGGGCCCACATATAGGCGTAGAGGGCGCGGAGGTTGGCGAACTTCTGCCACCGGTCGCCGGGCATCTTGGCGTAGAGGGACCGCTTGCCGTGGACGACCTCGTCGTGACTGAGGGGGAGGATGAAGTTCTCGCTGAAGGCGTACATCAGGCTGAAGGTCAGCTCGTTGTGGTGGTAGCGCCGGTGGATCGGATCCTCTTGGAAATAGGCGAGCGTGTCGTGCATCCAGCCCATGTTCCACTTGAAGCCGAATCCCAACCCGCCGAGGTAGGTCGGGCGCGAGACGCCCGGCCAGGCGGTCGACTCCTCGGCGGCGGAGACGATCCCGGGAGCCTGGGCGTAGAGGACCTCGTTGAGCTCCTTGAGGAAGCCGACGGAATCGAGATCCTCGCGGCCGCCGTACTTGTTGGGGACCCACTCGCCGGCCTTGCGGGAGTAGTCGCGGTAGAGCATCGAGGCGACGGCGTCGACGCGGATCCCGTCGACGTGGAACTCGCGGACCCAGTAGAGGGCGTTGGCGATCAGGAAGTTGCGGACCTCGTTGCGGCCGAGGTTGAAGATCAGGGTGCCCCAGTCGGGGTGGGATCCGAGGCGGGGATCCTCGTGCTCGTAGAGGGCGGTCCCGTCGAAGCGGGCGAGAGCCCAGTCGTCGCGGGGGAAGTGAGCGGGGACCCAGTCGAGGATCACGCCGATCCCGCCGGCGTGCATCGTCTCGACGAAGGCGCGGAAGTCGTCGGGCGAGCCGAAGATCGGGGTCGGGGCGTAGTAGGAGGTGACCTGATAGCCCCAGGATCCGCTGAACGGGTGGGCCATCACCGGCATCAGCTCGATGTGGGTGAAGCCGAGCTCGGCGACGTAGGCGACGAGTTGGTCGGCGAGCTCGCGGTAGCCGAGCAGGCGGTCGGGGTCGGCGGGGTCCCGACGCCAGCTGCCGAGGTGGACTTCGTAGATCGAGACGGGGCGGGTCAGCGGCTCGCGTGTGGCGCGGGCGTCGATCCAGTCGTCGTCGTGCCAGACGTGGTGGGACTCGGTGACGATCGACGCGGTCCCGGGCGGGATCTCGGCTTCGAAGGCGAGCGGGTCGGCCTTGAGGCGAAGCTCGCCGGCCGGGGTGCGGATCTCGAACTTGTAGCGGGCGCCGGGGCCGACGCCGGGGAGGAAGATCTCCCAGATCCCGGCGTGGCCGAGCGAGCGCATCGGGTGGAGGCGTCCGTCCCAGGAGTTGAAGTCACCGACGACGGAGACCGACCGGGCGGCGGGGGCCCAGACGGCGAATGCGGTGCCCGAGACGTCGCAGATGCGCGTCGGGTGGGCGCCGAGGCGCTCGTAGAGGCCCTCGTGCCGGCCCTCGCCGACGAGGTGGAGATCGAGCTCGCCGAGCGTCGGGGGGAAGGCGTAGGGGTCGCGGACGGTGAACGAGTTGCCGTCGGGGTAGGCGACGTCGAGCTCGTAGGTGAGCGGGAGGCCGGCGTCGGGGATCGTGACCTGGAAGAAGCCGGGGGCGTGGGCCGGCTTGAGGCGGAAGCTGCCGGCCGCGGGTCCGTCGACGCGGGCGCAGACGCCGGTCGCCTCGGGGCGCCAGACGCGGATCCGTACGCCCTTGGCGGACTCGTGGGGGCCGAGCAGGTGGTGGGGGTCGGCGTGCTCGCGGGCGGTGAGCAGGCCGATCTCGTCGGTCACGCTCACGCGGGCGGCGCCTCGAGCAGACGAGCGATCGCGGTGACGGGGACGATCAGCCAGTCGGGCCGGTTGTTGAGCTCGTAGCGGAGCTCGTAGAGGAGCTTCTCGAGCTCGAAGATCGACAGCAGCTTGGTGATCGCCTGCTGGCCGGCGGGGAGGAGGGCTGGGTCGACTTCGGCGAGGTAGCCGGAGAGGAACCGGTCGCGGGCGGTCGCCTCCCAATCGATCGAGGCGGCCGGCATCTTGTGGAGGAGCTCGCCGGCGAGCGCGGCGTTCGAGATCGAGCGGAGCATGCCGGCGACGTCGCGCAACGGCGAGTGCTTGCGGCGGCGTTCGCGCAGCGGCCGGCCGGGCTCGCCCTCGAAGTCGAGGATCACCCAGCCGTCGGGGCCGAGGACGGTCTGGCCGAGGTGGTAGTCGCCGTGGCAGCGGATCAGGCGGCCGCCGATGCCGATGTGTGAAAGCGTCCGCAGCAGGTCGCGGAGCTCCTCGCCGCGGCCGGCGAGCGGGCGGACGACGGGGTTGTCGGGCAACTCGAGGAAGACGCGTTCGATCTGCTCGTCGATCGTCGCCGTGAGGAGGGAGACGTTCTCGTCGGACGGGGCCTCGGGCGCGAAGTCGGGGTCGACGGTGTCGGACGCGAGGGCGACGTGCATCTTCCCGGTCGCGCGGCCGAGCTCGTCGAGCCGGTCGAAGAAGTGGTGCTGGCCGGTCGAGAGGGCATCGAGGGTGAGTGCCCAGCCGTCGACGGCGTCGACGACGAACCGCTGCATCACGCCGAGCGTGGCCTCCATCAGCTCGCCCGAGTAGTCGAACCAGCCTTCGAGGGCGGCGATGTTCGGGAAGTCGTGGGCCGCGAGGAAGCGGAGCATCTCGAGCTCGGGGTTGATCCCGGGCTCGAGTCGTCGGAAGACCTTGAGGATGACGCGCTCGTCGAAGATGATCGACGTGTTCGACTGCTCGACGCCGGCCCCGCGGGACGGGATGTCGGGGCCGACGGGGTCGCCGCCGAGCCAGTGGAAGTCGATCCGCGTGTCGCCGCGGCGGAGCTCGGCTGCGCTGCCGAGCATGCGGGCGATCAGGGCGGTCTGGACGGGGTCGGCGAGGGCGTCGTAGGCGGTGAAGCCGTCGGTCTCGCAGATCACCGCCGGCCGCCAGTTCTCGTCGGCCGGGCGGACGCCGATCGGGACGTGGTAGAGCTCGTGGGTGCCGGCTCCGAAGCGGGCTTCGACGATCGTCAGGGCGAGGGCGGGGGCCTGCTCGCGGACGACGACGACGTCGAGGACGTTGAACTGGGCGACGTCGCGGGCCTTCGACCCGAACCAGCGCTGGGAGCTGATCCAGTCGGCGAGCACCTCGTCCGAGACGGCCAGGCGGGATACGAGGTCACGGGTTGCCATCCTTATCACCTCCTTCGACCAGGAGAAACCAGAAGAAGCCGCGGGGGGCGAGCGTCAGCAGGTAGGGGAGCCCGCCGATCCGGGGGAACCGGGTCCGTCCGAACATCTCCTCGGGAAAGCGGCCCTCGTACGCGGAGAGGTCGAGCTCGACGGCCTGGGCCGAGCGGGCGAGGTTGTGGACACAGAGGACGATGTCGTTCTCGTAGCTGCGGAGGTGGGCGAAGATCCTCGAGTTCGAGGTCGGCAGGGGGATGTAGCTGCCGAGCCCGAAGACGGGATGGTCCTTGCGCAGGCCGACGAACCGCCGCAGCCACCGGAGCAGGGACGACGGGGTGCGGAGCTGGGCTTCGATGTTGACGGCCTGATAGCCGTAGACGGGATCCATCAGGGGCGGGGCGTAGAGCTGGGCCCAGTCGGCCCGGGAGAAGCCGCCGTTGCGATCGCCGGTCCACTGCATCGGCGTGCGGACGCCGTCGCGGTCGCCGAGGTAGACGTTGTCGCCCATGGCGATCTCGTCGCCGTAGTAGATCACCGGGCTGCCGGGGAGGGAGAAGAGGATCGCGGTCATCAGCTGGATCTCGTCGCGGCCGTTGTCGAGGAGGGGGGCGAGCCGGCGGCGGATCCCGAGGTTCAGCTTCATCCGGGGGTCCTTGGCGTACTCGGCGTACATGTAGTCGCGCTCTTCGTCGGAGACCATCTCGAGCGTCAGCTCGTCGTGGTTGCGGAGGAACAGGCCCCACTGGCAGTTCTCGGGGATGCTCGGGGTGTTCTCGAGCGTCTCGATGATCGGGGCGGCCTCCTCGCGGCGGAGCGCCATGAACATCCGGGGCATGACCGGGAAGTGGAAGGCCATGTGGCACTCGTCGCCGTCGCCGAAGTACTCGACGACGTCGGCCGGCCACTGGTTGGCCTCGGCGAGCAGGACGCGGTCGGGGTACTCGGCGTCGACGGTCGCGCGGACGCGGCGGAGAAACTCGTGGGTCTCGGGGAGGTTCTCGCAGTTGGTTCCCTCCCGGTTGTAGAGGTAGGGGACCGCGTCGAGGCGGAAGCCGTCGAGGCCGAGGTCGAGCCAGAAGCGCAGGACGTCGAGCATCGCCTCGAGAACCTGCGGCTCGTCGTAGTTGAGGTCGGGCTGGTGGGAGAAGAAGCGGTGCCAGTAGTAGGCGCCGGCCTGGTCGTCCCAGGCCCAGTTGGACGTCTCGGTGTCGAGGAAGATGATCCGGGCGTCGCGGTAGCGGTCGGCCGTCTCCGACCAGACGTACCAGTTGCGCTTGGGCGAGTCGGGGCTCGACCGGGACTCCTGGAACCACGGGTGGTCTGAGGAGGTGTGGTTCATCACGAGATCGGCGATCACCCGGATGCCGCGCTTGTGGGCGGCATCGATGAACAGGCGGACGTCCTCGAGGGTTCCGTAGTCGGGGTGGATCTTCTTGTAGTCGGAGATGTCGTAGCCGCCGTCGCGGAGCGGCGAGTGGTACATCGGGAGCAGCCAGACGCAGTCGATCCCGAGCCACTCGAGGTAGTCGAGCTTCTCGGTCAGGCCGCGGAAGTCACCGGACCCGTCGGCGTCGCCGTCGTAGAAGCCGCGGACGTGGATCTCGTAGAAGATCGCCGTCTTGAACCAGAGCGGGTTGGACTCGAACCACTGGGGGCTCGACGGGGGCGACGGGGCCGGTCCGACGGCCATCAAGGACGAACTACCTCGAGGATGTGGGCGACGCGTCGGCTCGGGTCGAGACGGACGTAGTTGGGCCCGAGTCGCCAGTCGAAGGACTCGCCGCTGAGCAGGTCGATCGCCGTGAAGGCCGGCGGCAGGCCGCAATCGTGGGGCACGACGGTGAGGCCCTCCTGGGCGTTGTGGGGGTCGAGCACGACGACGATGATCAGCGTCTCGTCGGGGGTCCGCTTGACGTAGGCGATCAGCTGGTCGTTGCGGGTTTCGAGGAAGCGGACGTTATCGAGTCGCTGGAGGGCGGCGTGGTCGCGGCGGAGGCCGTTGATCATCGAGATGAAGGGGAGCAGTTGGCCGTCGAGGCGGCGCTGCTTGATCTCGTACTTCTCGGAGTTCAGGTACTCCTCGGACCCCGGCTGACGCGGCGTGTGCTCGAAGCTCTCGAAGCCGGAGTAGATCCCGTAGGTCGGCGAGAGGGTGGCGGCGAGCGTGAGCCGGGCGGCGAACGCCGGCTTGCCGCCGGTCTGGAGGTACTCGTGGAGGATGTCGGGTGTGTTGACGAAGAAGTTCGGCCGGAAGTAGTCGCGCATCGGGGGGGCCGCGAGCTCGGCGACGTACTCGGTGAGCTCGGCGCGGGAGTTCTTCCAGGTGAAGTACGTGTAGGACTGGGAGAAGCCGATCTTGGCGAGCTCGCGCATCATCGGCGGGCGGGTGAAGGCCTCGGCGAGGAAGATCACGTCGGGATCGACGGCGCGGACCTCGTCGATCAGCCAGCGCCAGAAGGCGACCGGCTTGGTGTGGGGGTTGTCGACGCGGAAGATCCGGACGCGGTGGCCGACCCAGAAGAGGACGATGTCGCGCAGGGCCTTCCAGAGCGAGCGCCAGTCGGCGCAGTCGAAGTCGACGTTGTAGATGTCCTGGTAGCGCTTGGGCGGATTCTCGGCGTACTTGAGGGTGCCGTCGGGCCGCTTGTAGAACCAGTCGGGATGCTCGGTGAGCCAGGGATGGTCGGCCGAGCACTGGATCGCGAAGTCGAGCGCGAGCTCGATCGCGTGGTCGGCGGCGGTCGCGGCGAGCGCGTCGAAGTCGTCGATCGTGCCGAGCTCGGGGTGGACGGCGGTGTGGCCGCCGTCGGCCGAGCCGATCGCCCACGGGCTGCCGGGATCGTCGGGGCCGGCCGAGATCGCGTCGTTGCGGCCCTTGCGGTTGGTCAGGCCGATCGGATGGATGGGGGGGAGGTAGACGACGTCGAAGCCGAGCGCGGCGAGCCGGGGAAGCTCGTCGCGGACGCCGGCGAGACCGCCCCAGGAGCGGGGAAAGAGCTCGTACCAGGCGCCGACGGCTGCCCGGCGGCGCTCGACGTCGAGCTCGAGGATGCGGTCTAGCCGGGTCGCCCGATGTCGATCTGGATGGCCGGTGACGGTCGCCGCGAGCTCGGGGGCGAGGGCGGCGGCCCGGCGTTGGTCGGGCGGCGCTGTGGGGTCGGCGAGCAGCGCGATCGCTCCGGCGAGGACGGGGTCGTCGCCGTCGATGCGGGCGAGCGTGTCGCGGAGCAGGACGAGTCCCTCGCTGAGCTCGGAATCGAGGTCGGCCTGGCCGGCGGCGACCTTGCGCTCGAGCTCGTGGCGCCATGTGGCGAAGGTGTCCGACCAGGCTTCGATGCTCCAGCGCCAGCGACCGAGCTGGCCGAGCTCGACCGGGGCGCTCCAGCGGTCGGCTCCGCGATCGGGCGGGAGCTTGTGCATCTCGACCTCGGTCCAGGCGTCGGCGCCGGGCGGGGCGATCAGGACGACGGCGCGGATCAGGTCGTGACCGTCGCGGAAGATCGTGGCGGCGATCTCGACGATGTCGCCGACGCAGCGCTTGGCGGGGAAGCGACCGGCATCGACGTCTGGAGAGAGCTCCTCGATCGCGATCCGCGGGGGCGGATCGGTGAGCTGATCGATTCCGGCGGGGGCGGGAGGCTCGCGCGTGAGGAGAGCTGACATGACAGGCTTCTGCTCCAGTTTGGCCAATTCCAATCGGTGCTTGTGATGATCTTGCGATCCAGCGGCGTCCAGCTGCACCCAACTTCGCTTGCTTCGGGGCGCCTCGGGTCGGATGCCTACCGGTTCGTCGACTGGCTGCACGCAGCCGGTCAATCATGGTGGCAGGTCCTGCCGCTCGGGCCGCCGGACCGGTCGCACTCACCTTACAAGGCGCGTTCGGCGTTCGCCTGCTGGAACGGGCTGCTCGCCGACCCGCAGGCGAAGGTCACGGTCGGCGAGGAGGATGACTTCCGCGAGCGTCAGGCCGGCTGGGTGCGCGACTGGGAGCGGCTGGCGGGGGGGCGGCGGGCGGTGCGCGACCAGGTCCGCTTCGATCGGGAGTGGGGTCGTCTGCGGGCGTACGCGGCGGGCGCCGGCGTCTCGCTGATCGGCGACCTGCCGATCTACGTGGCGCCGGGGAGCGTGGACCATCGGAGCCATCCGGAGTTCTTCCAGACCGGGGCGGTGGCCGGGGCGCCGCCGGACGGCTTCGCGCCGAAGGGGCAGCACTGGGGCAACCCGCTGTACGACTGGCCGGCGCTCGGGCGGCGGGGGTACGAGTGGTGGACGCAGCGTCTGCGGCGGAGCTTCGAGCTCTTCGATCTCGTGCGGATCGACCACTTCCGGGGGTTCGTGGCCTACTGGTCGATCCCGGCGGGCGCGCCGGACGCGACCCACGGGCGGTGGCGCCGGGGGCCGGGGGCGGCCCCGTTTCGGGCGATCGAGCGCGCGCTCGGGCCGTTGGCGGTGATCGCGGAGGATCTCGGCGTGATCACGCCGGCGGTCCACCGGCTGCGGGACGAGCTCGGCTTCCCGGGGATGGTGATCCTCCAGTTCGACTTCGGCCATGGGGGAGGCCAGCCGCACCGGGAGAACAGCGTGACGTACACGGGAACGCACGACCAGGACACGATCGTCGGGTGGTGGCGGACGCTCGACGAGCGGACGCGCGGTCTGGTCGTGGACGCGCTCGGGCGGGAGGGCCTGGCGGTCGAGGCGGAGATCGAGTGGCCGCTGATCGGCCTGGCGTTCGCGTCGGGGTCGAGCCTGGCGATGGTCCAGGTGCAGGATGTCCTGGGACTGGGGAGCGAGGCGCGGATGAACGTTCCGGGGACAGCGACCGGGAACTGGGGGTGGCGTCTGTCGGAGGGGATGCTCACGCCGGCGCGGGCGCTGCGGCTGCGGGCGGCGACCGAGCTCGCGGGACGGCTGCGGTGAGCGACGGTCCGCTTCGGGGCGAGGGGCGCGGTTGGGGCGAGGGAGTGCGCCGGGGCGAGGGGCGCGGTTGGGGCGAGGGAGTCCGCCGGGGCCTGGTGGCGGTGGGCGACAGCATCACCAACGGGGAGGGCCAGCCGATGCTCGGGGTGCGCTGCCAGTCGTGGGCGCTGTGGCTGGCGGGGGCGCTCGAGCTCCCGTATACGGGTCTCGCGCAGAATGGGGCGGTGGCCGCCGGGGCGGCGTCGGACCAGGTGCCGCGGCTGCGGGGGCCATACGACCTGGGGTGCGTCTACCTCGGGGTCAACGACGTCCGCAACCCGGGCTTCGAGCTGGGTGGGTTCGTCGAGGCGCTGGACGAGGTGATCGAAGCGGTCGGACGAGAAGCCGACCGCGTGCTGGTCGCGACGATCCCGCTGGATCTCGGCCGGCCGCCGGCGCCGCGGGAGCGGATCGCCGGCGCGGATCGGGAGATCGAACGACTGGCCGGGAGGCACGGAGCGACGGTGGTCGACCTGCGGGACGTGCGGGGTTGGAAGCTCGTGCTTCCGGACGCGGTCCACCTGACGGCGCTCGGCCAGCTCGAGGTCGCCCGGATGGCAGGGCGGGCGCTCGGGTCCCAGCGCGACCCGGGGGACCTGGCGGACCCGCACCGGAGCGTGAGGGCTCGCGTCCGGTACGCGCTGACCGGCCACGCGGCCGCGGTCGGCCGAGATCGCCGGCGGCGTCTCGTCGAGCGATCGGCGGTCGGCGGGCGATGAGCGGCGTCAGCCGCCTGCGGGGGATCGTCGCGGCCCGGTCGCTGCGGGGGAGGATCCGCGTCGCCGGTCGGGCGTCGTTCGGCCGTGGAGTGCGGGTGGGGTCGGGCGTGCGAATCGACGTCGCCCGAGGAGCGACGCTGCGGGTCGGCCGGGGGTGCCGGCTGGGCGCTGGGTGCCGGTTGACCGTCTGCGGCGGGGCGGTCGAGCTGGGAGCGGGGAGCGTGGTCGGGGAGAGCTGCACGTTGATCGGCCGGCTGGAGATCGTCGTCGGCGAGCGAGCCCGGCTGGGCGAGGGGGTCACGATCCTCGACTTCGGGCCGGCGCCGACCGACAGCGAGCGGCCGGCGCGGGTCCAGCCGCTGCACGCGGCGGCGGTCGTCGTGGGCGCCGACAGCCTGGTCGGTCCGCGGGCGGCGCTCGGCCCGGGAGTTCGCGTGGCGGCGTCGGGACGGGTCGAGGCGGGGGTCGTGCTGGGGGGACTCGCCGAGCCGCTCTTGGCGGCGTGCGAGGCGCCGGCGGCGCGGTCGGGGTCGGGGCTGGTCGGGGTGCCGGGGGGACCGGGGTCGGCAGGGATGCGGGAGGGACCGGGACCGCCAGGGGTGCGGGCGGATACGGGCCCGCCAGGGGTGCGGGCGGATACGGGGCCGGTCGGGGTGCGGGAGGGGACGGAGACGCGAACGGGGCCGGTAGGCTCGTCGCCGGCGGTGGACGAGCCGGTGGAGAGCGACGAGGTGGGGGAGTAGTGGACGATCACGGGGAGCAGGTGTCGTATCTCACGCTCCGTCGGGGGGTCGCCGTGGTCGGGCGCGACGGGGTGGTCGTCGGGCGGGTCAGGCGGGTCTTGGCGGCCCAGCGCCAGGACGTCTTCCACGGTCTGCTGATCGACACGGCGGTCGGCGACCAGGTCGTCGGGGCCGATCAGGTTTCGTCGATCCACGAACGGGCGGTGATCCTGCGCCTCGACGCGACGGAGACCGCCGGGCTGCCTCGGGCGTCGTCAGATCCGGCGGCCCGACCGGGGACGCCGCTCCAGGCGCTCGACGACCTCGTGACGAAGCTCTGGCACCGGGTCTCGGCTCCACGCGAGTAGGCCGCCTCACGGCTTGGCTAGGGGCCGTCGAGCAGGATGTCCAGCTCGGCTGGCGTGGTGACCGGCGCGCGGCAGGCGAACCGCTCACAGACATAGGCGGCCGCGGCGCCGTCGAGCGGGGTGCGGCCGTCGAGCAGTGCGACCGCCGTCTGGTCGGTCGGGCCGGTCGATCCGGCGAGCACGAGCCGGGGGCGGAAGGCGGCGCGAACGACCCGGACGAGCGGGCCGAGCGGCTCGCCGACGATGGCGACCTCGCGGACCGGGCCGAGTGAGAAGTCGACGGCCTGGAGGAGGTGGCCGAAGCCGTTGGGATGGTCGGCGGCGATCGTGTGGACGATCTGGAGGGCGCTGGTCGCGGCCTCGGCGTACGAGTGCTCGCCGGTCAGGGCGGCCAGCCGCAGGAGGCCGAGGGCGGCGCTCGAGGAGCCGGAGGGAATCGGCGTGTCCTCGAGATCCTTGCGCCGGGCGATCAGGGCTTCGTGGTCGGTCGGGGTCGAGAAGAAGCCGCCGCGGTCGGGGTCGGAGAAGCGGTCGATGATCTGGTCGGCGAGAGCGCGGGCCTCGACGAAGTAGCGCTCGTCGAAGCTCGCCTCATACAGCGTGAGGAGGGCTTCGAGGAGGAAGGCGTGGTCCTCGAGGTAGGCGCCGAGCCTGGCCTGGCCGGCGTTGAACGTCCGCAGGAGGTGTCCGTGGTCGTCGCGCAGCTCGGCGAGGACGAAGTCGGCGGTGACGCGTGCGGCGTCGAGGTAGCGGGGGTCCTCGAGGACGGCGCCGGCCTCGGCGAGGGCGGAGATCATCAGGGCGTTCCAGGAGGTCAGCCGCTTGTCGTCGAGCCCCGGGCGGATCCGCTGGGCGCGGCGGTCGAGCAGGAGCGCTCGGATTCGCTCCCGCCGGTCGGGTTCGGGCTCGGGCCCGCGGGCCTCGAGGATGTTGGCCGCCTCGAAGTTGCCGGCGTCGGTCGCCCCGAAGTAGGCGATCGCGTCGTCGGCCAGCTCGCCGAGCACGTCGCGGAGCTCGTCGAGCGTCCAGATGTAGAAGCGGCCTTCGACGCCTTCGGAGTCGGCGTCGAGCGCCGCGTGGAAGCCGCCCTCGGGTCCGCGGAGCTCGCGCAGGCAGAAGTCGAGCGTCTCACGAGCGGTCCGCAGGAGCAGCTCGTCGCCGGAGACCTGCCAGCCGTGGAGGTAGGCGCGGGCGAGCAGGGCGTTGTCGTAGAGCATCTTCTCGAAGTGGGGAACCGTCCACGTCGAGTCGACGGAGTAGCGGGCGAAGCCACCGCCGACCTGGTCGTTGATCCCGCCGCGGGCCATCGCCCGGAGCGTGTGCAGGGACATCTCCGTCTCGCCACGACCGAGCAGGAAGTCGATCGTCGAGGCCGGCGGGAACTTCGGCGCCCGGCCGAAGCCGCCGTGCCGGGCGTCATAGCTTCGACGGAGGTTCGCGACCGCCGTCTCGAGCCGGGCTTCGTCGATCGGCTCGGCCGAGGGCTCGAGCCGGGCGCCGCCGACGACCCGCTGGGCGAGCTGGGCTCCGGAGGTGATGGCGTCGTCGCGTCGCTCGCGCCAGGTCTTGGCGATCCCCTCCAGCACCTGCGGCCAGCTGGGAAGGCCGTGGCGGGGGGCGGGCGGGAAGTAGGTGCCGCCGTAGAAGGGGGTCTGGTCGGGGGTGAGGAAGATGTTCAGCGGCCAGCCGCCCTGGCCGGTCATGTTCTGGACGGCCTCCATGTAGATCGCGTCGACGTCGGGCCGCTCCTCGCGGTCGACCTTGACGCAGACGAAGTTCGCGTTCATCAGGGCGGCGGTCTCCGGGTTCTCGAAGGACTCGTGCTCCATCACGTGGCACCAGTGGCAGGCCGAGTAGCCGATCGAGACGAGCAGCGGTCGGTCGAGCTCGATCGCCCGGCGGTGGGCCTCGGGGCCCCAGGGGAGCCAGTCGACCGGATTGTCCATGTGCTGGCGCAGGTACGGCGAGGTCTCGCCGGCCAGGGCGTTCGTCATCGGGTCCCCTCCCGGGCCGCTGGCTGCGTGATCGCGCTGCCCTCCCCGGCGACGGGGTTCGTCATCGGCTCGCCTCGCCGCGCATCTGGGCGACGTTAGCGGATCGCCGTGGTTAGGCTTGGCGGGTGCGCGAGGTCGTCAACGCGGATGGTGCGCCGGCGGCGATCGGTCCGTACAGCCACGGCGTGATCGCCGGCGGACTGCTCTACTGCTCGGGCCAGACGCCACTGGACCCGGCCAGCGGCGAGCTCGTCGGGGAGACCGCGGGCGAGCAGGCGCGCCAGTGTCTGGAGAACCTCGGCGTCGTCTGCGCGGCGGCCGGGACATCGCTCGGAGCGGCGGTGCGGATGACGATCTACATGACCGACCTGACCGGGTTCGCGGAGGTCAACGAGGTCTACGGGGAGTTCTTCACCGGCGAGCCGCCGGCCCGCGTGACGATCGGCGTCGCGGCCCTGCCGAAGGGCGCGAGCGTTGAGATCGACGCGATCGTCGCCGTCTGAGCCTCGCCGGCGCGATGTCGCGGAGATGCCTGCGCCGGTTGGCTCAGGTTTCGACGGGGAGCAGGCGGACGTCCGCGGGGGCGACGCGCAAGCCGACCCGGGCGCCGACGGCGAGCGCGGAGTCTGCGGCCCGGCCGGCGGGTACCTCGACCCGGAAGCGGGTCAGGCGGACGAGGAGGGCGCCGCGGCGGGGGAGGACGCTGACGACGTCGTCGGTGAGGACGCTCGATTCGGCGTCGGTCAGCTCGAGCTCCCACGGATGGATCGCGACCCGGACGGCCCCGTCGGCCGGCGTCGAGCTCTCGAGCCGGCCGCCGCCCGGGAGCGCGACGGTCGAGCCGCCGCGGGTCGGCGTCGCCGTCCCGTCGAGCACGTTGGCCCCCGTGAGGGCGGCGACGGTCGCCGTCGCCGGGTTGCGCAGGAGCTCGGCCGGCGCGGCGAGTTGGACGAGGACGCCGCTCTCGATCACGCCGATCCGTCCGGCCAGGGCGCTCGCGTCCTCGAAGGCGTGGGTCACCAGGAGCGACGGGAGCCGCAGGTTCGCCAGCTGGTCGGCCAGCTCGTCGCGGACCTCGCCGCGGGTGATCGCATCGAGCGCGGCAAACGGCTCGTCGAGCAGCAGGACCTCGGGCTCGCGGGCGAGCGCCCGGGCGAGTGCGACCCGCTGGCGCTCGCCGCCCGAGAGCTGACCGGGTCGGGCGCGGGCGAGGTGACCGATCCCCAGGCGCGCGAGGAGGTCCGGTCGCGGGCGGCGGCCGGCGAAGCGGACGTTCGCGGCGACCGTGAGGTGGGGGAACAGGCCGTAGTCCTGGGGCACGTAGCCGACCCGCCGTCGCTCGGGGCGGAGGTTGCGCCGGCGCGCGGAGTCGAACCAGACCTCGTCGTCGAGCGCGATCCGGCCGGCCTTCGGCCGCTCGAGCCCGGCGACGGCTCGCAGGAGCGACGTCTTTCCGGCGCCCGAGCGCCCGACCAGCGCGACGGTCTCGTCGGTCAGGCTGAGGGCTGCGCGGAGGTCGAACGCCCGCCGCGGGAGAGTGATTTCGATATCGAGCCGGTCCACGAGCCCATCAGTTTGGCGGTCAGGAGGATCGCCGCACTGACGATCAGCAGCAGCACGCCGACCGCGATCGCCTGTGCGAGATTTGCGTCGAAGAGCGAGTAGACGGCCAGCGGGAGGGTCTGGGTCGTGCCCTGGAAGCTGCCGGCGAAGAGGATCGTCGCCCCGAACTCGCCGATCCCCCGGGCGAAGCAGAGCGCCGCGGACGCCCCGAGGCCGGCCCGGGCGAGCGGCAGCGCGACACGCAGCATGCGCCTGAGCGGACCGGCCCCGAGCGTGCCGGCGACGTCCACCAGGGTCGGGTCGACGGCCTCGAACGCGCCGATCGCTCCCCGCAGGTAGAAGGGGCTGGCGACGAGCACGATCGCCATCACGACCGCCGCCTGGGTGAAGCCGAGGTCGATGCCGAGCGCGCTCAGTTGATGGCCGAGCAGGCCGAGCCGGCCGTATGCGACGAGCAGGGCGATCCCGGCGACGGCCGGCGGGAGGACGAGGGGGACCTCGACCAGGGTGATCACGAGGCTTCGACCGGGGAAGCGGTGGCGGGCGAGCGAGTAGGCGAACGGCGTTCCGATCAGCAGGGTCAGGCCCATCGCGATCAGGTTCGTCTTCAGCGAGACGCCGATCGCGTCAGCGGTGACCTGGGAGTTGAACTCGTGGAGCAGCCCGCCGACCGGCTGGTAGGTGACGAGGGCGACGATCGGCAGCAGCAGGAACCCGAGCACGATCGCGACGATCACGCCGGTCACGAGAAAGGCGAGCGTCGGCCCGAGCACGGAGCGGGTCCGTGCCCAGGCCGACTCGCGGCGAGGGGATGCGCTGCCCTCGGGTCGCGAGCTCACCGCTTGCTGCGCGCGCCGCCTGTGCCAGCCGCCGGGCTCACGGCTTCCCGAAGCCCGCGGCCTTGAGGAGCGCCTGGGCCGGCTTGGCGAGGAGGGCCTTGACGAAGGCCTCGGCGCCGGCGAGGTTCTTCGTCGACTTGACCACCGCCACGACGTCCTTGGTCCCGGGCTTGGCCTTCGCCGGGAGTCCGATCGCCCGGACCTTGCCGCCGGCGGCCTTCGCGTCGGTGATGTAGACGAAGCCGACATCCCCCTGGCCGGCGGAGATCTGCGCGACGACCTGGGTGACGTCGGTCAACTGGGTGACAACGTTCCTCGTCGCCGCCGCCGTGATCCCGAGGTTGGCGAAGACGGTCGCGGCGTAGGCGCCGCACGGGACGGTCGGATTGCAGACGACGATCTTGACGCCCTTCTTCGTGATGTCGCCGACCGACCTGATGTGCTTGGGGTTGTCCTTCGGCACGATCATCACGAGCGTGTTGCTGGCGAAGACGATCGGCTTGTAGACGAGCCGGGCCGTGAAGAGCTCGGCCGGCTGCTTGGGGCTCGCCGCGGCGAAGACGTCGGCCCTGGCGCCCTGCTTGATCTCGGTCTCGAGCATGCCCGAGCCCGCGAAGGTGTACTTCTCGCTCGCGATCTTCGGGAAGACCTTGCTCAGGGAGGCCGCCGCGAGGACCGTCAGCTTGCCGCTGGTCGCGGTCGCGGTCGCGGCCGTTGGCCGGGCGCCGGCGCCGGCGACGCTCGTGGCGAGACCGCCGGCGACCACGGTGGCCGCCGAGATCGCGACGACCCGGCGGGCGCCGGGCAGGTGATTCTTCATTCGACCACTCCCCTATGTAGTTCATCGAAAGACGTCGCCGAGCGCTGTCGTCGACTGTGCTTTGCATCCTAGCCGCCGCCTACCCCGGGACGCGGATTGGGCCGGTGAAAGCTCAGCAGCGAGCCCGTTGCCGCGGATCGGGCGACGCGACCCGTCTGCATAGGTATCGGGTCCTGGGCTGTCGCCGACCCGCTCGGGCAGCGGTGCAGCGCGACATCGCTCAGACGTAGAGCGTGGCGTTGCGGTCGGCCGGCCGGCCGGCGAAGCCCTGCGGCCGTCCGCCGGACGCGTCGAGGTAGGCCAGCTCGCGCGAGATCTCGCCGAGGCGGCCGGACGCCGGGACGTGGTCGAGCATCCATGTCTCGAGCGCCACTCCCCGAACCGTCTCGACCACCCGGAGGGCCCGCGACTGCTGGGGGAAGTCGATCAGCGAGGCGGTCGAGATCAGCCAGTATCCGCCGCCGCCCGGGTGTCGCCGCGGGGTGATCCGGTTGCGGTGGGTGTGCCCCCAGACCGCCGCGAGGACGCGCGGCGAGCGGTCGATCTCGGCGAGCAGGCCCGGTCCCCCGGCCGTCGTGTCGAGCGGCTGGTGGGAGAAGACGAGGATCGTCCGATCGCCGGCGCCCGCCACCTCCGCGGCGAGCCAGGCCGGCTGATCCGCCCCGACGACGCCGCCTGACCCGCCGGTGCGCCGTACGAGGTCGAGCACGATCACCCGGACCGAGGCGCCGACATCGAAGCTGTAGTCGAGCTGCGGTCCGCCGCCGGCGCCGGCGCTCGCCGCCCGCAGACGCCCGATCGCCTCAGCCGCCGAGAGCTCGGCCCGCCGCGGGTCGGCGGGAACGTCGACTCCGGCCGAGCCCAGCAGCTGCGAGACGAGCTCGCCTATCGCCGTCGGATCCCCGAGCCCGTCGGGTGCCGACCCCGAGCTCTGGGCGAGCGACCCGACGTGCGCCGGAAGATCGCTCGGCAGGTTCCAGACGGCCCGCCCGCCGGTCGCGATCCCCGCGCTCGCCGGCGACGGGGGCAGGACACCGGCGACGAGCAGGTCGTGGTCGCCGAGCACCGGGCGCCACGGGACGCGCAGGCCAGTGCTGGCGATCGGGCGCAGCGCGTCGGCGAGCATTCCGGGATGGCGCGGCGCGTCGAGATCGGGCCGGTAGTACAGCGGGTCGGGGTTTGCCGCCTCCTGGACGCCGTGATAGCCGGGCCCGCCGCTCGCCGGCGCCACGGTGGCGCCGGCGAGGACGGCGAGCGCCCAGTCGAGCTCGTTGGCCTGCGCGTTGTCGATCAGGTCACCGCCCTGCACGACGGCGTCGGGGCCCAGCCGGTCGACGGCGGCCAGCATCCCGGCGAGGACCTGGACGGTGAGCGTCTCGTGGGGTCGGAAGGTCGAGCTGAACGGCGGACCGAGCCGGGCGAGGAACGGCGCTCTGGCGGGCGACTGGGCGTCGAGCACGTGGGCGTCGGTGACGTGGGCCAGGGTTGCGAGAACCCGCCGTGCCGGGCTCGCCGGACCGAGCTCCGTCCGCGCGAGCAGCGACTCTCCGGCGCCGACCCGCAGCACGCCCGACCCGTCGGGATCGATCCACGTCGAGCGGAGCGTCGACCCGTCGGCTGACGGCGCGCGTCCGTCATGACCACCGCCGCAGGCCTCGAGCAGGAGGCCATAGCCGAGCCCGGCGCCCGACCAGCGCAGCGCGAGGCCGGGGCCGGCGCCGGCACAGAGTCCGCGGACGAGCTCGCGGCGGGTCACCTTCATATCGTCCCCGAGACGACTCGACCGCCGGCGACTGCCTGCCGGGTGACGACGGCGACCGCGGCGGCCCCGATCAACGCGAGTCCGCCGACCAGCAGTGCGATCTCCGCGAGCCCGGCAGCCAGTGGCAGGACTGCGTAGTCGGCGGCGATCTGCGACATCGCCGGGCCGAGGAAGACCCGCTCGATCAGCACGCCGATCACGGCTGCGGGGATCAGTGCGGTCGCCGCCGCTCCGGCCAGCAGACGGGCGACCGATCCCGTCCCGGCGCCGCAGGCCCGCAGCACGCCGAGCGTGGTGCGGCGTTCCTGGGCGGTCAGGGCGAGCGCCTGGACCAGCGCGTAGAGGCACACCAGCCCGTCGACGACGGCGATCGCGCGGAGGATCGCCGTGAGCGCCGCGATCAGGGCCTTGCTGCCGGCGATCGCCCCCGCCGTGCCGCTGACGTCCGCGCCGAGCGCGGCGAGCCGGGCCGTGACCGCCGTGGGATCCCCGTCGCGGGTCAGGACCACCGCGATATGCTCGGGCGCGGCCGGGTCGGCCGCGAGCAGCGCCGCGGCCGGGATGTAGGCGACGCGGCCGTCGTGGTCGAGCGAGCTGACGATGCCAGCGACCCGCAGTCGCAGCTCCGCGCCGCCGGGTAGCTGGAGGGCGAGGGTCGAGCCGACGTCGAGCCCGAGCACGTTCGCCAGCCCGCTCCCGACCTCGGCCTCGTCGCGGCCGAGCAGCCGGCCGCCGGAGACGAGCGGCGGGGCTTCGAACGGCGTGTGGTCCCCCGGGTAGGCGATCACGTCGATCGTCTCGCCGAGCGAGAACGAGTCGAGCGCGGTGACCTCGTAGCGCGGCGCCGCTGCCGCAACCCCGGCGATCGCTGCGACGTTCGGGGTCTCCTGGCTCGCCAGCGACGCCGACAGGGCGTAGCGCCGGCCGAGCGACCCTGGGTTCGAGCGGAGCGCGACCAGCTCGGAGGCGAGCGCGAGCATCAGCAGGATGAAGGCCGCCGAGACGCCGAGCACGACGAGCGTCGAGCCGAGCCGAGCCCGCCGGGCGGCGACGAGCCGGGCTCCGAGGCCGGCGAGGCCGCGCAGGCGCCGCCGTGGACGAGACGGCGTGCGGCCGGTCGCGTTGACCCGGAGGTCGGCCCCGCGGAGGAGCAGCGACGGCGACCGGCCGGCCGCCCGCCACGCCGGCCAGGCGGCGCCGGCGACCGCGACGCCGACGGCGAGCGCCCAGCAGCCGATCAGCGGCGCGACGATCTGGCGACCGGGCGGCGTCTCGTTGAGCAGCTCAAGCAGCCGGGTGCTCGGAGGCGTGGCGATCAGCCCTCCCGCGAGCACGCCGAGCCCGGCGGCCGGGGCGGCGACCGCGAACGACTCGAGTGCGGCCGCGGCAGCGACGAAGCCGCGTCCGGCGCCGAGCGCCCGGCGCACGCCGATTCCCCGCAGCCGGCGGTCGACCTCGGCCCGCGACGACGCTGCGAGCATCACGCCGGCGCTGATCAGCGCGATCGCCGACAGCGCGACCAGCAGCGCGATCACGATCCCCGCAGCCTGGTCGAGCACAAGGCGGATCCCGGAGCGGGTCGTCAGCCGCAGGCCACGGAGGCCGTAGCTCTGCGACCGCGCCTGCTCGAGCGTCGTGTCGAGGCCGCTCGGGTCGTGCAGCCAGACCTCCACAGTGTTGACGCTCGTATTCGCGCGTCTCGGAAAGCTCGCGTCGACGCCGGCCCGGGAGAGGTAGACACGGGGCTGGGCGAGCGGGAATCCGACGTTGTCGGGTGCCACCGACAGGCCGACGACCCGCTCGGTCCGGAGGTAGCCGAGCCGCACGGTCGAGCCGACCCGGACTCCCCAGGCCCGGGCGAGGGCCTGTTCGACGACGATCTCCCCGGCCGCCGATCGAAGGTCCCGCCCAGCGACGATCGCATAGCCCCGGCGTCCGGGATCGATCACCTCGAGCACGCCGCTCTCCGAGAAGTGGCCGTTGGCCGCGAGCCGAACGTTGGTGAACTCGAGGCGAGTCGTGAACGTCTCGACATCCGGCAGCGCCGAGACCCGCGCCGCGACCTTGGCGGCATTCTGCTCGTCGAAGCGGGCGATCAGGTCGGGGAGGCCGGCCTCCCGGGCGCTCCGGTCGAAGCCACCGCCCAACCCCTCGCTGACGACGACCGACGTCGCGAGCATCATCGCCGCGAGGCCGACCCCGAAGGCCGAGAGGAGCGCCCGGCGGCGGCGCGTGCGCAGCGTCGAGAGCGCCTCCCGCCAGGCCGATCTCATGCGGTCCGCTCGATCGGGTCCCAGTTGCACCAGGCCGACCTCATCCGGTTCCCCCGACCGGGTCGGACTTCGAGCCGGGCCGGTCGGCTCATGCCGGGCTCGGAGACCCGGCGAGCCGGCCGTCGCTCATCACGAGGACGCGGTCGGCCGCCGCCGCAGCCTCGGGCTCGTGGGTGACGATGACGACGGCCCGGCCGTCGCCCGTCAGACCCGACAGCAGCCCCAGGACATCGGCCGCCGCCTCGGTATCGAGGTTGCCGGTCGGCTCGTCCGCGAGCACGAGGACCGGGTCGTTGACGAGCGCCCGCGCGATCGCGAAGCGCTGCTGCTCGCCGCCCGAGAGCTCGTGCGGCGCCCTTCCGGCCACACTGGCGACCCCCAGCTCGTCGATCAGCCGGGCCGCCCGCCCGGCGCCGCCCGGCGGAGCGCCCGGGAGACGCGTCGGCAGGAGTACGTTCTCCTCGCCTGAGAGCTCCTCGACCAGGGCGAAGGACTGGAAGACGAAACCGATCCGCCGCAACCGCAGCCGTGTCAACTGCCGGTCAGAAGCCCCGACCAGCTCGTCGCCGAGCACCGTGATCGAGCCGGCGTCCGGGCGATCGAGGCCGCCCAGGAGGTGCAGGAGGGTCGACTTGCCCGACCCCGAACGCCCCAGCACGGCGAGCATCTCGCCGGCCGGCACGGTCACCTCGACGCCGTCGAGCACCCGCCTCGCGGCTCGCTCGCGGCCGACCTGCTTGACGACGCCGCGTGCGACGAGAACGTTCTCCATGCCCACCTCACGGTAGCCGTCCGCCTCGGTGCCCACCTCACGGTAGCCGTCCCCCTCGCTCGCGCATCCCGCGTGGCGAGTCCGGCGCGGCCGAGCCCTGCCGGCGCAGCTCGGCCCGGCGGACCTTGCCGCTCGGCGTGGTCGGCAGGGCATCGACGAAGTCGACGATCCGCGGGTACTTGTACGGCGCCGTGACGCTCCTACAGTGCTCCTGGAGTGCTCGGGTCAGGCCGGCCGACGGCCGCTCGCCGGCGCGCAGGACGACCACCGCTCTGACGACCGACCCGCGCTCCGGATCCGGGAACGCGACGACCGCGGCCTCGGCGACCGCCGGATGGGCGACTAGCGCCGACTCGACCTCGAACGGCCCGATCCGGTATCCGGCGGAGATGATCAGGTCGTCGGTCCGGCCCTCGAAGTGGAGGTAGCCATCGGCGTCTTCGGTCACCCGGTCGCCCGTGCGCCACGGGCCGGCCGGCGGGGAGTCGCCGAGGTAGTGGAGGAAGAAGGTCGGCACGCTCGCCGGGTCGGCGACCAGCTCGCCGTCGTCGATCCACAGCTTCACGCCCGGCAGCGGACGGCCCATCGACCCGGGGCGGACCGGCTCCTCGAGCGGCATCGCCGTCAGCTGGCCGGTCTCCGTCTGGCCGTACCCGTCGCGGATCGCCGTCCCCGTCGCGTCCTCCCAAGCCCGCAGGACCTCCGGGTTGAGCGCCTCGCCGGCGGCGACCATCCCCCGCAGGGCGGGCAGCCTCGTGAGCGACGCGCGGGCGGCGATCAGGCGGTACTCGGTCGGCGCCATGCAGAGCACGTTGACACGCTCGCGCGCGACCAGGCCGAGGCGTTCGTGCGGGTCGAAGCGGCCGTCGTGGACGAGGGCGGCCGCCCCGCAGAGCCACGGCGCGACGAAGACGTTGCGGGCCGACTTCGACCACCCGCTGGCCGCCGTGCACCAGACGAGCTCACCCGGTCGGGCGGCCAGCCAGCGCTCGGCCTGGATCCGCTGGCCGGCGAGATACCGCTGGCCGTGGACGACGGCCTTCGGCTCGCCCGACGTCCCACTCGTGAAGACGATCAGACACGGGTCGGTCGGCTCGAGTTCGACCGCGGCAGCCGGGGGACCGGCGTAGAGTGAGGGATCGTCGCACCAGAGCACCCGGCAGTCCGGCTCGGCGCCCGCCAGCTCGACGCTGTTGCGCTCGTCGGCGAGGATCGCCGCCGGGCGGGCCACCCCCAGGCGGAGTCTGAGATCGGCTGCCCGGAGCTGCTCGTTGCACGGGACGGCGACCGCTCCGATCCGAAAGCAGGCGACCATCGCAAGGACCCATTGGGGACGGCTGCCGATCAGCGTGACCACGGCGTCCCCCCGGCCGACGCCGGCCGCCGAGAGTGTTCCGGCGAGGGCCGCGCTGTCGCGCGCGAGCCGGCCGAAGGTCCACTCGACGCGTGTTCCGTCCCGGCCGAGCTCGACAAGGCCGATGGCCGTGGGGTCGGCGCGGGCGATGACGTCTCGAGCGAAGTTCACGGAGGTATCCTCCATCTTTGGCCCGGGAATCCGACGACGGAGCGAGCAATGGCGGTTGCCGCCGACCTTTTGGAGCAGTCCGACGAGCAGAAGGCGATCATCGAGATGATTCGCCAGTTCGCCGACGAGCAGATCCTCCCGAACGCCGGGCGGCTCGACCACGCCGACGAGTTCCCGACGGAGATCGTCGCCCAGATGCGCGACCTCGGCCTGTTCGGGGTGACGATTCCCGAGGAGTACGGCGGCATGGGGCTCGACCTGGCGACCTACGCGATGATCGTCGAGGAGCTCTCGCGCGGCTGGATCTCGATCTCGGGGATCGTCAACACCCACTTCATCGGGTCGTATCTCCTGATCAAGTTCGGGACCGAGGACCAGCGGCGGCGCTACCTCCCGTCGATGGCGACCGGCGAACTGCGAGCGGCGTTCTCGCTCTCGGAGCCGGAGATGGGCTCCGACGTGCAGGCGATCAAGACCCACGCCAAGCGGGGCGACGACGGCCGGTGGGAGATCAACGGGCAGAAGATGTGGGTGACCAACGGGCTGATGAGCGGGCTGGTCTTCGTCCTCGTGAAGACCGACGCCGACGCCAAGCCCCGCCACCGCGGCTTCACGTGCTTCATCGCCGAGAAGGAGCCCGGGGTCAGCGCGAACGTCGGCGACTACGCGGGTCTCGACGTTCCGCCGAAGATCCAGAAGCTCGGCTACAAGGGCGTCGAGTCGACCGAGCTCGTCTTCGATGGATACCAGTGCCCGTCAGCGAACATTCTCGGGGGGGAGCCCGCCGGGTTGAACGCGGGGTTCGGGCAGATGATGGACGCCCTGGAGGTCGGCCGGGTCAACGTCGCCGCCCGCGGCGTGGGAATCGCCCGGCGGGCGCTCGAGCTCGCCCTTCGCTACTCGCAGGAGCGGGTCGCCTTCGGCAAGCCGATCTCCCAGCACCAGGCGATCCAGTTCAAGCTCGCCGACATGGCGACCCAGGTCGAGGCCGCCCGCCTGCTGACGATGCGGGCCGCCCGGCTCAAGGACTCGGGAGACCGGGCCGACCTCGAGGCCGGCATGGCGAAGCTGTTCGCCTCGGAGGCCGGTCGCTTCTGCGTCGAGGAGTCGTTTCGGATCCACGGGGGCTATGGCTACTCCAAGGAGTACGAGATCGAGCGTCTCTACCGCGACGCCCCGCTCCTGCTGATCGGCGAGGGGACATCCGAGATCCAGCGGATGGTGATCGGCAGGAAGCTGCTCGAGCGCCACAAGATCTGACCGACCCTGGCTGCGCCGCCCACGGGTGGACGAATGTCGTATCTCGCGAGGCGCTCCGGCGACCGATGACGATCTCGGTAGCTGTGCTTCGAGCGGCCGGACCGCCTGGAGTCCACGAGGAGAGGCGGAACGGCTGTGGATCGCGGGCGCGTCGGGTGGGCGGCGGTTCTGGCGGTGCTCGTTGGCAGCGCAGCGACGGCCGGACCGGCGTCGGCGAACTTCTCGCGCGTCCACCAGGGCGCGATCACGAGCGCCCAGGCGTCGAGCGGCAACTACTTCACGAAGATCGTCATCTCCGACGTCGGCACGGGCGTCGGAGCCGGCAGACAGGACGTGGCGCAGGATGGTCTCGGCGACGTCGTCGGCATCACGTCGAGCACGGCCGGCGGCCAGACACCCGGCTTCTACCGGATTCTCCAGGCCGCGCCGGGTCAGCCCCCGTGGACCGTGAGCGAGTCCAGCGGGGCCGGCGTCTACGCGCCGACCGACCTCGCCCTCGGGACTGACGCCAACGCCGGCGGCGACGTCTTCTACTGGGCGGATGGGCTCGGCGGTCTGGCCGAGAGCATCGCGTTCAACGGCCGCTACTCCGACAGCAACCAGGATTCCGTGACCCGCGCGCATCCCCAGGTCGCGCTCGCGCTCGGAAACATCCAGAGCAGCCCCGCCGAGGCCGGCGCCTTCCAACTGCTCGACGACGACTCGCTGGCCCTCTGGCCGAAGACGAACGGAGGCATCGTCGGGCCGGGCAGCTACCTGCCGACGCCGACCGGGACCCGCGTGTGTGGCGGACATCTCCTCGTCGGCGACGTGACCGGCGACGGGGCCGACGACATCATCCAGTACGGCAACCGGTGCGGTGGCTCCGACAGCGGCTTTCAGGTCTGGACCGGCGGGGCCGGCCGGACGCCGGCGAACTTCACCTACCAGGGCTATTTCTCGACCGGCCCGGGCCTCCAGTCGATGCAGATCGCCGACCTCAACGGCGACGGTCACGCCGACCTGGCCTTCACGTTCGCCTCCAGTCTGAGCGCCGGCGACGGGTCGTACGCGGTCGCCCTTTACGACCCCTCCCTGACGCTCGCCAACCAGCCGGCCCTCCACTTCGGCTTCCAGCCGGGCAACGACTCGACCGTCGACCTTCACGCCGTGACCGGCGGAGCCGGTGCGATGCAGATCGGCGACGTGGCGGCCCCGGCCAACCCGTCGGCTGACACCGACGGTCACCCGGACCTCGTGATCGCCCAGCCCCAGTCCGGGCGGATCGTCGTGCTCGCGAACGACCCGTCGAGCCCGGGAACGTCGTTCACGCCGTTCGGCACGCCGACGACGTTCGGCGACGGGACGAGCGTCGCGAACGGCCCGGACGGCCTGACGCTCGGCCACGTCGACACCGACGGGCGGCTCGACATGGTGGCGTGGGCGACGCGCCCGGCGGCGGCCGACTGGGAGGTCTACACGGCGTCCCGCCCGCCGAGCGTGACGCTCTCGGCGTCGGCGGCCAAGGCGTTCACCGGCGCGCCGGTGACCTTCACGGCGACGGCGAGCCCGGCGTCGGGCTCGCCGCAGGACGCCACGCTCGACCACGTCGACTGGGACTTCAACGGCGACGGGACGATCGACCAGACGACGACCACGCCGACGGTGGCCCACGCGTTCACGACGACCGGCGACAAGCCGGTGACCGCGACCTACGTCAACGCCGCCGGGGACGCCGTGAGCGTCCGTCTGGCGAGCGCGGTTCGCATCGGCACTCCGCTGGCCGTCACGCTGAGTCCGAAGCCGGCTTCGACGACGCCGGGGACGGCGACCGACTTCACGGCAAGCGCGACCGGCGGCTACCCGGGCGCCGGCGGGTCCTCGCCGTCCTACGCCTACACCTTCACGACGGACGCCGCCACCCACACCGCGCCGCAGGCCGGGGTGCTGCGGGCTACGTGGACGAGCTCCGTGCGGGGCGCCGTCGGCGTCAGCGTCAGCGACGGCCAGGGCCAGAGCGCCGGGGACTCGGTCTCGGTCCGCGTCGCCGACCCGCTGATCGCGGCGATCGCCCCGCAGGCCGGGCGCAACCTGATGGCCGGCGAGGCGCGAACGCTGATCGCGACGGCGACCGGCGGCATCGGGACGCTCCACTACGCGTGGGACCTCGACGGCAACCGGACGTATGAGACCGACACCGCGACGACGGGCCAGACGTCGGTGACGTTCCCGGCGGCCGGCACGCCGACGGTCGGCGTGCAGGTGACCGATTCGGATCCGGCCGGCGGCGCGACGGTGACGAGCCGCTCGAGCCTGATCGTCCGGCCCCGGCTGGCCGCGGTGATCGACCAGCTGCCGGCCGCGCCGGTTCCCGGCGACACGATGACCTTCGACAGCGTCGACAGCACGGGTGGCGAGCCGATCGGCGCGACCCCATACACCTACTCGTGGACGCTCGACGGGGCGGCGCTGGCCGGCGAGACCGGGTCTGTGCTGAGGCGAACGTTTGCCGGCGCCGCTCGCCACACGGTCGGCCTCGAGATCACCGACGCGTACGGCCGCACCAGCCAGGCGAGCGACGCGTTCAAGGTCGCGGCACTGCTGGTCGCGGCCTTCTCGAGCACTCCGGTCGACCCCCAGCTCGGCGACACCGTCTCGTTCGACTCGACCGCGACGACCGGCGGGATCCCCCCGTACACCTACGCCTGGGACCTCGACGGCGACGGCGCCCTCGACCCGGGGGCGGCGGGCGATCCGGCGCCGACCCACGCGTACTCGACGACGGGAATCCACGAGGTGGAACTGAGCGTCACAGACGCCGACGGCGTCGTCGCCACGGCCACCAAGCCGGTCGGCGTCGCTGCGGTCCTGACGGCTGCCCTGCGGATCCTTCCGGCCCAGCCGGCGCCCGGTCAGGCGGTCACCTTCGACGGGACCAGCACGGTCGGCGGGTCGCACCCGTACACGTACGCCTGGACGCTCGACGGAACCCCGTTGACCGGTGCGGGCGACGACGCCGACCATATCCAGCGGACGTTCGCCGCGCCCGGGCATCACACGATCGGCCTGAGCGTGACCGACCACGCCGGCCACACGAGCGCCGTCGCGGACGAGACCTTCAAGGTCGCCGGCCCATTGGCGGCGGCGTTCACCGGTGCTCCGGCGCTGCCGCAGACCGGCGAGCAGGTCAGCTTCGACGCGGTCGGCTCCAGCGGCGGCATCCCGCCGCTGCACTACGCGTGGGACCTCGACGGGAACGGGAGCTACGAGACCGACACGGGAACGACGGCGGCCGCGCACGCGACGTTCGCGACGGACGGCGTCCAAACGGTCGGCCTGCGGGTGACCGACGCCGACGGTGTGAGCGCGACGATCGCCCACAGTGTCCAGGTCGCCCCGGCCCTGGCCGCTTCGCTGACGCACTCGCCGGCGATCCCGGCTCCCGGCCAGGTCGTCACGCTCGACGCGTCGGCGAGCTCTGGCGGCGCCGGGGCCGTGAGCTTCGCCTTCGACCTCGACGGGGCCGGGACGTTCGCGAGCTCGGCGGCCGGGGCGGCGGCATTCGCGACGACCTTCGCGACGAAGGGCGATCACCCGGTCGCCGTGCGGGTCACCGACTCGGGCGGCCATCAGCGCGTGGCCAACGACATCGTCACGGTCGCCGATCCGCTGGTCGCGGCGCTCGGGGTCACACCGGCCCACCCGGAGACCGGTGACGCCGTCACACTCGACGCGTCGGGGTCGACCGGCGGCGTCGGCAACCGGCACTACGGCTTCGACCTCGATGGGGACGGCAGGGTCGACGGGTCGACGCAGACCGCGTCGAGCACGACATCGGCCGTCAGCGCGCCGGGAACCGTCCGCTTCGGGGTCGAGGTCACCGACGATCGGGGACAGCACGCGCAGACGGTCGCGTCGACGCTCGTGACCCAGCGCCTCGTCCCGGTGCTCGGCGTCCCAGGTGTGATCACCGACGACCAGCCGGCGACCCTCGACGCGGGGGCGAGCACCGGCGGCGCCCCGCCGCTCGACTTCCGCTGGGATCTCGACGGCAACGGGACCTACGAGACCGACTCGGCAAGCCGCACGACGCAGATCGGGTCCTTTCCGCATGACGGGACCCAGACGGTCGGCCTCCAGGTCACCGATGCGCTCGGACACGTGCACGCCGTCCGCCGGACGATCGACGTCCTCCAGGGGTGCATCCACGTGCTCCGCCTCGGGGCGAGCGTGATCACGACGCAGACCAACGCGATCTGCCTGAACCGGACATCCGGGGCGGCTGACTCGTCGTACGCCGCGAGCGGCACGATCCTCCTCAACGGGATGCCGATCGTCAAGGCGCCCGGGTCGACGCTGACGATCACGCCGGCGATCGGCGCGGCTCTCGCGAAGATCACGGGGACGGCCGTGCGGGTCGACGAGGCCGGCGCGAACATCGTCAACGGCGCGATCAACTGGCTGCTGCCGGCCGGGGCGCCGGGTCAGGAGCACTCGATCGCGAACGTCGGCCTCGCGCCGGCCGGGATCGACCTGCTCGGCCTCCACGCCGAGGGCCGGATCGCGTTCGCGCTGGGGACGGACGGCGACGGCACGCCGTACGTGCGGGTCGGCGCCTACCTCGCGATCCCCGGCTTCACGTTGAGCGAGGCGGCCACGTCGCCCGGGGTGACCGGGAAGATCTCGTTCCGGATCGACGCGCGCGGCGTGCATTTCGACGCGGTCAAGATGCAGGTCGATCACGCGAAGCTCCACGATCTCGACGTCAACAACGTCTGCCTGTCCTACGTCGCGGCCGGCCAGACCGGCGACCAGTGCGATCAGTTCGACGACCCTGCCGGCCAGCCTTTCCTGACCTGCGCGACGGACACGACGACGAACCGCTGGAACGGGACGATGGACATCACGCTGCCGACGAAGGGCGACGCCGGCTTCGCGTTCTCCGGCGAGCTCCAGGGCGGGACGCTCGGCAACATCGCCGCGAAGGCCGAGTTCGGACACACAGTGCCGCTGGTCGAAGGGGTCTACCTGAAGTCGATCGCCGCCGGCCTGTGCCTGAAGCCCCCACCTTTCAAGCTCCGCGGCCAGGCCGTGATCAGCGCGATCCCGGCCGGCTCGAAGGACGCCATCGAGGTCGACGGGTCGTTCCTCTACGTCGACGCGGCCAACGGAGCTCCCTGGTCGATCACGCTCCAGGGGGGCCTCAGCATGTTCGACCACCACCTCGCCGACGGGACGGTCTCACTGGACGGGAACAACGCGCTCAGCGTCGGCTTCCGCGCGCGGCTCCAGCTGCCGAGCGACGACGTGGACGCGGCGTCGGTCGACGGCCAGGTCAACGGCTGGCTCCAGGGCTCGACGTTCGACATCGAGGGGAGCGTCAGCGTCTGCCTGCTCGACGTCGCCTGCATCGACGGAAACGCCCTCGTCTCGAGCGCCGGCGTGTCGGCGTGCGCGTCGCTCGGGACCGTCTACTACCCGATCGTCACCTTCAGCGGGGGGATTCCGGACTTCAGCTACGGGAGCTACGAGGTCAAGACCGGCTTCGGGTATCAGTGGCACGGGAGCGTCGACGTGATGGGCGACTCGTGCGACGTCGGCCCGTGGCGACCGGCCGGTGGCCCGGCCGCGGCGAGCGCGGCGGCGGTTCGGGCCGGACCGGTGGGGGGCGCGGCGGTCGGGAGCGGGGCGGTGAGGGCCGGGGTGCTCGGGCCGGGGGCGGTGAGGGCCGGGGTGCTCAGGGCGGCGTCCGCGCCGTACGAGCTGAGGATCAAGTCGGGCACGATCCTCGAGAGCGTCCGCCTGCACGGGGCGGGGGGTCCTCCGGACGTGACGGTCACCGGACCCGACGGAACCCGGATCGAGGCGTCGGCGCTGCAGGGGGCGTCACGGCAGACAGGGAGGTACCTGATCGCCCAGAACCCACAGGACGGGACGACCGCCTTCGAGCTGCTCAAGCCGGCGCCCGGCGTGTGGAGCGTCACGCCGGCCTTGGGGAGCACGGTGACGTCCGTCGACACGGCTCCGCTCCTCCTGCCGCCGGCCGTCGGCGGCCGGGTGCGCCACGACTCGGCGGGCTACCACCTCGACTACACCTTCACCCCGCAGGCGGGTGCCGTGCTCGGCTTCGTCGAGCATCACGGGGGCCTGGCTCAGACCCTCGGGGGCGGGCATCGGGCGACCTGTCCGCTGGCGGTGCGCCGGCGGACGGGGCGGAGCGCGAGCGTGAAGGTGGCCTGCGGGACGCTCGACTTCGCGCCGGCCGACGGGCCGGGCGGGCCGCGGGAGATCGATGTCCAGATCACCCGCCACGGAATGCCGCTGAGCACCTTCAGGGTGGCCGGGTTCGTCGCACCGGCGCCCCGCCGTCCGGCTCGGGTCCCGGCGCTCCGCCTCCACCGGACGGCAAGGCACACGATTCTCGCGTGGGCGGGTTCCCGTCTGGCGACGCGCTACGAGGTCGCGGCAACCTCGACCGAGGGCTATCAGCGGCTCTACGTGATCAGGCCAGGCTGCCGGGTGCTCGGGCTCCCGGCGAGCCCGAGCTTCACATCGGTCGCCGTCACCGTAACCCCGGTCGGCGCCAACGGACGGCGGGGGACGGCCGCGCGGCTGACGCTGCCGGCCAAGCGACTCCAGTCGGGTGCCCGGACGATCCGCCGGGTCGCCGGGGTCGCCCGCTCGACGTGTCGGTAGCTCGTCGGCAGCCGACGAGCCCGGAGACCTCGCGAACGCGGTGAGGTAGGCAGAGGGCCGGGGCGATCGGGTGGTGTCCCGGAGGTGGGCGGAAACGCTCGACTAGACTGCCGCCGGTGAGTTCAGGCCTCGACGCCAAGACGCAGATCGAGACGGCGATCGCCCGCTTCGTGGAAGAGGTCCCGGCGCTCAAGCCGTTGAAGCTGATCTTCGCGATCGAGTTGCGCGGTCGGGGCGACGTCCAGCAGTTCCGGGTCGAGCTGCCGGGCCCGAAGATCACCAAGGATTCCGCGCCGGATGCGAAGGTCCGCGTCGAGATGGCGCGCGCGTTCTTCAACGAGATGGCCAAGGACGCGCGGATCGCCGACTGGCAGGACGCCTTCCGCTACGGCCAGGCCAAGGCCCACGGCGTCCCGCAGATCCTCCAGCTCGTCGCCCATGTGGTCGAGCTCCAGGAGGAGCGCAACCGGCTCCGCCGGGCCAAGCACGCCAAGTAGCCACCGGGCGGCCGGACGTCGCCGGCTTGGCGAGCCTCCTCAGGCGTCGGTCGGGGGTGCGGCGACCGGGGCGGCGGCCATCAGCTCGACGCGGTGGCCGCCGGGGGCCTGGACGAAGGTGCGGGGGGAGCCCCAGTGCTCGGTGCGCGGGACGACCTCGTGTCCGGCGGCGCGGAGGCGGTCGAGCGTCGCGGGGTAGTCGGGCACGACGACCGCGACGTGACCCTCCGTCTGGGCGGTCGGGTGCTCGGTCCAGAGCAGATGGATCTGGGTGCCGCGGCGCTCGAGCCAGGCTGCCCGGTCGGCGAGGGTGGGCGGAGGGTCGACGAGGACGAAGCCGAGCTCCTGCCAGAACGATGTCGCCGCGGCGGCGTCGGCCGGAGCGGTCTCCAGGGCGACATGGGCGATCACGGGGCCGACGCTACCACGCCTACACTACGCGACCATCTTCACGGGTCATCTGTCCAGATCGTCACCCACGATTGACGTCGAGAGCGCCACGCCTGGGACTGGGTGCGGGCGGCGTGCGGGGCCGTGTGCGGGCCGCACCCTCCATGGCACGCCGTGAAGCCTGAGCCGCGTGCGGGAGTTCGCCCGGGCGCGCGGCGTGTTCAAGTCGTGACGCCGAAGTCCTGGGTGTAGGTGGCGCCGGGGCCCGTGCCGAGAAGCCGCGGGGCCGCGGCGCTCACCCCCATCCCGGAGTCCCGGAACTTCGGGTTGAGGATGTTGGCGCGGTGTCCGGACGAGTTCATCCACATCTTCACGATCGAGGCGGGGGTCGCCGATCCGGTCGCGGCGGCGATGTTCTCGCCGATGCTCCATGCCCGGTTCGGCTTGAGGTAGCCGACCGCGGTCATCCGGGACTGGGGGGTGCTGCCGGATGGGCTGACGTGATCGAAGTAGTTCTTGGCGACCATGTCGGCCGAATGCTGGGCCGCCGCCGTGTCGAGCGCGGCGTTGGCCCGCAGCGCCACCAGGTGGGCGGCAGCCCGCTCCTGGTTGATCAGGCAGAGCGTCGCGGCGGCGATCCGCGGGAGGTTCGTCGACGACGGGACGAGGTTCGCGTCGGCGCACGAGGCGGCCGCCCGAGCCACCGAGTAGGTCGCGCCGGTGCGGTGACTCGCGAATGCGGGGACGACCGGCAGGGCGCATGTCGCCGCCGTCGCGCTGAGTACGAGACCGGCGATCAGTGTGCCACGGTGGGCGAGAGGGGAGCGACGAGGCATGGCAAGACCTCCGGTAACGGACGGAACGACCCGGGCCTGTGTCCCGATCAGTCGGCGGCCGGGCTCCCGCCTTGCTGGCTGGCGGAGGGTCTTCGGCTGCAAGTCAGGAATCGGAGATGCCGGCGGAGGGGAGGAATCCGCGGACGATTCGTCCAACGTCCGTCCAGCCCGCGCTAGGCTGGGTCGATGACACGCGCCGAGGCTGACCTGGACTGCGCGTCGCGCAACTCGGCGTCGGGCCGCCAGCCGGGTGTCCACTGGCTGGTTCGCGAGACGTCCCCGGGCGATTGGGCAGCCGTCCGCGTCGTGATCCCGGGGCTGAGCGGTCGCGGGCCGATCGGGCCGCTCAAGACGACCACCGAGTCGGGCCCGCGACCTGAGCATCCACCGGATCCGCGTCCCGTCCACAACCCCTTGTGGGGTCCGGGATGAGTCAGCCCGACGGCGGGCGGGCGGCCTGGCAACAACTCGACATCGAGATCGGTCCGGGCCGCTATCACCTCCCGCCGCAGGCGCCCCGGCTGGCGATGCGCTTCCGCCGGGCGGCAGTCATGCGGGGCTACGAGACGGACATGGGAACTCCGGGTGTGGCCGCCGTCACGTTGACGGTCCACGACCGGCCGCGACCGGGACACACGCCCCTCGCCGATGGCGAGCTCCCGGACTTCGACGTCGATCCGGATGGGTCGATCCGTTCCCGGACCGGGTGACCGCTCCCGGACCGGGTGACCCACCTACCAGCCGTGGTCACGCCCGGCGGAGCAGGTCAGCCGTCGTCGCCGGGCGAGCGCCGGCCGCCCGCGAAGGCGGCCGACTTCGTCCGGGCGCTCAGCGGAGAATGGCCTGCGCGGGATCGTCCTCGTAGAGCTTGATCACCCGGACGCCGCCGTCGGGGCCGCCCTCCTGGTCGAGGGCGACGAGGCAGAGCCGGCAGAGGACGCACTCGTCGAAGTTCGACTCGACGAGGCGGAGGCTGGCGTCGTCGTTGGCGGCGAAGATGTCGACAGGACAGACCTCGACGAGCTTGGCGACGAGCCGGGGGTCACGGGCGACGGCGTCGTCGACGTCGACCTTGATGAACAGGGAGCTCACGCGGCACTCCTCTCGTCGATCTTGGCTGCGATCAGTGCGGGGATCTGGGAGATCTCCTCGGCGACCTCGATCCCGGCCTCGGCGAGGCGGGCGATCTTCTCGGTCGCGGTGTCCTCCTTGCCCTCGACGATCGTCCCGGCGTGGCCGAAGCTCATGCCGGGCATCTCGTCCATGAAGCGGCCGGCCATGAAGGCGACGATCGGCAGGCGGGAGTCGTTCTCGGAGACCCACCGGGCGAGTTCGGCCTCCATCCGGCCGCCGGGCTCGGTGTAGATCACGATCCCCTTGGTGTCGGGGTCGGCCTCGAAGAGGGGCATCAGCTCGGCGTAGGTCGAGCCGATGATCGCGTCGCCGCCGATCGAGACGGCGGTCGACTGGCCGAGGCCGGCTGCGGTCAGGGTCGAGGACATCTCGGTGGTCATCCCGCCGGAGCGCGAGATGACGCCGATCGGACCGGGCGCGTAAGCCTGGGCGGCGTTCTTCGCGGGTCCGCCGATGCCGCCCATCTTGACGACGTCGGGGACGATCATGCCGAGGCAGTTGGGGCCGATGATGCGGGCGCCGCGGAGCGTGGCGAGCTCGACCATCTGGGCGACGTCGCGGCGGGGGATCCGCTCGGTGACGATCACGATCAGCTTGACGTCGTTCTCGATCGCCTCGACGACGGCGTCGCGGGTGAAGGCGGGCGGGACGGTGACGACCGACCCGTAGATCGGCGCGCCGTGGTGCTCGACGGCTTGGGCGACGGTGTCGAAGACGGGCACGCCGTGGACATCGCGACCGAGCCGGCCGGGGGTGACCCCGCCGACGATCTTGGCGCCGGCCCCGTAGTCGAGGCATTCTCGCGTGAGGTTGACCGCCTCGCGACCGGTGATGCCCTGGACGATGAAGGTGGTGCTCGCGTCGATCAGGATGCTCACTGGGTCGCTCCCCGGTCGGCGTCGGCCGGCAGGGCGGTCGCGGCTCCCTGGATCTTTGCGACCGCCCGGCGGGCGGCCTCGTGCATCGAGACCGAACGGTCGGCGTAGTCGATCCCGTAGCGCCGGAGGATCTTGAAGCCCTCGTCCTCCCAGGCGCCGGGGATGCGGAAGATCGCGATCTTCTCGGCAGGGTCGTAGCCGAGCTCGACGCAGGCCTTGATCACGCCGCGGGCGACGATGTCGACGCGGGTGTTCGAGACGATCGACATCATCACGGCGATCTGGTCGACGCCGGGCTTCTGGAGGACGAGCTTGGCGAGGCCGCAGGCCTTTGCGACGGATGGGTTGCCGCCGATCTCGCAGTAGTTGGCCGGCGCGCCGCCGTGGGCGCGGACGGCGTCGAAAAGGGTCAGCGACCCGCCGCCGGCGCCGATCACGAGGCCGATGTTGCCGTCGAACTCGGTGACGTTGCCGGCGACGCCGCGGTGATCCTGGGCGTCGACGGCCTCACCGGCGATCTCGAACGGCGTCGCCTCGCGCGCCTGGCGGGTCTCCTCGTCGCCGACGCCGAGGTCCTTGAGGAGAGCCTTCTGGCGGGGGCGGGCCTCGTTCTCCATGTCCATGTGGGCATCGAGCGCGACGAATGTGCCGTCGGCGAGCTCGCCGATCGGGTTGATCTCGGCGAGTGTCATGTCGTAGTCGACGAAGAGTCGGGCGAGCCGGGCGAGGATCGGGGTCAGGCGGTTGAGGCGGGTGCCGGTCACACCGACGGAGGCGATCACCTGCTTGGCCTGCCAGTCGGAGAAGGGAAGGATGTTCGAGAAGTGGCCGCGGCCGACGTGGTCGGGGTGCTTCTCGGCGACCTCTTCGATGTCGATCCCGCCCATGTCGGAGAAGAGCATCACCGGCTGCTTGCGCAGGCCGTCCCAGACTACGCCGGCGTAGTACTCGTGGGCGACGGACGCGCGCGGGTCGACGAGCACGCCGCGCGGCTTGTGGCCGCCGATCTCGAGCTCGAGTACGGTCGCGGCGTGGGCGCCGGCCTCGGCGGGGGTGGCGGCGAACTGGATCCCGCCGGCCTTCATGCGGCCGCCGGTGAGGACCTGCGACTTGATCACGGTCTCACCGCCGATCTCCCCGGCGATCTTGACGGCCTGCTCGGCGGTCGTGGCAAAGCCGAACTTGGTGACCGGTATTCCGGCGCGCTTGACGATCTCACGCGCCTCGTATTCGAAGAATCGCAATTGGTTCCAGTCGGGTGGGTCTTTCGGAGCGGCTGAGGATATCCGGAGCGTGGCGGCGGGCAGGAGCAGTGCGGGCGTCGGCCGGCGGTGGCGGCGTCGGTCGCCGGGCGGTGGCGGTGGGCGGTGGGCGGGGGTCAGCCGGCGTAGCGAGCGGCGAGCTCGGGATCCTTGTCGGCGAGCATGTCGGCGAGGGTGACCATGACCTTGCACTGCTTCCAGGTCGCGTCGTCCTGCATCTTGCCGTCGATCATGTGGACGCCGCGGCCGTCGGGGATCGCGGCGAGCACCTTGCGGGCGAAGGCGACCTCGTCGGGGTCGGGGCTGAAGACGCGCTTGGCGATGTCGATCTGGACGGGGTGGAGCGACCAGGCGCCGACGCAGCCCATCACGTAGGCCGAGCGGAACTGGGTCTCGCAGCCGTCGACGTCGCGGATGTCGCCGAACGGACCGTAGAAGGGGAGGGCGCCGACGGCTGCGCAGGCGTCGACCATGCGACCGATCGAGTAGTGCCAGAGGTCCTGCTGGGCGCTCGGCCGGGGCGCGTCGGGGCCGGCGGGGTCGGGGTCGGCGATCACCCGGTAGCCGGGATGGCCGCCGCCGACGCGGGTCGTGCGCATCCGGCGGGAGGCGGCGAGGTCGGCGGGTCCGAGGCTCATGCCCTGCATCCTCGGGCTGGCGGCGGCGATCTCCTCGAGGTTGGCGACGCCGAGCGCGGTCTCGAGGATCGCGTGGATCAGGATCGGGCGGTCCAGGCCGGCGCGGGCCTCGAGCTGGGCGAGGAGGCGGTCGACGTAGTGGATGTCGAAGGCGCCCTCGACCTTGGGGACCATCACGACCTCGAGGCGGTCTCCGATCTCGGTCACGAGGGTCGAGATGTCGTCGAGCGCCCAGGGCGACTCGAGCGAGTTGACGCGCGTCCAGAGGGCGGTCGACCCGAGGTCCATCTCCTTGGCGATGCGGACGAGGCCGTGGCGGGCGGCGTCCTTGCGCTCGACGGCGACGCCGTCCTCGAGGTTGCCGAGCAGGATGTCGGTGCGCTTGGCGATCTCGGGGACCTTGGCCGCCATCTTCTCGTTGCTCGGGTCGAAGAAGTGGATCATCCGCGACGGCTTGACGGGGATCTCGGCAAGCGGGTCGGGGGCGCCGATGGCGAGGGGCTGGAGGAAGGCGCGGGGGTTGCGCAAGGCGATTGTCCTTGGTCGTCGCGGCGGAAGCTCGTCGAAACCGTAGCGAGTCGGCGGCCGGCGGCGGGACCTGCCCGCGGGCGTTTCCCTTTTGGTCGACATCGTGCTATCACGGTGGTGTGACTGCACGAGCCCTTTTCACGGCCGTCGTCGTCGTCGTCGGGCTGGTCCTCGCGGGGCCGGCCTCGGGGGCGGGCGGCTCGAGGCACACGTGGCATGTGAGCCTGACGGCGCCGGCGCAATTCGACCTGACGTTTGCCGAGTTGCGCTTCAAGGGTCCTGGCACCCAGACCCTGCGGCTCTCGCTGGCCCGGCCGGCGGGCCTCTACTTCGTCGCGGGAGCCGTCGTCCGCCGGCCGGTCTCGGGCGGACCGCGGGCGCTGGTGGTCGTCGTCAACGAGCGGCCGCGGGGCTCGCTGGCTCCGGATCGGGCGACGATCGGACTCCACGTGACGGGCGCGAGCGGGCTGGGAGCACCGGCTACCGTCCAGCTCGCGAACCCCTTCACCCGGCCGACGGGGTCGGCTTCGAGCGAGCGGCTCTGCGGCCTGGGAAGGAGCCATGGGGCGAGCGACCTGCGAGCGGTGCTGAGCGCAGGGCGGACGCTCGCGGGGTTCTCGACGGCGGCGGCGGTCGCCGAGGCCTATGACGTCGCCTGCGGCCTGCCGTTCGATCCGGCCTTCGGCCGGGCGGTGAGCGGGTGCTCGACGGCGAGCTTCGCGGCGGGGTGCTGTCCGCCGAACGCGATGTGCGCAGTCCCGGCGCCGACGCCGACTCCGACGCCCACTCCGACCCCGACTCCGACGCCGATCCCGGTCCCACCGGGCTGCAAATGCCCGTCGCCGCCGCCGTGTGCCGCCGGCTATGCGTGCCCGCTCGCGGCGACCCGGGGGTTCGACCGGGCGATCGCGTGTCCGCTGGTCGCCTCGCCGGGGATCGCCTGCTACTAGCTGGTTGTCGACCGGCGGGACGGCCGGTCGGTGGCGTTATGCTCCCGGCGTCCCGTGGGCTCGTCGCGGCGGGTCGCCGCGCGCGCAAGCCCGGCGTTCGGGCGGCCGGGGCGGCGCAGCGCCGTCTGTTGTCTTCGGCACGCCGGTTGGCGGCCAAGTGAGAGGGAGAACCCGATGAGCGAAGTCGAGACCGGCCAGGCGGCCCGCGAGTCGAGCGGCGGCCATCCGTACGGCCGCTACCTCGAGGAGTTCGAGGTCGGCGACGTGTACAAGCACTGGCCGGCGAAGACGGTGACCGAGTCTGATAACCACCTCTTCTGCCTGATCACGATGAACCACCACCCGCTGCATCTGAACGACGTCTACGCGGCGGCCTCCCAGCAGGGGCGCAACGTCGTCGTCGGGCCGCTGGTCTACTCGCTCGCGCTCGGGATGTCGGTGTCCGACGTCAGCGGAAAGGCGATCGCCAACCTCGCGACCGACGAGCTTCGCCACCCGGCGCCGGTCTTCCACGGGGACACGCTCTACTGCGAGTCGGAGGTTCTCGAGAAGCGCGAGTCGAAGACGAAGCCGGACCGGGGGACGGTGCGCGTGCAGACGCGCGTGCTCAACCAGGACGGCGTCCTCGTCGCCGAGTTCAAGCGCCTTGTGCTGGTGCCGCGCCGTGAACCGGGCGCTTCGTGAGCTCGGCGGTGCGCCCCGGCGGTCCGGGCGCACGCGACAAGGTGGCCGACGGCCCCGTAGAGTGGGGCCCTATCCCGTTCAACGCAGAGGAGTTATGTAAGCCGTGATCGAGACCACCGCCCCGACCAAGCACCAGCGCCTGATCGCTTGGGTCGCAGAGGTCGCCGAGCTCACGCAACCCGACGCGATCCACTGGTGCGACGGCTCCGAGGAGGAGTACGAGACGCTCTGCCAGGCGCTGATCGACGCGGGTACAGCGGAGCGACTGGCTGACGACAAGCGACCGAACTCGTTGCTCGTGCTTTCCGACCCGGCTGACGTCGCCCGGGTCGAGGACCGGACCTTCATCTGCTCGAAGGACCAGCGCGACGCCGGCCCGACCAACAACTGGCGCGATCCGCAGGAGATGCGCGACCTTCTGAAGGACCTCTTCACGGGGGCGATGAAAGGCCGGACGATGTACGTCGTGCCGTTCTCGATGGGGCCGATCGGTTCGCCGATCGCCCATGTCGGAGTTGAGCTGACGGACTCGCCGTACGTCGTCGCGAGCATGCGGGTGATGACCCGGATGGGCCAGGAGGCGCTCGACGCGATCGGCGACGAGGGCGAGTTCGTGCCGTGCGTCCACTCGGTCGGGATGCCGCTCGGCGATGGCGTCGAGGACGTGTCGTGGCCGTGCAACGCCGACAACAAGTACATCGTCCACTACCCGGAGACCCGCGAGATCTGGTCGTTCGGTTCGGGATACGGGGGGAACGCGCTGCTCGGGAAGAAGTGCTTCGCGCTGCGGATCGCGTCCGTGATGGCGCGGGACGAGGGCTGGCTTGCCGAGCACATGCTGATCCTCAAGCTGACGTCGCCGGCCGGTCAGGTGAAGTACATCGCGGCGGCCTTCCCGTCGGCGTGCGGCAAGACCAACCTGGCGATGCTGATCCCGACGATCGAGGGCTGGACGGTCGAGACGATCGGCGACGACATCGCGTGGATGAAGTTGGGCGACGACGGCCGGCTCTACGCGATCAATCCGGAGGCTGGATTCTTCGGCGTGGCGCCGGGGACGAGCGACAAGACGAACCCGAACGCGATGCTGACCGTCGCCGAGAACACGGTCTTCACGAACTGCGCGAAGACCGACGACGGAGATGTCTGGTGGGAGGGCATGACCGACGAGGCGCCGGCGCACCTGATCGACTGGCACGGCGACGACTGGACGCCGGATTCGACGACTCCGTCGGCGCATCCGAACGCGAGGTTCGCGGTTGCCGCGTCACAGGACCCGGCGATCGCCGCCGAGTGGGAGGACCCGGCGGGTGTGCCGATCGACGCGATGCTGTTCGGCGGTCGCCGGGCGGGCGTCGTGCCGCTGGTCTGCGAGTCCTTCGACTGGGAGCACGGCGTCTTCATGGGGTCGACGATGTCCTCGGAGATGACGGCGGCGGCGGCCGGGACGGTCGGCAAGCTGCGCTTCGACCCGTTCGCGATGCTGCCGTTCTGCGGCTACAACATGGCCGACTACTTCGCCCACTGGCTCAAGTTCGGCGACGGGGCGGAAGCCGGGGCGCTGCCGCGGATCTTCTACGTCAACTGGTTTCGCAAGGGAGCCGACGGGAAGTTCCTGTGGCCGGGATTCGGCGAGAACAGCCGCGTCCTGGCTTGGATCTTCGAGCGGTGCGCGGGATCGGTCGAGGCGGTGGAGACGCCGATCGGCCTGATGCCGGTCGAAGGCGGGATCGACACCGACGGCCTGGGGATCGGGGCTGAGGAGATGGCCGAGCTGCTGGCGGTCGACGAGGATCAGTGGCGGGCGCAGCTGCCGCAGTTCCGGGAGCATTACGCGAAGTTCGACGCTCTGCCGGAGACGCTCGCCGACCAGCTCGACGCGCTCGAGGCGCGACTCGGCTAGGGAAGTGCGACGGGGGTCGGCGGCGCGCGAGCGCCGTCGACCACCTCGGCGGCGTCCGAATCCCTCGGCGGCGTCTGAGCTCCGTCGGCGGCGTCTGAGCTCCGTCGGCGGCGTCCGAGCTTCACGGCGGCGCACGACCGCCTCGCCCGCCGTGGCCGGCGAGTCCTGCCGATCGTCCCGGGCCCTAGGCTGGGGCTGTCGTGTCCCACGCCACCGACCCGCGAGTCGACCTCTACATCGACGGCCAGCCGGAGTGGCAGCAGAGGATCTGCCAGGAGGTTCGCGACCTGGCGGACACCGCGGCCGAGCCACCCAGCGCGTAGCGTCGCGTCGGCCTGGAAGGATGCTGGGATCGGCGAGTCGAACGCACCCAGGTATGGTCTCCGCCGGCTGGTTGCCGGACTGGTCGCGATCGGCATCGTGGCGCTGCTCGCCGGTGGACTCGGCCTGTTCGGTGGGGGTGGGGGCGGCCGGGCTCCGGGCAGCGGGGGGGTTAGCTCGCCGACGACGGTTGGGGACGCCAAGTCGCAGAAGAAGACGTCGTCGCGCCCGTCGCTGGTCGGGATCCCCGTCGACCGGTGGGTCGCGCAGCCGGACTCGCCGCACGCACGCAGCGAGGTGTCCGCGGCGCTCGTCGGCCACACGGCCTACGTGGTAGGGGGTTTCGGGACCGACCTGCAGACCAGCGACCTGGTCGAGCGGCTGGATCTGCGGACCGGCCGGTGGAGCACGGGGACGTCGCTGCCGAAGCCGCTCAACCACATGAGCGCGGTCGGCTACGGCGGCTCGCTCTACGTCGTCGGCGGGTATTCGCGGCCGACCGACGTCAGCGCCGGGGCGGTCCGCGACTTCTGGCGCTTCGATCCCGCGACCGCGCGGTGGACGCCGATGCCGCCCGCCCCGCTCGCGAGGGCGGCGGCCGGCGCGGCGGTGCTCGGGCACCGCCTCTACGTGGCCGGGGGACGGAGCGACTCGATGACGACGATCGCGACGACGGCGATCTTCGATTTCGACAGCGGCCGGTGGTCGCTCGGGCCGCCGCTCCACCACGCCCGCGAGCACGTCGCGGCGGTCGCCGCCGGCGGAGCGGTCTGGCTGCTGGGCGGGCGGGCGCTCGGCCAGGGCAACTTCACCGATGTCGAGCGCCTCCAGCCGGGTGGCGCGAGCCTGGCAGAAGGAGCCACCGATGCCACTTGCCCGAAGCAGCTTCCAGGCGGTTGCCGCGGGCGGGAAGATCGTTGTCGTCGGCGGCGAGGACGCGTCTTCGACATTCAGCGAGGTCGACGCCCTCGACCCGACGACCGGCCGGTGGACGCGACTCGCCGACCTTCCGCGGCCGCGACACGGCCTCGGCCTGGTGGCGGACGACCCGCTGGTCTACGCGATCGAGGGCGGCCCACACGCGGGCCTGACGACCTCGCGGGCGGTCGACCGCCTCCGCGTCCGCTGACCCGCGTGGCAGCCGGACTCAAACCCCGACGCTCGGCGAACGCCCGCCGCGCGAGCGTGGTCAGCCGGCCGGCCGGTCAGCCCGGTCGGCGCTGGCGAGGACGCCGAGCGCCCACTGGCGGAGCGCCTCGTCGAGCATCGCGCCGTCGAGCGCGACGGCCCCGGCTCCGTCTGTGGCGGTGGCCTCGTCGAGCGCGACGACGATCTCACGCGCCCGGGCGACGTCCTTCGGGCTCGGCGCGAAGATCTCGTTCAGCGAGGCGACCTGGGCCGGGTGGATCGCCCACTTGCCGTCGAAGCCGAGCTCCCGGGCGCGGATCGCCTGCGCGCGGAAGTGGTCGTCGGCCGCGACCCCGAGGTACGGGCCGTCGATCGCCTGGAGACCGCTCGCCTTGGCAGCCACGACGACCGCGTCACGAGCCCCGTCCCAGGCCGAGCCGTCCGGGTGCGCCGGTCCGGGAGGCCGACGGCCGAGCGAGACGCTGAGGTCGGCGTAACCGAGGATCAGGGTCTCGAGCCGGCCGGACGCCCCGGCGATCTCCGAAGCCCAGAGCAGGCCGGCGGCGGTCTCGATCAGGGCCTGGATGCTCACCGGCCGCCTCGCGTCGGAGCGTGCCTCGACGCCGGCCAGCAGACGGTCGACGAAGGCGATGTCGTCGGGACTCTCGGTCTTCGGGAGGATCACCGACGCCGGGGGGATGTCGGCCGCCGCGAGGGCGATCAGGTCGAGGTGGCACCACGGTGACCCGGGAGCGTTGACGCGGACGGCGATCCGGTCGGCCTGGTCGGGGTTGGCGGCGAGCGCGGCGACGACGTCGACACGCGCCTGGTCCTTGGCGGCGATCGCCACGGCGTCCTCGAGGTCGAAGATCACCTCGTCGACGTCGAGACCGAGCGCCTTCTGGATCTTCCGCTCGGACGATCCGGGCACCGAGAGGCACGACCGGCGGACGGGGTGGGCCATCGCCGCTAGTGCGGGTCCTCGCCGGGGGTCGCCGCCGGCGGGCGGGACTCCTCGGCGAGCGACGTGATCGCCAGCGCCCCGCGGGCAGCCTCCTCGAGCACCTCGGTCGCCTCGTCGAGCGAACGGGCGTAGAGCTCGACGAGCAGGTGGACGACGATCCGGTTGTCGTCCTCATGCTTGTGAAAGCGGACGTGCGTGAAGAACTCGCGGACTCCGTGGTCGCCGAACGCCGCGTAGGAGAGGGCGTCGCCGGCGTCGGGTCCCGAGCAGCTCTCGACCTCGTCGGCGTCGACGGTCACCGTGCAGGAGGCGACCCACGGCGTCCCGGCGACCATTCGCTCCCACCGATCCTCGATCGGCTCGACCCGGCCGTCCTGGAAGCCGAGGTGCGGTTGGTCGTGCATGCAGTCAAGGCATTGGACGACGGCCTCCTGCAGCTCGTCGACGACCTCGGCGCGCTCGCCGGTCTCCGGGTCGATCTTGTGGATCCCCTCGTAGTGGACCTGGACTTCGAGATCCTGGGACCAACAGCGGTAGCAGCGCAGCCAGCTGCGGGGCTCGGCGTCCACGCGGGGGTCGGCGTCCACGCGTTTGATTCTATGCGCAGCTCGATCGCGAGCCCATCCGCAGCCCGGTCGCGACCCCCTGGGCAGCTCGCTCCGGCCCCTGCGCGCAGCGCGATCGCGAGCCCACGCGCAGCTCGGTCAGGCCGCTGTGCCCAGCGCGATCGCGAGCCCACGCGCAGCTGGTCAGGCCGCTGTGCGCAGCGCGATCGCGAGCCCACGCGCGGCTCGGTCGCGACCCGGCGTCCCGAGGTCGATGTCGAGGACCGGGCGTCGGCGACGCGCCGGGGGAGGGTCAGCCGAACGTGAACGAGAAGCCCTGCGTCCCGCGCGAGGGCTCGAGGGTCAGGCGGTGGCGGGCGTCTTGGGGGAACGATGCGACCGTGTACAGGCGCTGGGCGTCGACCGTGATCGACCCGCCGTGGACGTCGACTCCGTCGGGGGCCGGCCGGCCGTCGAGCGTGACGCGGACTTGCCCGACGGTGCCGGGCTGCGGCGGGCTGAGCACGATGTAGACGTTCTTGCCCTCGACCTCGGCGTCGATCCGGGCGCCGGCTCCGGCCACCGCCTGCTGGGGTCCGATCGTCCATTCGCCGCCGTAGGCGAACCTGCTCAGGGGGATCGCGCCGGTCGTCGCCCGGGTCGTGTGCGTGCCGGGCGTCGGGTTCGCCGGCAGCCAGCCGCTGGCCCGCGCGTAGCCGAGGTAGGTCTCGGGCGTCGCCTGCTGGGACGGCGTGATCGCACCCACGGGCCGGGCGTCCGCCCCGAGCGACGACTGCCCGGCGGCCGCCAGCAGGGAGCGGATCTTCGCCTCGGTCTGCGAGTAGTCGCCCTCGCCGAACTCGGCCGAGCGGACGTGACCCTGGGCGTCGATCAGGAACTCGGCCGGCCAGTACTGGTTGCCCCAGGCGTTCCACGTCGCCATGTTGTTGTCCTGGACCACGGGGTACTTGATGCCGAGCGAGCCGATCGCGTTCGACACGTTGGACGCGTCGTGCTCGAAGGCGAACTCCGGCGTCTCGATCCCGACGATCGTCAGTCCGTCCGCCGCGTACTTGGAGTTCCAGGCCTCGAGGTAGGGCAGCGTACGCAGGCAGTTGATGCACGTGTACGTCCAGAAGTCGATCAGCACGACCTTCCCGCGCAGCTCGGCCAGCGTCAGCGGCGCGCCTCCCGGCGTGTTGAACCACCGCTCGGTCCCCGTGAAGGCCGGGGCCGGCCCGAGATCCGGGAGGGTCGGCGCCCGGCTGGCGGCCTGCGCGGCCGGCGACGTGAAGCGGGACGTCGCCCCGTGCAGGGACGACGCGATCCGGCCGGTCACGGCGTGGCTGTCCTCGAGCGACGCGGTCAGGCTGACCTGGGGGATGTGCTCGGCGATCTGCTGGTCGAGCCTGACGTCGAGCTGCGTGACGATCACGACGGCCGTGAGGACCATCACGACGCCGAGCGTCCGCTGGACCTGTGGCCCCCGCCCGGCCGCCCGCAGACGGTCGATCACGCGGCGACCGCCGAGCGACAGGGCGAGCAGGACGACTGCCGAACCGACGGCGTAGGAGAGTCCGACGGCAACCGAGCGGCCGCTTGCCGCGCCGACCGTGATCACCGCCGCGAGGATCGGCCCCGCGCACGGCGTGTAGACGAAGCCGAGGGCTCCGCCGACGACGAGCCCCGACGCGAACCCGTCGCCCCGCGTCCGGGGGCCGAGGCGCGAGAGGAAGGCAAGCGGGTCCTCCAGGCGCCGGGCCAGCGACGGGACAAGCAGGGTCGCCCCGAATACCAGGAGCACCACGACGGCGACGTCGCGCAGCGGATCTGACCCGAGGCCGACGCCGCCGGCGACCTTCGAGATGCCGACGATCGTGATCGTGAAGGTGATCGTCAGACCGAGCACGATCCCGAGCGGCCGCCGCCGGCCGCCGACTCCCCCGGCCGAGAGGAGCGCCGGGAGCACGGGCAGCACGCACGGGCTGAGGGCGGTCCCAGCGCCGGCCAGGAGGGCGAAGAGCATCAGGATCAGCATCTCCCGACATCATCGGCGATCGCCTCGGCCGCGGGGACGATCGAACCTTGCCAATCCATGAACACGCCCACCGGCGCGTCGTGGCCCTCGGACCGGGCGGGTCGGCCCCGGCATGGATAACCTGCACGCGTGCGGCGAACCACGACCCTCCTGTCGGTTGGCCTGACGGCCGTCGTCCTCTCCGGTTGCGGCGGCGCCGACCAGTCGGCGCAGGTCAAGTCGACGGTCGTCGCCTACGGAAACGCGGTTGCCGCCAAGGACTACGCCAAGATCTGCCGGCTCTTCGCCCCGAACCTGCTCCAGCAGATGGCGTCGATCAACCTCCCGTGCACGACCGCCCTCGCCCGCAGCAACCTGAGGACCGTGGTCAAGCCGACGCTCGCCGTCGTGAGCGTCAAGGTGACCGGCCAGAGCGCGCTCGCCCGCGTCCACACGGGCGCCTCCAACCAGAAGCCGGTCGACACGACGCTCGGGCTGGTCAAGGTCGCCGGCAACTGGCGCCTGGCTTCCCTGACCGGTTCGGCCCCGCCCGCCAAGTAGGCGCCGCGGCCGGCCGGCCGGCCCCGAGTCGGCCGCCGCCGCGGCCGCCCGCCCGAGACGACGCTCCAAGCGCCCTGCCGGCTACCAGCTTCCGGGCGGCTCGGGCTGGGGGTTCAGCGCGGAGATCTGCGATCCGCAGGAGTGCGTCTGCTGGCTGACGAACCTTTGGCCGGACACGCGCGGCGGCAGCGGCTGGGGGTTCAGAGCGGCCGCGCTCGACGCGGTCATCGCCGAGCAGGCTGTCGCGAGTGCGCCGTCGGTGTGTGAGGTCGCACACACGCCCGGATTGCGAATCTTCCGCCCGTCTCGTGATATCCTGAACCTTACGTTCACGTAAGCTCTCAAAGGATCCCGCCGATGGCAGCTCGGCCCGGCAGCAACTCCGTCCCCAAAACACGCAGGAGCCTCGGCGTCTCGGCCGACCACGCCAACTACAAGTGGTGGGCCCTCTCGTGCACCAGCCTCGGCATGCTGCTCGCGGCGACCAACTCCGGCACCCTGATCATCGCCCTGCCGGACCTCGAGCGGAGCCTCCACGGTAGCCTGCTCGGCCTCGTCTGGGTGATCCTCGCCTACATGATCGCCTCGACCGTCCTCGTCCTCAACGCCGGGCGTCTGTCCGATCTATTCGGTCGCAAGAAGGCTTATGTCGCCGGCTTTCTCGTCTTCGCCGCCGCCTCGCTCGGCGCCGGCTTCTCGGCCGACGTCACCCAGCTGATCCTCTGGCGGATCGCCCAGGGCATCGGCGGAGCCTTCCTCTTCGCCAACGCCGCCGCCCTCGTCACCGATGCCTTTCCCCGCGAACAGCTCGGCATGGCAATGGGTGCGAACACGATGATCGCAGCCGTCGGCCTCGTCCTCGGCCCGGTGCTCGGCGGTGTGCTCGTCTCGGTTTCCTGGCAGTGGGTCTTCTGGTTCAACGTCCCCTTCGGTCTGATCGGCGCCGGCTGGGGCGCACTGATCCTCCGCGAGCTCGCCAAGCCCGACGGCGATCGCGGCTTCGATGTCGTCGGGACGCTGACCTTCGTCGTCGGCCTCACCGGCCTCGTCCTCGGCGTCTCCCGCGGCGGGCTGAGCGGCTGGAGCGATCCGATCGTCGTCGTCGGGCTCGCCGCCGCGGTCGTCCTCCTTCCGCTCTGGGTGGTCATCGAGAGCCGCGTGAAGGCGCCGATGCTCGACCTCGGGATCTTCCGCAACCGCCTGTTCGCCGCCGCGTCGGCCGCCTCGTTCATCAACGGCCTCGCCCGCTTTGCCCTGATGTTCCTCTTCGTCTTCTACTTCCAGGGGGCCCAGGGCGACGACGCGATCACCGCGGGCATCAAGCTGATCCCGCTCGCCGCCGGCATGCTGATCGCCTCGCCGCTGGCCGGGATCTACGCCGACCGTCACGGGTCACGCGCGCTCTCCGCGCTCGGCATGGTCACCGTCGGCGTCGGCCTTGCCCTGATGACGACGCTCCAGGTCCACACCGCCTACTGGCAGAGCACGCTCTGGCTGACGATCGTCGGCGTCGGCTCGGGGATGTTCAACAGCCCGAACACGGCCGCGATGATGGGCACCGTCCCGGCCCAGCGGCGGGGGATCGCAGCCGGCGCGCGGATGCTCCTCCAGAACACCGGGGCCGTCCTCTCGATCGCCTTCGTGCTGGCGATCGTGACGTCCGCCGTCCCCAAGGCAACACTCTTCAAGATCTTCTCCGGGCTCGCCCAGGGCCTCTCCGACCAGAAGCTGGCACCCTTCATCCACAACATGCACGTCGCCCTCTGGGTCCTCGCCGCGACATCCTTCATCGGTGCCATGGTCTGCATGATGCGCCCGAGGTTCGCCACCGTCTCGCCGGCGAACGCACACGCCGCCGCGCCGTCGTCGTCGCGCGACCCGGGCGCCGAGCTCGAGGTCGAGCGGGTGCTCAGCCGATGAGCGCCGACACCCTGCGGATCGGCGACCTCGCTCGCCTGGCCGGGACCACCGCCCGGACGATCCGCTACTACGAGGAGATCGGCCTCCTCCCGGACGGCGGCGCCCGGATGGCGGGGTCCCACCGCCTCTACGAGCAGACCGACCTCGACCGCCTGCTCGACGTGATGCGCCTCAAGTCGCTGCTCGGCGTCTCGCTCGACGAGCTCAAGGAGCTGATCGCAGCCGAGGACGCCCGCGCGGCCCTGCGCAACGAGCTCAGTCGCGACGACGTCGAGCCCGAACGCCGTCGTGCCCTGCTGTCCCAGGCCCAGGACCTGCTCGAGCGTCAACTCGAGCTCGTCCGCCTCCGAGCGGCCGATCTCGACCGGCTCGAGGAGGATCTCGCCGACCGTCTCGGCCGCGTCCGCGCCAAGCTCGCCGACCTCGACCCGACCCCCCGCCCGGCGATCGCCGAGCACTGAGATAATCAGGCGCCGTGGGCGACATCGGAAAACCACTGCGCGAAACCGAGCGCCCGGCCCCCGTGCCGCTGCCCGTGCCCGACCCCCAACCCGCGCCGCTGCCCGCGCCGCCCGAGGTCGCGCCCGCCCCGGACCGGCCAGCACCCACCCCCGCGTGACGCCGGAACCCGTCGCCCAGCCGCTCGTCGGCTTCCGCCGCTGGGGCGCGCGCAAGGGCGGCCTCTACTCGGGGATCTTCGTCGCCGGGCGATTCGTCTACAACCCGGCGCTCGCGATGGTCGCCCCGCGCGCGATTCCGATGCCGTGGTCGCCAGACCACGACCGCAACGCCAAGTGCTTCGCACTCGGTGGTCATGACGCCCCGCACGCGGCCTGCGGCTGCGGCTACTCGGCCTACTACGACCTCCCGACGGAGCCCGACCTTCCGGCGCCCGAGGCCGTCTGGGGCGCCGTCGTCGCCTGGGGCAGGGTCGTCGAGTGCGAACGCGGCTTTCGCGCCGAGTTCGCCCGTCCGCTGGCCCTGCTCGACCGCAAGAGCCCGCTCGATCGACGCGAGGGCCGGCAGCGTCTCGAGGGCGCGGCCGAGCGCTACGGGATTCCCCTGCTCCCGGCCGACGACCTCGTCGCGTACGCGGCCTGGCACGGTGAGCTCGTCCGTTGACCGCGGAGATTCCCCGTCATCCGCCGTCCCGCGGCCCCGCCAGCACCGCCCTGCGCTCGAGCGACCCGACGAGCCCCGCGACCCCCTGACCCGGCGGCTGCTCGGCCAGCCAGGTCTCCGCCGCCCGTCGCCCACCCAGCCGGCGCAGCCCCCGCTCGCCGTGCTCGGTCAGGTAGTCGGCCAGCGCGCCGGCGCGCCGCGCCCGCACCCGCCGGCCCACCAGATCGACCGACGCCCGGTGGTTCTCGAGCGCATCGGCCAGCTCCTCGACCCCGTACGGCGGAGGCAGGCACGAGACGCCGAGGCTCGGCGTCGCCGACGACCCGGCCGCCGCGAGGGCGGCCCGCGCGTCGCGGAGGGTGTCCTGCGCCAGGCGCCCGACATCGGCCTTCGTCACGACCAGCAGGTCGGGGATCTCCATGATTCCGGACTTCAGGAACTGGAGCATGTCGCCCGACCCGGGCTGGAGCACGACCGCAACCGTGTCGGCGATCTCGGCGACCGCCGTCTCCGACTGCCCGACGCCGACCGTCTCGATGACGACGACGTCGAACCCCACGGCCAGGACCTCGCCCGCCGCCCGCGTCGCCGGCCCCAGGCCGCCGAGCCGGTGGCCGGTTGCCGTCGACCGGACGAACACACCCCGGTCGTCGGGATCGACGACTATCCGTACCCGGTCGCCCAGCAATGCCCCTCCGGATCGCTTCGACGACGGGTCGACGACCAGCCCGGCGACCGTCCGGCCGCGGGCCCGCCAGACCGACACGAGTGCCGAGACGAGCGTCGACTTGCCGACGCCCGGCGGGCCCGTCACGCCGACGATGTGCCCCGGAGCCTCACCCCCGAGCGCGGCCGGCGAGACCGCGTCGAGCAGCTCGGTCGCGGCCATCCGACTTTCCGGCGTCGTGCTCTCGAGCAGGTTGAGGACCGCCGGCGCGGCGCTCAGATCGCCGCGGCGGAGGCGGGCGCCGAGCTCGGCGCCGCTCACCTAGGCCTTCACCTGCGTCCGGTGGCGCTCGGCCACCAGCCCGACGATCTCCCGCATGATCGCCGAGAAGCGGAAGTCCTTCGGCGTGAAGACGGCCGCCACGCCCGCCTCGCGCAGCGGCCCGACGTCCCGGTCGGGGATGATCCCCCCGACGACGATCGGCACGTCGACGCCGCGCTCGCGCAGCGCGTCGATCACGTCGGGAATCAGGTCGCGGTGCGACCCCGAGAGGATCGACAGGCCGACCACGTGGACACCCTCCTGGAGCGCCGAGTTGGCGATCTGGGTGGGGGTCAGGCGAATCCCCTCGTAGACGACCTCGAAGCCGGCGTCCCGCGCGTGGACGGCGATCTGCTCGGCCCCGTTCGAGTGGCCGTCGAGGCCGGGCTTGCCGACCAGCATCTTCAGCCGCCGGCCGAGCGACTCCGACAGCCGGTCGACCTCCCCGCGGAGCTCGTCGAGGTCGCCGGTCCCCGGTGACCCGGCCGCGCCGCCGACGCCGGTCGGCGCCCGGTAGTCGCCGAACGTGTCCCGCAGCGCCTGCGCCCACTCGCCCGTGGTGACGCCCGCCCGGGCGGCCGCGAGTGACGCGATCATGATGTTCTGCTCGCCGGCCGCCGCCCGCCGGAGGTCCTCGAGCGCGGTCTCGACGGCCGCCGCGTCGCGCTCGGCGCGCCATCGCGCGAGCTCGCTGACCTGCTCGGCTTCGAGCGCCGGGTCGACCACGAGGATCCCTCCGTCGAGGTCCGCCGTCAGCGGCGACGGCGCGGTCCCGGTGAAGCGGTTGACGCCGACCACCGTCTGCTCGCCCGCGTCGATCCGCCGGATCCGCTCGCGATGGGAGTCGACGAGGGCCGCCTTCATGTAGCCGACCGCCGCCACCGCCCCGCCGTGCTCGGCGATCACCCCGAGCTCGGTCCTCGCCCCGTCGAGCAGCTCGTCGACCAGCCCGTCCATCACGATCGAGCCTTCGAAGATGTCCGGGTACTCGAGCAGGTCGGTCTCGAACGCCAGGACCTGCTGGATGCGCAGCGACCACTGCTGGTCCCACGGCCGCGGCAGCCCGAGCGCCTCGTTCCAGGCCGGCAGCTGCATCGCCCGGGCGCGGACGTCCCGGCCGAGCGTGACCGCGAGCGCTTCGAGGACGATCCGCTGGACGTTGTTCTCCGGTTGCGGCTCGGTCAGCCCGAGCGAGTTGACCTGGACCCCGTAGCGGAAGCGCAGCAGCTTCGGATCGACCACGCCGTACCGGTCCCGGCCGATCTCCCCCCACAGGGCGGCCATCGCCCGGAGCTTGGCGTGCTCCTCGATGAAACGGACCCCCGCGTTGACGAAGAAGGAGATCCGACCGAACACGGCCGACATCCGCGCGGGGCTCCCGCCGAGGCGCTCGCCGACGGCGTCGAGCACGGCGATCGCGTTGCCCATCGCGAACGCGATCTCCTGGACCGGCGTCGCCCCCGCCTCCTGGAGGTGGTAGGAGCAGATGTTGATCGGGTTCCACTGAGGCACATGCTCGACCGTGTAGGCGATCGTGTCGGCGATCAGGCGCATCGACGGTGCCGGCGGGAAGGCGTACGTTCCCCGCGCGAGGAACTCCTTGATGATGTCGTTCTGCGTCGTCCCTCGCAGGTCTCCGGGCGAGACCCCCTGTTGCTCCGCGGCGACGATGTACAGCGCGAGCAGCCACGGAGCCGTCGCGTTGATCGTCATCGACGTGTTCATCTCGTCGAGCGGGATCCCCCCGAGCAGGTCGGCCATGTCTCCCCGGTGTGAGATCGACACGCCGACCTTGCCCACCTCCCCGCGGGCGAGCTCGTGGTCGCAGTCATAGCCCGTCTGCGTCGGCAGGTCGAAGGCGATCGACAGGCCGGTCTGCCCCTGGGCGAGGTTCTTCCGGTAGAGCTCGTTCGACGCCTTCGCCGTCGAGTGGCCCGAGTACGTCCGGATCAGCCACGGTCGGTCCGGACGGTCGAGGCGGTGCGCCTGGCGGCGGGGGCCGGGGTGGGGGTGGGGGTGGGGGTCACCACTCACGCCTGCGATTGTAGGGTTCGCCGGCCCACCGCATCCGGAGGCGCCTGACAGTGCAGACCGACGATCCCCGTCCCATCGACGTCCGCCATCTCGGCCGCGACCGGGTGATCTGCGCCTGGCTGGTCGGCGACATCCTCATCGACCCCGGCCCGACCTCGTCGCTCGACGCCCTCTTCGAAGCCCTCGGCCCGGTTGTGCCCCGAGCCCTCGCGTTGACCCACATCCACCTCGACCACGCCGGTGGCGCCGGCGCGATCGTCCGTCGCTGGCCTGAGGTCGAGGTCTGGGTGCACGAGCGGGGCGCCCGCCACATCGTCGATCCCAGCCGTCTCGTCGCCAGCGCGACGCGGCTCTACGGAGACGACATGGACCGCCTCTGGGGCGAGATCGTCCCGGTTCCCGCCGACCGCGTGAGGATCCTGACCGGTGGCGAGACGCTCGGTCCGTTCGCCGTCGCCTACACCCCCGGCCACGCGTCCCACCACGTCTCCTACTTCCACGAGCCGACCGGCCGGGCGTTCGTCGGCGACGTCTGCGGCGTCCGCATCCCCCCGTCGGACTTCGTCCTCCCGCCGACCCCCCCGCCCGACATCGATCTCGACGCCTGGCGTACCTCTCTCGACGCCGTCGAGGCCTGGCAGCCGGTCAGCCTCGGTCTGACCCACTTCGGCGGCATCGACGACCCGGCCGGACATCTCGCGGCGATCCGCGAGGCGCTCGGCCGTTGGGGCGAGCGCGCCCGACACCTCGACGAGGCCGGCTTCGTCGCGCAGATGGTCGCCGAGATCGCCGCGGCCACCGACCCGGTCACCGCGACCCGCTACAACGGGGCGCTCCCGCCCGGGCAGAGCTGGCACGGCCTGGACCGCTACTGGTCCAAGCGCACCGAGCTCGAAACCCCTGGCCCTTCGAGCTAAGCTCGGAGACTGATGCCGGCGACGATCGAGCTGCCCCGCACCGACGGACCCGGCACGGGCATGGGCGGCTCGTGGAAGGTGATCGTCCGCAACGACAGCCACAACACCTTCGACCACGTCGCGGCAACCCTCGCCCGGGTGCTCCCCGGCGTCACGCTCGACGCCGGCTACGCCCTGGCCGACACGATCCACAACAAGGGCCTCGCGATCGTCTGGACAGGCCACGAGGAGGCCGCAGAGCACTACTGGGAGTGCCTGCGCGACGCCGGCCTGACGATGGCTCCGCTCGAGCGCTGAAGGCGGCTGGCGGGCACGCGCCGATGCGGCTGGCGCGACCGCGCCGAACGCGCTAGGGTCGGCGCCCGGCCGCCGTCGAACGCACCAGCGAAACCAGTGTCGAGAACCACGAACCCCGCGCCGTACGCGAAGCACGAGGTCGGACCCGCGGGCGGGCCGGCGGCTGGCGCGGCACGCCGGGAGGCCGGGTCATCCGCGGCGACCTCTGTCCTTCAGCGGTCGGCCGGGAACGCCTCGATGGCCCGCCTGCTCTCTTCGCGCCTCGGGTCCGAGGCTCCGCCGAACCTCAACGACCGTCAGCTGCCGGCGAGGATGGGGAAGGTCATCGCCTACGGAGAGCGGCTCGTCGCATACCGCGAGCGAGTTGCCGCCGTCGCGGGCCGGGAACCCGCCGTCCCCGACCGTTCAGGGATCCAGTAGGCGGGGCCGGTGGCCGACTGGGAGGACGTCCGCCGGATCGCGCTCGCGCTGCCGGAGACCTCTGAGACCACCTCGCACGGCCACGCGTCCTGGAAGGTGGGCAAGAAGGGCTTCGTCTGGGAGCGGCCGCTCCGGGGGGCCGACCTCCGGGCGCTCGGCGACGCGGCGCCGGCGGGGCCGATCCTCGGAGCCTATGTCGAGCATCTCGGTGCCAAGGAGGCCCTCCTGGCCGACGACCCCCGGGTCTTCTTCACGACGCCGCATTTCGACGGCTATCCCGCCGTGCTCGTCCGCCTCGAGTCGATTTCGACCGACGGGCTCGACGAGTTGATCACCGAAGCCTGGCTCGTGCGCGCACCCAAGCGGCTCGCGAAGGTGTTTCTCGAAGGCTCGGCCTGACCGCCGGCGGGGTGGGCCGCTCGGTCGCGACTCCTCGGGTCACGCGGGTGTCAAGGCGGGTCCCGCGAGGTGGGTCTACGGCTGGTAGGGCGGGGCGACGCCCCATCCCCAGCGGGGCACCGGCGCGTGCGGAGCGACCTCGGCTTCCGGCTGCGAGTTGTGGACGGCGAGGCGCGAGCCCCACTCGGCGTAGCCGACGATCGCCGCCCGGAACTCCGGGTCGTCCGGCAGCCGGGCGTCGTCGGCCGCCCGGCTGAGCAGGGTCACGAAGCGGAGGCGCTGCTCGCCGGTCACCTCGAGGCCGATGTGGTGCGCCAGCATGTGCTCGTACCCGCCCTGGCGCTCGGTGTAGTCCGCCGGTCCGCCCATCACCTCGCACCACCAGGTCGTGGCGTTCGCGCGATGCGCCTCCGTGACCGTACCGCCGAATACCGGGGCGAGCAGCTCGTCGCGCTCGACGAGATCGTAGAAGACGTTCAGCCAGCGCTCGAACGCCGGCCGGCCGCCGCCCCATTCGTAGATGGTCGGGGGCGCCTCGGGATCTTTGCTCGGAGGGGCCGCGTCTGGGTCTTCACTCGACGGTCTTGGGTCTGCGGCCACCGACCGCAGGATACCCCCGGTACCCTGGGTCGATCTCGCTGAGACAGTCACGACCTGGACGCACGGCCGAGCAGCTCGCCAGGGCCGTGGGGCGCGGGCGGCGGGTGGCCGAGGCCCTGCGCCATCTCGACGTACACGGATCCGAGCCGGGCGGCGTCGCCGTGGCCGAGGCGCTCGCCCACTTCCTCGTCGCCCGCTGCGAGTCCCACCACCAGGGTTGGCGCGTCGTCCGTCAGGTCGTCGTCGACTCGGCTGCCGACGCCCCGTGGGAGCGGTGTGCCCGGCGGGCCGTGCCGCAGGTGACCGAGGACCTCCTGAACCTGGTCGGCGACGGCGGTCGCACGCCGTTGGCGCGGGCCCAGCACGTCGCCGCGAGACGGCGGGCCGAGCACACGGCGCCGTTCGTCGATCCCGGCGCCGTCCTCGTCGGTCTGGGGCTGCCCCGGCGGGCGGTGACGCCCGAGCGGTGGCGGGAGGCACTCGGGAGCGCCGTCGGCGCGCGCTCGCGCGAGCAGGTCGCCCGGGCGATCGAGCTTGCGCTGAAGGACTGAGGCGTGGCTAGGCAGACTTGCCGAGGGCCCGCACGGCCGCGTCCGACCCGGAGTCTGCCGACCCGGTGTCTGCCGCCGGACCGGCGCCGGCGACGACGACGTCATGCCAGACGTAGACGATCGGGACCTGGTACCAGCTCTGGCAGTTCGTGCGGAAGTCGATCATCTCGGGCCCGAGCCAGTAGCGCTCCCAGTCGAGCTTGCGCTCGAAGTCGATGACCTGGAGGAACTTGTAGCGGTCGTCGCGCGAGCGGTAGACGATGTGGGAGCTCGCGCCGTAGCGGAGCGAGACCTTCGAGATCCGCTCGAGCTCCTCGGCTAGGTCGTCGCTGCGGAAACCGGTCGCGTACCAGGGAAGGACAACGACGCCGGCGGCCATCAGGCACCCACCTTGGCGTGGATCGCCCCGGGCCCGTCGGCGGTCCGGCCGCGGCCTTCGGCGGTCGCCCCGACGAGGATCGCGATCTTCCCGAGGTGCTTGTTCTCCCGCATCAGCTGGTGGGCCTGGCCGACGCCTTCGAAGCCGAATGTCCGCCAGAGCACGGGCCGAATCCTACCCTGATCGATCAGCTCGTTGGCCTTCAGGCAGTCGTAGGCATTCGCGAAGTGCGAGCCGACGATCTCCTTCTGGCGCATCCAGAGGTAGCGGACGTCGAAGTCGACGTCGAAGCCGGTCGTCCCGGCGCAGATCACGACCTTGCCGAACGGTCGGACGGTGAAGACCGACGTCGGGAAGGTCGCTTTGCCGACATGCTCGAAGACGATGTCCGGAGCCTCGCCGAGGATCTCCTTGACCGCCTTGGCGAACCTCCGCATCTCCCCGAAGCGGACCTTCTCCTCGTCAGGGGTCTCGCCGCCCCGGCGCATCATGCCGGCGAAGTCCTCGCGATTGATGTAGCCGGTCGCCCCGAGCTCCATCACCAGGCGGCCCTTCTCCTCCGAGGAGACGACGCCGACGCACTGCGCCCCGGCTGCCGCGCAGAGCTGCGTCGCGAACACGCCCAGTCCGCCTGCCGCGCCCCAGATCAGGACCCGGTCGCCAGCCTTCAGGCCGCACCGGCCGATCAGCATCCGGTAGGCCGTGAAATACACCAGCCCGTAGGACCCGGCCTCCTCCCAGCTGAGCGCCGGCGGCTTGGGCAGCAGCTGCTGGGCCTGGACCTTGGTGAACTCGGCGAACGACCCCCAGGTCGTCTCGTAGCCCCAGATCCGCTGGGACGGGGCGGCAAGCGGGTCGAGGCCGTGGACCTCGGGATCCTCGTAGGAGGCCTGGTTGCAGTGCATCACGACCTCGTCACCCGGCTTCCACCGCGTCACTCCCGGCCCGACCTTCCAGACGACACCGGAGCCGTCGGACCCGCCGATGTGATGCCCGTACTGGGGGTGGTCGCCCGAGCGGAAGACGGAGACCGGCTGGCCGAGCGCGGCCCAGACGTTGTTGTAGTTGACGCCGGCAGCCATCACCCGGACGATCACCTCGAAAGGTCCGGGCTCGGGGACCTCGATCTCCTCGATCTGGAACGCGTCGATCGGCTCGCCCTGGCGCTCCTCGCGGATCACCCAGGCTGACATCGAGGACGGCAGCGTGCCGGGGGTGAGGTCGGGGTTCGGGGCTGCCTTGAGGTTGACGGCCACGTCGATGGACCTCTCGTTCGCGGGTGGACGGCCGGTGAATCGTATCCGGCCTGCCCGAGCGTGGTGCTCGGCCCGTCATCATGTCGCCGTGGCCCGCCGACCACCAGCCCACGACGCGAGCTCCGTTTCGTCGCCCGGCCCGCCGGCGGGCGGTGCGGGTCAGCTGCGGGACCGCTCGCCTCGCGTGGCCAACAAGGCACCGCGGATCGGGCCGGCCGAGGTCTCGGTGTTCGAGAGCGCGATGCGCTATTTCGAGGCCGCGGCCGACCAGCTCGGGCTCGAGCACGGGATCCGGGCCCTGCTTCGATCGGCCCGCCGGGAGGTCCAGGTTCAGATCCCGGTGCGCCTGGCGAGTGGCGAGTTCCACGTCTTCTCCGGCTACCGGGTCCAGCACAACGGGGCGCGCGGCCCGTACAAGGGGGGGATGCGCTACCACGAGGATGTCAACCTCGACGAGGTTCGGGCCCTCGCGGCCCTGATGAGCTGGAAGACGGCGGTCGTCGGCGTCCCGTTCGGAGGCGCCAAGGGCGGCGTCAACTGCCCGGCCGGCCAGCTCGGCGAGGACGAGCTCGAGCGGATCACACGGTCGTTCATCGACAAGATCGCGAACGTGATCGGCCCGACCCGGGACATCCTGGCCCCCGATGTGAACACCAACGCCCAGGTGATGGCATGGATGATGGACGAGTACTCGAAGCTCCACGGGCATACGCCGGCGATCGTCACCGGCAAGCCGATCGCCCTCGGCGGGTCGCTCGGCCGCGATTCGGCGACCGGCCGGGGGGTCGTCTGCTGCTACGGGGAGGCCGCCCGGGCGATCGGACTGGAGCCCGCGGGAACCCGGGTCGTGATCCAGGGGTTCGGCAACGTCGGCTCGTGGGTCGCCCGTCTGATCTGCGACCTCGGGTGCCTGCTGGTCGGCGTGGCCGATGTCGACGGAGCGATCCACTCGGATGCGGGGATCGACCCGTACGCGCTACTCGCACACATGCGTGACGACGGCGGCCGGCTCCCGGAGTTCGACGGTCCGGGAGTCGAGAGAATCCCGGGCGAAGCGCTGACCAGCCTGGACTGCGAGGTGCTCGTCCCGGCGGCCCTCGGGGGAACGATCCATGCCGCGAATGCCGCCGGCGTCCGCGCACGGCTGGTCATCGAGGGGGCCAACGGACCGACGACGCCGGCGGCCGACGAGATTCTCGCCGGGAAGGGCGTGCTCGTCGTTCCCGACATCCTCGCCAACGCCGGCGGCGTGATCGTCTCGTACTTCGAGTGGGCCCAGAACCTCCAGCACGTCGGCTGGGAGGAACCGGAGGTCAACGATCGGCTCGCCCGGATCCTCGTCGCCGCCTACGACGCCGTGGCGGCCCGCGCGGCGGCTGACCACGTCGGCATGCGGGTCGCCGCGTATGCGATCGGCATCGAGCGGGTCCTCGAGGCCGCGGTCGCCCGCGGCTACTACTCCTGAGCCGATCGAGACCGGTCGAATCCGGTCAGCCGGAGGCGGACGGGGAGGCGACTCAGAGGCCGACCGGGTGACGGAGGCGGAGGCGGCTCAGAGGCCGACCGGGTGGCGGACGACGTAGCCGGCGGTCGACCCGACCGTCGGGCTCCACCGGGTGCCGGTCTGCGAGAGGGCGATCGTGTCGAAGCGGCGGCCGTCGATCACGATGAACGTGTGAGCGGCGTTCGCGTAGATCGTGACGTCCGCGCCGGGTCCGGCCGCTCCGTAGCTCTCGAGTCCGGTCGAGTCCTCGGGTGAGCTCAGGAGTCCGGCGGCATGCAGGACATAGGAGACCGAGCCCGAGCAGTCGTAGCCGGCGGACGAGAACGACGCGTGCCCGCCACCCCAGATGTAGGGCAGCGTGGCGATCCGGTCGCCGGCGGCCAGCATCGCGGCGATCTGGGCCTGCGCCTGAGGGCTGGTGGCGACCGCAGCGCTCGGAGCGGTCGGCGCGGCTCCACCGGTCGCGGCTGCGGCGACGGCGGTCGCCGCGGGTGCGGGTGTCCCGGCGACGACGGCAGCTGTCAGGATCGCCGTGCCCGGGGCGAGGACCCGGGCGGCAGCCGGTGGCGCCGCCGGAAGGGCGCTCACCCTGGCGAGGACGCTCCCCAACGAGGTCGCGGCCGGCCCCCGGACGCCGAGGGCCCTCAGTGTGGCCGGGCCGACGACGCCGTCGACCGTGAGCTTGTGGGCGGCCTGGAAGCGGCGGAGGGCGCTCCGCGTGTGGGCGCCGAACTGGCCGTCGGCCGAGACGCCGAGACGCCGCTGGAGGCTGCGGACCGCGGCGGCGGTGCTCAGCGACGAAGGTCTCGGAACGAGCTTGGCGGGCGCTGCCGCAGTTGCGGCCGGCGCCGTCGGCTTGGCGAGCGCGGTGGCCGGCTTGGCGAGCGCGAGCGCGGGCTTGGCGAGCGCAGTGACCGGCTCGGCGACCGCAACCGCGGGCTTGGCGAGCGCAATCGCCGGCTTGGCTGCGGCGCCGGACGTCGTCGCCGTCACCGCCGAGAGCACTCCGGCGGCTGCGCCGCCCGACGGGCCGGCAGTCGCTACGGAAGTCGTGACCGACCGCCCTGTGCTCGCCGCCTTGGCCTGGGGGCGCGCGGCGGTCTTGGGGCCGGCCTGCGAGAGGCTGGGTCCGGGTGGGAGGCCGAGTGCGTGGCGGGTGGCCGGTCCGACGACGCCGTCGGCGGGGAGGTGATGGGCCTTCTGAAAGGCCTTCACCGCGTGGATGGTTCGCGGGCCGAAGCTTCCGTCGGCGGGGAGTCTGAGGGCGGTCTGGATCTGTTGGACGGCGGCAGCCGTCCCGGTGGCGGGCTGACCGGCGGACGGGGTCGCGGTCGGCGCGGGTGGGGTCGGCGTATCGCCCTGGCCGGACGTCGTGCCGGCAGCGGCGGCGAGCGTCGTCATGACGCCGGTCGCGGGCGCGACGCAGGCAGCGATCAGCCCGACGATCGAAAGTCCGCGGGCGGCTGGAGCCGGCAGGCCGGTCGTCCGCTCGATGGCTTCGCGGCGGGCGTGCGAGTGCTCGAGGGAGTCGAGCAGGACCTCGGGATTGCTGAGCTCGCGTGGGCCACGGAGTCGGCCGAGCTCGATCGAACCCCGCCTCGACCGGCGTCGGCGCTCGAGAGAACGTTCAAGCGATCCAGCCCACAGGTCGGGTCGCATCAGATCGCGCGGGACGTCATGCATTCCTGCTTCTCCTACCGGTCGGGTTCAAGCCTGCGAGGTGAGCTGACGGGCTCGCGCACCGAACTTGCGCTACACCAGCACTGCTGGCGATTCGCCCCTGCGGCAACTGCCGCTTTGGTTCCCCCGCTCACCGGCCTCCTTGAAGACCGGCGACTCGGCTCTTATGTGAACGCGAAGATAGCCGAGATCGCGGATCGACGTCGCAGGGTCAGTCTCCGCGCGGCTTTGCCTGCTCGCGGGTCATCGCTCGGCAGCGGGCGGTTCCCCTGCGCGCGTGAAGGGCAGCTCGGCGACGGTGGCGTGGATCGTGCCGTCACCGACGGCCAGCTGGTCACCGGGACCGGCGGCCCGGCGGACGAGGGCCAATCCGATCGGGCCGTGTTCGGGTGAGATCGCGACGCTCGTCAGCGTGCCGACGACGGCCTCCTCGAAGCGAAGCTCGTCGCCGGGAGTCGCCGGACCGGAGAGCCGCAGGCTGCGCAGGTGGCGATTGGGCTTTCCCTTCCAGTAGAGGCGGGCGACCGTCTCCTGGCCGACGTAGCAGCCCTTGGTGAAGCTGACGGCCCGGCCGTGGATCCCAGCCTCCTGGGGCATCGTCGTGTCATCCATGTCGATGCCGAGCCGGGGTTGGCCGCGCTCGACGCGGAGGCATTCGACGGCGCTCTCGCTGACGGGGATCGCGCCGAGTCGGTCGAGCTCGCCGCGGACGGCGGGGAGAGCCTCGGACGCAAAGATCAGGTCGAGCCCGGTGGGAGTGCGAACGGCGACGACCGGGACTCCGGCGATTTGAGTCTCCGCGTTGGCATGCTCGGTCGGTCCCGGCGGATCGGGGACGATCTCTTCTGAGCGGGGGCCGATCAACGAGACGAGGCTGCGCTCGAGCGTCCGCTTGTGGAGCTCGGCCCGGTAGCCGATCCGCAGCTGGCGGATCGCGTCGAAGAGGGCTTGGAGGCCGACGCGCTCGGTGTCGAGGAGGAAGCCCTCGGTCGTCCGGATCACGCGCGGGTCGGCGAGGATCCGCCCCTTGTGGGTCAGCAGCGTCGCGTAGACGCCGCCGCCGGGGGGGATTCCGACGATTTCGTTGGAGAGCATCGAGTCGAGAAAGGCGGCCGCCTCGTCGCCGGTCACGGCGAGCTTGCCGCGGTCGGAGCGGTCGAACAGTCCGACGCCCTCGAGCAGGGCGCGGTGCTCGACCGGGTCGGGCGGCGCGGGTAGGGTCGTCGTGGTCATGGATCCGAGCATAGACCGGTAGGCTGACGGCGGCATGGCGCTCGCCGACACGTTCAACCAGATCACCGCCTCCCTGCCCGACGATTGGACCGACCTCGAGCTGGATCTGAGGATCGCCGACGAGTCGCGCTACGTCGAGGCGGCCGTCTACATGGTGACCTGCAACGCCCAGCCGTACTCCCGGCACGACTGGCACTGGCGGATCCTCGTGGCCCATCGGTTCGGGCACGGCGCGTCGGCCCCGACGGTCCACGGGACGCTCGCGCTGCTCGACGATGCAGGCCTGGCCGGGGAGCTCGCGGTGCGCGAGGTCCGGGAGGGGCGGACGGAGATCACCCACCTGTGGGGCCGGCCGTACTCGGTCCGGGAAGAGCTCCGCCGGTTGCACGCGCAGTGAGCGCCCTCCGGATCCCAGCCGTCTCGGCCGTCTCGGCCGTCTGGGGCGTCGCCGTCGAGGACGTGTGGGACGTCTCGGGCGTCGCCGTCGAGGCGTGAAGGCGAACGGGGTGGCCAACCAGTACGCCCACACGTGCCTGCGAGTCCGCGACCCAGAGGCGTCGGAGCGCTTCTATCGGGCACTCGGCTTCGAGTCGCGCGGGCGCTTGAACTTCGAGACGGCCTACAACCTCTACATGGGCCTGCCGGGCGGCGGCGACACGCTCGAGCTCACGGTCAACCGCGGCCGGGACGAGCCGTACGACCTGGGGAGCGGGTACAACCACATGGCCTTGACCGTCGAGGACATCGCCGAGACGCTGGGCGGGCTCGAGCTGCTCGGCGTCCGGCCGGAGCGTCCGCCGTACCACCCGGGTGACCGGGACGATCTTCCGTTGATCGCCTTCGTCGCCGATCCCGACGGATACCGGATCGAGCTGATCGATGGCGGTGTCTTCGCGACCCCCCAGGACCCGTCCGAGTAGGGCCGAGGCGATGGAGCCGGGCAATCCGTCTCAGGCGATGCCGATCTCGACCGGCCTGGAGATCCCCGGCTGGGTCGTGCGCGAGAGCCTCGGCGTCAGCTTCGGACTGGTCGTGCGGAGCATGGGGTTGACCGGGTCTGTGACGGCGTCGTTCAAGGCACTCCGGCGGGGGGAGATACCCGAGTACACCGAGCTGCTCGAGGACAGCCGGCGGCACGCGATCGACAGGATGATCGAGAATGCCCGGCTGCTCGGGGCCGACGGGATCGTCGCAATGCGCTTCGACTCCTCAGAGATCGGACAGCAGTTCACGGAGATCGTGGCCTACGGGACCGCCGTGCGCCTCGAACGTGCCGCCTGAGCCTGGGCCGGCGGGGCCGGCGGGGCCGGCGGGGGCGTCTGGGCCGGCGGCGTCAGGGGCGGCGGGACCGTCGGACGCCGACCGCGACCGTCTGGCAGCGGCGCTCGGAGCCCACTTCGCAGCCGGGCGGATCGACATCGGCGAACTCGATCGCCGGCTCGAGCTGGTGCTCTCGGCGCCGAGCCTGACCGAGGCGGCCGAGACGCTCGGGGGTCTCCCGCCCCTCGAAGAGTCCCACCGGCTGGGGGATCGGGGCCGCCGGCGGCGCCGTCACGCCGAGCATGCGGCCCCGCAGCCCGGCTGGGTTCCGACGCTCGAGCGCTTTCGCGACCCGAGCAGCGGCCGCTTGATGCGGGTGTGGGTCGACGGGGTCGACGGCGGGCGCCACTACATCCCGGAGCCGACGGAGCCGACGGAGGTCTAGCGGCTGGGCGCGCTCCGGACGACCTCGGCGTCTCCGCCGCCGCGCCGGACTGGTTCCGCGACGGCTTCGAGGCGGCCACGGGGCCGGAACTCGATCGCAGCCGCCGCGCCGATCTCCGGCGTCGAGACGAGGTGCTGGCCGAAGCGATCGGTCAGGGGCGATCCGAAGGCGGCGATGAACGCCGGTTCGGCCGAGGTCGTCGGCTGGTTCTGCTGCGTCGCGCGGGGGGCTGCGACCGCCTGGGCGATCGGCATGCCGAAGTCGAATCGGTTGAGCAGGATCTGGAGGACGGTTGTGATGATCGTCGACCCGCCGGGGCTGCCGACGGCGAGCAGTGGCCGGCCGTGGCGCAGGACGATCGTCGGGGCCATGCTCGACCGGGGGCGCTTGCCCGGAGCGGGAAGGTTGGGATCGGGGACGCCGGGGGTCGCCGGCTGGGCGTCGAAGTCGGTGAGCTCGTTGTTGAGCAGGAAGCCGTAGCCGGGCACGGCGATCCCGCTGCCGGCGATCTGCTCGATCGTCGAGGTGTAGCTGACGACGTTGCCGTGACGGTCGGCGACGACGAGGTGATTCGTCGACGGGCCCTCCGAGACCTGGGCGGTCTGGGCCGCCGGCGCCGGGCAGGGACCGGGGACGGGGGCGAGGGGGTTGCCGAACGCGACGGGGCTGAGCGCCGCGACGCCACCGATCGAGCAGCGGCGTTGCGCGCCGTAGGCGTCGGAGAGGAGCGCGGAGACCGGGACGTTGACGTATGCCGGGTCGCCGACGTACCGGTTGCGGTCGGCGAACGCCAGGCGCGAGGCCTCGAGATAGCGATCGAGGGCGAGCGCCCGGTCGGGCGTGGAGAGGTCGAATCCCGAGAGGATCTTCAGCGCCTCGCCGACCGTCGTCCCGCCGCTCGACGGCGGTCCCATGCCGAAGACGTCGAGGCCGCGGTAGGTGACGTGGGTCGGCGTCCGCGACTTCGCGGTGTAGGCGGCGAGGTCCGCCCGGCGCATCACGCCTGAGGTGACCGGGAAGCCGAGCGAGTTCGGGAAGACGGGGTGGGGGTAGTCCGCGGCGAGGACGACGGCGTTGCCGATCGGCCCGTGGTAGAAGGCCCGCTGGCCGCGCCGCTCGAGCAGCCGGTAGGTGTTGGCGAGCTCGGGGTTGCGCAGGACGCTGCCGACGGCGGGCGGCTGACCGTCGGGCCCGAGGAAGAGCGCCCGGCTGGCGGCGAAGGCACCGAGTCGCGGCAGGTTCTGGAGGGTCTGGTCGTGGAAGGTCTGATCGACGACGAAGCCGCGGTCGGCGAGGGCGGCGGCCGGCTGGAGGAGCGCGTGGAGGGACATCGTCCCGTAGCTTCGGCGGGCGAGCTCCCAGGTCGCGAGCGTGCCGGGAACGCCGACGGCCATGCCGCTGGTCACGCGCTGCGGATAGAACGGGATCGGCTTGCCGGTGCTCGGATCGACGAAGGCGTCGGCCGGGAACCGGCCGGGAGCGGTCTCGCGGCCGTCGATCGTGACCACCCGGTGGCTGTGGGCGAGGTAGATCACCATGAAGCCACCGCCGCCGATCCCGGCCACGTAGGGCTCGGTGACACCGAGCGTGGCGTTCGCCGCGATCGCGGCGTCGATTGCGTTGCCCCCGCGCCGCAGGACGGCGAGCCCGGCGCGGGTCGCGTCACGGTCGACGGAGGCGACGGCGCCGCCACTGCCCACGGCGACGGCCTGCCCGGTCGGCGTGGGCGGGGCAGACGCAGGCGCAGGGGCGCCCCGGGCGAGCGCCGCGGGCGCGGCGCCGAGCGCGAGAGCGCTGGCGAGAACCAGGCCGACACGGCGGACAGACGGGGACATGTGGAGAAACATAGCCGCCTCCGAGCGAGACGTGTCGAGCGATCTGGCCTAGCCGAGGCTCGCCTCGAACGCGGTGGCGAAGGCGGCCTGTCCGGCCGCGTTCGGATGGAAGCTGCCCCGCTCGGGCGTCGGCCGAAGGTCGGGGGTGAACGTGACGGGGTTGATCCACGGATCTTGGTCGCAGAGTGCGTGGCCCGGCGCAGCCGAGAAGGCGGGTCGCGGGTCGACGGCGGCGATCCGGATGCCGGTGGCTCTGGCCTTGAGGACCTGCTGTTGGATGATCGTGTCGAGCCTGTCTGCGGCCGCGTTGATCGCGAGCATGTCAGCCGGGGCGAATGTGACCGGCTGCAGGTAGACCGTGCCGACTCGGCAGGCGGCGGTCGGCAGAGTGGGGAAGAGGTGGGGATACAGGAGCGCACGGATCCGGGCATTGGGGGCGCGCCGGTGGATGGCCGCGTACAGGCCCGAGAGGCTCGGGACCGTCACTACGACGGTGGCCTTGTTCGTCGCCGGGGGATGCGCCTTGACGCAGGCCGCGTCACAGAACACCCAGGAGTTGTCCTTCGTGGTCACGAGAATCCGCCCGCCTCTCGTCAGGAGTCGTGTGCCGAGGCCCGTGTACTTGGCGATCGCACTGGCGCAGGTCAGCGAAAAGGAGACATAGGTGCCGTCCACCTGGGCGCAGTCGCCGACCGCAAACGCGAAGCCGGCGTCGTTCCCACCGATGCTCAGGCTGACCAGGCCGGTCGCCGGACTCGTCTTCCCGGCCGGCGCGATCTGGTCGAGCTGCGGACCTTCGTCGTATTGACCGCTCGCATGGCCCCCGAGGTCGGCGACGAAGTCCGCCGTCATCGCGCCGCTACAAGCGTGGAACGAGAAGTCCGACGAGCTCGGAACCTTGAGGAACGCGGCGAGATGCGGTCCGTAGGCTGCGTTCGACCGATCGCAGGTGCCCTTGGTTCCAGGCAGGAACGGCGGGTTTCCCTCTCCCGAGGAGTACGAGTCACCGAGCGCGACATACCGTGTCGCCGAGGCCGCGGCCGACATTCTCCTGCCGGCGGCGGTGGAGGTCGTCGGCCCGGCGGCGGCGACGAGGATCGCCGACGCGGCGGCCAGAGCGGCGGCGATCAGACGGGAGCCCGGGGCCGGGCGGCGCACACGACGCTGCGAACCCTGGGGGCGCGATCCGACATGTTCCTCTCGCGTCAAGCGGTTAGAGCTCGGGTGTCAGCCGGCGGGGCGAGCGCCGGGCGTCGGAGAGGCGCCAGGCCATCGCGGCGGTGAACGCCGCCGCCGTGAAGACGGCGGGCCAGGCGCCGATCACGAGACCGAGGACGTGGGAGGCGACGAACGCGCCGAGTCCGCAGGCCCCGAGCACGGCGGCGGTCCGACGGCCGTCGCGCCGGGCCCACGTCACCAGACACCAGATTCCGAAGATCGCGAGGACGAGGCCGCCGGCTGGGCGCGAGCCGGTCGCGACGGCGACCCCGAATCCGGCGATCAGGCCGCCGGCGGCGATCGGGGCGGTGGGCAGCTCGGACACGACGCCGAAGCCTACGGCTCGGTCCGGAACATCGCGCCGACGTCGGGAACCCGCTTGACGATCCCGAAGCGCTTCTCCCAGCTCGCCCAAGCGAGCAGCCGTGTCCGATCGAACGTCCCGAAGGCCTGCCCGGCCGGACCGGTGAAGGCGCCGTGGAGGGCGCCGAGCTCGGCTTCGAGGAGCGACCGGTCGAGGCCGGGCACGGCCGCCAGCTCGTCGGCGGCGCTGGCCGCCGGGGCGGAGATCGTCTCGGCATAGCCCCGCTTGATCGCGTCGACCGTCGCGCGGACGAGCTTCGCCTGCCTCGAGACGAACTTCCCGTCGGCGCAGAGGACGAGCTCGGGGTAGGCCGGGGCGCCGTAGTTGTCGACCCTGAACTCGCGGGTGCTCGGGCGGACCCGGTGGAGAGCGACGCCTTCGACATCCCAGAAGGCGGTCACCGCGGCGACGTGTCCGCCGAGCAGGGCGGGAACGGCGTTGAAGCCGATCGTGACCTGCTTGACCCGCGCCGGACTCCCGCCGGCCCCGGCGACCGTCGAGTCGAGCACGGCGACGTCGCTCGGCAGGCCGGTCACCCCGGCGAGCCGGCCCTCGAGGTCACGCGGGGTCCGGACGTCCGGCTGGGCGAGGACGGCGGCCAGCGGTCGTTGGACGAGGGGCAGGATCCCGACGATGTCCTGGCCGGCGGCCCGCGCGATCGCGAGGTCGTGGATGTCGAGGATCGCGAAGTCGGCCCGGTGGGAGAGGAGCAGCCTGACCGAGTCGGTCGACGACGACGGCTCGACGATCTCGAGGTCGACGCCGGCCGCCCGGTCGAAGTGGCGGGCGTGAGCCGAGTAGAGGCCGGCGTGGACGGCGTTCGGCGTGAAGTCGAGGACCACGGTCGCCCGCGCAACGGCGGCCTTCGCGCGGCCGTCGCCGCCGCCGCAGCCGACCGCCAGAGCGACGCAGCCGGCGGCCAGAGTGGCGCAGACGAGCGCCGGGACGAGATCGCGGGGTCGCGGCACGTGGCGGACTATAGGCCGGTGCCGTGCGAATCCGGACGCGGGGCAGTGGCCCGTGGCGCAGGCGGGCGAAGGCCCGGGGTGAGGCGGGGCCGGTGGCCCGGGCGCAGGCGGGCGAAGCCCCGGGGTGAGGCGGGGCCGGTGGCCCGGGCGCAGGCGGGCGAAGCCCCGGGGTGAGGCGGGGGCGGGGGCCCGAGAACCCGCGAATAGACTTCGTCGGGATGCGCCGCCGGGTCACCTTCTCGCGCAACCTGACGCTCTCGCTCTCGCGGACGTGCCGCTGCCACTGCAAGTACTGCTCGTTCGCGACCCACAAGGCCCACCTCTACGCGCCGGACGAGGTGCGGGAGATCCTCGACGGGGCGGTCCGCCGGCGGGTCAAGGAGCTGCTGGTGTTGACCGGCGAGCAGCCGGAGGTCAACCCCGAGGTCGCCCGGCGTCTCGCGTCCCACGGGCACGCCGACTTCACGTCCTACGTCGTCTGGGCCTGCCAGGAGGCCCTCGACCGGGGGCTCCTGCCGCATACGAACATCGGCGCGATCGACGCGGGGGACCTCGCCCGCCTGCGGGAGGTCACGGCTTCGCAGGGCCTGATGCTCGAGTCGACGAACCCCGGCCTGCGGGCCCACCAGGGGTCGCCGAGCAAGCTGCCGGAGGTCCGCCTGGCGTGCATCGAGGCGGCCGGCGAGCTGCGGATCCCGTTCACGACGGGGATCCTCGTGGGGATCGGTGAGACCGAGGAGGACCGGATGGCCTCGCTCGAGGCGATCGCCGCCGTCCACTCGCGGCACGGCCACATCCAGGAGGTGATCCTCCAGAACTACGTCCCCCATCAGCGCTACTACGGGCAGGAGCCCGCGGAGATCGCCGACGCGGCGGCGGCTGACTACTGGCGGACGGGAATCGCCCACGGCCCGGCGCTCGACCTTCCGGCGTGGGCGTGCCCGATCACCGTCGACGACCTCGCCCGGCTGGTCGCCGAATGCCGCCGGCTGATGCCGGGTGTCGGGATCCAGGTCCCGCCGAACCTCTCCGACTGGTGGCCGAAGTTGATCGCGGCGGGGGCGAGCGACCTGGGCGGGCTGTCTGCCAACGGGGATCACATCTCGCCCGAGCATCCCTTTCCGTCACCCCACCAGGTCCGCAAGCGCCTGGCGGCCGACGGATTCGCGCTGACCGAGCGGCTGTGCGTCTACCCGGAGTACATCGACGCGGACTGGATCGACCCGAGCGTGCTCGACGTGATCCGCCAGCGCTACTGGTCGTTCATCCCGCGGCGGGGCTCGGGCCGCCGGGAGCAGCGGCCGATCCGCCGGGACCTCGTCGCGGGGGCGGTCGACCGGGCGATGGAGAACCTGACACTGACACCTGAGGAGCTGACCGCACTGTTCGCGGAGACCCGGCCCGAGGCGATCGAGGGCATCCGCCAGGCGGCCGACGAGCTCCGCCGGGAGCTTGCGGGTGACACGGTGACGTTCGTCGTCAACAGGAACATCAACGTCTCGAACATCTGTGTCGTCGGCTGCTCGTTCTGCGGCTTCGGTCAGGGCCGCCGGTCCCCGGATGCCTACGAGCACGATCGCGACGAGCTGGTCCGCCGTGTCCGCGAGGCTGTCGACTACGGGGCGACGGAGATCTGCATGCAGTCGGGGATCCACCCGGACTGGGGGCTCGGCGACTACGAGCGTTGGCTGACCGTGATCAGGGAGACGGCTCCGCAGATCCACGTCCACGCGTACTCGCCGATGGAGGTCGCACACATGTGCGATGTGTCGGGTCTCCAGCCGCGCGCCGTCCTGCGCCGGCTGCGCGCCGCCGGACTCGACTCGACGCCGGGTACGGCGGCCGAGGTTCTCGACGACGGGGTGAGGGAGCGGATCTCGCCGAACAAGCTGCCGGTCGCGCGGTGGGTCGAGGTGATCGAGGCGGCGCACGCCGAGGGGATCCCGTCGACTGTGACTGTGATGTTCGGCCACATCGAGGAGCCGTGGGAGCTGGCCGAGCACATGCGTGTCGTGCGTGAGCTGCAGGAGCGGACGGGCGGCTTCACGGAGTTCGTGCCGCTGTCGTTCATCCCGTTTCACACGATGCTCGGCCGAACGCACGGGATCGAGGAGATCACGGCCGACGAGAGCCTCAAGCACACGGCCGTCTTCCGCCTGGCCCTCGGCCGGTCGATCCGCAACCTCCAGGCGTCGTGGGTCAAGCTGGGCGTCGAAGTGGCGACGGAGTCCCTGCGGTGGGGAGTCAACGACCTCGGCGGCACGCTGATGGAGGAGTCGATCTCGCGGATGGCCGGCTCCTACCACGGGGTCCGGCTCGACCCGCCGGAGCTGATCGCCGCGGCTCACCGGGCGGGACGGCCGGCGGCGGAGCGGACGACCCTTTACGAGATCAGATCGATTTTCGAGCCGGTCGCGGTCGGCGGAGCGCCGGTCCTCTAGCCGGGTCGCGGGCTCTCGGGCGGGTCGGCCCGGCCCGGTCCGTCGGTCGATCGGGCGGCCAGATCTCCCTCAGCGGAACATGTCCTCGGCCTCCGGCCGGATCATCGCGGCCGCGCCGGGTCCGTCGGCGTCGGTGACATGGGCATCGAGCCCGGAGACGATCACGACGGGGTGACCCGAGTCCTTGGTCCGGGTCAGGTCGGCGGCGGCGGCGATCTGGTCGGCGAGCGCGATCCACGTCGCGGTCAGCTCGTGGCCGGCCCGATCGCGGCGCCCGCGCCAGTCGCTGAGCGGGTCGAGGCCGGCGGCGCCGATCGCGACGTCGCACTGGCCGTGGCGCCAGGCCCGGCCGAAGCTGTCGGTTACGAGGACCGCGGGGGCGGCGCCGGTCAGCTCGCGCAGGCGGGCCCGCAGCGCCCGGGCCGAGGCGTCGGGGTCGACGGGCAGGAGGACGAGGGTGCCGTCGGCGGGGGCGTTCGACGCGTCGACGCCGGCGTTGGCGCAGACGAAGCCGTGCGTCGTGCGGCAGATCAGGACGCCGTTCTTCGCGCGGACGAGCTCGGCCGTCTCGTCGAGGATCGCCTGCACCTGACGGGGGTCGCGCTGGCTGCCGGCGACGAGGCCGCGGGCGAGCGGCGTGGTCTGGATCTCGTCGAGCCGGCGGGTCCGGCCTTCGGCCTTGGAGATCGCCTTGTGGGCGACGACGACGATCTCCCCCGAGGCCGGGGAGGCGCCGGTCGCGAGGATCAGGGCGGCGAGGTCGTCGCCGGGGTTGATCTCGCCGAGTCCGTCGATCGCGCGGGCGGCCACGACGCCCATCAGGCGCCCGGCCCGCCTTCAGCTGCGGCGTCGGGCGCCGCGCCGCCGGGTGCGGGGGAGTCCGCGCGTGCGGTGCCGGGCGTTTGGGCGATCTCGCGGTCGGCGTCGGGCGTTGGGGCGTTCTCGCCTGGCGCGTGGGGCGGCGGGGCGTCTTCGGCTGTGGTGGCGGGCGCGGCGGCGTTTTCGTCTGGCACGTGGGGCGGCGGGGCGTCTTCGGCTGTGGTGGCGGGCGCGGAGGCGTCCTCGTCGCCCTTGAGGACGCGGCGGGTCAGGGCGGCGTGGCCGCTGCGGATCTCGAGGGCCTCGCGGAGGACCTCGAGGTCGCGCGGGGTGTCGACGTCGAGCGCCAGCGACGGGACCTGGGCGACCCGGCAGGCGGCGCCCGCGGCGGCGGCCCGCTCCTGGTGGCGGCGGCAGCTTCCCGGGCCGAACGTCGGCGCGAGGGCGTTCGGCGGGCAGAGCAGGAGGGCGTTCGTGCCGAGACCGTGCCGGTCGGGGACGATCACGACGGTCTTGCCCGGCCGGCCCTCGCCGAGCAGGCCGCTGAGCTCGGCGGGATCGATTGCCGGGCAGTCGCCGGGGACGAGGAGGGCCCGCTCGTACCCGTCGGCGACGGCCCGCGCGAGCCCGATCGCGGCGGCCGCGCTCTGGCCGGACTCGTTGGGATCGGGCGTCGACTCGGCTCCGTGGACGTGGGCCAGGGTCGCGACCGACGGCTCGTTGGTGATCACGAGGGTCGCCTCGATCTCGGGGCACGCGGCCAGCGCGGCGAGCACGTCGGCGACCATCGCCTCGGCCAGGGCGTGGCGAAAGCCGGGGGACAGCGAGGCGCTGAGTCGCTGCTTGGCAAGCTGGAAGCGCTTGACCGGGAGGACGGCGAGGGTTCTCATCAGCGGGTGGAGGCTACTCGGCGAGTGCCCGGGCGAAGTCCAACGTCTCGCAGGCGACGCGACGCCGGCCGTCGGCATCGGCCATCAGGGTGTCGGTCTCGAGCGTCGGCAGGCCGGCGAGGCGCTCGTCGGCGACGAGACCGTCGAGCAGGCCGTCGTAGGCGGCCGCAACGCCCGCGGCGTCGACAGATCGGCCGGCCCACGTCAGGCAGGCGGCGGTCGGCCCCTTGAGGACCTGGCCGCCGACGATCGGGCTTACGGCGACGACGGGAGCCGCGGCCGCGAGGAGGGCCTGGCGGATGCCCGGGACGGCGAGGATCGGCCCGATCGAGATGATCGGGTTGGACGGACCGATCAGGATCGCGTCGGCCGCGGCGATCGCCGCGAGGACGGCCGGGGTCGGGGCGGCGGCGGGGGCACCGACGAACTCGACGCCTTCGATCGGGCCGGCCGCCCGCCTGCGGATCAGCCACTCCTGGAGAGGGATCCACCGATCGTCGGCGCGGATCCGCGTACGGACCGGCTGGTCGGTCATCGGAAGGACGCGAGCGGCGATCTCCAACGACCCGGTGAGGCGGGCGAGCGCGTCGGTCAGGCGAACGCCGGCGTCGAGCAGCCGGCGACGCTCGATGCAGACCGCGAGGTCCCGGTCGCCGAGATTGAACCAGACGTCGACTCCAAGGTCGCGCAGGCCGTCCATCACGGCGAAGGTGTCCCCGGCGATGCCCCACCCGCGGCTGTCGATCCGCGAGGCCAGCCAGTAGGCGATCAGGTCGGGGTCGGGCGAGACGTGGGACCCGTAGATCTCGATGTCGTCGCCGGTGTTGGCGACCACGGTCAGCTCCCCGCCGACGAGGTCCTGCAGGCCGGCGGCGAGCTTTGCGCCGCCGGTGCCGCCCGAGAGCAGGACGACGCTCACCAGCGGACGTCGGGCAGCCCCGTGAGCCTGATCCCGGCGTGGGTCTTGTGGCGGACGTTGACCGAGATCAGGAGGGCCGTCAGGGACTCGGTGACGCGGGCCATCTCGAGCCGGCCGCAGTCGACCGACCGGAGCCCGTCGATCCGGTCGATCAACTCACCGACGGTCCGCTTGTCTTCGCGATGATCGCCGCAGATCAGGACATCCTCGGCGAGCGGCCGGCCGAGATCGGCGAGCGCCGGGGCGCTGACCGTGTGGAGGGCCGAGACGACGCGGACGCCGTCGGGCACCATCTCCTGGGCCTGCTGGGCGGCCGAGCCCTGCCAGACGCCGAGCATCCTCGTCGCCCGGCCGGACACGGCGGCCGCGAGCGGCACGGTCGCGTCGATGAGGATCTGTCCGGGCCGCAGCACCGTCTTGAGGTTGGTCAGGGTCTCCGACTGGTTGCGGAAGGGGACCGTCAGGATCACGATGTCGGCCGCGGCGGCGGCCTCGTCGTTGGAGCGGGCGATGAACTTCCCGTCCGGTACCGCGGCGCGTGCCCGGTCGGCGGCCTGGCCGGCCCGGAGCCGGTCACGCGAGCCGATCGTGATCTCCACGCCGGCGGCCGCCAGTCTGACGGCGAGGCCGAAACCGAGCGCGCCGGAGCCGCCGATGATGCTGACCGGGTCGGGCAAGACGGCCGAGTATAGGACGGCCCGCCACCCGTGCCGCGGCCCCGCGACCGCCGGTGCGGGCTCCGAAAAAAGAAATTCGAAAGCGGGCTAAAGTCGGGACGGATCCTGCCGATAGAGGTAGTGCACTCCCTCCCTCCCCCACTGCGAGCCGGCCCCCCAATGGCCGGCTCGTTTTGGTTGGGCGGCCGCGATCAGCGCAGCAGGCGGTCGAGGGAGGCTCTCGCCTCGGCGCTTCGCTGGGCTTCGGCTTCGAGGTCGCGGGCCAGGCCGGCGAGCCAGTCGTCGATCGACAGCGGCTCGCGTTTGATCGCGATCCCGCCGACCTCCCGCACGCGTGACGCGTTCGGGCCGGCCGCCGTCGGACACACCGAGTAGCGGGATTCGCCGATCCGGACGTCGATCTGCGAGACCGGACCAGGCTTGCCGAGGAGCTTGCGCTTGCGCTGGACCTTCGTGTGCCTGCCGAGGGCGTCCTCCAGCTTGGCGGCGAGGACCTCGAGCGCGCCGGCGAGCTCCGCCCCGTCGGCCCGCAGGCCGGCGGCGCTCAGATCGAAGTCGTCGATTCCGGCCACGCGCTCAGGCTACCGCCGAGCACGCCCGATCGCGCTAGGTTGACGCGATGACCGATCCGTCCAGGATGCGTGTCTCCGATGCCGAGCGCGACCGCGCGGCCGCCGATCTCCGCGACGATTACGCGGTCGGCCGGATCACCGCGGACGAGCTGAGCGATCGTCTCGAAGCCGTCTACGCTGCGCGGACGGCCGCCGAGCTCGACGCTCTCCGGACCGACCTGCCCGACCTGCGGCCGGTGCGCCGCTCAGACCCCCGGCGCGAGCTCTTCAGACGGCGGCTCTACCAGGAGGCCGGCGGGATCGTTCCTGGCCGACGTCGCGTGTGTCGGAGTCTGGGCGGCCAGTGGCGCACACGGGAGCTTCTGGCCGGCCTGGGTGATCCTCGTCTCCGGGCTGCGGCTCGCCCGCGACGGCTGGCGGCTGCTCGGGCCGGCCGGCGAGCTCGAGACCGACCTGGGAGACCGGTCCGACGGTCCTGGCCAGCTGTCCGGCGAACGGCTGCTCCTCAGGGGAGAGCTCCGCGCCCGGCGGCAGGCCGAGCGGGAGAACCGCCGGCGCCGCTGATCGCGACGGCTTGGGGTGCAAGAAGCCATGCAAGGCGTCCCAAGCCGGGCGTAGGGTCGCCTTCGATGGGACTGCTGATCGCCTTCGTCGCCGGCGCCGTCTGCATGGCGGTGGTCTTCGAGCTCGCCCGCCGGCGGGCCGGGCCGGCCGACGACGCGATGCTGGAGGCATTCCGGGCCGAGCTGTTTCGGTTCGAGGGCGACCAGAAGGCGAACGCGGCGGCCCTCGGCGAGCGGATGCAGTCGCTCGGCGAGCACCAGGCGACCGTCCTGCGACAGACCGGCCAGCTCGCCGAGGCGCTCCGCCGGCCGGGTGTCCGCGGACATTGGGGCGAGCTGACGCTCCGGAACGTCGTCGAGGCCGCCGGCCTTGCCGAGCATGTCGACTTCGATCTTCAGGTCCACGTCGCCTGCGGCCTCGATCAGGGCGCCGCCAGACCGGATCTGGTCCTGCGGCTGCCGGGTGGCGGTCACGTGCCGGTCGACTCGAAGGTCACTCTCGACGCGTACCTCGACGCCTGTCAGGACGACGACCCCCGTCGCCAGGCCCAGCATCTGGCGGTGCACGCGAAGGCCGTCCGCGCGAAGGTCCGCGAGCTGTCGGGCAAGGCCTACTGGGAGCGGTTCGAGCGCTCGCCGGAGATGGTGATCCTCTTCATGCCGAGCGAGGCCGCCTTCGCGGCGGCCCTCCAGCAGGACGGCAACCTCCTCGAGGACGCCGCCCGGATGCGCGTGGTGATCGCGACACCGTCGACGATGCTGGCCCTCTTGCAGGTGGTCGCGCTCGGTTGGCGGGAGGCGTCGATGTCCGAGCACGCCGACCGGATCCGCAGACTCGCTGCCGAGCTGGTCTCCCGTCTGGGAGGGGTCGCCGGTCATCTTGCGAAGCAGGGGGCCGCCCTCGAAGCCGCGGTCACGGCCCACAACCTGGCGGTCGGGTCGTTCGAGAGCCGTCTCCTGGTCAGCGCCCGCCGGATCGGAGAGCTCGGCGTGCAGGAGGCGACCCGGATCGACACGCCGGCCGGCGTCTCGACGGTCGTGCGGCTGCCGAGCCGGACCGGCTGACCCAGCTCGACCGGAACCGCGGCGGCTCGACCGGCTGATCTGCCTGGATCCACCCGGCCGAGGCGTGTCCGAGGCGGCGGATCTCGAGGGACTATTCGGCGGTGCTGCCGCCGTCGTCGAGGATCCTGACGCTGATCGGTAGGTTCCGGCGGGCATGGAGACCGAACCGAGCCGGCCGACGCCGGAACTCGCCGCCGAGCTGCTGGAGGTTGCGGTGGCGGCGGCCGAGCTGGCCGGCGGACTCCTCCGCGAGCGCTTCGAGGCCGGCGGAGAGCGGACCCTGGCGACCAAGTCGACGCCGACCGACCTCGTCAGCGAAGCCGACTTCACTGCCCAGCGGGCGATCCGCGGGTTCTTGGCCGACCGGCGTCCTGACGACGGGTTCCTCGGCGAGGAGGGCGGCGACGCGGCGGGATCGACCGGCCTGCGGTGGATCGTCGACCCGCTCGACGGGACCGTCAACTTCCTGTTCGGGATCCCCCAGTGGTGCGTGAGCGTCGCCGTGGTCGACGGCGGGGGCCCGAGCGGGGCCGGGGTCGGGGCCGGGGGCGTAGCCAGGACCGGGAGCGCGGGCGGAGCCGGCGCCGAGGGCGGGGGCGGAGCCGGCGCCGGGGGGGAGGGCGGAGCCGGGACCGGGGGAGAGGGCGGAGCCGGGGCCGGGGGCGGCGGCGGGGCTGGTGTCGCGGGGGTCATTTACGACCCGATGCGGGGGGAGACGTTCGCCGGCGTGCGGGGCGAGCTTCCCCGCCTGAACGGAGCGGTGATGGTCCCGCGGGCGGCGACCGACCTGCGGATGGCGATGATCGCGACGGGGTTCGCCTACGACGAGGAGGTCCGGGTCGAGCAGGGGAGGGTGGTCGCCGGTCTGATCGACCAGGTCCGCGACATCCGGCGATTCGGATCGGCCGCGCTCGACATGGCGTGGACGGCGGCCGGCCGGTACGACGCGTATTACGAGCGGGGAGTCAAGCCGTGGGACGTCGCCGCCGGCGAGATCCTCTGCCGGGCGGTCGGCCTCGAGATCCGGGAGATGCCGGCCACCGACGTCCTGCCGTACGGGATCATCGTCGCCCCGCCGGCCCTAGCGGGCCGGCTCCAAGACCTCGTCATCTGACCGCCGGCCGGGGCGGCCGGCGCGGCGTTGGTCGTCTCGTCCCGATGGGCAGGGGGCCGAGGCGGCCGAGGGGCCGAGGGGGCCGAGGGGGGACGGGCGGGCCGGGGGGCCCAGGGGGCCGAGGGGGGACGGGCGGGCCGGGGGGCCCAGGGGGGCCGAGGGGGGCCGAGGGGATCGTAGTAGTACGGCGGGTGGGATTCGAACCCACACGCCCTTGCGGGCAGAGCGTTTTGAGCGCTCCGAGTCTGCCGTTCCTCCACCGCCGCGGGGGTGTCGCACTATAGACGTAGAATCCCGGTCGGCTGATCCCGATCGTGTCGAGTCGGCCGCGCGGGCGTGGTGGAATTGGTAGACACGCCGGCCTTAGGAGCCGGTGGGCGAAAGCCCTTGGGGGTTCGAGTCCCTTCGCCCGCATTATACTGATTTGCAGGGCAATCGCAGCACGGGCCGCTTCTCTCGAGACCGCTTACGATCGCTGTGTTCCCAAATCGTGTTCCCTAGGAGCATACGAGACCGCCACGCCAGCGGCCCAGCAGCGAGACCGGCGGGGGCGGGCGCAGAGGCTCTCGCACCGTCGGACCTCGGGCAATCGGTACCGCTGGGCGGCCTCGCCGGTGTAGCAGGCGAAGCGAGGCCCCGAGTTCCCGCGGCTGATACTGTCACCCAGATGTTCGATGAACTCGAACAATACGGTGACAAAAATGTCGGACGTCGGCTGTACGCCGTCGCCGAGGGCAACGCCGGCTACCTGACAGCGCGCGCGGCGGCCGACGCCGGCATCGCCAGGTCAACGCTGTCGCATCACGCGCGCCCCGGCGGTCGGCTCATCCACGTGGCGCGCGGCCTGTACCGGCTTCGCGACTTCCCAAGCAGCCCGCACGAGCACATCGTGGCCGGATGGCTGCGAACACCGCCGTCGGCCGACGCGGTCGTCTCACACGGCAGCGCGCTGGAGCTCGACGATCTCTCTGACCTGATCGCCGACGAAGTCCACGTCACGGTCCCACGGACACGGCGTCGCAAGCCGATCGACGGCGTCGTCGTCCACCCGACCACGTTCCCGATCACGAAGGCCCAGCGCCGCGACATCCTCGGGATCCAGGCGACGACCGTCGACCGGACGATCATCGACGTTCTGCGCGCGACCGGAATGACCGAGCAGGTGGAGGCGTCCGTGCGGCAAGCGCTGGAGCGAGGCCTCACGACAAAGCGCCGCCTGCGCGCGACCGCGGCGGAGTTCCCGCAGACCGTGCAGCGCCAGGTCGGCGAGCTGACGCGATGAAGTACGCGACCGACCACGCCTTCCGCATCGCACTCGAGGCGCGCATCAAGCAGGCGAAAACCGACTCTGTCGGCGTGTCACGGCTGCGCAAGCGGATCGTCTTCGAACAACTGCTCGCTCGCCTCGTCGTCGTCGCGCCCGGCGAGTGGGTGCTCAAGGGCGGCTTCGCGCTGGAGCTTCGCCTCGGCGACGTCGCTCGCAGCACCAAGGATGCGGACCTCGAATGGCGGCTCGTCGAGGACGACGCGGTGGAGATGCTCCTCGACGCCGCCGCGCTGGACGTCGGCGACCGTTTCGTGTTCGCGCTCGAGCGCGCCGGTGAGGAGACCCACCTCGCCGGCGGCGGCCAGCGGTGGCGCGTGACCGCGACGCTCGCCGGCCGGATCTTCGAGCGTGCCGTCGTCGACGTCGCGTTCGCCGCCGCGCCCGTCCACGCGCCCGACGAGGTCGCGACATCGAACCTGCTCCAGTTCGCGGGCATTGACGGCGTCGAGGTCCCCACGCTGGGCATCGAGCAGCACCTCGCCGAGAAGCTCCACGCTTACACCCGCGAGTACGCCGGCGGGCGGCCGAGCACGCGCGTCAAGGACCTCGTCGATGTCGTCGTCATTGCCAACACTTCCGCGATCGACGCTGCCAAGCTCTCCGAGGCGATCATCGTGATCTTCGACCGGCGCGCCGAGCACACGGTGCCTGCGGCGCTGCCGGAGCCACCCGCGGACTGGACCACGCCGTGGCGGCGCCTCGCGCGCGACCTTCCCGCCAGCGACGACCTCGCCGAGGGCCATCGCGTCGCTGTAGCCCTGTTCGAGCCGATCCTGGCCCGAACCGTCGCGACGGGAGCGTGGCGGCCCGGCGAGGGCTGGACGACGTGAGCGCGACGCGCCGGCGTGGCGGGACCCGGCGAACGCGGAGACCTCGATGAGCGCGAGCGCTCGTCCGGTGTCGCCGCGGCGTATCTCGGCCTCCTCGAGAGCGACTCCGCGACTCCGAAGCGAGTCACCGGATCTGCGACTCCGATCCGGACGTCCCCTGATCCGCTCGGCTGAAGCCTCGCTCCTCACACAGTACCACCCAAGAGTGGTTCTTTTGCTAGATTGCTTTAGTGTTGTGATTGGGAAGCTGGCGCTGGGGCAGCAGGCGTACTACGCGAAGCAGGTCGCCCAAGGCCGCGACGATTACTACTCCGGGCGTGGTGAGGCCCCTGGCGAGTGGGCCGGGGCGGGCGCGGCCGCGCTCGGCTTGGGCGGCCGGGTGGAGGCCGGGCAGTTCAGCGCTCTGCTCAAGGGCCGCGACCCGCGAGCCCCTGAGACGCCGCTGCGGGCGAGCACGAGCCAACCTACGGTGGCTGCTCTGGATCTGACGTTCTCGGCGCCGAAGTCCGTCAGCGTGTTGTTCGCGGTAGCGCCGGCCGAGGTTTCCGCGGCGCTCGTCGACTGCCACGAGGAAGCGGTCAGGGCGGCGCTTGGCTATCTCGAGGATGAGGCGGTGTTCGTGCGCCGGGGGAAGGGCGGCGCGCGGTTCGAGCACGCGGGTGGCCTGATCGCCGCGGCGTATCGCCACCGGATGAGCCGGGCGTTGGATCCCCAGCTCCATACCCATGTCGTCGCCGCGAACCTCGCGCGTGGCGAGGACGGCCGGTTTACGGCGCTTCATCACCCGTCGATTTACCGCGCCGCAAGGACGGCCGGCTACCTTTACCAGGCGCATCTGCGCTCCGCAGTGCGTGACCGTCTTGGCCTCGAATGGGGGCCGGTCGTGAAGGGCGCCGCCGAGCTCGGGGAGTTGCCCAGCGAGGTGCTTCGGGTGTTCTCGCAGCGCCGTGCGCAGGTGCAGGCCGCGATCGATGCGCGGGAGGCCGAGCTCGGCCGTGGGTTGACGCGCGCGGAGCGCTCGACGTGGGGCGCTATCGCGACTCGTGACCGCAAGGAATACGGGGTCGAGACGCACATCTGGCGAGAGGAGATGACCGCGCGCGCCGCCGAACATGGACTCGATCGGGAGCTCGTCGACCGGGTCATTCTCGCCGGCGAAAAGCGGTTGGGCAACGGCACGGTCGCCGTCGACGGTGCGCTCGAATATGAGGGGCGCGGGGTGGGGGAGGGCGAGCTGGGCGACATGCTCGTCGGGCCGTCGGGGTTGACCGAGTTGGCGAATACGTTTGACGGCGCGAGCGTGCTGCGCGCGTTCGCCGAGTCCGCGTCGCAGGGCGCTCGGGTCGATGTCGTCCGCGAGCTCGGTGAGCGCTTTGCCGACCGGGACGATGTGCTCGCGACGACGAGCGCGGCGATGACGAGCGCGGATCTCGTCGCGCATGAGCAGGCGTTGATCGAGGTCGCGACGAGTCGGGCCGGCGAAGGCGTGGCGCGGCTCTCCGACCGCGCGGTCGCCGACGCGGTCGGTGGTCGGCCCGCACGCTTAATGACGATCAGGCGCGCGCCGTGCGGGCGGTCGCCGGGTCGGGCAACGGCGTCGACGTGATCGAGGCGCTTGCCGGCACTGGCAAGACCTATACCGCCGGCGTGCTGGGAGACGTCTTCGAGCGTGCCGGCTACGCCGTGGTTGGCGTCGCGCCATCCGCGCGAGCGGCGCGGGAGCTCACCGAACAGGCCGGCATCCGATCGCGGACACTCGACAGCCGCCTCCTGTCGATCACCAACGGCCACGCGCTGCCGGAGCGGTGCGTCGTCATTTTCGACGAGGCCGGGATGGCGTCGACGCGGCAGAGCGAACGGCTGCTCGCACACTCCGCCGAACGGGGGGCGAAGGTGATCGCGATCGGCGACCCCGGACAGCTCCCTTCGGTCCAGGCGGGTGGCTGGCTGCGCGCACTCGGCCGGCGCCTCGGCGCCGTGCAGCTCACGGAGGTGATGCGTCAACGCGACCCGACGGAGCGGCCCGCGCTCGCCGCGTTGCACGACGGCAATCCGGAGCGCTGGATCGACTGGGCCATCGACCAAGGACGCATCGAGGTGTTCCGTGACGATCGCGGTGTGCTCGACCAGGCTGTCGCGGAGTGGGCCGCGGGCGTCGAGGCGCACGGCATCGAGCAGAGCGTCCTGATCGCTCGCGGCAACGACACGCGCCGCGCGCTCAACGAGCTCGCGCGAGATCACCGCCGAGCTGCCGGGGTCCTCGGCGAGGAGCGCACGTACGGACCGGTCACCGTCGCGGTCGGCGATCGCGTGATCTGCCGCAGCAACAAGCGTGATCTCGACGTCGACAACGGCACGCGCGGCACCGTCCGCCACACCGACCAGCGCGGCGTGGTCCTTGAGACCGACGCGCACACGATCCGCGAATTGCCGGCCGCGTACGTCGCCGAACACGTCGAGCTGGCGTACGCCCTCACAGGCCACGGGATGCAGGGCGCTACCGTCGAGCAGGCGACCGTCGTCGCGGACGTTTCGGAGCTCACGCGCGGCTGGTCCTACACCGCGCTGTCGCGGGCGCGCGGCCAGACGCGGCTACTTGTGCGCGACGCGACAGCCGAGGCCGGCGGGCACGAGGACATCGGACCCAAAGGCCCGCCTGCGCGGCCCGAACCGCAAGTTGTCCTCCTGGGAGTCGCTCGACGGATGCTCGAGCGAGACGACGAAGACCTCGCGATCGACCAGCTCCCCGCGCGCGGCGGGGCCGAGGACCCGCCATTCGGGATGCTCTCCGGCATCGACGCTGGGCCGCTCCAAGAGCATGGCGCCGACGCCGCCGAACCGCCGCTCGCGACCGGGACGGCGGGCTCGCCCGTCGCGCTTCGCGAGCAGCTCGCGCAACTGCGGGCACAGCTCGCCGCGCTCCCGACCCGCGACCTCGACCGGCTCGACAAGCTCGACGCCAACGCCCTGGAGCTGACCGGGCGCCGCGACACCGTCCGCGACAGCCTCGCCCGACTACTCGCGCCGCGCGGGCGGCGCTTCGGGCGCAACGCAGACCCGCACATCGTCGAGCGCACGCAGCTCTCCTCGGTGCTCAACGGTCTCGAGACCCAGCTCGAGCGGGCTCTCACCGATCGCGCAAGCCTCGCCAACGAGCTCGGCGACCCCGACGCGATCCGCACCGAGCGCGACGGCCTGTCCAGCGCAATCCAGACGCTGCAACGCGAGCGCCGCCAAGCCATCGAGGACCGCATCGAGCACGAGCTGGCCACCGAGCCGCGCTGGGTCCGCGACACGCTCGGCGAGCGCCCAGGGCGGCCTTCGGATGCCCGGCGCTGGGAGCGCGCGGCCCGCTCCGTCGCGCGGTACCGCATCGAATACGAGATCACCGGTGACCCCGACGAACCACTCGGGCCGGCGCCCGCGGGCGACCCCGGCCAGCGCCGCGACTACGAGCGGGCGATCCGCGAACGCGACCAACTCCACCTCGCACTCGGACACGAGGTCCCAGCAAACGAACTTGATCTCACCTGAACGCCGACGCGAGGAGCGTCGCGAGCGGCCGGGAGGACAGCATCGATCTGAACCCGGTCGCCAGCCGACTCGGCGACAAAGAAGCGCATGAGAGAGACGGTGACGCGCCTCTTATCGAGCTCGGTACAAGGCGTCGCGTGCGCCCGCCTGCTGCGTGTCAGAAGCGCGCTGCTGCTCGTTCGGTGGCCGCCCAGATGGCGCTCGCGTTCGCAACGATGCAGAAGCGCCGACTTCGCCCGCGAGCAGACGCGGTTCTCGTCCGAGGCCGTCGCGTCGATGCCGCCGACGGCGACGCTCGCTCGTGAACGAACGCGCAAGTCCGGGCCGCCGGGGCGACCGCCACGAGTGCATCGTCGCGAGGCCGTCGGAGTATCCGGAGCGGCGCCAAGGTGACCGCCGGCGGGGAGGAAAGATGGCCGCGGGTGGGGAGACACGTGGCCACCGACCGCGGCCTGTTGCCTGTCAGGCGGTGCTGGTGGTCCAGTGGGTGTGGAGCTTGAGCAGGTTGTGCGTCGCTGTGACTAGCCGCCACTCAGACAGGGCGGCGGATCTGCCTCTTCGCATGAACCTGTCGATCTGCCGGTTGTATTTGATCTGCCCGAACACGGGTTCGATCGTGATCTTGCGTTGGGCGTAGAGCTCGCGACCACGATCGGTGTTCAGCTTGTCGCGCATCGCCTGGTAGACGCCGTCTTCCCAGCCGCGGCGTTTGCCCTCACGCATGTTCCCGTCCGGCGGGACGAGCACCTCGATGCCGCGCTCGCTGATCGCTTGCATCTGCGGGTGATGCCAGTAGCCGGCGTCAGCGAGCACCACCTCTGGGACCTCGCTCACGCCCTGTTTTGAGAGTGCGCGCATCGTCGCTTCGAAGATCGGAGCGAGCTGCCCGAAGTCCGCTGCGGCGTTGGTGATCTCCGCGGCCAGGATCACCTGCTGGTCATTGACTGCGGCTTGGGCGTTGTAGGCCTGGCGCGGCGGGGTGCCCTGGGTGCGCATCACCCTTGAGTCCGGATCAGACAGGTTGATCTTGCCCCCGGGCGCTAGCGGCGCCACAAACGGTTTGCTGTTGCCCTTCATCACCCGACCCTTCGTGTCGCGCGCGGTGACCCGCCAACGCTCATAGGCCTCAACCGCGGCGAGATCGACCTGGTGGTTCTCCTCCAGCCGTCCAAGCGCACCGATCAAGCGGTCGTCGCGATCACGCGCAACCGGCGCGCCCTGGCGTGCCCGGTGGGCTTCGAGCTCCTGGCGTGCGACGCGCAGCCACTCGATCCGGCCGCCGCGACGCAGAACCCGACGACTGAGCACCGCGGCCTCCAAGTCGACCTCCAGCTGCTCCGGTTCGCGCTTGGTCTCGGGCGGGCGGCCTTTGCGCTCAGCCAGCCGACGTTTCGCGTCCGCCAACGCCCGCCGGCGCGACTCGGGTGTGCGCAGCTGATCAGGCAGCTCGTCGCCGCGGTCAGATCCGTAGAGCTCGTCCTCACGCCGGTCAGTCTCCTCAGCTTCACGGAGAATGTCTTTGACCAGCCCGCTGTAGGTGCGGTTCTGATCCATCGACGCGTTCGCTTTGATCTTCGTCCCGTCGATCGTGATCACCCCGACCGAGACCAGCCCCGCCTCCCGACACAGGCCCAAGACGTCGTCGAAGAGCTCCGCGATCTCAGCCTCGTGGCGGCGGCGGAACTCCGCGATCGTCGAGTGATCCGGCGTGCGCAAACTCGTGATCACCTTGAACGCCACGTCCTCCCAACACGCCCGCTCGATCCCCCGCGACGACCGGTTCCCGCGCGCATACGCGTAGAGCAACAGGGCAACCATCATCTGCGGGTCATACGCCGCGCGACCCGCACCGCCGAGCCGATACGCCGCCCTGAACCGACCCAGGTCCATCACGTCCACAGCGCCGAGCACCGTCCACACCAAGTGGTTCTCGGGCAGCCACTCCGTCAACGACGGCGGCATCAACAGCATCTGACCACGGTCACACGAAACGAAATCTAAAGCCATCCCAGAAGTCTCTTAAACCGGGCGGACAGACCGATATTCCGACAGCCTCTCGCCAACGCGATCGTAAGCCCGACGACGTCGAACTGCACAAAGCGATCGTCCGCGGCGCCGGCGCATGCGCACACGGTTGAGATCAGCCAGCCATTGAGCGCTCTCGCTGCTCGTGACTGGCGGAAGTGACCGCCGCCTCCTGCGACAACAGCGGGCGGCGGTCAAGCAGTGGCCGATGTTTCACGGCGACGGAACGTCGACGGTGGTCACTGTCATGGCGCTGCTAGTCACGGACGTAGTAGTCGCGGCCGACGCCGTCAAAGAAAGCTACGCGGTTGCGGCAGCAGTTGTTGAAAGTGCCTCCCGGAACCGCACGGGCACGGGTCGTTGTTGCCGAGCCGTTCGACCAGCTCAACCCCCGGCGCTTCGCGCGCCGCGCTTCCCCGCCCCTCGGCAGGGAATCCGTGGCGGCGCTTGCTCATCGGCTGGAAAGGGACCGACGCTGTCGTTGAGGCTGATCTGCCATCGGATTGCTATGGCAGCCGGAACGCCGACGCATGAGCGTTGCTTGAGACGGGCGCGACGCGCGCCTGCAGGTCGAGACCGCGCGCTCGCCCGCGTGTTGGCGATGACGCTGGAGAAGCCGCCGGATGGCACGACGCAGTGGAGTGTCCGCCGACTCGCGGCGGCCACGGGCCTATCGGCGACGACGGTGCACCGGATCTGGCGCGAGCACAAGCTCAAGCCGCACCAGGTCCGCTCGTTCAAGTTCTCCCGAGACCCCAGGTTGACGGAGAAGATCGTTGACGTCGTTGGCCTCTACATCGACCCCCCGAAGGGCGCGTTGGTGCTCTGCGTGGACGAGAAGACCCAGATCCAGGCGCTCGATCGCACGCAGGCCTCGCTGCCAATCAAACCCGGCAAGGCAGCCCGCATGACCCACGACTACAAACGCAACGGCACGACGAGCCTTTACGCCGCGTTGGAGGTCGCGACTGGCGCCGTGACCGGCGCCTGCTACCCCCAGCACCGCCATCAAGAGTTCCTCGCGTTCCTCAACCAGCTTGTCAAGGCGTACCCCAAGCGGTCCCTGCATGTCGTGCTCGATAACTCCTCAACGCACTCAACCCCTGAGGTCGCCCGCTGGCTCGAGCGCCACAAACGAGTCCATTTTCACTTCACGCCCACGAGCGCGTCGTGGATGAACATGGTCGAGATCTGGTTCTCGATCCTGACCACCCAGCAGGTCCGGCGCGGCGTCTACCACGACGTCCCCGAACTGATCGCCGCGATCGAACACTTCATCGACAACTACAACGAACGCGCCAAGCCATTCGTCTGGACCAAAACGGCCGAGCACATCCTCGCCAAAGCGACCCGGGACCAGCAAGCCACTTCAGGAACGCTGCTAGTCACGGACGTAGTAGTCGCGGCCGACGCCGTCAAAGAAAGCTACGCGGTTGCGGCAGCAGTTGTTGAAAGTGCCTCCCGGAACCGCACGGGCACGGGTCGTTGTTGCCGAGCCGTTCGACCAGCTCAACCCCCGGCGCTTCGCGCGCCGCGCTTCCCCCGCCCCTCGGCAGGGAATCCGTGGCGGCGCTTGCTCATCGGCTCGAAAGGGACCGTTCGCTGTCGTTGAGGCTGATCTGCCATCCGATTGCTATCGGCAGCCGGCACGCCGACGCATGAGCGTTGCTTGCGACGGGCGCGACGAGCGCCTTGCCGGTCGGTGGCTGCTCGCCCGCCCGCTGACCGGTCGAGCAGAGCACTGCGGACGGCGAGCGGAAAATTCTTTTGGTTTGGTCCTTACCGATGCGTGGCGCGGGCGTTTGTGGCTCGAGGAATCAACCTCTGGAAAAGGGCAAACCCGTCGTGAGGCGGGGGCGCAAAACCCGGGACCTCACCGACGTGAGGCCGCCCAGTCGCCATCGGAGGCAACCATGAATTTTCAGACCAAGACGCTCGCTTTGACCGCCGTATTGGCGATGTCCGCGGTACCGGCGTTCGCGCTGCCGTCGCAGGTCCCGTCGAACTCTGGGACTGCGCATATCCCGAGTAACCAGGGTACCCTGATGGCGCCGTCTAACCCGGGGCCGCCCACGAGCCCGGGTGGATCGGCGAACCAGAGCGCCTCGACGGACACGGGGACGACCGGTGCCACGGGAACGACGGGCGCGAGCGGCGTTTCGCAGTCAGGCGGCCGCGCGTACGGGCAGGTCTGCTCGAAGGAGAGCAAGACGCACGTCGCAGGTCAGCACGGCACGCCGTTCAGCCAGTGCGTCGTCGCGATGGCCAAGCTCGCCGGCGGGAAGACGACCAGCCCGATGACCGCGTGCAAGACGGAGAGCAAGAAGCACGTCGCCGGCGTGCACGGCACCCCGTTCAGCAAGTGCGTCTCGGCCGCGGCGAAGCTCCTCGGCAAGTAGGCGTAGCCGCCGTCGGCACCATCCTCTGAAAGCAGTGGCAGTGGCAGTGACCGGGGCCGTCCACGATGCGTGGGCGGCCCCTTCTGCGATGCTGAACCCCCGTCCTTGAGATCAACCTCCTGACTTTCGCCAGCGGTGCCCGTTGTCGATAAAGGATGCATGGAATCGCTGAGCCCCCCGATTGTCGTGCCCGCTGCTCGCCCGCCCACGGTCGCGTTTCGCTTGGCGTCCGACGCTCGGCTGGTACGACTCGCAGCGGCTGGCAGCGAGGGCGCGATGGCGGCGATCTTCGAGCGTCACCATCAGGCGCTGCACCGCTACTGCCACTCGATCGTGGGCAACAGCCACGACGCCGCGGACGCGCTGCAGAACACGATGATCAAGGCACTGCGCGCGCTGCCCGGCGAGCAGCGCGAGATCGTGCTGCGGCCGTGGCTGTACCGGATCGCGCACAACGAGTCGATCTCCCTGCTGCGAGCGCGGCGGCCCGAGAGCGACCTCGACGCGGCGGCGCATCTGAGCGACCCGGCGACCGCGGGCCTGGTCGAGTCACGCGACCGGCTGCGGTCACTGACCGACGACCTTGGGGAGCTGACCGAGCGCCAGCGCGGCGCGCTGTTGATGCGCGAGCTCGGCGGCCTGGAGTTCACGGAGGTCGCCGAAGCCCTCGACTCGACACCGGCCGCGGCGAAGCAGAGCGTCTACGAAGCGCGCTGCGCCCTCCAGGACATGCAGGAGGGCCGCGACATGCCGTGTGAGACGGTCCGCCGCGCGTTGTCTGACGGCGACCGGCGCACGCTGCGCGGGATGCGCATCCGCGGCCATCTACGCGCCTGCGCGAGCTGCCGCGAATTCGAAACGGCGATGCGCCACCGCCCCGTCGCGCTCGCGGCGATGATCCCGCCGCTGCCGATCGCGGCAGCCACAGCGATGCTGCACAGCATCATCGGCGCCACCGGCACCCACGGTGGCGGCGGCTTCGCCGCCGGCCTCGCCGGCACCGCGAAAACCGCGACCGGGCTATCCCTGGCAGCCAAGGCCGCCACTGTCGTGGCCGTAAGCGCCACGCTCGCCGGCGGCGCCGTCTACGTCGCCCCCCATCTCCAGCCGGCGAAGCCCACGCACCGAGCCGCGCGCCCGGTCACCGGAGCGAGCGCATCCCCCACGGCTCGGTTGGCGGCGGCGCGTGCGCTGCGACGTCTCATCTCCGGCACCAGCACCGGTACTCGCCACGCGACGAAGTCAGGCGCCCGCAGCAGGGCTGCCGCGACGCTCGGCGGCACGCTCGCCCCAACGACCACGGACACGCCCGGTTCCAGCAGCGCCGCCATCGCGGGTCCTGCCCCCGGCACACCCGGCTCTGGCAACACCGCGTCCGAGGGGTCTTCGACGGGCACACCCGGCTCCAGCAACCACGGCAGCGCCGGCTCCAACAGCCAGGGCACGACGAGTCATCCGACGGGCACCCCCGGCTCCAACAGCCACGGCACAACGGGTCATCCGACGGGCACCCCCAAGCCCAGCATCGCAGCCGCGCCCGGCGCCCCGACCGGCACGCCCGGGGGCAGCACCCCTGTCGTGAACGGTCCTCCGCTCAGCCCGGCTGGCTCCGCCTCCACGGGCGCCTCCGGCGCTACGGCTGGCACGCCCGCGCCGCGCGCCCTCGGCTCTGCCGGTCCCACTGGTCCGCCGGTCAGCGTCCCGCGCGGGAGCACCGCCACGCCGCCGGCCCACCGCTGACCCCGAGCGCCGCGAAGTCATATCCGGGCGCGGCCCCCGACGAACCAGGCGGGAGCCGCGCCCGCCCGGCCCCCCTGCATGGCCCGGCGGAAGCGAGCGCCGCTCGATCACCTGCGGTCGCGCCTGCCCATCGTCCCCAAGTATTTGCACGGACCTACCTGACGGTCCGCGCTCTTGCCTTCGGCGAAAGCGAGGGGAGGACGCGGAGTCGTTACCGAGCCTGACCCGATCAGTGACCATGCGGCGGTGGCGTCGTGGGGGAGCGCGGATGCGCCTGCGCGCTTCGCTTCATCGCCGGGCGCACACGGACCCCGATCCCTTCCATCCGGCACACGGACCGGCGGACGTGCAGAGCCGGCGCTGCCGGTACCGGGCTTGCCACTCGGGACTCGATGAGCAGCTGAGATTCCTGAACCACAGGAGCGACATCGACACCCTGATCAGCTTGCGGATGGCGGTCACGGACCTGCTCGATCACCGGGCAGCACGAGACCCCGGCAGTGGCGTACGATCATGCGACCTTGGTGAATCAGCCTGGGTGGCGTGGTGTCAAGCGAAGTCCGGTGTGAATCCGGCGCTGTCCCGCAACGGTGATGCCCTGAGGGGAAGAGTCCGGTCGCCTTGCATTGCGTCCGACGACCAACCCTCGGATGAAGGGCGGTTCGTGCGCCTCCGGCGCGCCGACTCCTTCGTCCTCCAGTCAGCGGAGGATGACGATGGCAGGTGCAGCAGGCAAGATCCGCGAAGTCTGGCGATCGCTCACGCGCGCCGAGCGCGGGAAGGCCGGTGCGATGGTCGCCGCGATCGCGATCGTCAACGCCGCCGCCTGGGGGATCTTCGTACTCGAGATCCTGCCCCAGCACTTCAGGTACGCAGGCCTGGGCGTCGGGCTTGGCGTCGCGGTCACCGCTTGGACCCTCGGCGCTCGGCACGGCTTCGACGCCGACCACATCGCGGCGATCGACAACTGCACCCGCAAGCTGATGGCCGACGGCCAGCGCCCGCTCGGTACCGGCTTCTTCTTCGCGCTCGGCCACGCGAGCGTCGTGATGATCGTCGGCGTCGGGATTACGATCGCCGCCAAGGCGGTCTTCAAGGCCGTCGTCACGCCGAGCTCCGGCGTCGAGGTCGCCGGTGGTGTCGCCGGAACGGCGATGTCGGCGACGTTCCTGTGGATCATCGCGGCCCTCAACCTCGTCGTCCTCGCCGGGATCGTGCGCGTGTTCCGCGAGATGCGCCACGGCACCTTCGACGAGGAGGAGCTCGAGGCGCAGCTTCAGTCGCGCGGCCTGATGTATCGCTTCTTCGGCCCGCTCATGCGCGCGATCAAGCACCCGTGGCAGCTCTTCTTCTTCGGCGTCGTGTTCGGCATCGGCTTCGACACCGCCACCGAAGTGCTGCTCCTCGCGGGCACCGCAGCCGCCGCCACGGAGGGATTGCCGTGGTTCGCGGTGCTCACCCTCCCGCTGCTGTTCGGCGGGGGTCTGCTGCTCTGCGACAGCATCGACGGATTCTTCATGAACTTCGCCTACGGCTGGGCCTTCGCCCGCCCGGTCCGAAAGGTCTACTACAACATCACCGTCACCGCGCTCTCCGTCGCCGTCGCGTTCCTGATCGGCGGCATCGAGATCGTCGGCCTCCTCTCGACCGAGCTCCACCTCCAAGGCTGGCTCGGCGACTACCTGGCGAGCTTCAACATCAACACCGCCGGCCTCGTCGTCGTCGCCCTGTTCGTCCTTGTCTGGGCCTTCGCCCTCGCGCTCTGGCGATTCGGCAAGATCGAGTCCCGCTGGGAGGCGGCCGCGGCAGCCGCCCGCTCCGAGCGAGTTGCCCCGTGAGCCCGCGCGACCCGCCGAACGCCGCTCGCCCTCGTCTCACCTGAGCGCCAGCAGAGTCACGACGACGGTGACCTCGGCGATCACCACCGTCGCGCCCAGGGTGTCGCCCGTACGGCCACCCAGGCCGGCGCGAGACCACCCGCTGACCGCCATCGCGACAACGGACGCGGCAGCGAGAACGATGACGCCGTGACCGGGATCGGCGAGCCCGAGCGCGACGGCGCCCGCCGTGAGCGTGGCGAGCGCCAGGTGCCCGCGGCTGACCGCGAACCCTGCGCCCAGCCCGTCGGTCCGGGCCGGGGGCGCCAGAGCGGCGTGTAGGAGCGCGGACCAGCGGCCGGTGGCGGCGGCCACCACGAGCGCCCGCCAGGCCTCCTCGGGGTCGAGCCCGGCCAGCGCCGAGACGAGCAGGAGGAGCCAGACGAGCAGGGCGAGCGCGCCGAACGTCCCGATCGCGGAGTCGCGCATGATCGCCAGGCGCCGTTCGCGGTCCCGCGCCCCGAGCCCGTCGGCGCAGTCGGCGAGTCCATCATGGTGCAGCGCGCCGGTCACCACGACGAGCGCCGCGACTGCGAACACCGCGGCCACGCTCGGGCCGAGCAACGACTCGGCCAGATAGCCGACCGCGCCGGCGAAGGCGCCGACCAGAGCCCCGACGACCGGAAACCATCCGGAGGCCGCGCTCAGCGACGGCATCTCGCCGCGCAGCCCGACCGGCAGGACGGTCAGGAAGGCAAGCGCCGCGCGGAAGGTGCGAATAGGTTCCTACCTTCGCCGGCGAGTGACGCCGGCCTCCTCGAAGGTGGCCATCTCTCGGTGCAGTGCCCCGGCGGCGGCGATGACCGGCAGGGCGAGCAGCCCACCCGAGGCTTCGCCCAGTCGCAGTCGCAGGTCGAGCAGCGGCTCCAAGCCGAGCTCGGCGAGGACGATGTCGTGGCCCGGCTCGGCCGAGCGATGACTCGCCACGAGAGACTCGGCGGCGGTCGGATCCAAGCCGACCGCGGCGAGCGCGGCGGCGGCCGTCGCGTAGCCGTCGAGCACGACGGGCAGGCGCCGTCGGTGCGACTCGAGGACGGCGCCGGCCAGCGCGGCGAGCTCGAGGCCGCCGACCGCCTCGAGTCCGGCTCGAGCCTCGAGCGGCGCGCCGTGGCGTTCGAGCGCCGCGAGCACGACCGCTCGCTTTCGCTCCAATCCCGCCGCGTCCATTCCCGTCCCCCGCCCGACGGCCAGGCTCACCGGGGCTCCGGTGAGCGCGCACACGAGCGCGGCGGCCGTGGCGGTGTTGCCGATGCCGATCTCGCCCAGGACGATGCAGTCGACCCCGGCGTCGCCGAGCTCGCCGGCCAGCCCGGCGCCCGCAGCGAGCGCCGCCACGACCTGCCCGGAGGTCAGCGCGCAGCCGGCGAGCATGTCGGCGCTCCCGGCCGCGACTTTGGCATCGCGCACACCCGCCGGCGTCGGCCCGACCAGGCCGACATCGGCCACGAGGAGCCGGTGGCCGCCCCGCCGGGCCAGCACGCCGACGGCGCTCTCTCCTCGCGCCGCGGCCGCCGTCACCTGCGCGGAGACCTCGCCGTCGAAGAGGCTCGTCCGATGGATTACGTGGCCGTGGTCGGCCGCGCAGACGAGCACGCCGGCGCGGAGCCCGGCCGGCGGGGGCGCTCCGGTGATCGCCGACCAGCGCTCGATCAGCGTCTCCAGCGCCCCGAGGCTGCCGGCGCGGCTTGACCAGCTGATCGAGACGGTCGCGGGCCGCGATCGCAGCGCTCCGGTCAGGCCGCCTCGAGACCGCAGCGCCCGGGACCGCACCACGCCGAGACCGCATCGTGCCAGCGCTCGTCCATCACCACGGTGTCGAGCGGGAGCCGTGCCGACCACCCGGCAGCCTCGAGCCCGGGCCGCACCGGGCGTTCGTCGGGCCAGCCGAGGCACAGGTAGGCGATCGGATCGACGCGCGGCGGGATGCCGAGCACCCGGCGGAGATCGTCGGGGCGGTAGAAGCTGACCCAGCCGACCCCCAGGCCTTCGGCGCGCGCGGCCAGCCAGAGGTTCTCGATCGCGCAGGCCGTGCTGTAGACGTCGGTCTCGGGGATCGTCCCCCGGCCGAGGATCTCGACCTGCGGATCGCCGTGGTCGCAGCAGACGACGATCCCGAGCGGCGACTCGATCACCCCCTCGACTTTCTGGTCGAGGAACTGCCGGGTGCGCTCGTCGAAGCGATCGGCCTGGCGTAGACGCTCACGCTGGGCGAGCCGGCGGATCTGCGCCCGGGTGCTGGCCGCGCGCACGACGATCAGGCGCCACGGCTGCATCAGCCCGACCGACGGCGCGCGGTGGGCCGCCTCGAGTACGCGACGCAGCACGTCGGCGGGCACCTCGTCGGGCCGGAAGCGGCGGATGTCGCGGCGCTCGGCGATGACACGGTGCACGGCGGCCCGCGCCTCGTCCGGATAACGCCAACCAGTCGGGTCCGCGGAGCGTTCCGCCGCGCGGGACGCATCGAATCCCGGCGGTGTGGGCGGGCGGACGAGTCGATCCGGAGCAGGCACCGGCGCGAACAGTAGAGTGACGCCGTCAGCGCGGCGGTGCGGGGAAGCCGGTGGAATTCCGGGACGGTCGCGCCACTGTAACCGGAGCGACCAAGGGTCCGGGAGTCAGAAACTCGTCCGCCGCGAGCACTTCCAGTGTGGGACGCCAGATCCCGTGGAGGAAATCGCATGCTTTTGGCAGGCGCAGGGTGAGGAGACTGCTCCTCGTACGGCACGCGCCGACGACCGCCACCCGGGCGTGCGCATTCCCGACCGACGAGCCGCTCGACGAACGCGGGCGCGAAGCCGCCGCCAGCCTCAGAGGAAGGGTTCCTGATGGCTTCGAGGTGCTGTGCAGTCCTGCACGCCGCTGCCGGGAGACCGCAAGCTGCGGCCCGGCTTGCGTCGCCGACCGTCGACCCCCGGCTGCGCGAATGCGGCTTCGGGACGTGGGCCGGGCGGACGCTCGAGGAGATCGCCGCCGCCGACTCTCAGGCTGTCGCGTCGTGGATGACGGATCCGGCCGCGCGGCCGCACGGCGGCGAGAGCCTCGAGTCCTTCGCCGCTCGGGTCGGTGCCTGGCTCGACGCTCAGGCGCTCCTCGACGGCGGCGCGGTGGCCATCACCCACGGCGGGATCGTCAAGGCGGCTGTGGCGCACGCCCTGGGCGCGCCGATCGAGGCGTTCTGGCGGATCGACGCCGCGCCGCTGTCGATCACCGAGATCCATGCGCACGACCGCCGCTGGACGCTCACGCGAGCCAACTGCCGGGTTGCATCGCCTCGGGCAGCTGCGGCGTGAGCGGCGCGGCGCTTGCCGGCGGCTACGTCGCCGACGTGATCCTCGGCGACCCGCGGACCTTCCACCCGGTGGCCGGCTTCGGGCAGCTCGCCCAGCAGCGTGGAGCGTGCCGCCTACGCGCCGACGCGGGCGCGGGGCATCGCCTACACCGCGCTCCTCGTCGGCCTGGCCGCCGGCGGCGGCGAGGCGGCGGCCCGCGCCGCGGCCCGCGCCGGCCTCGGCCGTCCGCTCGCCCTCGCGCTGGCGACGTGGGCCGCGCTCGGCGGACGCTCGCTGACCCGGGCCGCCGGGCGGCTGGCCGACGATGTCGCGGCCGGGGATCTCGTGGCGGCGCGGGCGGCGCTGCCCCGTCTGTGCGGACGTGATCCGCAGGCCCTCGACGCCGCCGCGCTGACCCGCGCCGCGCTCGAGTCGGTGGCCGAGAACACGACCGATGCGGTCGTCGCCGTGCTCTTCTGGGGCGCGGCCGCCGGCTCGGCCGGCGTGCTGGGCTACAGGGCGGCGAACACGCTCGACGCGATGGTCGGCCACCGGACCGCCCGCTACGGTGAGTTCGGGTGGGCGTCGGCCCGTCTCGACGACGCGGTCAACTGGCCAGCCTCGTGGCTGGCGGCGATTCTCACGGCTCTGTGCGCGCCGCTGGTCGGCGGATCGCCCGCCGCGACCTGGAGGACGGTCCGGCGCGACGGCGCCAAGCACCCGAGCGCCAACGCCGGCCGGATCGAGGCGGCGTTCGCCGGCGCGCTCGATCTGCGCCTCGGCGGCCCGCTGGCCTACGCCGGCGTTGCCGAGCTGCGCCCGCTGCTGGGCGCCGGTCGCCCACCCACGCCGGCCGACGTGCGCCGCGCCAACCGCCTCTCGGCGGCGGTCGGTGGCGCCGCGCTGGCTATCTGTGCGAGCGCGCGAGCCCTGCTGGCCGCCCGGCGAGCGCGGCACCGCGGGCGGGCTGCATGAAGGGCGCGCTGCTGGTCGCCGGCACCCACTCCGACGCCGGCAAGTCCGTCGTGACCGCCGGGCTGTGCCGGTGGCTGCACCGCCAGGGCGTTCGCGTCGCGCCGTTCAAGGCGCAGAACATGGCGCTCAACTCGGTGGTCACCCACGATGGGTTCGAGATCGGCCGCGCCCAGGCCATGCAGGCGGCGGCGGCCGGCGTCGCGCCCGAGGTGGCGATGAACCCGATCCTGATCAAGCCGTCGGGCAGCCGCCACAGCCAGGTCGTGGTCATGGGCCGGCCGTACGCGAACGTCGGCGCACGCACCTACCAGGAGCTCAAGGACGAGCTGCGCCCGGTCGTGGACGGCGCCCTGGCCGACCTGCGCGCCCGCTATGACGTCGTCGTATGCGAGGGGGCCGGAAGCCCGGCCGAGATCAACCTCCGGGCGGCTGACCTGACCAACATGGGGCTCGCCCGAGCCGCGCGGCTGCCGGTCATCCTGGTCGGCGACATCGACCGCGGCGGCGTGTTCGCGTCGCTGCTCGGCACGCTCGTCGCCCTCGCCCCCGAGGACCAGCGCCACGATCGCGGGCTTCGTGATCAACAAGTTCCGCGGCGACCACGCGATCCTCGCGCCCGGCCTCGAGCAGCTCGCCGCCCTCACCGGGCGCCCGACCCTGGGCGTCCTGCCCTTCGCCGAGAACCTCGGCATCGACGCCGAGGACTCGCTGGCCGTCGACGCACCCCGCACCGATGTCGCCGGCGGCCGCGGGACGCTCGACGTCGCCGTCGTGCGCCTGCGCTGGATGAGCAATTTCACCGACCTCGACGCGCTCAGTCGGCGAGCCCGGCGTCCGCGTGCGCTTCACGCGCTCGGCCGCTGACATCGCCCGCGCCGACCTTGTCGTGCTCCCGGGCACCAAGGCGACCGTCGAGGATCTCGCCCGCCTACGCGCCGACCGGCTCGATCGCGCAGCTCACCGCTCGCGCGGCCGCCGGCCACCCGATCCTCGGCATCTGCGGCGGCTACCAGATGCTCGGCACGTCGATCACCGACGATGTCGAGTCAGGCGCCGGCGAGGTCGCCGGGCTCGACCTGCTGCCGGTCACCACCGACGTTCGCTCGCGAGAAGATCCTCCGCACGGCGTCGCGGCCACAGCCAGCTCCTCGACAGCGCCGTCGGCGGCTACGAGATCCGCCACGGCCGCGCCGACGCGCCACGGCGGCGCCGCCGCTGATCACCGACGCCGACGGGACCCCGGAGGGCTGCGCGCTCGGCGCGACCTTCGGCACCTCCTGGCACGGCGCTGCTCGAGCACGACGACGCCCGGCGCGCGCTGCTGCGCTGGGTCGCCGCCGCGCCGGGCGATCGACTTCGTCCCCGCGCCGGCAACGAGCTTCGCCGCCGAGCGCGACCGCCAACTCGACCGGCTCGGCGACCTCGTCGAGGAGCACCTCGACACCGAGCGCCTGCGCGCGCTGATCGAGCACGGCGTCCCCGCCGACCTCCCCGACCTGCTGCTGGAGCGTGCCCAGTGCTGAGATTCATCACCACCGCCGACACCGAGATCCTCGCCGCGGCGGCGGCGGTGCGGCGCCTCCCACCGGACTTCCCCGAGGTGCGCTGCGCCAACCCCCAGGGCACCCGCGATCTCGACCCGTTCCTCGACCACGTCCTCGACGGGGCGCGCGTCGTGGTGATCCGGGTGCTCGGCGGGCGGCGCGGCTGGCCGGGCGGCGTCGAGCGCCTGGCCGAGCGCTGCCGCGAGCGCCGGCATCGCGCTGATCGCGCTCGGCGGGGAGGCCGCGCCCGGACGCGGAGATGACGGCGCTGTCGAGCGTCCCGTCGGGCGCGGTGGCACAGGTCGGCGAGTACCTGCAGTCCGGCGACGTCTGGAACATCGAGCAGATGCTCCGCTTCCTGGCCGACACGTTCCTGCTCGAGGGCTTCGGCTTCGAGGCGCCGCGGGCGGCCCCCGAGCTCGGGATCTACCTGCCCGGGCGGGGCGATCGTGACGCTCGAGCAGGCGCTGGCCGGCCGCAACCCGGCGAGGCCCGTGATCGGGATCACGTTCTACCGCTCGCACCGGCTCACGGGCAACACTGACTTCATCGATGGGCTGTGCGCTGCCGTCGAGCGCGCGGGCGGCCAACGCGCTCGCCGGTCTGGAGCTACACCCTGCGCCGCGCGCACGAGAACGGGCGGGTCGCCGCGCTCGAGCTGCTCACCGGCCACGTCGACGCGCTGATCACGACCATGCTCGCCACCGGCGGCGCCAACCGCGCCGACGCCGCCGGCGACGCGGCGCCGACGACGGGGGCAGCGAGGAGCAGATGGCGTGGGACGCGAGCGCGCTCGAGGCGCTCGGCGTGCCCGTCGTCCAGGCCCTCTGCGTGACCATGTCGCGCGAGCGCTGGGAGGAGGGCGGCGAGGGCCTCCTGCCGGTGGACGCCGCGACCCAGGTGGCGATCCCCGAGTTCGACGGGCGCATCATCGGCGGCGCCGATCTCCTTCAAGGAGCGCGACGTCGAGGACTCGCCGGTCGGCGTCGCCGTCCCGCGCTACGTCCCCGACCCCGAGCGCTGCGACCGGCTGGCCACGCCTCGTGCTCCGCCACGCCCGCCTGCGCGACCCGGACGCCCGCGCGGCGCATCGCCATCGTCCTCACCGCCTTCCCGACCAAGCACGCCCGGATCGGGATGGCCGTCGGCCTCGACACGCCGGCCAGCGCGATCGGCCTGCTCGCACCGGCTGGCCGCCGACGGCGTCGACGTCCGCGACATCCCGGTCGACGGCGACGCGCTCATGCACGCGCTGATCGCCGCCGGCGGCCACGACCCGGAGTTCCTCACCGACGAGCTGCTGGCCGCCGCGCCGCTGCGGATCGCGGTGGCCGACTACCTCGACTGGTACGCCACGCTCGACCCGAAGCTGACCGCCGCGATCGAGGCGCAGTGGGGCCCGCCGCCCGGCGACCGCTACCTCGACGCGGACGGACCTCGTGGTCGCCGGCCTGGAGTTCGGCGACGTCGTCGTGCTGATCCAGCCGCCGCGCGGCTACGGCGAGGATCAGGTGGCGATCTACCACGACCCCGAACTCGCCGCCGGCCCACCACTACCTCGCCGCCTACCGCTGGCTCGACCACCACTGGGGCGCCGACGCGATCGTCCACCTCGGCAAGCACGGGACGCTCGAGTGGCTGCCCGGGAAGATGCTCGCGCTGAGCGCCGCGTGCGCGCCGGACGCCGCGCTCGGCTCGATGCCGCTCGTCTACCCGTTCGTCGTCAACGACCCGGGCGAGGGGGCGCAGGCCAAGCGCCGCGCCCACGCGGTGATCATCGACCACCTCGTGCCGCCGATGATGCGCGCCGAGAGCTACGACGAGCTGGCGGACCTCGAGGCGCTGATGGACGAGTACGCGCGCCTGGAGATCCTCGACCCGTCCAAGCTGCCGGGCCTCGGCGCGCAGATCTGGAGCGCGATCGAGCAGGCCAACCTCCAGGAGGACCTGGGCATCGACGGCCAGCCCGGCGACGCCGGGCAGCTGGTCGAGCACCTCGACGGCTACCTGTGCGAGGTCAAGGACGTGCAGATCAAGGACGGGCTGCACGTGCTCGGCGTCGTCCCCGAGGGGGCCCGCCTGCGCGGGCTGGTGGCCGCCATCGGCCGGCACGGCAGCGGGACCGTGCCCGGCCTGCGGCGGGCGATCGCGGCGGCGTTCGGGCTCGACGAGCCGGCGCTGGTGGCGGCGCCCGGGGTCAAGGTCGACGCCGAGCGCAGCGCCGCTCTCCTCGAGCGCTTCCCAGGCACGGCCTACCGCGGCAGCGACCTGCTCGACCGCTTCGAAGAGGCCCAGCACGCGCTGCTGAGCGATTTTTCGGAGCAGCATTGGGATCCCGACCGGGCGGCGACGGTCTGCCGATCGGTGCTCGGCCATGAGGACGCCGGCGTGATCGCGGCCCTGCGCTTCGCCGGCGGACAGATCGTCCCCCGCCTGCTCCAGACCACCGACGAGATGACCAACCTCCTCGGCGCGCTGCGCGGCCGCCACGTCCCGGCCGGGCCTTCGGGCGCGCCGACCCGCGGGCGCCTCGACGTCCTGCCCACCGGGCGCAACTTCTACTCCGTCGACCCGCGGGCGCTGCCCTCGGAGCTGTCCTACGCGACCGGCGTCAAGCTCGCCGACGCGCGTCCTCGAGCGCCACCTGGCCGACACCGGGGCGCTTCCGGAGATGGTGGGGCTCGTGGCCTGGGGCACCGCGGCGATGCGCACCCAGGGCGACGACGCCGCCGAGATGCTCGCGCTGCTCGGCGTCCGCCCCACCTGGCACGAGGCGTCGCGGCGGGTCACCGGCCTCGAGGTCGTCCCGGCGGCCGAGCTCGGGCGGCCGCGGATCGACGTGACGCTGCGCATCTCGGGGTTCTTCCGCGACGCGTTCCCGCACCTGATCGGTCTGCTCGACGACGCGGTGACGCTGGTCGCCGGGCTCGACGAGCCCGATGAGCAGAACTTCGTGGCCAAGCACGCTCGCGCCGGCGCGGCGCGGCTGGCCGGCCGAGCTCGGCCGGGCCGAGGCATGGCGGCGGTCGACGACGCGCATCTTCGGCTCGAAGCCGGGGACCTACGGGGCCGGGCTCAGCCAGCTGCTGGGCGCCGGTGGCTGGCGCGAGGACAAGGATCTGGCCGCCGTCTACGAGGCCTGGGGGGGCTTCGCCTACGGCCGCGGCCGCGACGGGGTCGGCCGCCGGCCCGGAGATGCGCGCGTGCTTCGAGCAGATCGAGGTCGCGGTCAAGAACGTCGACTCCCGCGAGCACGACCACCTCGACAGCGACGACTACTACGAGTACCACGGCGGCATGATCGCCGCCGTGCGGACGCTCAGCGGCCGCGACCCGGCCGCCTATCTGGGCGACAGCGCCGACCCGGCGACGGTCAGGGTCCGCACGCTGGCCGAGGAGACGCGGCGCATCTTCCGCGCCCGCGTGGCCAACCCGCGCTGGATCGGCTCGATGGTGCGCCACGGCTTCAAGGGCGCGGCCGAGCTGGCGGCCACCGTCGACTACCTCTTCGGCTACGACGCGACGACCGACGTCGCGTCGGACTGGATGTACGAGCAGGTGGCCGAGAAGTACCTGCTCGACGAGGCGGTCGCCGCCTTCATGGACCAGGCCAACCCGTGGTCGGCGCGGAGCATCGCCGAGAAGCTGCTCGAGGCGGCCGAGCGCGGCATGTGGAGCGCGCCGTCGCCGGAGATCCTCGCCGGCATCCGGGCGCGCTACCTGGCGCTCGAGGACCAGCTCGAGGGCGCGCCGGCCTGATGTCACGCCGACCCCCCTACCCGTTGACGGCGATCGTCGGCCAGGAGGACCTCGTCGAGGCGCTGCTGGTCTGCGCGGTCAACCCCGTCGTCGGCGGCGTGCTCGTCCGCGGTGAGCGCGGGACAGCGAAGTCGACCGCGGTGCGGGCGCTGGCGCCGCTGCTCGGCACCTCCGCCGGGTCGCAGGAGGCGGTGCCTCTGGTCGAGCTTCCCCTCGGCGCAACCCTCGACCGCGTGATCGGGACGCTCGACCTGCGCGCCGCGCTCGGGGGCGAGCACCGGTTCGAGGCTGGCCTGCTCGGCCGCGCCGACGGCGGCGTCCTCTACGTGGACGAGGTCAACCTGCTGGGAGACCATCTGGTCGACGCGCTGCTCGACGCCGCCGCGTCCGGGGAGGTGACCGTCGAGCGCGACGGGGTGAGCGTGGTGGCGGACGCGCGCTTCCTGCTGGTCGGGACGATGAACCCCGAAGAGGGCGAGCTGCGCCCGCAATTGCTCGACCGCTTCGGCCTGGGGGTGGAGGTGACCGGCCCGCGCGACGCCGCCACCCGGGCCCGAATCGTGCGCCGGCGGATGGACTTCGACTCCGCTCCCGCCTCCTTCGCCGCCGCCTGGGCCGACGCCGAGCGGGCGCTGGCCGAACGCATCGCCACCGCCCGGACCCTCGTCGGATCGGTGACCATCGCCGAGCGGGAGCTACTGCGGATCTCCGCCGTGTGCGCCCGGCTCGACCTCGACGGGGTCCGCGGCGACCTCGTCTGCGCGCACGCGGCATGCGCGCTGGCCGCGCTCGACCGGGAGACCGAGGTGTCGGCGGCCCACGTCGAGCGTGCCGCGCACCTCGCGCTCCGCCACCGCCTCCGGCGCGACCCGCTGGCGCCGCCGCCCGCCGAGGGACCGGACCCGGCGATTGACGAAGCCCTGGATTCCTCCGAGCCGGAGACCGATCCGCCGGGCGACGCCGCGCCCGAGCCGGCGTCGGCCCCGGCCGCCCCCGAGCAGGCCCGGCCCGCGCAGGCTCCGGCCGGCGCGCCCGCCGGCGGGGCGCCGGCCGGGCACAGCTGGACGCCAGATCCCGACCTCGTCGCCCCCGGGCCGCCCCAGCCGCCGGCCAGCGCAGCCGACCGCTCCGACCTGCCGCCTCACCTCACCCACCCCGACGCGCTGCCCTCCCGCCTCCCCGAGGCGGCGCTGGTGCCACGCCGCGGCCGTCGGGCGACCCGCCGCGGCGCCCCGCCGCCAGCCCTCGACTCCGCGGGCCGCTCCCCCGGCGGCGGCACACGTCGCCGTCGACGCCCGCGCGGCCGGGCCGGAGGACCCGATCGCCATCGTGCCCACCATCCTCGCCGCGCTGCGCGGCGACGACCGTCCCCAGACGCCGATCCTGGGCGGCGGACGCGGCGCCCTCCTGTGTCTGATCGTCGACACCAGCGGCTCAATGGCCGCCCAGCGACGACTGGCCCGGGTGAAGGGCGCCGCTCGAAGCGGCGCTCCGCCGCGCCTACGCGCGTCGCGACATCGTGGCCATCATCGCCTTCAGCGGCGCGAGCGCTCATACGCTGGTGGCACCCGGAACGCCGCTCGAGCATGCCGCCGCCGCGGCCCGGAGCCTCGGCGCCGGCGGACGCACCCCGCTGGCCGCCGGCCTCGCGCACGGCCGAGGCACTGCTCAAATCGCTTCCCCGGGGCAACCGCGCCCGGATCGCCGTCCTCTTGACCGACGGCCGTGCCGCCGATCCGCAGGGCAGAGCCTGCGCGGCGCTGGCGCGGATCGTCGCCGCCACCGAGCGGACGGTCGTCGTGGACATGGAGGAGGGCCGGGTGCGCCTGGGCCTCGCCGGCGAGCTGGCCGCGGCCGCCGGCGGCCGACCTCACCCGCCTCGTCTCCACCGATGCCGCCGAGCGCGGCCGCAGGAGCGCCGCGTGAGCGGCCAAACCGAGCCCGAGCGGCCTCCCGGCTACGTGGCGCGCTGCTCGCTGCGCGGGGCCTCGTCGTCGCAGGATCCTGACGACGCGCCGATCGAGCGTCGAATCGGCGACGCCGCCGCCCTGGCCCGCAACACGGCCGCCGGAGTCGACGTGCCCCACGGTCCCGGTGACCGGGGCACGGCGGAGCCGCGGCGACGCAAGCCGCGCGACCGTCCGCTCGCTGATCGTGGTGACCGGCCACGGGAAGGGCAAGTCGACCTCGGCCTTCGGCATGCTCCTGCGCGCGTGGAATCGCGACTACCGCTGCGGGGTGGTGCAGTTCATCAAGTCCGGCAAGTGGAAGGTCGGCGAGCAGCGGGCGGCGGAAGCGCTGGGCGGCATCGACTGGATGAAGACCGGCGACGGGTGGTCGTGGATCTCCAAGGACATCACCGAGTCCGCCGACCTCGCCCGCGCCGGATGGGAGCAGGTCAAGCGGTTCATCGCCGAGGAGCGCTACGAGTTCCTGCTTCTGGACGAGTTCACCTATCCCCTGAAGTGGGGCTGGGTCGACACCGACGAGGTCGTCGGCGTGCTCGCCGACCGCCCCGGCTTCCAGCACGTGGTGATCACCGGCCGCGACGCCCCCCAGGCCCTGATCGACGCGGCCGACCTGGTCTCCGAGGTCATGCTGGTCAAGCACCAGATGGAGCAGGGCATCCGCGGCCAGCAGGGGATCGAGTGGTAGGGCCCGGCGTCCTCGTGATCCTCGACGGCGCCAGCGAGCCGTGGGACGGCTCGAGTCCGACCAGCCTCGAACGCGCGCGCACCCCGGCCCTCGACGCGCTCGCCCGCGCCGGCGTCCTCACCCGCGCGCGCACGGTGGCGGTCGGGCTGCCAGCCGGGTCGGAGACGGCGATCCCGGCGCTGCTGGGGTGGACGCCGACCCGACCGGTCGACCGCGGGGCAATCGAGGCGGCCGCGCACCGCATCCCGGTCGCTCGCGCGTGCCGGGCGTGGCGGATTGACGCGCTCGACATGGACCGGGCGCGCGCTGACCCCGCCGTCACCGCACGGGCCGCGCTCGCGCTGCGCGGCCGCGTCCCCCACCCACGCCGTTCACCGGCTCGGCGGTCATCGCCTGCTGCTCGTGGGGCCCGAGCCGCTTCCGGAGGCGGCCAGAGCGGCCCACCTGCGGGTGTGGCCCGACGGTGACGTGCTCCCGCGGATCCTCGATGAGCGCACCGTTGTCGTCGCGGCGCGCGGCGCCGCCGCCGGCGTGGCGGCGCTCCTGGGCGCCCGCGTGCTGGTACCCGACGGGGCGACCGGCGACCCGGCGAGCGACCTGGAGTCCAAGGCGAGGGCGGCGATCGCGGCGATGACCGGCGGGGCGCCCAGCGTCGTCGTCCACGTGGGAGGCGCCGACGAGGCCGCCCATGCGCGCGACGGCGCCGGCAAGGTCGCCTTCATCGAGCGGGCCGACCGCCAGCTGATCGCCCCGCTCGCGGCGGCCGTGGCCCGGGCCGAGCGCGACGCTGCGCGTCTGCCCCGACCACGGCTGCGACCCGGCGACCGGGGCGCACGACGCCCATCCGGTGCCGCACCTGAGCTGGAGCGGGTCCGGTCGGCTGGCGGCCGGCCGCGGCGGCCGCCCGTCTGAGCGAGCGCGCGGTCGCCTCGCTCCCGGTCAGCGACCTGACGGGCACCCGGTGGCCGCATGATCCCCCGCGTCGTGGTGGCGCGGGACGAGCTCGGGCGCGGGCAAGACGACCGTCGCCTGCGGCCTGATCGGCGCGCTGCGCGCCCGCGGCCTGACCGTCCAGGGATTCAAGGTCGGCCCCGACTACATCGACCCGAGCCACCACGCCCTGGCCTCCGGGCGCCCGGGCCGCAACCTCGACGCCTTCCTCAGCGGACCGGAGCTGATCGCCCCCCTCGTCAGGCACGGATCCGTCGGGGCCGACATGGCCGTCATCGAGGGCGTCATGGGCCTGTTCGACGGCGCATCGGGCCGCGGCGAGCTCGCCTCGACCGCGCACGTGGCCAAGCTCCTCGACGCCCCGGTGCTGCTCGTCCTCGACGCCTCGGCCATGGCGCGCTCGGCCGCGGCCATGGTCCACGGCTTTCGCACCTTCGACCCCGAGGTTCGGGTGGCCGGCGTGATCTTCAACAAGGTCGGATCGGACACCCACGAGCAGCTGCTGCGCGAAGCGCTCGACGCCGCAGCGGCGTCGCCGTCCTCGGCGCGCTGCGCCGCGACGAGCGGGTGGCGACGCCCGAGCGCCACCTCGGCCTGGTCCCGGTGGCCGAACGCGAGCGCGACGCTCGAGCGTCGCTCGCCGCCCTGGCCGAGGCGATGAGCCGCTACGCCGACCTCGATCAGGTCGTCCGCTTGGCCGGAACGGCGCCGCAGGTGACCGGGCCCACCTGGTCGCCGGCCGCGCAGGAGCCGGTGGCGAACGGGACGCGGATCGCCATCGCCCGCGGCCCGGCGTTCTCCTTCCACTACCAGGAGAACCTCGAGCTGCTCGAGGCGCGCCGGAGCCGAGCTCGCCCGCTTCGACCCGATGGTCGACGAGGCGCTCCCCGCGGACGCCGGAGCACTGGTGCTCGCCGGCGGATTCCCCGAGGTGTTCGGCGGAGCAGCTGGCGGCCAACGTGGTCCTGCGCGGACGGGTCGCGCGCCTTCGCCGCCTCCGGGCGGCCGGTGCTCGCCGAATGCGGCGGCCTGCTCTATCTGTGCACGGCGCTCGACGGCCACGAGATGTGCGGGGCGCTCCCGGCCCGGGCCTCGATGACCCGGCGCCTGACGCTCGGGCTACCGCGAGGCGGTGGCCGCGACCTCGACCCCGTGGATCGCGGCCGGCGAGGCCGTGCGCGGGCACGAGTTCCACTACTCGCAGGTCGAGGCGCTCGACCCGTAGTGCCCGCAGCGCGTGGAGGCTCTCCTCCCGCAACGTCGAGCGCGTCGAGGGCATCGTCAGCGGCGGGGTCCAGGCCGGCTACCTGCACGTGCACTGGGCGGCTCATCCCGGGCTGGCCCGGGGCTTCGCCCGCGCGGCGGCAGCCACGCCGGCGCTCGACAGCGCCGCCGCGTGAGCCTGACGCTCGTCATCGGCGGGACGCGCTCGGGCAAGAGCGCGTACGCCGAGGCGCCTGGCCGAGGCGACCGGCCTGCCCGGTTCGCTACGTGGCGACCGCCGACGGGTCAGACGTCACCATGCGCGGCGCGGATCGAGGCCCACGCCGCCCGCCGGCCCCGGGGCTGGACGACGGTGGAGGCGGGACCGGCCCTCGCGGCGGCGGTGTCGGCCGCCGGAGGCGAATGCGTGCTCCTCGACGGGCTGGGCCCGTGGATCGCCGGCCGCCTGCACCAGGCCGGGGCGTTCGCCGACGCCGACCGCCTGCCCGGCGCCGGCCGGGAGGTGCTCGCCGAGCTCGACCGGGTGTTGCAGGCGCTGGCCGGCGCCGCGGCGGCCATCGTCGTCGCCGAGCAGGCCGGCGAGGGCGTGCTGCCCGCGGACGCCGCCTCGTGCGCCTGGGTCGACCTGATGGGCGAGGCCGCGCAGCGCTTCGCCGGGCAGGCCGAGCGGGTCGAGCTCGTCGTCGCCGGCCGCTCGATCCCGCTCGGCCGCGCGCTCCCAACGCCACCGGCTGACCCGTCGCTGCGCCGCCACGGGGACCGGGACGTCCGTCCCGGCGACGCCGACCACGCCGTCAACGTGGTGGCCGGCGGCCCACCGCCCTGGCTGCGAGCGGCCCTGGCCGACGCGCTGGAAACCGACGCCGGCCGCTATCCGCGGGAGGACGAGGCGATCGCCGCGCATCGCGGCGCTTCACGGCCGCCAGGAGCGCGAGATCGTCCCGACCAACGGCGCCGCCGAGGCGCTCTGGCTCCTGCGGGCCGGCGCTGCGGCCCAGCCTGGCCGCCGTGCGTGCACCCGGGGTTCACCGAGGCGGAGGCCGCCCTCCACGCCCACGGGTCCCGACGGTGCGCGTCGCCCGCGACGGCGACCGCGACTTCGCGCATCGACCCGGCGCTGGTGCCCGAAGCGGCCGACCTCGTCGTCGTCGGCAACCCAGCCTCGCCGAGCGGAACGCTCGGCGGCAGCGACTGCGATCCTCGCACTCCGGCGCCCCGGCCGGACCGTCGTCGTCGACGAGGCGTTCATGAGCCTGGTCCCGGGTGAGCCGGGGACGCTCGTGCGCGACGCCGCTGGAGGACGTCGATCGTCGTGCGCTAGCCTGACCAAGGCACTCGGGCATCCCCGGCCTGCGCGCCGGCTACGCCGTCGCCCCACCGGCGCTCGCCGACCGGCTCCGCGCCGTCCGGCCGCCGTGGTCGGCGAACGCCCTCGCCCTCGCGCGCGCTCACCGCCGCCGCCGCGCACACCGCCGAGCTGGCGGCGATCGCCGAGCGCGCGGCTGGCGAGCGCGCACGACCTCGCCGCGCGCCTCGCGGCGATCGCCGGCGTCCGCGTCTGGCCGGGCGCGGCGAACTTCGTCCTCGTCGCGGTGGCCGACGGGCCCGGCGTGGTCGCCGCACTTCGCGCGCCAGGCCATCGCCGTGCGGCCGGCCGCGTCGTTCCCCGGCCTCGACGCGCGCCACCTTCGCATCACGGCGCGGGACCCGGGACGCAACGCGCGGGTGGCACGAGGCGCTGGCCGCGGCGGTCAGGGCGCCGGCATGACGCTCACCGTCGTCGGCATCGGCGCCGACGGCTGGGCCGGGCTCGGCGAGGCCGCCCGCCGGGCGCTGAGGGGCGCGCCGCTCGTGGTCGGCTCCCAACGCCAGCTCGACCTGCTTCCCGCCGAGGCGTCCGGCACGCGGCGCGCCTGGCCGCTCGCCGATCGAGCCGCTGGTCGACGAGCTGGCGGCCGGCGTCGCACGGGGACGCGGCGTCCTGGCCAGCGGCGATCCGATGCTCCACGGCGTCGGCGCGACGCTCGTGAGCAAGGTCGGCCCCGAGCGGGTCGCGCGTGCTCCCCCACCCGTCGGCCTTCGCGCTGGCCTGCGCGCGCATGGGCTGGCCGGCGGCCGACGTCGAGCTGGTCAGCGCCGTCGCCCGCCCGAGCGAGGTCGTGGTGCGGGCGCTCCAGCCCGGCCGGCGCATCGTCGCCTACGTGACGGGAGCCGACGGCGCCGCCCGGCTGGCCCGCGTGCTCTGCGAGCGCGGCTTCGGGGCCAGCGCGTTCACCGTCCTGGCCCAGCTCGACGGCCCCCGCGAGGAGCGGGTCGACACGACGGCGCGAGAGGCGGTCGACCTGGCCTGCGATCCCCTCCACGTGGTGGCGATCGCCGCTGCCGGGCGGCCCGGCGCGCCCGCGCACGCCCGGGCTGCACCGACGACGCCTTCGAGACCGACGGCCAGCTGACCAAGCGGCACGTGCGGGCCGTCACCCTCGCCGCCCTCGGACCGCTCCCCGGCGAGCTGCTGTGGGACGTGGGCGCGGGCAGCGGCTCGATCGCCATCGAGTGGCTGCGGGCCGAGCACACGGCCGGCGCGGTGGCCATCGAGCCGCGCGCCGACCGCGCCGAGCGGATCGGCCGCAACGCGCTCGCGCTCGGCGTCCCGCGAGCTGCGCGTCGTCTGCCAGCGCGCGCCGGAGGCGCCTGCGCGGCCTTCCCGCCCCCGACGCCATCTTCATCGGCGGCGGCATCACCGCGCCCGGCGTGCTCGACGCCTGCTGGGCGGCGCTGCGCCCAGGCGGGCGGCTGGTCGCCAACACGGTCACGCTCGAGGGCGAGCAGCGCGGTCGCGGCCGCGCGGCAGGAGCACGGCGGCGCGCTGCACCGCATCGAGATCGCCCACGCCGAGCCGGTCGGCGCCTTCACCGGCTGGCGGGCGCAGATGACCGTCGTCCAGTGGTCGGTCACCAAGGGAGCCTGACCGTGGTCCACTTCATCGGCGCCGGCCCCGGCGCCGCCGACCTGCTCACCCTCCGCGCCCAGCGCCTGATCGCGCAGGCCCCGGTCTGCCTCTACGCCGGCGCGCTCGTGCCGCCCGAGGTGCTCGCCCACGCGCCGGCCGGCGCGCGGCTCGTCGACACCCAGCACCTCCACGCTCGAGGAGATCGTCGCCGAGCTCGTCGCCGCCGCACGCGGCCGGCCAGGACGTCGCGCGGCTGCACTCGGGGGACCTGTCGATCTACAGCGCCGCCGCCGAGCAGATGCGCCGCCTCGACGCGCTCGGCATCCCCTGGGACGTGACCCCCGGCGTGCCGGCCTTCGCGGCCGCGGCCGCCGCCCTGCGCTGCGAGCTGACCATCCCCGAGGTCGCCCAGACCGTGATCCTCACCCGCTACGGCAAGCGCGCCTCGACCGATCCCGGCCGGCGAGGAGCTCGTCGTCGCTCGCCGCCCACGGCGCCACCCTCGTCGTCCACCTCGGCGCCCAGGCGATCGCCGAGATCGTGGCGACGATCACCCCCCACTACGGCGCCGAGCTGCCCGGCGGCGGTCGTGGCGCGCGCGAGCTGGCCCGACGAGCTCGTCCTGCGCGGGACGCTGGCCACCATCGCCGGACTGGTCGACGCAGGCCGGCGTCCGGCGCACGGCGACCATCATCGTCGGCCCGGCCCTCGCGGGCCGCGGCTTCCGCGAGAGCCACCTGTACTCGCAAGGCCCGCGAGCGTCCCTGACCGTGCGCCGGCTCCTGCTCGTCGGCATCGGCACCGGCGACCCCGATCACGTCACGGTCGCCGCCGTGAGTGCGCTGAACGCGTTCGACGTCCTCTTCGTGGTCGTCAAGGACGGCACCGACGACCTCCTCGCGCTGCGCCGCCGCATCGTCGAGCGCCACCGCACCGCGGGCCCACACCGCACGATCGAGCTCAGCGACCCGCCCCGGCCGTGGCGGCAGGCCGCCGACTATGAGGACGCCGTCCGCCGCTGGCGCGGGCAGCGCGCCGCCCAGTGGGAGGAGGCGATCGGCAGCGGACTGGGCGACGAGGAGACCGGCGCCTTCCTCGTCTGGGGCGACCCGTCGCTGTATGAGTCGACGCTGGCCATCGTGGCCGGGATCGCCGACCGGGTCCCGCTCGACTACCGGGTCGTCCCCGGCGTCAGCGCCGTCAACGTGCTGGCCGCTCGCCATCGGATCTCCCTGAACCGCGTCGGGCGGGCCGTCCAGATCACCCCGGCCCGCCTGGTCGCCGGCGGGATGCCGGACGACGTCGACGACGTCGTGGTGATGCTCGACGCCGGTGTGACGTTCGCCGGCCTCGAGCCGGCGGGGATCGACATCTACTGGGGCGCCTACCTCGGCACCGAGGACGAGATCCTCATCAGCGGCCCGCTGGGCGAGGTCGCGGCCGAGATCGTCCGGGTGCGGGAGGAGGCCAAGGCGCGCAAGGGCTGGATGTTCGACACCTACCTGTTGCGCCGCCGGCTCGGGTGACCGGACCGGTCCTCATCCTTGGCGGCACCGCGGAGGCGCGCGCCCTGGCGCAGGCGCTCAGCGACGCCGGCGTTCCCATCGTCTCCTCGCTCGCCGGCCGAGTGGCGCAGCCCCGGCTCCCGGTCGGTGAGGTACGGATGGGCGGCTTCGGCGGACCGGTCGGCCTCGCCCAATGGCTCACCCGGCGGACGATCGTCGCCGTGGTCGACGCGACCCACCCGTTCGCCGAGCGCATCTCGGCCTCGGCGGTGGAGGCCGCCGCGCAGGCCGGGTTGCCGCTGCTGCGCCTCGAGCGGCCCGGATGGCAGGCCACGGACGGCGATCGCTGGCACCGGGTCGAGGACCTGCCGCAGGCTGCCGACGCGGTCCGTCAGCTCGACGCCCAGCGCGTCCTCCTGACCACCGGCCGCCAGGGTCTTGCCGCGTTCGCCCCGAACGACGTCGCCTGGTTTCTCATCCGCTGTGTCGACCCGCCCGAGTGCGCGCTGCCGGCCCGCCACCAGATCCTGCTCGACCGCGGCCCGTACACGGTGGACGGCGAGCTGTCACTGATCGACGGCCACGGCATCGATCTGGTGGTCACCAAGGACAGCGGCGGTCGGCTGACCGAGGCCAAGCTCGAAGCCGCCCGGACGCGCGAGCTGCCCGTCGTCGTCGTCTCGCGCCCGCCCCGCCCGGACGTGGCGAGCGTCGCGACGGTGGCCGCCGCTGCCGAGTGGGCTCAGAATCAGGCCTCTGCTGGGTAGCGTGCGGGGCGTATAGACCCGGTCCGGCCCGCGTCCTGAGCTGATGACCCGAGTCGCCGTGGATCCGACGATGAGCAGGGTGCGCATGTCGACCACGCCGGCGTCGAGCCCGCCGAGCGTGACGACGGCCACCGACTCGTCGGCGGCGCCGACCGCCCGGGCGACCACCACGGGCGTCGACGGAGCGCGGTGGCGGCGCAGCACGTCGAGGGCGCGCTCGAGCTGGTCGCGTCGCGTCCGCGACGCCGGGTTGTAGAGGGCGAGCACCAGATCGGCGGCCCCGGCCGCCTCGAGCCGCCGCTCGATCACCTCCCACGGCTTGCGCAGGTCAGACAGCGACACCACGGCGAAGTCGTGACCGAGCGGCGCGCCAGCGCGAGCGGCCGCCGCCTGCATGGCCGACAGCCCCGGCACGACGCGCACCTCGACCTCGCCGAACGAGCCATCGACTCCGTCGAGGGCCTCGAACACGGCCGAGGCCATGGCGAAGATGCCGGGATCGCCGGAGGAGACGACCGCGACGCGCGCTCCGCCGGCGGCCAGCTCGAGCGCCTGCCGGGCGCGCTCGGCTTCCACCCGGTTGTCGCTGGCCATGGCGCTCCTGGCCCCGCCGCGGCGGCACCCGGTCGATGTAGGTCGTGTAGCCAACGAGGACGTCGGCCCGGGCCAGCTCGGCCTGGGCCTCGGGCGTGAGCCAGCGCGCCCCGGCGGGCCCGAGCCCGACCACCGCCACGCTCCCGGTCGGGTCACCGGGCGGCCGGCCGCCGGCCGCGGGTGGGGACGAGGACGAGCGACATGTAGGGCACGCCGGCCGCGTCGACGTCGCACAGCGGCGCGACCCGCTCGACGGCCGAGCTCGCGCGTTCGACGTAGACCGCGCGGTCGGCCACGCCAGCCGCCTCGGCGGCGGTGACCACACCGGCGAAGGTCCGTCCGAGCTTCAGCACGACCGCGGCATCGGCGGTGGCCAGGCGCGCGGCGAGGACGTCGGGCGGGAGGGTGCCCGGGAGCACTGTCAGGACGTCGTCGCGCTTGGCCAGCGGCGTCCCGGCAGACGCTGCGGCGGCGCTGAACGAGGTGACCCCGGGCACGACCTCGGTCACGTAGCGGGGCGCGAGGCGCTCGTGGAGGTACATGTAGGAGCCGTAGAAGAACGGGTCCCCCTCGCAGAGGACGACGACGTCGCGACCGGCGTCGAGGTGGGCGGCGAGCTGGGCGGCGCTGGCGTCGTAGAAGTCGGCCAGCGCCGCCTCGTAGCCGCCGGGATGGTCGGTCGGCTCGATCGTGACCGGGTAGGTCAGCGCGACCTCGACGACCCCCGGGCGCATGCAGCGGTGCCGCGATCGCCCGCGCCACGCCCCCGCCCGTCGCGCGCCGGGCCACCGTGTAGGCGACCACATCGGCCGCCGCGATCAGCCGCGCTGCCTTGAGCGTCACCAGGTCGGGGTCGCCGGGGCCGACCCCGACGCCGTACAGCCGCCCTGCGGTCGGGCTCACGCCCCTCATTCGGCGCTGCTGGACAGCGCGTTGACCGCCGCCGCGGCGATCGCGCTCCCGCCCCGGCGACCGTGGACGACCAGGTGCTCGAGCGCGGACGGGTGGTCGGCGAGGGCGACCTTCGACTCGGCCGCCCCGATGAACCCGACGGGAACTCCGATCACCGCCGCGGGCCGCTCCGCACCCTCCTCGATCAGCTCGAGCAGCCGAAAGAGCGCCGTGGGCGCGTTGCCAACGACGACCACCGAGCCGCCGAGCCGCTCCCGCCAGACCTCCATCGCCGCCGCCGTCCGCGTGGTGCGCAGGCGCTTGGCGGTGGCCGGAACCGAGGCGTGCGCGAGCGAGCAGACGACCTCGTTGTCCGCGGGCAGCCGGACGCGGGTGATTCCGGAGGCGACCATCGACGTGTCGCAGAAGATCGGCGCCCCGTCCTGGAGGGCACGCTCGCCCGCCTTGCCGAAGCCCGGCGAGGCGGCCACGTCGGCGGCGAGGTCGACCATTCCGCAAGCGTGAATCATGCGCACGACGACCCGCTCGAGCACTGGCTCGAGCCCGTCGAGCGCAGCCTCGGACCGGATCATCGCGAAGGACCGGCGGTAGATCTCCGCGCCGTCGCGGAGATACCTGCTCACGGCGCCGCTCCCAGGGCGGCGAGGGCGGCCGGCGCGTCGGCCACGAGCCGCTCGCCGTCGTCGGCCTCGATCAGGAGCCCCTGCCCGAGCGCCGTGACCGTCACCCCTTCGAGCGGCCGGCCGCAGCCCCGGGTGCACCCCGACCAGTGCTCGCGCGGGGCGCGCGCTCCGCGGACACCAGCCCGGACGAAGGCCGCAGCGCGCACGTCGAGGCGAGCGCGGACGCACGCCCCGGCGCCGGCGCACGCAGAGAGGCCCGCCCACCCGGAGGCCGGCGAGGTGACGAACCCGGCGGCCCCGAGCGCCGCCGTCAAGTGCTCCACGTCATCTGCGGACACATCGACGAACGTGAGCCAGCGCTCGGGCGACAGCCGGACGTCCTCGTGGCCGAGCGCCACGATCGCGTCGACCTGGTCGAGGTCGAGCCAGGCGAGCGGGGGGAGGACGGTCACCGCGACGCGTCCGTCGACCTGGGTGAGGGACCCAAGCCGGAGCGTGCTCCGCGGCGGGGTCGCGTCGGTTGACGACGCGGTGGAGACGATCCGCCCCCGAGGCGCGCGGCGACCGCCGACGGGCCGCCCGCGAGGTCAGCGACCCGCCATGCGGCTTCGCCGTCTGCGGTCTGGTCGAGGACGGTGAGGAAGGCGCGCGCCGCGGCGAGGGCGAGGTCGATCCCGCCGTCGAGATCGGTCTCACGGCCGGCGAGGCACAGGCGGAGCCCGCCGCCCGACTGCGCGCGGAGGGCGACATCGGCGATCCGGCCGCCGAGCGTCCCGCTGGCGTCATCGACGGTGAAAAGGAAGCGCCCGGGCAGCCGGGCCAGAGCCGGGTCGGCGCATAGGCCGGCGTCGAGCTGGGCCACCAGAGCGTCAGTCGGGACGCGTGAAGCTGGATGTCGCCCGCCGAGAGGGCTCGCGGCGATGTTGCGCACGCGATCGTGCTCAGCCGAGGGAAGGAGGCCGGCCGACCAGAGGAGCTCGGCCATCGGGCCGGCCGCGTCGTCGTCGAGCCCCCGGATCTGGAGATTCGCCCTCGATGTCAACTCAAGCAGCCCGTTTCCCAGTGTCGGCGGCTCGGCGGACGGCGCTCAGGCCGCGAGCGGTCAGGATCCCGCCCGGGAGGCGGACGCGGGCCAGCGCCCCGTCCCCGGCGAGGTGCAGTCGCAGCACGCCAGGACAGCGATCCGTCAGCGGGCGTGGCCCGAGAGCCGACCGGGCGACACGACCTAAGTTCATCGCCGCCCAGCATAGTGCGGGACGGCTATGCGCGGCCCGCCGCTGCGTCAGTCGCGCGTCCGCTTGCCTGGCGCCGGGGGCGGTACCGATGATCAGGCACGCGGCCGCGCCGGGATGCCGTTGCTGCCAATCATGGTCGGTGAACCGCCAGAGGCTCGCAAACCACGCGGTGGCCGCTCTGGTCTCGATCGCGCGGCGTCACCGGCGATGTGGTGGACACCGGGCGCCGGTGAGCAACACTGGCTGGCAGGGCGCCGCACGCCCGCCTTGGACGACGAGCCATGAATGGCTGGCTGATCTCAACCGTGTGCCTAGGCGCCGGCGCCGGACGCAGCCACGAGCAAGCCGGCGGCGGGAGCCCTCGACTGCTCTCGGCAAGCCGTCCGTGAGCGCCGAGCGGTCGAGTGGCGGCCGCGGTTGCATTCGTCCAGGAGCCGAGCGTCGTCCTCGGCCGGGACGGCGCAACGGCTCTGGAAGGCGATCATGTGCCGGGGCCGTGGCGCGCCGCGCTCCCGCTTCATCGGCTTGGAGCGGGCGTCCGGCCACCGGTCGCGCGAGAGACTCCCGGTTTCGCGAGTCCGGGCGTCTCACGTTGTCACTCGTTCTTACGCGGGCCGTTGGCGCGGTCTACTGGAAGATCGGCTCGGTGGCCGTGCCATGCGCCTGAGCCTTCGGGGTGGGGCGGCGTTGCGGATGCGTCGAGCCCTCGGCGCTTCGAAGTCCCGCGAGTAGGGTCTTGACGCTACGAGTCGTCGAGCTCGGTGGCGGGCGGTTGGGTCGCGTCTGATGGTGCGGGCGCTGGAACGAGCCGGAACTCGTAGGGCCGGTTTCCGCGCCGGTCGGCTCGCGTTCGCGGTTCGAGTCGCTCGACTACGCCGATCGCGCGGAGCTTTTGTAGTTGTGCGTACACGGCTTCGACCTTGACGCCGAGGACCGGGACTAGCTCGGGGGAGGTGAACGTTGCGTGGCCCTCGGCGTACTCGAGGATGCGGTGCAGGTGGGGTTTGCGGGCGCTTGCGAGGAGTCGCTGCAGCGACTCCTCGATGGGGTGGTGGTGCTCGGGGGGGTGGCTGCGGCGGCGGATTGCTTGGTCGAGGAGTGCGGTGAATCCGCCATGGTCGATGATCGTCTTGCCCCATGGATGTTCGGGGTGGCCGGCGCTCCAGCGGTTGTAGCGGCGCTGAGTCGCCGCGTCGCCTGCCTCGCCGTTATCGGCAAGCCAGTCGAGGAACGCAATTAGCCCTCGCACGCATTCTTCGGTGCTCCAGAAGGTGCGGCCGAGTGCCCGCGGCGTTGACGTCAAGATTGGCGCGTCGTAGTCGGGCCGGTCGCGTTTAGCTGGGGGGCGCGTTGGCGTCCAGAGCCCGTCGGCGTCGCGTCGGGCGCGCAGGTCACTGAGCGCCGTCGACCAGTTGGAGTTGCTGTTCCCGGCGCGAACGATCGTGACGTAGTTGGCGCGGGCGAAGCGACAGAGTTCTGCGTAGGTCGGCAGGGCCCCGGTCGTGTGCAGGCATAGCTCCGCGGCATCGCTGAGCGCTATCCCCGGGCGTCGCCCGCGACCGCCGGGGGCGAGACCTGCGTCGCGGGTCGCCGCCGTCCAGCTCTTGCCGTACAGACGAGCGATCTGCCAACTGGTCGGCAAGGTCGCCGCGCGGTGCGATTCGATCGCGATGCGTTCGCGCTCGGCGTCGTAGGCCATCGCTGAGAGCTTCTTGACCCCGAGGCGTGTTGCGACGCTAGCGAGGGCGCTGAGCGCACGCTCACGATCGCGGACCGTGGCCGCGGCCCCCCGCGGCGCGGCGCCACGTCGTCCGAGGGTGCGTGGCACGTCGCGTTGCTCGTTGAGGGCTAGCTCGACAACCTCGCTCCACGGGAGACCCAGGCGCGTCGCGATCCGCTTCGCCGACGGCGCGGCGGGATGCCCGATCGCGGTGCGCAGCCGTTCGTAGTCAGACCGGGAGAGGCCCGCGATGCCGGCTTCGTGGTGGTGCTCAAGCGCGATTCGCACGAGCCACAACAGCTCCTCGTCGCGGTAGCGCGCACGAAACCGGCCAGCCTTCCGGATCTGCATCGTCTTGCTGATCGCGATCCGCGGGGTCTCAGGGCATCGTGCTGATCGACGACCCGGTGCCGCTCACCCGAGGCCTCCAGGGCCGGGGCGCGTCGCATCGCGGGACTAAACGACAGCCACCCCGTGAAACTCGTGGGGGGGAACGAGGCGCTCCTACTCGCCAAAGGAGTAGGAGGCCGTTTTTCTCGATCCGTTCGGTGAGCCGTTGAAAATGATCGATACCTGTCAACCGCGTTGCCCTCGCGCGACCCGCGCCGTCGATCGCGGCCGGGTGCACGGCCGACGCGACCCGGCGCACGACAGCGCCGCGGGGGTTCGTGGAGCCCCACCTCATCGGCGGCGTTCCGTCGGGCGTTTGCGGCGTGAATATCGACGGTTCGCAATCAGGCATCTCAACTCCAGGCCGGAGCATCGCAGACGATCGGGTGACCGGCGGGTCGACTCCGCGGTCGGCGGCGCGAAACTCCAAGCGGGTGGTTTGACGCCCGGCCGGGTCCGCGTCGCGGGGCGGGAGATCGAGGGGCGCCGGGATGGGTAAGCGGCGCTTCCCGTCACCAACTCGCCTGGTCGGCGTTGGGCAGTTCTCAGACGAGCAGTTCGTCGATCCTTCCCGGCTGCTCGCTTTGGTGAAGGCCCAGGGGCCTGTTTGGCGGCGCCTGGAAGCGGCCACGAATTACGACCAGCCGCACGGGCGCCCCAGGATGCCGGGCTGTTGGCTGCTGGCGTTCCTGCTGCATGTCGCGTCCGGTCACGCGGAGTGGCAGCCGTGGTGGCGCGATTCGTGGGATGAGTTGTGGCACGGGTGCGGCTTCGCCGGCCGCCCGAGCTACCAGTCGGTGTACCTACGCTTCGCTGAGCTTGAGCAAGCGATCCCCGCGATCGAGGCGGCGATCGGCGAACTTGTGCGCGCCGCACGCACCCGCGACCCGAGGATCGGTGAGTACGTCCATATCGACGCGACCGACGCCGCCGCGCATGTCCGCCTGCGCCACGACTGCAACCCCGAGGATCGCTGCCCGGGCTTTCGCCGCGGACCGAACGCGACGAACCGCCCGAGACGCATCGAGTCGCGCGAAGCTGCCGCGCTGCGCGCCCAAGACACCGACAGCACCCCCGACCAGGACCTGCCAGCGACCCCGCGCGATGTCGACGACCAGCTCGGTCGGGCGTCGGCGCGATTCGACGGGACCAGCCGCGTCAAGCTCGGCGAGCACTGGTATCTGACGCTTGACCGCGACGTTGGGATGCGCGCGTACACGCGCGGCGGCGGCCTGATCAAGCTGTGGATCGGCTACTACCTCCAGAGGTGTGTCGACGGGCGGACCGGCGGGACGCTCGCCAGCGCCGCCGCGAGCGCGTCACGCAACGAGTCAGACATCTGCCCGGTAACGGTCGAGAAGATGATCGCAACGCTCGGCGGGCGCCCAAAGCCGTCGTCGGTGACCGCGGACTCGCGGTTACCGACGTCTTCGAGCTACTCAACAGCAAGGGCATCGCCGCCGTCATGCCGCTGCGCAACAACCGCTTCAGCCCAGCCGCCAGGGACACCGAGCGCTTCGACCGTGACGGCGTGATCCGCTGCAAGCACTGCGGCAGCGAATGCCGCCAAGTCCGGTTCGACACCAACCCTCCCCGCGTCTGGGGCGTCTGCACCCTCCAGCTCACCGACGGCTGCCACAAGACCGACCGGGACGGCCGCCGTGTCGCGACTGAACAGTCCGTCGCATGCTCGCGCGACCATCGCCGCCTCGGCCGCCTGCCGCGCACCCACCCCGTGTACCACGAACTGCTCGCCGCGCACTCCAACACCGAACGCGCGCACCTCGATGCCCGCCGCCGCTACGCAATCGCCGGCAACGACCTCACGTCCCGCCTCAAACGAATCGGACTGAAAACCCAGCTCCTGCGGGCCGCCGCCGGCACGCTCCTGGAATGGACGCTCATCGCTCACCGCCGCGGATGGCTCGCACCCCACCGCCGCCGCGACTTCACCGAAGCCAACTACCGCGACAAAGGCGCCCAACGCGTCGCCCGGCAAGCCGCGAAACGCCGCGAAGCCGGCCTCGACCTGCCCTACGGTCCGCAAGCCGCCGCCCTGGGCATCGGCGCCGCGCAACCCCCATCCGAGCGGCCCACCTCGACCCGCGCCAAACCCAGCGCATAGCCCGGCAGCGCCTGGCTCCGCCGGGCCGATCACCCCTGCTCGCGCCCACCGCGACCCCAGACGCAAACACCCCGGCCGCCGCCGAAACGGGCCCACGACCCGCCCTCGGAGCCCCCAACCCGCCCCCACGGCTCAGGACCGGTCAGAACGTCCCCACCGGCAGCCCTCCACTCGTCCCGCGGCAACGCCCTGCGGCCCTCCAAGCCGACTTCTTAGAACCGAACATAGAGCTGCCGTAGTACCCCCAGGGGGAATCGAACCCCCGCTACGGGCGTGAAAGGCCCGCGTGCTAACCGCTACACCATGGGGGCTGGGCTCGGGAAGTGTATTTGCGCGGGACCGACGGCCCCGGGGCCGGCCATCTCCGTCCCCGGGGTAGCGCCGACCGGAGCGCGGCGCCTCGGCCGACCGAGGCCTCCGGCTGGCGGCCGGAGCCTTGTGGAAAACTGCCGGGGCGCGGCTAGCTCATCGGGTAGAGCACCGGACTTTTAATCCGGCGGGCTGGGTTCGAGTCCCAGGCCGCGCATCGGTCGACTCTGCAAACGGCGTCCAGTCCGGCAAGCTCCCCCCTCGCAGGGGCCGACCGGCCGAGTGATAGCATTTTGCAAGCAATGGCCAATCTGCTTGTCCGTGATCTTCCCGACGATGTCCACGCGGCTCTCCAGCGGCGAGCCAAGCGGGCGGGCCAGTCGCTGCAGCAGTACGTCATCCGCGAGCTCACAAGAATCGCTCACCGCCCAAGCCTGGACGAGGTGTTGGACCGGGTCGAGCGACGCGCCGCCGGCACCGTCGGGCTCGTCGCGGCTATCGATGACCTTGCCGAGGAGCGCTCGCGCGGTTGATCGTCCTCGACGCGAGCGTGCTCGCCAACGCGATCGCCGACGGCGGCGCCGATGGGCGCCGGGCACGCGCGGAGCTGCGCGCAGCCGGCGAGCTGGCCGCGCCGGACCTCGTCGATGTCGAGACGACGGCCGTGCTCCGCAAGCGCTGGCTCGCCGGGTCCATCACCGATCAGCGCTTTGCCGCCGCCGTCGAGGATCTCGAAGACCTCGACCTCGATCGCTTCCCAACGCTGCCACTCATGCGCCGCGCCTACGAGCTGCGGGCCAGCCTCACCGCATCCGACGCCGCCTACGTCGCGCTCGCCGAACTACTCGGTTGCGAGCTGCTGACCGGCGACGGCCGGATCGTCAACGCGCCTGGACCACGCTGCACGATCCGGCTCCTCACCTGAACGCTCCGCGGACGAGACCAAGCGCCGCCAATGGCACCGCAGCCTTTCGGGTGACCGGCGCCAAAGTGGCGTTCTGAGGACCGGATTGTCGCACGAGACGAGACCCCCCAGACTTGAGCGATCGCGGTGCAGACTTCGTGGTCGGGCCGGTCCACGTAGGCTCCGACGACCAGACGTCGAGTGCCCGGCGAGCGCTTCGCCCATCCACGATCCCTACGAACGGACACCGAGATCGGGCAGTTGCCCGTGCTCCACACGGAGTGGCCGGGCCGGCCTGCACGCCTACGGCTGGAACGACATCCCGACGACTGCGAATTCCTGCTCGACTACGAGATCGAGGAGGAAACGCAGGGCACCAAGAAGAACCCGTACCGCCACCGGTGGCCCGACGCCGTCCGCGATGGGTGCTCGCCCGCCTGATCAGCGCGCGTCTGCGTCTGCGTCGCTGCCGAGGGCGCTGTGCGCGGACTCAAGCGCGGCGAGGTCGGCGATGTCCTGCGGGCGCCCGGCCCGGCGTTTCATGGCGACCAGGTCGGCGAGCGAGCAGACGAGGATCTCGTGACCGCGAAAGTTCGCTCCCACGGCGGTCGCCGCCAACTGGCGATATGGCGGGATCGCGTCGCTCTCCTGCAGGATGTCGAGTCGCCCGAGCGCCGTCGTGAGCTGGAAGCTGCCGCCCTCCGCGAGGCCGGCCGGGTCGGTCGGCTGATTGGGCAGCAGGTTCGCGTCGACCCCGATCTGCTCCGCGCCCAGCTCCGTCAGCAGCGCGGCCAGCCGGCGACAGTTCTCAAGCGACGGCGCAGGCACGATGTCCAGATCTCGCGTGGCGCGCACGTAGCCGTGGGCGATCACCGCGAAGCCGCCGATCACGACGAACTCGACGCGTGCCGCCGCCAGCCGCTCGATCAGCGGCCCGGGTTCGAACTGGACCACCGCGCTAGCGTTTCCCGAGCAGTGTCACCGCGAGCTCGCCGGCAATCCGGCTGAGGGCGATCCCGGCTTCGAGCAGCTCACCCATCGGCCGCTTGGCGTCCGCCCGAAGCTCGGCAACGCGAATCCGCTCGTTGCGCGCCCACAGCTCTCGCTCCCGATCCGGGCGCTCCGCCCTCACCGCTGGTGGCTGCTCGGTCACGTGGAGAACCATACGCCGCGAGCGGGCTCGTTTCACACTCGTGGCTGCGGCGACGCGCCCGTTCGGCGAGGATGCTCCGATGGAGTCGACGACGCCCCAGACCGCGTCGAGCATGGCGCTCGCCGTCCGCGACCGGATCGTCGAAGCCCTCGAGCTCGACCTGATCGGCCCGTGCCCGGGCCACGAGCTGGCCGACGAGCGGCTCCCCGGCCGGACGCGGCCGTCGAACTGGTACCTGACCGGCTTCCTCGTGCCGCTCGACACCCCGGCCGACGAGAGCGGTGACATCGACGCGGAGGAGGAGCTCGCCGAGGTTCAGACGTCCGCGGGTCCGGTCGAGGAGAGCGCCGAGGAGCCCGGCGCCGCGAAGAAGGGGTTCTTTCCCTCGTCGATGGGTCTCAGCACGCTCGTCGCCCGGGCGGCCAAGTCGCTGACGGTGACCGTGTCGTGGGGCGACTACGCCCGCGGCAGCCACACCTACACGGGTCGCGAGGGTCAGCACGAGGAGATCACCGACCTCTGGCAGCGCGCGCCGCGCGAGCGGGCCGTCGACGTGCCGCTCGGCACGGGCGGCGGTCGAACACGGGTCGTGGCGGTCGCCGAGTCTGGTGGGCTCGAGCTCCACGTGCTCGAGCGACCCGTTCACGACGCCGGCCCCGACGGGCGGATCGCGCCCGGTCTCCGTGTTCCTCGTCAACCACCGCCACGCCGTCCAGAAGGACTCCGACCGCGCCTATGCCTTCCAACCGGTCCTGACCGTCCGCTGCGACGAGCCGATCTCACGAGTTGAGCTCGCCGGATATCCGCAGCGCATCGCCGACGCAGGGCGTGAGAGCGAAGGATCTCGATCTCGCCCGCGCCTGGTTCGCTGCGGGGAGGCCAAGTCTATCCGCGCCTGACGGACGGCGCATCGTGTGCGGTTAGACCGAGCCGGAGTGCCTCTGCGGCGGCCGCGCCGCGCGAGTGCACATCGAGCTTTCGGAGTATCGCCGAGACGTGGTGGTCGACGGTCTTTTCAGATATGACCAGGCGCTCTGCGATCTGCGCATTCCGACAGCCCGCGGCGACCAGCCCGAGTACCTCGAGCTCTCGCGTCGTCAGGCCGGCGGGGTTCTCGCGGGTCTGCGGTCGAGGCCCGCGTGGGACTCCGCGCACGCCCCGTTCGCGAAGGCGGCGAGCGACGATCGCCGCCGCGGGTCGCGCGCCGAGTTGCTGGAGCTGATCGATCGCCTCGCGGACCACGAGCTGATCATCACTGTGCCCAAGCGCAAGTGCCGCTTCGTATGGACAGCCGATCTCCCGCCAGACGCTCGCGGCTCGTGCCCAATCGCCGGCCATCGACAGGCTGTAGGGCTCCGCCGCCGCCCCGGCCGCGAGCACGTCGCCCACCCCGACCTGCCATCGCCAGTAGGCGAGCTCGCCCACGTCCCAGGGCGCTCGACGGCCCAGCGCGAGTTCGAGCGCCACGTCGGTGACGCGCTCGACGGCCGCGCCCTCGCCAGTCAGCCACGCTGCCTCGGCTCTCGCCGCGGCCACCTGCGCGATGCGCTCGAGCTCTCCGGTCGACCGCACCAGAACGTGGGCCTGTTCGAGCGGTGCGGACGCCTCCGCGTCGCCCCGCCGCGCTCTGACCAGTCCGAGCACGGCCAACACCCAACCGCTGGCCACCGGCGGGCTGCGTGAGTCACCGAGGACCACGGCCGCCGAGGCGGCCGCTTCCTCCCAGCGGCCGAGGCCAAGCTCCAGCCGAGCACGACACGCAAGCAGATACAGCCGCCACGTGTCGAGACCCCGCTCGCTGCAGTATCCGAGGCCAGGCTCGAGATAGCGGCTGGCCAGCTCGAATCTGCGAGCTCGGTAAGCACACAACACGAGCTGTAGGAATGCCCGGCCGGCGTACTCCTCCAGGTCGTGCTGCTGCGCCAGCGCCAGCGCAGACTCCAGCTTCGACCGGCCTGCGTCCGCGCCGGACTGGAACTCGGCCGCGCCTGTGTTCGTCAGCGCGTAGATGTGTGCCTCGGTGTCGTGAAGGTGTCGCGCGAGATCGAGCGCTCGCTGACCCCATTGCGCGGCGCCGTCAGCGTCCTCGACGACCATGCGCCGTTGCGAGACGTTTCCGTATGCCATCGCCAGCTCGTGCCCCGCCGGCAGCCGCTCGAGCAGCTCGACGGCCTCGAGCGCGAGTGGCTCGGCCTCGTCGATCCGACCGGCGAAGAACAGCAGTCGGGAGAGAGACCGCAAGGCGTTTCCCTCACCCAGCCGATCACCCACGCGTTGGTGGCATTCGAGTGCCGCCCGCTGGGCGGCGATTGCCGTCTCGAACTGGGCTGTCGTGTAGCACTCGTCAGCCTGATGCTGGAGCAGCTCAGCCCGCGTCTCGGGCGGCAGCCCGTCGGCGAATCGTAGCGCCCGCGTATATTGCGCCGCGGCCTCGCGGTGCGCACCAGCCAAGGCCGCACGCTCGGCTGCGCGCGGCGCCCAATACAAGACGGCATCGACGTCTGCCGCGGCGTCCGCGTGATGGGCCAGCCGCGCGAAATCCGCATCGCGAGCCGACAGCGCGGCGAGCGCCATGCGATGCAGCGCGAGCCTGCGGCTCGGTGACGTCGCCTCCTCGATCGCAAGGCGTGCCAGCTCATGCCGAAATCCGACATGCGCGCGACCCGCGCTCAGGATGCCGGACGTCAGGCACTCGTCAACGCGATCGGCCTGGTCGCCGCCCAGCACGTCCAGCAGCCACAGATCGACCTGTCCGGGAACAACCGCGACAGCTTCGAGCAGCCTTCGCGCCGGCCCCGACAAGCGCGTCGCACGAGCAAGAACCGCATCGCGCGCCGTCTCGGGGATCAGCTCGCTCCCCGCCGCGAGTACCTCCTTGACGAAGAACGGATTGCCGCCCGTTCTGCGGTACAGCTCGTCCGCCTCGACGCCGTGCGGCTCGGCCAAGCTCGCGACCCCCGCCCGTGAGAGCGGCTGGAGCTTGACCCGCTTCGGCCGCCGTCCCAGCTCGCCAGCACGATCCTGAGCGGTCGGACACGATCCAACTCGTCATCCCGGTAGCTCGCCACGACGAGCGCCGAAGCCGAACCGATCCGCGCCGCGAGGAGGACCAGGAAGTCGAGCGTCGCCTCGTCAGCCCAGTGCACGTCCCTCGAGCACCAACACCGTCGCCGTCCGGCCTCGCAGCTCGCGCAGCAGCGCCGCCACCAGCTCGTGCGGCCTCGCCGCTGCCGCGACACGCTCCGCGAACTCGCCGCCGGCCTGCTCGGCGACGGACAGGAGCGGACCCAGGGGACACGGGGTGAAAAGCGGATCGCAGGCACCCCAAAGGATCCGCACCTGCTGATCCTGTGGCTGCACAGAACCGCCGCAGCAGGGACGTCTTCCCCACGCCCGCCTCGCCCGCTACCAGTGCCAGCCGCCCCTCCGATGTCGACCGCACGCTCGCGAGCAGCGCGGCCAGGGCAGACGCGCTCTCGTCGCGTTCGAGCAGCGAGCCAGTCCCATCTGGCGCATCGACGCTCATGCTTCCAAATCCTCGCCTCCGAAAATGCTCCCCAGCAGTCTCGCATGCCTCGAGATCCCGAACGACCGGCCGGTGGAACTTGACGCCCCGGCCGACCGGTAGGGCCAGCCGAAGCCCGATCCACGGCCCGCTTCTCAGCCGACGACGGTACGGTGGCGGCGATTGCGACGGGCCAGACCCGAGCCGGCAACACCCGCACCGAGCAGCAGGACCGCTCCGCCGGCGCCGATGCCCGCGTCGTCCCAGTGGAACCCAGGTTGCGAGCCAGCCGGCGTCCGCGGAGCTGACAGGCCGCTCGCCGCCAGCGCCGGAGAGTTCGCGGGCGGGGCGACCGGTGGATCCACGACGAACCTTGCCTGCGCGGCGGCCGGGAGCCCCGCCGCAGCGATTACGACACCGCTGGCCACCAATCGCCTGATCACATCGTGCTTGCACATGCCGTTCTCCTCAGTCACGCGTAAAAGTAGGGATCGAGCACGCTCACGCGGACGATCTCGTCGACCGGAAGCTCGTTTCGAGCGGCTGTCCTGCGGATCGCCTCCGGAGTCGGTGCGTCGTAGATGCAGAACGTTCGGGTCTTGTCCTCGCTGACCAACGAGCTGATCCAAGTGACGCCCTCCTCCGCGTTGCGTTCGACGACCCCCCGGCAGAGCTCGGCGCCCCCGTCGGCCATCGGGATGTGCAGACCCTCCGGAAAGGTTCGCTGCACCACGTATCTCGGCATGTCGTCTCCTATCGCTTCGGCGTTTGACATGCAACGAAGCTACGGACAGACCCGAACCCCCGCATCGGGGAGGCTCCCTACATTGGCGGGCAACCGCTCCCCATCTTGGGCGTGGCGCCCACCGCAGCACAGCCCGGTCTCCAAGGCGCTGTGCAGGACCGTGTCCGGCGCCGAGCGCTCAGAAGTCCAGCGCCCCGGGGTCCGCCGGGACGTCGACCGCGTGCTCCTCGAGCGCTGCCAGCGGAACGATCTCCAGCGCCCGCTCGTGGGTCGAGGCCAGGACCACGTACGACGGCGAGCCGTCCTCGTACGCACGCAGCCAGTTCGCCGCCGTCACGCACCACCGGTCGCCCGGGACGAGGCCCGGGAAGCCGTAGCCCGGCATCGGCGTGCTCAGGTCGTTGCCGATCATCCGCTGGTGCTCGAGGAACTCACCGGTCACCACCGCGCAGATCGTGTGGCTCCCGTGGTCCTCCATGCCCGTGTTGCAGCACCCGTCCCTGTAGAAGCCCGTCATCGGCTCGCTCCCGCACGGCTCGAGCGGCCCACCCCTGACGTTGCGCGCGTTCACACGCCCATTATCGCCCCACCACGTCCCCGCCGGCCGCCCGCCACCGGCCCACGCACCCGATCCCCGGTCCTAGCCGAGCCTGCCCGACGCCGACACGCTCGCGCCCTCCGTGACCAGATCGCGCGCCGTCGCCGTCGCGCTGACCACGACCGTCCCCTGCCCGGCCAGCACCCGCGCACCGTAGGCGCTCAGCCCGATCGGAACGATCTCCGGCCCCCGGCCGAAGATCCCGACGACGCCCTCCGCGATCACGTGACCCCGCGCCCTGACCCTGACCCGCGCCAGGCCCACCGCCGAGACGTCGAGCCGCACGCTGATCGCCCGCGCCCCGACCGCCCCCGCCGCGCTCTGCGCCGGGACGCTCAGCTTCACCCGCACGCTCGCCGGCCGGCCCCCGAAACCCGCGTCCTGCGTGAAGCCCGGCGTCAGCGACGCCGCCGCGAACTCGAAGATCGATCGACCTCCAACCCCACCGTTGCCGCGCCCCTCGACGACGCCCACGCCCCCGACCGCCAGATACGACCCGTCCGGCCGCGCCGCGATCGCCCGTTCGACGAAGCTGTCCTGCGCGAGCGGCCTCACGACCCGAGCACCCCCGGCCCCCGGAGACCCCGAGCCCCCACCCGCCGGCGAGCCAGCGCCCCCGCCCGCCACCGAGCCCGCGCCCGAGCCCGAGCCTCCGCCCGCCACCGAGCCCGAGCCTCCCCCGAAATGCGGTCTGAAGCGGATCCCGGTCGGAGCGCCCAACGACGCGTCGACCCGCCCGGTCGCGCTGACCCGCAGCCCACCGACCGTGTCCGGCGCCCCCGCGACCCGCCCCACCGCCAGGATCCCACCACCCGCCGCCCCCAGCAGCTGGAGACCCGCGGGCAGCGCTCCGACGCGCGCCACGCCGCCCTCCCCGAACTCCGGATCCGGGTGGCCGGTCGCCGTGTACCCGAACAGCCCCGTCCCCCCGCCGACGACGACCGACCCGTCCGGTCTGACGAACATCCCGCCCGGCGGCACGCCCGCCGGCAGCGCCACGGGCACGCCGCCGTTGAACTGCCGATCGCCGCCCCCGTCCGGTCCGAGCAGCGTCAACGTCGCCGTCGGCCCGCCCGCCGACTGAATGCCCGCCACCCCGAGCGTCATGATCTCCCCGCTCGGCAGCACGCTCACGTCATAGCCACCGGCGTCCGTCGCCGAGACCGTCTCCAGTCCGCCCTGCCCGAACCCCTGATCCAGCTCGCCTGACCTCGTCAGGGCGGCCACGTTCCACGCCCCCGGTGCCGACGGATCCCCACCGAGCACCGCCGACAGGTGCCCTGCCTCCCCGGTCACGAAGATGTCCCCGTCCGCAGCCAGCCCCGCCGGTGCACACGAATCGCAGGCCGGCTCCAGCGGCGTCGTCGCGATCCCCTGCGACCCGAAGCTCCGGTCCAGGCTCCCGTCGGCCCCAAGGCGCACGACGAGCAGCTGCCCGAACGAGAACGCCGTCGTCTGGCGCCCCGAGACCACCACGACCAGCTTCCCGTCGGCCTGCCGCAGCACCTCCAACGGCCGCGACGGCGGCGAGTCGACCCCGACGAACACGATCCCGCCCCTCCCGAAGCTCCGGTCCAGCGATCCGGTCGCCGTCAGCTGCGCCGCATAGAACCCGTTCGGGCCGCCGCCCCCCACGAGGACCGCCCCTCCGCCCGGAAGCGCGAGCACCTCGCTCGCACCCCTATTCGCGTTCGTCCCGACGCCGACCGCGAACACGACGCGACCCTGCGCCACCCGCCCCCCGGCCGACGCCTGCCCGCCGGCGCCCAGACCGAGCCCCGCAACCGTGACGGCCGCCCCGAAAAATCTCCATCCCCGCCGCCCGCCCGACCCCGCTCCCGCGACCCGCCCGCCTGCGACCCTCAGCGGAGCGTCCCCGACGCCGACGCGTGAGCGCTCGCCCCGACGAGGTCCCGCCCGTCGGCGCTCGCCGTCACCCCTACGCTCCCACCGCCGCCGAGCGCGGCCGACCCGGCGGCGCTCAGCCCGACCCTTAGATCGCGGGCTCCCGACCCGAGGATCGCCACCACGCCTCGCGCGATCACACGTCCCCGAGCCCGGATCGTGACCCGCGCCAGACCCGGAACCGATGCGTCCAGCCCCACGATGATCGCGTGGCTCGAGCGAGCGCCCGCCGCCCCCTGCCGCGGGATCCTCAAGCGCAGCGTCAACCGCTTCGCCCGTCCACCGAAGCCCGCGTCGGCCGTGACGTCCGGCGTCAGCGCCGCCGCGGCGAAGTCGAAGACCGATCGACCCGCGCCCCTGACGGTCGACTCCGACACGCTCACCCCGCCCACCGCGAGATACGACCCGTCGGCCCGCAAGGCGACAGGGCCTGCCGTGAAGCTGTCCTGGCCGAGCGGCGGGATGCGCCGCGGCCGCCCGCCCGAGACGACGCTCGAAGCGCCCCCGCCGAACACCGGCGCAACGACGACGCCCGTGGACCCGCCCAGCGACGGATCGAGACTCCCGTCGGCGGCAACTCGCAGCACCCGCAGCGCGCTCGGACGCGCTGAGCGCCCGACCACGAGCGTCGCCCCCCCCGCCGCCGGCAGGAGCTGGAGCGGGAACGGCAGCGCACCGATCCGGACCACGCCCTTCGTGCCAAAGCCGGCGTCCGGCGCTCCGACCGACGTGTAGCGAAACAGCGCGCTCGTCCCCCCGATCAGAACCGAGCCGTCCGCCTCGAGCACCATCGCCGACGCTCCCGACCCGGCCGGCAGCTCCGCCGTCGTCCCGCCGTTGAAATCGAAGTCCGGCAGCCCGTCCGGCCGCAGCCGGGTCAGCGTCGCGATCGACGTCTTCGCCGCCGCGAGCTCGCTCACCCCGAGCACGATGATCGATCCCTCGTCGCCCACGGCCACGTCGTAGCCGCTCGCACCCGCCTCCGGCAGCGTGATCGTCCCCTCATGCCCAAAGGCCTGGTCGACCACCCCGGACGCGGTCAGGCGCGTCACGATCCAGCTGGTCGAGCCGCCCGCTCCCAGCGCCTCTCCCGTCAGCATGATCCCGCCGTCCGGCGTCAGCGCCCCAGGCATGCAGCTCTCGCACGCCGTCCCGACCGGCGTGAGCGCCACCCCGTCCGAGCCGAAGGTCCGGTCGAGGCCGCCGCCGGCGTCCAAGCGCACGATCACCAGCCGCCGCTGCCCCGATCCGCTCGACGACGCCACGACGACCAGCTTCCCGTCCGGCTGGCGCAGCACCTCCACCGGGACCACCCGCCGGCCCACGCTCACGCGGGCGACCCCGCGGCTGCCGAAGCTCGGATCCAGCGACCCGGCCGAACTCAGCGCCGCCGCGTAGAAGCCCCTCCCCCCCGGGAACCCGCCCCCGACCAGCACTGCGCCGCCCCCCGGCAGCCCGACCACCTCGCTCGCGCGTGCTCCGTCGAGCGCCCTCGTCGGAATGCCCCCGTTGACCGGAAACACGACCCGGCCGGGCGCGACCGCCCGTCGACCCGGGGCCGCCTCGCCCGCGCTCGCAAGCACGAGACCCGCCAGCACGGCCGCGCCGACGAGTCCTGCGGCCTGGCGCGAACCGACGCCGATCACCCGATCGCGGCGATCACGAAGACGACGTCGACGCTCGCGTCGACCTCCTCGCGGCCCGGATCGACCGGCGTCGGGGTCAGCGCCTTGCCCTGCGCCGCCGCGGGTGCCGCCGCGGACGCGACCTGCGGTTGGAAGCTCGCCGGATCGATCGCGACCGACTTCACACCGATCACCCGGTAGCCGATTGCCGCGGCCGCGTCGTCGGCCCGCGTGCGGGCGTCCGCCAGCGCCGCCCGCGTCGCCGCCGCCTTACCGGCCGACGGGTCCCCGAACGTGAAATTCGGACCGTCGATGCTGTCGGCGCCCGCCCGCGTCGCCGCATCGACGATCGGACCGACGACCGAGACCCGCGTCGTCCGAACAGTCAGGTCGTTGGCCGCGCTGTAGACCTTGTGGGCCGGCCGGTGACGGGTCGCCGGCACCTGGCTGCGCGAGAGCGAGATCCCCGACGTCTGGATCGATGCCCGGTCGACGCCGAGCTTCGTGATCGCCGCCAGCACCGCGATCGTCCGTGCGTTCGCCTTCGATCGCGCTCCCGTGGCCGACGAAGCCGTGCTCCGAACCTCGATCGACAGCGTCGCCACGTCCGGCGCGACCTGCACCGCGCCGTTTCCCGTGACCGAAAGCGTCGATTCACCGGCGGGGGTTCCCACCGGCGGGACCTGGGCACTCGGCGGGACTTGTGGGCTCGGCGGGCTCTGCGCCGCGGGCGCCGCTCCCGCGCTCGCCGCGGCGCCGGCGCCGGCCGTCGTCGGCTGCGCGAACGCAGACGCGCTCCCGGCTCCCGACGCACAGAGCCCGACGATCGCCGCCACCACGACTCCGATCAATGATCGCCGGACGACTGGCGGGCGTAGACCGTGGTCCATGGCGCGACACTACACCTTCGACCGCTCCGCTCGCCACCCACGCCTCATTCACCAGCCGCCGCCCAGACGGGGCCACGCGGGCGGTCGGATACGCTGGCTGCTCCCGTGAGTGCTCCCCTGAGCATGTTCATCCCCCACCGACTTCAAGGACCCGCGAATGCCGCTCTATGACTACAACTGCGAGCGCTGCGGCACTTTCGAGGCCCAGCGCCACCACACCGAGGCAGGCTCGCCCGCCCCATGTCCCGAATGCGGAGCCGACGCCGCCCGGATCTGGACGGCGCCCGTGATCGCCGCGACCGGACAGCCCCGCACCTTCAACGCCCGCCGGCCGACCGAAGCCCCAAAGCCGCTCCAGCCGGGATCGACCGCCTTCCGGATGCCGGACTCGTCCGCCTCCGACGCACCCGCAGACGCGGCCGACGCACCCGCGGACGCGTCCGACGCACCCGCCGACGCACCCGCAGACGCACCCGCAGACGCACCGGCAGCGGCGCCCGCGGCCGACTCGTAGCCGCCCGCCCGCTCGATTTCGGCGACGACGGGCGAGTGATCTGAGAGCCCGTCGAGCCGCCAGGCGTGGAGGTACTCGATCTCCTCCACGCTGAAGTCGCTCGAGACGAGGACGTGGTCGAGCCTGTAGCCGCCCTTCCACCGCGGCCACTCCCAGCTCAGCTCGCGCCGCTCGTGTCCATGGCGCAGGCGGAACGCGTCGCGGATCCCGTACGGCTCGAGCCCCCGCAGGAGTGAGCGCTCGGCTTCGTCCCAGCGCTCCCCCGTTCGACCCGCAGGCGGCCCCACTGATCCCGCGCGAAGGTCCAGATCTCCCCGCTCGCAAGCTCCTTGCGCGGCGTGTTGAAGTCCCCGCAGACGACCCGTGGATGCCCGGCCACATGCGCCAGGTGGCGGTGGACGGCCTCGTGCGTGCGGACCTTCGCGAGGTCCGGCTTCGGGCTGATCGGCGAGTGGAGGTTGACGATCTCGATCCCGTCGGCGCTCCGCACGGCGAGCACCCGCTCCGGCCAGGGGACGTCCGCCACGCCGATCGTCGTGACCGGCGCCCGGCAGGCAGTGAGCACGGCGAGCGGCCGCGGCCGCGGCCCCGACCGATCCAGCGGCGCGTGCTGGACGCCCGCGTATCCGGCGCCGGCCAGCGCCTCGCGCCAGCGGGGCAGCGTGTTGGGCGTCAGCTCCTGGAGGCAGACGACGCCGGCCCCGGCGGCGAGGACCCGCTCGACCTGCTCCGGCAGCCGGCGGACCCGACCCGCGACGTTCCAGCTGAGGACGACCATCGCCGACCTCAATCTAGCCCTCTCCAAAGGAGATCCTTGGGCGCGGTCCTTGCGCGGTCCTTGCGCGCGCAATCATTAGGTGCTAAATTATCGGGAACACAAACTTCGGAGGACATCGGGTGGCTTCAGCAGAACAGGGTTCATCGCGCATCGAGGCTCACGTCTGGCGGATCGCCAGCGTCGTGATCGTCGGCGTGATCATGTCGGTGCTCGACACGACGATCGTCAACGTCGCCCTCCACGACCTCTCCCACGACCTCCGCGCCCCGCTGGACTCGATCCAGTGGGTGATCACCGGGTACCTCCTCTCGCTTGCCGCCGTGATCCCGATCACCGGCTGGGCTGTCCGCCGCTACGGGGCCCGCCGCCTCTACCTGATCGCGCTGGTCGTCTTCACAGCCGGCTCGGCCCTCTGCGGGCTCGCCTGGTCGAGCGGATCCCTGATCGCCTTCCGGGTGCTCCAGGGCGTTGGCGGCGGCATGCTGACGCCGATCGGCCAGATGATCCTCGTCAAGGCGGCCGGACCGCGGAACCTCCCGAAGGTGATGAGCGCGATCGGCATTCCGATCGTCCTCGCCCCGATCTTCGGCCCGACGCTCGGCGGGTTCCTCCTCCAGGACGCCGGCTGGCAATGGATCTTCATGATCAACGTTCCGGTCGGGATCCTCGCCTTAACGCTCGCCGTCCGCCTCCTACCGCGCGACCACGCCGGTGCCGTGGATGCCGGACCGCTCGACTTCGTCGGCCTGATCCTCGCCGCCGCGGGCACCGTCGGCATCACCTACGGCCTGTCAGAGAGCGGCGTCGCCGGCAGCCTGACCTCTTCCCGCGTGCTCGGACCCGTCCTGCTCGGCCTGGCCCTGGTCGTCGCCTTCGTGGTCAGGTCCCGCCGCGTCGAGCGTCCCCTGCTCGACGTCCGGCTGTTTCGCAACCGGGCGTTCTCCGCCGCTTCGCTGGTCACGTTCTGCCTCGGCGGCGCCCTGTTCGGCGCGATGATCCTGATCCCGCTCTACTTCCAGACTGTCCGCGGTGAGGACGCGATCAGCACAGGCCTGTTGATGATTCCCCAGGGCCTCGGCGCCGGCGTCGGCATGTTCCTCTCGGGCCGCTCGACCGGCCGGCTCGGCGCCGGTCTGACCTCGCTGATCGGCGGACTCGTCCTCACGGCTGCGACGATCCCCTTCGTCCTGATCGACGCCCGGACGTCGTACCTCGTGATCGGCGGCGCGATGGCCGTCCGCGGCGTCGGCATGGGCCTGGCGATCATGCCGGCGATGACCGCCGCCTTCTCCGTCCTCACACCCGAGCAGGTCAACGACGCCTCGCCGCAGCTGACGGTCCTCCAGCGTGTCGGCGGCTCGCTCGGCACAGCGATCATCGCCGTCGTCCTCGAGTCGAATACCGCCCACGCCGGGATCCACGCGTCGTCGTCAGTCGTCGCCGGCGCCTTCGGTGCGACCTACTGGTGGGTGATGGGCCTGACCCTGGTCGCCCTCGCCCCGACCGCCGTCCTGATGGGCATCGAGCGACGCGCCAGGGTCGCCGGAGCGCTCAACGACCTGCACGACCCCCACGGGTCCGACGGCCCTCCCCTCACGCGCGAGCCCGCCCTCGAGGGCGCGCTGTGAGCACGGTCGCCGGCACCCCGTCCGAGCCACCCGCCGCGGTCGAGGCGAGCGCCGAGCACGACCACCTGATCGACGACGTTCGCACCGCCCTCTCGGAGCTGCTCGGCGCCGAGCGGCGATTGCGCGGGCGCGACCAGCACCACCGCCAGGGCGGGCTGACGTACGCCCAGTTGCGGGCCCTGATGGTTCTCCGCGACGGCGATGCCACGGCCGGCGCGCTGGCCGAGGCGGCCAACTGCAACCCGGCCTCGACGACGGCGATGCTCGACCATCTCGAGGCGGCCGGCGTGATCCGGCGCAGGCGTGACACCGGCGACCGGCGCGTTTGCCTGGTCAGCCTCACCGACGAAGGCCGCCGTCTCGTCGAGCGCAAGCAGGCCGCCTCCCAGACGATCTGGCAGGAGCGCTTCGGCGCGGCTCCCGAGGCCGACCTGAAGGCCGCCGCGCAGGCCATGCGGACGATCGCCGAGATGCTCGACGCCCACTGACGCGCGGTCGCCTCAGTGGCGGAAGTGCCGGCGGGCCGTCGCCACCATCGCAACGCCGGCCCGGTCGGCCGCCTCGATCACGAGACCGTCGCGCATCGACCCGCCCGGCTGGATCATCGACCTGACGCCGGCCTCGATCGCCAGCTCCGGACCGTCGGGGAAGGGGAAGTACGCATCCGAGGCGAGCGCCGCCCCCTCGAGTGAGTCGAGCCCCGACTTCTCGATCGCCAGGCGGACCGAGTCGACCCGGCTCATCTGACCCGCCCCGATGCCCGTCGTCGCCCCGTCCTTTGCGATCACGATCGCGTTCGAGCGGACGTGCTTGCAGACCCGCCAGGCGAACAGCAGGTCGCGCCACTCGTCCTCGGTCGGCTCGCGCTCGGTCATCACGCTCATCTGGGAGCGCTCCTCGAGCACGATGTCCCGGTCCTGGAGGAGCAGCCCGCCCATCACCTGACGCTCCTCCGGATCGGCCCCGTTGCGCCGTCGCTCGCCATTCTCCAGCACCCTGACGTTCGGCTTGCTCGCCAGCCTCTCGAGCGCCTCGTCGTGGAAGCCGGGGGCGATCACAAGCTCGAGGAACTGACCGACGATCGCCTCGGCAAGCTCGCCGTCGACCGCGGCGTTGAACGCGATCACCCCGCCGAACGCGCTCTGCGGATCGCAGGCGAAGGCCCGCTGATAGGCCTCCAGCGCCGTCTCACCGAGCGCGACCCCGCAGGGGTTGTTGTGCTTCATGATCACGCAGGCCGGTCCCTCGAACTCGCCGACCAGGCTCCGCGCCGCGTCGAGGTCCAGCAGGTTGTTGAACGACAGCTGCTTGCCCTGGTGCTGGCGGACCATCGACAGCAGGTGGGCCCGCGACCCGACGTGCTGGTAGTAGGCCGCCCGCTGGTGAGGGTTCTCCCCGTATGACAGGTCGATGACCTTCTCGTAGGCTCGCATGTGCAGCGACGGGAAATCCTCGCCCTTCTCCGCGAACCACCGCGCGATCGCCGTCTCGTAGCGGGCCGTGTAGGCAAACGCCTCGGCCGCCAGGCTCTCCCGTGTCGGCATCGAGACCAGACCGCCGCTCTCGCGCAGCTCGTCGAGCACGGCGTCGTAGCTCTCCGGCCGGACGACGACCGCCGCGTACGCATGGTTCTTCGCGGCCGCCCGGATCATCGTCGGTCCGCCGATGTCGATGTTCTCGATCACCTCGGCGTCCAGCGCGCCTCGCCGCGCGACGGTCCGCTCGAACGGATAGAGGTTGACGCAGACGAGCTCGACGAACTCGATCCCGTGCTCGGAGGCCTCCCGCATGTGGACCGGGTCGTCACGAACCGCCAAGAGGCCGGCGTAGAGCTTCGGGTGGAGCGTCTTGACCCGGCCGTCCATGATCTCCGGGAAGCCCGTGAAGTCGTCGATCGTCCGGACCTCGATGCCCGCGCCGCCGAGCTCCCGGGCGGTCCCTCCGGTCGAGACGATCTCGACCCCCAGCTCGCGCAGGCCCCGCGCGAAATCGACCAGTCCGCGCTTGTCGGAGACCGACAGCAGCGCCCGGCGAACACGGACGTCACCCGGCGCGACGAGCTCGGCTACCGGGTCGGGGACCGGCGGGATGTCGGCGGCCTTTGCCACGGGTCGAGCATATCCGCAGACCGGCGCCCCGGGACCGCCCGACGGCGTCAGCCCTCGGCGATCAGCACCCGCCGCGGGTTCGACGGATCGCGGCTCAGGGCTCCCCGCGCAAACAGGCGGACCGCCTCGGGGAGCAGGGCGTGCTCGAGCGGCCGCAGTGCCGCGATCACCTGCTCCGGCCGGTATACGCCCGGCAGATCGACCGCCCGCTGGAGGATCACGGGCCCGGTGTCGATCCCCTCGTCGACGAGATGCACGCTGACCCCGAAGACCCGCACCCCGTAGGCCAGCGCCTGCTCGACCGCGCCGAGCCCCGGAAAGGCCGGCAGCAGGGACGGATGGACGTTGATCACCGCGTCGGCAAACCAGCTGAGGAACTTCGGGCCGACCAGCTGCATGTATCCCGCCAGGACGATCACCTGGGCTCCCTGCTCGGAGATCCACTCGGCGATCCGCAGGTCGCGGGCCACGCGGTCCTCGCCCGGCTCGAGCGGGAACGCCGCGTGCGGGATCCCGGCCGCCGCCGCTCGCTCCAGCGCCGGCGCCTGCGGGCGGTCCGAAGCGACCCCGACGATCTCGGCCTCGACGCCGTGGACCGTGTCGATCAGGGCCTGGAGGTTCGTCCCCTCCCCGGAGACGAGCACGCCGATCGGCAGCGGCCGGTTCATCGGTGGGGGCCAAACCTGTCCACGCGCGGTTGACCATACCGCGCGTGGATGACAGCCGGACGAAGCGCTACCTTCAGCCCGTGCAACCCGTGCTCGCCGCCTTCTCCCGAGCCGCCGCCGGCGACCCGGCCGGCCTCGACGACGCCCGCGCCTCCTGGGGGGGTCTCGACCCCGCCGAGCGGACGCTCCTGGTCGGCCTCGGACGCCTCCTCGCAGGCACCGCCGACCGCTCGGGCGCCCTCCCCGACACCCTCGATGCACTCGCCGAGCGGGACCTCGCCCGGGTTCGCAGACGCCTCCCCGAGCTCGCCGCCGCCGAGCGCGAGCTGATCGTCGGGCTCGAAGTTCACCTCGCCGCCCTCCCGGATCACGAGACCGCCGCCTGGCTGGCCGCGCAGGAGAGCCTCGGATCGGGCGAGGACGCCGAGGACGACGGCTTCGACTTCGCCGAGCTCGTCGCCCTCGAAGCCACCGGTCGCGATCGCGCCGCAGACCGCCGACCGACCGGCATCCAGACGACCCGCACGCCCGAGGACCTGCTCGCCCTGATGGGCCTCGACGGGTTCCGGCCAAGTCAGCGCGAGGCCGTCCAGGCGGCGCTCGACGGCCGCGACAGCCTCGTCGTGATGCCGACCGGCGGCGGCAAGAGCCTCTGCTATCAGCTCCCGGCGATCGCCAGCGACGCCCTCACGGTAGTCGTCAGTCCCTTGATCGCGCTGATCTCAGACCAGCACCAGCGACTTGTCGCGGCCGGACAGCGTTCGGCCATGCTCGCCTCGAATCTCGGGCCCGAGCGCAACCGGGCGACGCTCGACGAGATCCGCTCCGGCCGGGCCCAGATCCTCTTCTGCGCCCCCGAGCGGTTCGTCAGCCGGGCCCTGCGGGCCGCGCTCCTGACCCGCGAGATCGCCCTCTTCGTCGTCGACGAGGCCCACTGCCTGAGCGAGTGGGGCCATGACTTCCGGCCCGACTACCTCCGCCTGCGCCCTGTGATCGACCTGCTCGGCCGCCCGCCGGTGATGGCCTGCACGGCGACCGCGACGCCCCGCGTCGCCCAGGAGATCGCCGACCGCCTCGCCCTGCGCGACCCACTGATCGTCCGCCGCGGCTTCGACCGGCCGAATATCAGCTTCGACGTGATCGCCCTCGCCGGCGACGGCGCCGTGACCCGCAAGCGCCAGATCCTGCTCGCCGGGCTCTCGGGTCCCGAGAACCGACCGGCGATCGTCTACTGCGGCACCCGCAAGGACACAGAGCTCGTCGGAGGCCTTCTCCGCGAAGCCGGGATCTCCGCCTCCTGCTACCACGCCGGGATGGCCGCCGATGCCCGCGACGAGAGCCAGCGGCGGTTCATGGACGGAGCCGTCGACGTCGTCGTCGCGACCAACGCCTTCGGCCAGGGGATCGACAAGGACGACATCCGCTCCGTCTGGCACTGGGCCCTCCCGTCGAGCGTCGAGGGCTACTACCAGGAGGCCGGCCGGGCCGGCCGCGACGGCCGGCCGGCGAAGGCCGTCCTGCTCGCGATGCGCGGCGACCTCGGCCGGCTGATCCAGTTCATCAAGAACTCCGAGATGACGGTCGACGACGTCCGCGCCGTGATCGATCGCCTCCGCCGCCGGGCGTCCGGCGGCGTCGCGGTGATCGACTCGCGCTCCCAGGACGACCGCGACCGCGTCGCCCTGGCCGTCGCCGAGCGGGCCGGTCACGTCACGCTCTCGCCGGCTCCCGCGGGAAACCTCGCCGCCAGCTTCACCGGTCGCCTCGACGAACACGAGGCCCGCCGCCTCTGCCGCGAAGCCGCCAACCGCCGGTGGACCGCCTACCAGGCACTCAAGCGCTTTGCCGACTCGCGCGACGTCTGCCGCCGCCGTCAGCTGCTCGACCACTTCGGCGACGACACCCCCACAGCCCCCGACGGCCGCTGCTGCGACGTCTGCTCGCCGATCGACTGGATCGACCTCGACGCCGTGACGATCCCCGTCCGCAGGCCATCCGCCAACCGGACCCCCGTCTCCTCCCGGCCGCCAGGCCCGCCGGTCGACGACGCCGAGCTCGCCACGCTGAAGCGCTGGCGCCTCGAGGAGGCCGACGGCAAGCCGGCCTACACCGTGGCCAGCAACGCCGTGCTCGAGGAGCTGCTGCGCCGCCGGCCGGCCTCGCCCGACGAGCTGATCGCGATCCGCGGGGTCGGTCCCGCCTTTGTCGAGAAGTACTCGACCGGCCTCCTGCACCTGCTCGCGACCCTGTAGGACGGCCGCGGTCGCCCGGCGAGGCCGATGATCCAGCGGCCGGCGGTCGACGTAGGGGAAGGGCATGGCCTGCGGCGGCGTATGCTCCCGCGGTCTGGCGGCCGGCGTGCCGGAGACACGCGGCGGGTCTCAACCGGAGTTGTCAGATGTCTGCAGTCGAGCTGGACGGGCTTGAAGAGATCTTGGGCGTCGCCGCCAGCGGCGGGCTGCTCGGTGCCCTCACCCCGGGCGAGCTCGTCGGCGCGATCGCCGAACTCGAGCTCGACGAGGCCGACCTCGCCCAGATCCGCAGCATCCTCGACGCCGCCGGCCACCACGACGACGCGGACGGCCCGCCCGCCGACCAGGCCCCGCCGGTACTCGTCAGGCCCGCTCGACGCTCCGGCGACCCGACCGGGCCCAACGGTCCGCTCGACCTCGACGCCGACATCACGATCGACTCGCTTCGCGTCTTCCTCCACGACATCGGCCGCGTTCCCCTCCTGACGAGCCGCGACGAGCTCCAACTCGCCAGGCGGATCGAGCGCGGCGACCTCCAGGCCAAGCGCAAGATGGTCGAGTCGAACCTCCGGCTGGTCGTCTCGATCGCCAAGAACTACCGCAACCAGGGCCTCCCCTTCCTCGATCTGATCCAGGAGGGCACGCTCGGCCTGGTCCGCGCGGCCGAGAAGTTCGACTACCGCCGCGGCCTGCGCTTCTCGACCTACGCCGTCTGGCTGATCAGGCAGGCGATCGTCCGCGCCCTGGCAGACAAGTCCCGGATGATCCGGCTCCCCGTCTACATGGTCGAGCGGCTCAACGTGATCGGTCGGGCCGAGCGACGCCTCTCCAGCGAGCTCGGACGCGAGCCGACGGCCGCCGAGCTCGCCGTCGAGACGGGCATGGACGTCCGCGAGGTCGAGTCGATCATGCGCTCGGCCCAACCCCCCGTCTCCCTCGAGCGGCCGATCGGCGACGACGACGACTCGCAGCTCGGCCACTCGATCGCCGACGAGCAGGCCGAGTCGCCCTACGAGCGGGCCGCCCAGTCGCTGACCCGCCAGGCGATCCGCAAGGTCCTCGGCAACCTCTCAGACCGCGACCGCCGCGTCCTCGAGCTCCGCTACGGCTTCGACGGCCGCCCGCCCCGCACGCTCGAGGAGATCGGCCGGACCTTCGACCTCACGCGCGAGCGGATCCGCCAGATCGAAAGTCAGTCGATAAAGAAGCTCCAGGGCCTCGACGAGGCCCAGCAGCTCCGCGCCGACGCCTACCGCTGAGCGCCCCCGCACGCTGCCCGCCCGGGCCGCCGGGCGTCCCGTCCGCCGCCCGCTCGACAATCTCCCCCGTGAGCCAGCCCGAGCCGATCACCAGGACCTACCGCGTCGTGATGGCGATCCTCTCGGTGATCGTCCGCCGCTGGGGCCGGCTCGAGGTCTCCGGTCGCGAGCTTCTCCACCAACCCGGTCCGATCCTCCTCGCCGCCAACCACGACAGCTACTGGGACCCCGTCGCCGGCGGCATCGCCGCCCTCCCGGCTCGCCAGATCCGCGCCCTCGCGAAGGCCTCGCTCTGGAAGGTCAAGGGCCTCCACTGGATCCTCACCGGCATGGGCCAGATCCCCGTGACCCGCGGCGTCGGCGACACCGGCGCCTTCGACCGCGCGATCGCCGAGCTCCGCGCCGGCGCGTGCATCGGCCTGTTTCCCGAGGGCACCCGCAGCCTCGGCCGACCGCTGCGCGCCCGCAGCGGCTTCGGCCGGCTCGCCGCCGCCGTCCCCGACGCCCGGCTCGTCTCCTGCGCGATCGAGGGCACGACCGACATCGCCCGCTTCCCCAGACGACCGCGGATCCGCGTCCGCTTCTTCACCCCCGCCGTCGGCGGACTCCAGCCGGCCCAGTCGCCCGCCGACCTCTCGGCCTGCGTGCTCGCCGAGCTCCGCGCGCTCGCCCCGCCCACGCCGGCCGGCCGCCGGAAAAGCCGGTCCACCGGAGCTGGCGAGCGCCAGCCGACGAGCTAGGCGAAGTAATAGAGCGATCCGCCGGTCGACGTGCTCGCCCCCGGAACCTTGACCAGCGTTCCGTGGCTCCTGATCCACGCGTCCCGCGCCGTCGTCGCCGCCGTGTTGGCTCCCGCCCCCGGGCCGCCCCGGCCGCCCGGCCCGCCGCGTCCGCCGAAGCCGACGAAGCCCCCGCCCGGCCGGTTCCCCGCGCCGTCCAGCAAGACGTAATGGAGCTGCCCGCTCGAGATCAGGCCCTCGAGCTTGGCCAGCGTCGGCACCGGGTCGCTGCCCGTGAAGCCGCCCATGTCGACGACGTTGCGCCCCGTCTTCAGCGACAGGTCAGCCGCCGTCTGCGACCCGACCGCCGCGACCAGGTACGTCGCTGCGCCCTGGTGCGCCTCCAGGTAGTTGACGACGCTCGAGCCGACCGACGCTCCCCCTGGCCCGCCGCCGAAGCCGGCGCCGTCGCGGCGCCCGAGCGCCCTCGTGCCACCAGCCGGTCCGCCGAACAGGGCGGGCGGCGTCGCTCCAGGGGCGAGCGCCCCGCCCCCCGGGGGCGGGCCGAAGACAGGGCCGCCGGCGCGGCCGGCCCGCCCGCCGCCCAGGCCGCCCCCGAAACCGCCGCGATCGGCGCTCGCCGGCCCGGCGAGCGGGTTGCTCCCCGTCTGCGACCGGTCGACCGTCGCCAGCGAGTACGCCGTCGGTCCCGCGAGCACCCCGGCCAGCCCGCAGACGATTGCAAGGCCCGCCAGCCGCCTCGCCAGGATCGGTCGCCCGCCCGCCCGATCCCGCATACGGGCCGCGACCAGGGCGCAGCCGCCGGCCGCGGCCAGGCCGATCGCGACCGGCCCCAGCCAGGTCACGAACCCCGAGGCGCGCCCCAGAAGAACAGCGCCGAGTACCGCTGTCGCGGTGAGCGCCAGCCCGACGGCCGCTGACCACAGCACCGATTCGCGGGCCCGATCCCACGCGATGACCAGCCCGCCCGCCGCAAGCACGGCCACGGCAGGCGCGAGCAAGGTCGTGTAGTACGGGTGGAAGATCCCCGCCTGGAAGCTGAAGATCGCCCACGAGACGACCGCCCACCCGCCCCACAGGACGAAGGCCGCGCGTGCCGGGTCCGTCCGGCCCGCCCGCCGCCGCGTCCACAGGCCGAGCCCGAGACCGCCGAGCGCCAGCGGGATCAGCCAGGCGATCTGGCCGCCGATCACACTGTTGAAGAGGCGCAGCGGTCCCGTCGTCCCCCCAAAGCCGCCGCCTCCGCCCGGGCCACCGGTATTCCCGGCGACCCGGTTCAGGCCGTTGGCCCCGAAGATCAGCGAGAACCACGAGTTGTCGGTCGTATCGCCGACCCACGGTCGACTCGATGCCGGGAGCGCCATCATCGCCCCATACCAGACGAAGCTGACCCCGAACATCGCCACGCCGGCGACGCTCAGCTGGGCCAAGCGCCGGCCGAGCTTCGGAGGTCCGGCGACCAGGTATGTCACGACGAACGCCGGGACGACGAGATACGCCTCCAGCATCTTCGTGTTGAAGGCCAGGCCGACGAGGAACCCGCACAGCAGGAGGTGGCGGGTCCGACCCGACTCGAGCGCCCGCACGAGGGCCCAGGCGGCGGCGATCTCCGTCAGCAGGAGGACCGCGTCCGGGTTGTTGAAGCGGGCCATCGCCACGAAGATCGGCACCGTCGCGAGCATCACGGCAGCGACGATCGCCGCCCGGTGCCCGAGCGTCCGCTTGACCAGGTTGTGGAGGATCACGACCGACCCGACGCCGGCCAGCGCCTGCGGCATCAGCATGCTGAAGCTCGAGAACCCGAGGATCCGGGCCGACAGACCCATCACCATGTTCGAGAGCGGTCCCTTGTCCAAGCTGTCGGACCCGCTCACGTCGAGCGCGTTCGTGATCCACGCCGTCCAGCTCCGGCTCGCCGCCTGGGCGGCCTCCGAGTAGTAGGTGTTCGCGTAGCCGTTGCGTGTCAGACCCCAGAAGCCGAGCACCCCAGCCAGCAGGGCGACCGCCCACAGGAGCGGCCGCGACCAGCTCGGATCGGCCTCGTCCCCCCGGACGGCGAGCCTGACCCGCGTCTCGACGCGCGTGCGCAGTGACCGGTTCGAGAATCCCTGGCCCGGGGCTGTGAGCGGCGGCGTCGACATGCGGAGTTCCTTTCGAGCGGGAAGGTCGAGGTCAGTGCGACGGTCGGCCGACGTGGGGGGCTCGCTCCAGCCGGCTCCGCGGCCGCCGCTCGGCCCGGGCCGCTCGGCGGCCCGCGTCGACCCGGCGCGTGCGGCCTTCGGCAACCCGGCCTGCGGACTCCGCTCGGCGCAGGCGCGCGATTCCCCGGAGGTCCTCGCGGACGGTCGCGACGATCGCGACCCGCGAGTCCCGGTCCTCGACCCATCTGACGGGGATCTCGGCGATTGCGAACCTGTTGCGCTGGGCCTGGTAGAGGAGCTCCGTATCGAAGAACCACGCGTCGTTCTCGACCAGCGGCAGCAGCCGCTGGATGACCTCCCGCCGGCCGGCCTTGAAGCCGCACTGGGCGTCGGAGAAGCCGACTTCGAGGAGCAGCGCGAGGAGGATGTTGTACGCCCGCGAGATCACCTCACGACGGATCCCCCGGGTCACCTGCGCCCCGGCGGCGAGCCGCGACCCGATCGCCAGGTCGCCACGGTCGTCGAGCAACGGTCCGACCAGGGCGGCGAGGTCGGCGAGGTCGGTCGAGAGGTCGACATCGGTGTAGGCGAGCACCCGCGCGTCGCTGCGACCCCACGCCGCCCGCAGCGCCAGCCCGCGGCCCTTCGCCGCCAGGTGGATCACCTCGACGCCGGGCAGCTCGCCGCTCAGCCGGCGGGCGATCTCGAGTGTCTCGTCGGTGCTCGCGTTGTCGGCGATCGTGATCCTGAAGCTGAACTCGCAGCTCCCAACGAGATGGGCGTGGAGCCTGCGGACGCTGGCCTCGACCACGCCGGCCTCGTTGTAGACCGGCACGACGAGCTCGACGTCCGGCTGAGCCCGGCCGGGCCCTGCGTGGCGGGGACCGGCGTGGGGCGGCGCGGCGTGGGGCGCCCCGGCGTGGTGCGGCGTGGCGTGGGGCGCCCCGGCGTGGGGCACCCCGGCGTGGGGCGCCCCGGCGTGGGGGGGAGGAGGTGGCGATGGCGGGGACATATCGCCATCGTCCACCACTCTCACACGAGCCTCCTGAGCGGACCCTGAGTGATTCCTGAGCCCGTGCCCCCGACGCCGTCTGCGTCCGCCGTCCCGGCCCCCCTCCGTCGACTGCTCGCGATCAGCAGCCGCCGAGCGATCAGCAGCCGCCGATGTCACTCTCCGACGAGGCGATCACGATGTTCGCCCGTACGAGGCCCAACCCGCTCACGGTCGCGTGGATCGCGTCGACCGTCAGACCCGCGTCCGGCCCCGTCACCGGGACCTGCTCGTTGAGGACGAGCCCGATCCCTGCGACCGTGACCCGCGTGTTCGGTGCGATGTTCGTGGGCGAGGCGATCACCACGGTGTTGCCGACGGCGAGGTAGGCGATCGTCGTCGTGCCGGTCGAACCATGGCACGTCGTCGTCGAGGTCGACGCGACGGTCCGCGCGGTGATCGTCGGGAGCGTCCCGACCGGCACGGTCGCATCGGCGACCGACGCGCTCGCGTCTGATTCGCCCGGCCCCGCGAGCGTCGTCACCTTGGCACAGAGTGCGTCGGCGGTGACGAGCGTCCGCAGCGTCGTCACGCACGGGGTCTGAGTCGTCGAAGACGACGTCGTCGAGATCGAACCGGTGTCCGGCGTCGGCCGGACGTTGACCAGCGGGATGCCTCCGAGGCTCGTCGTCGCGCTCAGACCGTAGGCCCGGCCGGTCAGCGTACGAGGCGGGGTCACCAGCACCTGCTCGCTCCCGCAGGGGGATGTCACCGCCGCGTTGTTGGCGTCACCGCCGTACGTCGCGACCCAGTTGTAGGTGCCGGCGGCGCCCGCCGTCACGTTGCCCGACGACGCGCTGCGGCCGGCGAGCGTCCTGATCGTCGTCGAGACCGGCGTGCCCGTGCACGTCGGGTCGCCCGGACCGAACAGCCTGAACGTCACGCTGCCGGTCGGCGAGAGGCCGCCCGAGACCGTGGCCGAGTCACTGATCGTGGCCCCGCTCGGCGCGCTCGGCGACGGCGTCGTCGAGATGCTCAGCGGCGGCGGCGGCGGGATCTGGCCGCCATTGCAGGTCGACACCTTGTTGTCGTTGAGGGTCACGGCACCCGTGTGGGCGTACAGGCTGCCGGTGCTGTTGGACCCGATCGCCATCGTGATCGACGTGTTGGCGATGACATTCCCGAGAAAGATGCTTCCTGACCCGATCGTCGCGCTGCTGCCGATCTGCCAGTTGATGTTGTTCGAGCAGGTTCCTCCGTTGACGAGGACGACGGCCGCGTCGCTCGCCGTCGTCAAGCCGCTCGTGACCTTGAACAGCCACTGCGGCGTCGGGCTGCCCTGAGCGTCGAGCCGCAGCACGCCGGTCAGCTGAGCCGAGCTCGCGAAGCAGTACACGCCCGGGGCGAGGGTCATGCCGCCGAGGTTCTGTCCGCTGAGGTCGGCGTCACACGCCTCGCCCGACTCGTATCCGTAGGCCGTGCCGATATCGCCCTGCGCCGCGGTCGAGACCGGCGCGCTCTGCACCGTGCCGTTGACCTGGCCGGGCGGGAACCCCGAGATCGACGAGCCGGGGCTGACGCCGAGGTCGCCGGTCAGCACGCTCGCCCCCGTGTTCGTGACGGCGCTCCCCCCGAGCACGGCAAAGGTCGCCGCCACGCCGAGCGGTGGGCTTGACGCCGCGGCGCCGGCCGGGCCCGCGAGAACGAGTGGCAGGGCGCACGCCGCCAGCGCGAGCGCCGGAGCCCTCAGCCTCGCGACACCCTGCCTCGGGTGTGACATGGCGGACCGGCACGCACGACGAATTCCAGGCTGTTTCAAGATGTTCTCCAGGTGGGATGACGGACGCCGGCTGCGAGTTCCAGTCAGTGCTCCGTGTGTCACGGTGCGACCTTCAACCGCCCCCGCGAAAGCTCGGCGGAGTGCTCGTAACGGCCACTCTACGGCCGTCGAGTTCACATTCGAGCGTAGTAACCCGCACCGCTCGGCGGCAGACTACGCACGCCGGGCAAGCCCGATCGCCTGGTGTCTGCCAAAGTCACGGCAACCGGCGCCGCCGGGGCCGCCACACCAACACGAGCGGAGCCCTTGGCGAGCTCTCGTTCCAGAGGAGCCCGATGAACCCACAGCGCGCCCGCAACCTGATCCCGCCGATCTACGCGCTCCTCGTGATCGCGGGCTTCCTGATCAGCGCGACCGCCGGCATCGTCGCCCTGATCATCGGCGGCTCGCTCAGCGGCCTGCTCTGGGCGGCGATGAGCGGCCGCCGCCGGAGGGTGCCCGACGACGGCGCAACCCGCGACGAGCGGGCGGCCGCCCGGGCGGAGCGGCGCTCAGAGCGCCGCTAAGTCTGCCGCAGGGGTGAAGGTCGCTGGCGGCGATGAAGGGCGGGCCGGAGGCCGGCTAGATCTTCGCGAGCGGCAACTCGAGCGCGTACTTGCCCTGGGCCGAGTCGCTCCCGGCCAGCGGGTACTGGCCCGTGAAGCAGGCGTCGCAGTGCTTTTCACGGCTTCCGTTGACGGCTTCGTAGACGCCGTCGAGCGAGAGGTAGGCGAGCGAGTCGCACCCGAGCACGCCGGCGATCTCCTCAGGCGTGCGGCCGTGGGCGATCATCTCCTCCCGCGTCGACATGTCGATCCCGTAGTGGCATGGATGCTCGATCGGCGGCGCGCAGATCCGCATGTGGATCTCGGCGGCGCCGGCGTCCCGGAGCATCGCGACGATCTGCTTGGTCGTGTTCCCGCGCACGATCGAGTCGTCGACGACGACCAGCCGCTTGCCGGAGACGATCTCCGGGAGCGGGTTGAACTTGAGGCGGAGGCCGTGCTTGCGGAGCTCCTGACCCGGCTGGATGAAGGTCCGGGCGACGTAGCGGTTCTTCACGAAGCCGTCGTCCTGGGGCAGCCCGCTCGCCCGGGCGTACCCGCGGGCCGCAGGATTTCCAGAGTCGGGCACCGGGATCACGAGGTCGGCGTCGACCGGCGCCTCCCGCGCGAGGATCTCGCCCATCCGGCCGCGGGCGACCTGGAGCACGTTGCCGTTCATCCGCGAGTCCGGCCGGGCGAAGTAGATGTACTCAAAGACGCAGAAAGCCTGCCGAGCGCCTTCGACGACCTGGATCGACTCGAGCCCGTCCGGTCCGAGCGAGATCACCTCACCCGGGCGCACGTCGCGCAGGAGCTGCGCGCCGATGATGTCAAAGGCGCACGACTCGCTCGCAAAGCAGTAGCGCGGCGGATCGCCTGGCGCGAGGGGCGGGACCAGGCCGAGCACGAGCGGCCGCAGGCCGTGGGGGTCGCGGAAGCCGATCACCCGGTCGCGGGTCATCACGACCGTCGAGAAGGCCCCTCGCAGCCGGGGCAGGACGTCGGCCACGGCGTCCTCGATCCGCTCGGCGTCGTGCGTGGCGATCGCCGCGGCGATGATCTCCGAATCCGAGGTCGACCGGAAGCTGACGCCGTGTGCCGTCAGCTCGGCGTGTAGCTCTACGGCGTTGATCAGGTTGCCGTTGTGCGCGAGCGCCACCTCCCGCCGGTTGGCGTCCGACCCGGCCGACCGCTGGACCGGCTGGGAGTTGTCCCAGTGGTTGGACCCGGTCGTCGAGTAGCGGACGTGTCCGATCGCCAGCTCTCCCGCCAGCGTGGCGAGGTCATTCTCCTTGAAGACCTGGCTGACCAGTCCGAGCTCCCGGCGGGTGATGATCTGCCCGCCGTGGTCGGCGGCCGCGATGCCGGCCGACTCCTGGCCGCGGTGCTGAAGCGCGTAGAGGGCGAAGTACGCCAGACGGGAGACGTCGTGGTCGGGGGCGTAGATCCCGAAAACACCGCACTCATCGCGCGGACCATCGCGTAGCTCGAGATCGATTGGCGGCCGTTTCATCGAGGGTCGAACGGCGGGCAGAGCGCGTCCGCACGACTCCCACAGGGTAGCAGCGCGTCCGGCCGGCTCTTGCCGTCGCGGGCGCCGGGGCGGGCGCCCGCGACGGTCGGCTGGGGCCTTTGCGGGCCGGTCGGTGGGCCGGGTGTCGGGGCGCCGGCGAGGCAACCGGCGGGCCGGCTGGCGACCCCGAGCGGCCGCATGTGATTTCCTGCGGCGAGGATGCTTCACCCCAGACCACGGATGGCCTCGATCAGCATGCTCTTCGCCGGGCTGGGCCTGCTCGCCGCGATCCTCCTGCCAGGCGCCCCTGCGGGCGCCGCGGCCGGCCCGCAGGCGAGCGCCGCGGCGAGCTCGTGCGTGGCAACGCACTGGGTCGGGACCTGGGCTGCGAACCCGAGCGACGGGGCCGGACCGGTCTACACCTACCAGACCGTCCGCGTGATCGTGACCCCCCACTTCGCCGGCACCCAGCTCCGCGTCCACGTCTCGAACCGGTTCGGCTCGGGCCCGGTGACCTTTTCCACGGCGAGCGTCGGCCGGCGGGGGGCCGGGGCGGCAGTCGTCGGCGGGACGAACCGGCCGCTGCTCTTCGGCGGCTCGCCGCAGGTCACCCTGGCGCCGGGGACCGACGCCGTCAGCGACCCCGTCAGCCTGACCTTCAGGAGCTTCCAGGACCTCGCCGTCAGCCTCTACGTCGCCGGCTCAAGCGGCCGCTCGACCGAGCACGTCGCCGGCGACGAGACGACGTACGTCACGCCGCCGAACAGCACCGACTCGACCGCCGTCGACGGGCCGGACTCGTTCACGATGACGACGACGCGGACCCCCTTCGTCGACGGACTCGATGTCGTCGCGCCCGGGTCGGTCAGCGCGCTTGTCGGGCTCGGCGACTCGATCACCGACGGGATCGAGAGCTTCGTCGTCCCGGCCAACCAGAGCGCGGCGATCGACGCGAACTCCCGCTACACCGACGACCTCACCCGGCGGTTCGGTTCGAAGTCGAAGCTCTCGGTCGTCAACGCCGGGCTCAGCGGGAACGAGCTGCTCGACGAGTCATCCCCCGAGGCCGGGCCGAGCGCCCTCGCTCGACTCCAGACCGATGTCCTCGATGTCGCCGGCGTGAGCGACGTGATCGTCGAGGAGGGCATCAACGACCTCGGCCAGGGACGCTCGGCCGCCCAGCTGGAGGCCGGATTCTCGACGCTCGTCGGCCGCCTCCACGCAGCCGGTCTGACCGCCCTGCTCGGCACGATCATGCCGGTCGGCGGCGTCGTGATCGCGAGTTACGCGGCTCCGGCTGTCGAGGCCAACCGCCAGGTCGTCAACAACTGGCTGCGCAGCGGCGGAAGCGGGGCCGACGGGATCGTCGAATTCGACGGCGCGCTCCGCGACCCGGCCCACCCGACCCAGCTGCTCCCCAAGTACGACAGCGGTGACCACGTCCATCCGAGCAACCTCGGCTACAAGGCGATGAGCTCGGCAGTCGACCCGGCGCTGATCCACGGCACGCGGTGCGGCGGGCGGGCGGCCGGCAACAAGGTCCCGACGACGCTCCGGATCCACGTCAGCTCGCGGTCGGCCGGCGGTGTCCGGCTCAACGGCCGCCTCTACGTCTCGGCTCCGTCGGCCGACTGCGTCGGCGGCCACGTCACGCTGAGCGGGAGCTCAGGCGGCAAGACCCTGGTGCGGCGGATCGCTCGCCTCTACCAGCATTGTGCGTTCGCCGCGACCCTGGCCGTGCCGCGTGGGCACGCGGTGGACGTCGTCGCGCGCTATGGCGGGACCGCGCTGCTCGGGGCCTCCCATGCCAGGACGCTTCACGTCGGGTCCAGGTAGAGCCCGGTCTCAGCCCGGTCTCGCCGGCTAGTCGAACAGCTTGGCCAGCGACCCGTGGGCCTGGCGGATCTGCTCGAGATCGAGCTCGATCCGCGTCTCGGCGACGGCGATGCTGAGTGACTGGCCGCCGACCGCCCCAAGCACGAAGACCGGCGTGTGGCGGGCGATCGAGCGCAGCGCGGCCTCCGACCCGGAGACGATGAAGCCGCCGGGCCCCTCGCCGAAGAGCGCGCGGAGCGGCTTGACCGTGTCCGGCAGGACGACCGCGGCCCCGCGGCCGCCGGCGAGGCAGCATTCGGCGAGGGCGATCGCGACGCCGCCCTCGGCGATGTCGTGGGCGCTCGAGAGCACGCCGCGGCGGACCCCGCGGCGGACGGCGCGCTGGGCGCGGAAGACGGCGGTGATGTCGGGCGCCGGGAGGTGGGTGGGGAGCTCCGCGCCGCCGAGACGGGCGAGCTCGGACCCGGCGAGAGCGCCGGCGAAGGATCCGACGAGGGCGATCCGGTCGGTCTCGTTCTGGAAGCCGGCGCGACCCGCCAGGCGGGCGTCGGGCAGCTCGCCGACCATTCCGATCACCGGCGTCGGGTAGATCGGGCCGCCGCCGGCCTCGTTGTAGAGCGAGACGTTGCCGCCGACGACGGGAATCCCGAGCGCTCGGCAGGCGTCGGCGAGTCCGCGGATCGACTCGGTCAGCTGCCACGCGACATGCGGCCGCTCGGGATTTCCGAAGTTGAGGCAGTTCGTCAGGCCGAGCGGCTCGGCTCCGACGCAGGCGAGGTTCGCCGCGCATTCGAGGACCGCCTCGATCGTCCCGTGGTACGGGTCGCAGGCGACCCGTCGGCCGTTGCAGTCGATCGACGCGGCGATCGCCGGATGGGCGTCGCCGCGAACCGGGAGCATCAGGACGGCGGCGTCGGCGTCGGCCGGCCGGCGGACGGTCCGGGAACCGACGACCGCGTCGTACTGCTCGAAGACCGGCCGGCGATCGGCGATGTTCGGAGAGGCGAGCAGGGCGAGGAGGGCTTCGGCGGGGTCCTCGGAGGAGAGCGTCCGAGTGGGCGGCGGGTAGATCTGGCGCTCGGGCGGGGTGGGGGCGAGCTCGTAGGTCGGGCAGTCGTCGACCAGGGCGCGGACCGGCATCTCGCCGATCAGACGGTCGCCGTCGAAGATCCTGACGTCGTCGCGGCCGGTCACCGTGCCGATCGCCGTCGCGCCGACCTCCCAGCGGGCGCAGACGGCGAGCACCGCGTCGACGAGGGCCGGCTCGACGACGCAGAGCATCCGCTCCTGCGACTCGGAGACCATGATCTCGAACGGCAGCATGTCGGCCTCGCGGACGGGGATCAGGGAGACGTCGATGTCGATTCCGAGCTCACCCTTGCTCGCCATCTCCGGCGCCGCCGAGGTCAGGCCGGCGGCGCCGAGGTCCTGGAGACCGACGAGGAGGTCGGAATCGACGAGCTCGAGCGAGCACTCCATGAGCTTCTTGCCGCCGAACGGGTCGCCGATCTGGACGGTCGGCCGCTTGCTGGCATCGGCCTCGCCGAGCTCGGCGCTCGCGAGGACCGAGGCGCCGCCGATCCCGTCGCGGCCGGTGGCGGCCCCGAACAGCACCAGCACGTTGCCGGGGCCGGCGGCGGCCGCCCGGATCATCCGATCGCCGCGGGCGAGACCGATCGCCATCGCGTTGACGAGGCAGTTCTGCTCGTAGGGCCCTTCGAAGTAGACCTCGCCGCCGACCGTGGGGACGCCGATCGAGTTGCCGTAGTGGCCGATCCCTGCGATCGCGTGGTCGAGCAGGTAGCGCGTGCGCTCGCCGTCGGGCCGGCCGGGCACGCGGGTCGAGGGGTCGCCGAAGCGCAGTGAGTCGAGGATCGCGATCGGTCGGGCGCCAATCGCGAAGATGTCACGGAGGATCCCGCCGACGCCGGTCGCCGCGCCCTGGAACGGCTCGACCGCGCTCGGATGGTTGTGGGACTCGACCTTGAAGGCGACGACCAGCCCGTCGCCGACATCGACGGCGCCGGCGTTCTCGCCGGGCCCCATCGCGACCTTCGGGCCCTCGGTCGGGAGGGTGCGCAGGAGTCGCTTGGAGTGCTTGTAGGCGCAGTGCTCTGACCAGAGCAGCGAGAACATCGCGAGCTCGACCTCGTTTGGCTCGCGCGCGAGCTTCTCGACGATCAGGTCGTACTCGGCGGCGGTCAATCCGAGCTCGAGCGCCCTACCACGACCCGGAAGACGTTCTTCTTCGGGAGCGGTCCCGGGCGGGCCGGGCGGGTCGGGGTCGGGAGCCGCCGGGTGGGGTTCGGCCGGGGCGGGCGGGCCGGTCGGGCGTGGGGTCGGCGGCGGCGGCGGTGCGGGCGGGGGCGGCGGGGGCGGCGAGGCGGGAGAGGGCGGCGTGGGGAAGGCCTTGGCGCCGAAGATCAACCGGAGGAGGCTTCTCAGAAACCCGATCACGCGGTCGCCCGGGCGAGCGTGTCGCGCATCGAGGCGAACAGGTGAAGGCCGTCGGTCGAGCCGGTCAGGGGGTCGACTGCGTGCTCGGGGTGGGGCATCAGGCCGAAGACGTTGCCCGCGTCATTTGTCACGCCGGCGATGTCGGCGACCGAGCCGTTGGGGTTGGCTCCGGCGGAGTAGCGCAGGACGACCTGACCGGCGGCCTCCAGCTGGTCGAGCAGGGCGGGCGGCGCGTAGTAGCGGCCGGTCGTGTGCTTGACCGGAATCGAGAGCGGCGCGCCGCCGGGGCAGGCGAGCGTGAACGGCGTGTCGGGTCGGACGACGTCGAGTGAGACCTGGCGGCAGAGGAAGCGACGGCCGGTGTTCGGAAGCAGGGCCCCGGGGAGGAGGCCGACCTCGCAGAGGATCTGGAAGCCGTTGCAGATCCCCATCACGAGACCCCCGCCGCGGGCGAAGGCGATCACCTCGTCCATGATCGGGGCGAAGCGGGCGATCGCGCCGGGCCGGAGGTAGTCGCCGTAGGAGAAGCCTCCGGGCACGATCACCGCGTCGACGCCGTCGAGGTCGCGGTCGGCGTGCCAGAGGGCGACCGCCTCACCGACCCGGGAGCAGGCCATGCGGGCGTCGGCGTCGTCACAGCTGCCGGGGAACGTGACGACTCCGAATCTCATCGTACGGTCGCTCCGCTCGGCTCGGCAGCCTGGGGGTGGGGCTGCGCGATGCCGAGCAGGACGTCGAGATCGTCGCCGCGATCTTGATGCCCCGAGGGTCGCCTCACGCAGACTCGGGCAGGTCGGCGGTGTCGCCGAGGATGACCTCGTAGTCCTCGACCAGCGGGTTGGCGAGCAGGCGCTCGCACATCTCGCCGAGACGGGACGGATCGGCGACATCGAGTTCGATCAGACGGCCGACGTGCACGTTGCGGACGCCTTCGAAGCCGAGCGCCGGGAGGGCACGTTCGACGGCCTGGCCCTGGGGATCGAGAATGCCGTCCTTGGGGCGGACGAGGACGCGGGCCTTCACGAGACGCCGAGATCCTCGTCCGGGGCACCGGTCCGCTCGAGCCAGGCGGAGAAGGGCCGGCCGACGATGCGCTCGTAGGCCTCGATGTAGAGCGCCCGCGTCCGGGCGACGACCTCGTCGGGGATCGCCGGTGCGGGCGGGTTTCGGTCCCAGCCGGTCGAGGAGGCCCAGTCGCGGACGTACTGCTTGTCGAAGCTGGGCTGTCCCCGCCCGGGGGCGTAGCCGTCGACCGGCCAGAAGCGCGACGAGTCGGGGGTCAGGGCCTCGTCGCCGAGCGTCAGGGTGCCGCGCGCGTCGAAGCCGAACTCGAACTTCGTGTCGGCGAGGATGATTCCCCGCTCGAGCGCGTGGGCGGCGGCGAGCTCGTAGAGGGCGAGCGAGATGTCGCGGAGCCGCTCGGCGGTCCCGAGATCGCCGAGCGTCGCGACGGCCGACTCGAAGGAGATGTTCTCGTCGTGTTCGCCGAGTTCGGCCTTCGTCGCCGGCGTGAAGATCGGCTCGGGCAGGCGCTCGGACTCCTGCAGTCCGGATGGCAGCTCGATCCCGCAGACAGCGCCGGTCGCCTGGTAGTCCTTCCAGCCGGACCCCGTCAGATAGCCGCGGACGACGCATTCGACGGGGAGCATCTCGAGCCGGCGGACGACGAGTGCCCGGCCGCGGAGGGCGGCCGGCACGGGCACGGCGGCGGCGAGCAGGTGGTTGGCGACGATCTGCTGGGTCAGCTCGAACCAGGCCACCGAGAGGCCGGTCAGAACCTTGCCCTTGTCGGGAATCGGCGTCGGATGGACGACGTCGTAGGTCGAGATCCGGTCGGACGCGACCATCAGGATCGAGTCGCCCATCGCATACATGTCGCGGACTTTGCCTGAGCTGAGGAGGGGCAGATCGACGGTGGTCACGACCGTGACTCTAGCGGTCGACCCGGCCGGATCCGGGTCGCGCGGGATCGTGACCCCGCGCGGTGGGCCGGCGCCTGGCGGAGATCGCGCGGCGAAGGGAGTACGCTCGTACTGATGGTCACAATGCTCACCCAGAATGTCGTACCCAAGCCGGCGCCCTGTGCGACCGTGCCCGTCTCAACGCATCCCGGCGCCTGCAGGACCTGTCTGTCGGTGATGCGGCCGGGCACTGGTTGACGGCCTTCTTCATCCCGGGGATGAACGGCGACGGGGTGGCAGTCGAGCGGTTCTACTCCGATCTGCGCGAGACTGCCGAGGCCGGAGCGGGAAGCGTCGCCCACAAGCGACGGATCTTCCGCATCGCGTGCCGCCGCCAGGGAGCCGACTGCACGATCGAGGTCGGCGATCCAGAGTCGATCCCGGGCCGGATCGTGGTCGCGATCTTCCAGCTCGGACGGGACTCCTACACGATCCACTGCCGAGATCCCGAGGACCCGTCGAACCTTCAGACGATCGCGATCTCCCGCCGGACGGTCTACGCGGTGACCGACTTCGACTGACCCTCCGCCGGCGGGACGAGGGCGTCGAGCCGGCCGACGATCTCGGGGGCGTGGCGGGTGAACGCGGCGTAGTCGAAGATCGCGTCGAGGTCGAGCCCGGCGGCGGCCGGCTGCGCCTCGAGCAGGCCGCGGAGCGGCGTCTTCTCGGCCCAGGCCCGCTGGGAGGTCGCCTGGACCAGGCGGTAGGCGTCGTCGCGCGTGGCTCCGCCGGCGACGAGGGCGAGCAGGACTCGCTGGGAGAAGAGCGCCCCGTGCGTCAGCTCGAGGTTCTCGCGCATCCGGGCCGGGTCGATGTCGAGGCCTCCGATCAGCCGGATGGCGATGTTCTGCATATAGTCGATCAGGATCGTCGAGTCCGGCAGGATGACCCGCTCGGCCCCCGAGTGGGAGATGTCGCGCTCGTGCCAGAGGGCGACGTTCTCGAGCGCCGCCTGAGCGTTGCCGCGCAGCACCCGGGCGAGGCCGGTGATCCGCTCGCTGTTGATCGGATTGCGCTTGTGGGGCATCGCCGAGGACCCCTTCTGGGCGCCGCCGCGAAACGGCTCGCACGCTTCGAGGACCTCGGTCCGCTGGAGGTGGCGGATCTCCGTCGCGAGCCGTTCGAGGCCGGCGCCGGCCAGCGCGATCGCGCTCAACAGCTCGGCGTGACGGTCGCGGGCGACGACCTGGGTCGAGACCGACTCCCGGTCGAGGCCGAGCCGGTCGAGTACCCGCCGCTCGTAGGCGGGGTCGTTGCTCGCGTAGGTCCCCACGGCGCCCGAGATCGCGCCGACGGCCGCGGTCTCAAACGATCGCCGCAGGCGCCGGGCGTTCCGGTCGGCCTCGAAGGCGAAGCCGGCCAGCTTGATCCCGAAGGTCGTGGGCTCGGCGTGGATTCCGTGGGTTCGGCCGACGCAGAGCGTCATCGCGTGGGCGCGCGCCTGGTCGACGAGGACCCTGACGAGCTCCTCGGCTCCGGCGACGACGATCGCGCCGACCGCCTTCAACTGGAGGCCGAGCGCCGTGTCGAGCACGTCCGACGACGTCAGGCCGTAGTGAATCCAGCGTCCGGCCGGGCCGACCGAGGCCGAAACGACGTCGACGAAGGCGGCGACGTCGTGGTCTGTGATCCGCTCGCGCTCGTCGACCTCGGCGACCGTGAAGCTGGCTCGAGCGATCGCGGTCCGCTCGGCTTCGGTCGGCTCGTCGAGCTCCTCGGCTGCGGCGAGCTCGACGCGCAGCCAGGAGTCCATCCGCGCCTGGTCGCTCCACAGGGCGCCGATCTCCGGTCGGGTGTAGCGGGCGATCACACGGGGATTATCCCGGCGCGGGCCGTCGGCGGCCGCGTCGGTGGCCGGCGTTAGAGCTCAGCCGACTGCGGTCGGGCGCTCGCCCGGCGCCGGCCCGGAGGCGCCCGAGCCGAGGATCCGTGCGGCGAGCACGGCGGCGTTGCGCGGATTGTCGAGGCCGACGCAGGCGACCGGGACACCTGGTGGCATCTGTGTGATCGAGAGGATCGCGTCCAGCCCGCCGGCGGCGGTCAGACGGCTCGTGAGCGGGACGCCGATCACCGGGAGATCTGTATGCGCGGCGATCGCGCCCGGCAGGGCAGCCGAGAGGCCGGCGCCGGCGATCACGACCCGAATCCCCCGGAGGCGGGCGGTTCGGGCGTACTCGGCGACGGTGTCGGGCTCCCGATGGGCCGAGATGACCCGTACTTCGTGGCTGATGCCCCGGTCGTCGAGCTCCCGGGCTGCCGCGTGCATGATCTCGAGGTCGCTCCGCGAGCCCATCACGATGCCGACGAGCGGCGAGTCGATCGGGATGTCCTCGAGCGCGTCGAGCAGCGGCTCGGCGCCCGCCGTCTCCTCGGCTGCCTGGGTCTCCGGCTCGACGACCGTCGCGCCGAGCGTCGGCTCTGGTGCCAGCTCGTCGGTCACCGGGCGCCGCTCGTCGTCACAGGGCGCCGTCGGGCTGGTCGGCGCGGGCGGCGATGTCTGACCGCTGGTGCTTGCCGGTGAACTCGATCATCTCTGCCGCAGCATACGCAGCCGCGCGGGCGGCTGCGGGATCCGGCCCGAGCCCGGTCACCGCGAGCACACGTCCGCCGGCGGTCACGAGCGCGTCGCCGTCCCGGTGGACACCCGCGTGGGTGATCTGGATGTCGTCGGGCACACGGTCGAGGCCGGTGATCCGGTCGCCGGCGCGCGGCGCCTCGGGGTATCCGGCGCTGGCCAGGACGACGGTGACCGCGTGTTCGGGCGACCAGTCCATGACGACTCCCTCGAGACCGCCGGGCGTCGCGGCCAGGCTGAGCAGCTCGAGCAGGTCGCTGCGCAGCCGGGGGAGGACCGCCTGGGTCTCGGGGTCTCCGAAGCGGACGTTGAGCTCGAGCAGGCGGGGGCCGTCTGCGGTCAACATCAGGCCGGCATAGAGAACCCCGCGGAAGGGGGCTCCACGGCGGGCCATCACGTCGAGGATCGGCTGGTGGAACTCAGCCGTCAGGGCCCGGGCGCGGTCGGCGTCGAAGCCGGCGACCGGCGAGAATGAGCCCATCCCGCCGGTGTTCGGCCCGCGGTCACCGTCGAGGGCTCGCTTGAAGTCACGGGCCGGGGCCATCGCGACGGCGCGGACGCCGTCGCAGAGCGCGAGCAGCGAGAGCTCGACGCCGCGCAGGCACTCCTCGACGATCACCGCCGTCGTATCGAAGCGGCGCTCGACCAGGAGCATCTCGAGCGCCGCGCGGGCCTCGATCTCGTCGGCGGCGATCACGACGCCCTTGCCGGCGGCCAACCCGTCGGCCTTCAGCACCACGGGGTAGGGAGCCTGCCCGCCTCCGGGCTGGGCCGCCCCCAGCCGCTCGATCGCCTCGAGCCCTTCGGCCGGGGTGCTGACCGCCTCCCAGGCGGCCGTCGGCACGCCGGCTTCGGCCATCGCCTCCTTGGCATAGCGCTTCGAGCCCTCGAGTCGGGCGGCCTCGGCCGATGGGCCGAACGCTGGGATCCCATAGGTGCCGAGCAGGTCGACGAGCCCGCCGACGAGCGGTGCCTCCGGTCCGACGACGACGAGGCCGACGGTCTCGGCGAGGCAGGCGGCGAGCAGTCCCTGGTGATCGTCCTGTGAGATCTCGAGGATCCGTGCGTCGCCGGCGATCCCGGGGTTGCCGGGCGCGCAGAGAACCTCCGGGTTCTGCGGTGAGCGACCGAGCGCCCGGCAGATCGCGTGCTCGCGCCCGCCGCCGCCGACCACGAGCACGCGGGGACGATCGGTCACAGAGACGAGATGAAGTCGTCGATCGGGATTGCGGCGAGCGTCTCGTAGCGAGCCGTCCCCCGCGAGCCGAGCTCGAGCGACACGCGGCACATCTCGGCGTCACCGGGCGCTTCGACGATGTTGATGAAATCGAAGTGTCCGAGCGTCGCCCACTGGGCGACCACCCGGGCCCCGAGTTGCTCGATCTCGCTGTTGACCTCGAGGATCCGTTGGGGGTTGTTCTTGATCGTCTTCCTACCCTCGGGCGTCAGGTTGGAGAGCATCACGTAGGTCGGCATCAGTCCCTCTCTGGGTGGGGTCGTCGCCCCTCAAGATAACCTGGCGCCGATGCGCCTCCGCGTCGGCCTGCTCGCCGCAGCACTCCTGGCAGCCCCAGCATCGGCCCAGGACGCCGCGCCCGTGATCACGACGTCGCGGCCGTGCTACCTCCCCAAGCAGCAGGTCGCGCTGGCGGGCAGCGGCTTCCATGCGGGCGACACGTACTCGGTCACGCTCGACCACACGCTGCTCGGGACCGGTACGGTGAGCCCGGCGTCGACGATCTCGGGGACGCTCTCGAGCGGAGGCCTCGCCCCGGGCGTCGGGAGGGTCCTCCACCGGATCATCGTCGCCGACGCCGCGATCGAGGCGCGGGTCGGCTTTCACACGAGCGCCTTCGATGCGTCCTTTGCCCCGGGGGTTGGTGACCCGCGGAACCTGCGGGTCAGGTATTCGGTCAACGCGATCGGCTTCGCCTCACCCGTCGGGAGCATCGTCTGGATCCATTACCTCAGCCCGGACGGCAGCCTCCGCAAGAGCGTTCCGATCGGGCGCACGACCGGCGTCTGCGGCAGCCTCCATCGGAGCGCTCTGCATCGCCTCTTCCCGTTCCGCCCGACCAACGGTAGGTGGCGGCTCCAGTTCGACCTCAAGCAATCATTTTCGGGGAGGACGCGGCCGCGCATCGTGCGCGACGTCGCAGTCGGCTGAGTCGGCCGGAGGATCACCGGCGTCGGCTCCGGGTGATCGGTCCGCAGGCGTCACACGATCTCGCCGATCGCGGGGTGATCGACCACCGCGGTGACGCTTGCAGACGCCGGGTTCTCGCGCTTTCGGGTCCTGTCCACCGACCAGCGGGTAATTTGTTACCGCCGTATGCTTTGGCGGTCTAGCTCACTGACTCCGGGAGACACCCATGCCAGACCTAAGCACGATTCGCGAACAGGTGCAGGATCGCCTCAAGGAGCTCGAGCGCCTGATCGGACCGCTCCGCGCCGAGCTCGAGGAGCTCAAGGGCGTGGCCGAGCAGTTCACCTCCAACGGAGCTGCGACGCCCGCCGCAGCGGTCAAGCCGAGGCGTCAGGCGTCGGCGGGGAAGGCCGCGGCCCGGGTCAAGCCGTCCGCTTCACCGCGCCGGGCACGCCGGTCGCGTGGGGGCGGCGCGAGCCGCGCTGCCCAGGCGATCGGCCTGATCGCCGAGCATCCCGGCATGACCGTGCCGGAAATGGCCAAGGCGATGGGCATCGGCAGCAACTATCTCTACCGCGTCCTGCCGGCGCTCGAGAAGGACGGCAAGGTCAACAAGCGGGGCAAGGGCTACCACCCGGTCGACACACCGGCGCAGGCCGCCGCCCCGGAGCAGGGCTGACCGCGCAAGCTGACACCTCACGGTCGGGAGGCGGTCTCGTCGTGCACGGACGCGCGCGGGGCCCGACCCGACCGGCCGATGGCATCGGCCGACGCGGGGGTCAGTGTTACTTGGAGGACAGCGTCGGCTCGTCGGCCGGGTCGCGCGTGAGTCCGTCGAAGGTCAGCTCGCCGGCGATCGCGTCGACCGCGATCTGACCACCGTCGTGGAGCCGGCCGTCGAGGAGCGCGAGGGCGAGTCGGTCGACGAGCTGCTTCTGGATCACACGCTTGAGGGGACGCGCGCCGTAGACGGGGTCATAGCCGAGGTCGCCGATCAGTCGGCGAGCCGCGTCGGTCACGACCATTTCGACGCCCCGCTCCGCCAGTCGTTCGGCGACCCGGTCGATCTGCAGGCCGACGATCTGGCCGACCTCGTCACGGGTCAGTCGCTTGAACTCGACGATCTCGTCGAGGCGGTTGATGAACTCGGGCTTGAAGTGGGCGCGCAGGACATCGCGAAGGTCGCCGACGCCGGGGTCGATGTTGGATGTCATCACGAGCACGGCGTTCTTGAAATCGACCGTCCGTCCCTGGCCGTCGGTCAGCCTGCCGTCGTCGAGGACGGCGAGCAGCGTGTTGAAGACGTCGGGGTGGGCCTTCTCGATCTCGTCGAGCAGGATCACGCTGTACGGGCGTCGCCGGACGGCCTCGGTGAGCTGGCCGCCCTCCTCGAAGCCGACGTAGCCGGGAGGGGCGCCGATCAGGCGGGAGACCGAGTGCTTCTCCATGTACTCGGACATGTCGATCCGCACCATCGCGTCGTGACTGTCGAAGAGGAATTCCGCCAGCGCGCGGGCGAGCTCGGTCTTGCCGACGCCGGTCGGACCGAGGAAGAGGAAGGAGCCGATCGGGCGGTCGGGATCTGCGAGACCGGCCCGTGAGCGGCGGATCGCCGTGGCGACCGCCTCGACCGCCTCGTCCTGACCGATCACGCGGCGGTGGAGGCGGTCCTCCATGTGGACGAGCTTGGCCGTCTCGGCCTCGATCATCCGCGTGACGGGGATCCCCGTCCAGACCGCGAGAACCTCGGCGACGTCTTCGGCGTCGACCTCCTCCTTGAGGAAGACCGCCCCGGCGGCGTGCTCGCGCTCCGTCGCCTCGCGCTCGGCGAGCTGCTTGGAGAGCTCGGGGATCTCCCCGTAGCGGAGCTCGGCCGCCCGCTGGAGGTCGGCCTCCCGCTCGGCTCGCTCGGCTTCTGCCCGGGCCTGCTCGAGCCGCTGCTTGACCTCTGAGATTCCGCGGATCGCGTCCTTCTCGCTCTGCCACTGGGCCTTCATCGCCGAGGACTCCTCCCGCAGGCCGGCGAGCTCCCGCTCGATCGCCTCACGGCGGTCGGCCGAGGCCGGGTCGCTCTCGCGGCCGAGCGAGGTCAGCTCGATCTCGAGCTGCATGACCCGCCGGTCGACCTCGTCGATCTCGGTCGGGACCGAATCGATCTCGATGCGCAGGCGGGAAGCCGCCTCGTCGATCAGGTCGATCGCCTTGTCGGGGAGGAAGCGGTCGGCGATGTACCGGTGGGAGAGCGTCGCCGCGGCGATCAGGGCGGCGTCCTGGATGCGGACCTTGTGGTGCACCTCGTAGCGCTCCTTGAGGCCCCGGAGGATCGCGATCGTGTCGGCGACCGACGGCTCGCCGACGATCACCGGCTGGAAGCGGCGCTCAAGCGCGGCGTCCTTCTCGATGTGCTTGCGGTACTCGTCGAGCGTCGTCGCCCCGACCGCCCGCAGCTCGCCGCGTGCGAGCATCGGCTTGAGCAGGTTGGCGGCGTCCACGGCCCCCTCGGCGGCGCCCGCGCCGACGATCGTGTGGAGCTCGTCGATGAAGAGGATGACCTGGCCCTGGGCGTCGGAGACCTCCTTGAGGACGGCCTTCAGCCGATCCTCGAACTCGCCGCGGTACTTGGCGCCGGCCAGCAGGCTGCCGAGGTCGAGCGCGACGACACGCCGGTCGCGAAGCGACTCGGGGACATCGCCGGAGACGATCCGCTGCGCCAGACCCTCGACGATCGCCGTCTTGCCGACGCCGGGCTCGCCGATCAGGACGGGGTTGTTCTTCGTCCGGCGGGAGAGGACCTGGATCACCCGGCGGATCTCGTCGTCGCGCCCGATCACGGGGTCGAGCTTGCCGTCCTCGGCGGCCTGAGTCAGGTCGCGGCCGAACCGCTCGAGGGCCTGGTAGCGCTCCTCGGGGTTCTGGTCGCTCACCCGGTGGGGTCCTCGCACGTCGGCGAGCGCGGCGAGCAGTCGGTCTGTGTTCGCGCCCACCGCCCGCAGGCCGTCGCCCGCGCGGCCGGGCGCTCCGCTCAGGGCGAGCAGGAGGTGCTCGGTCGAGACGTAGTCGTCACCCAGCGTCCTGGCCTGGGTCTCGGCCCGGCGCAGGACCGCGCTCAGCTCGCTCGACGCGCCCCCGCTCTCGCTCGGCCCGCTGAGCACCGGCAGCGCCGCGAGGTCGGTCTCCAGCTGGCGGGAGACGGCCGCCGGATCGGCGCCCAGCTTGCGCAGCACGGCGACGACGATTCCCTCGCGGTCCTCGAGCAGGCCGGCCAGCAGGTGCTCGGGGGTCAGCTGCGGGTTGCGACGTTCCCCGGTCAGCCGGGCCGCCGTTGCGAGGGCCTCTTGGGCGCGGATGGTGAAACGGTCAGCTTGCATAAGATCTAAGTCTCACTATAGCAGATCTACGCGACATTGAACTTCGGTCAGCGAGTCGCCTCCGGCCGTCCGCCCGGCTCTCCGACTGGACTCCCAGCGGGCCCTTTCACGAGCCAGCGGGCCCTTCCACGAGCCAGCGGGCACTTCCACGAGCCAGCGGGCCCTTCCACGAACTGGCAGGCCGTTCCCCGAGCCAGCGGGCCGTTCGCGAGCCGGCGGCCCGCAGGGCGACGCGGTCCTAGGGCGTCGGCGGGTCGACGACCACCCGGAACGGCGGCCCGGCGGCCTGGCTGCGGACGAGCGCGGTCGAACCGGTGTAGGGGACGACCTCGAAGCGGACCGATCTTCTTACCCGGTCGAGCTCATCCTCCATCGCCTGCTTGGCGACGAGCGCCTGCCGTTCGAGATCCTCGAGCCGGGCGCGGGCCGCGTCGAGCTGCTGCTCGAGCTCGAGGACCCGTTCGACGCCGGCCAGGTTGAGCCCGAGCTCGGCCGTCATCTGCTGGATCCGCCGGAGCCGTTCGACATCCTCGAGCGAGTAGAGGCGGGTGCCCTTGGCTGAGCGGTGCGGCTCGATCAGGCCGCGAGCTTCGTAGATCCGCAGCGTCTGCGGGTGCATCTCGGCGAGCTCGGCGGCGACCGAGATCATGAAGACCCCCCGATCGGAGGAGACCCGGATGCGGGTGGGCCGGTCGGTCACCGGGAGCCCCAGAGGTAGGCGCGGGAATTGGTCACTGAGATCCCCAGAGGGGGGTGACGGGACACGGTCACTGAGATCCCCAGAGGTGGGCGCGTGGATTCCCGCCGAGCACCTTCGAGAGGGCGTCCACGGCTTCTCGCTGCTCGTCGCTGAGCTCGTCGGGCACGTCGATCACGAAACGGTAGAGGATGTTCCCGTTGCCCTCTCCGCCGAGTCGCGGCGGACCCTCGCCGCGCAGTCGCTGGATCGTCCCGTGGTTGGTGCCGGCCGGCACGCGAAGGCGCTTGCTCCCGTTCAGCGTCGGCACCTCGATCTCGGCCCCGCGGAGCGCCTCGACGACCGTCAGCGGGACCTCGACCTCGACGTTCTCGCCCTTGCGGATGAAGACCCGCGACGGATCGACCTGGGTCACCACGTAGAGGTCGCCCGGCGGACCCCCGCGCTGTCCGGGCTCGCCCTTGCCGGGCAGGCGGATCCGGCTGCCGTCGCGGACGCCGGCCGGGATGTTCACCCGGTAGCGCTTGACCGAGCGCGTCACGCCCGACCCGGCGCACGTCGGGCACGGATCCTCGATCACGGTCCCGCTGCCGCCGCACCGGCCGCACGGCTGCGAGATCGAGAACATCCCGTGTCCCTGGGCCTCGATCCCGCGGCCCTGACATCGCGGACAGACCGAGGCGCTCGTGCCCGGCCGGGCGCCGGTGCCCGAGCAGGTCGTGCAGCGGGTCGGGGTCGGCACGGCGAGCGGGATCTGCGCGCCGGTCACCGCCTGGTCGAAGCTGATCTGCACCGAAGCCTCGAGATCCCGACCCCGCTGGGGCTGCGGCTTGCGGGCGGTCTGCCGTCGCGCCGCCGGCGTTGCCGAACAGGTTCGAGAGGATGTCGCCGAACCCACTCGCGTCGAAGCCACCGCCGCCCGCGAACGGCGAGCCGCCCCCGGCAGCCGCGAACGGCCCCTGGCCCCGGTCGTATTCCCGGCGCTTGTCGGGATCCCCGAGCACGTCGTGGGCCTGGGAGATCTCCTTGAACCGCTCCTCGGCGGCCTTGTCGCCGGGGTTGCGGTCGGGGTGGTGCTTGCGCGCCAGCTTGCGGTAGGTCTTCTTGATCTCCTCGGCCGACGCCTTCTTGTCGACGCCGAGCACGCCGTACAGATCCTTGCGTGCCACGTCGATCAGCTCTCCCGCGAATCCCCGGGCCCGGGCCCCGACCCGGCCGGAGCCTCGCCGGCGACGACGACCCGCGCCGGGCGGATCACGCTGCCGTCGAGACGGTAGCCCGACTGGTAGACCTCGACCACCGTGCCCGGCTCGGCGCCGGGGACGTGATGCTGGGCGATCGCCTCGTGGAAGGCCGGGTCGAACGGCTCGCCGACCGGCTCGTAGGACTCGACTCCGACCCTCGCGAACGCGCCGAGCAGCTCGCCCTGGACGAGGCGCATGCCTTCGGCAAGGGTCGCGCTCGCCGCGCCGCCCGCCCCGACGGCGTCGTCGGCCGCGTGAGCGAGCGCCCGCCCGAGGTTGTCGATCGCCGGGAGCAGCTCGCGGACGACCCTGACGGTCGCGCGGGCCTCGGCACCGGCGGCCTCCCGGGCCACGCGCTTGCGGTAGTTCTCGAAGTCCGCGCGCGTCCGCTGGGCCATCGCCAGGTATTCGTCGCGCTCCGCCGCCCGCGCGCTCAGCGTGTCGAGATCCGGCGGCGGGCCGGCCTCGGCTGCGTCGGCCACCCCAGCCCCCTCGGTCCCCTCGGCCGCCCGAGCCACCCCCGCCCCCTCGGCCCCCTCGGCCCCCCCAGCCGCGACAGCGGGGTCAACGGGGTCAGCTGGGTCGGCCGTCGCAGAGCGCCGGTCGGTCGGGTCGTCGACGACCCCGGAGAGAACTTCCTCCGGAGTCGCGGACTGCGTCTGGTGCCCGCCGGCCTGGGCCGACGACGAATCGCCGGCGGCGCCGCCGACCGGGACCGTTGTCTGCTCGTCGGTCATTTCTTGGCCGGCTCGTCGACTACCTCGGCGTCGACGACATCCTCCTCGGCCTCAGCAGAGCCGTGGGTCTCGCCGGACGCGCCGTTGGTCGCGCTGGCCGCATCCTGCTGGGCCTTCTCGTACATCGCCTCGGAGACCTTGTGGAAGGACGTCTGGAGGGTCTCGGTGCGGGCGGTGATCTCGCTGGGGTCGGTTGCGTCCAGCGACTCGCGGACGGCCTTGATGTTCGCTTCGATCTCGGCCTTGGACGCGTCGTCGACGGCGTCGCCGAGATCCTTGAGCTGGCGCTCGGCCTGGTAGGCGGCGTTCTCGCCGTTGTTGCGGGCCTCGGCCAGCTCGCGGGCCTTGCGGTCGTCCTCGGCGTGGGCCTCGGCGTCGCCGACCATCTGCTTGATCTCGTCGTCTGAGAGGCCGGAGCCGGACTTGATCTCGATCTTCTGCTCCTTGCCGGTCCCGAGATCCTTGGCCGAGACGCTGAGGATGCCGTTGGCGTCGATGTCGAAGGCGACCTCGATCTGCGGGATCCCGCGCGGGGCCGGGGGGATGCCGGTCAGCTGGAACTTGCCGAGCGACTTGTTGTAGGCGGCCATCTCGCGCTCGCCCTGGAGGACGTGGATCTCGACCGACGGCTGGTTGTCCTCGGCGGTCGAGAAGGTCTCGGCCTTGCGGGTCGGGATCGTCGTGTTGCGCTCGATCAGCTTGGTGAAGACGCCACCCTTGGTCTCGATCCCGAGCGTCAGGGGGGTCACGTCGAGCAGGAGGACGTCCTTGACGTCGCCGGCGAGCACGCCGGCCTGGATCGCGGCGCCGACGGCGACGACCTCGTCCGGGTTGACACCGCGATGCGGCTCCTGGCCGGTCAGCTCCTTGACCTTCTCCTGGACGGCCGGCATCCGGGTCATGCCGCCGACGAGGACGACGTGGTCGATCTTCGGGGCGCCCTTGTCCTTGGCGTCGTTGATCGCCTGGCGGACGGGAGCGACGACGCGGTCGAGCAGGGCGCTCGTCAGCTCGGCGAGCTTGGCCCGCGTGAGCCGCATGTCGAGGTGCTTGGGCCCGGTCGAGTCGGCCGTGATGAACGGCAGGTTGATCTGCGTCTCCTGCGTCGTCGAGAGCTCGATCTTGGCCTTCTCGGACGCCTCGTAGAGGCGCTGGAGGGCCATCGGGTCGGCCTGGAGATCGATCCCCTGGGCCTTCTTGAACTCGGAGACGAGCCAGTCGACGATCGTCTTGTCGAAGTTGTCGCCGCCGAGGTGGTTGTCGCCGGCGGTCGACTTGACCTCGAAGACGCCGTCGGCGATCTCGAGCACCGAGACGTCGAAGGTCCCGCCGCCGAGGTCGAAGACGAGGATCGTCTGGTCGGTGTCCTTGTCGAGGCCGTAGGCCAGCGACGCGGCGGTCGGCTCGTTGATGATCCGCTTGACGTCGAGGCCGGCGACCTTGCCGGCGTCCTTGGTCGCCTGGCGCTGGTCGTCGTTGAAGTACGCGGGGACGGTGATCACCGCGGAGTCGACCGTCTCACCGAGGTAGGCCTCGGCGTCGGCCTTCAGCTTCTGGAGGATCATCGCCGAGATCTCGGGCGGCGAGTACTGCTCGCCTCGGGCCTCGACCCGGGCGTCGCCGTTCTTGCCGGCGACGACCTTGTACGGGACGATCGACTCCTCCTCCTTGACCTCGGCCTCCTTGCGGCCCATGAAGCGCTTGATCGAGAAGATCGTGTTCTGGGGGTTGGTCACCGCCTGGCGCTTGGCGACCGTGCCGACGAGTCGCTCGCCCGATTGCGCGAAGGCGACGACCGACGGGGTGGTCCGTCCGCCTTCGGAGTTCTCGATCACCGTGGGCTCGCCGCCCTCGAGGATCGCCATGCACGAATTCGTCGTGCCGAGGTCGATTCCAATCGTCTTGCCCATTGTGCTCGGCTCCTTGCTAGTCCTGGCCCTGGAAAAAATCTAAGTCGCAAGATAGCAGATCTATCGTGGGTCCGCGGAGGTGGCCTTGGATCACGCCCGGCGGGTGCCGGCGGCGAGCGGGAAGTCGGCCGGTGGGGTTCGGGCGGGGCCGACTTTGCCGCCGGAACGCGCTGACGCCCCGGGGGTAGGGGCGTCAGCGGTGCTTCTGGCGGGGTGATGCGGGTGTCGCTCGAGCAGTATCGAACGTTGTCTTGAAGCCGACCTAAACCGCGGGGGCCGGTCGCGGGGGGAGGCGTCTCGAACGGGTCGCGAGCTCGAGCTCGAAGCGGGCGTCGGGGTCGTCGAGCGCCGAGCCGAAGTGCTCGCGGAGGCTGGCCAGCCGGTAGCGGACTGTCTGCGGATGGACGTGGAGGGCGGCCGCGGCGTCGGGGATGCTGCCTTGGCAGCGCAGCCAGGCGCCGAGTGTCGCGAGCAGTCGCTCGCCCGCGGCCGTGCTCAGGCCGTCGAGTGGGGCCAGGCACCTGGTGGCGAGCTCGTCGAGGAGCTCGGGGTCGCGGTGGAGGACGAGCGTGACGAGCTGCTGCTCGGCGATCACGAGGCCGCCGGCCGGCAGCATGCCGGCCGTCTGGAGGCGCAGGCAGGCACGCGCGCGGGCGAAGCTCCGGCCGGCTTCGGCGGGCGGGACGCTCGGACCGATCGCGCCGGTCGTCCGTCGAAGCGCCGTGCTCAGGGCGTCGCGGCGGCCGGGGGCGTCGGGATCCGGAAGCAGCATGCAGCAGCAGCCGTCGAGCGGGACGGCGATCGCCCCGTCGCCGATGCGGGCGGCGAGTCGCTCGGCGTCGAAGTAATCGCAGGCGAGCACGGCGAGCGTCCGCGGGAGCTTCCAGGCGGCGGTCGCCGCCGCCTGGTCGAGCTCGTCGGCGGGGGCGCCGTCGACGAGCAGGCGGACGAGGTGCTGGCGGCGGCCTTGGCGCTCACTCGCGTGGGCCGCCTGCTCGCGGGCGTAGCCCTCGACCGACTCGGCCGAGAGCTCGTCGATGTAGGCGAAGATCGACTCGGCCAGCAGCGAGAGCTGGTCGGGGTCGACGCCGGCGCCGCGGGCGACGCCGGCCAGCCGCCGCCAGGAGATCCGCGCGCCGAGCCGGTAGGCCATCTGGAGGGCGTCGAGGCGCCGGCCGGCGCGGAGCTCGCCGCGGCCGAGCTCGACGTAGACGCTGCGTCCCGGGCGGGCGGCGGGCGCGGTCGGCGGACCGGCGGGTGGGCCCATCTGCTCGACGAACTGGCGCAGGGCCTCCTCGATCGCGTTGCGCACGACCGACCCGAAGACGCCCTGCATCGGCCGGTGGTACTCGGGTATGTTCGCCCGCAGGGCAGCGAGGATCTCGTCGGCCAGCCCGGCGAGCTCGGGGAGGAGGACGTCGGCGAGCCCCGGGTCGAGGCTCTCCCACGGACGGGAAAGCGCGAGATCTTGTTCGATCTTCACAAGATTCTCCTCCACGATTGGCGATTATGCCAAGAAATGGGGCTCTGGTGCGTCTAGGATTGACAACATGACTAGAGCTGAGCGCAACGTGAACATCGCCGCCGTGCTGATCCCCTTCTGCGGGGTCGTGACGGCTGCGTTCCTCGCCTGGGGCGACTGGCTCGTCCCGCGCGACCTCGTGATCTTCGCCGTGATGTACGTCCTCAGCGCCTTCGGCGTGACCGTCGGCTTCCACCGCCTGCTGACCCACCGGGCCTTCGACACCTACCGGCCGCTGCGCTACCTCCTGGCGATCATGGGCTCGCTCGCGGTCCAGGGGCCGGTCCTCGACTGGGTCGCCGACCATCGCAAGCACCACGCGTACACCGACGAGGACGGCGATCCGCACTCGCCGCACGTCGGTCAGGGGTCGGGTTTCGGCGGCATGGTCCGCGGCCTCTGGCACTCGCACGTCGGCTGGCTGTGGGAGACCAACGGCCAGGCCGAGAAGCGTCGCTTCTGCCCCGACCTGTACGCCGACCCGGGTCTGCGGTGGATCCACAAGCGCTTCCCGCTGATCACGCTCGCGACGCTCGGGCTGCCGTTCGTCGCGGGCCTGGTCTGGAGCGGAACGGTCCGCGGCGGCTTCGAGGCGGCGCTCTGGGGCGGCCTGGTGCGGATCTTCCTCGTCCATCACGTGACCTGGAGCGTGAACTCGATCTGCCACTTCTTCGGCTCGCGGCGCTTCGACACCGACGACCTCTCGACCAACGTCTTCTGGCTGTCGCTGCCGACGCTCGGCGAGGCGTGGCACCACAACCACCACGCGTTTCCCCAGTCGGCGCGTCACGGGCTGCGCTGGTACGAGCTCGATCCGTCGGGCTGGCTGATCCAGATCTTCGGGAAGCTCGGCCTCGCGTGGGACGTGGTCCTGATCGACCGCGAGAAGCAGGAGGCGAAGCTCGCGACACCCAGGCCGGACCCCGCCGCCGTCGGGGCCTGAGCCGGGAGGGGGATAATTGGGGGATCCCCAGCGACCCCCTCCCCCCAGCGCCGGCCGAGGAGCAGGCCCGATGACGAGATCCGCGATCGCGACACGCGAGTTCGAAGTCTCGACACGCGAGCTGAAGCTCCACGGCCACACCCAGTCCTACCGGATCGCCGGCTCCGGCCCGGTCCTGCTGCTCCTCCACGGGATCGCCGGCACGGCCGAGTCGTGGGTCCCGTCGATGCCGGTGCTCGCCCGCCGTTTCACGGTGATCGCACCTGACCTGCCGGGTCACGGGAGCTCGGACAAGGCGCCGGGTGACTACTCGCTCGGGGCGCTGGCCAACAGCATCCGCGACCTCCTCGTCGGCCTCGGCCACGACCGGGCGACGATCGCCGGACACTCGCTGGGCGGGGGCGTGGCGATGCAGTTCGCCTACCAGTACCCCGAGCGGTGCGAGCGGCTCGTGCTGGTCGCGAGCGGCGGCCTCGGGCGTTCGGTCAACGGCCTGCTGCGGGCCGCGGCGCTCCCCGGAGCCGGGCTCGTCCTCTCGGTGGCGGCTCCGCCGATCGTCGCCGTCGGCGGCCTGCTCGGATCGCTGGCCGGGCGGGTCGGGCTGCACGCGGTTCCCGATGTCCGCGAGGTCTCGCGGGGGTTTGCGACGCTCGTCGACGGAGAGACGCGGTCGGCGTTCCTCGACACCCTGAGGTCGGTCGTCTCGCCGTCGGGGCAGCGGGTCGACGCGACCAACAAGCTGTACCTGGCCGCCGGGATGCCGGTCCTGATCGTCTGGGGCAGCCGCGATCCGATCATCCCGGCCAATCACGGGCGGCGGGCCCACGGGCTGATTCCGAACAGCACGTACGTCGAGTTCGACGGGGCCGGTCACATGCCCCACGCCGACGATCCCGACCGCTTCGCGGAGGCGGTGCTCGACTTCGCCGCAGCCAACCCGCCGTGCGCGGCGACCGCCGAGACGTGGGGCCGGCTGCTCCAGGCCGGTGCCCCGGCGCTCACCGACGCGGTCGATCTGCAGGTGGCGTCCGTCGAGGTGCCGGTCGACCAGCAGGCCGCCGACCACCCGGCCTGACCGATGGGCGTGAGCGCCAGCCTGGCGGAGGTCGTCGCAGAGGCTGTGGAGAAGCCGCGGCTGCGCGGCGTCTGGCACACCTACGGGTTCTTCGTGTCGCTGATCGTCGGCGTCGCGCTCGTCCTCAGCACGCCGCCCGGCCGTGGCCTGGTCGCCGCGGTCGTCTACGCGGCGTCGGTCTCTGCCCTGCTGGGGACGAGCGCCCTCTACCACCGGGTCACCTGGCGGCCGGAGCGCCGCCGGTGGATGCGCCGCCTCGACCACGCGATGATCTTCGTGCTGATCGCCGGCAGCTACACGCCGATCGTCGTGCTGGCGATGTCGGGCGCGCTGGCGACTGTCGTCTTCTGCGTCGCCTGGGGCGGCGCGCTGGCCGGCATCCTGGTCGAGTTCTTCTGGATCGACCATCCGCGCTACGTCTCGGCGGTGATCGGCGCGGCGCTCGGCTGGACGTCCCTGGTGATGGTCGGCCAGCTCCACAAGACGGTTGGCTGGGTCGCGGTGGGCGGGTTCATCCTCGGGGGCGTCCTCTACACGGTCGGCGCGACGATCTACTCGCGTCAGCGACCGAACCCCATCCCCGGGGTGTTCGGCTACCACGAGGTCTTCCACGCTCTCGTGCTGGCCGCCGCGGCCGTCCACTACGCGGTGATCGCCTTCATCGTGATGCCCCGCGCCTGAGCGCAGCGGCCGTCCGGCGTCGCGACTCCGGCCCGGCCGGCCGGCCGCGCGAGCGCCGCTGGCGCGGCCACCGCCCGACACCCGGGGCGGGGATCGATCAGAGTTAGCACGTGCCCTCTGTCCTTCGCGAGCGCCTCGATGACGGAATCGAGGTCCTGCGGCTGAACCGGCCGGGCGTGCGCAACGCCCTCGACACGCCGATGCTCCGCCTGCTCGTCGCCACGCTCGACGAGCTCGCCGGGGACGCGTCGCTGCGGGTGATCGTGTTCTCGACGACGAATCCACGCGCGCTGTGCTCGGGGATCGACATCAAGGAGCCGCTCGATCACGCGGGCGGCGTCGCGCGCATGGAGGCCTTCATGTCGTTCTTCGCCGCGCTCGACCGCTGCCGGGTCCCGACCGTCGGCGTCTGTGTCGGCTCGTGCGTCGGCGGCGGCGCCGAGATCGTGACCGGCGTGGACCTCCGGATCGGCGCGAAGAACCTCGCCGTCTCGTGGGCCGGCGGGCGCCTCGGCGTGCCGGTCGGCGCCGCCCGGCTGGTCCCCCTGGTCGGCCTGTCCCGGGCCAAGGAGCTGATCTTCAGCGGGCGGACGGTCGGCGTCGACGAGGCTCGGGACATCGGTCTGCTGTCGCGGATCGCCGAGACCGACGACGCCGAGGCGGCCGGAATCCGGATGGCGCGGGAGGTCGCGATCCACCCGAGCGAGGGGATCCGCCGGATGAAGCTGATGTTCCGGGAGCTCGAGCGGACCGGCCCGCGGGTAGCCGCCGAGAACGAGATCCTCCTGGACTGGCAGATCCACGGCGTCGGGCTTCCGTCCGGCGACCCGCTGCCGCCGCCCGCCGCGCCCTGAACGCCGCGCCGCCCAGCCCGAGACGGCCCGCCTGGCCCTAGACGCCTGCCGGGCCCTCGACGCCCGCGGCGCCCGCGCGTCTACAGGTCGCCTCGTGGACCTGTTCGGTCAGGTCGTGGAGCTTCTCGGCGAGCGTGTGGATCTGCTCGGTCAGGTCGGTGTTCCGCTCGAGCAGGTCGGTCTGGAACTTGCCGAGCTCGTCCCGATGCCTGGCGGCCGCCTCCTCGTTCGCCTTGTCGGTCGTCGTCTGCGCCTTCTGGGCGATGATCACCAGCGCTCCCGTGTAGAACGCGACGGCCGAGAAGATCAGGTTGAGGAGGATGAACGGCGCCGGATCGAACCCGCGTCCGTTGAGCAGTCCGGTGAACGACGTGCCGAGGAAGTGAATGACGTGGTTGGCGAGGACCCAGCCGACGATCACCGCCGAGCTGACGAGCAGGAACGCGACCGTCCCCATCCCGCTGGCCACGGACTCGGCGAAGCGCTCCATGAAGCTTTGCCGGCCGGTCCCGCCGTCCTCGCCGGCCTTGTAGTGCGTGTGATGGCGAAGCGGGTCCGGCGGGATCGTCGTGGGGCGGGGCTGCGCTGGAGCTTCGGTGGTCGACATGTGCTGCCCTCCAGGTCGAATGATCCGGTCGAGTCGTCGTTGACGCCTGATCTTCCCGCCGATCGCGGCGAGACGTGGGCGGTCGTCGCGCGTGCCGCGCCAGCGGTCGTCGGGGCGCCGCGTGAGCGATCGTCGGAGGCCCGGGCGCAATGGTGTGATCATTGACGGGTGGCCGCGGACAATCACGTCCGGCCGGAGCCCGAGGCTGAGGACTACGGCTCGCTCTCCCTCGTCTCGGCCGCCGCCCTCCCGGCCGACGATGTCCTTCGCCGGCTCGAGACCGCCGCCGACGGCCTGAGCGCCGAGCAGGCGGCCGACCGGCTGGCCGAGGTCGGGCCCAACGCCCTGCGCAGCCACGGCGCCCGCCCGCTGGCGGTGCTCGTCCGCCAGCTCCGCAATCCGCTCTTGGTCCTCCTCGTCGCCGCGACGGTCACCTCGTTCGCCGTCGGCGAGGCCACCAGCGCGCTGATCATCCTCCTGATCATGTGTCTCAGCGTCGGGCTCGGGTTCTTCAACGAGTACCGCTCCGAGCTGGCGGTCGAGGCCCTGCACTCCCAGCTGCGCCACACCGCGCTCGTCGTCCGCGACGGCCGGCCCGTCCCGGTCGACGTCACCGACCTCGTGCCAGGCGACGTCGTACGGATCGCCGTGGGCGACGTCGTCCCCGCCGATCTGCGGTTGCTCGGCGTCGAGGGGCTCGAGTGTGACGAGGCGGTCCTCACCGGCGAGTCGCTGGCCGCCGAGAAGCGCTCGGCTCCGGTCGCGACGCCGGAGTCGCCGCTCGACCTCGCGTCGTGCGTGTTCATGGGAACCGTCGTGCGCGCCGGCAGCGGTCTCGGCGTGACCGTGCGGACGGGCGGCCGGACCGAGTTCGGCGCGATCGCGCTCCAGCTCGGCGAACGCCAGCCGCAGACGGCCTTCCAGCTGGGCCTGCGGGACTTCTCGCTGCTCCTCGTCCGCGTGACCGCCGTCCTCGCCGGCTCGATCCTCCTCGTCAACGTCCTGCTCGGCCGGTCGCTGCTCGGATCCATCCTCTTCGCCCTGGCGATCGCCGTCGGCCTGACCCCACAGCTGCTTCCGGCGATCGTCACGATCAGCCTCTCGACCGGCGCCAAGCGGCTGGCCGGTCGCGGGGCCCTCGTCAAACGACTCGTCAGCATCGAGGACCTCGGCAACATCGTCGTCCTCTTCACCGACAAGACCGGCACCCTGACCGAGGGTGTGATCACGTTCGCCGCGGCTCTCGACCCGGCCGGCCGCCCGTCCGACGCGGTCCTGCGGGCCGGACTCCTCTGCAACGACGCGACCCTCTCAGACGACGGGCACGCGATCGGCGGCAACCAGCTCGACCAGGCGCTCTGGGCGGCGCCCGGCGCTCGGGCTGCGGGTGAGCTGCGGGCGACCCGTCTCGCCGGGCTCCCGTTCGACTACCAGCGCCGCCTGGCGTCGGTCCTCGTCGACGAGATCGGCGGCCGCCGGCGGATCATCGTCAAGGGCGCTCCCGAGATCGTGCTCGCCCGCTGTGCCGGCGTCCCTCCCGACGCCGAGGCCGTCCTCGATCGTCAGTTCGACGCCGGCAGCCGGGTGATCGCCGTCGCCACGCGGCCCGCCGACGGCCGGTCGACGCTCTCGGCCGACGACGAGCGCGACCTCGTTCTCGCCGGCTTCCTGACGTTCGTCGATCGCCCGAAGGCCGACGCCCGGGACGCGCTCGAGCGCCTGCGGCGGCTCGACGTCTGCGTCAAGGTGATCACCGGCGACAACGACCGTGTCGCCCAGAAGGTCTGTGGCGAGCTCGGCCTGCCGGTCGGCGCCACGCTCACCGGGGCCCAGCTCGACCTGCTCGACGAGGCCGCGCTCGCCGCCGTCCTCCCCCAGACGACGATCTTCGCGCGGGTCACACCGGCCCAGAAGTCGCGTGTCATCAAGGCCCAGCGGGCGCTCGGCGCGACGGTCGGGTTCCTCGGCGACGGCGTCAACGACGCGGTCGCCCTCCACGACGCCGATGTCGGGATCTCGGTCGAGACGGCGACCGACGTCGCCAAGGATGCCGCCGACATCGTCCTGCTCGAGAAGGACCTCGAGATCCTCGCCGGCGCGATCGTCGAAGGCCGGCGGATCTTCGCCAACACGATCAAGTACGTCCTGATGGGCACCTCGTCGAACTTCGGAAACATGTTCAGCGCCGGTGGCGCGTCGCTGATCCTCAGCTTCCTGCCGATGCTCCCGACCCAGATCCTGCTCAACAACCTCCTCTACGACGCGAGCGAGATGACGATCCCGACCGACAACGTCGACGACGAGCAGCTCCAACGTCCGGCCCACTGGGACACGCGGTTCATCCGGCGCTTCATGATCTTCTTCGGTCCGATCAGCTCGATCTTCGACTTCGCGACCTTCGGGATCATGATCTGGGTCTTCCACGCCCACGCCTCACTCTTCCAATCGGGCTGGTTCGTCGAATCGCTCGCGACCCAGAGCCTCGTGATCTTCGCGATCCGGACCCGCCGCGTCCCCTTCTTCCGCAGCCGGCCGAGCACCCCCCTCGCCGCGGCGACCGTCGCCTGCGTCGGAGTCGGCGTCGTCCTCCCGTTCTCCCCCTTCGCCCACGTCCTCGCCTTCAGCGCCCTCCCGCTCAGCTTCCTCGCCGCCCTCGCCGCGATGATCCTCGTCTACCTCGTCCTGATCGAGCTCGGCAAGCGGCGCTTCTATCGCGTCGAGCCACCCGCGCCACCTCGCGCCGGCCCTCCGCCGGCCGACCGCGACCGGCGGATCCACCACCGCGCCTCCCGCTGGAGCAGCCGCCGGTCGGTCTCCCGGCCGGCCGCCACCCGATCGTGATCGACCGCCGGACTCCGTGCTCGCGTCGAACTCGCCGGGCGAGGTTAAGACCTGCCACATGAGCTCGATTAAGGAGTAGTGTCGAGCACAAGCTGGCCCTGCAGCCAGGATCTCGGCTCAAGCCCGAATGCCACCGACGGCGCGAGGAGCGCCACGAGGCGGGAGGCGTGGGTGACTGGGTTTGACTGCGGGGCCGGTCGTCGTATGCGAGCGGCGTCGCCGCCCACGAGCGCAAGCCACCCCTCTAGTTTCGATTGTCCTCGGCCCCGAGTGCGCAAGCCACCCCTCTAGTTTCGGTTGTCCTCGGCCCCGAGTGCGACCGTCGCCACGGCCGTCGTCAGGTGGTAGAGGATCAGCAGCTGGACGAGGCCGAGCGACTCCGACCGGCGGGTCTCCCCGTCGATCGTCAGCTGCCCGAGCTGCTCTGACCGAAGGTGGCTGGCGAAGTGCATCTCGTCCCAGATCGCCTCCTCGATCTCGGCGGCACGCGCCCGGTCGAGCGAGCCGGGGATGTGCAGCCGGCGCTCGCCCTCCCTCGCCTCGGTCAGCGTGATTCCCGTGTCGTTGTCGGTGAAGACCGCGAGGTCCGGGTGGGGCAGACCGTCCCGGAGCATCAACTCGGCGTCGAGACAGTAGGGATCGCCCGTCTCCGGCGAGATGAACTGACGCACGACCATGTCGGCCCAGCGCTCCTGCGGGCGGATGAAGGACGCCGAGTCGGGCTCGCGGCGATCGAGCTCGGCGAGCACGTCCTCCTCCTCGTAGCCCCGCTTCGAGCAGTCGCGCTTGATCTTCCAGTCGCGCCGGAGATCCTCCGGCGGGTCGAGGTAGACGCGGACGTCGTAGGCCGCCCGCATCTCGTCGGTGTGGTACCCGAGCAGCCCCTCGATCACCATGAACCGGCCGGGGACGATGTACTCCGGCGGCCCGAACGTCCCCCCGCTGTGGCCGTAGATCGGCTTCAGGATCGGCGAGCCCTCCCTGAGCAGGCCGAGGTGCTGGGACATGATGTCGATGTAGTTGCAGTCCGGGTTGAGCGGCGTGATCCCAAGCTCTGCCCGCTGCGTGCGGTCGTAACGGTGGTAGTCATCGGTGCAGACGTGCGTCACGGTCTCGGCGCCGAGCAGCTCGACCAGTCCCTTGCTGAGCGTCGTCTTGCCGGAGGCCGAGTCGCCGACCACTCCCAGGATCACCGGACGTTCCTCTGCGCTCATTGCGTCCTCCGATCGCTCTGCGGACGGCACACCAAGGTCCGGCTGACACAGCCGATCCCCACCATGCCCACTCTCTCTCGCGAACGTTCTATCACGCCGACGGAGATATCGATCTATTGGCCTCGCGGCCGGCCGGCCAGGGGCACATCCGGCGCAGGACGCAGCCGTCGCATTCGGGGTTGCGCGCATGGCACGTCCGCCTCCCGTGGCGCAGCATGTTGACGTGGAGCTCGAGCTCCTCGCCCCGGCCGGTCAGCGCGAGCATCGCGTCGTGGAGCTCTCCAAACGGCGCCCCCGGCCGGAACAGGCCGAGGCGGGTGCCGACGCGGGAGACGTGCGTGTCGACGGGCACATCGGGCAGCCCGAAGGAGAACAGCAGGACGCAGGCCGCCGTCTTGCGGCCGACCCCCGGCAGCTCGCACAGCCGGTCGCGACTGACGGCGAGCGGGGCGTCGCCCATCCAGTCGAGGTCCAGCGGATCGCCGATCGCCTCGAGGATCGCCTGGATGCGGACCGACTTGACCTTCGAGATGCCGCCCGGCCGGATCGCCTCCTCGACCTCGTCGAGCGGCGCGTCGCGCACAGCCTCCCAGCTGGGGAATCGCTCACGCAGCCGCAGGAAGGCGACGTCGCGGTTGCGGTCGTTCGTGCTCTGGCTGAGGACCGTGAGGATCAGCTCGTCCAGCGGCCGCCCGTGCGGCGGCACGCCGGGCACGCCGTAGTGCTCGCGCAGGCGGTCGCGAATCCGCCGCACGCGCCCCCTGCTCGGAGGCTTCCAGGTCTCCGTGGGGACGCTCACCCCCGGTATCCTCGCGACTTTGATGCCTCCGGTCGAGGAACACCACGCTGAGCTCGACGGCCTGAGCATCTTCTGGCGAAGCGCCCCCCAGGCCGGGACGCCGACGCTCTACGTCCACGGGACGCCGACCAACGCCGACGACTGGACCGAGTTCCTCGCCCTCGGTGGAGGCATCGCCCCCGACCTGCCGGGATTCGGCCGATCCGCGAAGGCCAATACCTTCGACTACACGATCGCCGGCTACGGGGCCTTCGTCGAGCATTTCCTCGACCACCTCGGACTCGACCGCCTGAACCTCGTCGTCCACGACTGGGGCGCCGTCGCCCTGACCTTCGCCGAGCGCTTCCCCGACCGGATCAACCGTCTCGTCGTGATCGACGCCGTCCCCCTCCTGCCCGGCTACACCTGGCACCGCCTGGCCCGGTCGTGGCGGCGCTTCGCGGTCGGTGAGATCGTCATGGGCTCGATGCTCGAGCGGGTCATCCGTCGCCTCTCCCAGAGCATCAACGCCACTCCCGGCGAAATGCCCGAGGAATACCTCCGGTCGTGGATCGACCACTTCGACGAGGGAACCCAGCGGGCGATCCTCAAGCTCCACCGCGACGGCTCGCCCGACCGGCTGGCGGCCGCCGGCGGGCAGCTCGGCGAGATCGAGGCCCCGGCGCTCGTCATCTGGGGCGAGCAGGACCCGTACTTCGACGCGAGCTTCGCCGACCAGTACGCCGACGCTCTCGGTGGCGAGACGGAGGTCCTCCTGCTCGACGACGCCGGCCACGTCCCCTGGCTCGACCGCCCGGACCTGGTCGAGCGGGTGGTCGAGTTCCTCGACGCGTCCTAGCGCGCGCGGCGAACCCGCCGTCCCGGGGCCCGTCGGCGCTGGCCGTCGCGCTTGCCCTCAGCGGCGCGCTCGCCGCCATCTACCTGATCTGGCAGCCGCCGAGCGGAGATCTCGCGGCCGCGACCTACCGGGTCGGCTTCTTCGTCCGCAACGGCTTCGCCCCCTACGACGGACAGTGGTACTCCGGCTACGGCACGCTCGGCTACAGCGTCCTGCTCGGTCCGCTCGGCGCCCTGCTTGGAGTCGGCCTGCTCGCCGCCCTCGGCGCCGTGCTCGCCGCCGCATGCTTCGCCCGCCTCGTCGACCGTGTCCTCCCGGCCGCGTGGTTCGCGATCGTCGTCGGCGTCTCGCTCGGCGCCAGCCGGGTCGCCTTCACGGTCGGTCTCGGCCTCGGCCTGGCCGCCCTGCTCGCCGCTGCTCGCCGCCGGCCGCCGGCCGCCTGGGTGCTCGCCGTCGCGACCAGCCTCGCCAGCCCACTCGCCGGCGCCTTCCTCGGTCTCGTCGCGATCGCCGGCTGGCCCGGCGGCCCGAGCAGAGCCCACCGGGCGGGGCTCGCCGCGGCCGCCCTCCTGCCGATCGGAGCGCTCGTCCTGGCCTTCCCCTCAGGCGGCTTCGAGCCGTTCGACGCGACGAGCTTCTGGCCGGTGATCGCCGTCACCTGCCTGCTCGCGGCGATCGCCCCCCGTCTGCGACCCGGGCTCGCCCTCTACGCCGCGGCCTGCCTCGCCGCCTTCCTCCTGGACACGCCGATCGGCGGCAACTCCGGTCGCCTGCTGAGCATGTTCGCCGGATCGCTCGCGGCCAGCGAGCTCTGGCCCGACCGTCGCCGCCTGCTCGCCGCCCTCGCCCTCCCGCTCGCCTACTTCCAGCTCCAGGCCCCGATCCGCGACCTCGTCACCGCGTCCGGCGACCCGTCGACCGGGTCGGCCTACTACGCGCCGCTCGAGGCGTTCCTCGCCGCTCGGCCTGGCCCGCTCCGCGTCGAGGTTCCCTTCACCCGCGAGCACTGGGAGGCCGCCGACCTCGCCCCCCGCTACCCGATCGCCCGCGGCTGGGAGCGCCAGCTCGACATCGCCGAGAACCCGCTGTTCTACGTCCGCGACCTGACGTCCGCCGCCTACCGCGGCTGGCTGCGCGCCAACGCCGTCGGATACGTCGCCCTGCCCGACACCCAACTCGACTACTCGGCCCGCCCGGAGGCCGCACTGATCGAGGCCGGCCAGAATTACCTTCATCCGATCGCCCGCCTCGCGCACTGGCGGGTCTTCGCCGTCCCCGACGCCCCGCCGCTGGCCAGCCCCCCGGCCAGCCTGACCCGCCTCGAGGCGACCGGCTTCCAGCTCCGCTTCGCCGGCCCGGGGACCAGCGAGGTCCGCCTCCACTACACCGCCTACTGGGTCCCCGGTGGCGGCGCGTGCGTGACCCGCGCGCCCGACGGCTTCACCGATGTCCGCGCCCCCCACGCCGGTCTCTACACCGTGACCGCCCGGCTCGGTCTCCGCGCCATGCTTGCCGGTGGGCCGTCCTGCCCCGCGCGATAGGATCATGGCTCCCCGATGCTGGTACGCCTCCGTCCCCTGCGGGCGCGCCTCCTGCCGCACGGCTGGTCGGACATCGTCCGCCAGTTCCTGTTGTTCGGCGCCGCCTACATGCTCTACAGCATCGCCCGCGGCCTTGCCGACGGGAGGACCGTCGTCGCCTTCAAGAACGCCCGCGAGCTGATTCGCGTCGAGCAGGCCCTCCACTTCTTCGTCGAGCCGAGCATCCAGGTCTGGGCCTCGGGCAGCCACCTGCTGATGGAGATCGCGACCTGGCTCTACCTCAACGCCCAGAGCACCGTCCTGATCGCGGCACTCCTCTACCTCTACATCGTCCACAACCGGAACTTCTACTTCGTCCGCAACATGCTCCTCGTCGCGATGGCGATCGCCCTCGTCGGCTACCTCCTCCTTCCGACCGCCCCGCCCCGTTTCATGCCCGAGTGGGGCTTTTTCGACTCGGTCGCCGACCTCACCGGCGTCCCGGCGACCAGCGCCCCGGTCAACGCGATGTTCAACCCGTATGCCGCGATCCCGTCGATGCACGTCGGCTTCGCCCTGATGCTCGGCTGGCCACTCGCCCGGCTTGCCCGCTGGCGGATCGTCGCCGCCTTCTGGTACCTCTATCCCTTCGTGATCGCCTTCGTCACCGTCGCCACGGCCAACCACTTCCTCGCCGACGCGATCCTCGGCGCCCTGACGGCCGCAGCCTCGGCGCTCGTCGCCCGCCGGCTCGGACGCCTCCGGCCGCAGGCCTGGAGGTTCGTCCCACACGTGATCGCCCCGAGCGCCTCCCACCCGGCGTGACCCCGCTCGAGACCCCCCAGCGTCCGTCGCGTCAGCGGACCCGGCCGGCGCGGACGCCCGGCGACGCGCGAGAGACGGTCAAGAGCCGGCTGATCGAGTCGCGGCTGACCCCGAACGCGATCTCCCTGACCGGGCTGTTCGGCAACGTCGTGGCCGCCGTCCTCGTCTGGGAGCGGCTCTTCTTCCTCGGTGGGGTCGCCTTCATCCTCGGTTCGATCATGGACACCCTCGACGGCCGGTACTCCCGGATGTCGGGCAAGGGCACGCCGTTCGGCGCGTTCCTCGACTCGACGCTCGACCGCTGCGAGGAGGGCATCGTGCTGACCGCCGTGGCCGCCTACTTCGCCCGCCAGGGGAACGTCGACGCGGTCGCCGCCGTCGTCGTCGCCGTGCTCGGCTCGCTGATGGTCTCCTACACCCGCGCCCGAGCCGAGGCGCTCGGCGTCGAGTGCAAGGTCGGAATCGCGACCCGCGCCGTGCGCGTCGTGATCCTCTCGGCCGGCCTCGTCTTCGCCAAGGGCGCCGGCCTCGGGTCCTTCTCGCTGCTCGCGCCCGCCGTCTACGTCCTCGCCGTGCTCAGCGCGGTGACCGTGATCCAGCGCATCCTCCACGTCAAGAAGGCGCTCGAGGCGACCCCGACCCCGAGCCCCGCGTCGTGACCAGAGCTTCGTCGTCCGGCGGCCGCCTCGAGCGCCGGCGGTGTAACCGAGAACCGCAGGCGTGTAGCTCTGCCTACCGCCTTCCAGAAGGGATCATCCAACCGTGAGCACCACCAACGGCAAGTCGTCGCCCACCAACGGGGCCGCCCGCTACCAATCCGACAAGGTCCGCGTCGCGATCGTCGGCGTCGGCAACTGCGCCAACAGCTTCGTCCAGGGCGTCCACTACTACCGGGACGCCGACCCGACCGTCCAGGTCCCCGGCCTGATGCACGTCGACCTCGGCGGCTACCACATCTCCGACATCGAGTTCACCGCCGCCTTCGACATCGACTCCAACAAGGTCGGCAAGGACCTCGGCGAGGCGATCTGGTCGGGCGAGAACAACACGATCAAGTTCGCCGACGTGCCGACGAAGCTCGGGGTTCCCGTCTACCGCGGGATGACCCACGACGGCCTCGGCAAGTACCTCAAGCAGCGGATCGAGAAGGCTCCGGGCGAGACGGCCGACATCGTCGAGATCCTCAAGGCGACCCACACCGACGTCGTCGTCTCCTACCTGCCGGTCGGCTCCGAGCAGGCCACCAAGTGGTATGTCGAGCAGGTCCTCGACGCCGGCTGCGGCTTCGTCAACTGCATCCCCGTCTTCATCGCCCGCGAGGACTACTGGGACAAGCGCTTCCAGAAGGCCGGGCTCCCGATCATCGGCGACGACATCAAGTCCCAGGTCGGCGCGACGATCGTCCACCGGACGCTCGCCCGCCTGTTCGCCGACCGCGGCGTGAAGATGATGCGGACGTCCCAGCTCAACGTCGGCGGCAACATGGACTTCTTCAACATGCTCGAGCGCGAGCGGCTCGAGTCGAAGAAGATCTCCAAGACCAACGCCGTGACCTCGATCATGGACCACAAGCTCCCGGCCGGCGACGTCCACGTCGGTCCGTCGGACTACGTCCCGTGGCTGACCGACCGCAAGTGGGCCCACATCCGCGTCGAGGGCCAGGCCTTCGGCGACGTCCCGCTCAACCTCGAGCTCAAGCTCGAGGTCTGGGACTCGCCGAACTCGGCCGGCATCGTGATCGACGCCGTCCGCTGCTGCAAGCTCGCCCTCAACCACGGCCTATCCGGCCAGATCGACGGGCCGAGCTCCTACCTGATGAAGTCACCCCACAACCAGCGGCCCGACGACCAGGCCCGCAAGGCGACCGAGGACTACATCGCCCAGTACGGCGGCAAGCCCGGAGCCGTCCCGGCCAGTCCGGCCACCCCCGCGGCCGGTGGCCCGACCCAGGAGACCGAGACCGCCGCGGCGGACTGAGCTGAGGCCGAGTTCGGCCGCCGGAGCACAACACGCAGCTCGGTGGCCGTCGTCCGCCACAGGCAATATGTTTACCCGGTAGATCGCAGGGCCGACGGGAGGCTACGAATGGCTGCGTGTGGGCGGAGGATCCGGAGTGCCGCAGCGACGCTGGGCGTCACGTGCTGGGCGCTCGCCGGCGGTCTCGCCCTCGTCGGACCCGCAGCCCCCGTCGCGGGCGCGGCTCCCGTCCCAGGCGCAGCCTCCCCGCTGCGCTCGGCTGCCAGCACCGCGCAGGGCATCTCGCTCTCGGCCCAGGCCTCGCCCGGCTTCCTCGGGCTCGGCAGCGGCTTCGTCGACACGGCGACCTTGACGCCAACGGGGGGCGGGCCGCCGCCGACCGGGACGATCAGCTTCAGCGTCTACGGCCCGACGGATCCCGGCTGCGCCGGGCCGAAGGTCTTCAACTCGACGAACACGGTCACCTCCCTGCCGAGCCTCTCCGGGGCCTACGCGACCCCGTCGTCCGGCCTGACGCCGCCGAACGTCGGGACCTACCGCGTGATCGCGACCTACAGCGGGGACGCGAGCTACCCGTCGCTCGCGACGTCGTGCGGCGATCCGGCGAACACCGTCGTCGTCGGCCTCGCGCCGACGCTGAGCTCGATCAGTCCGGCGTCCGGCCCGCCCAGCGGCGGCAACCCGGTGACGATCACGGGGACCAACCTGACCGGCGCGATCACCGTCAACTTCGGCGGCGTCGCGGCTCCGGCGACGGTCCTCAGCTCGACGCAGGTCTACGCGCACGCGCCGGCCGGCAGCGGCTCGGTCAGCGTCACGGTCACGACGGACGTCGCGACGACGCCGGTCGTCGCGGCCGGGGTCTACACCTACGACGGAACCCCCGGCTCCCCCGGGTCTCCGGCCGGCCCGGCCGGCCCGACCGGCTCGATCCCGGGCACCGTCGCGCCGCAGGCGCCGGTGGTCGTCACGGGCCGGGTGACCAACGTCACGTCGTCGACGGCGAGGTTCACCGGGACGGTCGGCCCGTCGGGCGTGACGAGCACCGCCCAGTTCGAGTACATCGTCCGGCTCCCCGGCGGCCGGGCGATCACCAGGCGGACGCCCAGGCAGCGGGTCGGCCCGCTCGGGCGGAGGGTCAGCGCCAGCGTCTCCGGCCTGCACTCCAAGCGGCGCTACCGCGTCCGCCTGATCGTGATCACCAGCGCCGGGACGACGACATCCCGGGCGGTCGGGTTCGCGACCCACTAAGCCCGCTCCGCACGATGGACGCCTGGGTCTGCCTCCCCGGTTCGCGCCGCCTCCCCAATTCCCGGTATCGCGATCGGCTTTTGGGTCTATCATCTGAGGGGATGCGACGATCGCTCTTCGCGTTTCCGAACCCCGTCAACGAGAAGGCGGCCCGGGTCGTCGCCGGGGTGGTCTTCGTCCTCTCGGTCGTGACCCTCGCGACATCGTGGTACTGGCTGCTCGCCGTGATCGCGTACGGCTTCGTCGCCCGCGTCCTGACCGGGCCCACGCTCAGCCCGCTCGGCCGGTTCGCGACCAGCGTCGCCGCGCCTCGACTCGGGCCGCCCAAGCCGGTCCCCGGTCCGCCGAAGCGCTTCGCCCAGGGGATGGGCGCGGCGATGACCGTCGCCGGCGCGGTTCTCGCGCTCGGCTTCGGCGAGAACTGGGTGGCCGACTGCCTGCTCGTCGCGATGATCCTCGCCGCCGGACTCGAGGCCTTTCTCGCGGTCTGTCTCGGCTGCCGGATCTTCGCCCGGCTGATCGAAGTCGGGCTGATCCCGGACGGCGTCTGCGCGGATTGCGCGGACGTCTGGGCTCGGCCTGAGGACCGAGCGCTGCCGACCAGCTGACCCGCCTATCCTTGGCTGGAGATGGGCCCCCGCTTCTCGATCGCCCATGTCACGCCCCACCCGTGGGAAGTCCGCAGCGAGCTGAACATCTACGTCGAGCAGGTCGCCGGCGAGCTCGCCCGGCGGGGACACGGCGTGATGATTCTCGCGCCGTCCGAGTCGGCCGATGTCGTCCGCGCGTCCCGCAAGGCGCTGCGCGACGCCCGCGAGGACCCGCAGTCGCTGCTCGGGTCAGACGGCCAGCCGTCGCTGTTTGCGGCCGGTGAGGTGATCGCCGTACCGAGTGCGCCCGGCCGCCGGCAGACCGGCCTGCCGGTCGACGTCGCCCGGACGGTCGAGGATCTCCTGTCGACGGTCTCGCTCGACTTCGTCCACGTCCACGAGCCGTTCGCCCCGAGCACGGCGTCCGCCGCCCTGCGGCATTCGCGCTCGCTCAACATCGGCAGCTTCCACGCCCCGGCCGCCGGCCTCGTCTCGACGCAGGTCGCCCGCCGCTTCGTCGAGCTCTTCTTCGGCCGGCTCGACGCCCGGACGGCGAGCTACGCGGCGACCGGCGAGCTGATGGCCAAGCACTTCCCGGCCGACTACCGGGTGATCCTCCCGGGCGCCGAGCTGACTGGCGCCGAGAACCGCTCCAGAGCAGCGTCTTCGGAGCTCCCGGTACATGTCGCGTTCTTCGCAGAGGAGGAGCGCGGCGCCCTGCGTCTCTTTCTGCGGGCGCTCCGGCGGCTCGACGAGAACCCCGGCTGGCGGGCGACGGTGCTCAGCGCGCGGGGCGACGCGACCCAGATCGCGCTGCGGGCGAGCATCCGCGACCGGGTCCGCTTCGCCACGACCGAAGACCTCGACCGGGACGCCCTGCTCGCCGGCGCCGACGTTCTCGTCTGCGCGTCCGACGGCCAGGCCCCCGCGCCGGACCTCCTGCTGCGGGCGCTCGCCGCCGGCACGGTTCCCCTGGCGGCTCGTCTACCGGTCTACGAGGAGGTCCTCGCCGAGGGCGAGCGGGGCCTGTTCTTCGAGCCGGGAGACGCCGACACGCTCGCCGGCCAGCTCGCCCGGCTGGTCGCCGACTCCGGCCTGCGCGACCGTCTGCGCGAGGCGGCCGAACCCGTCCGCGGCCAGCTCTCGTGGTCGCGGGTCGCCGACGAGCTCGAAGACGTCTATGCGGAGGTCGCCGGCCGCCGCCACGACGAGACCGGCAACCCCGAGCTCCGGGCGAAGCTGTCGAGGGGCCGGGTGATCGACGTCGATCTGCACATGCACACCGACCACTCCCACGACTGCGCGACCCCCGTCGAGGTCCTCCTGCAGACGGCCGTCGACCAGGGGCTGGGGGCGATCGCGATCACCGACCACAACGAGGTCTCGGGTGCCCTCGAGGCGCAGGCGAAGGCCGCCGGGATCAAGATCATCGTCGCCGAAGAGGTCAAGACGGCCAGTCAGGGCGAGGTGATCGGCCTGTTTCTGACCGAGAAGATCCCCCGCGGCCTGTCGCTCGCGGAGACGGTCGCCGAGATCAAGCGCCAGGGCGGCCTGGTCTACGTGCCCCACCCGTTCGACCGGATGCACTCGGTCCCCGACTACGAGCACCTCCTGACGATCCTCGCGGACGTCGACGCGATCGAGGTCTACAACCCCCGGGTGGCGATCGGCTCGTTCAACGAGGAGGCCGCCCGGTTCGCCGCCAAGTACCGGATCGTCGCCGGCGCCGGGTCGGACTCCCACGTCGCTGCGGGGCTCGGGTCGGTCCGCATCAGGATGCGGGACTTCGACGGTCCGGAGGAGTTTCTCGAGTCCCTGAGGGATGCCGACATCGTCACCAAGCCGACCAGCCTGCTCTACGTCCAGGCCCTGAAGTTCCTCGAGACCAAGGCCACGCCGCCGGGCGCGCGGCGGGCCCGGCGGGAGCGGAGGGTACGCCGGGCGACGCGCAAGTCCTGATGCACGGCCAAGGACAAGGCGGTCCCCGGTCAAAAGAAGCCGGGCGGATGCCGATCACAGACGACCAGATCAGGGAGAAGTACCTCGAGCGGGCGATCCGCGAGCTCAACACCCTGACTCATGAGATCCAGGCCTGCACGGCCTGCCCCCGCGGGTCGCTGATGCCGGTCCTCGGATCCGGTCATCCGCAGGCCGACATCTTCATGCTCAAGTACGCGCCGATGCCGTCGGAGATCGAGGAGGGCGTCGCCTTCTTCGGCCGGAGCGGCAACGCCCTGATGAAGTCGCTGCGCCGCCTCCAGATCGACCCGCTCGCCGTCTACGGGACGCTCGCGGTCAAGTGCCCGGTCACCGACACCGACTACGCCGATCCCCAGTGCACGGCCCGCGTGCTCGACGAGATCGCGATCGTCTCGCCGAAGATGCTCGTCGTGATGGGTGAGGACGCCCTCGCCGTCTTCAACGGCCTGCGCCTGCCGGCTGCCCGGATCCTCGAGCCCCGGCTGGGCGAGGTCCAGACCCTGACGCCGTCGATGGTCGGCCTCTACGTCCCGAACATCGACGCGGCGCTCGACGACGAGCGCTCCAAGCGCGCCTTCTGGTCGGCCTTCCGCGTGCTCGGCCGGTGGTACTCAGAGCTCCCGCCGTACTAACCTTCGCCGGCTGACCGAGCCACTCGACACCCGGGATCGCCTGGCCCGCCGGGAGGCCCGCCAACGCGCGATCCGGCGGCGGAGGATCACGGCGATCATGGCCGGTCTGCTCGGGATCGCCGTCCTCGCGGCAGTTGTCAAGCTGTTCTCGGGCGGGGGTGGCGGGCCGGGCGCCGCAGCGAAGGCCGCCGTCGCCGGGACTCCGATCGGCGCCGGTGCGCCCGCCCGGACGGGGGGTTCGAGATCGGCCGGGAGGCCGACCGCGGTCGGTGCGACGAGCGGGTTGCCGAGCTCGGCGGCCCTGGCGGCGGCCCCGGGGACCGGCACGCCGGGGACCGAGCGGGTGCCGATCCTGATGTACCACGTGATCGCGGCGCCCCCGCCGGGGGCGCCGTTTCCCGGCTTGTATGTGACGCCTGACCTGTTCGCCGCCCAGATGCACGCGCTCGCGGCCGCCGGCTGGCATGCGGTGACCCAGGACCAGATGCGGGCCTACTGGGCCCGGGGGGTCGCCCTGCCGAAGGGCAAGCCGGTCGTCGTGAGCTTCGACAACGGCTACCAGTCCCAGTACACGAAGGCCCTCCCGGTGATGCGCTCGCTCGGGTGGGCGGGGGTCGAGAACATCCAGCTGACCGGCCTGCCGCCGTCCCAGGGGGGTTTCGCGGCCGGACAGATCAAGGGGCTGATCGCGGCCGGGTGGGAGCTCGACACGCAGGGCATCAGCCATGCCGACCTGATCCGGCTCAGCCCGACCGAGCTCCACGACCAGGTCGCCGTCGCCCGGGCGATCGTCCGCAGGCGCTTCGGCGTCCCGGTCAACTGGTTCTGCTACCCCTCAGGCCACTACGACCCGGCCGTCGTCGCGGCGGTCAGGGCCGCCGGGTACGTCGGGTCGACGACCGTCGTCCCGGGGTGGGCCGGCCCGGCGGACGACCCCTACCGCCTGGCCCGGCTGCGCGTGCTCGGCGGGACCGCGCCGGCGGCGCTGCTCGCGCAGATCGCCGCGATCCGCTCGAATCAGCCGCCGCCCGCCTCCTACGGCCCGGCGTGACGGCTGTGACTTTGTGTTTCGCCGTCACCTACTTGGTGACGGCTGTGACTTGTGTTCGCCTTGGCTGTGATCAGCCGGTCTTGAGCGCGGCCCCGCTGGCCGGGTCGAAGAGGTGGATCTTCTTGGGGTCGAACCACAGCTCGGCGCGGGTCCCCTGGCGGACTGTGCTCGACGCGTCGATCCGGGCGACGACCTGACCCGGCTCGCCGCCGGGGACGTCGGCCCGTCCGGAATCCTGGGCTAGCTCGGCCAGCTCCTGCGAGCCGATCTGCTCGGCCTCGACGGTGAAGTACGCGTAGCTCTCCGAGCCCATCGACTCGAGGACGTCGATCGCCGTCGTGAAGGTGACGCCGGCGTGGCCGCGCTCGGCGGCCAGCTTGGCGTCCTCGAAGTCCTCCGGGCGGATTCCGACGATCACGTCCCGCGCCTTGGGGTCTCCACCCGGCGCCACCGGGAGGGCGACCTTGCCGAGCGGCGTCTGGAGCGTCTTGCCCTCGAGGCGGCCGGAGAGGAAGTTCATCGCCGGCGATCCGATGAACCCGGCGACGAACAGGTTGACCGGCTGGGTGTAGAGCTCGCGGGGCGTGCCGACCTGCTGGAGCGTCCCGCCGCGCATCACGGCCACCCGATCGCCGAGCGTCATCGCCTCGGTCTGGTCGTGGGTCACGTAGACCGTCGTCGTCCCGAGCCGCTGCTGGATCCGCGAGACCTCGGTGCGCATCTGGACGCGGAGCTTGGCGTCGAGGTTCGAGAGCGGCTCGTCCATCAGGAAGGCCTTCGGATCGCGCACGATCGCCCGGCCCATCGCCACGCGCTGGCGCTGGCCACCTGACAGGTTGGCCGGCTTGCGGTCGAGGTGGTCTGTCAGGTCGAGCGTCTTGGCGGCCGCCTCGACCTTCTTGTCGATCTCCGCCCGGTCGACCTTCGCGAGCTTCAGGGCGAAGCCCATGTTCTCGCGGACCGTCATGTGCGGGTAGAGCGCATAGTTCTGGAAGACCATCGCGATGTCGCGGTCCTTCGGCGCCTTCTGGTTGACGACCTCGCCGGCGATCCGCAGCTCGCCGGCGGAGATGTCCTCGAGTCCGGCGATCATCCGCAGGGCCGTCGACTTGCCGCAGCCCGACGGACCGACGAGGATCATGAACTCGCCGTCGGCGATCGTGAGATCCATGCTCTTGACGGCCTCGAAGCCGTCCGGGTAGCGCTTGGTGACGCCGTCGAGCACGATTTCGGCCATAGCTGCCTCCTTTATCCCTTCACTGCGCCCGCGGTCAGTCCGGCCACGATCCGGCGCTGGAAGATCAGGACCATGATGATGATCGGGATCGTCACCACGACCGCCGCGGCGGCGATCGATCCCGTCGGCTGCTGGAACTGGGACGCGCCGGGGAAGGCCGACAACGCCGCCGGCACGGTCAGCGCGTGGGTCGTCGACGTCAACGAGACCGCGAAGACGAAGTCGTTCCAGCAGAAGATGAAGACGAGGATCGCCGTCGTGAAGACGCCCGGCGCCGCGAGCGGGACGATCACCTTGCGAAATGCCTGGAACGCCGTCGCCCCGTCCATCTGCGCGGCCTGCTCGAGCTCCGGCGGGATCTCGCGGAAGAAGGCCGACAGCGTGTAGATCGCCAGCGGCAGGGCGAAGGTCATGTACGGGATGATCAGGCCCTGCCACGTGTCGAACAGATGCAGCGAGCGCCAGAGGTTGAAGAGCGGGCCGACGATCGAGATCGGCGGGAACATCGCGATCGCCAGCGCACCCGAGAGGATCGCCGTCTTGCCGGGGAAGTCCAGACGCGAGATCGCGTACGCCGCCATCGACGCGAGAACGACGGCGATCAAAGTCGCGATGATCGCGATCCCGATCGAGTTGCGCAGCGCGTCGGTGAAGATCGCCTGCTTGAAGATCCCCTTGTAGTTCTCGAGCGACACCTTCTGCGGCAGGAAGTTCCCGTCGGCCAGCGTGCTCGGAGCCTTCAGCGACAGCGAGACGATCCAGACGACCGGGATCAGCGAGAAGAGGATCACGACGGCGATCCCCGCGCTCCACAGCGACCGCTCGCGACCCGTGTATTTCATTTCTCCCCCCGTTGCTGGGCCAGCGACGTGCCGAGCACCTTGATGAAGAGGAAGGCGAGCAGGGCGACCATCACGAAGACCAGGACCGAGACGGCCGACCCGAGCCCGAGGTTGAGCCGGTTGAGCAGCTGGTTGTAGCCGAGGATCGAGACCGTCTCGGTCTTGTTCTGGCCGGCCGTCTCGATGAACACCGTGTCGAAGACCCGCACGGCGTCGAGCGTCCGGAAGAGCAGGGCGACGAGGATCGCCGGCTTGATCAAGGGCAGCGTGATCCGCACGAAGCGCTGCCACGCGGTGGCGCCGTCGACCTTCGCCGCCTCGTGGAGCTCGTCGGGGACGAGGGCCAGACCGGCGAGCAGCAGCAGCGCCATGAACGGCGTCGTCTTCCAGACCTCGGTCAGGACGATCACCACGTAGGAGCTGAACTCACGCGTCAGCGGGTCGTAGTTGAGCCCGAGCAGCTTTGGCACGAAGCCCGAGTCCGCGGCCCACGCGTAGCGCCAGGCGAAGGCCGCGACGACGGTGACGATCCCGTACGGGATCAAGGCGACCGCTCGCACGACGCCCCGCCCGAAGATCGCCCGGTGCATGACCAGCGCCAGCCCCATCCCCAGGACCAGCTCGATGCTGACCGAGAAGACGGCGATGATCAGCGTGTGGCCGACGTCGGCCCACCACAGCGGCGACGACAGGACATGCCCGTAGTTGGCCAGCCCGATGAACTTCGACGCCGCCGGAAAGCGCAGGTCCGAGCGGTGCAGCGAGAGCCAGATCGCGTAGACGATCGGGTACACCGTGACCGCGAGCATCACGAAGACCGCCGGTCCGCAGAGCATCCACGCGAGCCGGCGCTCGCTGCGCACCCGCTCGGTCACCCGGCTCGGCCGCGGCTCGGCCGCGCGGGCCGTCGGTGGGGCGGGCACGGCGGCGGCGTCGCTCATATCAGGCCCCCCGAGCTGAGCGCCAGCTTCAGCTCTGACCTGATCTTCCCGAGCACGGCGCGCGGGTCGATCGCACCGGGCGGCGAGAGGCTCTTCTGGATGCCCAGCGAGACGTCGCTGTAGAGCGGCGTCTGCGGGCGGACGCTCGCGGTCGCGAGCTGCTCCTTGATCAGCTGATGGAACGGATAAGGCTTGGCCAGCCCGGGGTCGTCGTAGAGCGCCGAGATCGTCGGCGGCAGCCCGCCCTTGATCGCGGCGACCTTCTGGTGGGCTGCGTTACGCAGGCAGGCCGCCGCGGCGAAGGCGTCGGCCGAGTGCGTGGAGTAGGACGAGACGGCGAGGTTCAGCCCGCCGATCGTCACGCGCGCGGGCTTTCCGGCGACGATCGACGGATAGAGCGTGTAGCCCATCTGCGCGAAGATCTTCGGCGCGTTCATCTGGGCGCTCGGATAGACGAACGGGTAGTTGAGCTCGAACGCGGCCGTCCCGCTCTCGAAGCCGAGCCGGTTCTGATCCTCCTGCTGGTTCGAGAGCGACGGGTCGGCACCGGGAGAGCTCGCCAGCGCCTTCATGACACCTGCCGCGACCTCGGCCGGCGCTCCGAGCGAGACCGTCGTCGGGCCGCTGAGGATCGTCCCGCCGGCCGAGTTGACCAGCGTGTTGAACCAGACCGTCAGGCCCTCGTACTGCTTGCCCTGGATCTCGATGTAGTGGGGCTTTCCCTGGCGGGCGAGCGCCGCCGCCATCGAGATCATCTCGGCCCACGTCTGCGGCGGCTTGGGAACGAGGTCCTTGCGATACCAGAGCAGCTGGGTGTTGCTGTTGGCCGGAGCCCCGTACAGCCGCCCCTTGTAGGTCGCCGTCTGGATCGGGACCGCCAGCGTCCCCGCCGTCACCTGCTGGGCCGTCGCGCCGGTCCACGGGAGGATCCAGCCGGCCTCGGCGAACTCCGCCGTCCACGTCACGTCCATGCCGATGATGTCGATCGACGAGTCCTTCGCCGCGAGCCGGCGGACGAGCTGCTGGCGCTGGCTGTCGGAATCCGACGGGAGGGTCTGGATCGCAATCGAGTAGCGCCCGCCCGACGCTCGCGAGCAGTCGGCCGCAGCCTGGGTGAAGGCGCCCGAGTGCTCGGGGAAGACATACCAGTTGAGCGTCGCCCGGCCACCAGCCGACGAGCTCGACCCGCCACAGCCCGCGACGAAGCCACCGGCGAGACCGGCGAGAACGAGCACTGCGAGACCCACCCTCCAGCCCACTAACTTCCCTTCCCGCACCGACATGGCGCCTCTCACCGGCTACCGGCCACCGGCTTGTGGCGCACGCTACTACCCGGCGAGGGCGCTCGCAAACGCTATTTCGCCCGCGCGACCCACCCGGTGTGCGGCGCGAGCATCGACGAGTCGTCCGCACCGAGCCGGCCGGTCGAAAGGAGGATCTCGCCGTGCCCGGGCGAGGGCGCCGGCGCGGCGCCGAGGTTCAACGCGACGACCACGTCTCCGCGCCGGTAAGCCAGCACCGCCTCCGCGGAGTCGATGAACCGAAGTCCGGGTTCGAGGTCTCGCCGCAGGGCGATCAGGTCGCGGTAGAGCCAGAGCACCGAGTCCCGGTCGGCCTCCTGGTCGGCGACGTTGCGCTCGCGCGGATCGGCCAGCGCCAGCCACGGCGTCCCGTCGGTGAAGCCGCCGCCCGGAGTCGTCGGCTCCCACTGCATCGGCGTGCGGGCCCCGTCGCGCCCGAAGCGGTCCAGCGGTGGGTCTCCCAGCGCGCCGTCGGCCATGCCGAGCTCGTCTCCCTGGTAGATGAAGACCGGACCGGGCAGGGTCAGCATGAGCATCGACACGACCCGGACCCGTTCGGCGCCGACGCGGCTCGCCAGCCGCGGGAAGTCGTGGTTGGAGACGACCCAGCCGGCCTTGCCGCTCTCCAGCGCGCCCGTGATCACCTCGCGCAGGCGAGCCGGATCTAGTGGGGCGTGGAGAAGCTCGAAGGAGAACGCCACGTCGAGATGCTCGAGGTAGGGTCCCAGCCGGGCGGTCGGGAGGTAGACCTCGCCGATCATCAGATGCTCGCCGATCGCCTCCCGCAGGGCTCCGAGCGGCCGCCCGACGTCGGGCTGATCGGTCGACCGCGTGCGCCCGAGCCGGGCGAGCTCCGGGTGCAGCGGGAGCGGCGGGGGCCCCTCGGCGGGCGGGTCGTCGCGCAGGGCGGCGTCCTTGAGCAGACGGTCGAGCGCGTCGACACGAAAGCCGTCGACCCCGCGGTCCAGCCAGAACGCGACGACGTCGCGGATCGCCGCGGCGACCGCCGGGTTGCGCCAATCGAGGTCGGGCTGCTCGGGGAAGAACGAGTGCAGGTACCACCGGCCGCTGGCGCCGTCAAGCGACCAGGCGGAGCCGCCGAAGCTCGTCACCCAGTTGTTCGGCGGGCCGCCGTCGGCCCAGATGTACCAGTCCGGGTGGGCCCGGAACCACGGATGCTCGATCGACGTGTGGCAGGGGACGAGATCCATCAGCACGCGCAGGCCCAATCGATGCGCCGCGCCGACCAGCGCGTCGAAGTCGGCCAGCGTCCCGAGCGTCGGATCGACGCCGGTGTAGTCGGCCACGTCGTAGCCGAAGTCGGCCAGCGGCGACGGGTGGATCGGCGAGAGCCAGATCGCGTCGGCTCCCAGGCGCGCGACGTGCTCCAGGCGGGACGTGATCCCCGGGAGGTCGCCGACGCCGTCGCCGCCGGTGTCCTGAAAGGATCGCGGGTAGATCTGATAGACCACGGCGTTCAGCCACCACATCGAGACGAATCTACCCGAGCGATGTCGCCCGACACGGGCTTTCCACTGGCCGACGCGCAGAACGACTTCCTGCGGGCACGGCGCCGTCAGGCCCTCGCGCGGCTGGCCGATCGCCTGCGACGCACCCCCGACGACATCGGGGTCATGCTGCCCTTCGACGAGGTTCTCGCCGCGCTCGGCCGGACCGGGGAGCGCTCCCTCGGCCTGCGGACGATCCCGCTCGAGAGCATCGTCGGAAGCGTCGATCGCACGACCGACTTCGACCGCGAGTTCCGGCCGACGAGCTCGCGCGTGCGCGCCCGGTGGGAGTCGATCGCCCAGGCCGAGCGGCGCGGAGCCGCGATGCCGCCGATCTCCGTTCACCGCGTCGGCGGCCTCCACTTCGTCGACGACGGCCACCACCGCGTGTCGGTCGCCCGGTCCCACGGCCGGTCGACGATCGAGGCCTACGTGACCGAGGTCCTGACCCGCCTCGATCCCGGCGAGACGCTGACGATCGGAGATCTCCCGCTCAAGTCCCACGAGCGTCTGTTCCTCGAGCGGGTTCCCCTGGCCCCCGAACAGGCGGCTCGGATCAGGCTCGAAGACCCGTGGGCGTACGCCGAGCTCGCCGAGGGCGTCGAGGCGTGGGGCTTTCGGCTCCTCACCGAGCAGTCACGGATGATGGACCGCCCGGCGGTTGCCGTCGCCTGGTTCGAGAACGAGTTCTGCCCGGTCGTAGAGCTGCTGCGCGAAGCCGACCTGCTCGGTGCCGGGTCCGAGGCCGAGGCCTACATGCGGGTGGCGCGCGATCGGTATCGCCTGCTGCGGACCCACAGCTGGAGCGAGGACGTGATCGCCAGGCTGCGAGCGATCAACGATTAGTTCCGCCTGGCCGGTCGGTCTCGGTGCAACACGACGCAAGATCAGGAGGTGGTCAGGTGGGCGATGGGCTGGCAATCGAGACGCGTTCTCTCGAGCGGACGTTCAAGGGCGGGGTCGAGGCCGTCCGCGGCGTCGATCTCAGCGTGGCCGAGGGTGAGGTGTTCGGGTTCCTCGGGCCGAACGGGGCTGGCAAGACGACGATGGTGCGGATGCTCTGCACGCTGCTCCCGCCGACCGGCGGCACCGCGCGCGTGGCCGGCGTCGACGTCGTCGCCGACGGGGCGGGCGTTCGTCGGCGAATCGGCGTGGCCCTTCAGGAGATCGGGCTCGACCCGGTCCAGACCGGCCGGGAGCTGCTCGAGCTCCAGTGCGGGCTCTACGGGATCACCGGAGCGAGCGCCAAGGCTCGGGCGGTCGAGCTGCTCGAGCTCGTCGGGTTGACCGACGCGGCCGACCGGCGGACGAAGACCTACTCCGGGGGGATGAAGCGCCGCCTCGATCTCGCGAGCGCGCTGGTCCACTCGCCTGAGGTCCTCTTCCTCGACGAGCCGACGACCGGCCTTGACCCGTCGTCGCGGCGGACGATCTGGGAGGAGGTTCGGCGGATCAACGCGGCCGGGACGACCGTCTTCCTGACCACCCAGTACCTCGAGGAGGCAGACCAGCTCTGCGACCGGCTGGCGATCATCGACGCGGGGGCGATCGTCGCCGAGGGAACGCCCAAGCAGCTGAAGGCCGAGATGGGTCACGACGTCGTGACGCTCGCACTCGACGGCGCCGACCCGGCCGCCGCCGAGACGGCAGTCGCCGGGCTCGCCGGGCTCGAGCGAGCCGTGGCCGAGGCCGACGCGTTGGCGCTCTACGTACTCGACGGCGCCGGTCAGGTCGTCGAGATCGTCCGCCTGCTGGAGGCCGCGGCGATCCGGGTCGGCTCGCTGACCGTCTCACGACCGTCGCTCGACGACGTTTTTCTTCAGGCAACCGGCCGGCGCCTCGAGGGCGCCAAGGAGGATCGCACGGCATGAATGAGCTCCTGCTGCTCGCCCGTCGGTCGGTCCGCGAGATCGCCCGCTATCCCGAATCGACGATCCCGGCCCTCTTCATCCCGCTCTTCTTCCTCGCCGTCAACGTCGGCCAGGTCTCTAAGACCTTCCCGTCGAGCACCCCGTTCCTCCGCGGTCAGGGGTATGTCGCCTTCCAGCTCCCGGTCTCCCTGATGTTCGCGGTCGCGACCGCCAGCTCCGGCCTGGCGCTGGTCACCGAGATCGACCTCGGCTACTTCGACAAGCTGCTGGCCGCCCCGATCAGACGGTCGTCGATCATCTTCGGCCGGCTAGCCGCCGACCTCGTCCGCGGAATCCTCGGGTCGACCGTTGTCCTGCTGGCCGGGCTCGCCTTCGGCGCCCACATGGAGAGCGGGATCCCCGGCGCTGTCGTCCTCGTCCTCCTCGCGGCGCTGTTCGGCGTCGGCTATGCCGGCTTCGCGATCTTCATCGCCCTGCGCACGCGCAACGTCCAGGCGACCAACACGAGCTTCCTGCTGTTCTTCCCACTGCTCTTCCTCACGCCGAACTTCGTCCCCTTCGACCGCCTCTCGCCGCTGATGGAGACGCTCGCTCGGATCAACCCCGTGAGCTACGTGATCGACGGCCTGCGATCGCTCGTGATCGAGGGCTGGAGCTGGGACAAGCTCGGCTACTGCGCGGCGGTGATCGTCGGCCTGATGGCCCTCCTGACGACGTTGTCGCTCCGGGCGATCGAGAACTACGATCGTTGAGCAACCACCCGAGGAGCGACCGATGAGCGAAACCGCAGGATCCCCGAGGACGATCTTCATCATCCGCCACGGCGAGAAGCCCGGCGACCCGCCGCCGCCCCACGGGGTCGACGTCACGGGCGAGTCCGACAAGCATTCACTCGAGCCGGTCGGCTGGCAGCGTGCCGGCGGCCTGGTCGGGCTCTTCGCGCCTTTCGGGGGCTCCGGCCGGAGCGCGATCCTGACGCCGACCGAGCTCTTCTCGCCCGGCTACGGCCCCAAGAAGGACATCGCCGTCGAGCGCACGTACCAGACGATCTACCCGCTCAGCCTGCTGCTCGATCTGAGCATCGACAACAGCTACGTCCAGAGCAGGAGCGACCCGACCGACCCCAGTGAGGCCCAGCTCGGGGCGGCCGTCGCCGCCGAGACGGCCGGCGTCACGCTGATCTGCTGGGAGCACACGGCGATCCACGAGATCGCGAACGCGATCCTCCCGCTCGCCGCCGGCCCGCCGATCCCCCAGAGCTGGCCGGGCGGACGCTTCGACGTCGTCTGGTCCTTCTCGCGCGCCGCGGGCACGACCGACGATTATGTCTTCACGCAGATCCCCCAGATGCTCCTCTTCGGCGACCAGGACACGCCGATCCCCGCCTGACCGAAGCGACCCCGTCGGCGTGCGTTAGGCTCGACGGCATGGCCGGCGCAGACGACCCCTACGCCGTGCTCGGCGTCCGGCCGGGCGCCGACCAGGCCGCGATCCACGCCGCCTACCGGGCGGCCGTCCGGCGGACCCACCCCGACGCCGGCGGCACGGCCGCGGCCTTCGAGGCCGTGCAGGAGGCCTACGAGGCGCTGCGCGAGACGCCTCGCCGGGGGACCGCCAGAACCCCACCGCGCCGAGCACGGACGGCCGATTCCCGCCCCGGGCCCGACCCCGCCACCGCGTCCGACTACGGCGAGCGCGCGGGGGCGGAGAGCCGGATGGAGGCGATCCTCGCCGAGTCGAGGCGCCTGGAGGACGAGGCTCGCCGCCTCGCCGGGCTGCCGCCACGACACGGCGCCGCGGAGTCGTCTACGGGAACCCGCCCTGCGGGGGCGAGCCACGAGACGACCGACAGCGTCAGCGCGATCCTCCGCGACGCGGGCGACCAGCTACGCGACGCGGCGGGAACCGGCGCCCGCGAGCTTCGCCGCCGCCTGCGTCGCTACCTCTGAGGTCGCCCGTCTACTCCGGAGCACCGAGCGGCGTTCGCCGGCCGACCCGAAGCAGCGGACTCCTGTCTACTCCGAAGGAGCGTCGTCGGCCGGAGCAGCGCCTTCGTCGCCGCCGGCTTCCTCGCCACCGCCCTCGGCGGCCTCGGCGTCGCCCTCGGCTTCGGCGATCGTGCTGCCGTCCATCGCGGCGAAGATCTCTGCCGACGCCGACGCCGACGGATCGTCGGGCACGTCCGAGGAGGAGATGTGAGCCGAGTCCGCCGAGCTCGAGGGAAGGTTGGGTGCGCCTGTCGTCTCTTCGGCCATGATCGCTCCGATCGTCGGTCTTTTCGGATTCGTTCTGTCTGATGTCCGGCCTGCGCCGTCTTCAAACGTCGACCGCTTGCCCGCCGGCTCGACGCCGGGCCAGATCAGGCGCAAAGCCTATCGGCTGCTCTGGGGCGCCAGCGTTCGCGTACAGATGAAGGCGCACCGACTCTTCGTCAGATCGAGCTGCCTGACGCCCGCGATTCCCGTGACCGTGAACAGGCGTCTGGCCGGGACGAGGGTCACGCGCAGATGCGGAGGGACGAGGCTGCACTTCGAGCTGGCCGGCACGGCCCGCGCCCGCCCTACGCCGATCCCGACCGGCCCACACCGGGCCGGCCGGTCGACGATCAACGTCGCCGCCGGCCGGACGACCTGAATCAGCCTCGGCGGGGCGGCCTGTAGCACCGGACCGCAGAAGCTGGTCGTCTGCGGAAAGTTCTTGACCTTTGTCCGAAGCACCGCGTAGCGCTCCGACGTGCACGCCTGGTCGGCCAGCTCGGTCAGCGTGACCGTGTATCGCAGGCCGCTGGGAGCGACGATGCCGCTGCTCACCGTTCTGGTCGTCGCCGGCGACGACGCGCACCCGGCGAGGATCGCGAACCCGAGAACCGCGACCCCGACGACCGGCCGGCGCGCGACCGGCGCTCGACGAGGGCGGCGGCGAGCAGGGACGGAGATGCCCGGTCGCATTGGGCACGACTCTAGCGACCGCTTCCACGGACTTTTCGCCAAAGCAAGAACAGTTGCACGCGCAACTACTTGCTATACTCGCGTCCATGGAACTCGGACTCGCCACCTTCGCCGACCTCCCGGCCGGCGTCAGTCCCCGGCAGCGGATGAGCGACCTGCTCGAGGAGGCCGAGCTCGCCGACCAGCTCGGCCTCGACGTGTTCGCGATCGGCGAGCACCACCGCCCCGACTTCCTCGTCTCGTCTCCGGCGATCGTGCTCGCCGCGATCGCAGCCAGGACCGAGCGGATCCGCCTCTCCAGCGCGGTGACCGTGCTCAGCTCAGACGATCCGGTCCGCGTCTTCCAGGACTTCGCCGAGCTCGACCTGATCTCCGGCGGGCGGGCCGAGATCATGGCCGGACGGGGCTCGTTCACCGAGTCGTTCCCGCTCTTCGGCCAGGACCTCGACGACTACGACGACCTCTACGCCGAGAAGCTCGACCTCCTGCTGAAGATCCGCGCCACAACCCACGTGACCTGGTCGGGCCGCCACCGGCCGTCGCTAGTCGACGCCGGCGTCTGGCCGCGCCCGGTCCAGGACCCCCTCCCGGTCTGGGTCGCCGTCGGCGGGTCTCCCGGATCGGTGATCCGCGCCGGGACGCTCGGCCTCCCGCTGACGATCGCGATCATCGGCGGCCAGCCCGACCGCTTCGCCCGGCTGGCCGACGTCTACCGCAAGGCCCTCGCGGCCGCCGGCCACGACCCGGCGCTCGCGAGGCTCGCGATCAACACCCACGCCTTCGTCGGCGAGAGCCCCCAGCTCGCCGACGCCGCGTTCGCCCGTCCCTACCTGACGATGATGAACCGGATCGGCCGCGAGCGCGGCTGGCCGCCGTCCGGCCTGCCCGAGTACCAGGCCCTCCGCTCGCCGCTGGGAGCGCTCGCCGTCGGCTCGGTCGAGCAGGTCGCCGAGAAGCTGCTCTACGAGCACGAGCTCTTCGGCCACGACCGCTACATCGGCCAGATGAGCGTCGGCGCCGTCGCCCACGCCGACGTCCTTCACTCGATGGAGCTCTTCGGCACCAAGGTCGCTCCGCTCGTCCGCGCCGAGGTCGCACGGCGCTCCCCGGGGACGCCGGCGTCGGTCGGCGGCTGACCCGGCGGCCGTAGTCAGGGCCAGTCGAGCTTGCCTTCGAGCTCGGCGGCTCCCAGGTCGATCAAGCTGCTCCGGGACACCCTCCGGTACTCGCCGACATCCAGCGCCAGCCACGCCACGCGGCGCTCGACCGGGTCGACGATCACGACCTCGTCGACGTTGTGCCGCGCGTAGAACGGGATCTTCTCCCAGCTCTCGTCGCCCGGGGAGGCGATCTCGACGACCAGCGCTGCGGTCGCGTGCCAGGTGCCCAGCGGCGCCCGACGGTGCAGCCCCCCGTCGGGCACGCGGAAATCGTCCTTGGATTCGCCGATGTTGAACTCGTGCATGCTCGGGATCAGTGACGCCGCCCGCGCCAGCGGGCCGAGCAGTTCGGCGAGCTGTTGCGCGATCACGGCGTGCTCACCGGTCGGTGCAGGAACCAGGTGGTAGACACCTTCCCAGACCTCATCGAGGCGATCGGCGCCTGCCCGACTTCGACGGTCCAGGAGGGCCTGGAGTTCGGCCGGCGGAGTGCCGACGACGACCGTTGACATCGTGATCAGGGTACTGGATGGTTCCAACCCGGGCCGCCACTGAGCGCGCTGTTGCGACTCCACGGTGCAGGCAGCGATCCGCTACCCGGCCAGCTGCTGATAGATCAGGAAACCGTTCATCGCGGTGATCAGTGCGGCCAGCGTCCCGCCGACGATCGTCGTCGCCAGGCGGTTGACGTGGACGCCCATCAGGTCCCGCCGTCTGGTCAGCATGACCAGCGGGATCAGCGCGAAGGGAATTCCGAACGAGAGGACGACCTGGCTCGCGATCAGCGCCGCCGTCGGGTTGACGCCGATCGCCAGGACGACGAACGCCGGCACCATCGTCACCGCCCGCCGCGCCATCAAGGGGATCCTTACGCGGAGGAAGCCCTGCATCACGACCTGTCCCGCATACGTCCCGACACTCGACGACGACGTCCCCGACGCGAGCAGGGCGACGACGAAGGCCAGGGCCGCGAACCCGCCGACCTGCGTGGCGAACCCGTGGTAGGCCTGCTCGATCGTGCTGAGCCCCGTCCGGCCCGTCTGGTTGAAGAGCTTTGCCGCGACCGCCAGCATCGCCATGTTCACAAGCCCGGCCGCCCCCAGCGCGATCACGATGTCCAGCTTCTCGTAGCGGAGGACCCGCGCGCGCTCAGAAGAATCACGAACGGGAACCCGATTCTTGGTCAATGCGGAGTGGAGGTAGATCGCGTGCGGCATCACCGTCGCCCCGAGGATCCCGACCGCCAGGTAGAGGCTGTCGGTCCCCCGCAGGTGCGGGATCAGCCCGCCGAGCGACGCGTGGGCCGACGGGCCGATCTTCAGCGTCTCGTAGAGAAAGCCGAGGAAGATGATCCCCAGCAGGCCGGAGATCGCCAGCTCGAAGCGGCGGAAGCCGTGGGTCTGGAGCTCGAGGATCCCGAACGCGATCACACCGGTCATCGCGCCCGCCCAGATCAGCGGAACGCCGAACAGGAGGTTCAGGCCCAGCGCGGCGCCGACGAACTCGGCGATGTCGGTCGACATCGCGATGATCTCCGCCTGCACCCACATCCCGATGCTCATCGACCGGGGAAACTGCTCGCGAAACAGCTCGGGCAGCGTCCGGTCGGCGGCGATCCCGACCTTGGCCGACAGATACTGGATCAGCATCGCGATCATGTTGGCCGCGAGCACGACCCACAGCAGGAGGTAGCCGAAGCGGGCGCCGCCCTGGATGTTGGTCGCAAAGTTTCCCGGGTCGACGTAGGCGATCGCCGCGACGAAGGCCGGCCCGAGCATCGTCAGGGCCCCGCGGATCCGCCCCCTCGCGAGCATCACCTCAAGCGGACTCGGGTTACTCGGGCTCGGATCGAGCGGGCTGGGGTGGCTCGTGCCGGGATCGAGCGGGCCGGGGTGGCTCGGGCCGGGGTGGCTCGGGGCGGGGTGGCTCGGGCCGGGGTGGCTCGTGGGGCCGGCGAGCGTCGGCGGATCGGCGACGAGCGCAGTCGCCGAGCCCTCGAGGGCGGCGACCGGCCGCAGGAACGGCTCGGTCACGGCGCCGGCTCGGCTCGCGGCTTGCCGTCGAGCTCGATTCGCATCGCCCGGGCGAGTGCGACGCCGAGCACGAGGTCCTCGGGATCGTCGGCCCGCCGGAGGAAGACCGGTCCGTCGAACGGCTGCTTGTCGACGACCTCGAGCCGCTCGCCGGGGACGACGCCCTTCTCGGAGAGGAAGCGGAGCATCCCGGGATCCGAGTCCGAGACGCGGACGAAGATGCCGGCCTCGCCGGCGCAGAGCGCGTCGAGGCTGACGGTCTCACCCTCGTCGATCACGAGGTCGACCGTCGGGATCGGGTCGCCGTGGGGGTCGACGGTCGGGTGGCCGAGCTTCTCGGCGATCGCCGCCTCGAGCTCGTCGGAGACCCAGTGCTCGAGGATCTCGGCCTCGGCGTGGACCCGATCCCACGGCATGCCGAGCTGGTCGGCCAGAAACAGCTCGAGCAGCCGGTGGTGGCGAAGCACCTGGAGGGCCACTCGCCGGCCCTCCTCGGTCAGCTGGACGCCGTGGTAGGCTGACCGGTTGACGAGGCCCATCTCGGCGAGTCGCTTGCACATCAGCGAGACCTGTGGCGCGCTCAGACCGAGCCGGTCGGCGAGCACGCTCGTGCGGACCGGCGCGCCCTGGGTCCGGGTCTCGAGTGAGTAGAGCGCCTTCGCGTAGTCCTCGACGACCGACGAGACGCGTTCTTCTGAAACCATGAAAGAATATTAGCACTTCGAAACTTTACTCTTGTTGGTGATAAAAACCGGTACGGACAGCCGGTAAAGCCGGCGACATCGGAGTACCGCGGACTACAATCGGGTGCGATGACCGGAGATCCCGAGGACTGGGCCGAGCGCGCCGAGAACGCCCTGAGCGAGGCCGGCTACCGGCGGGGCGGGGCCCGGCGGGCGATGCTCGATCTGCTCGACGGGCAGTCGTGCGCGCTGTCGGCGGTCGAGATCGAGGATCGGCTGCGGTCAGACGTGCGGAGCGTCTCGCGGGCGAGCGTCTACCGGATCCTCGAGGAGCTCGAGCGACTCGGGCTGATCGCGCGGGTCGAGATCGGCCAGAGCCTGGTCCGCTACGAGCCGGTCCGGCCTGGCCACGGCCATCACCACCATCTCGTCTGCGACCAGTGCGGCGCCCTCACGCCGTTCAGCGACGCCGAGCTCGAGCGGGCGATCTCGAGCCTCAGCCAGCGGGTCCCGCTGACGGTCTCCGATCACGAGGTCGTCCTCCACGGGGCCTGCGCCGACTGCGAGGCCTGAGTGGCGGGTGGATCTCCCACCGGAGACCCGATGCCGGAGCCGGAGCCGGGGCCGCCGGCTGAGTCTGAGTCCCCGGGGGACGGCCTGCGCCTGGATGGTTGCCACCACATCACGATGATCACCGGCGACGCCCGGATGACGGTCGACTTCTACGCCGACGTGCTCGGTCTGCGGCTGGTCAAGAAGACCGTCAACTTCGACGACCCGAGCGCGTATCACCTGTACTTCGGGGACGAGGACGGCGCGCCCGGGTCGATCCTCACGTGGTTCGACTTCGCCGGCGTCGGTCGGGGGCGGGCCGGCGCGGGGATGATCCACCGGATCCAGTTCGGCGTGGCCGACGACGATTCGCTCGACTTCTGGGCGGCCCGGCTGCGGGTCAAGGGATACGCCAGCACGCGCCGGGACGAGTCGCTGTTCTTCGAGGACTTTGAAGGCCTCGACCTCGAGCTGGTGCTCGCCGACCCCCGCAACCCGCCGCTCCGGGCGGCCCACCCGGAGGTGCCTGCGGAGTACGCGATCCTCGGCGTCGAGGGCGCCCGGGCGTACACCAACCGGGCGTGGGAGGAGGCATCGCTGCTGACCGAGACGCTCGGCTTCACCAATCTCGGGCGGGGCGAGTATGCGCTCGACGGCAACGACCGCCAGTTCCGCTGGGCCCACGACCCACCGCCGGTCCTCCGGGGGCGCCAGGGCGCGGGAACCGTCCACCACATCGCGTGGGCGACGCCCGACGCAGACCAGCTCGCCTGGCGCCAGCGGATCGCCGACACGGGCCTGTACGTGACCGACGTCCGCGACCGCGACTACTTCAAGTCGATCTACTTCCGCGAGCCGCGGGGCATCCTTCTCGAGATCGCGACCCACGCGCCGGGCTTCGCGGTCGACGAGGATCCCGACCGCCTCGGCGAGGAGCTCCGCGTCCCGGAGATGTACGGCCACCTGCGCCGGCAGCTGCTGGCGACCCTGACGCCGCTCGTCAACCCACGGATCGCCCGACGCGAGCAGGCCGCCGGCCCTTGAGCCCGCTCGCCTTCGCCGAGCGTCCGGCCGCCGGCGAGCCCGCCGGCCTGCTGGTCCTCCACCACGGCCGGGGGACCACCGAGCGCGACCTCCTCCCGCTGGCCGACGCCGTCGACCCCGAGCGGAAGCTCCTGGTGCTCGCACCGCGGGCCCCGCTCAGCTTCCCGGGGTCACCCGGCCACCACTGGTATGTCGTCCCCCGGGTCGGCCACCCCGACCCCGAGACCTTCGCGGCCGCCTACGCCGCCCTCGCCGAGTTCCACGACGCCGTCTGGGCGCAGACGGGGATCGGCCCGCGGCAGACCGTCGTCGGCGGGTTCTCGATGGGCGCGGCGATGAGCTACGCGCTCGGCCTCGGTCCGGACCGCCCGGTCCCGGCGGGGATCCTCGCCCTGTCGGGCTTCATCCCGACGCTCGAGGAGTGGGAGCCCGATCTCGCCGGCCGGCCGGGCCTGCGGTGCTTCGTCGCCCACGGCAGCCGCGACCCGGTGATCGTCGTCGACTTCGCCCGCCGGGCGGTCGCCCGGCTCGAGGCGGCGGAGATCGACGTCGTCTACCACGAGTCGCCAGTCGCCCACCAGATCGCGCCCGAGGTGGTCGGGGCGGCGGCCGCCTGGCTGGCGGCGACGCTCGGCGCGTGAGGCGGGCGACCGGCGTGGACGCGAGCTTTCGCCAGGTCGAGCACGACCGGACGATCGTCTTCGGCCGGGGGGCGATCGCCCGGGCGGGGGACCTGCTCGGCGAGGGATTCGTCCTGCTCTGCACGCCGCGCTCGCGTGCTGCCGAGCCCGGGGTGGTTGGCCTGGCCGGGAGCGTGATCGATGTGCCCGGCGGCCGGGTCGACGAGATCGCCGCCGGCCTGCGCCCGGCGATCGGCGGCGAGCGCCTCGTCGCGCTCGGCGGGGGCCGGGTGATCGACGTCGCGAAGGCGCTGGCCGCGGCCGACCCGCCCCGGTCCGTGGTCGCGATCCCGACGACGCTCTCGGCGGCCGAGATGACCGCCTTCCACCGCCAGGCGTCGGGTGTCGCGCCGGGAACGCGGCACGTCCGGCCGACCGTCGTGATCAACGACCCGCGCCTCAGCGCGTCCCAGCCGGCCGACGGGCTGGCGGCGAGCACCGGCAACGCGCTCGGCCACGCCGTGGTCGCCGTCTTCAGCCTCGCCTCGAACCCCGTCGCGGCGGCGGCCGGACGGGCTGCGGCGCGGCGTCTCGTCGATGGATGGGCCGGCCCGGAGCCCGACCGTGAGGAGCTTGCCCTCGGCGCCCTGCTCGGCGGGTGGGCGGTCGACCGCAGCGGTCTCGGGCCCCACCACGCGATCTGCCAGACGCTCGCCCGGGTCGCCGGCGTCGGCCACGCCCAGGCCAACGTCGCGATGCTCGAGTCGAGCGTCGCCGGGATCCGTCGCCGCCTCCCGGACGCGGTCGCCCAGCTCGAGTCGGAGCTCGGCGTCGACCTCGAGGGCTTCGCCCGGGACCTGCGCGAGCGCGCCGGCGTCGGGCGCCTCGAGGCCCTGGCCGGGGACGCCGACCTGCGCGAACGCGTCGCCCGCGCGGCTGAGGGTCGTTCTGAGTTGGGGCGCGTCCCGCCGGCCCCCGACCTCGACGAGCTCCGTGCGATCTACCGGGCTGCGGCCACCCCCAGCGGGTGAGGCGTTCTCAGCGGATCGTGAGGATGATCTTGCCCAACTTGCCGCCGGCCGCGAAGCGCTCGTAGGCGTCGGCGGCCTGCTCCAGGGAGAAGGTCTCGGCGACCAGTACGCGGAGCCGGCCGGACTCGAGCAGGGGGAGGACGTGGCGCTCGAGCAGCCGAGCCGTCAGTGCCTTCTCCTCGAGCGGGCGGGCGCGGAGCGTCGAGGCTCGGATCTGACCCCGCTTGGCCATCAGCGCCGCGAGGTTGAGCTCGGCCTTCGCGCCGGCACCGATCCCGATCACGCAGATCCGTCCGCCGAGCCCGAGCGCCTTGACGTTCCCGGCCAGGTTGGGCGCGCCGACGAGCTCGAGGATCACGTCGAACGGCCCGCGCTCCTCGAAGCCGACGGGGGCGAAGACGTCGGCGCCGAGCTCGGCGAGCGGACCGCGCATCGCCTCGTTGCGGACGGTCGCGGTGACCCGCGCGCCGGCGGCGGCGGCGAGCTGGACGGCCGCCGTGCCGACGCCGCCGGCCGCCCCGTGGATCAGGACGCGTTCGCCGAGCGCCAGCCTCGCTTGAGTGAAGAGGGCGTCGTGGGCCGTCGTGAAGACCTCGGGAACGCCGCCGGCGGCGGTCCACTCGAGCGACGGGGGGACGGGCATCAGCTGTCGTTCGTGGACGACCGCCAGCTCGGCCTGGCCGCCGCCGCCGACGATCGCCATCACCCGATCTCCGATTTCGAAGCGGCTCGCTGCGGGGCCGCGCCCGGCGACCTCGCCGGCCAGCTCGAGGCCCGGGATGTCCTGGGGTGAGCCGGCGGGCGCGGGGTAGCGGCCCCTGAGCTGCATCATGTCCGCGCCGTTGAGGCCGGCCGCGTGGACCCGGACGAGGACCTCGCCGTGGCCGGGGGTGGGGTCGGGGTGCTCCTCGACTGAGATCTTTCCGTCGGCGATCGTGGCTGCGCGCATTCGGAGAGCCTAGACCGAGCGGCGCGCCGGCTCGCCGCCGAGCTTCGTGACCAGTCACCCGAGGTGGCGGAGGCTCCTCCAGATCGCAGACCACGGCGCCCGCGTGGATTGGCAGAGCACGATCGGGGCGTCGCGCTCGTCGTTGTCGACGCCGGCCCGGTTGCCGACCCGGGCCGCCAGGCGGCAGCCGGCGAAGTGGGCGCGCAGCTCGGTCACCTCGAAGCCGACGGCGACGACGCGACCCGGGCGATCGGGTGGCGGCCCCCAGTCGGCGAAGCCGTTGTGGCCGCTGTAGGCCGGCGGCAGGCCGACGGCCGGGCCGTAGCGGTCGATCGCTCCGGCCTCGCCGTAGTTCGACGCGAAGATCACGGCTGTCTGGCCCGCGGTCCGGTAGACGCCGGCCACCGTCCCGACGAGCTCGGGCCAGCCGATCGTCTCACCGACGTCGGCGTTCACGGCGATCGCGACGCCGGCGTCCTTGGCCGGCAGGATCGGCAGGGCGATCACGGCCGAGACCAGCCCGCTGAGGACGATCCCGGCGCCGAGCAGGGCGCGGCGCGCGCGCGGTGACCCGCGATCGAGCCAGGCGTCGGTCCGGATCGCTCCGGCTGCGAGCAGGACCGGGAACATGCCGGCCAGGTAGTAGGGCTTGCCGCCGGCGACCAGGAAGACCACGACGAGGAACAGCCAGGCGACCGCGAAGAGCCGCATCGCACGGAGCTCGGGCCGGCGGGCGAGGGCCAGCAGGCCGGCGATCCAGACGGGCGCGAGCACAGGGCTGACGAGCAGCAGCTGGAAGGGGAGGAGCGCCCATCGCGGTTGCGAGCTGCCCGAGCCGCCGTGGGCGATCGCCGACGAGACGTCGAGCTGCGGCCAGCCGTGGGCGGCCTGCCACAACAGCCACGGCGACCAGATCACGAGGGCGATCAGCAGGCCGGCCCACGGCCAGGCGGTGCGCAGGACGCGGCGCGGCCCGGCGATCACCAGGCCGGCGCCGATCCCGGCCAGGAGGAAGGCGATCAGCGGCTTGTCGAGCAGGGCGGCGCCGGCGACGACGCCGGCCGCCAGCCAGAGGCGGTCCTCGCCTGTGCGGATCGTGCGGGCGACCAGCCAGCTGACGAGCGTCCAGGCGAGCACGTCGAAGGTCGTCGTGCTGAGCAGGTGGCCGACGACGAGGATCACCGAGGCGACGGCCGCGCAGGCGGCCGCGATCAGCTGGGCCCGCCGGCGGCCGCCGAGCTCGGCGGCGATCAGCCCGGTCAGGAGCACCGTCGCGGCCATCATCAGAGCCGAAGGGATCCGCAGGACGGTCAGCGAACCGGGTGCGATCAGGTTCATGACGTGGGCCACGAGTGGCGTCAGCGGCCCCTGATCGGGATAGGACCACGCGAGGTGGTTGCCCGCGGCGATGAAGTACAGCTCGTCGCGGTGGTAGCCATATCCGCCGGCGAAGGCGATCAGCAGCAGGCCGACGACGCCCGCCAGGCCGACCAGGGGGCCGAGCGCCGGGGTCGCGCTGGTCTCCCGACCCGTCACGGTAGTCTCCCGGCCCGTCGCGGTGGACTCACCAGCCATCGTGGAAGATTGGCAGGTGGCGCCCGGGGCGTGGGAAAGGCCTGGCGCGGGTATGCCGGGGGTGATGCCCGTGACAGATGACGTCGCCCGCTACCGAGAGATCGAGCGCCTGGGCGTCGGCGGGATGGCAACCGTGACGCTCGCGGAGGACACGATGCTGCGGCGCCGGGTCGCGCTCAAGCGGGTTCACGCCGAAGGGGACGCCAACGCGATCCTGCGTCTGCGCCGGGAGGCGCTCGTCGGGGCCTCGCTCAGCCACCCGAACCTCGTCTCCGTCTACGACGTCGAGATGCGGGCCGACGGCGACCTCGTGATCGTCATGGAGTACGTCGCCGGTCAGACGCTGCGCGACGCGATCGCCGGGTCGGGCGGCCTGCCGCACGGCCTGGCCCTCGAGGTGCTGACGGGTGTGGCTTCAGCGCTCGACGCGATCCACGCGCGGGGCATCGTCCACCGCGACGTCAAGCCGGCGAACATCCTGCTCGGGCGGGAGGGGGCGATCAAGCTGGCGGACCTGGGAATCGCGCTGGCCGCCGATCGGACGCAGATCACGCGGGACGGCATGGTTCTCGGCACGTTCAGCTACATGGCGCCCGAGCAGCTCGAGGGGACGGGATCGACGCCGGCGGTCGACATCTACGCGCTGGCGGTCGTCGCGTTCGAGATGCTCAGCGGCCAGAAGGCCCGGCCCCAGACCAACCCGGTGGCGCTCGCCCACGCGATCGCGACCCAGCCGCCCCCGGACCTCTGCGCGGTCGTCCCGGACGTCCCGCGGGCGGCGGCCGAGGTGCTGCGCCGGGGGATGGATCCCGACCCGGAGCGGCGGCCGCGGAGCGCCACCGATCTGGTCGATCGCCTGCGCGTGGCGCTCGCGCCGGAGGCCGGAACCCTGCCGGTCATCCCGTTGGTCCCCCGAGCGCCCTCCGCCACGCCCCGGCCGGCGGCCGCCGAGCAGCTGGGCGCTCAGGAACGGGCGGCCGAGCAGCGTGGCGCGGAGGAGCGGGCCGGGGCGGCTGAGGTCCGGGTCGCCCAGGAGCAGCGCGACGCCGACGGGCGGGCGGCCGAGGAGCGGGTCGCCGAGGCGCTGGCCGCGGACGCGGCGGCCGCGCAGGCGCGGGCTGGGGAGCTGCGGGCGGCGGAGCGACGGGCGGCCGAGGAGCTGGCTGGAGAGCAGGGTGGGGACACCGTGGGTGGTGTCGCAAAGCAGCATCGTCTCCCACCGAGAGCCGCCGAGCCCCGGCCGGTCGCGGAGTCGCGTGATCGCCGCAGGCGACGGGAAGCAGGCCCGCTCGGGCTCGCGGAAGGCCTGCGCGGAAGGCCCGGACTGATCGCCGGCGGCGTGGCTGCGTGCGCGGCCGTCGTGCTCGCGCTGGTCCTGCTCGACTCGGGCGGCGGCGGTGGGACTCCGGCGAAGCGGACGACGGGATCGGCGACGGGGGCCAAGACGAGCGTGAAGCACCGATCCGCCGCGGCGAGCACGTCGACCGGCGCGCCCGCCACGGCGACGACCGGCACGAGAACGGCGGGATCGACCGTCGCGGGCGGTACTCAGGTGAGCGCTAACCCGACCGTCTCGACTCCGTCGGGCGCTGTCCAGGCCTTCTACGGGCACGCGGCCTCCCACGATTACGCGGCGGCGTGGGCGCTCGCCGACCCGGCCTTCCGCAGCCAGCTCCAGGGGTACGCGAGCTTCGCCTCGGGCCAGAGCAGGGTCCGCCAGATCACCTTCCAGGAGGCGCAGACGATCGCGCAGACATCGCAGAGCGCGACGGTCGCGGTGCGAACGACATCGGTGCTGGTCGACAAGACGCAGCACTGTCAGGGAACGGTGGCGCTAGTGCGCGCGAGCGCCGGCAGCTGGATGCTCCACCAGATCTCGATCAACTGCGTGTGAGCGGCTCCGCCGGAGGACCGGCGGGGACGTGCCGCGCTCGCGAGCGGTTCAGTCGGAGTTCGGCGGAGGCGGAGGCGGCGGCGGCGGCGCGGGGTGAGTCCGTTCGAACAGCGCGACGCACTCGATGTGCGGGGTCTGCGGGAACATGTCGACCGGGCTGACCCGCTGGAGGGTCCAGCCGGCCTCGACCAGCTGAGCTGCGTTCGGGGCGAGGGTTGTCGGGTTGCAGGAGACGTAGATGATCCGTTTGGGCGAGGCGTCGACGATCCGGCGGACGACCTTCGCCGAAAGGCCTGCCCGCGGCGGGTCGACGACGACGAGGTCGGGTCGGCCGGCCCGCTCGACGAGCTCGCGCATCGCGAGGCGGACGTCGCCGGCGTAGAAGAAGACGTTGTCGATCTCGTTGCGCGCAGCGTTCTCGATCGCGTCGGCGATCGCCTCGGGCATCAGCTCGAGGCCGAAGACCTGGCCGGCCCGCGGGGCCAGCGTGAGCGCGATCGTGCCCGTCCCGCAGAAGAGGTCATAGACGCGCTCCCAACCGCGCAGCGCCGCCCGGGCGGCGACGACGCCGTAGAGCTTCTCGGCCATCTCGGTGTTCGTCTGGAAGAAGGCCTCGGCCGAGATCCTGAGGTTCAGCTCGCCGATCTGCTCGTCGAGCGCGGCGACGCCCCGGATCAGCTCGGTCTCGCCGCCGCTGGTCGTCTCTGCGAGGGCGTCGGTCCTCGTCACGAGCAGCCCGTCGCAGTCGATCGCCTGGGCCAGGGCCTCGGTGTCGAGCTCGCCCGGCCCGATCACCAGGCGGATCTGGATCTGGCCTGAGCGGCGACCCTCGCGGATCACCAGGTTGCGCAGGAGACCGTCGTGGGAGCGGCGGTCGAAAGCCGTCAGGTTCTGGCTTCGACACCAGTCGAGGACCTGCCGCCGGGCGGCGTTGCCGGCCTCGGAGGCGAGCAGGCAGTCCTCGATTCCGACGATCCGCTCCCACGACCCGGGCGCGTGGAAGCCGCAGAGGAGCTCGCCGTCCGGGCCGCGGCCGAACGAGTACTCGAGCTTGTTGCGGTAGCGCCACTCCTCGACTGCGCCGACGATCGGGTCGAGCTCGAACCCGTCGAGATGTCCGAGCCGCTCGAGTGCCTCGCGGACCTGACCGTGCTTGATCTCGAGCTGACGGGCGTAGGAGAGGACCTGCCAGGGGGCGCCCGGGTGGTCGGCGAGCGGCGCGACGCGGTCGGGGCCGGGCTCGACGACCTCGACCGCCCGTGCCTGGGCGTAGGAGCGCTTGCGCTTGTGGACGATCGCCCGGACGCGGTCGCCGGGGAGGGCCCCGTCGACGAAGACGACGTAGCCGCCGTTGGTTCGTCCGACGCCCGCCCCGCCGAAGGCCAGCGACTCGATCTGCAGCTCGAGCTCGTCACCCACAGAGACACGGGGAGTCGCGGCGCTCACCAGCGGCTCCCCGGCCGCGGCTCGCGGCAGCTCGACTGAGGCCGCTGGCGTCTGCACCGTTTCGGCGGGCGTCGTCTCCGGAGGATTCATCGACCAAGCATCGCAGGCCGCCGGCGCGGCAGACGGGCGGCTACTGCGCCAGCAGGAGCTCGAGCAGGGCCTTCTGGGCGTGCCGCCGGTTCTCCGCCTGGTCCCAGATCCGCTGGCGCGACCCGTAGAGGACCTCGGCGGTGATCTCCTCGCCGGGGTGGGCCGGCAGGCAGTGGAGCGCGATCGCCCGCGGGGCCGCGCGGTCGAGCAGCGCGTCGTCGAGCCGGTAGGGGGCGAGTGCCGCGCGGCGCCGCACAGCGGTCACCTCGTCTCCCATCGAGACCCAGACGTCGGTGTAGACGACGTCCGCCCCGGACACCGCGACGGCAGGGTCGCGCTCGAGCCGGGCGCCCGCTTCGGGCTCGAGCTCGTAGCCCGCCGGCGAGGACACGGTCACCTCGACCCCGGCGATCGGCCCGATCAGGGCGAGCGAGCGGGCCATGTTGTTCCCGTCACCGACATAGGTCAGCCGAAGGCCGTCGAGTTGGCCGAATTCCTCGCGCATCGTCAGCAGATCGGCCAGCACCTGGCACGGATGATGGAGGGCCGTGAGCATGTTGAAGACCGGGATCTCGGCCCACCGCGCGAGCTCGGCGACCGGCTCGTGGCCGCCGGTCCGGATTCCGATCGCGTCGACGTGGCGCGAGAGGACGAGGGCCGTGTCGCGCGGGGACTCGCCACGCGAGAGCTGCAACTCGTCGCCGCGGAGGATCATCGGGTGCCCGCCGAGTTCGACGATGCCGGCCTCGAAGGAGACGCGCGTACGGGTCGAGGGAACGCCGAAGACGAGGGCGATCGTCCGTTTGGCGAGAGCCGTCGATGACCGCGGGGCGGCCTTCAGCTCGACGGCCCGATCGAGCAGACCCGAGAGCTCGTCCGGGCTGAGCTCGGTCCCCGTGATGAAGTGACGGGCCATTGGAGCGCCGAAGTCTAGGACGCCCGGAGCCGCACGCACGTCGCCGCAACGATCGCAGACAATCTCACTCCGGGAGCCGCAATTAGGCTAACCTAAGCTGATGTCCGGGATCTGCCGTCCGGAGAGGACGCAGCAGTAGTGGCGAACAACACCGACTGGTCGAACTGGCCGGTGCTCGAGGTCCGCGTCCGCGCGCCCCACCCGACGTGTTACGCACGGGTCGTGATGGATGCCCTGCGGGCCGGCCTCCAGCGGGGCGCGCCGTTCGTCGTCGTCGTGATCGGCGAGCCGACCGCCCCGCCCCGTCCGAGCCCCGTGCTCGGTCCGATCGACACCCGGTGGCTGCGCCACTGCCGCGGCGTGCTGGCGCGCAACTGCCGGGGGATCGCCTACGTCACCGACTGCGAGCCCGCTCGGCTTCCCGGGTGCCCGGCCAAGGCCTGCCCCGATGTCGAAGCCGCCCGGGCGTGGGCGCGCGAGCGCCTCGGCGACGCGCCGCGCGTGCCGGCCGGGGTTTCGTAGTCGGCTTCGGCGAGCCGCCCGGCTCACGGAAAGATCTCGGTCGTGCAGTCGCCGTGCGGGAGGTGGATCTCGTGCGGTCGGGCACCGCCGGTGTCCAGCTCGGAGAAGTCGACGAAGAAGGAATCGTCGAGCGCATACCCGCCGGTGTCCTCGTCGCACTCGAGCCTCGTCAGCCAGCCGCCGATGCCCGGGTAGAACTGGTTGTCCCAGGTCGAGTACAGCGAGTTCGTGACGTACACCCGCTTCCCGTCGAGCGACGCCTGGAGCATCTGTGGGCCACCGCTCAGCGGCCCCCGTGCCTTCGGATGTCCGCCGTCCCGGCCGAGCAGGCCGCCGAGCCAGATCTGCGACTTCAGCTTCGGATGCTCGGGCTCCGAGACGTCGTAGTGACGGAGGTCGCCGTGGAGCCAGTTCGAGAAGAACAGATCCCGGTCGTCCATCGAGAGCACCAGATCGGTGATCAGCCCAGGCACGCCGCCCGGCAGTGGCCAGCCGTCGAGCTCCTCGTTGAGGACGTCGATCACCGTCTCCGCACTCCAGGGCCCGTTCACCTCGTCGCGGTGGAAGCGCTTGATCGTGCTCGAGAGAGTCGCCCCGACAAAGCCCTGGGCCGAGTCCGGGTCGTGCTGCCAGCGGAGCTCGAGTGGAATCCATCCATCGTCACCGAGGTCGAGTGTCTGGATCTTCGTCCGCTTCTCGAGGTCCCAGAAATGCAGCGCTCGACCGTACTTCCCGGCCCCGACGTCGGCTGGGTCGAAGCCGTTCTTGAACGTGTTCGGCGCGCCCCACTCCGACGAGACGAGAGCGTTCTGGCGTGGCTGGTACCAGAAGTCGTACATCAGCTCCTGTCCGGCCTTGTCGTTCTCCCACCGTCCAAGCACCGAGTAGTCGCGGGCGTCGAGCACGGCGAAGCCGCCCGGGAGGTCGCCGTTCTCGTCGCCGAGCATCGAGACGGTGATGATGTCGCCCGGCATGCAGTGGACGGTGTGCGGACCGCTGAGGCCCGTCTTGGCCTTGATCTCCTCCGGCTCGATCACCTTCGCGACCTCGGGCCGCCGGGGATCGGAGATGTCGACGATGTGGATCCGCGACGAGCGAAAACCCGGGACGATCAGCGTGTCGCGGCTGAGCTTCGACGAGTGGCAGGCCGACGAGCACGCGTTGAAGCCGAAGTGATGGAGCTCGTCGCCGACGTTCGGCATCGGCGTGCGGTGGACGATCTCCGAGTAATGGTCGGATTCGGGATTGACATCGACCACGGCGATGAAGTCGGGTTCCTGGATGCCTGTGCCCTCGTAGAGGCAGGCGACGTAGATCAGATCCTCGGGTGACTGCTGGCCCGCCGCCTCGGGAGAGGCGTAGCCGGGACCCTCGTGCTCGTGATCGGGCATGGCGACGCTCCCTGTGGTTCGATGAAGAGATGCTTTCGAATCTACACTAAGTCTATCCGAATTAGAGAGTTTTGCTTTTCCCAGGTTGGCCGAGCGCGACGCTCGTAGGTTGACGGACCGCCGCAAGACCGCTTAGGCTTGCCGGGTGACCGCGCGCCGCCGGATCCTCGGCCGGTGCTTGAAGCGTCTATGCCTCTCGGTCGCGCTCGGCGCGGTCTTCGCGCCGTCGCCGCCGCCCGCCGCGGCCTCGTCACGGCGCTCCGCCTCCCCGCCGGCTGGGTCGGTCCCTGCCGTCGTCCCACCCGGCGGGAGCGCCGCCCCCGGATCGCCTCCCGTCCGGCCTCCCGCGGGGACGACGGGGCCTGTTGGGACGACGCCCGCCCCGGCCACGACGCCCGCAGGCACGGTGACGCCCGCAGGGACGGCGACGCCCGGAGGGACCGCGACCCCCGTGGGGACGACGAGCCCCACGGGCCCGGTCGTGCCCCCGGCCCCCAAGAAGCCGCCGCCGCCGGCCCGCATCACCGGTCCCGAGTCGCCGCCCCTCCCGCCGAGCTTCGTCGGCCTGTCGGTCGAGACCAGCCTGGTCGACTCGTGGTTCTCTCTGGCGGGCTGCCACTCCCCTGTCCAGCTGGCCCTGCGGATGCTCGGTCGCCCGGAGATCCGCGTCGGCGGCAACAGCCAGGACCACCTCTGGCCTACCTCGCCGCTACCGCCCGGCGAGCTCCAGGTCGCCGACGCGGCCTACCTCCACGCCCTCCACTGCCTCGGCGCGATCGGCTCGCCCCTCCAGATCGGGCTCAACCTGCTCGGCGGCAACCCGGCGGCGACGGGCCAGGTGCTCCACGAGGTCGCATCGGTGATTCCGGCCAAGCTGCTGAGCATCTCGCTCGGCAACGAGCCCGACCGCTACGGCGGCCGCCTGCCCGGCGGCTTCACCGCCTACCTGCCGTCCTACGAGGGGATGCGCGCCGCCCTGAGGATCGGGTTCGGCGGCCCCCTGCCACAGATCGCGGGGCCCGACCCGTCGACCTCGCGCTGGATCTCCCAGACCGCCAGCTTCATCGCGACCGAGCGCCCGAACGTGGCCGACGTGCACCTCTACGGCCTCAACGGCTGCCACCGGACGCTCGGGTCGCCGACCTACCCGTCGGTCGGCCACCTGCTCGCGCCGGGGGCCTCGACCAAGCAGATCGCCGGCCTCGCACCGGTTCTCGACGCCGCCACGACCGCCAACGTCCGGGTCCAGATCTCGGAGGCCAACTCGGTCGCCTGCGGCGGCATGGCAGGGATCTCCGACGGCCCGGCCTCGGCCCTCTGGGGCCTCGACCTCGCGGCCAGCGCCGCGCAGGCCGGCTTCACCCACGTCGAGCTCCACAGCTCCGGCGGAGCCTACGACCCGGTCTCGCTGGCCGCCGACGGGACGATCGCCTTCCACCCTCTGTGGACGGCCATGTACCTCGCCGACCAGCTCTGGCCGAACGGCTCGTATCCCCTACGCCTGACCGGGAAGCTCCCGACCGGCCTCAACGGCTGGGTCGCCCGCCGGCCGGATCGGTCGCTGGCGGTCCTCCTGGTCAACGGCGACCTCGGCGGCGCCCGCCGCCTCGTGATCGCAACGACCGCCGGCTCGGCGACGCTCGGACGGATCGTCGCCGCCGGGTCGCGGGCCGTCAGGCTCGACGGCCGGCACCTGGCCTGGTCGGCCGGCGCGCCGGCCTGGAGGGGAAAGCTGCACCTCGAGTCGCCGGCGATCAAGAAGAACCGGCTCGCGGTCACGCTCCCGGCCGAGTCGGCAGCCTGGATCGTGCTCGGCAGGGGCCAGCTCCCCGCGACCTGACCGGCTCGCACGGTACGTGGACGGACGCGGCGGGTCAGGGAACGGCCGGGACGACGACGAGCGGGACGCCCTCGGCGGGGAGCTCAGACGTCTCGAAGCCGGTGGTCGCCGATCGATGGACGTGGGGCATCAGCTCGAGAAAGCCGTCGGCCGTCTCGAGGAAGCTGATCCGCGGGGTGCGGTAGTGCATCGGCACCACCCACCGGGGCTCCAACGCGGCGATCACCCCGGCGGCGCCGGCGGCGTCGAGCGTCGGGCCGCCACCGACCGGGATCAGGACGAGGTCGACCGGCCCGATCGCCTCGAGCTGCTCGGGGCGCAGGCGACTCTGGCCGAAGTCGCCGAAGTGGGCGACGCGGACACCGCCGAGCGAGAAGACGAAGATCGTGTTCGGGCCCCGCTCGGTCCCGGCCGCCGTGTCGTGCTCGGAGGCGACCGCGACCACCTCGCCGACTGGCGAGTCCAACCGACCGGCGGTCGAGCGAACGATCGGCGGCTGCCCGTCGATGACCTCGGCCGCGTTGTGGTCGGCGTGCTCGTGGGTGATCAACAGGAGGTCCGCCGAGACACCGGCGATCGCCGGATAGTCCCAGCTCATCGGGCGGCCGGCGAGGGCGGCCGAGACGTCACCGAACGGATCGACGAAGACCGACTTGCCGTCGCCGGTCAGCTGGAACGCCGACTGGCCATACCACTCAACGCGCATGCTGCTCCTCGGGTAGGGAAATGGAACGCCTGGCGCCGCCCGGACGGGACGCCGGCTCCGTCGACTCCTCGCCGGCGTCGGCGTAGCGCCCGCCGCGCATCAGCGACGCCGCCCCGGCGAGCAGGCAGGCGACGATCGCGAAGGCGAACGCCTCGTGGAGACCCGCGCGGAACGGCTGGGAGATCAACTGGGGGAAGAACGACCGGCCGGTGAGAATGGCCTGATTGTGGGCGCTGAGGCCGCCGAGGACGTGCGGTCCGAGCAGCTGGGCGATCGGGTTGAAGCCGAGGAACGCGGCGAACAGGATCGACACGGCCGGCAGATCGGCGACCTGGTGCGCGGTGGCGCCGGCAACCCCGTGGGCCTCGAGCCCGACGGTCATCGCGTGCGGGAGGGTCGAGCTCAGGCCGATGATCATCAGCGTGAAGAAGACGCCGATCGACATCACCTGGGCCGAGTTCTGGAAGGTCTGGTTCATCCCGCCGCCGGCCCCGCGGTCGGCTCGCGGGAGGCTGTTCATCACGGCTGCCCGGTTCGGCGACGCGAACATCCCCATCGAGATGCCGGTCAGCAGGAGGATCAAGGCGAATGGGAGATATCTGAAGTTCGTCGGCAACAGCATCAGCAGACCGAAGCTGGCCGCCGAACCGAGCATCCCGCCGGTTGCGAACGCCCGGGCTCCGTAGCGGTCTGAGAGCCATCCGGACGTCGGTCCGGCGACGAGCATCCCCGCCGTCAGCGGGAGCATGTAGATGCCGGCCCAGAGCGGCGTCTCGGTGAAGTCGTAGCCGTGCTGGGGCAGCCAGATTCCCTGGAGCCAGATGATCAGCATGAACATCAGCCCGCCGCGGGCGATCGCCGAGAGGAAGGTCGAGAGCGACCCGAACGTGAAGGCCCGGATCCGAAACAGCGGCAGGCGGAACATCGGGTCGGCGACCCGCCGCTCGATCATCGCGAAGGCGACGAGGCTCGCGAGCCCGGCTCCGACGAGGCCGAGCACGCGCGGGCTCGCCCAGCCGGTCGCCTGCGTCCCGTACGGCCGGATCCCGTAGGTCACGGCGACCATCAGCAGGATCAGCCCGAGCGCGAAGGTCACGTTGCCCCACCAGTCGATCGGCCGCCGGCGCGGCTGGCTGCGCTCCTCGAGCTTGAGATAGGCCCAGACCGTTCCGAACAGGCCGACCGGGACCGAGATCAGGAAGACCAGCCGCCAGTCGATCGGCGCGAGCAGGCCGCCGAGCACGAGGCCGACGAACATCCCGCTGACGCCGACGATGTTGTTGATCCCCAGCGCCATCCCCCGCTGGTTGACCGGGAACGCGTCCGTGATGATCGCCCCGGCGTTCGCCAACAGGCAGGCCCCGCCGACGCCCTGGAAGAGGCGGAAGACGACGAGGTAGGTCGCTCCGGCGCGCCCGGTCATCCAGTCGACGGCCAGGACCAGCGAGGCGACCGTGTAGATCACGAAGCCGAGGTTGTAGATCCGGACCCGCCCGAACATGTCGCCGAGCCGGCCGAGGCTGACGATCAGAACGCTCGTCACGACCATGTAGCCGAGGATCATCCACAGGAGGTAGAAGCTGTTGGCCGGGACCAGTGGGTCGAGGTGGATGCCGCGGAAGATGTCCGGCATCGCGATCAGCGTGATCGAGAGGTCGAGCGTCGCGAGTAGGACGCCGAGCGTCGCGTTCGACAGGGCGATCCACTTGTAGCGGTCGTCGCTCGTTCGGCCCTGGTTGTCCCGGGCCGCGGCCCGCAGCAGACGACTCGCGATCACCGACCAAACTATACAGGTAACCTGCGCAGCTTGCCTGTAGAGATGACCGCGACTCGGGCACCGATCTGGTCGCGCGCGGCCCGTGACGGCGGTTCCCGGGAGCGATCCCCGGCGCTAGGATGGCCGTGTGCCGCCGGTTGACGCAGCGCTCGTCGCGAGTGAGCTCCGCGGAGTCCTCGGAGCCCTGATCCGCCGCCTGCGCACCGAGAACCGCCTCCCCCTGGCGCAGGGCGCCGTGCTCAGCCGGCTGGACCGGGAGGGCCCGCGGAGCGTCAGCGAGCTGGCGATCTCCGAGCGCGTAAGGCCGCAGTCGATGGCCCAGACGGTCGGCGACCTCGAACGCGACGGGCTGGTCGACCGGACGCCCGACCCGACCGACGGCAGGCGGGCCCTGGTCGCGATGACGCCCGGCGGTCGCGCGACGCTCGAGACCGACCGGCGCCAGCGGGAGGGGTGGCTGGCCCAGGCAATCGTCGAGCACCTCTCGCCGGCGGAGCAGGCCGCCCTGATGGAGGCAACGACACTGCTGCGGCGGCTGGCCGAGAGCTGACGGCTCCGAGCCGGCGATCCCGCCTCTGTGCGTCAGCGCCCGAGCCTCTGCGCGTCAGCGCCCGAGCCTCTGCGCGTCAGCGCCCGAGCCTCTGCGCGTCAGCGCCCGAGCCTCTGCGCGTCAGCGCCCGAGCCTCTGCGCGTCAGCGCCCGAGCCTCTGCGCGTCAGCGCCCGAGCCTCTGCGCGTCAGCGCCCGAGCCTCTGCGTGTCAGCGCCCGAGCCGGAAGCCGTAGCCCTGGAGCATCAGCAGGGCCCGCTCGCGGATCGATCCCCGCCGGGGGAGGATCCCCAGCTCGACGCCGGCCGCGTAGGCGTCGAAGAACCCGCGGACCCGCCACAACAGCCGCTCGTCGGGGTCGAGCTGACAGTAGAAGACGGCCTGCACGCAGACGGCGATCCCCGTGGCCGGGAGCGTCTCCAGGCGACCGGTCTGGGTCCCGGTGATCTCGACCGGAATCGCGACCAACCGCCCGTTCGACAGCCGCTCGCCGGCCTGGCGCATCCGTGCGTCCGGAAAGCCGCCCCACAGTCGCCCGGCGTGGGCGGCGACGGCGCCCGGCCCGTGGACCGGCAGCTCGGTCAGGGGATCCTCGTAGTGGACGTCCGGCGCGCAGATCGCCGCGAACGCCGCGGGGTCCCGTCCCGACCAGGCGGCCTCCCAGCGATCTGCGATGACATCGATCACGCGCGCTCCGGTCCGACGCTCGCAGGATCGCTGCGCCCGCGGACCACCCTGCCGGCGTCGGGCGTCGAGGCGACCGCGTGAGTCCGGCGCTCGATCCGACCGGCAGCCCGCGCCAGCGCTCCGGCCTCGACGGCCAGCCCGACCGCCCGCGCCATCGCCGCGGGGTCGCGGGCCCGGGAGATCGCGCTCGCGCAGAGCACCCCGTCGCAGCCGAGCTCGATCGCCAGGGCGGCGTCCGACGCGGTCCCGATCCCGGCGTCGAGGATCACCGGGACGCCGGCCCGGTCACAGATCAGGGTGATGTTGTACGGGTTGCAGATCCCCATCCCGCTGCCGATCGGCGACCCGAGCGGCATCACCGCGGCGCAGCCGACATCCTCGAGGCGACGGGCGAGAATCGGATCGTCGTTGGTGTACGGGAGGACGACGAACCCGTCGTCGACGAGCTCCTCGGCCGCCGCGAGCAGCTCGACCGCGTCGGGCATCAACGTGCGGTCGTCGCCGATCACCTCGAGCTTGACCCAGTCGGTCGCGAACGCCTCGCGCGCGAGCCGGGCGGTCAGGACCGCGTCCCGGGCCGTGTGGCAGCCGGCCGTGTTCGGGAGGACGTCGACGCCGGCGGCGTCGAGCACGTCGATCAGCGACCCCCGCCCGGCCGGGTCGATCCGCCGCAGGGCGACCGTCACGATCGCGGTCCGCGACGCGTCGATCGCCGCGGCCAACAGCTCGTGGCTCTGAAAGCCGCCGGTTCCCAGGAGCAGCCGTGACGCCAGCCGCCGGCCGGCGATCTCCAGACCGGGCGCGGAGCGGGGCTCAGCCTCCCTGGATCGCATCCACGACCTCCACTCGCGACCCGTCGCCCAGCGGACAGCGGTCCCATTCCGAACGGGGGATGACCTCGCCGTCGACCGCCACGGCAACGCCCCGGGCGTCGCGGCCGAGGCCGAGCTCGTCGAGCAGGATGCCGAGTCTGGGCGTCCCGTCGCGGGGCGAGCCGTTGAGCGTGATCATCGGGCGAGAGCCTCCTCGGCGAGCGGCGACGGCGGCCGGTCCGGCCGGTCGGTCAACGCCGCAAAGACCAGCTCGGCGGTGACCGGCGTCAGGAGGATCCCGTTGCGGTGGTGGCCGGTCGCCCGGACGAGCCCGTCGCGGGGGTCGACTCCGATCAGCGGCAGGTTGTCGGGTGTCCCCGGGCGCAGCCCGGCGGCCAGCTCGCAGACCTCGAGCTCGAGCACGCCGGGGACGAGCTCGGACGCGTCGCGCAGCAGCTCGTACAGCCCGCCGGCGGTCACCGTCGTGTCGAAGCCCCGCTCCTCGACGCTGGCTCCGAGCACGTAGCCGCCGTCCCCCCGCGGGACGAGGTAGCCGCCCTCGAAGCGAACGACCCGCTCGAGAAGACCGGGTCCGGCCGGATCCCGAAGCCGCATGATCTGCCCCTTCACCGGTCGGACGGCGACCTCGGCGAGGCTCCCCGACCAGGCGCCGGCGGCGAGCACGACGCGGGCGGCGTGGATCGTCTCGCCGCTGCGCAGCAGGGCTCCCGTGAGCGCGCCGTCGTGTGCTCTTGGAGGGGTCCCGGGATCCAGCCGGCTGGTCTCGGAGTAGTGCTCGCCCGGCGGCTCACCCAGGAGGCGCTCGACCGGCGAGTGCTCGCGCAGCACGGCGCCGGCGGCCCGGGCGGCCTTGGCGAGGGCGTCGAGGAGCCAGCGGGGGTCGACGGTCTGCTCGCTCGGGACGAGCGCCGCCAGGCGGATCGTCGGCGCGAGGGCCGGCTCGAGGCGGCGGGCCTCGCTCGGGCGCAGGCGCGTGACCTCGAGGCCGAGCTCAACCCTGAACGCCAGCTCCCGCTCGAGTCCGGCGGCCTCGTCGGCGTCGCGGGCAACGATCAGGGTCCCGTCGCGGCGCAGCCGCGAACGCGTGCCCGAGGCGGCGGCAAGCTCGGCCGCGAAGGCCGGCCAGAGCTCGGCCGATCGGAGTCCGAGCTCGAGCAGCCGGCCCGCGGGATCGCCGAACCCGGCTTCGGCGATCGGCCCGAGCATTCCGGCGGCGACGTGCGACGCGCCGCATCCGAGCTCGTCTCGCTCACACAGGACGACCCCGAGCCCGCGCTGGGCACAGCGCCAGGCCACGGCGAGTCCGATCGCTCCCCCGCCGACGACGAGTACGTCCGTTCTGGCCATCCCCGGATGCTGACACAACTCCCCGCCACCCCGGGGACGCAGACGCCGGCAGACCGCCGCTGCCCGGCGGAGCCCGCGGCCGCGCGAGCAGGCAGCGGGAACTGGGCGTAGGCTCGTGAGATGCACATCGATCAGATTCGCGGCGCACTCAACAGCTTGGATCCCCGTTGGGCGACCGCCGACCGCATCCGGCTGCTGTCCGAGTTGAGTCCGCTCTACGAGGGCAACGGCGTGCTGCGGGATGGCTTCGCGCCGTCGCTTCAGGAGTGCTGCCCCGATCGCGCGGACTGCTGGGCGCAGGCCCGCGGACGTCTCCAACCGGTCGCACCGGCCGACTGCGGACGCGGGCAGCACGGCTCGATCGCCTGGCCGTGGATCGGCGATCGATACGAGCGGCCGGGCGGCGTCTGCCTGGTCGCGTTGAACATCGACGCGGCCGACGCCGAATGGTGGGCTGCGCCAACCGAGGAATACGCGATTGCCGCCCGCGTCATCGACGGCCTCAGCAGCGGCAGAAAGCAGATCTGGCCACCCAGCTCGTTTCACTACCGGTCGTTGGCCTCGGCACTGGCGTTGCTCGCGAGCGCGGACGGAGACGAGCCTTCGGTGACGCCGACGCCGGAGGAGACCGCGACCGCGATGCACCGGACCGCTCGGATCCAGGCAGTCAAGTGCTCGCCGCTTGCCGAGAAGAGCCACCCGACGCAGGAGATGCGGGTCAACTGTCCTTCGCGGTTCGCCCAACACGAACTGGGCGTGCTGAAGCCGGGGTCGCTACTCGCACTGGGAGTCGAGGCCCGCGCCGCCGTCGAGCTGCTCGGTGACGTCGCGTGGGCCGAGGCGACCAGCGATTTTCAGCGCGGGACGGTCGCGATCGGGGCCGGCATGTGTGAGGTCTTCGTCCTCCCGCACCCCAACAGCTGGGGGTCTCGCTGGCCGCACGGCCAGGTTGCGCTCGTCAAGAGCCTGCTGGAGCGGCCGCTGCCGGCAGGCAGCGTGGCCCTGCACCCAGCTTGACCCGGGCGCGCCGGACGGGCGGCGCGGCCGATCGCCGGCTGCCAGACTCCCCGCGGTGAACCCCCGCGACCGCCGGGCCGCCCTCGACGCCGCCCGCCTCTACCTGATCTGCGACATCCGCCAGATCGAACGGGCACCGCTCGAGCAGATCGACGTGCTCCAACTCCGCGACAAGCAAGCCTCACCCGACGACCTGCTCGCGGCGGCGAAGTCGGCCGTCGCCCGGTGCGAGCACCACGGCGTGCTGTTCATCGTCAACGACCATCCCCAGCTCGCCCGCGAATCCGCCGCCGACGGGGTCCATCTCGGACAGGACGACACGGCAGTCTTCGTCGCGCGGATGATCCTCGGCGACGCCTTCCTGATCGGGCTCTCGACCCACACGCCGGAGCAGATCGACGCCGCAGATGGGGCCGACTACATCGGGGTCGGGCCGGTTCACGCGACGCCGACCAAGCCCGGCCGGCCGCCGGTCGGGCTCGAGCTGGTCACCTACGCGGCCGACCGGGCGCAGGTCCCGTTCTTTGCGATCGGCGGCATCGACGCCTCGACCATCGGCGCGGTCCGCGCGGCCGGCGCCCGCCGGGTCGCAGTCGTCCGGGCGATCTCAGAGGCCTCCGACCCGGCCGCGGCCGCCCGCGCCCTCCGGGAGGTCGAGGTTGGCGCCGCCTAGACGCAAGTCCCGCCCGCCTCCGCCGCCCGAGACCCCGCCAGCCGAGTCCCTGCCCGAGCCGGCAGCCGCCGGCGACCGGCCAGAAGAAGAAAGCCGATCCGAGCTCCGCTCGGCCGCTCGTCGCGCCGAACTCGTGCCCCTCGCCCCCGGCGAGCGTCCGCTCCCGCTCGCGACAGGTGCCGTCCTCGCCGGCGGGCTCGGCCTCGTCAACCTCGTCCTCTACCTCGCCGGCTCGAAGATCGGCGGCCGACATCCGGGGCCGGGGGTGCTGTCCTTCTCGGTCGTCATGCTCGCCGCCGCCTGGGGCATGTGGGGCCGGCGCTACTGGGCCGTGCTCGGCTTCCAGGCCCTCCTCGTGCTCGCCGTCCTGACCTTCTCGCTGTTCCTCGTCGAGGCGTCCAACCTCCAGGCGCTCGTCCTCTGCCTGACGATCGTGATCGGCGGCGGCTGGCTCTTCTGGAAGCTCGTCGGCGTGATGGCCCGGATCCAGATGCCGACCGCACGCCCGCCCGACTGACGCGGCTAAGCTCCGAGTGTGGTTCGCCTCGGCCCCGAAGCCCGTGCCCTGCTCGAGTCCTCAGCGCTCGTCCACATGGTCACGCTCAACCCCGACGGCAGCCCCCAGGTGACGATCGTCTGGGCCGGCCTCGACGGCGACGAGATCGTCAGCGCTCACCTCTTCGCCAACCGGAAGGTCCGCAACGTCCAGCGTGACCCGCGCGTCAGCCTGTCGATCGAGGGGACCGTGGTCGACGCCCGCGGACTCAAGGAGTACCTCGTCGTCCACGGCCAGGCCCGGATCGCGCAGGGCGGGGCGGCCGAGCTCCTCCAGCGCCTCGCCCACGTCTATCTCGGGCCGGACGTCCGCTTCCCGCCGATCGACGACCCGCCGGCCGGCTACGTGATGCGGACCACTCCCGCGCGAGTCGGCGGCGTCGGGCCCTGGGCCGGTTGACTCCCGCCTGATGGCCGACGCCTCCCACCAGTCGTCGTACGACTGCGTCGTGATCGGCTCCGGCCCCGGCGGCTACGTCGCCGCGATCCGGGCAGCCCAGCTCGGCATGAGGACCGCGATCGTCGAGCGGGACGCGATCGGCGGCCGCTGCCTCAACTACGCGTGCATCCCCGCGAAGGCCGTCCTGCGGAGCGCCGACGTCCTCTCGGAGGTTCGCGCGGCCGCCCAGTTCGGCGTCGTGGTCGGCGAGCCGACCGTCGACTTCGCCGCTGTCGTCGCCCGCCGCCAGAAGGTCGTCAAGACCCTGACCGGGGGGGTCGCCGGCCTGATGAAGAAGAACGCGATCGACGTGATCGACGGCCACGGGTCGGTGACCGACGACGCGAACGTCCGGATCGGCGGCAACTTCGACGGGTCGGAGATCGCCGCCGACTTCGTGATCCTCGCGACCGGGTCGGTCAAGCGACCGATTCCCGGCACCCGCTTCGCCGGTCGTGTGATCGGCACCGAGGAGGCCTGGGGCCTCGGCGACCTGCCGGCCCGGATCGCCGTCGTCGGGGCCGGGCCGTCGGGCGCGGAGATCGCCTCGGCCTACGCCCGGCTCGGGACCGAGGTGCTGCTCTTCGAGATGCTCGACCGCGTCCTCCCGACCGAGGACGTCGAGATCTCGAAGCTGGTCGACCGGGGCCTCGCCAGACAGGGGATCAAGATCCACACCGGGACGCCGATCGCCGGCGTCGAGGCGCTCGAGCGGTCGGTCGCCTTCACCCACGGGGAGCAGACCGACGAGGTCGACTACCTCGTGATCGCCGCCGGCCGGGGGCCCGACGTCGACGGCCTCGGGCTCGCCGAGGCCGGGATCGCGCTCGACGACCTGGGTCTGATCCGCGTCGACGGGGCGATGCGCACGTCGCTGGCCGGCGTCTTTGCGATCGGCGACCTCGTCGCCGGACCGGCGCTCGCCCACAAGGCCTCCGAGGAGGGCGTGATCGCCGCCGAGACGGCCGCCGGCCGCGAGACCCACCCGCTCGTCCACTCAGATATTCCCCGGGCGACCTTCTGCACGCCGAACGTCGCGAGCTTCGGCCTGACCGAGGCCCAGGCGATCGACGCCGGCCACGACGTCGTCGTCGGGCGGATCCAGTACGGCGCGGTCGGCGCCGGGACCGTCTACGGCGACCGGACCGGCCTCGTCAAGATCGTCGGCGACCGCCGCTACGGCGAGCTCCTCGGCGGGCACATCGTCGGCGCGAAGGCGACCGAGCTGATCCAGGAGCTGGTCAACGTCCGGGCGCTGGAGGGTGGGTTTGCGGAGGTCGCCCGGATCGTCCACGGACACCCGACGCTCTCGGAGGCCGTGATGGAGGCCGCCCGGGACGCCGACGGCTGGCTGATCCACGGATAGTGGCCGATCCGCGCAGCTCCTCGGTCGCCCGGCCGCCGGCGGCGTTCTACTTCGACCTCGCCAGTCCCGAGGCGTACCTCGCCGCCGAGCGCGCCCTACGCGTCCTCTCCGGCCCGTGCGAATGGCAGCCCGTCAGGGCCAGCCGGCTGCCCCACGCCGAGACCTTCGAGGCCTACCGGTGCGCCAACGAGGAGCAGATCTTCCGCGACGAGATCGCCCGCCGCGCCCGGATCCACGGCCTCCAGCCGATCCGCTGGCCGGCGTCATTTCCGTTCGACACGGATCTCGCGATGCTTGCCGCGACCTTCGCCAAGCGGATCGGCAAGACCGTCGCCTTCGCGCTCGCCGCGTTCCGCCAGGCCTTCGCCGGCGGGCGGGACCTCGGGCTCGAGGAGAACGTCCTGATCGCGGCCGCCGCCTGCGAGATCCACCCGACCGCCCTGCTCAAGGCGATCGGCTCCCGGAGCGTGCGCGACGAGCTCGACCGGGCGAGCGCCGACGCCCTCGCACTCGGCGTGATCGACGTCCCGGCCGTCCGCGTCGGCGCCGCGTGCTGGTCGGCGACGTTCGTCTCGAGGAGGCCGGCCGCCTGCTCGCCGGGGCGGATCGGGGTGGGCGGCGTCGCCGGGGTCGCCGGGGGGCGGTCTCGCCGGGGCGCGGGGCGGGGGTGTCGCCGGGGTCGCCGGGGCGGGCGGGGCCGGGGTCGCCGGGGAGGGGCGGGCGGGGCGGGCGGGGCAGGTGGGTGACCGCCCGGCGGTCCTACCGGCTGATCGTCACGCGGGGCGGGCGGATGCCGTCGTTCCTCGCCGACCCGGGCCGGGTCGACCACGTCGAGGTCGTCGAGATCGACTCGGGCGAGGCCGTCCTCTACTGGGACTGCGAGCCCGGCCAGGCGAGCCGGATGGCCCGCGCGCTGCGTCGGGACCTCGCCCAGCTCGATGACGCCGGAGTTCATCGGGCGGTGGCGTCGCTACGCCGACGAGCAGGCCGACAGCTGATCGCCAGCGCGGGTCCGCCCGGCCGCGTAGAACTCGGCCGTGATGACCGCACCGTGAGTGCTTTCACGACTCACAGACTTCACAAACAGGTATTGGACGGATCGGTCCTGGCCGCCTATCTTGACCTGTGCAGACCAGACCCTCTCTCCCGGCAGCAAGGCGACGCCCCCGGAATCCGTCCTTCCGGGGGCGTCTGCCGTCGAAGGCGGGCCAGCCAGACTCGCGGCTCGGCCCGTCAGCCGATGCGACCGAGCGGCGCGCCCACCGACGTGGGGCCGAGCGGGCCGCCGAGCCGTGATCATGCGCGACAGAGATGACCGCACCCGCCACGCAGCTTTCTGACGCCTTGCCGGACAAGCCATTGCGGGTGGTGCGCGTGATCGCGCGGCTGAACATCGGCGGCCCGGCGATCCAGGCGATCACACTGACTGCTCGGCTGCGCGATCGCGGATACTCGACACGGCTCGTGCGCGGCGTGGAGGGCTCCGACGAGGGTTCGATGGATGACCTCGCGGTCGCGCTCGGCGTGCAGACCACCCGTCTTGAGCGCCTCCGCCGTGACCCCGGCACCGGCGACCTTGCCGCCGTTGTCCGCCTCGCCCGTCTGCTTCGGCGCGACCGGCCAGAGATCGTCCATACCCACGCCGCCAAGGGGGGACGATCGGTCGGATCGCCGTCATCCTCGCGTTCCCGCGCCGGCGTTCGCGCCCGGCGCTGGTCCACACCTTCCACGGACACTCCCTGACCGGGTACTTCTCGCCTCGAGTCGCCCGGCTGTACACCGCGATCGAGCGCAACCTGGCTCGCCGGACCGACCTGCTGATCGCGGTCTCCGGCGAGGTTCGAGACGACCTCGTAGGCCTCGGTGTGGCCGGGGCCGCCCGCTTCACCGTCGTGCCGGTCGGGTTCGACCTGACCCCCTTCCTCGACGACGCCCGGCGCCCGGAGCGGCGCGCGGTGCTTCGCGCTGTGTGGGGCGCCGGACCTCGAGGACGAAATCGTGACGCTGATCGCGCGGCTCGTGCCGATCAAACGGGTGGATCGCTTTCTCGAGATGGCGATCGCCCTTTCGACACGGCCGCAACGTCCGCTTCGTGATCGTCGGCGACGGCGAGCTGCGCGACGAGCTGAAGGACTCGCCGGCGGCCCGGAGCCTCGGCGAGCGGCTCCACTGGGCGGGCTTTCGCCGGGATATTCCCGACGTCTGCGTGGCCAGCGACGTGGTCGTCCTCACCTCGGACAACGAGGGAACGCCGGTCAGCCTGATCGAGGCACAGGCCAGCGCGGTACCAGTCGTCAGCACCCAGGTCGGCGGCGTGGCGTTCGTCGTACGCGACGGGGAAACCGGCCTGCTCGCCGCCGCCGACGACCACCGGGGGCTCGCCCAAGCCGTCGCCGAAGTGCTCGACGACCCTGTCCTCGCGCGGCGCCTGGCCGCCGCCGGTCGCGACCACGCTCGCCGGATCTTCACGATCGATCGTCTGGTCGACGATGTCGATGCCCTCTACCGCGATCTCCTCGAGGCTCGATCGGCCCGCCTATTCCCGCCCAGGGGTGGCGGCAGGACGACTCCCACCCGTGCCCGGGCGCCGCGCGAGCTCAACCACCAGAGTCAAGAGACCCTCGAGAACCTGAGCGAGACGGCCAGGGCGAGGCGATACGGCGGCACCCGGGGCGCCGGGCGCCCCAGTCACGTAACCTGTCCCGTCGCCGACCCGCCTGCGAGAGGCTTCTAACCGCGGCGACGTCGCGGGCCCGGTGCGCGAAGCGGGCGAAACTGAGACCATTGATGAGAACCGACGCTGGTCAAGCGCTGGCAGACTTCGAACGGACGGCGAACGCGGCCAATCGTCGCGCACGCGGGACAAGGCGAGCGCTCGCGCGGCCAGCGCTCGCGCCGGCGGTCGAGCAGGCCAGCGCCGGCGAGCCGCCGGTGCCACGTCGCAGTCGGCATCGATTCCCAGGGGCGGTCGGCGGGGTCCGAAGGGCGGTCGGTGGGGTCCGGTCGTTTCGGCTCGCCAGGTTCCGCTTGCGGATCGGCAGGATCCGGGGGGCCGCGGAACGGTTGACTCGGGTCAAGGTTCGTGGCGCGCACGCCGACGCGGGTCGCATTCTCACCTGCCAAGCGCCCAAGCACCTGACGATCGCCGCGGATCCGCGTGCCTGATCGGCCCGGGGCAGCCGCCGGGGAGCCGGGGTCCGCCGAAGGTCGAAGGGGCAACGGTCAGGCCCCGGTGCACGCCGTGGTCATGGCCGGTGGCCGAGGCAGCCGGCTGGCCCCGTACACGACCGTCCTGCCGAAGCCGTTGATGCCGCTGCTCGACCGTCCGATCCTGGACGTCCTGCTCCGACAACTCGTCGGCGCGGGGGTCGAGCGCATCTCCATCTCGGTTGGCCACCTCGGTGGTCTGATCGAGGCGTGGGTCCGCCACGAACGCGACTATGGTGTTCCTATCGACTTCGTCTACGAGGCCACGCCGCTCGGTACGGCCGGCGCCCTGCGCAACATCAAGCGTCCGCCGAGCACCTTCTTGGCTCTCAACGGCGACATCCTGATGAGCCTCGCAATCGACCAGATGCTCGCCTTCAGCCGGCAGATGGGGGCCACCGCCACGATGGCCGTTCAGGAGCGGATGGTTCCGGTCGAATACGGCGTGGTGCACTTCGACGCATGCAATCGTCTGCAGGCGCTCGACGAGAAGCCTGACCTGAAGTTCAACTGCAGCATGGGGGTCTACGCGCTCGAGCCCGAGGTCTGCGACCTGATCGGCGAGAGCGAAAGCATTGACTTTCCCGATCTCTTCGTCCGCATCATGGATCGAGGCGGTACCGTCGGCGTCTATCGGCACGAGGGCTATTGGCGGGACATCGGAAACCGGGACGACTACGAGCAGGCGATCGAGGACTTCGCGGCCGATCCCTCTCGCTTCCTCGGTGACTCAGAGGGCGGCGATTCCGGCCGGTCCTCCGGCTCCCCGCCTCCGGCTCGATAGCGTGTTGGCAGGCGTCATGTTGGGGGCTCCCGGACGGATCGCGCGCTTCGCGCGACCAAACGAGCGGTGGGCCCGATGCGACTGACGTACGTCACTCACGTGCCGGGTGGCTTGGGCGGGGCCGAGGGTCTGCTTGTGGCGCTGCTCGCCGGCGGAGCGTCCCGTGATTACCCCCAGACGGTTCTGAACTTCGTCAGCACGCACTCATCGAGCCAGCTTCCGGCCGCCTGTCAGGGGGCCAGATACGAGGAATTCTCCCTCGGCGGACCGAGCAACCTGCTCGCGGCGAGGCGGTGGCTGGACGAGCGGGTCTCCCTGACGCGGCCCGAAATCCTCCACGCCAGCCTCTTCCTGCCCCTGATCGCGGTCGCCAGCACTCGACGCGTGGCCGGGTCGGTTCGGCTGTTGACGCACGTCTACGGCGAAGGGGTCACCGCGCTCTCCCACCCGGCCGTACGCAAGCGCATGGACCGCTGGGCATGCCGACGCTTCGATCGGATCGTCGCCATCTCCGACTCGGTTTCGCATTTTCTGACCGAGGAACAGGGCCTTTCGGTCGACCACATCCAACGGATAATGCCGGGATGGACCGGTCAGCCGCTACCCGCGGTCGCCAACGGCCGGCCTCCGACGATCGTCACGGTGGCGAGGCTGCGGCCTGAGAAGGGTCACGAGACGTTGCTGTCGGCTTTCGCCCTCCTGCTCGACCACCTACCAGAGGCACGACTCGTTCTCGTCGGAGACGGTCCGATGCGCAACGAGCTTGAAGATTCGGTTCGAAATCGTGAACTGGTGGCCAATGTCGACTTCGTCGGCGCCGTCCCGGATATCTGGCCCTACCTGGCTGCCGCCGACGTGTTTGCGCTGGCCTCGAAATCAGAGGCCTTCGGCATCGCCATCGTCGAGGCCATGGCCGCCGGCCTTCCCGTGGTGGCACCCGCGGTCGGAGGCATACCCGAGCTTGTCATGCCGGGTGTCAACGGTGAGCTGTTCCCTCCCGGCAACGTCGATGCGTTCGCTGCCCGTCTGCTCGGCATGCTCACCTGCGAGCGACGCGCGGAGATGGCGAGCGCAGCCCGGCAGACCGCGGATGCGCACCGGATGGAGCGCACGGTAGACCAGTACTTCGAGCTGTACGACCAGCTGGTCGAACTGTCTCGCAACCGAGGAGTCAGCACATGAGCTCGATGGCAGGACGGCGCGTGGTCGTCACAGGAGCCGAGGGATTCATCGGCAGTCATCTCGTCGAAGCGCTCCTGGCGCAGGGGGCCGAGGTCCGCGCATTCGTCCACTACAATCCCGACGGCCGCTGGGGATGGCTCCACCACGTGGCCGGCGAGGTCGAGGTGGTCTCGGGCGACGTTCGCGACGCCGAGCGGGTGGCTTTCGCCTTGAAGGATCGCGACATGGTTTTCCACCTGGCGGCACTGATCGGTATTCCCTACAGCTACCACGCACCCGAAAGCTACGTCCAGACCAACGTGATGGGCACGCACAACGTGCTGTCGGGGGCCCGCCGCCATGGGCTCGAGCGCGTAGTCCATACCTCCACCAGCGAGGTCTACGGGACAGCACGTCAGGTGCCGATCGACGAGCTCCACGCGCTCCAGCCCCAGTCCCCGTACTCGGCCACGAAGATCGGCGCCGACATGCTGGCGCTCAGCTTCTATCACTCCTTCGACCTTCCGGTCGCGGTCGTGCGCCCCTTCAACACCTACGGCCCGCGCCAGTCCGCGCGCGCGATCATCCCCGCGGTCCTGCGGCAGCTGCTCGACGGTGCCTCGGAGGTTCGCGTGGGGGCGACCGCGCCGACCCGGGACTTCAATTTTGTGACTGACACAGCTGCCGGGTTTCTGGCAGTGGCCGCGAGCGACGCCGCCGTCGGGGAGGTCGTCAACATCGGATCTGGGCGCGAGATCTCGATCGGTGAGCTGATCGAGCTGTTGATGGCCGTCACTGACCACCACGTGCCGGTGGTAAGCGACGAGGAGCGCCTGCGTCCAGGTGGGAGCGAGGTTCAGCGCCTACTGTGCGACAACACACGCGCCCGCGAGTGGACCGGCTGGGAGCCCAAGGTGCCTCTGGAGGAGGGCGTACGGCGCGTCGCCGACTGGTTGCGCCAAAACCCCTCCGCTTCGAAGTCCGCCCATTATCAGCTCTAGCGGGATCAGCGGTTCGGGATCCGGGCTTTGTCCTTTGAGCTACGATGGGCCCATGACGGCCGCCGGCGACGCGTGGTCTAGTGGGAGGCTGACCGATCGACTCGCCGGTCACCTCACTGCCGTGATGCATCCGCTCGGCGTGAGGCTCGCCGACGGTGCGGCCAGCCTGGGGCTCCTCGCCCGGCGGCGCCGGCCGGCGGCGCCGTCAGAGCGTCGCGTGGTGATGGTGCTGAGCACCGCGTACTCTCTCCACGTGCTGCGCGCCCGCGGCGCCGAGCACACACTCACCCACCGCGACCTCGACGGATATTTCGACCGGGTGTGGAGTGTCCATCCACTTGTCGGCGCGAGCCCCGACGATCTCAGCGAGGCGTCCATCGGCAAGCCCTCCATAACTCCCCTGGCGCCACGACACACCATGGTTGAAGGTACGGTGGGACTCAGCAGGCACTTGTGTCGGCTGCCACTTCTGAATTTCCTGCTCGCGCAGGCTCGACTCATGCGCCTGCTCAGCAGGCTCGTCGCTGACGAGGAGGTGGACATCATCCGGGCCTGGGACCCGTTCTATACGGGTCTCATGGCGCTGGTGCTTGGTCGCCTTCACGGCGTCCCGGTGGAGGTACGCATCAATGCCAATCATGATGCAATCTATGAGGCGGTCGGAGACCTGGCGTTTCCGAGGCTCATACGCTGGCGCTGGCTCGAGCGGGCCGTCGGTCGGTTCACCCTGTCCCGAGCGCAGCAGGTGGTAGTGCTGAGCGCGAACAACCGGGATTACGCGCTCAAGAACGGGGCTCCGATAGAGCGCATCGTCTGCAGCGGCAACTGGAGCATGATCGATCCGGTGCACTTGGTCGCTCCGACCGAGCGAGCGCAGCTTGACAGTGGGTTCGGCCTTGAGCACGAGCCCTTCGTCGTGGCGGTCAGCCGCCTCGAGCGCGTCAAGCATCCCGAGGATGTGGTTCGCGCCCTAGCGGAGGCGCGCGTCGCCTGCCCGGCGCTCAAAGGACTGCTGATCGGTGAGGGAGCAATGCGGGCCGAGCTCGAAGAGCTTTCCCGGGAGCTCGGGCTGGACGGAAGCCTGTTCTTCGCCGGTGATCGCGACCAGAGGTGGATTTCGCAGGCGCTCGCAAGTGCCGCGGTGGTTCTGGCTCCCCTGGCGGGCCTTGCGTTGGTCGAGGCCGCCCTGAGCGCCACCCCGATTGTCGCCTACGATGTCGAATGGCACCCGGAGTTCATAGTCCCCGGTGAGAGCGGCATCCTCGTGCCGTACCGAGACACGAAGGCGATGGCCGCCGCCGCCTGCGCGATCGTAACCGACCCGCAGCGCGCGGCACGCCTCGGGACGACGGCGAGGAGCCAGGCGATCGCAAGAATGCAGCCGGACCGCATCCTCAGTCAAGAGCGTGCGTGGGCCGACCGGCTGATCGCCGGAGGTCACGGCGCGTGAGCGAATTGCCGAACGCGGCAGGCGAGCACGGCCCCGTACCGTCTCGGCTCGTCTTGGTCGTGCGTCGATGCCGCTTCGTGTGTACGCGCGGCTCTCCAGACTCTTGACTGTCACCGGCCCAGACGTCGGACGCCTCTGGCACCGGTACGACCTCGTACGGAGCATCCCCAAGAGCATCCTGTTCAATTTTCGATATCTGCCGTGGCGCGAGGCCATCACGCTGCCCGTCCTGGTCAGCCATCGCGTCCTGCTGAAGCAGCTTCGCGGGACCGTACGGCTAGCGGGATCAAGGCGGACTGGAACGGTGCGCATCGGCTTCGGCGACGTCGGCATCTACGATCGGCGGCGCTCGCGGACGATCTGGAGCCTCGGGAGATCTGGTTCGGTGGTCTTCTCCGGCCGCGCATTCGTCGGTCACGGCTGTCGGCTCAACATCGAGGGATCGCTCACCGTTGGTAACGATGTCACGCTCAGCGCTGAAGTACGCATCGTCTGCCACGAGCGGATCGACCTGGGCGACGATGTGTTGATCGGCTGGGAGGCAGTAGTCATCGATACGGACTTTCACGGCGTCCGCTGGAGCGATGGACGCCACAACAGCGACGCCGCTGTATCAGTGGGTGACCACGTCTGGATCTGTGCCGGAGCGTGGGTGCACCCGGGGGTCGCGCTGGCGCCTGGGTGCGTCGTGGCTGGAGGTGCTCGCGTGACGAGGTCGTTTTCCGAGCCAGGGGCCATGCTCGCTGGCGTGCCGGCCCAGGCCGTCGGTTCAGGCATCGTGTGGACCCGCGAGCGGGCGCCCCGCCAAGGCGGATGAGTGGCCCGCGTGCGGCTGTCCGGGCGCGATGGCCCGCCAAGGTACGAGCCGCTCCGACGGCGGGCTCAGCCGTCGGCCACCCGGTACCCCCGTTCGGGAGGTTCAGTCAGACGCGGCTTGACCGGTTCGTCGCGTATCGCGGCCAACGTGTCGCCACTCGTCCGGTCAGCCGCCGCGACACGCGTTCGTCCACGCCGGCAGACGATCAGCCCCGAGCAACACGATCCGCCGCTAGCCAGAGCACTCGCGCCGGCGCCTGACGAGGGCTATGTGATACGGCATGATCGGCAGCAGCGCGCGGTTGAGGACAGTGTTTACGAGCGCACCCACGACGGGAACTGCGAGCAATAGCCGGACAGCGCGGCGGACGGGGGTGTTGCGGACGGTAGCGTCGAGACGCGGGGGGAGAAAGAAGATTGGCGGAGAGGGCTCCCCCGCAGACTCAAAATAGCCGCGTAGTTGGGCGAGTGAGCGGAGGTCTGTCCCCTTCTCGCTGCTGACACCCCGAAAGCGGGGCAGGATCACCCGCCGCAGCCAGGCAGGAATCAGCCCGAACAGCGGGAGGCGGAAGTGGGGCTCGAGGGAGATCGGAAAGCGGTTGGGCGACAGGCAAAAGTAGACGCCTCCGGCGTTTATCACCCGCAAACCCTCACTCACCATCGACGCTGGCGACGCGACGTGCTCGATGACACCGCATGAGTGCACGAATGCCACACTGCGGGAGGCCAACGGCAGCGAGGTGACGTCCGCGCGTATAAAGCACACGTTATGCAGGGCAAGCTCTTCGGCGAGCTTGCGGGCGATCACGAGATATGTGAGCGAGCAGTCGAGGCACAGGACGCGGGAGAATCGTTCACTGAGCCCTGGCAGGTGCAAGCCTTCGCCGCCACCCGCCTCCACGGCCAATTCTCCGCACGCCGGGGTCTCTCCCCTCGAGCGCAGGAAGGCGTCGGCCTTCTGCAGATCCCCCTGCCCAGCGCGGAACCCGATCTCCTCCTGCATCTGGGCGTAGTGGCGCTGGAATCGGCGCTGACCGCCGGTCAGCTTTGGGGCCTCGCCCTCGTCCGCCAGCCGCCCCCGAGCGTAGCGGCAGAGCTCCGCATAGGACAGGTCACCTGCGCGTTCGTCGAGCTCGGCCGCGAGCCGCGAGTCCTCGTTCAGATCGAAGGCCGCTTGCGCGGCCCCCGGGAGTCGCCGTTGTCCGACCAAGAAGTCGGGGAAGCCCAGTGAGCGGCCTCCGACCCCGCCGCACGAACTGCATATCCAAGCTGCCGGCTCTGCCTGCTCTACGATCTTTTCACCGCAGCGCGGACATGCCAGCACTACCTCAAAAGCCGTAGCGGCGTCGTTGGGCGGCGGAAAGACGCGACCCTCAGTTGACAAGGCAGTCCCGCGACCAATCCGAGACTGATTTCATGATCCTGACGATATCAGGGGTGGTTGACCGTGTTCTCCGGCGGCGCCGGCGTGCCTCCGTGCCGTCTACGCCCGGTCGGCTCCCTGCGGGCCGCAACGAACCCGCACGACTCCGGAGGAGCGGCGGTAGTGCCCACGGATTTGGATGGGGAGATGGCGTCTACGATCTGCCATCTCGGGCTCGCCCGTCGTCTGGGGCGCGCTCCTACCAGGCTCGCTATCCTGTGCACCGGCGGCAGAGTGCGCCTGCGTTTGCGCTGCGGTCAAGTTGGCGGCGGTGAAAGGAGACCGCCGGATGCGACGGCACGGCCAGCCAGAGAGCGTCCCGATGAGAGCTAATGTTTCACAGGTGCTCCTGAGTTGGGCCGGAGCGGGAATCGTCGCCCTGATCGTTGCGCTCGCCACCCTCAGCATCGGAGACACCGACCGCGGCCCGCAATCGCCGGTGATACAACCGGGATCGACTCAGCCGGCGGCGGGGACGCCGGGCTGGATAAACGTCAAGGCGTACGGGGCGCGCGGCAACGGGGTCTCTGATGACGGCCGAGCGATTCAGGCGGCGCTCGACGCCGCAAAGCGAACGCTGGCGAGTTCGAGCGGCAATGCGGGCGTCCATGGAGCGACCGTCTACTTCCCGCGCGGCGACTATTTGACGGCTCGGCCGCTCAATGCGGACAACTCGGTCAGCGTGGTGCTACAAGGGGACGGCTCACAGTCCCAGGGCTTCGGCACGCTGCCGGCCAGCGACATCACCTACACCGGCAGCGGATCGGGAAGCTTTCTGCTCGCGCGCTCGAGCGAAGGCTTCGCAGTCAGGGGACTCGGAATCGACTACAAGAGCTCCGCCTTCTCCGGCAATCTCATCGACTTCTCGCACGCGCCGGGCAAGCCCACGGACGCGGCTTACATGACACTGCAGGACTGCCAGCTCTCTGGTCCGACCGCAGCGACTGCGCGCTCGCTGGTTTCGTTCTATCAAGCGATTCTCGGATCGGTGCGCAACTGTCACCTCCAATTTGCTCGCGCGGGAATAACGGGCAAGATGGCAGCAGGCAAGACAGTCGGGTACGCCAATGCGATCGAGGTTCGTGGCTGCACGTTTGACGACTTCAAGACCGCGGCGATCATGGATGCCGGCGAGGGCTGGGCGATCGAGGGCAACTGGTTCGAGGGCACCAACGGCGGGACGGGCGGCATGCCGCGCGCTTACAGCGACGATCTTCCCGGCGGTACCCTGACCAGCCAGACCGTTGGCCTCTCGTTCACCGGCAACTGGTTTGGAGACGCCGTGGCGATCAGGAACGCATGGATCTTCACCGGTGCGACCGTCGTACGCGGGCTGAACGTCACCGGCAACTTCTTCTCGGGTGGCCCAGCGGCCGTCAGCCTGCCGGGAAATGGTTTTGGCATCAGCATCGCCGGCAACTTCATGGGGACGATCGATGCGCCGGTCGACCTCGGTAGAGCAATCAAGGACGGGGTCAGCATCACCGGCAACTCGATGTCTCCCAACGTGCCGCAAGTCGCCAATGTCCACGGGCATAGACATCTGGTGATCACCGCGAACTCGAGCAGCTGACCGGCCACCGACACACCCGTGCCCATTGAAATCTGCGCCGGCCCAGGATTCGTCGGCCCGGCGAGACCGCATCGTGCACGCGCTCAACGCGCGCGCATCGTGAACGCGCTCAACGCGCGAGCCGAGTCGCCGCCGCCGCCCGAGCGGCTCGGATGGCGGCCTCCCGCAGCCGCCGCAGGTCGGATCGCCCCGGAACGAAGCTGGTGGGCCCGACGCCGCGATCACGATAGGCCGCGAGACAGACACCCAGGCCGGCAACGGCGGCCGCCAAGGCCCCCACCGCGGCCCCGAGCGCTCCGCCGAGCGGAATGAGGACGAGGTCGCAGGCGATCATCGTCGCCAGGTTCACCGTGAAGGAGCGCACGAGAAGACCCGGATCTCCGCGCGCGGCCAAGGCGCGAGCGAGGAGCCACTGCTCGCTCCACAACACATTCGCGACGAGCAGGACAATCCCGGGCGCCAGTGCCCCCCGGTATGCGTTGCCCAGGGAGGCAGCGATCAGCGTCGATAGGACCAGGGCGAGAGCGACCGCCAGTACGAGGCCAATCAGCACGGCGAAACGCGCCATTTCGGCCGTCAGTGCGTGCGCTTCGCGGTCGGCCTGGCCGGCCATGCGCGGAAACGAGGCGTAGGAGAGGCCGATCGCGACAAAGCCGGGGATCGTGCCAAACGTGAGCGCCACGCTGTAGAGCCCGGCCTGCTCGTGGCTGGACAGCGCGTAGACGAAGAGGAGATCGACACGCGCCGAGGAATAGGCCAGCACGTTGGCAAGCTGGGTGCGGAGGCCGAAGCTCAGGGCCGGACGCAGATAGGACATCGTGACCCGCGGGCGCAGTCGCAGATTTTGGCGGCGGAGCATGACCGCCGTGGCTCCGGCTCCCAGCGTCGCCGCAACCAGGGTGCCCAGCGCCGCCCCGAACACACCGAGTCCGAGTACCGCGCAGAACAGAACCACGGCGAGCATGGTCGTCGCCGATATACCCATCGTAAGCACGCTCACAGCGACGACACGCTGACCCGCGTAGACCAGGAAGGCGAGGAGCTGTGTCACCGACGAGACCACCACGGTGACGCACGTGACCGCTACCGCCGCCCATATGCCGGTCTCGTGGACGGGCAGTTGCAGGACGGAGTAGACGAAGACGATTCCGACTCCGCCCAAGGACGCCGAGAGGACGACCACGAGGCCCGAGGAGAGGGCCTCCTGGGCGCTCGCCTTGCCCTGGCCGATGCGGACCACCGCAGCGTCGCCCATCCCCAGCACGCAGCACTGGATGACCAGGATGCTCACGAAGGTCAGCGCTGCCAGCGTCCCCTTGGACGCCGGTCCCAGAACCCGAGCCGTGACGATGCCGGAGACCGTGCCGACGATCATCCCGGTCGCGTCGGAGGCGAAGCGCATCAAGAATCCGCCCATCAGGGAGGATCGCCTCGGAGGAGGCGCGAGGACGGGCGCGTCGGTGACCGGCGACGAACTCATCCTCGCCCGGTGAAGGAGTCTCGCAGTCCGGTGACGATACGTCCGATGAGATCCGAGAGCATACCCGGACCCGAGGGGCGCGGTCGACGACTGGAGCGCGGCTCGAGCGTGTAGGAGGCGGCGTTTTCATAGCCGACAACCCAGCGACAAGGCAGACGCCTCCGCTCAGACGGTCCCGGAGCCTCACGAGCGCCGGCATGGTCGAGCCATCGAGTGCTTCGGCCACCGACAGCGAGCGAGCAACTCCAGACCAACGGTCAGCCGATGAACCACCCCCGCCGCGGCGGCGAGCTGGCCTCGCTCAGGCCGGGCACGGGGCGGCGAAGGTTTGGCCGGCGAGCAGTCGCTGGATGCCCCAGACGAAGTGCATCGCGTTCAGGGCATCCTGCCCCGAGACCAGCGGCCGGCTTCCCATCCCCACGGTATCGACGAAATGCCGAATCTCGAGGTCGAGCGGCTCGTGAGGTCTGATCAGGACACGCTCGATCGCAAGATCGAGGATGTACGGGGAGTCGGACCCGTCTTTGACGGACCCTGAGGTCCGGGCCTGGGAGTGGATCAGGAGCTCCTGGGTGATGTAGCTTGCTGTGATGTAGCCGAGATCGGCCGTCACGTTGAGCTCGCGGATCTTGTTGTGCGTGATGCGACTCGCGGTGAGCGACGCCATGCTTCCCGTCTCGAAGCGCAATATCGCGGTGACGTAGTCGTATCCCGGACCCGCGACGTCTCTCACGCCGTGCGCGGAGATCTCGGTGACGTCCGTCCCCATCAGCGAGAGCACCACGTCGATGTCATGGATCATCAGGTCGGCCACCACGTCGACATCGGTGATCCGCGCGCTCAGGGCGCTCATCCGCCTGACGTCGATCGCGTGCACCGCGTGGCCCCGCAGGATGTCGGCCAATTGAGCGACCACCGGATTGAAGCGCTCGACGTGGCCGACCAGGAGCACGAGGCCGCCGGCCTCCGCGGCATCGATCAGCCCTCGACACTCGGCCTCGGTCACGGCCAGCGGCTTCTCGACCAGGCAGTGGACGCCGTGGCGGAGGAGTTGACCGGCGACCTCAGCGTGAAGCGACGAAGGCACCGCGACGCTCGCGGCATCGATCTCCCTCGCCAGCGCCTCCACCGAGGCGAAAACTCGGCAGCCGTGGCGTGCCGCGGCGTCGCGGGCGCGGGACGCGTCGGCGTCGACCAAGCCGACGAGCTCGACTCCCTTGAGTCGCCCGTAGATCCTCAGGTGATGGGACCCCATTTGTCCGGCCCCCACGACTCCGACCCGAATCGTCGTCATAGCGCGGAGACCGAGCTGCGCGTCCCGGCGATCCAAGTCACGGCGCCATATTAGCGATGTCGTCTCGCCATCCCCACTCGTCGCGGGCACTCCGAACGCCTCAACGGGCTGCCTCACGCGCGGGCCGCAACGGACCGCTCCCCGCGGCGCCCCGACCGGTCTATCGAGCCGCTACTCTCGCCGGGTGCGATTCTTGGTCACAGGAGGAGCGGGATTCATCGGCTCCCACCTGGCCGACGAGCTGATCGGCCGCGGCCACCGCGTGCACGCCCTGGATGACCTGTCGACCGGTTCGATCGAGAACATCCGCCACCTGCGTAGCGAGCCTGCCTTCGAGTACACGATCGATTCCTGTCACCGGGCCGGTCTCGTCGCGGAGCTGATCGACGAATCCGACGCCGTCTTTCATCTGGCCGCAGCGGTCGGCGTTCAGCTGATCGTCGAGAGCCCGGTGCGGACTATCGAGACCAACGTCCACTGCACCGAGATCGTCCTCTCCCAGGCAAACAAGAAGAAGCGCCCGGTCTTCATCGCTTCGACGAGCGAGGTGTACGGGAAGTCGACCGACCTTCCCTTCAAGGAGACCGGGGACCTCGTCATGGGGTCGACCGACAAGGGTCGCTGGTCATACGCGTGTTCGAAGGCGATCGACGAGTTCCTCGCCCTAGCGTACTTCCACGAGCGCAAGCTGCCGACGGTCGTCGCGCGCCTGTTCAACACGGTGGGCCCGCGTCAGACCGGCCAATACGGGATGGTCGTCCCGACCTTCGTCAAGCAGGCGCTCTCCAACCGCCCGCTCACCGTCTTCGGCGACGGGAGTCAGCAGCGGTGCTTCTGCCATGTCCACGACGTCGTAAGGGCGCTAGCCGACCTGATGGAGCAGGACCGCCACTACGGCGAGGTCTTCAACGTCGGCTCCGACGAGGAGATCTCGATCCGAGACCTCGCCGGCCTCGTGCGCGACGAGTGCGAATCCGAGTCGGAGATCGTGATGGTCCCCTACGAGCAGGCCTACGAGGCAGGGTTCGAGGACATGTTCCGGCGTATCCCGGACACCTCCAAGCTCGAGCGGGCGATCGGCTGGGAGCGCACCAAGGGATTGGCCGAGGTCTTGAAGGACGTGATCGCCGACCAGCAGGGCGTCCTCCTCGGTTGATCACCAGCCCTCGCGTCGCAGCCACACCTCGAGCGTCAACAGCAGCCAGAGGACCTGACCGTGATTCCGCGAGCCGGTGGCGTGTTCGGTCAGCAGGCGGTCGAGGGCGCCAGCTGGGAGATGGCATCGCGCCCGGGAGTCGGGAGCACCGAGCGTCAGGCTCACGTAGCCGTGCAGATCCTCGCGAAACCAGCGGTCGAGCGGGACCCCGAAGCCCCGCTTGCGCCGCCGCAGGATCTCGGGCGGCAGAAGATCGGCGAGCGCCGCGCAGAGGACCCGCTTGCGAGCGGTGCCACGGATCTTCATCCCCGGAGGCAGGCGGGCGGCCAGGCCGAGCAGCTCGCAGTCGAGGAACGGCGAGCGCACCTCGAGTCCATGGGCCATGCTCATGCGGTCGGCCTTGACGAGCAGGTCGTCGAGCAGGTAGGTGCGCAGGTTCAGATCGAGTAGGCGATCGAGGGTCGCTGCTCCCTCCGAGGAGCGCCAGATCCGGGCATAGTCGCGTCCGCCCCAGTCCTCAGCGGGATCCGCCGTGAAGCCCGCCCGGCCTTCCCCGGCATCCGCCATGAAGCCGACCCATTCGCCATAGGCGTTGGGAAGCCCGCGCTCGGCTGCCCCCAGAAAGCGCTGGAGGCTCTCCACGCGGCGGGCGGCGCCTGCCGGTGGCAGCGTCGTCACCACCTGTGCGGCGAGCGACCTGACCCACGGGGGTACTCTGGTGTAGCGCTCGAGGAGCAATGCGGCCACAAAGCGCTCGTAGCCGCCGAAGAGCTCGTCCCCACCGTCGCCGGACAGCGCCACGGTGACGTCGGCGCGCGTGAGTTGGTTGAGGAGGTAGGTCGGGACGGCGCTGGAGTCGCCAAACGGCTGATCGTGGTGCCAGACGAGCGTCTCGAGCAGATCGACCGCGTCCGGGGCGACGACCTCCTCGTGATGGTCGGTGGCGAAACGCACGGCGACGATTCGCGCGTAGGGCCGCTCGTCGAAGCCGTCGGCATCGTCGAAGCCGATCGTGAACGTCGGCACCCGGCGACTCGAAGCCATCGCCATCAGGGCCACGATCGCGCTCGAGTCAACGCCGCCCGATAGAAACGCCCCGAGCGGGACGTCGGCGATCAGCCGGCGCGAGACGGCCTTCTCCATGCCGCGGCGGACGAGTCGGGCCGCTTCCTCGAAGGAGACGTCGAGTCTTTCCACGCCATCTATGCCGCTCACCGGCGGCGCCCAGTAGCGCTCGATCACTGGGTCGCAGCCGCGCTCGAGGGTCAGCACGTGGCCGGGCGGGAGGCTCATCACCCCCGCGTAGAACGTCTCTGGGGTCGGGACGTATCCGAATCTGAGGTACGGGGCAACGGCACGCTCGTTGAACTGCCGGGGAACCCAGGGCACCGACAGAACGGCCTTGATCTCCGAGCCGAAGGCAAAGCGCCCAGGCTGGCTGCAGTAATAGAGCGGCTTCTTGCCGAGGCGGTCCCGAGCGAGCACGAGCCGGTCTCGGCCGGCGTCCCAGACCGCGAGGGCGAACATCCCGTCGAGCCGGCCGGCAAGGTCCGCCGCGTCGAGGGTCTCCGCCAGGTGCGCGACGACCTCGGTGTCGCCCGTCGTCGAGAGCAGGTGACCGACCCCCTCCAGCTCCTCACGGAGCTCCCTGTAGTTGTAGATCTCGCCGTTCAGCACCGCAGCGATGGCTCCGTCCTCGGTCCGGATCGGAGGATCGCCTGTGAGGAGGTCGATCACCGCGAGGCGGGTCTGTCCGATCACGGCTCCCGAAGCCGCGCAGATCCCGCTGGCGTCGGGTCCGCGATGGCCCATTAGAGCGAGTTGATCGGCAACGATACGGGGATCGAGCTCCAAGTCGACGACACCGGCGATCCCGCACATGCCGGCCGATCCTACCTTGGCTCACGCCCGTATCGGCCGGCTACTCTGCGGAGGTCTTCGACATGAATCCGCCAAACCAACTCGAGACTGTGCTCAACAACGCCCAATTGTCGATCATCGCGATATTGGTCTGGAGCTATGGGCTGTGGTTCGTGGTCAAGCGCCTCCAGGGCACCCGGCCAGGGTTGGCGATCGGACGGCAGGTCGCCCTGGCATTTGCCCTGAGGGTCGTTTCGATCGCGGCCGTCACAGCCACCGGGTTGGGCTCGACGCTGCGCGGCGGTGATGAAGTGACCTTTCTCGATGCTGCGCACGTCATCGCCGCTTCGAGCTTCACCTCGAGTGCCTGGCAGCCGGGCGGCAGATACGGGCTTCACGAGATCCTCTTCGCCCTCCAGCTCCGGCTCGGCGACTTCGGTTCGGGGACCATGCGCATCACCCAGGTAGGCCTCGCGGTACTCGGCACGACACTGGTCGTCGCCGCCGTCCACGACCTCGGACGTCCGCGGGCCGCGAACATGACGGCCTGGCTCCTGGCGCTCGAACCGACGAGCATCTTCTTCAGCGAGCTCTTGCACAAGGAGTCGCTGATGCTCCTCGCGAGCGGGCTGGTCGCCTTCGGGGGCGCGAAGATCTGGCAGCGGATCACTCCCTCCGGCCTTTTCACGATGCTCGCCGGCGGACTCATCGCGGTCGGCACGCGCCCCTACGCCGGGTGGTTCCTGTGCAGCGGAGCCGTCCTCCTGACCCTCTTCGCCTCCCTGCGCCACCTCGGCGATCAGCGGGCACGTTCGATCCCGGTGCTCCTCGCCGTCGCCGGGGCGATCTTCGTGGCCGTGCCGGCGATTCTCGCGGCGAGCTCGCCGAGCAGCCTCCAGGCCAACTTGCAGCAATCCCAGAACACGAACGCGCAGGCCGCCGGGACGGCCGGCAACAATCTGGCCCTAGAGCAGGTCAACTTCTCGACGCGCGGGGCGATCGTGGCCAACCTGCCGCAGCGCATCTTCGATCTGCTGGCCAAGCCCTATCCCTGGCAGATCGGGAGCACCAGCCAGCAGGTCGGGGTGATCGGAACGCTGATCGCACTGGCGGTCCTCGTCCTCCTGGCCTCGAATGTCCTGCGGTCCCGTGGCGCGCTGCTTGCCACGGCGGCGCCGCTTCTTTTCCCGATGGCCTTCTTGATGCTCGCGTATGCGCTCAGCGTCGGGAACGCCGGTACCGGATTTCGCTATCGAACCCACCTCGTTGCACTCGCGATCGCGACCTTGATGTTGCTGCGCGAGCGCCTGCTGGGAGACGCGGCCGTGGTTCCAGCGGTGGTCTCAGGATCGGGGGCTTCGTCGGCCGGCAGCCATGCTAGGTTGGGGCGCTCGCTGAACGCTGGCCTGTGACGGATGCGATGACGATCTCTACCTCTCACTAGGCGTGGGTGCGCCACCCCCGAACGCGAGCACGCACGACCCTCGGGCGTACCTCGCGAGCCTCTGGAGATGGAAGTTCCTCCTGCTCGCGATCCTCGTGGCGATTCCGCTCGCGACCTACCTGGTGGTCCGCCGGGAGAGGCGGGTCTACCAGTCATCGACGTTGCTGGAAATTCAGCCGCAGGCGCAGGCGTCCAGCGCCGCGCTACTCGGTGGGGCCGCGGCCCCCTCCGATACTCCGAGTTCTGACGCCGCTGTCGCGGCGCGGCTCCTCTCGACGACAAAGACGGCTAGGCAGGCGGCCGCGAGGCTGGGACTCCCATTCAGCGCTGCTCCGTCGCTGCTTGCCGAGACGACCGCGACGGGCGACCTGTCGGGGTTCGTCACGGTCACCGCTCAGGATCACAATTCTGCTCGAGCCGCCGACGTAGCCAATGCCTTCGCCAGGTCATTGATCTCGCAGCGCACCGGTACCGCCGTCCAGGCGATCGACGCGTCGATCGCCGACCTTCAGAGCCAGCTCTCCACACTCGCGCGCGCGGACCCCGTTAGGTCCGAGCTCCTGGTCCGCCTTCACGACCTGAGCGCGCTTCGCGCCACACAGCCCGGCGGCGTCCAGATCGTCGACCCAGCCACGGCGGTGAGCACGCCGATCGCGCCGCGGCTGGTGCACAGCGTGATCCTTTCCGGGATCGCCGCTCTGCTGCTGGGCATTGGCGCGGTCGCCCTGGCCGAGACCTTCGATCGACGGATACGCGAGGCGGATGACCTCGAGAGCCTGACCGGGCTTCCTGTGTTGAGCTCGATTCCGACGAGCTCATTCGCCGGAGGGAATCTGTCAAATGTCGATCACGAGGCCTTCTACAGGCTGCGCGCGGCGCTGACCTACTTCAACATAGATCGACGGATCTCCAGCGTCTTGATCACGAGCGCGACGAAGGGCGACGGCAAGACGACCGTAACGACGAATCTGGCGATCGCCCTGGCGAGAGCCGGCCGCGATGTGATCGTCATCGACGCCGATCTGAGACGGCCGACGGCCTCGGGCCGTCTCGGCATCGGGGAGCCCTCGAGGGGACTCGGAGGCTTGCTGGTCGGGGTCTTGTCACTCGATGACGTCCTGGTCGAGATCCCCACCCCCGGCGCGGGAGTCGGTCGCCTGCGCGTACTCCCATCCGGAACGCCGCCGCCGAATCCGTCGGAGTTGATCGCCTCGCGGCGCATGCGTGAACTGATCGCGGAGCTTGCCGAGCAGTCCGACATCGTGGTCGTCGACTCCACCCCGGTGCTCGCGGTGAGCGACTCGCTTCCATTGATGAACATCGTCTCCGGCGTCGTGCTGGTCGCCCGTCTTGGGGCCACATCGCGTGATGAGCTCACGCGGCTGCAGTCGATCGTCTCCTCAGCGGGCGGCAGCACGCTCGGTGTCGTCGCGACCGACGCCGCCGCGGCCGCCCTGTACTCGGGCTACGCCGCAATGGCGACACCCACCAGAAAACATCGAGGCCGCCGCAGGACGAGAGGAGAATCCGCTCCGGAGGACGGAGTCGACGGCGCGGACGGACCGGAGAGCAGAGCCCCTCAGGCTTCCGTCAGTCGCGGGCTCTCCGGAGGAGGGAGCGACTGATCTGAACGGACGGGGGCGCCGCTGCTCGACGAGTATTCGCGATGGCGTGGGCGGATCGCCAAGCGCTCATGTTCGGGGCGGGCGGGCGGGCGCGGCCTCGAGAATAGGGCTACATCCTCGAGATATATCCCGGCAGCCACAGCGATGCACACCGCAGCGCTGCCGGACGTGATGATCCAGATCGTTCCCCCGTACACCGCGCCGAGCGCCGCCGTGCAAAGTACGGCTTGGCCAACTGCCAACGCGACCGGCACCCGTCGCGTCGAGCCCAGCCGCAGAGCCAGGCGGTGGGTCAGATGGTCGCGTCCGCCGCTCAGCAGGGGTCGGCCGCCGCGGCGGCGCGAGATGCTGACAAGGGTCGTGTCGAAGATCGCAAGGCCGACGACCAGTCCGCCCGGAACCAGAGCCAGAGCGTTGGCGTTGCCTGCGCTCGCGGCGGACATGACGATTCCCGCGACCAGCGCCCCGAGCAGCATGCTGCCGCCGTCGCCCATGAAGATCGCGCTCGGCCGTGCGAGGTTGTGGGGGAGGAATCCGACGCTCGCGCCAGCGATGGTCGCGCACAGGGCGGCGAGCGCCACGTGTCCACCGAGCAGAGCAAGGCCGGCGGCGCCGGCAGCCGAGACAGCGGCACAGGTCGCCGCCGCGCCGTTCATATTGTCCATCAGGTTGAACGCGTTTACGATCCCGACGATCCACAGCACGGTGAGTGCCGCATCGGCCGGTGCGCTCCCGAGCACGTCCCAACCGTGTCCGGTGCCCCACAGCACCAAACCGACCCCGGCCTCCGCCACGACCCGCGTCACCGGTGAGAGGTTGCGCCGGTCGTCGAGCGTCCCCAGGGCCCACAGAAGCAAGGCGCAGCCGAGTAGGACGCCGTTGTTCGAAGCCGCACCGGATGCCATCGTTGCGGCCACCACGCCGCCGGCAAGTGCGGCCCCCCCGAGGTAAGGCGTGGGGAGGGCGTGGCCCTTGTAGCCCTGGGGTCGATCCAGGAAGCCGGTACGCACGGCGAGCCGGATCGCCAGCGGGGTCAGCGCGAAGGTAACGAAGGCGGCGAAGGCGAAGGCGAAGGGAAGCACGAGCTCAGCCGTCATCGGACGAACCCAGCGGCTTTCGCCGTCCCAGCGGCTTTCGCCGTCCCAGCGGCTTTCGCCGTCCCAGCGGCTTTCGCCGTCCCAGCGGCTTTCGCCGTCCCAGCGGCTTTCGCCGTCCCAGCGGCTTTCGCGGTCCCGGCGGATGATCCGTCGGCGGGATCTCTCACGAGCTGCCTGGTCGGATGCTTGAGGCGGCCCGGACGCTGGCGGTGTACTGGAGCGTCCGTCGCAACCCTTCTGAGAACGGCACCAGGGGCTCGTACCCCAGATCTTCGCGGGCGCGGCGCACGTCGGCGAGCGAGTGGATGATATCCCCGGGTCGGCCGGGGCCGTACGTCGGCTTGACGTCGACGCCCATCAGCGTTCGCAGCTCGCCGGCCAGCTGATTGAGCGTGATCCGCACGCCGCAGGCGATGTTGTAGACGCGGCCGCCAACTCCGGCTGCGGCGAGCGCGGCGAGGTTCGCGTCGATCACGTTCTGGACGTAGGTGAAGTCACGCGACTGCTCGCCGTCGCCGAAGATCGTCGGTGATCGTCCCTCGCTGTAGGCAACGATGAACTTGGGAATCACAGCGGCGTACTCGGAGGTCGGATCCTGACGGGGTCCGAAGACGTTGAAATAGCGCAGAGCGACGGTCTCGAGCCCGTAGATCTCATGGAAGCTGCGGCAGTAGCTTTCTGCGGCGAGCTTCGCGGTCCCGTACGGGGAGATCGGCATCGTCGCCATCGTCTCGCATTTGGGGAGCCCCATCACCGCCCCGTAAACCGAAGATGACGAGGCGTAGACGAATCGTGAGATGTCCTCGTCACGAGCAGCGAGCAGCAGGTTGAGGGTCCCGGTGGCGTTGATCGCGTGGCTCGTCAGAGGATCTGCGATCGATCGCGGCACGGAGGGGAGTGCGGCCTGGTGAAAAACAGCGTCGCAACCGCGTACGGCGTTGTGTACGCGCTCGTAGCTCTGGATGTCGCCCTCGACGATGTCGATCTCGTCGGCGAAGTCCGAAAGGTTTGCGCGGTGGCCGGTCGAGAAGTTGTCGAGCACCCGCACATCGTTGCCGAGCTTGAGCAGCCGTTCGACGAGGTGCGACCCGATGAAACCGGCGCCCCCCGTTACCAAGACCTTCACAGCCTGACCCCTGTGTTTGGCACGTCCATCGAAACTCTCCCGCCATCGTCGGGTGGGTCGCCCCACTTCCTACAGTGAGCCTATCTCGAAGAAGAGGTTCGGCTCCCGGATTCGTCCGGAGGAGGGTCCCGGCGGTAGGTCTCGGCGCCCCACACCGATCCCGGCCGATGTGCTCTCGCCTGGCTGCCGTGTCGGACCGCGAGATCCCTATCCTTGCTTGGGATGGCCTCCGCCCTCCGAGCGCCGGACGGTGAGCCTTTGGATCATCTTGCAGACCCGCCGGCGAGCGGAGATTCCCGTCTCAGTGCGCCGTGGCGGTTGGGGCGAGCAGCCGCCGCTCCCGTACTGCTCGCCGCGACGCTCGTCGTTCTCGGGTTCAGCTCCGGTGGTTTTGCCGTCCGCGCGCAGGCTGTTGGCGCAAGCGTCTACGTAGTGCTCACGATGGGAGCGGTTTCGCTCGCTCCCGGGGCATTCCGCGGGCGGAGAGGTCCATTTCTGATCGGGCTCGCCGCCCTCTGGTCCCTCGCTGGCTGGACGCTCGCCTCGGCGTCGTGGTCGGGCTCTGAGGCGCGGGCCGTCACCGAGTGCGCGCGGGTGGTCCTCTACGCCACCACGCTCACGCTATTCGGGGTCCTCGCGCGTAATGACCGCTCGACATCGCGCCTGCTCGGCGCGGTCGCGGCGGCATTCATGATCCTGTGCTCCGCCGGGCTCCTGGCGCGGCTTCTCCCTGACGCCGTCGATATCGGCTTCTCCCAACGCTCCTACGGCCGCCTGCAGTATCCGGTCAACTACGCGAGCACGCTCGGTCTGCTCGCCGTAGTCGGTGGACTGATCTCTCTCGCCTTCGCCGCCGGCGCCCGCCGGGCGGCCGGAAGGATCGTCGGGGCCGCTGGCACGCCGGTGTTCGTGACCACCCTGCTGCTTACCTACTCGCGCGGGCCACTGCTGGCCGGCCTCGTCGCTTTGGTTGTCCTTCTCGTTGCCGGGCTGTCGGCCACGACGGTGGGGACGCTGCTGGCAACGGTTCCCACGACAGGGATCGCCGTCGTTGTCGCCTACCACGCGAACCGTCTGGCCACGGGCGATTTTGTCAGTCCAAGCGCCGTCAGCCAGGGACATCGCGTTGCCGCTGTGCTCGTGGCCTGCTCGATCGTCGCAGGGCTGCTGCGGGCGGTCCTCGGGGGTCTGGACCGCCTGCTCGAGCGCCGGCTGCGGTCGCGACGCCCGTTGGGCCGTATCGCGGCGCGGCGGATCGCCATTGGGGCCGTTGCCCTCGGGCTGCTCGGAGCGACGATCGTCGTCGCCCGCGAACTGCCGGCCCTGCGGGGTGAGTATGCGCGTTTCACTCAGCCAGGCTCGAGCCAGCCGAACGTCAGAGGACGGCTGACCGATGTGCAGAGCGGCGATCGCTTCCAGGCATGGACCGTGGCAATCGCCGACTTCCGCCGGGCTCCGGTGCTCGGCCGCGGAGCCGGCACATTCGTGTTGAGCTGGGCTCGCGGCCGGCCGTACGAGATCCCATTCAACGAGACGCACTCCCTCTATCTGCAGATGCTTGGCGAGCTCGGGATCGTGGGTCTGGGACTTCTTCTCGTGGTCCTGGGCGCGATCATAATCGGCATCGGACTGGCCGTACGGAGGTCGGAGCGCGTCATCCTGTCCGCCGGGCTCGCTGCGGTCGTCGGCTGGGCGGTCGCGGTCGCGGTCGACTGGCACTGGCAGATGCCCGTGGGCACGCTCTGGGTGTTCGCCGTCGCCGGATCGATGCTCGCCAATCGCAGCGGAGGTGCGATAGATCAAAGCCCGGCGTGGCGGCGGGGCCGTTGGGCCGTGGTGGCGGGCCTGGCTGTAGCCGCCGTCGTGCTCGTCAAGCTGTCGATTGCCGAGTACCAGCTCGACGATAGCCTGATCGCTTTCCGCAGAGCCGATTGTCCGTCCACCGAAGCATCGGCTGCGGCGGCTCGGTCGGCCTTCGGGGTCCTGCCCGGACCGCCGATGTTGCTCGGCTACTGCGCCGCACTCGACGGCAGGCGAGCACTCGCCGTCCGCGAGGAGGAGCAGGCCGTCAGCCTCGATCCCGACGATTGGGTCCTGCATTACGCCCTGGCCACCGTCCGCGCGGCCGAAGGCGTCGACCCGTCGGCGGCGGTTCGCGCAACCTCACGATTGAATCCGCTCGAGCCGTTGGTGACCAACCTCGTCGCACGGCTGCGTGGCCACGATCCGCGGATGTGGCGGCGCGAAGTGGCGGCGATACCGGTCGTCTTGCCGACGGATTTTGATCAGTAGGCGCGGGCCGCGAGCCCGGCCGGCGCGGCGGCGCTAGGGGCCGAGGATCACGTCGTTGATCAGCAGGTTGAACGAATTCTGGTTGAGCGTCGGGGAAGATGACCCGCCGATGAAGGTCGTCCCGGCGCCTGTCCCCGCCCTGCCGTTCGAAGCGACCTGCTGACTGTTGACCGCCTGCTGGTTGACCTGCGATGCGTTGCCGATCAACGTGAAGTTGGTGGTAGCCGGCGAGCAATACGGTGGTCCGAGATTGCACGGTCCAGCGCCGCCACCGATCGTCTGGACGTTGACGAGCACGTTGGAAGAATTCTGATTCACGGTGGGCGACGAGCCGCCGAGAATGTAGGTCGCGCCGCCGCCGGCCCCGTTGAGGGCGGACTGAGAACTGTTGACCGCTTGGGAGTTAGACTGGCTCACGTTGCCGATGATCGTGGTCGCGGCAAGCGCAGATCCAGCTGCGACTGCCAACATCGTCGCTGACAATCCGAGAATTCTCAGGTGCATCGTGCCCGTTCTCCTCCTGGCATGGGCCGGTCTCTACCCGCGTGGATGCGACAGGTCTCCCATCTTAGCGCCTGAGCCGGCGACGATTCGCATTTATTCTTTGCTGCGTGGTGTCGGCGGGCCGCCAGCAAGAGCGCGCGAGTTCAGCGGGCTGCTGCGATGCGGGCTATCGCGAGGAAAGCGGCGACGACCGGTGAGAGTGGGCCCGAGCGCCAGGCCAGCGCCAGCTCGACGGTCGGCGCCCGTCCCGAGAGGGGCCGGTAGACGACACCGGGCCGGTGGAGCAGGGAAACCGAGATCGGCACCAGGGCGACGCCGATCCCGGCCGCGACGAGCCCGATCAGCGTCTGCATGTCATCGGCCTCCTGGACTGCCCGGGGGTTGCCGGCCAGCTCGCTGAGCGTCAGCGCGAGCGAGTCGTAGACGCCGGGCGACTCGGTCCGCGCGAGGAGCACGAACGTCTCGTTCTGGAGCTGGGTGATCCCGACGCTCTGCGCGTGGGCGAGCGGATGCGAGCGGGGCAGCGCGACGACGATCATCTCCCGCTGGATCGTCTCGATCTCGAGGCCCGAGCTGCCGACCGGCGGCCGCAGGAACCCGACGTCGATCCGCCCGTCCCGGAGGGCCTCGAGCTGGGGGGCGGTCGGGAACGGCCGCAGTTGGAGCTCGACGTCGGGATGCTCGTCGCGGAAGGCCCGGAGGATCTCGGGAAGCGTCGCGTACATCGCCGAGCCGACGAACCCGACCGACAGCTTTCCGACCTCGCCCCGGGCGACCCGCCGGGCGAGGTCGCCGGCCTGCTGGACGCGGGTCAGGATCGCCCGCGCCTCGCCGAGGAACGCCGTCCCGGCCTCCGTCAGCTCGACCCGCCGGCGGTTGCGTCGCAAGAGCTCGACGCCCAGCTCGGTCTCGAGCGCGCGGATCTGCTGGCTGAGCGGCGGCTGGGATATGTGGAGACGCTCGGCCGCCCGGTGGAAGTGGAGCTCCTCGGCGACCGCAACGAAATACCGCAGGTGCCGGAGCTCCACTCGGTGGATGCTAGGGCTTGAGCTTCTTCCCGCTCGCGAAGAGCCACGCGCTCCAGGTGACCGTGACGCCCGCGAGGACCGCGGTGATTCCGAGCGCCAGCCCGATCGGGACGTCGCCGATCCCGAGGAACCCGTAGCGGACGGCCTGGACCAGGTAGAAGACCGGGTTGGCGTGGGAGACCTCCCGCCACGGCGACGGGAGCGTGTCGACGGAGTAGAAGACCCCGCCGAGGAAGCTGAGCGGGACGATCAGGATGTTCTGGACGAACCCGGCGTGGTCCCACGACTTCGCGTAGATCCCGACGACCACCCCAAGCGAGGCGAACAGCGTCAGGCCGAGGCCGACAGCCGTCACAAGGACCAGTGGTTGGCGGATCGGCACTCCCGTGATCGGGATCGCGAGCGCCAGCAGCGAGATCCCGATCAGCAGGGCCCGGACGATCCCGCCGAGCGAGAGGCCGAGGTTGATCTGCCAATTGCGCATCGGCGACGCCAGGACGTCGTTGAGGTAGCGGTCGAAGCGGGCCTGGAAGACCGACGAGGCGTTGTTGGAGTAGGCCGCCTGGACCATCGCCATCGTGACCAGGCCGGGGACGATGAAGACGCGGTAGTCGACGCCGTGGACCTGGCGGATCCGCCCGCTGAGCGAGAGGCCGAAGACGAGGATGAAGAGGAAGGACGCGACGACCGGCGCGACGATCGTCTGCGTCCAGAGCTTGAGCACGCGGAGCACCTCCCGCGAGGTGAGCGCGACCAGCCCGCGATGGCGGTCGGCGATCCGCGCCACTCGGCCGCAGCCGGGCTTACGGGCGCCTGCGGTCGGCCTGTCGTCGGCCAGCACGGTCTCGGTCATCGGGCCATCGCCTTGACGTAGACGTCGGCCAGCGACTCGGCTTGATATTCGGCGCGCAGGCCCTCCGCGGTGTCCCGGGCGATCACGCGGCCGCCGCGGATCAGCGCGATGTCCTGGCAGAGCTCCTCGGCCTCCTCGAGGTAGTGCGTCGTCAGGAGGATCGTCGTGCCGAGCTCGTGGAGGCGCCGGATGTAGCGCCAGAGCTCGAGGCGCAGCTCGAAGTCGACGCCGGCCGTCGGCTCGTCGAGGATCACCAGGGGCGGCTTGTGCATCAGAGCTCGCGCGAGCAGCAGCCGCCGCCGCATCCCGCCTGAGAGCGCCGGCGCCCTGACGCCGGCCTTCGCACGGAGGTCGAAGACGTCCATCATCTCCCGAGCCCTCCGGTGGGCCTCGGTCCGGGTCATCCCGTAATAGCCGCCGTGGTAGACAAGCGTCTCCTCGACATCGAGGAAGCGGTCGAGGTTGACGTCCTGCTCGGCGAGGCCGACCATTGCGCGCGCCGACGGGTCGCCGTGGGCGGCCCCGAAGATCCGGATCTCGCCGGCGGTGACCCGGATCAGGTTGCAGATTGCGCTGATCAAGGTCGTCTTGCCGGCGCCGTTGGGGCCCAGCAGGCCGAAGAACTCGCCGCCGGCCACCTCGAGGCTGAAGGCGTCGAGCGCGAGCACGCCGCCGTCGTAGCGCTTCGTCAGGCCGCGAATCGAGAGCGCCGCGGGCGGGCCGGGGCTCCGTGCCGCAGTCGTCGTCTGGTCGCTACTGGGAGCCGGCACCAAGCGCCTGGCCGAGTACGTTCCCCAACTGGGTCACGAGCCCGCCGGCGGCGGTCCCCGTTCCCGTCAGCGTGCCGTTGAGCGCCGTCCCCGCTCCGGAGACGAGCGATCCGAGTGGCTGGTTGATTCCCGTCACGATCCCGCCGACTGCGCCGGTCGCGTTGCCGGCGGTCTGGCCGACCGCGGCCCCCGCGTTCGAGACCGTCTGGCCGAGGCCGCCGGTCACGGCGACGATCGTGCCTCCGAGTCCCTTGGTTGGGGCGGCGGGGGTCGTGTGGGGGGTCGAGGCCCCCGCGCCGCCGCCGCCGCCGGCGGCGGCCGTGCCGGCGCCGGTGCCTGTGCCGTTGGCGCCCGCACCGCTCGTCGGGCCGCCGTTCGGCCCGACGGTCAGCGTGGTCGCACCCGTCTCGCCGTGGGAGCCGGTCTTCGCGGGACGGCCCGCGCGAGCCTGGCCGCTGCCGATCCCGGAGGCCGGCGCCGCGGCGAGCAGCGCGCCGGGCACGACGACCGTGAACGTCCGCGCCTGGCGCGGCGGCGGTCCGGCGACGAGCGAGGTCGCGAGGGGAACGCTCGGGCCGGTGAACAGCTGACCGAGCGAGCCGAGGCCGCCGAGCCCGCCGTGGAGCGTGGCGATCAGGGCGATCAGGACGGCGACCGGAACGACCAGGGCGACGAGGCTCGCGTACATCGCGCGTCGCAGCCAGCTCCCGACAAGATCCATGATTCGATCGTAGTCCATCGCCGGAGGCCCACAGCCGGGATGGACGGGTGTCCGAAGGCGCCCGCAGGGAGCGACCCGACCAGCTAACGTCGGGCCCAATGCGGAAGCTGTCGATCGCCCGACTGCTGAGCGGCGCGCTGATCGGCATCGCGGTGATCCTCGCTGTGATCACGGCCCTGGGTATCGCCGCGCTCTACAAGGTCAGGCAGGACTACGAGAACCGCCTGTCGGTGACCAGCGCCCTCCAGGTTGCGGCTGCCCAACTCGCGAGCGCCGCGCTTGTCGAGGAGGTCGAGTTTCGGACGCCTCCCGCGTCTCGCAACGCCCGGCGGCTGAACATGGCTCAGAGTCTGGTGACGACGGCCGTCGACAGGGCCCTCCAGCTGGTCGCCGGCGACCCCGACCGCGAGAGCAGACGGCTGATCGACGGTGCCGTGAAAGCCGACGCGGCAGCCCGGAAGCTCGCGAGTCAGCCGGTCGCCGGGAGCCCGGGGGGGATCTCGCGGCGCCGCACGAGCGCGCTGATCGCGGTGCACATCGCCCGCGAGCGCCATGCCGCGGATGCCCTCTCCCAGCACCAGGTGACGCGGGCCGACGCGGCGCGAACGACCGCGAGATCGAAGACGCGGCGGGCGCTGATCGCCGTCGTGCTCAGCGGCGGCCTCGCCCTCGTCACGGTTCTCCTGCTGATCGTCGCCCTGATCCGTTCGCTGCGCACGCCGCTCTCTGATCTCGTCGCGGCCACCCGCCGGCTGGCCGACGGGGACCTCGGCACGCGGGTGGCGCCGGCCGGACCGCGAGAGCTCGTGTCGCTGGGCGAGGCCTTCAACCGGATGGGCGAGGACCTCTCGCGGGCGACCGCCCAGATCGAGGCCGAGCGGCGGCGGTTGTCGATCACGATCGAGAGCCTCGGGGACGCGCTGATCATCTGCGAGACGGACGGCACGGTCGTGGCGGTCAATCCACGCGCGGGAGAGCTCGTGCCCGAGGTGCGACCGGGGGTCCGCGTCGGGCGAGGGACCGCCCACCTCCCGGAGCTCGCGAGCGCCCTCGCCGGCGAGGTGATCGTCGAGAGCGAGCGGGCGACCCTGGCGGTGACGGCGGCCCGCCTGACCTCGGGCGGGGGCGGCGTGATCTGGACGGTCCGCGACGTCTCCGAACGGGCTCGGCTCGAACGGGCGAAGACCGAGTTCGTGGCGACGGCGTCGCACGAGCTGCGCAGCCCGCTGACCTCGATCAAGGGATACGTCGAGCTGCTCGGCAACTCGAAGGGGCTGACGCCGCGCCAGAGCGAGTTCGTGCGGATCATCCTGCTGTCGGCGGACCGGCTCGTCGACCTCGTCAACGACCTGCTCGACGTCGCCAAGCTCGAGGCCAACAACGTGGAGCTCGTCCGCCGGCCGACCGATCTCCGCGAGGTCCTCGAGGAGGTCGCCGAGCTGATGGCGCCGCGGCTCGCGGAGAAGCACCAGACGCTGGGCCTCGCGATCGACGGCAGGCTTCCCAACGCCTTCGTCGATGCCGCACGGGTCCGGCAGATCGTCACGAACCTGCTGACCAACGCCCACATCTACACGGCCGACGGCGGCCGTCTGGGAATGGCTCTGCGTGCCGGAGGCCGGGGGCTGTCGATCGCGGTGTCCGACAACGGCCGGGGGATGACCGCGGGCGAGCGGGAACGCGTCTTCGAGCGCTTCTACCGGGGCGAGGGGCCGCGCGCGGAGACGGGCACCGGCCTCGGGCTGTCGATCGTCAAGTCGCTCGTCGACCTCCACGGCGGGTCGGTCGAGCTCGAGAGCGAGGTCGGAGTGGGGACGACGTTCACGGTCAATCTGCCGATCGCCACGGCCACCGACGCCGTCGGCGCGAGCGGCAACGGCAGCCGGTCGGGCCCGGGTCCGGGGGCGATGGCCGGCCGTCGGGTGCTCGTCGTCGACGACGAGCCGCGACTGACGCGGCTGATCGCGGACAAGCTCGCGCCGCTCGGAGTCGAGACGGTGGAGGTCAACTCGGGCCGGGACGCCCTCCACCGGCTGCGGTCCGAGCGCTTCGACCTCGTCACGCTCGACGTGCTGATGCCGGGCTTGAACGGGATCGACACGCTGCGGGCGATGCGGGGGGATCCGCGCCTGCGAAACATGCCGGCGGTCTTCATCTCGTCCTTCCCCGACGCGACCGGCCTCGCGAGCGAGTGGGTGGTGCCGAAGCCGATCGACAGCGACGAGCTCTGCTCGGTCGTAGCGACGGCGGTCGCGGCCGGTCGGACGCGGGTCCTGGTCGTCGGGCGTGACGAGATGCGCGGGCATCTGGCGGATCCGCTCGCGCGGCTCGGCGTCGAGTTCGCGTGGGAGGCGACCGGGCCGGGAGCGGCCCGGGCGTGCGAGCTCGAGCGCTTCGAGGTGGCGCTGATCGACGCCGGCATGCGCAATCCCCAGGCGGTCGTCGAGAGCGTCGATCTGCGCGGGCGGCGGGGGGAGCACGCGGTGATCTTCTTCGCGACCGACCCGGACGCGATCGACGCGCAGATCGGGGTTCCGGTGCTCCCGGTCGAGCAGGCCGCCCTGGCCGTGCGTGCGGCGCTCGCCGGGATCGGGGAAGCTTAGGCCTGTGGACGATCTGCACCGGGAGATCGAGCGCCTGCGGGGGGACCTCGCCGTCCACGAGCGCCAGGCCGCCGAGAAGGAGCTCCAGCTCGAGCGGTATGCGGCCGACCTGCGGGAGACCTTCAAGCAGGAGCGCGAGCGGACGCTCGAGCTCCAGCGGTCGTACATGGCCACGGTCCGGGCGCTGGCGAACGCCGTGGAGGCGCGGGACGCGTACACGGGCAAGCACGCCGAACGGGTTGCCGCGTACGCGCTCGCGATCGCCCGGGTGGCCGGCCTCGACCTGGCCGGGGCTCGGGAGATCGAGTTCGGGTTCCTGCTGCACGACATCGGCAAGGTCGCGGTCCCCGACGCGATCCTCTTCAAGCCGGCTCGCCTGACGCCGCAGGAGCGACTGGTGATCGAGCAGCACCCGGTCACCGGGTCGCAGATCGTCAGGGAGATCGACTTCCTCGGACAGGCGCGTGAGGTCATCCGCAGCCATCACGAACGGTGGGACGGCCTCGGCTACCCAGATCGCCTGGCGGGCGAGGCGATCCCCCTTTCGGCGCGGGTGTTCTCGGTGGCGGACGTGCTCGACGCGCTGACCACCGACCGCCCCTACCGGCAGGGATCGCCGATCGCCCAGGCGCGGGAGATGATCGTCGGGGAGTCCGGAACGCACTTCGATCCGGGCGTGATCAAGGCGTTCGAGGAGATCTCGGACGCGACCTTCGAGGAGATCCGGGAGGAGATCGGATGAACGAGAAGCGGGCGGTGCTGGTCGTCGACGACGACCCCTTCATTCGTGGGCTGATCCTCACGACGCTCGAGGACGTCGCGCACTTCGCGCTGTTCGAGGCGGCGGATGGAGAGGAGGCGCTGGTCGTCGCGCGCGCGCAGCACCCGCGCCTGGTCTTCCTCGATATCGACATGCCCCGGCTCGACGGCATCGGCGCCTGCCGGGCGCTCCGCCAGGACCCGGCGACGGCGGGGGCGACGATCGTGATGCTGACGGCCTCGGCCGACGAGTCGGCTCGCCGGCGCTCGGAGGAGGCCGGGGCGGACCTCTTCCTGACCAAGCCGTTCAGCCCGCTCGACCTGCTGCGCATGGTCGACCGCCTCGGCGGCGAGTCGACCGGCTGAAAGGAGACCCGGCTATCGTGAGCCGGATGGCGGATCGCCCGGCCGTCGAAGGCGCAGTCCCCGAAGCCGCCAACGAGCTCCGGCCGCTTCCGGGCGACCGGGCGCAGGCGCGGGAGTGGCTCGAGACGATGGTCCTGATCCGCCGGTTCGAGGAGCGGGCGGGCGAGATGTATGCGAAGGCACGGGTCGGCGGGTTCCTCCACCTCGCGATCGGCGAGGAGGCGACGATCGTCGGAGCGGCCCGCGCGCTGCGCGATCGGGATTACCTGATCTCGACCTACCGGTCCCACGGCCACGCCCTGGCCCGGGGGACGACGCCCGAGGCGGTGATGGCCGAGCTGTTCGGCAAGGTCGACGGGTGCTGTCGCGGCCGGGGCGGCTCGATGCACATGTTCGATGTGGAGCGGCGGTTCATGGGCGGGTACGGGATTGTCGGCGGGAACCTCCCGATCGCGGCGGGGTTCGGCCTCGCGTCGGACTACCTGGGGCTCGACGAGGCGACGCTGTGCACGTTCGGCGACGGGGCGACCAACCAGGGGACGTTCGGCGAGACGATGAACCTGGCCGCGCTGTGGCATCTGCCGGTCGTCTTCATGGTCACGAACAACCGCTTCGGGATGGGAACGTCGCTCGAGCGCCACTCGGCGGTCACCGATCTCGTGCGCAAGGGGGAGAGCTTCGGGGTGCCGGGGCTGCGGTGCGACGGGATGGACGTCGCCGACACGTACGCGGTCTGCGTGGAAGCGCTCGAGACGGCGCGGACCGAGCGGCGGCCGGTGCTCGTCGAGGCGCTGACCTACCGCTTCAGGGGGCACTCGATGGCCGATCCGGAGGAGTACCGGACCAAGCAGCAGGTCGCCGAATGGCGTCTGCGCGACCCGCTCGGGACCTTCGGCGACCGGCTCGAAGCCGCTGGCCTGTTGAGCGCGGACGAGCGGGCGGGGGTCGACGCGGCGGCGATCGCCCGGGTCGACGCGGCCGTCGCCTTCGCCGAGGCGTCGCCCGAGCCGGACGCGGACTCGCTCTACGAGGACGTCTACGTGCTCGGCGACCAGGTCAAGGGGCTGTACTGGTAGCGATGGCGGTGATGCGCTACCGAGAGGCCCTCAATGCCGCCCTGCGCGAGGAGATGGCGCGGGACGAGCGGGTGATGCTGATGGGCGAGGACATCGGGGTCTTCAACGGGGCCTTCAAGGTGACGGCCGGTCTGCTCGCCGAGTTCGGCGAGCGCCGGGTCCGGGACACGCCGATCTCCGAGAACACGATCGTCGGGATGGGCGTCGGCGCTGCGATGACCGGCCTGCGGCCGGTGGTCGAGCTGATGACGATCAACTTCTCGCTGCTGGCGCTCGACCAGATCGTCAATCACGCGGCGAGCATCCGCTACATGTTCGGTGGCCAGGTCAAGGTCCCGCTGGTCGTGCGGATGCCCCAGGGAGCCGGCCACCAGCTCGGGCCGACGCACTCGCATTCGTGGGAGGCGATGTTCCTCCACGTGCCCGGCCTGCTGGTCGCCACGCCGTCGACGGCCGCCGACGCGAAGGGTCTCCTGAAGTCGGCGATCCGCGACGAGAACCCGGTGGTCTTCATCGAGCACGAGTACCTCTACGGACAGCGGGGCGAGGTTCCCGACGACGCCGACCTGCTCGTCCCCTTCGGCGTGGCCGCGGTCCGCCGCGAAGGGGCCGACGTGACCCTTGTCGGGATCTCCCGGATGGCCGTGACGGCCGAGCGGGCGGCCGTCCTCTTGGCCGAGCATCACGGGATCTCGGCCGAGGTGATCGACCCGCGGACGCTGCGGCCGCTCGACCTCGAGACGATCCTCGTGTCGGTCCGCAAGACCAACCGTGTCGTCGTCGTGGAGGAGGGCTGGCCGCACGGGGGGGTCGGGGCCAACCTGTCGGCGCTGATCGCCGAGCACGCGTTCGACTACCTCGACGCGCCGGTCATGCGGATCGCCGGGGCCGATGTGCCGATGCCGTACTCGAAGTCCCTCGAGCAGATCGCCTTCCCGCACGAGGCGCAGATCGTCGATGCCGTGGTCGGGATGTTGGCCCGTGGCTGAGATCGAGATGCCGCGGCTGTCGGACTCGATGGAGGAGGGAACGATCCTCAAGTGGCTGAAGGCGGCCGGCGAGGACGTCGGCCGGGGGGAGGCGCTGGTCGAGATCGAGACCGACAAGGCGACGATGACCTACGAGTCGAGTGCGGCCGGGCGGCTGGAGATCGTGGCTGCCGAGGGAGACACTCTTCCGATTGGAGCGGTGATCGCCCGAATCGGGGTCGGGGCGGACGGGAGCGGCCGGGCCGGGGGGTCGGCCGGCGAGGCGGCGCCCGCGCCAGTCGTGGTTCCCGAGTCGCCGAGCGCCGCGGCGGCGGTCCAGGGCGCTCCGCCGGCGGTGGCCGCGCCGGCTCCCGTCGCCGGGAGCGTGGTCGAGCTTGCCGGCGGGCTGCCGGAGCCGGCGAGGGTCGTGGTTGACGAGACCGGCGTGGAGGCGAGCGAACCGGGCGAGCGGGTCCGGGCGTCGCCGATCGCGCGGCGGATCGCCCGCGACCGGGGCGTCGATCTCGGGTCGGTGAGGGGGAGCGGACCGGGCGGCCGGGTAGTCCGCGTCGATGTCGAGCAGGTGGCCGACGGGCAGCCGCCCGAGCAGCCAGCCGGGCGCGCGGAGGTCCCGGCGCCGGGCGACGCAGCAATCTCGGCGGTGCCGCCGCCTCCGGCACCGTCTGCGGAGCCGGTTGGTCGGGAGCCTCAGGGGGGCGCGCAGCCTCAGGCGGGTGGGGAGCGTCAGGCGGGTGGGGAGCGTCAGGCGGGTGGGGAGCGTCAGGCGGGTGGGGAGCGTCAGGCGGGTGGGGAGCGTCAGGCGGGTGGGGAGCGTCAGGCGGGTGGGGAGCGTCAGGCGGGGGAGCCGGCAAGCGGCAAGGGGAACGTCACGACGGAGGAGCCGAACCGAGCCCAGCAGGTCGTCGCGCGGCGGATGGCCTCGTCGAAGGCGACGGTGCCGGAGTTCACGGTGACCGCGGAGATCTACATGGAGCGGTGCGTCGAGCTGCGCGAGCGCCTCAAGGGCGTTTCGGGCGAGCGGACGGTCCCGTCGTACAACGACATCGTCGTCAAGGCGTGCGGTGTTGCCCTGCGCGAGCATCCGCGAGCCAACGCGGCGTGGCGGGACGGTCGGTTCGAGTTCTTCTCGAGGGTCAACATCGGCGTTGCCGTCGCCGGCGAGGGGGTCCTCGTCGTGCCGACGGTCTTCGACGCCGACTCGAAGCCGCTCGAGGAGATCGCGATCGAGACGCGTCGACTGGCGAACAGGGTCCGCGACGGTCAGGTGACGCCGCCGGAGGTGTCGGGGGCGACCTTCACGGTCTCGAACCTCGGGATGTTCGGCGTCAAGAGCTTCACGGCGGTGATCAACCCGCCGCAGGCTGCGATCCTCGCGGTCGGCGCGGTGACCCGGCGGGCGGTCGTCGTCGACGGGGAGCTGGCCGTCGGCCACGCGATGGACGTGACGCTCGCGTGCGACCACCGGATCCTCTACGGAGCGGACGCCGCCCGCCTGCTCGCGCGGATCCGCGAGCTGATCGAGGAGCCGCTGGCGCTCCTGAGGTAGCCGCCCGGCCGTCCGGGCAGCGACGCGCGCCCGACGGTCCGGGGAGGTCCGGGGTCGCGGGGCTGACTTGACCAGACTGGTTTGGTTAATGCATGACCGGCGAGACGCCGACCGGCGGGAGGCGTTGGATCAGCTGGAGGACGCCGTCGTCGCCGCCGAGACTGGGGAAGTCGGCGACGGCGGCCTCGCAGAGCTTGACCAGCTCGTCCTTCTTCTCGCCGACGAAGGCGTAGTAGCCGAAGGTCGGGCCGGCATGCGGTCCAGACTCGACTTTCGGGTCGAGCGGGGTGCGGACGAGGAGGTCCGCGATCGGGTAGAGGACGCCGCCCATCGCGGCGAGGAACGTGCGCTCGAGCAGGTAGCGGTGGCTCTGGACGGGGGTCTTGGCGATGATGTGGCCGTTCGCGTCCCGGTCCCGGGTGATCGTCGGCGTTCTGTAGATCTCGTCGATCATGCAGAGGACGTAGCAGTACGCGGCGTCGAACAGCGTCGCAAGGGCGAGCAGGGACCCCGTGTAGTCGGTCCGCTTGGGATTGGTCGGGACGGGCCAGACGTCGCCGATCATGTCGATGCCGTCGGCGATCCGCTGAAACTTCGCGTAGTGAGTCAGCTCGTCGAGTCCGGGCGTCGGGTGGGCCGGCTTGAGCGGAACCTTGTCGGACGCGGCTCCCTCGCCCTGGTCGACGATCGTCTTGATCGCCGTCGTCGCGCTGGCCAGGTCGCTGACGATGATCGGCTCTCCGCCGCCGTCGTCGTTCCAGTACGCGCGGCCGTACTGGAGCGCCGCGCGCTTGTCCTTGGTCTGCTCGTCCCCCCACAGCGCGGGGACCCCGAATTTGGTCTCGAGGTGCTGGAGTCCGGCGAGGATCGCGTCGTAGAACTCACCGAGTGTCCGGTACTCGATCGGGATGAACTTCTCCTCCGCGGCGGCGAGCATGATGTCAGCGCGAGAGGGCAGCTCGAGCGGGATGAAGACATCTTCCATCAACTTGGGCGACGCCGGCGCAAGCCGGAGCTCCAGGGGCGGCCAGCGGTGCGTCATGTCCGAGGGGTAGGTCGTCACGACGTCGAGGTTGTACAGTGCCATGTCGCCACCGATCGCCGTCAGGACGTTGCGGGCCAGGCACAGGTGGAGCATCTCCTCGATGACCACGCTACGAATCGTGCGAAACGCCGAGATCCCGGGGTTCCACTGGCGGTAGCCGGATGTCTGAATCGAGTAGGCGGCGTAGAGGTAGAGCGGGACCGTCGAGAGCTCGACAGCGGCGGCATTCGCCAGGTGGAAGCACATCTCCGGGATGGATTCGATGGGATGCAGCGGATCCGCGAGCTTGACCGGATAGCTGTTGTACAGGGTTGGCGGTTTCGGCGTCAACATCGAGGCATCCCCTCTGTAGACCGGACGCCCGGCCGCTCCGGCCGGGGAAGATCGAGTCGGGCGACCAGGCCGCGATCGGCCCAGTCGCCCACGAGCCGCCAAGCCTCGGCCTGTTCGAGACCGGCGCCCCGCGAGGCGGTCGCGAGAGATGCGCCGGCGCGTAGGGCGCCGAGCAGCAGATGGCCTGAGGCGGTGAGCTGTGTGATCGTCACGACGTAGTCACGCCGGCTGAGGGCGACGAAGCTCTGCCGCGGTGCAGGCGGGGGTGGGCGCTCGCCACGGCGCACGGCGACGAGGTACGAGCCGACCGGGAAGCGGGCTGCCAGCAGGCGCAGGCAGCGGACGGGTGTCACCGTCAGCTCGGGACGTCGCTCGTCGGTGCCGACAGCGCTCGCGAGGTCCCGCGCACCCGGGAGGGCGCAGCCCTCGACACCGAGGGCGTCGTAGGCCTCGCAGAAGGCCCGTTCGAGCCGGGCGAGGTCGATCAGGAAGTCCGGCCACGATGCGCGTTGGTCGAGCGGCCGATCGTGGTCGGGTCGCGTCGCCTCGAGGTGGGCCGGCCAGCCGGCGCCGAGTGTCGCCAGCGTGTAGCTGCGCGAGGGCTGCTCGCGCAGATAGGCCTCGGCGAAGTCGTCGAACAGCTCGTCGCCGAGCGCGTGACGCAAGCCCGGGTAGCTCTCGCGCAGGCAACCGGTCAGCCGCTCGCGGTAGGTGCGGGCGTAGAGCGCGACACGCTCGATCGCGCTCAGCCCGCCCGCGCCGTTGACGACGGCTTCGACGGAGCGTCGCCGAGAAGCCGGATCGACCCCCGTGCCCGCGGCGTGCGATTGGAAGCCTTCGGGGCCGGTGATGAGGCCCTGCATCCAGTGCTGGGTGGTCGCGAGGTCGCTCATGCGGCGGCCCGCGCGATCGCGGCGGCCCTTTTAGCCTTCAACGCCTCGGCGTGCAGGACGGGGAAAGCCGGGAGATCCTCGTCCCATTCGATCAGCGTCGAGACGCCGCCGGTCAGCTCGCTCGCCAGGGCGTAGAGCTCCCAGACCTGATCTGAGACCGGCCGATCGTGGGTGTCGACGATGTGGGTCTCGCGCTCGGTGTGACCGGCGAGGTGCATCTGGACGACCCGGTCGGCCGGCAGGGCGCGGAGGTACTCGGAGGCGTCGAAGCCGTGGTTGACGGCGTTGACGCGGACGTTCGCGACGTCGAGCAGCAGTCCGCAGTCGGACTCCTCGGCGAGGCGGGCGAGGAACTCCCACTCGGTCATCGTCGAATCGACGTAGGTCACATACGAGCTGGCGTTCTCGAGCACGAGCGGGCGCTCGAGCAGTTCCTGGACGATCCGGACGCGCTCCACGACATGGGAGAGCGACTCGTCGGTGAAGGGAATCGGGACCAGCTCGTGGGTGTTCAAGCCGGCGACGCCCGTCCAGCAGAGATGATCGGAGACCCAGACGGGCTGGAGCTCATCGACGAATCGCTTCAAGCGTGCGAGGTAGTCGCGGTCGAGCGGGTCGGTCGAGCCGATCGACATCGACACGCCGTGGGCCACGACCGGGTACCGCGCGGCGATCGCTTCTAGCACGTGGCGCGGTCGCCCGCGCGTGTCCATGAAGTTCTCTGAGACGATCTCGAACCAGTCGACCTCCGGCCAGTGCTCCAGCAGATAGTTGTAGTGAGCCGATCGAAGGCCGACGCCGAAGCCGAGGTTCGCCAGTCCGAGGCGAGGCGGCGTCACTGGATGTAGCCGGGCGGCACGGTGTCATCCGGGTAGCCGGCACCCGGGGAGGGGCCGAACGCCACGCCGGCTTCATACATTCGCTCCTCGAAGATCGCACGTGCGCGCTTCCAGACGTTCTTACCCTTATAGGGGCCGGCGGAGAACACTCGGCAGATGTTGATCGGACTGGCGCAGCTGCCATTCTCCTTGCAAGCCTGGTCGCCCGGCTTGGCCTGCTCGTAGGCCGATCCGGCGTAGCCACAGCCGCCCTGGCCGCGACACTCGTTGTCGCCGTGGCAGACGTGGATCGCCGTCGCGCAGTTGCCCGTCCCGGCCATCCACCCGGTGTTGTTGATGCCGTGGCCCTTGCAGGCGTTCAGGCCCATGCAGACGTGTAGCTCGACCAGCCCCTTGTCCTCCTGTGGGAGGGTGGGATCGTCAGTGTGAACGCCGGCTTCGTGTGCGCTCGCGCGCCGATCGTCGGCGATCTGCTCGCCGGTGACGTCGCTGGACTCCGATGCCATCACGCCTCCATTCCTGGCGTGGCGCCGACGACGGCGCCCGCTGCTGGGCGCACCAGCATAGACACAGTGCTACCGATATGCAACACATGAACCACCGCAACATCGTCACCGCTGTGAGTCACGTAGCCGGTGGCCATCGCCCGGCCCTTGCGTAAGGCGAGGTTCCCCGAACCGTTGGTCGGCCGAGTGTCAGGCGGCGAGCAGCCGGCGGACGTGGTCGGCAACGTTCGACGGCGTCATGCCGAGGTTCTCGAGCACGACGTTGCCGGGCGCCGAGGCGCCGAAGCGATCGATCGAGACGATCGAGTCGGCGTAGCGCTCCCAGCCCATCCGGATTCCCGCCTCGACGGCGACCGTCGGTGAGTCCGGTGCGAGAACGCTCTCGCGGTAGGCGTCGTCCTGGGCCTCGAAGAGCTCCCACGACGGCATCGAGACGACACGGACCGGCACGTCGAGCTCGTCGCGGGCGGCCAGGGCGACCCAGACCTCGCTGCCCGTCGCGATGATCGTCGCCTTGGCGTCGTCGGCGTCGCAGAGGACGTAGGCGCCGCGGCCGACGCCGTCGGCCGACGCGTAGGCCCCGCCGTCGGAGCGGTCGAGGACCGGGAGGTCCTGGCGCGAGAGCGCGAAGGCCGCGGGTCCGTCGAGGTCCTCGAGCACGACACGCCATGCCTCGGCCGTCTCGGCCGCGTCGGCCGGCCGGAGCACGACGAGTCCGGGGATTGCCCGGAGCGACGCGACGTGCTCGATCGGCTGGTGGGTCGGTCCGTCCTCGCCGACGGCGACCGAGTCGTGCGTGAAGACCCAGGCGACCTTGAGGCCCATCAGCGCGGAGAGGCGGATCGACCCGCGCATGTAGTCGGCGAACTGGAGGAAGGTCGACCCGTACGGCCGGACGATCCCGCCGTGGGCGGCCATCCCGTTGACCGCGGCGCCCATCGCGTGCTCGCGCACGCCGAAGAACACGTTGCGTCCGGACCGCTCGATCGTGAAGCGCTCGGACTCCGGGAAGACGGTCATCGTCGAGGCGGTCAGGTCAGCGGCGCCGCCGAGCATCGTCGGCGTGAAGGGCTCGAAGGCGGCCATCGCCTTGCCGCCGGCCACGCGGGTGGACATCTTGTCCTTCTCCCAGTCGGTCGGCAGCGCCGCGGCGAGGCCCGGTTGCGGGCTGCCCTTCCAGGCGAGGTCCCACTCGTCGGCGAGCTCGGCGTGAGCCGCGCGCCATCCGGCGAAGCGGTCGTTCCACTCGGCGTGGGCCTGCTCGCCCTCGGCGACCATGCTGAAGGCCTCGTAGACGTCGTCGGGAACGTAGAACTTCTTCTCGGGATCCCAGCCCATGACCTCCTTGGTCAGGGCGACCTCCTCGTCGCCGAGCGCGGCGCCGTGGGCCTTGCTGGTGCCGGCCTTGTTCGGCGACGGGTAGCCGATGATCGACTTGACGCGGATCAGCGACGGCTTGTCTGAGATCTTCTGGGCGTTCTTGATCGCCATTTCGAGCGCGACGAGATCGTTGGCGTCGTGGACGTCCTGGACATGCCAGCCGTAGGCTTCGAAGCGCTGGTCGACGCGCTCGCGGTCGAAGCTCAGCGAGGTCGGCCCGTCGAGTGAGATGTCGTTGTCGTCGTAGAGGTAGACGATCCGTCCGAGCCCGAGCTGGCCGGCGAGCGACGCGGCCTCGGAGGCGATCCCCTCCATCAGGTCGCCGTCGGAGACGATCGCGTAGATGTGATGGTTCTGGACGTCCTCGCCGTAGTGGTCGCGGAGGAACTTCTCGGCGATCGCCATGCCGACGCCGTTGCCGAAGCCCTGGCCGAGCGGCCCGGTCGTGACCTCGACGCCCGGGGTGACGTTCGTCCTGTCGACCTCCGGATGGCCGGGGGCGAGCGACTCCCACTGGCGGAAGCGCTTGAGATCGTCCATCGGCAGGTCGTAGCCGGTGAGGTGGAGCGCGGAGTAGAGCAGCATCGACCCGTGTCCGGCGCTCAGGATGAAGCGATCGCGGTCGGGCCAGGCCGGATCGCGCGGGTCGTGGCGCATGATCTTGCGAAACAGGACGTAGGCCGTCGGCGCCATTCCCATCGGCAGGCCGGGATGGCCGGAGTTCGCCTTCTGGATCGCGTCCATGGACAGGGCGCGGATCGTGTCGATGCAGAGTTGATCGATCTCCGGGGTCACCGGCCGGTAGTGTGCCAGACGGCGCCGCCGTCGTGCATCCCGTGGCCGGTTAGGCCTCCCGGCGGACTCCGGGCCGCTCGTCGGGACCGCTTCGGGCTCGTCCCGCCGGCACGTGACCCGCGCAGCTCGGCCGAGACGCTGCTCAGGCGGCGAGGCAGGCAGCCGGCAGGACGATCGGCTCGGCGGACGCGACGGTGATCTCCTGCCCGTCGCTGACGATCGCGATCGGTGGGCCGTCGAGGAGCCGGTAGGTCGTGGTCTCCGGCGTCATCTCGACCTCGAAGCGGCTGCCCCGGACGATCAGGCGAAAGCGCATCCCCTGCCAGTCGGCCGGCAGCCGCGGCTTGAAGTGGACGTCCTCGCCGTTGGGGTCGCGCAGCCCGGCGAACCCGTTGACGAGGGCCATCCAGACGCCGCCGCACGACGCCACGTGCACTCCGTCGGCGGTGTTCCCGGCGAGATTGGCGAGGTCGATCGCCGCGCTGAGCAGGAAGTACTCATACGCCGACTTGGCGTCACCGACCTCGGAGGCCATCACGCTCTGCACGCACGACGAGAGCGACGAGTCGGCGGTCGTCAGCGGGTCGTAGTAGTCGAAGACCTGCCGCTTTTCGTCCAGCGAGAACCGATGTCCGGTGAGGAACGTCGCCAGCACGACGTCGGTCTGCTTGATGACCTGGTGGCGGTAGATGTTCAGCGGGTGGTAATGGAGCAGCAGCGGGTAGTGGTCGAGCGGGGTCCCGTCGAAGTCCCACGGCTTGCGGTTGAGGAAGTGCTCGTCCTGGAGCAGGACTCCGTGCTCGTCGTAGGGGACGAACATGTTGTCGGCAGCCCGCTGCCACCCGATCGGCTCCTCGGGCGCCAGCTTGAGCCGGCTGATCAGGCGGTCGTGAGCCTCGGGGTCGGCCTCGCGCAGAAGCTCCACCGCCTCGGCGGCCGCCGACAGGTTCTCGGCAGCCATCAGGTTCGTGTAGGCGTTGTTGTCGACGACCGCGGAGTACTCGTCGGGGCCGGTGACCCCCTGGATGCAGAACTTGCCCCCACGGCGGCCGGAGAAGAACCCCAGATCGGCCCAGAAGCGCGCGGTCTCGACGAGGATCTCGACTCCCTCGCGGGCGAGGAACTCCTCGTCGCCGGTGACACGCTCGAACTGGCGCACGGCGTAGGAGATCGCCGCGTTGATGTGGTACTGGGCCGTTCCGGCCGCGTAGTAGGCCGACGCCTCCTCGCCGTTGATCGTCCGCCAGGGAAACAGCGCCCCGACGTGTCCGAGCTGCCTGGCACGCCGCCGGGCGGCATCGAGCATCGAGTAGCGGAAGTGGAGGAGTCGGCGGGCGACGTGAGGCTGCGTGTAGGTAAGCACCGGCATCACGTAGATCTCGGTGTCCCAGAAGTACTGGCCTTCGTAGCCACGTCCGGTCAGACCCTTGGCGGCGATCCCGTGACCCTCCACGCGGGCCGAGGCCTGCCGGACCTGGAAGAGGTTGAAGCGAACGGCCTGCTGGATGTCGCCAGGTCCGTCGATCTGGATGTCGCTGCTCTCCCAGAAGGCGTCGAGCCGCTCCCGCTGGACGAGGAGGATCCGCTCGAACCCGTCGCTCGCGGCCCGGTCGAGCGTGCGGTTGACACGGCGCAGGAGGTCTCCCGTCGGGGTCGACTCGGCGTGGTGATAGCTCAGCAGCTTCGTCACTCGCGCGGGGACGCCCGGCTCGGCGTCGAGGAAGAAGACGACGCGGCCCTCGTGCGGCTCGGTGCTCGCCTCGATCGTGTGGGCGAGATCCGTCTCGATCTGATGGTCCATTCCGCACGCAAGCCCGATCCTGCTCTCGGTGGTCCGCAGCTCGAGCAGGACCCGCGTCCCGTCGTAGCAGTGTTCGACCGGCTCGAGGACCGACTCGTCCATGCGGATGCCGACCCGCGGATCGTGCGACGCGTGAGCTCGCGGCGGGTGCCCGACGAACTCGGACGAGATCGCCAGGTCGGCCACCCCGGAGATCAGCGTGACCTCGTAGGAGATCGCCGCGAGATGACGCCAGTGGAGCGACGCGAGCCGCTGCGATCGCACGGCGACGATCGCTCCCCGCGCCGTGCGGAACGTCACGCTCCGCTCGAGCGTCCCATTGCGCATGTCGAGGACCCGCTCGTAGGAGCGCAGGGTCGACGCCGTCAGGACGAGCGGCTCCTCGTCGACGTAGAGCCGGATGACGGAGCCGTCGGGCGCGCCGACGATCGTCTGGCCGGTGGTCGCGAAGCCGAATGCCGCCTCGCCGTAGGGGATCGGCCAGGTCTCGTGAAAGCCGTTGAGGAAGAGGGCCGGGTCGCTGGACGGAAAGCCCTCGTCGTGGGCGCCGCGGATCCCGATGTAGCCGTTGGCGACCGCGAACAACGTCTCCGCGATACCGGGGGTCTCGCGGGCGAAGCTCCGCGAGATCAGGCGCCACGGATCGATCGGCATCGAGGCCTGGATCGCCGGAGACCGGCGACGCGCGACACGCCGCATCAGCTCGGCCAGACGCGCGTCTCTGACAATCATCGGCAAGCACCCCCCAGGTCGTGCGCCACGTCCGCGAGCGCAGCGTAGCCGACGAGCCGTACGACCCGCTGGCCCACTCGGTCGGGCCTTCCGGCCTGTTCGCGGCGGGCCCCGCGGCGCCCGCGGGACCCTCGGCGGCGCACGAGCACCTCGCTGGCACCGACGCGGCGTTGAAGTCCTGCTAACTCCCAGGATCCGGCGTTCGTCTCAGCGGCGGGGCCGCCCGGCGGGGGGTGTGGCCGGATTGCTTGCCGGGTACTCAGCCGACCGACGTTTCGACTGCTTAGACTGTGGTGATTGCGCGCGCAAGCGTCGCGCTGGGCGGGATAACGGATCACGAGGAGCGTGAACTCGATGGACAGGAAGTGGTGGACCCTGATCGCCGTCTGCATCGGCACGTTCATGCTGCTGATCGACGTCACGATCGTCAACGTCGCCCTGCCCGACATCCAGACGTCGCTCAAGGCGAACTTCTCGGACCTCCAGTGGGTCGTCGACGCCTATGCGCTGACGCTGGCGGCGCTGCTCTTGACGACCGGTTCGCTCGCGGACCTCTTCGGTCGACGGCGGGTCTTCGCGATCGGGCTCTGCATCTTCACGTTGAGCTCCCTGCTCTCCGGCCTCGCGACGACGCCTCTCTTCCTGAACCTCGCCCGCGGCGCCCAAGGGGTCGGGGGGGCGGCGATGTTCTCGACCTCGCTCGCCCTGCTCGCATCGTCGTTCCGCGGCCACGAACGCGGCACGGCGTTCGGAGTCTGGGGCGCGATCACCGGCCTGGCGGTGGCGATCGGACCGGTCGTCGGAGGCGCGCTGACGACCGGGCTCAGCTGGCGGTGGATCTTCCTCGTCAACGTGCCGATCGGCGTGATCGGTCTGATCGTCACGTTGCTCCGGGTCCCGGAATCCCGCCAGCCCGGTGCCCGCCGGCCTGACTGGCTTGGGGCGCTGACCTTCAGCGCGGCGCTCGCCGCCCTTGTCTACGCCCTGATCCAGGGTGAGAGCATGGGCTGGACCTCGCGCGAGATCGTCGGCTGCCTCGCCGGCGCCGGCGTCCTCCTGCTGGTCTTCCTGATCGTCGAGCTCGTCCAGAAGGCGCCGATGTTCGATCTCTCGCTGTTTCGCAACCCGACCTTCGCCGGCGGGTCGATCGTCGCCTTCGCGCTCTCGGCCGGGATGTTCGCGCTGCTTCTCTACCTGACCCTCTACCTCCAAGACGTGCTCGGCTTCTCGGCCCTCGACACCGGCCTCCGGCTGCTCTGCCTCTCCGGGGGGATCCTTCTGATGTCCACGCTGGCCGGACGTCTCACCACGCGTGTGCCGATCTCGCTCCTGATCGGTCCGGGCCTCATCCTCGTCGGCGTCGGACTGATCCTGATGCGCGGACTGACCGCCGCGTCCGGCTGGGAGCATCTGATTCCCGGATTCGTCGTCGGCGGCGCCGGTGTCGGCCTGATCAACCCGCCGCTCGCCTCGACGGCCGTCGGCGTCGTCGAGCCGGCCCGGGCGGGAATGGCGTCGGGGATCAACTCGACGTTCCGGCAGGTCGGCATCGCCACCGGGATCGCCGGCCTCGGAGCGGTCTTCTCCCACTCGGTCCGCACGAAGATGATCACCCTGCTCGCGGCCGGCGGCGGCATCCCCCAGCCGCAGATCCACGTGATCGCCAGCGATGTGGCCCAGGGCTCCGGCGTCGGTGCGGCGATCATCTCCGCTCCGCCCGCCGCCCGCCAGGCAGTCGTACAGGCGGTCCGCGAGAGCTTCGTCGGTGGGCTCAACCAGGTCTTCCTGATCGGCGCGATCCTCAGCTTCGGCGCGGCGCTCCTGTCGATGGTCCTGATCCGCAACAAGGACTTCGAGGCCTCCGCCGCCTACCGCGCGGTCAGTGGCCCGGCTCCCGCCGTCCCGGCCGGCGCTCCGGCCGAAGGCGCCACCGCGCCCGTTGGTGCGACTGAGCCCGTCGGCGCGACCCGGGCAATCGAGTTCGACCGGTCGAACGGGGCGGCAGCCACGACCGACCTCGGAGCGGCGGACCGGGCGGGTGCGGGAGGTCGTGCTGGCGCCGTTGACCTCTCGGACGCGACCGATGGTGTTGGCGCGGCTGGCGTCGCGAGCGCGGATGGTGTGCGCGAGATCGATCCGCCGGGTGTGGGCGGCCGCGTCGGCGGGGTTGATCTGTCGGGCGCGACCGATGGTGGTGGCGCGACTGACGTGTCGGGTGTGGGCGATCGTGTGGGCGGGGTTGACCTGTCGGGCGCGACCGATGGTGGTGGCGCGACTGACGTGTCGGGTGTGGGCGATCGTGTGGGCGGGGTTGACCTGGCGGGCGCGACCGATGGTGGTGGCGCGACTGACGTGTCGGGTGTGGGCGATCGTGTGGGCGGGGTTGACCTGGCGGGCGCGACCGACCGCGGTGGCGCGACTGACGTGTCGGGTGTGGGCGATCGTGTCGGCGCGGTTGACGTCTCGGGCGTGGGCTACGGTGTGCGCGAGATCGGTCCGTCCGGTGTCGGCGATCCCGTGGGCGGGGTTGAGGGGTCGGATGTGGGTGATCGTCTGGGCGGGGTTGACGTGTCGGGTGTCGGCGATCCCGTGGGCGGGGTTGAGGGGTCGGATCTGGGTGATCGTCTGGGCGGGGTTGACGTGTCGGGTGTGGGCGATCGCGTCGGCGGGGTCGACCCGTCGGGTGCGACCCACTCCGCCGGCATGGGGGCGGATGCCGGGTCGACCGATCCCACCGATCCGGACGCCCTCACGACCGGAGTACAGCCGCTCGCCCGCCCCGCCGCCCTCAACGGGTCACCGCCGCCCACCTGGGCAAGCGCCCCGAGCTCAGCCGACGTCCCAGCCGGCGGACCTCGCGACGCCAACGGGCCTCCCATACCCGCGCCGCCGGCCTCCGAGCTCGCCGACCGCTCATATGTCGTCGCCCTCGCCGCCGAGCAGGCCCACGCCGACTGCTCGGGCCATGTCGAAGAACTCCTCGCCCGCCACCACCACGCCCGTCGGGCCGGCTCCCCGCCCGCCGCCGGCGAACTCCCCGGACCCGAGGCGGATCACGCCGCCGCGCTCCTCGCCCGCCTCCACCAACTCGGCGACCAGCGCCACCGGCTCGTCACGGCCCTCCGCGACGACATCCAGGCCTCCGGCGACCACGCCCGGGCCGCGCGGGAGCAGACCGACCTGGCCGCTCGCTCCGCCGACCGGGTCGCCGAGACCCGCAGAGACCTCTACACCCTGATCGCCGCTCTGGCCGCCCTCACCGACGAGGCTCGAGGCGGCGCGCCGGCCGTCGAGCCGGCGGCCGCGCGCCGCGGCCACGGCGCCACCCCCGACGCTCCGCTCACCGGCTGAACTCGAGCCGACCGCCGACGTGCCCCGCCTGCGACGGTCCGACTGCTCGCGCCCCGGCCTCGGTCGCGTCCGCAGGGGCCGCGGCTTCATGGTCGTCGACCACCACGGCGCCCGCGTCGCCGATCAGCAGACGATCGACCGCGTCCGCGCCCTGGCGATCCCCCCGGCCTGGCAGGACGTCTGGATCTGCGCCGACCCGCTCGGACACCTCCAGGCGACCGGGATCGACGCCGCCGGCCGCAAGCAGTACCTCTACCACCCGGCCTGGCGGCTGCGCCGAGACGCCGACAAGTTCGACGCGATGCTCGACTTCGCCCGCGGCCTGCCGGCCCTCCGACGCAGAGTCCGACGCGACCTCGCCGGTGACGAGCTCGAACGCGACCGGGTCGTAGCCCTCGCCGTTCGTCTGCTCGACATCGGCTGCATGCGAATCGGCAGCGACGACTACGCCCGCCAGCACGGCAGCCACGGGCTCACCACGCTGCTCCCCGACCACGTCCGCCCCAACGGCACCACTGCCAGCTTCGACTTTCCCGGCAAGAGCGGCCAGCGCATCCAGATCACCGTCCGCGACCCGGTCGCCGTCGAGCTGCTCGCGGCCCTCCGGCGTCGCCGTCGACCCAAGGACACCGCCCTGCTCGCCTTCCGCGGCGAGCCACCCCCCGGCGGCGTCTCCCGACGGCGGTCGTGGCAGCCGGTGGTCGCCGAGGATGTCAACGCCCTGATCAAGGACGTCGTCGGAGACGCTCACAGCGCCAAGGACTTCCGGACCTGGAACGCCACCGTGATCACCGCCGTCAACCTCGCCGGCCCCCCCGAGTCCACGAAGACCCGGCGTAAGCGGGCCGTCGACGACGCGATCGCGACAACCGCCCGCGTGCTCGGCAACACGCCGACGGTCTGTCGCAACTCCTACGTCGACCCCCGCCTGCTCGATCGCTACACGACCACCGGCCTCGCGATCGATCCCGGACCCGGCCCGCGCGACGAGCGTCTGCTCACCCAGTGGCGCCGCCGCGCCCGCGTCGAGCGGGCCGTCCTCGACCTACTCGACGACGGCGGGTGACACGGCTCACGTCCGCTCCGACGCCTTGCATCCCCCACCCCGTCCGCTGCGTACCGTTATCTCGATGGACTACTTCGACGACAGATCGATGATCCGCCGCGTCCACCGCGAGAAGGTCGTCCTCCTCCACGGCCGCCGCGCCCTGCTGATGCAGGCCGCCCACCCCCTCGCCTTCGCAGGCCTGATCGCCCACACCGGATCCCTCGACGCCCCCTACGAGCGCCTCGCCCGGACGGCTCGCGTGATCGAAGCCGTGATCTTCGGCCCCCGCGCCGAAGCCGACCGCCTGACCCGCCGGGTCCGCGCGATGCACGGGCGCGTCAATGGCGTCCTGACCGAGCCGGCCGGCCGCTTCCCCGCCGGGACCCCGTATGCAGCCGGCGACCCCCAGCTCCTGCTCTGGGTCCTCGCCACCCTCGCCGACTCCGGCCTCGTCGTCCACGAGCGCTACGTCGGCGGTCTCCGCCGCTCCGAGCGCGACGCCTACTGGCGCGACTACCGCCAGGTCGGTCGCCTGTTCGGGCTCACCCCTGACCAGATGCCCGACTCGCTCGACCAGTACATGCGCGCGATGCTCGCCGGCGACGATCTCGCAGTCACCGACACCGCACGCGAGCTCGCCGTCAGGATCGTCCTCCATCCGCCCGTTCCGCTCGCCGCCCGTCCCGTCCTCGAGCTCGCCAACTTCGTCACGGTCGGCCTCCTCCCCGGCCGCCTCCGCCGTGAGTACCGCCTCCGCTGGGATCCCGCCCGCACGCTGGCCTTCACCGGCGGGGCCGAGTACGCCAAGCGCCTCGTCGTGCCGCTGCTCCCCGCCCGCCTCCGCTACGCCAAGTGATTGGCGCACGCCTGCTCGGCGCCCGCCCCACGGCTCCCAAGACCCCCGAGTCACGCCTGCTCGGCGCTGCCCAACCGATCCCAAGCCCGACTCACGCCCCCAGGTGGGCCTCGATCAACGCGGCCACGACGCCCGCCGAGTCTCGCCCCACGTCGTGGGTTCCTCCCTCGACGACGTGCAGCACCCCGCCCGGGATCAGCCCGGCCAGATGCTCGCCGACCGCGAGCGGGCTGATCCGGTCCGACGCCCCCCACACCAGCAGGGTCGGCACTGCGATCCGCCGCAACTGCTCGGTCTGGTCGGCCTGCGGCTCGGTGACCCACGCCCCGGCGCCCGGGAAGGCTCGCCGATATTCCGCTCGCCAGTCCTCGCCCCCCATCCCCGCGACGTCGACGCCCCCCGAGCTCGCCACGAGCACAAGCCGGCGAACCATCCTCGGGACCCGCGCCGCGACCCCCACCGCGACGAGCCCGCCGATCGACTGGGCGACGAGATCGCTCGGCCGGTCGAGCTCGTCGGCGACCATCCCCACGAGGTCGTCGAACCCTCCGATCGACGGGTCGCGAGGCTCGGCTCCCAACCCCGGCCAGCTCACGTAGACCTTCTCCCAGCCACCCGGCAGCAGATCTCCCGCGCTGCGCCAGAACTCGCCGTCGCCGCCGGCTCCCGGCAGGAAGACGACTCGCGGGACGCGCACCATCCTCTCATTCTCCCCCGCCGCCGCAGGCGAGCCAATCCGACGCGTGGAGTTCCCGCCGGCCGGGCATATCCCCAGAGGTGGAGCTCAGAGACACCCAGCCGCTCGAGGACGCGACCCCCGTCGTCCCCGAAACCGCCGGCACGATCCCGTCCGAGGAGCGTCGCGTCGCCACCGGCGAGGGCCGCAACCGATCCGGGCGAGACCGACCCGCCCCGTCTCGCGAAGCTCCCGGCACCGGCGCCGGCGACCAGACGCCCACCACCGAGACCTATCCGCACGCACCCGCCGGCTCCGCCGGCCACCCATGACGCCCATGACCCAGCCCGCGGCGCCCGACTCCCCCGACCGCGAGCACCAGCCGGACGCCGACGACGAGCCCGAGGGCGCCGACTTCGCCCCCGAACCCGCGCCCGTCCGCTCAGACCAGCTGCCCGAGGACGCCCCCGAGCCGGTCGCCCCCGACTGACCGTTCCAGGCAGATTCCGAAGCTCCGCATAACCCGGCCGATCCCGGGTACACCCTTCCCGATGAACGTCTGCTGCCCGGCCGGTGAAGGCTGCAACAGCGGCTCCGGCCAAGAGCCGTGTTCCCTCTCGCGGCTGCGCCGCGCCCACACCCCCGAAGCCGACCGCGCCCTGCGCCTCTGGTCACGCTACGTCCAGACCCGCGGCGCGATCGCCAAGCACCGCCGCGTCGCCCGTCGCGCCTCGCGCACCCGTGACCGCGCCCTCGGGCTCTGGAGCCCCTGGGACTCGATCAGCATCTAGTTCGGCGACCGGCTCGGGTCGAGGCTCACGCCCGGCGGCTGCTGGGCCGTGTCCACGAACACGCACAGCCACGGCCCGTCCTTGCCGCCCGGAACGCACGTCCGGAACAGGTGGCCGTCGAGCACCCTCGTGCGAGCACGGTCGATCTGCCCCCGATAGGCCGCCGGCGCCTGGGTCTCCACGTAGGCGTGGACCGCGATGGCCTGCTCGCGCAGCAGCCGCCGCTCCGCGTCAGCCCAGCCGCTGTTGTCGATTCCCAGCAGCGCGAGGCATCCACCCAGGAGCACGATCAGCCCTCTTCCTGCGTAGTCGCGCGCGACGACCACCGGCAGGTCGCCGCGCACCCGCCTGATCAACGACCCCCCCGCCGGGCCGAGCAGCGCCACGACCAGGAGGTTGAGGACCCCGGCCAGCAGCAGCCCCCCGACGAGCGGCGTGCGGTCGCCCGAGATCGGGAGCACGTGGACGAGGACGCCGTCCCCGACGACGGCCGCCCCGTACATCGGCCACAGCCAGGCCCCGCGTCGCCGCCAGTGCAGTCGCCTCAGGGCTTCCCGGCCTCCGCCCATCCTCCACCTAGCCTAGGGGGTCGCCGACCTGTGCGATCCTCTCCAGATGGCCGAGATCTGGGTCTGTCAGCTCGGGCTCGTTCCATACGACGAGGCCCTCGCTCTCCAGCAGCGCCTCCGCGCCGCCCGTCAGGCCGACCTCGTCCCCGACGTCCTGCTGCTGCTCGAGCATCCCCCCGTCTACACCCGCGGACGGCGGACCGGTCCCGGCGAGCTGCCGATGACCGACGACTGGTACGCCGAGCGGGGCATCGACGTGATCGACACCGACCGCGGCGGCCGCGTCACCTACCACGGCCCCGGCCAGCTCGTCGGCTACCCGATCATGCGGATCACCGACGTGATCGCCTACCTGCGGACGATGGAGGCCGCGATCATCGCCGCGCTCGCCGAAGAGGACATCTCTGCCCGCGTACGCGACGGCCTAACCGGCGTCTGGGTCGCCGACCACAAGATCGCCTCGATCGGCGTCCACGTCTCACGTGGTGTCACAACCCACGGCTTCGCCGTCAACGTCGAGAACGACCTCCGCCCGTTCGACTGGGTCGTCGCCTGCGGCATCCAGGGCGTCCGGATGACCTCGATCGAGCGGGAGACCCGCCTGCGTTCGCTTCCATGCTTCCGCAGGCGGATGGCCCATCAGTTCGCCCTTGCCCACCAGGCCCGCCAACGAATCGTCTCGCCGGCGCGCCTCGACTCGCTTCTCTCCCCGGCTCCGGCCGGCCACCTCGCCGGCGGGGGTGCCTAGCCCTTTCCGGCGACGATCGCTCCGCCCAGTCCGGCCAGCGCCAACTCGGTCAGCGCGCCGAAGGCGAACGCCCGCATCCCGATCGCGCCCGACTTCTTCGCCCGGCGCGTCGCCAGCAGGCCGAGGACGTCGGTGGCGAGACCCATCTGGACGATGAGCGGGCGCGCGGCCTCAGGGCCGGCGAGGATCGCCGCGCCGAGCGCGGCGTTGCTCGCCCCGTTGAGGCGCACCAGGTACGACGCCGCGGGATTGCGGCCCGGCTTGAGGCCGGTCACGAACGCCGTGATCCCAGGGACCAGGATGCCCGCCGTGCCGATGGCCACACGAGCCCCGCCAAGGAGTTTCGCCGGGGGGAGCTGGCCTGCTCCGCCGACCTTGCCCAACGCACCCTCAACTGCAGACTTCACGTCTTCGATCGCAGACAAGCTAAACCGCCCCCTATACCATTTAGGTCGATGACAGAGCGAGCCCATGTTACCCGCTCCCGGGCCAAGCCGGGCGGAATGAATGTGCACGCGATACTCGGTTCCAACACGGTCGACGCCCGCAAGCGCAAGCCGCCGTGGTTCAAGGTACCCGCTCCCGGCGGCCCGCGCTACCGGGAGTTGACGGCCCTGATCGAAGCCGAGAACCTCCACACCGTCTGCCGAGAGGCCGCCTGCCCGAATGTCGGCGAATGCTGGGAACGCGGCACGGCGACCTTCATGATCCTCGGTGACACGTGCACCCGCCGGTGCGGCTTCTGCAATGTGAAGACCGGCAAGCCGACCTGGCACGACCCGCTCGAGCCGGCTCGCGTCGCCCGGGCAATCGCCCGGATGGGACTCCGCCACGCCGTGATCACCTCGGTCGACCGCGACGACCTCCCCGATCTCGGCGCCGCCGCCTTCGTCGCCGTGATCGCCGAGATCCGCCGCCAGGCACCCGAATGTCAGATCGAGGTCCTCACACCCGACTTCCAGGGACAGGAGATGCCGCTCGCCCGGGTGATCGCCGCCCGCCCCGACGTCTTCAACCACAACGTCGAAGTCGTCCCCCGCCTCTACCCCGTCGCCCGACGTGGCTCCGAGTTCCTCCGTTCGGCCCGCGTCCTGCGCAACGCCAAGGCCCTCGGCGGCCATGACGTCCGCACCAAGTCCGGCCTGATGGTCGGCTTGGGCGAGACCTTCGACGAGCTCGTCGAGACCTTTGCCGTGCTTCGCGACCACGACGTCCAAGTCCTCACGGTCGGCCAGTACCTCCGGCCGAGCCCCGACCACCTCCCCCTCGTCCGCTATTGGCATCCCGACGAGTTCGCAGCGCTCGAGGCCGCCGCCTATGCCCTCGGCTTCGACCACGTCGCCGCCGGTCCGCTCGTCCGCTCGTCCTACCACGCCGACCTCCACGTCCCCCAGCCGCACGCCGGCCTCGGCCCCCTGGCCGCGCTCGCGCCCACCGGCACGGCCGGTTAGCCGGCCGGCCGTGGCCCGGCACGGCGGGCCTCGGGGGTCCCGTTGATACCCCTGCGCGACGACGTCCCGACCGCTCGCCTGCCGCTCGTCACGCTCGCTCTGGTCGCAGCCAACCTCCTCGCCTATCTGATCTCGATCCGCCACGGCGGTTCCCTCCTGCGCGGACCGTCCCACGCGGTCGCCGTCCACTACGGGGCGATTCCCTACGAGTTCACCCACCCCGCCGTCCGCTGCGACCTCGTCTCCTCAGCGTCCGGCGTCGAGCTCGGCGTCGGCTGCGATCCCCGGCCCGGCGGGCCGGGAGCCCTCGCCCCGCCATCCCAGCCGTCGACCGCGCTGACCGCGCTCAGCTCGATGTTCCTCCACGCCGGTCCCGTCCACCTGCTCGGGAACCTGGTCTTCCTCTACATCTTCGGCAACAACGTCGAGGACTCGATGGGCCGCCTGCGCTTCCTCGCCTTCTATCTCCTCGGCGGCCTTGCCGCCCTCGCCCTCCAGATCCTCGTCGACCCGAACTCCGTGGCTCCCACGATCGGCGCCTCCGGCGCGATCGCCGCCGTGCTCGGCGGCTACATCCTCCTCTACCCTCGCGCGAAGGTCATGACCCTCGTCTTCGTAATCCTCTTCTTCACCGTCGTCGAGATCCCCGCGATCCTGATGCTCGCCATCTGGTTTGCCGACCAGGCCCTCCTCGGCCTCGGCGCCCTCGGCGGGCTCGGCGCCTCGCCCGGCCACGGCGGCGACGCGATCGCCCTCCTTGCTGTCCTCGGCGGATTTCTCTTCGGCCTCCTCCTGGTCAAGGTTTTCGTCGCACGGCCCCGGCGGCTCCCGGTCATCTCGACCTGATGCGCCCGACGACCTGATGCGCCCGACGACCTGATGCGCCCGACCCACACCCGCCGGCTCACCCGATGACCCAGCCGTCGCGGTTCCTCCCCAGCAGCGGCGTCGTCGCCCGTCGCGTGGCTCGTCGCCGCGCCCGCGCCCGCCGTCGGGCATTGGCCGGCCTCGTCGTGGTTGCGCTCTGCGCCGCGTTCGTCGCGCTCCGCGCCGGCGCCGGCGCCGGCGCCAGAGGCGGTCTCTTCTCGTCCGGTCCCGCCCCCGCCGGTCCCCTGCCGGCGCAGATCGCCGCCAAGCGGCCGACCCAGGCCAACGGAGTCGATCCAGGCCAACGGGTCGATCCCGGCCAAGCGGACGATCCAGTCCGAGCGCGGCCGACCTGCCGGTCGGCTGGCGAGCGCCGTCGCCCGGGCGATCGCCGCACCCGCGGCTGCCGCCGTGGCCGCCAGCGCCCTCGGAGCCCCCGGGGCGACCCAGCTCGCGTCGGCGGACGCCAACGTCGTCGGTCCGCCCCCCGGCGCCCGCCCCCGAGCCGGGATCCTCTTCGACATCGACTCCGGCCGCGTCCTCTGGCAACGGCAGGCAACCCGCGTTCTGCCGATCGCCTCGCTGACGAAGTTGATGACCGCCCTGCTCGTCGTCCGCAATGCCCCGCCCGACGCCCCCGTCCTGATCACCAGGGAGGCCGTCGCATATCACGGCTCGGGCGTCGGTGAGCTTCCCCGCGGCCGGCGGGTTCGACTCGAGACCCTGCTCTACGGGCTACTGCTCCCATCTGGCAACGACGCGGCGATCGCTCTCGCCCAACACGTCTCAGGCACGCTCCCCCGGTTCGTCGGCCTGATGAACGCAACCGCCCGCAAGCTCGGCCTCGGCTGCACCCGGTATGTCTCGCCCGACGGCATCGAGGACGCCAACGTCTCCTGTCCGGCCGACCTCGCCCGCCTCGCCCGGCTCGTCCTCGGCCAGCCCCGGCTCGCCCGGATCGTCGGCAGCCGCCGCGCGATCATTCCCTTCCCGATCAAGGGCGGCCGCCTGTATCTCTACAACAACAATCCTCTCCTCCGCTCCCGCTTCCCCGGGATCACCGGGATGAAGACCGGCGAGACCGCCGCCGCGGGCCACTGCCTCGTTGCGACCGCCCGGCGCGGCAGGCTGAGGATCGGCGCGGTCCTGCTCCACTCGCCCGACCTCGCCAAGCAGTCGGCCGCCCTCCTGAGCGCCGGCTTCGCCGCCGAGCGCGGCTGACCGAGCGGTGTCGCAGATGCCGAAGCCTCGCAAATCCAACTCCAGTTCAAATTCCAACATTCCGATTCCAAGGCCGAGGATCCGCGGGTCGTCTGGTCGACTGACGACGGCGACCGGCGGCCGGCCCGGGACCCCAAGCCCCCCGGTGGCTCTGGTGCCTCCGGCCGCGCCGGCCGTGGTCCCGCCGGCCGTGGTCCCGCCGGCCGTGGCCCCGCCGGCCGCACGCCTCCCCACCCCCAGCTCCAGCCCGCCGGCGGGCGGGTCGAGGTTCGTCGAGAGACCGCCGGCAGACGCGGCAAGGCAGTCACCACCGTACGAGGCCTGCCGCTCGACGATGACGGACTGCGGGCGATCGCCGGGCGCCTCAAACGCCGCTGCGGGGTCGGCGGTGCGGTCAAGGGCGGGGTGATCGAGCTCCAGGGCGACCACCGGAGCGTCGTCGTCGAGGAGTTGCTGGCGGCCGGCCATCGAGCGGTGCTCGCCGGCGGCTGACCGCTGGCGGCCGGCCATCGAGAGGTGCTCGCCGGCGGCTGACCGGCCGGCTGGTAATCTGCCGCGCATGCCTGAGCGCCCGAAGATCGAGATCCCGCAGGACACGACACCGTCGGTCGAGCTCCAGCTCGAGGACATCGAGGTCGGCGATGGCGAGGAAGCCCTCAAGGGCCAGACCGTCGAGGTTCACTACCTCGGCGTCTCCTGGGCCAACGGCAAGGAGTTCGACGCCTCGTGGAACCGGGGGGACACCTTCAAGTTCAAGCTCGGCATGGGCCAGGTCATCTCCGGCTGGGACCAGGGTGTCGCCGGGATGAAGGTCGGCGGTCGCCGGCGGATCACGATTCCCCCGCATCTCGCCTACGGCAAGCGCGGCGCCGGCGGCGTGATCGGTCCCGACGAGACGCTCGTCTTCGTCGTCGACCTCGTCTCGGTTCAGTAGGGGCCGACCGCCTCGATCCAGTCGTAACGCCGGCCGCAGAGCGCATGCCAGCGGGCCGCGGGCACCGTCTCGAGCGTCTCCTGGGCGCCGGCCGGCGTCAGGAAGATCGCGTGAAGCAGGGCCGAGCCGCCGTCTCCCGGATCGAGGGTGCGTCCCCCCCGCGAGACCGTGAGCGAGTGGGCGCCGCGTGACAGCAGGACCGGGAACGGGGTCATCGTGTCAGGATTGAACGGGCTCCCGTCGAGCTCGCCGGTGATCGAACCGAGCCCGCGTCCGTCGAGGCTCAGCGTCACCCTCGGCATGCTCTCCCCCTGCAGCCAGACATTCCAGACGCCTGCACGCGGAACCCGGAAGTCGGCTTGGATATGGCCGGCCGGCGTCATCACCAGCCCGACGCTCCGGACCGCGTACCGATCCCACCCGGCGAACGCGAGGTGCTTGAGATCGATCGTCACCCGCGGGACCCGATCTGCCGCGACCAGGCTCCCGCCCGCGACCCCAGCCACCCGGGCGAGCCGGCCGATCCGGCGGCATCCGGCCCGGCCTGCGGTCGCTGCCCTGAGATGCGCGATCGCCGTCGGCGCTCCCGGCGTCCGCGCCCAGACCTCGTAGTAGGTGCCGCGCCAGATCAGCCGGTAGGCGCTCGGCGGCCGGCTGGCCAGCGGGTTGCGGTCGGTGACGATCAACGGGTATCCACCGAACGCCGCCGGCGCGACCCGGTCGAGGTTGACCGGGTCGCCGTGCGACTCGGCGACCCCGGCCAGCTTCGGCGGTGGATAGACGAAGTCGGGGCCGCCGACGTCCATCTTGCGCAGGACGTAGAGCGACCATTCGTCAAACGGTGTGAAGAGGGTCGGACCCCGGCCGGCGAAGCGGGCGTTCACGGACGCCAGCTCGGCGTAGCGGGCCGTCGGCGCCAGGTCCGAGCCCCGATACTGGACGGCGTCGGAGGCGGCGAACCCGGCGACGAGGATCAGGCCGAGCACGGCGGCGGGCACTCGCCACGCGAAGCCGGGTCTCCAGAGACCGGCGACACCCGCCCAGGCGAGCAGCGTGATCACCGGCGCGGTGATCATCAGGACCTTCGCGTCGACCCAGGTCGTCCCATAGACCGTCAGCACCACCCAGACGGCGAGCATCCCACCCACCCAGGCGGCGAGCGCGTGGGACCGACGCCGGATCAGCACGACGAGCCCCCAGGCGGCCGCCAGCACGACGACGACGATAAGACCGTAGGTCAGGTCCCGCTCGATTCCGTGCCGCGGCCGGTGGCGATAGCTGTCGGCCAGCCACGGACCGACGATCTGCGCCGTCCGCAGGGGGACCTTCAGGTTGCCGGGATTCGAGGTCGCCGCGATGCCCTGGGCGACGTTCAGCGAGCCCGACAGATCGATCCACGTCGGCAGGGCGCAGACGATCCCCGTCGCCGCGCCGACGGCGGCCACCCAAGCCGACCGCACGAGCCCCAACCTCCCGGCCGAGATCTCGGCCGCCAACCAGGCGACGAGGACTATCAGCCCGGCCGCCACCCAGGCGCCGAAGCCGATGCCCAGGTCCGAGATTCCGCCGGCGGCGAGCACCGCGAAGGGGATTGCCGAGGTCGCCGACCCTGCGACCCACGACGGGCGGTCCGTGACGAGGACGCCGAGCCCGAGGATCATCGCCAGGGCGACGATCTCCTTGATCGACCCGACCAGGACGTACCCGTAGACGATCGCCGGAAGGGTCACGCTGAGCGCCGCTGCACCGGCGACCCCGCGCCCGAGGCCGACCCGCCGCGACAGCAACCACGCCGGACCGGCGGCCAGCGCGATCGCGAAGGCGCAGAACGGCTGAAATGCCCAGATCAGGGGGAGCCCGAGCGGGCGGGCGGTCCCGCCGAACAGCGTGTCGGAGCCGGACGGGTAGCTGGTGTTGAAGTAGGCGCTGAGGTACTGCCCGTATGAGTTGCCGAGGTCCAGTCCCGAGTAGTCGGGCCCGTGGTCGATCAGGAAGTCGGCGCCGATCATGTGGACCGCCGAGTCCGGCAGGACGCCGTAGGACGAGAACGTCGGCCGTCCGGCGAAAAGGACGGGTGCGAGCGCCAGCACGTAGACGCCGACAGGTAGGCCGATGCCCCACCCGACTTTCGCCCAGCTTCCCGACGCCTGCACCCGCAGGCGGGGCCAGCCGACCGCGAAGCCGAGCAGTCCGAGGGCGCCGAGCACGTACGGCGTCGCCGGGGCGGTCGTCCTCGTGTAGGTCGTCAACTGCGACGCGGCGATCAAGCCGGCCGCGCCGACCGGCGCCAGCAGGGCCCCCGGCAGGAATCGTCCGCTGATGCGGTCGATCATGAGGCCGGCACCGACGCAGAGCACCGCCAGGACGACCGGGTAGACCAGCGTCGTCGAGACGAACATCTAACCGCCTTCCCCGCCGGCGGCCCGTGGGATCACAGGCGCCCGCGCAGGAGGCGTTTCGCTACAGGCAAACCGGTCTCAAGGCACCGCAAGAGTACGTACTGACACGGCGCCCGCCTATTAGGAAGTGCTTAGAGATCGGGGACCGGCCGGACCAGCCGGCCGTTGCGCCGCGGCTACCCAGCCCGACGCGGCGGAGCAAAATTCAGCCGCACGGCGACGACCGCGCCCTTGTAGGAGACGGTCCCCACCTGGCGGGGGGTCTGGGAGACGACGACCAGCTTCGGTGTGCGTCCGCCGTTGCGGCTGCGGGCCTCGCTCAGCCGGCGGGCACTCGGCCTGTAGACCCGGCCGAGCTTGCAGTTCGCCAGCGTCAGGAGGTGCTCCGCGTAGGGCAGCGTGTGGTGGAGAAGCTGTGGCGTCACGCATTTCGTCGCACCCGTACCGGTCGCTCCGGGCGTTCCCGGCGGGGGCGCGGGAGGCGCTGGCGGCGCCGGAGCGACGACGAACTGGAAGCTCGAGTTCTGCGTGCCGTTCGGCCCGCTGAAGGCGTAGCAGATCGTGTAGGTGCCCGCGACCGGCGGCGTGAACGTCGTCACGTGGCTGAAGCTTCCCGAGACGGTGACCGACTCGATGACGGCGGCGGCCGGCGAGCATGGACCCCCACCGGGCACATCCGAGACCGTCATCGTGCTCGCCGGATCCGAGCTGCCCGTCTCTGTCAGGCTGACGGGCTTGCCGGCGACCGGATTGGCCGAGACTGTCGGCGTCGTGAAGCTCTGCGTGCCGGCTGCTGCCAGGTTCGGGGTGACGAGGGCGGCGATCGTAGCGATCGAAGCAATCGAAGCGATCGAAGCGAACCCTCCCACCAGGGCGTTCTTCTTCATCTCTACCTCCCGGGGCCGTTGCCTTCTCCACGGAGCTTGACAGAACCGTCACCTCCGCGTTCACGCCTTCCCTCGCTCCGCCCCGGTTCGGGGACGGTCCGGGGGCGGTCGGGGGGCGGTCCGCAGACCACCGCGGCGTAACAAATCCGCAATCGTCCGGTGGTACTTTTCGGTTTCGACCTAAAAAGCCCTGACACGCGGGTAATCGCCCGTCGGTAGGTGCCCAGATGCGATTTTCGTCACGCGATCTCCCCGGCCGCCACCCGTCCGGAGAGTTTCGTGCGGTGATCGGCGGGGCTCTCGTCGCGCTGATGCTCGTCCTCTTCGTGGCGATCCGCCTCGACCCGGCCGGCGGCTCCGGGGGTCGTCGGGTGACAGCTGTCAGCGTGAGGACGCTGCCCGCCTACTGGGTCGTCCGCCCGGGGCAGACGCTCGCGCTGATCGCCCGCCGCACGGGGCTCAGCATCGCCGAGCTCGAGGATCTGAACCCCCAGACCGATCCCGCCCGGCTGATGGTCGGCGGCCAGATCGCCCTGCGCCGACCGTCGTAGCCCGCTCGCGGGTGCCTCGCGGCGCCCGCGGGTGCCTTGTCGGGTGGAGCATGCGACGGCGCCGGGGTCAGCAACTCGGCGTCGGCATCACCCGGACCTCGGCGGTCTTCGATCCCGGGGTCGTGAGGACGCTTGTGTAGAGCAGGCCGACCAGCCGCTTCATCGTCGGGCTCGCGTAGACGAGGCAGGTCGGCGCCGCCTTGATCGTGATCCGATCGGCCGGCAGGTCGCCGAGGCCGACGGCTGAAGCGAGGCGTTGAAGGTCGGAGAGAGGCGGCTGATAGTTGAACGAGATCACGTACCCCGTGACCCGGCCGGCCGCGTTCGTCGTGACGCTGCTCGCCACGGGCCCCTTTCCGGCGCTGGCTGCGCCGCCCGTGCTCGATGCCGTGCGATGGCCGTGGCCGAAGGCCTGGCGGCGGGACCCGAGGCCCGTATAGGTACTCGGCACACCGGAGGCCGGCGGCGGCGTCAACGCGCCGGTGGCGCCCGTCTGCGCCGGGACGTCGAGCGACGGGCTGTCGACCGCGCAGCCGGTGGATCCGAACACGCCGAGGGCGAGCGCCGCCAGGATGGCGGCCCGGCCTCGGGCGGCTGAGGCCGCGCCGGCACCGGCACCGGCACCGGCACGGAGGCGGTCGGGAACGCCGGCGGTGTGCCGGTAGCGGGCGGACCGCTCGACGCCGACCGGGCCCACTACCCGGCCTTCGTCGCGCGCAGCTTCCTCGAGAGGATCAGGCGCCTGGTCACGCCGGCGGCGTTCAGATCGGACCCCGAGCAGATCACCGAGAGCTTGAGGCTGGCGGCCTGATTGGAGCTGTTGGATGCCTCACCGGTCCACCCGACCGCCGGATGGCCGATCGGGGTTGTGACCCCGGGGCCGGCGGCCGCGTTGCCGACGGCCGGCGACTCACCCAGCGGCGAGATCATCGCCGCGGTTCCGCCCTGCGCGAGATCACCCTTCGGGCAGTCGATCTCGGCCCTCACGTAGTGGCGGGCGAGCATCGGGAACGAGGTCATCGCGATGAAGTTCGCGGCCCCTGCCTTCCCGGGCGTGGTCGTCACGCCGCCGGCACCCGAGGCGCCCGCGTTTCCGGGGCTGCCGCTCGGACCAGGCGCTCCCTGAGGGCCCGTCGGGCCGGCCGGCCCGGGCGGACCGGTCGCGTTGAAGGTGATCGGGTGCTCGAAGAGCTTGTTGCAAGGCGTTCCCGAGAAACCGGTCGGATCGCCGGTGATCCGGAGCGACGCCTGATTGGGCTGATTGTTGACGCACGCGGAAATCGTCGAGTTCGTCGCGGCCGATACGAGCACGGCGCCGCCGACCCCGACGCCGAAGACGCCTGCTGCCGCCAACACGAACGTTCGCCTTCTCCTGCGGGCCACGATGCCTCCTTGTCGAGTCCTCAGCGCCGCTCCAGCCTAGCCCCTGACGGCGGCGGCGGCGGCGTCAGAGCTTGGGCAGGTGCTGGACGAGATCGACCAGCGGAGCGAACAGGTCGCCGTGGACGGCGAGGCGGTCGGTCATCTCGTCGGCCGCGAAGAACAGCGAGCCGGGATCGCTGGTCGCGAGTCCGCGCTCGACCTCCTCCCATGTCAGCGGTGCCGAGACCGTCGGCCGGGCGCTCGCGCGGAGCGAGTAGACGCTGACCGTCGTCTTGTGCTGGTCGTTCTGGCTCCAGTCGATGAACACCCGGCCGGATCGGAGGTGTTTGCTCATCCGCGAGACGACGAGCTCGGGATGCTGACGCTCGAGCAGCTCGGCGACGGCCTGGGCGAACGGCTTCGTCTCGTCGTAGGAGGTCTGCGAGTTGAGGGGTACGTAGGCCTGGAGGCCCTTCGACCCCGAGCCCTTGACGAGCGTCTGGAGGCCGATCGCGTCGAACAGCTCACGCAGCCAGAGGGCGACGCGGGCGCAGTCGACGACATCGGCCCCGTCGCCGGGATCGAGATCGAAGACGACGGCGGTCGGACGGGTGAGGTCGTCGGCGATCGAGAGCGACGTGTGGAGCTCGATCGACGCGAGGTTGGCCGCCCAGACGAGCGTGGGGACGTCGTTGGCCAGGCAGTAGTCGATCTCGCCGGCGCTTCGCCCGCTCCAGACCGCCGCGGTCGCGACCCAGTCGGGCCGGTGGGTGGGGCAGCGCTTCTCGTAGAAGTACTTGCCGGCCACGCCGTCGGGGTAGCGCTTGAGGGTCAGCGGCCGGCCGGCGGTGTGGCGGACGAGGGTCGGGCCGATCGCCGCGTAGTAGTCGATCACCTGCCCCTTGGTGAACCCGGCCTCGGGGTAGAGGACCTTGTCGCGGTTCGACAGCTTCACCCGACGTCCGCCGATCGCGATCTCACCGGGCTGGAGAGGCTCCGCTGGCTCGGGTGGTTCCTCGGCCCCGACCGGCTCCGCCGGCTCGGGTGGTAGGTCGGCCCCGACCGGCTCGCCGGGCTCGGCGCCGGCGGGCTCCACCGGCCCGATGACCTCCGCCTCCGGTCCGAGCACCTCCTCGCAGACGACCTCGCCGGCGGGCTTGTCGTCGCGGAGCCCCTTGTAGGAGGGGGCTCGGAGCTGGCCCTGGGCGGTCCACTCGGAGAACTCGACCTCGGCGACGAGGGTCGGCGTGACGTGGATCGCGCCGCGGGGCGGCTGGCGGCCGACGAACGGGCTGGCGGGCTGCTCGAGCCCGACGAGGAGGGCCGACAGGCGGTCGAGCTCGGAGCCCGTGAACCCGGTCCCGACTCGCCCGGCAAAGCGAAGCTCGCCGGCCGGGGTGTGGCAGCCGACGAGGAGCGAGCCGATCTGCTCGCGTCGACGCCCCTTGCCGGGTAGCCAGCCGCCGATCACGAGCTCCTGGCGACGGGTGTTCTTCAGCTTGATCCACGCGCCGTTGCGGCCGCCCGGCTCGTAGCGACTGTCGAGGCGTTTGGCGATGATTCCCTCGAGGCCACGCTCGGCGGTTGCCGCGAGCAGCTCGCGGCCGCCGCCGGTCTGGGACTCGGGCGTCCCCCAGGCGCGTCCGGCGAGCCCGAGGCCGTCGAGCAGGACCCGGCGCTCGCGGTACGGCAGCCGGATGGTCGAGGCGCCGTCGAGGTAGAGGACGTCGAAGATCACATAGACCACGGCGATCTCGGTCGCCCGGCGGCGGGCGGCGGCGTCCGTGAGATGCATGCGCTGCTGGAGGCGTCCGAAGCTCGGGAGACCGTGCTCGTCGAAGGCGACGAGCTCGCCGTCGAGGACGACGGTGCGGGATCCGAGGGCCTCGGCGAGGGCGCGGAGCTCGGGGTAGGAGCCGGTCAGGTCGTTCTGGTTGCGGCTCTCGATCCGCAGCCGGCCGGGCTGGTAGTAGAGCAGGGCGCGGATCCCGTCCCACTTGATCTCGTAGGCCCACGCCGCGTCGTCGGCGGGCAGCCGGCCGAGCCGGGCGAGCATCGGGAGGAGGTGCTCCGGGAAGGGGTCGACCGGCCGGTCGGGCGGGTCGATCCGGTGGATCATCCAGTCGGCCTTGGCCGTCCGGAAGAGGGCATACCGGCCCGTCAGGCGCTGGCCGCGGAACTCGACGACGACCTTGTCGGCCTCGAACTTCTCGGCGACGTAGGTCCCGCGGTCCCAGATCGACATCTCCCCGGCGCCGTAGTTGCCGGTCGGGATCGTGCCCTCGAAGTCGAGGTAGGCGACGGGGTGATCCTCGGTCTGGATCGCCTTGCGGTTGTGATCGGGGTCCTCGGGGATCCCGTTGGGAACCGCCCACGAGCGCAGCACGCCGTCGCGTTCGAGGCGGAGATCCCAGTGGAGGCGGCGGGCGTGGTGCTCCTGGACGACGAAACGCGGCTCCCCGGCGGGCGCGCCGGGGCGGCCGGGAGGTTCCGGCGTGCGGCCGAAGTCGCGCTTCTTGTCGTAGCGACTGAGTTCACCCATCCGGCTGCCACCGATTATCCGCAATCGCGGGGCCTGCGCGGGTCCGGCCGCGAGTGCTAGCGTGCCGAGACGCTGCGCGGCGCGACGCAGCTGATTTTTCTTCCGACGAGGAGGTCACATGGCCGGACAGCTGGACACGATATTGGGCAAGGTCAAGGAGACCGTTGGCGGTCTCACGGGCAACAAGGAGCTGAAGACCGAAGGCATGCTGGAACAGGTCGTCGGCTACGCCAAGCAGGCTGTCGAGGTTCTCGTCGGCTGGGGCGGGGAAGTCGCCAAGGAGATCAAGAACTCGCGGACCAAGGCCTGATCCGGGCCGCTGCGGGACCGCCGTCAGGGACGAGCGGGCCCGTAGAAAGACGAACGGCTCGGTCCACAGGGGACCGAGCCGAGCAGCTGCGCGACGCCGGGCGTCGCTGCGAGCTCTGAACTAGAGCGTTGTGACGTTCACGGCCTTCGGGCCCTTGTCGCCGTTCTCGGCGTCGTAGGAGACCTTCGCGCCTTCGGCGAGCGACCGGTAGCCGTCTCCGCCGATGCCGCTGTGATGAACGAAGAGATCCTTGGATCCGTCGTCGGGCGTGATGAAGCCAAAGCCCTTGTCGTCGCTGAACCACTTCACGGTGCCGGTTGGCATGCGTGTTCCTCCGGTGTTCATGTGCTGGCTACGCGGAGGATGCTGTCGGGCAACGACCCACGATGTCCTGCACTGCTCTGTCGAACGGTTGTTCGACCTGAGTTGCCAGGATAGCGCCCCCAGCCGCCCGCCGGGATATTAGTTGCGCGGTGCGCCCCAGATCACGACCGCCTGCGGCGAGGACCGTTTGCTCCGCTTGCCGGCGGCGACCCGATCCCGTCCGGCGGCAGGCGTCCGGTTGGGCAGGAAATGGTGCCCTTCGGCCCCGCTCGACGTGGTCTACGATCGATCTGTGGAGCGCTGCGGATGCCGCTGATCCTCAACAGCCTGGGCGAGGTGATCTGTCCTCACGCAGGCAGGGTGATGTTGAGCCCGCGGCAGGTGACCGTGATCGCCGGGGGCGGCTATGCGGTCTGCCTCGACGATGTCGTGGGTGCTCCGATCGTCGGTTGCGTGACGCCCGACACGAAGCTGACCGCCCCGTGCAAGCGTGTCGTCGCGGTCCTCCCGGGCTCGACGTCGATGGTCGTGTCGGTGGCCAGCCAGCCGGTCTGCGTCGAGACGTTGACTGGCGTCACCGACGGCCGGCCGCCGGGCACGATCTCGGTTGCGTTCGCCGGTCAGGTCAGCGTCGACGCCTGACGGTCAGGGGCGCCGGCCGACGGCGATCGGCTGCCAGGAGGGGTTCTCGCCGTGGAGGACGAGCGTCGTGCGGACCTGCGGGTCGGCCGGCGCGATGGCGAGGATCGGGCCGGCCAGGCTCGCGCACTGGGGGTCGCCTTCGACAACTGCCAGCTCGCCGCCGTCGGAGCGCCAGGCGACGGCGCAACCCTGTGTGGGCAGCGTAACCGCAGCCTTCAGGGCGAGGTCGCGGGTCTTCGTGAGAACGAGGTGGAAGGCCGCGCCGTTGAGGTTGGAGATCGCGGCGAGCTGCTTTCCGTCGGGCGAGATCGCCGCCTGGAGGACGCCGTGGCCGGGGGAGCCGGGCGTGACCAGCGTCCCGGCGGTCTCCCAGTACGAGGCCTGGGCGGCGAAGCGGGCCGACGAGAAGAATTGGAGCAGCCCGAAGTTCGCCGGATCGTCGGTCGCCGTGGCCGACGCAAGCAGCGCATAGCCGCTCCGACCCCAGGTGATCTGGCCGAGCCGCCAGCCGGGGACGCCCAGGCAACTCGGCGGGGATGCCCGGCCGGAGACGACCTGGGAGAAGCAGAGCGAGTCGAGGCTCGAAGTGTGGGATGCGAAGGCGATGATCTCGCCGTGCCGAGTCGGCGCGAACGCCGGGTTGTCGTAGGTCGGCCCGGCGGCTTGCGGCGTCGCCAGGATCGGGGCGCCGGCTGGCTGACCGGTGGCCTGCACGTAGATCGATGGACCCCGCACGAAGGCGATCTCACCGCCGGTCGTGTCCCATGCGGGTTCGGTCGCCCGGTCGATCGCAAGATCCCCGGAGCTCGCACCCGACGCTCCGTCGACCGCTGCGATCCGCGTGCCGGTGTCGAAGGTGAGCAGGGGAAAGCCCGCCGAGACGGCGACGGCCACGGCGGCCTGAGCCTTGACGGTCGTGCCCGGCTTCGGGACCGTCGCGAGGATCGTCCCGGGCGGGGAGCGATCGATGCGGTAGGTCTGACGGCCGATCAGCTGAGCGCGGGCGAGCTTTGGTTGGTAGGTGGCGAGGGTGGTGCCCGCGAACGCTGGAACCGTGAGCGCTCCGGCCGCCCCTGCTCCACCCGCGCCGCCGGCCGCTCCGGCGCCGCCGGCGGCCCCGGCGGCCTTCTTCGGCTTGGGCGGACGTCGTTTGAGAAAGACGTTGACCGGGGTCCCGGCCTTCTGGCGCGAGCGGGCCGCCGGCACCTGGCTTGCGACGATCTGCTTGACGTCGGGCTTCGGCAGGACCGACCCCAGCGTGAAGCCGGCCTTGCCGAGTTTGGTGTCGGCTTGGGCGAGGGTCTCGCCGATCACGCTCGGGACCGTCGCCAAGCTCGACCGGATCGCGATCAGGAGCGTGACGGCGGTGCTCCTGTGGACACGGCTGCCGGCGCTCGGCGCCTGGCCGACGACCGACCCTGACGGGGCCTGGGGATCGATCTTCGTCTGGGGGCTCGGCGCGAGGGTCAGGCCGGCGTGCTGGAGGGTCTGCTCGGCGGCGAACACCGATGGCGCCTTGATCACGTTGGGAACCGTGACGTTCTTGGGTCTCAGCTCGAGCGCCAGGATGATCGCGATGATGATCAGGGCGATCAGCAGCATGAACCAGGTCGGCAGCCACGGCTTCTGACGAAAGATCGCCGAGCGCACGGTCGGCCGGCCTTCGGCACCGAGATCCCTGGCGCTGACGGAAAACGGACGATTCGTGCGGCGACCGAGCCAGAGCTGGGTCCGCGGCCGGGCGACGAACGGAACGGACGCCGAGTCCCCGGGCCCGATCCTGACGACTCTCTGAGCGAGCGTGTCTGCCGCGGAGTGCTCGCCTGCAGCAGCCGCCAGCGCGTGCTCGAGCTTCTGGTTGGCGTCCTTGCGCTGGTCGGCGGCGGCCTGGCCGACCAGCCGCTCGGCGGCGCGGGGAATCCGCGCGCCCGAGCCCGGGACCTGCGGGGTCCTGACCTGGGCGGCCGTCTTCGAGGCCCGGCTGCGGATGAGCGTCGTGAAGGGGGAGAAGGCTCTGCGGACGGCGCGGAACGTGACGATCCGGCCGTCGGGTTCGAAGCGGAGGTCGTCCTCGTCGTCGGCGACGCTGACGCCGACTTCGGCGGGCGCATTCGCACGGTTGGCGACGATCGCCTCGAAGCGTCCGCCGAGCCGGCCGTCGGTCCGCGACGGCAGGATCACCGACTCGAGCTCGTGATAGGGCTCGATCTTGACGGTCGCGCCGGCGGACGCAACCTGAAGGCCGGAGGCCCGGGAGGTCGCGATCAGGTGGATCGTCCACGGCCGGGCCTCGGCGAGCGGGCTGCGCGGCGGGTGGAGGATGACCTCCAGTTCCTGCTCGTAGCCCTCGCCCCGCCCGAGTGGGACGAGATAGACGGTCGGAGGGTTGGTGGTCCACCAGCCGTCCGGGAGACCGATGACCGTCAGGTCGTAGTTGTCGACGATCCCGCTCTGGTTGCGGATCATCCCGAAGAGAACGGCCCGGCCGCCGGCGGCGACCGAGGTCACCGCACGGATCGCGGCGTCGCGGTCGTTGCGCGACGTGTAGATCCCGAGCAGGACGGTCGGGACGACGATTCCGGGAGCGGCAGGTGCCGTTGATCTGGCGGTCGGCGCTGGGGCGCCGCCGATCTCGGTTGCGTCCGATCTCCCGCTTCGTGAGACGGCCGCACGCCCGTCGGGGCGAACCGCGGGGCCGGCTCTCGGGGGGGCGGCAGCCGCCGCCGAGGGAATCGCTGCTCGCGGGCGGCCTCCGGCGCCGGCGGGCGCCGGTTCGCCGGCTCTCGGCAGGCTCGCGCCGACCCCGCCTGGGTAGGCTCCGCGCGGACGGGCGGCATCGCTGGGGGCGGTCGATCCGGCGGCGCTCGGTCCGCCGGCGGTCGTCTGTCTCGGCCTCGCGCCGGGCTGGAATGGGGCACGGGCGCCGGAGGTCGAGCGCTCCGGGGCGGACGGGCGAGCCTCGCGCGGCGGCGACTCGGCCCTCGTGGCCGGATGGGCCTGCTCGGGGGCCTGCTCGACCGGCACCCAGCCGAGATACTCGCCGCACTCGCAGAAGTCATTCTCTGTCTCGCTGCGTCGACCGCAGGCTGGGCAGACCTTCACCGGACGAATCCGCCTGCCCGGGTCGACTCGACCAGGGTGTAGGTCACGTGGGCGGGGCGTTCGCGCTCGATCACGCGGGTGATCGCCTCGCGCTGGTCTGCGGCGAGCGCGTGCCGCGCGCGCACGACGAACTCGTGCCGCGTCGGCTGGCTCGATCGCGCATCGTCACCGACCGTCACGCGACCGCCGTCTTCGACCTCCAGCTGGAGACCGGGAAAGCTGAGCTCGAGCAGCAACTGCAAGCCGGCTGCAGTGCCGCGGCGCCGGCCGAGCTCGGGAGCGTTGCGGACGAGCTCACGACAGACGCCGACCGGCTGGTCCTCGTCGATCACGAGACCCAACCACGCGCCCTCGAGTCGCAGCAGGTGCTCGGGGGCGGTCGGCGGCGAGATCAGGCCCACCAGCGAATCCAGGGTGGCGACGATCGGGTCGAGCTGCTCCTCGAGCGAGCCGACGAAGCGCTGCGTGAAATCGCTCTCGACGTAGGCGGCCGGCAGGCCGGCGCGAAGGTACGCGCGGTTGGACGCGCAGTGCGGAGCTGGGCTGGGCGCCGAGCGCTCGGGCGGGTCGCGGCCTACGCGGGCGTTCATCACCGGGCTCACGCCTGCCGCCGGGTGGCTCTGACGGTGTGACTGTCGGACACGACCAGCTCGTGGGGCTCGATCGTGAGCTGGCTCCCGGCGGGGTGGCGCGCCCGCCGATCGGCAAAGTCGGTCTCGTAGATCCGCAGGAGGACGATCTGCTCGACGCCGACGATCGCCTGCACGACGCCGTAGAGCTCGCCTTCGACGACGGGACGACCGAATCCCCAGCCGCTTCCTGGACCGCCGGAGCTGCCGCCGATCAGCGGATTGAGGTAGCGGTAGAGGCTCTTGCGGACGTCGATCTCGACGCGTCCGGTGTCGGCTCCCGGGGCGACCTGGACGTTGACGACCACGCTGACCCCTCGGAGGCGGGCCGGGGCTACGTGGACCGAGCTGCCGAGAGTCCGCCGCTCGTCGAGATAGGCGGCGACCTGCCCGAGCAGCACGCGTCCGGGAATCAGCTCGGCGAGCGTCAGCTGGCGGTCGGCGTCGGCGACGCCGGCGAGCACGTAGATCACGGTCGATCCTTCGCCGGGCGTCTCGACGCAGTGGGCACGACCGACCTGGGACGACGCGCGGCGGGCGAGGAACTCGAAATCCGCGGTCGTGACGGCTCGATCGCGGGTGCGGAGCTCGAACGTCGAGCGATGTCGTGCCGCCGTCAGCGACTCCTGGTCGAGGCCGCCGCGAGCCGGCTGCGGATTGGTCACGCTCGCTACGCCGGGCAGCGCGCTCCGGAGCACGGTGAGCGTGTCGGCTGCGACATTCCCGTCGCGTCCGCCGCCATGCCGGTAGGCACTGATCCGGAAGGCCGAGCCCTTCACGGGGATCGCCCCATGCTGGGTCCAGCCGCCGTCGGGATGCCTGATCGCAGGTCCGAGCTGGACCTCTCCGGCGGCGGCGTCGAACACGAAATGGCGGTCCTGGGCGCCGCTCGATTCGAAGGACTCCCGCCGCTCCCAGCGCTGCCAGACCTCGGCGTCAGGTTCGAGCACCTCGAGCGTCTCGTGGGTGGGATCGAGCGCGAGCGCCGGGGCGCTGAGAAGCTTGAGGATCTGGGACGGGGTTCCGTCGCTGTAGCCGAGCTCCTCGTGGATCTCGCGGACGGAGTGCGCCGCGGGGAGCTGCGCGCCGATCGCACCCACCGTGATCGCCTTGATCTCCGGCGGCTTGGAGTAGCGACCGTCGTTGCCCGTCTCGCTGTGGTCGGTCAATCGGCAGCGCAGCCAGTAGCAACGCCGACCCGCGATCGGCGTGATGGCGCTGCGGCGCGGCAGCTGCAGGTCGATCGCTCCGCTGCCGAGGTTGAAGCCACCGGTCGTGTCGCGAAGGATCTCGGCGAGCGCCCACGTGTCGTGATCCTGGGCGACCTCCCAGACGAGCGGCGGGTCGGCCGGATCGACGCCTGCGCCGCGGGCCTGGAGGGCATCGACGGTGACGCGGACGACGAGGCGGCCGAGTGGGTCGGCGAAGCCGAGATACAGCGCGTCCCCCGGGCGGGGGATCTCTGCAAACGGCCTCTGGTCGGCGCCGTGGGGCCGGGCGTGGCCGTCGGCGACGGGAATCGCTCGCAGGCCGCCGTCGTGCTCGATCACGTAGTCAGACGGCCGGATCGGTCGGATCCGGAAGTCGTCCTTCACCTGGAAGACGACCGGTTCGCCGATGGTCGTCCGCCGGGACGCTATCTCGGTGTCGAAGGCTGCGATCTCGATCGGTTCCTCGGCGGGGGCGGAGAGCAGGAAGCGGACCAGCGTCGACGCGGGCGCCGCCGGTGCGAGGCGGATGCCCAGCAGCTCGAGGAGGGCGATGTGGATCTTGTCGGGAAGGCGGTTGACCCTGTAAACGAGCATGTCCGTCATCCAGGCGAACAGCTCGATCAGCGTGATCCCCGGGTCGGAGACGTTGTGCTCGGTCCACTCCGGGCAGGTCTGCACGATCCGGCGCCGGGCCTCGCTGACGATGTCCTGGAAGCCGCGGTCGTCGAGGTTGACGGTCGGCAGGGTCATTCGCCGTCCTCGGCTGGGATGACGTAGAACGGATAGACGAGGTTGTGGACGTCGTTGGTCGCACGGATCCGGTAGGCGAGCTCGACGAGGAGCTTGCCCTCGTCGGCAGCGGCGTAGTCAAATTCGATCGATGCGACGTCGATGCGCGGCTCCCAACGATCGAGCGCGATGCGGATCGCTCGCTCGATGCGACCGACCGTCTCGCCGTCGATGCGGTCGAAGACCAGGTCGTGCACCCGGCATCCGAACTCGGGGCGCATCGGGCGCTCGCCGGGGGCCGTCGAGAGGATCAGCCAGAGGGCCTGCTCGACGTCGATCTCGTCGCGCGCCAACGCGAGTCGTCCGCAGCGGTCGACCTGGAGCGGGAAGAAGATGCCGGTGCCGAGGATCTCACTCATCTCACGCCCACCTAGCCGAGCTTGATCTGCGGGGCGATGATCTCGACCATGCTGTCGGCCTTGATCTGGATCACGGCGCCGCTGATCTCGAGAGGCCCGCCGGACTGCATGTTCAGCGTCGCACCGGCCTTGATCTGGGTGGTCGCCTGGCCTTCGACGGTGGCCTGCGCGCCGGTCATCTTGACCTCGGCGACCCCCTGGAGGGTGAGGTTCGTGTTGGCCTTGACCGAGGCGGTGGTCGTGGCCTCGGCGGTGAGCTGGCCCATCGCCTTGATGGCGATGTCGGTGCCGGCCTGGATCGAGATGGCCTGCTGGCCATCGACGGTGATCTGCTCGGCGGCCTTCGCGATCAGCTGCTTGTCGCTGCGCAGCGAGAACGAGCCGTCTGGTGCGACCAGCGTGTCCGGACGCGCCTGGCCGTTCCAGACCGAGCCGAGAATGTAGGGATGCTCGGTGGAGTCGTGCTCGAACCCGAGGACGACCTCGTCGCCGATGATCGGCAGCATCATCAGCCCGCGATCGGTACCGGCCGACGGGGCGGTCAGGCGCGCCCACCAGCCCTCGTGCGTCGGACCGAGGCCGGGATACTTGACGCGAATGCGCCCGAGACCCTGCGGGTCGCGGTTGTTGGTGACGACGCCGACGACGATCGGGTGGTGCCAGCCGGGCTGGCGTGCCGGCCGACCCGCATCGGGGATCGCCTGACCGGTCACACGCAGCTGCGTGTGGTATCCGCGCCCGGACCGAAAGATGTGCGTCGTCTCGGAGAGGGCGTAGGTCCCGCCGAAGCGGGTGCCGACGCCCTTCACGGCGACCTTGGCGCCGGCGCACAGCCGAGGGTCTCCGTAGGCGAGGCCACTGGCGTCCACGAATGAGTTGGCCAGCTGCTCGGCGATGCCCTTGGCGACCGCGTCGGCGTGGGCCTGGCTGCTCACCGGGCGGTCGCAGACGGCCACCGCGTCGCCGTGTACCGCGCTGATCACCGTCTGGCGCGCGAGCCCGATCTGGCTGGTGGTGGCCGGATTGCGGGCGGTCGCGACGATCGTCTTGGCTGCTACGGGGTCCCAGCCGCGGACGACGACGCTCTTGACCTGGCGGATGCCGGTCGCGCGCGGGCGGAAGGAGACAAGCTCCACGCCCCACGCGAGCGGGATCGGTCGACCGCCGGGGGGACCGCCGGCAGGGCGGAAGTGGAGCTTGGTGGCGTCGACGACGACCTCGTAGCCGATCGAGCTCGCAAGGCGCCAGAGGAACGCCCAGTCGGTCTCGTTGCTCTGCTGGACGAACTGATGGACGCCTCCGGCGACCGAGATCGTTCCGGCGGTCAGCTGGCCGCGCGCGGCGACCTTGCGGGCGATGTCGGCGAAGGTCACCGACTGGTAGGTGTCGGTCCGCGGCGTGGCATTGAGCAGGTAGCCGCGGTCGTAGCCGCGGACGCCCATGAACGCCCCGCGCTCGCTGAAATCCGGCTCGAGGGAGGTGATCTGACCGCTGAAGACCTTTGTCTGGATCGCCTTGTCGGCGGCCTGGAAGAGGATCTCGACGGCGGCGCCGATCTTGAACTTCTCGTCGTCGATCAGTGTGATCTCGGGATCGGGTATTCGCAGCGAGAACATCGACGGCAGCATGAGGCGCGTCTCGACGCGGACCTCGAGCACCTGCGCGGCGATCGTGGGCTCGAGCGAGCTCCCGTTGATGCGGATGTCAACACCCGATAGGAACTGCGGGGAGGTCACGTCTCGAGCAGGGGGACGGCGAGTCGGGTTCCGCGGGGCAGCCGCGTCGGATCGTCGATCCCGTTCGACTCGGCGATCGCGCGCCAGCGGGTGGCGTCGCCGTAGTGGCGGTAGGCGATCGACTGGAGGCTGTCGCCGTCGCAGACGACATGGGCTCGCAGCCGCTCAGTCGCCCGGGTCGTGGGGTTCTGGGGCTTGGCGGGCGATCCGTGTGGCGTGCTGGGATCCTTGGCGACCTGGACGAGCTCGAGCTTGGCCAGGGCGCGGATCGGGGTGCCGTCGGGACGAAACAGCGTGAACTGAACGCTCAGGCTGCGACAGACCGCGTCGAAGCTGGTGTATGTGCCCCAGCTGAACGTCAGCGTCGGCGGCCTGGCCTGATTTCTGTTGCCGCTGGCCAGTGAGCTGTCGACCTCCATCATCCCGAAGAGCCGGTCGGTGACCGGCGTGACATCGCCGTCGGGGTCGGCGTGGAAGAGCAGGTCGAGCGACAGCTGGCGAGACTGGCCACCGCCGAACTGCGCCGTCGGCAGGCTGGAGCCGACGATCGGTTGGATCGTCCACTCGTTGGTCTTGGAGATCGAATACTGGTTTGGGTTGAACCAGCACGCGAGCGGTCCGCTGCCCTCGATCACGAGCTTCGCCTGCTGGAAGCCGGTCGGCGTGGGCATCGCTAGGGAACCAGTCCCAGATGGCCGATCTCAAGGCTCTCGCTCGCGTCGCCACCGCCTGCGCTGACGTTCGGTCCGGTCCATTTGATCGGGAAGGCGGAGGCGAAGGCGAACCGCCGGCAGTCGCTGCCGTCGTCGTTGAGCAGCGTGACCGTCACGGTCGGGCGCTGGGGACCCTTCTGATACTTGAAGAACCACTGGAGTAGGCCGTCTTCGGAGGTGACGCCCCGCCCGAGCACGAGGTTTGGATACCGGGCGCGCCCCCGCAGACGGTGGACGAGCTCGTTGTTGCCGCCCTCGGCGTATTCGAGGATCTCGTACTCATAGGCGAGCCCGCTGCACTCGGCGAAGTGACCGATCTGAACGCCGGGGATCTCGACTCGGAAGCGGAGATTCGCGAGCGCGTCGGGACTCGCTCCGTTGGTCGTCTTCGCGGCTGACGCGACGGTGTCGTAGGCCATCTCCAGTGCCTCTCAGTACGCGTCGAGCGCCAGCCCGGGAGCCCGCTCCCGCTCGATCAGGTTGTCGCGGCGCAGGCGCTCGACAAGGTGGTCGTAGAGCTCGTCGATCGCCGATTGGTCCTGGTTCGCTCGGCGGGCCACGTGCGCAGGCGCCTCCGCGGAGGCCAGCGGTGCGTCCGCGGAGGCCAGCGGTGCGTCCGCAGAGGCCAGCGGCGCGTCCGCGGCCCCCCCGAGAGGCGGCTGACCGCCGCCGCTCACGCTGTCGGCGATCTGGGGCGGCCAGAAATGGACCGTCGGGTCGCCGGCGGCGTCGACCTCGTGGGTCGCTCCGGTCGCCTCGGCGATCCGCTGTGCCTTCGCCGGCCCGGTCGCCGCGGCCCGAGCCGCCGGACTGCGCTGCAGTGAAGGGGGGTCTGCCGGCAGGGCCGGGGCTGCGACGATCAGCCCGCGCCGGGCGATCCGGACTCCGGGCCGAGGCCGAACCCGTAGCGCCGAGGCCAGGGCCGGGGCCGGGGTAGCGGGAGGCGGCGTCGAAGCGTGCGAACGCGCGCGCGGATCGGCGCTTGGCGAGTCGGCCGGGCGGCGGGCCGCGCGCCAGACGGAGTGGGTCTCGCCGGCGTCAAGGGGGCGGCGCAGGACCGTCACCGGTGCGCCGCGAGGTCCCGGGTGCGACGCCGCGGCGTCGGCAGGGGCGGGCCCGGCGGTGCGGGCCAGTTTGGGCGCCCGGCGCGGTGGGGTCCGGCGCGGGGTTGGGCGTGGGGGTGGGGTCCGGCGCGGGGGTGGGTTCGGCGGTGTGGTCCGGGGCGGGGCCCGGCGCTCGGGTGTCGGTTGCCCTCAGCACGATCGGAGCCGGGGTCGAGGCCGAGGAACCCTCTCCCGCGGGGCCCGGCACGACGGCCGTCGTCCGGCGGAGCTGCTCGGAGGGGCCGTCGCCGCCGGGCGGGGCCCCCGCGCGTCGGGCCGTCGTGGCCGTCTGGACGGTGGGTCTCGCACCACTCGAGCCGGGCGGGGGGGCGGGCAGCGCCGGCCGGGGGAGAACCGGCCCGGCGCCGGCGGTCGCGAGCGATGGCGCCGCCGACTCGGCTGCACCGAATCCCGCGGGCTGGCGGTCGGCGATCGCCTGCTGCGGGTCGATCGTCTGCGGCCGCGACCGCGCCGGCTCTGGCGCCTTGGGGACGGCCCGCGCCGACGCTGCGGATGCGGCACGCTGCGCGGTGACATGCTCGGATCCGGGCGACTGCCGCGAGGGTGGCGTCGGGGAGTCGGGCGGCTGGCGCGGGCGGGGCGTCGTGGAGTCGGTCGACCGCCGTGAGGGTGGCGTCGGCGAGTCGGTCGACTGCCGTGAGGGTGGCGTCGGGAGCGCGGTCGACCGCCGTGAGGGCGGTGTCTGCGAGTCGGTCGACCGCTGGGCGGCGTGCTTATATGTCCGGTCTGGCACTCGTCCCGCGACCCGGCCCCCAGGGTCTGAGGCGAGCGACGTGGGCGACGCCAGCGAGGCGGGCGACGCGAACGACGTGGGGGACGCGGGCGACGACGCGGACGAGGCGGGCGACGACGCGAACGAGGCTGGGGACGCTGGGCACGCGGGCGAGGCGGGCGACGACGCGAAGGACGCGGGCGGGGCGGGCGAGGCGGGCGGCGCGGGGGCCGTCGGGCCGGGGGCGCTCGCGGCGGGGCGGAATGCGGCGGCGGCGGGTGGGCCGGCGGGACTGGCGGGGGCCGGGCCGGGGGTGGCATGGCGTGTCTGTGCACGGGCGACGACCGGTCGCGCCGCCGAGGCGGCGGGGACTCGGGCGGGGCGGCCCGCGGTCTCGGCCGCGGTCGTGCGCTGGACGGAGGCATCCGGCTCGTCGGCCCGACGCGTGGCGTGGGGCGTCCGCTCGGCTGTGTGCACGAGCGGCGGGCGGGGCGGGGCGAGGTGGTCGCCTGGCCGGCTCGATGTCGGACCGGACGAGCGGAGCGGGGCGGGCGACGGCGGAAGGGCGTCGGCGGACACGGGATCCGGCGGCCAGCGGCCGGGCGGCGTCGAGTGCCCGGCCGTCGGGTTCGGGGACGCGCCGGTCGGGGTCGGAAGCGCAGGCGCGCCGGCCGTGGGCGGATCTTCCGCAGCGCGCTGCGTCGCGATGTACGGGGTGGTCTGCGAAGCGGCCGGTGCTCCTTGCGCCGCCATGTCCACAGGACCGCTCTCCACCGCCGTCGGCTCACGTCGGCTCGAGCCGAGATCGACCGCCGGTCGACCGGCCGGGGCGCGTTGCACAGGAGCAGGCTCTCCGGGACTGCGTGCCGTGGCGGAGCCTGGTTGGGCGCCGGCCGCGGGGGCTGGCGGCAGATCGCTGGCGCTTCCCGAGCGTCCGCGCACGGCGGCGGCGTCTGGCGAGGCTGAGGGCAGATCGGTGGCCTCGTGCGGCGGACTGTGCTTGACGGCGGCGGCGTCCACGGGCTTCGGCTGGACCATCGGCGGAACGCTGTTCTGCGCACGGATCTCCACGGCCGGGGCCACAGCCCGCTGCGCGGTGCGATCGGCCTGATCGCCGCGTGCGGGGAAGGCGGTGGCCGGGAACGACCCGGCGGGCGACGGGGATGCGGTCGGCGCGGCGGATGGGGTCGTCCCGCTGGATCGTGTCGGCTCTGTCGGTGAGGCCGCCGCTCGAGACGGAGTCGAGGGGGTGGACGGCGTCGGCGTGGAGGGCGCCGGGGAAGCCCCCGCGGAGGGACTGGTCGCGGGGGGCGTGGTCGGGCGGTCGGCGTGGTGGGGGTGGTTGGCGTGTTGGGGGTGGTTGGCGTGGTCGGCATGGTGGGCGTGGTGGGCGTGGGTGGCGTGGTTGGTGCGGACGAGGGGGTCGGCGTGGGTGGGGTGGTTGGCGTCGTCGCGGCGTGCGGGGCGGGCGCGGCCAGCGGCTCGAGGGCGGCCGGGACGCGCTGCAGTACTCGAGGCGTCGGCGGCGAGAGCGCCCGATCGCCGCCTGCGACCGGCGCGGGACCGGCTGGTCTGGCCGGCTGACCGCCCGCAGGCATCACAGCTAGCTCCGGCCCGACCGGCCCGACCGGCCCGAGGCCCGACGGCTCCGGCGGGGACGCGGGTTGCGGGCTCCCTGGTGGGCGGGCTGCCCGGGCGAGCGTGAGCCGGGCCGGCAAGCGCCCGGAAGTCGGCCCGGGGACCGCGGCGCCCGCCGGCGTCGGCAGCCGTTCGCCCGCCGCGGGGGGTTCGGGCGGCAGACCGGCAGGTCCGACGGGCAGGGGCTGGTTTGACGGAGGTCGGTCGTCTGGAGCGACGCTCGGAAATCGGTCGTCTCGAGCGGCGCTCGCCGGCCGCGTTCGATCGGGTTCGCGTCCGGCCGGGAGATCGACGGCGAGGCGTTTGGGCCCGGGCCGGTGTCGAGCCGGGGCGTCGGGAATGCCCGAGGCGCGCTGAAGCGCCGGCTCGGGGATGCCCCGGCTGGGTACGGCCTTCGGTGACAAGCCCTCTCGGAACCGGTCCGCGGGGGGCGGGCGGCCGCATGGCAGGCGCGGAGCCGGTGATCAGCTCGGGGACGAAGGGCACGGTGTCCGGCGGGAGATCGCCGCCCCACATCCAGGCCGCCGCCGCAGCCGACATGCCGTCAGGTTGGGGAAACGCCTGAACCGGGACCGCTTGTGGCGCCGGTGGGGTGGCCGGACGGGCCGGGACGAGCCGCGTCGCGGCGCCGAGTAGCTTCGGGCTGCGCCGTTCGACGATCCTCGCGGCCATCGAGACGCCGGTCGCGCGCATCAGCCGTCGGTGGCGCGCCGCGATCCGGCGACCGACCGGCGCGATCGCCGCAGGATCGATCGAAGCGGAGCTGGTCACCGCAGCTCGCCCCTTCCGAGGCTGGCCGCCTCGGCGAGGAACCGGCGACGGTCACCGTGTTCGAGGTCGAGCAGGGTGTCGAGCGGCCAGTGGAAGGAGTGGGCCAGCCGGGCCATCTCCGCGAAAAGCTCAGGCGGAGACGGCCTCGTCATTTTTCCGACGGCCCGTCTCGGATCTCGCGGAGGTCGACCTCGAACTCGCCGTTGCACTGCGGACACGAGACGATGCCGACCGCGTCGACGTTCGTGTTGATCCGTTCGTAGAGTTGTTGGAGATGGTCGAAATCGGCGGCGTAGAGTCCCTCGACGACGGCTGGGGTGATCGCCGTCACCGACCCGATCCGTGTGATCACGCGAGCCAGCAGCAGCACCGTGAGGTACGCCTCGTTGGCGCGCACCGCCGGATCGCGCATCGGCTCGATCTCGTCGCGGGCTGTCGCCAGGCGCATCACCCCGTCCCGATGGACGATGTCGGCAGCCTCCAGGCCGAGCGGAAGGGTGAACTCGTATTCGGTTCGCATGGCTCGACCCCGCGGCTACGCCTAGGCGCGGCGTCAGGCCCTCGTGGACGAGCGTGACCTCTTCGATCAGCGCATCGTTCCCGCCCGCGCTCAGTCCGGCCGCCGAGTACTTCGAGGGCCATGCGGCGATCACGCTGAACGTCGTCAGCGGGGTCCCCTCGGCCGTCAGGATCGTGATCGTCACGTCGGTCCGGGCTTTCGTGGCGCCCGTCTTGATGACCATCTCCCGCCACGTCCAGAGCGCCATCGTCGAATCGATCCCGCGCTTGAGCGTGATGTCCGGCCAGTGGGTGATGCCGGGAACCTTCTGGATCGTCGGCTTGCCCTGGGCGTCCATCGACTTGTGCTCGACTACGTCGCTCTCGCTGCCGAGCCCGTCGCAATCCTTGAAGTTGGCGACCTGGTGGCCGGGGAGCGTCAACGCGAAGTAGAAGGCGCCCGTTATCGCCTGGTCGTTCATTGCCATCTTGGTTCTCCTCGTGTCCCGTTTGGTCTGTGTCTGGCCGTCGCCCTGCTCAGGCGGCTTCGCCGGCCTCGAGCTGGAGCTGTGTGAGCCGGAAGACGACGAACTCGGCCGGCTTGACCGGGGCGATCCCGATCTCGCAGGTGACCTGCCCGGCCTCGACGAGGTCAGGTGGATTGGTCTCCTCGTCGCACTTCACGTAGAACGCCTCGTCCGGCGTTGCTCCGAAGAGCGCTCCCGACCGCCAGATCCGCGTGAGGAAGTTCGTCGCCGAGATCCTCAGCGTGATCCACAGACGCTGGTCGTTGGGCTCGAACACCGCCCATTGGGTTCCGAGCATGATCGACTCGGAGATGAAGTTGAACAGCCGGCGGACGTTGACGTAGCGCCACTCGGGGTCGCTCGAGAGCGTGCGCGCTCCCCAGACGCGGATCCCCCGCCCGGGGAAGGCGCGGATGCAGTTGATCCCCACGCGGTTGAGCTCGCCCTGCTCAGGTGCGGTGATCTGGAAGCCGAGCCCGTTGGCGCCGAGGATGACCTCGTTGGCCGGCGCCTTGTGAACCCCACGCGTCGCGTCGGTGCGGGACCAGATCCCGGCCATGTGACCGCACGGTGGGATCAGCATCGGGCGCTTGCGGATCGGGTCGACGACCTCGATCCACGGGTAGTAGAGGGTCGCGAACTTCGAGTCGTACCCGGCCGTGTTCATGCGCCACTCGAGGATGTCCTGCGGCAGCATGTCCCGCGGGGGATCGAGGATCGCCATACGGTCTCCGGCGTTCTCGCAGTGGGCGATCATCTTGCCCTGGAGGTCGCGCATCAGCGAGTCGTCGCCGTTCTGCGCGAGGTTGACGAGGTCCGGGACGCAGAGCATCGTGACCTCGTCGACTGCCACAAGACCGCCGATTCCGGTTCGACGAGCCTCGTCGCCGGCGACGTCCTGGGCCGAGAGCAGCTCGCCCGGCTCGGTGCTCACGCTCAGGTCGTAGGTCCCCGTCTGCGGAGCCTTCTGCTCGGGGGTCGTCGCGGTCGCCTCCTCGATCCGGATCAGCTTCGACGCGGCGTTCACCTTCGTGGCAACGTAGTTGCGACCCTTCTTGAGCGCGAGACCCGTGTGCTCCTCGCTGTCGTGGCCGGCGATCACGACGATCCGGTAGGTCGGCGCGTCGCCCGCCGCCCCGTCGCCGGCCGGCGGCTCCTCGGTGACTTCGATCCGGATCGGCTGGGGCGCGGTCTCGAGGGCCACCGCCTTGAAGGCCTCGAGGCCGGTGTCCGTGCTCGACGGGAGGATCGCCTGCGCCGGCCTGGCTTCGCCGTTGCGCCCGACCCGGACCACCCAGGCGAGGCTTCCGCCGTTGTGGAAGAAGCCGTACATCGCGTGGGCGAGGTACGCATCGGCCATGAAGGGGCCGTTCTCCGGATCGGCCGGGTCACTGAAGATCCGGGCGAACTGGGTCCAGTTCGACACGCGCATCGGCGTGTTCAGCGGCCCGCCCGGCGCCAGGCCGACGAACGCGGCGATCGAGGTGCCAACGCCTTCGATCGGCTTCGACTGGGACGGGATCTCCTCGACGTAGACGCCCGGAGTCAGGTAGTTGGGCATGTCACTCCTTTGAGTTCGGTCGACTCGGGGCAAGCTCTCTGATGAGCGCCTCGGACACGGGCGAGCACATCGCTCGGGGCTTCCTCGACCACGGGTCGAGAACTTCGATGTCCGACTCGTCGCGCGGCAGCAGGATCAGCTTCGCGCTCGGCACCACGGCCCGAAGCCGATCGCCGAGCTCGGCCGCCCCGTCGCAGTCACTGCCGAGCACGATCGCATCGGGCACGACCAGCTCGGCGGTCAGCAGCAGGGCATCCTCGTCGCACTCTTCGCCGAGCACGTTGATGCCCTCGTCGGAGAGCGTCCGGACGAGCCCCACACGAGCCATCGGATCGAGGTGGGCGATCAGGACACGCGGGGTCGGCTGAGAACCATCGGACACGAGCCGGACTCTTGCTCGCCGGCCGACTCGCCGCCAGAGCGGCTCGGGCAGGCATTGGGGCAGCAATCGTTGCCCGCCGGCCGCCGCCCGTGACGAGGGCCGCGTCCCCGCACGCTCGTGCCGGCGACAACCGCGACCACCAAATGGAGTCCGGCCCGCGGCCCCGCCGGGCCTCGTCAACGGCCGGAGATCAGCTGAACGTCGCACGGCGGTCCGGGCACCGCGAGTTCGCCGGTGGCCTCCGACCCGTCGGCTCCGCGCACCATCAGGCGGTGGCGGCCGCCTGCGACCCTGTTGAAGTGGAAGCGCCCGTCGGCGTCCGTGGTCGTCCAGGATCCCGGCTCGACGAGGGCCACCCACGCGTTCGCGACCGGCTCTGCCGCGGCGTCGGTCACCCGGCCGGCGGCCCGGTGAAATTCGTCGACCGACCCTTCGCGGCCGATGCGGTTTCGCAGGCGCAGCGTCTGGGTCCGGACCTCGGGGCCCCGGGTGTAGGTCACGCCTGCCTCACAGGCGAGCGTGACGACGTAGTCGAGCGAGGCCTTGTAGGACCCGCCGACCGCATTCCAGAAGTCCGCCCGGCCCTCGGAGCGGACTCGCCCGATCCGCGTCTGCAGGGGAAAGCGCTGCACCGCCAGGTCGCCGAGCGATCCGGCGAGGGCCGTGGCCGGCAGCCGCTCGTAGGCGTAGAGGATGGCCAGCACCTGCGAGACGAGGCGATGCTCGTCCTCGACCGCGCGGGCCCAGCCGGTGACCGCGTAGGAGCAGTCGACGCGGAGTGGAGGGCGCGTAAGGCGAGCCTGCCCGTTTCCTCCGCGGTGCTCCTGCCATTCCCTGTCGCGGAGCTCGGCCGCCTCCTGGATGTCGTAGAGGAAGACGTTGACGGTCGGGCCCGACAGCGCGGCCGACCAGTCCCGCGACGGCGCGTCGAACGCGATCGCGACACCCTCGAAGCCCTGCTCGCTGAGCTCGCGGCGCAGAAGCGTGCGGAGCGACTCGTCCAGATCGGCGAGCATCGTGTTGAGCGGGACACTGGTCGCAAGGCCCATCCCGTCCCGACGCTACTCGGCGGGCGCGAGCGTGCAAAGGGCCGGCGGCGCACCCAAGAGGGCACGGATGCCTGCCCTCTCGGGCCTGCGAGACGTCTCGTTCGACGGTCAGACGGCGCTGGGGTTGGCGACCCGGTCAGCGCCCAGCGGCAACCGACCGAGCTTCGCGTACTCGAATGACACCGCCTGGCGCAGGTGGCGCATCTCGATCCGGCCGCCGTCGTCGGCGGCGAGGAAGGCCGCGGCGATCGAGCAGTTGCGGATCGAGCCGCCCGACAGCTTGAATTGCTCGGCGAGCCCGTCGAAGTCGAGCCCGGCGGCGACCGGAGCCGCGTTCGGGAGCATGCGCCGCCAGATCGCCGCTCGGTGCTCGGCCTCGGGGAACGGGAACTCGATCGCGAAGTCGAGTCGTCGGAGGAAGGAGTCGTCCATGTTGTTGCGGAAGTTCGTCGCCAGGATCACCGCGCCCGGGTAGCACTCGATCTTCTGGAGCAGATAGGCGACCTCGATGTTGGCGTAGCGGTCATGGGCGTCCCCGACATCCGAGCGCTTGCCGAACAGGGCGTCGGCCTCGTCGAAGAAGAGGATCGCGTTCGACCCGTCGGCGGCGTCGAAGATCCGGCCGAGGTTCTTCTCGGTCTCGCCGATGTACTTCGATACGACCGCCGCCAGGTCGATCCGGTACATCTCGAGGCCGAGCTCGTTGGCCAGGACCCGGCCGGCCATCGTCTTACCGGTGCCCGAGTCGCCGAAGAACAGGGCCTTGAGTCCCTGGCCGGCTCCGGCAACCGCTTCATATCCCCAGTCGGAGAGCACGAGGTCGCGGTGTCGCAGGTACGCCGAGATCGACTTCAGCCAGCCGACCTGGCGCTCTGGCAGAACGAGGTCGTCGAACCCGTGGCTCGGCTCGACGCGGACGGCGAGGCCGTCGAGCCGCCGGCTGGACGCCTGGCGAGCGCCGAGCTCGAGGTCGGCGAGGCCAGGCCGCGAGCGCGATCGCGCCGCCGCCGACAGCCGGGCAAGCTCCGCGGCGTGGGCGATCTGCACCGCACCGAGGCGAAACTTCGCGCTGACGTCGCCGACCTCCTCGGCTCCGGTGTGCGCACGCCACAGCGCGCATCGCTCAGCGAACGACGGGGCCGGAACGTCGACGGGAATGGCTCCCAGGCCATCGAGTGCGACGAGCGCCTCGCGTCCTGACGCGCAGACGGCGACCCGGTGATCGCGCGCCAGCAGTGCGGCGATCACCGACGGTCGGTCGGGACCGGGGAGATCCTCGGCGCCGTCGAAGCACAGCTGGCATTCGTCGAGCGCGGCGGTCAGCGACAGGTCGCCGATCGCCTCGGCGTCGGTCGCCAAGCGGACGTCGGCGACGATCAGCGGCGCGCCGATCGCGGCTGCGAGCACCTCGGCCGCGTCGGATCCGACGGCGGCGATCGGCAGGCGGCTGTCGGTCGCCCAGACCCCACGCAGCTCCGCCACCGCTCCGGGTCGTCCGATGTCGCCGAGCGGGAGCGGCACGGATCGTGAGCGATCGACGCGTGGGCCGGTGTCGAGCTCGACGCCGAGCACGAACGAGATCAGCCGGTCGGCGACCTTGATCGGACGCTCGGCCAGGGGAACCTGACCGTCGCCGGCGAGCAGGGTCAAGGCTCCCGTGCTTCGGAGCGGCGATTCCCGCTCGAAGCACAGCAGCACGTCGTGCTCGCTGGCACTGACGCTCGCCAGGAGTCGCGCGACGAGTCGAGGGCTCGCGAACCTCCGAGTGAGATCGTCATGGAGGTACCCGAAGAGCCGACCGTAGCGTGGGTCGAGCTCGCCCGCCAGGCACACTGCCAGGACACGGGCGTCGAGGCCCCCGAGCTGGAGGCGTCCGGCCGCTGCGTTGAGACGGTCGTCGAGGTCCGCCCCGCTCGCGTCCCTGGCCAGGCTGACGGCGAGCTCGTCGGAGACATACAACCCCCTGAACGGATCATCGGGCCGGGGGTCGGCTGCGGCGACCAGCTCGACCGCGGCGCGGACCAGGTCCTCAGTCTCGGCGAAGCGAACCCCGGGCCCGGCGGGACCGGCGGCGGATCTCATCGACGCGGGCGGTCGCACACCGCGCTGAGCATAGGGCCGGTGGGGCGGTGCGAGGGGGCGGTGGCGTGAATCGGGCGCGTCGGGGAAGCGCTGATGGCCCATTCGGGCACCCAGGTCGGTGAGCGCTTGTGATCGAGGCCAGACCGCTCTAGATTGGATCACCCACACGGATTCACTGCTCGGGAGGACCCTTGCGAAGCCACGATTCAGACGAATCGCACAGCGCGCGCCTCGTGCCGAGCGGACGCGACGCGCGGTCGGCCCGCCGATCGGACGCAGCTCCGCTGCGCGGCCGACCAGACGGGACTCGCGGCCGGCTCGACGCGGCATCGCTCCTCGCCCTGCAGCGCAGCCTCGGGAACGCCGGGGTGACCCGAATCGTAGACGGGCTTGCCGGCGCAGCGCCGACGCCCCAACGCGTGTCCGACCCGACCGGCGCCGAGAACCGCTCCCCGGTCTTCGACATCATCGGCCGCGGCGGCGGACGCCCACTGGAACCGAGCGTTCGCCAGACGATGGAGGACCATCTCGGGTCCCCGCTCGGCACTGTTCGTGTGCATGTCGATGCGAGGTCGACGGAGTCCGTTGCGGCCAAGGCGTACACCGTGGGCGAGGACATCGTCGTCCACCCGCGTCACTTCAGCCCATCCTCGCAGTCGGGTCGACAGCTGCTCGCGCACGAGGCAGTTCACATCCACCAGCAGCGGTCAGGGCCGGTCGCCGGCACGCCGGTCGGAGGCGGGATCAGTCTCTCCGACCCGTCCGATCGCTTCGAACGAGAGGCGGAGTCCGCAGCCCAGAGCGTGGGTGCGCTGCTCTGAGGCGGGTGTCGTCAACAAAGCCGACTCGTCCGCGGACGGATCGATCGACGTGCGTCGGACGCGACGACCTGCCTGGACGCCTTGCCGACGCAAGGAATCACCCGTATGGGTGATGTTGTCTGACGGGGGCGCCGTTACGGTGTCGACCGGGCGCCGCCGAATCGGCGAGACACGTGAGCCCGGCGTAGGGCAAGTTCGAGGGGAGCCGTGAGCAGTGCGATCGAAACTGGACCTCAGCACACCGCGATCCGGGCTTCCGGCGCAGAGGACCTACGAGGTCTTCGTCGTCGACAGGCAGGTCATCTTCAGGCGCGGCATGGAGATGTGCCTCGCCTTGCTGCCAGTGGTGTCCGGCGTGTCCGGGGCCACCACGCCGGCTGACGCGTGGGCCGACGCCGCGCTACAGAGCGCGGATCTCGTGATCGCCAACTCGAGCGACGCCGAGGGCCGCGAATTCATGCGAAGCGTCCGCGATGTCCTCGGCGTGCCGATCGTCGCGTGCAGTTCGTCGTGTGACGAGGAAAGCGTCCTCGCTGCGGTCGAGGCCGGGGCGATCGGCGTGCTCGCCAAGGAGATGATCTCGCCGGAGACCCTGCGCGCGACGGTGGAAGCGGCGCTCGCCGGGGCGGGTGTGATGTCGCCGGAGATCCTCGCCGTACTCCTTGCGGGCATCAATCGTGTCTCGCGGGAGACGCTCGCCCCGCGCGGGCTGTCGTTGTCACGCCTGACTGCCCGCGAGCAGCAGGTCCTGCGGTTGATCGCCGACGGGAAGGCAACCCGCGAGGTGGCCGTCGAGCTGTCCTACAGCGAGCGGACCGTCAAGAACGTCGTCCACGACATAGTGAGCAAGCTCGGCGCGCGCAGCCGCGCCCAAGCGGTCGCCTACGCCGTCCGTGAGCGGCTGATCTGAGTCCGGGGTCGATCTGGGCCGAGCGCGAGGCGCGCCCAACGTCCGATCGCGACGCTCGCCCTACCTGACCGGGCACGAGGCTCGCCCGACGTGACGATCGCGATACTCGCCGCCCACCTAGACCGAGCGGAGGCTCGCCCGACCTGGAGGCTGTAGAAGTCTCAGGAGCTGTGGATACGGGGCTCGGGTACCGCCTGCCGGCAGTCGGCCGAGCGGGGTCACTTGCGCTCGCAGTCGTCCCCCAGCTTGGCGTGGACACCCGCCGCGAGATCCGCCGCAGCCTTGATCTGCCGGTTGTACGGTTCGGCTTCCACCGCCCCTCTCCACGCGGCGGCGAGTTCCTTGAAGTCCTGGGCGGCCTTCTCGGTCGGCGATCTGCGCCAGACCCTGCAGATCGTCGCCGCCTCGCGCACGGCGATCGGGTCTTGCGGTTTGGACTTGGCAGCGTCGAGTTCCTGTTGCAGGCTCTCAAGCGCCTGCGTCCACCGCGCGTACGCCCCGAGGAGCTGCCGGAACCGGACCTCGAAGACGGCCTTCTCACCACGGCGCCCGGTCCCGGCGAGCAGCGTCAGGTCGACGGCGTCGGCATCCTTGTCCCCGGCGCGGAGTTCCTTCTTGAGCTTCTTCGCCTGCTTGTCGGCCGCTCCCCTGGGGATCAGGGAACGAACCGTCTTCCTGCGCCTGGACATCTCCCCCGGCAGCTCTGGGACGGTCCAGAGCTCCGCCTTGGGCCCGACGAGGACGGCATCGATCTTCAGTTTCAGAGCCGGTTTGCTGCGGATCAGATAGTCCGCCTCGGCGTTGGCTCTTTCGAGCGACGTCCTGTGACCGGCGCCGGCGTGGGCGGACTCGATGTATCTGCCCTTGACTTTCATCGCGTGCCAATCGAGCGTGGGGCTTGGGCCGTACGCCTGCTCGGCGGCCTTCAATCCCTGGCGCAGCTCCCTGCGCTGCGCCTTGTCGCGGAGGCGGCTCGTGACGTCGTCAAGTCCTTCGACGAACCCTGCCCGCATCAGGTCTTGCACGGCATCCAGGTCGTAGGCGTCCAGACCGGCTTCATCGCCGACAACCTCGAGGCCTTCGAAATAGCGGCGGAAGGTGTCGTCGAACCAGTCGTCGAAGTTCAGCACCTGCTGCGCTCGGGAGGTCGGCTTCCCTTCGCCCTCCTCGGGCTCGACGAACGTCTCGCCTCCCATCACGAGACGGTCGACCCAGTATTCCTGGTTGATCCCGGGCTGTTCGTCGCGGTTCATCAGGAGCGCTTCGGTGTCGATCGCGCCCACCTGGTCGCGGCCTTCCAGGAAGATGTTGCCCGGATTGATCTGGTCCAGCCTGTCGGCGTTGCCGATCAAGATGTCGCCGGCCAGGGTGCGCCCGAGGTTGCGCAGGCGGGTGTTCAAGCCATCGTCGGCCGGCGCACCCTTCACGGGGAGGACGTTCCCGGGATCGGCCTCGGTAGCGGCGTCGAAACCGGTTCCGTGGAGGGCCGTCTGGACGACCACGAACCTTGCGCGGCGCAGCCCGTCGAGCTTGGCGGCGAAGCTCCCCCGATCGGCTCCGCCGACCAGGCCGGCGGCGCCCTCGAGCATGCTGATGATCTGCTGACCCTCGTCCGAGCCGACCGGAACCGGGATGCTGTCGGGCGTCACGACGCCGGGACCGCCGACGGCTGCGAGGACCCTCTCACCGAACACGATCCCGGCGGCATCGTCGTTGGCCGCCTTGAGTGCGAATGTACCGGCGCTTACGGCGACCAGGATGACACCGCCCTTGAGGCCCGCCGCCGACGGCTTTACCGATCTCGGCGACCGCCAGTCGACGCCGGTCTCCAGCTGAGGAGCGTCGGCGATTCCGCCCGTCCGCTGCACGGCCGCCGATCCCGGAGTCGGCGCCGGGCCGGCTACCCGCTGAGGACGATGGACCGCCGGTGGGCGGCCGGCGAGAACGTCGGCCTTGGCGGGCCGCGCCTCGCCGAGCAGGTCGGTAACGGCCCTGTTTCCGGCGGCTCGCTGGAGGGCGCGCAGAGCCGACGGATCGAGATCGCGAGCCCGAGCCGTCGTCCTCGGGGGCGGTCGGGTCGGTGGGCGATCGCGGCCCACAGCGGCGCCGCGAGCGCCGCCCGTGATGGGAACCCGCCGGCTCGACGCGACTGGAGCCATGTCGCCCATTCAAGCACGAGTCTGACGCCCGATGGGCGGCAGGAGGGCAGCCTTTTGGGCACGGATGCGTCCGCTGGCGGCGCAGGGCAAGCCAAACGACGACCTCGACGACTCCCGCCGCCGAGCATCTGGCCACGCCAGCCGAGACGCCGCCGTGCGGGCCTACCGCAGACGGGGGTCAGCGAGGCCGATCGCGGCCAGGGCGCGCCGCGAATGGATCCCGAGCTTGTCGTACACGCGCCGCAGGTGGGTGCCCACGGTATTCGCGGAGATCGTCAGCCGGGCGGCGATCTCGGGGTTGGTCAGACCGTCGGCGGCGAGCCGTGCGACCCGCCGCTCCGCCGGTGTCAGGGCATCCGGATCGCGGCGCCCGCGCCGGCGACCCCCGGCGAGCGCGAGCTCGCTGCGGGCCTGCTCGGCAAGCCAGACCGCCCCGAGCTCCTGCGCGGCGACGACGGCATCCCCGAGCACCGGGCGGGCTCGCGTCAGCTGACCCCGGCGGCGGAGGTATCCGCCCCACGCGGTGAGGGTCTCGATCCGGTCGAGCGGGAGGTCGACCTCCTCGTGGAGGGCGAGCGCGCCAGCGAACTCGAGCTCCGCCAGCCGCTCGTCGCGGTCGCGCTCGGCGATCAGCGCCCGACCCACGGCCGCGGCGATCCTCGGCCAGCGGCACGGCAGCCGCTCGGCGCACTGCTCGAGCCAGGCGAGCACGCGCGCGGCGGACTCGGCCTCGCCGGACGCCAGGTGGGCCGTGATCGCGTGGCCGGCCCACGGGACGCAGCACGGCTCGCCGAGATCGACGGCGTCGGCGACGTCCATCGCCTGCCGATAGACCGCGGACGCCTCGGCGGCCGCTCCCTCGCGGCGGCGGAGCTGGCCCCGGACGTCGAGCACCCGCAGGAGCGGAAGCCAGGCACCTCGACCGCGGACCGCCATCGTTGCAGCCAGCTCGCAGTATTCCTCGCTCTCTGGGATCCGGCCCATCAGAAGCAGGACATGGGCGCGGTTGACAGTTGCCAGGGCCGCCGTCACGTGCGTCGCGAACTCGGCCGCGGCGCACGCCCGGTCGGTCAGGCGGAGCGCCTCCTCGAGCCGGCCAGTCCGGACGAGCGTCTCCCCGTGGCCGGTGCACAGGGCGGCGACGGCCGCGGCCGACTCGGTCTCGCGGGCGAGCGCGACCGACCGCGCGTAGATCGTCTCCGCGTCGGCGAAGTGCTCGAGGTACTTGGCCGCCGCCCCGTACATCGTGATCTCCCGCCAGGCGCCCCGAATCGACCGGGGGTTCCGATCGGCGGCGAGCGCGCCGGCCGCGGCGGTGACGCCCACATACCCGGACGGATCGCCCGCGAGGATCGCGATGTATCCGCGGGTCCCCTCGACCCGCAGCCCGAGCGCCTCGTCGACCCGATCGGTCATCGCCCGAGCCCGGTCCACCTCACGCAGCGCGGGCACCGGGCCGTTCGTCAGGCTGATCAGGACAGCGTGGACGAGCAGCGAGGTCACCGCGACCTCCGGCTCGCCGGCCTCGGCAAGGGCCACCGCCCGGTCGAACGAGATCACCGCGGCGTCGTGGTCGCCGGCCGCGTACTGAGCCAGTCCGAGCACCCGAGAAGCGGCGGCTCCCAGTTCCGGCCCGGCGTCGTCGACGGCTCGCGTCGCGGCGAGGACGGCGTCGTGCGGCCGCCCGGCTTCGAGCAGCGCCCTGCCGAGGGCGAGTCCGAGCAGCGGGGCGGACGCTGCTCCGCGGAGTGTGTCGGCCGCCTGGAGGCGGCTGATCGCGCTGGCGACGGCGCCCGTCCGCAGGGCGTCCTCGCCGACCGCGACGAGCAGGTCGACCGCGCGCATGTTGCCGACCAGGTCGGCGCGGACGGCATGCTCGGCTGCATCCTCTGGCTGGCCGCGGTCGATCAGTGCGTCGAATGCCCGTCGGTGGAGGATCCGCCGGATCGCCTCGGGGAGGTTGTCGTAGACCGCCTGGGCGAACAGCGGATGGGCGAAGACCATCCCGCCGGGGTCCGGGCGAACCAGGCCGCTTCCGAGAAGCGCCTCGAGGGCGGCTTGTTCCTGGCGGTCGTCGAGCCGGCCGACCTCGGCCGCGAGGTCCGGGCGGAACGTCACGCCGAGGGCGCTCGCGGCCTGCGCGAAGCGCATCCCGGCAGGCGCGATTCCGGCGAACCGGTTCAAGAGCAGCGCGTCGCCTCGCAGGGCGATGCGTCCGGTGCCGAGAGCCGGGGGCCGTCCGTCCGTGCGGATCGCGTGGGCGAGCTGCTCGAGCAGCAGCGGGTTGCCGGTCGCCGCCGACCAGGCTCGCGACGCGACGTCGGCGCTCACCGGCCGGCCGCTGCGCTCGGCGAGGAGGGCGTGGGCGGCAGCGAGGGGAAGCGGCGGGACGCGCAGCACCGACGCCAATCCCTGGCCCTCGAGGTTGCGGGCCGCATCCAGTGCGGGCGGCGGCCACGGCCGGAGGGTGGCGATCACGCCGATCGGAAGCGTGCCGATCCGCCGGCAGACGAACGACAGCAGGGCGAGCGAGTCGGCGTCGCTCCAGTGGAGGTCGTCCACCGCCAACAGCAGCGGCCGGTCTCGCGCGCTCGCCTCGAGCCGGCGCAGGGCGGCGAAGAAGCGTGCGGCCCGAACGTGGCCGGCCGCGCCGTCGTCCGGCTCGTGGAGGGCTCCTCCGCCGTCGACTCCGGCGAGCAGCTCCGTGGCGAGGCCGAAGGCGATCCCCGACTCCATCGAGTCGCCGCGGGCTGCGGCGACCCGCGTCCGGGGAGCCGCGCGCTCGACCGCCTCGTTGAGGAGCGTGGTCTTGCCGATTCCACCCTCACCCGACACGAAGAGCGTCGCACCCCGACGGTCGGTGATCCTCCCGAGCAGGACCTGGACCTCGTCGCGGATCCCGTCCCGGTCGCCCATCCCTGGATCGAACGTAGCACGCCCGCTGGTGGCGACGAGTCGGCCCTCGGTTCAAGGTCATACTCGTGTGAGTCCCAAGCCACGGCGCCCGGCGCCGGCACCGAACAGGAGAGATGATGGGTCAGCCGATGCTCCACTTCGAGATTGGCCGCTTCGCCGATCCGCAGGCTCACACGATCGGGGTGATCAAGTCAGGCGACTAGGTCCGGCCGCCGGCCGTCGGACGGCCGGGGTGCTCGTCGCCGCGCTCGGACTGCTCGCCATGTCCGCATCGGTCCCCGCGTCGGCCGCCGCGTCGGCGAGCCGTGCGGCTTTGCGCCGAGCGGTCGCCCAGCCGCCGAGCGTCCCCCACCGCGTCCACGGGATCCAGCGGAAGGTGTGCCACGCCGGCGTGATCAGGGGCTGGCCGGGCGGCCAGGCGCTCGACGAGGTCGCGCGCGACACGCGGGTCCACTTCTACAGCCTGCTCGCCGGCTACGCCCTCGTCACCGAGAGCCATCCGCAGTTGGTGCGCGGGTATCTCCTGCGGACGTCGCTCTGCCCGATCGACGATCACCACCGGGCGGTCGTCGACCGCGACAGCAGGCTGCCGCCGCCGGACCACGTCCACGGATCGATCCCACTCGCCCGGCCGGTCTGGGTCCGGGTCTGCTCGACGAGCACCTGGCTGCGGGACGTCCCGCTCAACCGTCCGCGCCGGCTGGTCCTCCAGGGTGACGCCTTCCTCGCGCGGGCGAGGTCCCACAGCCGATGGCTCGGTGGGCGGGCCTACGGCCACGCGGCCACGACCGGGTGGATCCCGGAGACGTCGGTCTGTCACGGGCTGAGCAGCGCGCCGCCCGAGGAGCGCGTGATCGCTGACGGCCCCGCGAAGCTGCTGACGCCGAACCCGGTCATCCCCTGCGGCGTGAGAACCTCCGGCCGGCGGGCGATCGTCGTCGGCGCGTTCGGGACGCCGCCCGGCGCGTCGTTCTCCCCGGTGCTGACGGACGGGCCGACGGGGTTCGGCGAGCCGCGTCTCGCCGGGGCGAGCTGGGACCTCGCCGGACTGGGGCCGGTCGCGTGCGGCCACCACTACACGCTGACCTACACCGGGAGGGGTCCGGGAGCGACGACGCTCGCCGTCTCCTTCGTCGTCGGTCCGCCGGCCGGGCGAGCGCCGGCGACGGCCCACGTCGCCGATGCGTGCACGGCGCCGGCCGGCAAGGCATACGCCCACAGCGTCCACCCGCCGGTGGACCACCGCTACCACGCGCGGCCGGCGATCAGCGGCGACGGGTCGCGGGTCGCCTACGCGGTGATCCGCCACGGCCGCCGGCTGGTTCTCGCCGACCACGGCGCCGTGCGGGTCGTCGTGCCGCCGGCGGGGACCTTTCTCGACGAGCCGGCCCTGAGCGCGAACGGCCGGGTCCTGGCTGCCCAGGCGGTCGGCCGCACCGGGCGGGAGATCGTCGCGATCACGGGCGGCCGCACGCGGACGGTCGCGGCGAGCGGGGCGAATCCCACGCTTGACACCGACGGGGGTGAGGTTGCCTTCGAGGGACCGGCCGGGGTGCTCGTGGCCGGCGGCGGAGCAGCGAGGCTGCTGATCTCGGGCGGGTACCGGCCGGCCCTGTCGGGTGACGGGCGGTTCGTGGTCGCCGAGGTCGCCCGGCCGGCTGGCTGGCAGATCGTGCGGGCCGACGTGCGGACCGGTGCGGTCGTCCTGGTCAGCGCGACGCTCCGCGGCGGCCCCGGGCACGGCGACAGCCTCGCGGCGAGCATCGACTCCGACGGGGGTGTGGTCGCGTTCCAGTCGAACGCGAACGACCTCGCCCGGGGTCTCGGACGGACGCTCCGCAACGTCTTCGTCCGCCGGATCGCCGCCGCCACCACGGTGCTCGTCAGCGTGAACCGGTGCGGCGGGCGCTCGGACGGGTACAGCCGCTATCCATCGATCAGCGGCGACGGCCGCGTCGTCGCGTTCGACTCGCACGCCGGGAACCTCGTCGCGGGCGACACGGCGGGCGAGGGAAACGTCTTCGTGAGGGCCGTCCCCGGCGGACCGACGCGGCTCGTCAGCAGGCGTCCGGACGGCAAGCCGTCGGCGCTGACGAGCTTCAGCCCGGCGCTCAGCGCCGACGGGCGGACCGTCGCCTACGCGTCCTACGCGGCCGACCTGACGAGTCGGCCGCCGCCGCGCGGTCCGGGAATCCGTGTCTATGCGAGCTCGCTCGAGCGCCACTCGACCCGCTACCTCGGTCAGGCCGGGGCAGAGGCCTCAGCGGTCCGCCGGCCGGGCGTGGCGCCGGCCGCCGCCGCTGCCGCGGTGGTCTCCTCTAGCGGGCCCAGCGGGCCGGGCGGCTCGGTGGTCGGCCCGTTCGGCGTCCGGGCGCTCGTCCCGCGACTGACGGGAACCTGCACGACCGGGGTGAGGATCGCGACCGCGATCACGCTGACGGCAGGGGCACTGCACCGGCCGGTCCGCTCGGTCAGGGTTCTCGTCCAGCCGGTCGGCTCCGAGCGCGTGATCTCGCAACGCCCGCTCGCGGCGGTCGCTCGCCGCCAGGCTGCGGTGCTCTCACTCGGCGCGTGTCGGAGAGTCTTCCTGCGCTACGAGCTCTTCGTCGGCCGGGTCGCCCGTCCCCACGACCACGTGTCGATCCGCTTCCTGGTCGACCCGACCACCGGGTTGGTGGTGCTCGAACCCGAGCGTCCGGAGCCCGCGTGAGCGCGCGGCGACGCCGGGCGCCGGCCGGGGCTTGAGGGCGGGCGTAGAATTCGGACTTCGTGGCATCGACCGAAGGAGCACGCCGGCATGGCTGGACTTGACACGACGGCGACCCAACCCGACCTCGAGATGCGCCTCGAAGCCCATCGGCGGGAGCTGACCGGCTACTGCTACCGGATGCTCGGCTCGATCTTCGAGGCCGAGGACGCCGTTCAGGAGACGATGCTCCGCGCCTGGCGCGGCCACGACCGGTTCGAGGGCCGCGCGGCCCTGAAGTCGTGGCTCTACCGGATCGCGACGAATGTATGTCTCGACATGCTCGACAGTCGCAAGCGACGCGCCCGTCCGATGGATCTGAGCGAGGTCGGCAGTCCCGAAGGCCCGCTGCCGAGCTTGCCGCAGGACGTCTGGATCGAGCCGATCCCCGACGGTCGGGCTGTCGGGGACGGCGACCCGGCGGAGCTTGCCGTCGCCCGCGAGACGCTGCGTCTGGCCTTCGTCGGTGCGCTCCAGCACCTCCCCGCCCGCCAGCGAGCGGTGCTGATCCTGCGGGAGGTGCTCCGATGGAAGGCCTCGGAGGTCGCCGAGCTGCTCGAGACGAGCGTCGCCTCGGTCAACAGCGCCCTCCAGCGGGCCCGCGCGGCGCTCGCCGACTCCGACCTGCGCGCGAGCGATCCGGCCGCGGCGATCGACGCCGAGCAGGCGCGCCTCGTCGACCGGTACGTCGAGGCTTTCGAGAGCTACGACATCGAGTCGCTCGTCGCTCTCCTCCACGAGGACGCGACGATGTCGATGCCGCCGTACAGCCTCTGGTTGCGAGGACCGCTTGACGTGGGCCGTTGGATGCTCGGGATCGGGTCCGGCTGCCGGGGATCCCGGCTCGTCGCGGCGGGCGGCGCGAACGGGTATCCGGCGTTCGGCCAGTACCGGCCGAGCCCGGACGGCGGGCACGCGCCGTGGGGCCTGGTCGTGCTCGAGACCGCCGGCGGGAAGATCACAGCGCTCAACACCTTCCTCGACGTCGATCGCCTGTTTCCGCTGTTCGGGCTGCCCGACCGGCTCCCGGCCACCGTCTAGTCGCAGACCGGTCCGCCGCCTCCGCCTCGGTCGCGGCGGGGAATGGCTCCGGCAAGCCCGCAGTTCTCGAGCAGGTCGTCCAAGGTCGGCGCTCGCCCCCGCGAGCGCGATCTCGCCGCCGAGACGGCGGGCGGCGAGTTGGAGTCGGCCGAGGGCGTCGATCGCTTCGAGGTCGGCGGCCAGCCGGCTGACGTCACAGACCACCGGCTGACCGGCTCCGGCGGCGACCAGGTCGCCCAGCCGGGCGCAGAGCATGCCGAGCGACGCGGGCGTGATCGTGCCGCTGAGCGTCAGAGGTGGGGCGGGACCATGGGGCGCGCGCAAGCCGTTGGGCTCCTGTTCGTCCTTTCGAGGGCACAGACGCCCGGCGGGAGCAAAACTCACCGTCCGCACCAGCCATCCCGGCCGGGTCGGTCTAGGGTTCGGCCTCGTGGAGACCCGGCCATGCACCAGTTGTGGCGTCCAGATCCATCCGGCGAGCCGGAGGTGCGTGCTCTGCGGGTCGGCCCAGGAGACCGGGACGCGGTGGCCGGTGTGGGCGGGCCGCCTGACCGGACTTGCCGGGCTCGCGGCGCTCGTCGTGGTCGTCGGGACCGTCGGGGGCGGCGGGGCCAAGTCGGGCGGACCGCGACTGCGGGTCCTGCGGAGCGCCGGGCTGACGGTGCTGGTGCCGACCGGCTGGACCCGGCGTCCGCAGACGGCGCCGGCCGGAACCGAGCGGCTGGTCTACGAGGACCCGAGGCAGCCGCAGTTCGCGGTTTCGGTGACCGCCGCGCGGCCGGCCCGCAGGACGGCCCGCTCACGGGCGAGGGCGCTCCGCGCGCGGGCGAGCGGCCGGCTCGGCTTCGCCGAGCACTTCTTCGGCCGGATCCTCTTCCCCGACGGCCGGCCGGCATGGCTCTCGGCATACGAGTCCGACGGCTTCTCCCACGTCACCTACGTCGACACGGCCTGCGTGCCCGGTGTCGCGATGACGGTCGAGGTCAGCGCACCCGACCGCTCGGGCCTCGCCGGCCTCGCCGAGCCGATCGCCGCGTCCGCCGCCCCGCAGTGCGGTCCGGCCGGCGGATGACCCGCGCTCGCCCGAATCCTCCACACCGCCGCGCGGCTTCCCGTCCGCGGCTCGCGCCGGCCGCCTGGTGGGAGATCCGCCCGGCCCAGAACCGCAAGCCGGCGACCTACCGGTGTCCGCTCTGCGGCGAGCTCCTCCCGGCGCTCTGCGAGCACACGCTGATCATGCCGGAGGGCGACGCCCGGCGACGGCGCCACGCCCACACGGCGTGCGTGCTGCGGGCCCGGCGGGCCGGGCGCCTCCCGCTGCGCGAGGAAGCCGAGCCGCGGGGGCCGGGGCTGTGGTCACGGATCCGCGGAGGACTCCGCCGGCGGGGGGCGTGAGAGGCATCTTGCGGGGGCCGCCGGGGGCCCGGACTAGGATCTTTAGGCCTCGGGACCGCGACGGACGGGGTCTTCGCGTGTTGATGGACCCGACCCGATCCGTCCGCCCCGCCCGTGGAGTCGATGCCGAGAACCATCAACCCGATCCGTGCCGTGCTGCTCGCCGCGTGCGCGTTCGCGACGATCGGCGCGCCGGTCGCCACGGCCGCCGGCACCGGCGGGGCGTCCGCTCCGGGGCCGACCGTCGTGACTTCGGTGACCGGGGCGGCAACGCCGACGGCGGTCAAGCCGGTGGCGGCAACGCCGACGGCGGTCAAGCCGGCGAGCAGGCCGGAGGCGAAGTCGCCGGGCAAGCGAGCGCCGCTCGCGCGGGTTCCGGCGCCGCCGGCGAAATCGAGCGTCCCGGCGTCGAGCTCGAAGGCTCCCCAGCGTAGAGCGGCGGCCGCCGGGCTCGCGCCCGTCCTGACGGGGGTGAAGTGCGTGAGCCTGTGCGCCAGTAGCCTGACCGTCCACGCCGGCGGGCTCCTCGTGGTCCACGGCAGGCACTTCGTAGCCGGTGCGACCGTCGTCGTCTTCCCGCGCCAGCCGCAGGGCGGGCGGACGGGCCTCTTCACGGGCGTCGTGATGCGCTTGAGCGCCCAGGGTTTCGTCGTCACCGTGCCGGCGACCGCGCACAGCGGCCACCTCAGCCTGCGGGGACCGACCGGCCTGCGCTCGCAGACGTTCGGGCCGGTCCGGGTCCTGCCACCGATCCCGATCGCCCTCCAGAGCACGGTCGCGCCGAGCGGGACGGCGTTCGACGGCAACGGCATGTGGATCTGGTACATGTCGAAGTCCGACGGCGGCGACGTTCCGACGATCGCCGCGCAGGCCAAGGCGGCGGGGATCACGACGCTGTTCATCAAGAGCTCCGACGGGTCGACCAACTACTGGTCCCAGTTCGACCAGCCGCTGGTCGCCGCGTTCCATGCCCTCGGCCTGCGGGTCTGCGCCTGGCAGTACATCTACGGGACCCACCCCGCGGGTGAGGCCCAGCTCGGCGCCCAGGCGGTGGCCGCCGGGGCCGACTGCCTGGTGATCGACGCGGAGTCGGAGTACGCGGGGAAGTATGCGGCGGCGCAGACCTACATGCAGACGCTGCGGGCGGCCGTCGGCCCGACCTATGCGCTCGGGCTGGCCTCGTTCCCGTACGTCGAGCTCCACTCGTCGATCCCGTATTCGGTCTTTCTCGGACCGGGCGGCGCCCAGTTCAACGCGCCGCAGCTGTATTGGCACACGATCGGGACCACGGCGGACGCGGCATTCGCCCACACCTACCACGAGAACCGGATCTACGCGCGGGCGATCATGCCGCTCGGGGAGACCTACGGCGGAACCCCGCCGTCGGAGATGACCCGCTTCCGAGCGCTCGCCTCAGCCTACGGAGCCACAGGCCTGTCGTGGTGGGACTGGCAGGAGACGACGCCGGCCGGCTGGGCCGCGCTCGACCTACCACTCGCAGCACCGCTGCCGACGGCGCCGATCGTCGTCGACACGAGCCTGCCGATCTTCTCGCAGGGCGCCAAGCCCGGCGACCAGATCGTCTGGATGCAGGAGCATCTGGCGGCGGCGCAGCCGACCACGCCGACGACCGGGATCTTCGACGTGGCGACGACGCTCGCGCTACAGGCCTTCCAGGCCTCGAGGGGCATCCCGCCGACCGGGACGACGGACGTCGCGACGTGGGCCGCCCTGCTCACGCTGAGGCCCGTGGCGGTCGACTGGACGACGGCAGCACGGCCTGGGTAGAGTCCCGGCCGTGAGGTTGTGGGCACGACACTCGGGGGTGGTCGCGATGCTGCTCTTCGGTCTCCTCGGCGCGGGGTGCGGCGGCGCGGACACCGGCGCTGACGCGGCGAAGATCAAGCAGACGGTGACCCAGGAATTGGGGGATCTCGCGCGCGGCGACGGGCCCGGGGCGTGCGCGCTGGCGACACCGACCGGCCAGACCGAGCTGGCCTCCGCCAGCCCGCACAAGACCTGTCCCGAAGCGATCACGCTCGTCAGTCAGAACCTCGCCCCCGAGGTCAAGCAGGGGCTGCTGAGCGTCAAGGTCAACAAGGTCACGATCACCGGTGGATCGGCGACCGTCAACAACGCCGACATCACCAGCACGCAGGGCACCGTCAGCAGCTTCCTGGATCCCGCGTCGGCGCCGACCGTGCTAGTCAAGCAGCCCGACGGAAGCTGGAAGATCGCCGGCTAGACGCCTCACCGCCGCGGTGCTCGGGCTGGCGCTCGCCGAGCTCGCCGCGGTCGGTCTCTCCGCGTGCGGAGGCTACGGCCGCCCAGTCGACCGCTTGCTCCAGAGCGGTCCCCGGGAGGCGACGCCTCCCCGCGTGGGTGGGAGCGCCGCCGCCGACGCGACGCCTCCCCGCGTGGGTGGGAGCGCCGACGCGACGCCTCACCGCGTGACGATCGGGCGCTCGGTCGACGGCCGGCCGATCGTCGCCCGCGTGCTGGGCGATCCGCGGGCGAGGCGACGGATCCTCGTGATCGGGTGTGTCCACGGCGACGAGCCGGCCGGGATCGCGGTCACCCGCTCGCTTCGCGGGGCGATCGTGCCGAACGGCGCCGCGCTCTGGTTGATCGACACCGTCAACCCCGACGGTCTGGCGGCGCGGACGCGCCAGAACGCCGACGGCGTCGATCTCAACCGGACCTTCCCGGTCGGCTGGAAGCCGCTCGGCGGGATCTTCGACTCGGGCCGCAGACCGCTCGCCGAACCGGAGAGCAAGGCCATCCATCGTCTTCTCAGTCGGCCTCCACCCGGCCGTCACGATCTGGTACCACCAGCACGCTGCCCTGGTCGACGACTCGGGCGGGAGTCGCGCGATCGAGCGCGATTACGCCCGCCGGGTGGGCTTGCCGTTTCGCCACTTCGGCATCGAGCCCGGGAGCATCACCAGATGGCAGAACGCGACCTATTCCGTTGCCACGGCATTCGTCGTCGAGCTTCCCGCCGGCGGCCTCTCGCGGCGGGTGATCGCCCGACACGCCGCCGCCGTGCTCGCGCTGGCGGCCGGCTGACCGGACCGCGCTCGGCCGACATCGACCCCGCCGCCTCGTCGCCGCCCCGTCCCCGGGCCCCGCCGCCGCAGGCTCAGGCGAGGCGGCGATCGAGCGTCGTCTCGAGGACCGGGTCCCTGCCGTCTCCCGGGCGGGTCCGCTCGATCCGCATCCGGGCGGTTCGTCCGTCGAATGTGAGCGTGGCCATCTGGTTGTCGAAGGTCGGGTCCTGCGCGAGCTGCCAGGTCGCCTGCGGGTCGGCGACGCCGACCGCGTGCGCCAGCCAGCGGACGACGCGGCCGAGCACTGACGAGCGGCGCATGAACCCGAGGACCGCCCGCTCGCGGCGGTCGAGGGGGTTGCGAAACGGCGAGCAGACCGCCTGGTATACGGCGCTGCGCACGCCGTCTGCCGGGGGGAAGGTCGCCTTCTGGAGGTATCCCTGGTGGATGTCGCCGCCGAGGAAGACGATCGACGCGGGCGGCGATCCGAGCCGTCCGGCGCCGACCTCGCGCGTCAGCACGAGCAGCCGGCGGAACGAGCTCTCGAAGGCCGCCCAGTGCTCGAGGTCGAACCCCTGGCGCAGCCTTTCGCCGAGCCATCTCGCGGTGCGGCCCCACGCCCCGGAGCAGAGCGGCTCGCTGAGGGCCTCGAGGTAGTGGAGCGTCGGGGGGAGCAGGACGGGGAGGGTCGTCGCGAGCACCAGGTGATCGAAGTCGCCGGTCGTCCGGTCGGTCAGCCAGCGCCACTCCGGCTCGTCGAACATCTCCCGGTGACCCTCCTCGAGGATCCGGCCCTCCCGCCCGTCGAGGACGACGAGACGGGTTCCGGCGACGTCGCGCGCGAAGCTCCACAGGCCGCCACCGCCGCTGCAGTCGGCGGTGAGCGCGAACTCTCTCAGCAGCGCCCCGCCGTCCGCCGCCTCGCGGACCGCCGCGAGCAGGGGATCGCGGGCGAGCTCGTCTGGCGGGAGGTTGCCGAGATGCTGGTAGATCCAGTAGGTCGCCAGGGCGCCGGCGATCCGGTCGTCCCACCACGGCTGGGCGTGCACCTTCGCGACCCACGCAGCCGACGTGTTCCAGTCGTCGTGGACGTCGTGATCGTCGAAGATCATCGCGCTCGGCAGCGTCGAGAGCAGCCAGCGGAGCGGCGGGTGGGCCCACGCCTCGCGGTACATTCGCGCGTACTCGGCGAAGTCGGCGACCTCGAGTCCCGGTGGACGGTCGGCGTTGCGGCGCGAGCGGATGAACCGCGCCGTGTCGGGTGGGACCTCGTCGGCGTAGACCTGGTCGCCGAGCAGGAGGAGCAGGTGCGGCCAGCGGCCGGGGTCCTGGCCCCGCATCCGCATGGCGAGGGCGCACAGCGCGTCGACGCCGACGCCGAGCTCGTGATCGTCGGGGCTCAGCGTGTACGGCGGGGAGTCCGGGCGCGAGACGCGGCAGGAGCCGAAGACGATCTCGAGCGGTCCGTCCTGCGGCAGCGTGCGAATCGACGACCCAGGCCAACCACCGCGTGCCTGCGGCCAGCAGCGGACGCCGTCGAGGAGCACCTCGTAGTCGACGCACGAGCCCGGCTGGAGACCCCCGATCGCGACGACCGCGTAGTGGCGGCCGTTGACCTGGAAGGTCTCGCTCCGGTGCCCGAGCACGTCGACCGTGCACGGCCCGTCGACCTCGACCCATACCGTCGCCTCGGTGGCGCTCACGTAGCGCAGCATCGGGCCGACCACGAGGGCCGTCACGTGCTCAGCACCCGACGCGGTCGAGCCTGTCGGCGACCCTGTGGACGAGCGGTGCGGCCGTCGCCTCGCCGCGGTCGACCAACTCGGCGACCGCCAGCCCGACGAGCACGTCGACGAGGTAGTGCTCGCCGAGGTAGACGACCGAGAAGCCGGCGAGGGCGACGTAGGTCCAGCCGAGCAGGCCGTAGATCGGGCCGATCTCGGCGAGGCCCTTGGCCGTGATCGCGGCCGAGGCGATGTGGTCGGAGGGCATCGAGGCCCACGGATTGCCGCCCAGCGGGTCCGGCGCCTCGCGGGGCTTGCGCGCAAGCGAGTTGAGGACGTGGCGGCGGACGCGCTCGACCTGACCGTCCATCCGGCCCATCTCCTCGGAGGCCCACCAGGGCGGCGCGGTGGGGACGAGGTAGTAGAACGGGGTCGTCAGGTGGTAGGCGGCCGCCAGGCGGCCGGCCGCCCGGGGGACGTAGCGCTCGTGGCGCAGGAGCAGCCAACCGAGCACGATGTGGGGCACGAACCAGGAGGCGTAGGTCAACGTGACCAGACGGTCGATCGCAGTCACGCGGGGAGGGTCGCGCAGCGCGCGTTGGAGGCGCAGGGTCGGCGCGACGCCGAAGCCGAGCAGGTTGTCGATCGTGACCGGATAGTCGATTTGCAGGCGTTTGCGAAGCTTGTCGGGATCGTCGTAGGGAAGCGTCCAGGTGATGCTGAAGGCCCACATGTAGGCCGCCCCGACCGCGACGTGCCGTCGCTTTCCGTGCGGGATGGCAGCCGCGACGGCCAGCGGGACGGCCGAGGCGAGCGTCAGCGCCACCGGCTGGGGCAGGCGCAGGCGACGGCGCGCGAGGACGACGCCGACCGCCGGGACGATGCCGGCTACGAGCGCCCACTGGGTGGCGTTCATGCGAGCGCCCCGGACGCCTTGCGCGCGACCGCGGACGGCCAGCCGGGCCAGCGGATGGCGGCGCCCGGGGCCGCCGCGCCGATGCGCCGCCGAGCGCCGCGTCGATTTGCTCCCCCGATCACCGAACATCCGGGGGATGCTAGCGATGGGCGGAGCGGTTCAGCCGGAACGCGAGGCGGCGCTGGGGATCGGGTCGAGCGGCGTGAGACGGCCCCCGTCCAACTCGAAGTGGACGGTCACCGGCCCGCTCGTCGTCGCGTACCTCAGGGCGACCGCGGTGTCGTCCTGTCCGGTGACGGCGATCGACCGGCTCGGAAGCTTCGTGTCGGTCCCGAGATAGGTCGTCCCGTCGAAGAAGAAGGCCTGCTCCCGAGCGCCGTTGGATCCGATCAGGACGCGGAGCGTCTGGTTGGGGTCATAGGACGACGTGCCCAGCGGTCTGTAGCCTCGCGTCTCGAGCGACGCGACGGCCGCCTCGAGGCCGCCGCCCGGGGCCGAGGTCCCGCCCGTCGTCTCCGTGAACGCCGGGGCCGTCCCCGTCCGCGTCTGGTTGGCCGGCGTCGTCACGTTCGGGAGCGTCGTCGTGGTCGCCGGCGTCGATGCGGTCGTCGTCGGCTGCTGGGCGGGCGCGGACGGCGCCGGTGTCGTGATCGTGACGGTCGGCAGGCGGCCGCTCGACGAGTTGCTCGCGCCGCAGGCGGCGACGCCGGCGGCGCACGCCGCGCCCAGGCCGAGTGCTCCGATCAGGCCGAGAAGTCTCACGCCTCCACATTATTCGCGACGCCCGGCCGTGTCCCTTCGCGACGATGCCCGCCGACGAGCGCTGGTCGCAGCCTTGCGGCCGCCGGCATGGGATCGCCGATCCGGTCGCCGCGGACTTCCCTATCGTCACGCCATGCCCCGCCGGAGCGCCGGAATCCTCCTCTACCGCACGACCGGCGGCCAGCTCGAGGTTCTCCTCGTCCACCCGGGCGGTCCGTTCTTCGCCCGCCGCGACGTCGGCAGCTGGGGCGTCCCCAAGGGTGAGTTCGAGCCGGGCGAAGAGCCGCTCGCGTGCGCGATCCGCGAGTTCGAGGAGGAGCTCGGCCATGCGCCGCCGGACGGCCCGATGATCGCGCTCGGAGAGATCCGCCAGAAGAACGGGAAGCGCGTCACCGCGTGGGCGCTCGCCGGCGACCTCGATGCTGACGCCGTCCACAGCAACACGTTCACGCTCGAGTGGCCTCCCCGGAGCGGTCGCATGCAGGAGTTCCCGGAGATCGACCGCGCCGCCTGGCTGACGGTCGAGGCGGCCGGCGAGAAGATCTCAGACGCCCAGCGGCCGCTCCTGGATCGACTCGTCGAGGCACTCGCCTGAGGCGTTGCCGACACCACGGCCGGGGTCGCCGGAGTACCCTGAGCCCAATGACCGACACCGCCCCCGGCGCCTCGCCGATCTCACGCCTCGAGCAGCTCTCCCGGCTGGGCCAGAGCGTCTGGGTCGACTTCCTCTCGCGCGACTCGATCCGCTCGGGCCATCTCCAGAGCCTGATCGACGACGACGCGGTCGTCGGCGCGACTTCGAACCCGTCGATCTTCCAGCAGGCGATGACCGCCGGCCACGACTACGACGAGCAGCTTCGCCAGATCGCCGCCGAGGGGCCCGACCCGAAGGTGATCTTCTGGGCCCTGGCCGAGCAGGACGTCCGCGACGCGTGCGACCTCTTCCGGCCGATCTGGGAGATCAGCACCGGGCGTGACGGCTACGTCTCGCTCGAGGTCGACCCCAACCTGGCCTACGACGCGGATGCGACCTTCGACGAGGCGATCCGCCTCCACACCGAGCTCGAGCGGCCCAACCTGATGGTCAAGATCCCCGCGACCAGGCCGGGCCTCGTGGCGATCGAGGACTGCATCGCCGACGGACGCTCGATCAATGTGACGCTGATCTTCTCGCTGACCCGCTACGCCGAGGTCGCCGAGGCGTACGTCCGGGGTCTCGAGCGGCTCGTCGCGGCCGGCGGCGATCCCGGCAGCCTCGCATCGGTCGCCAGCTTCTTCGTCTCCCGGATCGACACCGAGACCGACCGACGGCTGGCCGAGGCCGGCGACCACGAGCACCTCCACGGCCGGCTCGGGATCGCCAACGCCAGGCTCGCCTACCAGACCTACCAGCGGATCTTCGCCGGCCACCGGTGGGAGGCCCTCGCCGCCAAGGGGGCGATGCCCCAACGACTGCTCTGGGCGTCGACCTCCGTGAAGGACGAGATCTACGTCGACACCCGCTACGTCGACGAGCTGATCGGACCCGACACCGTCGACACGATGCCCGAGCAGACGATCCGCCTCTACCAGGACCACGGCCAGCCGCGCCCGCGGATCGCCGCCGGCCTGCCTGAGGCCCGCAAGCTGATCGACCAGCTCAAGGCGGTCGGCGTCGACTACGACGACGTCACCGAGACGCTCGAGCGCGACGGCGTCAAGCGCTTCGCCGACGCCTTCTCAGAGCTGCTGGACGCCCTGCGCAACAAGCGCGCCCAGCTGTCGGCCTGACCGCGTCCGGTTCTCGGCCTGACCGCGTCCGGTTCTCGGCCTGCTGAGCCCGTCCGGCTCTCGGCGAGCACGCCCAGCGCGAGTCGCTCAGGTTCCCGGGCCGAGGTCGGCCTCCGCTCTCGTCAGCGCCTCGCGCGTCTCGACGTCGGTCGGGTCGGCCGCCAGGACAAGGCGGTAGCGGGCGGCCCGCCGCTCTCGGAGCATCCGCGCCGCGGTCTCGGCATCGACCCCGTCCGGCAGGACGCCGCTGCCGACGATCGCCGCCATCCGACCGAGCAGGTCGGTCTCCGAGTCGTGCAGGCCGTCCCGGTGGAGGCCCGAGCTGACCGGGGCGATCTCCTCGCGCCCGGGCTCGTGCGGCTCGCGGTGGCGGATCGCCCAGAAGTCGAGCCGGCTCGCCGTGTGCGTCGGATCCTCGAGGCCGTCGGGGAGCACGCTGCGCCCGAAGGCCTGGTCGGGCTCCCGGCGGACGGGGAACATCAGCGCGTCGAGGAAGTCGTGGTGGCTTGTCGCATAACGGCCGTGGGCCGATTGCCGCGTGATCTGACCGAGCGCGCGGCCGATCGCCTCCCACGAGGACCCTCGCTCCCGCTCGAGCACGACCGCCAGCTCGAGCACGCGGTCGGCCTCATGGACGAGGCGCAGCGCCCGCGCGATGAAGTCGCCCTCCTCGGCATCCGGGTCGGCCTGGGTCGAGACCGCCCCACGAGCCGTGTCGCTCAGCTCGCGCGCCGCCTGGGCGTGGGCCAGCCGGGCGAGGTCGATCGGTGGAAAGTCCGGCACCCGACAAAGCTACACCCGTCAGGGTAGCCCTGACAAGCTACTTTCGCGGACCCCTCCAGGTGACTGAACCGGCGCCGCCGCCGTCGGCCGCGAACCGTTCACCGACGAGGCGGGCGCCGGTGTTCAGCGTGAAAACGACGCATCCCGACCGGCTCTCGCCCGGGCCGATCGCGTTGTCGAAGTCCTGGTCGGGGGTCTTGCACGCCCCGCGGGGGGCGAACGCCGGCGAAGCGACGCCGGACGACGGGATGATCGAGATATCCCCGGTCGACGAGCTGTCATAGCCGCCGGGGCCGCGGTTGGCGATTCTCACGAAGACGGCGACGACCCGTGTCGCCGGGAGCAGGGTCGCCCCGGATCCGTGGAGCGGATCGGTCACCTTCGAGACCGTGACGACGAGCTTCGTCCCGTGGGCGTTCACGCTCCGGCTCGCCCCGACCGGCGCCCCGGCCGGCTGGGCGGCGGGCCGGTGGGTGGTCTTCCGGGCGGCTTTTCCGGGCGGCTGGCGGGTCTTCGGCCGGATCACCGCGAATCCCGACTGGGTCGGGCCGGTCGCCGTCGTCTGGGCGCCTGACGAACCCGGCGACCCGCTCGACCCGCTCGAGCCGCAGGCCGCGAGCGCCGCGGCGACGCCGGCGCCGGCGAGGACCTTCGAGGTCTGGCGACCAACGCCGGCGAGAACCCTCGCCATCGGGCGAGCGCCGCCCGCGAGGACATCCCGGCTGCGGTCGCGTCTCCCAGGCACCCGGCCCAGCCTATTGGGTCGGCGGTCATCGAGACCCGACCAGCCGGGCGACCTCCGGCGTGTCGGGCGCCCCGTCGTAGACGACCTCGCCCTCGTCGATCGCAAGGCAGCGCGACGCCCGCTCGACGATGTCGAGGTGATGGGTCGCGAGGATAACCGCCGCTCCGTCGCCGGCCGCCTCCTCGACCAGCAGGTCGAGCGCCTCGCGGCTGCGGGGATCGAGGCCGTCGAACGGCTCGTCTGCCAGGAGCAGTCGGAACGGCCGGACGAAGGCCAGGGCGATCGACGCCTTCTGGCGCATCCCCTTGCTGAAGCCGCCCGGCGGGTCCTCGGCCCGCTCGGTCAGCCCGAGCCGGTGGAGCAGCTCGGCCGCCCGGTCCTCCCAGTCGGCCACGCCGTGGAGGCGGGCGACGTACTCGAGGTGCTCGTTGATGCTCAGGTCGTCGTACATCGACGGCGTGTCAGGCAGGTAGGAGGTCAGCCGGCGGGCCTCGATCGATCCGGCCGGGTGGCCGCCGATCGTCACCTCACCGCTCGACGGCTCGAGCAGGCCGGCGGCCAGCCGCAGGAAGGTGCTCTTGCCGGCTCCGTTCGGACCGACCAGGGCGACCCGCGTCCCCGGCCTGACGCGGTAGGTGAGGCTGTTGAGGGCGACGTGGTCGCCATAGCTCGCCACGAGGTCGACCGTCTCGAGGATCGGCTCGGCCATCCTCACGCCTCCCGCAGGAGGACGACGGCTCCGACGGCGAGCGACACGAGCACGGCGGCGACCGCCACCGGCGCGGCCGCGACGAGCGCCGGCTGACCGGCGTCGACGGCGATCCGGGCGACCGCGAGCGGGAGCACGCCGATCACCGCGAGCAGCGGGGGGCCGACGACCCGGGCGACCGCGAGCGCGCTCCCCAACGGCCCGACCTCGAGCGGGTTGATCGCCGCGCCGCCGCTGACGCTGATCGCCGCGCCGACCACCGCGCCGACGCTTGCCGGGATCGCCGCGAGCAACCCCAGCCCGACGACGCCCGCGACGCCGGCCGGTCCGAGCGCCGCGCCGACGCCGACGCCGACGACGCAGACGCCGAGGATCACGACCATCGGCACCGCCAGGTGGCGGAGCGCCAGCCAGCCGGATCCATGTGGCAGGAGGTCGGACATCGTCGGGTGGTCGTCGTCCTGGGCGAGACCCTCGACCGCGTCGAGCCCGGCGACGAGGAGCGCGAGACCGGCGAGCCCGACGAGGACCGGCGTGCCCTCCCAGGCGGCGGCCGCCGCGACCCCGGCAGCCGCGCCCAGCCCGAGGACCCGAACGATCCGCGGCGCCGGCCACCGCAGCACGCCCTGCCAATCCCGACGCCAGACCGGACCCCGCCGGGCGGGACCCGAGATGCGCAGCCACGGACGCCGGCGGGGACCCTCGGCCGCTAGCTGACGGCGGAGCAGGATCACCGTGCGGATGTCCTGCATCGTGACCGCGAAGCGCAACTGCGCGGCAAGCCCCGCCTGCCGGCGGGCGGCCTCGAGCGACGTCCCGCCGACGAAGCCCAGACCGGCGAGCGGCAGCCCGAGCAGGATCAGGCCGACGACGGGCGTCCCGAGACCGTGCATCGCCAACATCGCCAGCCGCCCGACGAACGTCGCCGGCGAGCTCGCCGTCCTGCCGAGGAGGTCGGCGATCGACCAGCCGATCACGCCGGCCGCGATCAGCCCGGCCAGTCGCCGTCCGGTGCGCAAACCCGACGCGACGAGCGCCGACCCGGTGAAGGCGAGGCCCGTGATCAGTCCGGCGAGGCCGCCGCAGGCAACCCACCCAAGGTAGGTCCCCGGGAGTCGCTGGGCCGCAAGGTTCCCCGCGATCATCCCGACCACGGCGCCGAGGAACCCGCTGAAGCGCAGTTGGCGGACCGCGACCCCCCGCAGGGCGAGGGCTCGGGAGATCGGCGCCAGCAGGACGATGCTCACGTCAGCCGGCAGCAGCACGAGGGGGCCGCCCCGCCCGCCCGAGCGCAGCCCGGCCGCGATCGCGCCCGCGACCACCAGCCCGCCGACGGCCGGCCCGAAATCGACCGCACGCGACAACTCGGTGGGCGTCACCGGACGGCCTCCGACGAGACCTGAGACGAAGCTCGTCCCGAGGGCCGAGAAGAGCGCGATCACGTAGACCCGATAGACCGCATCGATCCAGTCGATCTGTTCGTATGCCCGCCGTCGGCGGGCGCGGCGCAGGTCGCGGAGCGCCTGGCTGGGGACTCGGGCCACGCCCGAAGTCTCTCACCGCAGCTCAGCGGTACTCGGGATTCGGGTGCTCGGGTGCCGTCAGGTCCCAGTCGTGCGTCGAGTTCCCGTATGTCGGGACGCCCCCGGCGTCCTTGAGCAGTCGCGCCATGTGGAGCAGGTTCCATGTCATGAAGACCGTGTTGCGCGTCGTCCACGCGTTCTGCTCACCCCCGCCGACCGCGTCGGTGTACGACGGGCCCGGGCCGGCCTCGCCAACCCAGTAGGCGTCGGACTGGGGCGGCACGGTCAGGCCGATGTGCTGCATCGCGTAGAGGACCTGCGCGCTCGAGTGCTTGCCGCCGTCCTCGTTGCCGGTCGTCACCGACCCGCCGACCTTCCCGTAGTAGGACCACTGGCCGGCCGCGTTGACCTCGCTCGAGTAGCCGTAGAGCCGCTCGATGATCTTCCGCGTCTGCGAGCTCTGGTCGCCGAGCCAGATCGGTCCGGCGATCAGGATGATGTCGGCCGGCGCGACCAGCTTTCGGTAGATCGCCGGGAAGTCGTCGGTCTCGTAACCGTGGTCGCGCATGTCCGGCCAGAGACCCGGCGGGATCTCGTGGTCGACCGTGCGGATCTCGTCGACCGTGACGGCGGTGGCCCGGAGGATCCGCAGCACGATCGACAGCAGGCCGTCGGTGTGACTCTGCTCGGGCGAGCGCTTCAGCGTCCCGTTGAAGATCACCGCCCGGAGGTCTGCGTAGCTGTCGGGAGCCGCGGCCGCCTGGCGATCGATGAACTCGGCGATCGCCGGCGGCAGGGCCATTCAGGCGACCTGGCGGCGCTCGAACCGGGCGCGGGCCTTCGCCGCCTCGACGTCCCGATCCCGCGGCGGCGCCGTCGTGACGAGCCCGGCGAGCAGCGTCCGTGACGCGTCGGCGATAACGTCGATCGCTCGCTCGAAGGCCTCGGCGTTGGCCTGCGACGGGCGGGCCGACCCGCTGATCTTGCGGACGTACTGGACGGCTGCCGCCCGGATCTCGTCGTCGGTGGCGGGTGGATCGAAATTGTGGAGTGTTCTTATGTTTCGGCACATGTCAAACAGCCTAGACGGCCCGGCCGTCGAGGTCCAGGATCTTGGGCCAGGCGTCGAGCGGCCGTCCGCGGGTACCCTCGGGCAGGTGATCGCCGGCGTGATCTTCGACTGCGACGGCGTCCTCGTCGACACCGAGCCGGTCTCCAACCGCGTGCTCGCGGCCCTCCTGACCGAGGCCGGCCTCGAGACGACGCTCGCGGACTGCCTGGCGCTCTACCGCGGCCGGGCGATGAAGTCCGTGCTCGCCGACGCCGCCCGTCGACTCGGTCGGCCGCTGGCCTTCGATGTCGCCGAGCGCTACTACGCCGAGGTCGAGGCGATCTTCCGGGTCGAGCTCGACCCGGTTCCCGGAATCGTCGACGCCCTCGACCGGATCGACCTGCCGTGCTGTGTCGCGTCGAGCGGCCCCCACCACAAGATGGACGTGACGCTGCGGAGCACCGGTCTGTGGGACCGCTTCGAAGGCCGGATCTTCAGCGCGACCGAGGTCGCCCGCGGCAAGCCGGCGCCCGACCTGTTCCTCTACGCCGCCGACCGGATGGGCTTCGACCCGGCGAGCACGGCCGTCGTCGAGGACAGCATCGCCGGGGTCGAGGCTGCCGTCGCCGCGGGGATGCGGGCCCTGGCGTTCGCCGCCGACACCGGCCCGACCGAGCTCGCCGCGGTCGGCGGCGAGCCGTTCACCGACATGGCCGACCTGCCGCGGCTGCTGGGGATCGGTTGACTGCGCCGGTTGTGCAGGGGGCCGCGAGCGCGTCGATCCCGAGCTCGAGCATCCGCCGCCAGGCGTCCGGCTCGAGCTGGGCGGCCGCCCCGGTTGCCGCGAGCACGAGCCGCAGGTCGAGGGTGCTCGCGTCCGCCCGGACCCGCCCTTCGGCCTGGGCGGCGGCCAGCAGGCGGCCGAGTGCGTCGTTCGTGCTCGCCCGAGCCTCCTGCACACCCGGGTCGGCCGAGACGGTCACGATCGCCTCACCGAGGACGTCGTCGGCCGCGCGCCGCTCGGCCAGCAGCCAGAGCAGATCGGTGAGCGCGTCCCAGGGAGCCCCGGTGCCCGCCAGGGCGGCGTCGATGCGATCGCGGACCTCGCTCAGGCGCTCGATCACGAGCGCGGCGAGGAGGTCGCGCTTGGACGGGAACTGGCGGTAGACGCTGCCGATCCCGGCGCCGGCGGCCAGCGCGATCGCGGGCATCGGGGCGTCCAGGCCGTCCCGCGCGAAGACCTCGCCGGCGGTCCGCAGAAGGCGCGTCCGCTTCTCGTCGGCGCCGAGTCCCGACCAGCAGCTCGTCGTCGCGGGCGGAGACGGAATGACCATTCCGCTACCCTAGTCGTCCGCGAGCCCGAACGCGCATTCCGTGACCCGCCGGGTCTGGGACGGCTCGCGGGCTGTAGAAGAGGAGCCTTCCCGAACGATGACCGCCGACGACGTGACCGCCGACGACGTGCCCGCCGACGACGCGACCGCCGACGACGCGACCGCCGACGATCCACCAGCGAAGCGCTCGCATCCGAACCTGACGCTGGCCGTCCTCGCCCTCGGCGGGATGTCCTACTCGATGCTCAGCTCGCTGGTCGTCCCGGCGCTGCCGACGATCCAGCACGACCTGCATACGACCGAGACGGGCGTCGCCTGGCTGCTGACCGGCTACCTGCTGGCCGCATCGGTCGGCACGTCGATCATCGGCCGGCTCGGAGACATGTACGGCAAGGAGCGGATGCTGCTCTGGACGCTTGGACTGCTCTCGGTCGGGACGGTGCTCGCGGCCGTCTCGAGCTCGCTGACGCCGCTGATCATCGGCCGGGTCATCCAGGGCGCCGGCGGTGGGATCTTCCCGCTCGCGTTCGGCATCGTCCGCGACGAGTTTCCCCGGGAGAAGGTCGCCGGGGCGATCGGTCTGCTGTCGGCGATCCTCGGCGTCGGCGGCGGGATCGGGATCGTCCTGGCCGGGCCGATCATCGACAACCTGAGCTACCACTGGCTGTTCTGGTTCCCGCTCGTCCTGATCGTGATCACGGCGGCCGCGACCTGGCGCTACATCCCGGAATCCCCGGTCCGCCAGCCCGGGAAGATCAACTGGCTCGCCGCCGGCCTGATGACGATCGGGATCTCCGCGGTTCTGCTCGCGATCTCCGAGACGACGAGCTGGGGCTGGGGCGGACCGAAGACGCTCCTGCTGATGCTGTGCGGCTTCGCGTTCGTCGGGATCTGGATCACCGTCGAGATCCGCAGCCGGGAGCCGCTGGTCGACATGACGATGATGCGGGTCCGCGGCGTCTGGACCACCAACCTCGCGGCCTTCCTGCTCGGGGCCGGGATGTACTCGTCGTTCATCATCTTTCCGCAGTTCGCCCAGCTCCCCAAGACCACGGGCTTCGGCTTCGGGACGTCGGTCGTCGTGTCCGGCCTTTACCTGCTGCCGGCGACGATCACGATGACGATCCTCGGGATCAAGGCCGGCGCGATCTCGGCCCGCTTCGGCTCACGGGCGGCCCTGCTCGTCGGGACGGCGTTCGCGATGGCGTCGTTCGGCCTGCTGGCCGCCGCCCACCGCCATCCCTACGAGCTGTGGATCGCCGCCGGCCTGCTCGGGATCGGGATCGGCCTGGCGTTCGCGGCGCTCGGCAACCTGATCGTGCAGGCCGTGCCGACCCATCAGACGGGGGTCGCGACCGGCATGAACACCGTCATGCGGACGCTCGGCGGCGCCGTCGGCGGCCAGATCTCGGCGACCTTCATCGCCGGGCACGTCGCCCACGGGCTGCCGACGGTGACCGGCTTCACCGAGACGTTCGCGATGGCCACCGGCTTCCTCGCGGTCTGCCTGATCGCCGGGTGGGCCGTGCCGCGGGCCCGCGCGGCGGTCGCTGGGCCGGCGGCCGTCGCGACGCCTTAAAGCGCTCTCCCCGAACTCGAACCGAGACCCCGCTGGTGCTCGCTGCTTTCCGAACGAGGATGGGTGCGATCCGAGCCGCACGGGCGCACCCGTTCCAACGCTGCGGGTCACCGCGCGGTCGAGCCCGACTTCGCGCTGCGGGGGAGGTCTTTGAGGTAGTCGTGGCATTTGGCCGCCCGCTCCGAATCCTCGGACATCACGGTCTCGAAGAAGTCCGCGATGTCCTCCCTCCCGGCGTTTCTGGCGTCACGCACGTACTGCCCGTAATCGTGGCTCGCCTTCAACGCGTGGTACTGGACCGACACGAGGTCGTAGGCCACATCGTCAAATCCCGTTTCACCCGTCGCCATCGTCAACCTCCTGTTCTGAGCTCATCGATTGGCATCGCCCTGACAACGCGACGCCGAGCTTCTCGCCGCACGCGACGTACCCGCCGGCCAGCCGACAAAAACGTTGCGTGCCATGCAGGCCGCCCGGCTCGGGGCCCGTTCGGCGACTTCAACTGCCTCCGCCTGCCCGACGATGCCCGCGAGGGAAGCCGACTGCTGCGCGATGCTCGCCGACATCTGGTCGACCGGTCCGGAACCCTGCGGTCCGTTCGAAATCAGTTCTTGGCTCGGGCGACCGCGCGTTTCAGATCGGCCTTGCCCATTTTCGAGCGGCCCGCGATCTGAAGCTTGCGGGCCTCGGCCTCCAACTCACGACGGCTCGGCTCCTCCCCGCGACGAACCTTGCCGGCTTCTGCCCCGAGCGCGGAGCGAGTCGCTTTGGGTAGGTTCTTCAGCGTCTCCTGCTGACGCGCTGCCGTCTGGGCCTTACGGACGTTCTTGCGGGCCGCGCTTCGCTGTTTCTCGCTGGCCATACAGCGCATATACCCGCTGCGAGACGCGCTGAACCACAAGCTCCGAAGCCCGATGCTCCCGGCTATCACCAGAGATCGTGGGAACGATGTTCACGCGCCCTGGCCGTGGCGCGAAGGCTTCCTCCGGCGCGGTTTCGAACACGACGGGCGGTCAGCGTCAGCTCGGCCCAACCCCGGCAAGCGGCGACGTTAGCGACGTCGAGGAGGTCCCAGACAAGCGGCTGTCCGCACCGTCTACCCGAACTCGCTCGGGTTCGCGCGGTGGGGCTTCGCGTTGCCGTTGATGATGCGAGGAAGCCTTGAGCGCGTCCAAATGCGTCGTTGCGCGGGAGCGTGAGGATAGATCCGTTGCGACTCGTAGGTCCCCAGCACCGTCTCAGAGCCCTCTTCCGGACTCGAACCGGAGACCCCTTCCTTACCATGGCCCTGAAAACCCAGCATATCCAGTGTTTTCAGGCTTGTCAGGTGCTCTCAGGTGCGGTCAGGTGACCTCATATTTGCGGAGTTCGGGACACGTTTCGGGACACGGATCGCCCGCGCCCAGACGCCGGGCCGCTGCCGGGTCCGTTGGGCGCGCGCGGCAAGCCCGCTGAGCCGACGGAGGCGCTTCGCTGTGCTGGAACCTCGTGCGGCCAGAGTCCCGCCGCCGAGCCGGACACCGAGGACGCACGCCGCTGCAGTGCCCGACGAAAAACGGTAGCGGTATCAGACGCTTGTCGCTACTTACGCCAGGCCCGACCGACTTGGGGGCTATCCTCGCCGCGGATGACGCCGGAGCCGGTTCTCTGGGTTCGCGAGGACCACACGAAGGCCAAGCACGAGCTGCTCCTGGCGTTCTTCAACAAGTGGGTGAGCATTCACTCCGGCTACTTCGCCTCCCGACGCCGCGGGTTGGTGCGGGTCTACGATGGGTTCGCCGGCCCCGGCGTGTACGCGGGTGGAGAACCCGGTTCGCCGCGGATCATGTTGGAGGCCCTGCTGCGCAACGTGAACCTCCGCGAGCGTTGGTCGTCGGTGCGCTACGAGTTCACCTTCGTCGAGCACGACCCGTCCCGCGCGATGCGGCTTCGCACGATCCTTATGCAGGTCGAGCAGGCGGCCCAGTCCACCGACCGGTGGACGGACCGGATCAGTTGGTCGGTGATCTGCGGTCGCTACGAGGAGAACCTTCCGGAAGCGGCGCCGGCTCCGTCGGCGCTGTTTCTGTTCCTCGACCCGTTCGGCTACAGCCAGGCGCCGATGACCTTGACAACGAAGCTCGTTCAGCAGCCCAAGAGCGACACGATGATCTTCCTGCCGTTGAGCTTCGTCAACCGTTTCGCGGGCCGCGAGGGCCAGGACACCGCGCTCGACCGGTTCTTCGGTACGCCGCAATGGCGCGATGTCCCGGACGGCCCGACTCGTCCCGCGGCGCTGCTGGCGCTGTTTCGCGAGCAGCTCGTCGCAGCCGGCCTGCGTTGGACCGGGGCGTTTCGGCTCAAGCCGCCCGAAGGCGGCAACGAGTACTGGATCGTTGGCGCGTCGGCGCACCTCTCAGGATATGAGAGCTTCAAGGAAGGGTTCTGGGCCGTCGATCCGCGACACGGCGCGGGCTTCATCACGCCGCGTAGTGCGCCCGAGGGGCAGCAGACGCTTGGCTTCACCGAGCCGGAGCAAGGGCCCGACACAGCCCCGCTCCTCGCCGCGATGCGCGAGCATTTCGGCTGCGACACGTTCACGGTCGAGCAGGCGATCGAGTTCGCCCGGACGACGCCGTTTCTCAAGAGGCACGTCAAGAACCTGACGCTCGCGCCGGCCGAGGGAGGCATCCTCGCGGTCACCCGGCCGCCCGGGGTCGGCAGGTTCACGGAGAATCGCGGGATCATCATGCGATTCGTCTGACCCACCTGCGAACGTATGTTCGCGTGTTGGCAGGAATTCCCTCGGGCGAGGAGAATCACAGACCATGGCGCAGGCAAGCAGCATTGAATGGACCGAGGCGACTTGGAACCCGGTGACCGGGTGCTCGCAGGTCAGTCCGGGGTGCGCACATTGCTACGCCAAGACCTTCGCCGAGCGTTGGCGCGGCGTCCCGGGCCACCCGTATGAACAGGGATTCGACCTGCGCCTGTGGCCTGAGCGCCTCGCTGTGCCGCTGCGCTGGCGCAAGCCACGGACGATCTTCGTCAACTCGATGTCCGACCTATTCCACGAGGACATCCCGCTCGAATTCATCGATGAGATCTTCGCCACGATGCGCGCCGCCCACTGGCACACCTTTCAGATCTTGACTAAGCGCCATGAACGCATGGCCGAGTTGGCTGACCATTTCGACTGGCCGCCGAACGTCTGGATGGGCGTGACGATCGAGAACCGCCGCTTCGTCCACCGCGCCGACGCCTTACGCCGCGTGCCCGCAGCGGTGCGCTTCGTCAGCGCCGAGCCCCTGCTCGGCCGCCTCGACGGCCTCGATCTCACCGGCATCGACTGGCTCATCGCCGGCGGCGAATCAGGACCGCGCCACCGACGCGTCGATCCGGACTGGATCAGGGACCTGCGCGACGCGTGTGCCTTGGAAGAAGTCGCGTTCTTCTTCAAGCAGTGGGGCGGCCACCGCCCGAAGTCAAAGGGGCGCGAGCTCGACGGGCGCCGCTGGGACGACTATCCGCGACTCCGCAAACCCGGCTCGCTACTGCCCGCGTAGATTCGGCCCGCAGCAATCCTGCCGACTCGCGGGGGTGTCCGTGCGTCGCCTCGGCCGGCTGGGTTCTTGTGGGCGTCGCCGCAGGCCCGCGGAAGGGGCGTCGAGCCTAGCGAGAACCGGCAAATCGCCCCTAGCGACCGCAGCTCTTCCGCTTTCGCAGCCGAGCGAAGCGAGCGTCTGTCAAGGCCGGCCGAAAGTTGACCCCTTGGGGGTCAGTATTGAGCCGGCGTCGACAAGCGTCCGCAGCCGCCCAACTGGACCCGCAGGCGATAGCGTCGGGTGAGGCTGGGAGCCGGCCGAGCTCGACGCGCCCGCGTCGCTGAAGCGAGTGCAGATCGAGCGGTGCCGCCACGCGATCGCCGCGCGGGGGACGGCGCGGGGGCCTCGAAGACCGCCTCGAGGTTCGCCTAAAGCACTTGGTGCAGCGAGGCAATTCTCGCAGCAAGCCACCGTCATCTTGGCCCCGAGGCACAAGGCACCACGGCACGGGTATGCGGTAGGCAACCCGCTGCTCAGCGGATTGACCGTCCGCCGCCACGCCACCGAGGTAGGGGCAAGCGCGTGGTCTCGTTACATGCCCAGAATCGGAGCAGACCAGACGCACCGGGGGTGCCGAGGCGCCACGAGCAGGGGCGTCGGAATGTTAAGACGGCTCAGCTCAAGTACTCTCAAGTTCGCTCAGGTTCGCTGGGGTTGAGGGGGTCTTGCGGGCTGGTCGGCCGGGTTCTACGTTCGGCTGGCGATGCAGTCGACGCACAAGATCTCGGGTGACGCGGCCAGCGGGTTTGCCGCCTACTTGACCGAGTCGCGGGGTCGCGGCGACTACTACGTCGGCGGCGAGGCCGACGGCGAGACGGGTCGTTGGCAGGGCTCGCCGGAGGCCCTCGCGTCGCTGGGCTTGAAGCCCGGGGCGTCGGTGGAGCGCGACGTCCTGGTGTCGTTGATGAACGGCCGCCACCCGGACAAGGCCGTCGCAATCCGACCGGTTGGCGGCGACGGGTCCCGGGTTGCGGGGATCGATCTGACGTTCAGTGCGCCGAAGTCGGTCTCGGCGTTGTGGGCGGTCTCGGGGCCGTACAGGCGGGCGCAGATCGAGGCGGCGCACCGCGGCGCGATCGCGAGCGCGATGGCCCGCGTCGAGCGCGATGTCGAACTGGTGCGCCGCCGCGAGAAGGGAGTGCTCCGCTGGGAGCCGGCGCGGAGTCTCGTGCGGGCGGAGTTCGTCCACACGTCGTCGCGGTTGACGCGGGACCAGGAGGGCCACGGCGTGCCGGACCCGCAGCTGCATTCGCATGTCGTGGTGGTAGCCGCCGAGCGCCGCGATGGGGTGTTCGCGGCGGTCGACTCGCGCGAACTGTTCCGATCAGCGAGGGTGAATGGCGCGTGGTATCGGGCGGAGCTGGCGTACTCGCTCGGCGAGCTGGGTCTCGACGTTCGCGGCGGGCAGGGCAAGGATGGTCGCTACTTCGAGGTCGCGGGGGTGCCGGCAGATCTGGCGAAGCGGTGGTCGGCGAGGACGGAGGACATCGAGCGGGCGGCACGCACGTTTCGCGAGCGGTATGGGCGGGAGCCGCGGGCCGGTGAGCTGGGCGCGTTGACGGTCGCGACGCGGGGCACGAAGACGGCGCTGAGGCAGGTGGACGTCGATCAGGCGTGGCGGGCGGTCGGCGAGGAGCATGGCCTGAGCCTGGCGAGCGGGCAGGCGTTGTTCGGTGAGCGGCCGCGTCATGAGTCGCGGCCGGTCGGCAGCGATCTGCTGGCGGTGCTGGCTCGTGACCGGTCGATGGTCGAACGGCGCGAGCTTGACGCGCGCGCTGCGGAGCTCGCGGCTGGTGTGATGCGCCCGGGGCAAGCGCGGCACATCGTCGCCGAGCTGACGCGTAGCGGCGAGCTGGTCGAGTTGGATGACGGGTGGTGGACGACGCGCGAGCTGCGCGACCTGGAGCTGCGGACGCTCGAGCGCACCGCCGAGTTGACCGCGAACGATCGGCCGGGCGCGTCCGAGCCGGCGCTGACCGCGGCGCGCGAGTCGGCACGGAAGCAGCTCGGCGGCCCGTTGAGTCATGAGCAGCAGGACGCGCTGGAGACGGTCACCGGCCGCGGCCGTGTCGCGGTGCTGGTCGGTCAGGCCGGGACCGGAAAGGGTGTCGTGATCGGCGCCGCGCGGGAGGCGTGGGAACGCGACGGGCGGCACGTGATCGGCACGGCGGTTGCGGGCGCGACGGCGAAGCGCTTGGGCGCGGACTCTGGAATCAAGGAGACGATGACCGTCGACGCGCTCACGACCCGGCACGCGGACGGTCGCCTTGGTCTTGACGAGCGGTCGGTGATCGTCGTCGACGAGGCCGGGATGGCGGACACGCGGCGCCTGGCGAAGGTGATCGAAGCGGCGAGCGAGTCGCGGGCGAAGCTGGTCTTGGTCGGTGATGACGCGCAGCTCTCGCCGATCGGCGCCGGCGGACTGTTCGCCGAGATCTCGAAGCGCGCGCCGACCGCGGAGCTGACGACGGTTCACCGGGCCCGCAAGTCGTGGGAGCGCGAGGCTTGGGCGCAGCTCCGTCGCGGCGACTCGGCGCGGGCGCTCGCCGAGTACGCGACTCGCGACCGGCTGCACATCGAGGACACGCGTGCCGAGGCGGGCGAGCGGATGGTCGACGACTGGGCACGAGTTCGTCAGGAGCAGCCGGGTGCGCGGGTCGTGATGTTGAGCGACTCGTCCAACGACGAGCTCGACCGGCTCAACAAGCTGGCGCAGGACCGTCGCGCGGCGGCCGGCGAGCTCGGGCGCCGGCGAGCACGGCTCCAGGACCGGCCGTACGACTTGGCAGCCGGCGACGAGGTGATCCTGACGGGGCAGCTGAGGCAGCCGGGAGCGGAGCGGGTCGAGAACGGCACGCGCGGCGTGGTTCAGAGCGTCGAGGAGCGTGCCAACCGGGTCGTCATGCGGACCGATGAGCCGTCGCCCAGGGACGTCGAGTTCTCGACGCGCGAGTTCCGCGATGTTCGCCTCGCCTATGCGCAGCATGTCTACAAGGCGCAGGGCCTTACGACCGACCGGGCCTTGGTCTTGACGGGTGGCTGGCAGAGCGACCGCGAGCGGGCCTACGTCGCGTTGAGCCGCGCCCGTGAGCGGACCGACGTCTACGTCTCGCGCGAGGACCTCGGCGAGGACGGGACTGACGCGGATCTGATCGAGCGGCTCGCGGACCGCGTGTCGGTAAGTCACGCGCAGCAGGCGAGCGTGACGCGCGACCCCGTCGAGCGGGACGTCGTGGTTGAGCGTGAGGAGCCGCCGGTGGTTGTCGAGAGCCGGGTTGCACGAGTGCTGCGCGAGCAGCGCGAACGAGAACGAGCGAGAGGACATGGCTATGGAATCGAGTAGGAGCTGGGGACCGGAGCATCAGGACCGGCCTGCCCCGGGGCAGTCGAGTGGAGTCGGGAGGCGGATCGTGCTGGGCCTGGTCGGCCTGTTCGTGGTCTGGGTGTGGGGCAAGCTGCATCCGGGGTCGCATCCGTTCGCGACGCTGATCCGAGACGGGTTGATCATCGCCGGCCTCGCGGTGGCGTACCGGGTCGCGGTCGCCAGGGTGAACACCGCGCGGGAGTCACACGCCGCGGTGCCGGCGAGCGTCGCGACCAGCCTCGATCCGTTGGGGTCGGTCCGTGGGCAGGCCGCCGCGGTGGGCGGCGGCGCTTACCGCCGGTCGCAAACCCAGCGGCACGACGGCTAAGACCGGCCACTCCAGCGCAGCTACCGCTGCCCGCACTGCGGCCACTGGCACACGACCTCGCAGCGCAAGCGCGCGAGCTGGTAGCGGCGGGCGGCGCGCCGGCAGGGAGCGAGGAGGTGAGAGTTCGCGGTCGTCTTGCGGAGCGGCCGTGCCAGGCGCAGGCCGCGGCGGAACATGATCGTCGTGGTGATCGGCCCGGTTGGGCGGTGCGAGCGCCGGGGACTGACGTCGAGATCGCCCCGTCGGGAGCGGGTCCGGGTAGCACCTGGCCACGTCCGAATAAAGCGCGGACACCGGGCGTCGTTCGAGGCAGTGAGCGCTCGCCGCGCTTGACACGGCCGCGTCCAGGTGAAGGAGGCAACCAAGATCCGGCGGAGCCGGATCTGTCGGACACAAAGTCCGACCACCTCCCACGGTGGCGGGCACGCCAGCGCACAGCGTCGCAACGCGGTTGCCCGTCTTGGAGGCTCGCCGCCGGATTAGCCCGGTCAGGCCCAGGAATGCGAGTCGCGCAGGAGTCGCGCGACGCAGCAGCGGTAGTCCAGGGTCGCCGGCCGCGTCGTGGCGCCGGGGCGCGCTGCGCGCGAGCTGGCTCTCCTATAAAACGATCATGCCATGGCGATGGACCGAAACGACGCGATCAGGCTCTTGGACAGCCTCCACGAGGCCCAGAACGAGTATTACGCGGGCGGCAGTCACCTCGCTCTCATTCGCATCCTCGCTCCGGAGGTCACGTGGACGATCCCCGGCCAAAATCGGATCGCCGGGACGTACCACGGAATCGACGAGGTGCTCGCCTACTTCGCGCGACGACGAGACATCGCGGCAGGCACCTTCCGGATGGATCGCCGCGACATCCTCGTCGGCGAGACGAACCGCGTCGCGGCGCTGACCGACGGGACGGCGACGATTCACGGCCTCGACTACCACTGGTCGACGGTGGGCCTGTACGACATCAAGGACGACCGAATCGTCGCCTGCTGGCTGCTCCCTCTCGATCCGGGCACGTTCGACGAGACCTGGTCCCAGTAGGGAGGCGTCACGGCCCAGTCGCGCCAGTCTCAACGACCGGCGTCTCGCGACATGCCCGCGATCATGCCGGTCTCATCATCTCCGGCGGGATGCGTCGTCCGCGGTCTCATTGACCGGCGAAGGAGAAGCGGCCGACGAGCACGTCGCCGCCGAGGCCGAGTGACTCCGAGGGCCTGGCGCGACGCGGCAGGAGCAGTCCTGGCGGGAGGCCGTGGCCGAGTTGATCGGCGTAGTAGACGGCCCCCTTGTAGTTGCCGCCTGGGCAGGGGCCAGCCACTCGCGCGTTGAGACGGAGGGTCACGTGTTCTCCAGCGGCAATGTTCGTACGAGTCCCGACGGCGAAGCTCCCGCCCCCACACCTCTCAAGGACCAGGACGTACTCGGCCGTGGCGCTCTTGATCGCAACGCGAGCCGTGAACTCGACTGCGAGACCGCGACCGCCGGCGGCACCAGGCGGAGGCTCGAGCGGGTGCGTGAGGTGCAGGGTTGCCGCGACCTCGCTTGGCCGGGGGAGGCGCACCGGCTTGTAGCCGACGGCCGGGCAGGCTTTGCCGCCGGCCTCTGCGGGGACGTCGCAGCTCGTCCTGTTGCGGTAGGTGATCTGTCGGAGGGGCTGCGCTCCGGGGAGCGGGGTGAGGCTGGAGCCGCCGCCGTTGAGGACCTTCGACGCGGTGAGCACGATTAGGTATGCCCCGCCGCTGCCGGTCGCGACCGTGTGGTGCTCGCCACCGGCCGTGTAGGTGAAGGCGGTGGCCTGCGGACCCAGCATGCCGTAGTAAAGCGTGCGCTCGTCGCCGGCCGGACACATCGGCAGTTTCTGCGGCGTGTGGAAATGTCCGTCGGAGCACCCGCCAGGCGGGGCGATCGTTACCGGGGGGGATGCCGAGGGCGATGCCGAGAACCTGAGCGAGAATCCGCTCGCCGGGACGTTTGCGTCCTCGACGGCGGTGAAGAGATTGCCGGCGGCGTCCGGGGCGAAACACCCGTTGAACGGCGTGTTGACGGCGGCCGGGAGCGGGTGGAAGCGGCCATCGTCGTGGAACAGCCCGTCCTGTCCGAGCACGCCGAGCTGACCGTTCACGACGCGACCGACCTGGAGACAGGCCACTCCGCGCGTCGTGTGGATGACGCGGATGCCCCACGGCGGGCCACCAGCGGGATCCGCGGACCGAGCAAGGACTCCGCTCACGGCTCCCGCGCGCACGCCGCCGAAGCCGCTTCCAGGATGCGTCAGATCACCGACGCCGGTACGGACCGCCGCGCCAGTCTCAAAGACGCCCGCAGCGGCTAGTGCCGCCGCGGCGAACGCGAGCAGAGCGAGCGCGATCACGAGCGGCAGCAGACGACGACGCCGGCTGCTCGGCGCCGCTGCTGAAGGCGCCGCCTCGGCGGCAAGGCGCTCGATCTGGACACCGAGATCCTGCAGCACACGCAGTCGCTGGTTCATGGCGGGCCTCCCGGCGCGGCGGTCGCAGGTTCGAGGGCTACGGCAAGGGCACGCAGGCCACGCGACACTCGAGCGCGCGCGGTCGGCTCGGATACTCCAAGGCGCCGCGCGACGTCGGGATACGGAACCTCCTCGATGATTCTCAGCCGCACCGCCTCGCGCTGAGCCGCGGAAAGCCGTTCCAGCCCGGCGGTCAGGGCCGCTCGCAACTCGACCAAACCGGCAGCTTGCTCGATCTCCACGAGATCGTCATCCCCCAAGGCCGGAATCTCCAGGCCCGCGCGTTCGAGCGCCCGGCGCTCGACGCGCCCCCGCCGCAGGTAGCGCCCGAGCTGGCGACGCGCGATCGTAAACAACCAGCCACGGACCCCCTCCGGACTCTCCAGCCGGACCTTCGACCAAGCCTGCCACGCCTGCGCGAACGTCTCGGCCGCCAGATCGAGTGCAACCTCGACGTCGAGCGTGCGACGGGCGAGGAAGATCAACACCGCCTCGGCCTCACGCTCGTAGAGCACTACAAAGGACTCCGGATCGGCCACACCTCTAGATTGCCGCCACCACGATTTTTGTGACGCCGCAGCGACGCACGTCGACCAACCGACGCTTCGGCACCCGCAAGGCCGTCCGCGAACGATCGTTCTCGGACAACCCCTGAGCGCCAGCGCGATCCCCAGCTGGCGACGGGGATGCTTCAGCCCGCGGTGGTCCGGAAGGGGCCGTCGCGCCGGCGCGAGCCAGGCGGACCGCCTCAGACGCCTGCTCCGCTCACGGCCAAGAGAAAGCGAGCAGGAGCACCGCCCCGCGGCGCCTCAGTATCGGAACTCGTCCCACTAGGGCGCCCCCGCCCACGACCGCCATGTGACTCCTTTCCGCGCGTTGAGGCGTCCGCGGCGGCGGCGCAGCACCGAGCGTCCGGTGGGGGGTCGCTGAGCTGAATCGAGGCCGCCCGTCGCGCCGTCATATCGACCGGCGCGGTCCCGGCGGAGGCCAACGGTCCGCTGCACCGAAGCGACAACGGTGACCGTCCCGGAGCGCGACACGGCGAGGGTGCGGTGGAACGACTCGATCTGCGAGCGCGACGCCCGTCCGGCCCGGATCGCGGTGGCCGCGGTGTTGCGGGCTGATGCCCTCCTATCCCGGTTGTCGTTGACCGGCGATGCCCTGCACCAGGGCGGGGGCGCCGCCGGGTTCGGGCGAAGAACCCGCTCTACTAGGCGCTGTTGAGCGGGCTAGCGACCGCAGGCAAAGGGCGTGATGCCCTCCGGTCTGAGAGTCGACCCGCGATTTCGATGCCGCCTCGGCCTCCGGCCTCAGCTCCATCGAAACCGCGGACCCATGGCCGTGGGGAGTGTCATGGACACCAGCGGGAAAAAAACATGGACTCCCGCGGGGAGAACCAATGGCCGTATCCGGGGGAACTCGATGGCTATTGACACGGCGGCGACTCCTGCTCGCGCGAAGGGACAGCGCTCGCGCTGGCTTCGCTGGCTCGATCCCCCTGCCGGGCACGACGCGACCTTGGCGGTGCTCGGAGGAAGGCGACAAAACGGGCGCGCAGGAGCTTGAAGGAGGCGCTACTGGGTTGCCGCTGGCAAAGTGACGTTCCGAGGCCGTCGTCCGCGTTCTGCGAACACCTGCGCGGGCAGACGTAGACCATCTTCGGAGCGGGTCGCGGACGCCGCAGCAACCGTCCGATCACCTGCCGGCGGACATCCTTTAGATCGATCCCCGGCTCCTTCTGTCCACCCACGCGACTCACGAACCTGTCGATCTGTGCTTCCGGGCTTCGCGCGTCGGGATGACGGGCGCGTACAAAGGCGACGACATCTTCGACTTTCATCGCGGCGGCGCCCCATTCCGCCGAGCAGAACAGCGGCGGAGCGTGCGGGATCTGTCAGGAGATCGCCGAGTTCGGCGTCGGAGGTAGACGCGGCCACGAGTTCACGCCGGCCGGTGGTCAGGGGCCGCGACGTGCGCGGCCCGAGACAAGCCCTTCGATCCAGCGCATCCAGTGCATTGACTCGCTCGGGCCATGACCGCGCGCGCAGGGAGGCGGCGCCGCGAGCCCCCACAATCATCAGGCCGACAAAGCCGACGGCTATCATGCCCAAGAGCACGACGGCGACGACCACGCGGCAAGTATGGCGGTCAACGCTCGCCAATCTCGCCGCTTACGTCCCGCTGGTTCCTCTTGCCGGGTTCCGAGCGGTGCGCTCGTAGACGCCGCGCACGGCGGCGCGCCTGAACAGTCTGCACGGCGACGGCGACCAGCGCCAGCACGACCGCGGCCCCGAGGCCGAAGCCCATGACGTACACGATGGTGTAATGGCCCAACGGTTCGGCGATCACGAGGCCACCAAGGACCACCATGTAGACGCCCGCAAGGACGCCGCCCACGATTCCGCGCCGGCGACCCTCGGCGGAGTAGCGCCGCCACCCGCCGCGGAACCCTCGCCACATCGCCGGAAACACGAGCAGCTGCGATGCGAACACCGCCAAGAGCACCAACGCGAGCAGGCCGCCGCCGACTATTTCCACGTGGTGGCTTCTACCTGACTTTGCGCCAGAATGCGCAGCCGTGAACGTGTTGGTCGAAGTCGATGTTCGCGGCGTTCCTGGTCTGTTCCAGTACCTGCGCGTCCGCGCTGGGGGGCGCCGCGGTCAGAGGCCGTCGGCCCAGTGGTGGTGGCTGGCAGCCACCATCGGCGCTGCCAGGATCGCGGCCATCGCGGCCGCGCTGCGGGCCGGCGGCGGGCGATCTGAAAACGAAGAGGTCGTTAGAGTGGCCGCCGTCACTTGCAGCAGGCCGCCGTGGCAGGCAGTCGCGATGGACCGCTCGACCAGCGGTGGCCCCCGGTCTCCCCCGTGGGCCATCAGGTCTGCCGTATGAGTCCGAAGGCGTAGATCTCGAGCGACTTGGCCGTCGCCGAAGGGTCCGACATCATTTCGGGCGGCACCACGAGAACGACGTTACCGTTGTGTCGGCTCGCTCGGCCCTTTGCGGCGCCGCACCAGCGAGATTCGTGCGCGGTCCGCGGGGGTAGTCAACCCTTGGCGCTCGGGCTACGATTCCCTCGCAGCGAAGTGCGCCGCCGGCCTGATTGGATGCTCCCCCGCTCGTGCGGTCCCTGCGTCGGCCGCCGCGTCGTAGAGACACGCGCAGTCTCACCGGCTGCCAGCTGATTCCGACGGTCCGCGCCGTCTCGACGACCCAGGCCGTAGCCTTGCCTGACAGGATGGCGCGCCGATGCAGCCGTTCGGCGACCGCAGACTAGGAGCCCGCAATATCTGATCAGCAACATCGTGGGGATCGCGCCGAAGCCGCCAATCCCGGCGGCTCGGTAGCTGACAATGGCGGCCACCGCGAGAACGCCGCGCGAGGGGCCGGGCATGTTGGAGGGCCAGACGGCCGGCCGGGTCGACACGTATTCGATCGCACGCTCGGGCGAGCCTGGGCCGATCTCGGTCGCGGAGACAACATCGGGGCGTATGTGACGATCATCCTCGCGTTCGGTCTGTCCGTTGGAAATCTGATCGGATTCGCCTCTACTTCCGACGTGGCGTCGTTGACGGTCGCCATCCTCGCTCTCCTTTGCGCCGCAATCCTGGTCAACCGTCATCAGAACCAGCAGCTACTCGAGGTTCTGAACGAGATCAAAGATGAGCGTCCCTTGTCGAAGCGGTTTCTCGCTTCGGATTGCGATTTCGGGGAGGTTCTCCGCCGGACACGTACTGCGCGAGAGGTCTGGCTCTGGGGTACAACCATGGCGTCGCACATCCCGGCCCTGCTCGACGAAGTGGCTGCGGGGACACCGCCGGCTCCCAAGCTCAAAATCATTCTCCTCCAGCCCTCGTCACGCGCGGTCGCCATGGCGGCGTTCCGAGCGACCGACGATCCTGCCACAGCCGATGAGCTCGACGAGAGCCTCCGATCAAATATCCGAAAGCTGGAGCGACTCACGCGGGCCAGTGTCGGGGCGAACGTCGAATGTCGCCTCACCGACTACCTTGGTCCGTATGCGATGTACGCCTTTGATCCGGAGTCGCCGGGAGGCGAACTCATGGTTCGGCTCTCCAATTTCCGTGGAAGCCAGAACCAGCGACCCACCTTCTGGATCACTCGAGAGCGGGACCCGTACTGGTACGGGCATTTCGTCGCCCAGTTTCGTGGTGTCTGGCACGCGTCTCCTCGAGCGGTGCCGCCCGTGGAGCCGCCACCGATCGCAGGAGAGGCCTCGTGAGGCCAATACGTCACGAGAGGCCGTCGTACGAGCTGGGAGCCGTTGGCCCCGGCGCGGGTCCTCAGGCTGGTGGACTTGCGTGGCGCCTGGACCGGCCTTGACAACGGCGTGATTGCGGTCTGACTCAGCGCGCGACCGCCGCCGGCCACCACCGATGAATCGTGGGCGCACGCAGCACGTGCGGCCCGTCGTGGTGGCGACGCGGCTGCTCCGACGTGCGACCACGACGTCCAAACTTGCCGGCAGCGTCGAGACCTTGGCCGAACGCGCTCGCTGTGCGCCTCGGCGACGACGGCGCGCCAGGGGGATGGCGTTAAACCCTGCCGAGCTTCAGGTCATGTGGCGCGGCTCCGCGCCTGCCTTGCCCCCGTCGGACGCCGCCTCCGCGGTCGAGCTCCGGCCGGAAGCGTCGAGGCTCGGACACCGAAGGAACTTGAGAATCGAATTAGCGCAAGACCCTGACGGGTCGCGTCTGACGGTCAGCTCGTCCGGCGACCGGTTGGGCAGAGCGTTCTCGTCCGGCCGCACGAGCGTTGGTCACGGGGTGGCCGGCCGATCCGCTCGCCCGAGACTTGACGGCACCGCCGTTTTGGGGGCACCTCTCGGGATAGATCCGGGACAACATTGGGGCAGCGACGCTCGCATGACGATCGTGATAAACTGTGATTTTACAGGATATTCCGCAGGTGCGCGGCCTGAGACTCGAACTGCAGCCCGCCGGATTAAAAGCGCAACGTGCCGGCTTGGCGTCGGACTCAGAGCCGCTGAAAGCCCAGTCGCAACTGACGTTCCTGCGTCGACGCTGTCGCTGGCGGCTATCGCGCGGAACTCGGCTCGGTCGTGACGCCAGCGGGTCGGTCGCTGCTGAACGCCCGCGCCACGAGTTCGGCGTCCTGCGCCCGCGGGGCGTAGTGCAGGTACTTCATCGTCGTCTGGACGTCGGCGTGGCCCATCCACTCCTGGACGCGCCGGATGTCGGCGACGCCGATCATGCGGGTGCCGAACGTGTGGCGAAGGTCGTGGAAGCGCAGTCGGCGAAGGCCGGCGCGGGCGAGCGCGGCGGTGTAGCGGCGGCGAAGGGCCGACGCATCGAGATAGTCGCCGGTCGCGCCCGGGAAGACGAGATCCTCCGCGGCGGTGAAATGCTCGCGGCTGCCGAGTCGCGCGAGAGACTGTGCGACCTCCGGCGCCATCGGCACCGAGCGAACCTTCCCGGACTTCGGCGTTGTCAGGGCGCCCATCGCGTAGCTGGCCCGGACGCGGATCGCGCTCCCCTCGAAGTCGACCTCTCGCCACCGGAGGGCGACGAGCTCGCCGCGCCGTAGCCCGGTGAACGCCGCCGTGAGGAAGATCGCGGCGTCCTGCTCGGAGGCTGCGGCTCGCACGAGTGCCGAGACCTCGTCCGGCGAGAAGACCTCGATCTCGCCCGATTGGCGTTGCGACGGCTTCTCGACGTCGTCGACCGGGTTCGACGGCAGGCGCCAGACCTTGCGCGCGCGCACGAAGATGCCGTGCAGCACGGCCAGCGCCTTGATGCGCGTGCTCTCGGCTCGATCGACCGTCCGGAACCACGCCTCGACGTCGTCGGACGTGATGTCCTCGATCCGCCGCGGCCCGAACGCCGGCAGCAGGTGCGCGCGGGTGATCGCGTCGTAGGTCGCCACGGTCGTCGCCTTGCGCCGACGGTCGTGCTCGACGTAGCGCAGGAACTCCGCGGCGGCGTCGGCGAACGTCGCGCCCGTCCGCACGAGCCCGGGGAGCGTGCCCTTGCGGGCTTCGGCGAGCGTGTCCTGTAGCCAGGCCTCGGCCTGGCGCTTGGTCAGGTGCCCGGCCGGCGGGCGTCCGCGCTCGGTCCACGCCGGCCCCAGCTTCTTCTGGACCTGGCGTCCGTCCGGCAGGCGGTACTTCGCGTACCAGACGGGTCCGCGGGCGCGATCGACTCTGAAGACGTGCCCGCTCGGCGGGGCGATGTTCGGGGACGTGATCGATCCCATGCGTGGATTCTACCACTCGCTTGGGACATATTCGGGACACGTGCCGGCTTTTCGGCGGCGGACCCGGGAGCAAAAACACCGTATTTGCTGGGGATTCCTAGAGCCCTCTTCCGGACTCGAACCGGAGACCCCTTCCTTACCATGGAAGTGCTCTACCAACTGAGCTAAGAGGGCGCTCGGGCCAAGATTATCCGACCGACGGCGCGGCGTCCGCCTGCCGGGAGACGGCCGCTGGGAGATCGTTGTCGCGGGGCCGGGCGGAGGGCCGACTCGCTGCGGTCTAGGCCTGGTCTCGCCGCTTCGGGGGCAGCGGGAGGAACCCGCTGGTCCGGCTCACGTAGTCGGCGTAGGCCGGCCGGCGCTGGCCGATCGTCTGCTCGAGGAGTTGCTTGCCGGTGCCGCGGGTCAGCACCAGCGTGTTGAGGGCCGGTCCGATCAGCGCCCACCAGGCGCCGCCGGCGGCCAGGGCGACGATCCCGATTCCCCACCAGGCGACCACGTCGCCGAAGTAGTTGGGGTGGCGGGTGTAGCGCCAGAGCCCCTGGTCCATCACTCGCCGGTAGTTGGTCGGGTCGGCTTTGAAGCGGGCGAGTTGGAGGTCGCCGACGGCCTCGAAGGCGAATCCGAAAACCCAGACGACGCCGCCGGCCAGATCGAGCAGGCCGAGCCCATTCCCAGCCCCGTGGACCGAGCCGACCTGGAGCGGGAGGGAGAGGAGCCACATCAGGACGGCCTGGACCAGGTAGACGCGGTAGAGGCTGGTCAGCCAGAAGCGGTTGCCGTCACGGTCGCGCAGGCGGGCGTACCGGGAGTCCTCCTCCTGGCCGTGGTTGCGCCGGCCGATGTGGACGGCCAGCCGGACGCCCCAGACCGTTGCCATCGCCGCGAGCAGGATCCGACGGTCGGGGTTCCCGTCGCCGGCCGCGACGCACAGCCCGGCGATCAGGACGAAGCCGATCCCCCAGAAGATGTCGATCACCGACGCGTCCCAGAGCCGGAGGCTCAACAGCCAGACCCAGAGGATCAGGCTGAGCGCGACGCAGGCGCTTGAGAGCATGAGCTGGCCGAGCATTCGGTGGTCCCTCGACTTCTATGGCGGGGGCAGGATTCGAACCTGCGAAGGCAGAGCCATCGCGTTTACAGCGCGACCCGTTTGACCGCTCCGGAACCCCGCCGGGCCGCGGAAGACTAACGGGCAGGCGGCTCGCATGACGAGGAGTGGACACCGGGGTCGACGTCGAACGATGCATCCTCGGGCCCGCGAACGTGAATCCTCGTGACGCCGTGGATCTTCGCCGTCGGCCCCCGCCCCCGGCGCGGCCCCCGCTCCCAGCGCGGCCCCCGCCCCCGGCCCCCCGGCACCGACGCGGGCCAGCCCGTCAGCCGGCGTCGCGAAGCCGCTGGGCCTCGGGCAGGGACTCGAGCTTCTTGAGCGTGTGGTTCTCGATCTGGCGGATCCGCTCGCGGGTCACGTTGAACGCCTGGCCGACCTCCTCCAACGTCCGCGGTCGACCGCCGGTCAGGCCGAAGCGCATCTCGATCACCTCGCGCTCGCGCCGCGGCAAGACCGCCAGCGCCCGGCAGACGTTCTCGTCGCGGAGGGTCTTCGACGCGACTTCGAACGGCGATTCGGCCGACGCGTCCTCGATGAAGTCGCCCAGCGCCGAGTCGTCCTCCTCGCCGATCGGCTTCTCGAGGGAGATCGGCTGCTGGGACATCCGGAGGATGTCGCGAACCTCGCGGGACGTGCACTCGAGCTCGCGGGCGATCTCGTCCGGCGTCGGCTCGCGGCCGAGCTCCTGGACGAGCTGGCGCTCGACGTGGATCACCTTGTTGAGCTTCTCGACCATGTGGACGGGGATCCGGATCGTCCGGCCCTTGTCGGCGACGGCCCGGGTCACCGACTGGCGGATCCACCAGGTCGCGTAGGTCGAGAACTTGTAGCCGCGGCGGAAGTCGAACTTCTCGACGGCGCGGATCAGGCCGAGCGAGCCCTCCTGGATCAGGTCGAGGAACGAGAGCCCGCGGCCGAGGTAGCCCTTGGCGATCGAGACGACGAGGCGGAGGTTGGCCTCGACCATCTGCTGCTTGGCCGGCATGTCGCCGCGCTCGATCCGCTTGGCCAGGCTGATCTCCTCGTGACCGGCCAGCAGGGGTACGCGGCCGATCGAGCGGAGGTAGAGACGCAGTGAGTCGAGGCTCGGCTCGACCGTCAGGTCGAGCGTCACCTTCTTCCCGCGCTCGGCCAGGGCCTGGGTCTTAGCCGGGTCGATCGCCGCCGCCGTCTCGGCGGTGACCAGCTCGATCGCGTGCTCCTCGAGATACGCGTGGAGATCGGCGACCTGATCCTTGGTGACCTCGTGGTCCTCGAGGACGGCGGCGATCGCCTCGAAGGTGACGTAGCCGCGCTCGTTGCCCTCGGCGACCAGGCCGGCTACCTCCTCGAGCTCGAGCAGCGGGGGCGCGTCGTCTGGCGAGACGTCTTGCGACGGCGGATCCCCAACCAGCAGCTCACTCATCCTTCGCGCCTCGATCTCCCTATCGCGTCCGCCACCGGAAGTCGACCACCCCTACTGCGGCGGAGTCATACCACAACTACCGGCGTGCCGAGGTTTGCTTGTGACGACCCGCACGTGGGCCCGGCCGGACGACGTCAGTACCCTGGGGGCAGAGCGTGATGGCGGATGTCCAGTCAACAGTCGTCCCAACCGACGTCCAGGCACAGCTTCCGGCCCGTCAGATCGCCCTTTCGCGGGTCGGGGTGACCGGCGTCGAGAAGGTCATCAGGATCCGCCAGAACGGGTCGGAGCAGCTGTTCTACGCCAAGCTCGAGTGCTTCGTCGACCTCGGTCCGCAGCAGAAGGGGGCGCACATGTCGCGCTTCGAGGAGGTCGTCAACGAGGCGATCGGCGAGGTCGTCCTAGGTGAGGCGAGCTTCCGGGCGGAGACTTTGGCCCAGCACATCGCCGAGCTGGTCCGCGACCGGCAGGGAGCCCGCAGGGCGGAGGTGACGATCGCCGCCCGCTATCCCGAGCACAAGCCGGCCCCGGTCTCGGGAATCGCGACCCAGGAGATCTACACCCTCTTCGGGTCGGCCGTTGCCTCCGAGCGGGGGACCCGGCGCCTGGTCGGGGTCGCGGCGTCCGGCCTGACGGCCTGCCCGTGCGCGCAGGAACTGATCGCCGCCAGCGCGCGCGAACGCCTCCGGGAGGATGGCTTCGACGACGAGGAGATCCAGCGGGTCCTCGAGATCGTCCCTGTGGCCACCCACAACCAGCGTGGGCTGGGGACGCTCCACATCGGCGCGCCCGAGGGCAGCGACCTGGCGGTCGACGCGCGGACACTGCTGGGGATCGTCGAGCAGTCGATGTCGTCTGAGATCTACGAGCTGATGAAGCGGACCGACGAGGCCGCGGTCGTCGAGAAGGCCCACCGGCGGCCGCGTTTCGTCGAGGACTGCGTCCGGGAGATGATCAACGGCGTGGTCGAGGCGTTCCCCGAGCTCGGCGACGACGCGTTCGTCTCGGCGCGGCAGGAGAACCTCGAGACGATCCACCAGCACAACGTCCAGGCCGAGCGCCACGGGCTGCTCGGCGAGCTCCGGCACGAGCTCGCGGGCGGCGAGCACGTCGCCCGCCACACAACTCGCGAGGAGTGGCTCGAGGGCTAGCTGCTTAGCTGCTAGCGCCTTCGCGCCCAACGCTCAAGCGCTACACGGTCGGTTGGACTCCGGACGCCGCCGACGCCGCGGACCCCGCGGGAGCTGTGAGCGCCGTGTCGCCGCCGTCGAGCTCTCCGGGCTTGGGGGCGCGCCCCTCGTTGATCGCTTTGCGCAGGCCGAAGAAGAAGTCGAGGCCGCTGAGCACCGTGACGGCGACCGTCAGGTAGATCAGGCCGGTCAGCCAGAGCGGTCGTCCGTGGACGGCGATCACGGCGAGGATCGCCGCGATCTGGACGCAGGTCTTGACCTTGCCGGCCATGCTCGCGGCCATCACGAGGCCGGCCTGGTTGGCGCCCATCCGCAGGACGGTGACGGCGAACTCGCGGGCGATGATCACCATCGCCACCCAGGCGTCGAGCCGGTTCAGCGAGACGAGGGAGACGAGCGCGGCGATCACGAGGAGCTTGTCGGCGAGGGGGTCCATCAACTTGCCGAAGTTCGTGATCGATCCCCGCGTGCGGGCGAGGTAGCCGTCGACGAAGTCGGTGAACGAGGCGACGGCGAAGATCACCGCGGCGAAGACGTCACCGTCGTCGGTGTGGCCGAGCAGGGCGACGACCAGGACGGGGACGAGCAGGATCCGCAGGACGGTGAGGAAGTTCGGCCAGTTGAGCGTGAACATGGCAGGACCGATTATGCGCACTCGGCGGCCGGCCCGCGGATCTCCTCGGACGCTCCAGCCGATGGTGGTCGGCCTTTCCCGCCGACGGTGGTCGACCTTTCCCGCCGACGGCGGTCGACCTTCTAGCCTTTCGGGTGGAACCCGTCAGCGTGAGAAGGAGCGCTTTGAGATGAAGAGTCGGAGACTTGGCAGGGACGGACCGACCGTCTCGGAGATCGGCCTCGGCTGCATGGGGATGTCGGCGTTCTATGGGGAGACCGACGAGACGGAGTCGACGGCGACGATCCACCGGGCGCTCGACCTGGGTTGCAACTTCCTCGACACGTCAGACATGTACGGGCCGCACACGAACGAGCGGCTGGTCGGCCGGGCGATCGCAGGCCGCCGGGACGAGGTCGTCCTGGCGACGAAGTTCGGCATCGTCCTCGAGCCGGGCGATCCGCCGCGGCGGTCGGTCAACGGAACTCCGGACTACGTCCGCGAGGCGTGCGAGGCGTCGCTCGGCCGGCTGGGCGTCGACCACATCGATCTCTACTACCAGCACCGGGTCGACCCGAAGACGCCGATCGAGGAGACGGTCGGGGCGATGGGCGAGCTCGTCGCGGCCGGCAAGGTCCGCCACCTCGGCCTGTCGGAGGCGAGCGCGGAGACGATCCGCCGAGCCCAGGCGGTCCATCCGATCGCCGCGGTCCAGACCGAGTACTCGCTGTGGACACGCCACGTCGAGGACGAGATCCTGCCGACGCTGCGGGAGCTGGGTATCGGCCTGGTCGCGTACTCGCCGCTCGGGCGGGGCTTCCTCTCGGGCCGCTTCAGCTCGCCGGAGGAGCTCGACGAGGGCGACTTCCGCCGGCAGGGGCCGCGGTTCACGGGGGAGAACCTGGAAGCGAACCGCCGGCTGGTCGACCGGGTCAGGCAGCTGGCGCAGGAGCACGCGTGCACGCCGGGGCAGCTGGCGCTGGCGTGGGTGCTGGCCCAGGGTGAGGACATCGTCCCGATCCCGGGGACCAAGCGGCGGACCTACCTCGAGGAGAACGTCGCGGCGGGGGAGGTCGACCTGACGCCGGAGGATCTCGAGCGGATCGGCGAGTTCGTCGGAGGCGCGGCTGGGGAGCGGTATGACGCGTCGGGCATGGCGACGCTGAACCTGTGAGCCGGCCGGCGGCCGGGCGGCGAGAGTGCAGTCGATAGGGTTCGGGCCATGCCAATGATTCCGATGGTGGTCGAGCGGACGGCGCGGGGCGAGCGCGAGTACGACATCTACTCGCGTCTGCTCAACGAGCGGATCATCTTCCTGGGGACGGAGGTCGACGATCAGGTCGCGAACGTGATCGTCGCCCAGCTCCTGCACCTGGAGTCGGCCGATCCGGACAAGGACATCTCGCTGTACATCAACTCGCCCGGCGGGTCGATCTACGCGGGCCTGGCGATCTACGACACGATGAACTTCGTCAAGCCGGACGTCGCGACGATGTGCATCGGCGTGGCGATGTCGATGGGCTCGCTCCTGCTGGCGGGCGGGACGAAGGGCAAGCGGATGGCGCTGCCGAACAGCCGGATCCTGATGCACCAGCCGTCGGCGGGGTTCGAGGGCCAGGCGACGGACATCGAGATCCACGCGAAGGAGATCCTCAACACGCGTGCGCGGATCGACCAGATCTACGCGCGGCATTGTGAGAAGCCGGTCGAGGAAGTCCATCGCGATATGGAGCGGGATCGGTTCTTCAAGGCTTCCGAGGCCGCCGAGTACGGCCTGATCGACCGGGTCATCTCGAAGCACTGAGCGCAGGGCCCGCCGGGTCGCGGCCGGGCAGCACGGGCGGCCCGAGCATCGATCCTGGTGCTCGGCCGGGATCCTCGCGCGGGCGGGTGGCCGAGGATCAGGCGATCGAGTGTTCGATCGCGCCGAGTCCGTCGATCTCGATCCGGACCGTGTCGCCGGAGGCGAGGAACCGCCGGGGGTCCATCGACATGCCGACGCCGGACGGCGTTCCGGTGAGGATCAGGTCCCCGGGCATCAGGGTGCAGGTCTCCGAGATGAAGGCGATCAGGTCGGGGATGCGGAAGATCATCTCGGCGGTGCTGGCGTCCTGGCGCGGCTCGCCGTTGACAAGGGTCTGCAGGCGCAGGGCGTGGGGGTCGGGGATCTCGTCCGCGGTCGTTATCCAGGGGCCGTACGGACAGAAGCCGTCGGCGGCCTTGGCGCGGGTCCACTGGGGCTCGCGGCGCTGGAGGTCGCGGGCGCTGAGGTCGTCGGCGACCGCGTAACCGGCCACACGGCCGGCGGAGCCCATCACCACGGCCAGCTCGCCCTCGTAGTCGAGTCGCTTGACGACGGGCGGGCAGCGGACCGGTCGGTAGGGCGGGGCGGCGCTGGATGGAAGCTTCATGAAGACGATCGGCGCCTGGGGGAGCTCGGCACCCTGCTCGGCGGCATGGGCGCGGTAGTTGAGCCCGATTCCGAAGATCGCGCGGGGCGCCGTGAGCGGGGCGAGGAGCTCGACGTCGGCGACCGGCCAGGACTTGCCGTCGACGGGCTCGAGCGCGCCGGTCGAGAGTAGATCGAGCAGGCGGGCCTGGCCCGTGCGAGGCGTCTGGCCGCCGTCTTCGAAGGCGATCGCCCGGCCGTCGCGGAGCTCGCCGGAGACGGGGTCGGGCGAGCCGGGCGCGATGAACGTGGCGAGCCTCAAGGGACCTAACCCTGCCAGAACGCCGAGCCGGTGTGGTTGGTCGGGGCGGGGATCTGTGGCATCCTGCGGGCGAGCGCGCGCCGATGGAAACCCCCGCAAACCCACTTGAGAGCGTCGCGGCGTCGCGGCGACCGGCAGTCCTCGGCGGTGCCGCGGCCGTCGTCGTGATCCTCGCCGTGGTGATCGCGATCGGCGGCGGCTCCCACCCCTCGGGTGTGACCGGCTCCCCCGGCGCGGGGGCAGCCGCCGCGGCGGGTGGGTCGCGGGCGGTCGCGTCGGTCAAGCGCGCGTCAGCCGCCGACCGGCGGGCGATCGTCGGGATGGCGCCGGATCCCGAGGCGGCCAAGAGCTTCCCGCTGGCCGCGGGAGCCCCGGCCCACGCCAAGGCGATCACGCCGGCCCAGGCCGCACTGGCGACGTCGGTCAGCCCGGGGGCCCCGACCGATGCGCAGATCCAGGCCGAGCTCAAGCAGATGGCGGGCGCGATAAAGGCCGAGACCGAGGGTTCCAAGCCGGGGACGATCAGCGCCGCCGGCACGCTCACGCCGCCGAAGTTCGGGCCGGCGACGGTTGCGGCGGTGATCGCCGGGGCGAACGCGATCGCAGACTTCCCGTACGTCTACGGCGGGGGGCACGCGTCGTTCGTCGACAACGCGTACGACTGCTCGGGATCGGTCAGCTACGCGCTTGCGGCGGGCGGCCTGCTGTCGTCGCCGCTGACCTCTGGCGACCTCGAGGGGTGGGGGGTGGCGGGGCCGGGCAAGTACATCACGGTGTACGCGAACGCCGGACACACGTTCATGTTCGTCGACGGGATCCGCTACGACACCTCAGGCCGGAGCGGCGTCTTCGGGACCCGCTGGCAGATCGGCGCCGGCAGCGAGGGCGGTGGCTTCGTCGTGCGCCACTGGCCTGGGCTCTAGGCCGCCGACCGTGACCGTGAGCTCGCCGCGCAGGTGCTGGCCGAGCTCGCTCGGTCGGGCGCTCGCCGTGCTCGGCGCGGGGCTCGTCGTCGGGGGCTGCGGCAGCGCCGCGCCGACCAGCGGGAACGGCGGGAGCTCGGTGCCCACCGCGACCACCTCGACGACGCGTCGGCCGGCTCCCACGAAGCCGTCGGCGACGGCCGTGGCGCCGGCGCGAACGACACCGACGACCGCGGCCGCGACGGGGCCGTCGGCGACCAGGCCGGCGCCGACGCCGCCGCCGACGACGACGAGCACCCAGCCGGTGGAGAGCCCGCTGGCGAGGTGTCGCCGGAGCGTCGCCTCGAAGACCGGACTGACGGCGGCCCAGCGGAAGCTGCTCGACGAGGTCTGCGTGAAGATCGGCGGCGCGGTGCGCACCGGGACGACGCACTGACCGGATCGGCGGCCCCGCGTGCGGTCGCGGCCACGGCCGAGGGGAAGGAATTCACAGGGGAGGCGTCCTTTCGGGGGACAGGGCAAACCGCTCGAACCTCAGGAGAACCGATGATCCACAGACCTTCAGTCCGATCACTCGTCGTCGCAGGGGCGTGCGCGCTCGGCACGTGCGGCGCCGGCACGGCCGCCGTCCTGACGAGCACGGCAGAGGCCGCGGGAACGACGATCAAGATCACGGCGAACGCGCAGGGCAAGCTGATGTTCAACACGAAGACGCTCAAGGCGAAGGCCGGCAAGATCACGATCGTGATGATCAACCCGAAGACCGCCGGCGTCGCGCACGGGATCGCCGTCGAGGGACACGGCGTCGACAAGGACAGCAAGTTCGCCAAGCCCGGCCAGACGGTGAGCCTGACGGTGACCTTGAAGAAGGGGAGCTACGCCTTCTACTGCCCGGTCGACCACCACAAGCAGGCGGGCATGAAGGGCACGCTGACGGTCAGCTGATCCGGTTCGGCGCGGCCCCGCGGGCGAACGTCGCCCTCGGGGTCGGGGCGGCCGCCGCCCACCGGGTCGGCCGAAGCCCTGCCTACTGGGGTCGGTCGAGCGCCTCCGACGGGGTCGGTCGCCGCCTACGGGGGTTGGCCGAAGCCCTGCCTACTGGGGTCGGTCGAGCGCCGCCTACGGGGGTCGGCCGAGCGCCGCCTACGGGGTTGCGGCGCGGGCGGCGGCCAGGGCGGCCGGCGGATCGAGCGTGGGGGTTGCCTGCGTGAGGGCGATCGCCCGGTCGGTCAGCTCGACGGCCTCGGCCCCGCCGATCGTCTCGTCTCCGAGCGCGAGCCCGAGGATCACCTGACGCAGGAGCTCGGGGTTGCGCGGGTCGGGCGGCGGCCCGGCGGCCGGGAGGGCGCGTAGCCCGGCGAGCAGGTTGGGCGCGGTCGACGGATCCTTGCGCGACAGGCGGCGGGGATGGCGGGAGGGGATCACGGCAGCGATCCGGCCGCTGGCCGGGTCGATCAGGCTGAGCCTGCTGCGTAGGCCCTCCCGCTCGAGGACGACCCGGTAGCCGGAGAGGCGCAAGTAGCCGAGGTGGGCGGCCAGGTGGGTCCAGGCGGGCAGCTCGGCCTCGTCGCGGAGGCGCTCGTAGTGCAGGACGATCTGCGTACCCGGCTCGGGAATCTCGGGCTCGGGGTCGGCGACGGCGAGCAGGAAGATCTCCTCGCCGAGCCGGCCGACGCCGATGCCGGCGACCTCGGCGAGCAGCTGGTAGCCGCCGATCGCCAGGCCACCGCAGATGCCCGGCGGGAGTGGATGGGTGGCCAGATGACCGGGGGCCGGCGTCATCAGCCCTCGAGCAGGCCGCCGACGATCCCCCCGAACACGCCCTCGCGGGCGGCCCCTGAGCTGGCCGGCGCCGGCGGATGGTAGTAGGCGCTCTGAAGGCCGACCCGGCCGGGCCCGACGAAGCGGTTGAAGACGAGGTTCCCGGCTCCTCCGCCGAGTAGACCGGTCTTGAAGCCGTAGGCCTGCTGGGTCATCTGGACCGAATGGTCGCGGTAGACCCAGCCGCCCGGCTCGATGTCGATCGCCTCGCCGTCGTCGAGCTGCTTCTCGAAGAGGTTGCCGTAGCCGTGGACCCAGACGACGCCTTCGTGGTCGCCGGCGACGAAGTGGTCGACGAAGAAGCCGCCGCCGTTGAGCATGTTGGCGAAGCCCTTGATCCTCGCGTAGTCGTACTGGACGCTGCCGGTGGCCGCGAGGAACTGGTGCTCACGGACGACGATCCCCGCGCCTGGAAGGAGATGCAGCGACGCGATGTGGCCGGGCGCGTCCCGGCTGAAGGCGATCTCGCCGGCCGACTGGGCCTCGAGCATCATCAGCGGGAGGCCGCCGAAGACCCGTCGCTTTAGACCCTTCTTCATCGGGTGGAGGCCGATCTGCATGTTGGGGTACTTCCAGAGCAGGACGTGGTGCTCGAAGTAGACCGGGACCCGGCCGTCGAGCGCCATGTGGAGGACGGGGACCAGCTCGCCTTCGAGGCGGTAGCCGAGGCCGGGTGCCTGGCCGTCGGTTATCTGGGTTGGAAGGAGGGTCGGGGCGCTGGGCATGCGGTCTCCATTCAGTTGCGCGTCGGCCGCCACCCGTGCGGCCTGGCGCCGATCCTGATCGAGGCTAAAGCTACTCCGCTGCGCCGCTCGCGCCGTCACCCGGCGCCGGTCGCCGCCGGGCTTGCGCCCCGGCCGCAACCACTCCCGCCGGCGCGGAGTTGCGCCACGGTCGGCGGGTCCGCCGCCAGCAGGGTCGGCAGGGTCACCGGCTGGAGGTGGGAGCGCTTGAGGGCGGGAAGGATCGTCGCGAGCGCCCTGACCGTCTGGCCGCGGTTCTCGTGCATCAGGATGATCGAGCCCGGGTGGAGGCCGGCGATCACGTTGTGGGCGATCTGCGCGTAGTCGGCGCCCTCGGAGTCGCGGCTGTCGACCGTCCAGATCACCTCGACCAACCCGAGCGCCCGAGCCGCGGCGTCGACCGCGGGAGTCCGGGCGCCGTACGGGGGCCGGAAGATCTCGACCGGTTGACCGGTCGCGTGCTCGATCAGCGTCTTGGCGGCGGCGATCTCGTCGACCATCGCCGACTGCGAGAGGCCGGGGAGGACCGGGTGGGTCATCGTGTGGTCGGCGACCGCGCCGACCCGCGGCTCGGTCGCGGCGAGACCCGGGTAGAAGCCGATCTGCTTGCCGACGAGGAAGAAGGTCACGCGGAGGTGGCGCTTGCGGAGCTTGGCGACGACCAGACGCGTGTATGGGCCGGGACCGTCGTCGAAGGTCAGCGCGACCATCGGCCTGGCCGTGCCGCCGCAGTAGACGGGCAGTCCGTAGGACGCGAGGTGGAGGAGGGCTGCGCGCTCGGTGCTCGCAGGTTCGCCGGTCGGCCCGGGGGCGCCGGTCGGCCCGGGAGCGCCGGCGGTGGCCGGCGGGCGGGTCGCGCGCGCGCTTGTCCGCGGGACGCCCGAGGCCGGCGGCGCCGACCGCGGCCCGCCGGCTCGCGAGAGACCGATCCAGCCGAGGACCGCGACGGCGAGGAGGCCGAGAAGTGCGGCGACGCGCCGGCGGCGAACGCGCCGGGCACGAGCCGCCGCCGCGTGTGCCCGCCGCTCGCGGAGGCGTTCGGTCCGCTCGTCCATCAGCCCATCCTCGCATCCCGACGACCCCCGGACCGTCCCGTCCCGACCGGGGAGCCGCGCCCGGGCGAGCGCGCTAAACTCCGTATACCTCGCGCCGTGGCGGGGTTTTTCCTTGCCCGGCGCCGGCAGCCCGAACACGAACCCCCTGGAAGGCTTTTCATGGCCCGCGGAGACGTGCGCATCGCTGTCACCCTCGCATGCGAGGAGTGCAAGCGGCGCAACTACCAGACAAAGAAGAGCAAGCGCAACAACCCGGATCGCATCACCCTGCGCAAGTACTGTCGTTGGTGCCGGCGGCACACCGGGCATCGGGAGACGCGCTAACCAAGGCGTGTTGTGGCCCGTGATCGCAAAAGCAGTCAGCGACGCCGCGGCAACCCGCAGCCCGCTCGCGCACGCCCGAAGCCGGCGGCCGGCAAGCCGCCGCCAGGGCGGCCTGACGACCCCGCGACGCCGCCTGGCGGTCCGGATCGGCCAGAGCAGCTCGGCCTGCCGGTCGACGATCCCGGCGTCGGTGACGCTCCGGTCGGCAAGGCCCGCCCGATCGGCGCCACGCCTGCTGGTGACGCCGCGGTTGGCAAGGCCCGTCCGATCGGCGACGCTCCGGTTGGCGGGGCTCCCCCGACCGGCGGTCCGCTCGGCGACGCTCCGATCCACGAGGCCGAGCCGGTCGTCGACGAGACCCTGCTCGGCGACGCGACCGTCGACGAGGTCTTCGCGAGTGACGAGTCGATGATCGCCGCACTCGAGCCGGCCGACCTTCCGGTCGGCGCCGTGCCGACCGATCCGCCGGTCCTCCCGCCGATCGAGTCGATCGACGGCGAGACGGCGGCGACCAGCGAGTCGGCGACCGCGCGCGAGCGCCTCGCGGCCAACCGGCTCGACGAGTCCGACGAGATCCTTCCGGCCGCCCGGCGGGCCGGACGTCCGCCGGCGAAGGTCGGCGGCAACAAGGTGACCTCCTTCCTGCGCGCCAGTTGGGCCGAGCTCCAGCGGGTCCAATGGCCCGATCGTCGTCAGGTCGGACAGGCGACCGCCGTGGTGCTCGGCTTCGTAGCGATCGCCGGCGGCTTCCTCGGCCTGACGAACCTGCTCGGTTCAGACCTCGTCAACGCGCTCCTGTGATCCACACCGCCGCTCCGCGCACCCGCGCCGCGGCGCCGGGAGCCGTCCAAGTCCAATCCAAACTGGGATCGAAATGTTTCGCTGGTACGTCGTAAACACCTACTCGGGTCACGAGAACAAGGTCAAGCAGAACCTCGAGCACCGCGTGGTCTCGATGAACCAGCAGCGGGCGGTGAAGCAGGTCGTCGTCCCGACCGAGTCGGTCTCCGAGATGAAGGACAACCAGAAGATCACGGTCGAGAAGCGGACGATGCCGGGTTACGTGCTCGTCAACATGGAGCTCAACGAGGCGTCGTGGACGCTCGTCAAGGGCACGCCCGGGGTCACGGGCTTCGTCGGCGCGTCCAACGAGCCGGTCCCCCTCACCCAGATGGAGGTCGACCGTCTGCTCCACAAGGCGATCGCCGTCCGCCTGCCGTCGCGCGCCCAGTTCGCGATCGGCGAGTCGGTCAAGGTCATCTCCGGGCCGCTGTCTGACTTCTCGGGCGAGATCTCCGAGATCAACGACGACGCCGCCAGGCTCAAGGTGCTGGTATCAATCTTCGGGCGCGAGACGCCGGTCGAAGTCGGCTACGACCAGGTCAAGAAGCTCTAGCCGAGGCTCTCGGGCGCGCATGTCTTCCAAAGGGCGGACCCGTCCGGGTCCGTAGAGGTAACGAATCAATGGCAAAGAAAGTCCTCACCACGATCAAGCTCCAGGCAGTAGGCGGCGCCGCCACCCCGGCTCCGCCGGTCGGACCTGCGCTCGGTCAGCACGGCATCAACATCATGGAGTTCTGCAAGTCCTTCAACGCCCAGACCCAGGCGGACGCCGGTACGGTCATCCCGGTCGTCATCACCGTCTACGCCGACCGGTCGTTCAGCTTCGTCACCAAGACGCCGCCCGCCGCAGTCCTGATCCGTCAGGCGATCGGCATCGACAAGGGCTCGGCCGAACCCCATCGGCTGAAGGTCGGCAAGATCACGAGCGAGCAGATCCGGGCGATCGCCGAGAAGAAGATGGATGACCTCAACGCGAACGACCTCGAAGCGGCGAGCAAGATCGTCGCCGGGACCGCTCGGTCGATGGGTGTGGACGTGATCTGAATGGCAAAGCACGGCAAGACATATCTCGCAGCACGCGCACAGGTCGATCGCGAGCGTGAGCACACGCCGGTCGAGGCGATCGATGTCGTCAAGAAGACCAAGCGCGGAAAGTTCGACGAGACGATCGAGATCCACGTCCGCACGGGCCTCAACGTCCGTCACGCGGACGAGCAGCTACGCGGGACGGTCGCCCTGCCCAACGGCCTCGGCAAGGACGTCAGGATCGCCGTCTTCGCCCGCGGTGACCGCGCCAAGGAGGCCGAGGAGGCCGGTGCCGACTTCGTCGGTGCCGAGGACCTCGCCAAGCGTGTCGAGGAGGGCTTCACCGACTTCGATGTCGCGATCGCCACCCCCGACATGATGCCCCTCGTCGGTCGGCTCGGCCGGGTCCTCGGACCCCAGGGCAAGATGCCGAACCCGAAGGTCGGGACGGTGACGATGGACGTCCGCAAGGCCGTCCTCGAGTCGAAGGCCGGGAAGGTCGAGTACCGGACCGACCGGTCGGCGATCGTCCACATGGTGATCGGCAAGACCAGCTTCGACGACCGCGCGCTGCTCGAGAACTACGCGGCGATCATCGACGAGCTCGTCCGCGCCAAGCCGGCCGTGGCCAAGGGCCGCTACCTGCGGACGATCACGCTCGCCGCGACCCAGGGGCCCGGCGTCAAGGTCGACCCGACCCGGACCCGCGACATCCTCGAGGAGGCGCCCACGCCCGCAGCTGCCGCGTGACGCCGCCCCAGAAGGCCACCAGAGACCCCCGGCGCAAATCGAAGTCCGGGACAGGAGCCGTATGAACAGAGAACAGAAAGCCGCGGTGATCGACGAGATCGCCGTCAACATCCAGCAGTCCGCAGCGATCTTCGCGGTCGACTTCCGTGGCATCACGGTCCCCCAGGCGGCCGAGCTCCGCGACAAGCTGCGGGCGGTCGACGCGTCCTTCAAGGTCGTCAAGAACTCCCTGACCGAGCGGGCGGCCGACCAGGTCGGTGCCGAGCACCTCAAGCCGCTGCTCGCCGGTCCGACTGCCCTGACGTTCGTCCGCGGCGACGCGGCCACCGCGGCCAAGACGGTCGCCGACTACGCCAGGATCACCGTCGACAAGCTCGCCTTCAAGGGCGGCATGATGGACGGCGCGCCACTCAGCTCAGACCAGGTCACGTCGATCTCGAAGCTCCCGCCCCGCGACGTCCTCTACGGACAGCTCGTCGGGCTGGTCGCCTCGCCCTTGACCGGCCTCGTGCGCACGCTCAACGCCCTGATCGGGGGACTCGCCATCCAGCTCGGCGCGATCCTCGAGAAGAAGGAGTCCGGCGAGATCCCCGCCGGTCAGCCGCCGGCCGCCGCCGTGGCGGCCGAACCCGTCGAGGATGCTCCGCCCACCGACCCGGCACCCGCCGAGGCCGCTCCCGACGAGCAGCCCCAGCCCGCCGCCGGCGAGGCGACCCCGCCGGCCGAGGCGTCTCCCGAGGAGCCGCCGCAACCCGTCGCGAAAGACACACCCCCGCCCGCCCCCGGAGACGCCCAGCCGGAGCCCGAGGCGGCCGCCGCGCCCCCCGTCGAAACTTCCAGCATTGACAAGGAGAACAACTGATGGCTACCAGCACCGCAGATTGGATCGAGGAGCTCAAGGGCATTTCCGTGCTCGAACTGGCCGAGCGCATCAAGGCGCTCGAGGAGGAGTTCGGCGTCTCCGCCGCCGCTCCGGTCGCCGCCAGTGGCGGCGGTGGTGGCGGCGCGCCGGTCGAGGAGGCTGAGGAGCAGACGGCGTTCACCGTCCTGCTGACCGGTGCCGGCGACAAGAAGATCCAGGTCATCAAGGTCGTCCGCGCGGCGACCGGCCTCGGTCTCAAGGAGGCCAAGGCGCTCGTCGACGAGGCTCCCAAGGCCGTCAAGGAGGGCGTCGACAAGGACGAGGCCGAGAAGCTCAAGCAGGAGCTCCTCGAGGCCGGCGCGTCGGTCGAGGTCAAGTAGCCGCAGGCGTTGGGGCGGCCGGGTCCAGCGGCCCGATCGCCCCGCTCGGCCGCTCGCCGCGCCCGTCCCGGCCGGGTCAGGCGGTGCAACGGGGCGCCCGCAGCGACGCCAGCTTGACCGCGTCGGCCATCGCCTGGCGGCCGGCCGAGTTCGGGTGGATATGGTCGCCGCTGTCGAACGCCGGGTTCAGCCGCGCCCGGTCGGTCGGGTCGCGGACGGCCCGGTCGAAGTCGACGTATCCGTCGGCGGCGTTCGGCCGCCTGACGAACCGGTTGACCGCCAGCCGGGCCCGCTCGGCCGCCGGCGTGCCGTAGCCGGCGAGCTTGATCCCGGCGATCGGTGTCAGCGTTCCGAGCAGGATTTGCATGCCGGCGGCGTGGACGCGGGTCACGAGCTGCCGCAGGCCGCCGATGACCTCCGCGGCAGTGGCTCCCGCCCCGATGTCGTTGATCCCCTCGAGGACGATCACGTCGCTCGCCCCGGCCGCCCCGATCACGTCGCTGCCGAGCCGGCCCAGCGCCGACTGCCCGGCCCCGGTGCCCTGGCCGTCGACGAGGATCCGATTGCCGCTGATGCCGGCATCGAGGGCCGTCAGGTTGGTCGCGGCGGCGGCCCCCGTCGCCGACCCGGTGAGCAGCCGGCGGGCGAGAGCGTCGGGGTAGCGGTCGTCGAGATCCGGCGGCCCACCCTCCCCGTCGGTGATCGAATCCCCGAGCGCGACGACCGCGCCGACCGAACCGAGCGCCTGGACGTCGATCCCGTCGAGGTAGTAGCGCTCGGTCGTCGACTTGACGAACGCCCCGCCCGGCTCGTCTGCCGCGTGGTCGCCGGTGGCGGGCGCCGTCGCGTAGGAGGTCTGCTGACCGTCGAGGTGCTCGGTCGACGGGCCGGTCGTCCCGCCGACGGCGAGGCTGACGGCGAGCTTCTCGAACGGCCTGAAGGCCAGGCTGACCGGGTCGCTGACGGCCTCACTCCCGGCGGCCACCGTCAGGCTCGCCTGTCCGCCGAAGGTCAGCGGACGGTTCGAGCCGCCCACGACGCTCGGTCCGGTCTGCGCGAGGCCGACGAACGCCCTGGTGATCGACACCGGCTTCGGGCTGAGGCGGTTCGACAAGTGGATCCGGAGCACCTGACCACCGAGGTGGGGGGTCACCACGAGGCGGATCGTCTGGTCGACGAGCCCGGGGTCGAGCGCGTCGCTCGGGTCGGCGGTCCAGGTCCCGACCCAGTGCTGGGCGGTGCAGCCGGGGACGGCGATCGACTTCTTGTTGAGCGCGCCGATCACCACGGCCAACCCGATCACGGCGACCAGGCCGACGAGGATGACGAGAACGATGCGCTTGAGGAGCCGGACGGGTCTCATCCGCCCGGCAACCTACAGCGGGCGTCGGCCGCCCGGCAACCTCCGGCCGACGCCAGGACGGTCTAGCCCCTGCGCGACCGGCCGCTGCCCGAACCGTTGCGGGAGCCGTATGACCGGGCCGGCCGGCTCCCGCTCCCGCTCCCGCTTCCGCTTCCGCTCCGGCTCCCGTAGGACCTGGCCGGAGTCGGCCGGGTCGGCGTCGCCGTGTAGCTGAGGCCGGATTCCGCAAACTGCCTGTCGAGGCTGAGGTCGCTGGCGATCCGGCCGATGTCGCGGGCCTGGTCGTCGAGCACGAAGGTCACGGCCGTTCCGCTCCGCCCGGCGCGGGCCGTCCGGCCCGTCCGGTGGACGTAGGCGTCGCGGTCCTCCGGGGCGTCGAAGTTGATCACGTGGGTGATGTCGTCGACGTCGATCCCCCGGGCGGCGACGTCGGTTGCGACGAGCGTGTCGACGTGGCCGGCCTCGAAGCGGGCGAGCGCCTTCTCGCGCTGGGCCTGGGACTTGTCGCCGTGCATCGCGACAGCCGGGACGTCGAGCGACCCGAGCCGCTTGACGAGGCGATCGGCTCCCCGCTTGGTCCGGACGAAGACGAGTGCCAGGCCCCGCTCGGCCTCGCCGAGCTGGGCGACCAGGGCGCCGACCTTGGCCTCGTGGGCGACGCGGACGAACCGGTGCTCGACCGTCGCGCCCTTGCGCGCCGGCGGGTTGTGCTCGCGGCGGACGGGGTTCGTCGTGAAGGCGGCCGCGACGCGGCCGACCTCGCCCTCGAGCGTCGCCGAGAAGAGCAGCGTCTGGCGCGTGCTCCTGGTCTGGGCGACGATCCGCGTGACGTCGGGCTTGAAGCCCATGTCGAGCATCCGGTCGGCCTCGTCGAGCACGAGCAGCTTGACCTTGGCGAGGGTGAACGACCGCCGGGCGAGGAGATCGAGCAGGCGGCCGGGCGTGGCGACGAGGATGTGCGCCCGCTGGGCGAGGCGCTCCTGCTTCTGGATCCCGACTCCCCCGTAGACCGCGGCGATCGACAGGGCCCGGGAATGGCAGACCTCGCGGGACTCCTCGACGATCTGGGCGGCCAGTTCGCGGGTCGGCGCGAGGATCAGGGCGCTCGGACGGGGGTCGGTCGCCTCGAGGCGCTCGGCCATCGGGATCGCGAACGCGAGCGTCTTGCCCGACCCGGTCGGCGACTTGACGAGGACGTCGCGGCCGGCGAGGACGTCGGGGATGACGAGCTCCTGGACTGCGAACGGCGACGCGATGGCCCGCTTCGTGAGGGCGTCGGCGACCGCCTTGGATACGCCGAGATCGGCGAATGTCTTCGCTGGCATGCTGCTCCATTCCGCGGCCTTCGATCGACCGCGTCGGTGATTCGGGGAGATTCGACTGACCCGAACCACGCGTGAGCGCAACCAGAGACGAGAACCTCAGGCCGACGTCTGTCGCCCGTAATCGAAGCCTAGCAGCCGTTTCCCGCCGGACGTCGGTCCCGCGGCCTGCGCGGCCGCTCGCTCGCAGGGCCGTGGCCCGTCCGACGCACCGGGCGCCAGGCGACGATCCGTCCTCGTACGGGAGGGCTGCACGGCCCCGGGCCGACGTTCACGCGCAGCGGTCCTTCCGACACGTGGGCGAGCTCGCGGCCCTCCCCGCGCCGGGCACGCCGCCCTCCCCGACCGCGGCTCTATGCCCTCCCATCCCGGCCTCGCCCCCTCCCGGCCCGGGCTTGCCCTCCTCCCGGCCCGGTCTCGCTGGGCTCCCCGATTCGACGGTCCGCGGCAGATCGTCGGCCTGCGGTCCACCGGTCGGCCGCAGAAATCCCCAAAAACCAGGAAAACCCGGTACAGTCCGGCTTGCCGACCGATAGTCGAAGCCTCTCCCATCTGGTTGGCGGCACGCCACATACGTGTCGCTCGGGAGCGGGGTCCGTGAGCGTTGGCCGCCCTTGGCGGGGCACAGCTTCGCTGTGCTATCTTCTTGTGTCCGCGCTTTCGCGTGGTCGTCTGCCCGCCTCTACTCCTCAGGAGTCGCAACCTTGGCCGCTGCAATCGTCCCCCGGACGCGCCGGACTTTCGCGCGTCTGAACAAGCCGCTCGACGTCCCCAACCTGATCGACATCCAGCGCCGTTCGTTCGAGTGGCTGACCGATGCCGAGAAGGGCGGTCTCCGCGAGACGATCGACGACATCTCGCCGATCGAGGACTACACCGGCAACCTGGCCGTCCAGTTTGGTGAGTTCGTCTTCGACGAGCCGGTTGCGCCGATCGAGGAGTGCCGTGAGAAGGACCTGACGTTCGCTCGGCCGTTGACCGTGACGGTGGCCTTCGTCAACCGGGAGACCGGCGAGATCCGCGAGCAGTCGGTCTTCGTCGGCGACTTCCCGTGGATGACCGAGCGGGGGACGTTCATCATCAACGGGACCGAGCGGGTCGTCGTGACCCAGCTCGTGCGGTCGCCGGGCGCGTACCTGATGGAGCCGAAGGATCGGGAGAAGCAGGTCTTCATCGCCAACCTGATGCCGGCTCGCGGGTCGTGGCTCGAGCTGGAGATCGACAAGAAGGGGAAGGTCTTCGTCCGGATCGACCGTAAGCGCAAGCTCCCGGTCACCGTGCTGCTGCGGGCGATGGGCTACGCGGCGGACGAGAAGATCCTCGAGCTGTTCGACAACTCGCACTACATCCGCAACACGATCGAGACGGACACCGAGCAGACGCGTTCTGAGGAGGGCGCGCTGGTCGAGCTGTTCAAGAAGCAGCGTCCGGGCGAGCCGCCGAGCGTCGAGAACGCGCGTGCGCTGCTCAACCAGCTGTTCTTCGATCCCAAGCGCTACGACCTGACGAGGGTCGGTCGGTACAAGCTGAACTCGCGCCTGGGGTTGGAGATCGACCTCGACACGCGGACCCTGACCCACGACGACATCATCTCGCTGGTCCGGGAGCTCGTCGCGATGCCCAAGCGGCTGGGCATGCCCGAGAACCCGGAGGTCGAGATCAAGGACTACGCGGCCGAGGCCCAGAGCATGGCTCGGGAGCCGGTCGCCGATCATCTCGACGAGTACGAGCACTTCGGCAACCGTCGCCTGCGGACCGTCGGCGAGCTGATCCAGGAAGCCTTCAGGATCGGCCTCTACCGGATGGAGCGGGTCGTCCGTGAGCGGCTGACGACCGAGGACGCGGACACGATCACGCCGCAGACGATCATCAACATCCGGCCGGTCGTCGCCGCCCTCAAGGAGTTCTTCGGGTCGTCGCAGCTGTCCCAGTTCATGGACCAGACGAACTCGCTGGCCGGGCTGACCCATCGCCGGCGGCTGTCGGCCCTCGGGGCCGGTGGTCTGACGCGCGAGCGGGCGCCGATCGAGGTCCGCGACGTCCACCCGACCCATTACGGCCGGATGTGCCCGATCGAGACGCCGGAAGGCCCGAACATCGGCCTGATCGGATCGCTCTCGTCGTACGCGCAGGTCTCCGAGCACGGTTTCGTGACGACGCCGTACCAGGTCGTCCGGGACGGCTTCGTGACCGACGAGATCGTCCACCTGGACGCGACCCAGGAGGAGGAGCAGATCATCGCGCAGGCGAACACGCCTGTCGAGCCGGGGACCGGTCGCCTGACCGACGAGGAGATCCTCTGCCGGACGCAGGCCGGTCAGTACGTGACCGTCGCGCCGAAGGACGTCGACCTGGTCGACGTGTCTCCCGAGCAGATCTGGTCGGTCGCGACGGCGATGATCCCGTTCCTCGAGCACGACGACGCCAACCGGGCGCTGATGGGCTCGAACATGCAGCGTCAGGCGGTTCCCCTGCTGAAGACGGATGCGCCGCTCGTCGGGACGGGGATGGAGCTGCGGGCCGCGCTCGACACGGGCGACGTCCTCCTGGCGAAGAACGCCGGGACGGTGGCCTCGGTCGACGCGACGGCGATCGTCGTCGAGACGGCCGACGGCCGGCGGGACGACTACGAGCTGCAGAAGTTCATGCGCTCGAACCAGGGCACCCTGATTCACCAGAAGCCGCTCGTCCAGACCGGACAGGTGCTCGAGGCCGGCGACGTGCTGGCCGACGGCTCGTCGACCGACCGGGGGGAGATGGCGCTCGGGAAGAACCTGATGGTCGCCTTCATGTCGTGGGAGGGCTACAACTTCGAGGACGCGATCATCCTCAGCAAGCGTCTGGTCAAGGACGACGAGCTGACGTCGATCCACATCGAGGAGTACGAGATCGATGCGCGGACGACGAAGCTCGGCGAAGAGGAGATCACCCGGGACATCCCGAACCGCTCGGAGGAGTCGCTGCGGAACCTCGACGACCGGGGAATCGTCCGGGTCGGGGCCGAGGTCGGGTCGGGCGACCTGCTGGTCGGCAAGGTCACGCCGAAGGGCGAGACCGAGCTGACGGCCGAGGAGAAGCTGATCCGGGCGATCTTCAAGGAGAAGGCCCGCGAGGTCCGCGACACGTCGCTGAAGGTTCCCCACGGGGAGGGCGGCGTGGTGATCGACGTGATGACGTTCAGCCGCGAGCACGGCGACGACCTGCCGCCGGGGGTCAACGACCTGGTGCGGGTCTTCGTCGCCAAGAAGCGGAAGATCTCCGAGGGCGACAAGCTGGCCGGGCGCCACGGGAACAAGGGCGTGATCTCGAAGATCGTCGACGAGCAGGACATGCCGTTCCTCGAGGACGGGACCCCGGTCGACGTGATCCTCAACCCGCTGGGCGTGCCGAGCCGGATGAACGTCGGTCAGATCCTCGAGACCCACCTCGGGTGGGCCGCGGCGCAGGGTTGGTACGACGACGGGACCGAGGCGTACAAGCACTCGCGCACAGCCGACGGGAACGGCCGCGTCTACGTGGCGACGCCGGTCTTCGACGGGGCGACGGTCGCCGATGTCGACCAGGCGCTGGTCTCGTGGCAGGACGCCCACACCGGACGGATCCGGATGGACATCGACCGCAACCGCCGGGTCTCCGAGCAGGCGTCGGGGAAGTTCACGCTCTACAACGGGCGGACGGGCGAGCCGTTCGAGGAGCAGGTCACGGTCGGCTACATGTACATCCTCAAGCTGCTCCACCTGGTCGACGACAAGATCCACGCGCGGTCGACCGGCCCGTATTCGCTGGTCACCCAGCAGCCGCTCGGCGGAAAGGCCCAGTTCGGCGGACAGCGGTTCGGCGAGATGGAGGTCTGGGCGCTCGAGGCATACGGGGCGGCCTACACGCTCCAGGAGATGCTGACGATCAAGTCCGACGACACGGTCGGCCGGGTCAAGGCGTACGAGTCGATCGTCAAGGGCGAGAACATCGCCGAGCCGTCGATCCCCGAGTCGTTCAAGGTCCTCCTCAAGGAGATGCAGTCGCTCGGGCTCGACGTCAACGTCGTCTCGGAGGAGGGCCAGCGGACGGAGATGCGCGACGAGGACGACGACCTCCTGCGGGCGGCCGAGGAGCTCGGCATCGACCTCTCGGGCGTGCGGGCGGCCGACGAGGAGATCGAGGAGCCGGCGGGGACGGTCGAGACGCCGGAGGCGGCCGCGGCGGCTGACGCAGAGGCCGAGGCGGTCGGGTCCGACGAGGACGCGGACGAGGACGACGACGACGACGGGGTACTCGACTTCGCGGGCGACCTCGTCGCGGTTCCGGGCGACGGCCTGGAGGCGGACCTGACCGGTGTCGTGGACACGCCGATGGATCGGGCCGCGCTCGTCGACGGCCGGGACCTCAAATCGCTGGATGCCAAAGAGACATTGGACGAGGAGACCGCATGATCGATATCAACAACTTCGACGCAATCGAGATCAGTCTCGCGTCCTCAAAGCAGATTCGCGGGTGGAGCTCTGGCGAGGTCACAAAGCCGGAGACGATCAACTACCGGACGCTCAAGCCGGAGAAGGACGGCCTCTTCTGCGAGCGGATCTTCGGTCCGACGAAGGACTGGGAGTGCTACTGCGGCAAGTACAAGCGCGTCCGCTACAAGGGCATCGTCTGCGAGCGGTGCGGGGTCGAGGTCACCCGGTCGAAGGTCCGCCGCGAGCGGATGGGCCACGTCGACCTGGCGGCTCCGGTCAGCCACATCTGGTTTTTCAAGGGCGTCCCGAGCCGGATCGGCTACCTGCTCGACATGGCGCCGAAGGAGCTCGAGAAGGTTCTCTACTTCGCCGCGTCGATCGTCACCTGGGTTGACCAGGAGGCCCGCGAGGCGGACCTCGAGAAGCTGGAGGGTGAGGTCAACAAGGTGCTCGACGCGTATGCGGCCGAGCGTGAGGAGCGGGTGCTCGAGCTGCGGGAGTCGCTCGCGCGCAGGGAGGAGTACCTGGCGAGCGGGAAGCAGACGGGCTTCGCCGACGACGACCACATCTGGGCCGAGGGGCTCGAGGTGAAGGTCGCCAAGCTCTCGGACGAGGAGCGGGAGAAGCTGCTCAAGGACGTCCGCAAGACGTTCGACGCGGACATCTCCGACACGGAGGCCTACATCGACGACGCGGCCGACCGGATGCGGGCGGTGTGGGAGTTCTTCAAGGACATGGAGCCGAAGAAGATCGAGCACGACGAGACGCTGTTCCGCGAGCTCAAGGAGCGGTTCGGCTCGCCGTACGGTTTCGGCGAGTACTTCCGGGGGGGGATGGGCGCCGAGGCGATCCGCGACCTCCTGGCGCAGGTCGACCTCGATGCCGAGCGGATCGAGCTCTCGGAGATCATCAAGACGGCGAAGGGTCAGAAGCAGGCGCGGGCGGTCAAGCGGCTGCGGGTCGTCAGCGCGTTCATCCAGTCGGGCAACAAGCCGGAGATGATGGTCCTCGACGCGATTCCGGTGATTCCGCCGGAGCTTCGTCCGATGGTCCAGCTCGACGGCGGGCGTTTCGCGACGAGCGACCTCAACGACCTCTACCGGCGCGTGATCAACCGCAACAACCGCCTCAAGCGGCTGCTCGACCTCGGGGCGCCGGAGATCATCGTCAACAACGAGAAGCGGATGCTCCAGGAGGCGGTCGACGCGCTGTTCGACAACGGCCGGCGCGGCCGTCCGGTCACGGGGCCGGGCAACCGTCCGCTGAAGTCGCTGTCAGACATGCTGAAGGGCAAGCAGGGCCGGTTCCGTCAGAACCTGCTCGGCAAGCGGGTCGACTACTCGGGCCGTTCGGTGATCGTCGCGGGTCCGTACCTCAAGCTCCACCAGTGTGGTCTGCCGAAGATCATGGCGCTCGAGCTGTTCAAGCCGTTCATCATGGCCCGCCTGGTCGAGCGGAAGTCGGCTCAGAACATCAAGGCCGCGAAGAAGATGGTCGACACGATGATCGGCGAGGTCTGGGACGTCCTCGAGGAGGTCATCCACGAGCATCCGGTGCTGCTCAACCGGGCGCCGACGCTCCACCGCCTGGGCATCCAGGCGTTCGAGCCGCTGCTCGTCGAGGGCAAGGCGATCCAGGTCCACCCGCTCGTCTGTCACGCGTTCAACGCGGACTTCGACGGCGACCAGATGGCCGTCCACCTGCCGCTGTCGGCCGAGGCCCAGGCGGAGGCGCGGATCCTGATGCTCTCGTCGAACAACATCCTCTCGCCGGCCCACGGCGCGCCGCTGGCGACGCCGACCCAGGACATGATCCTCGGGGCCTACTACCTGACCTACGGGTTGGAGGCCGACGAGCTGGCGAAGATCGATCCGACGACCCACGACCCGCGGCCGCACGTGTACCGCACGGCGCAGGAGGCCGAGCTGAGCTACGAGGCGGGCGTCGTCACGCTGCACGACGTCGCCGAGTTCCGGCCTTTCCGCCGTGAGGGCGGACACGTCCTGACGACGGTCGGCCGGATCATCTACAACGACCGGATCGAGCGGGCGCTGGAGGAGGCGTTGGGGACGGAGTTCGATCCGTCGACCTACGTCTTCGTCAACCAGTCGATGAAGAAGCGGGACACGACCCGCCTGATCGACGCGCTGGTTCAGCGGTACGGGGCGACGACGATCTCGCTGGTGCTCGACGCGTTCAAGGATCTCGGCTTCAAGTACGCGAGCCAGGCGGGGATCACGATCTCCAAGAACGACGTCGTGATCCCGCCGTCGAAGGGCAAGATCCTCGGCAAGTACGAGGACGAGGTCGCGGAGATCCACGAGCAGTACGACACGGGCCTGATCACCCAGGAGGAGCGCCACGAGGCGGTCGTCGACCGGTGGAACGCCTGCACGGACGAGGTCGCCGACGCGATGGTCGCCAACCTCGACGAGTTGAACCCGATCTTCATGATGGCCAACTCGGGCGCCCGTGGTTCGTTCAAGCAGATCCGCCAGCTGGCGGGGATGCGTGGGTTGATGGCAAACCCGAAGGGCGAGATCATCGAGCGGCCGATCAAGGCCAACTTCATGGAGGGCTTGTCGGTCCTCGAGTACTTCATCTCGACCCACGGGGCGCGCAAGGGTCTCGCGGACACGGCTCTGCGGACGGCGGACTCGGGTTACCTGACGCGGCGTCTGGTCGACGTCGCGCAGGACGTGATCATCCGGGAGCCCGACTGCGGGACGGTCGGCTTCATCGAGATCCCGTCGTTCAAGGACGGCGGTGACGTCAACGACAACCTGATCGGCCGGATCGCTGCGGCCGACGTCAAGACGAACGACGGCCGGGTGCTGGTGGCCGCGGGGGCGGAGATCGATCGGGCGGAGTTCGCCGAGATCATCGAGGCCTTCCGCGCCGACTACGAGAGCGGGCGCAACCAGAAGGTGGCGGTTCGGTCGGTGCTGAAGTGCGAGGCGAACACCGGGGTCTGCCAGGCGTGTTACGGCCGGGCGATGGCGACGGGTCAGACGGCGCAGATCGGCGACGCGGTGGGGATCATCGCGGCCCAGTCGATCGGCGAGCCGGGGACCCAGCTGACGATGCGGACGTTCCACACGGGCGGGGTCGCCGGGGCTGACATCACCCACGGCCTGCCGCGGGTCGTCGAGCTGTTCGAGGCGCGCAAGCCGAAGGGGCTGGCGAAGATCGCCGAGCAGGACGGCGTGGTCTCGATCGAGGAGTCCGACAAGGCGCTGACGGTCGTGATCACCGACGAGTCGGGTGAGGAGCACCGGCACACGTTCCCGCGCCGGACGCGTCTCTACGTGACCTCGGGCCAGCAGCTGGAGGCCGGGCACCAGCTCAACGAGGGGTCGCTCTACCCGCACGAGCTGCTGGCGATCCGCGGGCGGACGACGACCGAGCAGTACCTCGTGCACGAGGTCCAGGAGGTCTACAAGTCGCAGGGCGTGGACATCAACGACAAGCACATCGAGCTGATCGTCCGCCAGATGCTGAAGAAGGTCCGGGTCGACCAGAAGGGCGACACCGAGTACCTGCCGGGGCAGTTCGTCGACCGGTTCGAGTTCGCGAAGATCAACGACGCGATCATCCGCAAGGGCGGGGAGTCGGCCGAGTTCGAGGACATCATCCTCGGGATCACGAAGGCGTCCCTGAACACTGACTCGTTCCTCTCGGCGGCGTCCTTCCAGGAGACGACGAAGGTCCTCACGGACGCGGCCCTCGAGGGCAAGATCGACCGGTTGAACGGTCTCAAGGAGAACGTGATCATCGGCAAGCTGATCCCGGCGGCGACCGGCCTGAAGCGCTACCGGCGGATCGAGATCCAGCCGTCGGAGCCGCTCCCGCGGGCGATGGACGACCTCGGTCTGCTCGGCGACGACGACCTGGCGGCGGAGCTCGGGATCGGCAACGGGGGGTTCGGCGCCGAGTTCGATCAGGATCTGGCCTCGCTCGAGGAGATCGGCCTGGGGCACGACCCGGGCTTTGTCGAGGAGCTCGCCGAGTTGGACGCGACGGAGCTCAAGAGCGAGAAGTAGTCGGGCGTCGGCCGGCTCGTCGGCCGGAACGCGGTGATCAGTCAAACCGGGTGTCTGCCTCACGGGCGGGCACCCGGTCGGCGTTCGGCGGTCGGGGGCCCGGTGCTGCACGTGGGGTTGCAGGGCTCGCGAGGTCCGGCGGCCGCAGACTGGGGGGAGATTTCATCCAGCGGTCCGACCGGGAGGTCCCGTCGGGCGCAAACCCCGGCGAACGGGGGCTCCGGCTGGTGGCTTTTCTTACAAGCTCAGCTAATTCCCTTGCGCGGACAACTTAACCCCTTGCGCGGGCAACTTTCTCTGGATTAAGCAGCGTAAAGATTGGCTCAGAAGCAACGTTTGTCGAGCTCGGCCCAGATAGGCTGGTGGAAGGCGAGCCGGATATCAAGGGGTTTGTCGCGCGGCCGATAGAGGTAAGGCGGTTGCCGTGACACACCTGGCCGCGGCCCTCCGCACCTACCTATGACGATCCAAATCGGACTATTCCTGGCGCTTCTCTGCGCGGTTGTGACGAACCTCGCGTTCTTCTACAAGCACCGGGGCGCGTGTGAGGTTCCGCCGGTCGACGTGCGTCATCCATTGCGGACGGCACGGTCCCTGCTCGGGTCGCGGTGGTTCGCGTTGGGGCTGGTGATCGCGGTCGGCGCGTGGATCCTGCATGTGGCGGCGATGACGATGGCCCCGCTCTCGGTGGTCCAGGTCGTCCTCGCCGGCGGGGTCGTCCTGATCGGCGTGATGGCCGAGCGGCTGTTCGGCTTCGTCGTCGGGCGCCGGCAGTGGATCGGTCTCGGGCTGACGGCGGCCGGTCTGGTCGCCCTGGCGGTCACGGTGCCGGCGACCCACGGAGCACATTCGGCGTTCTCGGTGCCGGCGATGATCACCTTCGAGGCGGTCCTCTTCGGAATCGGCGGCCTGCTGATCATGGGTCCGCGGGCGGGTGCGCGGGCCGAGCACCACGGGACGATGCTGGGCGCGGCCGCGGGAATCCTCTTCGGCGTCTCGGACGTCTCGATCAAGGCGCTGACGGGCATCGTCGGCGTGCACGGGCCGCTCGCCCTGATCAGCCCGTGGTTCGTCGTCGCGTTCGCGGCGTCTGTGATCGCCTTCTACGCGTCGGCCCGGGGGCTCCAGGACGGCGAGGCGGTTCCGGTGATCGCGGTGACCGGTGCGGCGGCGAACATCTCGGCGATCGCCGGGGGGATCCTCGTCTTCGGCGATCCGCTGCCGGGTGACGCGCTGGGCATCGTCGTGCAGGCACTTGGCTTGGTCGCGGTGCTCGTGGCTTCGGCGATCGCCCCGGCACCGCTTCGCGCGGCTGCGCCGGCCACGGCCTGAGCCGGCCGCCACGGCCTGAGCCGGCCGCCACGGCCTGAGCCGGCCACGGGCTGAGCCGGCCACGGCTTGAGTCGGCCACGCCCTGAGCCGGCGAGCGGGTGTCGGCGGGCGGGAGTTCGAGGGGTCGGCGACCCGGGCTCTGGGGCTTCACCCTGCTACCATCATCCGCCGCATGCCTACCACCTCTCAGCTGGTCCGCAAGGGCCGCAAGCCACCGAAGAAGAAGCTCTCGACGCCGGGCCTGAAGTCGGGCAAGGGGCGTAAGAAGAAGACTGCCGCCCCGCAGCGGCGGGGCGTCTGCACCCGGGTCTACACGACGACGCCGAAGAAGCCGAACTCCGCCCTGCGCAAGGTCGCGCGTGTCCGGATCACCGGCTCGATCGAGGTCACGGCGTACATTCCGGGCGAGGGTCACAACCTCCAGGAGCACTCTGTCGTGCTCGTCCGTGGTGGCCGGGTCAAGGATCTTCCGGGCGTGCGCTACAAGGTCGTACGGGGAACGCTGGACGCCGCCGGCGTCAGCGACCGCAAGAAGGCGCGGTCCCAGTACGGCGCCAAGAAGCCTTAGGAGCTCCGCCGATGCCGCGTCGCGCACCAGCCCAGATCCGTCGGGTCGAACCCGACTCGATCCACCGTTCACGCCTCGTGCAGCAGGTCATCAACAAGGTGATGCTCGACGGGAAGAAGTCGACCGCCGAGCGGATCGTCTACGACGCGCTGGCGATCATGGCCGAGAAGACCGGCAAGGATCCGGTGATCGCGCTCGAGGAGTCGATCAAGATCCTGACGCCGGCGCTCGAGGTTCGGTCGCGCCGGGTCGGTGGGGCGACCTACCAGGTGCCCGTCGAGGTTCCGAGCCCGCGGGCGCGGACGCTGGCCGTCCGCTGGCTGGTCGAGTTCGCGCGAAACCGCCGGGAGAAGACGATGGCCCAGCGGCTGGCCAACGAGCTGATGGACGCGGCGTCCCAGCAGGGCGGGGCGTACAAGCGCAAGGACGACATCTTCCGTATGGCGCAGGCCAACAAGGCCTTCGCCCACTACCGCTGGTAGGGGCTTGCGCGGCGGCCCAGCGGTCGCGCGATCGGGTCTCGGAGCGGCCGAGCGCGGGACCCTGCTCTGCTATAGTGATGCGTCGCATCCCCGCTGGCGGCGCTCTTGCGCCGTGACCCACGCGGAAGCGATCCCGACCATGGAGAACTCGAGCGCATAGCCACGCTAACTGGGCCTTGAACCCGCGGTGTGCATGGGCCCGAGGGGCCCATTTTTTTGCCCGAGAACCTCCGTACCGACCAGGAAGCATCCGACTGATGCCACACCACTCCACCCGAGCAATCTGATGCCGCGAGCATTCCCTCTCGCCAGGACCCGGAACATCGGGATCATGGCCCACATCGACGCCGGTAAGACGACGACGACCGAGCGCATCCTCTACTACACCGGCCGGACCTACAAGATCGGCGAGGTTCACGAGGGCGCGGCGACGATGGACTGGATGGAGCAGGAGCAGGAGCGTGGGATCACGATCACGTCGGCCGCGACGACCTGCGAGTGGGACAAGCACCGGATCAACATCATCGATACGCCGGGCCACGTCGACTTCACGGTCGAGGTCGAGCGGTCGTTGCGGGTGCTCGACGGGGCGATCGCCCTGTTCGACTCGGTCGCGGGTGTCGAGCCCCAGTCGGAGACGGTCTGGCGCCAGGCCGACAAGTACTCGGTTCCGCGGATCGCCTACATCAACAAGATGGACAGGATCGGGTCCGACTTCAACGCGGGCGTGAAGACGATGATCGACCGCCTCGGCGCCCACCCGGTGCCGATCCAGCTGCCGATCGGCGCGGAATCCGACTTCCTCGGGATCATCGATCTCGTGCGGATGAAGGCGATCTACTACTACGACGACCTCGGCGTCGAGATCGACGAGCGCGAGATCCCCGAGCACCTGCTCGACGAGGCGACCCAGGCGAGGGAGCACCTGCTGGAGGAGGTCTCCCGGTACGACGACGCACTGGTCGAGCTGCTGATCGAGGATCAGGAGATTCCGGAGGCCGTGCTCAAGAGCGCGATCCGCAAGGCGACGCTCGAGATCGCGATGACGCCGGTCCTGTGCGGTTCGTCGTTCAAGAACAAGGGCGTCCAGCCGCTGCTCGACGCGGTCATCGACTACCTGCCGTCGCCGCTCGACGTTCCCCCGGTCGTCGGCATCGAGCCGGTCCGGGGCGACGAGAACGGACGCGAGGCGACGCGCGGTCCGGAGGAGGGCGGCCCGTTCGCGGCGCTCGCCTTCAAGATCATGGCCGACCCGTTCGTCGGCAAGCTGACCTACTTCCGCGTCTACTCGGGCGAGATCTCCTCGGGCGCTCGGGTGCTCAACGCGTCGACCGGAAAGACCGAGCGGATCGGGCGGATCCTGATGATGCACGCGAACGACCGGGAGGACGTCGCCGAGGTCTACCCGGGCGACATCGCGGCGTGCGTGGGCATCAAGCAGGTCACGACCGGCGACACGCTGTGCGATCCGGCTGCGCCGATCAAGCTCGAGCAGATCATCTTCCCCGAGCCGGTCATCAAGGTCGCGGTCGAGCCGAAGACGAAGGTCGACCAGCAGAAGATGTCGGTCGCGCTCGGCCGGCTGGCCGAGGAGGACCCGACCTTCCGCGTCCAGACCAACGAGGAGACCGGCCAGACGGAGATCTCCGGGATGGGCGAGCTCCACCTCGAGGTCCTCGTGGACAGGATGCGCCGTGAATACGGGGTCGCGGCCAACGTCGGCCGTCCGCAGGTCTCCTACCGGGAGACGGTCCGGGCGTCGGTCAAGCACATCGAGGGGAAGTTCATCCGCCAGACGGGTGGCTCAGGCCAGTACGGGGTCGTCTACATCGACATGGAGCCGGCGCCGGGCGAGGGCTTCGACTTCATCAACAAGATCCGCGGCGGGTCGGTTCCGAGCGAGTTCATCCCGGCGGTCGAGAAGGGTTGCGAGGAGGCGCTCGTCAACGGCGTCAAGGCCGGCTATCCGATGGTCGACATCCGGGTCACGCTGGTCGACGGCAAGTACCACGACACGGACTCCTCGGAGATCGCGTTCAAGGTCGCCGGGTCGCTGGCCTTCAAGGAGGCCGCCCGGCGGGCCAAGCCGGTCCTGCTCGAGCCGATCTTCGCCGTCGAGGTCGTCGTCCCCGAGGACTTCCTCGGCGAGGTCATCGGCGACCTCTCGCGTCGGCGGGGCCGTATCGAGGGTCAGGAGCGGCGTGGGAACGCGCTGGTCGTGACCGGGCGGGTACCGCTCAGCGAGATGTTCGGGTACGCGACGGACCTGCGGTCGAACACGCAGGGGCGGGCCAACTACACGATGCAGTTCGAGAGCTACGAGGAAGTCCCGCCGAACATCGCCGAGGGCATCGTCGAGACGCGGACCGGCGAGTCGAAGGCGGCCTAGGCCGAAAGATCCCGAAGAACCGGCTGGGGACGGCGGACTGCCGTCGGAGCCGACTTTTTGAGAGTATTCCCCGGTTCGCCCATCATCTGGCGGGCCAACAACTTCAAAGTTAGAGGAGCAAGTCAAAGTGGGTAAGGCGAAGTTCCAGCGCGACAAGACGCACGTCAACGTCGGCACGATCGGTCACATCGACCACGGCAAGACGACGCTGACGGCTGCGATCACCCACGTGCTTGCGGAGAAGATGGGCGGCGAGGCCAAGTCGTTCGAGGAGATCGACAACGCGCCGGAGGAGAAGGAGCGCGGGATCACGATCGCGACCTCTCACGTCGAGTACCAGACCGCGAATCGCCACTACGCGCACGTCGACTGCCCGGGGCACGCCGACTATGTGAAGAACATGATCACGGGTGCGGCGCAGATGGACGGGGCGATCCTCGTCGTGTCGGCGGCCGACGGACCGATGCCGCAGACGCGTGAGCACATCCTTCTGGCGCGGCAGGTCGGCGTGCCGTACATCGTCGTGTTCCTCAACAAGGCCGACATGGTCGACGACGAGGAGCTGCTCGAGCTGGTCGAGATCGAGGTGCGCGAACTGCTCTCGATCTACGACTACCCGGGCGACGACATTCCCTTCATCACCGGGTCGGCGCTCAAGGCGCTCGAGGGTGACGAGGCCGCCAAGGAGCAGATCCTGGAGCTGGCGGCGGCGCTCGACAGCTACATCCCGGATCCGGTCCGCGAGCTCGACAAGCCGTTCCTGATGCCGGTCGAGGATGTCTTCTCGATCACCGGCCGCGGCACGGTGGCGACCGGACGGATCGAGCAGGGCGTTGTCAACACGGGCGACAGGGTCGAGATCGTCGGCGTCAAGAAGACCGCCGAGACCGTCGTCACCGGGGTCGAGATGTTCCGCAAGATCCTCGATCGCGGCGAGGCCGGCGACAACGTCGGGTGTCTGCTGCGCGGGACCAAGCGCGAGGACATCGAGCGCGGCCAGGTGCTCTGCAAGCCGGGCTCGATCACGCCGCACACGCACTTCAAGAGCGAGGTCTACGTCCTCAAGAAGGAGGAGGGCGGTCGACACACTCCGTTCTTCACGGGCTACCGGCCTCAGTTCTACTTCCGGACCACCGACGTCACCGGATCGGCGAAGCTGCCCGACGGTGTCGAGATGGTGATGCCGGGCGACAACGTCCAGATGGAGATCGAGCTGATCGCCCCGATCGCGATGGACGCAGGTCTGCGTTTCGCGATTCGCGAGGGTGGCCGTACGGTCGGGTCGGGCGTAGTGACCGAGGTCATCAAGTAAACATCAGCGAGCGCGCTCTGCGCGCTGGGCAATTCCGATACGACGAGAGACCGGCCCGCTCGGAGAGCGAGCTGGCTGGGAGGGGCAGGCGGGCCTGAGCAGGGGCCCGCTCCCCGCGTGTCCAGGCGGCACGCGCCGGCCCGCGTAGGACGAGCATTTCCAAGAGTTTCGCGCAGACGACAAAAAGAGAGCAGCGAGCGGCCCAATGGCCACCACACCACAGAACAAGATCCGCATCAGGCTGAAGGCCTACGACACGCAGGCGATCGAGACCGCGGCGAAGGAGATCGTCGACACGGCGACGCGGACCGGCGCGACCGTCTCGGGGCCGGTGCCGCTGCCGACCGAGAAGAACGTCTACTGCGTGATCCGCTCGCCCTTCAAGGACAAGGACTCGCGGGAGCATTTCGAGATCCGGACGCACAAGCGGCTGATCGACATCCATCAGCCGACGCCGAAGACCGTCGACTCGCTCCAGCGGCTCGACCACCTGCCGGCCGGTGTCGACATCGAAATCCGCATCGCCACCTGATGTCCGCGATCCTCGCCAGGAAGCTCGGCATGACCCAGGTCTTTCAGGAGGATGGGTCGGTCTCGCGCGTCACCGTCCTCGAGGCCGGTCCGTGCCACGTCACGGGGATCCGTACGCACGAGCGCGACGGCTACGAGGCCGTCCAGTTGGCCTTCGGCCAGACCAAGGAGAAGCACCTGACGCGGGCCGAGCTCGGCCACCTCAAGCGGGCGGATGCGCCGCCGATGCGTCACCTGGTCGAGTTCCGCGACGAGGCGGGCGAGCTGCTGGTCGGTGAGACGGTCAGCGTGGACGTCTTCGCGGCCGGCGATCGCGTGAAGATCTCGGGCGTCTCGAAGGGCAAGGGCTTTGCCGGGACGATCAAGCGCCACAACTTCGCGAGCGGTCCGAAGTCCCACGGCTCGCACAACGTCCGGGCGCCGGGTTCGGTCGGCGCGTCGGCGACGCCGTCGCGCGTCTTCAAGGGCATTCGCGGGCCGGGCCAGATGGGCAACAAGCGGGTCACCCAGAAGGGCCTCGAGATCATCGAGGTCCGCTCGAGCGAGAACCTGATGCTCGTGCGGGGGTCGGTCCCGGGCCCGCGCAACGGCTATGTGGAGGTTCGCACCGATGCCTGACGCTCCCGTGCTCGGCGCCTCCGACCGGAGCGTCAGCCTCGACGAGGCGGCGTTCGGCGTGCGGTTCAACGGCCCCCTCGTCCACGAGTCGGTGCGGGCCGAGTTGAACGCCCGCCGGCAGGGGACGGCGTCGACCAAGACGCGGGGCAAGGTCTCCGGCGGCGGGGCCAAGCCGTGGCGCCAGAAGGGCACCGGCCGGGCGCGGGCCGGCTCGTCACGCTCGCCGGTCTGGACCGGCGGCGGGACGGTCTTCGGGCCGCAGCCGCGCCACTACACCTTCAAGGTCAACCGCAAGGAGCGCCAGGCGGCGCTGCGTTGTGCGCTCTCCCTCCACGCCGAGCGGGGATCGCTGGCGATCGTCGACCTCGACGACTTCGCCGAGCCGGCGACCAAGACGGCGGCCAGTCTGCTCGCCGGCCGGGGTCCGACGCCGGGGGCGACATTGGTCGTGCTGGGCGCCGAGGAGGCGTCGGCTGCGCTTTCGTTCCGCAACCTCAAGCGCGTCGGCGTGCTCGAGGTCTCGAACGTCGGGATCGCCGATCTGCTCGCGGCCGCGACGCTCGTCGTCTCCGAGTCGGCCCTCGCGTCACTTTCCGAGCGGGCGACCCGGACGCGGGCGACCGAGGAGGCACAAGCCTGATGCATCCTTCACAGGTGATCATCCGCCCGGTCGTCTCCGAGAAGAGCTACGTGCTCTCGGCGGTCAACAAGTACACATTTCGAGTCCATCCCGATGCCCACAAGACGCAGATCCGCCAGGCGGTCGAGGCGCTCTTCGACGTTGGCGTGCTCGAGGTCCGGACGATCAGCGTGAAGTCCAAGCCGAAGCGGCGGGGCAAGAGCGTCGGACGGACACGCAACTGGAAGAAGGCGATCGTCCAGATCCGCCCGGGCGACTCGATTCCGATCTTCCAAGGCCTGGAGGGGCTTGAGTAATGCCGATTCGCAAGCCAAAGCCAACCAGCCCGGGGATGCGCTTCGTGTCCTACCCGGACTTCGCGGAGATCACCAAGAGCGAGCCGGAGCGGACGCTTGTCGAGGGCCTGACCAAGAGCGGCGGTCGGAACTCCTACGGCCGCAAGACCTCCCGTCACCGCGGCGGCGGCGCGAAGCGCCTCTACCGGCGGGTGGACTTCAAGCGCCGCAAGGATGACGTCGTCGCCCGGGTCGCTGCGATCGAGTACGACCCGAACCGGACGGCCTACATCGCGCTGCTGCACTACGTCGACGGCGTCAAGAGCTACATCCTCGCGCCGGCCAGGCTGACCGTCGGGATGACGGTGATGTCGGGGGAGAACGCCGACATCGCGGTTGGCAACTGCCTCCCGCTCGGAAGGATGCCGACGGGTACGGTGGTCCACAACGTCGAGCTCGAGCCGGGGCGCGGCGGCCAGATGGGCCGCTCGGCCGGAGTCTCGATCCAGCTGATGGCCAAGGAGGGCGAGATGGTCACGCTCCGCCTCCCATCCGGTGAGATGCGGCTCGTGCGGGCCGACTGTCGGGCGACCGTCGGGTCGATCGGGAACTCCGACCACCAGAACGTCAAGGTCGGCAAGGCCGGTCGCAAGCGCCACATGGGCGTCCGGCCGCAGACGCGGGGGACGGCGATGAACCCGGTCGACCATCCGCACGGCGGTGGCGAGGGTTCGACGACCTCCGGGCGTCATCCGGTCACCCCATGGGGCGTGCCGACGCTGGGCTACCGGACACGTAAGAAGGGCAAGACGTCCGATCGTTACATCGTGCGCGCACGGCGCCGCGGCAAGGGAAAGCGATAGTCAATGAGCCGCTCGAGCAAGAAGGGCCCATTCGTCGAGGAGCGCCTGATGGCGCGGATCGAGGCGATGAACAAGGCCAATACGAAGCGAATGATCAAGACCTGGTCGCGGTCGTCGACGATCTTCCCGGACATGGTCGGGCATACGATCGCCGTCCACGACGGCCGCAAGCACCTGCCTGTCTTCGTCAGCGAATCGATGGTCGGGCACAAGCTCGGCGAGTTCGCGCCGACCCGCACCTACCGTGGGCACGCCGGTTCCGGGAAGGTCCGGTAGTCATGGCTGACGAGACGAAGGCCGGCGCCGAGGCCGAGCCGCAGGTCACCGGCGAGCCGTCGGCGACGCCCGCACCGCCGGCCAAGCCGCCGGCCACGAAGGCCAAGAAGCCGGCTGCGCCCGCGAAGGCCGAGGCGAGTCCCGCCGCGGCCAAGGCGACCAAGCCCGCGAAGCCCGCGAAGCCGGGCAAGCCGGCCGCCGCGACGGCGCCGGGCGCCGAGCAGGCCAAGCCGGCGCGTCCGGCCAAGCCGGCGCGCCCGGTGGGGTCGACCGGCCCGGCCAAGCCGGCCCGTCCGGGCCTGCGGGGCCGGGTCAAGAGCCGTCGCGGCCGGACCGACGGCGCGGCCGTCGAGCTGCCGGTCGTCAGGGCCCAGGCGAAGTACGTGCGGACTTCGGCGCGCAAGGCCCGTCTCGTCTGCGACCACATCCGCGGCAAGTCGGTCTCCGAGGCGCAGGCGATCCTCGCGTTCGCGCCGCGGGCGGTCGCGGCCGATTGGGCGAAGCTTCTGAAGTCGGCGGTCGCGAACGCCGAGAACAACCACGAGTTGCTGGGTGAGAACCTTCGCGTCAAGGAGGCCTTCGCAGACGAGGGTCCGACGCTGAAGCGATTCCGGCCGCGGGCGATGGGACGGGCAACACCGATCCGCAAGCGCACGAGCCACCTTACGATCACGCTCACCCCGAAGGAGTAGCCGATGGGACAGAAGGTTCATCCCGAGTCGATGCGAGTCGGCTACATCCATGATTGGCAGTCCAACTGGTTCAGCGAGCGCAACTTCTCGCAGTTCCTCCAGGAGGACATCAAGATCAGGGAGCACATCATCGGCAAGCTCGCGCACGCGGGTCTGTCGGACATCACGATCAAGAAGGACCAGAACGAGGTCGAGGTGAACATCCACACGGCTCGTCCGGGGATCGTGATCGGCAAGTCCGGGAGCGAGGTCGATGCGCTGCGGAAGGACCTCCACCGGATCACGCGCAAGCAGATCAAGGTGAACATCCTCGAGATCAAGCGTCCCGAGCTCGATGCCAAGCTCGTCGCCCAGTCGATCGCCGAGCAGCTCCAGAACCGGGTGGCCTTCCGCCGGGCGATGAAGCGGGCGCTGACCAGCGCGATGCGCTCTGGCGCCAAGGGCGTCAAGGTCCAGGTCTCGGGTCGCCTCGGCGGGGCGGAGATGGCCCGTCGGGAGAGCTACTCCGACGGACGGGTGCCGCTGCACACGATGCGCGCGGACATCGACTACGGCTTCCACGAGGCGAAGACGACTTTCGGGCGGATCGGCGTGAAGTGCTGGATCAACAAGGGCGAGATCATGCCGGAGGGCTACAGCGGGGCCGACCTCACCGACATGAGCGCGCCGGCGCCGTCGGGCGACCGTCAGGACCGGGGTGGTCGCGACGATCGCGGCGGCCGGGGTCGCGGCGGGCCGGGCGGGCGTGGCGGGCCGGGCGGTCCTGGTGGACGTGGCGGGCCGGGCGGTCCTGGTGGACGTGGCGGCGGTCCGGGCGGTCCGGGGGGTCGCGGTCCGGGTGGACCCGGCGGTCCCGGTGGTCGTGGCGGCGGTCCGGGTGGCCCGGGCGGCGGTCGGGGACGTCCCGGCGGAACTGGAGGTGGTCGCTGATGTTGGCGCCGAAGCGAGTCAAGCGACGCAAGCAGCACCGTGGCCGTCGGGCGGGATTGTCCCGCGGGCAGGTCAACGTCCAGTTCGGCGAGTACGGCCTGAAGACGGTCGAGTGCGGCTGGCTGACCAACCGTCAGATCGAGGCTGCGCGTATCGCGATGACGCGGAAGATCAAGCGTGGCGGGAAGGTCTGGATCAACGTCTTCCCGGACAAGCCGGTGACCAAGAAGCCGGCCGAGACCCGCATGGGCTCGGGCAAGGGCTCGCCCGAGGGGTGGGTCGCCGTGGTCAAGCCGGGCCGTGTGATGTTCGAGCTGGCTGGGGTTCCCGAGCCGCTCGCCCGCGAGGCGCTCCGCCTGGCCGGACACAAGCTTCCTGTAAAGACCAAATTCGTAGTGCGTGAGGACTAGCGAGATGCCCCAGGCGAAGGAGATTCGAGACATGGGTGACGAGGAGCTCGTCGCCCACGTCGCAACCGTCCGCAAGGACCTCTTCGGACTGCGCTTTCAGCACGCCACGGGCGAGCTCGAGAGCACGGCCGGATTGCCTGCCGCCAAGCGTGAGCTCGCTCGGGCGCTGACCATCGCGCGTCAACGCGGACTGAACCTCGACCGCACTGGCCGGGAGAACTAGAGATATGGCTGACGAAGAGACAACCGAAGTCACGGCCGCGGAGGAGACGACGGCACGAGCCGCGCCGCTCGAGGTCCTGGCTCCGAAGGAGCGCCGCCGGCGCAAGCGGGCGCTGCGTGGCGACGGGCCGAAGGGCCCGCGGACGCCGCAGGAGCGCCAGACCGAGCGCGACGAGGTCCGTCGGGCGAAGGCCACCCAGCGGAGCGCCGGGCGGGCGAAGGCGCGGGCGAAGGCCAAGACCCAGACCGGCGTCGCGACGCCGGTGCTCGCCGAGGTCGTCGCCGGGGCGCCGAAGGTCCGCCAGGGGATCGTCGTCTCCGACAAGGCGTCGAAGACGATCACCGTGCGGGTCGACACGAGCCGGCGGCATCGTCGCTACCAGAAGATCGTGCGCAGCTCGAAGACGCTTCACGCCCACGACGAGCACGACGACGCCCACGCCGGCGATCTCGTCCGCGTCGTCGAGACCCGCCCGCTGTCGGCGACCAAGCGCTGGCGGCTGACCGACGTCCTGGAGCGTGCCAAGTGATCCAGAACGAGACTCGACTCAAGGTCGCCGACAACACCGGCGCCCGCGAGATCCTCTGCATCCGGGTCAAGGGCGGCTCACGCCGCCGGTACGCCCACGTCGGCGACATCATCACGGCGACCGTCAAGCAGGCGACCCCGCAGGGGACCGTCAAGAAGGGCGAGGTCGTGACGGCCGTCGTCGTGCGCACGAAGAAGTCGTTCGGCCGGACCGACGGGACGTACATCGCCTTCGACGAGAACGCCGCCGTGATCATCGACGACGCCCGCAACCCCAGGGGGACGCGGATCTTCGGTCCGGTGGCCCGGGAGCTGCGCGACCGGAACTTCATGAAGATCGTCTCGCTCGCACCGGAGGTGCTCTAGTGAAGATCCGCAGCGGTGACCAGGTGATCGTGATCAGCGGCAAGGACCGTGGCAAGACGGGCCGCGTCCTGAGAGTGGAGCGTCCGAAGGACCGCGTCTTCGTCGAGGGCCTGAACATGATCAAGCGCCACGAGCGCCCCCGTCAGGTGCTCGACGCCCAACGCCCCGAGTCGATCGGCGGGGTGATCGAGCGCGAGGGTCCGATCCACGTCTCGAACGTCGCATTGCTCGACCCGAAGGACCAGAAGCCCACCCGGATCGGCGTCGTCCGCGAGGACGGCAAGCGCTACCGGGTCGCCCGCCGCTCGAATTCCAGGATCGACTGATGGCCCAACTCCAGGCAAAGACGACAGCCCGACTGAAGACCCGCTACGAGGAGGAGATCCGCCCGGCATTGATCGAGCGGTTCGGCTACTCGTCGCCGATGCAGGCGCCGAAGATCCAGAAGATCACCCTGAACATGGGGATCGACGCGAAGCAGGACTCGAAGATCCTCGAGGCGGCGACCAAGCAGCTGTCGACGATCGCCGGCCAGCAGCCGAACATCCGGCGGGCGCGGAAGTCGATCGCCGCGTTCAAGCTCCGTGAGGGGATGCCGGTCGGAATCTCGGTGACGCTGCGGAGGGAGCGCAGCTACGAGTTCCTCGACAGGCTCTGCTCGATCGCGATTCCGCGGATCAGGGACTTCCGCGGGCTGAACGCGAAGTCGTTCGACGGTCGGGGCAACTACTCGATGGGCGTCCGCGAACAGATCATCTTCCCGGAGATCGACTACGACGAGGTCGACCAGGTTCGGGGCATGGACATCACGATCACGACGACGGCGACCACCGACGAGGAGGCCTTCGCCCTGCTCAGCGCGTTCGGGATGCCGTTTGCCAAGGAGGGCGGCGAGCAGGGCGGCGCGGCCGGCGCGACGCTCGGCAGGCCGGCGGCAGACGATCGTCCCAAGCAGACCGGCGAACCGGCCGCGGGCGCTTCGCCAACGGCGGATGCGTCTGTTCCGGACACCCCGGACGCCCCGGATGCGGCGGACCCCTCGGCGCCGGCGGCGGACGCAGGGCCAACAACGGAGGAGAACTAGTGGCCAAGACCTCGCAGCGGGTTCGCCAGGCGCGACCTGCCAAATTCAAGACGCGGGCCTACAGCCGCTGCCATCGGTGCGGCCGGCCGCGCGCCGTCTACAAGAAGTTCGGCCTCTGCCGGATCTGCCTGCGCGAAATGGCGCACACGGGGCAGATTCCGGGGATGACGAAGTCGTCCTGGTAGGAGCGCAGCTATGTCAATGACAGATCCGATAGCCGACTTCCTCACGCGAATCCGCAACGCGATCCACGCGTCGCACGAGACCGTGTTGATCCCGAGCTCCAAGCAGAAGGCAGAACTGGCTCGCATCCTGCGGGAGCAGGGCTACATCGACGCGTTCTCGATCGCCCCGAACACCGAGGCGCCGGGCGAGGTCCTCGAGATCCGGCTGAAGTACGACGCCGGCCGGCGGTCGGCGATCTCCGGCCTGCGGCGAGTCTCGCGGCCGGGCCGGCGGACGTACGTCGACGCCCAGCACATCCCGAAGGTGCTCGGCGGCATGGGGACGGCGATCGTCTCGACGTCGAGCGGTGTGATGACCGGTCACGACGCCCGCTCAGCGGGTGTCGGTGGCGAGGTCGTGGCGGAGGTCTGGTGAGCGATGTCCCGCATCGGTAGACAACCGATCCCAGTCCCGGCCGGCGTGATGGTCGCGATCGAGCCGAACCTGGTGACCGTCAACGGCCCGAAGGGCGAGCTGTCGGAGCGCATCCCCCGGGAGATCACGGTCTCCCGCGAGGACGACCAGCTGGTCGTCACCCGGCCGACCGACCGCAGCGAGCATCGTGCCCTGCACGGCCTGGTCCGAACGCTGGTGTCCAACATGGTGATCGGCGTCACAGCCGGCTACGAGAAGCGCCTCGAGATCCAGGGGGTCGGCTACAGGGCGGTGCTCAAGGGCACAGACCTCGAGCTGGCGCTGGGCTACTCGCACCCGGTCTCGGTGCCCGCGCCCGCGGGAATCGCCTTCGAAGTCCCCCAGCCGACGCGGATCGTGATCCGGGGGATCTCCAAGCAGCAGGTCGGCGAAGTGGCCGCGACGATCCGCAAGAAGCGCCCACCGGAGCCCTACAAGGGCAAGGGAATCCGCTACGAGGGCGAGTACGTCGCACGGAAGGTAGGCAAGCGAGCATGACCGTTCTCACAACGCAGGCCAGGCGCCTCAAGCGGCGGCGACGCGTCCGCGCGAAGGTCTCGGGAAGCGCCGAGCGGCCGCGGATCTCGGTGTTCCGGTCGAACCGGGGGATCTCGGCCCAGCTCGTCGACGACCTCTCGGGCCGGACGCTGGCCGCGGTCAGCTGGACCGAGGCCGAGCTTCGGGGCCTGCCGCGGGGCGAGAGCGCCAAGCGGGCGGGCGAGCTGCTCGCCGAGCGGGCGAAGGCGGCCGGAATCACGGCGGCGGTCTTCGATCGGGGCGGCTACCAGTACCACGGACACGTCAAGGCGCTCGCGGAGGGAGCGCGCGAAGCCGGCCTGACGGTCTGAGCTTCGCTGCTACGCTCCCCGCCCAATGCGCATCGATAGAACAGTCAGTCCGGCCGGCCTGGATCTCCAGGAACGCGTCGTCGAGATCAACCGGGTCGCCAAGGTCGTCAAGGGAGGCCGGCGGTTCTCGTTCACGGCGCTGGTCGTCGTCGGCGACGAGAAGGAGGTCGTCGGCGTTGGCTACGGCAAGGCCAACGAGGTTCCCCTGGCGATCCAGAAGGGCGTCGAGCAGGCCAAGAAGAGCCTCTTCCGGGTGCCGAAGCACGGGTCGACGATCACCCACCAGACGACCGGCGTGTTCGGCGCCGGCAGGGTCTTCATGAAGCCGGCATCGCCGGGTACCGGCGTGATCGCCGGCGGCGGCGTGCGGGCAGTGCTCGAGCTCGCGGGGATCCACGACATCCTTTCGAAGAGCCTCGGCTCGCAGAACCCGATCAACCTGGTCAAGGCCACGGTCGAGGGGCTGCGGGGTCTGCGGACGCCCGAGGAGGTCGCGGTCCTGCGGGGTCTCAGCATCGCCCAGGTACTCGGCCTCACCGACAAGCGGATCGCTCGGGCCGAGGAGGCCGCCACGGCCGCCGCGGCTGCGGCTACGGCCGCCGAGGCGCAGTCGAACGGCGAGGCGCCGGCCGTCGAGGCGACGCCAAGCCAGGTCGCAGGCTCATGAGCACGTTCCACGTCACCCAGCACAAGTCGCGCAACGGCGCGAACAAGCGCCAGCTCGACACGCTCCGGTCGCTCGGCCTCCGGCGGATCGGCCACAGGGTTCCGGTGATCGACACGCCCCAGGCGCGCGGGATGCTCCATGCCGTCCGCCACCTGGTCACCGTCGAGGAGGACGAGTCATGAGCCCGCAGGCCGGCAAGCCGACGCAGACAGACGACAAGCCGGTCGAGTGGATCGGCCTCCACTCGCTCAAGCCGGCTCCGGGCAGCCGGCGTCCGCGCAAGCGGGTCGGCCGGGGCGAGGGCTCGGGCACGGGCAAGACGTCGGGCCGCGGCCAGAAGGGAGCGGGTTCGCGGGCAGGGTCGAAGGATCGGGCGCGCTTCGAGGGCGGGCAGATGCCGATCCACATGCGGATGCGGAAGCTCCGCGGGCCGACGAAGAAGATGTCGATGCCGTTCGAGCCGTTCCGAACGCACACCCAGCCGGTCAACATCGGCGATCTCGACGCCCGTTTCGAAGCCGACGCGGTCGTCACGGTCGAGGCGATGGTGGCGGTCGGTCTCGGTACGCGGAAGGGGATCCCGGTCAAGATCCTGGCGAAGGGCGAGCTGACCAAGCCGCTGAGCGTCCAGGCCCACGGCTTCAGTGCGGCGGCTCGCACGCAGATCGAGGCTGCCGGTGGCAGCGTCTCGATCGTCGAGTCCTGAGGGGAGTCCGGCGGTCGTGCCGACCCGCGCGCGAATCGGCCGGCCGGCTCGGGCCAGCCACTAAGATCGACTGATGCTCAACACGATTCTCAGCGCCTTCACGGTCGCCGACATCCGCAAGAAGCTCGGCTTCACGGCGCTCCTGCTGGCCCTCTACAGCGTCGGGACCCACATCCCGGTGCCGGGGATCAACATCCAGGCCGCCAAGGCCCTGTCGGCGTTCGGCGGGTCGAACATCCTCAGCTTCCTGAACCTGTTCTCGGGCGGCGCGCTCTCGCGGGTGGCGCTCTTCGCGCTGGGGATCATGCCGTACATCACGGCGTCGATCATCCTCCAGCTGCTGACGGTCGTCGTCCCGTCGTTGGAGAAGCTCTCGAAGGAGGGCGAGGTCGGACAGGCGAGGATCACGCAGTACACCCGCTACCTGACGGTCGGCCTGGCGTTCGCCCAGTCGATCGGCTACGTCTTCCTCTTCCGGACGCTCTCGGCGACCTCCGGAGAGCCGGTGATCACGTCCTTCGACCTGCCGCACGTCTTCCTGATCGTCGTGTCGCTGACGGCGGGGACGATCCTGCTGATGTGGATGGGCGAGCTGATCACCCAGCGGGGCATCGGCAACGGGATCTCGCTGATGATCTTCGCGTCGATCATCCTCCGCCTGCCGGGTGGGCTCCAGGCGTGGTGGACGTCTCCGAACCAGGTCTTCAAGGTGATGATGCCGTTCATCGTGCTGGCCGTCGTCGCGTCGATCGTCTTCATCCAGGAGGGTCAGCGGCGGATCCCGGTCCAGTACGCCAAGCGGGTGATCGGGCGGCGGATGACCCAGGGCGGACAGACGTACCTGCCGCTGCGGGTGAACATGGCCGGCGTCATCCCGGTGATCTTCGCGGCGTCGATCATGGCCTTCCCGCCGACCGTCGGCCAGCTGATCAACACGCCGTGGGCGACGGGGATCTCGAACTTCTTCACGCCGAACGGCTGGCACTACGTGCTCGGGGAATCGGTCTTCATCATCCTCTTCACGTACTTCTACACCGCCGTCACGTTCAATCCGGTCGACCAGGCGGACAACCTCAAGAAGTACGGTGGCTTCATCCCGGGGGTCCGGCCCGGCCGGCCGACGGCGGAGTTCCTCGATCGGATCCTCGCGCGCCTGACGTTCCCCGGGGCGCTGTACCTCGCGGCGGTCGCGGCGCTGCCGACGATCCTGATCGCCCAGTCGCACGCGACCTTCTTCTTCGGGGGTACGTCCGTGCTGATCGTGATCGGCGTGGCCCTGGACACGATGAAGCAGCTCGAGGCACAGCTGATGATGCGCAACTACGAGGGCTTCCTCAAGTCGTAGATCAGATTCCGGAGCGGCCGTGGTCGGCCGGCCGGAGCTCGGGCCTGGATCGTCGTCGGGGATCGGCCGGCGAGCGCCAGTAGCGGTAGGCTTGGGCTTGGTCGCCCGAGAAGCATCCGAGGAGAAATTCGAGCCGTGTCCGAACTGAACCTGATCCTGCTGGGCCCGCCGGGAGCGGGCAAGGGTACGCAGGCCGAGCGGCTGACGGACGACTTCCGGCTGCCGCACATCGCGACCGGCGACATCCTCAGGCAGGCGGTCTCCGAGGGGACGTCGCTGGGACACATGGCGAAGGGGTTCATGGATGCGGGCGAGCTCGTTCCCGACGAGGTGATCATCGGGGTGATCCTCGAACGCCTGCTCGACGACGACGCCCGCGACGGGTTTCTGCTCGACGGCTTTCCGCGGACGATCGAGCAGGCGGACGCGTTGGCGCACGAGCTCGAGCAGCTCGACCGGCGCCTGACTGCGGCGCTGGTCATCGAGGTGCCCGACGACGAAGCGGTCCGGCGGATCTCGGGCCGGCGGGTCAGCCGCAAGACGGGTCGGGTCTACCACGTCGAGTTCGACCCGCCGAAGCACGCGGGACGGTGCGACATCGACGGGTCCGAGCTGATCCAGCGCGACGACGACGCCGAGGCGACGGTGCGCAAGCGGCTGGAGGTCTACCGCCAGCAGACGGCGCCGCTGATCGACTACTACGAGGAGCGGGGGCAGCTGCGGCGCTTCGACGGGACGCGGAGCCCGGCGGAGGTCCACGATCACATTCGCGCGACGCTCGCGACGCTCCGCCTAGAGGAGCAGCTGTAGCCGCCTTGTCACGTGCTGTTGACCGGGCGGATCGCTCGGCATGATCATCAGGAAGACGCCAGAGCAGATCGAGAAGATGGCGGCGGCCGGGGAGATCCTCGTCCGGACGCTGCATCTGATCGAACGGAAGATTCGCCCGGGCGTGAGCACGGGCGAGCTCGACCGGGCTGCGGAGAAGTTCATTCGCTCGCAGGGTGCCAAGCCGGCCTTCAAGGGGTACCGGGGCTTCCCGGGCTCGATCTGCGCTTCTCCGAACTCGATGGTCGTCCACGGGATCCCGGGGCCGTATGCGCTCGAGCGGGGCGACGTGATCTCGATCGACGTGGGCGTGACGCTCGATGGGTGGGTCGCCGACGCGGCCCGGACCTTCCCGGTCGGGCCGGTCTCGGCGATCGCGTCGAAGCTCCTGGAGACGACCGAGCGATCGCTGTTCGCGGCGGTGGACCAGTGTCAGGCGGGCAACCGGCTCGGCGACGTGTCGAACGCGGTCCAGCGGTGCGTGGAGTCGGGCGGTCTGTCGGTCGTGCGGTCGCTCGTCGGCCATGGGATCGGCCGGGACATGCATGAGGATCCGCAGATCCCGAACTACGGGAGCCCGGGCAAGGGACCGCGGCTCGAGCCGGGCATGGTCCTGGCGATCGAGCCGATGACGACCGCCGGTCGGCACGGGGTGCGGATCGCCGACGACGGGTGGGCGATCTTCTCTCAGGACGGGTCGCTGGCCTCGCACTTCGAATTCACGGTCGCGATCACGGCCGACGGGCCGCGGATCCTGACGCCGTGGCATGGCGGAGAGGACGGCGAGTCGTCAGTTGCTAACATACCCGGTCGCGCTCAAGTCGAGTGACGAGGACACGACGAGTATCCGTGAGCGGTAGCGGCAGCCGAACCGGCAGCCAGAGCCGACTCGACTGGACCAGCCGAAAGGGATCATGAAGGTAAGACCGTCGGTCAGGCCGATGTGCGAGAAGTGCAAGATCATCCGCAGGCACGGAACCGTGCTCGTGATCTGCAAGAACCCTCGCCACAAGCAGCGTCAGGGCTAGTCGTGGCGAGGATCGCCGGCGTCAACCTGCCGCTGAACAAGCGCGTCGAGATCGGGCTGACCTACATCTTCGGCGTCGGGCGCCCGACCGCGGGCAAGCTGCTCGATTCGGTGGGGATCTCGCACGACACGTACGTACGCGATCTGACCGAGGCCGAGGTCGGCAAGCTCCGCGACCTCATCGACACCGACCTGACGGTCGAGGGCGATCTTCGTCGTGAGCGCTCGCAGGACATCAAACGCCTGACCGAGATCGGCTGCTACCGGGGCATCCGCCACCGGCGGGGCCTGCCGGTCCGGGGTCAGAAGACGAAGACGAATGCCCGGACGCGCAAGGGTCCCAAGCGGATGCAGGTCGCCGGCAAGAAGAAGGCAGGTAAGAAGTAGATGCCCGCACCCAAGCGCCCGCCGAGGGGCCGTCGCAAGCCGAAGAAGAACATCCCGATCGGCCAGGCGCACATCAAGACTTCGTTCAACAACACGATCGTCTCGCTGACCGACCAGTCGGGCAACGTGATCGCGTGGGAGTCGGCGGGTGGAGCCGGCTTCAAGGGCTCGCGCAAGTCGACGCCGTTCGCGGCGCAGGTCACGGCCGACGCGGCGGCTCGCAAGGGCATCGAGCAGGGGCTGCAGAAGGTCGAGGTGTTCGTCAAGGGTCCGGGCTCCGGGCGTGAGACGGCGATCCGATCGCTGCAGGCGGCCGGTCTCGAGGTCACAGGAGTCAAGGACGTCACCCCGCAAGCCCACAACGGCTGCCGCCCCCGCAAGCGGCGCCGAGTCTGATCGCCGAGGGTCAAAGATGGCAAGAGATACTTCTCCGCAGTGCAAGCAATGTCGGCGCGAAGGTCAGAAGCTGTTCCTCAAGGGGGAGCGCTGCCTGACCGACAAGTGCGGCGTCGAGCGCCGGGCCTACCCGCCGGGCGAGCACGGGCGTGGCCGGCAGAAGCAGAGCGAGTACCGCCTTCAGTTGCGCGAGAAGCAGAAGGCCAAGCGGTACTACGGGATCCTCGAGAAGCAGTTCCAGGGCTACTACGAGAAGGCGTCGCGACAGGCGGGGATCACGGGCGAGAACCTGCTGACCCTGCTCGAGTGCCGGCTCGACAACGTACTGGTCCGGCTGGGGTTCGCGGCGTCGCGCCGCCAGTCGCGGCAGCTGGTGCGCCACGGCCATTGGACGGTCAACGGTCGCCGGGTCGACATTCCGAGCTTCCAGGTCCGGCCGGGCGACGTGATCGCCGTGAAGGCCTCGACGGCGGCGGAGCAGGTGATTCGCGACGCGACAGAGCTGACGGGCCAGGTTCCGGCATGGCTGCAGGCCGATCACGACTCGCTGACGGCCAAGATCCTGCGCAAGCCTGAGCGCCGGGAGGTCGCGGCGCCGGTGCAGGAGCAGCTCATCGTCGAGCTCTACTCCAAGTAGCAAGCTTCATACGCCTGATCCGGCGCCTTGAGTGGCGGCCCGGACCTTGAAACACGACGACGTTAGGACCCCGATGCTTGATTTTCAAATCCCCCGGATCACTAGCGAGTCCGTTGAGGAGAACCGCGGCTCGTTTGTGATCGAGCCGCTCGACCGTGGCTTCGGCTACACGTTCGGGAACTCGCTGCGGCGAGTGCTCCTGTCGTCGCTGGCCGGTGCCGCGGTGACCAGCGTCCGGATCGAGGGGGTCGCACACGAGTTCTCGACGATCAAGGGCGTCACCGAGGACGTCACGGACATCGTCCTCAACCTGAAGGGCGTCGTCTGCCGGATGCACTCCGACGCGACCGAGGTCGAGGCCGGCCTGGTCGCGACCGGGCCGGGGGAGATCACCGCGAAGGACATCGACCTCCCGTCGGGCGTCGAGGTCCTCAACCCGGATGTCCACATCGCGACGCTCGAGAAGAAGACCAAGTTGGAGCTGTACCTGACCGTCGGCCGGGGCCGGGGATACCGTCCGGCCGAGGAGAACAAGTCGCCGGATCAGCCGATCGGGGTGATCCCGATCGACTCGATCTTCTCGCCGGTCCGGCGGGTCGCCTACGCGGTCGAGCAGGCTCGGGTCGGTCAGAAGACAGACTTCGACAAGCTGACCCTGGACATCGAGACCGACGGGTCGGTCGAGCCGTCGGCCGCGCTGCGTGAGGCCGCCGAGCTGCTGATCTCGCAGCTGGCGATCTTCACCGACGTCGAGCGGTTGGCAGAGCTTCGGGAGGGTCCGCACGGACCGCTCGACGGTGGGCTCGGCCACGGACAGCCGGGGGCCGTGCCGGCGGCCATGCAGGGCGAGGAGTGGGGCATCCTGATCGAGGAGCTCGAGCTCGGCGTGCGGTCGTACAACTGCCTCAAGCGGGCTGGCATCCAGACGGTCGGCGACCTGATCTCGAAGTCGGAGGCAGAGCTCAACGCGATCCCGAACTTCGGCAAGAAGTCGATCGACGAGGTCATCGAGACGCTCGAAGCCCGCGGCCTGCACCTGCGGCAGGACTAGCAGACCAAGGAGACTGGCGTGCGCCATCAGAAGACGAGACACAAGCTCAGCCGCGACTCGGCACATCGCAAGGCGCTGCTGCGAAACCTCTGCAAGGAGGTCATCGAGCACGAGCGGATCAAGACGAGCCAGGCGAAGGCGAAGGCGGTCAAGCCGGAGGTCGAGAAGCTGATCACGCTGGCCAAGCGGGGTGACCTGCACGCCCGGCGGCAGGCGCTGTCGGCGCTGGGTCAGGACAAGTTCATCGTCCACCGTCTGTTCGAGGAGGTCGCGCCCCGCTACGAGACGCGGCCGGGCGGGTATACGCGGATCCTCAAGCTCGGCCCGCGGCAGTCCGATTCGACCGAGATGGTCTTCTTGGAGCTCGTCTGAGCGGAGCGGAGGACCGATGACCGGGTCACCAGTTCCGCTTCAGACGGGCAGCGGCATCGATCCGGGCGCCCGGATCGGAACGGTCACGCTGGTCGTCTCAGACCTCAAGCGGGCGCTCGCGTTCTACGCCGGCGTACTCGGCCTGTGGATGCATCGGGTCGATGACCGGGTGGCGGTGCTCGGCGCTGGAGCCGAGGACCTCGTCGTGCTGATCGAGGATCCTGAGGCGGTCCCGGCGCTCGGCGCGACGGGGCTGTTTCACCTGGCGATTCGCGTCCCGTCGCGTCTCGAGCTCGCCCGGTCGATCCAGCGGGTGATCCTCTCGCGGGGGGCGCTGACCGGGTTTGCCGATCATCTCGTCTGCGAGTCGCTCTACCTCGACGATCCCGACGGGAACGGGATCGAGATCTACGCTGACCGGCCGCCGGAGGAGTGGCCGCTCGAGGACGGGCACGTCCGCATGGCAACCGACCCGCTGGATCTCTACGGGGCGATCGCGCGGTCCGACGGTCGGTCGGTCCCGCCCCAGCAGGTCGAGGTCGGGACCATCCTCGGTCACGTCCACCTGTGCGTGGCCGACGCGGCGGCGGCTGAGGCGTTCTATCGGGATGTGATCGGGCTCGACGTGATGGTCCGCTTCCCGGTCTCGTCGATGTTGGCGGCCGGGCGGGTATCACCACCACATCGGCGTCAACTCGGCCCACACCGACGGGGCGCCGCCGCCGGAGCCGGGGTCGCTGGGGATGCTCCACTTCGAGTTGATCGTCGCCGACCCGAGCCCGATCGTCGCCCGCCTGGGCGAGCGGGCCGAGCGCCATCCGGACGGTGTGCTGGCGAGCGACCCGTCGGGAAACCGGGTCCTCGTACGCGGCGCGTGACGCCGGCGCGATCGAGGTCGACGGACTTCTCGACAGCGACGCGACCGACGTCCCGCCTCGCCTCGTCGACCGGGGAGCGTGTGGAGTCCGTTCGTGGAACCCAGTTGCGTCCGGCGCTGTGTCGGGCAACCCGCTTTCGGACGAGAACACGCCCGCCCCAGGGAACCTGGGCGTAGGTGGCGGGCGGCGGCGGCCGTTCATACGAGCGGGCGAGCCGGGTCGCGGGTCGGCGTGTGCTTTCATTCGCGCGGTGCCGAGCCGCCGGATCCGCTTCAAGTGACCGCGCCGAGCGCCGGGCTCGGGGATCTCGAGCGAGCGGCAGCGGCGCTGGCCGCCCGGATTCCCGAGCCGCTCGGCGTCTTCGCTCGACTTGCCTACAACTACCGGTGGTCGTGGATCGCGGGCGGGCCGGAGCTGTTCGCGGCGATCGACCCGGAGCGGTGGACGGTGTGTGGGGCCAACCCGGTCCGTCTGCTGCAGGAGGCGTCGCGAGAGGGCCTGGAGCGGGCTGCCGGCGACCAGGCTCTGCTGGATCGGGCAGCCGCGGCGCAGGCGACGATCGCGGCCGAGCTCGCGAGCCGGGCTCTGGGAGCGGACGGCGGCGCGCGGCCGACGGCCTTCCTCTGCGCGGAGTACGCGATCCACGCGTCGCTGCCGGTCTACTCCGGTGGCCTGGGCGCGCTGGCGGGCGACCTCGTCAAGCAGGCCTCAGACGACGACGCGCCGGTCGTGGCGGTCGGCCTGATGTACGGGGAGGGCTATTTCCGCCAGCGGCTGGACGCGTCGGGCTGGCAGCACGAGTACTGGACGGCGACCGACCCGCCGCGGATTCCGGCGGCCGTGGTCACGGGGCGGGACGGCCGGGCGGTGACGATCGACGTGACGATCGGCGGTGTCCAGGTCCACGCGCAGGCCTGGCGGGTCCAGGTCGGGCGGGTGGCGTTGTTCCTGCTGGACGCCGAGCTTCCTGAGAATCCGCCGGAGGCGCGCTGGATCACGTCGCGGCTCTACATCTCAGATCCGGCGATTCGCCTGGCCCAGTATGTCCTGCTCGGCGTTGGTGGCTTGCGCATGCTCGACGCCTTGGGGATAGATCCGTCGACCGTCCACCTCAACGAGGGCCATGCGGCGTTCGCGGTGCTCGAGCTCGCCCGAGCCGAGCAGGGGCGGGGGCGCGGGCTCGACGAGGCGCTCGAGCTGGCTCGGCGACGGACCGTGTTCACGACGCACACGCCGGTCCCGGCCGGAAACGACACGTATCCGGTCGACGATGTGCTTCTCGCGCTGTCTGGCGTGCTCGACGAGTCAGGCCTCGACCGGGAGCGGTTCGCGCGGCTGGGACGCTCGAATCCGGACGATCTGGGCGAGCCGTTCGGGGTGACCCAGCTCGCGCTGAGGACGAGCCGCAAGGCGAACGCGGTGAGCCGCCGCCACGGGGACGTCGCGCGCGGGATGTGGCAGGGTCTGTGGCCGGGCGTCGGGGTCGACGAGGTGCCGATCGACCACGTGACCAACGGCGTGCATATCCCGACCTGGGTCGGCCGGCCGATGCGAGACGTCTTCGATCGCCATCTCGGTGACGGGTGGGAGAAGCGGGCGGCGGATCCGCGGACGTGGGATCGGCTCGACGCGATCCCGGCGGCGGACCTGTGGGCGGCGCGCTGCGAGCAGCGGGCGGAGCTCGTCGCCTACGTCCGCCGGCGGAGTCCGATCGACCGGCTGGGACGGGGGGAGACGGTGGGCTATGCGCGGGCGGTGGAGGCGTTCGACTCCGATGCCCTGACGGTCGGCTTCGCCCGTCGCCTGGCGACCTACAAGCGGCTGCGGCTGCTGATCGAGGAGCCGGCGAACCTCGACCTCCTGGCCGGCGAGCGGCCGCTCCAGCTGATCATCGCGGGGAAGGCCCATCCGCGCGACGACGACGCCAAGCGGCTGCTCCAATCGCTGTTTGACCTGAAGGGCCAGGAGGGGGTCGCACACCGGGTGGTCTTCCTCGAGGACTACGACCTCGACAGCGCTTCCCGTCTGGTGCGGGGCTGCGACGTGTGGATCAACCTGCCGCGGCCGCCGCTCGAGGCGAGCGGGACCAGCGGGATGAAGTCGGCGGTCAACGGAGGTCTTCAGCTGAGCGTGCTCGACGGGTGGTGGGCCGAGGCGTACGACGGAGGCAACGGCTGGGCGCTGGAGGGGGCGATCGACGCGGACGGGTGGGCGCAGGACTCGCGTACGGGGGCCGAGCTCCACCGACTGCTGCGCGACGAGGTCGTGCCGCTGTTCGGGGCGCGCGACGAGGCCGGCGTACCGGCGGCCTGGGTCGAGCGGGTCCGCAACTCGATCAGGACGCTCGCGCCGCGCTTCAGCGCGGCTCGGATGCTCGCCGACTACCGAGCGCGGATCTACGACCCGTCGGGCTGATGCTCGGCCCGGCGGCCGTCGCCTCGCGCGGAGGCCTGGGTCGGCCGGGTCCGAAGCGGGCGTCAATATCCTGGCGGAGTGCTCAACGTCCTGCTGACCAACGACGACGGAATCGAGGCCGACGGCCTCCAGGCGCTCCGCCGGTCGCTCCGCGAGCTGGACTGCGTCCGCCTGGTGGTGATCGCACCCGACGGGAACCGGTCGGCGATGGCTCGGTCGATCACGACGCGCCGGCCGCTCTGGGTCACGGAGGTCGACTTCGGGGATGGCAGCGTCGGGTATGCGACCGACGGAACGCCGGTCGACTGCGTCCGCCTGGCGCAGCTCGGGTTGATCGAGGACTTTCAGCTGGACCTCGTCGTCTCGGGCATCAACCATGGGGCGAACCTCGGCGACGACATCACCTATTCGGGGACCGTCGCCGCGGCGCTCGAGGGGCTCCTGCTCGGCGTCCCGGGGATCGCCGTATCGCAGCAGTCGCGGTCGCGGGAGCTCGACTTCAGCGTCGGGTCGGGCTACGACTTCGGTCTGGCTGCGCGGTTCGTCGGCCGGCTCGTCGCGAGCCTCGAGTCGCGGCCGCTGCCGCCGGGGACGCTGCTCAACATCAACGTGCCGGGCGGCGAGCCCGACGAGGTCGAGGTGACGCGGCTGGGCAAGCGGATCTACCGGGACGAGCTGCGGCTCGAGGGAGAGGAGGGTGGCCGGCGGCGCTACTGGGTCTACGGGACCGACCCGGGGTTCCACGACGACGCGGGCACCGACCTGGCGGCGGTCGCGGCCGGGCGGATCGCGCTGACGCCGATCCATTTCGAACTGACCGACATCCCGGGCATCGAGCTGCTGCGGGAGTTCGAGCTCGAGCGCCTGCTCAATGACTGACGAGCCCGACGAGCCGAGCGACGAGGCGGCGAGCGCGCGGGCCGAGGAGCTGCGGCGGGTCCTGGTCTATCACGAGCGTCGGTACTACGTGCTCGACGATCCGGAGATCGGCGACGACGAGTACGACGCCCTGTTCGACGAGCTGCGGGCGATCGAGGCGGCCGACCCGCGGCTGATCACGCCGGACTCGCCGACCCAGCGTGTCGGGGGCGAGCCGGTCGGCCGGCTGGCGAAGGTCAACCACCTGATGCCGATGCTCTCGCTGGCGAACGTCCGGTCGGCCGAGGAGCTGCGGGGGTGGGTGTCCCGGATGCGGGGGCACCTGGCGAGGGAGGGGATCGACGAGCCGGCGTTCGAGTTCGTCTGCGAGCCGAAGATCGACGGCCTGGCGATCTCGCTGGTCTACAGGGACGGCCTGCTCGAACGGGGGGCGACGCGGGGAAACGGCGAGGTCGGGGAGGACGTGACCCACAACCTGCGGACGATCTCTCAGATCCCGCTGCGGATCCCGAAGGCGCCGCGACTGGTCGAGGTCCGCGGGGAGATCTACATGTCGCTGCCGGACTTCGCCGCCCTCAACGAGCGACGGGCGGCGGCCGGGCAGCAGACCTTCATGAACCCGCGGAACTCGGCCGCCGGGACGATCCGCCAGCTGGATCCGGCGCTGGCGGCGGAGCGGCCGCTTTCGATGCTGGCGTACGCGATCGGCGTGACCGACGGGCTGCGCCTGAACACGCAGTGGGAGGCCCTGGCGTGGCTGGCGGACGCAGGGTTCCCGGTCAACCCGGACGTCCGGCTGCTCCACGGTGAGGACGAGGTGATCGCCCAGTGCCTGTCGTGGGAGCAGCGTCGCGGGCGCTTGGACTTCGAGATCGACGGGGTCGTGATCAAGGTCTCGGACGTCGAGCTCCAGCGCCGGCTCGGCGCGGTCGGTCGCGATCCGCGGTGGGCGGTGGCGTGGAAGTTCCCGCCGACGACGGCGAAGACGACGCTGCGGGCGGTCCACTGGAACGTCGGCAAGTACGGGGACCTCCACCCGTTCGCCGAGCTCGAGCCGGTCGCCGTGGGCGGGGTGACGGTGAAGCTGGCGACGCTCCACAACGAGGAGGACCTCCGGCGCAAGGACGTCCGTCCGGGCGACGAGGTGATCGTGTTGCGGGCGGGAGACGTGATCCCACAGGTCCTCTCGCCGGCCCCGGGTGCCGTCGGCCGGCCGGATCGCTCGCCGCCGCCCGAGCCGCCGGCCGAATGCCCGGTCTGCGCAACGGCGACCGTCAAGCCGGCTGAAGGGGTCTTCACGAAGTGTCCGAACCCGGTCTGTCCGGGACGCCAGTGGCAGCTGCTCAAGCACTTCGTCTCCCGCGGGGCGATGGACATCGACGGTCTGGGGGAGAAGCAGGTCGCCGCGCTCCAGGCGCGGGGGCTGATCACGACGGCGGCGGACATCTACGCACTGACGGCTCGAGCAGCTGACCGGGCTCGACCGGTATGCGGACGTCTCGGCCAACAACCTGATCGCGGCGATCGCCGGGTCGCGGGAGCGGTCGTTCGGCCGGGTGCTGTTCGCCCTGGGGATCGAGGAGGTCGGCGCGGTGACCGGCCAGAACCTGGCCCGGCGGTTCCGGGGAATCGACGCGCTGCTGGAGGCCGGGCCGGAGGAGATCGCACAAACGCCGGGGATCGGCGCGAAGATGGCGCAGACGATCGTCGCGCAGCTCGCCGAGCCGGCGATGCGCGAGCAGATCGAGCGACTGCGGAAAGCCGGGGTCTGCTTCGAGGAGGAGGGGCCGCCGCCGGGGGAGGGGCCGCTGGCCGGGCTGACGTTCGTGCTGACCGGGAGCCTGCCGACCCTCTCGCGCGAGGAGGCGACCGCTCTGATCGTCGGGGCGGGCGGCCGGGTGACGAGCACGGTTTCGCGGAAGACCGACTTCGTCGTGGCGGGGGAGAGCGCCGGATCGAAGCTCGAGAAGGCCGAGCGTCTGGGCGTGGCCGTGCTCGACGAGGCCGGGCTGGGCGAGCGGATCCGGTCGGGCGCGGAGCCGGCGGCTGCCTGAACGCGACCCTGAGGGGTTGTGAGTTCGTGGCGGAGCACGATCACCGGTCTGGTCAAGGTCTCGAGCCTGAGATCGCCCGGCCCGGTCAGGGCCAGAGCCTGCCCGCCGATCATCCGACCCGGTCAGGTCAGCTCAGGTCCTTGGGATCCCGCCTGCCGGTCAGGGCCCGAGCCTTGCGATCGCCACGGTCATCGCGTCCTGGAGTGCGTGGGCCTTGGCCTGAGGGATCCGGTTCATCAGGAAGGCGAAGGCGTAGCGGCCGTCGCAGACTCCGGCGAGGTTCGAGACGCGCGTCAGGGTCCCGGTCTTCGCCCGGCAGTTCCCGGCAGCCGGGGTCCGCCGCATCCGGTGGACGAGTGTGCCGGTCTGGCCGGCGACCGGGAGGGCCGCGATCAGGGCGGCCCCGATCGGGGCGAGCCGGCCGGCTGTGGGATCGAGGTCGCGCAGGAGCGTGACGACCTGCTCGGGGGACGTGCGGTCGGCATAGGAGAGACCTGACCCGTCGAAGAGATGCGGGCGGATGCCGAGCGGGGCGAGCCATTCGCGGACGACGGCCAGGCCGGCGGGGGTCGACCCGCCGGCGCCGTAGTACGCGCCGAGGTCCTTGAGCAGGGTCTCGGCGTAGAAGTTGTCCGACGGCTGGTCGGTCAGGTCGACGATCGTCGCGAGATCGGGCGAGCGCACGCTGGTCAGGAGGCGGGCGCCGGCCGGGGTCGGGCCGACGCCGGTCTTCCCGGTCACGGGGACCCCCGCGGCCCGGAGGGCCTTTGCGAACTGGGAGGCCGCGAACACCGCCGGGGAGGAGAGACGAGGCCGGCCGAGGCTTCCGTGGGCGTCGGCCAAGCCGCTCAACTGGCCGCCGAGATCCGGGTCCGGGCGGTAGCCGGTCGCGGGGTCGCCCCGGCGGAGGTCGAACAGGGTCTCGTCGCCGATCACCGCCCCGTCGAGGCGGGAGATCCCGGTCGCGGCGAGCAGCGCGGCCGCCAAGCCGATCGGGGAGGCCTGACTGCCGGGGGGCGAGCCGGTGCCGAAGGTCGGGTCGCCGCCGCCGTGGACGTAGAGGTTCCCGGTCCAGACGCCCTTGTCGTCGGCGCCGCCGACGCCGAGCACGCTGGTCAGGAGGCGGTTGGCCGGGCCGAATCTGGCCAGGGCGGTCGAGGTGGTGTAGAGCTTCTCGACCGACGCGGGGATCAGCGGGGTGGTCGGACGCAGCGCGTAGAGCGTCCGCCCGGTTGCGAGGTCGAGGACGTAGGCCCCGGACGCCGGCCCGGCCTGCCGCATCTCGGCCGAGAGGCGGCCGGTGAGCTGCTTGGTTGCGAGGTCTGAGAGGGCCGGAGTTGTGACCGGCACGAGCGGCGCGACGGGAGACGGGCTGGCGGGCGGGGGTGGTGGCGGTGAGCCGGCCGAGGTGGGGCTGGCTCCGCCGGTCGATCGAATCTGCCCGCGACGGGGGGTGGTCGTCGAGCCGACGAGCGAAGCGGGCTGCCGGCTCGGGGGAGGTCGTCGACCCGACGAGCGGAGCAACCTGCCGGCTCGGGGCGGAGGCCGTCGAGCCTACCGTCGAAGCGGGCGGCCCGCCCTGGGCGTGCGCGGCCGAGCCGGCGGCCGTCGACCCGCCGGCCACGAGCGCGACCGCGAGCACGACGGAGGGCAACATGCGCGGGGCTCCGGGCAAGCGGCAAGGAGCATAGGACGCGACCGGCGGCCCGCGGCGCAGTCGGCTGCCGGGGTCGTACAATCGAGCGCCCATGGGCAAGGTCGTCAAGCTCGCGCCCGCCGCGCAGCAGCGGGCTGGGCCGCGGCCGAAGCGGTCGCGGAGCCCTGCGAGGCGGGCGCGTCCCTCGAAGACCGCGCTCGTCCTCGGCGGCGGCGGCTTCACGGGTGGCGTCTACCAGATCGGCGCGCTCCGGGCGCTTGATCTCCTGAGCGTCAACACGAGCGTCAACGACTTCGATGTCTTCGTCGGGACGTCGGCCGGCGCGTTCATCGGCGCGCTCGCGGCCAACGGGATTCGGCCGGAGGAGATGATGCGGGCGGTCAGCCAGGCGCCGGCGTCGCTGCGGGATGTCGATATCGGCACGCTCCTGCGGCTCGACCTGCTCGAGTACGCGCGCAAGGGTGCCCTCCTGCCGCTGCGGGCGGCCCTCCTCGGCCGCCGGCTGATCGGCGAGATCGGCCAGGTCTCGCTGGTCGACCTCGTCCTTGGGTTGGGCGGGGCCCTGCCTTCGGGGTTCTACACGGGGGCGGGCATGGAGGACTACGTTCGTAAAGTGGTCGCTGCCGACCCGAGCCGGACCGACGATTTCCGGATGCTGGCCCGCGAGCTGTACATCGTGGCGAGCGATCTCGACACCTGCGAGCGGATCGTCTTCGGCGGCCCCGGTTGGGATGACGTGCCGATCTCGACGGCCGTGCGGGCCTCGGCGGCCCTCCCGGTCGTCTACTCGCCGGTCACGGTGAAGGGCCGGGAGCTGATCGACGGGGGAATGGTCTCGACGACGAACCTCGACATCGCGATCGATCGTGGGGCGAAGCTCGTGATCGTGATCAACCCGCTCGTTCCGTTCCACAACGACTTTCGCAGGACGGTGATGACCTGGCGGGGACGGCGTCCGCGGCGCGTCTCGGACCTCGGGTTCCCGCAGATCGGCCACCAGGCCTTCAAGATGATGGCCCACCAGCGACTCCACGAGATGGCCCGCCGGTGGGAGGAGCGGTTCCCCGGGGTCGACATCGTCCTGATCGAGCCGGCCGGGAACGACGAGTTGATGTTCGAGACGTCGATCATGGACTTCTCGAGCCGGATCGCGATCGCCCGGCACGGCTTCCAGTCGGTGACGCTGAAGCTCGCCGACGAGTACGACTCCCTTCAGGAGGTCTGCGCCCGCCACGGGATCGAGATCTCGGCGACCCGAGTCCGGCAGGTGGTCGACCACTTCGACGACGAGCCCGAGAAGACGAGGGCGTGGCGGAAGATCCTCGAGCAGACGACGACGACCCTCCTGCGCCAGACCAATCAGGGGTGACCGGGACCAACGCCTCGGCTGTGAGTAGATCGTCGGTTGCGACTGGGGCTTCCGTCGCGACTGGGCCTTCCGTTGCGAACTGGGGCTCCCGTCGCGACTGGGCCTTCCGTTGCGAACTGGGGCTCCCGTCGCGACTGGGCCTTCCGTTGCGAACTGGGGCTCCCGTCGCGACTGGGCTTTCCGTTGCGACTGGGCCTCGCGTGGCGACTGGGCCTTGCGTGGCGACTGGGCCTTGCGTGGCGACTGGGGCTTGCGTCGCGAGGAGCTCGTCAGCTGCGACTGATCATCCGCGGGCCGGTCTCTGTCGGGCTCGGAGCTGCGACGGCAACCCAACAGCGGCTCTCGGTGAGACCCGGCTCGGCCACCCTTGAATGCCGCCTCGTGGGCCCGGGCCCGGCCCGCGGTTCTGATCAGACTGGGACTAGGCCTCCGCGGGTCGGCGGACGTCGGTGGCGGTCCGCAGGTTGCTGAGAAACAGGTTCTTGTCGATCCGGCCTTGGAAGATGGGCACGCCCATCTGCATGCACTTCGTGATCACGTCGCGACGTTCGAGTCCGGCTTCGCGGGCCAACTCGGTGGGCGTCAGGTGATTCGGCATCGGCACGGCCTCCTATGTTCTTGACCATGTCCTGTATATCGCGTCGGGCGGACGGGCACAAGCGATAGGGACGGATGATGTGCCGTCCGTGCGCCTGGACCGCCGGTCCACGTCCAAAATCGTCCGCTTTCTGGCGGCTCAGATCGGGTTTGGGACGTCGATGAACACGTGGTCGACGGCAAAGCGCTCGACCAGGTGCACGCCGAGCGCCCGTACGCCGAACGTCTCGGTCGCGTAGTGGCCGGCGGCGAGGAAGTGGATCCCAGACTCGCCGGCCTGGGCCATCGCCCGCTCGGTCGGCTCACCCGTGAGAAAGGCGTCGAGGCCGGCGGCGACCGCCTGGTCGAGGTCGCCACTCGCGGCCCCGGAGACGATCCCGATCGTCCGGACCGGATCAGGTCCGACCGTAAAGGCGAGCGGCGGTCGGCCGGTCAGCTCGGCGACCCGTCGCACCAGCTCGGCGGGGGTGATGCCGCCGTCGGGGAAGCGGCCCCGGCAGCCGATCGCCCGACCGCGGTGGACGGCGAACGACTCCGGCTCGACGCAGCCGAGGCCGGCGGCGATCAGCGCGTTGTTGCCGATCCGGGGATGCCCGTCGAGGGGAAGGTGGTAGGCGGCGAGGCTCACGTCGTTGGCAAGCAGGATCCCCAGCCGTCGACGGAGGCGGCCGATCACGCGGGGGTCGTCGCCATCCCAGAACAGGCCGTGGTGGCAGATCACGAGGTCGGCGTCGCGGGCGACGGCCCGCTCGAAGAGCTCGACGTTCGCCGAGACGCCAGTCACGACCCGGCGGACCTCGGTCCGGCCCTGGACCTGGAGCCCGTTCGGGCAGTGGTCGGCGAAGGCGTCGGGATCGAGCAGGCGGTCGAGCTCGGCAAGGATCTCCTCGAGGGCGGCCACCGCATTCGAGTATGCCTGGCCCGCGCCCTCGGCGAGCGGCCGGCTGTGGGATACTGGGACGGTCATCGGGGCGTGGCGCAGCCTGGTAGCGCGCGCCGTTCGGGTCGGCGAGGTCCCCGGTTCGAATCCGGGCGCCCCGATTTCAAGGACAACTGAGTAGCCGCGAGCAGGCCCGAGAAGCGGCAGGCGGAGTACTGCGAAGCCCGAGACCGCGACGAAGCCGTCTCCAGGGTTTCGCGGGCTTCCCGGTGTGTGGGCATCCACCCGGATCCCTCGCCAGACCGACGGGTCGCCGCCACGCGCCGGGCTTCGACCGCCGGGCCAATCCGGCCGTCGAAATCCTGTCCATCTGGACATAGGCGGCTCGGCCGGGCGAACCTATATTGAGGGGGTCCTAGGGTTCCGCTGCCGAGCAGATCGGCAGGACTGGTCCGAGAGGACAGGCCGGCACTCACATAGCCGCGCTGACACGGAGGGACAAAAGCCCGGGAGACGACATCTTCCGGGCCTTTCGCATTTCTGGAGCAGAAATTGGTTCTACCCGGCCCCACGGCGGTGATCGTGATCGACGTCCAGAAGGGCGAGCTGATGCCCGACGGCTGCGGCATCCCGATCATGCCCGGCGCCCCCGCCCGCCACCGACTGGTCAGGGAAATCGTCGACGCCGCCCGCCTGCGTCGCGTTCCCGTGGTCTTCGTCCAGGAGGTCCACAAGCGATCGCTCGCCGACATCGGCCGCGAGCTCGACGGGACGGAGGGCGTCCACTGCCTCGAGGGGGACCCGGCGACCGAGCTTGCCGACGGACTCGAGCCCCGTCCCGACGAGTATCTGATCCGCAAGCGGCGGTACTCAGCGTTCTTCGCGACCGAGCTCGAGCTCGTCCTCAAGTCGCTCGGCGTCTCCACCCTGATCCTCGTCGGCGCTCTCACCGACGTCTGCGTCCATTACACGTTCGCCGACGCCCACCAGCACGACTACCACCTGCGAGTCGTCACCGACGCCGTCGGCGGGTCATCCCCCGAAGCCCACGGCGCAGCCCTTCGGGCGATGGAATATCTCCAGCGAGACTGCCTCGTCGCCAGTGCCGAGGTCCTCGACTGCCTTGCCCGACTGGCCCGGCCCACCGGTGTCGAGGTCGCTGCGTGAGGCCGCCCACCGTCACCCCCGCGCTCGACGTCCGCGATCTACATGTCACCTTCCAGAGCCCGACCGGCGACGTCCACGCCCTCCGGGGAGCGAGCCTGACGATCGCTCCGGGCGAGATCCTCGGGCTCGTCGGCGAATCGGGCTCCGGGAAGAGCGTCCTCGGGCTGACGGCTCTCGGTCTCCTCCCCCGCGACCCGCCCCCCGTCCTCTCGGGGACGGTCTCGCTGGACGGCGAGGACATGGTCGCCGCGACCGAGACCGCGCGCCGCGCCCGCCGGGGGGCCTACATCAGCGCCGTCTTCCAGGATCCGATGAGCTCGCTCAATCCGTCGATGCGGGTCGGTGCCCAGGTCGCCGAGGCGCTGGGAACAGCCGACGACGACGAAGACGACACCGACCGGGTGATCGAGCTGCTCGCCCAGACCGGGATCCCCGAACCGGCGATCAAGGCCCGGGCCTACCCCCACGAGCTCTCGGGCGGTCTTCGCCAGCGGGTGATGATCGCCATCGCCCTGGCCCGCTCGCCCCGTCTGATCGTCGCCGACGAGCCGACCACCGCGCTCGACGTGACCGTCCAGGCCCGCGTCCTCGACCTTCTCGGGACCGCCGCCCGCGAGCGCGGCGTCGCCCTCCTCCTCGTGACCCACGACCTCGGCGTCGCCGCCCGGATCTGCGACCGGATCGCTGTGGCCTACGCCGGGCGAATCGTCGAGGTCGGCCGGACGCCGCAGATCCTCGGCCGCCCAGAGCATCCCTACACGGTCGGCCTGCTCGCCAGCCGTCCTCGGCTCGACGGCTTGGTCGCCGGCGGAATGCTCCCCTCGCTGCCCGGTACTCCGGCCGACCCCCGGCGGCCGCTCCCCGGCTGTTCGTTCGCCCCTCGCTGCCCCCGGGCCGACGTCGGCTGTCAGGCTCCCGTTCCGCTCGCCGTCGCCGGTGATCGCCGCTGCGAATGCCACCACGTCGGGGCGGTTCGCTCATGGCCGTCGGCTGCCGCACGCTCGCCCACCACCGGCGACGCCTCCGCCGGGCTGCCCGCGGCCGCCCTCGTCCTCGACGGCGTCGTCCGCGAGTACGCACGGGCCCGGCCCCACCCGTTTGCCGCCCGCCCGCGGCCGCTCCGCGCGGTCGACGGCGTCAGCCTCTCGCTCCCGGCTGGCGGATCCCTGGCAATCGTCGGGGAGTCCGGCTCCGGAAAGACCACGCTCCTGCGGATGGTCGTCGGTCTCCTCGAGCCGAGCGCCGGGACCGTCCGGCTCGGGGCGGGCGCACCACCCCAGCTGATCTTCCAGGACGCCGGCGCGTCGCTGACCCCATGGATGTCGATCGGCGACCAGATCGCCGAGCGGCTCGCCGCGCTCGATGTCCCCCGCTCCGAGCGGGCCGATCGCGTCGCCCGGACGCTCGAGTCGGTCGGTCTTCCCGCCGACGCCGCCGCCTCCTTCCCCGGCAGGCTGTCAGGCGGCCAGCGACAGCGGGCGGCGATCGCCCGGGCGATCGCCGTTCCGCCGGCCCTCCTGGCCTGCGACGAACCGGTCTCCGCGCTCGACGTCTCGCTCGCCGCCCAGGTCCTCAACCTCCTCTGCGACCTCCGCGCCCGTCTTGGGATCGCCCTGCTCTTCGTGACCCACGACCTCGCCGCCGCCCGCGCGGTCGCCGACGAGGTGGCCGTGATGCATCGGGGCGTAGTCGTCGAGCGGGGGCCGACCGACCAGATCTTCTCCAGGCCGGCCCACGGCTACACCCGTGAGTTGCTCGCCGCCGTCCCCGACCTTGCCCAGGCCGCCTGATGACGACCGGGGTCGTGGTACCCACCGGGCAAGCATTTCTGAGAAGCAGTGGCCCCCCGTGCTCCTGCCACGGGTTGATTTCACCGGCCTCGGACCGACGGCGCCGGTCTGCGAGCACACGCGCCATCCCCGGCACCCGCCGGTCCCCCGTCCCCAGTGGCGCCTGATGCGCGCCCCCGCCTCTGCCCCGGCCGCCGCCCCCGCCGCCGTCCCCGCACCATCCCCTGCCGCCGCCGCCGCCGCCGCCGCCGCCGCCGGCCCCGCCCCACGCTCCCCGGCGCCGGCCGCCAGCCACGCCAGTTCGATACCGCCGATCGCCAACCCCTGGAGCTCGCGCCTGCGCTCGCTCGGCCGCCGGCACGCGATCGCCGCCCGGCCCGGCGGCGCCGGCGCGAGCGCGAGCGCGAGCGCCGAGGCCGCGCTGGTCCCCCTGGGGATCGTGACACTCGTGATGCTCGTCCTGCCGACGATCCTCGCGACCCATTCGAGCCTGGAGATCACGCCGGCCGGCCCGTTCCACCACCCGTCACTCGCCTACCCGTTCGGGACCGACGACCTCGGCCGCGACGTCTTCTCCCGGGTCCTATACGGCGCCCGGGCGTCCTGGCTGGCCGCGCTCGGCGTGATCGCCGCCGGCGCCGCGTTCGGTGCTCTGATCGGCGGGGTCGCCGGCGCGTTCGGCGGGATCCTCGACACGATCCTGATGCGCGTGACCGATCTCTTCCTGGCCCTCCCGGCCCCCGTCCTCGCGATCGCCGTGATCGCATCGGTCGGCCCGAGCCTGTTGCACACGCTGGTGGCCCTGAGCGTCGTCTGGTGGCCGTGGTACGCGAGGATCGTCCGCGGCGAGGTTCGCGCCCTGGCCTGCCGTCCCCACGCGGAGGCCGCTCGTCTCGCGGGTGTCGGAAGGACCCGACTCGTCCTGCGCCACCTTCTCCCGGGCGCGTTCACCCCGGTGATCGTGGCGATGTCGCTCGATGTCGGCAACCTGATCCTCGCCCTCGCGGCCCTCTCCTTCATCGGTCTCGGCGCGCCCCCGCCGGCCGCCGAGCTCGGGGCGATGAGCTCACAGGGCCTCGAGTACCTCTTCGGCTACGCGTGGGTTCCCCTGGCGCCGGCCGCCGGCGTCGCCGTGCTCGCGCTGGTCGCGAACCTGCTCGGCGAGAAGGCCAACCGCAGCCTCGCCCAAAGGACGACTCGATGAAGCCCGGACGAGCCCGCGTGGCCGGGATCTGCCTCGTGGCCGGAGGACTCGCGCTGGCCGGCTGCGGAGCTGCGTCGACCAGTTCGCCCGGCGGGGGCACGGCAACCGGGCCCGGGAGCACGGGGCGGGCCGGCTCGTCCGGCTCGTCGGCCGGCCAGATCCTGAGGATCCCGTACCTCGCGGACATGTCGGTGCCGGACCCGGACGTCTTCTACGACATCGAGGGCAACTCCGTGATCCTGTCGTCCTACGACGGTCTGGTCACATACGCGCCGAACTCGACGAGGATCGTTGCCGACCTGGCGACGAGCTGGAAGGTGTCGCCCGACCGCCTGACATATACCTTCACGCTCCGCCGGGGAGTCCACTTCCACGACGGGACCCTGATGAGCGCGGAGTCGGTCAAGCGGAGCTTCGAGCGGCGGCTGGCCGTCAATCAGGCGCCGTCGTACATGCTCAAGCCGATCGCGTCGATGGCCACGCCGACATCGTCGACCTTCGTCGTCCGCCTGAAGAATCCCGTCAACCCGTTCATCGACTACATGGCCTCGAGCTGGGGACCGAAGGTGATCGGTCCGGGGGCCCTCGTGAGTCACGCGGGGTCAGACCACGCCCAGGCGTGGCTGGCAAGCCACGAGGACGGGACGGGTCCGTACGAGCTGACGGCGTTCGACCGCGGCCGCCAGTACGTCCTCACACGGTCGGCCACATACTGGGGGCCACAGCCGTACTTCAGGCAGGTCCTCCTGAAGATCACGCCGGACATCGGGACCCAGCAGCTCGAGCTGGAGAACGGCGATGTCGACGGTGTCCTCCACTCATTCCCGGCATCCGAGCTGAACTCGCTCCCGTCGAACGTTCGGGTCGACGAGTTTCCGTCGTTCCTTCGCCTCCTGCTCTACGTCAACACGAACAAGCCGCCGTTCGACGATCCGGCGGTGAGGGCGTCGCTCCGATCGGACATCAACATCTCCCAGCTCGTCGCCGAGGCCTATTCGGGTACGGCGACGCCGTCGGTCGGGGCCTATCCGGAGGCGATCCTCCCCAACCAGCCAAAGCTCCCCTACGCCCCGAACGCGAAGCTCGCCGCGGCTGGGGCCAAGGCGGCGTCGACGAAGAGCATCACGCTGGCCTACACGGCTGATGAGTCCGGCGTCCAGCGGCGGGTCGGCGAGCTGATCCAGGCCGACCTGGCGAGCGCCGGGTGGAAGGTGACGGTCAAGGAGGTCCAGTTGCCGCAGGTCTACGGGTACGCGAACAACCTGAAGGCCGCGCCGGACCTGATGCTCCAGACGAACACGCCGGACGCGGCGCATCCCGACACGTGGGCGCGGATCCTGTTCGACTCGACCGGCGGCCTGAACTTCCTCGGCTTCAAGGACCCGACGGTCGACGGCCTGCTCAACCAGGCGCTCAGCGCCCTGCCGGCGAGAGCGACGGCGCTCTACCAGCAGGTCGGGGCGGACGTCGTCAAGAGCAACGAGATCTTCTTCCTCGGCGACGTGAAGAACGTCTTCGTGCTCAACAAGGGTCTGACCGGCGTCGCGCAGGTCCCGGCTTATCCGTGGACGGTGACGCTGGCCTCGCTGGGCCGGGCGGCCGGCTGATGCTCGGCCTCGTCGGTCGGCGGCTGGCCGCCATGGCGGCGGTCATGTTCGGCCTCGTGGCGATCGTCTTCGCCCTCCAGGCCGTGATCCCGAGCGATCCGGTCCGAGCGATGGTCGGGGCGAGCGCGTCGCCCCAGATCGTCGCCGCCGAGCGCCACAAGCTCGGCTACGACAAGCCGCTTCCCGGCCGCTTCGCCGACTACCTCGACCGGCTCGGTCACGGCAATCTCGAGACGTCCCTGCGGACGCGAAACCCGGTCGCCGAGGACCTCGGGACCTTCGCTCCGGCGACGCTCGAGTTGGCCCTCTCGGCGGCGGCGCTGGCCGCCGCGATCGGAATCGGGCTCGGACTGCTCCTCGTCGGCGGCGGCCGACCGGCCCGGCTGCTGCGGCTGGGGCTGATCGGCGGAGCGTCGGTGCCGGCCTTCCTGACCGGGCTCGTCGCGATCCTCCTCTTCTACTCGACCCTTCACCTCCTCCCGGCGTCCGGCCGGGTCTCGGACACGCTGGTCCTCCCGAGCGGTCCGACCAGGCTGCTCCTGGTCGACTCGCTGCTCCACGGCGAGCCGAACCTCTTCTGGAGCGCGCTGACCCACCTGATCATGCCCGCCTTCACGCTGGCCCTGCTCCCGGCGCTGGCGATCGCCCGGACGCTGGCGAGCACGTGCGAGCAGATCATGCGCGAGGACTTCGTCCGGACGGCCCGGTCGAAGGGCCTGCGGGAAAGGAAGGTCGTCCTGCGCCACGCGCTGCGCAACGCGGCCGGCCCGGCCCTGACGATGAGCGGCCTCCAGTTCGGCCTGCTGCTCGGAGGGGTGGTCGTCGTCGAGCAGATCTTCGCCTGGCCGGGGCTCGGCCTCTACCTCGACCAGTCGATCGCCTATTCGGACTTCCCGGCGATCACCGGGACGACGCTGATCCTCGGGGCTGCCTACGTCGTCGTCAACTTCTTCGTCGATCTCGCCCAGGCCTGGGCCGACCCGCGGATCAGGACGGTCTGAGATGGCGAGCCCCTCGCCCTCGCCCTCGCCGTCGCCCTCGCCCTCACCGGCGTCCCCGCCCGCGCGGCCGGCCGGCCTGATCCTCGACACGGTGCTGCCCGGCGGGGCGAGCTGGTCGCGGGTCTGCCGGCGGGGGACGGCCCTGCGGCTGACCGACCTCGACGGGGGGGCCAACGTCTCGACCTTGCTCTTCCGGGCGTCGGACCCGCTCGAGCGCTATTGCATGCCCGACACGCTGAAGGCCCAGCATGTCAGCCGCCTGGCGGCCGGCGTCGCCCTCTACTCGGACATGGGGCGGGTCCTCGCGTCGGTGGTCGAGGACACGTGCGGCTGGCATGACACGATCACCGGTCACGCGACCGCGGCGATCGTCTCCGGCCGGTGGGGAGCGCTCAGCTATCACGAGGCGCGCAACGACTGGCGGCGGAGCGCGCGGGAGGGGTTCCTCGTCGAGCTCGCCAAGCACGGGCTGGGTCTGCGGGACATCGTCGGGTGCGCCAACTTCTTCTCGAAGGTCGCGATCGGTCCCGAGGGGGACCTCGCCTTCGTCAACGGCCATTCGCCGGCCGGCAGCCGGGTGGGCGTGCGCTTCGAGCTCGACACGCTCGTCGTCCTCTCGAGCGCTCCCCACCCGCTCGATCCGGCTCGCGAATGGAGGCCGGGAGCTGTCGGGCTGCAAATCGCCAGCGTCCCGGCGGCGGCGGCGGACGACGGGGTCAGGATGGCCTGCGCGGAGAACGAGCGGGGCTTCCTGGCGACCGAGGCCGAGGCCGAGCTCGGATGAGCCTGGGGACGGTGGGCGGGCCGGCGGCGCTCGGGTGCGACCCCGGGCCGGCGGCGCTAGGGCGCGACCCGGCGTCGGCGCGGTTCGACCGGGAGCTGGCCGACGGTCTGGGGGCGACGTTCGAGCTCTGGGCCGGGGAGACGCTGCGGATCGTCGACCTCCACGGCAACCAGGCGGTCGACACGCTGTTCTTCGACGCGCACGACTACGGGAACCGCTACAGCGCGGTCGACACTGTCCGGGAGCAGGGCTCGGCCTACCTGAGCCTCGGCTCGCGCCTCCTGTCGATCGATGGGGAGCCGCTCGTGAGCATCGTCGCAGACACGTGCGGGCGCCACGACACGCTCGGCGGGGCTTGCTCGCAGGAGTCGAACGTCGTCCGCTATGGGGAGCACACGCGGCACATGCACGCCTGCCGCAACACCTTCCTGGCGGAGGCGATGGCGTGGGGGCGTGGACTCGACAAGCGGGACCTGTCGGCGAACGTCAACTTCTTCATGAACGTCCCGCTGAGCCCGGACGGCGGCCTCGAGTTCGCGGACGGGATCTCGGCGCCGGGGAAGTACGTCGAGCTGCGGGCCGATCGGGACACGCTGGTGATGATCTCGAACTGCCCGCAGGTCAACAACCCGTGCAACGGCTATGACCCGACGCCGGTCCGACTGTTGGTGTGGCCAGGTTGACCGGGATCGAGGTGCTCGCACCAGGTGCCCTGTCCTCTGTCCAGGACTGGCCCGGTCGGGCGGGTTTCTGGGAGGTAGGGGTGCCGCCCTCGGGGCCGGTCGACGACCGGTCGTTCCGGGTGGCCAATCGACTGGTCGGCAACCCGGAGGGGATGGCGGGGCTCGAGGTCACGGTGACGGGTCCGAAGCTCCGCTTCGGAAGGGCGGCGACCGTCGCGGTGACCGGAGCGCGGATCCCCGTGTCGCTCGACGGCGAGCCGGTCGAAGGGTGGCGGGCGTTCGATGTGCCGGCCGGTGGCGTTGTCGCACTCGGGGCGATACGCGGGGCCGGGCTGCGGGCGTACGTCGCGGTGGCCGGGGGGATCGACACCGAGCCGGTGATGGGCTCACGGGCGGTCTTCGTCGCCGCAGGGCTGGGCGGGCGGGCGTTGCGGCGGGGTGACGTCGTGGCGCTGGGTGCCGACGACGGAGCCGAGGGACGGGTCGCCGGTGGGCGAGTAGCCGGGGGGCGCGTCGCCGGTGGGCGGGTCGCCGGCGGGTGGGCGGGTCTCGCGCCCGAGCTCGGCAACGCGGTCGTCCTGCGGGTCGTACTCGGACCCCACGGGGCGCCGGACCTACTGACGCCGGATGGCCTCGAGCGCCTCTTTGCGTCAGCTTGGACGGTCCATCACCAGTCCGACCGGACGGGGATCCGGTTGGTCGGGCCGCGGCCGGAATGGGCGCGGGCGGACGGGGGCGAGGCGGGGCTGCATCCCTCGAACATCCTCGACAGCGCGTACGGGGTGGGGACGGTGATGCTGGCCGGTGAGATGGCGGTGATCGTCGGCCCGGACGGGCCGAGCCTCGGTGGGTTCGCGGCCGTGGCGCAGGTGATCCGGGCCGACCGGTGGCGGGTCGGGCAGCTGCGGGCGGCAGACGTGGTCCGTCTGGAGCCGGTCGATCCCGAGCGGGCGCTCCTGCTCCACGGGATTGCCGAGGCCGAGCTGGCCGGGATGGGCGAAGCCGGGACGGGCGAGACCGGGGTGGGCCGGCCGCCGTCCTGGGAGGCGACGCGAACGCCAACGCGGGCGTCGATGCCGGCGCCGAGCCTCGGAGTCCACCGGGCGGTCGCCCGCCCGGCGTCGCGGCCGGTGGTGTTCGACAGGCCGATCGACGGGGTGCACGGCCTGGTGACCTACCGGCGGGCGGGGGAGTGCGCGGTCCTCGTGGAGTTCGGCGACCCGGTGATCGACCTGCGGTCGCGGGTGCGGGTCGACGCGCTCCAGGCGGCGCTCGTGAGCGAGCGGATCGATGGGGTCGGCGACCTCACGCCGGGGGTGCGCTCGCTCCACGTCGGGCACGACACCGCCCGGATCGACACCGGCCGCCTGGTGGGGGTGCTCGCCGGCCTCGAAGCGTCGCTCGCGCCGCCGGAGTCGCTCGCCGTTCCCGGGAGGGTCGTCCACCTGCCGCTGGCCTGGCGGCACTCGCTTGCCGAGCGGGCGGTCGCGCGCTATGCGGCGTCGGTGCGGGCGGACGCGCCGTGGTGCCCTGACAACATCGACTTCATCCGGCGGATCAACGGCCTCGACGACGAGCGGGCTGTCCGCGAGATCGTTACCGACGCGTCGTATCTCGTGCTGGGGCTGGGCGACGTCTACCTCGGGGCTCCGGTCGCCGTCCCGCTGGACCCGCGCCACCGGCTCGTGAGCACGAAGTACACGCCGGCGCGGACGTGGACGCCGGCGAACGCGGTCGGGATCGGCGGGGCGTTCCTGTGTGTCTACGGGATCGAGGGGCCCGGGGGGTATCAGTTGGTCGGACGGACCGTGCCGGTCTGGGACACCACGCAGACGCCGTCGTGGCGGCTGCGCCACTTCGACCAGCTCCGCTTCGATCTCGTCGGGGAGCCCGAGCTCGAGGCGCTGCGGGCCGAGAGCGAGGCAGGGCTCTGGCAACCGGCGAGTGAGCCGACGGAGTTCTCGTTGGTCGACCACGACCGGTTCGTGCGGGCTCACGCGGCCGAGATCGCGTCGTTCACGGCGCGGCGGGAGGCGGCCTTCGCGGCGGAGCGGGAGGCGTGGTCGGCGAAGGCGGAGGCGGAGGCAGTCGCCGAGCTGGTCGCCTGAACGGCCGGGCGGCGACCGAGCCCGATCGACGGCCCGGAGGACGAGTGCGTGGAACGCTGGACCGCGGGATGCGGGATGCGGGATGCGGGATGCGGGGATGCGGGATGCGGGATGCGGGGATGCGGGATGCGGGATGCGGGGCGCGGTAGGTTTCCGGTCGGTGGGACGCGCGGATGTCTTCTTCGACTCGCAGGGCGAGCGGTGCGCCGCGTGGCTGTACACACCCGATGGGACGGCCGCGCCTTATGGGTGCGTGGTCCTGGCCCACGGCTTCACGATGGTCCGAGAGGCGAGGCTCGACGCGTACGCCGAGCGGTTCGCGGCAGCCGGGTTCGCGGCCGTCGTCTTCGACTACCGTCACTTCGGCGCGAGCGGAGGGGAGCCGCGGCAGCTGCTCGACATCTCGCGCCAGCTGGCCGACTGGCGAGCGGCGATCGCCTTCGTGCGCAGCCGCGACGACCTCGATTCGGCGCGCATCGCGCTCTGGGGGACATCGTTCAGCGGCGCTCACGTGGTCGCGCTGGCGGCCGTCGACCACGAGATCGCTGCGGTCGTCAGCCAGGTGCCCTACGCCGGACTCGAGCGACGCGGCGGGCCGCCACGAGTGGGCTTTCTCGCGCGGATGCTGGCTGCGGCGATCCGCGACGAGCTGCGCGGTCGGCTGGGCCGCGCGCCGCACTACATCCCGGTGGCCGCCGAACCGGGCGAGTTCGCGGCGTTCAACACGGCGGGCGGAATCGACGAGATGAAAGCGATCATCCCGGCGGATTCAAGCTGGGAGAACCGCTTCACGCCGCGGTTGATGCTGCGGGCACCCCGCTACCGGCCGTTCGACGACGCGGCGTCGGTCCACTGCCCACTCCTGGTCTGTGTCTGCGAGGACGACGCGATCACGCCGCCCGGCCCGGCGGTCGCCGGCGCGGGGAGAGCGCCGGCTGGTGAGCTGCGGCGGTACCCGATCGGCCACTTCGACATCTACCTCGGCGGATGGTTCGAGCGGGCGGTCGCCGATCAGACGGAGTTCCTGCTCGCAATCCTCGGGGATCGCCGACCGCTGGACGCCTACAGCGAGGTCTGAGCCGGCGGACGGACGTCGCGGTGCTCAGGGGACCGGCGCCGGGCTGCTCAGGCGGTCGGATGCCGGGCTGGCCAGGCGGGCTACTCGGGCGGGCTGCTCAGGCGGGCTACTCAGGCGGGCTGCTCAGGCGGGCTGCTCAGGCGGTGCGTCGGGCGCGCATCGCCAACCCACCGCGTAGCGATCCGGCGCTGGTGGCCGCGCCGACGAGGTCGAGGCTCTGGAGCAGGAGGCCGAGGGCCGGGGGGAGATCGCCCTTCGGGATGAATCGCCAGTGCTCGAGCCGCTCGGGGAGCAGGCCGGCCTGGCGGACGAGCGCGTCCAGCTCGTCCGGCGTGAGAAAGCGATCGGTAGACAGGTGGCGGGTGTCGAGCCCGAGCAGGGGGGCGAGCACCCGGTACCACCAGTAGTCGCCGTTCGGTGTCAGGCAGACGAGGACGCCGCCGACTCGCAATACCCGCTTGACCTGGGCCAAGACGCGTGGCCGGTCGAGCATGTGTTCGAGCGCGCCGACGCACAGCACGGCGTCGACCGACGCGTCGTCGACCGTGCGCAGCTCCTCCGCCGGATCCACGCGCAGCTCGATGCGATCGCGCGATTCCGAGGCGGCGGCGGACGCTCGGGCGAGTCGCACCATCTCGGTCGAGATGTCGGTCCCCCAGGCGGCCTCGAAGCCGGCGGCGAGCGGGATCAGGTGGATCGCCTTGCCGCAGCCGATCTCGAGCAGCGTCCGGCGGCGGCCGGCTCCGAGCAGGCGCTCGATTATCGACAGTCGGTTGGCGAGCAGCCGGTCCGGGCGACCGTGGGTGTCGGTGTATTCCGGCGCCTCGCGGTCGAAGTGGGCGACGAGCTCCGCGGGCGTTGCGATCATTCGGGTGCTCAGTCGCCGCATCCCAGGTCATCCGGCGAGCCGGTAGCCGAGCGCCTCGGCGGTCGCGCAATGCTCGCGCACGAGGGCGGCCTGGCGTTCGTCAGCCGGGGTCGGCGGGGCTCTCAGGCGATCTCGACGGGGACGGATCTCGGCGAGCGGGCGCGAGAGGTCGGTGGCAAGGAAGGCTCCGAGCTCGGCGAGCAGCGCCGCGGGGTCGGAGAACCAGCGTTCGTAGCGAACGACGAAGACGTCTCGGCGATCGAGGTGGGAGAGCAGCCGCTCGTGGACGTAGTCGTAGAGCATCACGCGGCGCAGGCCGACGTCGTCGGTGGCCCGGCTGAGGTGGAGGTTCATCGTCCGGTTGAACGGCACGTCGTAGTCGAGCCCTTCGGCGAGGCGGCCGGGCGAGTGCTGGAAGGACGCGACGACCTCGTACGGATCGCGCAGGCAGACGACGAACTTCGTGCTCGGCAGGAGCTCGAGGTAGCGCCAGAAGGCGGGGCACTTGACGGCCAGGACGTAGTCGCCGGCGAGCGACACGGGGACCTGCGGCTCTGAGTCCGTCCGTGTGAGGACGGCACCGTCGCCGCGCAGCGCGGCGACATCGAGGTGTCCGCGCAGCAACACACCGGAGCCCAACTCGACGCGGAGCGACGCGAACAGCTCGGCCGGGGCGAGTCGGAGCGCGTCCCACGGCTCCATCACACCAACGGCGAGCGGCGGCTGGAACAGCATCGCCGTGATCAGCGTCGTCCCGGAACGCGACGCTCCGCAGATCAGGACGTCGTTCGGGCCGGGTGCTGCGAGCGGCTGGGGGAGGCGATCGGGATCGATCGTCAGGGTCGGCCGCAGCGCGTCCCAGACGCGGGCCGGTGTTGTCGAGGACGTCGCGGGGCGGGCCATCATCTTCGCTTCGGCCCGCCGGCCGCGGGCCGGTCGCTCACGAGCTCGCGGGGGCCGTCTCATGACCGGCGCCGTCCCTTCCGAGCGGTCGCCGAAAGCCGGCCGCCGCGCCGGCATCCTCCCAGATCGTGACCTCCAGGCCGTTCAGGTTCGGCGCGTCGATGACCAGCTGGTCGGCGACGATCCTCGCGAAGTGCTCGACGCTCGGGTTGAGGCCGCCGAACTCGGGAAGCTCGTTGAGCGTGCGATCCCGGTAGCGCTCGACGAGGCCGTCGAGGATCGCCCCGACCGCGTCGATGTCGATCAGGAAGCCGTGTTCGTCGAGGCTCGAGCCCTCGTAGCGGGCCTCGATCTCGTAGCGATGCGAGTTGAGCTCGTTCTCGCGCCCGAAGTCTCCTCCGACGAGGTAGTGCTGGGCGATCACCTCGCGCTTGACGATGACGCTGTAGGTCACCGTGGGTAGCCTAGCCACGCTCGCGGTACCAGTCGAGCAGGCGGACCGATTGGTCGCGTCGCGCGGGCTGCTCGGCCGCCATCACCACGCTCCAGACCGTGACTTGGAAACGGCGGGCGTCGTGGAGCACGGCCAACGTGTCGTCGGCGGGCTCGGGGCCGTAGCCGGTCTGGGCGCTTGCGACGAGCTCGCGGTCCGCCGCCGGCGGCGTTCCCCGCATGCAGCAGAGGTCCCACTCCCGTGGACCGAGCAAGGCGTCCTCCCAGTCGTTCCACAGTGGCCCGTCCGCGCCGTTGACGACGTTGCCGAGGTGAGCGTCGCCGTGGATCGCCTGGAGCGGCAGCTCGAGCCGGTCGATCCGCCGGTGTACGCTCGCCCCGACTCGCCGCAGGATCGCCGCGTCCGCCTCGTCCAGCGACCCCTCGCCGGCGAGCCGCTCCAAGCTCGCCTGCGGCTCGTCGACCATCGCCAGCCGCGGGAGGTCGCCGTCGAAGTCGGCCAGGCGCTCGTGGCAGAGGCGCAGACGCCGTCCGGCCTCGGCCCCGTCGAGCGATACGTCGACTTCCTCGACGTAGGTCCAGAAGCTGACGACGAGGCCGTCGCGAACGTGCGGGCCCGGGTCGAGCTCGCCGCTCGGCGCGACGACCGGCGCCCCTGCGGCGGCGAGGTGGCGTGCGACGGGGACGTCGCGAGCCGGCGACGTCCCGCTCTGTCTGATCCGCGCGGTGATCGTCGCCACGCGGGCGACGACGGGGGCCGGGGACAGCCGCACGAGCAGGTTGCTGTGGTCGCGCAGGATCTCCGGCTCCGTGCAATGGATCTCGTGCTCGGCGGCCACGGCGAGCGCGGCGGCCAACGCCCGTCGCGAAAGGGCGTTCATCGCACGTCGCCGGCCTTGCGCATCAGGTCTCGGAGCGGCTGCCAGCCGATCACCTCGATGCCGAGTCCGCGGACGTGACGGGCCAACTCGGGGTCGCGGAAGGTCTCGAAGTCGGCCACCCGATGGCCCCAGCTGGAGGTGATCGCCCGCAACTCTGGCGTGTCCAGGGCCGGGTGGATGATCAGGTAGCTCAGCCCGGTCGGGAGCCGTTCGAAGGCCTGCTTGGCGAGCGCGAGCGCGTCGGGTCCGGGAGCGTCGATGTGGACTTGGCGCACGAGGTCGAACACCGGCAGCCCCCGGTCCTCCAGCTCGTCGAGTCGCGCCCGCGACAGCGCGGCCAACCAGGCGTGCCCGCGGGTCAGCAGAACCGGCGTCCGCCGCGCGAGCCCGAGCTCGACGTAGTCCTCGGCCAGCGCGCCGTGGAGGACCGCGAACATGTGGCTGTCGATGTGGGTCACGTCGATCCCGGCGGCGACCATGCGGTCGAACTGCGCATCGATCTCGCGCCGCGCGGTCGGTCGGTCGATCGTCGTCCAGGCGCTGTGGCTGCGGTGGAAGCAGCCTTCGTGGTCGATCAGCCCGGACGCCGGGTCCCGCGTCGAGATCGGGCCCCAGCGGTAGCCGGGCCACTCGCTCGTCAGGGTCAGGTGGACGCCGAGATCGAGATCGCCGCGGCCACGACAGCGCGTCGCCGCCTCAGCGAACCACGGGCAGGGGGCCATCAGCGAGGCCGACGAGACCAGCCCGGTGTCGGCGAGCTCGAGAAACGCGTCGACGGTCGACCCGCACATGCCGACATCGTCGGCGTGGACGACGACGACGCGCTCGCGTGGTCCGAAGCCGAGCTCGCGCAGCGCGCGGTTGCCGCTGCGCTGCATCACGACGACGTCGCGAGGGGCCCGTCGTGGCCGTTGCGGGCGACGATCAGGCGGTAGTCGACATCGCCGGTCCCGTGCAGCCGTTCGAGCGCGACGCCGCCGAGGAAGGCCGAGAGCACCGAGCGCACGGGCGCGAGGGGGATCAATCGCCGCAGCAGCGTGTAGGTCTGCTGCTGGCGGGCGAGCAGCGCTTCGGAGCGGATCCGCATCAGCGGGCTGAGGTCCTCCTCGTGGATCAGGGTCAGGCCGGCGCCCTGGACGGCTGAGCGGAAGTCGCGATCGGTGGGGAAGGCGCCCGGACAGCCCCAGTTCTCGCGTACGAGGACGGCGTCGGCCGGCCGCCGGACGTCGAGGTCGCCGGTCGCCATGTCGTCGAGCACGAGCAGCAGCCCGCCCGGCCGCAGCCCGCCGGCCAGGTTTGCGACGGTCCGCTCGAGGTCGGGAGCGTGGATCAGCGACTCGATCGCGAAAACGGCGTCGTACTCCCGCTCGAGCGGGGCGTCGTAGCTGCGCAGGGCAAAACTGCACGCGTCGTCGATACCGCGCTCGCGGGCGTGGCGCTCGGCGACATCGACCTGGACCCTGCTCAGCGTGAGGCCCTCGTAGCGGCCGGGAACCCGCTCCTGCCAGTGGAACATCGTGCCGCCGAAACCGCAGCCGGCGTCGAGCACCCGCGGGTTCGGCGGCAGCCCGGCCCGACGCGCGACCTCGAGCATCAGCTCGTTTGCGTACTCGAGACCGGCTCTCAGCGCACCGTGGCCGCCGTCGGTTTCGCCGGGAACGGCGAGCGACTTGTGCATCGTGAAGGCCGCAAAGCGGTCCCGGTAGGCGATCCAGTTCGACAGCTGGACGTAGCGCGACAGCCAGTCGTAGAAGGCCGGGATCCGGTCGTGGGTGATCACGCAACCGCCTTGCGCGCCGCCGGCCCGCGACGCTCGCCGATCGAGGCGACGAAGGCGCGGGCGCGTCCGAGTGACTGCTCCCAGCTCGGATGGCGGGCGGCCCGTTCGCGGGCGGCGAAGCTCATCGCGGCCAGCAGGGCCCGGTCGCGCAGCAGTTCAAGATGCCCACTCAGGCTCGCGACGTCACCCGGAGCGACCAGCCAGCCCTCGCGTCCGTGATCGATCACCTCGCTCGCGCCGCCGGCCGTCGTGGCTATCACCGGGAGGGCGCAGTGCATCGCCTCGAGGTAGGCGATCGCGAGGCCCTCATACGACGACGGGACGGCCAGCACGTCGCTGCGCGCCAGCAGCAGGCCGATCTCGTAGTTGGGCAGGGCGCCGGTCAGCTGGACGTTCGCCGCGAGGCCGGCCCGGGCGATCAGACGGCGGACGCGACGGACATAGCCGGGATCCATCGCCAGGCTGCCGGCGACCGTCAGTCGCCAGTCGTCGGGAGACAGTCTCGCAAGCGCCTCGATCAGCACGTGGACCCCCTTGCGGGGAACGACGTTCGCGACGCTGACGACGCGCAGCGGCCCGCCGCTCCGGACCCGCCGTCGCACCTCGGGCTCGGACATCACACGCCCGAGGTGGTCGCAGGACGGATGCACGACGACTCCGGGAATGCGGCAGCCGACAAGGCCCTCGGCCTGGACGCGGGTCGCCTGGCAGCAGAACACGGCGCCGTCGATGCCGGCCAGGTAGCGACGCTCGGCGGCGGCGTAGAGCGGCCGCAGCTGTGATGCGTCGTGCTCGTCGGAGCGCAGCACGTGCACGATCGAGACGACCGGGCACCCCGACCGGCGCTTGAGCCGGCGATTCGTCGCGAGCAGTGACGGATGGTTGAGCTCGTCCTCGACGAGCACGTCGAACGAGCCGCCCTCCAGCTGGCGAGCGAGCCTGACCGAAGCGTTGTCGGACAGGTGACGGCCGTAGTTGCGCCAGGGGAGAGAGATCACCTCGACGTCATCTCCGTGCGTGGAGAAGTGCTCGACGAGCTTGCGGTCGTAGAAATAGCCGCCGGTCAGCGTGTCGAGGCTGCCGTAGATCACGATGCCGACCCGCATCAGGCGCCGTAGGTGAGCAGTACCTGGACTGCCTCGTCGGGGTGGCGGTCGAGCAGCTCGTAGGCGTCTGCCGCCGCGGCGAGCGGGAAGCGATGCGTGACGATCCGCCCCGGACGCAGCCCGCAAAGCAGGCGCCAGGTGATCTGCCGGCGGCGCTCGAGACTCCAGCGTCCGGACAGCGATGGGTCGATCGTGCTCACCTGGCTGCTGATCAGGGCGATCCGGCTGCGGTGAAAGGTGCCGCCGAGATCGACCGGCGCGCGACGCTCGCCGTACCAGGAACCGATCACAACACGGCCGTGGAAGCGGGTCAGCGCGATCGACTGGTCTAGCACGTGGGGGCGGCCCGAGAGCTCGTAGCTCAGGTCGAAAGTCTGCTCGCGGGCGCCGACACCGGCGGCCGGGTCGATCGCGTCGTGGGCTCCCAGCTCGACTGACAGCCGCCGGCGCAGGGGATGGAGATCGAAGCTGACGAGGCTGGCGAGTGGGAAGTCCGCCAGCAGGGCCGTCGTCAGCAGGCCGACGACTCCGGCTCCGCAGACCGCGACGTGCTCGCCGATCATCGGCCGGCCGTCCATCACCAGCGTGACGGCCGTCTCGAGGTTGGCGAACAGCGCGGCATCCTCGGCGGATACGCCGTCGGGTACGGGCGCCAGCTCGGCCGGCCTGGCCAGGAAGTGGCTCTCGTGGGGATGCAGGCCGAAGACCAGCGAGCCGAGCCATTCCTCGCTCACGCCGGGCCCGACCTCGAGCACCCGCCCGACCGCGGCGTAGCCGTATTTGACGGGGTAGGCCGGGCTCCGGCGCAGCTCGGCGATCGAGGCGTCGAGGTCGATCCCGGGAGGCAGCTCGTCGCGGTAGACGAGCAGTTCGCTGCCAGGGCTGATCGCCGAGACGATCGTCTCGACGAGGAGCTCGCCGGCCGCCGGCGCGGCGATCTCGCCCTCCACCACCGCGACGCGGCGGGGCGCGCTGAAGCAGAGCGACCTGCGGGGTCTAGGCCCGTTCATCGACGAACCGCGTGACGGTCTCCCGCAGCTCGCGCAGCGAGTACTTTGGGGCCCAGTCCGAGCCGTCGATGCGGACCTCGTCGCGCAGCGCGGCGGCCGCGAGGTCGACGACCGAGCCCTGCTTCCCGGTCACGTTCCCGTGCACGTTCGGCCGCAGGTCGGACTCGGCAAAGCCCCAGTAGTCGCCGTTCACGACACACGTCGTGCCGCAGGCGATCGCCTCTACCATGGCCATACTGAAGCTCTCCTTCGGCGAGGCCGAGACGTAAAGCCGCGCGCGGTTGCAGAGCTCGGCGAGCTCCGGGCCGGAGTGCCAGTTCGCGTCGGCCCAGGGGTCGGTGGCATCGACGATGCTCGAGCGAACCGCGACGCCGTCGATGAAGCCCGCGAGCTCACGGTAGTAGGCCGGGTCGGACGCTCCGCCGGCGAGATACAGCGGCAGCCCGAAGGGCTCGAAGATGGTCTCCCGATAGCGCGAGACGAGCTCGAGCTGGTTCTTCGAGGGATGGATCCGGCCGACCGAGAGAACGATCTCCTCGCCGGTTCGTTCGCAGCGGAAGACGTCGTCGTCGTAGGAGCCGCCGACGAGCAGAACCTCGTCAGCGACGCTGTCGGTCTTGCGGCGGTGGGACAGAATCCCGCGAAACACGCCGGGCGGGACGTTGGCGCTGGGATACGTGTCGATATAGCAGAACGAGGAGACGCGGCTGGTCAGACGGATCGTGAAGGCGGAGCTCTGGAAGCCGATGAACACGGCGAACTCGAAGTCGTGGGCGAGCAGGCGCTCGACCGTCGGCTCGGGATCGATCTCCCGTCCGTCGAGCAGCAGTTTCAGTGGCGTCCAGTCTCGCGAGACGTGGAGGAAGTGAACGTCGTGGTCGGCGAAGATTCCCTCGGCGTAGTCCCGGACGAGCCGCTGGCAACCGTCCTTGACGACGGGATAGGGGTTCGCCTTGGAGACGAGCAGGGCCCGCCTGGTCACGTAGCCGCTCTGCCGACGAACATCATGCCGTCTCCGATCGCGCGGTAGACGTGGGGTGCGAAGCGCACAGAGTCCTCCACGGACTCGATCGGCGGACCCGAGAACGAGTTGATCCCCGGGCCGATGATGATCGGCGCGATGTGCAGCTGCAGGACATCGATGTTGCCCTCGGCGAGGAACGTCGATGTCGTGATCGCGCCGCCCTCGATGTAGACCGAGAGGATGTCGTTGCGGTAGAGCGCCTCGAGGATCGATGTCGTCGAGATGCGCCCGTCAGTCCGCGGCAGGACGACGCGCTCGACCTGTGCCGAGTTCCGTCCGCCGTCGTCACCGATCACGACGATCGTGCTGGGACCTGCCTGCTCGAGGCAGTCGAGGTTCTCCGCATCGCCGACGACGATCCGGATCGGGTCTGGACCTTCGGCGTGGCGCACCGTGAGCGCCGGCTGATCGGTACGCAGGGTGTGGGCGCCGATCAGGATTCCGTCGCAGAGGGCGCGCATGCGGTGTGCGTGCATGCGGTTCTCGACGCAGCCGATCCAGCGCGCGTCGCCGGCGTTCGTTGCGATCCGGCCGTCAAGCGATTGGGCGAAGTGGCTGACGGTGAATGCTCGGCCGGTCCGACGCGCGTGGACGGGTGCCAGGCAGTACGGCAGGTAGAGCTCGAGCAGCGCCGCAGCGGACGGCGGCAGACGGCCGTCGACGATCCGGCGCAGGAGGATCAGGTCTTCGAGCACGTAGCGCGTCTCGCCCGCCAATGGCAGCGGGAGGTCGTCGTCAGTCGAGGAGTCGAGGATCACCGAGACCAGCCAGCCGTCACGTTCGGCTCGGACGGTCGGACCGACAGCGACCTGGGGGTCGTCGGCGATCAGCAGCGAGCAGCTCGTCACGAGCCCGGGGCTGGAGCGGATCAGATCGGCGAGCAGCGTGAGGGCGCGCCAGCAGCTCGCCGTGGTCACGTCGGTCTGCGTCCCGTCGAGCGTCGTCGTCACGGCGCCAACTCCGCGTATAGGTGGCCCATCCTCAGTCGCTTGACGGCCAGGTACCCACGGTTCTCCTCAGTGACCGGCGCGACGAGCGGCATGCGCTCGACCACCTCGATCGACGAGGCGTCGAGCGCTGCAAGCTTGGCCGGGTTGTTGGTGAGCAGCCGCGCCGCGCGGACGCCGAGGTCCTCGAGGATCGCGACGGCGATGTCGTAGTCACGCTCGTCGGCGCCGAACCCGAGGTGGACATTCGCGTCGACGGTGTCGTACCCTTCGTCTTGGAGGTTGTACGCGCGCAGCTTGTTCAGCAGTCCGATGCCCCGGCCTTCCTGGCGGAGGTAGAGCAGGACGCCGGTACCCGCGAGCGCGATCATCTGGAGCGCGGCCTGCAGCTGGATCCCGCAATCGCAGCGCTGAGACGCGAAGACATCGCCGGTCATGCACTCCGAGTGAATCCGCACCAGCGGAGCCTTCGGGCCATCGACATCGCCCTGCACCAGTGCGAGATGCGGGTGGGTCGAGCCGTTCTCGGTATATGCGCGGAGCATGAACTCGCCGAACTCGGTCGGCAGTCTGGTGTCGACCGCCCGGCTCAGCATTGTGACGCCGATCCCGTGTTCGCCTCCATGGTCGAGCGCAGCCTCCCTGGTCGGGCAATGAGACGGGCCTCACGTCGCGTTCCTCGAGATCCTCCGCCGTGCGTCACGGTGCCCTGCGGGGAACGACGGTCACGAGGCTGTCACATCGTGATGGTGCTGTCAAGACCGAACCAAACACGCCTTGGAGGCGGACCGCTGCGCCGGCCCGCTCGCGGCCCTGGTGGTGACGCACGCCAGTGGTGTGGCTTGCAACTGTCGCCACTAGAGTGCGCACGGCGGGCCCGGCGTCGCTAGGCTGGTTGGATGCCGAGTGGTCCGCCGCAGCCGACTGACGGCGTCAATAGCAGCACCAACGTCGTCTGGAGCCCGTCGGCGCTCACGCGCTCGGACCGCTGGCGCAGCCTTGGTCAATCCGGAGCGACGGTCTGGCTGACCGGACTCCCGGCGTCCGGTAAGTCTACGCTAGCGGCCGAGGTCGAGCGCCGGCTCGTGCTAGACGGGCGAACGGCCTACCGGCTGGATGGCGACAACCTTCGTCACGGCCTCAACGGCGACCTCGGCTTCGACGCGGCCAGCCGAACCGAGAATGTGCGTCGGACTGCGCATGTCGCCGCGCTGCTCGCCGACGCCGGCGCGGTCGCGATCGTAAGCCTCGTCAGCCCGTACGCTGGCGACCGCGGGGCTGCTCGCGCGATTCACGACGCGCTGGACATCCCCTTTGTCGAGGTGTACGTCGACACTCCGCTCGCCGTATGCGAGCGTCGCGACCACAAGGGGCTCTACGCGCGCGCGCGGACCGGCGAGATCGCGAGGTTCACAGGGATCTCCGACCCGTATCAGGTGCCGGAGGCTCCTGACGTGCGGATCACCCCGGACCGCTCGCCGGCCGACGCGCTCGCGGCGATCGTCGCGGCGCTCGAACGCGTGGCGCCCGGCATGCACGACAACCATCTGAGCGTCCGCGGCTGAGGCGATGCAACGCGACGGGCCCGTCACTTGTGTGTGGTGGGCGGCGGCTCCCCGTTCATGACATAGGCGGGCGGCGGCGTCGGCACGACGTTCCTGTTCGCGCGGACCTCGACTGTCGCCATCATCCCGTTGTCCTCGTGCTGGAGAATATGGCAGTGGAACACCCACCAGCCGGTGTAATGGACGAATCGCTGGCGTATCACGACCGTGCCATACACGAATACGATCTTGCCGTTCTTGTCGAGCACGGGGTTGCCGTGGCTGTCAAGCAGCGGATGTTCACGCGGGATGTTCACGATGTCCTGGTGGCCGTCCGCGACGATCGTGCGCCCGTCCTCGCCGATCACCTGGAAACCGTTGATGTGGATGTGGAACGGATGGTCGTCCATCGTCGTGTTCACGAATTTCCACTGTTCGACTGTGTTGACGACGGGGTCGGCGAGGGGGGGCGCGGTGTGCTCGAAGGGCTTGCCCGCCGTGACGGCCGCGTCGATCTCGGCCCTGTCGGCGTCGTACTTGACCTTGTTGATGATCGACTGCATCGCGCCCGTCTTGCTGGTGTTGTAGCCGAAGACGAACTCCCGCTTGGCGGCGATCGGGACGTGCGGGCCGGCGAGGTCCTGTTCGTATTCGGGGGCGTTGGTCGCCGTGCCCGGATGCTCCGGGGAGATCACGGAAGGCACATCGCCGGCAGGTAGGAGGTCCCCGGTTCCCTGGGTCACGGTGAGCGTCGCGAGGGTGTCGGTGGTGGCCGCGCCCGCTGAGTTCTTCGGGAGGTACTTGGGCTGGTAGGTCTCGTGGGGCCCCGCCGATTCGACCTTCGCGCCTTGGGCGAAGGGCACGCTCAGGAGACTGTATCTCCCCGCAGTCGGGACGTTGACGAGGACGTCGAAACGCTTGCCGGGGGGCAGCAGCAGTTCGGGCTCGGTGCGCGATCTCCAGACCGGGAGGCCGTCCTCGCCGATCACCGAGAACGACACGTCCGTGGTCGGGCCACCGGGCTCATCGGGCAGCGGTGTTGGGCGGAGCGCCACCTGGTAGTAGACATCGGCACCGATGTTGGCGAGGCGGAAGATCTCCCACCTGTTCGTCGGCATCGTGAACGTGGGCTGGTAGAAGCCGTCGAGCAGACGAATCGAGGACTTGTAGATCGAGATGGCGCCCGTGTTGGCGACCACGTTCGTACCGGACGGGATCTGTACGTCGCGCAGCGTGAGCTGCTGCTGGGGAACGCCGGCCCAGGCGCCCGGCAGTTGGTAGGGCTGGGGTGTGGCCGGGTCGACGATCAGCAGGCCCGACAGTCCGCCCATGACCTGGCCTTCGCTGAGGTGATGGTAGTGGACGTGGTACCAGTAGGTGCCGGCCGGCTGGTCGGTTGGCACGTTCACGAAGGACCTCGATTCACCTGGACCGAACGTGCGGAAGATGTTGTCGGCCTTCAGGTTCGGTTCGACGTGCAGCCCGTGGTAGTGGATGTTGGCAAGGATCGGCTTCAGTACCGGCACGCTCGGATCAGGCCTGTAATCGCCGAGCTCGTTGCAGAACGTCAGGTTGATCTTCCCGCCTGGTCTGACGTGGAGGGTCGGGCCGTCGAGCGACGCCGGCGCGCCGGGCGTCGCGGGCGCCGCCGTGAACGGCGTGCCGACGAGCGGCGATCCCGATATCGAGAGCGGCCGCACCTGGTTGGCGGTCAGTGTCACGTTCAGCACGCCGGTGGCCGGATCCGGCAGGATCACGCTGGGCCCCGCCACCGGGGTTGGACTGGCGGCCGGGAGCGCGTTGGTGCCTGCGACGGGACTCCACATCGGCGCCGTCGATGGATTGGCGATGTAGGGTACCGCCGGTGGGACGCAGGGTCCGGCTGCGCTGGGCGCGGCCAGCGGGGCCGCGCCGCGATGACCGGCGGCAGCGGTTTGCGCGAGGCTACCGACTGCCAGCGCGACGAGCGCCAGCGTGGTTACCAGTGCCCATTTCATCTTCGCGCCTCTCGGTGATTGTCGCGCCGGTCTCGGCGCGAAACGTACCAGCTCGGGCAGGTACGGTCAAGCCGGGATGTGTCTGGCGCGAGTGACCGCAATGCCACTGCTATTCCGGCTGGAACCTGGTGATCGCCAGGCCATAGACCTCGAGCAGACTCTGGAGGTGACGCTGGGGCGTGAAGTCGGCGATCGCTCGATCGTGACCTGCGGCGCCCATCCGCTCGGCGAGTCCGGGCTCGTCGAGCAATCGCCCCAGCGCGAGGCGCAAGGCGCGGTGGTCTCCCGGGGCGACGCGTAGGCCGGTGACGTCGTGCTCGCACCAATCGCCGGTACCTCCGCTGCGCGACGCGACGACCGCACGCGCGTGCATCATCGCCCACAGCCCGACCAGGCCGAACGACTCGGGCACACGCGAGGGAACCGCGGCGACACGCGCCCGCTCGAAGGCCGCTCGCAGCTCGGCGGGACCCGACCAGCCCATGAACTCGACGCGCTCGGCAACGCCCGTTCGCCGCGCCTGACTCCTCAGGTCCGCCTCGGCGGGGCCGGTTCCGTGGATCTCGAGCACGGCGTCGAGCCCGTCGATCGCGCGGATCAGCAGATCGGCGCCCTTGTATTCCTTGAGCCGCCCGGCGAAGACGATCCGACGGCCTGGAGGCGGCGGGGTGCAGCTGCCGCGGATCGGAACGAACAGCGGGACGAGCGATGCCCCAGGAACGCCGTTCGAGGAGAGGTGCTCGACCATGTAGCGCGAGTAGGCCACGACCGCGTGCGCTCCCCGCAACGCCGCGAGATGGAGCGAGGCGTTGCGATAGGACCTCGGCGATGGGCGTGGGACGCGATGGTGGCCGCAGTTGCGCAGCACGGCGTGAGCGAGGCAGGCCGGGCCATGCGCGCGCAGGCAGGCCTGCCCCGAGCCGAAGTACTTGAGCGCTCCGGAGGAGCAGCCGGCGTGATTGTGCACGCTGATCACCGTCGGCCACTGCGCTTGCAGCGCGGCGATCAGCTGGGGATCCTCGATCGCGTGGAGATGAACGAGGTCGACCGCCGCCGAGCGCATTGCCCGCAGGCAGTTCTCGATCGAGTCGGCGGCCACGCTGGGGTGGTCCAGGTCGGGGACGACGGTGACGCGCGCCGAGCGACTGTCACCCGGATCGACCAGCGCGGCAGCGACGACGACGCGGTGCCCGGCATCCTCGAGCAGTCCGGCGAGGTCCACCACATGGGTCTCGACGCCGCCGGCGCGGCGAAAGGCATTGGCCAGGAGGCCGACGGTGATCGGGCGGTCCTTCATGCCACGGGCGCCTGCCAGCACCTAGGAGGTCGGGCCGATCCCGCCGTCGGCGCGGACGCCGGTCCGCTCGAGCGGGGGTACCAACGTGCGCCAGTCGGACACCGCGATGCCGACCCGGCGCTGGCCGGAGAAGGCCGCCGAGACCCGGTCGTAGCGCCGTGCGTAGAGCGCGTCGAGCGCCTCGATACGCTGGGCTATGCGGGCCCTCGTGAACGAATCGGGGCTCGCCCCGTAACGACCGCCGGGCTCCGCCGAGCGTGCGAGCTTCTGCTCGGTCCGGCTGCGGCCCCGCAGGGGGAAATGGTGCGTGAGCAGGGTCGGCGCGTATTCGCGGGCCCGGCGGCCGTCCGCGGTGGCGACCGTGTGGTGTCCCGGCATCGGGTAGACGTCGCCGGCTCGGCGAACGCGCATCAGGGGATGCTTCCAGTGGCCGCGCGCGCAGAAGCCGTTCGCGAACCAGCGGGCGAGCGGAAAGAACGGAACCGGCGGCTGGCGGGGAACGTACTCGACCGGTCCGGGCACATGGTCGAGGACCCGGCTGCCGACGACATCGACCCACGCCGGAACTCGCTCGACGAGGTCGCGGACGGTCGTCCCGTCGGGACCGACCGGAAACTCGTCGGCGTCGACGACCAGCCACCAGACGTCTCCGCCGGCGGATTCGGTCTCGCTCGCGATCGCGTCACGGACCCGAGCGATCCGCAGCGCCTCGGAATAGATCCCGTCGCTGGCGTAGCGGATGACCTCGGCCCCGGCCGCGACAGCCTCCTCCACTGTGGCGTCGTCGCTCGCGTCGTCGATCACGAGGATGCGGTCGACCCCCTGTCCACGAAGGTGCTCGATCAGCGCGTAGACGATGTCGTCCTCGTTCCAGACGGCCGTCACCGCGTAGATCAGGGGTCGCGCGCGCGACTCGGGCGAGGTCGGACCGGGCCCCGGTCCGTTGACCTGCCAGGCGGCCGCGGAGCGCCTGATCGCCGCCGGCGGCCTGGGGGTCCTGCCGAGAAGTCGCGCGCGAACGGCCTCGGCGAGTCGCCCGGGGCAGTCGACGAGCCGCGGCGCGACCGGGTGCGGAAACGGCGATGGGTCGGCGGCCCCCGCCCGGCCCTGCACCCCGCCGAGCAGAACGGCTCTCACGACGTCCCGGGCCGGTCGGACGAGGCGCATTTCCTCGGCGGAGAGTTCACACGCCGCCGATCTCGAGCAGGGCGTTGTAGCGTTCGATCGCTTCGCGGACCGGCCGGTGATGACCCGGTACGGCCGTTGCGGAGCCGACGACGCGTCCGCTGGCGAAGTCGATCCGGTGGAAGACGTGCAGCAGCAGCGGAACGCGGTGCTCGCCGTCGTGGGCGGCGGGGAGCTCGTCGTCGATCAGCATGTAGTTCATCTCGATCGGCAGCGCTCGCCGGGGAAACGCGCCGGTCGACGCGGCGATCGCGAGGGCGATCTGGTTCACGTGGGCGCGCTGCGGAGTGCTCCACCAGTCGCGCGCGTCGTCGGCTTCGAACAGCTCGTGAGTCCGGCGAACCCACTCCTCGCGCAGGCTTGCGACACGCGTACCCGGGACCACGAGGACCCCGCTGTTGAAGTAGGGGATCGTCTCCTGCCAGGAGAACGGGGCGAGCAGGCGGTCGCTGGGAAAACTCACGCCGGCGTCGGCGAAGACCTCCTGCCAGCGGGCGTGGGAGAGCACCTTGGCGGCGTTCGCCGGAACGGCTGCGATGGCGGTGCCGATCAGGTAGGGGGTGACGTCGCCGACGACGAGGACGTCGGCATCGACGGCGAGCAGGTAGTCGGTTTCGACCGGATGGAACATCCCCAGCTTGTTCGACTGCGGCGAGCGCCGGTCGAAGCGGGGGACGGTCGTCAGCGTCACGCCGAGTGCGTCGAACTGCGTGGTGTCGTGTGGTGTGCACTCGACGAAATGCAGCTCACACCGGGCGTCCGCGTGCGGGCCGCCGAACGCACGCAGCGAGCGTGCGAGCGCCAGGCCTTCGGCGATGAAGGCGTCGGTGTTTTCGAGCACCGCGCGAACTGTCACCGTCGCCTGTGGCGTGCCGGCGGTATCGGTCGGGTCGACGAGCCTCAGCAGGGTGCCTCCGCGATGCGTCGCGGCCCTTTGAGGTCGCCGCGTCTGATCGAGCTGCCGACGTCGATCCGGATCGCCAGGCGGCGGAGGGCGTAACCCAGGTCGCGACCATTGAAGGTGAGTGGGGCGATCCGATGATCGTGGACGAGCTCACGCAGTCGGGCGTCGAGCCGGGCATCGATCCGCGAGAGGTCGTCCCACATGCCGTAGTAGCCGTCGACCCGCCGGTCGAGCCCGGCGGCGATCAGGTCCTCGATCACCGCCAACTCGGCACCCTCGATGTTCATCCGCAGGATGACCGGGCCGACGTGGGAAGCCTGCCGCGAGCGCAGGACATCGGAGAGTCGCACGGCGGGGACGGTTTCGGGCTCGGCCCCGTCGACGGGGAACGTCGAGTCGGCGTAGCCGCGGCTCTCGGCGGAGTGGTAGAGCGTGACGGTTGTGCCGACGTGATCCGGCCCGACGAGGGCGGCGTGGAGCAGTTCGAGGGCCGGCAGGTCTCCAAGCGCGACGCCGGCGGCCGCGAACTGCCGGCTGCCGGCCTCGAAGGCGATCACGCGGATCTCGCGGCGCGTTGCGAACCACCGATGCAGGCAGCGGATCTCGCGTCCCTGCTCGTGGACGCCGCAGTCGATGTGGAGCACCGGCAGCCGCCGCGCACGCGGCAGCCCGCGCAGCGACGCGAGGCCGAATAGCGACCACCGGCGGCGGAGCACCTCGGCGAGCAGGAGCAGCGAGTCGATGACGACAATCGCCCGGACCGTCAGGCGGGCGATGACAGGCACACGCGAAAGGGTGACTTCGAGGGCAGCCACCAATCGGCGGTTCCACAGCCGCTGCTGTGGGTGCCAGATGGGCCACTGTCGGGAGGCCACGGAGGCCACGGGGGTCCCGGGAGGGGTTGTCATGGGTGCAGCATGATCGCACTACGGGCAGTGTCCTGCGAATTGTCGTCTGGTATCGTCGGCCCGCCAAGCTGGGCAAAGGGAGACATGCCACCAGTCGCGATCTGCCTCGGCCTGAGTCGTACCGGTACGAAGTCCTTTGGGGAGGCGACGGAGATCCTCGGCTTCTCCCGGCTGGGCTGGATCGACCGCAGTGACGACCTGATGGCGGCGTGGCACCGGGGGCGCCTCGACGAGCTCTTCTCGGTCGCCGAGGCCTTCCAGATCCTCGGCGACCTTCCGTGGCCGCTCTTTTACGAACAGCTGGCCAACCGCTTCCCGGCGACGAAGTTCGTACTCACGCGTCGGTCTTCGGTCGATCTGTGGATGGCGTCGATCACTGCTCACACCGATCGGTTCCCCGACTACTGGGGCCATCAGGCGGCCTACGGGGCAACGCGACCGGCGAGCGCCCCGGAGCGCTATCGCCGCTTTTACGCCGATCATCTGGCAGGCGTGAGGAAGTTCTTCTCCTCGACCGACCGGCTCCTGGAGGTCTGCTGGGAGACCGGATCGGGGTGGACCGAGGTATGCGAGTTTCTCGACGTACCCGTCCCGGAGGGGGTCCCGTTTCCGCATTCCGGGGCGCTGGCGACGAGCTTGCCGGCGCCGCGGCCGTTGCCGGCCTGAGGCAAACGCGCGGGAGGGTAGCGCGGCCGACCGCGCGTCGAGCGGGGTACGCTTGTGGCCCATGGGGATCGACGCGGCCATCGGCCAGGCGGGAACGCTCGCGATCGGCGAGCGGGACGTCCGCCGGCTCGGCTTCGGGGCGATGCGCCTGACCGGCCCGGGTATCTGGGGTCCTCCGGCTGACCCGGAGGCGTGCGTCAGGGTCCTTTGTCGGGCGGTCGAGCTCGGCGTCGATCTGATCGACACGGCGGACTCCTACGGACCCCACGTCAGCGAGGAGCTGATCGCCCGCGCACTCCACCCGTATCCCGAGAATCTCGTGATCGCGACGAAGGCCGGCCTCGTCCGCACGGGACCCGGGGGCTGGCATCCGCTCGGCCGGCCGGAGTATCTGCGGCAGGAGTGCGAGCTCAGCCTCCGACGGCTGCGTCTCGAGCGGATCGACCTCTTCCAGCTTCATCGAATCGACCCGAGGGTCCCCGCGGAGGAGCAGTTCGGCGTTCTGGCCGACCTCCAGGCGGAGGGCAAGATCGGCGAGGTCGGGCTTTCGGAGGTCTCGGTGGCCGACCTCGAGGCGGCGCGGCGGATCGTCCGGATCGCGACCGTCCAGAACCGCTACAACCTCGTCGATCGTGGATCTGAGGACGTGCTCGATCACTGCGAGCGCGAGGGCATCGGGTTCATGCCGTGGTTTCCGATCGCGTCGGGGGACCTGGCTGCGCCGGGTGGCAGGGTCGACGACGTCGTCAAGGCGACCGGGGCGACGCCGGCCCAGGTCGCGCTCGCCTGGCTGCTGGCCCGCTCGCCGGTGATGCTGCCGATCCCGGGCACGGCGAGCGTCGACCACCTGGAGGAGAACTGCGCCGCGGTCGGCGTCGAGCTCAGCGCGGCTCAGATCGCCGAGCTGAGTCAGGTTTCGAGCGCGTAAGGCGGGTCCGTCGGGGGGACCCGGCAAGTAGGCTCAACCGCTTCCAAGCGACAACGGAGAAAGCCATGCAACTCGGAATGGTTGGTCTTGGCCGGATGGGCGCGAACCTCGTACGGCGCCTGATGCGCGACGGTCACCAGTGCATCGTCTACGACGTCAACGCCGAGGCGGTCGCCGAACTCGAGGGTGAAGGGGCGATCGGCGCGTCGTCGCTCGACGAGTTCGTCGCCAAGCTGGACCGACCGCGGGCCGCCTGGATCATGGTGCCGGCCGCATATGCGGGTTCCACGGTGGACGAGCTGGCATCCCGGATGGAGCAAGGGGACATCGTGATCGACGGGGGCAACAGCTATTACCGCGACGACATCGACCGGGCGAAGGCGCTTGCGCCGGACGGCATCCACTATGTGGACGTCGGCACCAGCGGCGGCGTCTTCGGTCTCGAGCGGGGGTTCTGCCTGATGATCGGCGGCGAGCCGGAGATCGTCGGCCACCTGGACCCGATCTTCGCGACGATCGCCCCGGGAGTCGACGCCGCGCAACGGACGCCGGGCCGCTCAGGCGACCCGTCGCAGGCCGAGCGGGGCTACCTCCACTGCGGTCCGTCGGGCGCCGGCCACTTCGTCAAGATGGTCCACAACGGCATCGAGTACGGGATCATGGCTGCCTACGCAGAGGGGCTCAACATCCTCAGCCAGGCGAATGTCGGCGCTCTCGAGCAGGAGCACGATGCCGAGACGACGCCGCTGCGCGACCCCGAGTACTACCGCTTCGAGATCGACACGGCCGAGGTGGCAGAGGTCTGGCGGCGGGGAAGCGTGGTCGCGTCGTGGCTGCTCGACCTGACGGCTGCCGCGCTCGCAGAGTCACCCGAGCTCGATGGCTTCCACGGGCGCGTCTCGGATTCGGGCGAGGGCCGGTGGACGGCCCTGGCGGCGGTCGACGAGGGCGTCCCCGCGCATGTCCTGACCGCCGCGCTGTATGACCGGTTCAGCTCGCGCGGGGCCGCCGACTTCGGCAACAGGCTGCTCTCGGCGATGCGGGCGCAGTTCGGCGGTCACGCGGAGAAATCCAAGTGAGCGTCCTCCGGGCGGGGGTCGACCTGGGGGGCACGAAGATCCAGACGATCATCGTCGACGAGCGCTACAAGGTGCTGGCGTCGGCCCGCCGGCCGACGCCGACGACCGGTGGCCCGGCCGACGTCGCCAAGGCGATCATCGGCTCGCTCGAGGACGCGGCGGGGGCCGCGTCGATCGACCTGGGCGGCCTGGTCGGGATCGGGGTCGGGTCGCCAGGGGAGATCGACGAGGAGCGGGGAACGATCAGCGAGGCCCGGAATCTTCCCGCGTGGGGCGGCTCGTATCCGCTGGCCGCGGTGGTCACCAAGACACTCGGACGGCCGGTACGTCTCGGCAACGACGTCACGGTCGCGACGACGGCGGAGTTCGCGCGGGGAGCCGGCAAGCCATACGGCTCGCTGCTCGGCGTCTACTGGGGGACTGGGGTCGGCGGCGGGCTGATCCTCGACGGGAAGCCGTGGCTTGGCCGGGGGGGAGCCGGCGAGATCGGGCACATGGTCGTGGAGCTCGACGGTGCCCGCTGTCCGTGCGGGCGGCGCGGCTGCATGGAGGCCTACGCCGGACGGGCGGCGATGGAGGCCCGGGCGCGCGAGCTCCACGCCGAGGGGCACGCGACGGATCTCTTCAAGCTGATGGAGAAGCACGGCCGCGCGCGTCTGACGAGCGGGATCTGGGCGCGGGCTCTGAAGCGGTCGGATCCACTCGCCGAGAAGCTCGTCGACCGGGCGATCGCGGCGCTAGGCGCAGGCGTGGCGTCGGCGGTCAACCTGCTCGACGTCGAGGCCGTCGTGATCGGCGGAGGCCTCGGCGACAGGCTGGGTCAGCCCTACGCGAAGCGGATCGCGGCGGCGATGGGACCCCATCTGTTCGCCGACGGGCGCCCGCCGGCGGTCGTGGTCACGACGCTCGGCGACCTCGGAGGAGCGCTCGGGGCGGCGATGCTGTTCAGCTGACGCCGAGCCGCGGCACGACAGGACCTGGTTCGTTGGCTTCCCGGGCTACTTCGCCGCAGGCAGAGCGACGGCGCCGCCGGCGCCCAGCCGTGGAATCAATCGCCTAGCTCGGCGAGGCGGTGGCGAAGTGCCGGGAGACGAAGTCGTCGACGGTCTTGACGACGAGCTGGGGGGCGTCCCACATCGGGACGTGGCCGGTGCCCCGGAGCATCACGAACTCGGCTCCGGGGATCTCTGTCCGGAAGCGGGCGGCGTGGCGGGCCGACGGGAGGATCCGGTCGTGCTCGGGCCAGGCGATCAGGGTCGGGGCGCGGACGGAGTCGAGGCCCTCGATCGCTGCCTGGTCGGCGCGCAGTGCGGCGATCACGCGTCCCTCGACCGGGCATCGCAGCGACGAGAGGACCATCTGGACAGCGGCAGGGGCTGAGACGCGCTCGCCGCGCCACATGATGTCGCGGAGCGCCAGCCGGCGGGTGGGGCCCTTGCTCATGACCATCGGCAGGCTTGGCCGGCCGGCCCGGGCGAGCGCCCGCTGGCGGACGAAGAATCGCGCGAGCCTGCGGCTCTCCTTGCTCCCGGGGTGCCAGCCGCCGGCCGGGGCGAGCGCGACGACGCTGCGGGCGCGACCGCGCTTTGCCAGCTCGAGGGCGATTCCGCCGCCGATCGAGCTGCCGACGATGTGGGCCGATCCGACGCCGAGCTCGTCGAGTTGGGCCTCGACGGCGTCACCGGCGTCGCTCAGGCGCAGTCCGCCCTGCTTGTGGAACTCAGGGCCCCCGTCGTGGCCGGGAAGCGTCGGGGCGATCACCTCGTAGCGGTCGGTCAGGAAGTCGACGATCGGCTGCCACTGGTGCCACGTCCCCTTGAAGCCGTGGAGCAGGAGTAGGGGCTCACCCTCGCCGCGTCGGTACAGGGCGGGTGTGATGATCTCGGGCATCGACCGGGGAGTGTAGGACTCCGCGGGGCGGGGTGCTCCTAGCTCGACGTGAACGTGTCCTCGAGCCGCGTCGGCGGGCCGTCGACGGGTCGGGCAGAAGGCGCGCAAACGCGCAACGTCTGCACGTCGCGGGCGATCTGATCGATCCCCGGGTGGATCCGGCCAACCTCCGCGTCGACGGCCAGCGTGCGCGTGGGAGATCGGCACGCCGGACCTCGATCCGCTCCTCGATCGTCGCCTCCGGCCCCGTCAGGCGCTGGGTCTTAGTCTCGATGTCCAACACCGTCGCCTGCAGGTCGGCGAGCCCACTGATCAGGTCGCCCCGGATCGGAGCGGCCGGGCGGCGGCTGCGGCGGTAGACTCGGCCGCCGAGCGAGCGGCCATCGCCGCGGCGCCAGAGCGGCGCGGCGGCAGGACAGACCTTGAACGAGATTTGAGAGATCCGGTTATCAGCCCGTTCAACATCGAGTTGGTCGGTCGAGACGACGGGACGATCGTCCGCGTCGAAGGCGAGCTGGACGTCGCGACGGCTCCGGGTCTCGACGCCACACTCAGGCAGGCCGAGGCGTCGGACGCCGCGGTGATCGCGATCGATCTGACCGGCGTGTCGTTCATCGACTCGACCGGGCTTCGGGTACTGCTCGAGGCCCATGCGCGGGACAACCGCCACCCGATGGCCGGTCGCCTGCAGATCACCGGAGGGTCTGCCCAGGCACAGAAGCTGTTCCGCCTCGCGGGCGTGCTCGACAAGCTCCCGTTCGTCGGTCTGCCCGACGAATGACGAGTGGCCGCTGGTCGACTGGGTACACCAGGTCCATGCGCAAATCAGGCGAAGCGATACATATGACCCTCCCCTGTGGGCCGGCCGCGCCGAGACTGGCCCGCGAGGCGCTCCGAGATGTGCTCGGGGACCGGCGCGACGAGGCCGCCGACGCGACCCTCGTCGCGAGCGAACTCGTCACCAACGCGGTCAGGCACTCCGCCTGCATTCCAGGGGAGACGATCACGCTGGATGCGCGGGTGATCGGCGACTGCGTACGGATCGCCGTACACGACCCCGGGCGATCGGCGGGCGACCCGCGCGTTCGCGGCGAGATGCCGGCGACGGGCGGTGGGCTGGGCCTGCGGCTCGTCGAGCAGTTGGCGCGGCGCTGGGGCTGGGAGCGGCCTGACGGCCGTCTCGTCTGGGCCGAGCTCGCCGTCTAGAGGTCGAGTTCGCGGTCGACCGAAGCAGGCAGACGAGTCGTCGTCGACAGAAGCGGGCAGGCGAGTTCGCCGTCGACCGAAGCAGCGGGCGCTCCGGTGGCGGGTCGTCAGTGAGTCAGTGAGACTGGGACGTCGCGGTTGAGCTGGGGGGCTGCCCGGTGGAGCGAGTTGAACGGCCGCGGCCTGTGCTGCCAGTGGATCGAGAGGGTGCCGGCCGAGACCGAGCTGGTCCCGCCGGTGGTGCGGATGGCTGACAGGCTGCGCGGCGGCCCGGTGCCCCGCGAGCTGGGATCCGCCGGCTGAATCGACGCCACGCTGGCCTGGGGGTCGGCCCCGGCGGACGCGACGGCGGCCGGCGACGAGGGGCTCGTCGCGCTGGCCCCCTGTGCCGGCGCGGAAGGCCCGGACTGTGACGCAGCGCCACTGGGCGCGGCGGCCTGGGTCGCGGACGTGGCCGGCGAGGTCTGCCCTTGGCTGACCGACTGAGCCGGCCCGCCGGACCCCGGCGTGGCCTGGGGGGACCCAGAGGACGCGGGATCTCCTGAGGCGCCGGTGGCGACCTGGCCCGCAGGGGCTGGATTCGTCGGGTCGCCGGGGAGGCCGGTCGCGGCGCCCGGCTGGGTGACCGCGGGGTCTGCGGCCGAGGAGGCCGTCTGCCCGACGGCGCTCGGGTCAGGCGAGGTGCCCGCCGTCGACGCCAGGGCGAGCTGTGCCTGACCGTCGAGTGAGGTCGGCGCCGTCGGAAGGGACGCGCTTCCGAGGCGGGGCGAGGTGGGCGGCGTGGGGGCGATCGTCCCACCGGCTGTGTGGGCGACGAAGCCGGGATTCGTCGGGGAGACGGAGGTCGTTCGGGGACTGGCCTGCTTGGCACGTGCCTGGCGGTGAGCCGGCGGCGCGGTGGCCTGGAGTGCGCCGGCGCCGCCGACGAGTGCGCAGGCGCCGACGATCGCCGCGACCTTGGTCGCCGTGGCGGTCGCGACGCCGCCGAGCAGGGCGCTCGAGCCACTCGCGGCGATGCCGCCGCCGCCGGCTCCGGCCCCGGCGCTGGCGCCCGCTCCGCCGCCGCCGATTCCGAACAGGAGACCGAGATGTCCGAGCGGTCCGACGGGGACGAGAGCCGCGACCTGGCGGCTGACGCTGCGGAGCTGCCCGCGGTAGGACGAGCATTGATCGCACTCGCGCATGTGGCGCCGGGCGCGTCCGCTCGCGCGGACGCCGCGATCGTGGGCCGAGGCGAGCTCGAGCCTGATGTCGGCGCATGGCGTGTCGCGGGCGGCCGCCGCGTCGAGCACGCCGCCGCGGGCGCGCAGCAGCAGCGACTTGACCCCGGCGACGGAGACGCCGAGCGCGCAGCCGAGCTCTTCGTAGCTCAGCCCCTGAAGCTCTCGCATGAGGAGGGCCGAGCGCTGTTGCTCGGGTAGCGAGTGGACGTCGGCGACGAGGTGCCGCAGGTCCTCGTTGCGCTCGGCCTCGGTCGGCGGGTCGTGGCGGGCGCCGCGGGAGAGGGCAAGCTGGGCTCCGGGCATGATCTCGCTGGGGACCGGCGGCGGACGGCGCAACTGGTCGACACAGCGGTTGTGTGCGATGCGGTAGAGCCAGGCCCGCAGCATGATCGGCTGACGGTTCGCCCGAAGCGCCTGGTGAGCGCGGACGAAGACGTCTTGGAGGGCGTCCTCGGCGTCGGCGCGCGATCCGCCGAGCATCTGGGCGGAGTAGGCGAGCAGGCGCACGCGGTAGCGGTCGTGGATCGCGCGGAAGGCGTCGTCGGAGCCGGCCCGGAACAGCGCGACGAGCTGGTCGTCTGAGTGCAGGCGGAGAACCGGGGCCGGCACGACCAGCCGTGGTCTCGGGAGAGCTGGGGGGCGTGGGAGGGCTGAGGCTTCCATTGGCTCGCTCGAGACAATCACTCTAACGCGCGCCGGGGACCGAAGTTTCGGGAAACCGCGGCGGGGCCCTGTCGCTGCCGATGGCTCTGTCCGGCGGGCACGCCGGGGGCGCCGCGGACGGGTCGAGGATCTCCCGCGGAGCTTCATTCGACCGGGGTCCGATCGGCGTCTCGGCGCAGGTCTTTGCGCTCGAAGGCCAGGCGCGGCGGGCCGGGTCGGAAGGCCGGGCAGCGGGCCTTGCAGAGGCTATGCTGGGGGCCCGGCGGCCGCGCGGCAGGCCACGGTGGCAAGCAAGCACAAGGAGATCAGTTGGCGTTTTTCAAAGACGAGCAGGAGGTCTACGACTACATCGGCCGGCTCTTCCAGGACCTTGCGGTGGACGAGGTCCTCTTCCCGCAGTTCCAGAAGGCCAACACGATCGTCGCGTTCCCGCTCCGCAACCCGACGTCGCAGATCACCTTGAAGATTCGTCTCGGCGAGCCCGGCCAGGTCGATCTCGGGCCGACCGAGCTCGTGCCCGAGGTGATCATGACGATGGACGCCGACACGGCCCACAACTTCTGGCTCGGCAAGGTCAACGTGACGGTCGCTCTGGCGCGCGGACAGATGAAGGCGAAGGGACCGGTCGCCAAGATCCTCAAGCTCCTCCCGCTGACGAAGGGGGTCTTCCCGCGCTACAAGCAGCAGCTGCGGGACGCGGGGCGCGAGGATCTGATCGTCCCCTGATGGGCACCGACGACGCCTGGGAGTCCACGGACGGGGGGTTCGGCGCCCGGCAGATGGCCGGCTTCAAGCCGTTCTACCAGTTCATCGCACCGACCAGGGTGATCGCCGGGCACGACCTGATCGGCGGGATCGGCTTCGAGTTCCGCAAGGAGGGCGCGAAGCGCGTCCTGATCGTGACCGACCAGGTGATCCGCGCGACCGGCCTCGTCGACCGGGTCGTCGGGGGGGTCCGGGACGGCGGTCTCGAGGTGGCCGTGATCGTCGACGACGTTCCCCAGGACTCGGACGCGCGGGTCGTCATGCGGACGGCCGAGGCGGCCCGCGAGCACGGGGCCGACTCGATCCTCGCGGTAGGCGGCGGGTCTGTGATGGACACGGCCAAGGTCGCCAACGTGATCTTCGTCCACGGCGGGGATCCGCGTGGCTGGGAGGGCTACTTCGGCCTGCCCCGGGACGACGACGGGGAGGGCCGTCCGCAGGAGCTGGCGCCCCTCGCGTGCATCCCGACGACCGCGGGCACCGGGTCGGAGGCGAGCTTCGTCGCCGTCGTCAAAGATCGCGACGCCCACGTCAAGTTCCAGATCGGGGACGTCCCGATGTACCCGCGGCTGGCTCTGCTCGACCCCGAGTCGACACGCACCCTGCCGGTGAGCCTGGCCGCGTCGACCGGGATGGACGCGATGACCCACGCGATCGAGGGGTACGTCTCGAGCGAGTGGAACCCGCACAGCGATGCCTATGCGATGGCCGCGCTCCGTCTGCTGCGCGACAACCTCCAGCTGGCGATCGAGCACCCGGAGGACGACGCGGCGCGGGGGAACATGTTGATCGCGGCAAACCTCGCGATCCAGCCGACGTCGTCGAGCGCGATCGGCATCGCCCACTCGATGTCGCACGCCTGCGGCGCGCACTGCGACGTCCCGCACGGGGTCGCCAACGCGATCAACCTGCCGTGGGTGATCGAGTTCAACGCAGCCGGCGGCGAGCCGATCGCGGCCCGCTACCGGGAGGTCAACGAGGTCTTCGGGCTCGAGACCGGCGGTTCGCCGGAGGCGGTCGGGCACGTCCTCGGCGAGCACGTCCGCGCCCTGGTCGCCTCGCTCGGCCTGCCGACCCGGCTGTCGCAGGTCGGCGTGAGCGAAGCGTCGATCGACCTGCTCGTGGAGGGTGCGATGGGCGATGCCTGCACCCTCGTGAACCCCCGGGATACCTCGGAGGAGGAGTTCGCAGGCCTCTACCGCAGGGCCCTCTGACCGTGGGATAGGGTCTCGGGGCAGCGTCGACTTCGAGGAGAGAACCTGATGGCAAGCCAGAGCTCGACGGATATCCGGGCGTGGGGCAACTACGTCGGCGGCGAGTGGGTGACCGCGGCCGACGGGGCGACGATGGACGTTCGCAACCCGTGCACCGAGGAGGTCGTCGCGACGGTCCCACGGATGTCGCGAGCCGAGGCGCGGGCGGCGCTCGGCAAGGCAAGGGAGGTCTTCGACGCGGGCGTCTGGGCGGAGATGGCCGGGGACGATCGGTCACGGATCATGCTCCAGGTCGTGGCCAAGCTGACCGAGCACGAGGATGAGCTGGCGACGCTCGAGGCGATCGAATCCGGCATGACGATCCGGGCGGCTTCGGTCGTCCAGCTGGGCCAGTCGATCGTCCACTGGGACTACTTCGCTCGCCAGGCCGACCGCCAGTTCCAGGAAGCCCTCGCCCCGGTGTCCTTCCCGACCCACTCCTACAACTTCGTGCTGCGCGAGCCGATCGGCGTCTGCGCGGCGATCGTGCCGTGGAACTTTCCGCTCCTGATGGCCGTCTGGAAGCTGGCGCCGGCGCTGGCGATGGGGAACACCGTCGTGCTCAAGCCGGCCTCGAACACGCCGCTGACCGCGCTGCGGCTGGCTGAGCTGATCGAGGAGACCGACCTGCCGAAGGGTGTTCTGAGCGTCATCACCGGCCCCGGCAGCACGGTGGGCGAGGAGCTGGCGTGCAATCCCCTGGTCGACAAGATCTCCTTCACCGGATCTACCGTCGTCGGCCGGCGGATCATGGAGCTGGCGTCGCAGACGATCAAGAAGTGCACGCTCGAGCTCGGCGGCAAGTCGCCGAACATCGTCTTCGCGGACGCGAACCTCGACGCGGCGGTCGACGGAGCCCTCTGGGCGACGTTCTTCCACCAGGGCCAGGCTTGCGAGTCGGGAACCCGACTGATCCTGCCGGAGTCGATCCACGACGACTTCGTCGAGCGGCTGATCGAGCGGGCGAAGACGATCAGGCTCGGCGACACGCTCGACTACGAGACCGACATGGGCCCGCTGGTGTCCGCGGCCCAGCGGGACATCGTCGCCGACTACGTGCGGATCGGACGCGACGAGGGCGCGAACTGCGTCCTCGGGGGCGAGGCGTGGAGCGGCCCCGACGGCAAGGGCTTCTTCTTCGAGCCGACGATCTTCACCGAAGTCGAGAACTCGATGCGAATCGCCCAGGAGGAGATCTTCGGGCCGGTCCTGTCGGTGATCAAGGTCTCAAGCGACGAGCAGGCGATCAGCGTTGCCAACGACACGATCTACGGGTTGGCGGCCGGCGTCTGGACCGAGGACTACGACCGGGCGATCACGACGGCCAGGCGACTGCGGGCCGGGACGATCTGGATCAACGACCACCACCTGATCAACTGCGTGGCGCCGTTCGGCGGCTACAAGCAGTCGGGCAACGGCCGGGAGCACGGGATCTACGGGCTCAACGAGTACACGGAGATCAAGCACGTCCATGTCGACCTGACGCGCGACGTCGACCAGAAGTTCTTCGGGATCCTGCTCAGCGAGCCCCGCGAATAGGACCGGCCCTCGAAGCGAAGCTCCCGGACCTCGAGCGCCGAAGGCGACGCGGAGACCGTCCGGGACGGCCTCCGCCGGTATTCTTCAGGGCATGAGCACGACGACCAAAGAGCGGTGGATCTGCGAGTCCTGCGGCTATATATACGACCAGGCCGACGGCGATCCGGACGGCGGCATCCCGGCCGGGACGGCCTTCGAGGACATCCCGGCGACCTGGTACTGCCCGGTCTGCGGGGCCCGCAAGCGGGACTTCGTCCCCTACGAGGCCTGAGACCCGCCCCCCGCAGGCCTCGGCCGCCCTGCTCGACGCTCCGGGGGGTCAGGCAGCCCGCAGCACTCGCGCGCCGGTGACCTCCGCGATCGCCGCGGCCGTGATCTCGACGAGCCGCCCGAGTTCCGCAGCAGCTATCGAAAGCGGCGCCATCAGCACGATCACGTCGCCCAGCGGGCGGACGACGGCGCCGCGGCGGCGCGCCGCAAGCGTGACCTGGTGGCCCACCCGATCACCCGGGGCGAACCCGGCGATCTCGATCCCGACCATGAACCCGCACTGGCGGATCTCGGCGACCGAGCCCAGCGGTGAGACGTGGTCGTCGAGCAGCCGACCGAGCAGGGCGATCTTCGGCGCGAGCCGCTCGAGCGTGCGCTCCTCCTCGAAGACGTCGAGCGTCGCGAGGGCGGCGGCGCAGGCCAGGGGGTTGCCGGTGTAGGTGTGGCCGTGGAAGAAGGTCCGGAAGTCCTCGTGGGCCCCGAGGAATCCCTCGTAGAGCCGCTCGGTCGCGAGCGTCGCCGCCAGGGGCATGTAGCCGCCGGTGAGACCCTTGGCGACGCAGAGCAGGTCCGGCCGGACGGCCTCGTGCTCACAGGCGAACATCCGCCCGGTCCGCCCGAAGCCGGTGGCGACCTCGTCGCAGATCAAGAGGATCCCGTGGGCGTCGCAGCGTTCGCGGACGGCCCGGAGGTAGCCGGGCGGGTGCACGAGGATGCCCGCGGCGCCCTGCACCAGCGGCTCGACGATCATCGCGGCGACGGTCTCGCCATGGGTCTCGAGGATCTCGTCGAGCTGGGCGAGATCTCCCGCGTCGACCTGCCAGGCGTCGAACAGGAGGGGCGCGTACCGCGAATGGAAGAGCTCGATCCCGCCGAGTGAGACCGACCCGATCGTGTCGCCGTGGTAGGCGTCTCGCAGGCTGATGAAGCCGGTCCGCCGCCCGGCCGCGGGATCTGGCTGCTGAGCCGAGTACTGGAATGCGATCTTGAGAGCGACCTCGACGGCGGTCGAACCGCTGTCGGAGTAGAAGACCCGCGTCAGCCCGGCCGGCGCGATCTCCACGAGTCGGGCGGCCAGCTCGATCGCCGGCTGGTGGGTCAGGCCGAGCATCGTCGAGTGGGCGACCCGGCCCAGCTGGTCGACGACAGCGGCGTCGATCTTCGGATGATGGTGTCCGTGAACGTTGCACCAGAGCGACGACACACCGTCGATGTAGGCTCGGCCGTCGGTGTCGTAGAGCATCGTCCCGTCGGCCCGGTCGACGATCAGCGGCGGCTCGTCGCACCACGACTGCTGTTGGGTGAACGGATGCCAGAGGTGGCGCCGGTCGAGTTCGGCGAGCCGGGCGGTTTCCACAACGCAAAGGCTAGGGCGCCGGCCGGTCGGAACCGTCGGCTCGGCGGGGCGAGATCCAGGCTTCGATCGGGAGCATTGCGCCGGCCCGGGCGAGGGCGTCCGCCGAGCGCGGATCGATTCGGCCGAGCGTCGTGACCTCGACGCCGCCCAGCTCGGCGATCGTCTCGCGGTTGGAGCGCTCGAGCGGACCCGGGTCCGCCGGCCAGGGCGTGAGTACGACGGCCCGCACGTCGAGACCGCCGGCCCGGGCGGCCTCGAGCGTCAGCAGGGTGTGGTTGATCGTGCCGAGGCCCGGGCGGGCCGCGATCACGACTGGGAGCCCGAGCTCCCGGGCATAGGCGCGGAGGTCCCATCCGGGGGCCAGGGGGACGAGCAGGCCGCCGACGCCCTCGACGATCACGGCGTCAGCGCGGATCGCCAGGACCCGGGCGATCAGCCCCGGGACGTCGATCGGCCGTCCGGCCAGCGCCGCGGCGAGATGGGGGGAGACGGCAGGTCCGAAGCGGACCGGCGCGACGTCGTCGGGTGCCATCCCCGCGCACAGACCCAGCAGCTCGTGGTCGGCCAGACCCGGCTCCCCCTCGCTCTCCCCCTCGCTCTCCCCCTCGCCCCTCGCCCTCGCCCTCGCCCTCGCCCTTGGCCTCGCCCCCGGCCTCGCCGGCGGCACCCTTGTCGAGCCCGGTCAGGACGGGCTTGTGGGCCGCCACCCGCCAACCCCGGGCGGCGAGGGTGGCGAGAATCGCGGCGGCGAGCACGGTCTTGCCGACGCCGGTGTCGGTTCCCGTGACCAGCAGGCCGGGCGTCCGACCGGCTCGAAGGGCCGGTCCGCCCGGCGGGATCGGCGCCCGGCGGGGGATCGGCGACTTCAGGCAGCGTGGGGGACGACGTCGGCCTCGACGTCGAACGGCCGCGAGCTGCCGCGTTCGGACGCCGGATCGAGACGCGGTCGGGGCGCGTAGTGGGCCAGCGTCCACGGGTCGGCGACCGGCGCCGGGACGGGCACCGCGACGGGCGTCTGGAAGGCGATGTCGAGCTCGCGAGCCGAAAGGGCGATCGCCTCGGCCGCGCGGGCGAGCTCGCTCGGGGTGTGGGAGGCCATCACGGCGAGCCGCAGCCGCGCGGTCCCGGGGGCAACGGTCGGGGGGCGGATCGCCTGGGCGAAGACGCCGCGGGTCAGGACCCGGTCGCACAGTTCCATCGCGAGGCCGGCGTCGCCGACGACGAGCGGGACGATCTGGGTCCGGGAGACGGGGGCCGGCACGCCGGCTCTGACGAGCTGGTCGCGGAGATGGGCGCCTGCCGCCTGGAGCTTGTCGACGCGGCCGGGCTGCTCGGTGAGGATCTCGAGCGCGGCGAGGGCGCCGGCGACCGCGGGGGGAGGCGGAGCGGTCGAGAAGATCAACGAGCGGGCGGTGTTCGTCAGGTACCGGGCCATCCCGGCGTCGCAGCAGACGTAGGCACCGTAGGACCCGAGCGCCTTGCCGAGCGTGCCGACCACGACGTCGATCTCGCCTTCGAGTCCGGCCTCGGCGACCGCGCCGCGACCGCCGGGCCCGATCGCGCCGACGGCGTGGGCTTCGTCGACGACGACACGGACGTCATACCGGCGGGCGAGGGTGACGATCTCGGCGAGGGGTGCGATGTCGCCGTCCATCGAGAAGACGGAGTCGGTCACGATCACCGCGCCGCGGCCCTCGGCCTGGCGCAGGCCCCAGGCGAGGTGATCGAGGTCGCAGTGCTCATAGACGAAGGTCTCGGCGCGGGCGAGCCGGCAGCCGTCGATGATCGAGGCGTGGTTGAGCTTGTCGGAGAAGACGACCTCGTCGCGGCCGGCGAGGGCTCCGATCACGCCGAGGTTGGCGAGATAGCCGGAACCGAAGAGCAGGCAGCTGCGGGACCCCTCGAAGTCGGCGAGCCGCTCTTCGAGCCGGCGGTGGATCGTCATCGTCCCGGAGACGAGGCGCGACGCGCCGGCACCGACGCCCCATCGCATCGCGGCGTCGGCGGCCGCCTCGCGGACGCGGGGGTGATCGGCTAGGCCGAGGTAGTTGTTGGAGCAGAGCAGCAGGACGGGGCGTCCGTCGAGCAGGACGCGGGGGCCCTGGGGACCGCTGACCATCCGCATCCGGCGGTAGAGACCGCGGTCGCGGAGGTCGTCGAGCCGGTCTTCGATGTCGCTCAAGTCGACCGTCTCCGTCCGGCTCAGTCCGCCACGCTGATCGGCTCGGGGTAGGCGGGCACCGAGCGCTTGGCCTTGAAGCGAAGCTGGGTCGACGGATCCCAGAGCCGGACGTCGAGCGGAGGCGGCGAGTCGCCGGCGGGTTCGTCGCCGGCGGGTTCGGCGACAGGGGGTTCGGCGACGGCGGGCGGCAGGGGAGCCTCGCCGGCGAGCCAGCCGCTGCGATTGTCGGGCCGTGGATTGGCGCCGTTGTCGGGCTGGCGGGCGACGTTGAGACCGTGCTCCTCGAAGCGCGCCCGATCGTCGTCGGGGGTCGCGCCGAGCGTGGTCAGGAAGTTGCCCATCATGACGCCGTTGATCCCCGCGCGGACGGCGAGCGTCTGGAGCTCGCCGAGGTTCTCGACGCGTCCGCCGCAGAGCCGGAAGAGGGCGTCGGGGAGGATCAGCCGGAAGATCGCGATCCACTTGACGGCCTCCCAGGGATCCATGAACTCGCGGTCGCCGAACTTGGTGCCGGGTCGGGGGTTGAGCATGTTGATCGGCACGCTGGTGGGGTTGATCGCCGACAGCTCGAAGGCCATCTCGACGCGCTGGTCGCGGGTCTCGCCGAGGTTGAGGATGCCGCCGACGCAGGTCTCGAGGCCGGCGTCGCGGACTGCTTCGATCGTTCGGAGGCGGCTGGCGTAGCGGACTGTCGTGGAGACCTCGTCGTAATAGCTCTCGGCGGTTTCGACGTTGTGGTGGACGCGCTGGATGCCGGCCTCCCGGAGGGCGCGGGCGCGGGCGGGGGACGTATGGCCGATCGAGGCGCAGCGCTTGAGGTTGGTGTGCTCGGCGACGAGGCGGGCGCCGGCGAGGACCTTCTCGAAGTCGCGGTTCGAGAGGCCCTGGCCCTGGGTGACCATGCAGAAGCGGTGGGCGCCGGCGGCTTCGGCGGCGCGGGCGTGGTCGAGGATCTGCTCGGGGTCCATCATCGCGTGGAGGGGCGTCTCGGCCGAGGCGAAGCGCGATTGGGCGCAGAAGCCGCAGTCCTCGGCGCAGCCGCCTGACTTGGCGTTGACGAGCGAGCACATGTCGGTCGAGTCGCCGAACCGCTGGGTCCGGGCGAGCCAGGCGCGCTCGATCAGCGCCTCGATCTCCTCGTGTGAGTCGAGCTCGCCGAGCCTGAGTGCTTCCTCGCGTGTGATCAGAGGCGGCATGCGTGAGACGCAGGCTAGGCAGCCGGTCGGACGGGATCGATTTGCCTGGTCTGAGCGGCCTTCGGGCGACGGCCGTCGACGGCCCGCGAGGCGCACGACGACGGGTTGCACGCGACCGTCGGAAGGGTCAGTCGGTGGTCAGGACGACGAGCACCTGGCCCTCGCTGACGGGCTCGCCCTCGCGGCAGAGGATCTCGGCGACGCGGCCGGAGTCTTCGGCCTCGACGGGCATCTCCATCTTCATCGACTCGAGCACGGCAACGGTGTCGCCCTCCTCGACCAGGTCGCCGACGGCGCAGTCGATGCTCCAAACGGTGCCGGTGATGTGGGCCACGATGTCGGGCACTGCCGTCTCCTTTGAACGCGAAGCGGCGACAATAGCCGGCGCGCCAGATGCCACCCTCGACGATCGTCATCGTGACCGCCCGCGACGAGGCCGACCGCCTGGCCACGACGCTGGACGCGATCGGACGGGCGTTTCCGGGGGCGCGGGTGGTCGTTGGAGACGACGGGTCCCAGGACGGGACGGCGGGACTGGGCCGGGCGGCCGGGGCCGACGTGGTCAGCGCGGGGCGGACGCTCGGCAAGGGGGGGACGGCGACGCTGGCGGCGAGGCGAGCGCTCGAGCTGGGCGGGCCGGAGACGGTGTACGTGCTGTGCGACGGGGATCTCGGGGAGAGCGCGGTCCGCCTGGATGGCCTCGAGCGAGCCGTGCGGGAGGACGGGGCGGACGTGGCGGTCGCGGCATTCGCCAGACGGGCGGGCGGGGGCTTCGGCGTCGCGGTGGGCTTCGCGGGCTGGGCGATCCGGCGGCGGACGGGCCTCGTGCTGGGGGCGCCGATCTCGGGGCAGCGGGGCCTGTCGCACCGTGGGCTCTCGACGGTCGTGCCGTTCGCGCCGGGGTTCGGCATGGAGATCGGGATGACGATCGACGCGGCGCGGGCGGGTCTGCGGGTGGTCGAGGTGGAGCTCGACCTGCGCCACCGGGCGACGGGCCGCGATTGGCGGGGGTTCGCGCACCGGGGGCGTCAGCTGGGCGACTTCGTCCGGGTCTACGCGAGCCGGCGGTGAGGGGCAGGTGGGCGAGCAGCCGGGCGGGCGGCATGCTTGCGCCGGGCGGGGGACCGGGATCGTGATCTTCTGGAGCGCGCGCGGGCGGTTGGGGGCAGATCGCGCGCAGCGGCCGGCGGAGGACTCGGCCGGGGCGCTCGCTCGCGACGCGGCAGGGGAGGCGAGGGCGGAGGCGGAGCGGGGAGGGGCTCAGAGGCGCAGCGGGGAGGGGGCTCGGAGGCGCAGCGGGGAGGGGGCTCGGAGGCGGAGCGGGGAGGGGGCTCGGAGGCGGAGCGGGGAGGGGGCTCAGAGGCGGAGCGTGGAGGGGGCTCAGAGGCGGAGGTAGCGGGCGCGTTCGAAGGCTGAGACGGTGGTGCGGTATTCGTCCCATTCGCGGCGCTTGTTGCGGACGTACCAGTCGACCATGCGGTCGCCGAGGGTCTCGCGGGCGAGCTCGGAGGACTCGAAGGCGTTGGTCGCCTGGTGGAGGTCCTCGGGGAGCGGGCGAGCGTCGGGCGGGTGGCTCTCGATGGTCTCGGCTTCGAGCTCGTAGCCGCGCTCGATGCCGCGGAGGCCGGCGGCGAGCGTGAGGGCGAAGGCGAGGTAGGGGTTGCAGGCGGGGTCGGGGGAGCGGAGCTCGATGCGGGCGGCGGACTCGCGGGAGGGGCGGCGGGAGGGGACACGGACGAGGCCGGAGCCGCCGTGGCGGGTCCAGGCGACGTGGGAGGGGGCCTCGAAGCCGTTGGCGAGCCGCTTGTAGGAGTTGACCCACTGATTGGTGACGGCGGAGAGCTCGTGGCCGTGGCCGAGCACGCCGGCGAGGAAGGATCGGCCGGTCTGGGAGAGCGGCTGGTCTGCGGTCTTGCTGTAGAACGCGTTGGCGCCGGTCGAGTCGAAGAGCGAGAGATGGGTGTGCATCCCTGAGCCGGGCTGGTGCTCGAGCGGCTGGGGCATGAAGGTCGCGTACTGGCCGAGCTCGCGGGCGGCCTCCTTGACGGTGATCCGGAAGGTGGTCACGGCGTCTGCCATCGAGAGGGCGTCGGTGTAGGCGAGGTCGAGCTCGTGCTGTGAGGGGGCGGCCTCGTGGTGGGAGGCCTTGACGGGGATGCCCATCTGCTCGAGGTACTCGATCGCGCGCCGGCGGAAGTCGGAGCCGAGATCCTGGGTCGTGAGGTCGAAGTAGGCGCCCTCGTCGAGCGGCACGGGGGGGTCCGGGCCGGGGGCTCCGGCGAACAGGAAGAACTCGATCTCGACGCCGACCTGGAAGCTCCAGCCGAGCTCGGCGGCGTGGGAGAGGACCCGCCGGAGGGCTTCGCGGGAGTCGCCGGGGAAGGGCGAGCCGTCGGGGAGGCGGGTGTCGCAGAACATCCGGCCGACGAGCGACGAGGGGCGCCAGGGGAGGATCTGGAAGGTCGAGGGGTCGGGGTGGGCGATCACGTCGCGCTCGGCCAGGCGGGCGGAGCCTTCGAGCGACGAGCCGTCGACGCCGATCCCGTCCTCGAGGACTGACTCGAGCTCGGACTCGGGGATCGAGATCGACTTCGGGAGGCCGAGGACGTCGACGAACCACAGGCGGACGAAGCGGACGCCGCGCTCCTCGACGGTGCGCAGGACGAACTCGGAGTCGCTCCCCATCGCCGGCACGGTACACGGGGTGGGCCGGTTGGAGCCGGTGGGCTGGGTCGTTCACCTGGCGTTCATCAAATCGACCCATCCCGGCAACGGCCGGTGTCCAGGATGTCGGGGACGATGAGGACACTCTGCCCCTACTGCGGCACCGGCTGCGGGCTCGTCGTGCGAGCCGAGCGCGGGCGGATGACGAGCATCGAGGGCGATCCGATCCACCCGGTGAACCACGGACGGACCTGTCGCAAGCCGCTCGAGCTGGCGGCGGCGGTGCACGCGGAGGACCGTGCTGTGACGCCGCTGATGCGCTCGGATCGGGACGCTCGGTTCGAGGCGGCGAGCTGGGAGGACGCGCTCGGGACGCTGGCGGGCCGGCTGCGGTCCTACAAGCCCGAGGAGATCGCCTTCTACGTGTCGGGCCAGCTCCTGACGGAGGACTACTACGTCGTCAACAAGCTGGTCAAGGGGTTCCTCGCGACGAACAACCTCGACTCGAACTCGCGCCTGTGCATGTCGAGCGCGGTCGCCGGCTACAAGGGGGCGTTCGGCTGCGACGGGCCGCCGCCGGCGTACGCCGACCTGGCGTTGACCGATTGCCTGTTCCTGCTCGGCTCGAACACGGCGGCCTGCCACCCGATCCTGTGGTCGCGGATCCGCGAGCGTCAGGCCGAGGGGGCGTTCGTGATCTGCGTCGACCCGCGGCCGACGCAGACGGCCCGGGCGGCGAACCTCCACCTGGCGGTCAAGCCTGGGACGGACCTGGCGCTGTTGAACGCGATGCTGCACACGATCGATCGCGACGGCCTGCTCGACGAGGCCTTCATCGAGCGGAGCACGAGCGGGTTCCCGGCGCTGCGCGAGGTGGCCGCCGAGTGGCCGGCCGAGCGGGCGGCCGACGTCTGCGGGGTCGCGGCCTCCGACATCGAGCTGGCGGCGCACAGGTTCGCGAGCGCGGGCGCGGCGATGGCGCTGTGGTCGATGGGGGCCAACCAGTCGACGGTCGGGACGCTGAAGAATCGGGCGTTGATCAACCTCTGCCTGGCCAGTGGACAGATCGGACGGCCGGGAGCGGGCCCGCTGAGCCTGACCGGACAGCCGAACGCGATGGGTGGGCGGGAGACGGGGGGGCTTGCGCATCTGCTGCCGGGCTACAGGGACGTCACGGTGGCGGCCGACCGGGCGGCGATCGAATCCCACTGGTCGACGCCGGGGGAGATCGACTCGGTGCCGGGACTGACGGCGACCGACATCTTCGAGCCGGGCCGGGTCAAGGTGATCTGGGTCGTCGCGACGAACCCGGCGGTGTCGATGCCCGACTCGGCGCGGGTTCGCGAGGCACTCGAGGCGGCGGAGCTCGTCGTCGTCCAGGACGCCCACCACCCGACCGAGACCTCGGCCCTCGCCCATGCCGTTCTGCCGGCGGCCGCGTGGCCGGAGAAGGAGGGCACGATGACGAACTCCGAGCGGCGGGTCGGGCTGGTCGGCAAGCTGATCGAGCCACCGGGGGACGCGCTCCCGGATTGGCAGATCTTCGCCCGTCTGGCGGCGGCGCTCGGACACGCAGAGCAGTTCGCATGGCCGGACTCGGCGGCGGTCTACGACGACTTCGCGGCGTCGACGGCGGGACGTCCGTGCGACGTCAGTGGTCTGAGCCACGAACGCCTCAAGCGGTCGGGCAGCGTCCAGTGGCCGTGTCCGGCCAAGCCGGACCACGAGGGGACCCCGCGGCTCTACACCGACGGGCGCTTCCCGACGGGGGACGGCCGGGCGCGGTTCGCGCCGACGCCGCACACCGCGCCGGTCGAGGCGCCGAGCGAGGACTTCCCGCTGACCCTGACGAGCGGGCGGATCGCCGAGCAGTGGCACACGATGACGCGGACGGGCAAGGCTTCGGCGCTGGCCACCGACGGCCCCTTCGTGGAGCTCAACCCGGCCGACCTGCCGGGCGTCGAGGAGGGTGACCGGGTGCGGATCGTCTCGGCGCGCGGTGAGCTCGTCGCGCAGGCCAGGCTCGAGCCGGGTCTGGCCCGGGGCGTCGTGTTCGCGCCGTTCCACTTCGGTCTGCTCCACGCGCCGGGCGGCGACGGACAGCTCAACAACGCGACCCACGGGGCGATCGACCCGGTTTCTCGCCAGCCCGAGCTGAAGGCGGCCGCGGTGCGCATGGAGCGGGTCGGGCGCCGGGCGTCGGCGCCGCGCCGGGCGAAGGCGAAGCGGCTCGTCGTCGTCGGCGCGGGGATGGCCGGGCTCGCCGTGGTCGAGGAGGCGCTGCGCCGGCGGCCGACGCTCCGCGTGACGATGCTCGGCGAGGAGCCGGGGCCCGCCTACAACCGGGTGCTGCTCTCGAGGGTCCTGGCCGGGACGGCCGGGTATGCCGACATCCAGATGCGGACGGCCGACTGGTACGCGGCCCACGGGGTCGACATGCGGGGCGGCCTGAGGGCGACGAGGCTCGACCTCGAGCGTGAGGTGGTGGTCGACCTGGCGGGCGGCGAGCACCCGTATGACGCGCTGGTCCTGGCGACCGGGTCGCGGGCCTTCGTGCCGCCGATTCCGGGTGCCGAGCTCAAGCACGTGCAGGTCTTCCGGACGGCGGCCGACGTCGAGGCGTTGAGGCATGCTCCGGGCCGCTCGGCGATCGTCGTCGGCGGCGGCCTGCTCGGCCTCGAGGCGGCAGCGGGGCTGCGGGCGCAGGGCAAGACCGTGACGGTCGTCGAGCTGGCCGATCGCCTGATGGCCCAGCAGCTCGACGACGGCGCGGCGGGAATGCTGCGCCGGACCCTGAAGCAGATCGGCCTGATCACTCTCCTCGAGCGCTCGGTCGCCGAGATCACCGAGGACGCCGTCGTCTTGAGCGACGGTCGGCGGATGCGCGCCGATCTCGTCGTCCTGGCCGTCGGCGTCCGGGCCGAGACGTCGCTCGCGAGGGAGGCCGGCCTCGAGTGCGGTCGGGGGATCGTCGTCGACGACGAGCTGCGGACGAGCGCCCGGCGCGTGTGGGCGATCGGTGAGTGTGCCGAGCATCGGGGCGTCGTCTACGGGCTGTGGGCGCCGCTCGCCGAGCAGGCGAAGGCGGCCGGGGCCGTGATCGCGGGCGAGCCGGGGGTCTTCCGCGGGGCCGTGACCTCGACGACGTTGAAGGTCGCGGGCGTCGACGTGTACGCGGGGGGCACGGCCGACGGCGTCGACGAGATCGTTCACTCGGACACGCGGCGCGGCATCTACCGCAAGCTCGTGCTCGACGGCGAACGGCTCGCGGGGGCGGTGCTCGTGGGCGACGCGAGCGAGGCGCGGATGCTCTCGGGCCTTTTGCGCAGCGGCGACGACGTCCCGGCCGACGTGCTCTCGCCGGGCGCTGCGCCCGGGCCTGCGGTTGCGCCGGCGGCGTCCGACACGATCTGCTCGTGCAACGCGGTGAAGCGGGGCGAGCTCGAGAAGGCGATCCGCAACGGGGGCCTGCGAACGCTCGCGCAGGTCGGCAACGCGACGCGGGCGGGGACCGGGTGCGGCGGCTGCGTGGCCGAGCTCGAGAGCATGCTCGCCGGCTGAGAGGCTCGTCGCCGGCGGCCCGAGCCGGCGTGACCGAGTTGCTTGACGCGGCAACGATGTAGGACTATTTTTGCTCGCATCGAATCTCGTGTCGCATCGCCGCCGGCCGCACTGGCTGGAAGGCGGCCGTCGTGGGCGTTTCCACGGCAAGCGCCGTCCCGGGGCATCAGGTTAATCCTGCTGCTTGTCGTGATCGCGACCGCCGGGCTCGGTCTTAGCGCGACCGCCGACGCCGCGACGACGTGCTCGGGGACGCTCTCGAACACGACGCTTGCCAGCCTGGACGTCCCGGCGGGCAGCACCTGCGTCCTCCACAACGTCACGGTGAGCAGCGCCACCACGGTGGAGGGGACGCTCGACGCGAGCACCGGCGGAGCGTCGCACTTCAACGGAGGCCTGACGATCGACGGCGGGCGGGCGGTGATCCTCGGTGGGTCGATCGGCGGTGCGCTGAAGGTCCTCAACACCCCCGGCGGCAGCGTGACCGACATCGAGGCGGGCCAGGGCACGGGGATGTCGATCGGCGGGCCGGTCACGATCTCGGGCAACGCCGGGACGGTCCGCCTGGCCAACGCGTCCTCCGGGGCGGTCAGCGTCAACTCCAACAGCGGGCACATCTCGCTCGTCGGCGATCACATCAGCGGCGCCCTCTCGGTGAAGAGCAACTCCGGCGGCGTGACACTCAGCGGGAACACCGTGTCGGGAACAGCCACCTGTGACGGCAACGGACCGCAGCCTTCCGACGTCGGCGTGCCGAACTCGATCAGCGGAGCGGGCCTGCGCCAGTGCTCGAAGAACGCCCGCCCGGGCGACCAGCACGCAGTCAACCACGCCTACCAGGTGACGGAGAACCAGACGCTCACCGTCCCGGCGCCCGGGGTCCTCGCCGGATCGAGCGACGGCGCCGGTGCCCCGCTGGCGGCCGTGCTGGTCGACGGACCGTCGCACGGGACGCTCGTGCTCAACCCGGACGGCTCGTTCACCTACACGCCGGCTCCGGGCTTCCACGGGACGGACGCTTTCACCTACACGGCCAACGACGGGTTGGCGGCCTCGAACACCGCGACTGCGACGATCCAGGTCAACGGGCCGCCGGTCGCCGTCGACGACTCCTACGACGTGCTCCAGGGGGGGACGCTCGTCGTGGTCGCCCCCGGCGTGCTCGCCAACGACAGCGATCCCAGCGGGCTGGCGATGTCGGCGGTCCTCGGCGCGGGTCCGTCGCATGGGACGTTGACGCTCAACTCGAACGGCTCGTTCACCTATGCGCCGAGCGCCGGCTTCAGCGGGTCCGACAGCTTCACGTATACGGCGCATGACGCCTTTCAGGGGTCGAACACGGCGACGGTGACGATCCATGTGCGGGCGCCGCCGGTCGCGGTCAACGATTCCTACGACGTCAACCAGGGCGCGACGTTGACCGTCGGGGCGCCGGGTGTGCTCGGTAACGATTCTGATCCGGAGGGTCTGCCGATCACGGCGGTGCTGGGCGCGGGACCGGCGCACGGGACGTTGACGCTGAACGCGAACGGGTCGTTCACGTACGCGCCGGCGGGGAGCTTCAGCGGGACGGACTCGTTCACGTATACGGCGCATGACGTCCTTCCAGGGTTCGAACACGGCAACGGTCACGATCCACGTCCATGCGCCGCCGGTCGCGGTCAACGACTCCTACGACGTCAATCAGGGCGCGACGCTGACGGTGGCCGTGCCGGGTGTGCTCGGTAACGACTCCGATCCGGAGGGTCTGCCGATCACGGCGGTGCTGGGGGCGGGGCCGGCGCACGGGACGTTGACGTTGAACCCGAACGGGTCGTTCACGTACACGCCGGCGACCGGCTTCAACGGGGATGACAGCTTCACGTATACGGCGCATGACGTCTTCCAGGGGTCGAACACGGCGACGGTCACGATCCACGTGCATGGGGCGCCGGTGGCCGTCGACGACTCCTACGACGTGCTCGAGGGCGGGACCCTCCTCGTGGTCGCGCCGGGTATCTTGGGTAACGACACCGATCCGGGGGGCCTCGCGTTGACGGCGGCCCTCGGCGTGGGTCCGTCGCATGGGATGTTGACGTTCAACTCGAACGGCTCGTTCACGTATACGCCGGCGGCGTTCTTCAGCGGGACGGACTCGTTCACGTACACCGCGCATGACGCCTTCCAGGGGTCGAATACGGCGACGGTGACGATCCATGTGCGGGCGCCGCCGGTCGCGGTCAACGACAACTACGACGTCAACCAGGGGGCGACGTTGACCGTCGGGGCGCCGGGTGTGCTCGGTAACGACTCTGATCCGGAGGGTCTGCCGATCACGGCGGTGCTGGGCGCGGGACCGGCGCACGGGACGTTGACGCTGAACGCGAACGGGTCGTTCACGTACGCGCCGGCGGGGAGCTTCAGCGGGACGGACTCGTTCACGTATACGGCGCATGACGTCTTCCAGGGGTCGAACACGGCGACGGTCACGATCCACGTCCATGCGCCGCCGGTCGCCGCGGACGACTCCTACAACGCCCTCCAGAACACGACCCTGGTCGTCGGGCAGGCAACCGGGGTTCTTGCCAACGACACCGATCCAGGCGGGCTGCCGTTGAACGCGGTCCTCGCGACCGATGTGACCCATGGGACGTTGACGCTGCTCGGGGATGGGTCGTTCACCTACGTGCCGGTGAGCGGCTTCAGCGGGACGGACTCGTTCACGTATACGGCGCACGATGCCTTCCAGGGGTCGAACGTGGCGACGGTGACGATCCATGTGCACGCGCCGCCGGTCGCAGTCAACGACTCCTACGACGTCAACGAGGGCGCGACGCTGACGGTCGCCGCGCCGGGTGTGCTCGGTAACGACTCCGATCCGGAGGGCCTGCCGATGACGGCGGTGGTGGGGGCGGGTCCGTCGCACGGGACGTTGACGCTCAACGCGAACGGGTCGTTCACCTACACGCCGACAGCGGGCTTCAGCGGGACGGACTCGTTCACCTACACGGCGCACGACTCCTTCCAGGGGTCGAACACGGCGACGGTCACGATCCACGTCCACGCGCCGCCGGTCGCGGTCAACGACAACTACGACGTCAACGAGGGCGCCACGTTGACCGTCGCCGCGCCGGGCGTGCTCGGCAACGACTCCGATCCTGAGGGACTGCCGATCACGGCGGTCCTGGGAGCGGGGCCGTCGCACGGGACGTTGACGCTGAACGCGAACGGGTCGTTCACGTACACGCCGGCGGGGAGCTTCAGCGGGACGGACTCGTTCACGTATACGGCGCACGACTCCTTCCAGGGGTCGAATACGGCGACGGTCACGATCCACGTGCATGCACCGCCGGTCGCGGTCGACGACTCCTACAACGTCCTCCAGAACACGACCCTGGTCGTCGGGCAGGCAACCGGCGTTCTCGTCAACGACTCCGATCCGGGCGGCCTGCCGTTGAACGCGGTCCTCGCGACCGATGTGACCCACGGGACGTTGACGCTGCTGGGGGATGGGTCGTTCACCTACATGCCGGTGAGCGGCTTCAGCGGGACGGACTCGTTCACGTATACGGCGCACGATGCCTTCCAGGGGTCGAACGTGGCGACGGTGACGATCCATGTCGGCGCTCCGCCGATCGCGGTCAACGACTCCTACGACGTCAACCAGGGCGCAACGCTGACGGTCGCGGCGCCGGGGGTGCTGGGCAACGACAGCGATCCGAATGGCCTGCCGATGACCGCCGTGGTCGGGGCGGGGCCGTCGCACGGGACGTTGACGCTGAACGCGGATGGTTCGTTCACGTACACGCCGGCGGCGGGCTTCAGCGGGGATGACAGCTTCACGTACACGGCGCATGACTCGCTGCAGGGGTCCAACGTGGCGACGGTGACGATCCATGTGCATGCGCCGCCGGTCGCCGTCGACGATTCCTACGACGTCAACGAGGGTGCGACGCTGACCGTGCCGGCGGCGACCGGCGTCCTTCACAACGACACCGACCCGGGCGGCCTGGCGCTGAGCGCCGTCCTGGGGACCAACGTGGCGCATGGTTCGTTGACGCTCAACGCCGACGGGTCGTTCACGTATACGCCGGCGGCCGGCTTCAGCGGCACGGACTCGTTCACGTATACCGCGCATGACGCCTTCCAGGGGTCGAACACCGCGACGGTGACGATCCACGTGCACGCGCCGCCGGTTGCGGCGAACGACGCGTACACGATTGCGCAGAACGGGACGTTGACCGTCCCGGCCGGGACCGGCGTGCTCGCGAACGACTCCGACCCGGGTGGCCTGGCGTTGACCGCGGTGCTGGGGACCAACGTGGCGCACGGGTCGCTGAGCTTGAATCCGGACGGATCGTTCACCTACACCCCGACATCGGGCTTCAACGGGACGGCGAACGGGACGGACACGTTCACCTATACGGCGCACGACTCCTTCCAGGGCTCGAATGTGGCGACGGTGACGATCACCGTCCTCGCGCCGCCGGTCGCGGTCGACGATACGTACGGGACGAGCGTTGCGACGGCGGTCCCGAACAATGCGGTGACGGCGCTGCCGCGGGCCGGAGAGCACGGCGTCCTGTTCAACGACACCGACGTCAACGCGTTCGCTTTGACGGTCACGCAGATCGGAGCGGGACCGACGTTGACGGGGACCACCGCGCTGGGTGCGACGGTGACGATGAACGCGAACGGGACGTTCTCCTACGATCCGACGACCGCACCGGCGGGCGGGACGTTGAAGAGCCTGCTGGTCGGCGCGACGGCGAGCGACTCGTTCACGTACACGATCTCCGATGGGCACGGCGGGACGGCGAGCGCGACGGTGCATGTTCTCGTCACGCGTCCGGATACGCCGCCGGTCGCCAACCCGCTGGCGGTCAGCGCGATCGGCAACACGCTGTTGGAGTACGGGACGCAGGCCGCCGCGTCCAGCGAGCCGAAGACGACGTCCGCCGGCACGCTCAACAGCCTGGTCAGCGACCCCGATCCGGGAGATTCGGCGTCGATCACGGCGGTCGACACGACCAGCGCGCACGGCGGGTCGATCGTCTTCGACTCGGCGACCGGCGGCTTTGCCTACCGCGCGGCGGCCGGGTTCACGGGCACCGACACGTTCCACTACACCGCGACCGATACGCACGGCGCGAGCACCCAGGGGACGGTCACCGTGACGGTGGCGAGCAAGGTCTGGTATGTGAAGAACAACGCGTCGGGCGCCAACGACGGGCGTTCGGGGTCGCCGTTCACGACGCTCGCCCAGGCGCAGAGCGCGTCGGCGAGCGGCGACACGATCTACGTGTTCGGCGGGGACGGGTCGAGCACCGGCCAGGCCGCGGGGATCGTCTTGAAGTCCAGCCAGCGGCTGATCGGCCAGGCCGATGCCCTGACGATCGGGCCGACGACCCTGTTCGGGGCGACGCCGGCAAGCCGGCCGGTGCTGGCGGCGTCGAGTGGCGCGGTGGTCACGCTCGCGTCCGGGGTCACGGTAAAGGGGCTGAGCGCGAACCCGAGCGGGTCGGCGGCGGGCATCTCGGGTGACAGCGCGGTCAGCGGCGCGACGATCGACGACGTGAGGGTCAACTCGTCGGCAACCGAGGCGGCCGTCCGGCTGACGAGCTCCACGGGGACGATCTCGCTGACGAACTCGACGGTGAGCGGCGGACCGACCGGCACGAGCGTGGGATCCGGGGATGCGATGGCCGTCAACCAGGGCGCCGGCACGCTGAACCTGACCCTGACGGGCGACACCTTCACCGAGGCGGATGTGAATGGCAACGACGCGCTGAACATCACGAGCACGGGGTCGGCGACGGTCAACCCGACGATCACCAACACGACGATCAACGCCGCTCGGGGCGACCTCTTCCAACTCAACATCGGCGACACGTCATCGTCGACCCTCGTCTTCACCGACAACACGCTGAGCAACAGCAACACGAACATCGTGAGCGGCGGGCGGTGGCGTGACGATCACCGTCGGCGGCGGCGCGCCGTCCAACGCGACGCTCGGCTTCGACATCGAGCGCAACACGTTCCGCGACGCTTTGGGCAACGCGGTCGCGATCGGCGCGGCGACCGGGTAACAACACGCTGAGCGGCAAGTTCATCGACAACACGATCGGCGTCCAGGGCGTCAACGGGTCCGGGTCGCTGCAGGGCGGCGACCTCTCGGTCGCGAACAACTCGACGACGGCCACCCCCGGATCGGGCACGACCCGGATCACCGTCCACCACAACAACTTCTACGAGTACAGCAACGCCTTCGCCGTCAACTTCCAGGCGACCGGCTCGGTCGCGCTCGACGCGAAGTTCGACAACAACACGATCGCCTCACCGTCGCCGAGCGCGGCAGCTTTCACGGTCGGGCTCGTGCTGAACCCCGGCACCGCGACGGGCGACACGAACGCGGTGTGCTTCGACGCCTTTGCCAACAAGCTCGCCGGGAGCGGCGTCGGCGGGGGCGCCGACATCCGACTGCGCCAGCGCCACTCGAGCACGGTCCGCCTACCCGGCTACACCGGCTCTGCGACCGACATCTCTGCCGTCACGGCGTTCACGATCGCGCAGAACTCCCCGCCGACCCCGACCGCGCTCGTGCTCCTCGATTCGAGCGGCTTCGCCGGCGGCGGTCCTTGCAACACGCCCTAGGCATGGCTATTATTTCGCCTAGACATGGCTGAGCCCTTTCTCTCCGAAATCAGGGTCTTCAGCTTCGGCTTTCCGCCCAAGGGCTGGGCGTTCTGCAATGGGCAGGTGATGGCGATCAACCAGAACCAGGCGCTGTTTTCGCTGCTCGGGACGACCTACGGCGGCGACGGCCGGACGACCTTCGCCCTGCCGAACCTCCAGGGCAACGCGCCGATGCACGAGGGTGACGGCCACACGCTCGGTCAGCGCGGCGGAGAGAACAATCACACATTGAGCTTGAACGAGATGCCCGCGCACACGCACATCGTCACCGCGTCGGGGGCCAACGGCGCCGTCCCCGGGCCGGGCGTCCCGGCGGCCGTCAACAACGCGTATGGTGCGCCGTCTGCGCTCGGCCCGCTGCTGCCCGCCAGCCTGTCTAGCGTCGGCGGCAGCCAACCCCACAACAACATGATGCCCTTCCAGGCGCTGAACTTCTGCATCGCCCTCACGGGCATCTTCCCGAGCCGGAACTGAGATGGGCCAGCCCTTCATCGGTGAGATCAGGATGTTCGCGGGAAACTTCGCTCCTGCGGGGTGGATGTTCTGCGAGGGACAGTTGCTCCCGATCTCAGAGAATGACGCGCTCTTCGCCCTGATCGGGACGACCTACGGGGGCGACGGACAGGAGACGTTCGCGCTGCCGGACCTCCGCAGTCGCGTCCCGATCCACATGGGGGCCGGCATCGTCCTCGCCCAGACGGGTGGAACCGAGACGGTCGCGCTGACCGCGACCCAGACTCCCGCTCACCAGCATCCGGTGCTCGCGAGCAACAACATCGGCAACGCCCTGAGCCCGTCGGGCACCGTCTACGCCCAGATCCCACCTGCGACGATCCAGATCTATACGCAGGACACGGCGGTGACGCCGACCGCGACGTCGCTCTCGGGGGCCGGCGGGAGTCAGCCGCACGAGAACCGCCAGCCGCTGCTCGCGATCTCCTTCATCCTCTCCCTATTCGGGATCTTCCCGAGTCAGAGCTGACGATGGACCCGTTCGTCGCCGAGATCAGGATCTTCCCGTTCAACTTCGCGCCGAGCGGCTGGGCCTTCTGTGACGGCCAGATCCTGCCGATCAGCCAGAACACGGCGCTGTTCTCGCTGCTCGGGACTACCTACGGCGGCGACGGCAAGTCGAACTTCGCGCTGCCCGACCTCCAGGGGCGGGTTCCGATCCACCCCGGCCAGGGCCCGGGGTTGAGTTCCTACGACCTGGGCGAGCCGCTCGGCTCGGACGCCGTCACCGTGCTCCAGAGCGAGATGCCGGCCCACAGCCACTCGCTGAACGCCGAGAACCCCGCGGTCGGCAGCGCCGACCAGAGCGCCCCCTCGCCGAGCGCCGTGCTCGCGGCCTCGACGGGAGGCTTCGCCTACGTCACGGGTGCGACGGCTCCGGCCGTGCAGATGAACCCCGCGATGATCGGCATGCTCGGCGGCAGCCAGCCGCACAACAACCTCCAGCCGTACCTGACGCTGAACTTCTGCATCGCTCTGCAAGGCATCTTCCCGCCCCGCCAATAGGCCTCCGACGTGGGGCGCGGAGAGCCGGACGGCGGCCTTCCGCGGCGGGTCACCCTGCGCGCGTGCACTCCGGCCGACGAGTCGTTCATGACCGCGGTCTTCGCCAGCACGCGGCCGCTCGAGCTGGCGCTGCTCGCCGGGATGCCGCGGCAGCGGGCGGCGTTCCTCGCATCGCAGTCGCGCCTCCAGCGTGACGCCTACGCTGCCGGCCATCCGGGATCGGACTTCGAGGTCGTCGTCGTCGACGGGACGCCGGCCGGCAGGCTCCTTCTCGCGCGGGGGCCGACCGAGCTGCGGATCGTGGACATCGCGCTGCTGGCCGAGTTCCGCGGGTCCGGAGTCGGGACCGAGCTCCTGCGGCGGGTGCTGGACGAGGCCGCCGCCCGGGGGGTCTCCGTCGGCCTGGAAGTCGAGCTCGGAGGCCGGGCGCGCAGCCTGTACGAGCGGCTCGGCTTTGTCGTCGAGGCGAGCACCGAGACCCACGCGTCGATGCGCTGGACGCCGGCGGCGTGACCTCTAGTTGAAGACAGCCTCGTAGCGCGCGCCGTTGTCGTCGGCGCCGAGCGGGACGAGGAAGAGATCGAAGCGGCCGAGCGTCGCGTGTTCGACCGCGTAGGTCCGCTGCGGCAGGATCGGGTCGGCCGGGCCGCGAAAGAGGATCGAGAACGGCTCTCGCCCGCTCGGGGGGGCCAGGCCGATCGGTACCGACGCCGCCAACCGCAGTTCGAAGAGCGCCCCGGCTTCGCCGTGGACGCGGAACTCGTCGCCCACCAGCTCGGCGAAGGTCTCAGCCGTGAAAGATTCGAGCATCGGGGGTTGGCAGCGTATCCGGGGAGTGGGATGATCTGTCGCCTGGTCCTGGGCAGCCGGGACATGGCGCAGCTCGGACGGGGGAAGCGGGGATCAGATGGACCGGATGTCGCGACGGGCGTTCGTCGGGGGCGGCGTGGCCGTCGCATGGGTCGGAGTCGGGCTGGTCGGCCTGGAGGGGGCGGCCGTCGCCGTCGGGCGCGTGTTGGCTGCGGCTCCCGGGCTGACGCGGTCGCGGTTCGCCCCGCTCGTCGGCTCGCGGCTGGAGCTCCGCGACGGTGCCCGCAAGGCGTCGGTCCGGCTGATCGGGATCAGGGATCTCCCGGGGACGCGGCCGGCGAACGTCGAGCGTCAGTTCTCGCTCCTCTTCGAGTCGATCGGCGCGCTCGACTGGCCGCAGCAGACCTACGAGCTCCGCAGCCCTCGGCTCGGTAGGCTCTCGCTGTTCGCGGTCCCGATGGCCGGCGGATCCGGCGGCCGGGGCTACGTGGCCGTCGTCAACAACCCGCTCGAGGCCGGCGCGGTCTGACGCCGCCGCAGGGCCAGGGTCGGCGCCTGGCGGGGGCCGCGCCGCCGAGGCCTCCCAGGGAAGCCGTCCCTGTTCATCTGATGGAAATGGAATGGTGACGGCCGGGAAACGGCGTGTTGGGAGGATCGACGAATGAGCGAGCAAGGCGCGCCGATCGTCGTCGTCGGAGGAGGGATCGCCGGACAGGCGGTCTGCGAGGCGATCCGGGATCGCGATCCCGGTGTCGGCGTGCTGATGATCTGCGGCGAGCCCCGCCTACCTTACGACCGGGTCCGCCTGTCTGAGATACTCGTCTCCGGCGAGTCGCCCGAGGCGCTCGCACTGCGGCCGAAGGAGTGGTACGCGGACCGCCGGGTGGAGGTCCGCCTCGGCGCCAGGGTCACCGGACTCGACACCGAGTCGAAGGTCGTGACGGTGGCCTGCGGCTCGGCGGTCGGAGAGCCGCTGGCGTACTCACAGCTCGTCCTGGCGACCGGATCCCAGCCGCTGATGCCCCCGATCGAGGGCATCGACCTCCCGGGGGTCTATCCGTTCCGAGGCCCGGAGGACTGCGAGTCGATTCGGGTGGCGGCCGCCGATTCCAAGCACGCGGCCGTGATCGGCGGCGGGCTGCTCGGTCTCGAGGCGGCTCGGGGGGTCGTCGCCCAGGGCGCCGCCGTGACCGTGATCCACCTGATGGGCCGGCTGATGGAGCGCCAGCTCGACCACGGGGCCGCCGAGATGCTCGCGCCGGCGATGACCGACCTCGGCGTCGAGGTCCAGCTCGGCCGCCAGACGACGTCGCTGAGCGGGAACGGCCGGGTCAAGCAGCTCCACTTCGCCGACGGGGACTCGCTCGCCGCGGACCTCGTCGTCGTGTCGATCGGCATCCGGGCCGAGACCGGCCTGGCCCGGGCGGCCGGGATCACGTGCGGCCGCGGGATCGTCGTCGACGACCGGATGCGGACGTCGACCGACGGCGTTCTCGCGGTCGGCGAGTGCGCCGAGCACCGGGGGGTCGTCTACGGCCTGGTCGCGCCGATCCACGAGCAGGCAAAGGTCGCGGCGGACACCCTGCTCCGACGTATCGGGCTCGACTACGCCGGCTCGATCCCGTCGGCCAAGCTCAAGGTGATGGGTGTCGACCTGGTCTCGATCGGCGAGGCCGACGCCGACCAGTCGGCGATCGCCGAGTTCCGGGAGGACAGGATCTACCGGAAGCTCGTCCTGCGCGACGGACGGATCAGCGGCGCGATCCTGATGGGCGACATCCGCGGCCACGAGAACCTGCTGGAGGCCGTGCGGGCCGGCGAGCTCGTCACCGACCCGCTGGCCCGGCTCGTCGCCGCCGGCGAGGCGACGGCCGGCGACCTGCCGGACTCGGCGCAGGTCTGCAACTGCAACGGCGTCTGCAAGGGAGAGATCGTCCAAGCGGTCAACGACGGCCTGCCGACGCCGCGCGAGGTGATGGCGGCGACGCGGGCCGGGACCGGCTGCGGGTCGTGCCGGAGCCTGGTTGCCGAGATCGTGACGATGGTCAGCGGGGACGCCGCCAACGAGCCGGCCTATCTGTGTCCGTGCCGCAAGCAGACCCGCGGCGAGTTGGCCGCCGTGATCCGCGAGCGGGGCTTCGACGCCGTCAGCCAGGTCGGCGAGGCGTGCGGGACCGGCCACGACTGCGGCGCCTGCAAGCCGGCGCTCGCGTACCTCGTCTCGGAGATCAAGGGCAACCGCCACCGGGAGGAGCGGGACGCCCGGTACATCAATGACAGGGTTCACGCGAACATCCAGAACGACGGGACTTTCTCGGTCGTCCCGCGGATGTACGGCGGCGTGACGACGCCGTCGGAGCTTCGACGGATCGCCGACGCGGCCGAGAAGTACGAGGTCCCGCTGGTCAAGATCACCGGCGGCCAGCGAATCGACCTGCTCGGCGTCCGGCGGGAGGATCTGCCGGCGATCTGGCGCGACCTCGGGATGCCGTCGGGCCACGCGTACGCGAAGGCGGTCCGGACGGTCAAGACATGCGTCGGCACGAGCTTCTGCCGCTTCGGTCTCGGCGACTCGATCCAGCTCGGCGTCGACATGGAGAAGGCGTGGGAGGGCCTCCACACGCCGGCCAAGGTCAAGAGCGGCGTGTCGGGCTGCCCGCGAAACTGCGCCGAGGCGACCGTCAAGGACATCGGCGTCGTCGGCGTCGAGGGCGGTTGGCAGATCCGGATCGGCGGGGCCGCGGGGGCGAGCGTGCGGGAGGCCGACGTCCTCGCGACGGTCGAGACGGCAGCCGAGGCGCTGCGGGTGACGACGGCGTTTCTCCAGTACTACCGGGAGAACGCCGACTACAAGGAGCGGATGTACGCGTTCGTCCCGCGGATCGGCCTCGAACGAGTCAGGGAGATCGTGCTCGACGCTGACGAGAGCGCCGCGCTCCGCGAGCGCCTGGCGATCGCCAAGGCGGCCGTCCAGGATCCGTGGCTCGAGCGCGACGAGCCGTATCACCCGAACCAGTTCGTCGAGCTCGTCGGGCCGCCGGCGTGAACCGGGTCTGCCGAGTCGAGGACGTCCCCCTCGGCGAGGGCCGCGCCGTCGAGATCGACGGCCATCGGGTGGCCGTCTTCCAGACGCGCAACGGCTGGTACGCGCTCGACCAGCGCTGCCCCCACAAGGGCGGTCCGCTGACCGACGGGATCGTCGCCGACGGGTGCGTGACCTGTCCGCTCCACGACCGTCGCTTCGACCTGGCAACCGGTCAGTGCCACGGCGACGACCTCCAGGTGAGCGTCTACGCCGTCGAGGTACACGACGGCGAGGTCTGGGTCGACGCCGCCGCGACGGCCTTCGACGGGACGCGCACGGCCGTCGCAGCATAGGAGGACCCGAGCCGAGGACCTGAGCCGGCCGGCGGGGGTTTATCCTCGCGCCGTGATCCTCGCGATCGACCAGGGGACGACCGGAACGACCTGCCTCGTCTTCTCCCACGACGGCGCCCTGGTCGGCCGGGCCTACCGCGAGTTCACCCAGCACTTCCCGACGCCCGGGTGGGTCGAGCACGACGCCGAGGAGATCTGGCAGGTCACCCACGCGGTTGCCGGCGAGGCCCTCGAGGACGCCGGCGTCCGTCACGGCGGCCTCGACGCGGTCGGGATCACCAACCAGCGGGAGACGGTGGTCGTCTGGGATCCGGCGACCGGCCGCCCGCTCCACCGGGCGCTCGTCTGGCAGGACCGGCGGACGACGGCCCGCTGTGAGGAGCTGCGGGCGGCCGGACTCGAAGACCTTGTCCGCGAGCGGACCGGTCTCGTCCTCGATCCGTACTTCTCGGCCACGAAGATCGAGTGGCTGCTCGAGAACGTCGACGGCCTCCGCGAACGCGCCCGGGACGGCCGGGCGGTCTTCGGGACGATCGACTCGTGGATCGTCTTCAAGCTGACCGGCGAGCACGTGACCGACCCGTCGAACGCGTCGCGGACGCTCCTCTACGACATCCGTCGCGGCGTCTGGGACGCCGAGCTGCTCGACCGCTTCGGCGTGCCGCCGAGGGCGATGGCCGAACTCCGCCCGAGCATAGGTGCGCGGGGCCGCACCCGCCGGGACGCGCTCCATGGACACGAAGTCGAAGTGTGCGGGGTGGCAGGCGACCAGCAGGCGGCGCTCTTCGGCCAGGCGTGCCTCGACGAGGGGATGGGGAAGAACACCTACGGGACCGGGTCGTTCGTCCTCGTCAACGCCGGTCATGCCCCGCCGGCGCCGGCCAAAGGCCTGTTGACGACGGTCGCGTGGGGCATCGGCGACCGTCTCGCCTACGCCCTCGAGGCTTCGATCTTCGTCACGGGGGCGGCCGTCCAGTGGCTTCGCGACGGTCTCGGAATCATCGACGAGGCCGGCGAGACCGAAGCGCTGGCGGGATCGATCAGCTCGAACGACGGCGTCTACTTCGTCCCGGCGCTGACCGGGCTGGGTTCGCCGCATTGGGACCCGCACGCCCGCGGGACGATCGTCGGCCTGACCCGAGGGACCGGTCGGGCGCAGCTGGCGCGGGCGACGCTCGAGGCGATCGCCTACCAGACGTGCGACGCCGTCGAAGCGATCGAGGCGGCCGGAGCGCGGGACCTGGTCGAGCTGCGGGTCGACGGGGGCGCGAGCGTCAACGCGTGGCTGATGCAGTTCCAGGCCGACGTCCTCGGCGTTCCGGTGGTCGTTCCCGAGCTGTCGGAGACGACGGCGCTCGGTGCGGCGTCGATGGCGGCCGTCGGGTCGGGCGAGTGGACGCTCGACCGGGTCCGGACGGGCTGGCGCGAGCGGGTCCGCTACGAGCCGGCGATGGCCGAGTCGGTCCGCACGGAGTTGCGCGGAGGCTGGCGGGACGCCGTGCGCCGGACGACCGGCGTCGGCGCATGAGGTCTCCTGGAAGACCGGTGCGGAGCGTAACCAGGCCGGCGCGATAGCGTAGGAGGTTGAGATGAGTGAGCCACTGGTGGCGATGAAGGAGCAGGTCTACAGGGACCCGCGCCCGAAGGAGTACTTCGACGGCTTCCACGAGCGCTCGCGAACCCGTGAGCCCGACTGGGTCTACGGGGTCGTTCGGACGATCACCTCGCTCTATGCGTACACCCTGCTGCGAACCCGGTCGATCGCCTCCCACAAGGTCCCGGCGACCGGCAAGGCGATCCTCGCGCCGAACCACTTCTCCTACATGGACCACTTCCTGCTCGGGTGTTCGATCCGCCGGAAGGTCCGCTTCATGGCCAAGAGTCAGCTGTTCAGCGGCCCGATGAAATGGGTCTACACCCACGGCGGGGTGTTCCCGGTCCGGCGGGGCGCCCGTGACGAGGAGGCCTTCATCACTGCCGAGACGATCCTCGACCGGGGCGGAGTGGTCGCGATGTACTGCGAGGGTGGCCGGTCGCGGACCGGCGAGCTCCAGGAGCGGGCAAAGCCGGGCATCGGCCGTCTGGCCCTCGCCTCCGGCGCGCCGGTCATTCCGGTGGCGATCCACGGTTCGGCGGGGATCCGCAACTGGAAGCGTCTGCGCTTCCCCCGGGTCAGCGTCCATTTCGGCAACGAGCTTCACTTCGAGCAGACGGCAGACTCCTCACGCGAACGTCAGCAGGAAGTCGCCGACGAGATCTTCGCGGCGATTCGTGTCCTCTACGCCGAGCTCGAGGAACACGGTCATGTGGCGATCGCGCGTAGCGCACGCGACCGCCGTCGACCGGCAGGTGTGACTCAGCCTTAAGCCGGTCGCGACTTCGCCTCGCGGAAGAGGTTTGGTCACCCGTCAGGCGGATAGCGTACGTTGTATGTGCACGGCAACTGCCGTGGACTCACTGACAACGACTCGAAGGACACCTCTTGCCTGACATCAAGACGATTCAAGACGACATACGCGGCCGGCTCGCCGAAGTCGAGCGACTGATCGAGCCGCTCCGACTCGAGGCCGAGCAGCTCACCAAAATGTCCGCGACCTTTGGCGCTGCCGGCGCACAGTCAGTGCCCTCGGCGGCCAAGCCCGCCCGCGCGAAGACCGCCCGCGCGAAGACCGCCCGCGCGAAGACCGCCCGCGCGCGGACTGCGCGCAAGACCCCGGCACGGGCCTCGCGTCCGGCTGGTGGCGGCACGAGCGCGAAGCGGGGTCGCCCGGCCGGCGGTGGCAACCGCGCCCAGCAGGCGATCGACCACATCACCAAGCGGCCGGGGATCACCGCGTCCGAACTTGCCAGCACGCTGGGAATCGGCCCGAACTACCTCTACCGGGTTCTCCCGCAGCTCCAGCGCGACGGGAAGATCACCAAGCAGGGCAAGGGCTACCACCTGTCCGGCTCGGTCGAGACCGTGTCTCACGCCAACGGCCAGGGCGTCACCGCCTGAGTGTGCTCGGGGGCGCCCTCTCGATCCGGACGAGGGCGCCCTGGCGTGTCAGCGCGAACCAGGTCAGCGTACGGCCGGCGCACTCGCCGACGACGGTAGATCGAAGGGCGTTGAGACGCCGGTCCCGAGCACGCGTGTCAGCGTGGCTCCCGCATGACCACCGACCCGACCCCTCGGCCCGCGCCCCGACCGTCTGTCCGGTAGCAGTCAGGTCAGGTGGTCATCCGGTCAGGTGGTCATCCCGGTGAACTGACCACCGGTGACGTTGAGGACCTGACCGTGGACGTAGTTGGCCCAGGGCGAACAGAGGAAGAACACGCCGCCGGCGGCCTCTTGGGGCGTGCCCGGGCGGCCGAGGGGGATCAGCATCGGGACCATCCCGCGGAGCTGGTCGGGAATCCCGAGCTGGATCTTCTGGCCGTCGATCTCCATCGTGTTCGACTCGTCCTTGGATGCCGTCAGGCGGGTCTCGATGTAGCCGAAGGCGACGGCGTTGACGTTGACCTTGAACTGTCCCCACTCCTTGGCGAGCGTCTTCGTCAGGCCGACGACGGCCGACTTGCCAGCCGCATAGTTGGCCTGGCCGGCGTTGCCCATCGTTCCCGAGATCGACGAGACGTTGACGACCTTGCGAAATACCTCCCGTCCCTCGGCGCGCTCGAGCTTCGCGGGCTCGCGGAGGTGGGGGGCGGCGGCCCGGATCAGGCGGAAGGGAGCGACGACGTGTATGTCGAGCATCTTCTGGAACCAGTCGTCGGACATCTTGTGGAGGGGTGCGTCGAGCGTGTAGCCGGCGTTGTTGACGATGATGTCGATCCGGCCGAACGTACCGATCGCCTTGGCGACGAGTGCGTCGGGGACGCCGGGCTTGGTCAGATCGCCGGCGAAGACCTCGGTCTCCCCGTCGATCTCGTCGGCCGCCTGGCCGGCGATCTCGGCGTCCAGGTCGTTGATCACGAGCTTGGCCCCATGTTCGGCCAGAAGCTCGGCCGTCGCCCGACCGATCCCTCGGGCCGAGCCGGTGACGATCGCCACCTTGTCGTCGAGAACTCCCATCTGGCCTCCTTGTCGCGGGTTTCGGAACTTCTCGTTATACCGGCGAGCTTCCGCCGCCCGCCGCTGCGGCCGGCCGGTCGGCGCCCGAGCGGCGGGTCACCGGGCACCGGATTCTGAGCGGCTCGAGTCCCTTGGCGAGGCTTTCCGGCCGCGAGCCCGAGATCGAGGCAAAAATACCGCAACCTTTGGTGGTCTCATCCGTTCTTACGGTTTGGGACGAGCGGACATCAGTCGAACCGGGAATATCACGGACGACGATGTGGGTGGATTGCCCGCCCGAAAACGATTGGTCTGCTCGTCCCACTTTGCTGCGGCCCGTCCCCACCGCCTCGGACGCGGAAGTGCCCGGCTCGGTCGCGAAGTGCCCGGCCCGTTCTACGGAAGGATCAGGTGGGCGTCGCCGAACTCGTGTCCGACGAACCCGAGGCGAGCCGCCTCGGTGTAGGAGCGCTCGAGCAGGCCGCGGCCGCCGCAGGCGGCCTCGAGCATCAGCAGGTGTGACGACTCGGGCTCGTGCCACCCGGTCAGCAGACCGTCGACGGCGAAGAGGCCGCGCTCGGGCGTGATCACGAGATCCGTCTCGCCCCGACCGCCCCGCACCTGCGGCCAGGACACGCCGCCGGCCTCGATCGGACGCCCTTGCCCGCCGGCAGCAGCCGTCTCGAGCGCGCGGACGACCGTCGTTCCGACGGCGATCACCCTCCGTCCCCAGGCGTGGACGGCATTGGCGAGCCGGGCGGTCTCGATCGGGACGTCGTACGGCTCGGGGTAGGGGGCCTCGCCCGACTCGAGGGACGAGACCCCGGCGTGGAGCGTCACCGGGGCGATCAGGACACCGCGGGCGACGAGCCGGGTGACGAGCTCGGTCGTGAACGGCCGTCCGGCGCTCGGCATCTCGGCGCTGCCGGGCTCACCGGCGAAGACCGTCTGGTAGGCGTCGAGCCCCCAGCCGGCCGCCGGCTGGTCGCCGTAGCGGATCGGTCGTCCATGGGCCATGAGATACGCGGCCGGCCCGCCGGGTAGATCGACCTCGGCGACGGTGAGGCGGTCACTCTCACGGTAGGCGCCCGTCAGCTCCACCAGCCCGCCCCCGGGCAGCTCGACGTGCGCAGGGAGGGGCGGGCGGTCGAGGCGCCCGCGGTCGGGGCCTCGGAGCTCGAGGACCCACCGGCCGTCGGCGAGCCGGGTCGAGAAGTGGACGTGGATGTCGAGGCCGTCGAGGCGGGCGGGAACGGCTGCGGGGATCGTCGCCGACGTGTTGACGACGAGCAGGTCTCCGGGTCGCAGATCGTCGGCCAGGGCGGCGAACGGCCGGCTCCGGAGCGCGCCGTCGGAGCGTGACGCGACGAGCAGGGCGACATCCGCTCGGGAGCCTCCAGCTGCCTCGCGGGGTCCGGGCGCGGGTCGGATCTCGGCGAACGTGAGCGTGGTCACCGGCCGTCCTCGCGATCGGCGCCGGCCTTGCCGGGGTCGCTGGACTGGCTGGAGGACTCGCCGGCCGGCTCGGTGACGAGCTCGGCGGCGCGGTAGCGACCGCTCGGGAGCGATCCGTTGATCAGCGCGAGCAGTCCGGGGACGCTCGCCTCGGGCGGCGGCCGGTCGGAGATGTCCTCGCCGGGAAAGGCCTCCTGATGCATCTGGGTGCGCATGTCCCCGGGGTCGACAGCGTAGACCCGAAGGTTCGGGTGCTCGGCGGCGAGGATCGCCGTCAGGTGGTCGAGGGCGGCCTTCGACGAGCCGTAGCCGCCCCAGCCGTCGTATGGCTCGACCGACGCGTCCGACGTGATATCGAGGATCGCGGCGGCCGGCGAGAGGCTTGGGAGCGCAGCCTGGATCAGGGCGAGGGGGGCGATCAGGTTGACCTCGTAGACCTGGCGCAGCGCGTCGAGCGGGTAGTCGGCGAGCGCCGGCCGGGGGCTCGGGCCGAGCAGGCTTGCGTTGTTGACGACGAGGTCGATCGACCCGCCGGCGGCTGCGACGAGGTCTGCCAGGTGGCGGGGGTCACTGACGTCACCTGGAATCCCGACGACACGGTCGAGGCCATCGGTGGCCGCGGTCAGAGCCGGGCCGTCCCGGCCGTCGACGACGACCCTCCAGCCGGCGGCGGCGAGCTCGCGGGTCAGGGCGAGACCGAGGCCTCGAGATGCTCCGGTGACGATCGCGACGCTCATGCGCGGGCTCCTTGTTCGGTGGGCAGGCCGATCCCGAGATCATCATGCACCTTCAAGTGAACTTGAAGTCAAGGACGAGATTCGATTGACTACGGTGATGCTGAGCTCACCAAGCTCGTCCGGGCCACGGCGATCGCCGAGCCGCTGAGCATCGGCGAGGTGGCCAAGCGGTGCGGCGTGGCGACGTCGGCCCTCCGCTTCTACGAGGACCGCGGCCTGATCCGCTCGCTGCGGACGTCCGGCGGCCACCGGACCTACGAGCGGTCGGTGATCCGCCGGGTTGCGTTCATCGTCTTCGCCCAGCGGGTCGGGCTGAGCTTGGCGGAGGTCGGCGAGGCGCTCGGCCAGCTGCCGGAGAACAGGGTCCCCCGGCGGGCCGACTGGGCCAAGCTCTCGGCCTCGTGGACCGCCCGGATCGACGAGCGGATCGCCGACCTCGAGCGCCTCAAGGCTGGCCTGACCGAGTGCATCGGGTGCGGCTGCCTCTCGCTGGACCGGTGCAAGCTCGCCAACCCGAACGACTGGGCGGCCTCGCTCGGTCCGGGTCCGCGGTACCTCCTCAGGTAGACGGGTCGATCGCGGGCATTGCCCTGCGACGCCAGGCCCGGGGCACGTCCCTTCATCGCGGGAGGCCGATGCGGCGCTCGAGCGCGAGGACGCGGCCGGCAGCCTGACGGACGCGCCGGCGGAAGGCGCGTGATCGGCGGGCGCTTGCGAGCAGGTGGCGGTAGATCAGGTGGTAGGAGCCGGGCCCGGTCATCAGGACAAGGTCGGCTCCGGCCGCGATCGACCGGCGCGCGGCGGTCGCGACGCTCGAGCGTCGGCGCACGGCCGCGGCCTCTATCGAGTCGGTGACCACAACCCCGTGGAAGCCGAGCGAGCCGCGCAGGAGACGGTCGAGGACCAGCGGCGACTGGGAGGCGATACGGGCAGGGTCGAGCGCCGGGTAGAGCGCGTGCGAGGCCATGACCAAGGGGACCCCGGCGGCGATCGCCGACCGGAAGGGCGGGAGGTCACGGCGGTCGAGCTCGGCGCGCGATGCGTCGACGGTGACCGGAGCGTCGTCCGTGTTGGCGCTTGCCGGGCCGAGACCGGGGAAGTGCTTGGCGGTCGCGGCGACGCCGGCCGCCCGGTAGGCGGCGACTGCGGCGGCGCTCGCCGCGGCCACGACGGCAGCGTCGCCGGGGAAGGCGCGCGAGCGCATGATCGACTCCTCGCCGGCGGGGACGTCGGCCACCGGGGCGAAGTCGACGTTCAACCCGAGACGGCGCATCGCGCGGCCCGTCGCCCCCGCGGCGGCGCCTGCGGCCGCGGCGCCGGGTTGCCCGGACTGCGGGGTGGCGGCAGCGGCAAACGGAAGCGTGCGCGTGGCGCCGCCCTCCTGGTCGGCCGCGATCAGCGCCCGCCCGCGGGCCGAGCGCTCCAGGCGGCGGGTGAGCGCGCGGACCTGGCGCGGTGAGACGACGTTCTCACCGGTGAGGATGACCCCGGCGGCGCGGCGCCGACGGAGGATCCGCGCGACGTACGCCGGCTCGGTCGTACCGGCGAAGGCGAGGATCAGGGTCTGTCCGACCTGTTGCTCGAGCGAGAGACGATCGACCGCTGCGATCGGAGGAGGGCCGTTCGCGGCGGAGCGGGCCGGGGACGTCGGGCGCGCCGCCCCGCATCCGGCCACAAGAGCGCCAAGACCGGCGAGGACCGCAAGGCCCATTCCCGAGAGCTCGCCCACCGTCGGTTTCGCCCGGACGAGCGTCAATCGCTTGGGTGTGCCAGACGCGCCGTGAGCCCGGCGGCCGCGGCGATCGCGTCAGCCATCAGCTCGGCTACGACGTCGGCTGCCGGGGCGGGCCGCGCGAGGCGATGTGCCTGGCCCGCCCAGAGGTTGACCAGGTCTTCGTCGCCGGCTTGTCGGGCGTGGGCGCGCAGCGGGGCGGTGAGGTAGTGGACCTCTGGGTAGGCGAGCGGCGCGTGGGCGGTGTGCTCGGACTGCAGACGGTTGGTGATGCCGCGGGCCAGGCGGCCGGTGAACGCTCGGGTCAGGCCGGTCGGTCGCGTCGAGGCAAGCGCCGTGCGGTGGGGATCGCTCGTGCGGGCTTCCGGGCAGAGCATGAACGCGGTGCCGATCGCCGCGGCGGATGCGCCGGCGGCCAGCACGCCGGCGATGCCTCGGCCTGTCGCGATGCCGCCGGTCGCGACCAGCGGCAGATCGACCGTGGTGGCGAGTATCTGTAGGAGCGCCAGTAGGCCGTAGTCCTCTCGGTCCGGTCGATCGACGAACGCGCCGCGGTGTCCGCCGGCCTCGATGCCCTGCACGACGAGGGCGTCCGCGCCGGCAGCCGCGGCCTGCGCGGCTTCGGCGGGGTCGGTCACGGTGACCCACACCGACGGGCCGCTGCGCTTGAGCTCGGCGATCACGTCGGCCGCCGGGCAGCCGAAGGTGAACGAGACGACGGCGGGCGGCTGCTCACCCAGGAGGGCGAGCTTCGTCTCGTAGTGGTCGTCGTCGAACCGCGCCTCGCCGAGCGCGACACCGGCCCGGGCCGCCTCGGGCGCCAGCCGCTCGGCGTAGCGCCGCACGTCCCGGGGATCGGCCGGCCCGCCGCTCGGGGCGAACAGGTTCACGCCGAACGCGCCGTCGGTCAGCGCGCGAACGCTCGCGATGTCCTCCCTGAGATCGTCGGGCGTCCGGTAGCCGGCGGCGATGAACCCCAGGCCACCGGCGTTGGACACCGCCGCCGCGAGCTGCGGCGTGGACGGCCCGCCGGCCATCGGCGCCTGCACGATGGGAACCACAAGCTGCTCGATCAACGTCTTCCTCCCGATACCCGCCGGACCCGCCAGGCCCGCTCGACCCGCCGGACCCGCTTGACCCGCCAGACCCGCTCGACCCGCCAGACCCGCTTGACCCGCCGGACCCGCCACGGGCCGGCGCCAGCACCGCTCAATCCTACGACCAACACCGACCCGCGCGAGGCGCGTCCGGCGCCGGCAGGCGTCGCGGTCGATCCATTTGACTTTTACTTGTGTCGATCGTTACGATCTATCTGGGCGACAGTCGAATTCATCCGCAAGGATCGGCAGTCGCGCCGTCCCGTCAACGACCCTCCGTGTCCACCACGAGGGGTGGTCTGGAACCGAGGCCGTCATGCGCAACCCAGTTCGCTCTGAGACCGACGCGTTTCACATCGCGTTCGGTGTTGCCGTGGTGATCGGCGCATCCGCGTTGGTCGGCGTGTTCGTCGCGCCGCTGGCCGGTGTTGGACTGTTCGCGGTCGCGATCGCCGGCCTCCTCGTCTGGGAGTTCGCGACCAAGGACCCCGAGCGCCGGCTGCCGCTGCGTGAAGCGGCCCGCCTCGGGCGTGTCGCGGCCGGCCGTGACACGCCGTTGATCCTGGTCGTCGCCAATCGGACGCTCGCCGATCAGGACCTGCGCGACGAGATGCGGCGCCGGGCGAATGCCGGGGCGGAGCTTCGGATCCTCACGCCGATCCTCGTCTCGAGGGCTCGCTACCTGGCGTCCGATGTCGACAGCGAGCTCCGGCAGGCGCGTCGCCGCCTCAAGGAGACGCTGGCGTGGGCGGCCGACGAGGGGATCACGGCGACCGGCACCGTCGGTGACCCGAACGCGGCGCTCGACGCGATCGAAGACGAGCTCCGGGTGCAGGCCGCCGACGAGGTCATCGTCTCCACGCTCCCGGTGGGTCGATCCAACTGGCTGGAGACGGGCATCCTCGCGCGCCTTCAGAAGGAGCTCGAGATGCCCGTGACCCACATCGTCGCCTCCAGCCGGGCGACGTCGCACTCGCTCTAGCGCAAACGCCGCGGCCCGGGAACCTCGTCACGCGAATCTAGGGCCGGCGGGCCTCGACGTAGACGGTCCCGCCGCGGGCGACCGCGATCTCGACGAGCGCGGCGAGACCCGCGAGCGGGGCGAGGGCGACCGCCGCGGCCAGCGTGATCGCCCGCCGGCGGTCGTCGGCTGCGGCAAAGCGGGCGGCCGGTCGCCGGACGGCGTCGTAGAGGCTCGGCCGTCCGGGGGTCAGCCCGACGAGGCCGTGGAGCCACCCGAACATCACCTGGCCGCCCCGCCAATGGCTGACCCGCTCGAGCGCGAGCCCCCGCTCGCGCAGGCGGCCGGTCAGCGCGGACGCCGGGATGTGGGTCAGGTGGCGGGGGAGGTCGAGGGCGAGCCAGCGGTCGCCGAAGAGGCGGGCTTGGAGGCTCTCGGCGTTCGGTATCGCGATCGTCAGGACCCCGCCCGGCGCGAGCAGGCCGATCGCGCGGTCGAGATCGGCTCCGGGTTCGGGCAGGTGCTCGAGCGAGTGCCAGAAGACGATCGCCGCCCACTGACCGGTCATCTCGGCGAGCGTCGCATCGCGAATCGCGGGGCCTTCGGCTTCTCGCTCGAGGCCGAGGGCCTCGCGTCCGCGGCGGGCGATCGCGCCGACGAGGCCGCCGGATCCGGCGCCGACGTCGAGCACGCGGCCGGGCGGGGCGATCCGGTCGAGCCGTCGGGCGAGGGTGCCCCGGGTGAGCGTGAGGACGGCGTCGCCGGGACCGCTGAAGCGCCCTCCGGTCGGCCGGTAGGCGCCGCCGTAGGCGGCGGCGAGCGACTCGTCGCTCGGCCAGGGGTCGGTCGTCGCGACGCCGCAGACGCCGCAGGTGACCCGACCCCAGATCCGCCGTCGCGGCCTCGTGGGAGGGGCGGCGCACCAGACGCACGGGGTGGTCGCAGCGTCGACTCCGGTCCACCCGATCGCGTTGGCCACGACGGTATTCTTGCCGAACGACCTTGATTGACCAGTCAATCCATTCTCCGAAGCTGCGGGTCGCCGTGGTTCAGATGAACTCGACCGACGACGTCGCCGGGAATATGACCGAGGCTGATCGCCTCGTCCGCGAGGCGGCGGCGACCGGCGCGGAGCTCGTCCTGCTCCCTGAGAAGTGGAACGTCCTCGGCTCGGGCGAGCACCTCCTGGCCGGGGCCGAGCCGCTCGACGGTCGGGCGGTCGAGTGGGCGCGCGGGGCGGCGAGAGAGCTCGGGATCGACCTCGTCGCCGGGTCGATCGTCGAACGGCTGGGGAATTCGCGGCGGATCGCCAACACGTCGATCCACATCGCCCCGGACGGGGAGATCCAGGCGGTCTACCGGAAGGTCCACATGTTCGACGTCACGGTCGACGGGACCCGGTACTTCGAGTCCGAGCACGAGGACGCCGGGGGCGAGCTGGTGACCTCGCGGACGGCCGGGGGGGCGATTCTCGGTCTCAGCATCTGCTACGACATCCGCTTCCCCGAGCTCTACCGGATCCTCGCGCTGCGGGGGGCTCGCATCCTGCTCGTGCCGGCCGCCTTCACGCTGGCGACGACGCGCGACCACTGGGAGACGCTGGTCCGGGCGCGGGCGATCGAGAATCAGGCGTTCGTCGTCGCGGCGAACCAGATCGGCCGGCATCCGCCGGCCTACCGCTCGGGCGGTCGGTCGATGATCGTCGACCCGTGGGGTGTGGTCCTCGCCCAGGCGAGCGACACGGTCGGCGTCGCCGGGGCAACGCTCGACCTCGAGCGCCTCGAGCGGATCCGCGCTGAGCTTCCGGCCCTGGCGAACCGCCGTCCGGCGGCCTACACCTGGCCGGAGGGAGGCTGATGGTCACGAAGGCGTTGACGCAGGCGGCGGCCGACAAGCGCCGGTTGATCCTCGACGCGGCCGTCCGGACGTTCGCGAGGCAGGGCTTTCACGCGTGCCGGGTCTCCGACATCGCCGACGAGGCGGGCGTCGCCTACGGGCTGGTCTACCACTACTTCGCCTCCAAGGACGAGGTTCTCGACACGCTGTTCCTCGAGCGGTGGGCGATCATGCTCGAGCTGATCGGCGAGGTCGACAGCCGGGAGATCCCGGCCCGGGAGAAGCTCCTCGCGGTCGCCTCGTTCATCATCGAGTCCTACCGCCGGGACCCGGATCTGATGAAGGTGATCATCGTCGAGGTGACCCGGGCCGTCAACTCGTTCGGCGCCCGGCACCTCGCCGAGATCCGGGAGGCCTACGCCCTGATCGCCAGGATCGTCGCCAAGGCCCAGGCCGACGGGTCATTTGGCTCGGAGGTGGCGCCGCAGTTCGCGGCCCTGGCCTTCTACGGGGCCCTCGAGCAGGTCCTCACGGGCTGGATCTTCGGGGTCCTCGATCAGGGCGAGCCGGAGTTCGAGCTGGCGAAGCGGTACATCGTCGAGACGATCTGCGGCGGTCTGGAGGCATGAGTCACCGAGCACGGGTCGGGGGCCGGTGATGACCGCCGAAGATTTCCGTGCGCCGTCTCGCCAGATCTGATTGACTGCGCCAACGATGCAGGGAGATCTCCAAAAGCGGCTGCTCTGGTCGGGACTGATGGCCGGGCTGGGCGCGATCGCATCGATCGCGACGGCCAAGGCCGGGGCGATCATCTGGAGGCGCCTCTTCGACGAGGAGCCGCCCGAGTGACGTTGGGATGAAGCCGCCCGACCAGAAGGCCGTCGAGGATGCCGCTCGACTCGCGCAGGAGCGCGGCGCGGCGGCGGCCGGTGCGGTTCGCGGAAAGGTCGAGGCGCTCGTCGCCGAGCGGCCGGAGCTTGGAGTCGCCGGAGCGGCCGTCGGCGGCCTGATCCTCGCGAAGATCCTCAGGCGACTTGGCAGCTGAGGACCCCCAACTGAGCCAGAGCCTGGCGCGGACGATCACCGAGGTCTCCGAGCGGGCATCGCTGCTCGTTCGGGAGGAGATCGAGCTCGCGAAGGCCGAGGTCTTCGAGAAGGCAGCGAAGATCGCCAAGGGTGCGGCGGTCGGGGCGGCGGCCGGCGTCTTCGCGGTGATCGCGGGATTCTTCGTCCTCGAGGGCCTGGCCTGGCTGATCTCGATCGAGCTCTTCCCCAGCGGTCAGTACTTCTGGGGCTTCTTCGTCGTCGCGTTCCTGCTGCTCGGGCTCGGTGCGGCCGGTGGGTACTTCGCGTTCAAGGCGATCAGCGGCGGGCCGCCGACGCCGAAGATGGCGATCGGCGAGGCGCGGAAGATCCGGGACGCCGTGCGGAAGAAGAAGGCCTGATGCCGAGCCGGACACCCGACGAGATCCGGGCGTCGATCCAGCGCAACCGCGAGGCGCTCGCGGTCGCGGTCGTCGACCTGCGGGGCGAGGTCGCAGAGATCACCGACTGGCGCAAGCAGCTGCGGACCAACCAGCGGACGCTGATGATCGGCGCGGCGGCCACGAGCTTCCTGATCGGCGGCGGCCTGGCCGGTCTGACCGGCGTGCTGACGTTCCGCCGGGCTCGCCGGCACCGCCGCGGCTAGCGTTTCGCTGCGCCGGACGCGACGGCGGCCAGCGCCGTATCAGCTCGGTGCCTTCGGCCCGGGCCCGACGAAGCGGGTCGGCAGTCCGCCGACGCCGATCATCCCCGGGCCGGTATACGTCCCGATCACCGGGCCGATCTCCGAGACGAACCACGGCTCGGTGCCGAAGATCTCGCGGCCCCGCTCGATCAGCCGCTCGGCCTGATCGGGGGCCTGGATGTGCTGGAGGACCCAGCAGTCGGCGCCGTCGGCGTGGCGCTCGCGCATGTAGTCGACCATCCGCTCGAACGCCCGCCCCCGCGTCCGGACCCGCTCGACCGGCGTGATCTCGCGCGCGACCGAGAGGATCGGCTTGATCTTCAGGGCGGTCCCGACCCACGCCTGGGCGCTGCCGATCCGCCCGCCCCGCCGGAGGTACTCGAGCGTGTCGATGCAGAACCAGATCTTCAGGTGCCGGCGGGCCTCGTCGAGTCGGGCGAGGACCGCGTCGACGTCCTCGCCCGCGGCCGCCCCGGCCGCGCCGACGAGCGCGAGGCAGGCGAGTCCGCCGCAGGCGCTCTCGGTGTCGACCACGGCGATCCGGCCGTCGCCGCGCCGTTCGTCGATCAGCGCCTTGGCCTGTACGGCAGCTCCGTATGTGCCGGAGAGACCGCTCGAGATGTGGATCGAGACGACGTCGCGCCCGGCTGCGAGCAGCGGCTCGTAGGCGGCGACGAAATCGCCGACCGACGGCTGGGAGGTGGTCGGCGGGTCGGTGGAGCTCGCCAGGCGGGCGTAGAAGTCGTCGTAGTCGGCCATGTCGCACTCGCGGTGGACCTCGTCTCCCCAGCGCACGTACAGGCTGACCTGCTCGATCCCGTGCTGCTCGCGGACCTCCCGCGGGAGGTACTGGGTCGTGTCGGTGACGATCGTGACCGGGCGCATAGGCCGCCACCCTACCGGGACCCGGGGTTTGCGCTACGTTCAGAGCGTGGGACGCCGAGCGCGGATCATCGGTTACGGCGGGTCCCTCGTACTCGTCCTGATCGGTGCGCTGGTGGCCGTCCTGCGGTCAGACGGTCTCGGCATGGCCGGCTCCGTCGCCCTCGTCTCGATCGGCCTCGTCTCGGCGACCAGCCTCGTCTTCTACGAGGTCGGCCTCAGCGAGGACCGCGCGCGGGCCCGCGAGTCGGAGGCCCGGCGATCGCCTGCCGAGCCGGTCGACGACCTCGACCCGCCGCCGCCGGCCCGACGCCTGATCCGGCCCGGGCGGACCCGCGGCTCCCGGTGATCGGCCGAGCGGCACTACCCGGCGCCACGCCGGCCCCAGAGCTCTCCACAGCGCCCGCCTGACCTCGCTCGGGTCAACCACCGGATCGGCCCCCTCGGGGGACATGATTCGTCGAGTTGCTCAAGCCTGACGCCCCCGGCGCCGACCGTGAAGGCAGGAGGACGGCTTGAGAATGCTCGACCTGGATTTCCCAACAACCGGCCCGCGATGAGCCCGACGACCCGCGGCGAGGCGATCGCCAGGGCCGCGGCAACTGCCACGCGGGCCGTCCATAAGCGCGCTGCGCCCGCCCCGCCGACCCACCTGCGGGCGACGCGGGTCACCGCCTACGCGGTGAGCCTGGACTGGCGGCCTCCCCGCGGGGTCGCCACGCACGCGCGCTACGAGGTGCTCCGGAACGGGCACCGCGTCGGCACCTCGCGGACGCACGACCTGACCGACACCGGCGTCCGGCCCTCGACGGCCTATTCGTATGCCGTTCGGACTGTCCCGCCGCACGGCAGGCCGGGGTCGGCCGGCGCCGCGCTCCACGTCCGCACGCCGACCGCGCCGTCCCCCGGATCGACCGTTCCGGGCCCGCCGCCGCCGGCCCTCGCGCCGGCGCCACCGGCCTCCACGCCCCCCGGGCCGGGGCCCGGCGGCGGCCCGAGCGCCCCGATGACCACGGCGATGGTCGACCGCCTCTGGTGGCGGGCCGGCTTCGGCGCGACCGACGTCGAGCGCTCAGCCTGGACCGGCAAGGACGTATCCGAGCTGGTCGACTTCTTTCTGAGCTCGGCCCAGACACTCACCCCGACGACGACGCCGGCCCTTTCCCAGGGCAACCAGCCGATCGATCCGCTGGCGAGCAGCGACGAGCTGATCATGGAGTGGCTCGACACGATGGCCCGGGCCACCAACCCCCTGACCGAGCGGCTGACGTTCTTCTGGCACCGCCATTTCGCCGTCGCCCGGTCGTCCGGCATTCCGGCGAAGTTCCTACTCGACTACCGCAACCGCCTGCGGCGCTACGGCGACCTCGCGGCCAACCCGCAGGCCAGCTTCCGCGACCTGGCGGTCGAGATGACCACCCAGGACGGGGCGATGTCGCTGTTTCTGACCGGTGCTCTGAACGTCGCCGGTCACCCGAACGAGAACTACGCCCGCGAGTTCATGGAGCTCTTCACGCTCGGCGTCCGCGACGGCCAGGGGAACCCGAACTACACGCAGGCCGACGTCACCCAGCTCGCGAGGGCTCTCACCGGGTGGCATCTCGACCAGGCGCCGGCCAGCCCGACCTTCGGTCAGGTCAGCTTCAGGCCAGGGTCCTTCGACGGCGGACAGAAGGCGATCTTCGGACAGACCGCGAACTGGGGTGCGGTCGCCGGTACGCCGGCCGGTGCGCAGTCGGCCGTCGACCTCGTGCTCGGCCAGCCGGCTCACGCGCCGTTCCTGGTCTCCAAGCTCTGGCGGGAGTTCGTCCGCGGGCCGGTCCCGGCGGACACGCTCGCCGACCTGCTCGCCACCTACCTCGCCGGCGGGGGACTCCGACTCGCGCCGGTGCTCCGCAAGATCCTCGCTCATCCTCTGATCTTCGCCTCGATCGACGAGCCCGACATGGTCAAGTCGCCGGTGGTCTTCGGCGTCGGCGTCCTGCGTCTGATGGACGCCCCCCTCAAGTGGTTCTTCCAGTCCGCGGGCCTGCTCGCGATGCAGCAGGTGCCCTACGACCCGCCGAACGTCGCCGGCTGGGAGGGCGGTCTCGCGTGGCTGAACACGTCGACCGTGCAGGCCCGCTTCGAGTTCGTCAAGAGCTGCCAGTACCTCAAGCACAACCCGAACGCCTACCCCGGGGCCGTGCCGGTCTCAGACGTTCCCGGCGAGACGGCGCAGCAGGCGTTCGCCCGGGCCCACGCCGCCGTCGGGTCGCCGTGGCTCTCCTCGGCGGCGAGCGCCCAGTTCCTGGCCTTCGCCGGGTCCCAGGCGACCGCCTCGGTGACGCAGCGTGCGTGGCTCCAGTACGCGCTGCGTGCCCTGATCCTGGGCGGGCCCGACGGGCAGGTGATGTAGCGGTGGACGGCAGGGCCAAGTGCATCGAGTGTGAGGAGATCGAGCTCGCCCGCGTCCGCGACCAGCCGCCCAGCCAGATCCTGCCGCTCCCGCGCGAGGCGCTCGCCGGTTTCCCGGCCGGACGCTCCCACGCTTTGCTGACGCGCCGGCGCCTGCTCGAAGGAGGGATCGGCGGCCTCGCCGCCGTCTACGGCTCACGGCTGCTCGGCTTCCAGGAGATCTTCGAGGCGGCGGTCGCCGAGGCGTCCCCGATGCCGACCAACTGCCTCGTCGTGCTCTACATCGCCGGCGGCAACGACGGCCTCAACACGGTGCTCCCGGGAAGCGGGCTGCCGAACGACTACGCCGCCTACGCGACCGCCCGATCGGTGCTCCACCGCGGCCAGGGGGCGACCCCCGCCGGCGGCCGGGTCGGATCCGTCCCGATCCCGGCGACCGGCAACCAGATGGCGTGGGCGAACGTGGGGGTCTCGACCGGGGGCGGCGGAGACAACGGCGGCGCCGCCGGCTTCGACACGCTCTACGGGACCGGCGACGGCGCGCCCGGGTCGGATCTGGCGTTCCTGACGGCAGTCGACTACCAGCCGTACAGCCTCTCCCACTTCGACTCGTCCGACTACTGGTTCTCCGGGGCGCTCTCGGCCCTGACGACAGGCTGGCTCGGGCGGTGGCTCGACAACAACGGCTCCGCGGTCAACCCGCTCCAGGCGGTCTCGATCGACACCGCCCTCTCGAAGGACATCCGCACCAGCGCGAACCCGGTCTGCGCGATCGCCCCGGGGGCCCCGCTCGGCTTCTCGATGGGCGCGAGCGGCGGCACCCAACTCCCGCCGGGAACCTACCCGCCGGCCGACATCAACGCGCAGATGGAGGCGCTGCGGACGATCGCTCCGAACGCCGCCAACCTCGACCTCGCGCGCTCGCGCGGGAGCTATGGTCTGGCCGCCGATCTCAGCACCCACGGCGCGGCGCTCGCCGGCGTCGGCGGACCGAGCCCGGCTGCCGGTTACCCGGCCAACAGCCAGCTGTCGACGAAGCTCCAGCTGGCCGCCGAGCTCCTCCACGCCGGGCTCGGCACCCGGATCATCACGATCCATTGGGGCGGCTTCGACACCCACGGGGGACAGCTCGCGACACAGGACCCCCAGCTCGCCGAGCTCTCCCGGGCGCTCGCGGCGTTCAAGGCCGACCTCCAGGCCCGGACGGTTGGTGGTGCGGCGCTCGAACCGAACGTCGCGACGATGGTCTTCTCGGAGTTCGGCCGCCGGGTCGGCGAGAACGGGTCGGCCGGGACCGACCACGGCGCCGGCGGCCTGATGCTGCTCAGCGGCAGCGCCGTCAAGGGCGGCTGGGCTTCGCCGTTCCCCGGCTGCAAGGCAGGAGACCTCGACACCGCCGGGAACCTCAAGGTGCCGACCGACTACCGGTCGGTCTACCAGGCCGTCCTCCAGGAGTGGCTCGGCGGAGACCTCGCCGGAGTCCTTCCGGCCGGGCCGTTCCCCTCCCTCCAACGCTTCGACGGGACGAGCGCCCTCTTCAAGTGAGCCGTCTGCGTCGAGCTGCCGTCCTGATCGCCGCGGTCCTCCTCGGCGGGAGTTGCGCGGTCGCGATCGCCGCAGCCGGCCACCCGACCGCCGGGGTCAGCCATCCAAAGCCCGCCAAGTGCCATCGGGTCTGGTCTGCTCGACACCACCGGCGGATCTGCCGACCCGTCGGCCACCGTGCGAAGCCCCTGGCCCAGGTGATGACGGGCTCACCGGCCGGCCGGCCGGCGGCGCCCCCGGCGGTCGTGGTCGTGCCGCCGGTGTCGAGCACGACCGCCACGCAGACCTCCCCCGACACGCCGCCGCCGTCCACGACGACGACGCCGACGCCGCTCCCGAGCCGGGTCGCGGTCGACCTCTACGAGTACGCGGTCGTCGTCGGCCACCCGGTGGTCGCGGCCGGGAGGGTCGAGCTGAGCGTCTCGGACATCGGTCAGGACGACCACGACCTCGTGATCGCCCAGCACGGAGTGGTGATCGCCCAGACCCAGGTGCTCCACCCGGCGGCTCCGGCGAGCACGGTCGTCGTATCCCTGGCTCCCGGGACGTACACGCTCTACTGCGCGCTCTACGACCACGCCCAGATGGGGATGACGACGACCCTGGTCGCCCAGTAGCACGCCCGGATGGGGATGACCGCGATCCTGGTCGCCCAGTAGCCGCGGCCCCCCGGCAGACTAGGAGAGGTTGTTGCCGATCTGCATCGGCGCCTGCGGCAGTGCGACGGGCTCGACGTCGGCCTGGGTCTCAGCGCCGAGCAGCTCGGCCAGTTCGCCGGAGTCGAACATCTCGGTGACGATGTCGCACCCGCCGACCAGCTCGCCGCGGACGAACAGCTGGGGCGTCGTCGGCCAGTTCGAGATCGCCGAGAGCTCCTGACGGATCCGCGGGTCCGGGAGGATGTCGACCGCGGCGAAGCGCGTGTCGAGGGCCTTCAGGGCGGCGGCCGTGCGCGCGGAGAAACCGCACGCAGGCGCGTCGGGCGTGCCCTTCATGAAGAGGATCACGTCGTTCTCGGCGATCGCCGCGGCGATCGCCTCACGGACTGGGTTCGCGGTCTGCTCGCTCATGGCTTCCTTCCTCACTCGCTTTGCGTCTTCAATGAAAGGGCATGGATCGGGCCGCCGATCTCCTTACCGAAGACCGCGTAGACCAGCCGATGCTGCTCGATTCGCGAAAGGCCGGCGAAGGCCTGGGCGCGAACGACCGCTCGGAAGTGGTCGCCCCCTCCGGTGTAGTCCTCGACATCGACCCGGGCGCCCGGAATGGCCGCCTCGATGCGTCGTTGGATCTCGATCGAGCTGGGCATGATCTCCCCCAAGCTTAGTGCAAGCACTCGCTACACTTGGAAGCATGGTGACGATCACTGACAAGGGCGCAGACAAGGTTCGCGAGTTCCTGGCCTCCCAGAGCACCGACGTCAAGGCCGCCGGCCTGCGGGTCGGCGTCAAGGGCGGAGGTTGTTCGGGATTCCAATACCAGCTGGCCTTCGACGAGAAGCGCGAGCACGACGAGGTCTTCGAGATCAAGGGTCTCAGCCTGCTCGTCGACAGCGAAGCTCTGTCCTACGTCGACGGCTCGGAGATCGACTACGTCGACGCTCTGATCGGTGCCGGCTTCAAGGTCAACAACCCCAACGTCGTCGCCGCCTGCGGCTGTGGCTCGTCCTTCCGGGTAGCCGGAACCGAGTCCTGCTCGCCCGTCTGACCAGCCGCCGATCGCACCGGATCAGCCGTCCGGGGTGATCCTCACGTCCCCCGCGCCGGCCGTCGCGTCGATCGACCGCGGGGAGGCCGGATCCGTGCGGAGCGTGGCGTCTGAGACGGTGCCCGAGCCCGAGCTCGCGTGGACGAAGTAGATCGAGTTCCGAACACGCAGCGTGACCGAGCCCGAGTCCGAACCGGCGACGAGCTTGTCGACCAGGCCGTTGACGTCGGCGATGACGTCGCCGGCGCCGCTCGAGAGGCTGACCCGGCGCGAGTCGATCCGCGTGCCGACGACGTTCCCGGCGCTCGAGGTCATCACGACGGCCGGGCTCGAGATGTCGCTCGCGCTGACGTCGCCGGCAGACGAGCTCAGACGGATGCCTCCGGCGGTGTGCAGGCCGCTGGCCGTGACGTCGCCGGCGCCTGCCTGGACGTCGACCGGGATTCCGGTCGGGACGGCGACCGTGTAGCCGACCCGGCATTCGAGGACGAAGCCGCCGCATCCGCTGGCCAGCTCGAGCCTGCCGCCCGGGCCGAGCCTGGCGCTCCCGTGGGGGGACGTGAGTGCCTCGGTGACGTGTCGGGTGACCGTCAGCCGGCCCCCGGCGGGCGCGCTCGTCAGCCGGACGTCGCCGCCTTCGTCGTTGATCGCGAGTGACTGGACGGCGGCGTAGGACGTGCGCACGTCGTAGGTCCGCTGTGCGGCGATGTCCAGCAGCGTGGCGCCGCCGCCGAGGATCAGTCCGGCGACGAGGATCGAGCCGACGACGAGCAGCAGCCCGCCGAACGGCGTGCGCGCCAGCACCGGCGCCGATCGCGCCGCGGCCACCGGCGCGGGCGCGGGCGCGGGCGGCATCGTCAGCGTCGGTTGGGTCGCCATGTCGTTCACACTCCGAGGTAGGTGAGGACGGCCAGCACGCGGCGATGCTGCTGGTCGGTTGGCGGCAGGCCGAGCTTGAGGAAGACGTTGCGGACGTGCTTCTCGACGGCCCCGCCGGTGACCACGAGGCGGTCGGCGATCGCCGGGTTCGCGTGCCCCTCGGCCATCAGCGCGAGCACCTCCCGCTCGCGGGGCGTGAGCTCGTCGAGCAGGTCGGCCCGCCGTCGCCGGCTGAGCAGCTGGGAGACGACCTCCGGGTCGATCGCCGTGCCGCCGGCGGCGACTCGGCGGGCGGCGTCGAGAAACTCGCCGACGTCGGCGACGCGGTCCTTGAGCAGGTAACCGACGCCGTGGCTGCCGCCCGTCAGGAGATCGGTCGCGTAGCGCTCCTCGACGTACTGGCTGAGAATCAGGATCGCCACGTCCGGGTGGCGCCGGCGGAGCTCGACCGCCGCGCGGATGCCCTCGTCGGTCTGGGTCGGCGGCATGCGGACGTCGATGATCGCCAGATCCGGCGCCTGCTCGGTCGCGGCCTTGAGCAGGGCGTCGGCGTCGCCGACGGCGGCCACGACGTCGTCGCCGGCGTCCTCGAGCAGAGCGGCGATCCCCTCGCGCAGGAGCGCGAGGTCCTCCGCGATCACGACCCGCATGGCAGCTCGGCCCGCAAACTGGTCGGTCCACCGGTCGGGCTGTCGATCACAAGGCTGCCGTCGAGCGCCTCGACCCGCTGGCCGAGCCCCTCCAGGCCGGAGCCCGGTGCGCGCCGGGCCCCGCCGGAGCCGTCGTCGCGGACCTCGACGACCAACCTGGCCGGCGCGTCGGTGTGGATCTCGACCGCCGCGCGGTGGGCGTTCGCGTGGCGGGCGATGTTGGTCAGAGCCTCGGCGACGACATAATAGGCGGCTGTTTCGACCGCGCTCGGCGGGCGCCGGTCGAGGCGGACATCGATCGCGACGGGGATCGGGCAGCGCTCTGCGAGGCCGGAGACGGCCGCGTCGAGGCCGCGGTCGGTGAGCACCGACGGATGGATTCCGCGGACGAGCTCGCGGAGCTCGACCATCGCCCGCTTGGACTCTGCGTGCGCCCGTCCGAGCAGCTCGCCGGCCGCGGCCGGGTCGTCGGCGAGCTTGCCGCGGGCGCGGTCGAGCTCCATCGCGATGTACGCCAGCCGATGCTGGGCGCCGTCGTGGAGGTCGCGCTCGACCCGGCGCAGGCGAGCGTCGGCGGACTCGACCGCGCCGGCGCGGGTCGTCTCGAGCCGATCGACCCGGGCGCGCAGCACGGCTCGGCGGTCGGGGGCGAGCAGGCCCTCGGCCACGCCGGCGCATGCAAGCGCGAGCACGTGGGTCAGAACGATCGTGATCGCCCCGAGGACGAGGCCGCCGCCGGCGAGCCCGGCCAGCTCGGCGGTGTCCAGGCGAGCGAGGAGCGAGCCGGCCGGCGCGGCGGAGGCGACGGCCGGGGCGGCCAGCGCTGCTGCCGCCGCGGCCCACAGGCCGAGCACGATCGACCCGGTGAGCAGGCCGAGCGGCCCGAGCGCCAGTATGTGGGCGAGCTCCTTGAGCGTCGCCGGGTCGCTCGCCCGGACGCGCCAGCGGTGCAGCAGGCCGCCGGACGGGGCGAGCCGCGGCGGCCGGGCGATCGGGCTGCCGAGCACGAGTGCGGCACGGTCGCGCTCGGTGTTCGCGCCCCACCGCCAGAGGATCAGGGTGCCGGCGAGCACGGGCAGACCGACAAGGGCGACCGACGCGCCGACGCCAGCCGCGAGCGCCGACGCGAGCACGACACCCCAGACCAGCCCGAGGGGCGCGCCGAGTGACACGTAGAGGAACTCGCGAACCGACCTGTGGATCGACATGATCCAACCGTAGCGCTCGCCCGATCGGCTTCCCAGCCGGCCCGCGGGCGGCTTCCCGGTGGTGCTGGCCCTACTGCTCGACGCTCGGGCGGCGGGCGGCGATCGCCCGGCCGACCCCGCGCCGGCCGCTCACGCGGGCGTCGCGTCGAGCGAGCGCCAGAGATACCGACACGCCGCCGACCGATGCGGCCGCCACGGCTCGGCGAGCGCGCTCAGCTCGGCCGGCGTCGGCAGTCCCGGCAGCCCGTAGGCCAGCGCCACCGCCCGCCTGATCCCGAGGTCCCCGGTCGCGAGGACGTCCGGCCGGTCGAGCTGGAAGATCAGGAACATGTGGGCGCTCCACTCGCCGATCCCCCGGACGGCGACCAGCTCCGCGATCACCTCGTCGTCGCCGAGCTCGTCGAGCCGGTCGAGCTCGAGCTCGCCCCTGACGACATGCTCGGCCAGCGACCGCAGGTAGGAGACCTTCGCCCGGGAGAGGCCGGCCGCCGCCCGGAGCTCCTCCGGATCGGACGCGAGGACCTCCTCCGGCGTTGGTGCCCGCCCGCCGAAGCGGTCGAGCAGCTTGCGCCAGATCGCCCGTGCCGCGAGCACCGAGAGCTGCTGGCCGGCGATCGTCCGCACGAGCGCCGCGTAGTGATCGCCCCCGTCGCCTCGACCCGGCGCCCGCGCCGGCAGCTCGGTGTCGGCGAGTTCGCCGATCAGTCGCCCGAGGACCGGATCGGCCGCGCTCAATGCGCTGGCGGCGTCGACCACGGCCGGCCCGAAAGACCCGATCAAGCCTGCCCGGCGACCGCACCGGGCACGCCCGTGTTGGTCGAGTACTTCGGCTGGAGCTTGACCTCCGGGCGGATCTGGTGGACGGCCTGCGAGACGGCGATCGCCGCCTCCGCAAAGCCGGTTGCGATCAGCTTGAGCTTGCCGTGGAAGGTCGTGATGTCGCCGCAGGCCCACACCCCGTGGAGGTTGGTCTTCATCAGCGAGTCGACGACGACCGCCCCCTTCTCGATCTCCAGACCCCACTCCCGTAGCGGGCCGAGCGCGGTCTTGAAGCCGAGCTGGAGGAGGATCGCGTCGACCTCGACCTCGACCTCGTGGTCGGGGTCCTCGGAGTGGAAGAGCCTCACCCGCTCGATCAGACCCTCGGCGTTCCCCGTGATGTCGCGGACCTGGAACGGAACGTGGAGGTCGACCCGCCCGTCGCCGGCCGCGTCCATGACGTCCTTGATCGTCGCCTCGTGCGCCCGGAAGCCCTCCCGCCTGTGGGCCAGCGCGATCCGGTCCGCCGTGTCGAGCAGGTTGACGACCCAGTCGCAGGCCGAGTCGCCCCCGCCGATGATCAGCACCCGCTTGCCGGCGAAGACGGATTTCTCGCCGACCAGGTAGTGGGCTCCGCGACCTTCCCACGGGGTCATGTCGAACCCCGGAAGCCGCTTCGGCTCGAATGCCCCGTGGCCGCCGGCGATGATCACCGCCCGCGAGCGGAGCTCGCCGGCCGTCGTGTGCAGGACGACGATCTGCCTGCCCTCGTCCTCGGGATCCGGCTCCCACGAGATCGTCTCGGCCGTCGTCTCGAGGTGGACCGGCACGTCGAACTGGTCGACAGCCTGGGCCCGGAGCTCCTCGACCAGGTCCCGCGCGAGGATCCGCCGGTGGCCGGGAACGTCGAAGATCCACTTCTCCGGGTACAGCGTCGTCAGCTGTCCGCCGATCTCCGGCAGCGAGTCGATGATCCGTGACGTGGCCTCCCGCATCCCAGCCCAGAAGGCCGCCGACAGACCGACCGGGCCGGCGCCGATCACCGTGAAGTCGCGGATCTCGTCAGAGTCGATCACGCGAGGGCCGCCGCGTTGACGGACTCCCCGTCGAGCGCGGCCAGCGCCCGGCGGATCGACGCGGCGATGCAGGTGAAGGTCGGCGTGTCCCGGCGCGTGTAGAGCGACGACTCGGTCCCCCGGAGTCGCTGGACCAGATCGAGGAAGTCGCTCGGCCGGTCGGTCTCGAAGGCGACGACGAACTCCTGGTCGTCGAGGCCGAACGAGTACGACGTGTTGAGGTCGATCTGCGGGTACTCCCGCCCGATTCGGATGTGCTCCTGCATGATCCGGTAGCGCTCGTCCTTCGAGAGCGTGTACCACTCCCGCGTCTTGACGAACGGATAGACGAAGAGGTACTTCGCATGGGCCGGCCGGACCTCGAGGCGGGATTCCTCGGAGTACTCCGACGGCTTGGTCATCGCCAGGTACGAGTACGGCGTGGTCGCCCACTTCATCAGGCCGGTCTGTCCGAGCACGACGTGGAACTCGTGGATCTGGTCGAGGCTGACAGACTGGCTGAGCAGCATCAGGTCGCAGTCGCCCCGCGTCCCGACCGTCGAGAAGCCCCGCAGCAGGTGATCGGACGCGAAGTCGTCGCAGGCCGCGACGAACTCCCGCTTGTCGGCCGCCCTCGTCTCGCTGTCCAGACGCCGCCAGGCCGGGTCGATCCGGAGGAAGGTGTACTTGACGAATTGACGCTCGGGCACCCCTGAAGTCTACGAAGTCCGTCTGTCGCGGCCGGCGAGGCCGGCGGGTAGAGTCACCGGCGATGCGCGTCGCCCTGGTGTCCCCGTACTCCTGGACATATCCGGGCGGCGTCACGCGCCACATCGAGGCCCTCGCCGGGAGCCTGATCGCCTCCGGCCACGACGTTCGCGTGCTGTCGCCCTACGACCCCGACGACGACCTCTCGGCCCGTCTGCATCGCGGCGCCCGCCCGCAGGTCCGACCGCTTCCCGACTATCTCTGCTCGCTCGGCCGGACGATCGGCTTCCCGGCCAACGGCGCGGTCTCGAACATCGCGATCACGACCGACTGCGTCCACACCCTCCGGCGCGAGCTCCGCCACGGCTCCTACGACGTCGTCCACATCCACGAGCCGGTCACCCCGGCGGTCGGCTGGGACGCGCTATGCACGTCCGATCGGCCGCTCGTCGGCACCTTCCACTGCTACTCGACGAATCCCCTCAGCAACGGGTTCGCCTCCCTGATCGGCGCCCGCCGGCGGCTCAACCGGCTCCATGTGCGGATCGCCGTCTCGGAGGCCGCCGCCTGGACGGGGGCCCGCTACTTCGGCGGTCACTACCGGGTCATCCCCAACGGCGTCGAGCTCGGCCGGGCGCCGGCCGACCGACCGGTGCTCCGGCCGACGGCCGAACGTCCGCTCCGGCTGGTCTTCGTCGGTGCGTCGGTCGAGCGCAAGGGCCTCAGCGTCCTCCTGCGGGCCTTCGAGGCCCTCCGCGAGCACCTCCCGGCGACCTTGACCGTGATCGGCGCCGCCGACGACGAGGTCGGTCCCATGCTGATCGACTCGCGCGGGGTCACCGCGGTCGGCAAGGTCTCAGACCCGGTCAAGGACGCCCTCCTCCGCGAGGCGGATCTCCTCGTCGCCCCGTCGCTCGGCGGCGAGAGCTTCGGCATGGTCCTGACCGAGGCGTTCGCCGCCGGCACGCCGGTGATCGCGTCCGACATCCCCGGCTACCGGGACGTCGTCGCGCACGGCGTCGAGGGCCTCCTCGTCGGCCCGGGCGACGCCGGCGCGCTCGCCCAGTCGCTGCGTGACCTCGCACTCGATCCGGCCCGCCGCCGGGCGATGGCGCTCGCCGCGCGGGCGGCGGCCCCCCGTTACGCGTGGCACCGCGTCTCGGCCGAGATCCTCGGCGCCTACGAGGACGCGATCGCCGCGCCGATCCCGACCGGCCCGGTCGCCCGCGTGGCGACCCGCCTCGGCGCCCTCCCGGCCGACGGCAAGCCCCGCCGGCCGGCCTGCCGCAGCCTGCCGAGCCTCGAGCACTCGAGGCCCACGAGGACCGCCACCGTCCTGGGCGCCGCCCGGCGACTCGCGCTGGCGGTCGGTGTGATCGGCGGAATCCTGCTCGCCGGCCTCGCCCTCCAGAGAATCGGCGTGAGCCGGATCCTCGGCACGCTGGTGACCTCCAGCCCCGGCTGGGTACTCCTCGCACTCGGCCTGATGGGCTTCTCGTCGGTGCTCAGAGCGATCGCCTGGCACGCGATCCTCAAGGCCGCGCTCCCGCGGTCGACCGTCCGGCTCCGCGACGCCCTCCAGGGGACGTTCGTCGGCGTCCTGATGAGCGCGACCCTCCCCGCCCGCCTCGGCGAGCCGTCGAGATCGTTCATCGTCGCCCGCCGGATCGGCCGCCCCCGGGAGACCCTGCCGGCCGTGCTCGGGACGATGGTCGCCCAGACCCTGCTCAACCTGCTCGCGCTCGGCGTGCTCGGCGTCTGCGTGTTCTCGACGATCAACATCTTCGACGGGCACCACGGCGCCCTCGTCGTCGCGGCGATCGCCCCGGCGACCGTCCTCCTGCTGGTCCTCGTGACGCCCGTGATCCTCCGCGGTCGAGCCCAGTCTCGCTCGCGCACGACCGAGACCCTCGTCGGCTGGGCCCGCCGTGAGCTGACCCGCGTCCGCGGCGGACTGCGGGTCTTCGCGAAGCCGAGGCTGGCCGCGGTCGCGGTGGCCGGACAGCTCAGCGCCTGGGTCCTACAGTGGCTTTCCTGCTACGCCCTGCTCGTCGCCCTCGGACTCGATGCCCGGGCCGGGCTGGGCGCGGCGGCGGCCGTGCTCTTCGTCGTCAACGTGACCGCCGTCCTGCCGGCCGCTCCGTCGAACGTCGGCGTCTTCCAAGCCGCCTGCGTCGCCGTCCTGACCGGCGCCTACCACGTCAGCTCGGCTGACGCGCTCGCCTACGGGATCATCCTCCAGGCGGTCGAGATCGCGACGGCGCTGATCGTCGGGATGCCGGCACTCGTCAAGGAGGGGCTCTCCTGGCGCGACGTTCGCATGCGCGCCCTCCACGCCGGTCCCGTCCAGCTTGCGCCCTACGAGCCGTTCGAGCCCGGTGTCCGCGAGGCCGAGGCCTAGGACGAGACCGCGGGACGGCGGACCGCGGACCGCTGACGACGCGGGCCTGTTCGCTTCCCGCGCCGGCCCCGGGGTCCGCCTGGCGGCGCTAGGCCCGCCACTTGATCGAGCATCCGACCGGCCTGGTCTCGGGTCTGGCCGGCGGTCGACCGGCGAGCACGTCGTCGAGCGCGGCTCGCAGCCAATCGGCGGCGAGCGACTCGTCGCCATGGTCGGCGTCCGGCGCCCCCCGGTAGGCGAGACGGCCGCCGTCGTCGAGGACGAAGACCTCCGGCGTGACGCCGGCCCCCCATGACCTGGCGACCGCCTGGGTCGAGTCGTGGAGATATGGACCGGCGAACTCCCCTGCCTCGACGCGGTCGGCCATCGCCGCGAGTGAGTCACGCGGATAACGGCTGGCGTCGTTCGCGTTGATCTGGAGCGTCCGGACTCCCCGGCCGGCGTACTCGCGGGCGACGGCCTGCAGACGATCGTGCCACGCGAGGGCATACGGGCAGTGGTTGCAGGTGAAGACGACCACCGTCGCCCGGCTGGTCTCGTCGACCAGCCGCGTCGGTGCGGCCTGCGTGTCGGGGAGCTCGAAAGCCGGGGGGAGGGCGCCGATCGCGAGGGACATGGCTCAGTCCTCCACGCGGAGCCGGCAAGCGGCAGTGCGGAGCGCGTCCCGGAGGTCATCGGGATCGGGGGTCGGCGAGTAGCGCCCGTCGCGCCGCCGGTAGACCCGGCAGCTCAGGCCGGTCGGCTCGTCGGCCGGCGACGGGAGAAGATCGACACCGTCGACGAGGACGGTCGGCGAACCGATGAATCCCCGCTGCGCCGCCTGCTCGTCGGTCACGATCTCCGTGAGCGTGACGCCGGTCGCCGGCAGGCCGAGCTCGACGAGAGCCGACCGGAGATCCGCGAGGGCGTCGGCGACGGAAGGGCAACCGTCCCAGTAGAGGAACTCGACCGTGGGCATGGAGTCGGCCCGCGAGTGGGGACCGGCTTGAGTCGAGCGGGGAGCGGCGGGAGCCGAGTGGGGAGCGGCTTGAGTCGAGCGGGGAGCGGCGGGAGTCGAGCGGGGAGCGGCTTGAGTCGAGCGGGGAGCGGTCACCGGCGGCGCTCAGGCCGGCTGCGGCGGGCCGGGAGGCGTGGGCCAGGAGTCGTCGTCTTCGGGGCCGTGCTCGTCGGGGGGCCATCCTCCCTCGCCGTGCTCGGAGCTCTCCGCCGGTTCCGATCCCGGCTCGCCCTCGGGGGCGAACAGGCCGTCGGTCGGGAGGAAGAGCTCGCCCGGCGGGAAGAGGTCGCCGGGCGGGAGGAGCTCGCCGGGGGAAACCTCTTCGGCCGGGTACCAGTCGTCCGGAGGCCCGAGCAGCTGCTCCGGCGGGAACGGATCCTCGGGCGGGAACAGATCCTCGTGATCCTCGTGATCGTCGTCGGGCGGTGTCTCCCCGGGCGCCGGCGGCTCTGCGGAGATCGGCGCGTCATCTCGTCCGCCGGTCGCTCGCGGGGGCCCACTTCCGCGGGAGGAGCGATCCTCACCGGGACCTTGCGGGGGCGTCGGCGCCGCGTCGGTCGGCGGCACGTCTCCGGCGCCCGGGGCAGCGCCGGGGGTTGCGGGAGCTCCCGGACCGTCGTCGACGGGCGGCTCAGCCGGTCGCCGGACGGTCTCCGGTCCTCGGCCGGCCACGGGCCGCTCCTGGAGCAGACCGCCGCGGAGTCCGAACTTGATGATCCCCATCGAGCCGCCCATGTTGGGGCGCTTCTCGTCGGGCCAGCGCTGGGTGTACGGGGGCATCTTCCAGACCTGGGCGGCGACTGTCGCGTAGTGGTAGCGGAGGTAGGCGACGAGATCGCCGCGGTGCTCGCGGCAGGCGTAGCGTCGGGGGCCGAGCGGGCCGCCACCGTTCCAGACGAGCCAGCGGCCGGGAAACGCGTCGAGGTACTCGCCGAACATCCGCTCCGATACCTGCCCGGCGAGGCTTCGTTGGGTGCCGTGGTCGGGAACCGCGTCGCAGAATTGGCAGTGGAAGACGGCCCTCGTCGGCATCAGCGGATCATTTTCCCTCGGGAACGTGCAGGCGCGCGTGGGGTGGGCCACGCCTTTCCGGCGGGCCGCCGGATCGACGGGCGGTTCGCGTCATGTGGCCGTAGCCTGAACATCGCTCACCCCTACGTGTACCCCGCGGACGCCGTTCTCGATCAACGCGAGTTTCTGCGGCCTGCGGAGGCGCTTGATTCGCGCCTCTTCGCGGCGGGCGGTCCCGGCGTCGGGCATCGGCAGGGCGAGCGCCAGCTCGACCGGCAGGCGCGAGCGCGTGTAGCGGCTGCCGGATCCCGTCTGGTGGGCGGCCAGGCGGCGGGCTAGGTCGACCGTCCATCCGGTGTAGAGGGAGTCGTCGGCAAGGCACCGCAGGAGGTAGACCCAGGCGACGACCTCGTCGGCCGCGCGCTCCATGGCTGGGACCTTGACAGGATCGGGTCGGACGCGCGCCACTCGTCCGCGTTCCGAGCAGAGTTCAGGCGCCCGCAGCCAACTGCCCGACCGCAACCGCGACGGGCTCCTCCTCGCGCTGGGTGAGCGGCTCGTCGGTGCTCAGTGGGTCCGGCGGGATGCCGCGGGTCGGATCTCGTACCGAGCCACGGATCACCTCGTCGGGCGGTGGCTTCCCCGACGGGAGGAATCCCGACTTCATGCCGAAGTAGACGGCTTGCGGGTGGTGGGCGACGATCGCCATCGTCGACTGCTCCGGCAGCAGGGCGTGACCCCCGGAGAGTCGCAGACCGATCTCGGGGGCGTCGAGCAGGCGGAAGATCTTCTCGTGCTCGCTCTGGTCGGGGCAGGCCCCATAGCCCCAGGAATAGCGACGTCCCTGGGCGGCAGCGATGCCAAGCTCGGCCCGGACCCGCTGGTGCATCCACTCGGCGCACGCCTCGGCGGTCTGGACGCCGATCCCGTGTGTGAAGAGCTGCTCGGCGTACTCGCCGTCGGCCTCGAGCGACGCCATCACCTCGGTCACGGCGTCGCCGACCGTGACGGCCTGGATCGCCACGACATCGAGCTCGCCGCTCTCGCGCGGCCGGTAGAAGTCGGCGAGGCAGATCCGGTCGTGCTTGGGCTGACGTGGGAAGACCAGGCGCTCGCGGACCGTCGTGCGGTCGACGGGATCGAGCACGACAAGCTCGTTGCCCTCGGAATAGCAGGGGAAGTACCCGAGCTTGGCACGGGGATGAAGGTAGTCCTGCTCACGCCACATCCGCTCGAGCCGCGGCTGGAAGTTGTCCTCGACCAGCTCGCGCCAGGCGTCGCCCTTGACGCCGCGACCGCCCCAGTGGAGCTTGAAGAGGACGTGGGTGTCGAGGTGGGGGAAGATCTCCTCCAGGTCGACGTCCCGCTCGTGGACGCCCCAGTAGGGCGGGACGGGAACGGGCGTATCCGTGCGCGCGCCCGAGCGGACAGTGTCGTCGGTCGTCGGCAGCTCGGGCGCCTCGGGTCCCTTCTGGCGGAGCTTCAGCGCGGACGCCCGGGTCTTCTCGACGAGCGCGCTCCGCGCGGCGGGATCGATCAGCTGGTCCATCTTCGCGAGGCCCTCGAAGGCGTCCTTGCAGTAGAAGACGCCCGGCTCGTAGATCTCCTCGGACTCCTTGCCGCCGGGATAGAGGATTCGCAGGCCGAAATCCCGGTTGATCGCCGCCCCGCCGATCAGCACCGGGTAGGGCAGCCGCTGCTGGTGGAGCTCGGCGACGCCGAGGGGCATCTGCTTGGAGGTCGACACGAGCAGCGCCGACAGCCCGATCGCGGTCGCCTTGTGCTCTTGGGCGGCGTCGAGGATCCTCGAGATCGGGACCTGCTTGCCGAGGTCGACGACGGTGTAGCCGTTGTTCGAGAGGATCGTGTTGACCAGCGACTTGCCGATGTCGTGGACGTCGCCGAAGACCGTGGCGATCACGACGGTGCCCTTGGTGTACCCCTCCAGGCGGTCGAGGTAGTTCTCCAGGCGGGCCACGGCCTTCTTCATCACCTCCGCGGACTGGAGGACGAACGGGAGGATCAGCTCGCCGGCGCCGAACTTGTCGCCGACCTCCTTCATCGCGGGCAGGAGGACGTCGTTGAGCGTCGGCACGGCGCCGATCTTCTCGACCGCCCGATCGATCCAGTCCTCGACGCCGGCCTTCTTGCGGCGGAGGATGTGGTAGTGGAGGGCCTCCTCCGGCGACATCCCCGCCGTCGGGTCGGCTGCCTCCTCTTCGGCGGATTCGCCCTTTTCCTCGAAGTGCTCGATGAAGCGCTGGGTCGCGTCGTCGCGGCGGTTGAAGACGAGGTCGTCGGCGAGGTCGCGCTCGAGGTGGGGGATCTCCGAATACGGGGTGATGTCGGCCGGATGGACCATCGCAAGGTCGAGGCCGGCCTGGACGCAGTGGTGGAGGAAACAGGAGTTGAGGACCTCGCGAGCGGCCTTGCCAAACCCGAACGAGACGTTCGAGACGCCGAGCGATGTCTTCACGCCGGGCAGCGCGGCCTTGACCTCGCGGATTCCGCGGATCGTCTCGACGGCCGAATCCTTGAACTCATCGGAGCCGGTCGCCAGGGTGAACGTCAGCGCGTCGAAGATCAGCAGTTCCGGGTCCATGCCGTGCTCGTCGCAGACGTATCCGTGGATCCGTCGGGCGACCTCTACCTTCCGGGCGGCCGTCTTGGCCATCGACTCCTCATCGATCGTGAGGGCGATCAGGGCGGCCCCGTGGGCCAGGCAGAGCGGGACGACGTGGTCGAGCTTGGCGCGGCCGGCCTCGAGGTTGACGGAGTTGACGACCGCTCGGCCGGGGATCTGCTCGAGCGCGGCCTTCATCACGTCGGGCTCGGTCGAGTCGATCTGGATCGGCGCCGGAGTGGCGAGTGAGACCCGCTTGACGAGCTGACGCATCTGCTCGGCCTCGTCCTGGCGTTCGGTCAGGGCGACGCAGAGGTCGAGCACGTGTGCCCCGCCCTCGACCTGACCCTCGGCGATCCGCAGGAGGCCGTCGTAGTCGTCGCTCAGGAGCATCGCCTTCGCGCGGCGAGAGCCCTGCGAGTTGACCCGCTCGCCGACGATCGTCGGCGACGGCTGCTGGGCGAGCATCGTGGCGCCGATCATCGAGGACAGGTGCGGCGGCCGGCGCGGCGGCCGCCGGCTGACGCCGGAGTCCTTGACGCGCTCGACCAGCGCGCGCGTGTGGTCGGTCGTGCAGCCGCAGCAGCCGCCGACGATGCCGACGCCGAAGCGGTCGACGAACTCGCCCAGGCTCTTGGCGAGTGGACCGGGCGGCTCGGGGAAGATCGTCTCGCCGTCCGGGCCCTGGTGGGGGATGCCGGCGTTCGGGATGCAGGCGACCGGGACCGGGCAGTGCTCGCCGAGGAAGCGGACGGCGTCGCGCATGTCCTCGGGCCCGGTCGAGCAGTTCAGGCCGATGATGTCGACGGCGAGGGCCTCGAGCGTGCTGAGGACGGCCGAGATGTCGGTCCCGAGGAGCATCTTCCCGCCGTTCGGCAGGAGCGAGACCGACGCGTGGATCGGGACCTTGTGGCCGGTCAGCCTGATCGCCTCGCGGACGCCGAAGATCGCGGCCTTGACCTCGAGGATGTCCTGGGCCGTCTCGATGATCACCACGTCCGGCCGGCCGTCGAGCAGGCCGCGGGCCTGTTCGGTGAAGACCTCGACGAGCTCGCCGAAGGTGATCGCGCCCAGCGTCGGATCGTCGGACGCCGGGAGGTAACCGGTCGGCCCGATCGAGGCCGCGACGTAGCGGTCGGGGCCGGCTGCCCGGCGGGCGAGCTCGACCGCCTTGAGGTTGATCTCGTGGGTGTGCTCGCCGAGTCCCCACTCGTCGAGCTTGATCCGGGATGCCTGGAAGGTGTTGGTCTCGACGACGTCGGCCCCGGCTTCGATCAGACCGGCGTGGATCCCCTCGATGACGTCCGGTCGGTGGAGGACGAGCGCCTCGTGGCACTTCCCCTTGAGGCCGCCATAGTCCTTCGGGCCGAGGTCCATCTGCTCGAGCGCTGCGCCGATCCCGCTTCCGTAGACGACGATTCGCGAGGCGATCGCACTTGCGAAATCAGGCATTCGACCCATGCTAGCAGCGGTCGGCCAAACCTTGACACAACCTTGCGAAGGTTAGGACCGTCGGTCCGGATCGGAGGTCGGACGGGGTCGCGCTTCCGGGTTGGCGGCCGGCGAGTTAGCCTACGGTCGATGAAGTTGCTCTACAAGCCATTCGCGGTGATCTGCGGGCTGATCGCCGGGGCGTTGTCGCGCCGGATCGCCCGTGGGCTGTGGCGTCTGGTCGACGACCAGGCTCCGCCGAGCCCCACGACCGAGCGGGCACCCCTGTCGAAGGTGCTCGGCGCGGCCGCGATCGAGGGGCTGGCCTTCAGCGTGACGCGTGCGGCCGTCGACCGAGCCGGCGCCCGCGGCTTCGCCCACCTGTTCGGTGTCTGGCCGGGGGATCGCGGCGGGCCGGAGGCGGACTCGCAGAAGGAGTAGCCGGGCTGCCGGGCGGGACCGGAGCGTCTGGGCGCGACCGGAGCGTCTGGAACGTGACCAGAGCGGGCGTGAGCGGAGCGTCTGGCCGTGCGGGACCCGCGGGACCGAGGCCCGCGCGGCCGGTCTCCGAGACCATTGAGCTCCTTAGACGGTGAGCACCGGTGGGTCGAGCGTGACCGGCGTGCCGAAGTGGAGCATCTTGCTCCGCGGGACGACCAGCACAGGGCATGTCGAGCTCTCGATCACGCGTTCGGCGGCGGCGCTGACGAGGACGCGGCCCGCCCGGGCCTCGGGGCGCGAGCCGACCACCAGGAGGCCGAGGTCGCGGGTCGTCGGGGCGACGAGACTCGCGCCGGTCGCCGCGGCGAGCGAGCGGGCCGTCTCGAGCGCGCTGTCGTCGGCGCTGACCGGGCTGACGGCGACCGATGCGATCGTCGCGTCGATGCGGTCGCGGAGCCCGACCGGGGCGACGGCGATCGCGACCGATCCGCCGTCGAGCATCCGCTGTGCGGAGGCCGCCGGGGCGACGTGCCCGCGGGCGGTGCGGTACTCCGAGCCGAAGACGACGATGTCCGCGTGCTGGCGGTCGGCCAGCGCACGCAGGCCGTTGCTCGTCGAGGCGCTCATGACGACGTGAAGTTCGGTGTCGGGCCGGTCGAGCTCGACCGCGCCGCGCTCGAGTCGACGGAGGGCCTCGTGCTGCTCGAGCTCTTCCCGGCCGGGCTCGGCCGCCTGGGCGTGGCGGACGTAGGCCAGGGCAACCGCGGCTCCCGCGTCGGCCAGCAGCCGGCCGAGAGCCAGCGCGTCGCGGTCGTTGTCGGTTCCGTCGTAAGAGACGATGACCTTGGTTGTCATGGCTCTCCTTCCTTGCCCATAGGGAATCCGTGCGTCGAAGCACAAGCGGCAGCCAAGCATCCCACCGCAGCTGCATCACAGCCAATGAAGTCTTTGATCGGTGATATAAGGGTTGCTAATGTTGAACGTCAATCGTCTGCGTGTGCTCCGGGAGGTCGCCAACCGCCGGTCGTTCTCGGCCGCGGCGGAGGCCCTCTCCTACTCGCAGTCGGCCGTCTCTCAGCAGATCGCGACGCTCGAGGCGGAGACCAAGATGACGTTGATCGACCGCCGGGCGCGCGGTCTGCGGCTCACCGTGGCCGGTGAGCTCCTCGTCGAGCACGCAGAAGGGATCATCGCCCGCCTGGAGGCTGCCGAGGCCGATCTCGAGGCACTCGCGGGTATTCGGGGAGGCCGCCTGCGGATCGCATCGTTTCCGACCGCCGGGGCCACCCTGATGCCGGTTGCGATCGCCACCTTCCGCAGCCGGTTCCCCGAGGTCCAGCTGACCCTCGCCGAGGGCGAGCCGCAGGACATGGGGCCGCGCTTGGAGGCCGGCGAGTTCGACCTCGCGCTGCTGTTCGAGTTCAGACGACCGGGGCGGCCGCTCGGACCCGGCGTCCGGCGGGTCGAGCTGCTGGAGGATCCGATGTACCTCGCCCTGCCGGCCGGCCACCCGCTCGCGCTCGCCGCGTCGCTGCGGCTGGCCGATCTCCGGGACGAGGCGTGGGTCCAGACGTCGTCGGCGAGCCCGTGCGCCCGGCACGTCGTCCGCAGCTGCCACGCGGCCGGCTTCGAGCCGAACGTCGCCTTCGAGAGCGACGACTACCAGATGGTCCAGGGCCTGGTCGGGACGGGTGTCGGCGTCGCCCTGATCCCGGAGCTCGCCCTGGCTCACGTCCGCGACGACGTGGCGATCCGCGAGCTCTCACCCCGTAGCCCGGTCCGCCGGGTCACGGTCGCGACGCCGACCGACGCGCTCACGCCGGCCGCCGAGGCGATGCTCTCGATCCTCCAGGCGTCGGCGATCCGCTACGCGACCGAGCGTCGTCCGCGGTCGCGGCCAGACGTAGCGGCGGCCGGGCGTCGGTAGCTGCGGCCGGGATGTCGCCGCCCCGGTCGCAGCAGGTCGTGGGTCTCTCGCGCGGTCGTCGGAGCCGTCAGCTCATATGACGGGTGCCGGGAGCGGCAACCCCGACCCCCCGGTCGCACCGAGCGTCGGAACGTCGGCCGGGTAGACCTCGTTCCCGTGGATCGCGTGGTCACCGATCTCCAACTCCTCGTCGCTGAGGCGGAGCGGGACGAAGACGCTGATCAGCTTGAGGATCACGAACGTCATGATCCCGTCGAAGAAGATGATGAACAGGGCGGCGAGGGCCTGCCATTTGAGCAACGTGAAGTTGCCATGGATCACGCCGGGCACCGGAGACACGCTCGGCGTGCTGCCGAGGCCCAGGTACTCGACCATCTTCGGGTCGGCGAACACCCCGACCAGCAGGCCGCCGGTGAGGCCGGCTATCCCGTGTGTATAGACCACCCCCAGGGTGTCGTCGACCCTGCGGAAGACGGGCGCCCGGCTGAGGAAGCGGATTGACATCCAGACGATCGTCGAGGCGGTCAGGCCGATCGCGATCGCGCCCCAGCCGTTCACGAAGCCGGCGCCCGGCGTGATCCCGACCAGGCCGGTGATGATCCCGTTGACCGAGCCGATCAGCGACGGCTTCTCCTTGAAGATGAAGTCCCAGCTGACCCACGTCAGGAAGGCGATCGCCGTGCAGAGGTTCGTGTTGAGCACCGCGGCCGAGGCGTTCGCTCCGGCGAAGTACGGGTCCCCGCCGTTGAAGCCGTTCCAGCCCATCCAGAGCAGGCCGGCCCCGAGCGAGACCATCGCGAGGTTGTTCGGGGCGTCGACCTCTCGGTCGCGTTGAAGCCGCGGTCCGATCACGGCGGCGGCGACGAAGCCGGAGACGCCGGCGGCGAGATGGATCACGTACCCACCGGAGTAGTCGAGCGCGCCGTGCTGTGCGAAGAACCCGCCACCCCAGATGCAGAAGGCGTTGACCGTGTAGACGGTGCCCGACCAGAGCAGGACGAATGGGATCCAGGCCTTGAAGTTGAAGCGACCGAGCACGCTGCCGAGCAGGAGCAGCGGCGTGATCGCGGCGAAGACGAGTTGGAAGTAGACGAGCGAGGCCTGCGGGAAGCGGAGTGCCGGGCCTGGGAGGTTGTCGACCAGGGGGATGTCCGCCCGGCTGAGCTCCGACTTGCTGCTGAGCACCGACCCCGGGTGGCCGAGGAAGTTGTTGAAGAATCCGTGAGTGCTCCCGCCAAGGTGGAACGGCACGCCGAAGCCCATCTTGAACTCGTAGAGGACCCATGCGACGAGGACGAGGGCGAAGGCCGTGAACGCCATCATCATGCTGTTGACAGACCAGCGCTTCTGCATCACCCCGCCGTAGAGCACGACGAGGCCCGGCACGCTCATCAGGCCGACGAGCGTCGCAGCAGTCATCTGCCAGGCATTGTCGCCTGGGCTCAACCAGGATGGGTACGGGGAATACATGCGCCTCCTTAAGTGCGGTAGATCTCGATCGCGCCTCCCTGCCTAGCCGCAGCGCGCGACGACGCGGCAAATTGCTCGCGCCGCAATCAAAACGCGACGCGCGGCTTTCGAAAATGGCCCTGTGGCCAACAATCCACGGGTCGGCTTGTCCGATGGGACAGGCAGGCAGAAGACCGACGATCGTCGCGGCAACCGCGGCCGGAATCCGGCCGGCCGGGGCCGGCGGGCGCTCAGGGGCGAGCCGGCGGCGGGCCCGCGGGAACTCGCGGATAGCCGGCCTGGCGGCACTGGACGCCGACCAGGCGGGCTTCGAGGTTTTGGCGGCCGTCCTCGAACGCGCACCACTCCCTGGCGGCCACGCCGCACCTGTGGACGGTCGCGGATCCCATCACGCTGGCGAAGTTCAGCGTCACGCAGCCGTTGGCCGACCGCCCGTACGAGCTCGCCTGGCGCGTCCCGTAGACGGCGACCGCGGCGAGCGCGACGACGACGACGGCGACCGTCGCGAGCATCAGCCGCTTGTGCCGGCGGGTGAGCGGCTCGGCCAGGCGGGCCTCCTGTCCGACCATGATCATCCGAGCCGGCCCGCCCGCGTCGGGGACGACCGGTCCGGCGGCCGCCCTTGGGCCGCCGGCGATGTCGGAGCGTGGTCTCGCCCGGAGGCCGTCGGGAACGACCGACCGGCCGCTCGCCCGGGCGCCGTCGAGGGTCTCGGGTCGGGCCGGGAGGGGCCTACTTGATGAACAGGATCTCCTGGTATTTCGGCAGCGGCCAGAGGTCGTCGGCGACGATCCGCTCGAGGCGGTCGGCAACCCCCCGGACGTCGGACATCGCGGGTATCACGGTGTCGCGCATGTAGATCGCGTTGGCGGCCTCCGAAAGCTCCTCGTCGGACCCGAGGTTGACCTTCTCGAGTTCGAGAATCGCCCAGTGAAGCTCCTCGACGAGCGGCTTGACCTCCTCGACCAGGGCGTCCATCCCGGTCGCGGTGACCTCCGCCAGATGGCGGAGCGCGGCCGGCAGGAGCATCGTGCGGGCGATCGCCGCGGCGGTCTCGGCCTCGATGTTGAGCTTCTTGTTGTACTGCTCGACGAAGACCTCGTAGCGGGAGTGGAGCTCCCGGGCGGAGAGGACGCCGTAGTTCTCGAACATCGCGACGGTCTGGTCGCTGACGAGCGCCGGAAGGGCGTCGGGCGTCGAGCGGAAATTTGCCAGGCCACGCCGTTGGGCCTCGGTATGCCAGTCGGCCGAGTAGTTGTCACCGCCGAAGACGATCTGGCGGTTGGCTGCGTAGCTCTCCTTGACGACCGCGAGGACCGCCTTGTCGACCGACAGGCCGTCAGCCAGCTGGGTCTCGAGGGCCGCCGCCAGCTCGTCGATCGCCTCGGCGACGACCGTGTTGAGGACGGTGTTGGTCAGGCCCAGCGACTGGCTCGAGCCCATCATCCGGAACTCGAACTTGTTGCCGGTGAACGCGAACGGCGAGGTCCGGTTGCGATCGCCGCCGTGGAGCGGGAGCCGCGGCAGGACGGGCGTGCCCAGGCTGAGGAAGGCGCTCTCCGCGGATGACAGCGTCGCGCCGTCGGCGATCGCGTCGAAGACGGCCTCGAGATCGGTCCCGAGGAAGATCGAGACGATCGCCGGCGGCGCCTCGTTCGCGCCGAGCCGGTGATCCTGGCCGACGTTGGCGGCGGTCGCCCGCAGGAGCGCCTGATGCCTGTTGACGGCGGCGATCGTCGCGGCGCAGAAGAACAGGAAGTTGAGGTTCTCGTGGGGCGTGTCGCCCGGGTCCATCAGGTTCATCCCGGTGTCGGTGCCGATCGACCAGTTGTTGTGCTTGCCGGACCCGTTGACCCCGGCGAACGGCTTCTCGTGGAGCAGGCAGACGAGCCCGTACTTGCGGGCGACGTTCTGCATGATCTGCATCGTCAGCTGCTGGTGGTCTGAGCCGACGTTGGTCCCCTCGTAGAGCGGGGCTAGCTCGAACTGGCTCGGCGCGACCTCGTTGTGGCGGGTCTTGACGGGGACGCCGACCTTCTCGAGGCACATCTCTGAGTCCATCATGCAGGCGAGGACCCGCTCGGGAATCGACCCGAAGTAGTGCTCGTCGAGCTCCTGGCCCTTCGGCGGAGTCGCCCCGAAGAGGGTCCTTCCGGTGAGGACGAGGTCCGGCCGGGCGTAGAAGTAGTGCTCGTCGATCAGGAAGTACTCCTGTTCGGGGCCGACGCTCGAGAAGACGTGGGTGACGTCGTCGTCGCCGAGCAGGCGGAGCGCCTTGACGGCCGAGACCGAGACGGCGTCCATCGACCGCAGGAGCGGCGTCTTGTGGTCGAGGGCCTCGCCCGTCCACGAGACGAAGGCGCTCGGGATGCAGAGCAGGCTGCCGTTCGGGTTCTCGAGGATGAAGGCCGGCGAGCTCGGGTCCCACGCGGTGTAGCCGCGCGCCTCGAACGTCGACCGCAGGCCGCCGCTCGGGAAGGACGAGGCGTCCGGCTCCTGGCGGATCAGCTCCTTGCCGGAGAACTCGGCGATCGCCGTGCCGTCGCCGACCGGCGAGTAGAACGAGTCGTGCTTCTCGGCGGTGATTCCCGTGAGCGGCTGGAACCAGTGGGTGTAGTGGGAGGCGCCCTTCTCGAGTGCCCACTCCTTCATCCCCTGGGCGACCTCGTCGGCCAGCTCGCCGTCGAGCGCGAGCCCCTTCTTGAGGACGCCCTGGAGCTTCTTGAAGGCCGGCTTCGGCAGTCGCTGGCGCTGGACCTCGGTGTTGAAGACGTTCGCCCCGAAGACCTGGTTGCCGGCGATCGTCAGGTCGGGCGAGCCGAGACCTTCGCCGCTTGCGCTCCATTGGGCGGAGGTGACGTTGTTGAGGCGTGTCGACATGGCGGGGCGGTCCTCCTGGGAAAGGTGGTCATACGGTCGCTACGGAGTGGGCGTACGCGCGAGATCGTAGAGCGAACGTGCGGACTGCGAAACCCTACGCCCTCACCGGGGCGTTGGCTTTGTACGGGTGGCCAAAGCACGGACGGCGAGGTTCGCCCTGGCGTCCGCCTCGGGTGCCGGTCCTCGCGCGTGTCGGCGTGTCCAAAGCGGCGGTGTGATCTTTCGACAGGCGGCCAAAGACCCGCAGGCGCAGATCTTCGATGCTACGGACGGACGACCGTCGGAGGACGGGGGCTCCGACTGCCCGGATCGAAACGATTTGAAAGAGGCCTCACCCGATGAAGATCGTCGCCGCTCAGTTGGCCAACGGCGTTTGTCGAACCGCCCAGCGACGGGCCTGAGTTGGCGTCCGTGGAGCGTGACGTCGCCACGCCGTTGACCAGGTTGCGAGCCGTCCACCTCGAGATGGTGGATGCGGTCCTCGGCGGCGAGGGTCTCGTCCGGGTGGCGCGGATCGCCGCCGACGCGCTCGGGGGTCCGGTCGCGATCGTCGTCCCGCGCCTCAGCGTCGCCTGCGTGGCGCCGACCCTGGTCGACGTCGGCGAGCTCGAGCGCTACGTCTCCGACCGCGTGGCCGGCCGGCCGTCCCGCGCGCCGCGGCTGGTCGTCGCCGAGGAGCCGATCGCCGCCGGCGAGGATCTGATCGGTATCGTCGCCCTGCTGCGGACCGACGGCCCGGTCAGGCCCGACGCCGGCGAGTACCTCCACCTGGCGGCGGTCGCGTCGCTGACCGAGGTCGCCGTGACCGAAGCGAAGGAGGAGGTCGCCCAGAACCTGCGGGGGTCGTTCCTCGAGGAGCTGCGGATGCGCAACGAGCTCGACGGCCCGGAGGTCATGCGTCGGGCCGCGCGGCTCGGCTGCGATCTCGTCCGGGGTGCGGTCGTCCTCTGTGCCGAGCTCCACACCGACCGGCCGGCCCACGTCGTGGCGACGATCTGCGGAGACTGGCCGGGCGCGCTGGCCCAGCACGACGGGTCGGCCGGTGGTGGCCGGGTCTATGCCCTCCTGCCGGCAGCCGGGGCCGACGACGCCCCGGAGGCGACGATCGCGGCGGCCCGCCGCCTGGCCGGCCGGCTCCAGCGGCTCGGCACGGTCGGCCTCTCGTCCTTCTACGGCGACCCGGCCGACCTCCACCGGGCGATCCAGGAGGCCGAGCTCGTGCTCGACGTCCTTCGCACGTCGGACGTTCCGATCGCCCAGGACATCGGCTCGGGGACCTACCGCCTGCTGTTCCGGGTCCTCGCCTCGCACCCGGAGGAGGTCCGCGCCTTCTACGAGGACACGGTCGCGCCGATCGTCCGCTACGACGAGCAGTACCGGACCGAGCTGCTCGCGACGCTGGAGGCCTACCTGGCGAACAACTGCAACATGAATGCGACGGCAGCGGCGATCTACGCCCACCGGCACACGGTTGCCTACCGCCTCGATCGGGTCCGCGAGCTGACCGAGCTCGACCCGCTCGTCTCCGAGGATCGCGAGCGGCTGGGCCTCGGGATGAAGGCCTACCGGATCATCCTCCCCCGCCTGCCGCGTTAGCCGCCGGCGGGGGGTGCCTCGATCAGGATCGCCGGCCGGGCGGGGTCGGCCCAGGTCCTCCAGTCGAGGAGGATCTCCTCCCAGTCGGCCGGGCCGACGGTCTCGTCTTCGACGGCGCTCGCCGCCCGCTCGTCGCCGCCGACCGCGGCAGCCCGGCGGAGACCGATCCGACGTTCGTGGAGGAGTCCCCAGACGGCGCTCTCGGCCAGCGCCAGGCGGTCGCTCACACGGCGTTCCGGGTACCAGCGGTTCGTCAGCCAGAGGACCTGGTGGACGCCGATCCGGCCGGCCCGGCACTGGGCGAGGATCTCCCGGCGGATCGCATCGAGAGCCGGTGAGACCGGCGGGGCGCTGGGCGTTTCGCCGGCGGCCAAGAGCCGGCCGGTGACGTCCTCGCCGCGCTTGACGGCGTTCGTCCAGCCCCGGCCGAAGGCGAGGTCCGGCCCGCTGAGGAAGGGTCCCTCGTAGACCTTCAGGGCGGCCTTCTCGGGCGGCCAGTGGCGGTCGCCGAAGACGACCTCCTCGCCCCGGCGCCAGTCGTCGAGGACGGCTCGGTCGAGGTCGGCCCGGCTCAGGTTGAAGGCGTGGGCGACGTGAATGCCGGCTCGCAGCTCGAAGTGGAAGACGTCCACCGGGGAGCCGCGGCGGCCGGCCGGTCTCACCGACGGCGGGCGTGCGTCACGCGCGGCTGAGCTCGGGTTCGCGGGCGCCGACGGCCGCCTCGACAGGCGCCTCGGAGCGGGCCTCGACGGTCGCCTCGACGGGCGCGTCGGACCGGGTGTCTCGGATCGCGAGGGCGACCGCGTTCCGCTGGCGGTCGGTCATCGACCCGAGCGTCTTCGTCTCGGACATCTGGATGCCGGCGAGGAACCGGCGGGCCCGCGTCCGGCCCCAGCGCCGTTGGCTCATCAGGACGTCGGCGACGGCCATGCTCTCAGCCTCCCAGGGGGAGCTCAGGATCACGTCGGCGACGCGCAACTGCCCGTCTGCGATCCGTCGCTTCAGCTCAGCTCTGGCAAGCCGGACCTCGTTGGCCCGTTCGAGCGCACGCAGGTGCTGCGGCCCGCGCGAGGCGGTCGCTGTCGCGTCCATTTGATCCTCCAAGACGCCCCCCGTCGGGCGGGCGATCGTTCCCGTGAATGTGACCGATGCGCCCGCCGACGGAGAAAAAACGAGAGGGCCGACCGGGTGTCCCGAACAGACCCATTCAGTCGGAACAGCGGTAGGCCCCACTTCTGAAACCCCGTGCGCCAGGCGCCCGCTGAAGCTATGTCAGGGGGTCGGGGAGGTCAACCGACGCCCCCGCTCCGAGCGGCCTTTTTCTTATTCGGCGTCAACCGGACGGGAGACGCCGGCGGGCGCGGGGAGGGGACCGTGCTCGGCTTCGAAGGCGTGCTTCACCCGCTCGAAGCAGGCGAGCGCCCGGTCGAGGACGGGGGCGTCGTGGGTGGCCATCACGCTCGTCCTCAGCAGGGCCTCGCCGGGCGGGACGGCAGGGTGGACGGCGACGTTGACGAAGACACCCTCGTCGTAGAGCGCCCGCCAGAGCAGCACGGCCTTCCAGTCGTCGCCGACCCTGATCGGGACGACCGGCGTGAGGATCGACTCGACCCCGCGGGCCGTCGCGACGGGCGACGGGTCGACGACGCTGAACCCGAGATCGTGGAGTCCCCGGTTGAGATGGCGGGCATTCTGGAGCACTCGCGCCAGCAGCGGGGGACCGTCTGACGAGCGGATCACGCGGAGGGCGGCCAGGGCGGCGCCGACTGCGGCCGGGACGCCGGATGCCGTGAAGAGAAACGACCGACTCTGGATGCGGAGGAACTCGATCACGTCGGCCGGACCGGCGAGGAAGCCGCCGCAGGAGGCCAGCGACTTGGAGAAGGTTCCCATCCGGAGGTCGACGCGATCCTCGACGCCGAGCAGCTCGGACGCCCCGGCCCCGCGCGCACCGAGGACGCCGACGCCGTGGGCCTCGTCGACCATCAGGCGGGCGCCGAACCGCTCGGCGAGGTCTGCGATCTCCCGGAGCGGGGCGATGTCGCCCTCCATCGAGAAGACGCCGTCGACGACGATCATCACGCCGCCGCCGTCGGCGGCCGCCCGCTCGAGCGACCGCTCGAGCTTGTCCATGCGGTTGTGGCGGAAGGCCCGGAGCTTGGCCCGCGAGAGAATCGCCCCGTCGAGCAGGGAGGCGTGGTCGCCGGAGTCGACGACGACCGTGTCGCCGGGTCCGAGGAGCGTCCCGAGCGTCCCGAGGTTGGCCTGCTGGCCGGTCGAGAAGACGATCGCGTCGTCGGTGCCCATCCAGTCGGCGAGCTCCTCCTCGAGCTCGACGTGGAGGCGGGTCGTCCCGTTGAGCAGCCGCGACCCGGTCAGGCCGGTCCCGTAGTGGGCCAGCGCGTCGTGGGCCCCCTTCATCACCCGTTCGTCGGCCGTCAGCCCGAGGTAGTTGTTGGAACCCAGCATGATCCGCGGCCGGCCCTCCATCTCGACGATCGGCATCGCGGGCGAGGAGACCTCGCGGAAGAACGGCAGCAGCCCGGCGTCGCGGGCGGCGCGCATCTGGGCGACGCGCTCGTGGTCGCGGACCTTCGCAAAGACGTCGGTGATGGTGTCCCCCATATAGGCTCCTCCGATGAGTCTCGAGGTTCGTCCCGTCGCCGGAAAAAGCGACCTCGAGCGCTTCGTCCGCCTCCCGCTCGCGCTCTATCGTAACGAGCCGAGGTGGGTCGCCCCGCTTCTGCGCGACGTCCGCAAGCGGCTCGATCGCAAGCGCAATCCGTTCTTCGCGCATGCCGAGGCCGAGTACTTCCTCGCCTGGCGCGACGGCCGGCCGGTCGGACGGATCACCGCGCAGGTCGATCGGAACTTCAATGCCCACCAGGACAACGACTGGGGCCTGTGGGGCTTCTTCGAGTCAGAGGACGATCCCGAGACCGCGGGAGCCCTGCTCGCCGCGGCGGAGGCCTGGCTGCGGGAGCGCGGCCGCGACCGGATGGTCGGGCCGATGGACTTCACGACCAACGACGAGTGCGGCCTGCTGATCGAGGGCCACGATCGGCCGGCGATCATCCTCGCGACCTGGCAGCACCCCTACTACGAGGGTCTGATCGAGGCCGCGGGGCTCGTCAAGGCGATGGACCTCCTGATGTGGAGCCTCCACATCTCAGACCGCGACCGGGTCCACCCGGCGATCTGGGAGGCCGCGGCGAAGGTCGAGACCGAGCATGGGATCGTCTGCCGGCCGATGCGCAAGCGCGATCTCGACGCCGAGGTGAGCGCCTTCCTCGAGGTCTACAACGCCGCGTGGGAGAAGAACTGGGGGGCGGTCCCGCTGAGCGCCGAGGAGGCCCACCACTACGCGCAGGACCTCCGGCCGGTGCTCGACGAGAACTGGGCGATGATCGCCGAGCGCAAGGACACCGGCGAGGTCGTCGGGGCCGCGTTGACGCTGCCCGACTTCAACCAGGTTCTCGCCCACCTGAACGGACGGCTGCTGCCGTTCGGGTGGGTGAAGGCCGTCTACTGGAGGCGGAAGATCGACTCGGTCCGAGTCTTCGCGCTCGGCGTCAAGCCCGCGTACCAGCACACGGGGGTGGCTGCACGCTTCTACCAGATGCACTTCGAGTCGGCCGCCCGGACGCGCCAGAAGCAGGGGGAGATGGGCTGGATCCTGGAGACGAACGAGCCGATGAACCGTGCGATGGAGGGCATGGGCGGTGAGATCGTCAGGCGGTTCCGCCTCTACGAGCGGGTCTTCGCCGGCTAGGCGGCGGATCTTCGGCGGGTCTTCGCCGGCTGGGCGAGTGGGTCTTCGGCTGGTCTTCGCGCCGGCTGGGTGGACGGGTCTTCGTCGGGTCTCCTCGCCGGCCGGCCGGGCGCGTCTTCGCCGGTTGACGGCGTTTCCGCCCGGCAGGCGGTCTAGAATGGCGCAATGCGGGACACGCCGCCTGAGCCGCCCGACGAGGACGTCGACGCCGTCGACGGGGAGATCGTCGATCTCGAGGAGATCGACCGCTCGCTCGTGCTCGCGCGACCACGTTCGCCCGTGCTGCGCACGGTCCCCGCCGGTGTCGCCCTCGCCCAGACGGCCGCCGTCGCCGCGACGGGTTTCGTCGCCGGAGTCGCAACCGCCGCCGTCCTCGGACGCCGCCGCCAGCGTCGCCTGCCCGCGCCGAGGATCCCGAGCCTGCCCGGTCCGCCGGCGCCCAGCCTGCCGGTCGGGACGCCGCGGGCGGTCTCCCGACGCACCTATCTCGTCGATGTCCAGCTGATCGAGCGTCACCTGCCGTAGGCGCGCCGGCCGACGGTCACGGCCGTCGACTGGGACCCGGCCGATCCCCGGCCGGCCGCTTGCCCGCACCGCGGTCAGATCGCCGACGACCGCTCCAAGGCAGCCCGAGTCTGCTCCCGACGCGCGGCTCCCCCGACTACTCGCCCTCTCCGGGGAGGAACTCGTTGTCGACCGCCAGGCCGGCGTCCGAGCGGACCGTGAGCAGGCCGTTGGTCAGCATCCAGTTCGCGAACGTCCGCCAGACGAGGGGGTTCTGAGCGCCGAACGTCTTGCCCGGGGGGTCGAGGATCGGCAGGGTTGCCTGCAGCGAGCCCGATTCGATCCGCCGGTTGAGGCCGGGAACCGCTGCCAGCAGAGCATCGAGCGCGGCCGCGGGAGCCGTCTGCTCGGCATGCGCGGCCTGGGTCAGCGCCTGGAGGAAGGTCCGCAGGACGGGCCCGTCGCTGCGGGCATCGGCCATCCGGGCGACGATCACCGCGTCGTTGAAGGTCGGCACGCCGGCGTCCGCGATCTTGATCACGTTCGGCTTGCGGCGTTGGAGCTCGAGCGCGACCGCCTCGACGTTCCACCGGCCGCCGAGCGCCGCGTCCGCCTTGTTGGCCTTGACGGCGGCGATCGGGTTCGGCCCGGCGTCGATCGTGTGGACGCCGGCCGCCGCGACCCCGGCGCTCTGGAGCATCGTCGCGAGCTCCGCGCGCGCGAGCGGCCCGCCCCCTGTCGCGGGCGTCGCCCCGATCGCCACGGTCTTGCCGGTGAGCCCGGCGATCTTCGTGACCGTGCTCGGCGGGATCGAGATCACCGCCTCGAGCGGTCCCTGCTCGAGCGTCCCGATCGAGACGACCTGGTCGCCTCGCGCGCGAGCGACCAGGACGTCGGGCTCTGAGGCGATCGCCAGGTTCACGGCACCCGAGGCCAGTTTCGCCAGCGACGCGGTCCCGTCGGCCGAAGCCTCGACGGTCACGGCAAGGCCGGCCCGCGCGAAGTCGCCGAGCGCGCCGGCCGCGTAGAGCCCGGCGTCGACCGCGCCGGGCGGACCGCCGATCGAGACGACGACCCGCGTCGGGGTGGCCGGCAGGTGGGTGAGCTCCTGCTTCTTGCCGCAGCCGACCAGGACCGCCGCGCTCAGGCCGAACGCGGCGAGTTGGGTGGTCCGCGAGCGGGTCATCTGCCGACCGGCCGGGTCCACGGGAGGAGCCGGCGCTCGGCGAGGCCGAGGCCGCCGAAGAGGAGCAGGGCGAACCCGGCCAGCAGCGCGACGGCCGCCGCCGCCCGCGCGGTGTCGAGCTGGGGAATCGCCTGCTCGACGAGCAGGCCGAGCCCTCGGCTGGCGCCCGACCACTCGGCGAGGAAGGCCCCGATCAGGGAGAACACGACGGCGACCCGGGCACCGGTGAAGACGCCGGGCAGGGCGTTCGGCGCCTCGACCGAGACGAACGCCTGCCAGCGCGTGGCGCCGAGCGTGCGGACGAGCTTGAGCAGGTCTGGGTCCGTCGCGGCGAGCCCGTCGAGCGTGGCCACGAGGATCGGGAAGAACGAGACGAGGAAGACGATCACGAGCTTGGGCGCCAGCCCGAAGCCGAGCCAGGCGACGAGCAGGGGCGCGAGGAGGACGAGCGGGACGGCCTGTGAGGCGATCAGCAGGGGGTAGACGGCCAGCCGGACGGTCCGGCAGAAGTGGATCGCCCCGGCCAGCGCGATCGCCCCGATCACGGCGAGGCCGATCCCGCCGAGAGCCTCGCCCGCGGTCACCGTGAAGTTCGTCCAGAGCAGGGCCCGGTCGTCGACCAGCGAGCCGGCGATCGCACTTGGCGACGGGAGGATCACCGGGTTGACGGACCCGAGCCGGGCGTAGAGCTCCCATCCGCCGAGCAGGACGACGAGGAGGCCGGCCGGGGCGAGCACGGCCGCGATCCGGCCTGAGCCAGCCGCGACCGGAGCCGGAGCCGGTGCCGGAGCCGGAGCCGGAGCAGAGAGGGTCATCGTGGCCGCGACCGGAGCCGGCCCGCTCACCGTCCCGGGGCGCCGGCGGACTCGGCCGCCGCTCAGCAGGCGGACCACCGGACCGAGGACGGTTGCAGCGGGTCTCATCGGAGGACCTCGAGGATGCGGGCCCGCAAGTCGACCAAGTCGGCGTCGGTCCGCTCGCGTGGGCGGGATCCACAGACCGTGAACTCAGCGATCACGCGCCCCGGCCGTGGGCTGAGGACGAGCACCCGATCGGCGAGGACGACGGCCTCCTCGACGTCGTGGGTGACCATCAGGACGGCCCGCGGCTCGAGGGCGAGGGCGCCGGCCAGCCAGTCCTGGAGCTCCATCCGCGTGATCGCGTCGAGCGCTCCGAACGGCTCGTCGAGGCAGAGCAGCGAGCGTCCGGAGAGGAGCGTCCGGGCGAACGCGACCCGCTGGCGCATACCGCCCGAGAGCTGGTCGGGGCGGGTCGCCTCGAAGCCGGTCAGCCCGAGGGCGTCGAAGATCCGGGCGGCCTCCCGGCGGGCTTCCGCGCGCGAGCGACCGGCCAGACGGAGGGCGAGGCCGGCGTTGTCGAGCGCGTCGACCCACGGAAGGAGGAGGTCGCGCTGGGGCATCAGGGCCGCCGGGACGGCGGTCAGCTCGCCGAGATCGGGCTGCTGAAGGCCGCAGACGAGCTCGAGGAGAGTTGTCTTGCCGGCGCCGCTCGGGCCGACGACCGAGACGACCTCGCCGGCGGCGATCTCCAGGCTGACGCCCGCGAGGGCGGTCAGCGGGGCCTGGCGGACCCTGGGGAAGCGGCGGGTGACGCCGCGGAGCGCGACGGCCGGCGACCGGTGCACGGCGGGCCGGCCGAGCGGCCCGGGCTCACGGGACTCGAGTTGGGTCGCCATCGGCGTCATCGTAGTCGGGGATCCCGGCGCTCAGGCGTGGCGGGGCTCGGTCAGCGCCCGGACGAAGTCCTCGAGCTGGCGGACGGTCCAGCACTCGAAGGCCGTGCACAGACCAGCGTAGGTCGACATCACCGAGTCGCCGTAGTCCCAGTAGAGACGGGGCTCGGGGTTGAGCCAGAAGGTCCGGCCGGCCCGGCCGGCGATCCGGGCGAAGGCCTCGACGCACGGGTCGCGGCCGTTGGTCCGGGCGTCGCCCAGGACGATCACGGTTCCCCGGTGGTTGAGGTCGTCGTCGACGAGATCGGCAAACTCGCGCCAGACCCGGCCGTAGTCGGTGTACCCGGAGATGTCGGCGACCCCGGCGTTCGCGCCGATCGCCTCGCTGACATCCTTGAAGCTCCGCTGGGACGCGAACAGCTCGGTCACCTCGGAGATCCGCTCGATGAACACGAACGACCGCATCTTGCGAAACGAGTCGTGGAGCGCGTGGAGCACCGAGAGGAAGAAGACCGAGGCCGACGTCACGCTGGTCGAGACGTCGCACAGCACGTAGACCTCCGGCCGGCGGGGTCGCCGCCGCCGGTACCTGATGACGACGGGGACTCCGCCTGTCTCGAGCGACGCCCGCATCGTCCGGCGGATGTCGACGTGAAGTGGCCGGCCATGTCCGCGGGCCTGCGTCCCCTGGGTCGCCAGGCGGCGCTTGAGCTGCGCAACCACCCGATGGACCGACGCGAGATCCTGGAGCGGGCCGGTCGGGAGGGCTCGGTCGAGGTCTGTGAGCGGGCGCGACGGCGGAAGCGTCCGCGTCCGCTCGATCTGGGCGCGTTCGAGCTCGCGGCGGAGGATCGCGTCGAAGCGGCGGAGCTGGTCTCGCGGGAGGCCGTCCCGCCGGGGATCGCCCGGCTCCAGCTCGGGTTGGGGGTCGGCCCGCAGGCCGAGCGCCCGGCGGATCCGCTGGACATCGACCCCGAGCACGCCGGAGCCGTCCCGCGACCGGCCGAACGCGGCCATCGCCAGGCGGGCGAGGTCCCGCAGACGGCCGTCGCCGTCCTCCCCTTCGGCGAGCGCCCGCGCGATCTGGGTGCGCAGGTCGTCGAGGTCGATCTCGGCCCCGAGTCCCCGGTCCTCTCGCGGGCCCGCCGCACCCTCGGCACCCTCGGCACCCTCGCGGACCCCCTCGACGACCGCCGCGGCCTCGGCCGCCCGGAAGAAGAAGCGATCGAACGCGAGCCCGAACGTCCGGCGGTCCTCGGGCGACTTGGCGAGCGTCGCCGCGAGGCCGGCGCGGAACTCCCGCTCGTCGCGCCAGTCGATCTCTCTGAGGACTGCGAACGCGTCGAGCAGCTCGGAGGTCCCGATCGCGAGTCCCTCGGCCCGCAGCTCGTCGCCGAACTCGACCAGTCGCCGGGCGAGCCCGGGGGGCTCCACGGCCGCCGCCCGGCCGCCGACGGGTCGAGCCGGTCGGCCTGCCGGCGTGTCAGGCACCGAGGACGGTCGCCCGGGTGGTCAGCTTGACGCCGACCCGATCGGCGACGACCTCGAGGTCGGTGCGGTGCTTGACGATCACCGACATCGTCTCCCGGAACGTCGTCGCGTCGATGTCCTGAGCGCCGAGCAGGACCAGGCACCGGGCCCAGTCGATCGACTCGGCGATCGACGGCGGCTTCTTGAGGTCGAGCTGGCGGACGATGCCGATCAGCTCGACGAGCTTGCGGGCGACCGTCTGCGGCAGGTCGGGCGCGTGGAGCGAGACGATCGCGAGCTCGTGCTCGACGGTCGGGTAGTCGAGCCACAGGTACAGGCACCGTCGCTTGAGCGCCTCGGTCAGCTCGCGCGAGTTGTTCGACGTCAGCAGGACGACCGGCTGTGACTTGGCCTCGATCCGTCCGAGCTCGGGGATCGTGATCTGGAAGTCGGAGAGCAGCTCGAGCAGCATCGCCTCGAACTCCTGGTCGGTCTTGTCGATCTCGTCGATCAGGAGGACGACCGGCCGCTCGGACGTGATCGCGCTGAGCAGCGGCCGCGCGAGCAGGAACTGCTCGCCGAAGATGTCGTCCTGGACCTCCGACCAGCCGGTGTCGTCGGCCTGGATTCGAAGCAGCTGCTTGCGGTAGTTCCACTCGTACAGGGCCTTTGCCTCGTCGAGCCCCTCGTAGCACTGGAGACGAATCAGCTCACGGTCGAGGTAGCGGGCGAGCGACCGGGCCAGCTCGGTCTTGCCGACCCCGGCTGGGCCCTCGACGAGGATCGGCTTGTCCAGGCGGGTCGCGAGGAAGGTGACGAGGGCCGTCGACTCGCCGGGGAGATAGCCGGCCGCCCGGAGTCCGTCGGCGACGTCCTGGGCGGATTCGGGCAGGCCGTCGAGCATCGGGCAAATGATAGGACGGCCGCCCGGCCGCCCGGCCTCAACGCTCGCCGTTGGAGCGCGTCTGCCGGTCGCTCTCGCGTGGAAGCTTCTCCGTGGAGGTCCATTCTGCGTCGAGGTCGTCGAACCGCGGGACCCGCCGGTTGACCCGGGTCGGCGGCTCGTCGGCCGGAGGAAGGGCCGCCGGTCGTCGGTCGACGGACGGCCCGTCACCCGGGTCGGCGTCGGGACGGCCGGCTGGTGGGGGCGGCGGAAAACGCGACCGCGGGGGCGGCGCGCCGGAATCGAAGGCGGTCTCCGCGGCGTCCGCGTCGAAGAGCGGCGTCGGCGGCCGCGCCGCGGCCGGGCCCCGAGACCGCCGAGAGGCCGGGCGGGATGCCGGGGACGTTGGGCGGGACGCCGCGGGGGTGGTCGGGCGGGAGGCCGCGGGGGTGGTCGGGCGGGACGCCGCGGGGGTGGTCGGGCGGGAGGCCGCGGGGGTGGTCGGGCGGGAGGCCGCGGGAACGACTCGGCGGGCGACGGTCGGGTCGTCGCGGAGGGCGGGCTCCGGCCGGTGGGCGGCGCGGACGCGGGCGCCGGCGTACGCAAGGCTGATCGAGGCGGCGAGGGCGAAGAAGATCCCCCACTGGAGACCGACGGTCGTCGTCAGACGATCGTTCCCGGTCGTTCCCGGCTTGTCGAGCATCCGGTAGAAGATCAGAACGCTGACCCAGACGCCGGCTGCGAGGATCACGAGACCGTCGCCGCCGGGCAGGTGGAAGGCCCGACGCTCGGCACGGGCGAAGACAAGCGCGAGGACGGCGCTGGCGACGAGGAGGACTGCGGCCTCGACGAAGGAGAAGGCGCCGAACGCGCTGAGGTCGTAACCGGCCGCCTGGAGCGAGTTCTTGACCGTCTCGGTGACGCTCTTGCCGTACCAAGGGAGGAACATCGAAATCCAGAGAGCGAGTGCGGCGCCGCCGGCGATGCGCTGTTCGGGCGCGAGCGCGCGGACCGCACGGGGTAGACGGGAAGGACCGCGGGCGGCGACGACGCGGCGCTTGGGAGGGTCGCCGTCAGGCGTCGGCAAAGGTGCCTCGAATCGCCTCAGGCCCTCACGGCGCCGGCCAGCTGGAGGCGGTCGACGAGCAGTTGCGAGTCGGCCGGCGTGATCGTTCGGAGCTGGCCCTGGAAGGCGAGCTTCCAATGCTCGCGGGGCCACTTGGCGATGTGCTCGAGCTCGCCGACCAGCGACTCGGCCGGGACCCAGTCGGCTTCGTCGAGGACGAGCTCCGGGCTGATCGGGATGCGCCACGGGTACTGATCGGGGCTGCCCGGCTTGCCCGGCCAGATCGGCTCGCGGTCCTCGAAGAGCTCGCCGGCGACCACGGCGCTGGCTGCGAAGGCCGAGACCTTGGTCACGTAGAAGACGATCCGATCGCCGACTTCCATCTCGAGGGCCTGGCGCCGGCGGCGCTCCTTGAAGCCGATCACCGAGAACCCGAGCTCTCGAGTCACCGCGAAGTTCGCCGGCGAGCCCGTCAGGATCCAGGTCTTGCTGGCCACCGCCACGATTGTACGCCCAGGCCCGGGCGGCAATCGCCGGCCTGCGGTCGCGATCGGCTCCGTTCCGCGTGACGGACGGTTCCGACAAGGGTCGCAGGGGTCCGATCCCGGGTCTCTGCGGGGGGTTCCGATCCCGGGCCGCGGGCGACTATCGCGTGTGCCTGGCGTGGGTCCGGGGACGGGCGGCGACGGAGACCACCAGACCGGTCCGGGCACTGTTGCCGGCGAGGTCCGTAGCCGAGACCGTGATCGCGTACCGGCCGGCGGCGGCCGGGGTCCAAGGGAGGGTCGACGTGCCGCGCCGGAATTGCTCGCGAAGGCCGCCGGTGACGTGCCCGCCGCGGACGAAGCCGATCGCGACGTTGGAGATCTTCGAGAGCGTCAGGATCAGCCGAGCCGACCGGCCGGCTCGCGGTCGGCCGATCGTCCGCAGTGAGAGCTTCGGCGGCTGCCGGAGATCGGCGGCGAAGTTGGCGGCCGTCGTGCAGAAGACGTTTGACGCGGGCGAGGCCGGTGCCGGCGGCGAGGAGGGCGCGGGCGGCGAGGAGGGCGCGGGCGGCGAGGAGGGCGCGGGGGGCGAGGAGGACGGGGGGGCGGGGATCGGTTGGTCGGCGGTCGGCGAGGGAGGCGGCGCGGCCCCGGTGGGAGGTGTTCCGCCGGCTGTAGACGGGCTGCCCGGTGGCTCGGTCGGACTCCCTCCCGCGTACCCGGTTGGACTCCCGCCCGCGGGCGCGGGGCTGCCGCCGGTGACCGGGGCGGGGATCGGCGACCTGGCGGCGCGGGTCCCGACGGACGCGATCGTGGCCGCGATCGAGGGAGCCGGGTCCTCGACGCGGTTACAGAGGTTGCGGAGGAATCCGTCGAGCAGCTCGTGGTAGCCGAGGTCGGATTCGGTCGACTGGTCATAGAGCGACCAGGCGCCGGTGTCGTAGTGGGGCACGTCGATCGTCGCCTGGGCCTCGCCGGCGGCGAACAGGGTCCGCCCGGTCTGGTCGTTGGCGAGCGTCGCGAAGTCGTAGAGCCCGACGAGGGACTGGACGAACGCGTTGAGTACGAGCTGGTGGGGGGCGAAGCTGTAGATCAGGTACCAGGCGCCGTTGGGCGTCGCGAGGCGGACGCCGAGCGGCGGGGGCACCTCGAAGATCGTCAGGGCCTGACGGGCGAGGTCGAAGTACGCGGGTCGAGCGAGTCGGATCGCGCCGCGGGCGAGGGCTTGGACGGCTGTGCCCTCGGAGATCGCGCTGACCCACGGCGGGGAGCCGCCGTCGAACTGGAAGTCGTACTCCCAGGCGACCCCGCCGGCCCGCTGGACCGCGAGTCCGACCAGCTCGTCGAGGAGCTGACCGAGTCGGGCGTTCTCGGCGCGCCCGCCGAGGAAGTAGCCGTTGGCCCTGCCGAAGCTGGCAAGCCACTGGATCTCGATGCCCTGGCCGGGGTAGTACTCCCAGACGAGCAGGCTGCCGGGAAAGCCGACGCGCTGTGCGAACGAGAGCAGCGGGCCGGTAGTCCACCAATCGCGGTTGCGCTCGAGCGTGAGGACGAGGGCCGGGAGGCGGGAGGGCGTGAGCATCCCGGAGGTCGCGATCCGCGTGAGGTTCTCGATCACGGCGGCGAGCTCGGTGCGTCGGGTGCCCTGGAGCCTGCCCAGCGACCGGCGGGCGGCGACCATCGCAGCGAGGTCGGCCTGGGCGGTCGCCGGAGGAATCGACCCGGCGGCGAGCAGCCGAGCGAGTGCGTCGGAGAAGCTCCGGGGCGACCCGCCCGCGGTCGGCTGCGGGCTCGGCGCCTGGGCGGCCAGCGCGACCGGAGGGCCCGGGAGCCCCAGCTCGTAGGGGTCTGGAGCGGACGCGGACGCGAAGGCGGCCGCGGCCGGGGAGGCGGATGCGGGAAGCCGAACGGGAGCCGGCGCCCCAGCAGAACCGGGAGTGGGGGCGGCGCCGGCCGACGCCGGGAGACTCAGCCCGATCATCGCCAGCGCGGTAGCGGCGATCGCCGTCCAGCGCACGCCCCCGATCCTAGGACGGTCGGCCGGGGAACCCTGCAGGGGTCGTTGCGCGGACAGGCATTCCCCCGAGTCTGACCTCGATCGCGGGACCCGTCAGACTGCACCGATGCATTGCTCCGAAGCCGGGTCGACGAGACCCGCGCGGAGGCCGTCCGACGGTCGAGCAGACAATCGCCAGAGGCCGTCCGCGAGGGTATGCAATATACCCTAAACCCGGTTGCATATCGGGGGGTTGCGCACTCGGGATGGCCATGCTAGACCTTGCCGCCGGGCGAGCCGTGGACTGTCGGTCCAGGGTTTCGCAAGGAGAGAAGAACTGCAAATCAACGGAGCAATCCGTTGGCAACCGTTTGAGGTGACTAGCCCATGTGCCTAGCGATTCCAGGCCAGATCATGGACGTCGTGGACGAGGCGAATCGTCTGGCGATGGTCGATGTCGCGGGAGTCCAGAGGAAGGTCAACATCGGCCTGCTCGACAGCGACGGCGTCGGCGTCGGACCAGGCGACTGGGTCCTGATCCACGTGGGTTTCGCGCTTTCGCAGGTTGACGAGGAAGAGGCGCAGTCGACGTTGCGCCAGCTCGTCGCGATGGGCGAGGACTACGAACAGGAGCTCGACGCGTTGCGGGCCAGCGTGATCGACTAGATGGATTCCTTCGTGGCACCCGAGCGGTGCATCACGTGCAGTGACGAGGGTCTGCCGATGCGCGTCGTGGAGCTTCCCGGCGCCGACGGGATCGCGATCTGCACTGACGAGGCGGGAGCCATCCAAGAGGTGGCTGTCGATCTACTTGAGAGGCTGGCCGTCGGCGACGAGATCCTGGTGCACGCGGGAGTCGCCATCGGCATGGCCTGCATCCCCGTCTTCGGGGACACCCGTGAAAGGACGACCGCATGAAGTTCGTTGACGAGTACCGCGACGCCGAGCTCGGGCGAGCTGTGGCCGGCGAGATCCTGGCGACCGTAGAGCCGGGACGGCACTACAAGCTGATGGAGGTCTGTGGCGGCCACACCCACTCGATCTACCGCTATGGCGTCGATGACCTGCTCCCGGAGAACGTCGAGCTCGTACACGGCCCGGGCTGTCCGGTCTGCGTGATCCCGATGGGCCGTCTCGACGACGCGATCTCGCTCTCGCACCAACCGAACGTCATCTTCACGTGCTTCGGCGACATGCTGCGGGTCCCCGGATCGCACGGGACGCTGCTCGACGCGAAGGCCGAGGGCGCCGACATCCGGATGGTCTACTCACCGCTCGATGCGCTGCGGATGGCCCGGGAGAACCCCGACCGGGACGTCATTTTCTTCGCGATCGGCTTCGAGACGACCGCCCCGTCGACCGCACTGACGCTGAAGCGGGCGAAGGCCGAGGGTCTGAAGAACTTCTTCTGCATGTGCAACCACGTGATGATCCTGCCCCCGCTGAGGGCGCTCCTCGAGTCTCCGGACCTGCGTCTCGACGGCTTCATCGGGCCGGGGCACGTCTGCACCGTGGTCGGCGCCCGACCGTTCGAGTTCATCCCGGTCGACTACAACAAGCCGATCGTGATCGCCGGATTCGAGCCGCTCGATCTGCTCCAGGCGATCCAGATGATCCTGCTCCAGCTCAAGGAGGGTCGCTGCGAGGTCGAGAACCAGTACGCCCGGGTCGTCCCGAACGACGGCAACCTGCGTGCCCTCGAGGTCATGTCCGAGGTCTTCGCCCTGCGGCCACACTTCGAGTGGCGTGGACTCGGCTTCATCTCGCAGAGTGCCCTCAAGCTCTCGGACGCGTACGCGGACTTCGACGCCGAGTTGCGCTACGAGGTCCCCGGCGTGCGAGTGGCCGACCCGAAGGCCTGCCAGTGCGGCGAGGTCCTCAAGGGCGTCATCAAGCCGTGGGAGTGCAAGGTCTTCGGCAGCGCGTGCACGCCGGAGCACGCGATCGGGACCTGCATGGTCTCGCCGGAGGGCGCCTGCGCCGCCTACTACAACTTCGGGCGGTTCGCCCGAGAGCGCGAGGTGGTCTGACCTTGTCAGGCGCGATCTCCGAGCGCGAGGCGAAGGTCCTCAGCATCATCGAGACGGCACGCGCGAAGCGGGCGCGGTTCCGGGACAAGCAGATCACGATGGCTCACGGGGCCGGCGGCAAGGCGACGCAGACCCTGATCGAGGGTCTGTTCGTGCCGTCCCTGGGAAGCGGCACGCTCGAGGCGATGGCCGACGCCGGCACCGTCGAGATCGGCGGGGTCCGCCTGGCGATGACGACGGACAGCTTCGTCGTCAAGCCGCTGCGCTTCCCGGGCGGCTCGATCGGCGAGCTTGCCGTCAACGGGACGGTCAACGATCTCGCGATGGCCGGCGCCAAGCCGGTCGGCCTGACGCTGTCGCTGATCCTCGAGGAGGGCCTCGACTCGGACATCCTCCGGGAGGAGGTCGAGGCGATCGCCGGGGCGGCCCGCGAGGCCGGCGTCGAGATCCTCGGCGGCGACACGAAGGTCGTCGAGCGGGGCCACTGCGACGGCATGTACATCTGCACGACGGGGATCGGACAGGTCGACGATCGCGGAAAACAACTTTCACCTTCCGGTCTCAAGCCAGGTGACCGGATCTTGGTCTCAGGAACGATCGGAGACCACGGGACGGCCATCATGCTCTCGCGAGGGGAGTTCGAGCTCGACGCCAATATCGAGTCGGATACCTGCTCGCTCTGGCCGGCCGCGGAGAAGCTGCTGGACGCAGTGGGTCCCGAGCTTCGCTGCATGCGTGACGCAACGCGCGGCGGCGTGGCTTCGGTGCTCAACGAGTTGGCCAGGGCCTCGGGCGTGGCGATCGTCGTCCACGAGCGTGAAGTCCCGATCAACCCAACCGTCGGAGCAGCGGCGGAGCTGCTCGGAATCGACCCGATGTACGTAGCAAACGAAGGGAAGTTCGTCGCATTCGTCTCGCCGCAGATGGCAGACGTTGCATTGGCCGCGCTGCGTTCGGTCCCCGGCTGCGAAGCTGCCGCCATGATCGGCGAAGTCCGGAGCGATCCTCCGGGAATGGTGTTGGTTGAAACTAGTTTCGGCGGCAGGCGGGTCATGGACCAGCTCGTTGGTGATCCGCTGCCGCGGATCTGTTGACACGGAGAGAAGGAGCGTTTGATGGCAGGAGTTGAATTTGCGCCGGGACAGCACGCGACAGAAGCAGTCACGGCTCACGTCTTGTGGATGACCACTGGTCTCTCCTGCGAGGGCGACTCGGTGGCGATGACGTCAGCGACGAACCCGAGCCTGGAGGACCTGATTCAAGGGATCATCCCGGGCATGCCGAACCTCGTCATTCACAACCAGGTGATCGCCTTCGAGGTCGGGGACGAGTTCATCCAGGCCTGGTGGGACGCTGAGGCCGGCAAGCTCGACCCATTCGTCCTGATCATCGAGGGCTCGCTCGGCAACGAGCAGACCAGCGGCGACGGCTTCTGGACCGGTTTCGGTGTGAACCCGGCGACCGGACAGCCGATCACCACGAACGAGTGGATCGATCGCCTGGCCCCGAAGTGCGCGGCAGTCGTCGCGATCGGCACGTGCGCCACATACGGCGGAATTCCCGCCATGAAGAACAACCCGACGGGCGCGATGGGCGTCCCGGACTACCTCGGGTGGAACTGGAAGTCAAGCGCCGGCCTGCCGGTCGTCTGCATTCCGGGCTGCCCGGCCCAGCCGGACAACATGACCGAGGTGCTGCTGTACCTGGCCCTCGTCCTCGCCGGCATGGCGCCGGTACCGGAACTCGACGACCAGCTGCGCCCGAAGTGGCTCTTCGGACGGACGGTTCACGAGGGCTGCAACCGTGCGGCGTTCTACGAGCACGGCGACTTCGCGACGGAGTACGGCTCCGATCACCGCTGCATGGTCAAGCTGGGCTGCAAGGGCCCGGTCGTCAAGTGCAACGTCCCGATCCGGGGTTGGCAGAGCGGCATCGGCGGCTGCCCGAACGTCGGCGGTATCTGCATGGGCTGCACGATGCCGGGCTTCCCCGACAAGTACATGCCGTTCATGGACGAGGACACGAACGCCAAGGCCTCCACGGCGCTGGCCAAGTTCACATATGGCCCGCTTCTGCGGTGGGGACGGAAGAACTCGATCAAGACCAAGGGTGACAAGGAACCGGCTTGGCGCAAGCCCGGCCCGACAAACGAGTCCGGCTACGTGAAGCGCTGGTAGCAGGCGCGATCCGTCCCGCACGCAGCTAACGAAACTGGAGAAGACAACACATGGCAACGCTTGCATCTACTGGAACAGGCACGGTCGTCAAGGAGATGTCCTGGGATCCGATCACCCGGATCGTCGGCAGCCTCGGTATCCACACGGAGATCGATTTCACGAATCGTCAGGTGCTGAAGTGCTACAGCACGTCGATGATCTTCCGTGGATTCGACATCTTCATGAAGGGCATCGATCCTCGCGACACGCACTTCATCACAAGCCGGATCTGCGGCATCTGCGGTGACAACCACTGCACGGTGTCGTGCCTCAACCAGAACATGGCCTATGGCGTCAAGCCGCCGAAGCTCGGCGACTACGCGTTCAACCTGGCCGAGTCAGCGGACTTCATGTTCGACCACGCGATCTTCAACGACTGCATGGCGAACGTGGACTTCTGCGAGCAGATGGTCAAGGACACGAACCCGAGTGTCCTCGCCAAGGCCGAAGTCACGGCCGCGGTCCACTCGGACATTCACGGCTACAAGACGGTCGCCGACATCATGCGCGCGCTGAACCCGTTCACGGGCAGCTTCTACCTGGAGACCCTCCAGGTGGCGCGTTACACGCGTGAGATGTACTGCCTGTTCGGCGGTCGCCACACGCACCCGTCGACGATCATGCCGGGTGGTTGCAGCGCGGATATCACCCACCAGACGCTCACGGACTACTACGTGCGCCTCATGCGCTACATGGAGTACGTCAAGCGGACCGTTCCGATGCACGATGACCTCTATGACTTCTTCTACGAGGCCATGCCCGGTTACGAGCAGGTCGGTTTCCGTCGTACGGACCTGATCTGCTGGGGCGCGTTCGACGATCCGGAGCACGTCACCTACAAGTACGCCGACATGACCTCGTGGGGCCGTCACCGGTTCATCACGCCTGGTCTCGTGTTCGACGGCGAGCTGATCACGACGGACCTCGTCGAGATCAACCTCGCGATGCGCATCCTGCTGGGAAGCTCGTACTTCGATGACTGGACGAACGAGCCGACCTTCGTGCACAACGACCCGCTGGGCAACCCGGTGGACAAGCGCCACCCGTGGAACAAGCAGACTCTGCCGAAGCCACAGAAGCGCGACTTCTCCGACAAGTACTCGTGGGCCGCTTCGCCGCGTATGTACGACAAGCGCAACGACACGTACGTCGCGACGGACACCGGCGGCGGTCCCTTCGCCCGCCAGTGGTGCACGGCCAAGGCTGGTCTGGTCGACATCGGTTACATGAAGGCGACCGGTTCGAGCATCCTGATCACCCTGCCGCGTACGGCGAACATGCCGGAGATGGACCTCGAGTGGAAGATCCCGCCGTGGTCCAACGCCGTCGAGCGCGACCGCGCCCGGACCTACCACCAGGCGACATCGGCGTGCATCGGCCTGTACTGCCTCGAGAAGGCCCTCATCGAGGTGCGTGCCGGACGGACCAAGAGCTGGAACAGCTTCAAGGTTCCGGACGAGTCCGTCAGCGTCGGCTTCCACGAGGCAGCTCGTGGCGTCATCTCCCACCACATGGTGATCCGGGATGGCAAGGTCGCCAACTACCAGCCGTACCCGCCGACGCCGTGGAACGGCAACCCGCGCGACTCCCACGGAACTCCTGGCCCCTACGAGGATGCGGTGCAGAACACGCCGATCTTCGAGGAGAACGGCCCGGAGAACTTCAAGGGCATCGACATCATGCGGGCCGTCCGCAGCTTCGACCCGTGTCTGCCGTGCGGCGTGCACATGTACACGGGTGTCGGACGCGTGAAGAAGGTCCAGCACACACCGACGGGGCTGTGCTGAACACCGATCAAAACCCGGCCGACAGTCTTGTCGGCCGGGTGCAGGTCCTGAGCGAGCAGCTGGATGGCCTTTCAGATGTCCATGCCCGCGAGCTCGCCCAGGAACTGCTCAGCGCAGTGATGATCCTCTACGGAGACGGCCTCCAGCGGATCATGTCGGCGATCGAGGACTCCGGTGCTGCGGGAGTCGCGATCTGCGATGCCCTCGTTGCCGATCCTGCGATCGGCAGCCTCCTGCTGATCCACGATCTCTACCCGGTGGACATCGAGACCCGTGTCGCGACGGCGCTTGCGAGCGTCCGGCCGTACATGGAGTCGCACGGCGGCAACGTCGAGCTGATCTCGCTGGACGACGGCGTGGCCCATCTTCGCCTCGAGGGCAGCTGTAGCGGCTGCTCGGCTTCACAGGCAACGCTCGAGCTGGCGATCAAGCAGGCTCTCGACGAGCATGCTCCCGACCTCGTCGGCCTCGAGGTCGAGGGCGTCATCGAAATGGCTCCCGGCCCCGAACCGACTGGCTTCGAGCTGCCGCTGGCCGAGGTGGTCCCGCCGAAATGGGTCCGCGTCGAGGGTGCGAACGAGATCTCGCCTGGGGAATTCGTCGCCTTCGATGCCGAGGGCACGCCGCTCGTCGTGGCCAACGTGGCGGGTACGCTGCTCGCCTACCAGGACTCGTGCGCCGCGTGCGGGGCGGCTCTCCGCGACGGCGAACTCGACGGTCGGATGCTTCGCTGCAAGGAGTGCGGGGTGGAGTTTGACCTGCCGCGCGCTGGTCGTGCCGCGGGAGACGGACCGCTGCAGCTCGCTCCGGTCCCGTTTCTCGATGGTAAAGTCGCTGTATGAGCGCAAACCTCGACGCGATGATCGCGGCCCGGAAGCGGGCCGACCTGGTAGCCAAGCTGCGTCAACTGGCGAAGCCGCCGCCGGCGCCTGACGTCGAGATCTGCGAGCTGTGCGAGACGACGGTGCCGAGCGATCACCGGCACCTCCTCCACCTGGTGGAGCGCCGGATCGTCTGTACGTGCGAGGTCTGCTGGGCCAAGCACTCGGGCGATCCGGACTTTCGCCCGGCCGGGATGCGCGCGCTGTGGCTCGAGGACTTCGAGTGCAGCGACGAGATCTGGGCCGGCTTCCAGATCCCGATCGGACTGGCTTTCTTCATGCGAAGTGGCCTGACCAATCAGATCGTCGCGCTCTACCCGAGCGCGGTCGGCGCCACCGAGTGCGAGCTTGACCTCGAAGCGTGGGAGCGGCTCGTCGAGGCAAACCCGAGACTCGGGGCGCTCGACGCCGACGGCGAGGCGCTGATCGTCGACCGGATGAGCGAACCCCGGCAGTACGTGATCGCGCCGATCGACGAGTGCTACCGCCTCGTCGGGCTGATCAAGACCCGCTGGGAGGGCATCTCCGGGGGGAGCGCCGTCGAAAAGGCAGTTCCTGAATTTTTCGCCGAGCTCCGCGGGAAGTCGGCCACATATACCGGAGGAAATCGATGAGTACGCCCGAACCTGGCCTCCGCAGTTACATCCAGCCGCTGGACAGCCCGCTCACGCCGTCGATCGAGTTCAAGGTGATCAGCGTGGAGATCCTGCCTTTCCAGGTCGTCCCGACGCTCGTCTTCTCGCTGAACGCGACCGAGTCAAACGGCCTCGAGATCTTCGCGGTCGCCCTGAGCACGCAGATCCAGATCGATCCGGCCCGGCGCACCTACGATCCTGAGACGCGGGTCAAGCTCGCTGAGCTGTTCGGCGAGCCGGAGCGGTGGGGAGCCACGACCCACAGCTTCCAGTGGGCGCGGATCGAGCACCTGATCCAGTCGTTCACCGGGGCGCGGGCGTTCACGGTCAACGTGCCGTGCACCTACGACCTCGAAGTCGCGGCCACGAAGTACTTCTACGGCCTCGCCGACGGCCGGGTTCCGCTGACCTTCCACTTCAGCGGGACCGTGATCTACAAGAACGAAGCCGGCGCGATGCAGATCTGTCAGATCGACTGGAGCACGAAGGCCCAGTTCCACATGCCGGTCGAGGTCTGGAAGGAAGCCGTCGCCGAGCAGTACCCCAAGGGCGGCTGGATCCGCCTGGCCGACGACACGCTCGGTCGGCTGCATCTCCGTCGGGGAGTCAACGGTCAGGCCTCCTTCGACGCCTGCGTTGCGGAGTTGCTCGACAATGCTGGATGAGCTGGTCAACTCCCTGCTGTACGAGGGCTACGCCCTGTACCCGTACACGCCGGGGTCGACGAAGAACGCGACGCCGACCCCGTTCGGGATCGTCTACCCGCCGGCCTACGCAGCCCAGAGCGCGTCGACCTTCGATCTCGCGCGGATCCAGTGCATCGCCGAGGCGTCGTCGGATGGCACGCTCAGTGCGACGGTGTGGTTCCTCGTCGCCAGCGGTGAGCGTCACGAAGCGGCTGAGCGGAGCGTCGAGCTCGGTCCGACCGGGCTGGGCGAGCGGGTCAGCACTCCGTTTCCGGAAGGACGGCTGACGCTCTCGAGCGAGCAGATCGAGACGGGGCGGTGGCGGGTCACGTGCAGCGTCCACAACTCCCTCGAGTCTTCACCCGACATCGAACGCGGTGCCGCCCTGCTGCGGTCGTTGATCTCGACCCACATCGTGCTTCGCGTAACCGGTGGCCAGTTCGTCTCGCCGCTCGAGGCCGAGGGCTGTGAGAGCGTGAACAGCTACCCGGTGCTCGCGACGCTCGAGAACGACGCGATCCTCGGGGCGGCGATCGTCCTCCCGGACCACCCGCAGATCTCCCCGAAGAGCCGCATCAACCTGTTCGACAACACGGAGATCGAGGAAGCCCTGATGCTCCACGTACACGTCCTCAGCGAAGAGGAGCGGGAATCGATGTCAGAGCAGGATCCGGTCGTCCGCGAGATGATCCAACGGGCGCTTGCCGCGACCCCGGCGGACATCATCGCCCTCCACGGCGGCTTCTCCCCGACCGACATCCTCAAGAATGGGTAGCGGGAGCGGCGGCTTCCGTCCGCGGGTTGCGGGCGGAGCGGTCGAGATCCCGGGTGAGGAGCGCCTCGAGGTCGACGGCGTGACCTACGTGCTCGGCGGAAAGATCATTCTGAAGCCCGGCGTCGATCGCGACCCCTACGACAAGATGCTCCACGGCCGGGTGGCGACACTCGAGCGGATCATGGTCGACTACGACGGAAAGGTTCATCTCGGGGTCACGGTCGACGACGACGCGGCCCAGGAGATCCTCCGCGAGACGGGTCGGTACCTGTTCTTCTTCAAGGACGAGGTCGAGGTCCTGTGAGCGAGACGCAGAAGATCAAGCTTGCCGTCAACGTCAGCCCGGACGGCAAGTCCTTCCAGGAGGCCGAGACCCCGGTCGCCCCGGAGCGTCAGATTCTGATCGCCGCAATCGGGCCGGCCTGGCGTCCGGAAGACGACTACGCGACGGCGGTCGCCGACCGCATCGACGCGATGGACCTGCCGAGCGGCGTCTCGAACGTCGATTTCGGAACCGGGGCGATCGGCATCGCCTACGAGGTGATGCGCGGCTACGACGCACTCGTCCTGATCGACATCGCCGCCGGCGACAGCGATCTCCGGGCTCTCTCGGTTACGGAGGTCGACGAGCAGGCGGTCGACGGGGGTGTGGAGGACGGACAGGAGCTCGAGCCGAACGGGATGGATGCGGACACCGTGCTCCGCTTCATCAAGTACATCGGCGGCTGGCCGGGACGGATCTTCACGGTCGGCGCGTCTGCGGCCGACGATTCGGTCGAGGCGGCGGCGTCGCCGGCCGGGCCCGACGACGCCGTGGCCCTGCTGATGGCGACGGTCGAGGACCTTCAGCATGCATGAGATGTCCCTGGCCAGCGCGATCGTCAACACGGTGGTCAAGCACGCCGGGGACCGCAAGGTAACGGTCATCACCCTGAAGGCCGGCGGGATGCGCCAGGTCGTCGTCGATTCGCTGGAGTTCTACCTCGGCTTCGTCGCCCGGGATACCTGCTGCGAGGGCGCGAGGCTCGAAGTGATCCACGTGAAGACGAGGTTCAAGTGCCGGCCCTGCGGCGAGGAGTGGGAGCCCGACCTCCCGCACTTCCGCTGCCCCAACTGCGAAAGCGCCGACGTCGCGATCATCGCCGGCGAGGAATTCGAAGTCGACTCGATCGAGATCGACGAGGAGGAAGCCGCATGCACCGCACCAAGGTGAAGATCGTCGAGGAGGCCCTCGACGCGAACAACACGATCGCTCGGGCCAACCGCAGCGACTTCGACAGGTCAGGCGTCAGCGTCGTCAACCTGATGAGCGCCCCCGGCGCCGGCAAGACGACGCTCCTGGAAGCGACGCTCGGCGGTCTCGACCTGCGGGTCGCGGTGCTCGAAGGTGACGTCCAGGGAAGCGCGGACGCCGACCGGATCGCCGCGATGCACATTCCGGTCGTCCAGCTCAACACCGACGGCGGTTTCGGCGGGGAATGCCACCTCGACGCGAACATGGTCCGGTCGGCCCTGCCGGCCTTCGCGCTCGACGATCTCGACCTCCTGATCATCGAGAACGTCGGGAACCTGGTCTGTCCGGCGGAGTTCAAGGTCGGTGAGGACACCCGGGCGATGATCTGCTCGGTCACCGAAGGCGAGGAGAAGCCGCTCAAGTACCCGCTGATGTTCCGGGCGTGCGAGCTCGTCGTGATCAACAAGATCGACCTTCTCGAGCACCTCGACTACGACCTCGACAAGCTGCTGTACAACATCGACGCGGTCCATCCCGACGTGCCGAAGCTGCTGGTGAGCGCGAAGACCGGCGAAGGCGTCGATCAATTCCGCGACTGGCTGACCCGGGTCGCCGCGGGAGCGCCGACGCCGGCATGAAGACCGCGCCTGCCGTCGCCGCGGGGGAGCGCTTCTTCACAACCGAGGCAGAGCGGATCGCGCGGCTCTGCCACGCGATGTCAGACCGCTTCGCCCGTGGCGGTCGCCTGATCGCCGTCGGCTGCTCGCCCCAGGCGCGGTCGGATGCCCGGCACGTCGCGGTCGAGTTCGTCCACCCGGTGATCGTCGGCAAGCGGGCCCTGCCGGCCCTCGCGGTGACCCACGAGCCCCAGCAGCTGGAGCTCTTGGCCGAGCCGGATGACATGGTGATGGCCTTCGACGACTCGTGCGGATGGACGTCATCGGATTCGAAGCCCGTCTACCTGAGTATCGGCTACGGGGGCAGCGGGGCCGAGTGGGACTTCGACCCGGGCTGCGACGACCCGTTCGTCGCCCAGGAGCTGGTCGAGACCCACTACCACCTGCTCTGGGAGCTCGTCCATGTCTTCTTCGAGCACCGCGGCCGCCAGGGCGGAGCCGCCCAGGACGGTGGAGCGGCGGCCTGGCTCTACCCGATGCTCGGCGAACGGGCGAGGGATCCCGAGGCCGTGGTCAGGGATGTGGCGGCGTCGGTCCTGATGAAGTCCGAGGAGATCTCGGCCCTGCGGACGCAGACGATCGAGGAGAACGAGGACGCGCTCAACGCGGCGGCCGCCGCGATGCGGGCGAGCTTCGCCAAGGACGGGCGGCTGCTGAGCTTCGGCAACGGCGGGTCGTGTACAGACGCGATGGATGCGGTTGCCGACACGTCGTTTCCACCCAAGGACCTCACGCCCCACCCGGCGCTCGATCTCTCAGACGACGCGTCGATCCTGACGGCGATCGCCAACGACATCGGCGTCGGTGCGATCTTCTCGCGCCAGGTGATCGCCCACGCCCGCCCCCAGGACGTCGTCCTCAGCTTCTCGACGAGCGGGAACTCCGAGAACGTGATCGAAGCGCTGGCCGAAGCACGCCGGCGCGGCGTGGTGACGATCGCGATGGTCGGCTACGACGGCGGCAAGATCGCCGACCAGAAGCTCGCCGACCACGTCATCGTGACCCGGTCCCAGCACATCCCGCGGATCCAGGAGGCGCAGGCGAGTGCCTGGCACGCGCTCCGGGAACTCGTCGGCTAGGGGTACCTCGCCGGCCGAGCGGGCCCAGGCAGAGGAGGTCTCGCAGTCTCGCCGCTTGAGCGTCCGGGTCGCCGGGACGGTTCAGGGCGTGGGCTTCCGTCCGCACGTCTACCGTCTGGCGATCGAACTCGGGCTCGCCGGGTTTGTCCTCAACGACACCCACGGGGTCCTCCTCGAAGTCGAGGGATCCGCGTCGGCCGCCGAGCGCTTCGTCGAGCGATTGAGCGGAGAAGCCCCGCCGCTCGCGCGAATCGAGGCCGTCACATCGGAGGAGCTGCCGCCGACCGGAGAGCAGGGATTCAGGATCGTGACGAGCCGGGCCGGCGGCGACCCGGACGCGCCGGTGTCGCCCGACACGACGACCTGCGCGGACTGCCTGGCGGAGGTCCTCGACCCGACCGACCGGCGCTACCGATATCCGTTCACCAACTGCACGAACTGCGGACCGCGGTTCACGATCGTCACAGGGGTCCCGTACGACCGGCCACTGACGACGATGGCCGGCTTCCGGATGTGCGAGCTCTGCCAGGCCGAGTACGAGGATCCGCTCGATCGGCGCTTCCACGCCCAGCCGAATGCCTGCCCGGCGTGCGGCCCCGAGCTGGTCCTCCTCGAAGGCCGGGTAGGCGACCGCTCGGCCGACGGGACGCCAGAGCAGCCGGACGCACCGACGCGCCCCGACCCCGACGGCCCGACTCCCCCGCGACGGTCGTTTCGAGCCCGGCCACGGGGGGACGCTGCGCTGAGGGCGGCCGTCCGAGCGCTGGACGGCGGAGCGATCCTCGCAATCAAAGGCCTCGGCGGCTATCACCTGGCCTGCAGGGCCGACGACGAGCCGGCGGTCGCCCGTCTGCGTGCGCGCAAGCACCGGGAGGAGAAGCCGTTCGCCCTGATGGTCCGGGACGTCGACGCCGCCGGACGTCTGGCCGTCCTTTCGCCCCTCGAGGAGTCGCTTCTGACCCAGCGGTCTCGACCGATCGTGATCGCCGCACGCCGGCCAGGGGCTCCGGTTGCCGCCTCCGTCGCACCGGCGTCGCCCGACCTCGGGCTGATGCTTGCGTACTCGCCACTCCACCACCTTCTGGTGGCCGAGCGCGACCTCGTGATGACGAGCGGGAACGTCTCCGACGAGCCGATCGCCTTCCGCGACGACGATGCCGTCGACCGGCTCGGCACGATCGCCGACTACCTGCTCGTCCACAATCGGGCGATCCACACGCGGACCGACGACTCGGTCGTCCGCGCCGGCCTGATGGTCCGCCGGTCGCGCGGCTATGTTCCGGCTGCGCTGAGGCTCCCGATACCCGCCGGTCGGCCGCTCCTGGCGTTCGGCGCGGAGCTGAAGAGCACGTTCTGCCTGGCGAAGGGGGACCGCGCCTGGGTCTCGCACCACATCGGCGACCTCAAGAACTGGGAGACGCTGTCTTCGTTCCGCGACGGGGTCGCCCACTTCGAGCGGCTCTTCGCGGTCAGTCCGGAGGTCGTCGCCCATGACCTCCACCCCGACTACCTCTCGACCCGGGAGGCGACCGACCACTTCGTCTCAGCGCTCGAAGAGCCGATCGCGTTCGCGATCCAGCACCACCACGCCCACCTCGCCGCGGTCCTCGCCGAGCACGGAGAACGGGGTCCGGCGATCGGCGCGATCTACGACGGTGCGGGCTACGGTCAGGACGGGACGGTCTGGGGCGGCGAGCTGCTCGTCGGCGGGCTGTTCGACTTCGAGCGGACCGGGCACCTCTGGCCGGTCGCCCTCCCGGGGGGTGACCGGGCAACGGCTGAGCCGTGGCGCATGGCCTGTTCGTGGCTTCAGGAAGCCCTCGGCGTCGAGCCGCCTCTGCCGCGGTCGCTGGTCGGCACGGTCTCCCCGAAGCGATGGGCCGCCGTCGCCGGCGTCGCCCGGTCTGCCGGGCGGACGTCGAGCATGGGCCGGCTCTTCGACGCGGTCGCCGCTCTCTGTGGGGTCCGGGCGACGGTCACGTTCGAGGGTCAGGCCGCGATCGAGCTCGAGGCGCTGGCCGACGCCCGGGAGCGGGCCGCCTACCCCCTGGGGGCGGACCTCGATGCCCGGGACCTGATCCTCGCGGTCAGCCGCGACGTCGCCGACGGCGTGGCGATCCCCCTCGTCTCGGCGCGCTTCCACAACGCCGTCGCCAGGGCGACCGCGCTCGCGGCGATCGCCAGCGGCCTGGACACGGTCGTGTTGTCCGGCGGGTGCTTCCAGAACCGCCTGCTCGCCGAACGGACGATCGAGTACCTCGGGGGCGGCCTGCGGTGCCTCCTTCCGCGCGAGCTCCCCCCAGGTGACGGGGGGATCTCCTTCGGCCAGGCGGCGATCGCCGCGGCCCTGCTCGCCTGATCGGTCGGCCGACACGCCACCTGGCACAGTCGCGGCCCGGGCCCGCTCCCGTCGGCCGGAGCGCCACCTGGCACAGTCGCGGCCCGGGCCCGCTCCCGTCGGCCCAAGCGCCACCTGGCACAGTCGCGGCCCCGGCCACCCTCCCGTCGGCCGGAGCGCGACCTGGCACAGTCGCGGCCCGGGCCCCCGCGGATGACGGCGCGCCCGCCAGAAGCTGCGGCCTGGTCGGGATTCGGGAGTCGCATGAATTTCAAATGATCCAAGCGCGAACAAGGCAAATCTGTATTTCCCTATTTGGGGCGGACCTTGTACCGTTTGCCACAAGTAGGTGTACTGATGTTCGGCCCGATTCCGGGCACACCCGTGCCGGGCAACGGCACGCAGAATCGAGTCGGAGGAACCACCCGTGGAGAGCGCAAGAAGCCGGATCCTCGTCGTCGCAAACCGGACGGCGGCCACCGAGCCCCTGCTGAGCGAGATCCGTCGGCGCGCGGCGATCGGGCCGGCCGATTATCACCTTGTCATGCCGGCGTCCCCCCACGGCCTCCACCGGGTCGTCGATCCAGAGGACAATGGTCGCGACGAGGCGACCGTTCGCCTCGAGCAGGCGCTCCCCCTCCTCAGCGAGGCCGCGGGCGGTGAGGTCACCGGCGAGGTCGGAAGCCACGACCCGCTGGGCGCCGTCGCCGACGCAGTCAACGACGGTCACTACGACGAGATCATCATCTCGACTCTGCCCCGCAGGGTCTCACGCTGGCTGAAGCTGGATCTTCCGAGCAAGATCGGCGCGTTCGGACTGCCGGTCACGCTCGTCAATCCCGACGTGCCGCGGACTGCTCGCCAGGATCGCGAGCTCGCCGCCGCGGCTCGCTGAGGTCGAGCGCGGGCCGCGGACGGTCCCCCAGAGCCCTACCAGGAGGTCTTGCGGTAGTCCCGCAGGACCTCTTGGGCCTCGCTGCCGGCGACGAACGACATGAAGCCGTCGACGTGCGGTCGGCTGGGACCGACCGCCGACCGCAGGACGTACCAGTCCCGCTGCGGGAGCGGCGTGCTGACCGGCACCGTCCGCAGGACGCCGGCCTCCAGCTCGAGCTCGATCGCCAGCCGGGATTGGAGGGAGATGCCGAGCCCGGCACGGGCCGCGTGCTTGATCGCGCCGTTGGATCCGAGCGTCAGGACCCGTGGACGGAGGCCGTGGGCCTCGAGGTAGTGCTCGGTCATCGCCCGCGTCCCGGACCCCTCCTCCCGCAGCAGCCAGGTACACGCGGCGAGCTGCTCGGCCGTGGCGTCCTCGCCGCCGACGAGGGGATTGTCCGGGCGGGCGATCAGCGCGATCTCGTTCGGCATGAAGGCTGCTCCCGTCAGTCGATCGCCGCCGGGCGGCCGACCGCCGATCGCGATGTCGACGTCGTGGTCGAGCAGTTGGCGGAGCACCCGATCGCGGTTGCCGACGTCGAGCGTCAGGACGATCGACGGATGCCGTTCGCGGAAGGCCTGCATCAGGGTCGGGACGAGATACTCGGCTGCCGTCGTCACGGCCGCGATGCGCAGCTCCCGGTCGGCGATGCCGGCGGCTTCGAGCGCGGCCCGGCGTCCCTGCTCGAGCAGGCCGATCACATCGGCGGCGTAATCGGTGAAGGCGGTCCCGGCCGGGCTCGGCCGCACGCCGCGACCGATTCGCTCGGTCAGCTTGACGCCGAGCTCCTCCGAAAGGGCCGATACGGCGGCCGAGATCGAAGGCTGGGTTACGAACAGACGGTCAGCCGCAGCGGCCGTCGAGCCTTCGCGGACCACGGCGAGAAAGCTCCGCAGCTGCGTGAGCGTGATTGCCACTCATCGAAATATAACTCTTACGAATAGGACACGGTCGTTGCCCGCCGCCGACAAATAGGCTCGGCGGGGCGCGGCAGCGGGCGAGAGATCGACAAGGATCCGTCTCACGATCCCCGAAACCCGCCCCGGGACTGCCGGCGAGCGGCGGGCAGCGAGCGGCGAGCCGGCGAGCGGCGAGCGGCAGGCGGCGAGCGGCGGGCGGCGAGCCGAGGAGCGAGTGGGAGGAGCGTGGGGCGATGCGATGCGACCCCCGACGGCCGGCCTGGCCCGAAAGCGGCCGGCGGCGTCGGGAGGCTTCGCGGGTCAGCCGACCAGTGACTCCGCGAGCTCGCCGATGCTCGCCTCCGAGTTCGCCCGCGTCCGTTCGAGCAGCGCCTCTTGGGCGGCGGCCCGGTTGGCCTCGTCGCCGACCCAGGCCGCGAGGGCCGGATCGACGAGTGCCCGACCGAAGGAGAAGCTCAACCGCCACGGCTGGGGGCCGAGCTTGTTGATCGCGTTGAGGTGGGCGCTCGCCAGTTCGGGGGACTGTCCGCCCGACAGGAAGACGATGCCAGGGACGGCGGCGGGAACGGTCCGGCGGAAACAGCGGATCGTCGCGGAGGCGACCTCGTCGACCGACGCCTGGACAGAGCACTTCTTGCCGGATACGACCATGTTCGGCTTGAGCAGCATATGCTCGAGGGCGACGCGCTGATCCTGGAGCTCGGCGAACACCCTGCGGAGCGTTGCGGTCGTGACCTCCTCACAGCGCTCCATCGTGTTGTCGCCGTCCATCAGGACCTCGGGCTCGACGATCGGGACGATCCCGGCCTCCTGGCAGAGGGCCGCGTACCGGGCGAGGGCGTGGGCGTTGACTGCGATTGCGTAGTCGGTCGGAAGCCCGTCGCCGATGTGGATCACGGCGCGGAACTTCGCGAACTTCGCGCCCATCTCCTTGTACTCGGCCAGCCGTTCACGCAGGCCGTCGAGCCCCTCGGTCACGGTCTCGCCGGGGGCGTTGACCAATGGCTTGGCTCCGGTGTCGACCTTGATGCCGGGGGCGACCCCGCTGGCGGCGAGCGTGTCGGTGAAGGGAGTCCCGTCGGCCATCGTCTGGCGGATCGTCTCGTCGAAGAGGATGATCCCGCTAACCGTGTCACCGAGGCCGGGGGCCGTGCCGAGGATCTCGCGGTAGGCGCACCGCATCTCCTTGGTCGGGGCGACCCCGGCCTTTTCGAGCCGAGTCGACATCGTCGGAATGCTCTCGTCGGCAGCGAGGATGCCTCGTGGCGGGGCCAGCAGATGCTTGATGGTCTCTTCGAGTTCTTGACTTGCGGGATTGGCGCTCATGCGGTTGCTGCCTCCGGCTGTGGACTGACAATGGCCGGCGGTGACTCGTGGCGGCTGCGGCCGCCGTCACCACCAAGGGCGATGGCGGCCTTGGCGGTCGCCATGTGGTAGAGGATCAAGAGCTGGACCAACGCGAGGGACTCGGACCGGTGGAGGTCGGTGCCGACAGTGAACTCGCCGAGGCGCTGGGTCCTGAGGTGGCTCGCGAAGTGCATCCGATCCCAGATCGCCTCTTCGATTCGAGCGGCCTGGGCTGCGTCGAGGTTCCCCGGAATCCGCAGGAATCGCTCGCCGACACGCGTCTCGAGACGGATCGGGCTGTCGGCGTCGATCACGGGAGACAGGTCGGGGTGGACCAGCCCGTCGCGGAGCGTCAGCTCGGCGTCGAGGTGATCCTGGTCGCCGGTGGCGTCGGCGTGGGGGACGAACGAGATGACGATGTCGGCGTGGCGCCGCTGGGGGCGGATGAACGACGCCGAGTCGCCCTCGCGGCGGTCGAGCTCGGCGAGCACCTCGTCGGTCGTGTATCCCCGGCGTGAGCAGTCGCGCTGGACCTTCCAGTGGCGACGGAGCTCCTCGGGCGGGGCGAGATAGACGCGGACGTCGCAGGCATCCCGCAACGGTGCCGTGTAGTAGCCGAGCAGGCCCTCGATCACCGCGAACCGGGCGGGGACGACGTACTTCGGCGCGCCGAATGTCCCGTCGGCGTGGAGGTAGGTCGGCTTGAGGATCGGCTCGCCCTTGCGGAAGTGGGCGAGGTCCTGGGCGATGATGTCGAGGTAGTTGCAGTCCGGGTTGAGCGGCGTCATCCCGTTCTCGGCTCGCGCCTTGCGGTCGTACTTGTGGTAGTCGTCGGTGCAGACGTGGGTCACGGCGTCCTCGCCGAGAACCCGGACCAGACCACGCGTGATGGTCGTCTTGCCTGTGGCGGAGTCGCCGACGACTCCGAGGATCACGGGGCGGGGCACGGTCAGTCCCCGGTCTTCCCCGCAGCCACCGCCGCGTCGAGATCTGAATCTGTCATCGATTGTGCCTCGCCTTCGCCATCGTCGCCGAATACCCGACTGGCGAGGATATCGTCAGCTTCGATCGTCATCAAGTCCTCGCGAGTCGGGGCTCCGCCCTCGTCGAAGATGCGCTTCGCCTGGCGCAGGCGAGCCCGCTCGAGGGCGTTGCGGATGCTGCGGGCGTTCGAGAACCGCGGGCGCTTCATCCGCAGCTCGATGTAGGTCGCCAGGGCGTCCTCCGCGTCGTCGGTCATCTCGTAGGACGCCCGCTTGAGCATCAGGCGGGCGATGTCCATCAGCTCGTCGCGCGTGTAGTTCGGGAAGTCGATGTGGTGGGCGACCCGCGAGCCCATGCCCGGGTTGCTGCGGAAGAACTGCTCCATCCGGTCGTGGTAGCCGGCGAGGACGACGACGAGCGTGTCGCGCTCGTTCTCCATCGCCGTCAGCAGGACCTCGATCGCCTCGGCGCCGTAGTCGCGCTCGTTCTCTGGGCGGAAGAGGAAGTAGGCCTCGTCGATGAAGAGGACTCCGCCCCGCGCCCGTTTGATCACAGCGGTCGTCTTCGGCGCCGTGTGACCGACGTACTGGCCGACGAGGTCGTCGCGGGTCACCGCGACGACCTGGTTCTTCTCGATGTAGCCCAGCCCGTGGAGGATCTTGGCGATCTCCAGGGCGACCGTCGTCTTGCCGGTTCCGGGCTCGCCGGTGAACGACATATGAAGCGACGGCCGCTGCGAGCTCAGGCCGACGGCGGTCCGGAGGCGGTCGATCACGAGCAGGGCCGCGATCTCGGCGATCCGCTCCTTGACCGGGGCCAGCGCGACGAGCTTCTCGTCGAGCTCCTCCAGGACCTGGCTGACGTTCGACTCGGCTAGTACGTCCTCGACCTTCAGCGGTGCCCCGTTATCCTCCGGGGCACCGCTCTGTTCGGTCGTCACTCGCCGGTCTCCTTCGCGGCCATGCGCTCTTCCTTCTCGACGCCCTTCGCCCCGTAGCGGTAGCCGACAGGCTGCTCGGTGGCGTAGGAGTGCAGCGTGTAGTGCATCGTCCGGTCGTTCGAGCCCTGCCGGTCGAGGCGGAAGCCCGGCTCGTGGTCGGGCCGGTTGACAATGATGGCGAGGCCCGTCGTCTGCCGCCCCCTCGTGCTGTCATAGGCGACCATCTTGATGTAGCGGTCCGGATACGCCTCGCGGCAGGCGTTGATGTCGTCGAGCACGAGATGCGCGTCGTCGGCCTCGACGTCGAAACGAGGCTGCTCCCACATCTCCCAGAGCGAGTTGCGGGGATGCGGGTCGTCGGTGTGCTCGACCATCATCGCCCAGCCCTGGCCGATCGCGTACTTGATGTGCAGTGACAGCCGCTCGTCGGAGAACTCCGGGAGGTAGCTGAATGTGCCCTGTGTAACTCTCATCTCATTCGCTCCGTTCAGCCCGGGGTTACGGTGGTCACGTAGTCAGGCGTATCCGTTGACGCGTAGTTGAAGGTGATGTCCTTCCAGACATCGAGCGCCGCGTCGAGCTCGGGGCAGCCCTTTGCCGCCTCGATGAGGATGTCCGGACCCTCGTTGAAGTAGTCCTTGCCCTCGTTGCGCGCGGCGACGATCGCTTCGACAGCGACCCGGTTGGCGGTAGCGCCGGCGGCGATACCCATCGGATGACCGATCGTCCCGCCGCCGAACTGGAGCACGACGTCCTCGCCGAGGTACTCGAGCAGCTGGTGCATCTGGCCGGCGTGGATGCCGCCCGACGCAACCGGCATGACGCCGGCCAGCGAGGCCCAGTCCTGGTCGAAGTAGATCCCCGTCTCCGGGTTGGCGACGTTGTAGCGCTGACGCAGCACGTCGTAGTAGCCCTTGATCATGTTCGGGTCGCCCTCGAGCTTGCCGACGACCGTACCCGCGTGGATGTGGTCGACGCCGAGCATCCGGCACCACTTGGCGATCACGCGGAAGCTGACGCCGTGCGTCTTCTGACGCGTGTACGTCCCGTGACCCGCCCGGTGGAGGTGGAGGATCATGCCGTTCGCGCGGGCCCACTTGGACATCGAGCTCATCGCCGTGTAGCCGACGGTGAGGTCCATCATGATGATGACTGAGCCGAGCTCCTTGGCGAACTCCGCCCGCTCGTACATGTCCTCCATCGTCGCGGCGGTCACGTTCATGTAGTGACCCTTGACCTCGCCGGACGCGGCCGAAGCCCGCTCGACGGCCTCGATCGCGAAGCAGTAGCGGTCACGCCAGCGCATGAACGGCTGCGAGTTGATGTTCTCGTCGTCCTTGGTGAAGTCCAGGCCTCCGCGCAGCGCCTCGTAGACGACGCGGGCGTAGTTCTTGGCCGACAGGCCGAGCTTCGGCTTCACGGTCGCGCCGAGCAGCGGCCGGCCGAACTTGTCGAGGTACTCGCGCTCCATCACGATGCCGTGGGGCGGACCCGGGAACGACTTGAGGTATGCGACGGGGATCCGCATGTCCTCGAGGCGGAGCGCCTTGAGCGCCTTGAAGCCGAACACGTTGCCGATGATCGACGACGTGAGGTTGGCGATCGAGCCCTCTTCGAAGAGGTCGATGTCGTAGGCGATCTTCGCGATGAACTGGCCCTCGATGCCGGGAACCGGCTCCACGGAGTAAGCCTTCGCCTGGTAGTGCTGGTACGGGGTCAGGCGGTCGGTCCAGACGACCGTCCAGGTTGCGGTCGACGACTCACCGGCGACGGCGGCGGCTGCCTCGATCTCGTCCACGCCGGGCTGCGGCGTGATCCGGAAGGCGCACAACACGTCGGTTGCCTTGGGCTCGTAGTCGGCGTCCCAATACCCCATCTCGGCGTATGGCGTCACCCCAGATGTCCAGCGGTCCTTCTTCGGCGGAGCGCCGTTGCCTTCGCTCATCAGTGGAGTCTCACTTTCCTTTGCTCAAATGATCTGGTACAGCCAGTATGGCCGTTAGGTCCATGAAAAAATACTCAATACTTCGGGCGCACACTTCGCGTTTTCTCTATGAATCACGAACGCCCGGCGACGCTGGCCAGCGTCAGGCCGGCGGGGCGGACGGCGGATCTCGGCGGAGTTTCGAGCCGCAGACCCTTCACCCAGACTAGCTTGCCAGGCGGCCGGTCGGTCGAGGTTGCCCAGTGGTGACGCGGGGCGGCGAGGTCGCTGGCGAGTGCTCCGAGCTCCGCCAGCCCGGCGAACCCCGGCCCGCCGACCTGCGCGCGCCCGGTCGCAGGCCGTCGTCGGTGCTAAGCGGTGATCGTGGCGACCGAGGCGGTCGCCGAGACGACGCGCGGGACGACGAGCAGGGTGCTCTCGCGGATGCACCAGGCGATGTCGTCGGCCAGGCCGACGTCGACGAGGACGCGTCCGTTCATGCTCTGCTCGAAGAGGTCGGACGTCGACGACGTGGCCGAGGCGACGAGCTCGGCCGTTCGGGCGGCGTCGGTCATCTCGCCGCCGAGCTCGCCGACGATCCGTCCGGCGACATAGATGTCCTCGATCGCGAGCCGGCCGTTGGTCCCCGAGCAGACCAGCAGGAGGTCCTCAGTCCGGTCGTCGGTCCGCAGGCAGGAGACCAGGGCGTCGAGGTTCAGCAGGCTGCCGAGCAGGACCTCGTCGCCGGCGCCGGCGGCGGCGACGATCGCGGGAGCGCCGTTGGTCGTGCAGAGGACGAGCTCGACGCCCGCCGGCGTGGCGACTCCCGACGGGGAGTTGCCGAGGTCGAAGCCGGCCGGCGGGAGGCAGCGGTGCTCACCGGCGAGCACGCGGCCCGGCGCCCGGAGGGCCAGACCCTGGTCGAGCGTCTGCGTGCAGAGGACCCGCTCGTAGCCACCGTCGAGGGCCTGGGCGATCGTCGAGGTCGCCCGCAGGACGTCGATCACGACGGTCACGCGAGCCTCGCGAAGGTCGTCGGACTTCAGCGCGACGTCGATCATCCGGCGCCGGTCGGCCGGCCGGTCCGGTCCTGCGGGGCCGCCATCAGACGGTGGCTGATTCGCCTGAGGGCTCGAGCGTGGCGAAGCCCGAGCTGTAGAGCTCGTCGAACGCGGCGAGCTCGTCGTCGTCGAGCGGCGGGACGTCGGTCGCCCGGGCCCACTCGTCGAGCTGGGCGCAGGTGTTCACGGTGTGGACGACCGTCGCGATCGCCGGCTTGCTGAGGATGAAGCGGTAGCCGACCTGGGCCAGCGTGCGCTCGCCGTCGCGGGTCAGGAAGCCGAGCCTGTCGACCTTCTTGAGCCCGTCGATCAACCACGACCGCGGCCGGTGGCGGCGGTGGTCGTTGCCGTCGAAGGTGTGGTCGGGGGTCAGCTGGCCCTCGAGCAGGCCGCTGGACGTCGGCACGCGGGCGATGATCCCGACGCCCGTGGCCTCGCCGAGCTCGAGGAACTCGGCGCCGGGCTCCTGCTCGAGCATGTTGTAGACCGTCTGCAGCGAGGTGATCGGCCGCGTCCGCAGGGCCTGGACCCCCTCGTCGCGCCAGCCTATCTTCGGGCCGAGGGCGATCCCGTAATGACGGATCTTGCCTTCGGCCTTGAGCTCGTCGAGGCAGGCGAAGAGGTCGTCGTCCTCGATCGCATCGATCCGGGGGTTGTGGAGCTGGTAGAGGTCGACGTAGTCGGTCTGCAGGCGCCGCAGGCTGGCTTCGAGCGCGCGGCGGGTGTGGGCCGGCGACCAGTCGTGCGGCCGCTCGGATTCGCCGTGGTCGGTCCGCTCGCTGTCGAGCAGGTAGCCGAACTTCGTCGAGATCTGGATCTTCTCCCGGGCGACCCGTGTCCTCGCGAGACCGGCGCCGACGAGCTCCTCGTTGAGCCCCTGCCCGTAGGTGTCGCCCGTGTCGAAGAAGGTGATCCCCAGATCGACGGCGTGGGCGATCAGGCGATCGGGGTCCTCGTGCTCGCCCCACCAGTCCGACCCGAGCGCCCACGTCCCGAAGCCGACCGCCGACGTCTCGAGGTCGGTCGTTCCGAAGCGACGGGTCTCCATGCCGAGGGATTCTACTTAGCCGGGGAAACCCGGTTCGACGGGGCTCGGGCAAACCCCGGAAAACGCCGATGCTCTGTATACGGGGACCGGCGCCCGCGTCGTTTATCCTTTGTGCATCGTCATTGACTGACCAGTCAATCGCCCGACTTTAGGAGACATCAGACCGTGGTCGATTTCACGCTGACCGATGAACAGAAGAGTCTGCGCGAGTTGGCGCACGACTTCGCCAAGAACGAGATCCGCCCGGTGGCCTGGGAGTACGACAAGGACGGCCGTTGGCCGCAGGAGATCATCGAGCAGGCGTGGGAGCTCGGCCTGATGAACAATCACATCCCCGAGGAGTACGGCGGCCCGGGGATCGGCTACCTCGACGGCGCGCTGATCGAGGAGGAGCTGTCGTGGGGCTGCTCGGGGATCCAGACGTCGGTCGGCTGCAACGGCCTGGCGACCGCGCCGCTGATCCTGGCGGGGTCCGAGGCGCTCAAGAAGGAGTATCTCGGCCGGCTGACCGAGGCCCCGCTGCTCGCGTCGTTCTGCCTGACCGAGCCGGACGCCGGGTCGGACGTCGCGTCGATGAAGACCCGGGCGGTCAGGAAGGGCGACAAGTGGGTGATCAGCGGGTCGAAGTGCTTCATCACCAACGGGAGCTACGCCAACTACTACACCGTCTACGCGAAGACCGACCCGGCGGCCGGCCACCGGGGGATCTCGTGCTTCGTCGTCCCGCGCGACGCGGGTGTGATCGTCGACAAGAAGGAGGACAAGATGGGCCAGCGGGCGTCGAACACGGCGACCGTCACCTTTCCCGACGTCGAGATTCCCGCCGACCACCTGATCGGCGAGGAGAACAAGGGCTTCAAGATCGCGATGATGACCCTCGACCGGACGCGTCCCGGCGTCGCGGGCATGGCGATCGGGATCGCCCGGGCTGCCTTCGAGATGGCCTGCGAGTACTCGCAGCAGCGGATCCAGTTCGGCGTGCCGATCGCAGCCCACCAGGCGATCCAGTTCATGATCGCCGACATGGCGACCGAGATCGAGGCGTCCCGCCTGCTGTGCTGGAAGTCGGCGGTCCTGCTCGACCAGGGCCTGCCGAACACGCTGCTCTCGTCACACGCGAAGCGGTTCGCGGCGGACACGGCGATGAAGGTCACGACCGACGCGGTCCAGGTCTACGGGGGTTACGGGTTCATCAAGGAGTACAAGGTCGAGAAGCTGATGCGCGACGCGAAGATCATGCAGCTCTACGAGGGGACCGCCCAGATCCAGCGGATGGTGATCGCCCGCGAGACGCTGATGCCCCGTCGGATCGAGCGGCCGGCCGGCGTCGCATAGGCCGCCGCGGGTCGCCGGATCATCTTTCGGAGCCCGCCCGGCGGGACGGCGGTCGACTCAGGGCAGCGGTCCGGCCGGCGGTCGGCCGGGTCAGAGGGTGCCGGCCACGCGAACGAGGGTGGCCGGACCGTAGCCGGTCACGTGACCCCCCTCGACCGGAAGGACCCTGACCCGGTAGAAGCCGCCGTGGTGGACGTGGATCGTCACTGAGTAGGACGAGCTCGCGGCGGTCCCGGGCTTGGCGTTCCCGCCGGCGACGTACTTCCACGTCCGGCCGACGAGCCGCTGGACGGCGACCCGCGCCCCGGCCTCGGCCGGCGTGACGTTCCCGGTGAAGTGGATCGTGTACGACCGGGTCTTCGTTCGATGGGTGGTGACCCGCGTGCTCACGCCGACGGCGACGTACTCCGTCGTCACCGGGCTGGCGATCGCCTGGCCGCCGCCGATGCTGACGACGCGGAACTGGGTCGTCGCGGGCAGGCTGAGAAGGTTGAACGCGAAGCCGCCGGTCGCGGTCGTCAGGGCGGGGTTGCCGACGTTCTGGAAGCCGGCCGTGAACGGATACGGGTTCCCCTGGAGGATCACCTCGCGGTTGCCGGCCCCCGTCCCGGACACCGTGCCCTCGACGGTGACGGCGGCTCCGGCGACGGCGGGGTTGGGGACGGCGGTGATCCCGACCGAGAGGGGGATCTTCGCCGACGTGAAGACCTTGTCGGCTCCGAGCGTCGTCCCGCCGCCGTTGACGGCGACCAACCGGTAGTGGTACTTGGTGACCGGGGCCAGCCCGCCGACGGCTCCGGTCGCGGGGACGGCGGTCGTTCCGGCGGCGACGGCGACCGGCGCCGACTGCCCGCCGTACTTGGCGGAAATCCCGATCTGGAAGAAGTAGACCGTCGCCGAGCCCTTCGGATTGACCGTCCCGGTCAGGGTGGCCGACTGGTAGGTCACGGCCTTCGCTGCACCGGTCGTGACGACTGGCTTGACGGGCGCGGCGGCCGCGGCCACTCCCGTCGTCGCGATGAACAGGCCGGTGGCGATCGCTGCAAGTCTCATCATTCCCTCTAACCTACCCCCTCCGACACAGGAGAGCGCAATGTTCGTCTTCAAGGCGGCCGTCGTCGGCGCCGGAACGATGGGTGGCGAGATCGCCCAGGTGATCTCCGCTGCCGGAGTCCCGGTGATCCTCAAGGACATCGACCAACGCTTCGTCGACCAGGGACTGGCCAGAGCAGAAGACGTCACGCGAGCCCAGCTGGGGGCTCTGCGTGACCGGGGAAAGCTCACGCCGGAGGCGGCTGACGCCCAGGCGAGCGAGATCCTCGGACGGATCACGCCGGCCCTGTCCTACGACGGGTTCGGCGACGTCGACTTCGTGATCGAGGCGGTTCCCGAGCGCCTCGACGTCAAGCAGGCCGTCCTCGGCGAGCTGGATCTCGTGACGCCGGGTCACGCGATCCTCGCGTCGAACACGTCGTCGCTGTCGATCACCGAGCTCGGGCTGGCGACATCCCGCCCGGATCTGGTCCTCGGCTTCCACTTCTTCTACCCGGCGTCGATGATGCGCCTGCTCGAGGTGATCGCCGGCGAGCTGACGTCGGCCGGCGCGATGCAGGTCGCCTTCAACTTCGCCCAGACCCTCCGCAAGGTGCCGATCCGGTCGGCCGAGACGCCGGGCTTCGTCGTCAACCGGGTGCTCAACTCGGCGGTCTCGGAGATCTGGCGCGTCCAGGAGGACCGCGGCCTGTCGATCGCCGCGATCGACCAGGCGGTCGCCGCGTCCCGGGTGGCGCCGATGGGCCCGTTCTTCCTAGGCGATCTGCTCGGCCTGGACACGGTCCACCATGTCGCGACGCACCTGCGAGATTCCTACGGCGAGCGCTTCTACGTCCATCGGGGGATGGCCGGGCTGGTCGCCGCCGGCGAGCTGGGCGCCAAGACCGGGCGGGGCTTCTACGAGAACGGCGAGGCCCGGACGACCGGATCGGACGAGCTCGACGGGCTCGATCTCGAGGGTCGGTTCGTGCTCAAGGCGTTCGTCGAGTCGTGCCTCCTGCTCGAGGAGGGAGCCGCCACGATCCGGGACATCGACCTCGGCATGATGGCCGGCGCCGGCCTGAACCCGCCGCCGTTCGCCCGGGCCGACCAGGCCGGCCTCGACACGGTCCTCGCGTCGCTCGAGCAGGCGGCGGCCGACTGGGGCGAGCACTACCGGCCGCCGGGGATCCTCCGGCGTCTCGTCGCCCAGGGGAGGTTGGGCTGCAAGTCCGGCCAGGGCTTTCTTCCGTATCCCCAGGTCGCCGCCGACCAGGACGGTCCGATCAAGCTGGAGCTCCGCGGCGACGTCGCGATCGTCTGGCTCGACCGACCGCCGGCCAACTCGATCTCGCCGGAGACCGTCGGCGCGCTCCGCCGGGCGTGGGATTCGATCTGCGCCGCAGACGTGCGCGCGCTCGTGATCGCGTCGGCCAACTCGAACCTCTTCTGCGCCGGGGCGGACATCAAGTCCTTCACCCAGATCGACGCGGCCGGCGGCCGGCGGCTGGTCGACGAGATGCACGGCCTGCTCCGGGAGTGGGAGACGTCCCGGGTCACGACGATCGCCGCCGTCAACGGCCCGGCCCTCGGTGGGGGTTGCGAGCTCGCGATGGGATGCGACGTGAGGATCGCCGCCGAGTCGGCGAGCTTCGCCCAGCCGGAGATCAACCTCGGGATCATCCCCGGCTTCGGCGGGACCCAACGGCTCGGGCGGCTGGTCGGGACGGCCAAGGCGCTCGAGATGAACCTGACCGGCCAGGCGATCTCAGCCGACGAGGCCTACGACTTCGGCCTCGTCAACCGCGTCGTCCCCGACCACGAGCTGCTCGACGCGGCGCTCGCCTGGGCCCGCATGCTGACCGGCCAGCCGCCCCTGGCGATCGAGGCCATCAAGCGGGTCTCGGGCAACGGAGATCTCGACGACGGGATCGACGCCGAGAAGGCGGCCTTCGCCGACGTCTTCGGGTCGGCTGACGCCCGCGAGGGGATCGGCGCCTTCCTCGGCCGGCGCCGTCCGAAGTTCACCGGCCGCTGACGGGGCGCGCGACCTGCGACTCGACGGCCGGCCGGGCCGGGAACGACGACGGGCGCTGCGGCTGCCTCTCGGCAGCGCGCAACGCCCGTCACTGCACCGTTGGCCGGCGGTCTGATCAGCCGCCGGTGGCCGTGCTGTCGGGGATCGCGTACGGCGACGGCGTCGCCGAGACGACCGGGTTGGCGATCGCGCCGAGTCGTGCGATCAGCTGGATCCACTGCTTCGGCTGGAGCGCCGCGGTCACCGCGTGACCGACCTTCGAGTTCGCGTCGTACTGCGGGAGGAACCCGACCTGGACGCTGCTCGTGTGGGTCGGGATCGCGAGCGTGTTGGCGCTCCCCGGGTAGCTCATCGTGCTGACGATCTCGTGGGGCTGGAAGGTCCCCTGGAGGGTCTGCAGCTGGCGGATCACCAGGTCGGTGATCGAGCCCGGGCCCATGTGCCCGAGCACCGGGATGTCGTTGATCGCGCTGATCGTCACCGCGTCACCGGCCGACTGCTCGGCGACCAAGCCGCCGCTGGTCGCCGCGCTGGCCCCGCACTTGAGCTGCGAGACGGTCGGCTTGAACCCCTGGACCGAGAGGAACTCGAGCACCGCCAGCACGCGCTGGTCGATCTGGCCGGATTCGATGTCCCGCCTGCCGCACGAGTAGACGCTGACCGCCGGATCTGCGAGGACCCGCTGCTGGAGCTGGCTCTTGCTCTCCAGGAGGATCTGCCCGAGCGTCGGGTTGGTTCCCGACAGGCTGACCAGCGGGTTCTGCGCCCGGAGGACCGACGTCGTCTGGAGGAGCTCCCACCCGTCGAGGATCGGCTTCGGGTCGATCAGCGGCGAACCGGCGCCGGCCGGGCGGATCATGAACGTCACGTGGGGAGCCATCACCGACGAGGTCGAACCGATCCGTCCGAGGATCGTCCCGGCGATCACGTGCGAGCCCTTCGTGAGCGGCTTGAGCACGAGGTCCGCCGACTTCAGGCCGTACGGCTGCGTCAGGTAGCTAGAGACCCTGACCGGGCTCGCGGCAGCGACCTGGGTCGCCCCGCCGGCCGCGTAGTCGGCCGGACGGTTCGGGTGGGCGAACAGCCGGTTCGTGCTGACACCGTCGGTCGCCTGGGCCGCCGTCGCCGGAGTCACGCTCGTGACCGGACCCGCCGCGGCACTCGCCACGGCCGACTGGTGCCCGGCCGAGGCCGGGGCCGTCGGCTGCGGGTCATTCGGCCGCGCGGCGCCCCGCGTGATCTGCGTCTGAGCGGTCTGCTTCGGCACCGGATAGAACGCCGCGAGCTTCTTGAGCCCCGCGTAGTAGTAGGTGTTGCCGAACGCGTCGGCCAGCTTGACGTAGTTGCCGAGACTGGCCGACCGGCCCATCGCGACGACCGTACCGTCGTTCACGGCAACCGCCGGCGCGCCGGCCTTCGCGTAGATGTTGGTCGCCGTCTGGGCCGCGCTCGCGGTCACCGGGGCGGCCGCGTTCTGCGCGTTGAAGGCCCGCTTGACGATCGCCGTCTCGGCCACGTCGTCGGCGTACTTGGAAGTCGCCGCCACCGGGAAGACGCCCTGCGTCAGGCCGGTCAGCGAGTTGACGAGGCTGGCCGGCATGCCGCCGATCAGCTTTGCCCGGAGGAGCACCGACTCGACGTACCAGTTGGCGTGGTTGTAGTTGAAGATCGCCCCCCGGAGGTTGGTCGACGCGCCGGCCGCGTGGAGGTACCGCGCCGCCGCGAAGATCGCGTCGGCCGGGTTGTCCGGATCCTTCACGCCGCTTCCCGTCGCATCCACGCCGTACTGAGCCCAGGTCGCCGGCAGGAACTGCATCCAGCCGACGGCGTTGGCGCTCGACACGCTGAGGTTCCGTCCGTAGTTCGTCTCGATCTCGTTGATCGCGGCGAGGACCTGCCACGGCACGTCGTACTCGGTTCCGGCCGCCTGATAGATCGGCAGCAGGAACGGCGGGATCTCGAAGTTGTTGATGAAGAAGTTCGGCACGTTTGCCCCGACCGGAGCGAACGGGACGATCTGCAGAGTCGGGTTCAGCGCGGTCGGAAGTCCGTCCGACAGGCGGAATCTCGTGGCCAGCGGCTTGACTGGCGCGCCAGTCGCCGAACGCGGAGCACCGAACACGGTTCCCGCCACCGGACCGCCGCGCTTGGCGCCGGTCGAGGTCTGGGCCTGGCCTCCGGCGACGAGCGGAATGCTCGACGTCGCCGGCATCGTCGGCGCCGCGACGATGCCCGTGCCCGGCAGTGCCAGCGGCGCTACCGCCGGTGCAGCCGTGACGGACGTGCCCGGGGCTCCGGTGACCGAGATCCCGACGATCGGCGAGATCTGGTCCGGCAGCTTGAGGCTGGACAGCGGACTGCCGGCCGGGACGTTGATCAAGAGCGGAACCTTGAGCCCGTTCAGCAGCGTCAAAACGACATTCTCGGTCTGTGCCGAAGCCGGCACCGCCCCTCCGACCAGTCCGACACCGAGAGCGCCCGCGAGCGCCGTTACAGTAATCAGCTTACGCCTACCTGAAATCAACCTGACTCCTCCCATGCATCGCGGGCCGCCTGTGGCGGCCCGTCTGGCATCGCTCTCCCGGGGACACGCAGCCGCAAACCTACCGTCCCGACCCGAGGATTGCAACGCGGGGCGCCCGAGGTCGTCGGACGGGGGCGGCGTCCCGCCCGAGAGACGCCACCCGGTAGGCTTGTCGATGACCGCCGATGACCGACGATTCGACAACCGAGCGCGCCCGCGATCGCTTCGCCGCGAAGGGCGAGGAGGCCCTCGGCAAGCTGGCTCAGGACCTGCTCGAGAACCCGATCGTCAACGGCGCCCTGACCCGCGCGCTCGGCGCCCGAGAGATCGCCGCCCAGGCCCAGGAGGTCGCGATGGGCGCGCTGAACATCCCGTCGGCTTCGGACATCGAGCGGCTCACGCGCCGCCTGCGGTCGGTCTCCCAGCGCCTCGAGGGAATCGAGGACGGCCTCGATCGGATCGAGCGGACCGCCGGCCGTGGACCGGCCGAGTCGGCCGAGCTCGGCCGCCGGTTGTCTGCAATCGAGGAGCGGCTTGCCAGTCTCAGCGGCCAGGTCGGCGACCTCTCGGGCACGCCCGACGTCGTCCCCCATGCCCAGGAGCGCCTCCGCGTCGACGAGGACGCCCCAGCCCCGCCCCCGCCGGCCGCCCCGCCCCCGCCGGCCGCCAAGCCGCCGCGCAAGCGCAGCACCGCCCCGCCGCGGGTGCGCAAGACCAGCTAGGCGAACGAACTCCCTTACCCGCGGGGATGGCCCTTACCCGCGAGGATGGCCCTTACCCGCGGGGATTGTTGTCGGCCGCCGTCAGGCCGGCAGCGGCGAGCCGTCCGGCGCGCTCGCAGGCCTCGTCGAGGCTCTCGTCGTCGATTCGGACACGGCGATCGTCGACCCGGACGTCGGCGACGACGACAACGCAGGCGACCGCGACCGCCCGCAGGGCCCCGAGCGTGAAGAGGGCGGCCGTCTCCAGGTCGACGGCGACCGCCCCGGCGTCCGCGGCGAGCGACCTGTCCCGGCGGGCGAGCGCCCCGTCCCGGCGGGCGAGCACCCCGGCCTCCCCGACGAGGGCGGCCAGGTCATCCGGGGCGGCGTAGAAGACGTCGCTGGACGCCAGCAGGCCGCGACGGATCGTCGGTGCCGCCGCAATCAGCGCCGCGGTCAGCTCGCCGTCGGCCGGCGCGAGAGCGCCGCCGGCGCCGAGGGCTCGGCTCGTCCCGTCGGACGGGAGCGCCGCCTCGACGATCAGGAGCTCGCCCAGCCCGAGCGCGCAGGTCGGTCCGATTGCGCTGCACGTTCCCACGCGGATCGCCCGCCGCAGGCCCAGGCCGGCCAGCTCGTCGAGGACGATCGCCGCCGACGGCCCACCGATCCCCGTGCTCTGCACCGTCAGCGGCAGGCCGTCGCCCGCCGTCCCGGTGTAGCCCCACAGCCCGCGGTGGTGGTTGAACATCCGCGGCTCCACGAGCACCGCCTGCGCCAGGGCGAGCGCCAGACCCGGGTCGGCTGGAAGGAGCGCCCGGTCGGCGAGGGGCGCGGTCGGCCGGAGGTGGATCGACAAGTCGCAGATCATCACAGCCTCGAGTGTCCAGCCGCGAGCGCCCGAGACTCGACCGCCCGAGACTCGAACGCCCGGCTCGCCGGCTCGCCGTCGTTAAGCTCTCACGAGGCAGGCGAGCGACGCGAACGGCACCGTGACAAGAGGAGAACCATGGAGACCGCCTTCGAATCTTCCAAGGAGTTCGTCGAGGTGATGGATCGCATCTTCACGATGATGAGCGACGACCCCCAGATGGGTCCGAAGCTCCGTGACGCCAACTGTCCCCAGCGCTTCGAGTTCGACGATCTCGACGCCGTCGTCAACATCCGGGCCGGCCGTCCGGACGAGGGGGTCAATCTCCACTGGGAGTGGACCGACGACGTCGACTGGGAGCCGAAGGTCCAGATGACGATGTCCTCGGAGATCGCCAACCGGTACTTCCAGGGCAAGGAGAACATCGCGATCGCGATCGCGAGGCGCCGGATCAAGACCGGCGGCGACATCAAGGCCGCCCTCGCGCTGATTCCGATCACCAAGCCGATCTACGCGCGCTACCGCCAGGTCGTCGAGAACGAGTACCCGCATCTGAAGGTCTGAGCGGCCGCCGTCGTGCGCACGCCGGTCCAGCGCGTCGTGGCCGCGGCCGGCGACCCGCCGCTCCTGCATCCCGGCGATGCCGTCGTCGTCCTCGTCTCGGGCGGTCGCGACTCGGTCTGCCTGCTCGACCTCGTGGCCACCGTCTGCGGACCCGACCGGCTCCTCGCGCTCCACGTCAACTACGGCCTGCGGGGGGCCGAATCCGACGCCGACGAGGACCACGTCCGCCGGCTGTGCGCCGCCGCCGCCGTCGAGCTCGACGTCGTCCGCGCGCCGGCCGCCCCCTCGCGCGGCAACCTCCAATCCTGGGCGCGCGACCTCCGCTACGCGGAGGCGGTCTCGCGCGCGCGAGACCACACCGCCCGGATCGCGGCCGGCCACACGGCGACCGACCAGGTCGAGACGATCCTCTACAGGCTCGCCGCCTCCCCCGGCCGGCGGGCCCTGCTCGGGATGGCGCCGGTCGACGGCATCCTGATCCGCCCGCTGCTCGGCGTGACCCGCGAGCTGACCGCCGACTACTGCCGCGAGCGCGGCCTCGACTGGCGCGAGGATTCGACGAACTCCGCGGGGACCTACGCCCGCAATCGTGCTCGACACGGCCTCGCCGCGGCACTCGGCCAGCTGCATCCCGCGGCGAGTGCGAACGTCGCCCGCACGGCCCGCCTGCTCCGCGACGAGGCGGCCGTGCTCGACGAGGTCGTCAGCGCGACGCTCGACGGTCGTGACCGCGTCCCGGTCGCCCGCCTCGCCGAGCTCTCCCCGGCCCTCGCCCGCCTCGTCGTGATCCGGATGGCCGAGGACGCCGCCGGACGCCTCGTGCCCGGAGCCGGCCATCGCCTTCCCGACCTGCTCGGCCTGGCGGCCCGCGGCGGCAGCGCCCAGCTCGACATCGGCGGCGGCGTCCGCGCGATCGTCGAGTACGGCATCCTCCGCTTCGAGCCCGACGGCCCCCGTCTCGCGCCCGAGGCGGTCGGCCTGCCGATCCCCGGCACGGCGCGCTTCGGCTCCTGGCAGCTCGACTGCACGCTCGAGCCGCCGACCCTCACCCAGGCGTCCCCGCAGCCCGGTCTGCTCGACGCCGACCTCGTCGAGCCCGCCGGCCTCACCGTCCGCCCGTGGCGCGCCGGCGATCGGATCGCCCCGGTCGGGCTCGGCGGGACCAAGAGCCTCGCCGACATCTTCACCGACCACCGGATCCCCCGGGCCGAGCGGCGGACCGTCCCGGTCGTCGCCTGCGGAGCGGAAGTCGCCTGGGTACCCGGTCTCGCGACGGGCGCGCGCTTCCGCGTCAGCGCCCGGACGACCCGCGTCGCCGTGCTCCGCGCCCACGCCGCGCCCGATCCGGCCGACCCCGTCCAATAACCGACCCGGCCAATAACCGACCCGGCCAATAACCGACCCGGCCAATAACCGACCCGGCCAATAACCGACCCCGGCCAATAACCGACCCGGCCAATAACCGACCCGGCCAATAACCGACCCCGGCCGATAAATAGACTCCACGCGTCCATGGACTCCCACGAGATCGGCGAGATCCTCGTCCCCGCCGACGACCTCGAGCGCCGGGTATGCGAGCTGGGCGCCGAGATCAGCCGTGACTACGCCGAGCGCGACCTGCTCCTGGTCGGCGTCCTCAAGGGCGCCGTCTTCTTCCTCAGCGATCTGATGCGCGAGATCCAGGTCCCGTGTCAGCTCGACTTCATGGCGGTCGCCTCCTACGGGTCGGCGACGGACTCCTCAGGCGTCGTGCGCATCCTCAAGGATCTCGACCGTCCGATCGAGGGCCGCGACGTCCTGATCGTCGAGGACATCGTCGACTCAGGGCTGACCCTCCAGTACCTCCTGCGCAGCCTCGGCGCCCGCGGACCGGCGACGCTCGAGGTCTGTGCCCTGCTGACGAAGCCCGCCCGCATCAAGGTCGAGCTGCCGACCCGGTACGTCGGCTTCGAGATCGCCGATCGATTCGCGATCGGCTACGGCCTCGACCACGACGAGCGCCACCGAAACCTCCCGTACGTCGCGGCGCTCGCCGGCTCCTGACCGCGGCTCCCGAGCTCGGCCCGGCGCTCCGAGCCGGGCCGCCCGGCCGGCCGAAGGCCCGGAAAAGCCGTGGTACGCTAGGGGCGCCTTGCACGCCCTCTCCCACGCCGGCGCTGCCCGCGCCAGGAGCCGCACGCCTTGAACCGCTTCGTCAAGAGCGCTGCGTTCCCGATCCTGATCGTCGTGGTCCTGGCGTTCTTCGCCGAGAAGCTGATCGCCCCGAATCCGACCACCGGCCCGGTCCACAGCTACCAGACGCTGGTCGCCAATGACATTCCCAAGGGCCAGGTCAAGACCGCTGAGCTGCGGACAAAGGACAACACGGTCGCGGTCACCCTCAAGGACGGGCAGCAGTACCAGGTCGGCTACGTCGACGGCGACGCCGCGGCCCAGCTGATCACGGCGCTCGAGAAGGCCCCGAACCACCCGCAGTTCAACGTCGAGGGGACCGAGACCAGCGCCTGGCTGTCGCTGTTGACCTATGTCTTTCCGTTTTTGATCTTCATCGGCTTCTGGATCTTCCTGATGAACCAGGTCCAGGGTGGTGGGTCGCGGGTGATGTCGTTTGGCAAGTCGAAGGCGAAGCGGATGACGGCTGATTCGCCGAAGATCACGTTTCGTGATGTGGCGGGGGTTGATGAGGCTGTTGAGGAGCTTCATGAGATCAAGGAGTTTTTGGAGAATCCGAAGAAGTTTCAGGCGTTGGGGGCGCGGATTCCGACGGGGGTTTTGTTGTATGGGCCTCCTGGTACGGGGAAGACGTTGTTGGCGCGGGCGGTTGCTGGTGAGGCGGGGGTGCCGTTCTTTTCGATTTCGGGTTCTGATTTTGTTGAGATGTTCGTGGGGGTTGGGGCGTCGCGGGTGCGGGATTTGTTTGAGCAGGCCAAGCAGAACAGTCCGTGCATTATTTTTATGGATGAGATTGATGCTGTGGGGCGTCATCGTGGGGCGGGGATGGGTGGGGGGAATGATGAGCGTGAGCAGACGTTGAATCAGTTGTTGGTCGAGATGGATGGGTTTGAGGCGAAGGACAACATCATCATGATCGCGGCGACGAATCGTCCGGATATTTTGGATCCGGCGTTGTTGCGGCCGGGTCGTTTTGATCGGCAGATCGCGGTTGATCGTCCGGATCGCAAGGGTCGCGCGAAGATTCTTGAGGTGCATACGCGTGGGAAGCCGTTGGGTAAGGAGATTGATATTGATGCGTTGGCGGGTCAGACGCCTGGGTTTACGGGTGCGGATCTGTCGAATTTGATCAATGAGGCGGCTTTGTTGGCGGCGCGGACGGGCAAGCGCGAGATTACGCAGGTCGAGTTGGAGGAGGGGATTCTGCGGGTGATCGCGGGTCCGGAGAAGAAGACGCGGGTGATGAGCGAGAAGGAGCGGTTGATTACGGCGTTTCATGAGATGGGTCATGCGATCGTGGGGAATTATCTGGAGCATTCCGATCCGGTTCATAAGATCAGTGTGATCAGTCGTGGGCAGGCGTTGGGGTATACGATTTCGATGCCGACGGAGGATCGTTTTCTGACGACGCGGGCGGAGTTGTTGGACACGATGGCGATGACGTTGGGTGGGCGTGCGGCTGAGGAGATCGTGTTTGGCGAGATCACGACGGGCGCGTCGAATGACATTGAGAAGGTCACGGCGACTGCCAAGCAGATGGTGATGCGCTTCGGGATGAGCGAGAAGCTCGGGCCGCGGGTCTTCGGTCATGACCGGGGCCAGCCGTTTCTCGGGCGTGAGTTCTCAAACGAGCCTGACTATTCGGATGAGATCGCGCGCGAGATCGACGACGAGGTGCGGCGGATCATCGAGAGCGCCCATCAGCGGGCGACCGATCTGCTGACCGAGCATCGCGAGCGGCTCGACACGATCTCAGAGCTGCTGTTGCGCCACGAGACGATCGAGAAGGCCCAGTTCGAGGGTCTGCTCGCCGGGCGGACCGAGGCCGAGGTCTTCGGGTCCGACGAGCCGGCGAGCGCCGAGCTGCCGCCCGGCCCGAGCCCGGCGCCGGCTGAGCGCCAGCGCGAAGCACCGCGCACGCTGCCCCGTCCCGGGCTGGCCGGCGGCGCGGCAGAGCTCCGCGGTCCCGAGCCCGAGCTCACCTAGGGCCCACGCGGGTCTGGGGGCAGTTGCCGGCGCGCCTGATTGCCATGCTCGTGCTCGGGCTCGGCCTCCTCGGCACCGCTTGCGGCGCTGGCACGCCAAGCCCGGCGCCCGCCGATCCCGCGGGCTCCGCCGCCGATCCCGCGGGCCCCGCCGCCGATCCCGCGGGCAATCCCCCGGCGAGCCGGTCCGCCGCCCGCGCCGGCGGCTCGGCCCCGATCCAGACGGCGGCCGGAGTCGCCCCGGCGCATCCGATTCCCGCGAGCTTCCGGGCCTCGGGGATCTCTCCCGGCGCCCCGTCGGACTCCGAGATCCGCAACCAGCTCAAGCAGATGTACGCGGCCCAGCGCCAGGCCCGGACCGCCGCCGCGGCGAACCTCGCGGCCCTCCTCCCGTGGGTCGACGAGCCGAAGACCGGACAGCGGGTCAGCATCGCCTCCGTATTCGTCGACTACGGCCTCGGCCTGGCCTGCGGCGGACTGCTCGGCGTAAACCAGATCGGCGTCGCCCACAAGACCGCCCCGTGCGGCACGCTGATCGACTTCACATACAACGGCCGGACCCTCCAGGTCCCCGTGATCGATCGCGGGCCGTACATCGTCGGGCGCGAATGGGACCTCACCGGCGCCACCGCCCAGGCGCTCGGCTTCCCCGGGCTCGGACCGATCCAATGGAGCTGCGCGAGCTGTTGAGCCCGAATCGCGGGCGGGCGGTCCACGCGCCGCTGATCATGGGCGTGCTGAACGTCACGCCCGATTCCTTCTCCGACACCGGCCGCTTCCACGAGACCCCGGCGGCGATCGCCCACGGGATCGAGCTCGAGCGAGCCGGAGCGGCGATCATCGACATCGGCGGCGAGTCGACCCGTCCGGGCGCGACGCCGGTCGCCGGGCGCGCTCGAGTGCGAGCGGGTCCTGCCGGTGATCGACGGGCTGATCGGTGCCGGGCTGCGGGCGACGATCTCGATCGACACGACCAAGCTCGCCGTCGCCGAGGCGGCGCTCGACGCCGGGGCGACGCTGGTCAACGACGTCAGCGCCTTCCGCACCGACCCCGAGATGGCCGGGCTCGTCGCCTCGCGGGGAGTCCGGTGCTGCCTGATGCACATGCGCGGAGACCCGCGAACGATGCAGCGCGACCCACGCTACGACGACGTCGTCGACGACGTCCGCGCGTTTCTCGAGGAGCGCCTCGACGCCGCGGTTCGCGAGGGGGTCCGCGAGGAGCTGATCATGCTCGACCCGGGGATCGGCTTCGGCAAGACGGTCGCCCACAACCTCGAGCTGATCCGCCGCCTCGACGAGCTCTGCACGCTCGGCCGGCCGATCGTCATCGGGACCTCACGGAAGTCGTTTCTCGCCAAGTTGACTGGCTTTCCCGGCGGCGACCGCCTCGGCCCGACGATCGCGACGAACGTCCTCGCCCTCGAACGCGGAGCCAGCGTCTTCCGCGTCCACGACGTCGGCCCCGTCAGGGACGCCCTCGTCGTGGCGGCTGCTACGGTCACCGGTTCATGGGCTCCGACGACGCCGACGACCTAGACCCGGACGGCTGGAGTCACGACGGCGACGACGAGGCCGACGAAGAGGAGGGGATGCGGACCGGCGTCACGGTCGAGATCTCCGGTCTGTCGCTCTACACGCACATCGGCGTCGGTGAGGCCGAGCGCGAGGTCGGCCAGCGGCTGATCTTCGACATCACGATCGACATCGGCGAATCCGCGGCGACCGAGACGGATCGCATCGAGGACACCGTCGACTACGGCGAGGTCTGCCAGCTCGTCGCCCTCGTCTCCCAGCAGCGGACCTACCGGACGCTCGAGCGCCTCTGCACCGTGGTCGCCGACCGCCTGATCGAGGACTTCGCCGCCCAGTCGGTCTGGGTCAAGGCCGCCAAGCCGGAGCCGCCGATCCCGCTCCCGGTCGAGCAGGTCTCCGTCGAGGTCTGGCGCGAGCCGCCGGAATAGGCGGTGACCGACCGGATCGGCCTCCCGCCGACGATCGGCTATCTCGGTCTCGGGTCCAACGTCGGCGACCGGCGCGCCAACCTCGAGGCCGCGGTCGACGCCCTCGCCGCCCGCGGGATCGTCCCGCTCGCCTCGTCGTCGACCTACGACACCGACCCCGTCGGCGAGCTCCTCGACCAGCCGTCCTTCCTCAACGCCTGCCTGCGGGTCGACACCGATCTCGCCGCCGACGAGCTCCTCCTCGCCTGCAAGGCCGTCGAGGCGGAGCTCGGCCGCACGGTCGGAGGACCACGCCATGGACCTCGCCCGATCGACGTCGACATCCTCATGCTCGGGGCGCTCGAGCACTCGGGCGCCAACCTGCGGCTGCCCCACCCGCAGGTCCTCAGCCGCCGCTTCGTCCTGATTCCCCTGCTCGAGCTCGACTTCGACCTGCGCACCCCCGACGGCCGCAGCCTCGCCGACGCGCTCGCCGTGCTCCCGGTGACCGAGGGAGTCCGCCTCGCCGGGCCGCCGCTCCCGCTCGGCTGATCGCCGCCCCCATCGGCCCGCCGGCTCGCCCCCCGGGGATCGCGCCCGGCCGGCGTCCGCTGCCTGCACCCGCCCGGCTCCCGGGGCGTCGGTTGCCCCCGGCGGTGCCCGACGATGCCCGGGACTGGCCCATAATGGGCCGGTGCTACTGGTCGTCGACGTCGGCAACACGCAGACCCATTTCGGGGCCTACGACGGCTCCGGGCTGCTCGAGCACTGGCGCTTTGCGACCGTCCGGCAGTCGACCGCCGACGAGCTCGGAGCCGCGCTGGCCAACCTGCTCGAGCTCCGTGGGATGAAGCTCGCCGGGCTCGACGACTCGATCGTCTCCTCGACGGTGCCCGAGCTCGCCCCCGAATGGACCGAGATGGCTCGTCGGTACCTCGGCCACGAGATGGCCGTCGTCGGGCCCGGGCTGCGCACGGGAATGCCGATCAGGATGGACAACCCCCGCGAGCTCGGCGCCGACCGGCTCGTCAACGCGGTCGCCGCCTACGAGATCTTCCACGCCTCGTGCGTCGTCGTCGACTTCGGCACCGCGATCACCTACGACGCGGTCTCGGCAGACGGCGAATATCTCGGCGGGATCATCTCGCCCGGCGTCCAGATCTCGCTCGAGGCGCTCTCCTCGCGGGCGGCCAAGCTCCCGACGATCGACCTCGGCGAGCCGCGCACCCTGATCGGAAAATCGACCGTCGACGCGATCCGCTCCGGCGTCGTCTACGGCTTCGCGTCCGCCGTCGACGGGATCGTCGGCCGCCTGCGGGCCGAGCTCGGCGCCGGCGTCGCGACGATCGCGACCGGTGGGCTCGCCGGCGCGATCGTCCCGTTCACGACCTCGATCGACCGCGTCGACGACCTGCTCACGCTCGAGGGCCTCCGCCTGATCCGCGAACGCAACCGCTGAGCCCGGCCGGGCGACTACGCTGCGAGGGTGCCCTCCCTGACAGACCCGTGGACGCTCGCCGGGATCGAGATCCCAAATCGCGTCGTGCTCGCCCCGCTCGCCGGCATCGGCAACTGGTTCGTCCGTCTCCAGGCCCGCCGCCACGGCGCCGGCCTCGTCGTCTCGGAGATGGTCTCGAGCTTCGCCGTCCACTACGGCAACGACCGGACCTGTACGGAGCTCCTGCGGATCCATCCCGACGAGCAGCTCGGCGGACCCGTGTCGATCCAGCTCTTCGGCAGCGATCCCGCCGTCATGCGCTCGGCCGCGGCGACCGTCGCGGCCGCCGGCGCCGACCTGATCGACCTCAACATGGGCTGCCCGGTGCCGAAGGTCTGCAAGACCGGTGCCGGCGCCGCCCTGATCTCCGACCCCGACCTCGCGGTCGCCCTCGCACGGGCCGCCGCGGAGGGCAGCGGCCTGCCGATCACGGTCAAGATCCGCTCCGGCCAGCGGCCCGGCGACCGCGACGGGCTCGGGCTCGCCCGGCGCCTGGTCGACGAGGCCGGCGTCGCGGCGATCGCCTTCCACCCCCGGTCGGCCGCCGTCGGACACGCCGGTCACCCCGACCACGAGATGAGCGCCGAGCTCGTCCGGACGCTCGACGCCCCCGTGATCCTGACCGGCGGCATGCGGACGCCGGAGGCCGTGCGCGAGGCCTACGACCGGACCGGCGCGGCCGCTGTGATGCTCGCCCGCGGCGCGCTCGGCAATCCCTGGCTCTTCGAGCAGGTGCTCGGCCTCCGCGAGCTCGACCCGACCGCCGGCGAGGTGCTCGCCGAGCTCGACTGGGTGATCGACTCCGCGGTCGACCACCTCGGCCCCGACCGGGCCGCCCGGTACCTGCGGAAGTTCTATCCCTGGTACCTCGCCCGCCTCGGCGCCACCCCCGCGACCGCCGATCGGCTCGTTCGGAGCGCGACGATCGCCGAGGCCCGGGAGCTCCTCCGGGGGGTCGGTTTGCCGGTGACGCGGCCGGCCGACGTGGCCGCAGTGGCCGCCTGAGCGCCCGTCCGAGCGCCGCCCGAGCGCCGTCCGAGCGCCGCCGGGGGCCTCGCTATACTCCGCGTCCGCTCGGCGTCCGCGGACGGAATCGTCGCTGGCCGGCCTCGTGCCACCCGCCGAAACCCAGCCGTCGCCAGGCCATCTTCCAACGCCAACAGAGGCTCACATGGCAAAGGACGTAATCCTCACCCCCGAAGGACTCGAGAAGCTCAAGACCGAGCTCGACATGCTGTCGACCGACCGGCGCCGGGAGGTTGCCGAGCGGATCAAGGAAGCCCGCGAGTTCGGGGACATCTCGGAGAACTCGGAGTACGACGACGCCAAGAACGAGCAGGCCATGCTCGAGGCGCGGATCGCCAGCGTCCAGGAGAAGATCCGCATGGCCACCGTGATCGAGCCCGACGACCTCTCGACCGAGGTCGTCACCGTCGGATCGGTCGTCCACGTCAAGGACGAGGACACCGGCAAGCTCGTCCAGTACACGATCGTCGGCTCGGCCGAGGCCAAGCCGGCCGAGAACCGCCTGTCGAACGAGTCGCCGGTCGGCCGGGCCCTGCTCGGCCGCAGGCGCGAGGATCTCGTCTCCGTCCAGGTTCCCAAGGGCCCCGCACGCAAGCTCACGATCACCAAGATCGAGGTCGGGCTCCGCTGAGCCGGCCACGGCCGCGACGGTCGCGCGATGACCGGGGATGACAACGGCCCGACCGAGCTGCTCGCCGCCCGCCGGGCGAAGCTCGATCGCCTGCGGGCCGACGGGATCGACCCGTTTCCCCCCGATTTCCCCGGCGTCGAGGCGATCGCCGGCGTCGCCTCAGAGCATGCCGGCCTCGCTGCCGGCGAGGAGACAGGCGTCTCCCATCGGATCGCCGGCCGGCTCGCCGCCCGCCGCGGCCAGGGCCGAGCGGCCTTCCTCGACCTCGTCGACCGGTCCGGCCGGATGCAGCTCCACGCCCGGGTCGACGTGCTCGGCGACGAGGCCTTCGACCGCCTCGTCTCGCTCGACCTCGGCGACCTGATCGGCGTCGACGGGACCGCCGTGCGCACCCGGCGGGGTGAGCTCTCGCTCCGGGTCGACGACTTCACGGTGCTCGCCAAGTCGTTGCGCCCGCCGCCCGACAAGCACCACGGTCTGACCGACACCGAGACCCGCTACCGCCGCCGCGAGCTCGACCTGATCGCCAACGAGGAGACCCGCAAGGTCTTCATGACCCGCGCCCGGATCATCGCGACCGTTCGCCGCGAGCTCGACTCCGCAGGCTTCATCGAGGTCGAGACCCCCGTCCTCCAACCGCTCTACGGCGGCGCCCAGGCCCGGCCGTTCACTACCCACCACAACGCGCTGAACCGCGAGTTCTATCTTCGCATCGCGACCGAGCTCTACCTCAAGCGGTGCATCGTCGGCGGCCTCGAGCGGGTCTACGAGCTCGGCAAGGACTTTCGCAACGAGGGGCTCTCGGTCAAGCACAACCCCGAGTTCACGATGGTCGAGTGGTACGAGGCCTATGCCGACTACGAGGTCGAGGCCGCCCGCCTCGAGCGGATCGGCGAAGCCGTCGCGGCCGTCCTCGACGACCCGCCGGCGATCGACTTCACGGCGCCCTGGCGACGGATCACCCTGCGTGGCGCGATCCTCGACCGCGCCGGCGTCGACGTCATCGCAGACCACGACCCCGCCTCGCTCGCCGCGGCGATCGCCGCCGCCGGGCTCGAGCCGCTCGCGCCCGGGCGCACCTGGCCCGAGATGGTCGACGACCTCCTCTCCAAGTACGTCGAGCCGACCCTGATCGAGCCGACCTTCGTGATGGACTACCCGGTCGAGCTCTCGCCGTTCGCCAAGGCCCACCGGACCGAGCCCGGCCTCGTCGAGCGCTGGGAGGCCTACGCCGGCGGCTTCGAGATCGCCAATGCCTTCTCCGAGCTCAACGACCCCGACGAGCAGCGCCGTCGCTTCGAATCCCAGCGTGCCCAGGCGGCCGCCGGCGACGAGGAGGCACAGCCGTTCGACGAGGCCTTCCTCGCCGCGCTCGAGCACGGAATGCCCCCGACCGGCGGCGTCGGCGTCGGGATCGACCGCCTCGTCATGGTGATGACCGGCCGCCGGTCGATTCGCGAGGTCGTCCTCTTCCCGGCGATGCGCGACTGATCCCCGGCCGGGCCTCCCTCGTCGGCGTCCGGACATACCTCGCAGGGTGCCCGCAACGATTGGTAGACTGGGACCCAGCGCGGCATCCTCGCTTCCGATCCCTCATCCGTTCGGTCGCCGCAGCCGAATAGGTGAGTACACGTCGGGCGCTTGCGCGTCCTTTCGTCCACCTCGACGCCATGACCATAACGCGAGACACTAGGCTCAGCCGGTAGGAAGGACCCCCCAGCATGTTCGAGCGATTCACAGAGCGCGCCAGGCAGGTGGTCGTGCTGGCTCAAGAAGAGGCGCGGACGCTCAAGCACAACTACATCGGCACCGAGCACATCCTGCTCGGGCTGCTGCGCGAAGAGGAAGGCCTCGCCGCGCGTGTGCTGGAGAGCCTGGACATCACGGTCGAGCGCGTGCGCGCCCAGGTCGTGCGCATCGTCGGTTCCGGCGAGGAGGTCACCTCCGGCCAGATCCCGTTCACCCCGCGGGCCAAGAAGGTGCTCGAGCTCGCGCTTCGCGAGGCCCTCTCGCTCGGCCACAACTACATCGGCACCGAGCACATCCTGCTCGGACTCGTCCGCGAGAACGAGGGCGTCGCCGCACGCATCCTGCTCGACTTCGACGCCGACTCCGAGAAGATCCGCAACGAGGTCATCCGTATGCTCTCCGGTCCCGGCGGACGCCGCCAGGGTCAGAGCGCCGGGGCGACCGCCGGAGCCGCGAGCGCCGAGGGCAAGAAGTCCTCGAAGCTGCTCGACCAGTTCGGACGCAACCTCACCAAGCTGGCCTCCGAGGGCAAGCTCGACCCGTGCGTCGGTCGCGAGACCGAGATCGAGCGGATCATGCAGATCCTCTCCCGCCGGACGAAGAACAATCCCGTCCTGATCGGCGAGCCCGGCGTCGGCAAGACCGCGGTCGTCGAGGGCCTCGCCCAGCGGATCACCAACGCCGACGTCCCCGAGCTCCTGAAGAACAAGCAGATCTACACGCTCGACCTCGCGGCTCTCGTCGCCGGCTCGAAGTACCGGGGCGAATTCGAGGAGCGCCTCAAGAAGGTGATGAAGGAGATCACCCAGCGCGGCGACATCATCCTCTTCATCGACGAGCTCCACAACCTCGTCGGCGCCGGCGCCGCCGAGGGCGCGATCGACGCCGCGTCGATCCTCAAGCCGGCGCTCGCCCGCGGCGAGCTCCAGACGATCGGTGCGACGACGCTCGACGAGTACCGCAAGTACCTCGAGCGCGACTCCGCACTCGAGCGCCGCTTCCAGCAGATCCGCGTCGACGAGCCGTCGGTCGAGCAGACCGTCGAGATCCTCAAGGGGCTGCGCGACCGCTACGAGCAGCACCACAAGGTGACGATCACCGACGAGGCCCTGTCGGCCGCCGGTGAGCTCGCCGACCGCTACATCTCCGACCGCTTCCTCCCCGACAAGGCGATCGACCTGATCGACGAGGCGGCATCCCGGATGCGGATCAAGTCGATGACCGCGCCGCCGGCCAACCGCGAGCTCGAGCACGAGATCGAGACGACCCGGCGCGAGAAGGAAGCCGCGATCGAGGCCCAGGAGTTCGAGAAGGCCGCCAACCTCCGCGACAAGGAGCGGCGCCTGACCAACCAGAAGCGTGAGCTCGAGGAGCGCTGGGAGGCCGGCGAGACCGGTGCCGAGCGTCCGTCGATCGGTGAGGAGGAGATCGCCGACATCGTCTCGATGTGGACCGGCATCCCCGTCTTCAAGCTGACCGAGGCCGAGACGGCCAAGCTGATGCGGATGGAGGAGGAGCTCCACAAGCGCGTGATCGGACAGCACCCGGCGATCGAGGTCGTCTCGAAGGCGATCCGCCGCTCGCGGGCCGGACTCAAGGATCCCAAGCGGCCGACCGGCTCGTTCGTCTTCCTCGGGCCGTCCGGCGTCGGCAAGACCGAGCTCGCCCGCACCCTGGCCGAGTTCCTCTTCGGCGACGAGGACGCGATGACGCGGATCGACATGTCCGAGTACATGGAGAAGCATGCCGTCTCCCGGCTCGTCGGCTCGCCTCCCGGCTACATCGGCTACGACGAGGGCGGCCAGCTGACCGAGGCGGTCCGGCGCAAGCCGTACTGCGTGCTCCTGCTCGACGAGATCGAGAAGGCCCACCCCGACGTCTTCAACATCCTCCTCCAGATCCTCGAGGACGGTCGCCTGACCGACTCGCAGGGTCGTACGGTCGACTTCCGCCACGCGATCGTGATCATGACCTCGAACATCGGGGCCGCCGAGATCGCTCGCAACACGCCGCTCGGCTTCGCGGTCTCCGACGACGAGACCGGGATCACCTACGACGACATGAAGAACCGGATCATGGGCGAGCTGAAGAAGGTCTTCCGTCCCGAGTTCCTCAACCGGATCGACGACGTGATCGTCTTCCACAAGCTCCAGAAGGACGAGATCAAGCAGATCATCGATCTCCTCCTCCTGCGGATCCGCAAGTCGATGGCCGACCGCGAGCTCCAGCTCGACCTCACCGACGAGGCCAAGGACCTGCTCGTCGAGAAGGGCTGGGACCCCGCGATGGGGGCCCGTCCGCTGCGCAGGGCGATCCAGCGCTTCATCGAGGATCCACTCGCCGACTTCGTGCTCCGCGCGGAGGTTCCCCCGGCTCGACCGTGATCGTCGACCCGGCTCCGGCCGACCGCGATCCCGCCGATCCCGAGGTCCGCCTGACGGTGGTCAAGCCGAAGAAGGTCAAGACCCCGGTTGCCGTCGGAGCAGAGAGCGGCGCCGGCGATGCCGACGAGTTGGCCGGCTCCGAGGACGCGCCAGCCGACGGCGACGCCGAGAAATAGTCGACGAGAACCCAGAGCAGGTTCCGCTCCCGGCCGCGCTGCCCTCCGCAGCGCCGGCCGCAGGCGCGTCTTCGCCTACTGCCGACCCGACGGCCGAGATCGGCGCGGGGATCGTCGAGATCAAGGTCCGCGACGACGGGCCCTACAAGGTCACCGGCCCGGTCCGGCTCCTCGACGCCGACGGAAACGAGTTCGACCTCCCCGACGGCAAGCCGATCGCCCTCTGCCGCTGCGGCGCGTCTGCCACGAAGCCGTTCTGCGACCGGGCCCACCGCGAGTGTGGATTCGTCTCGCGCGAGCGAGTCGCCGCCGACCTCGGCTGAGGGTCCCGCCGCCGGGTCTTGCGCGGGCCGGCCTGACGCTTCCCGGGGCGGAGCGCGGGGGTGCTCCACGCATCGAGTGTGCCGTTCGTCGACGGCGTCCCGTCGGGAGCGCAGCGTAAGGTGGCGCGGAGGATGGCCCGCTCGACTTCGATCCATGTCTGCTCCCAGTGCGCCCACGAGGAGCCCCGCTGGCACGGGCGCTGCCCCGGGTGCGGCGAGTGGAACACGATGGTCCAACAGCAGCAGTCGACCGCCGTCGCCGGCCGGCGGACCCCCGCGCGGGCGCTCGCGCCGATCCGACTGGGCGATGTCCTCGCTCCGGCGCTCGCCCGTCTGAAGACGGAGATCGGCGAGCTCGACCGGGTCCTCGGCGGAGGAATCGTCCCCGGATCGGTCGTCCTGCTCGGGGGCGCTCCGGGAATCGGGAAGTCGACCCTCACCAACATGGCGCTCGGGAACCTCGCCGGCCTCGGACACCGGACGCTCTACGTCTCGGGCGAGGAGTCGACCCAACAGGTGCGCCTGCGGGCCGAGCGGCTCGCCGGAGCCGCCCTGTCGGTGCCGGTGATCGCCGAGACCGACCTCCAGACGGTGCTCGCCACGCTCGAGGTCGAGCGTCCCGCGGTCTGTGTGATCGACTCCGTCCAGACCGTCGCGGCCGCCGAGCTGACCGGTGTCGCCGGATCGGTCGGCCAGGTCCGTGAGGTCGCCGGGCAGATCGTCGGCGTCGCCAAGCGGCTTGGGATCGCCGTGATCCTCGTCGGGCACGTGACCAAGGACGGCGGCCTCGCCGGTCCGCGCGTGCTCGAGCATCTCGTCGACTGCGTGCTCCAGTTCGAGGGCGAGCGCGAACGGTCCTACCGGACCCTGCGGGCGATCAAGAACCGCTTCGGCTCGACCAACGAGGCCGGCGTCTTCGAGATGCGCCAGGGCGGCCTGATCGAAGTGCTCGACGCGTCCGCCCGCTTCGTCGGCGGCGCGACCGGCGCGCCCGGCAGCGTCGTCCTCGCCGCGATGGAAGGCGCCCGGCCCCTGCTCGTCGAGGTCCAGGCCCTCGTCTCCCAGTCCGAGCTGATCCCGCCCCGCCGCGTCGTCAACGGGATCGACCGCAACCGCCTGGCCCTCGTGCTCGCCGTGCTCGCCCGCCACGGGGGCGTGCCGCTCGCCAACAAGGACGTCTTCGTCAACGTCGTCGGCGGTGTCCGGATCGACGAGCCGGGCGCCGACCTGGCGATCGCCCTCGCGGTGGCCGGCGCCGCCCGCGGCGTGGCACTCGGGGCCGCCGGCGCGACCACGCCGGTCGCGGCCTTCGGAGAGCTCGGGTTGACCGGCGAGGTTCGCTGGGTCGGTCACCCCGAGCGGCGCATCGCCGAGGCCCGGAAGTTCGGGCTCGAGCCGATCCTCGCGCCGCCGGGCGCGGGCGCCACGGACTCGCCGACGCTTCGCCTGGCGCTGCGGACGGTGCTCGGGGCGAGGCGGGTGGCGGCGGCCGCGTAAGGGACGCTCGCCCGGGCGCGGCGATCGGGCGACCCGGTCCGGACGGCCTGGCCGCAGCGGCCTGATCGGCTCGGCCAAGCGGTCCTCGGGCGGCCTCGACGACGGGATTTCGCGACAGCATTAAATGGTCCCTAAATCACGCTAAAATGTAGGACGGATGGCGACTCGATCTGTTGAAGAGCTTCACGACATCGACTCTCGCCAGGAGCCGAGACTCGTTCGCGCGCTGGAGATGGTCGCCCCGGGAACGGCTCTCCGAGAGGGCATCGACAACATCCTCCACGCCAAGACCGGCGGCCTCCTGGTGATCGGCGAGCCGGACGAGATGGCATTCCTCTACTCGGGCGGCATCCGCCTGGAGACCGACTACACGCCGGCGCTCGTCTACCAGCTGGCGAAGATGGACGGGGCGATCACGCTGAACGCGAACGTCACGAAGATCGCGATGGCGAACGTCCAGCTGATGCCCGACCCGACGATCCTCTCGCTCGAGACGGGGATGCGCCACCGGACGGCTGAGCGCGTCTCCAAGCAGACCGACGCCCTCGTGATCGCGATCTCCCAGCGTCGCGAGGTCATCTCCCTGTACGTGGAGGGCGCCAAGTACATCCTCGAGGACATCCCGATCGTCCTCGCCAAGGCGAACCAGGCGCTGGCGACGCTCGACAAGTATCGGGCTCGCCTCGATCAGGTCTCGACCCGCCTCACGGCCCTCGAGTTCGAGGGCGGCGGGACGCTCCACGACGTCCTGACCGTGCTCCAGCGGGCCGAGCTCGTCACGCGGATGGCAGTCGAGATCGAGCGCTACATCGTCGAGCTCGGCAGCGAGGGCCGTCTGATCGAGATGCACCTCGAGGAGACGATGGTCGGCACGGCGGCCGAGAAGGCAGCCCTGGTCCACGACTACATCGCCCAGCACACCGACGAGGCCTTTGCCGGGGTGCTCGACTGGATCGGTCGGCTGGCCCACCAGGACTTGCTGGACTTCGGTCGCCTGGCCGAGCTGCTCGGCTACGACCGCAAGCTGAACACGTTGGACTACCCCGTAGCGCCCCGCGGCTACCGGATCCTCGGACGGATCCCGCGGCTGCCGAAGCTGATCGTCACGAGCATCGTCAGGGAGTTCGGTGGGCTGGATGAGCTGCTCGCCGCGACCGACGCTGAGCTTGAGATCGTGGATGGAGTCGGGGACATCCGGGCGAAGGACATCCGCGAGGGACTTCGCCGATTGCAGGAGATCAACCTCGTCGATCGGTACCTACAGAGCTGAGCAGGGAGTCGTACGAACGCAGGCAGCACGAGTCGGGCAGCACAGCAGTGCCGGAGAGTCGGGCAGCACAGCAAAGCCGGAGAGATTTTGCCCGCACACACGAGTGGGCGAGCACACCGTCGGTCGCAACCCAAGGAGGGCACCATTCCCCCAGTAATCGAAGACACCCTGCTCGATGACGATCTCGAGCCGGAGCGCGAACTCGAGTTCATCGACTTCGAGCTCGGCGACAACGTCGTCTACCCGCACCACGGGGCCGGCAAGGTCCAGGGTAAGGAGCTGAAGGAGATCTTCGGCAAGACGCGTGAATACCTGACGATCAAGATCCTCCACAACGACATGACGGTGATGGTGCCGACCGAGAACGCGGCCCTCGCCGGCCTGCGCCGGGTGATCGACGAGGAGACAGTCAAGAAGGTGCTGTTCGTTCTTCGCGACGACGTCTCCGAGATGCCGAAGAACTGGAACCGGCGCTTCAAGCACAACCGCGACAAGATCAAGACGGGCGACATCTACGAGCTGGCCGAAGTCGTCCGCAACCTCGCGCTGCGCGAGAACGAGAAGGGCCTGTCGACCGGCGAGAAGCAGATGTTCATGCGGGCCAAGAAGATCCTCGCGTCCGAGCTGATGTACGCCCTCGACAAGGACGAGGAAGAGGCCGAGGCCTACCTCGACGAGCTGCTCTCACGGTCGGCCAAGACGAAGATCGTCGCGAGCGCGAAGTAGGGATCGGCCAATCGATGGCGGTCGCGCTCGTCGTGGCCGCGGGTCGTGGTGAACGCCTTGGGTCCGACCGACCCAAGGCGTTCGTCATCGTGGCCGGCCGGCCGATGGTCGAATGGTGCGTGGAGGCCCTCCGCGGCGTGCCGGCGATCGACCAGATCGTCGTCGCCCTGCCGGCCGGCGAGCGTCCCCCGGACGGTTGCATCGGCGTCACCGGTGGCGCGGTCCGTGCCGCTTCGGTCGCCGCCGCCCTCGCTGCCAGCTCGGGCGACCCGGTCCTGATCCACGACGCCGCCCGGCCGCTCGTGCGGGGAGATCTGATCGACCGCGTGCTCGCCGCGCTCGACGGCGTCGACGGGGCGATTGCCGCGACCCGGGTCACCGACACGACCAAGCAGGTCGACCTCGACGGCATCGTCACCGCGACGCTCGATCGGTCGCGCCTGTGGGCGGTCCAGACGCCCCAGGTCTTCCACCGATCGGTGCTCGAGCGCGCGCTCGACGTCCCGCCGGACGTCCTCGCCCGGGCGACTGACGAGTCGTGGCTCGTCGAACGGGCCGGCGGCCGAGTCCGGATCGTCGAGTCCTCGCACGAGAACCTCAAGATCACGACCCCACGGGATCTGCGACTTTCCAGCGACCTCCTCGAGGAGCGTCTGACGATTTCCGCGAAGAGGAGCGACCGATGCTGAGCGACTACCACCTCCACCTGCGGCCCGACGATCTCGCCTGCCGGGCGGGCGACTACTTCACCGCGGCCAACGCCGACCGCTACCGGGAGGTGGCCGACGAACGGGGTATCGACGAGCTCGGCGTCTCAGAGCACATCCACCGCTTCAGCCAGTCGCTCGAGATCTGGCAGCACCCGTTCTGGTCCGAGCAGGCCGTCGACGACGTCTACGCGTACTGCGAGTTCGTCCGCGAGCAGACCGACCTCCGGCTGGGGATCGAGATGGACTTCATCCCCGGCCGGGAGGACAAGACCCGCAACCTCCTCGACCGCCTCGATCTCGACTACGTCGTCGGCGCGGTCCACTTCGTCGGCAACTTCGCGGTCGACCACGGCGACTACGACATCTGGCGGAGCGGGCGCAGCACCGACGAGATCTGGCGCAGGTACTTCGACACGCTCGGTGAGGCCGCCCGCAGCGGGCTGTTCGACATCCTCGCCCACCCCGATCTGGTCAAGATGTGGGGCGGCGGACGGCCCCGCCCGGACGGCGACCTCCGCCGCTTCTACGAGCGCGCGATCGAGGCGATCGCCGAGTCCGGCGTCGCGATCGAGGTCTCGACCGCCGGTCTGCGCAAGCCGACAGCCGAGATCTACCCGGCCCCGGCCCTGCTCGAGATGTGCCTCGAGGTCGGCGCCCCGGTCGCGCTCTCGAGCGACGCCCACGTTCCCGCAGATGTCGGCCACGGCTACGAGGCCGCGCTGGAGCTGCTCGAGAGCATGGGCGTCAGCGAGCTCTGCGTCTTCGAGCACCGCCAGCGCACGATGGAGTCGATCGGGTGACGCGGACCGGGATCGGCTATGACAGCCATCGCCTCGCGTCCGGACGGCGCCTCGTCCTCGGTGGGGTCGAGCTCGACAGCGAGCTCGGCCTCGACGGCCACAGCGACGCCGACGTCCTCACGCACGCGGTGATCGACGCCGTGCTCGGCGCCGCCGGCCTCGGCGACATCGGCCAGCACTTTCCCGACACCGCGGCCGAGTTCGCCGGCGCGAATTCGATCGGCCTGCTCGAGACCGCCGTCCGGCGGGTCGGCGAGGCCGGCTTCCGGATCGGGAACGTCGACGCGACCGTCGTGATCGAGGCGCCCAAGCTCGCCCCCCACCGCCAGGCGATGGAGGCCCGCCTGGCCGGGGCGCTCGGCGTCGGCGAGGGCGAGGTCAACGTCAAGGCGACGACCGGGGAGCTCGTCGGGTTCGTCGGACGCGGCGAGGGTGCCGCGGCCCTGGCGGTCGCGACGCTCGAGCGGCTCTGAGCGCCGAGCCGGGGGAGTACGGGCTGGCCGACTATCGTTGGCGCAAGTGGAGATCAGCCTCTACGACACGCTGAGCGCCCGCAGGCAGCCGCTTCGCCCGCGGGAAGGTCTCCCGGTCGGGATCTACGTCTGCGGGCCGACCGTCTACTCGCGGGTCCACATCGGCAACGCCCGGCCGTTCGTCGTCTTCGCCCAGCTCGCCCGCTTTCTCGCCGCCACCGGGCTCGACGTCGAGCTCGTCTGCAACATCACCGACGTCAACGACAAGATCTACGCGGCTGCCGCCGGATCGGACAGCGCTGCCCTCGCGCGCGAGATGGCCGCCCACTACGTCACCGACACCGACCGGCTCGGCCTCGGACGGCCCGACCACGAGCCGCTGGCCAGCGAGTCGATCGCCGCGATCATCGAGGAGATCGAGGCCCTCGTCGAGCGCGACCACGCCTACGAGGCGGCCGGCGACGTCTACTTCAGGGTCCGCTCCGACGCCGCATACGGGCGGCTGTCGGGTCGCGACATCGAGCAGATGGACCAGGGCGAGGAGCTCGAAGGCGCCGATCGCAAGACGGACTCCCTCGACTTCGCCCTCTGGAAGGCCCAGAAGGCCGGCGAGGACGTCGCCTGGGACTCGCCGTGGGGACGCGGCCGCCCGGGCTGGCACATCGAGTGCTCCGCGATGGCCGAGTCGCTGCTCGGCGTCGGCTTCGAGATCCACGGCGGCGGGATCGACCTGGCGTTCCCCCACCACGAGAACGAGGCCGCCCAGACCCGCTGCGCCCGGGGCGCAGAGCTCGCCCAGATCTGGATGCACAACGGCATGCTCGAGACCGGCTCGGAGAAGATGGGCAAGTCGCTGGGCAACGTCTCCGCCCTCCACGAGGTGCTCGACGCCCACGGCCGCGATGCCGTCGTGATGTACATGTCCGCCGGCCACTACCGCCAGCCGATCGCCTTCGGTCCGGCTGAGCTGACCCAGGCCGCGGCGAGCGTGGCCCGCGTTCGCGGCGTCGCCAGGCGCCTCGGCCCTGGGCCCTCGCCGGCGGACATGGCACCCCTGCGCGAGCGTTTCTTCGCCGCGCTGGCCGACGACTTCAACACTCCCCAGGCGCTCGCCGCGATCTTCGACTGGATCCGCGAGGCCAACCGCCGAACCGATCCCGCGGCCGACGCCGCAGCCGCCGCGCCCGTCGGCGCCGAGGATCTCCGCGCGATGCTCGACGTCCTCGGGCTCGCGAACCTCCTCGACGACGCCCGCCCGCAGGCACCGGAGCATGTCGTCGAGCTGGCAACCCAGCGTCAGGCGGCCCGGGCCGCCCGTGACTGGGTCCTCGCCGACCGCCTGCGCGAGAAGATCGTCGGCCTCGGCTGGTCGGTTCGCGACGACGGCGACGGCTTCGAGCTGGTGGCTCTGGGCGCGTGATCGTCTACGGGAGAAACCCGGTCCGTGAGCTGCTCCGCGGCCGCCGTCGCCACGCCGTGACTCACGTGCTCGCAACCGAAACCGTCTCCCGTGAACCCTGGCTGCGGGCCGTGCCGATCGAGCTCGCGAGCTCCGAGCAGATCGACCGGGCGTGCGGGTCGGCCGATCACCAGGGGGTCTGCGCCAACGCCGGTCCCTACCCGTACTCGGGGGCCGAGGAGATCCTCGCCGGGCCCGACCCGCTCGTCGTGGCGCTCGACGAGCTCCAGGACCCCCACAACCTCGGGGCGATCGCCCGGACGGCCGAGTGCGTCGGCGCGAGCGGGCTCGTGATCTGCGAGCGGCGGGCGGCCGAGGTCTCACCGGCGGTCTGCAAGGCGTCGGCCGGCGCAGTCGAGCATCTTCGGATCGCCCGCGTCCGCAACATGGTCGCCTTCCTCGAGCGGGCCCAGGAGGTCGGCTGCTGGTGCCACGGCGCGGCCTCCGGCGGCGGGCTCGCCTACGACGCGCCGGACTACTCGGGCGGCGTCGTGCTCGTCCTCGGCGGCGAGGGCCGAGGCCTGCGCCGGCTGGTCGCCGAGCGCTGCGACGACCTCGTCAGCCTGCCGCTGATCGGCAGGATCGGGTCGCTGAACGTCAGCGCGGCGGCAGCGGCCCTGATGTATGAGGTATTGCAGCAAAGACGACGACTTGACACGGAAACCTGAAGTTCCGTAGTCTCCCATTCGCACCAGTACAACCCTCGAGTTGAACCTGATGCATGTCAACGCAGCTGGCGCCAGGGGAGGAGCGCGCCACTGAGCAATCCTGCCTGAGCAGTTTCGGGCAAGAAAGGAACCGCTCGTGGCCCCACAGACCTCCCGCTCGCAGTCTCAAGTCAGGGTTGATGACGGCTATCTGATCGCCCTCGCCAAGCAGGGCGATCCGGTCGCCTACAACCAGATCGTCAAGCGCTACCACGGCTTCGTGCGTCTCAAGGCGTCGTCGTACTTCCTCGCCGGCGGCGACAGCGACGACCTGCTCCAAGAGGGGCTCGTCGGCCTCTACAAGGCCGTGCGCGATTTTCGCAACGATCGGGAGTCGAGCTTTCGGAACTTCGCCGAGCTCTGCATCACCCGCCAGATCATCACCGCCGTCAAGACGGCCACCCGCAACAAGCACAGCCCGCTCAATCACTACGTCTCGTTCTCGGCGCCGGCCGGCGGCTTCGACGACGAGGCGCCGACCTTCGACGAGCTGATCGCCGGCCCGGCCGTCCAGGATCCGGCCAGCCAGGCCGTCTCCTCCGAGGAGCTGCGCTCGCTCGTCACATGCCTCTCGACGGCCCTCTCGGACCTCGAGTCCAACGTCCTCTCGCTCTACCTCGACGGCTACTCCTACGAGCAGATCGGCGAGCGTCTCGACTGCGACACCAAGACGGTCGACAACGCCCTCCAGCGGGTCAAGCGGAAGGTCGGCGCCCACCTCGAGGAGCGGATGATCCTCAGTTGACGCGAACGGAGGCTCATCCTCCCGAACGGGAGACCCACGGACCCGTCCTCCCCAGAGATCTCAGCCTCAACTAGAGATTGAGGGTAGCTATAGACCGAAGGCAGCGAGCGCTCGCGCCTCGGCTGCCTCGTCGGCGGTGCCCGCCGGCACACCGAGCGTGATCGGCTTCGCCCCCTGCCAGTTGGTCAGCGCGAGCTCGACCGCCTCGATCAGGACATCCGCCTCCTCGGCGAGCGCATTGGCCCGCCGCTCGAGCGTCATCCGGTCTCCGATCGCGAAGACGCGCTTCGCCGTCTGCGAGGTCGTGTCGTCGTCGGTCAGCAGCAGCCCCGGCGCCCGCAACTCGTAGCGGCCGATCGATCCCAGCGTGACGAGCAGGTCGTAGCGGCCCTGACGGCCGAGTCCCGGCAGCGACAGTCGTTCGAAGACCCGCTCGAAACGCCGCTGCGGGCTCCATCCAGAATCCCCGGTGAACGCCTCACGCTGGGATCCTGCCGCCGCCGCCCACCGCCGGTAGGCCTCGAGCGTGTCCGACCAACGCGCCGGGTGCAGCGGGCTGCGGGGTCCGCGCTCGGCGCCCGCGAGATCGGGCTGCTCGCCGCTTCGCCAGGTCGTGCGCACGGCTTTGATCGACGCGAACGGGTCCTCGGACTCGACGGGCGAGAGCAGGACGATCTGGAACGCAAGCCACGTCGCCTCCTCGATGTCGGGCTCGGTCGACACCTCGCCGTAGAGTCCCGGCGGATCAACACCCAGCAGGGCGATCCGACCGCTCGCGAAGCCGAGCTCCCGCGCCAGATGGCGTGCCTCGACCTCGGCCCGCAGGCCCGGCACGAGCAGGCACCGGTAGCCGTCGTCGGCCGCCCGTGCCTCCTGGCGGACCCGCAATCCGCCGCGTCCCGGTGTCCGCTTGGCTGCTGTGGCCGGCTTCGTCGACCGCTTGACCTGACTCCGCGCCCCACGCGTCGCCTTGGCCGGAGTCGGCAGGACGGTCGTGCGGCAGATCGGACAAGCTTCGATCACGCCGCCATGACGGCAGAAGGTCGGCACGGTGGCTCAGTGTAGATTCTGGGCGAGGCCGACGGCCCCGTTGGTTCCTCGCAGACGAGTTGGAGGTTCGATGACCGAGACAACCCCGATCTCCCCCGAGGCGGGGACCCCAGGGCCGAGCCCCGCGGAGAAGCGCATCCTCGTCGCGGCCGTCGGCAACGACTGGCTCCAGGACGACGGCTTCGGGCCCGCGGTCGCCAAGCGGCTGCTCGAGCGGGAGCTGGCCCACGGTGTCACGGTCACCGACTTTGGGACCGGCGGCCTCAACCTGGCCTACGAGGTGATGGCCGGCTACGACGCGCTGATCCTGATCGACATCAGCCGCCAGGGTCATCCGCCGGGCACGCTGTATGTGATCGAACCCGACGAGGCCGAGATCGACGCGGCGATCGCCGCCGGCGGATCCTTCGACGTCCACGCGATGGACCCGACCTCGGTCCTGCGCTTCGTCAAGCAGGTCAGCGGCGAGCTTCCCTCGAAGGTCCTCGTCCTCGCCTGCGAGCCCGAGCTCGTCGTCGAGCACGTCAACGACATGGCGATCGGCCTGAGCGACACCGTCCGCGACGCCGTCGGCCGGGCGGTCGACCTCACGCTCGAGACGATCGCCGAGATTCGCGCCGGGTAGGACCCGCCTCAGAGCGGCGGGGCCGTCGCCTCGTACTGGATCGCGCAGCTCGGCGCGATCAGACCGGTCGGCGGCGGCGTCCGGCCCCTGATCGCTCCGAACCGGCTGACCGGCGCGAAGGCCGGATCGCCCAAGGCCGCGTCGCTCACCGTCAGATTGACGGCCGGCCCCTGCCTGACCTTCCGTGTCGCGACGGTCGAGAAGGTGACCTTGCTCCTCCCCGGCCTGAGCACCAGGCGCCGCGCGAGCGACGTCGGTTGGTTCGAACCGACCGTCAGACGCTCCGTCGTGCCGTCGGGGAACGCGATCACCACCTTGACGTGGCCCGGCAGGCTGTTCTGGAGGATCGCCGACACCGACCCGCTCACCGCGTGCGACCCCGGGTTCCACAGCCCGAGCTCGGCTGGACCCGGCCCGCAGGTCGCCAGCAGCGGGTGGAGCGTCGCCTGCCCGAGCCTCGAGACCACGGCCGGCGAAAACGCCGCCCGCAGCCTGCGCGAATACGGCCGCAGGTCGAAGAACCAGGCGTTCCCCAGGCTCGAGGCGACCGGCGTCACCCCCGTCAGTTGCCGCAGCCACGCCTCGACCCGCGGAGCCTGGGACCCGTAGCCCCGTGGGTCGACGTAGATGCCGCTGAAGCCCGCGGCCGACGCCGCCGCGACCGCGACGTTCAACGGCTTGGTCGCGAGTCCCGCCTCCCAGTCGGCAGGCCGGCCCTTGACCGCCGCGAAGCTGAACCGCAGGCCCGTCGTGCTCAGGTATGGCCGCAACAGCTCGTAGCTGCTCGCGAATCCCGAGAACGGCGTCGTCGGCACGCCCGCGATGTGGTAGCCCTCGGGGAACGGCACGTACGGCAGCTCGAGGATGTTCGATCCCCGCGGCAGACGCGCCTCGATCTGACGGCCCAGGGCCTGGTCTGAGTGGTACTCCCGGGCGGCCGCCGAGTAGTTGACGAGATAGAACTTCGAGGTCTCGTCGGTCACCCCGACGCACCAGCACGCCGACCAGCAGCGCACCCCATCCGATCCTCACCCGCCGACCCGGCGACCCCGACCCGAGCCCAGCCCCGGCCCGGGCCACGCCGCGAGCGCGCAGGCGCTCGCCGGCTCGGTCGAGCAGCATGCCTACGGCGAGCAGCGAGAAGAAGGCGATGAACAGCGACAATCGGTTCCAGCCGCGCAGGTCAGGCGTCACGAAGTAGGCGATCAGGGCCGACAAGCCGCCGACCGTGCCGATCCCGAAGGCCACGGCAACGCCGAGCGCGGCCGGGCGCAGCGGAGCCTGCCAGGCCCGCTGACCTCCTCCGGGGGCCCCGGCGACGCCGACCAGGGCGGCGAGCCCGACCAGGCAGAGGACGACGAAGCCGCCGGCGCCGACGACGCCGAGCGTCGCGTTGCACGACTCGCAGTACCCGGGCGACGTCGCCGCCGCGTACTTCCCGCTGACCTTCGACAGACCCGGGATGCGGTCTCCCTGGACGGGAAGCAGGAGATTCGCGAGACGCAGACCGAGTTGCTGGCTCTCGATCGGCGTGCGGACGATCTGCGTGTTCTTCCCATGCTCCGATTCATAGGCGATGCTCGGCGCGAGATTCACGGCCAGCGTCGCCCCGATCAACAGGCAGAGCGCCAGACCCGTGCGGGCTCCTCGCAGGCCGCGGCCGCCGACTGCCGCGACGATCAGTCCCGCCGCGAGCAGGACGAGCGCGAAGCCCGCGTAGTAGAGCCCGGCCGACCCGATCACGACGCAGGTCACCACAGTCGCCACCGACCTCCACGGGACACGGCGCACGAGCCCCGGGCCGGCGAGCGAGCCCCGGCCGAACAGCGGCCTGTCGCTGACGAGCGAGATGAACAGCCAGCCGCTGAGGGGGACCGAGTAGTACGCCGACAGCAGCACCTGCGACTCGTGGCGGTAGAAGTGGTACGGCAGGAGGGCGAACAGGACCGAGACCACGCTCGACGCGGCCGGCGAGACGTCGAGTCGCCGGAATGCGCAGTAGGCGCAAACCCCGGTCAGCGGGAAGGTCGCCAGGAAGAACAGGTTGGTGACCACCGCCCAGTCCGACGAGAACACCCCCAGCAGCCGGATGATCAGGAAGTTGAGGTTGTCGGCCCCCTGCGGGAAGTCGTAGATCTGCTGACCGAACGGCGCGCCCAGGTCACCGTTCGTCAGGAACCACCCGTGCTGGAGGATCCCCTTGACGAGCATGAAGTAGAACTTCGTGTCGTCGATCTGCGTGTACCTGAGCGGCACACCGAGGTCCGCCTTCCACAACTCCATCGCCAGACCCGCGCCGAGCAACGCGAGCGCCGCGCTTGCGAAAAGCCCGGCGGCCCCGGCTCGGCGCCGCCGCGCTACGGTGGCCGGCGGCGCGTCGCTCATCCGTGGGAGTGCGGGCGACGCGTTGGGTCTCGGCGCCACGGCACGGCCGCAGGATAATGCGAACGCCATGCGTCGACGACCGATCCCCACAGACGACCGCTCGCCCCTGAGGATCGACCCGTCGCCGAAGGCCTGGGTGTCCGCGGTCGGCGCGACGGCGCTCGCCGGACTCCTGATCACCGGTCTGCTCCTCGTCTGCGCGAGCGCCGCGCGCCCGAGCGTGCTCTCGCCGCCGACGCATTCCCGCCTGCTCCCCGGATGGCTGGCCGGACCGCTCCACGGCTCGTGGGCGCTCCCCCTGTCGAACTCGGGGCTGGCGAGCGCCTTCGGCATCGCGATCGGCCTGATGTACGTGTTCTACGTGCTCGCCTTCCTCTGCGCCCCCCGCCTGCGCAGACGGTGGACGATCGCCGCGATCGTCGGAATGCACGTGATCTTCTTCGTCTCGCCGCCACTGCCCCTGACCGACGTCTTCAACTACCTCAACTACGCGCGGATGGAGGTCGTCCACGGCCTGAACCCCTACGCGACGATCCCGGCGCTCGAGCCGCACTCAGATCCGGCCTTCGCGATCAGCAACTGGCATCACCTGCTCAGCCCGTACGGGCCGCTCTTCACGTTCATCACGTTCGCCCTCGTCCCGCTCGGCGTCGCGACATCGTTCTGGATCTTCAAGGCGATCCTGATGCTCGTCAGCCTGGCCAGCCTCTGGCTCGTCTGGCGCTGCGCGGAGCTCCTCCACAGGGATCCGCTGAAGGCGACGTTGCTGGTCGGCCTGAACCCCCTGGTCCTCGTCTGGGGTCTCGGCGGAGACCACAACGACTTCCTGATGATGCTCTTCGTGATGGTCGCCGTCTACCTCCTGCTCAGCGCCCGCTCCCCCCGGTTCGCCGCGGCTCTCGCCGTGCGCGAGGACCTCGTCGGTCGCGCCCGGCGATTCTCCCGCGCCCGCCGCGACCCGGCCGCCGGGCGGCGTCGATGGCGCGGGGGGTCGGGGTTGCCCGGCCTGAGCCGCCCGGGGTTGGCCGGCGGCGCCGTCGAGGCGGTACGGGGACCGCTGCTCGGGCGCCGGCTCGAGCTCGCCCGCGGCACGTCGCTCGGACGAGTTCGCCTTCGGAGCACCGAGGCGCCGCGCGGATCGACCCGTCACCTGGCCGCGCTTGCGCCGCTGGCCGCGGCCGTCGGCGGCCCGAGCCTGAGCGCCGGGGCGGGCGTCTTCGGTCTGCCGTCGAGCCGAAACGAGCGGCTGATCGGCGCCCGCGCGATCACCCGCGAGGAGCTCCTCAACCTCGGCTGCGGCCTCGCCCTGATCTGTGCGCTGGCGATCAAGCTCCCCGCCGCGATCCTCCTGCCGGTGGTGCTCGTCGTCTCCGGCCACCGCCGCTGGCTGCTCGCCGGCATGCTCGGCGCGAGCGTCGCCATCCTGCTCGCGAGCTACCTGACCTTCGGCGCCAATCTCCCCGACCTCGGGACCCAGAGCAGCCTCGTGACGCCGGTCGGCCTGCCCAGCCTGCTCGGCTTCGCGCTCGGTCTCGGCGGTGAGACGGTCGGCCTCCGCGCAGTGCTCACCGCCGGTCTGCTGATCGCCGTCGCTGCCTGCTGGCAGTGGGCCCGCCGCCGCAGCGGCGACTGGATCGCGCCGGCCGGAGCCGCCGTCTTCGTCCTGCTCCTGACGCTCAGCTGGCAGGCCCCCTGGTACATCCTCTGGCTGCTCCCGTTCGCCGCCCTGACTCGCCGCTCCCACCTGCGAGTCGCCACGCTGATCGTCGGCGTCTACCTGATCGCCGCGTTCATTCCCGAAGTCATCCTCGTCCCCCCGGGCTCGCCCCTCCAGCACGCCCAGGCTCGCCTCACCCAGCAGCTCGTCCGCTGACCCGGACATCCCAGCCCCGCCGCGTCAGCCGCTCGGACCCCCCACAGCGATCCGGTCCAGGCGGTGGGCGACGAGGTCCCCGGCTCGCCTGACGTGGGCTGTCATACGAGCCCGTGCGCCGGCCGGGTCGCGGTCTTCGATCGCCCGCCGGATCTCCCGGTGCTGTTCGACGTTCTCGCTCAGCAGCCCAGCCTCGCCGCTGAGCGCCGACCACGTCAGGTTGCGCGGAAAGCTCGTGTGCAAGGCCTCGATAGTCGCCTTCAGCCGCGCGTTCCCGGCGGCGTCGAGAATCGCGACGTGAAAGCGGTCGTTGGCCTCCTGCCACCCCGGGCGGCCCGGGCGCCCCGGGCGCCCCGGCGCGGCTGCGACGAGCCGCTCGAAAAGCCCGGCGGCCTCGGCCAGGCGCGCGAGATCGGAGGCTCGGGCCCAAAGCGCCGCGAGCTCGGCCGCATAGCCCTCGAGCTCGGCCCGGACCGCATACGCCTCGCGGACGTCCCGCGCCGTCGGCATGCAGACGATCGCCCCTCGCCGGTCGTGCAACTCGACCAGACCGCGGCCGGCAAGCGCCCGCAGGGCTTCGCGAATCGGCGTTCGGCTGACGCCGAACTCGCTGGCCAGACGCTCCTGGCGCAGCCACGACCCGCCCGCGAGGCTGCCGGAGAGGATCAGGTCCTGGATTCGCTCGGTCAGCTCGTCGACGCTCGCCCGAGGACCGGCGCGATCTGGGGTCGGCGGGCGATCTGGCGGCGGCGGGCCTTGCGCCATCGTCAGGCTCCGAGCAGGAGGGCCAGGGCCACGCCGGTGCCGATCGAGACGACGCCCGCCCGGAGCACCGCCGGGCCGATCCGCCTGGCAAGCCTCGCGCCGAGGAAGCCGCCGAGCAGGCTGCTCGGAGCCATCACCGCGACGGCGGCCCACGAGACCGGCAGCAAGACGACGAAGAGGGCCGCAGCGAGGAGGTTGACGACCAGCGAGAGGTAGGCCTTCAGCGCGTTGAGACGAGGCAGCGTCTCGGCGATCAGCACGCCGAGCAGGGCGAGCAGGATGACGCCCAGTCCCGCGCCGAAGTACGCCCCGTAGACGGCTGCGGCGAACGTCGCCGACTGAAGGGGAACCGCGCCTGGCGGTCGGTGGCCGCGCCTCCTCATCACCGCCCGGGCGACCGGCGGTTGGGCGGCGAGCAGCGCGCACCCGATCAGCAGGAGGTACGGCACGATCCCGCGGAACGTGGACGCCGGGCTCAGCTCGAGTGCGACGACCCCGACCGCCGCGCCGACTGTGGCGGCGGCCCCGAGCGATCGCATCCGCGGGGCCTGCCCGACCAGATCGCGGCGGAACCCGCCGACTCCGCCGACGTATCCGGGGCAGAGCGCGACCGTGTTGGTGACGTTCGCGCTGAGCGCCGGCAGGCCGACGATCAGGAGCGCCGGAAAGGAGACCAGCGACCCACCGCCCGCCGCGGCGTTGACAGCGCCCGCGAGCCCGCCTGCGCCGGCCAGGAGGAGCACGTGGCCGAGCGTGAGCGACACAAATCGTATCCAATCACAATCGAATCGTATCCGATACGGCGATGGGGTGGAGGCAGGAAGCAGGTAGGTGAGAAGGCCTGCGGCGTGGGCTGGGGGTCGAGGCTCAGGAAGTCGCGGCGACCCGGTCAGGCGCGTCGAGCCGCGTGCCGTCGAGCGCCGGTGCGATCTCCGCGCTCCCTCGCGCGAGGACGAGCAGCGGGCAGCGGGCGTGCCTGGTGAGGTGGCTGGACGTACTCCCGAAGACCAGGCGCCGGACCGGGCCGTAACTGCGCGAGCCGACGACGAGGAGGTCGACGTGGTCGCCGAAGGCGGCGAGCTCTTCGAACGGAGCACCGTAGATCGCGCTCGCGTCGACGTCCTCGATCGCCCGCAGGCGCGCCGCGGCGTCCTGGCGCTCCTGCTCGAGGATGTACCCCCAGTCGCTGGGCATCGGCGACCCATAGGCGCCGACCGGCTGGGCGACGATGTTGATCGCGCTCACGCTCGCCCCGCGGCGCACGGCGATCTTGCGGGCGGCCGCGAGGGCGACGCGGCTCTCGTCGGTGAAGTCGTAGCCAACGCCGATCCTCGCGAGCTCGGGCCGTTCGGTCGCGTAGCCGCGCGGGGCGATCGCCACCGCGCATCCCGCACCGTTCAGCGACGCGCGCGTGTCGTCGCCGATCACGACGCGTCCGACCGCCCCCCGCCCGCACGATCCGACAACCAGGAGGTCTGCTTCGTACTCCTCGGCGAGCGTGTGCAGCCCGCGTCCGACCGACGCCGCACCGACCGCGATCAGATCGCTGTCGACACCGCTCTCCTCGCGCGCGGCTTCCAGGAGTTGGATCGAATCCGCATGGGCCCGCTCGTAGAACGCGTGGAACAGCCGGTTCGAGACGCGGCCGCGCGTCGGCCTGCCGGCGTAGACGTGGGCCAGCGTCAGGCGTGCGCCCGGCTCCGCGAGCACGGTTGCGAGCGCGATCGCATCGAGACCGTCTGGCGTGCCATCGACTCCGATCAAGACATTGCGGAACATGCGATCTCCTTTTGACTGGGCGTACTCATCGAACCTACGCCCGCCCGCCCGCCCCGCCATCCGTGTAGAGGTCCCGTAGTCGTTGCGGTTGGCTACGGAGTCGCGCGTCTCACCGAGACTCGCGCCGGGTGCGTCAGTCGGCGTGGGCTTGAGCGTCGGCGTGGGCGTGGGCGTGGGCGTGGGCGCCGGCGCGGGCGTCGGACTGGGCGGACGGCTTGCGCGCGACATCGGCGTGGGGCATCACGATCATCGGGCTGTGGGCGTGTCGCGCGATCCGCAGCGGCGAGCTCCCGAGCACCAGGCGCCGCAAGGAGCCCCCGCCGCGGGGGCCGAGGACGAGCAGGTCGACATGGGCGGGGGGCGAGGCAGGCGTACCGGACGACTCGCCGGGCGCGACGTGGCCGTCGAGGTCCAGCGAGATGATCTTCGAGCCGTGCCGGGCGGCGAGGTCGCAGGCAACCGCGAGCACGGCTGCCCCGTCCTCGAGGGAATCTGAGCCGACGCCGATCGTAGAGGGCAGCGTGCGGGTCGCGGCGTAGCCGGCCGGTGCGATCGCGACGGGACAGGCCGCGCCGCTGACCGATGCGCGGGTGTCGTCGCCGATCATGATGCGGCCGACGAGGCGATGCTTGCAGGCGCCGACGACCAGCAGGTCGGCGCCCCGCTGCTCGGCAAGGGCATGGAGGGCCGGTCCGACCGATGGGCCGGCGATCGTGACGAGGTCGGCATCCACGCCGGCCGATTCCCGCTCGGCTTCGAGCAGGTCGTGCGACTCGACGCCTGCGCCCGCGTAGTAGGTCGGGTCCGTCGGGTCCGCCACCGAGAGGTCCCGATCGTCGGCTTCGGCGGGGCTGATGCCGGGTTGGACGTGAGCGAGCGTCAACCGGGCTCCGGGCTCGGCGAGGACGGCGGCGAGCGCGATCGCATCGCGCCCGTGGGAGGTTCCGTCGACTCCGATGAAGACGTTCCTGAACATGCGGCCTCCTGTGCGTGAGCGCCGAAGCGGGGGATTCGCGAGCCGGGGGGGTCCGGGGTGTCATAGGCGAGGCTACGCCCGGACGGGCCGCTTGGCATCCGTGGCGATGGCGGTCTCGAGTGCGGGGAGCTACGGATCGTCCGAGCGCCCGAACCGGTAGTCCGTACGGTTGCGGTGCGCGTCTACGGCCGCCAGCCTTGGTTGGGCAACCTCAGACCGAAGGAGACGTTGGATGGGCCAGATGACCGAGACCGATAGGTTCAGCCGATGACCACCGACCAAGTCGAGGAGCCCCTCCCCGCGACCGTCGACGGACTGCGGGTGGCGGTCGTGCGGATCGTCCTGGCCGACGATCACGCGGTCGTTCGCAGCGGCCTGCGGATGCTCCTCGACGCCGAGCCCGGCTTCGAGGTCGTCGCCGAGGCGGGCGACGTCGATGCGGCGCGCCGCTATGTGCGAGGCCACCATCCCGCGGTGCTGGTGCTCGACCTCAACATGCCGGGCGGCTCGAGCCTCGAGGCGATCCCGGCGCTCCGCGCCGAGGCGCCTGAGACGCACATCGTGGTCCTGACGATGCAGGAGGAGCCCGCGTTTGCCCGCCAATCGCTTGCCGCCGGGGCGACCGGCTACGTGCTCAAGAGAGCCGCCGACAGCGAGCTCGTCGAGGCTGTGCGACGGGCCGCGGTCGGCGAGACGTATCTCAACCCGAGCCTCGGCGCTCGGATCGCTCGTGAACCCCCGCCCGGCCCGCCTGACGACCTCAGCCAGCGGGAGGTCGAGGTCCTGAGCCTGATCGCGCTCGGCCACACCAACAGCGAGATCGCCGGTCAGCTCTTCCTCTCGGTGCGGACGGTCGAGACCCACCGAGCCCACATCCAGCAGAAGCTACGTGTCTCGACCAGGGCCGAGCTGGTCGGCTACGCGATCAGTCGGGGGTTGATCGGCGACCCCTGAGCCGAGGCGGACGGTCGAGAACTCGGAGACGGGGGTCGAGAACTTCGATCAGGCGGGGCCGAGCACCGCTATCTGCCTGGGGAGAGCGGAAGCGTCGCGCAGACCGTCGTTCCGGCATCTGAGGAGTCGATTCTCAGCTCGCCGCCGGCCATCAGCGCCCGTTCGCGCATGCCGGTCAGACCGAACCCGTCGCCGACCTCCTCGACCGCGAACCCGCAGCCGTCGTCGGCGATCTCGACGACCAGGCGATCGCGGTCGAGGTGGAGGCCGACCGCGACCCGGCTCGCTCGGGCGTGCTTGACGACATTGGTCAGCGCCTCCTGTACCAGCCGGTAGGCCGTGGCCTCGAGCTGGCTGTCGGGCGTACGGGTGCCGTCGGCGGGGTCGTCGAGCACCATGTCGACCTCGATCTCGAGGTCGTTGATCGAGCGGTGGCGGTCAAACAGCGCCTCGAGCGCCGCGGCCAGCCCCAAGGCGTCGAGCGCGGCCGGCCGGAGCTCGGTGATGATCGAGCCCAGGTTCGTGATCTCCTGCTCGATCTGCTCGATCGCCAGGTCGGTCGCCGTCACCAGCATCGCCGGGTCGCCTCGGCGGCGGGCGGCGCTCAGGAGGATCCGCAGCCCCCCGAGCGCCTGGAGGGTCTCGTCGTGGAGCTCCTGCGCCCACCGGCGTCGCTCGGCCTCGGCGGCGGCGAGCGCCCCGGCGAGCCGCTGGCGCTGGACGCCTCGGGCTGTCGCAACGGCTGTCGCCGCGCTCGCTCCGAAGGCCTTGAGGGCCTCCTCGTCGCCGTCGCTGAAGGATGCTCCCTCGTCGTCGCGGTCGAACGCGATCAGGACCCCGAGCGGCTCGCCGCGGTAGGCGAGCGGGACGAGCAGAGCCGAACGGGCGTCGTCGACGCCGAGCAGCTCGGGGTCGATCTGCATACGCGCCGAGACGTCGCTGACCCGCTCGGGGAGGCCCCGCTGCATGACGTCACCCGAGGTCGAGCCGTCGATCGGGATTCGCTGTCCGTGAGGGCGGCGACCGTGCCCGGCGCTCGCCGTCAGCACGAGGTCGTCGCGGTCGCGCAGCAGGATCACGACGCTCCGCGCCCCGACGAGCGCCCGTCCCCGCTTGACGATCAGCTCGAGCACCCGGTCGAGATCGGTGTCGGCGCCGATCGCGTGGGCGATCGCCTGCGTCGCCTCGAGGCCGCGAACCGCGCGTTCGAGCTCGCTTCGACGGAGCGCGGCCTCGAGGTGGAGGCCGGCGTTCTCGATCGCGATCGCCGTCCAGCGCGCGAGCATCACGACGGCGTCCTCGTCCGCCTGGTCGAACTCGCCGGTGCGCTTCTCCGTCAGGTAGAGGTTGCCCCACGCAAGCCCGCGGATCAGGACCGGGACGCCGAGGAAGCTCCGCATCGTCGGATGGGCGGCCGGGAAGCCGTAGGAGGTCGGGTGGTTTTCGAGTGACGCCAGGCGAAGCGGCGTCGGGTCGCGGATCAGGACGCCTAGCACGCCGCGCCCTCGCGGGCGCTCGCCGATCGCCTGCTCGGTCTGTTCGTCGAGCCCCCGGGTGATGAACCGGTCGAGCTCGGTCCGCTCCTCGTTGAGGACACCGACCGCCGCGTATCGCGCGTCGGTCAGCTGACATGCCGCGTCGAGGACCCGGGCGAGCAGCGAGTCGAGATCGAGGTCGGCAAGGATCAACCCGCCGATATCGAACAGCGTGTGCAGCCGGTCTGCTTCGAGACTGTCGGTGATGCCGGGCCTTTCGTTGACCTCCCCCTCACCAAGGACGGTACGCAAGAGCGGAGCAGACTGTCACCCGGCGCGCGCGGCGGGGATGCGGGGAGCCGCACCGAGCGGGTGCGGGGCGGGCCGGCTCACGGCGAATGGGGGATCACGACCTCGGCGGCGTCGGCCGGCGTGAGCGCCGGGTAGAGCGCCCGGATCGCGCCGACGGCGACGATTCCGCCGATCGTCTGGGCTGCGATGTAGGCCGGGGCGGACGCGGGCGCGATTCCGGCGAAGCTGTTGGAGAGGATCCGCCCGACGGTGATCGCCGGGTTCGCGAAGCTCGCGGAGCTGGTGAAGAAGTAGGCGGCGCCGATGTAGGCGCCGACGGCCGCCGCGGCCGACGCGCCGCGGTGGGTGCGGGTGAGGGCGAAGATCACGAGCAGCAGCCCAAGGGTCGCGATCACCTCGGAGAGCAGGTGGCCGGCGGTCACCCGGTGGTGGGTCGAGACGCTGAGCGCGGCGTGTCCGTACATCACGTTGGCCGTGATCGCGCCGGTGACGCAGCCGGCGACCTGAGCCGGGAGATAGGCCGCGGCGGTACGCCAGGCGAGCCCTCCGAAGGCGGCGTCGACAAACGACACGACGGGGTTGAAGTGGGCGCCGGACACCGGCCCGAAGATGAGGATGATCGCGTAGAGGCCGGCCGCCGTGGCGGCTGCGTTCTCGAGCAGCTCGAGGCCGACGTTGCCCGGCGAGAGCTGCTCGGCGGCGATCCCCGATCCGACGACGATCGCCGCGAGGAATGCGCTGCCCATCCACTCGGCCAGGAGCCGGCGCCAGAGCGGGGTCACCTCGATGCGGCTCGTCGCTGATCCTCCGGACACGTGTAGGTCCGGAGCCTATCCATTGACAATCATCAGTTCAAGCGATATATGTGTATCGATGGCCGTCGATCTGAAGCTCACGCCGAAGACCAAGCGGGCGGCCGGGGAGCCGTGCTGCGAGCCGGTCGTCTACCCCGACGTCGAGCGCCGGGAGGCCGAGCGGCTGGCGCGAGTCGCCAAGGCGCTCGGCGATCCGGTTCGTCTTCAGCTCGTCGACGTGCTGCGCAAGCACGCCGGCAAGGTCTGCGTCTGCGAGCTCGTCCCGTTGTTCGACCTCGCCCAGCCGACGGTCTCCCACCACCTCAAGGTGCTGCGCCAGGCCGGAATCGTCGGGTCCGAGCGTCAGGGCCTGTGGGCCTACTACTACGTGATCGGAGACTCGCTCGAGGAGCTCTCCGCGTGGCTGACGTGACCGGTTGCCCTTGGTCACGAAGAGCACGTCGATCGCCGGGCGTTGAGAGGTCCGCCGAAACGCGCCACAATTGTGGCGATGGCTACTGAATCGTTGCGGGTGGTCCGGGACCATCTGTCCGAGGTCGTCGACCGCGTCGAGCGCCAGCACGAGCGCGTGGTCATCACGCGCAACGGTCGCGAGGCGGCGGTGCTGATCAGCCCGGAGGATCTCGCGGAGCTCGAGGAGACGCTGTCGGTGCTGAGCGACCCGGCAGCGCTGGCGGACATCCGCGAGGCTGATGCTGCGTATGCGAGTGGCGACGTGCTGCGTGGCGTCGACGCCGTGCGCCGCCTCGGTCAGTGAGCCAGACGGAGGATGAGTATGAGCTCGTCCTCACGCCGCCGGCTCGTCGGGCGCTGACGGACCAGCTTCCCGAGGCGGTGGCCGGGGCGGTGATCGATTTCCTCACGACCGCCCTCGAGTGCCCTCGGCCGTTGTCGGCCTTTCGAGAGTCAGGTCTCAGGTCAGTGGAAGCCGCTCGCGCCAAGCCGCCCGAGTTCCAACACGACGAGGAAAATCACGATTGCGGCGATGATCCAGTACCGCGTGCGGCGAGCGCGTGTGCGCCGCATGGCTACGACTCATCCTCGCGGCAGCCGACATCGCCGACATGAATGGAGTGGGTCGTGTCGCAGATGATGAAGAACTGCTTGGGGAAGTCTTCCGTGCCCTGAAGGTACCGCCTATGGCACACCAACGCGAGGATCTCGCGCCACGCGCGCACCACGCGTCTGCGTTTTCCGGAGAGCCGGAGAGGGGACTCGAACCCCTGACCTATCGCTTACAAGGCGATTGCTCTACCAGCTGAGCTACTCCGGCGATGGGCGCCGAGGAGACGGGCGCCGGCGGGGACGCTAGCGGAGGGCGGCGGCGTGCTCGATGTTGCCGTGCCCGTTGCTCGAGATCACGTGGGCCCACGGCTCGAGCTCGTCGTCGGGCTCGGCGTTCAGCCGGCGCTCGAGCTCGCCGAGGACGACCCCGAAGACGAGGTGGCGCCAGGTCGCCTGGGCCAACCCGCGGGCCGTTCCGCTGACCTTCGGCAGCTCGTCGCGGGCCGGGTGGATCCGCTCGGAGACGGCCATCAGCGGCCAGGTCGCGAAGTTCTCGATCAGCCCGGCCAGCGGACCGAGCGCCCAGGATGGGAGCGGGACGCTCGGCGCGAGGTTGGCATAGACGGCCCCGAAGAGGGCCCCGTTCTCGAGATGGATCGCCAGCCCGATCGTCCGCCAGGCCCGGCCGCGGGTGAACGCCTTGCCGAGCAACTCGACATCGTCGAACTCGACTCCGAAGGCCCGCTTGTCGAGCGGCATCTGAGCCGCCCAGACCCCGCATGCGACTGCACCGGCAAGGGCCCCCCGGATCGTACGGGTACGGTCGATCGGCATCTCTGCCCACGGACTGTAACGGCACCCGTCGAGGCGGGTATCCAACAGGTGGCGAAAGAGACCGACCACCCCTGCTCGTACGCGGCGCTCGCCCCCCGTCGGTCATACGACGCCGCCCCGTATCACGCTCAGACGGCCGGCCGGGGCGTCAACCTTTTTCTCTACGTCGTCGTCCGGGCCTTCATGCAGCCGTTCTTCCACGTCTACTTCCGGATGCGCCGGACCGGCATGGCGCACATCCCGAAGACCGGACCGGTGATCCTGGCGGCCAACCACCGGAGCTTTCTCGACCCCTTCGTGATCGCCATGCTGACCCGCCGTCCGGTCTACTTCGTCGCCAAGCGCGAGCTCTTCGAGAACCGCGTCCAGGCCTGGCTGCTCAACCGGCTCGGGGCGTTTCCGGTGGAGCGCGGCGAGAGCGACGAGCGGTCGATGGCGACGGCCCGGGCGGTTCTTGCCCGCGGCGACTGCCTCGTGATCTTCCCGGAGGGCACGAGGATCCGCGGGGGGCCGCTGCACCCGCCCAAGCGGGGAGTCGGCCGGCTGGCGCTGGAGACCGGCGCGCCGGTCGTCCCGGTCGCGGTGATCGGAACCGACCGCGTCCGCCGCGGCGCCGTGATCAAACCGGCGCGGGTCCGCGTCCGCTGCGGCGCTCCAATGCCCTTTCCCCGGGTCGACGAGCCGTCGCCGGCGCTCGCGATGGCGGTCACCCAGCGCGTCTGGCCGTGCGTCGCTCTCCAGTGGGAGTGGCTCGGCGGCGAGAGCACCGGCCGGCCGGCAATCCCCGCGGAACTCGTTGGTTCCGGAGTCCGGGCCGCCTGACCGACTGGGTAGGCTGCGATGCGTGCTCGAGCCGAAAGGGAACGCCAAGGCGCAGCTCGACGCCGAGTTCTCGGACCTCTACAAGGCCCACCTGCGCGACGTCTACAGCTATGCCTTCTACCGGGTCGGCAACCACCACGACGCCGAGGATCTGACCGAGCAGACGTTCCTTCAGGCCTACCGTCACTTCGAGCGCGCCGTGCGGGAATCCGACGGCCGACCGCTGCGGCCGTGGCTGATCCGGATCGCTCACAACCTCGCGGCCAACCTCTACCGAGACCGCGCCCGCCGGCCGCAGAGCCCGCTCGACGAGAGCGCGCCGATCGCCGCGGCCCACACGACGGAGGAGCTCGTGGCCGGGCGGGACGAGCTCAAGCGGGTCCTCGAAGGCGTCGCCCTGCTCCCGGACGACCGTCGTGAGGCCCTGATCATGCGCTTCGCCCTCGGCATGGACAATCGCGAGATCGCGCGCGCCCTCGGGCGGACGGACGGCGCGACGAAGGTGCTGATCCACCGGGCGATCAAGCAGCTGGAGAGCCTCGTCGCGATGGAGGACGACGGCTGATGGCCGAGGCGATCAACGTCGAGCTGCTCCTCCGCCGGGCGCTGGCCCCGGTCGAGCCGCCCGAGCGCCTGGCGACCCAGCTGGCTCAGACCCTCCAGAGCATCACCGACATGGCCGCCGAAGAGCTCGAAGGGTGGGAGCTCGCGTCGATGCGAGACCCCCGCAACTGGGTCCGGCCGGCTGCGGCCCTCCTCGTCGGCTCGGCCGCCGGCGCGGCCCTCGTCCTCCTGCGAGCCCGCCAGCGACATCGCGACCAGCCGCCCGGCAGCATCGGCGAGCTCCGCGACAGGGCCGCCGAGACGGCTCAGGACTTCGCCGACGAGGCCCGCAAGCTGCTCGACCCCCACTGAGATCCGCGTCTGCGGCGGGGCTGATCCGGCGCGTGGGGCCGGCCGTAGGTAGCAGTACAGATGGCGCGACTGAACCGATCCCGGGAAGAATCCACGCTCGTCCGCCTGCGGGAGCTCGCCGACGAGGATTTGATGCAGCTCGTGCGCCAGGGGGAGGCGGCTGCCTTCGAGATGATCTACGAACGCCACTGCGGCGCGGCCTTCTCGCTCGCCTACCGGATGTGCGGGAAGCGGTCGATCGCCGAGGAGGTCGTCCAGGAGTCCTTTCTCTCGCTGTGGCGGAGCGGCGCGAGGTATGACCGGACGCGCGGGAGCGTGCGGACGTGGACACTGGGGATCGTCCACAACCGGGCGATCGACGCCCTCCGGCGGGGGATCGTCCACGATCGGCGGCGGGCGAGCGACGAGGGCATCGAGGAGCGCTTCGAGGCTCCCGAGAACACCGAGGTCGAGGTCGCCCGGCGTGACGAGTCGCGGGAGATCCGCTCGGCGCTCAGCGAACTTCCGCGCGAACAGAGCCAGGTCATCGAGCTGGCGTACTTCGGCGGGTTCACGCACACGGAGATCGCCGAGATGCTGAAGGCGCCGATCGGTACCGTAAAGGGTCGGATGCGACTCGGGCTGGCAAAGATGCGGCTCGCCCTCGGCGACGCGAACGAGGTCCTCGGATGACTTCTGACCACGAGTGCTCGGCCGGAGACGCCGCGGCCTACGTCCTCGGCGCGCTCGAATCGCACGAGGTCGAGCCGTTCCGCGTTCATCTCTCGAGCTGCGCGATCTGCCGCGACGAGGTCGCCGCGCTTCAGGTCGTCGCCGACATGCTGCCGAGCGCCGTCCCGCAGACCGCGGCACCCCGCGGGCTGCGCAAGCGGGTCCTGAGCACCGTCTACGACGAGGCCCAGCTCTTCGAAGCCGCCACGACCCGCGGCGAGCGCTCGGCCGCCGCCGCTCGCCGCAGACCGGCGCGCTGGCCCCTGCTTCGGCCGGCGTTCCGGCCGCTGAACTTGGTCGGCGCGGCCGCGCTCCTTGCCGTCGGGGTCCTCGTGGGTGCGAGCGGGCTCTCGGGAATCGGCTCGTCCGCGACAAAGACCCGCACGATCCAGGCGGTGGTCGCCCCGTCGGCGGCGCTGACGACCGCCGAGTTGCGCCTGCACGGGGCTCGGGCCGAGCTCGTCGTCGCCGGGATGGCCCCACCGTCCTCTGGCCAGGTCTACGAGGTCTGGCTCCAGCGGGGTGCCCGGACCGACCGGACGAACGCCCTGTTCGTCCCGACGACCAACGGCTCGGCCGACGTCGATGTCCCCGGAGACCTCAAGGGCGTCAGCACGGTGATGGTCACGGCCGAGAAGTCTGGTGGGAGCGACCACCCGACGAGCCAACCCGTGATCCGCGCTTCGCTGGGTTGACCGCAACGCGTTGACCAAACCGCTTTCGGGCGTTGGACGAGGCGGTGCTCGAGATGGGGTTGAACGTGTCGCGGCATATGACGCCGCATACGACGTTGGTTGAGCAGTCGGTGACGACGGGGCAGACGATCGTGTCGTGGCAGCCGAACTCTGCGCCCGAGCTCGGCGAGGTAGCGCGCGGTCGTCTTGATCGGGCCGTGCCCGAGTCGCGCCTTGATCCTTGGATCGGCACGCGCTCTTCGGCGAGCGTCGTGGCGTAGTAGCCGCGCAGCGCGTGCCGGTGTGCCAGCCGCGGCGGCACGCCGGCGATCGTCGTGCAGCGCAACACGCTCTTGGCGAGCGCCTTCTGAGAGATCGGGCCCACGGGCGGGGCGCACGAAGATCGCGTCGTCGTCACACAGCCCGCCGCCGCGACGCTCGGGATGCACGCGCAGCCACGCCTCGAGCGTCGCGTGGGTGTCGGTCGGGATCGCAACCTCGCGTTCGATGTCACCCGTGCCGGACACGAACAGCTGATGATGGACGCTATTCGCCCGCGGTCCGCCGAGCGCACATCGGCGGTCGCGTTGCCGGACATCGCCCACGACGTCGGTCGGCCGAGCTCGACCCGCGGGCGTCGCGGCTCGCGATCATCTCGCAGACCGCGTAGAGGTGCGCCCCGCGCAGCTGCTTCCGGCGGGCAGTGTGGTGGAGACCAACGCGAGCGCCGAGGCGCGACCAGCTCGGCGACGTCGACGAGCGCGGGGCTGTCTGTGAACGTAGCCAGCTTGGTTGAAGAAGCAAGGTGGCCCGGACGGCATCGGATCCGGCTGTCCCGCGACGCCGAGTTGGCACTAAAAGTGACGCTGGGTGGCATCGGGCCCGCGACTCGCGACCGGGCCGACGTGGCTTCCTCTGCGCGCGGACGCTTGGCGCCACGGCCTTCTTCCGCCGCGCAAACGAGGCCGCCACGTGCCCACACTCCCCGCCTCGCATCCGTGAGCTGCAACATCGGACGGATCACGGCCCCGGCCAGCGCCCTGGCAGTTCGCGTGGTGCGGCAGCGGCTGCCGGCGCTGAGGTCCGCGGCGGGAATGGCCGGCGGCTCGCGCCTCGCCGTCCCGTGGCCGATACAAATAGTTGTACCGCGCAGGGAGTGGCGGAGTCGACGGAAGCGAGGGTCGGTCATGCAGGACGAGGAACAGAAACCACTCAGCCCGGAGGCAGCTCGCGTGCTCAGGCGCATCTTTGTCTGGGCTGTTGTCGCCATGGTCGCGGTCGGCGTGGGCGCGTATTTCATCGGGAGCTGGGCGGCGCTCGCACCAGTGGTCATTTGGGGCGGCTTCCTCGCCTTCTCCGTCAGAAAGATCATGAGGTTGTACTCAGAAGAGCCGGCGCCCTCTGGCGCGGCACGCGAATTGCCGGGACCTGCTGCCGTGCATCCGGGGGCATCCGTCCATGAACGCGTGATCGCCGGTTTGCTGTTCCTCGGTTTCTTCGGCGTTGCAATCTGGCTGTTCGCTGAGGGTCATCAGCTCTACGCGCAGGTCCCCGTTCTCTTGGCCATGATTTCTTTGGGCGGATATTTGAAATGGACGCGTCGCCGCGCCGAGTAGGAGCCACACGATGTGCGTCAGCGCCGCCCGTCGTACCCCTAGATGCCATCGACGCGCCGCGAGTTTTGTCGACGCCGGCTCAATACTGACGCCCCTCTAAGCAGCGGCTTTGTGCTACAGGCTCCTCGCCGGTTGAAATCCGACCCCCTTGGGCGTTGGCGGAGGCGTCCGGGCGACTCTGGCTTGATCGTGGTTGATCGAGGTGAGGGGCTGTGAGAGGTGTTGGTTGGTGTTGAGCAGTGGGCGGAGCTGCGTAGGGAGCATTCCGTGCGGGGCGTCTCGATCAAGGAGCTCGCGCGGCGGACGGGCTTGTCGCACAACACGATCCGGGCCGCGGTGCGTGCTGTGGAGCCGCCGCGGTATGTACCGACACTGATCCACGACTGCGGCTGGCCCGGGAGAAGCCCGTCCCGGTAATCCCTGCCGTCCGGGCGGCTGACAACCTCACCCACATGCACAACACGGCGATCCCCGGCCAGCTCGACGTCGGTCAGGTCCTCGACCTCGTCGTGCGCGACGACCGGGCCCGCCGCGGACGCCGGGGAGCTTGTCGCGCCCGCCGAGGAGCTCGTTGCCGTGTTCGCCGCGACGCTGGTCGGCCCTCTGCTTGGGTCCGTGCCCCAGCCCGCAAAGTAGCGAAGGTGGCCGGTGCTCGAGTGCCCTCGACGGTTTAGCTGAGTCGGGTCGCCGTTAAGGAACGCGGCACCAACCGACAAGTAGCGGCCGCGGGCTCCGTCAACCCGCGGCTGATCCACGCATTGGGTTTTGCTGTCTCGGTCGGCGGTCTGGGCGGCGGTGAGGGCGAGGCGCGGGTCATGTTGAGCTGGACTTCGCCGTAGGCCAGGACGTGGGCCCAGAACAGGGGTGTTAGGCCTCGGAGGTCTTCGGGGGGGAGGCGGCTCGTTTCAGCACCGACCGGCTCGGCCAGTGCCGCGACTACGAGCTGCTACGGATCCCGCTCGACTCGGTGCCTGAACTCACCGTTGAGGATTCCGTGGCGCTGTGGAGCTAAGACGGCATCTGCGGCACGGTGGGCGTCTGGGGCATCGCCCAACCGAGGTAATTGGAGAAGCGGCTGAGCACTCCGTACACCGCGACCCCTTCGCTGTTGTTGAAGCCCTGCGTGCCGACTGCCTTCCAGTTGCCCAATGAGATTGCAACGTGGCCGTAGGGTGGGGAGATGTTCCAGAAGACGAGCGCCCCACGCGGTGGTCTGCTTGTCTGGACCAGGCCCCTCGCGGCGTAGTAGTGGTACATGTCGATGGCGTTGCCGCTGACCATCTGCGCGTTCCAAGCCCAGTACGCAAAGGTCGCGCAATAGCCGGCCCACCATCCAGACGGAGTCAGGTTGGTCTGGGTCTGGCCGATTCGACCGATTGCCCAATTCGAGACCTGTATCCAGTTGATCGTGTTGCAGTTGGGCGTATTAGGCGTCTGATTGCCCACTTGCGGAGCCCAGAGGTAGCCCTCTTGCCCGTTGTCGAGGTAGGAGTAGAACCATCGGCCCGACGAGCCTGGGAAAGGCGCACGGTCGTCAAGCCAGCAGACCATTTTCAGCGGCGTGCCCTGTGCGATGCCTTGGGTGACCGTGTTCTGCATGCAGAACGCCTGCGTGCTCGTGCACCAGAACATGTCTGCCGAGCTCGTCGAGATGTAGGGTCTGCCAGCGGCGTTTGCGGCGGCCGCAGGCATTAGAACAGCGAGGAGCCACGCAGCCACGCCAACCAGGCGAACCACGTGGGATTGGAAACGGTGACGCGCGAGGTTCTCCATTGTTCCATCCTGCCAGAGCGGCAAGCTCCTGTCCAACGTTGAGCCGCCCCCCGCTGCGAGCAAGGCAGCAACGGGGGCACGGGCGCTGAGACCGGTCCGCTCAGAAAGCGCGTGCTGGTGAGGCTATCGGGCAGGATCGAGCCGGAATGACATCGATGAGCGGACGGCGTATCCCCGTTTTCGGCGGGTCATTTCGGCATGGCGCGCTTTCCCCCGCTCGGCGACGTGCCTGGCGTGGTGATCGAACATGTTCGCGGCAGCCTGCTTCTGCGTGAGGCGGTCGGCTCGATCTACGGGACAACCCCTCTTCGCAGTTGCCAGACACCGCAGTCCCCGATCGAGAGTTGGCCGCGACGGAAGGCCGCGACGCGCTGGTGGGGCGTCATCTCCCACATCACAGGGAGCCCCCGGCGTCCCGGCCCGCCCGCGCCGCCAAGGCCGACGACCCCCCAAAGCTCGTCGATCGCTTGGTCAGTGCAGATCGAGGCGCTCGCGGATGCGTTGGAGGTGTTCTGCGCGCGCGAGGTTGAAGACGGGCACGCGGTACGCGGCGCAGAGTCGCAGCGCTTGGCCGGTGCCGCCGGTGTCGGGCCCGCGGCCGTCGAGCGAGCCGTCGGGGGTCCAGCAGACCGCGAACGCGGCGGGCTGGTCGAGTGTCGGGCCGAGGATCTGGTGGCAGTTGCGGGCGTGCAGGGCGCGGCGGCCGCGGCGCAGGCCCGCCCAGTTCGGGTCGTGCTCCTTGGCGATCTCGAACGCTCGCGCGGCGGGCTGCGGGTGCGCGTCGCCGAGGATCGGGGTTGCCTGCTCGAACCCGGGCCACGGCAGGAAGACGTCGGCGAGCGGGCCGGCGCCGCGCTCGAATGCCTGGTCGGCGCCGGGGGCGTGTCCGGTCCGCAGTCGCCAACCACGCTCGGCGAGCGCCTGGGCAATCTGTTCGCAGACGACGAGCATCGCAGCCGGGGTGCGGCGCGAGCCGATCCCGGCGTAGCAGCGCGTGGTGATGTCGATCGTCTCGCTCATCTGTGTCAGGCCTCGGGGTTGACGAGGTCGAGCAGAACGTCAGCGTCGCAGGCATCGGGGGCGCACGAGCAGGCGAGGTCGCGCCCGTGGAGTTCCTCGGTCCGTACGGCGCGCGGGCGGCCACCGGGCGGCTGGTAGCGTCCTGGCTCGGACATGGAGACCTGTTACCGCCACCCCGCGCGCGAGACGCGGGTCTCGTGCTCGAACTGCGGCCGGCCGATCTGTCCCGACTGCATGACGACCACCCAGGTCGGGATGCGGTGTCCCGAATGCGCGAAGCAGAAGACGCCCGTCCGGACGATGCGCAACGTCGCGGCCGCCGGGATCGAGGTGACGCGGGCGCTGATCGTGATCAACGTGATCGTCTTCCTCGCGAGCGGGAGCTTCTCGCTGACGGGTGCGACGGGCGGCGTGATCGTCACAAACGGAGCCCTCTCGGCCCAGAGCATCGCCGTCGGCCACGAGTACTGGCGCCTCGTCAGCGCGGGGTTCCTCCACGAGAACCTGCTCCACATCGGCTTCAACATGTACCTGCTCTACGTCCTCGGCCAGCTCCTCGAGCCGGCGCTCGGCAGGGCCAAGCTGGTCGCGATCTACGCGGTCGCCCTGCTGTTCGGCTCGTGCGGCTCGATGATCGGCGTGGCCGCCTACCAATCGACGATCGGAGCCTCAGGCGCCGTCTTCGGCCTGATGGGGGCCGCCGTGGTCGAGATGCGGGCGCGGGGGATCAACCCGATGGACTCGGGCATCCCCGGGTTGATCGTGATCAACCTGATCTTCAGCGTGACCTTCTCGGGGATCTCGATCGGCGGGCACATCGGCGGCCTGATCGGCGGCGTGCTCGCCGCGCTGGCCCTCGGCCTCGGTGACCGCCGGCGCTCGCGCGTGCTCGGCCTGGGCGCGTGCGCCGCGCTCTGCGTGGTCGCGGTGGTCGCGGCGATCGCCGTCGCCCACGCTCAGGGTCCGCTGGTCCCGGCCGGCCTCATCGGCCCGTGAGCAGCTGGTCATAGAGCTCCTGCACCCGGCGCAGCAGCAGCGCCGGGTGCGTAGCGCCGGCCGACGTCGGCGGCGGCCGCCGCCCCCAGCCGTGAACGGAGCGCCGGGTCGCCGGCGAGACGGCGCAGCGCGGCGGCCAGCGCGCCGGGATCGTCGGGCGCGACGAGCAGGCCGGTCTCCCCATTCCTGAAGATCTCGGTCAGCCCGCCGTGGGCGCTGGCGACCACGCAGCAGCCGGCCGCCGCCGACTCGAGCGCCGCGTTCGGCAGGGGATCGGGCCGGGTCGAGGGGACCACGACGATGCTGGACGCCGCGTACAGCTCCCGAGGATCGGCTACGAAGCCGACGAACCGGACTCGGTCGGCGATCCCCAGCTCGGCAGCCAGCCGGCGGAGCTCGACCTCGCGGTGCTCCTGCCCCGGCCAGGCGTCGCCGGCGACGAGGGCGCTCGTCCCGGGGACGAGGGCGACCGCCCGCAGCAGGACGTCCTGGCCCTTCCAGGGGGAGATCCGCCCGAGCACCGTGCAGACGATCGTCGCCGGCTCGTGGGCGACCGTGGGCGGCCGGCCCGGCGGGCCGAGGATCGCGACGCCGTCGCCGAGGACGACGGCCTTCGGCTGGTTGGGGAACTGGTCGGCGACGGCGGCCGAGACGCACGGGAGGGCGGCGGCCGTCTCGAGCACGCGGCGGTAGGCCGGCCAGGCGGACTCGGTGTAGATCTCGCGGACGTGCCAGACGTGGGGGACGCCGGCCCGGCGGGCGGCGAGCGCGCCCGAGAGGGTGACCGACGTGTTCGAGTGGACGAGCGCGACCCGCCGTCCGCCGGCCAGGCCGGTCGTCGCGGCGATCCGCAGGCCGAGCTTGACCAGCCCGCCGGGCGAGAGCTCGCTCCGGCGCAGGACCGCCAGCGACTCGACGCGTGTCTCGACGCCGGCCGCGCGGAGCTCGTCGACGAGCGGGCCGTCCTGGGCGAGGACGACGATGGCGTTGTAGCGGTCGGGGTCGAGGCCGCCGGCGATCAGCGCGAGCTGGCGGTCGGCCCCGTAGCCGCCGGCCGACGAGTGGAGGTAGAGGACCGTCCGCACCCCGGCACGCGCGGAGCGGCCGCTCGCCACGCTCAGAGCGCCACCTCGAGGATCCGGTCGGACGCCTGCGGCGCGAGGCCGGGGTGGAGGATCTGGGCGAGCAGCTCGAGGCCGTCGACGAGGCGGGGGCCAGGCCGGGAGAAGTAGGACGCCGCATCGACGGCGACGACCCGCTCGGCCCCCGTCCTGCGCAGCCGCTCGGTGTGCCCGGCCGCCTCGAGGCGAGCCCGCTCGGCTCCGTAGCCGCACGGCATCGCGACGACGATCTGCGGTCTGGCCCGCGTCAGCGTGTCCCAGCTCGCCTGCTCGGACGGCTCGCCCGCCCCGCCGAGGACGTCCTCGCCGCCGGCGAGCTCGATCAGCTGGGGCGTCCAGTGGCCGGCGACGTAGATCGGGTCGAACCACTCGATCGCGGCCACCCGCGGGCGCTCGGCATCCCTCACGGCGAGCCTGACCCGGTCGATCCGCCCGGCGATCCGCGCGATCAGCGCCACGCCGGCGTCCCGGCATCCGGTCGCCTCGGCCAGCGTCCGCACGTCGCCGAGCGTCTCGCCCAGCGTGTGCGGGTCGAGGGCGATCACCCGCGGCGGGTGCGCCAGCGTGCTCGCGAGGGCGGCGACGTCGGCGTAGGAGACGGCGCAGACCGGACAGAGCGCCTGCGTGACGATCAGGTCGGGCTCGAGTCGGCGGACGAGGTCGGCGTCGAGCTCGTAGATGCTGAGCCCCTGCCCCGTCCGCTCGCGGACCGCCGCGTCGATCTCGCCACTCGAGAGGCCCGGCTCGAGCATGTCGCGCGTCGCCCGCGGGAGGCCGAGCGCCTGCGGCGGATAGTCGCACTCGTGCGTCACAGCGATAACCTGATCGCCGACGCCGAGCGCGAAGAGCAGCTCGGTGGCGTGTGGCACGAGACTGACGATCCGCACCGATCCACTGTATGGAAACCCTTGACGACCGGCAGATCGAAGCCCACCTGAGTGGGCTTCCCGGCTGGCGCCGCGACGGCGCGAGCATCGTCCGCGACGCCAAGCTCGCCGACTTCGCCACCGCGATCAGGATCGTCGACGCAGTCGCCGTGCTGGCCGAGGCCGCCAACCACCACCCCGACATCCTGGTCCACGGCTGGAACCGTCTCCGCCTGACCCTCTCGACCCACTCCGCCGGCGGCCTGACCGCCGCGGACTTCGCGCTCGCGGCGGAGATCGACGCCCTGATACCGTAGGTCGCGCCGCGCCCTAGATGAACGACGATCCTCCTCGAAGTATCCCCGGCACGAGCGTGCCCCCCCGTTGAACTGGCTCCTGGTCGGGCTGACCGTCGTGCTGGTCGGGCTCAACGCGTTCTTCGTGATCGCCGAGTACTCGCTTGTCCGCTCGCAGCCCTCGAAGCTCGAGGAGGGCCGCGAACGAGGCCTGCGCGGTGCGGCGCTCGCCGTCCGCCAGGTCGAGGACATCAACGTGTACATCTCGACCTGTCAGGTCGGGATCACGGTCGCCTCGATCGGGATCGGCGCGATCGGCGAGGGCGCGCTGACGGATCTGCTCGCGTCGGTCGTCGGTCGCAACGTCCACGGTGTGGCGATCGTGATCGCCGTGATCGTCGCCTACCTGCTGATCACGAGCACCCAGATCGTCGCCGGCGAGCTCGTCCCCAAGCTCTACGCGATCGACCGGGCCGAGAACGTCGCACGCAAGATCGCCCGGCCGCTCCAGTGGTCGCGGGTCGCCTTCACGCCGCTGATCGTCGTCCTCAGCGCCGCGTCGAACCGGATCCTTCGCGTGCTCGGGGTCGATCCGAGCATCCGCGCCGAGCGCGGCGGCTCGCCTGATGACCTCAAGCGGCTGATCCGCGAATCACACGCCGGTGGTCAGCTCGAGGCCAACGAGGCGACGATGCTCTCCGGCGTCTTCCATCTCCACGAGCAGGAGGCCCGCCAGGTGATGACGCCGATCCCGGCCGTCGTCACGGTCGACATCTCCGAGGACGTCGAGACCGCCCTGCGCCGGTGCATCTCCTCCGGCCACACCCGGCTCGTCGTCACCGAGGACGACAACCAGGACCGCATCCGCGGCCTCGTCCACGCCAACTCGCTCTCTCGCGTCCTGATGGCCGAGGGCCCCGACGCCTCGATCGAGCCGCTCGTCCGCGAGGCGCCGATCGTGCCCGAGACCAAACCGCTCGACGACCTCCTGGCCGATCTCCAGCGCCAGCGATCCTCCCTCGCGGTGGTCGTCGACGAGTACGGACGCGTCGCCGGGATCGTCACGGTCGAGGACATCGTCGAGGAGGTCGTCGGCGAGATCACCGACGAGACCGACCCGGCCGCCGGGGACGTCCGGCGCCTGGCAAACGGCGACTGGTTCGTCCGCGGGCACGTCGCCGTCTCGGATCTCGCCGACCACGGGATCGCGCTCCCGTCCGACAGCGACGCCTACAACTCGGTCGGCGGGCTCGTCTTCAACGACCTCGGGCGGCTGCCCAAGCGGGGCGACAAGGTCGACGTGAACGGCTTCGAGCTGCGGGTCGAGTCGGTTCGCGAGAACCGCATCGTCGCCGTCCGGATCCGCGAGCGCCGCCGGCGGAACGTCCCATCGCCGGCTCCCTCGTCCTAGCCTTCGCAGCCCCGACCCCGGTCGCCGGGACCCGTTAAAGGGCTAGCGCCCCGGGGGGTACGGGGCGCTAGCGGGTGCTTCGGGAGGAGGTGCGGTTGCGAGGGTATGTGTCGCAAAGGAAGTATCCGCCGGGATCCTCAACCCGGCCTAAAAAGACACGAAGGCCAGGTAAATCCTCGCGGGCCGGGCGAAATGGGGCCCGCGCGAGCGGCCGAGCCGGTGTCTCGGGAGCCCCAACTGGCGCCGCTTCACTCGCCGGTCGCTAGGCTCCGCGCTTAAAGGGCTAGCGCCCCGGGGCCGGGGCGCTAGCAGGGTGCTTCTGGGAGGAGGTGCGGTTGCGAGGTATGTGTCGCACGAGCAGTATGTGCCGGCACCCTCAAGCCAAGCTAATTAGTTCCAAAGCCAACCTAAAGATCACTCGTAGACGTGGAAGCCCCGCCGGCTCTTGCGCCCGAGTGCTCCCGCCCCGACGAGGTCGATGAGCCGCTGGGGCACGTCGGCCTCGATCGCCTGACCGATCGCCACCGATACGTCCAGGCCGACGAGGTCGAGCAGCGCCAGCGGTCCCATCGGGTGGCCGGCTCCCAGCCGCATGCACTCGTCGATGTCCGCCGCCTCCATGCCCGTGCGCTCGAGCAGGCGAACCGCGTCGAAGAGGTAGGGAAACAGCAGCCGGTTGACGACGAACCCCGCGACGTCCGGGACCAGCACCGCCGTCTTGCCGAGCGCCTCGCACAGGGCCAGCGCGCGCGACCTCGTCTCAGCGCTCGCTCCGCTCGGGAACGCCAGCTCGACAAGCGCCATCCGGGTGACCGGATTGAACACGTGGAGGCCGCAGAAGCGAGCCGGGCGCCGGCTCGCGAGACCGAGCACCTCGATCGACAGCGACGAGGTCGTCGACGCGATGATCGCCCCCTCGGCGAGCACGTCGTCGAGCTGGCCGAGCATGACTGACTTCGCCGCGAGATCCTCGGCGATCGCCTCGATCGCAAACGACGCCTCGCCGAGCGCCGCGAGGTCGGTGACGACGCGTACGTTCGACGGGTCGACGTCTTCCGGCATCCGCCCGCAGAAGCGCTCGATCGTGGCCTGCGCCCGCCTGGCCGAGGACTCCGAGCGCGCCCACAGGAGAACGGGTCCACGGACCGCCGCGACCGCTGCCGCGCCGCACGCGATCGCCCCGCTCCCGGCGATCCCCAACCGCTCGCCCACTCCGTCCACGCCCCGTACCTTACGAGACCGCAGCCCCCCGCCGCTGAGCGCGCCCGCCGCCGGCACAATGCTCGGATGAGACCACTCGACGGCCGCGAGGTCGTCATCGTCGAGGCGCTCCGCACCCCGATCGGACGCGGCCACCCCGTACGCGGCCATTTCGCCGGCGTCCACCCCAATCACCTGCTCGGGACCTGCTACGCCGAGCTGCTCCGGCGGGCGTCGGTCGACCCGCGCGAGGTGGAGGATGTGATCGCCGGCTGCGTCTCCCAGTTCGGCGAGCAGGGCTCCAACATCGCCCGCAACGCCTGGCTCGAGCAGGGACTCCCGATCGAGACGGCCGCCGCGACCGTCGACCGTCAGTGCGGCTCGGCCCAGCAGGCCGTCAACTTCGCGGCCGCCCTGATCGCGGCCGGCGTCCACGACGTGATGATCGGCGCCGGCGTCGAGCACATGGGCCATCTCCCGTTCGCCGCCGGGATCCGCACGCAGGTCGAGTTCGGCAGCCCGTTCACGCCCGAGCTGCTCGCCAGGCACGACCTCGTCGGCCAGGGGCTCGGCGCCGAGCTGATCGCCGAGGACTGGGGGTTGACCCGCGCCGAGCTCGACGAGTTCGCCCAGCGCTCCCACCACCGTGCCCACCGCGCAACCGTCGAAGGCCGCTTTGATCGCGAGATCGTCCCGATCACCGTCGCTGGTGGCGGGGTCGTGAGCACCGACCAGGGGATCCGCCCGGATACGAGCCTGGCCGGGCTGGCCGCGCTCAAGCCGGCGTTCCGAGCAGACGGGATGATCACCGCGGGGACGGCGTCGCAGATCTCAGACGGGGCGGCCGCCGTCCTGCTGATGTCGGGTCAGCGGGCCCGCTCGCTCGGAATGCGGGTGCGGGCACGGATCGTCGACCAGACGTCGGTCGGCTGCGACCCCGTGAAGATGCTCGAGGGGCCGATCCCGGCGACCGCGAAGATCCTCCGCCGGCAGGGCATGGCGATCGACGACATCGATCTCGTCGAGGTCAACGAGGCGTTTGCCCCGGTCGTGCTCGCCTGGGCCCGGGAGTACCGGCCGGACATGGACCGGGTCAACGTCAACGGCGGGGCGATCGCGCTCGGCCACCCGCTCGGAGCGACCGGCGCCCGTCTGATCGCAACGCTGCTGGCCGAGCTCGAGCGATCTGACACGGAGATCGGGCTCGTGACGATGTGCTGCGGCGGCGGCCTCGGCACGGCGACCCTGATCCAGCGCGTCTGACCTCCCTTTCGATCGGCCTGCCGCCCCGGCTCTCACCGTCGCCTCAGCCGGGTGGCCGCCCCCAGCGAAAGCCGATCGCATCCGGCACCGGCTCCAGCGGGCTCACCGGCAGGCCGCCCGGCGGGTTCGGAACGTTGTAGCCGGTCGGGGCGATGTCGTTCGGCGTGTCCGGGTGGAACATCGACGCCAGATACTGATTCTGCCCGCGTCCCGGCCCGAGCTCGAACTGGCCGCCGCCGTAGCAGCCGATCGCCTCGGTCGCGCAGTAGTCGTAGGCCTCGAGCAGCGGCCGCAGACCGCCGAGGCGCGACGGCTTGATGTTGACCATCCGCGGCGGGAACGGCAGCCCACGGATGTCCTCGACGCTGTGAATCGGAGCGTCCCAGGTGATCCGATCGTGGTGGAGCCTGAGCACCTCGCCGGTCTCGTCGGTCAGCGCCGGGTCCTCGATCCACGCTTCGGGGAAGGCGTCGACGACTCGCCGGTAGAGGTCCGGGTCGGCCGGGTTGTCGACGACCGTGCCGGTGTAGAGGCCCTTGAAGTCGACCGAGTCGACCGCGCCCGTCTCGACGAGCTGGCCGATCACCTCGTCGGTCCACGAGACGGTCGGGTCGAGCTTGAAGCGGAGCGTCGGGTACCGGTCCAGGCGCGAGCGCACGACATCGACGTTCGCCGGCTCGCCGAGCCTGACCGAGACGACGAACGTGACCGGCCGGGGCGGGCGACCGAGCACCTCGTGCAGCGGGACTCCAGCCTGGCGCAGGGCGAGGTCGAGAGCCGCGGAGTGGAACGCCCACCGGCGGTAGAGGCGCGAGACATCGCGGACGGGCTGCTCGGCGAAGAGGTCCAACTGGTCGACGTGGTCGCAGAACTCGCCGACCGTCCAGCTCCCCCCGAGCTTGTGCACCGCGCCCGTCCGCTGCTGGACGTCGTGGTCGACGGCGTCGTAGGTCACGTCCTCGCCGACGCCGATCTGGCCGCCCCCGTGGATCGTGATCACCGTCGACTTGCGGTCGAAGTCGCTCGAGACCTTCGTCTCCATCCCGTCCAGCCCGTAGCCCTCGACCGTGATCGGCAGCCCGCAGACCAGCTCCCACGTGCTCATCAGGCGGCTCTGGGGCCCGAGCTCCGCGGACCCGACGGCCCCTCCAGGCGCTCGACCAGCTCCTCGAGGCGGAGCTCCTCGAGCCCGTTGCTGACGGCCTCGAGCTCGCGCGCGCAGAACTCGATCAGCCCGCGCCCCTCCTTGACGAGCTCGAGCGTCTCCCGCAGGCCGGCTCCCCCGCCGTCGAGGCGGCGGATGATCTCCTCGACCCTGGCCGACGCGCTCTCGTAGGTCTGCCGGTCCGCCCGGTCCGCCCGGTCCGCCCGGTCCACCCGGTGGTCCCGGTCCGCCCGGTCGTCCGCCGGCGGCGTTTCATCCTCGGTGCTCATCACTCTTTGATCTTCGCAGCCACGCGCCCGTCGGCGAAGCGGAGCCGGACCTTCCCGGCCTCGCGGGCCGCCGCGGCGCTGGTGACCAGTTCGCCGTCGGGTCGCTCGACCAAAGCGTAGCCCCGTTCGAGCGTGCGCTCGGGGTGGTGGGCCGAGAGGGTCAGCGACAGGCGTGCGAGCTCCTGCACCCGGCGGCCGCGGCAGTCGGCGACGGCGGCCTGGCCCTTGCGGGCGATCACGAGCTCCCGCTTCGCGTTGCGCCCGCCTTCGGACGCCAACCGCCGCCGCGAGCTGGCCCGAAGCTCGCGCAGCCGCTGGTGGAGCGTCACCCGGTGGCGGGCGACCTGCTCGGCAGGGGCCCTCGACAGCGTGGCCAACGCCCGCGCCCGCCGCAGGACGGCGCTCCGGCCGAGATCCCCGAGTCTCCGGGTCGCCGCCGCCAGCGCCGGACGGGCGGTCCGGCAGTCCACCGGGACGGCGGCCTCGGCCGCGTGGGTCGGCGTCGAGCAGCTCGCGGCCGCGACGTCGTCGATCAGGGTCAGGTCGGTGTGGTGGCCGACCGACGCGATCACCGGAACCGGGAGCAGGGCAACCGTCCGGCAGAGCGTCTCGTCGCAGAAGGCCATCAGATCGACCAGCGAGCCGCCGCCTCGGGCGATCACGATCACGTCGACCCCGCCGAGCGCGGCCAGGTCGCGGACGGCCGCGGCGATGCGTGGCGCAGCGTGTCGGTCCTGGACCGGTGCGAACGCCCAGACCAGCCGGCCGGCCCACCCCCGCCGGTGCAGTCCGGCGAGCACGTCACCCCGGGCCTTGCCCGTCTCCGCGCAGACCACCCCGATCGTTCGGGGAAGCGGCTTGCGGTAGAGGAGCTTCTGCGGCTCGAACAGGCCGTCGGCGGCCAGCCGGCGGCGAAGCCGACCGATCTGGGCCAAGAGGTCGCCCTCGCCGGCGATTCGCAGCCCGCTGACGTTGAACGAGAAGGCCGGGGACGACGTCGCGCTCCCCGCGTAGTAGTCGCACCCTCCGGCGAGGACGACCCTCACTCCGTCGGCCAGATCCCGGCGCACTTCACCCAGCCGGTCCCAGTCGTCGCGCCACATCGCGCAGGCGATCGCCCCGTCGGCGTCCCGCAGCTCGAAGTAGACCCGTGCTGCCGTCGGCGGGCGGAGGTTGACGAGCTCGCCGACGAGCTGGACGCGCGCGAAGCCCCGCAGCCTCTCCCGCAGGCCGGACGCGTACCGGCCGACGGGGAACGGACCCGGCAGCTTCGATCCGGCGATTCCCGCCGGCGACCCCAGCGCGTCGAGAGGCTCCTGCATCCCTCGAGGATAGAGCCGCTCCAGGCGGTCTCGACGGTTCAGGCGCTCAAGCGGCCATGCTTGGTCGGGCGGGTCGGGCGGGTCGGGCGGGTCGGCGGGTCGGCGGGTCGGTGGGTCGGTGGGTCGGTGTCGGGGTCGGCGGGTCGGCGGGTCGGCGGGTCGGCGGGTCGGGCGCCGCAGGCGGGCGGTGCGCCTCAGGCCGACAGGGACGGCAGCACGCGCTGGCCGTCCTGGGCCTCGCCGCCCCGTTGCTCGCCCTCGAGACCGAGTCGCTCGAGCCGATCGATCTCGGCCTGCCCGAGGATCCGGGCCGGGTGCTCGGCCGCCAGCGGGGCGATCAGCTTCGCGATGCGGTTGCGCAGTTGGAGAGCGAAATGGGGAGTCGACGCTCCCATCAGCTGGCGGACGTCCTCGACTGTCGCGTGATGCTCGGGGGCCGAGCGGATTGGGGATTCGGCTTCGCTCATCCGGAAGGGGTCGACCCGCTCACTGGCACGATCTCGAGGTCGCTGTCGATCTGGGCCTGTGTCGCCAGCGAGATCGCCTGGCTGTCGCCGACGATCCATCCGTGATTGTAGTAACCGCGTGCCGGGTCGTTGACGTAGCCCGGCTGGTTGTCGAGCAGATATTGGGTGACCGGCGTCGGCAGCTTGGCCGCGGCCGGGTCGAGCAGGAGGAGCGGCCCGTAGGTCCCGCTCGACGAAAGCGCGGATGCGGCTGCCGCGACGACCGGGCTGGTGATGCTCGCGAAGACGAGGCCGCGGCCGGGGCGGACCGGCCCCCAGCCGAAGGCGCCGCTCTGATAGCGGGCGAAGGCGACCGCCGTGCTGATCGGGTCGACGCCGCGGATCCGCCGGACCGTCCCGAGCGAGCTGAGCGCCTTGATCGCCGGTCGGCCGACGACGCTGCCGGGACCGAAGACGTAGATCCGCGGCTGTGAGACGCGGCCGATCGCATCCCGCGTCTCCGGCGGGACGGTGTCCTTCGTCACGAAGAGGATCGGATCGCCCGACTTGGCCGACCAGGCGGCGGCGGCCATCGCGTACTGGGGGGCGTCGGCGGAGACGATCATCACGCGGTTGTCAGCGGCGTTCCCCCGCGCCTTCGTGACATAAGCGGCGACGTTCGCGGCCAGGGCATACGGGTTGGCCCCGCTGATCTGGATCGACCGGCCGGTCCCGGGATCGGCCGTGCTGCCGACGCGGATCACGTCCGCCGGCGAGAGCTGGGCGAGGGCTGAGCTCGTCGCCCCCGGGAGGCTTCCGCCGTCGCTGAGGAGGAGGGGCGCACGCAGCGGCCGGCTCATCAGCGCGCTTGCGGCGAGCGCCGCCTTCCAGTCGCCGGTGTCGGCCAGCGCCACCGTCCGCGGTCGCTCGACGCCGCCCGGGTAGACGGCGAGGGCGACGCCGGCCGCGACCGAGGCAGGGGTCGACCCGTCGACCCGGGTCGTGTTCTTCGTGGCGAGGAGGGGCAGGCCGTCGACGATCGCGCCCTTGGCGGCGCCCCCGCCGAGGCCGAGACCTGCCGAGCCGCGGCCGAGGACGACGAGCGCGAGAAGGACGACGATCACGCCGATCAGGACGGCCGAAGTCGGGTTGCGCAAGGGCTGGGGAACCCTGACCCGGCGGACCAGCCTGACCGGCAGGGAGGCCACCGCGCCAAGGCCGGCGCCGACGCCTGAGGCGAGCTTGCGCCCGGGCCGGCGGCGAGCGCGGGGGGGCTCGGGTGGGGGCTGAGTCGGTTGGGTGAATCCCGGCGGGGAGGGCGGGGGCGAAGCTTGGCCGGCGGCCTGCTCGGCCCCGGATGAGCCGGACCGGCGGAGGGCCTTCGGGGCTCTGGGGAGGCGCATCGGGTCGAGACAATACGCGCCGGCGGCCCGCCGGCGCGCCCACGGGGCCGACCGGCTTGCCGTCCGGACGGCTAGCCTTCGGCCGATGACCGAGGTCTCAGCTGTGAACCGCATCGCGATCGACGTCGACGGCACGCTCTGCTTCGGCTTTGGCGACTGCGTCGACACGGCCCCGGCCGTGTTCGGTCTCGGCGACGACAACGTGGCCTACGTGATCGACCCCGACGGCGCGGATCTCGACATGATCATCGAGGCGTCGCAGAACTGCCCGGTCGACGCGATCATCATCTGCGACGAGCTCGGCGTCCAGATCTACCCGTAGGGGCCTGCTGAGACGCTCGTAAGGCGATCTCCGGGAACCTAGGAAAATTAACTGCACGACCAATTGCGGTCTGGTAGGTTTTCGCGCCAAGACGCCGAATCTCTGGTCAGAAGCCAGAGAACGGGGGACCCAAGTTGTGTGGGGCGAATCTCACGGTTCAACCGTGGAAGCGCGGCTCTTTCAGCGCTAGCCCGTCAGCTAACCCCGCAGGCCGACGAAAGAGGTTCTGGGTGCGGTTACGTGGTATGTGCGTGGTCTTGGCGGTGACCGGGATCGGCGCCGCGGGCGCGCCGGCCGCCCTCGCGAAGGCGAAGGCCAGTGCGCTCGCCGGATCGGGCGGCGCGGCCTACGCCCCGGCGGCAGCCGCCGCCCCGGTGACGACGACCAGCTCAACCACGACGACGTCATCGTCGACCACGAGCACGTCGACCACTCAGACCACGACCCCCGGGGTCTCGCCGGCAACCCAGCTCGAGACGAACACGGGCGGCCAGGCATTCGGCCAGCCGAACCCCTCGCAGACGCCGGTCGTCGCCGGCGCCGTGGCCCAGATCCTTCCCAACGGAATGGCCGCCGCTCCGCTGGACGCTCCGCTGGCGGTTCGCGCGGCGATCTGGGCCGGCAACCAGATCGTCGGGCTTCCATACATCTACGGCGGTGGCCACGCGGCCTTCGCGGCGTCCGGGTACGACTGCTCCGGCACCGTCTCGTTCGCCCTTCACGGAGCCAACCTGATCAAGGCGCCGATGGACTCGCGTGAGTACATGAGCTGGGGCGCGAGCGGCGCCGGGCAGTGGATCACGATCTTCACCAACCCGTCGCACGTCTACATGAACATCGCGGGGATCCGCCTGGACACGAGCAAGGCAGGCGATCCGACAGGTCTCGCCGGCCCGGAGTGGCGGCCGGTGATGAAGGTCGGGCCGGCCCACTTCCACAAGCGCTACCTGCCCGGCCTCTAGCCGGTCGGGGCTCCCGGGCGGGCAATCTCCCCGCCGGGCGGTGGGGTGGGATACGCTTGGAGCTCACCCGACCAGGAGGATGAGATGCCCGGGCTGACCGGCCGCATGTCCACGGTCGTCAAGGCCAAGGTTTCGAAGCTGCTCGACCGCGCTGAGGATCCGGCCGAGACGCTTGATTACAGCTACCAGAAGCAGCTCGAGCTGCTGCAGAACGTCAAGCGGGGAATCGCTGACGTCGTCACCTCCAAGAAGCGCATCCAGCTCCAGGAGGCGACCCTCCAGCAGCAGATCGTCAAGCTCGACACGCAGGCTCGACAGGCGGTCGCAGCCGGGCAGGAAGATCTCGCGAAGGTTGCACTCGAGCGCAAGCAGGGCATCCAGGCCGAGCTTCAGAGCCTCGACCAGCAGGTGGCCGAGCTCGAGGATCAGCAGACCAAGCTGACCGAGTCGGAGCGCAAGCTGCGGACGAAGATCGAGGCCTTCCGGACGAAGAAGGAAGTCATCAAGGCCCAGTACTCGGCGGCCGAGGCTCAGGTTCGGATCTCCGAGGCGGCGACCGGCGTCGGCGAGCAGATGGCGGATGTCGGGCTGGCGATGCAGCGGGCGATCGACAAGACCGAGAACATGAAGGCCCGGGCGGGTGCCGTTCAGGAGCTCGAGGCGTCGGGGACGTTCGACGACCTGACGGCGCTCGGGTCCGGCAAGGACGACATCGACCGTCAGCTCGAGGCGATCTCCTCGTCGAGTGCGGTCGATGACGAGCTCGCGAAGATGAAGGCCGAGCTCGGCGGCGGCAAGCCGGCCCAGCTCGGCAGTCACACGGGTGACGGCCCGGCGCCGTCATGATCGTGCGGATCCTCAACGAGGACCAGTACCGGCTGCCCGACGACCTGCTGGGCACGCTCAACGACCTCGACAACGCGTGCGTGGCGGCGGTCGAGGCCGGTGACGAGCCGCTCTTCCGCGCGACCTACGACCAGCTGCTCACGCTCGTCCGGGATCGGGGCGACGTCCTCGAAGACGACGACCTCGAAGGGTCCGACCTGATGCTTCCGCCGGCCGACGTCACGATGGACGAGGCCCGCGAGGAGTTCACCGGCGAGGGCCTTATCCCCGACTGATCGGCCGCCGGCGACCTCGGAGCGATCGAGATCGCCTCGGATGTGATCACTCGCTGGCTGCCCACGTCGCCGGCCCGTCCCCTCGGGATGGCCCGCCGGTCGTCGGGCGGTCGTCGGGGCTGGAGCCGGGATCGGCGCCGCGGAGCCGACCGCGAGGCGTCAGAGCCAGCCGCGACGCTTGAACGATGCGTAGAGGCCGAGCCCGATCGCGATCATGATCGCCACCGACGCATAGAAGCCGACCGTCTGCTGGAAGCCGGGGTAGGGAACGTTCTGGCCGAAGAAGCCGGTCACCGCGGTCGGTACGGCGATGATCGCCGCCCAGCTGGTCAGCTTCTTCATCGTCTCGTTGAGCCTGTTGCCCTGGATCGTGAGGTGGGTCTCGAGGATCGTCGTGACGAAGTCGCGCAGGCCCTCGGTCCACTCGGTCGCTCGGAGGACGTGGTCGTAGACGTCCTGGTAGTACGGCGCCATCGCTTCGTCGACGACGCCGAGATGACGGCGCATCAGCGTGTTGACGAGCTCGCGCATCGGGAGGACAACACGCCGCAGGCGGACGAGGCTCTTGCGAAGGTCGAAGCTCCGGCGGGGGACGTCGATCCCGCTGGACCCCTGGGCGTCGAAGAGGTGGTCCTCGAGGCCCTCGAGCTCATCGTCGAGCGCCTGGACGGCGGCGAAGTGGCTGTCGACGACGAGGTCGAGCAGGCCGTGGAGGAGGAACCCGACGCCGCTACGAGCGAGGTCGACGTTCTCGTCCCAGATCGCGGTCAGCTGGTCGGCGTCGAAGCGGTCGTCCTTGCGTACGGTGATCAGGGCGCGGGGCGTGACGAAGGCGGCGATCTCACTCGTCGTGAGCTCCATCGTCTGGTGGTCGACGTAGGTCGCGTAGAGGTTGAGGAAGAGATGATCGGGATATCGATCGAGCTTGGGTCGTTCGTGGGCGGCGACGGCATCCTCGACGGCGAGCGGGTCGAGTGAGAACTCCTCGCTGATCGTCCCGAGGTCGGCCGCCGACGGGGCGGCGAGGTCCAGCCAGACGACGGTCGCGTCCTCCTCGAGGCGGGTGCTGATATCCGCGACCGGGAAGCCCTCCTCGACGAGGGCCCCGTCGCGATACAGCCGGGTCCGGGCTGTCGCGATCGTTCCGGGGCTGCGGCAGACGCTCGGATGCGCCTCGCCCCCCTCCGGGTCGGTGCTCCCCGCCGGCTCGGCGGTCGCGCCCGCGCCCGCGCTCGGCTCGTCAGCGAGCGGGCCGGGCCGCGGGCGGCTCGTCGGGGGCCTTCGGCGCGCGGCTGGCGGTCGGCCTCCCGGCCGGGCTCGGGTCGGCGGCGGCCGTCCCGCCGAGTGAGGTGTCGGGCGGCTCGGCCGGGGGGCGGGCGGATTCGGATGGAGGAGCGGTCGGGTCCTGACCCACGGGCGTGATTCTCCCAGGTCGACCGGAGGGTCGGGAGTGGGCCGGCGAGTGGACGAACGTACGAGGTGGGGGGTGGTCAGTTTGCCGCGACTTTGGCGGTGGGGCTAACGCTTGTCGGCCGCGCGCCCGATGGGGGGGTATGCAAGTTCACCGGAACCTCGGTTGCGAGGGCCCCAAGTTGCCTGAGGAGGCACCAATGTCCTACCCCGTACCCGACCTCGCTGCCGGCCGCCGCGGCCGGCTGGCGCGGTTCGCGCTGGCCGGTGCCCTGAGCGCCGGATTGATGGTCGCAGTCCCGGCCGCCCAGGCCGACCAGCTGACCAGCGTTCGGACCCACGTCCACCACGCCGACACCGCGCTGGCCAAGGTCATCGCCGCGGCGCCGAGCGGGTCTGTGAGCGGTCCGCTGTCTTCGCTCGAGGCGGCGATCGGGGCCGCCGGTGTGAACGCGGCAAATCTTTACAAGCACGCCCACACGGCGTCCGTCCGTGACAATGCGGCGGCGGCGATGACGAAGATCGCAGCCCAGGAGAACCGGGATGCGGCGGCCTTGACGCCGATGATCGGTCAGCTGACCGGCGTCGGCCAGTCACAGATCGCGGCGGCCGTCGCGGCCTTCACGCAGGGTCGTGAGCAGGCCCTCAGCCTGGTCTCGGCGCTGGTGCCGAAGCTCTCAGGTGCCTCGCAGACGGGCGTTGCCGGGACGGTCGCGTCGCTGTCTGACAGCGGCACGGGCCAGATCGGCCAGCTGATCGGCGCGATGGGACCGAACTCGATCGCCTGCACGGCGCTCAACGCGGTCGGCCAGGTCGTCGCGACGGTCGTCGCGTCGGTCCAGAGCGACCTCAGCCGGGTCCAGGGCCTCCTGCCGATGCTGCCGGCGGGCGGAAGCAGCCAGTTCACGTCGATCCTCAGCGGCCTGCCGGCGCAGCTGACCTCGCTGGTCGGCACGCTCCAGTCGGCGTTCAACTGCTCACCGTCGAGCGGCACGAGCACCGGCGCGGGGGTCGGCGGGGTCACGTCGCTGGTCGGCTCGATCACGAACCTCGTGCAGGGCATCCTCGGCAGCTTCCTGCCGAGCCTCGGCGGCGTCGGCGGCTCGGGTTCGACCCCGGTCGCAGGCGTCCCGGTCACCGGGCTGCTGTCGGGTCTGCTGGGCTCGATCACGAGCACGGTTCCGTCGTTCGGTGGTCTGCTCGGGTCGGGCGGCGGCGCGGGCGGCCTGCTCGGCGGGATCCTCGGCCTCTTGGGCGGCGGCCTGGGCGGTGGGATGCCGGGCAGTCTCCTCTAGACCTCGCGACCGGGCGCTCGCCCGGATCGTCAGGATCGACCAAGATTCCAACCCGCCCCCGGTTGGATGCGGGCGCCCCGGTTTCGGCCGGGGCGCCCGTCGTTCGTTGAGGGCGCGCGGCCTGGACCTCTCCGCGGCCCGGAACCTCTCCGCGGCCCAGAACATCCCAGCCCGGACCCCTCCCTGCCTCACCGCGTTCGCAAGGTCCGCGGGGTCGTCGGCTCAGAAGGGAATCCCCCAGAGCGGAAACCAACGTTCGAGCTCGGGCTCGATGGGGAGCTCGGCGGCGATCTGGGCCTTGATCTGAAGCTCGCGCTCGACGGAGCGCTGGGCGTCGGCGGGGGGTCCGATCGGGACGAACGGATACCAGAAGCCGCGCTTGTAGTTGTAGATGAAGAAGATCTTGGGAGCGCGGGGGCCGGAGAAGGCGAACACGGCGCAGAGGACCCGCTCGCCGTAGCCGCCGGCGACGAGGGCGCTCGAGACGCCGTTGACCGCGACCACGAGGTCCTCGATCTCGCGGTCGGAGATCACCATCCAGCGGTAGCCGAAGCTGTCGTCGTGGGTCTCGACGCGTGCGCCGAGGTCGGTCGCGGTGGCCTTGACGACGGCTTCCATGTCCTTCACGATCGACTCGAAGTCGCTCGTCCGCAGGGGCTGAAAGACGATCCCGGCGCTTCCGCTGGAGATGATCTCCTGTTCGGTCTCGAGGGCGACGTGGGCGGTCGAGAGGGCGAACAGGCGGTCGGGCGCGGGCCCCTTGACCCGGTGGCGGCCGGTCAGGGCGTCGCGCAGGCTCATCGACCGCTCTGGAGCTGGGTCTCGAGCCGGCCGAGGGCGGCGAGGCGGGCCTCGAGCGGGGGGTGGGTGGCGAAGATCGTGCTGACGGCGCGCTTGGCGGCGGGCGGGATGATGTAGAAGGCGGCCATCTCGCCGGACGCCGCGCGGAGGTCCTGCTGGGGCACGCGATCCATTGCGCCGTTGATCCTGACGAGGGCGGAGGCGAGGGCGCTGGGCCGGCCGGTGATCACGGCGGCGCCGCGGTCGGCGGCGAACTCGCGGTAGCGGGAGAGGGCCTGCATGAGGACGAACGAGACGGCGTAGACGGCGGCCGAGACGAGGACGACCACGATCATGCTGGCGCCGTCGTCGTCGTCAGACCCGCCGCCGCCGCCGAAGCCGCCGCCGAAGAAGAAGCCGAACTGGACGATCATCGAGGCGATCGCGGCGAAGAAGGAGGCGACCGTCATGATCACGACGTCCCGGTTGATGACGTGGGTCAGCTCGTGGGCCATCACGCCCTCGAGCTCGGCCGGCTCGAGGAGGGCGAGGATCCCGGTCGTCGCGCAGACGGTCGCGGTCTTCTGGGAGCGGCCGATCGCGAAGGCGTTGGGCATCGTGGAGTCGACGACGGCGATCCGTGGCTTGGGGAGGTCGGCCTGGAGGCAGAGGCGCTCGATCGTCGCGTGGAGGAGCGGCTCTTCGCGGGCGGTGACTTCGCGGGCGCCCATCGTGCGGAGGGCGATCTTGTCGGAGGCGAAGATCTGGAAGAGGAAGAGGCCGCCGCCGATCACGATCAGCAGGACGCCGCCGACGCCGGCGGCGAAGAGGACGCCGATCAGGACGGCGTAGACCAGGCCGAGCAGGAACATCGTGCCCAGCATCCGAGCCTGGAGGCCGGTGTCGCGGCCGAATGACTTCTTGGTGGGTGCCATCGATTCATTGTGGCAGGTGCGTTTGGCTCGGAATGCGCGTCATCCGACCGGCTTGTGGAGGGCGGCGAGGGACGCGGGCATTCGGGCTAAAGCGGACGGGATGGGAGGCCGATGGATGCCCAGATGCTTGCGTGCGCGCCTTCCCCAGCCTCGCGAGAGCACTCGGCTCGTCGGTCGGCGGGGCTCGATGCGTAGCGCCAAGTCGCTGATCTCGGGCTTCGGGGTGGCGGTCTCGCTGATCGGGGCGGTGGCGTGCGCTTTCTTCATCACGGCGGCGCTGGTCGCCTTCCACGGATCGTTCTCGGTCTCAGATGACTACCCGCCGCAGTCGACGGTGCTGGTCGCGAACGCGAAGCACGACCGTCCGATCGTGATCTCGGTGGCGCGCCAGCCGGCGGTGAGGCACGCGGTCGCAAGTCGTGTCGTGGTCTCGCCCAAGACACCGTTGATCGCGACGGTCAGCGGGTCGAAGACGATCCTCACCAGCCACCAGGCGAAGGCCGAGGTCCCGCCGCTCGTCGCCGCCGTCGGGCCGGCGAAGGCGACTCAGACGACCACGACGCCGAGCGCGACGGCGCCGCTTGCGAACGCGACGGCCGGTCTGACGAATGCGCTGGGAACTGTTGTGGCCAACGCGACGGACAGCCTGGGGACGACGGTTGCGCCGGTCAGCCCGGCGCTCGGTGGGACGCTGCATGGTCTGGGTACGGGCCTTGCGAACGGGGTTGTCGCGCTGGGCAACGCGGTCGCGGGCCTGGTCACCGCGCTCGGCACGCACCCGGCCGCGCCGCAGGGCTGACGTTCTCGCTGGGGAGCGGGCTCGGCGGTCGCGGGTCGGGGCCGGATCGGGGCGGGGCTGGGGTCGGCCGGCCGGCCGCGGGGCGGCGTTCCGAGGGATAATCGCCGTCCATGGCCGTCGCCCAGTCGCTATCGCACGTGTTCCCGCTTGGCAGTCGCCTCGATGAGCGGGGGCGTCTGGAGGTCGGTGGTTGCGACACGATCGAGCTGGCGCGGGAGTTCGGGACGCCGGCTTACGTGGTCGCGGAGGACGACCTGCGCAGCAGGGCGAGGGCGTTCGTAGCGGCGGTCGGCAACTGCGGGCAGGACGACTTCCAGGTCGTGTTCGCGGCCAAGGCGTTCCCGTGTACGGCGGTGATGGGCCTGTTCGCGCAGGAGGGCCTGGGCTGCGACGTGGCGTCCGCCGGGGAGCTGCACCTTGCGCTGCGGGCGGGATTCGACCCGGGGAGCGTCGTCGTCCACGGGAACGCGCGCGGGGATGCGGAACTCGGGGCCGCCGTGGGGGCGGGGGTCGGGCTGATCGTGATCGACAACATGGACGACATCGATCGGCTGGAGCGGTTGGGTGCGCAGCAGCGGGTGCTGATCCGCGTGACGCCGGGGGTCCGGGGGGATACGCACGAGAAGATCTCGACCGGTCAGGCAGACTCGAAGTTCGGGCTCGGGCCGAGCGATGTCTTGCGAGCGATCGAGCGCGTGAACGGGATCCGGGGGATCGAGCTGGTTGGTCTGCACATGCATATCGGCTCCCAGCTGTTCGAGGTCGCGCCGTTTCGCCGGGCGATCTCGGTCCTGGCGGGGCTCGGCGACTTCCCGGTCTACGACCTCGGTGGGGGGCTCGGGGTGGCCTACCGGTCGACGCAGCGCCCACCGTCGATCGAGGACTTCGTCGGCGGTCTGGTGGGGGCGGCACACGAGGAGCTGGGCCGCGATCGGCGGTTGCTGATCGAGCCGGGGCGGTCGTTGGTTGCCAACGGCGTGGTCACGCTCTACACGGTCGAGAGCGTGAAGCGCAACGTGTCGACGTGGGTCGGGGTCGACGGGGGGATGTCGGACAATCTGCGGCCGATGCTCTACAACGCCGAGTACGAGGCGGAGGTCGCCGATCGATTCGGGGGGTCGACGCGGTGCCACATCGCTGGGAGGCACTGCGAGTCGGGGGACGTCATCGTGCGCGGGGCGGTGCTCGACGATCCGCGTCCGGGGGACATCGTCGTGACGCCGGCGACGGGGGCGTACGGACACGCGATGGCCAACAACTACAACGGTGTCCCGCGGGCGCCGGTCGTCTTCTGCAAGGACGGCAGCGCGCGAGTGGTCGTCCGCCGGGAGACGCTCGAGGATCTGCACGTTCGTGACCTCTAGTACGACCACGGACCTCGAGGGTCCCCGGCCGTCGAACGAGGCGACGACGTTCGCGGTCGGGGTGCTGGGTCGCGGGACGGTGGGCGGGGCGTTCGTCGAGCTGCTGGTCTCGCGCGCGGAGCGGATCGCCCGGCTGACGGGGCGGCGACCGGCGGTCTCGGGCGTGCTGACGCGGAGCGAGGGGGACTTCGAGGAGATCCTCGAGCGCTCGGAGCTGATCGTCGAGCTGATCGGTGGGATCGATCCGGCCTACGAGTATGTGAGCCGGGCGCTGCGGGCGGGACGGCACGTGGTCACCGCGAACAAGCAGCTGCTCTCCCAGCATGGGGAGGAGCTCTGGGCGCTGGCCCGCGAGCACGACGTCCGGCTGGGCTTCGAGGCGGCGGTGGCCGGCGTGGTGCCGGTGATCCGGGTGCTGGGAGAATCGCTGGCGGGGGCCGAGATCCAGCGGATCCACGGGATCGTCAACGGGACGACGAACTTCATCCTCACGGAGATGACCCGCAGCGGGATGAGCTATGACGAGGCGCTGGGCGAGGCACAGAAGCTCGGCTACGCCGAGGCGGATCCCTCTGAGGATGTCGGGGGACGGGACGCCGCGGCGAAGATGGCGATCCTCGCGCGGATGGCCTTCGGGACGCCGGTGCACATCGACCAGGTTCGCTACGAGGGGATCGAGGCGATCACCGTCCACGACATCGCCTATGCGCGGGAGCTCGGGCTGGAGCTCAAGCTGATCGGGACGGCCGAGCGGCTGGAGGAGGGGGTCTCGGTCCGCGTGCACCCGGCCTTCCTGTATGACGGGCACCCGCTGGCGTCGGTCAGTGGGCCGTTCAACGCGGTCACGGTGGAGTCGGACGATTTCACCGAGATCACGATGTCCGGGCCGGGGGCGGGCGGGCCGCAGACGGCGAGCGCGGTGCTCGGGGATCTGATCAGCGCGATCTCGACGGGGGGCGCCCAACCGGCGGTGACGCGGTCTTTCGGTCCGGCGCTGGAGGTCGTCTCGGATGTCGTCTCGGCCTTCTACCTGCACATGGAGGTCGCCGACCGGCCGGGTGTGCTGGCGGCGGTCGCGGCCCTGCTCGGCGAGCAGGGGGCGTCGATCAAGTCGGTGGTCCAGAGCGGCTTGGACGAGCACGCGCGACTGGTGATGGTCACGCACCCGCTGCTGGAGTCGCGGCTGGTGGCGGCGATCGAGGCGATCGGCGAACTCGACTTCGTCCACTCGCGTCCGCGGGCGATCAGGGTGATCGACGAGGAGTTCGTGTGAACCGGGTCGGCGTGATCGAGCGCTACCGCGACCGGCTGCCGTTCGGGCGGGATGACCCGGTCGTGACGCTCTGCGAGGGGTCGACGCCGCTCGTCCTTGCCGAGCGGCTGTCAGAGCGGGTGGGCGCGGAGGTCCATCTCAAGCTCGAGGGGATGAACCCGACGGGGTCCTTCAAGGATCGGGGGATGACCTGCGCGGTGTCGGCGGCGGTCCGCGAGGGCGCGAAGACGGTGATCTGCGCGTCGACCGGGAACACGGCGGCGAGCGCGGCGGCCTACGCGGCGAGAGCGGGCGTGCGGTGTGTGGTGATCATTCCGGACGGGAAGATCGCGACGGGCAAGCTGGCCCAGGCGCTGATGCACGGGGCTCGGGTGATCGCGTTGCGGGGGAACTTCGACGAGGCGCTCGCGCTGGTGCGCGTGCTCGCCGAGCGGCACCCGATCGCGCTGGTCAACTCGGTCAACGACTTTCGCCTGGCGGGGCAGAAGACGGCGGCCTTCGAGCTGCTGGAGGATCTCGACGGCGAGCTGGATGCCCTCTGCATCCCGGTCGGCAACGCCGGGAACATCACGGCGTACTGGGAGGGCTTCGTCGAGGCTGGGGCCGCCCCGCGGCTGTTCGGCTTCCAGGCCGAGGGGGCGGCGCCCCTCGTGTATGGGAAGCCGGTCGCCGAGCCGGAGACGATCGCGAGCGCGATCCGGATCGGCAAGCCGGCGCGGTGGGAGGAGGCGATGGGGGCGATGAGCGCGTCGCGGGGGGCGATCCGGGCGGTGACCGATACGGAGATCCTGGCGGCCTACCGGTTGCTCGCGGCCAGCGAGGGGGTCTTCTGCGAGCCGGCGTCCGCGGCGTCGGTCGCCGGCCTGATCCGGTACGGGCCGGACGGGGCTCGGCGGGTGGCGTGCGTCCTGACCGGGCACGGACTCAAGGATCCGGGGACGGCGCTCGAGCAGGCGGGGGCCGTGATCCCGTGCGAGCCGGAGCTCGCGGCGATCGAGCGGGTCGTGATCGAGTAGCGATGGACGGCTGCCGGGTTCGCGTGCCGGCCTCGTCGGCCAACCTCGGGCCGGGCTTCGACTGCTTCGCGGGGGCCTTGGGGCTCCACCTGGAGGTCGAGGTCTCAGGGGCGGACGAGTTCTCGTTGGAGACCGACCTCGACCTGCCGCGGGACCGGTCGAACCTGATCGTGCGGTCGTTCGAGCGCCTCCACCCGGCGGATCGTCTGCACTTCCGGGTGACGTCGGAGATCCCGCTGAGCGGGGGGCTGGGGTCGAGTGCGGCGGCGATCGTCGCCGGGCTGCTGGCGGGGCGGATGGTCTCGGGGTCGGGCGACGACGTCTTCGAGCTGGCGTGCGAGGTCGAGGGGCATCCGGACAACGTGGCGGCGGCGCTTCGCGGGGGCTTCGTGATCTGCGCGGATCGGCGGATCCATCGGGTCGATCCGCCGGCTGGGCTGGATGCGGTGCTCGTGATTCCCGAGCAGCCCGTGCGGACGGCGGCGGCGCGGGCGGCGCTGCCGGGCGAGATACCGGTGGGGGAGGCGGTCTTCAACACGGCTCATGGGGCGCTCTTGATGTTGGGGTTGGCCCAGGGCGACTGGGATCTCCTCGGGCGGGGGCTGGCCGACAGGATCCATCAGCAGCGCCGGGCGCATCTGTTCCCGCGCAGCCATTCGCTGCTGGGCGAGGCGGTGTCGCTGGGGGCGCTCGGGGCGACGATCAGCGGCGCCGGACCGACCGTGCTGTTCTGGTGCGCGGCCGAGCGGACGGCGGAGGTGCTCGATGAGCTGGCCGGCCGGACGGCGGGGTGGGCGAGCGTGAGGCGCGTGGGCTTCGAGGCCCGGGGAGCGAGCGTGGTGAGGGTCTAGTATCGGCGGGCCGATGGCGAAGACGATCGCGATCCTCTCGCAGAAGGGGGGCACCGGGAAGACGACGACGGTTCGGACGCTGGCCGACATCTTTCGTCGGGTGGGCCTGCGGACCCTGGCGGTCGACCTCGATCCGCAGGGCAATCTGTCGGACTACTTCGACGTCGATCCGAAGGCCTTCCCGACGGTGGCCGAGGTCCTCCAGGGGACGGCGAGCGGGGGGGATGCGATCCACGACGATGTGATGCCGGCGAATCTGCGCCTGGCCGAGGCGGAGCTGGCGCTGGGGGGGCGGATGGGACGCGAGCTGTCGCTCAAGCGGGCGCTGGCCAAGGTCGGCGCGTCGTACGACGCGATCCTGATCGATTGTCCGCCGTCGCTCGGACTGCTGACGGTGAACGCGCTGGTCGCGGCCGACTACGCGCTGATCACGACCGAGGCCCAGTACTTCGCGCTGCAGGGAGTCGAGCAGGCGCTCGAGGTGATCGAGGCGGCCCGGGAGAACCTCAACCCGGGGCTCGAATGGGTCGGTGTGGTGCTGAACATCGCCGACCTGCGGACGGTCCATTCGCGGGAGGCGCACGCGACGTTGAAGGCGGGCTTTGGCGGGAAGGTCTTCGAGACGGTCGTCAGGGCGTCGATCGCGTATGCCGAGTCGGCCGAGCGGGCGAGGTCGATCCTCGACCTGCGGCCGGACCTGGGCGCCGACTACCTGGGGTTGGCGGCCGAGCTGCTGGGCAGGATCGATCTGCCGGAGGCCGGCCGGCGCGTCGCCGGGCTGCGCCCGTAGGCCTTACGAGGAGTTACGAGGAGTTACGAGGCGGTCGTGCCGGTCGTCTCGGGTCGGCTGGCGACCTCGCTGACGACGAGAAAGTGGAGCCGGTAGCGGCCGACGAAGATCTCGTCGCCGTCGGTCAGCGTCCGCCGGGTGGTGACGCGGGTGCCGTTGACGAAGACGCCGTTGAGGCTGCGGTCGTCGAGGACCTGGGCGCCGTCGACGGTGTGGACGATCAGGGCGTGGCGCCGGGAGACGGTCGGGTCGTCGAAGCGAACGTTGGCCGCGAGGCTGCGGCCGATCCGGGTCCATTCGGCGATCAGGGGAACCACGCGAATCTCGTGGTCGGCCTCGTAGACCAGGTATTCGCCGGGCTGACCGATCCTTGAGCGTCCTTCAGCGAGCAGGCGGTCGCGGTCCTCGTCGACGATCTGGGGGATCGATCCGGCGGGCGCGCTGAAGAGCGATGCTCTGACGAAGGCCTGGGCGCCGCAGTCGGGGCAGTCTGTGAGGCTGTTGGCGGCGGCGAGGGTCAGCACGTAGCCACACTTCTCGCAGCGGAACGAGCCGGTCGCGGCGATCGTTCCACTCGTCAACGGCTCCATCACGACTCCTTCCGCAGGACGGCTTGCGCTTCGGATGCCTGCCAGAAGACATCATACGTGGCGATTGCGACTATCTGCGCCGTTTGGCGGGATCGCAAACCAATGGAGGAGCCTGGGGGCGGATGGCGAAGACCAGCGTCATGCCGGAGCAACCAGCGCATCCATCGGGCGGGCGGGCACTGCGAACGCTCCGGCGAGCGCAGGCGATCGTCCCCGAGCAGCTCGAGCGCCACCTCCTGCGGCGGAGCGTGGGAATTCTCGAGGGCGGGCGGACGTCGTGCGCCGACTGCGGGAGGGCGCCGCTGATCGGCGAGTGGGTCCACCTGTACGGGGCGGCGGAGATCGTCTGCGAGCTGTGTCGGCCGCTGCGTCGGGAGGCGCCGGTCTCGAGCGAGCCGGTGCGCCACGGGGAGTTCGGGCACACGGTCAAGGTGACCCGCCGGGCCCCCGCCGCCTGAGCGCCGTTTTTCCTGCGTCGGACGGTCGGGACGCGTAGACTCCGCGCGGCTGTGGATCCGCTCAACGTCTCGGTCGTCGTGGGCCGCCCGATCGAGGAGGTCTTCTCATACCTCCTCGACATCGCCAACCATCCGGAGTTCACCGACCACTACTTGGACGACTGGCACCTGACCCGGACGAACACCGTCGGGCAGGGGGCGGGCGCCCGCTTCCGGGTCAAGGCGCCGCTCCAGCGGTTCAGCTGGATGGGCTTGAGCATCGTCGAGGTGGACGCGCCGCGGCGGATCGTCGAATCGGGAAGCGGGGGGAAGTTCAACCGGGTACAGATGCAGGCGGTCTACACGCTGGAGCCGAGCGGCGCCGGGAAGACCGAGGTGGCGCTGAGCACGACGACGCAGCCGGTGACCGCCTCGGACCGGATGCTGGAGCGCTTCGGGGGCCGGATCTGGCTGCGCCGGCAGAACGGCAAAGCCCTCGAGCGGCTGCGCTCGATCCTCGAGAGCGGCGGCAAGCCGGGACCCCGGGCGACGATCGCCGGTCTGTGAGCGCCAAGCGGCGCCGGGGCCGGATCATCTTCTAGACTGCCGGCGTCGATGACGGCCAGACGAACTCTCTTGTTGATCGTGCTCGCCGTCTGTGGAGTGACGGTCTCGGCGTGCGGCTACAAGGCCGACGTCAAGAAGGCCGACAGCGAGGCGATCTACGTCGACTTGGGGCAGTTGAAATACCAGGTCCAGTTCTCGCGGCAGCTCAATCCGTACGACGCCGAGGACGCGGCGTACCTCCAGGGTCTCGCGCCGGCGACGGCGGCGTTGACGCCGGCCCAGACGTGGTTTGGGGTCTTCATGCTGGTCCTCAACGAGCACGGCCAGCCGTACCAGGCGGCCCGCGGGTACTACATGACGGACACGGCCGGAGGCGTCTACCGGCCGACGCCGGTCACGGGGGCGAACCCGTTCGCCTACCACAGCGTGATGGTCGCGCCGTACACGCAGCTGCCGCCGGTCGGCAGCGTCGCGTCACTCGGGCCGACCTCGGGCGCTGCGCTGCTCTTCAAGGTGCCGCTGGCCAGCTTCGACAACCGGCCGCTCGTGCTGCACATCGTCGACCCGACGAATCCGCACACCGAAGCCACCGTCGACCTCGACCTCTAGGTCGTCGCGGGGTCTCGCCGGTGAGGTCAGGCCACCTCTAGACCGTCGCGGGGGTCTTCTCGCCTCGGTGCGAACCGGCGGGGTCAGACCGCCGCCGGGGGCCCGTCCTCGAGCGCCTGGTCGTCGTCGCTCGAGCCGAGCGCCTGACCGGTTCGGGTCAGCGTGACGAAGCCGAGGCCGCCGACCATGTTGCCGGCGGCCGCGATGCCGAAGTTCTGGAGGATGTCGAGCCAGGGGATCGGCGCGCCGAGGCGGTGTCCGAAGATCAGCTCGAGGGTCACGACGATCACATGGTCGAAGGACCCGAGGGTCAGCAGGACACCGGCGATCCAGGCGACGAGGATACGCGTGCCGGGAGTCGGGCTGCCCTCGACCAACCAGGTCATCAGGGTGATCAGGGCGCCGCCGACGATCGCGCTGGCAAAGGCGGTGGGGACGTCGTAGGTGTGGATGTGGTTGGCGATCAGCCTGAGGCTCTTGTGGGCGCCGTCGGGGAGCACACCGTGGGTCGTGAGGGCGAGGATCAGGAGCGTTCCGCCGAGGATGTTGAAGACCGGGGAGACGATCCAGAGCTGGGCGAGCTTGAGCTTCGAGGCGATGCCCTTGCGGAGCCCGGTGATTGGGACCATGAAGTTCTCGGTGAACAGCTCGGAGCGGCCGACGGTGATGAAGATGAAGGCGATTCCGAAGGCGAGTGCTCCGATCAGGTGACCGGCGTCGGCGCCGAAGTGGGGAGTCGCGGCGGCGCTGGCGGTGATCAGTGCGGCGACGCCGAAGACGATGTCGAAGCCGGCGACGAGGGATGAGGCGACCAGCTCGAGACGGGAGCGCCCGAGGCGGTTGCGGCCCTCCTCGCGCATCTCGCGGTAGATCTCGTGCGGTTCTGGTGCGTCGCTCATCAGCCCGTCCCCTCCGCAATCGCTGGCCTCCCTCGGTCGGCCGGTACCCGCGGGGCGATCGGAGTCAAACAGGCAGGCCTCAGCCGGCCGGTCGGAGCTGAGGCCCGGCGCTGTTGGTCGTCGTGCCGGACGACGCGGTCGGGGTGGAGCTCGTCGGCCTGGCGTTGGCGGTCGCCTTGAGCGCCGCCTCGAGGAGGATCTTCGCGAGCGGTGCTGCGGTGTCTCCGCCGGCGCCGTCGTTGTCGAGCAGGATGCCGACGGCGACGCGGGGCTTGCCGGCCGGGGCGAAGGAGACGAACCAGGCGTCCGTGTTCTTTGGGTCGTTCGGCGCGGGAGCCGGACAGGAGGTCGGGTCGGCGGGGTCGGGAGTGCAGTTCGCGGCGGTCGTCTTGAGCTCGGCCGTGCCGGTCTTGCCGGCGACGAGGACGCCGGGGATCTGGGCGGCCTTGCCGGTGCCGTTGCGCACGACGCCGAGCATCAGCTGGGCGACGGTCTTCGCGACCGAGAAGGGGAGCACGGACGGCCTTGGGTGGCGGACGCCGAGCGCGAGCGTCGGCACGGGGCGCTGTCCTCCGTCGGCGATCGTCGCGGCGATCAGGGTCATCTGGAGGACGGTGGCCTGGACCATGCCCTGCCCGATCGCCGAGGAGCCGACATCGAGGTCGCCGCCGATCTGGTCGGCGGGGGGAATGCTGCTCTCGGCGACGTCGGGTATCGGCGGGGGCTGGTTGAAGCCGAATCGCTCGGCGGTGCCGACGAGGCCGGCGGCACCGACGCGAACGCCGAGCGGGGCGAACACGGAGTTGCAGGAGACGGCGAAGGCCAGGGCGAGCGACCCGCCGCACGATTCGCCGTTCGCGTTCTGGAGCTTGTAGCCGTCAATCGTGGTCGACGTCTGGTAGGGGAAGGTGGTGGTCGGGTTCGCCAGGCGGGCGAGCAGGGCGGCGGTCAGCGTGACGATCTTGAATGTCGACCCGGGAGGCTGGAGGTCGGAGAACGGGGTGCCGGCGAGGGCGAGGATCTCGCCGGTGTCGGGGCGCATCACGACGATCCCGCCGGGCTGACCGGCGAGCGTCGAGACGGTCAGCGTCTGGAGCCGGGGGGAGAGCGTGGTGCGAAGCGGCGGAGCCGGGTGGGCGCTCGCGCGAGCGAGGACTCGGTTGCCGGCGAGGAGCTCGCCGCCGATCGTGCCGGCGAGACGCCGGTCGAAGATCAGCTGGAGACCGTTCAACCCGACGGCGGCGTCGGGGGGATAGCCGGCCTCGTAGAGCAGGTCGGTGCGGGCCGGCGGAATCGGACCGACCGAGCCGATCACGCCGGAAGCCGAGGGCAGCGAGGCGAGCGGCGTCTCGTCGCGGGCGAGCAGGGCGGCCCGGGGAGGGATCGTCGTCCGGCGGGTGAGCGACTCGCCTCTGAGCAGGCCGGGAAAGCCGAGCGAGCGGCGCCAGAGGACCGTGCTGGCCGAGCCGGAGCCGGTGATCGGGAGGACGAAGCTGGCGTGGAGGTCCCCGAAGAGGCTGGTCTTGACGAGCACGGGGACGACGACCGTTCCGTTCTGGGGTGCTTGGGCCTTGCCGACCTGGGCGCCGGTCGCCGTCGCTGTCGCCAGGTCGTGGCGGTAGTAGTCGGCGAACGCGGTGATCGAGTACTGGGTGCGGGTCGCCTGGTCGACGGCGGCGTACATCTGGGCGTAGTCGCCGCGCGACCAGGCGGCCACGAAGGCCCCGGCGAGTCGCTGTGACGCGGTCGACCCGGGGGACCCACTGAGCGCGAAGGCGGCGATCAGACCGGCGACGAGAGCGGCGAGGAGACCGGCGATCCGCGAGGTCGCGAGGGCGCCGGTCTCGTCGCGAAGGCTGCCGATCGACGGCCGTCTGCGGCACGACTGGGTGGCGCGCCGCGTGCGTGCGCGCGGGGACCCCCCACGGGCGCCGTACCTCACGCCTGAGCACGCTAGAGCATTCGCGAGTCGGCCAGTCGCTTGGGGGCGCCAAAGGGGCCGCGAGGCCGGCGAGAGGCCGGTGGTGGATGGGGGCGGCGGGATGCAGCGGATAGGCTCGCGTGGATCCCCATGACCTCGCTCGATTGGATCATCGTCGCCGCGACAGCCGTCTTCGCGGTCTCCGGCTACCTGCGCGGCTTCATCGTCGGGGCACTCTCGCTGATCGGGTTCGCGGTCGGGGCGATCCTCGGCACGCGCCTGGCCAGCGGGCTGCTCACCTCAGGCGACATGTCGCCGTACGCGCCGGCCTTCGGGCTGTTCGGGGCGGTCTTGGCGGGAGGGATTCTCGCGTCGGGATTGGAGGGCGTCGGGGTGCGGCTGCGACGGGCAGTGCGGTTCGCGTTCCTCGGCGTGGTGGACGGCTTGCTCGGGGCCGGGCTGTCGGCGTGCGTCGCGCTCGGAATCGTCTGGATCCTGGGGACCGTCGCACTCCAGGTGCCGGGGACGGCGCCGATCCGGATGGACATCCAGCGGTCGACGATCCTCCAGCAGCTCGACGAGCTGCTGCCGCCGTCGGGCGTCCTGCTCCATGCGCTGGCGCGATTCGACCCGCTGCCGTCGATCTCGGGGCCGCAGGCTGGGGTCGCTCCGCCGGTCTCGGCGGTCGCCGGGGAGGCGTCGGTGCGCCGGGCGAAGGCGAGCGTCGTGAGGGTGCTCGGCACGGCGTGCGGGCTGGGGATAGAGGGCTCGGGGTGGGTTGTCGGGCCGGGCGAGGTGGTGACCAATGCGCACGTCGTGGCCGGCGAGCACGACACGGTCGTGGAGGTCGGGGGGAGCCCGCCGAATCTCCAGGCCGAGGTCGTCGTCTTCGACCCGCGCAACGACATCGCCGTGCTGCGGGTCGCGGGCCTCGACGCGAGGCCGCTGGCACTGGCGAGCGATCCGCCGGCGGGCCGGTCGGCGGCGATCCTCGGCTACCCGCGCGACGGGCCGTTCGATGCCCAGCCGGGGCGGATCGGGTTGACGCAGCCGGTGGACACGCAGGACGCCTACGGGCGGGGGCCGGTCAGGCGTCTGCTGACTCCGATCCGGGGTCTCGTGCGGCCGGGCAACTCCGGTGGTCCGATGGTCGATTCGACCGGGGCGGTCGTCACGACGGTCTTCGCGGCGACCACGGACGGGGGACCGAGCGGGGGCTTCGGCGTGGCCAACTCGACGGTCGTCCACGACCTTGCGCAGGCCGACCGAGCGGTCTCGACGGAGGGCTGCTCGGAGTAGCGGGCGGGCACGGGCGCGACGCCGTTCGAGGCGTGGCGGGCGTGCGGGGGGCCCGGCGACGGCCGGGCGGTGACGGGACATGGCTGCGGGGAGCGAGTAGCCTGCGGCGCGTGCCACAAGAGTCGAAGACGCTCGTGATCGCCGAGAAGCCGTCGGTCGGGCGTGACCTGGCCAAGGTGCTGGCGGGGCCGTTCGCCAAGAGCGAGGGGTTTCTCGAGGGGCCGGATCACGTCATCACGTGGGCGGTCGGCCACCTGGTCCAGCTGGCCGACCCGGAGGAGTACGACCCGAAGTTCAAGAAGTGGCGGATGGCCGACCTGCCGATCGTGCCGCCGAAGTTCAAGCTGGTGGTGCGGGACGAGCGTTCGAAGAAGCAGATGAACGTGGTCAACCGGCAGCTTCACCGCAAGGATGTCGGCGACGTGATCAACGCGTGCGACGCCGGACGCGAGGGCGAGCTGATCTTCGCGTACCTCTTCGAGAAGGCGAAGGCCGACAAGCCGGTGCGGCGGCTGTGGCTGTCGTCGATGACCAACAGCGCGATGCGCGACGCGTTCAGGAACCTGCGTCCGGCCGGTGAGCTTGCCAGCCTGGAGGAGGCGGCCAGGTCGCGGTCGGAGGCCGACTGGATCGTCGGCATGAACTCGACGCGGGCGGCGACGATCCGCCTGCGGTCGTCGTTCGACGGGGCCGTCTCGCTGGGTCGCGTCCAGACGCCGACGTTGGCGATCGTGGCGAGGCGCGAAGAGGAGATCCGGGCGTTCAAGCCCGAGCCGTACTGGTTGGTCGACGCGAGGTTCGAACCGTCGGGCGACGATTCACGCGCGTACGGGGGGCGTTTCCACGCCGGCGCGAAGCCGCGTATCGCGACCGAGGCGGAGGCGGCCGAGATCGTCAGGGCGGTGCGGGGGAAGACCGGTGAGATCTCGAAGGTCGAGAAGCGCAAGCAGACCGAGAAGGCGCCGATGCTCTACGACCTGACGTCGCTCCAGCGGGAGGCCAACACCCGTTTCGGGTTCTCGGCCCGGCGGACCCTGAGCGCGGCGCAACGCCTCTACGAGGAGCACAAGGCGCTGACCTATCCGCGGACGAACTCCCGCTTCCTGACGAGCGACATGGTCGAGGAGATCAAGCCGACGGCCGAGCTGGTCGGCCACCGGCCGGAGTACCGGGAGGCGGCCGACTACGTGAGGAGCCTCGACCTCCTGCCGCTCGGGCGGGTGGTCGACGATGCGAAGGTGACCGACCACCACGCGATCATCCCGACGCGGACCGAGCACCCGGTCGAGAAGATGAACGACGACGACCACCGGGTCTACGATCTCGTCGCGCGGCGGTTCCTGGCGGTCTTCCACCCGGATGCGATCCTCGAGAACACGCGGGTCGAGACGACCGTCGAGGGCCACGTCTTCCGCACGCGGGGGAAGGTCCTGCTGGTCGCGGGTTGGCGTGCGGTCTACCTGTCGATGCCGGACGCGGCGAGGTCGTCGGGCGCGGGCGAGCCGGGGCTGCGGGGGACCGGGGAGGGACAGGACGACGAGGAGCTCGACAGCGGCGTGCTGCCGCGGCTCGTGCAGGGCGAGCCGGCGCGGACGGTGGAGGCGGAGAGCCTCGCGAAGGAGACGAAGCCACCGCGGCGCTACAGCGACGCGTCGCTGCTGGGGGCGATGGAGACGGCCGGGCGGCTGGTCGACGACGAGGAGCTCCGCGAGGCGATGAAGGATTCGGGGATCGGGACGCCGGCGACGCGGGCGTCGATCATCGAGCGGCTGATCGACGTCGGCTACCTCGAGCGGGACGGGCGGGCGCTGGTTGCGACCGAGAAGGGCCGCAACGTGATCAGGCTGCTGGGGGAGCACGCGCTGACGTCGCCGGACCTGACGGGGAGCTGGGAGCACCGGCTGGGCAAGATCGAGCGGGGGGAGGAGCGGCGGGAGATCTTCATGGCGGACATCGCCGGGTTCGCGCGGGAGACGATCGAGGAGCTGGACGCGAAGCTCAAGGACGTCCGCATCCCGCGGGCGAACCTCGGGCCGTGCCCGGTCTGTGGGCACGACATCGTCGAGAACCGCAAGGGCTACTCGTGCTGGTCGCGCGAGGATCCGGGGTGTGGCTTCGTGATCTGGAAGGGCAAGGCCGGCAAGCAGCTGCCGCTGGTCGTCGCGCGTGAGCTGATCGCCAACGGTCGAACCGAGAAGCCGGTCACCGGGTTCAAGGGCCGCAGCGGACGGTCGTTCCGGGCGCGGCTGGCCCTGGTGCAGACCGAGGACGGGAAGTGGCGCACGGAGTTCGACGAGCCGTGGGCCCACGAGGGCGCGAAGCCGCCGGAGGTCGAGGGCGAGCTGGAGACGGCGGTCGCGACGGACGCGACGTTCGCCGGCGACGCGACCCGCGCCGCCTGAGAGCACCCGGACGGGCCTTCCGTCCCCGGCGTGCGCGACGATGGATGGTCGTGCCACTCACTCTCGTCACCGGTCCGGCCAATTCGGCCAAGGCACGGGTCGTCCTCGACCGCTACCGGTCACAGCTGCCGCGCGGCCCGATCCTGGTCGTCCCGACGTCGGCCGACGCGGTCCACTACCGGCGGGAGCTGGCCGAGAGCGGCGTCGTGATGGGGGCGCGGGTCGAGTCGTTCAGCGGTCTGATGCGGGAGATCGCCGGGCGGGCGGGGCTCGGAATGCGGCCGCTCGGCCGGGCTGGGCGGGAACGGGTGGTGGCGGCGGCGGTCGCCGAAGCGGGGCTCGAGTTCCTCGCGCCGAGCGCGGCCAGCCCGGGGTTCGTGGGGGCGGCGACCCGGCTGGTGGGCGAGCTGGGGGCGCGGCGGGCGACGCCGGCGCGCGTCACGGCGGCCCTCCGGGCGTGGGCTCCGGACGGGCGGCGGCGGGCCTACTGCGACGAGGTCTCGGCGATCTACGCGGGCTACCGGCGGCGACTGGAGCGGCTCGGGCGCGTCGACGAGGAGCAGTTGGCGTCGGGCTCGCTCGACGCGATCCGCGTGGACCCGTCGGTCTGGGGGCGAACGCCGGTCATGCTCTACGGCTTCGACGATCTGGATCCGCTCCAGCTCGACGCGATCGAGACGCTCGCGCGGTCGGTCGACGTGGTCGTCTCGCTCCCGTATGAGCCTGGCCGGGTGGCGTTCGGGGGGCGAGCCGGGATCTTCGAGACGCTGCGGCCGACGGCGACCGAGATCGTCACGATGCCGGCGGGGGCCGAGCACTACGAGACCGAGGCGAGGGCGACGCTCCACCATCTCGAACGCGGACTGTTCGAGACCGACTGCGAGCCGATCGGCCGGGGGGAGGCGATCCGGCTGTTGGAGGGGGAGACCGAGCGCGACGAGCTCGAGCTCGTCGGCGGTGAGCTGGGGCGCCTGCTCGAGACGGGATACCGGCCGCAGGAGATCGCTGTGGTGATGCGGTCGGTGGCCGCGTCGGCCGACCTGATCGTCGAGGTCTTCGGCGAGCTGGGAATCCCGGTCTCGATCATGCGGAGCGTGCGCTTTGCCGACACGGGGGTCGGCCGGGGGTTGATCGGCCTGCTGCGGTCGGCGCTCGGCGATGGCGAGGCGGCGGACCTGCTGGCCTGGCTGCGGACGCCGGGGGTGCTCGAGCGTGCCGAGCTGGCCGATCGGTTCGAGGCGCGACTGCGCCGGGAGGGCGTCGGGCGGGCGGAGGCGGCGGTGGCGCTGTGGGAGCACTTCCCGCTCGACTCGGTCGATCGGCTGAGGGCGGCGGCCGAGCGGGGGCCGGGGGCGCTTGTGGAGCGGACGTCGGCAGAGCTCGAGCGCCTGCTGGCGGGCAGGTGGCGTCGGCGGGCGCACGTGCTCGCGGCGGACGAGCTGGCCGAGTCGCGTGTCGTCGGCGAGGCGGCCCGCCGGTTGGGGGAGCTCGGCGAGCTGACCCGGTGGGATGCGTCGCTCGGGCCGAGCGCGGTGGAGCTGATCGGGCTGCTCGGCGGCCTGGAGTTCGAGCCGCAGGCGACGGCGGGCGGCGTGGTCGTCTGCGATGCGCTGGCGGTACGGGCGAGACGGGTCCGGGCGATCTTCGTGTGTGGCCTGCAGGAGGGCTCGTTTCCGGCGCCGGCGCGGGAGGGACCGTTCTTCTCGGCCGAGGACCGAGCGGAGATCGCGCGCGTCTCGGGGCTGGTCCTGGGGCAGTTCGACGATCGGCTGGCGGCCGAGCGGTACCTCTTCTATGCGACGACATCCCGGGCGGAGGCCTGCCTGGGGCTGAGCTGGCATCGGGTGGGGAGCGACGGGACGCCGAGCGGTGTGTCGCCGTTCGTCGACGACGTGCGGGACGTGTTCTCCGACGGCATGGATGCGCCGGCGGGGGGGCCGGATCGGGGTGCTTTGGAGCGGTGGCCGGAGGGCGCGAGCGAGCGCGGTGGGAGCGGGCGGGTGGGGCTCGGCCGGGTGGGGTCGGCGGCGGTGCTGGCGGAGATCGGCCGGGAGCGAGCGTGGTCGCCGTCGACGCTGGAGGCGTGGACGCGGTGTCCGGTCGCGTGGTTCGTCGAGGGGCTGCTGCGGGCGAGGACGCTCGAGCCCGACGGCGAGCCGCAGGCGCGGGGGACGGTCGCCCACGCGGTGGTGGCACGGGCGTTGGCGAGGTTGTGCGCGGACGGGCCGCCCGGGAGGGCGAGCCGGGAGGCGGTTCGCGCCGTGATCGACGAGGCGCTCGCGGGCCATGTCGGGGGGATCTCGTGCAACGCAGACCGCGACCGGGCGACGCGGCGGCGGTTGGCGGCGGACATCGAGCGCTATCTGGTCGGCCTGGAGGCTGGGTCGTGGGAGCACGTGCCGGCGGAGTTCGAGCTGGCCTTCGGCCTGCCGGGCTCGACCCATCCGGAGGTCGCGCTGGCCGGGGGGGAGCTCGTCCTGCGGGGCAGGATCGATCGGATCGACATCGACCGGGCGGCGGGCACGGCGGTCGTCCACGACTACAAGTCCGGGTCGGATGTGCCGGGGGTGGGGAAGTGGGAGGAGCGGGGGGAGATGGCGCTGGCCCTCTACATGCTGGTCGCGGGCGAGCTGCTCGGCGTGGAGATCGTGGGCGGGGTCTACCAGCCGCTGCGGGGGCGCGATCTGCGTCCGCGGGGCGCGCTGCGGGCCGATCTCGATCTGGGGATTGCGGGCTTTCCGGGGGACCGGGTGGACTCGGGCGAGCTGGCTGCGGCCCAGGCCGGGGGGCTCGAGCGGGCGCTGCGGGCGGCGCGGGAGCTGCGCGCCGGGGCGCTCGAGGCTCGGCCGACGACCTGCTCGACGCATGGGCTGTGCCGGTATCCGGCGATCTGTCGAAGCCGGTCGATCGGGTTCGGAGCGTGAGCATGCCGATCGGGCGCGGCGGGGGCGTGGCGGCCGGTCGTCGGGGACCGGGGGTCGGGCTGACCGGGGGCGTCGAGGCCGGTCGTCGGGGGCTGAGGATCGGGCTGACCGGGGAGCAGGAGGAGGCGGTGGAGCGGCGGCGGGGGGCCCTCCTGCTGGCGGCGAACGCGGGGAGCGGGAAGACGACGGTGCTGGTCGAGCGCTTCGTGCGGGCCGTCCACGAGGACGGCATCGCACCGGGTCGGATCCTGGCGATCACCTTCACCGAGCGGGCGGCCGGCGAGCTCCGCGAGCGTGTCCGCAGGCGGCTCCACGAGCTGGGCGACCGGGCGGCCGCGAGAGAGACTGAGACGGCGTTCGTCTCGACGATCCACGGGTTCTGCGCCCGCCTGCTGCGGGCGCATCCGTTGGCGGCCGGCCTGGCGCCGGGGTTCGGGGTCCTCGACGAGGGGACGACGGCCGGACTGCGCGAGCAGGCCTTCGAGCGGGCGCTCGCCGGCTGGATGACCGGGTCGGGCGAGCTCGACCTGGCGGCGGCGTGCGGGGTCGATCAATTGGCGGTGGCGATCTCGAGGGCTCACGACGAGCTGCGCAGCCGGGGAATGACGCGACCGCGGCTGCCGGGAGCTCGTCCGCGGCGGGAGGCGGAGTCGGCGCTCGCGGGGTTGATCGCGGCCGGGGCGACGCTCGCGAGCGAGCTCGAGGCGATCGGCGGGCGGCCGGGGGTGCGGGTCGAGGGCGCGCTGGGCCAGCTCGAGCGGGTCGGCTCGGCGCGGCTGGGCGGGGCCGAGTCGGGTGCGGGAGTCGAGCGGTGTGGGCCGAGCGGGGGGACCGGGCGTGGGGGGTCGGGGGTCGGGCTCGAGGAGCTGAAGCTCCACCGGGGGGCGGCGGCGCTGAAGACGGCGGCGGCCGACGCCTACGAGGCGGCGAGGCTGCGGTGCTGCGAGGCTCGGGACGACGCGGCCGGGATCGTCGGGCTCGACCTGCTGGGCCGGCTGCTCGGAGGCTTCGCGGACGAGTTCGCCGCGATCAAGCGGGCGCGGGGAGCGCTCGACTTCGACGATCTCGAGCTGTGCGCGCGCGACCTGCTCGACGGGGACCCGGACGTCGCGGAGCGGTGGTCGGAGCGGTTCGAGATGGTGATGGTCGACGAGCTCCAGGACACCAATCCCCGCGAGATGTCGATCCTCGGGGCGCTCGACCGGGGAAACCTGTTCACGGTCGGGGATGAGTTCCAGTCGATCTACGGCTTCCGCCACGCCGACGTGGGGATCTTCCGAGACCGGCGTCGGGAGCTTGCGGGTGAGGACGGAGTGCGGGCGCTGTCGCGGAACTTCCGGTCGCGGCCGGCCATTCTCGCGGCGGTCAACGCGGCGTTCGGCCCGATCTTCGGCGAGGACTTCGTCGCGCTCGTCGCCGGGCGTGAGGAGGGGCCGGCGGGCGAGCCGCTGGTCGAGCTGATGCTGAGCGACTCGGCCGGCTGGCAGGAGACGGCCCCGGGGGAGGAGCCGGGTCCGGGGCCGCCGTGGCGGCGGGCTGAGGCGGGCCTGCTGGCGCGGCGGATCGAGGAGCTGATCGGGACGGGGGTCGCCCGGCCGGAGGAGATCGTCGTCCTGCTGCGGTACGCGACGGCCGCCGCCGTCTACGGACAGGCGCTCGTCGACCGGGGGATCCCGATCGCGGCGGCGCTTGGGGGCGGGTTCTACGCGGCGCAGGAGATCTCGGACCTGTCGGCGTACGTCAGTGTGCTGGCCAACCCGCTCGACGATGTCGCCCTCTACGGGGTGCTCGCCTCGCCGCTCTGCGGCCTGCGGGCCGACGGCCTGGCGGCGATCGGCCTGGCGGCGAGGACGCTCGGTCGACCACCGTGGGAGGTCTTGACGGGGGCCGGTGCGGGCGAACCGGCGGCGGCGGGCGCGCTGGCGGGACTGACGCCGGCGGAGCTCGAGCGACTCGCGGCGATCCGCGGGCTGATCGAGTCGGAGCGGCGGGCGGCGGCCGGTCTCGGGCTGGCCGAGCTGATCGTCCGCAGCGGCTACCGGGAGCGGGCCCTGAGCGGGCCGGAGACGGCACTCGGGCAGGCCAACGTGCGCAAGCTGGTCCGCCTGGCGCGGGAGTTCGAGGCCCGGGAGGGGCGGGACCTGCGGGGCTTCGCCGATCGGCTCGCGGCCGGTCGCCTCGGCTCGACCCGCGAGCAGCATGCCCAGCTGGCGGAGACGGCGGCCGTCAGGCTGATGACGGTTCACGCGGCCAAGGGGCTCGAGTTTCCGGTCGTCTGCGTCGCCGACCTCGGCCACGGGCCGCCGATCGGGGCGCCTGTGATCCTGACCGACGGCGAGCGGGTCGGACTGCGCCTGCCGACGCTCGAGGGCGCGAAGCCGGCCGAGTCGTTCGCCTACACCGAGCTCCGCGCGCGGCAGGGGGCGGCGGCACTGGCCGAGGAGCAGCGGATCGGCTATGTCGCGATGACCCGGGCGCGGGAGCGGCTGATCCTCAGCGGAGCGGCCCATTTTGCCCACTGGCCGTCGCCGGGGCCGTTCGCGGCGGCGATCGCCTGGGTCGCGCCGGCGATCGTCGGCGATCTGGCCGACCGGTTGGCCGGGCCGACCGGGGTCTCGGAGATCGAGCTCGGCGGCGCGCGGGTCCGGCTGACGCTGACCGCCGCCGGGGACATGCCGGCCCTGCGGGACGCGGTCGTTGCGCCGCGCGAGGCGATCCCCGACGGGCAGCCGGATTCTGCGGGGGGCAGGCAGGACGGCTGGGAGCGGTGGGACCCGCCGCCGGCGGGGCCAGGTGCGTGGGACCGGGCCGGGCCGCCGACCGAGGCGTGGGACCGATCTGCGCCGCCGACCGCGTGGGACCCGTTCGCCGCGCGGCCGGAGCCGGGGGCCGGCCGACGGCCGCGGGAGATCATCGCCGGACGGGGGCGCCCGTCGAGGCATCGGGGGCCGTCGGTCGCCGACGAGCAGATCGCCCTGTTCGTCGACGACGAGCCGGCTGTCGTCGTCCCCGGGGCGGCCGATCATCCGGCCGCCCCCGCCAGCCCTTACGGGGCCGCCGGCCCCCCGGTCGCCGCTGGCCTGCCTGTCGCTGCTGGCCTTTCGGCTGCGGCTGGTCTTCCGGCCGCCGCTGGTCTTCCGGCCGCCGCTGGTCTTCCGGCCGCCGCTGGTCTTCCGGCCGCCGCTGGCCTTCCGGCCGCCGCTGGCCTTCCGGCCGCCGCTGGCCTTCCGGCCGCCGCTGGCCTTCCGGCCGCCGCTGGCCTTCCGGGCGCCGCTGGCCTTCCGGCCGCCGCTGGCCTTCCGGGCGCCGCTGGCCTTCCGGCGGCCGCTGGCCTTCCGGCGGCCGCCGGCCTCCCGGCCGATCACCCGCCCGCCGCTGTCCCGGAGCCGGCCGCGGCCGCCGGAGCGGGCTCCAGACAAGCGACACAGCCCCCACCCGGCGTTTCGACTCCGCCGCCGAGCTCGGTCAGCTACAGCTCGCTTGTCGACTACGATCGCTGCGCCTACGGCTACTACCTCAGGCGGGTGCTCGGCCTTCCCCGCGTCCCGCCGCCGCCGGGCCTCGAGCCGGCCGGCGGCTACGACGCGGCCGAACGTGGCCAGATCGTCCACGCTCTGCTCGAGCGGATCGACTTCGCCGACCCGGCGGTTCCCGGCCCGGAGCTCGTCCGTGCCCAGGCGGTCGGTCGGACGCTGGCCGACGACGAGGTCGCCGCGATCGCCGAACTCGTCGGAGCCTTCGCCTCAAGCCGCCTCTGCCGGCGGCTCGCCGCCGCCGAGACAGTCGGTCGCGAGACCGGCTTCGCGACCCCGGTCGGCGAGCTTCTCGTCAGCGGCTTCATCGACGTCGTCGCCCACGAAGCCGACGGCCGGATGCTGATCGTCGACTACAAGACCGACCGGATCGACCCCGACACCGACCTCGCGGCACGGGTCGCCGCCGACTACGACGTCCAGCGCCAGATCTACGGCCTCGCCGGACTGCGGACCGGGGCGAGCACCGTCGAGGTCGCCTACTGCTTCCTCCGCCGGCCGGAGGCGCCCGTCGCCGTTCGCTACACCGCGGCCGACGCCCCCCGGCTCGAGGCCGCGCTCCTCGGCCTTGCGGCACCCCTCCTTGCAGGCCGCTTCGATGTCTCCCCGCGCCCCCACCTCGGCCTCTGCGCGACCTGCCCCGGACGGGCGCGGTTCTGCTCGTGGGACGAGACACTCACACTGCGGGAGGACCCCGCCGCGCCGGGTCCGCGGCAAGCCGGCGTGCAGGACGCTTAGGGTCCGGGCGCCCGTGGAATACTCCTGACCATGCCACGGGCGATCTGGACGGGAGCGATCAGCTTCGGGTTGGTCAGCGTCCCGGTCAAGCTGTACGCCGCCGTCTCGGCCAAGGGCGTCCACTTCCACCAGCTCCACGCGACCGACGGCGTCCGCATCCAGCAAAAGCGGATCTGTCCGGCCGACGGCGAGGAGGTTCCGTTCGGCGAGATCGTCAAGGGCTACGAGATCGCCCCCGACCGGTATGTCGTGATCGAACCGGAGGAGCTGGCAACGCTCCAGCCGAAGCGTGCCAAGACGATCGAGATCGAGGATTTCGTCGCCCTTGCGGAGATCGACCCGATCTACTTCGACCATCCCTACTACCTCGTGCCCGACGAGCGCGGCGTCAAGCCGTATCGGCTCCTGCTCGACGCGATGCGCGACTCCGAGCGCGTCGCGATCGGCCGCCTCGTCCTCCGGGCCAAGGAGCACATCGTCGCGATCCGGGCGGGCAACGGCGTGATGACCCTCGAGACGATGGTCTTCGCCGACGAGATCGTCTCGCCCGACAAGTTCTCAGAGCTGGACGGCGAGGTCGTGACGAGCGATCGGGAGCTCGCCATCGCCAAGCAGCTGATCGACTCGCTCAGCGGGCCGTTCGAGCCCGAGAAGTACCACGACGAGTACCGCGAGCAGGTCCTCGCCCTGATCGACCGCAAGGCCAGTGGCGAGGAGATCGTCCTCCAGCCGCAGGCGCCCGACGAGCGTCCGGACGGGGCCGATCTGATGAGCGCCCTCCAGGCGAGTCTCGAGGAGGTCAAGAAGCGGACCGGCGCCGGACCGAAGAAGACGCGCAAGGCGTCGCCTGCACCGGCGGCCGAGAAGGCCGTCCCGGCCCGGCGCAAACCGGCCGCCAAGTCCGCCTGAATCGACGCGGCCGGCGGCCGTTTTCGGTGTTTGCGCTGCTACGCTTCGGTCTTCGCCTCTCCTCTACGCTCGCCCGTACCCGCCGGATTGGTGTCCCGGCCCAGGGCGCCGGGCAGTGTGCTCCGCCGCCATCGGGAGTTCCACATGACCAGGATCACCAAGCCGCAGGCCGCTGGCCTGTACGACCCTCGTTACGAGCACGACGCCTGTGGCGTCGCGCTGGTCGCCCGCCTCGACAACACCGCGACCCACGAGGTCATCGACCGTGGGCTGACGGCGCTCGAGAACCTCGAGCACCGCGGAGCCGCCGGGGCTGACCCGAAGACCGGCGACGGCGCCGGGATCCTCCTCCAGCTGCCCGACCGCCTCTTCCGGCCGGTCGTCGACTTCGAGCTCCCGGACGCCGGCCACTACGGCGTCGCAGTCTGCTTCCTCCCGACGCTCGACGCCGAGCGCCTGAAGATCGAGCGGCTGCTCGAGCACAACGTCCTCGCCGAGGGTCAGGTCCTCCTCGGCTGGCGCGATGTTCCGCTCGATCTCGACCATGTCGGCGAGACGGCCGACGCCTGCCGCCCTGTGATCCGCCAGCTCTTCATCGGCGCGGGAGCGGTCCTCGAGCAGGCCGGCGTCTACGACCAGGATGCCTTCGAGCGCAAGCTCTACGTGATCCGCCGGATGACCGAGATCGCAGTCGGCCCGGAGTTCTACATCGCAAGCTGCTCGTCGCGGACGATCGTCTACAAGGGGATGCTGATCAGCTATCAGCTGCGCGGCTTCTATCCCGACCTGGCCGACCCCCGCTGCACCAGCGCCCTGGCCCTCGTCCACTCCCGTTTCTCGACCAACACCTTCCCCAGCTGGGAGCTCGCCCACCCGTATCGGATGATCGCCCACAACGGGGAGATCAACACGATGATGGGCAACATCAACTGGATGCGGGCCCGCGAGTCGGCCCTCGCGTCCGAGCTGTTCGGCAAGGACCTCCAGAAGGTGATCCCCCTCGTCCGGCCGGGCGGGTCCGACTCGGCGACCTTCGACAACGTGCTCGAGCTGCTGACGCTCGCCGGCCGGTCGCTCCCCCACGCCGTGATGATGATGGTCCCCGAGGCCTACCAGAACCGCGACGACCTCCCGGCCGAGCTGGTCGGCTTCTACGCTTTCCACTCCTGCCTGATGGAGCCGTGGGACGGCCCGGCGGCCGTCGCCTTCACCGACGGTCGCGTGATCGGCGCGACGCTCGACCGCAACGGCCTGCGGCCGGGACGCTGGATGGTCACCAAGGACGGCCATGTCCTGCTCGGCTCCGAGGCAGGCCTGCTCGACGTCCGCCCGGCTGACGTCGAGCGGCTCGGTCGCCTCCAGCCCGGCAAGCTGTTCCTCGTCGACCTCGAGCAGGGCCGGATCGTCGCCGACGACGAGGTCAAGCACGAGGTGGCCGTCCGCCGGCCGTACGCCGACTGGTATGACGAGAGCACGGTCCACTTCGACGACCTCCCCGAGGCGACCGGCCGCCCCCTCACCCAACCGCTCCGGTCCCTCCAGCTGGCCTTCGGCTACTCGCAGGAGGATCTCCGCGTTCTCCTCGGACCGATGGCCGCCAACGGCGAGGAGCCGCTCGGTTCGATGGGCAACGACGCGTCCCTGGCCGTCCTCTCCGACTGCGCGCCGCCCCTCTTCGCCTACTTCAAGCAGCTCTTCGCCCAGGTCACCAACCCACCGATCGACCCGATTCGCGAGCAGATCGTGATGAGCCTGGCGACCAGCCTCGGCAGCGAGCGCAACCTCCTCGGCGAGAGCCCCGAGCACGCCCACAAGCTGATCCTCGATCAGCCGATCCTCCGCAACTACGAGCTCGAGACCCTCCGTCAGGTCGCCCACGACGTCTTCGAGGCCCACACGATCGACACGACATGGTCGGTCGCCGACGGTCCCGGCGGAATGCGCGCTGCGCTCGCGAGGATCTGCGACGACGCCCACGACTCGATCGAGGCCGGCGTCAACATCGTGATCCTCTCCGACCGGATGATCGCCCCCGACCGCGCCGCCGTCCCGTCGCTGCTCGTCGTCGCCGCCGTCCACCACCACCTCGTCCGCGAGGGGACCCGCCTGCGGGCGGCGCTCGTCCTCGAGTCGGGTGAACCCCGCGAGGTCCACCACATGGCCACGCTGATCGGCTACGGCGCCAGCGCGATCAACCCCTACCTGATGTTCGAGACGGTCGGCCAGCTCGCGACCGACGACCGCATCCCCCGCAAGAACGGGTCCCCCGTCAGCGTCGAGGCCGCCGAGCTGGCGATCGTCCGCGCGATCGGCAAGGGGCTCCTGAAGACGATCTCGAAGATGGGCATCTCGACGATCCAGTCCTACTGCGGCGCTCAGATCTTCGAGGCCGTCGGCCTCGAGCGGGCGCTCGTCGACCGCCACTTCACAGGCACGGCCTCGCGGATCGGCGGGATCGGGATCGACGTCCTCGCGACCGAGACGCTCGACCGCCACCGCCGGGCCTACCCCGCGCTCGAGGACGAGCTGCTCCCGGTCGGCGGGATCTATGCCTGGCGGCGCGACGGCGAGCGCCACCAGTGGAACCCGGAGACGATCGCCCTCCTCCAGCACGCGGTGCGCGCCGGCGGGCCGAAGACCTATGCCGAGTACTCGAAGCTGGTCAACGAAGACGCCACCCGCCGCGCGACCCTCCGCGGCCTGCTGAAGATCCGCACCGACCAGACGCCGATCCCGTTGGACGAGGTCGAGCCGTGGACGGAGATCGTCAAGCGTTTCGCGACCGGCGCGATGAGCCTCGGATCGATCTCCCGCGAGGCCCACGAGAACCTCGCGCTCGCGATGAACCAGCTCGGCGGGAAGTCGAACACCGGCGAGGGCGGAGAGGACCCCGAGCGCTTCACCGACGGCCGCCGGTCGAAGATCAAGCAGGTCGCGAGTGGCCGCTTCGGCGTGACGATCCACTACCTCGTCAACGCCGACGAGATCCAGATCAAGATGGCCCAGGGCGCCAAGCCCGGCGAGGGCGGCCAGCTTCCCGGCCACAAGGTCGACGACTACATCGGCGGGATCCGTCACTCGACCCCCGGCGTCGGCCTGATCTCGCCGCCGCCCCACCACGACATCTACTCGATCGAGGATCTCAAGCAGCTGATCTACGACCTCCGCTGCGCGAACCCCCGCGCCCGGATCAGCGTCAAGCTGGTCTCCGAGGTCGGCGTCGGCACCGTCGCCGCCGGGGTCGCCAAGGCGAACGCCGACCACGTCCTGATCGCCGGTCACGACGGCGGCACCGGCGCTTCCCCGCTGTCGTCGATCATGTCGGCCGGCATTCCCTGGGAGATCGGCCTGGCCGAGACCCAGCAGACGCTCCTGCGCAACGACCTGCGCTCGCGGATCTGGGTCCAGACCGACGGCCAGATGAAGACCGGCCGCGACGCGGCGATCGCCGCGATGCTCGGCGCCGACGAGATGGGCTACTCGACGGCGCCCCTGATCGCGACCGGCTGCGTGATGATGCGCGCCTGCCACCTGAACACCTGCCCGGTCGGCATCGCCACCCAGGACCCCGAGCTGCGCAAGCGCTTCCAGGGCACCCCCGAGCACGTCATCGAGTTCTTCCACTTCGTCGCCGAGGAGCTCCGCGAGATTCTCGCCGGCCTCGGCATCCGGACCGTCGACGAGCTGATCGGCCGGGTCGATCTGCTCGAGGCCGACGACGCCGTCGACCATTGGAAGGCACGCGGCGTCGACCTGTCCCGGATCCTCGCGATGCCCGACGTCCCCCCGGGGACGCCGCTCCGCCGGGTTCGCGCCCAGGAGCCGGTCCTCGAGGATGCGCTCGACTGGCAGCTGATCGAACGCTCGCGCGACGCGATCGACGGCGACGCGGCCGTCGAGATCGAGCTCGGCGTGCGCAACGTCAACCGCTGCGTCGGCGGCCTCCTCTCGAGCGAGATCGCCACCAAGCGCGGCGTCGGCGGCCTCGCCGGCGACTCGATCCAGGTTCACTTCCGCGGCTCGGCCGGCCAGAGCTTCGGCGGCTGGCTCGCCCCGGGCGTGAGCTTCACGCTCGACGGCGACGCCAACGACTACGCCGGCAAGGGACTCTCCGGCGGCGTGCTCGCCCTCCGGCCGCCGGCCGGATCAAGCTTCCTGGCCGAGCAGAACGTGATCGTCGGCAACACCGTCCTCTACGGGGCGACCCAGGGACGCGCCTTCTTCCGCGGTCTCGCCGGCGAGCGCTTCGCCGTTCGCAACTCCGGCGCGTCGGCCGTCGTCGAGGGCGTCGGCGACCACGGCTGCGAGTACATGACCGGCGGCCGGGTCGTCGTCCTCGGCCCGACCGGCCGCAACTTCGCCGCCGGCATGAGCGGCGGTGTCGCCTACGTGCTCGACGACGACGGTCGCTTCGCCGAGCGCTGCAACATGGCCCTCGTCTCATTCGAGGAGCTCGACGACGACGACGTCGGCACGCTCCGCGACCTGATCTCCGAGCACCACCGCCGGACCGGATCGACGGTCGCCGCCGGCGTGCTCGAAGACTGGGAGTCGGTGCGCGAGCGCTTCGTCAAGGTCATGCCCAACGACTACCGCCGGGTGCTCGATGCCCGCAGCGCCGAAGCCGTCCACGCGGCGGCGGCCGCCTGATGGGCGAGCTCGGAGCCTTTCTGCGGATCGACCGTGCCCCCGTCCGCGAGCGTGAGCCCGGGGATCGCGCCCACGACTTCAAGGAGTTCCTGCTCCCCCGGCCGGTTCCCGAGCTCCAGCAGCAGGGAGCCCGGTGCATGGAGTGCGGCGTCCCCTTCTGCCACAGCGGCTGCCCCCTCGGAAACCTGATCCCCGACTGGAACGACCTCGTCTACCGCGACCGCTGGCAGGACGCCCTCCGCCAGCTCCACGCGACTAACAACTTCCCCGAGTTCACCGGTCGCCTCTGCCCGGCTCCGTGTGAGGCCGCCTGCGTGCTCGAGATCCGCGAGGGCGACGCGGTCACGATCAAGCAGATCGAGAACTCGATCATCGACCGCGGCTTCGCCGAGGGCTGGGTCACGCCGTCGCCGCCCACCACCGAGACCGGCAGGACCGTTGCCGTCGTCGGCGCCGGCCCCGCCGGGATGGCTGCGGCCCAGCAGCTGCGCCGGGCCGGCCACCGGGTGATCCTCTACGAGCGCGACGAGGCCGCCGGTGGGCTCGTCCGTTTCGGCGTCCCCGACTTCAAGATCGAGAAGTCCGTCGTCGAGCGCCGTGTCGACCAGCTGGTCGCCGAGGGCGTCGAGCTGCGGGTCGGCGTCGACGTCGGCCGCGACATCTCGACCGAAGAGCTCCGCCGCGACCATGACGCCGTCGTCCTGGCGATCGGCTCGCGCGTTCCCCGCGACCTGCCGGTGCCCGGCCGGGAGCTCGACGGGATCCACTTCGCGATGGACTACCTCTACGTCCGCAACCGGTGGGTCGCCGCCAACGAAGACGGACAGCCCGCGCCGTTGGCGCCGCCGCCCGACCGGCCGGCGATCACGGCGGCCGGCAAGCACGTGATCGTGATCGGCGGCGGGGACACCGGAGCCGACTGCGTCGGCAACTCCCTCCGCGAGGGCGCCCTCTCGATCGTCCAGCTCGAGCTCCTGCCCGAGCCGCCGCCCCGCCGCCCGGACGACCGGACGCCTTGGCCGACCTGGCCGAACAAGATGCGCCTGTCGTATGCGATGAAGGAAGCCGAAGGAGCCGGTGTCGGCGAGCGGGCGTATTCGGTCGTCACAACCCACTTCTCCGGTCTCGACGGCCGCGTCGCCGCCCTTCACCTCGCCGAGGCCGAGCCGGCGCCTCCGTTCCACCCGATCGCCGGCACCGAGCGGGAGCTGCCGGCCGATCTCGTGCTCCTCGCGATGGGCTTCGTCCATCCCGAGCACGACGGCCTCGTCGACGAGCTCGGTGTCGAGCTCGACCAGCGGGGCAACGTCAAGGCCGCCACGTACGCGACCTCCGCCGCGGGCGTGTTCGCCGCCGGCGACGCCCGCCGCGGTCAGTCACTGATCGTCTGGGCGATCAACGAGGGACGCCAGTGCGCTCGCGTCGTCGACCGCTACCTCCGGGTTCCGGCGACGAACGGCCACGTCTAGACGGAATGCTCCGGCCCGTCGAGCGCAACCTTCGTCGAACTGACCTGTTTGACGTGTAGCCGACGCTAGCCTTCGAGGTTCGCGTGCAGTCAAAACGAATCGGAAGGAAGACCACTTGCACCTGCGCCCTGCCGCATTAGCGTCCACACTCGCGTTTGGCCTCTCGGCCTGCGCCGGGACGGCCGCGAGCCAGGCCGCCTCATACAAGACCGGGGTCGGCGACCAGAACCCGGCGATGTTCGCCAGCCCGGGTTACAAGGCCCTCCACTCGCGGATCACCCGGTACATCGCGCCGTACAACATCGTCACCACGCCGAGCGACCTCGCGGTCTTCCGGACGTGGCTCGCCGGCGCCAACCACGATCACGCGCAGCCGCTGATCGCCTTCTACCACTCACGGGTCGGCGGGACCAAGATGCCGAGCGTCGCGACCTACACCAAGGACGTCTCGAAGTTCTTCAAGCTGTTTCCGTCGATCAAGAGCTACACGCCGTGGAACGAGTCCAACCGCGGCAACGTCTCGATCAGCGGCGGCGCCTCGTTCCACAGCCCGACCGCCAGCCAGGCGGCCCAGTACTACCTGGCGATGAAGAAGACCTGCCACGGCTGCACGATCGTCGGTCTCGAGGTCCTCGACGGAGCCAATCCCAAGCCGACGATCGCCTACATCCATTCGTTCCAGTCGACCGTCCGCAAGCTCCACGGCACGCTGCCGACCGTCTGGGGCCTCCACAACTACTCCGACACCAACCGCTTCCGGGATTCCGGCACGAAGGCCGTGCTCGCGGCCGTCAAGGGCCAGGTCTGGTTGACCGAGACCGGTGGTCTCGTCAACTTCGGCGGAGCCTTCCCCAATATCAACGGGTCGGGTCTGACGCGGGCTGAGAAGGCCGTCAAGTACATGTTCAAGCTGGCCGCATCCAACAAGCGGATCACCCGCCTGTACATCTACAACTGGTTCGGTGAGCTCCCGACGGCCCGCTTCGACGCCGGGCTCGTGAACCCCGACGGGTCACCGCGTCCGGCCTACCTCGCGGTGCTCAAGCAGCTGACCGGGATCTAGCCGACCGTCGGGATCTAGGCGACCGTCGGGATCCGGCGACCGCCGGCAGGCTGCTGCTGGCGCTCGCGTTCGCCCTTTGCGGGGCCTCCGTCTCTCGGGACGGGGGCCCGCTCTCTTTTCGGGCCTGACGAATCGCCGCTCCGAGGCGGCCGTTCTCCGGCGGACTCGGGGTCGACGGACGAGCCTCGGTCGTCCCGGGGACCGCTCGACCGACGGCCCACGCCGGCCGGTAGTGATTCTCGCCCTCGGCGGCGTCCCAGGCCCGCCGGGAGTACGGATGACGCTTTGTTTCCCGGCGACGATGTCGTCCGCCGGGCTGCGTACAGTGAGCATCGAAACCCGTCCCTCAGGCTGCTGGGAGCGCCTCGATGCCGCTGTGCTTCATCGAACCGCAGGATGCGATCCGGGTGATCGCTGAATCGATCGGCCGTGAGGCTCGTCGGCAGCTCGTCAGCGAGGTCCTCCACGCGTGGGTCGACGACCTTCCCGAGCGTGAACTGGTCACCCACTACGCGAAGGCGATCGCCGAGCTCGACGAGCAGGATCTCTCGATGCTGGCAGCCTGGCACGCCTCGCTCGAGACGATCGGCCAGCCGATTGCCAACACCGACTTTCTGGTCAGCGTCTTCCCCTCACTCGGCGAGCACCGGCGCGAGGCATTGAAGATCGCGGCGAGCTTCCGCGGCGAGGAGGCCTTCGACGCCGGCGTCGCCGAGGAGCAGGCCCTCCGGACCGTCCTGCCCCGGCTTTCGCGCAGCCGGGCGGAGAAGCTCGCGGCCGAGTGCATCGAGCTCTACGTCTGGGACCGGCTCGGCTCCGACAACTGACCGGGTCGCGAGCATCTCGACGCCATCGGTGCTCGTCTCCACTCGGAGCGCGCCCCAAGCCCTCCGAACCGATCGACGGCGCTCGCCCGCCCCGCCTGCTCCTGCCCCGCCCTCCTCGCCCGCCCCGCGGCCCGCCCGGGGCCTCGCGGCCCGCCCCGGCCCGTCTGGGGCCGCTGTGGGCCCTTGTGGGCGCGCCGCACGTGACGGCGTCCTATTTGGACTGGTACATTTTGGACGTGCCTTCGGACCGTCCGCTTCCGGCCACCGCTCACGTCGTGCTCGGCCTCGCCTCGATCAAGCCGACCACCGGTCACGATCTGGCCGCCTTCAGCGAGCGCTCGATCGGCAACTTCTTCCCGATCGCTCGCAGCCAGGTCTATCTGGAGCTGGACCGTCTCTGCAGCCACGGGCTGCTCGAGGTGACCGAGGTCGTCGAGGAGCGCCGGCCGACCAGGCGCGTCTATGAGATCACCCGGTCCGGCGCTGAGGAGCTCCGCCGCTGGCTCGACGAGATGCCACTCGAGCCGGAGCGCACGCGCAATCTCTTCCTCGTGCGCGTCTTCTTCGGTGACCGCGTCTCGCCCGACCGACTCGACGGACTCCTCGACGATTACGAGACGGCCGCCCGCGCCCAACGCGACCGGCTCGGCGCCGTGGCCGAGCGGCTCGCCGGCCGTCCGGACGCTGCACTGCGCAGGGCGACGGCCGTCTTCGGGATGCGCCACGCACAGGCGACGCTCGACTGGGTGACCGAGGTCCGGGCGATCGTCGATGCGGCACGGTCGACCCGGTCCGCGGCGGACTGACGATGCTCGGGCGCCTGGCAAGCCTCGCGTGCGCCAGACCGCGGCGGATGGCCATCCTCAGCGGGATCCTCTTCCTGATCGTGGGCGTCCTCGGCGGGCCCGCGCCCGGAAGCTTTGGCGCGCCGAACGCGTTCAACGATCCCGGGTCGCAGGCCACCCACGCGGAGACTCAGATCGCCCGGGCCACCGGAGCTGCTTCGACGGCGGGCATCGTCGCGCTCGTCCGGGCCGGCCGCTCGAGCGCCGAGGTGGCGCGCGTCGCGAACGTGTTGCGCGCCGATCCCGGGATCGCCGTCGTACGGGTCCCCCCGCCGGCCGGGCCCTCGGGCGCGGTTTCGCGCGACGGCCGGGAGGTGATCGTCGCGGCGACGCTCCGCGCCGGGGCAGGAGACTCCGCTGTGGCCACGCGCCTGAGTGCCGCCCTCTCCGCCGACCGTGCGGTCACGCTCGGCGGAGGCGTTGTGGCGGCGGACGAGATAGGAAAGCAGGCGACGAGGGACCTGGCGATCGCGGAGCTGATCGCCTTCCCGCTGCTGGCGCTGCTCTCGCTGCTCGTCTTCCGCGGGGTCGCGGCCTTGTTGCCGGTTGCGATCGGCGGCCTCAGCGTGCTCGGGACGTTCGCGCTCCTGCGGGCCGTCAACACGTTGCTCGCGCTCTCCCCGTTCGCGCTCAACCTCGTGATCGGCCTTGGTCTCGGCCTGGCCGTCGACTACAGCCTGTTCTTCGTCTCCCGCTTTCGCGAGGAGCTCGGCCGAGGCGCCGACGCGCCGGCTGCGGTCCGCGCGACGATGGCGAGCGCGGGACGTACTGTGCTCTTCAGCTCGGTCACGGTCGCCGGCGCGATGGCGTGCCTCACGGTCTTCCCCGAGCGCTTTCTGGTCTCGATGGGTCTCGGCGGGATGCTCGTGGCACTCGTCGCGGCCTCGTCGACCCTCGTCGTCCTCCCGCCCATTTTCATCCTGCTCGGGAGACGCCTCGGCAAGGTGGTCCCGGCGCCCGAGGGTAGCGGACGCTGGTACCGGTTGGCTCAGGCGGTGATGCGCCGTCCGGCATGGGTCGCCGTACTCAGCGCCACCGTCCTGCTCGCGATCGCCTCGCCGGCGATCGGCATCCGCTGGAGCGGGATCGACGCGTCGCTGCTCCCCGCCGGCCAGAGCGGACGCGTCGTCTCGGACGCGATCGGCCGCGGGTTCCCCGCGGCCGACGGCAACCCGGCGATCCTCGCGGTCACCGCTCCGCCAAGCGCCGGGCCAGCACTCGCCGCGTACGCGGCGAAGCTCCGGCGGATCGACGGCGTTACCGGCGCCTCGCCGCCGCGGATGCTCTCCGCCACGACGTGGGAGATCGACGTGAGCGGACGGGGGACGCCGATCACGGCCGAGGCGCAGAGCCTCGTCCGCGCGATTCGCTCCCTGGCGGCCCCCTTCCCGGTCGACGTCGGCGGCGCGACGGCGGACCTGCTGGACCAGCAGGCGGCGACCGCCGCGGCGCTGCCGCTGGCGATCGTCCTCCTCGTCGGGTTGACGGTGATCGTGCTCTGGCTGATGACCGGCTCCGTCGTGCTGCCGATCAAGGCGCTCGTGATGAACCTGCTGAGCACTGCGGCGGCAGCCGGCGTACTGGTCCTCCTGTTCCAGGACGGCCACGGAGCAGGACTCCTCGACTTCTCCAAGCCGACCGGCATCGAGCAGACCGACTTCCTCGTCCTCGTCGCGCTCGCCTTTGGGCTCTCGACCGACTATGGCGTGTTCCTGCTCAGCCGGATCAAGGAGGCCCGCGGCGGCGGCCGCTCCGATCGGGAGGCAGTCGCGGTCGGCCTCCAGCGAACGGGGGCGATCGTGACGGCCGCCGCCGTCCTCCTGGCGGTCGCGATCGGGGCTTTCCTGACCGGGCACCTCGTCTTCCTCAAGGAGGTCGGCGCCGGGACGGCCGCGGCGGTGCTGATCGACGCGTTCGCGATTCGCGGCCTCCTCGTACCTTCGCTGATGGGCCTTCTGGGCGGCGCCAACTGGTGGTCGCCGCGCCCGCTGCGGCGATTGCACGACCGCATCGGGCTCGCTGACTGAAGCGGCCGCAAGGCGCTGCCGAGGCCCCGCGGCGCTTTGATGGCGCTCTGGAGGCTTGGAGGGCGCCCTGCCTCCGGCGCCCTCTGCGCCCGGCGCCCGGCGCCCGGCGCCCGGCGCTCTACCGCTTCGGCGGGAGGGCGATGTCGTAGCGCCCGGTCCCGACCAGCCCGTCGTGGCGCCAGAGCAGAAATGCGCTGCGGAGGATCGCGCCGTCGGCGAGCTCGAGCTCGCCTGCGCCGATCGTCTCGCCGGCGAGTCGCAGTGCGTGGTCTGACTCCGCGGTCTCCCACAGCTCGAGGCCCGCGCGGTTCTGATGCCAGCCTGGCCCGTAGGCGGTCGAAAGTCGGGGGTCTTCGATTCGCACCGGCGCGGGCGGCGACCCGCGGAGAACCACGGCCTCGAGCGCTTCGGCCTCGTGGGCGTCGGCCCGGGCCGGTCGCCGGGAATGGACGGCAAAGCCGAGCTCGGTGTCGAACCAGGCGGCGACCTCGCGCACGAGACTCGTCCTTCGCCAGTCGGGCGGCGAGCTCGGGTCGCCGAGCACGACATGACCGAGACAAGCGATCGGAGTCCCTTCCACATCCCCCGAGACCCGGCACAGAAACTCGCGCGAGCCGTCCCCGAAGACGGCTGATCCACCCAGCGGCTCGAGCACGACATCGAACGCGCCCCCGGCGCGGGCGCGCCAGCTGCCGTCCGCCTCGCCGCGCCAGTCGACGATCGGCGCCTCGAGCGTCAGTGTCTCGCCGCGACGGCAGAGCAGACTCCCCGCCTCGGTCCGACCCATCGCGCTGAAGGCACCGTCGCCGAAGCCGACGGTGACCGGCGTGCTCACCGCCGGAGCTCTCTCGGATCGAGGTCGATCGCCGTCCCGTCGATCTCGTCCTCGAGCGTGTCGCGGCTCCGCGGTCGCGGGCCGCCACTCCGCGTCACATATCCGATCACGCGACCGGCGTAGTGGCGGACGATCAAGCGGCGGACGACCGCCCGCGTCGGCGGGATGAGGAGGACGGCGCCGATCACGTCGGTGATGAAGCCGGGGGCGATCAGGAGGACGCCGCCGACGAAGACGAGGGCCCCGTCGAGCGCCTCCCGCGCCGGCGGGCGCCCGGCCCTGATCGTCGCCTGGAAGTGTCTGAGGACTGCCCGACCCTGCGAGCGGACGAGACGGACGCCGATCATCGAGCTCGCGACGAGCAGCACGACCGTCCAGAGCAGGCCGATCTCCTCTCCGACAAGGACGATCACGTAGATCTCGAGCACGGGAAGACCGACGAAGACGGCCAGGAAGAGGAGGAACATCTGCTCCTAAGGCTACGCAACCGCGCCGGTCGGCCGAGCGGCGGATTTCTCCGGGCCGGGCTCGGCCGCCGCTACACTGGGCGCATGCCCACAGTCGAAGATGTCGAAGAAGCCCTGACCAACGTGATCGATCCCGAGCTCGGCCTGGACTTCGTCGAGCTGGGCCTGATCTACGGCATCGAGGTCGACGGCGGGAAGGTCCACGTGACCTTCTCCCTGACGTCTCCCGGGTGCCCGATCGGCCCGCAGGTGAGCGAGCAGATCGACGAGTTCGTCAGCGAGCTGGATGGTGTCGAGTCGGTTGATTCGTCGATGGTGTTCACGCCGCCGTGGACGCCCGAGCGGATGAGCGAAGACGCGAAGTTCGCGCTCGGCTTCTAGCCCGGCGCGACACCTGATCCAAGCGTCGTGCTCGCCTCCGGCCCTCGGGCGATGCCGCGCGGGGCTGCACTCTTTGGCGGGATCCTCGGACTCCTCACCCTGCTGGCCGTGCACCTCGTCGAGCGGGGCTCCTACTGGGACTACAGCGAGGGCGTCTACGCGCTGACCGCCGAACTCTGGCTGCGGGGCGCCGACCTCTACGGCCACGTCGTCGCCGCGCAGCCGCCCGGCGTCTTCGTCGTCGGGGCCGGCCTGCTCGCCATCCACGACAGCCTCGACTGGCTGCGTCTCGGCGTCGGAGCGCTCCAGCTCGGGGCAGGGCTGATCGCCGCCAGCATCGTCTGGCGACTGACCGGCCGGCGGCTCGCGGCCGTTGCCACACCGGCGGCGATGCTCCTCACGCCGTGGGCACTCCACGAGCATGGCGCCCTCCTTCCCGAGCTCGTCGCCCTGCCGCTCCTGCTCGCCGCCCTGCGCTGGAGCGTCGAGCCGCGCCGGGCGGTTGCGTTCGGCGTGGCCTGCGGGTTGCTGCCGCTGATCAAGCTTCCGCTCGTGGTGGCGGCCGTCGTGCTGCTCGCCTTGTGTGCCAGGCGCCGCCGGAGCCTCGTCGCGGCGGCCGCCACCCTGCTTGCCGGGGTCCTCGCGAGCGCGGCCCTCGGCGGTGAGGGGCTGTGGCGGGAGGTCGTCTACGCGCAGACCCAGTCCGGCCACCGGTCGCTCTCGGCGCTCGCCGGCTTCTGGGCCCAGGGTGGTTGGAACCTGCTCGGCCTCCTGGTTGCCGGCGCGATCGCCTGGGGCCTGCGCGCGCGATCGGCCGACCCCCGGCTGCTGGGCATCACGGCGGCCCTCGGCCTGGGGATGTTGATCACGTTCGCGACGAACCTCAAGCAGGGGACCAGCCTGAACATCGTCGTGCCCGTCGAGGCCGTGCTCGTGCCGCTCGCGCTGGCCGGCGTCGCGCTCGCCGCGAGCGAGGGTGCGCGCCTGGGAAACCGGCGGCTGCTCGGCGCGGTCGCCGGACTCGCCCTGACGTTCGTCCAGGCCGGATCGCTGTTGACATCGCCCACCCACCCCGTGCCCTTTCTGCGGCCGGGCTCACGTCCGGCGTGGGCCGTGACCGAGACGGCGGCAGAGCTGCGCGCGACCGTCGCCCAAGCGCGTGCCTGCCGGCCGGGGCTGGCCTTCGGCGGGCCGCCCCTGGTCGCGATGCTCGCCGGCCGGCGGATGCCAGACGACCAGCCTGACCAGTTCATCACCCGGTCGCCGACGCTCCGCGCGGTCCGAGCGGCGATGGCTGCCGTGCCGAGCTGTCTGTGAGCCGAACCGGTGAGGCCGTGGGGACCGGCGGAGCGGGCAAACCGACGCGTCGGCCGCGCCGGCGCCGCTAGCTCCCGGCGGCTTCAGCGCGACGAGCTCGCCGTGGCGGCGGGGTCGCCTGCGCAGACGGGGGCGGCGGGGTCGCCTGCGCCGACGCGGCCGCCCGGGATTCGACCGCGAGCCCGATCAGGGTCGCAAGCTCTCGTTGGAGTCCGTCGGCGATCGACTCGATGTCGGGAAGCGCATCGAAGTCGCCGAGCAGTCCGAAATTGATCGCCCCGTTGTAGGACATGATCGCGACCGCGAGCGCGTGCCTGCGGGGAAGGAAGGCGACCGGGAAGACCTCCTCGAGCTCGTGTCCGAGTACGTAGAGCGGAAACTGGGGGCCGGGGATGTTGGTCACTAGGAGGTTGAAGAGCCGGGTCGAGAAGTTGATTCGCGAGGCCTGGGCGAGGATCGTCGGCGGGGCGAAGTTCTGGACGCCGGAGATCACCTCGGCGCCGAGCGCCTGCTTTGACTCCTTGAGCCCGTCCATCGCCTGGCGAACCACGTCGAGCCTGGTCAGAGGGTCCTCGACGTAGACCGGAAGCCCGGCGCGCATCGCGGCGATCCTGTTGCCGAACTGGTTGTGGTCCTTCGTACGGACCGAGACCGGGACGAGGGCGCGGAGCTCGAGCCCTTCGGTCCGCACGCCCCGCTCCTCGAGGAACGAGCGCAGCGAGCCGGAGACGACGCTGATCACGACGTCGTTGACGGTGCCCCCGAAGGTGTTCTTGATCAGCTTGAAGTCGTCAAGTCGGCAGGCCACGCCGACGAAGCGCCGGTGCGGTCCGATCTCGACGTTGAGCGGCGTGGACGGAGCCGGGTTGAGGGCCGCCCAGGCGACCTCGCCGATGCCCTCGGCGGCCTCCCGGATGCGGGCGATCGCTCGCTCTGGGTGTGTGGCCGCGTCCAATGCGTGGGCCGTCAGCTCGAGCGCGGCGTGAACCGCTCCGACGACTCCAGCGCCGACCAGGGCCGCCGTGCCCGGCTCTGGCCGGGGTTGCCACGGCCGGCCGGAATGCTCGATGGTCGGCGGCTCAGGAGTCAGATCGAAGAGCACGGTGGCGAGGTCGACGCCGCCGATCCCGTCGATCAGGGCGTGGTGGGTCTTCCAGATCAGCGCGAACCGACCGTCGGCGAGGCCCTCCACGAACCATGTCTCCCAGAGCGGCTTCGAGCGGTCGAGCTGCTGCGAGTTGATCCGGGCCGTCAGGCGAAGCAGCTGCTCGCGGTCACCGGGGGCGGGCAGGGCGGTGTGGCGGAAGTGGTACTCGAGGTTGAAGCTCGGATCGTCGGCCCAGACCGGCCGGCCGCTGTCGAGCGCGGTGTGAGCGAGCCGCTGGCGGTAGCGCGGGACGAGATGGAGACGTCCCCGGACCTGCTCGATGATCTCGTCGATCCGTGGCGGCGGGCCGGCGAAGATCGCGAGGCCACCGACATGCATATGAGAGCTGGGCCCCTCCTGGTGGAGGAAGGACGCGTCGATGGCGCTGAGGCGGTCGAGGTGCTGCTGGGCCAACTGAGAACTCCCGTCGTCGGCGGCTCGCGAGGTCCTAGCGTAGTCCGTTTGCCCAGGATCGGCATGCCCGGAGCTGACCCGCGGGCCGGTCGGTCGTCGCGACGGGCTCCCTGGGGCCGGGGGGGCGCCGGCTACAATCAGCCGTGATGACCGTCGCGACGAACACGGTGGAGAAGCTCCTGCTCGCGGCACCGCGCGGCTACTGCGCCGGGGTCGACCGGGCGGTTCAGACCGTTGAGCGCGCGCTCGAGCTCTACGGGCCGCCGGTCTACGTCCGCAAGGAGATCGTCCACAACAAGCATGTCGTCGAGCAGCTACGCGCCCGCGGGGCGATCTTCGTCGACCAGGAGACTGAGATCCCGCCGGGATCGGTGACGGTGTTCTCGGCCCACGGCGTCGCTCCGAGCGTCCACGCGAATGCCGCCGGACGCGAACTCCGGACGATCGATGCGACGTGTCCCCTGGTCACGAAGGTCCACGTCGAGGCGAAGAAGTTCGCCGCCGACGGGTACACGATCGTCCTGATCGGGCACGACGGGCACGAGGAGGTCGAGGGGACGATGGGCGAGGCGCCTGAGAGCATCGTTCTCGTGCAGACCGAGGACGATGTCGCCACGCTCGCGATCGGCAACCCGGACAAGCTGGCCTACATCAGCCAGACGACGCTATCGGTCGACGAGACCAGCTCGATCATCGCCCGGCTGCGGGAGCGCTTTCCCCAGATCATCGGCCCGCGGACCGACGACATCTGCTACGCGACGACCAACCGTCAATCCGCGGTCAAGCAGATGGCGCCGCTCTGCGATCTAGTGCTCGTGGTCGGGTCGCGGAACTCGTCGAACTCGAAGCGGCTGGTCGACGTCTCGCGAGACCTCGGGACGCGGGCGCACCTGATCGACAACGAGGGCGATGTCGAAGAGGCCTGGTTGGAGGGCACGCGGGTCGTCGGGATCAGCTCGGGCGCGAGCGCCCCGGAGGAGCTCGTCCGGCGACTGGTCGATTTCTTCCGCGACCGCGGCGTCGACGAGGTCGAGGAGTTTGCGGTGATGCGCGAAGACGTCCGCTTCATGCTCCCGAAGGCGATCCGCCCGGATCGCGCGGCGACCGCCGCGCCGGACTCGTCGAGCTGAGCAGCGCCGGCGTTTGCGGACGCTGATCATCTCGGACCTGCACCTCGGCACCCATACGAAGGCCGATGTGCTCGGCCGACCGAGGGCGCGCGCGGCGTTGCTGACGGCGCTCGGGACCCGTGGGTCGCCGGGGGCCGTCGATCGTCTGGTGCTCCTCGGCGACGTGCTCGAGCTGCGGGGCGGTCCGACCCGTTACGCGCTCGAGGCGGCGCGGGGCTTCTTCGAGGAGCTCGGCGAGGCGCTGAGCGGACGGGAGGTGCTGCTCCTCGCGGGCAACCACGACCACGCGGTGGTTGCCCCGTGGCTCGAGCGACACGATGCTCCGCTCTCGCTCGAGGAGCGTTTCGACCCGGCCGCGGCGTCGCATCTTGCGGCGACCCTCGACGGGTTCCTCGGGGTCCAGACCCGCCTCGAGGTCGCTCACCCGGGCGTCTGGCTGCGGGACGACGTCTACGCGATGCACGGCAACTACCTCGACCGCCACGTGACCGTCCCGAGCCTCGAGCGCCTGGGGATCGGGGCGATGGCGCGGCTGATCGGGGCGAGCACCGACGGGGCGTCGAGCCCGGCCGAGTACGAGGCGGTGACCGCGCCGGTCTACGCCTGGATCCAGGCGGTCGCCCAGAGCGGACCGGAGGGCGGCGGACTGCTCGACGGGGGGGCGTCGGCCTCCGTCCGGGCGCGCGATGCGCTGATGGGATCCGGCGGCGGCGGCGGCGGCGGTGGTGGCGGGCGTGGCCGGCGGGCCGGGGCTCGGGCTCGGATCCTCGCGGCGACGTTCCCGCTCGTGATCGCCGGGCTCAACCGGGCCGGCGTCGGTCCGCTTCGCAGTGACATCTCGGGGCTCGCGTTGCGCCGGTCGAGCCTCGCGGCGATGGGCGAGGTCGTCGACCGGCTGGGGATCGGTGCGAGCCACGTGATCTTCGGCCACACCCATCGGACTGGGCGCCTGCCGGGTGACGACCCGTCCGAGTGGATGACGCCGCGCGGAGCGAGCCTCCACAACTGCGGTTGCTGGGTCTTCGAGACCTACCTGATGACGAGCGTCGACGGCGAGAGCCCGTACTGGCCGGGTCGTTGCATCGTGCTCGACGACGACGGGCCGCCCCGCCTCGAGCACCTCTTGGGCGAGCTCCCGCCCGGCGAGCTCGCGGGCGTCTGAGACGAGCCTGCGGGTCGCCACCGGCGGGCTCCCCGGCCAGCTGGGGTGTTCCGCGAGCGCCCCGGAGGGCCCGCCGGCCAGCGGGAACGTCCTGCTGGTCGCCCCGGAGCAGAGCCTGCGAGTCCGCCCGGAGGGTCATGCGAGTCCACCCGGAGGGTCCTGCGGGTCGCCCCCCCCGGAGGGCCCCCCCGGCCAGCGGGAGGGTCCTGCGGTCGGAGGGGCGGGCCTGCGGTCGGCGGAGGCGAGTCCTCCGCCGGAAGTGCTCAGCCGATCGAGCCGACCATCTCGAGCTGGATCAGGCGATTGAGCTCGATCGCGTACTCCATCGGGAGTTCCTTGGTCACCGGCTCGATGAAGCCGTTGACGATCATCGCTGCGGCCTCGTCCTCGGTGAAGCCGCGCGAGCCCATGTAGAACAGCTGGTCGTCGGAGATCCGGCCGACCGTCGCCTCGTGGGCGACCGTGACGTTGGGATTCTGGATCTGGATGTCGGGCCAGGTGTCCGAGCGGGAGATCCCGTCCATCATCAGGCCGTCGCACTGGACCCGGGACTTCGACCCCTGGGAGTTCTTGCCCATCCGGACGAGGCCACGGTAGCCCATGATCCCGCCATCCTTGGAGATCGACTTGGCGAGGATGTTTGACGTCGTGTTGGGAGCCATGTGGACGACCTTGGCGCCGGTGTCCTTGTGGACGCCCTTGCCGGCGACGCCGACGTTGAGGTGGTCGGCGCGGGCGCCCTCACCGAGCAGGAACGAGCCCGGGTAGAGCATTACGGCCTTCGCGCCCATCGACCCGCCGACCCACTCGACCGTGCCCTCGGCCTGGACGACCGCGCGCTTGGTGTTGAGGTTGTAGACGTCCTTGGACCAGTTCTGGACCGTCGTGTAGCGGACCTTCGCGCCTTCCATGACGAAGATCTCGACGACGGCCGAGTGCATCGAGTTGACGCTGTACGTCTGGGCCGTGCAGCCCTCGATGTAGTTCACCTCGGAACCCTCGTCGGCGATGATCAGCGTGTGCTCGAAGGTGCCCTCGCCGGCGCCCTCCATCCGGAAGTAGGCCTGCAGCGGCAGGTCGCACTTGACGCCCTTGGGGATGTAGACGAACGAGCCGCCCGACCAGACCGCGCCGTGGAGGGCTGAGAACTTGTTGTCCTGGGCGGGGACGCACTTGGTCATGAAGTACTGCCTGACGATGTCCGGGTACTCGCGCACGGCGGTGTCCATCGAGCAGAAGAGGATGCCCTGCTTGGCGTACTCCTCCTTGAGTCCCTCGTAGACCGGCTCTTGGCGCCAGACGCCGACGACGCCGGCGAGGTGCTCGCGCTCGGCCTGGGGGATGCCGAGGGCCTCGTAGGTGTCCTTCATGTCCTTCGGGACGTCATCCCACGAGTCGAAGCGCCCCGTCGTGGGGGGCGAGTAGAGCACGAGGTCGTCGAAGTTCAGCCCGGAGAGATCGCAACCCCAGGTCGGGACGGTCTTGCGCTCGAAGATCTCGAAGGACTTCATCCGTGCGTCGGCCATCCAGGTGGGATCGCCCTTGATCTTCGAAAGCTCGCGAATGACTTCGCGTGAGACGCCCTTCGGCGAGACGAGCTCGCCCTTGTCGGTCTCGACGATCGGACTCGGCGTCGGAATGCGGGTGATGTCTGTGGCGGCCATGATCTCCTCTGCGTAATCCTGTGCGCGGTGGTAGGAATTGTAGCGCTCGGGGCTCGAGCCGGGGAAATCATCGATCGGGGCGCTGAGCTGAGCGCTGATCGCGAAACCCGCCGGATCCCGATCCGGGCTCGTTGTCTACTTGGGCCAGCTCCCGTCGCCGGTGATCGCGGCTCGCATCGCCTTGAGGCTGAGCAGGGCACATTTGCGGCGGGTGGCCGAGATCGGGATCCCGAGCAGGCCGAAGAGCCAGTCGGCATCGAGCGCGGCGACCGCGTCGAGGTCCATCCCGATCAGCTCCTCGGAGGCGATCGACGCCGAGGCCTGGGAGATCGCACAGCCCTGGCCGTGGAAGGCCAGCTCGCCGACGCGGCCGTCCTTGACGCGGATGTGGACGCCGAGCTCGTCGCCGCAGAGCGGATTGTGCTCGAGGGCCTCGAGGTCGTGAGGGTCGAGCTCGCCGAAGTTCATCGGACGCTTGTAGTGCTCGAGGATGAAGTCGCGGTAGAGGTCGTCCATCTCGGTTCAGAGCTCGAAGACGTCGCGGGCGCCACGCAGCGACGCGACGAGCGCGTCGACGTCGGAGGCGACGTTGTAGGGACCGAAGCTGGCGCGGGCCGTGGCTCCGACCCCGAGCCGGCGCATCAGCGGCTGGGCGCAGTGGTGGCCGGCGCGGATGCAGACGTTGTCGCGGTTGACGAGCTCGGCGATGTCGTGGGGGTGCATCCCGTCGATCACGAAGGAGACGATCCCAGCCCGTTGGGCGGGACCGACGACGCGGACTCCGGGGACCGTGACGAGCTCGGTGAGGGCGTGCTGGGTAAGGGCGTGCTCGTGGTCGCGGACGCGGTCCATGCCCAGGGCAGAGAGGTAGTCGACGGCCGCGCCGAGCCCGACCGCCTCGGCGATCATCGACGTCCCGGCCTCGAACTTCCAGGGCAGGTCGTTCCAGGTCGACCGCTGGAGGTCGACATGGGCGATCATGTCGCCGCCAGAGAGGAACGGCCGCATGTCCTTGAGCAGCGACGTCTTCCCGTGGAGGATGCCGATGCCGGTCGGACCGAGCACCTTGTGGCCGGTCCAGACGTAGAAGTCGGCGTCGAGCTCGCCGACGTCGACCGGCATGCCGGGAACCGCCTGCGACCCGTCGATCAGCGTGAGGGCGCCGGCCCGATGGGCGCGCTCGACGATCTCGGCGACCGGGTTGATCGTCCCGAGGACGTTGGAGACGTGAGCCACGGCGACCAGGCGGACGTCACCGCGGGCCAGCTCGGAGTCGAGCTGGTCGAGCGAGAGGGTGCCGTCGTCGCCGACCGCGAGGTAGCGAAGCTCGGCACCGGTCTCGGCGGTGGCGAGCTGCCAGGGCACGATGTTCGAGTGGTGCTCCATCTCGGTGATCAGGACGGCATCGCCCGGGCCGAGGTTGGCGCGGGCCCAGGCGTAGGCGACGAGGTTGATCGCCTCTGTCGCGTTGCGCGTGAAGATCGTTCCGGTCGTCTCGGCCCCGGTGAATGCGGCGATCCGTTCGCGGGCGCCCTCGAAGAGGTCTGTGGCCTCCTGGGCGAGGGTGTAGACGCTCCGGTGGATGTTCGCGTTGTGGCAGCGGTAGTAGTCGTCCATCGCCGCGATCACCGACTCCGGCTTCTGTGAAGTGGCCCCCGAGTCGAGGTAGACGATCGGCCGGCCGTCGATGATCCGACCGAGGATCGGGAAGTCGGCACGGATGTCGAGTGCGCTCGTGCTGTCTGTCGTCGTGGTCGTGCCGCCCATCGCCCTTACCCCTTACCTCGCCAGTGCGTACTGCTCGATGTCGGCGGCTGCGGCTGCCAGCTTGGCCCCGATGCGCTCGCGCACGGTCTGCTCGAACGACGGATCCTCGAGCTGGATGATCAACGGCTCGAAGAAGCCCTCGACGATCACCCGGACCGCCTGCGGCCGGGTGAGACCACGCGTCTGCATGTAGAAGATCAGCCCCTCGTCGAGCTCGCCGACGGTTCCGCCGTGGGAGGCGGAGACGTCGTCGGCACAGACCAGCACGGACGGGATCGCATCGAGCTTGGCCTGGGCTGAGAGGAGCATCGAGTGGATCTGGAGATAGGTGTGGGTCTTCTGTGCGCCGGGATCGATCTGGATCAGGCCCTCGAAGCTGGCCCTGGAGGAGCCGGTCGCGGCTCCCCGCCAGTGGACATCGCCGGACGACGGGCCGTTCTCGTGGAGGTCGACGGCAAAGACGTCGAGGTGCTCGTTCTCCTCTGCGAAGAAGATCCCCCGAAACGCCATGTCGCCACCCTCGCCAGCCACTACGAGCTCGTCGTGGTGACGGATCAGATGTCCGCCGAGAACTGCGGGCAGCCAGTGGCAGTATGCGTCGCGGCCGACTTCGACGACTGCGGTCGATACGTCGCAGACGTTGCCGGAGCCCCAGTCGGTGAGCAGTCCCAGACGGCAGCGGGCGTTGTCCTCCAGGTAGAGCTCGAACTGCCCGGCATGGAGCGCCTGACCGGTGAAGTCGGGCGCGAGGTCGTACTCGCGCAGCCGGAAGCTGCTCGACCGATCGCCGATCGCGAGGGTGTGGGCGTACTGGGCGGTCCCCGGCTCGGTGATCTCGTAGACGATCTGGAAGGGATCCTCGACGACGAGCCCGGGCGGCACGTAGAGGAAGGCCCCACCGGTCCAGAACGCGGCCGACGCGGCCTCGAGCTTGTCGCGGTCGAGGAGCAGCCTGCGCATGAAGTAGCGGGAGAAGAGGTCTTCGTGTTCGCGGGCGGCGTCCTCGAGCGAGCAGAGGATGACCCCGGCGGCGGCGAGCTCGGGGGCAAGCTCGCAGTGGACGACCGAGCCTCCCCGCTGGACGAGGACGCCGGCCGTCGGGCCGTCGCCCACGCCGTCCGGCAGGTGATCGGTCGCCGGGTACGTGCGCACGGCGAGCGTCGCCAGATCGAGCTCGTCGAGGCTCGTCCGCCAGAACCCGGAGCGTCGCCAGGTCGGCAGGTCGAGCGCGTCGTAGGCCGCCCGGGCGCGATCGCGCAGCTCGGCGAGACTCGCGGTCCTGCCGCCGGCGCGGGCGCCGGCTCCGGCACCGGCGAGCGCTCGGTAGAGGACGGCCTCCCGGGCCGACCCGGCCTTGCGTGGAGTGGCGACGGTGTCAGGCACCGGAGCCGACCTGCTCACGGATCGGGTCGTAGCCCTCGCGCTCGAGGCGGGCGACGAGCTCGGGTCCGCCCTCGAGGACGATCCTGCCGTCCATCAGGACGTGGACGAACTCCGGCGTGATGTAGTCGAGGATCCGCTGGTAGTGGGTGATGATCAGGGCGCCGAGCCCCTGCTCGGCGTGGAGCTTGACGACGCCGTGGGCGACGATCCGCAGGGCGTCGATGTCGAGGCCGGAGTCGGTCTCGTCGAGCACGGCGATCTCGGGAGCGAGCATCGCCATCTGGAGGATCTCGGCCCGCTTCTTCTCGCCGCCGGAGAACCCGTCGTTGAGGTGGCGGGAGGTGAACGAACGTTCGACGTCGAGCAGCTCGACGGCATGCGACAACTGGACGCCGAACTCCTTGACCTTGATCGGCTCCTCCCGCTTGGCGTTGATCGCCATCCGCAGGAAGTTCGCGACCGAGACGCCGGGGACGGCGACCGGGTACTGGAAGGCGAGGAAGAGGCCGGCGCGAGCCCGCTCGTGCGCGGGAGCCTCGGTGATGTCGTCGCCGTTGAAGACGATCGACCCCTCGGTGACCTCGTAGGACGGGTGGCCCATGATCGTGTTGGCGAGCGTCGACTTGCCGGACCCGTTCGGGCCCATCAGGGCGTGGATCTCGCCGCTGCGGATCACCAGGTCCACGCCATGGAGGATCTCGCGCTCCTCGTGGCGGACGTGCAGGTTCTGGATCTTCAGTTCGGCCATGTCACTCCTGTGCAGCGCCGCGACGGTCAGGCGGCGGCGGGCTGCTTGCGGTTTGCGGGAATCAGGTCGGCGAGCGTGGTCTCGGTGAGCGTCCGGATGATCGAGAAGCGCACCCGCGTCCAGAGGAGCTTCGTGGTGCAGACGTGTTCGGGGTCGGTCTCGCGAGCACAGACGACGCTGCCGTCCGGCAGGCCGGAGATGCATTCGATCGGGGCGATCGATCCCTCGAGTGCCTGGACGACTTCGGCCATCGTGATCTGATCTGCCGGGCGGGCGAGTAGATATCCACCATGGGCGCCGCGTCTGCTCTCGATCAGGTCGGCCTTGCGCAGGCGGGCGACGAGGTGCTCCAGGTAGGCAAGTGGAAGCCCCTCGCGCTCGGCGATCTCGGCCAGCGGAATCGGCTGGTCGCCACCGCGACGAGCGAGCTCGACCATCACGCGGACGCCGTACTCGGCTTTTGTTGAGAACATCATCGTTTCGAATACCTACTTGCGCAGTAGGGTATCACCACGTTGGCGTCTGGCCGCCCCTCGTCCCGCGGACGGGACGCCCCGACTGGGCGCTACACTTTGTATAGTTTCAAATTCAGACACGATTTCAGGGAGTTTGCGATGAGTCCGTCGGGCGCCGAGTTCATCCGGCAGGTGAAGAAGGAGATCCGCGAGATCGATCCGAGCGACGTCCAGCCGCTGATCGGCAACGGCGTGGCGATCGTCGACGTCCGCGAGACGGGCGAGATCGCGAGCGGGCTGCTCCCGGGAGCCAAGCATGTCCCCCGGGGATTCCTCGAAACCCGGATCGAAGGGGCCGTGCCCGATCACGCCCAGCGGGTGATCGTCTACTGCGCCGGCGGCACGCGGTCGGCATTGGCCGCACGGACACTCAACGAGCTCGGCTACGAGAACGTCGAGTCGATGACCGGGGGGATCACCCTGTGGAAGGACCGCGGCTACAAGCTCGACATCCCGAAGACGTTGACGGCCGAGCAACGCGAGCGCTACTCGCGCCACCTGCTCGTCCCCGAGGTCGGCGAGGACGGTCAGCGCAAGCTGCTCGACGCGAAGGTGCTCCTGCTCGGCGCCGGCGGTCTCGGCTCCCCGGTCGCGCTCTACCTCGCCGCGGCCGGCGTCGGGACGATCGGCATCGTCGACGACGATGTCGTCGACCTCTCGAATCTCCAGCGCCAGGTCGTCCACACGACCGACCGGATCGGCGTGCCGAAGGCCGATTCCGCGGAGGAGACGATCCACGCCTTGAACCCGGACGTCGAGGTCGTCAAGTACGTGACGCGCCTCGACGCGTCGAACATCATGGAGATCATCGACGGCTGGGACATCATCGTTGACGGGGCCGACAACTTCCCGACGCGGTATCTCCTCAACGACGCGACCGTCCGCCTGCGGATCCCGGTCGTCTCGGCGTCGATCCTGGGCTTCGACGGTCAGCTGTCGGTCTTCGACCCGTACGAGGGTCCCTGCTACCGCTGCCTCTACCCCGTGCCGCCGCCGGCCGAGCTGGCGCCGTCGTGCGGTGCGAACGGCGTGCTCGGTGTCCTGCCGGGGACGATGGGCCTGCTCCAGGCGACCGAAGTGGTCAAGTTGATCATCGGCGCCGGCGAGCCGCTGGTCGGCCGCCTGCTGCTCTACGAAGCGCTGAGCGCGACGTTCACCGAGCTGAAGGTCCGCCGGGATCCCGAGTGCCCGGTCTGCTCGCGCCCGCCGGAGGAGATCACCGACGACGAGATGGGCGTCTTTCCCGACTACGAGGCGTTCTGCGCCGCTTCAGGTTAGGGTTCCGCGGCCATGGCGACAATCAAGATCCCACCGGTGCTCCGTCCGTCGGTCGGAGGTGTCAAGGAAGTCAGCGCCGAGGGCGAGAAGGTCGGCGACGTCCTGCGGTCGCTGGCCGAGGCGCACCCGGCGACCCAGACGCAGCTGTTCGGGGCTGACGGGACGCTCAACCGGTACGTCAACGTCTACCTCAACGACGAGGACGTCCGCGTGCTCGAGGGTCTCGAGACGCGCGTGGGCCCGACCGATGTGATCGTCATCCTGCCGGCGATGGCCGGCGGATCGCGCTGAGCTCGGGTTCGGCGGGCAGGCGGCCGCGGCCCGCGGCCGCGTCCTGAGCCGGGGCGGCCCGGCGGTCGCGGAGGGCGGGTTTCACGCGGAGCGCGATCCAAGCCCTCTCCGGCATCGCTTCTTCTGGACGAGGATTCGACCCGGCAAATGATCCAACCGGCGAGGTCCACCGATATGATCGGCACATGGGCGCGCAGTTCCTCGAGAACAAGCCCTGCGGGGGTCGCTACGGCGACATCGTGCAGGCGATCGGAAACACCCCGCTCGTCGAGCTCAAGCGCCTCTCGCCGAAGCCGGGCGTGCGGATCTGGGCGAAGCTGGAGTCGGCCAACCCGACCGGGTCGGTCAAGGACCGGGTCGCCCGGTCGTTGATCGAGGACGCCGAGGAGAAGGGCCTGATCTCGCCGGGTCAGACGATCCTCGAGCCGACATCTGGCAACACGGGGATCTCGCTGGCGATGATCTGCCGGCGCAAGGGCTACAAGCTGAAGGTCGTCATGCCGGACAACGTGACCCCCGAGCGTACGCAGCTGCTGAAGATGTACGGAGCCGAGATCATCAGCTCGCCGGGCAATCTGGGGTCCAACGGTGCCGTCGAGATGGCTTTGAAGCTGGCCGAGGACCCGAGCTACTACATGCCCTACCAGTACGGGAACGAGGCGAACCCGCTGGCCCACTACAACGGGACGGCGCTCGAGATCCTCAACGAGCTCGACGAGGTCTCGGCGTTCGTCGCCGGCCTCGGGACGGGCGGGACGCTGATGGGAAACGGCCGGCGCCTCAAGGAGGAGCTCGGCAGCGCGGTCAAGATCGTCGCTGCCGAGCCGATGCAGGGTGAGCCGGTCCAGGGCCTGCGTTCGCTCGACGACGGGTTCATCCCGCCGATCATCGACCTCAGCGTCCTCGACCGGAAGATCTTCGTGACCAACCGGGACGCGATCATCTGGACGAGGAAGCTGCTCGACGAGGAGGGGATCTTCGCCGGGGTGTCGTCGGGCGCGATCGCCCGCGTGGCGGTCCGGATCGCCGGCGAGCTCGACGAGGGGAACGTCGTCTTCCTGGTGGCCGACGACGGGTGGAAGTACCTTTCGAGCGGTGTGTACACGCGGCCGGTCGACGAGATCGCGCAACTCGAGAGCACGCTCTGGTGGTAACCCGCGGCGCGGGTCGCGGTCCGGCGTGCGGCCGCACCTGAGCTGAGCGTATGGCAGGTTTGGGCAACCGCTGGCGTGAGCGGGTCTCGCGCCGTCGCATGCTGGTCGGCGCCGGAGCCCTCGGAGGAGCCGTCCTGCTCGACGGGTGCGGGGCCAAGGCGGCGCCGCCGAGGAACCCCGAGGTCAACGGGGTCGACGCCGATCTGCTCGACGAGGTCTTCATGCTCGAGAACATGTCGATCGCCGCCTATGCCCACGTCGCCGGATCGCTGACCGGCCGGGCTCGCGAGCTGGCGGCGACGATCGGCCGCCAAGAGGTCGAACACGCCCTGAAGCTCGCGCCGGTGATCCACGCGCTCGGCGGAGAGCCGACGCCCGAGTTGCCCGACTACGGGTTTCCCCGGCTGACGAGTGCCGACGCGGCGCTGGCTTTCGTGGGGGGGATCGAGGACAAGGTGATCGGCGGGTACATCGACGTGATCCCGAAGATCACGAATGCCGCCGCTCGGGCGTTCGCGGTGTCGATCGTCGCCAACGAGGCCCAGCACCTGGCCTTGGTAACGCAGGCTCGGGGCCTCCCGCTGGGCGAGGCGATCGTGCGCGGAGCGGCGTGAGCACCGGCGGACCGCGGCGGGGCACGACGCGCCGGACGCTGCTCGGCCGGGCGGCGCTCCTCGCGACGGGCGGATCGCTGCTTGGCCCGCAGGCCCTGGCGGCGGCTGACACGGCGACGGACATCTCGTCCTTCGAAGCGGCCGTCGCACTCGAGCAGGCGCTGGCCGTGGCCTACGGATCGCTGTCGACGCGGCCGGGGATCGACCGACCCCTGCGAAACCTGTTCGGGATTCTCGCCGGTCACGAGCGTCAACACGCCGCGGCACTGCTGAGCCTCGTCGAGTACCTCGGCGGCCGGCCGACGGCCGAGCCGACGCTCGCCGCGACCGAGCGGGCGCTGCCGGGCCTGCACGAGGCGACCGACCATCGGTCGGCGCTGGTCTTCGCCGAGCGGCTCGAGAACGCCGAGGTCTACGGTTTCTATGTTGCCGAGCAGCATCTCGACGACCTCAAGCTGATGGAGCTGGCGGCGGCCGTGATGTGCAGCGACGCCCAGCATCTCGCGCTGATCCGGCAGGCGGCCGGCAAGAATCCGCTGCCGTCGGCGTTCGAGATCGGCAGGGAAAGCGGGTAGCCTCGGGACATGGAGATCGCCCGGAGCATGTATGACGAGATGGTCGCCCACGCGGTCGCCGACGCGCCCGACGAGTGCTGCGGGATCGTCGCCGCCAAGGCCGGTCGGGCGACCCGCGTCTACCGGGCGGTCAATACGGCCCACAGCCCGCTGAAGTACGTGATCGATCCGAAGGACCTGCTGCGGATCTACTCGGCGATCGACGACGACGACTGCGAGCTGGGCGCGATCTACCACTCCCACACGCGGAGCGCGCCGTATCCGTCGCAGACCGACATCAACCTGGCGACCTGGCCCGAGGCGCTCTACATCATCGTCGGCGTCCACGGTCCCGAGCCGGTTGTGAGGGCCTTCAGGATCGTCGACGCCAAGGTCGAGGAAGTCGAGCTGTCGGTGGTCTGATGCGCGACGACGCGCTCGCCTGCCCGAGCTGCGCGTCGGCGCATCCGCCGGACGAGCGCTTCTGCCGGAGCTGCGGAATGCCCCTGATCCAGACCGGCGGGCGGGCGGACGCGCTCAGCGAGCGGCAGGCGAGGGCACGGAAGATCAAGCCGCAGTACACCGAAGGCGAGCTGGTGTGGGTCGCCGGGGCGTCGAATCAGGCCGAGGCCGAGTTCATCCAGGGCATGCTGCTCGAGGAGGGGGTCCCGAGCCTGATCCGGCGAGCGGCGGGCTTCGACGTGCCGGACTTCATGGCCGGCGGCCCGCGCGAGCTGCTCGTCGCCGCCTCGGGCGCGCCGACCGCCCGGGAGGTCCTCGTCAGCGCCGAGCTCGTCGGCGACGGGCCGCGGCCGTCGGCGACGGACACGCCGGCCCGCCTGCTAGCCGGCCTCCTGCTGGGGGTGGCGATCGTGGCCATGATCCTCTTCATGGCCACCCACGTCTGGGACTGAGCGGCTCGGAGCCGTCGGCGAACCCCGGTCGGCCGGGCGCGGTCGCCGCGGTCGCCGCGGTCGGCCCGCTCGGCCCGCTCGGCCCGTCGGCCCTCCCGCTCGGCCCGCTCGGCATGGATCCGCTCGGCCGGCCCTGCCGGGTCAGCGCTGTTCGGCGAGCCGGGCGAGGTGAGCCCGCCAGGCTCCGCCGGTGTGGTCGACGGCCCGCCCCTCGAACGCCTCGACGAGGGCCCGGCGGGGGTCGCCGCGGAGCGGGGCGTAGGCGAGGGCGATCGCCGCGTGGGACCCGTGCTCGCGGGCGAGCAGGTCGAAGACCGACCCGCCGAGGAGGGCGGCGTCGCGGACGCCGGGCGGGAACGACGGCTCGCGGCCCTCGCGGAGGCGGCGGGCGATCGCCGGCCGGGCGAAGGCCGTCTGGCCGGAGAAGTACTGGGCGGCGCCGGCGATCAGCCAGGCCCAGCGGGCGTAGCGGAGGAACTTGGTCGGCCGGAGGCGGGGCGGGAGGTTGCGGTTGTTGGCGGCGAGGACCAGCTGCGTGTAGAGGGTCGCCGGACCGAGCATCGCCATCTCGCGGGATCCGGGGACGGCGGACGCCCGCCGCTCGAGCAGGCGGGGGGCGAGGACGTGGATCTCGCCGGGTGAGCACCAGCCCGCCAGATACCGGCGTCCGGCCGGGGCGGTCGCCAGCGTGATCAGGGGGAGGGCCGGCTGGGCGAGGTACAGCGTGAAGATCGACCCGTGGAGGATGACCGCGATCTCGTCGGCCGGCAGCCGCGGGAAGACGTCGGCGAGCTGCTCGCGGGCGCCCTCGAGGAGCTCGAGCACGGCGTCGGCGTCATCGTCGTCGGCCTTCTCGTGCCTGGCGGCGAAGTTCGGGGAGGTGGTCTCGACCCAGGGCACCGCTCGAGTCTGCCGGGCCGGGCCGCGGCCGGCCGTCGTGCAAGCCGGCTGCCAGGTTCGCCCGCGAACGCCCGATCCGGATCGAGTACGAAACGGAGCGTCCGCCGGACCACGAGGCGCCCCGTCAACGAAACTGATTGCGCAACACAAGCAACCATTTTTCTGAACAGAGAGTCCACACGCACCGACGACCCGGCACGACAAGATCCGCACAAGCCCGGCCCGGCCCGGCACAACCCCGGCCGCCCGGCACAACCCCGGCCCGGCCCGGCACAACTCCAGGCCCGGCACAACCCGGCCCGGCACAACCCCGGCCCGGCCCGGCACAACCCCGGCCCGGCACAACCCCAGGCCCGGCACAACCCGGCCCGGCACAACCCCGGCCCGGCGGCACAAGCCGAACCCCGGCCCACCCGGGCGTTCGACCCGACTAGGCGAGCGCCGGAACCCGCCCGTTGATGATCGCGTGGATCTCCTCGGCCGCCCGGTCGAACTCCTCGTCGGAGAGGACGGGCGTCCCCTCGAAGGGAAGGTCGCGCTGGAGCTCGAGATACGACCGGCAACCGCCGTACTCGTCCTTGACCTTGACGGTCACGGGACGCGGGATCCGGTAGGTCCGGAGCAGGAGGACGTGGAGCGGGTGGCGGCGCTTCCACTCCAACCGCTTCTCGGCGTAGTCGGGGGTCCAGACGTAGAACGGCGAGAGCGCGTCGACCGTGCGGGAGTCGGTGATCGTGTACTGGGCGGCGATCTCCGCCCAGGCGCGGATCCGGACGCGGTCGGGCGGCTGGATCGTCGGACCGTGGTGGAGCTGGTGGACGCTCGGCTCGCCGTCGGCCCACACGCCCTCCTCGAGGGCACGGCGGAGCTCGGGCTGGTGGGACTCACGAACCAGGTCGCCGCGCTGGTGATCGAAGGTCGGGTAGAGGAAGAACCGGTCGTGCTCGACGCGGAAGTTCTTCCCGGGCTCGCGAACTCCTCCCTTGCGCAGGGTGAGCAGCTGCTCGCCCTCGGCGAGCGCACGGACCGTGACGGCCCATTCTTTGAAGGCAATCGGCATAGAAGAATCCAGGGGGGACGCGCGGCGGGCAATGGAAATCCCGAAGGGCCCAAAAGCTGCTCAGGCCGCTGCGGGATCATCACAGGATACGAAAAATTCCCCAAAACGCCAACTTTCCCTGCAAATCACCACTTTTACAGCCCTATACCACGCCTGGATATCTGTTGCAGGCTGGCGCGCCGGCCGGGGTCAGAGCGACTCGCCCGTCCGCCGCTCGACAGCGGCGACGATCGCCGCGAAGTCGGCCTCGCCAAAACCGAGCTCCGCGGCCTCGCGGAGGGCTTCGCCGGCCGCCGCCGCCGTCCCGAAGGGGATCCGCGCGGCGTCGAGGCAGAGGCGGACGTCCTTGAGCATGTGATCGAGCTTGAAGAGCGGCGCGAAGTCGTGGGTCCGCATCGGCGCGGCCTTCATGCCGAGCATCGTCGAGCCGCCCGACCCGGCCTCCATCACGGCGACCAGGGAGTCGAGGTCGACGCCGGCATCGCTGGCGACGACGAGCGCCTCGGCGACGGTCAGGGCGTTCGCGGCCGCGACCGAGTTGTTGATCAGCTTGATCGTCTGGCCATGCCCGAGCGGACCGACGTGGAGCACGAGCCGGCCGACCGCGTCCAACACCGACCGGCCCAGAGCAAAATCCTCAGCCGTCCCGCCGGCCATGATCGTCAGCGTCGCGTCCGCAGCCCGGGGGGCCGATCCGGTGACCGGGGCGTCGATCAGGTGGATTCCGTGGGGCTCGAGCCCGGCGGCGATTCGCTCGGTCGCGGCCGGGCCGATCGTCGAGCAGTCGATGCAGAGGAGGCCCGGCCGGCCGCCCGAGGCGACACCGCCGGCGCCGAGCAGGACCGACTCGACCTGGTCGCCGTCGACGACCATCGTCACGACGATGTCCGACGCACCCGCCAGGGCGGCCGGCGACTCGGCGAGCTCGGCCGCGTGTGCGGAGGCGAAGCGCTCGGCCGTGGCCGTCGTCCGGTTCCAGACCGTCAGCGGAAAGCCGGCCGACGCGAGGTTGGCGGCCATCCGCGAGCCCATGATCCCCAGCCCGATGAAGCCGACCCGCGGGGGACTCATCGCTCAGCCGACCGGTCGGCCGTGCCCGCCGCCGCCGGGTGTCTCGATTCGGAGGCGGTCACCTGTCTTGAGGGTACCGGTCGACTTGCCGGGGATCGGCCTGCCGTTGAGAAGATCCCGCCCGCGGGCGCCCGGCTGGCCGCCGGCCGCGCCGGACGCGGCGTGTCGTCGGCGCTCGGCGATCAGCGAGTAGGTCATCGGCTCGAGGGCCTCGAGCTCGCGGACGATCCCGTCGCCCCCGTGGTGGGCGCCCAGGCCGCCGGACCCGCGGCGGATCTCGTTGCGGACGACACGGATCGGGTAGGCCCGCTCGAGCGCCTCGACCGGGGTGTTGAGGGTGTTGCTCATCGCCACGTGGACTCCCGACGGGCCGTCGGAATCGGGACACGCACCCTGGCCGCCGCCGATCGTCTCGTAGTAGGAGAAGCGGTCGTTGCCGAGCGTGAGGTTGTTCATCGTCCCCTGGCCGAGGGCCTGGCCGAACGCGCCGAGGACGAGGTCGGCGACGCGCGAGGATGTCTCGACGTTGCCGGCTGCGACGGCCGCCGGCCGGCGGGCGTTGAGGATCGACCCGAGCGGGGCGATCACCCTGATCGGACGGTGGGCGCCGGCCGACGGTGGGATGTCGGGGTCGGTGAGGACGCGGGCGGCGTAGTAGCAGGCCGAGTGGGTGACCGCGAGCGGGCAGTTGAGGTTCCCGGGATGCTGGGGGGCGCTGCCGGTGAAGTCGAGCGTCAGGCGGTCGCCGTCGACGGTCGCCCGCAGGCGGAGCTCGAGGTCGCCGTCCGCTGCCTCGAGAATGTCCGACGCGTGGTGGACGCCGTCGGGAAGGGCGGCGATGCAGGCGCGCGTGCGCCGCTCGGCATAGGCGATCACCTGAGCGCCGGCGGCCGCGAGCCCGCGGGGGCCGATCCGGCGGGCGAGCTCCGCGAGACGGCGTGCGCCGAGCTCGTTGGCGGCCTGCTGGGCGCGGAGGTCGGCTCGCCGCTCGGGTGGCTGGCGCATGCGTCCGATGAGCTGCTCGATCGTGTTCTTGTGGAGCACCTGTGGCGTGATCAGGATGCCTTCCTCAGCCAGCGTCCGGCTGTCGGCCGGCATCGACCCCGGCAGGCGGCCGCCGACGTCGGCGTGGTGGGCGCGGGTCGCCGCGAAGCCGACCAGCTCGCCGTCTGAGTAGGCGGGGGTGACGAGCGTGATGTCGGGGAGGTGGGTGCCGCCGGTGAACGGGTCGTTGAGGATGAAGCTCCGGCCGGGGGCGTGCGGGCCGTGCAGGACGGCGGCGACGGCGGCCGGCATCGCGCCGAGGTGGACGGGGATGTGCTCGGCCTGCATGATCATCTGGCCGGCCGGATCGAAGACGGCGCACGAGGCGTCGCGGCGCTCCTTGATGTTCGGGGAGTGGGCTGCCCGGACGAGCAGGGCGCCCATCTCCTCGCAGGCCGCCCGCAGGCCGCCGAGGGCGACGGCCAGGGCGATCGGGTCGAGCTCGGGGTGGTCGTCGGGGCGATCGGTCGTCGGGTCTGGCTCGGGGTGGTGCTGGCGGGGCGATCGGTCGTCGGGTCTGGGTCGGGGTGGTGCTCGGCGGGGCGATCGGTCGTCGGGTCTGGGTCGGGGTGGTGCTCGGCGGGGCGATCGGTCGTCGGATCGACCCCCTCGGCGGTCGCGTGGTCGGCAGTGGGGGGGTCCACGTGCGTCGGGTCCGTCCGCCGGAGGTCGATCGTCCCGTCGTCGCGGACGTGGCCGGCCCAGCCGGGGGCGACGAGGAGCGTGGCCTGGGGGAGGGCGCAGATCGCCGGGCCTTCGAGCCGCGTGCCGGCGGGCGGCTCACCGACGAGGATCGCTGCCTGGAGGGGGTCGGCGCCTGCGTCGAAGCGGACCGGGCGGGTCCGGCGGTCCAACGTCCCGGTGGCGGCCTGGAAGTCGATCTTGGGGGCGGGGCCGAAGGCGCTGGCGCGGACTGTGACGAGCTCGACGTCGAGGTCGGGCTCGGTGTAGCCGTAGCGGCGTTCGTGGACGGCCTCGAAGGCCGCGCGGAGGTGGGCGGCGTCGGCGTCGGCCGGGGCTTCGGTCGGGAGCTCGAAGGATTGGCCGACGTAGCGGAGCTCGTAGGTGAAGCGCTCGCGCTCAGGCGGGGCGCCGAGCTCGTCGATGACCCGCCGGCGCAGCTGCGCGACGTCGGCGGCTGCGTGGGAGCCGGACGCGTCCCGGCGGGCGGGGGCGGCGGCCAGGCCGAGGGCGCAGAGGACGCCGCTGGACCGGGGGCAGAGGATCCGCCGGATGCCGAGCTCGTCGGCGATCGCGCAGGCCTGGAGGGGCCCGGCGCCGCCGAAGGCCATCAGGGCGTAGCCGCGGGGGTCGACGCCGCGCTCGACGCTCATCACGCGCAGCGCGCGGACCATCTCGGCGTTGGCGACGCGGAGGATGCCGGCGGCGCAGTCGAGCGGATCGAGTGAGAGCTCGTCGGCCAGGCGGCCGATCGCCGCGGCGGCGGCGTCCTTGTCGAGCGGGAGGCGTCCGGCGAGGGGGAGGCCGTCGGGAAGTCGGCCGAGCAGGAGGTTGGCGTCGGTCACGGTCGGGTCGACCCCGCCCTGGGCGTAGCAGGCGGGTCCGGGACGGGCGCCGGCCGACTGGGGTCCGACGCGCAGCGCGCCGCCGGCGTCCCGCCAGGCGATCGACCCGCCGCCGGCGCCGACGGTGTGGATGTCGAGCGTCGTCAGGGCGAGCGGCCGGCCGCCGACCAGCCGCTCGGCGGTCTCGGATACGTCGCGGTCGTCGATCGCGCAGACATCGCAGGAGGTCCCGCCCATATCGAAGCAGAGGACGTTCGCGACGCCAGCGCTCGCCGCCAGCAGGCTCGCGGCGTGGGCACCGCCGGCCGGACCGGAGAGGACGGTGAGGGCGGCGTGGTCTGCGGCTCGGCGGAGATCGGTCAGGCCGCCGGAGGACTGCATGATCTGGGGCTCGGGCAGGCCGGCCGCGGCCGCGCGGGTGGCGAGCGAGTCGAGGTAGCCGGCGAGCAGGGGGGAGAGGGCGGCGTCGATCTCGGTGGTCGCGGCCCGCTCGTACTCGCGCAGGGTGCCGACGACCTCGTGCGAGAGGGAGACATGGACACCGGGCAGGCGGTCGGCGAGCAGCCGGCCGATCTCCCGCTCGTGCTGGGGGTGGGCGTAGGAGTGGAGGAGGACGACGGCGACGGCCTGCGGGTCGGCTGCGGCGACCCGCTCGACGAGGGCGGCGGCGTCGGTCAGCGGGGTGATCACGCCGTCGGGCCCGATCCGCTCGGTTGCCGGGAAGCGGAGCTCGGGGCCGATCATCGGCGGGGGGTGAGCCGCGCACGGCCGGTAGAGCTCGGCCCGGGCCTGGCGGCCGAGCTCGACGAGATCGGTGAAGCCGTCTGTGGCGATCAGGACGGCACGGGCGCCGCGGCCCTCGAGGAGGGCGTTGGTCGCGACGGTCATGCCGTGGGCGAAGCGGGCGACGTCGGCCGGCCGGGCAGCCGCCTGGTCGAGGACGGCTCCGACGGCGGCGATCACGCCTTGTGACTGATCCTCCGGGGTGGTCGGCAGCTTGGCGGCAAAAAGCGCCCCGCCGGCGACGAGGACGGCGTCGGTGAAGGTCCCGCCGACGTCGACGCCGAGGAGCATCGCCGGCGGACGCTAGCGGTCCGCCCGGCGGCTTGCACCGTGACAGGGCCGGCGGTTCGGGCGGCGGCCCCGGCGCGGCCCGCGGGTGATGACCTAGGCTGCGGCCAGGGCGGCCTCGGAGTCCTCGGTCTCGGCGAGGTGCTGGTGGGAGGGGCAGTAGCCGTTGTGGGGCAGGGGCATCCGCTGACAGGCCGATCCCTTGCGGGTCATCGCCCGGCAGCGGAGCGGCTGGCCGTTGGCGTCGCAGCCGTCGCGCGGCAGCTGGGAGAAGAACTCGTCGGCGAGCTCGAGATAGTGGTCGACGACCCGATAGACGTGGGGCTGGGCGGTGACCGGGAACTGGAAGCGGATGTCGTTGAAGAGGGTGCGGGCCGGCCGGGCGAAGTAGTGGCGGTCGTTGGCCAGGCGGTCGACCGCCGACTCGCAGGCGCTCAGGACACGCCGGTGGCCGGTCAGGTCGTCGGGCGAGTCGCGCTCGACGAGGGGGGCAAGCTCTCGGTAAATGGCTCTGCTGAACTGATACATCGTGCGAAGTCCGTTTCTCTCGGTTTCACTCGGAGAGACACCGACCTCGCAAACCCACCGACTCCCAAATCCCTCGCCAGAGAGTATGAACCTCTCGGATGAACTTCGCACCCTCCGGAGTGTTAACCGCGGCTTAAGGCTGATTTGCCTGGAAACGACGGGGTTCTGCGGTGGTCGTTCGATTGCACACGGGTTGGCGGCGGCGGTGGGCGCGGCGTGCGGTGCCCGGCGGAGGCGGCCGCGGCCGGGCATCTGGAGGTCGATTCGCCCGGCTTGGCAGCTCGTGCCGAGTCGGGTTGGGCTCGTGCCGGGGCGGGTCGGGGGCCGGTGGCGGGGTGGTTGGGGGCTGGTGTCGGGTCGGGGGCTGGCGGCGGGGTGGTTGGGAGCTGGTGTCGGGTCGGGGGCTGGTGGCGGGGTGGTTGGGGGCTGGTGTCGGGTCGGGGGCTGGTGGCGGGGTGGTTGGGGGCTGGTGTCGGGTCGGGGGCTGGTGGCGGGTCGGGTCGGGGGTGGTGCCGGGTCAGGTCCAGGGCTCGAAATGGGGGTGAGGGGAGGCGTCGAGGACGGTGTGGACACCGTCGAGCCGGGGGTCGGTCTCGGGGTGCTCGAGGCGGACGTGGGCGCCGCGGGTCTCGTCGCGGGCGATCGCGCAGGCGGCGATCAGCCTGGCGACCGGATGGGGGTCGCCGGCGAGCCGGTCGAGGCCGGCTCGGTCGCGGACGAGGCCGGCGTGCTGCCAGCAGGCGGTCCGCGTCTCCTGGGTCACCGGCGGGATCTCGGGCGCCGGCTGGGCGGGCGGGGAGCTCGCCGGGGCGGGCTCGTCGAGGGCTGCGCGGGCGGCCCGGTCGCCGAAGACGAAGCACTCGCTGAGCGAGTTCGAGGCGAGCCGGTTGGCTCCGTGGAGGCCGGTGCAGGCGGCCTCCCCGACGGCGTAGAGCCCGGGGACGGTCGAGCGGCCGTGGAGGTCGGTGACGATCCCGCCCATCACGTAGTGGGCGGCCGGGGCGACGGGGACTGTCTCGCGGCTGGGGTCGAGGCCGGCGTCGGAGAGGGCGGCGACGACGTTGGGGAAGCGGGCCGGGTCGATCGCGCGCATGTCGAGGGCGACGGACGGCTCGCCGGTCGCCTTGAGACGGGCGTAGATCGCGCTGGCGACCTCGTCGCGGGGGGCCAGCTCGTCGACGAAGCGCTCGCCGGTTGAGTCGAGCAGCACGGCGCCCTCGCCGCGGACGGCCTCGGTGACGCAGAACCCCTCGCGCCCGGGGACGCCGATCACGGCGGTCGGGTGGAACTGGACGAACTCGAGGTCGGCGAGCTGGGCGCCTGCTCGGTGGGCGAGCAGCAGGCCGATGCCGAGCGCGCCCGGGGGATTGGTCGTCCGGGCCCAAAGGGCGGCGGCTCCGCCGGTGCAGATCACGAGGCCGCGGGCGGCGATCAGGCGGCCGTCCTCGCAGACGACGCCGGCACACCGGCCGTCGGTGACGGCGAGTCCGCTGGCCCGGGCGTTCTCGATCACCTCGATCGCCGGGTGCTCGGCGGCAAGGGCGGAGAGCTGGCGCATCATTCGGCGGCCGGTCGCGCTCCCGCCGGCGTGGACGACTCGGCGGATCGAGTGGCCGCCCTCGAGGCCGAGGGCAAGCCGGCCGGTCCGGTCGGCGTCGAAGCGGACGCCGAGGGCCTCGAGCTTGCGAACCTGGTCGGGCGCCTCGTCGCAGAGGACTCGGGCAGCCGACGGACGGACGAGCCCGCGTCCGGCGTGGAGTGTGTCCCGGAGGTGCTGGGCGGGGCTGTCGTCGGTCGCGAGGGCGGCGGCCAAGCCGCCCTGGGCCCAGTAGCTGGCTGTCTCGGCGAGCGATGTCGCGGAGATCAGGGCGACACGGGCGCCGAGCCGGGCGGCACTGAGGGCGACGTAGAGCCCGGCGGCGCCGGCACCGATGACCGCGACATCGGCCTCGATGCGGAACCCACCGTCTGGCGGGCGACGATCGATCATGCCAGGGATACCGTACCTGGATGGGTCGAGCGGTCTACTTCAGCCATCCGGCGTCGCTGCGTCACGAGACCGGCCGCCATCCTGAGCGCCCGGCCCGGATCGTCGCGATCGAACAGGAGCTCGACGGGCGGGGCTGGCTCGGCTTCGAGCGCGTGGAGTCGCCGGCGGTCGCCCGCGAGCTGGTCGAGCTTGTTCACACGGCGGCCCACTTCGACCGGATCGAGCGCGTCGCGGCGGCCGGCGGGGGAGCGTTCGACATGGACACGTTGGTCAGCCCCGGCTCATTCGAGGCGGCTCTCCGGGCGGCGGGAGGAGCGGTTGCACTCGTCGAGGAGCTGCTCGACGGGACGGCGACGACGGGCTTCTCGGCGCACCGTCCGCCCGGTCACCACGCGACCCGGGAGCGGGCGATGGGGTTCTGCCTGTTCAACAACGTGGCGATTGCCGCCCGGGCGGCGCTGCGCCGGGACGGGGTGGACCGGGTGCTGATCCTCGACTGGGACGTCCATCACGGAAACGGGACGAACGACCAGTTCAGGGAGACGGACGAGGTTCTCTACGTATCGATCCACGAGTCGCCCCTCTATCCCGGGAGCGGACCGGCGTCCGACCGAGGGGTCGGGGCCGGGAGCGGCTTCACGGTGAACCTGCCGGTCGGCGAGGGTTCGGGGGACGGGGTGTTCTGCTCGCTGGTCGACCACGTCGTCTGCGACCTGGCCCGCGACTACGAGCCGGACGTGGTGCTGATCTCGGCCGGCTACGACGCACACCGGGACGACCCACTGGCCGATTGCACCGTCTCGGAGGGCGGGTACGCGGCGATGACCGCGACGATGCGCCGGGTCTGCGAGGAGCTCGGCGTGCCGCTCGGGGTGGTCCTCGAGGGTGGCTATGGCCTGGACGCGCTGGCGGGGTCGGTGGCGGCGACGATGGAGGTGCTGGTGGCCGACGTGACGCCGGCGGCGGGCGGTCTCCCGGTCCACCCGGTCGCCCGGGCGGCTCGGGAGCGGCTCGGCCTTGGGGTTTGGCCTGACTGACTGCGACCGCTGACCGGCCGGCCGACCGCTGGCTCGGGAGGGCGGACGCTGGCTCGTCAGTGGGTGATTGCGCTGGCCGCGGTCACGCCCTGGCTCGCGGGGGGGACCGTCGTGACCGGGGGGCTGGACGAGTCGCGCACGAGCCGGGCGACGGCGAGGCCGATCGCGATGACCGCGAGGAGCGCCGCGAGGGCGGCGATCAGGGCGAGCGGTCGCCACCGGGGCGTCGGGGCGATTCGGGTGCGGGCGGCCGCGCCGCACTCCAGGCACCAGGACTGGGCCGGGGCGAGGGCCGCGTTGCAGACCGGGCACGCCGGCTGGGCGGCGGCAGTCAGGTCGGGGGTGCTCACTTCCGGCTGCGGAAGCGCGTCCGCCCCTTGGGCTTGGGAGCCGGGGACCTGATGACCCTGGTCGGCTGCTCTGCCACCGCGGCTGCTGGAGGTGCCGGTGCTGCCTGGGGTGCCGGCGCGGCCGGCGCGGCCTGTGGTGCCGGTGCGGCCGGCGCGGCCTGTGGTGCCGGTGCGGCCGGCGCGGCCGGTGCCGTCTGTGGGGCCGGTGCTGCCGGTGCTGCCTGTGGTGCCGGCGCGGCCGGTGCTGCCTGTGGGGCCGGCGCGGCCGATGCTGCCTGTGGCGCCGGTGGTGCAGGTACCGCCCGTGCCGTCAGACTCGCCGGTGCGGCCGGTCCGGCCGGTCCGACCGGTCCCGCCGGTCGCCCCCAAGTCGCGGGTCCGGCCGGCGCGGCCCGTGCTGGTGGTGGAGTCGCCGGCGCCGCGGCCGCTTCGGGGATCGGCAGCGGGGCGCGTGGACCGAGTGGGAGGGCGGCGCCCCGGCGGGGGAGGCCGCAGCCGGAGCAGAAGTTCGCGTCGCTGCCGTGGAGGGTGGCGCAGCGGGGGCAGACGGAGATTCCGGGCTCGTGGAGGAGCATCAGCTCGCGTCGGTCGTCGAGCGCGGTCTCGAGCGAGCGGAGCTCGGCGTCCATGCCGACGAGGCCCTTGAGCTTGGCGGCGACGATGTCGTCGCGGTCGCGGTTGAAGCGGTGGGCGTCGAAGACGAAGCCGCCGAGGTCGCGGAACGCAAGCTCGCGGGCGCGCCGGAGATAGCGCAGGCGACGGCGGAGTCGCGCGCGGTCGCGGTAGCTCGTCGGCGTGTGGCTCCGCGCGGCGCCCGTCGGGTCGGGCTCGTGCGGGACGGGCTCGGCGGCGACGTCGAACTCGACCGTCGCGCCGCCGGGGTACGCGGCCTGATCGAGCGGCTCGTCATCACCGTGTCGTGAGCCGCGGCGCAGCCGCGACAGGCGTCCCATCGGTCGCATGCTAGTCCCCGGCGGGGGGTCGGGCAGCTCGACGCGGACGGGGCGTCGAGTCGATCTGTGATCATGGACCGGGTGTCCGCCCGAGCCTCCGATCCTCGTGCGCGGCCGGTCGCGGTCTTCGATTCCGGCGTCGGCGGACTGACGGTCCTCCACGAGCTGCTGGTGTCGCTGCCGGCCGAGGACTACCTGTACCTCGGTGACACGGCGCGCTTCCCCTACGGCGAGCGATCGGCGGCCGAGCTGGAGCGGTTCTCGCTCGAGATCGCCGAGCTCCTGCTGGCCCGTGGAGCGAAACTGCTCGTCGTGGCCTGCAACTCGGCGACCGCGGCGGCGCTCGAGCCGCTGCGCGAGCGGATGGCGTCGACGACGCTCGGCGTCGAGGTGCTCGGCGTCGTCGAGCCGGTCGCGAGACTGGCGGCCGTGGCGAGTGTGAATGGACGGATCGGCCTGCTGGCCACCGACGCGACGGTCAGGAGCGGGGCCTACGAGCGGGCGGTCGCGGCCCACCGGCCGGCGGCCCGCTTGACGAGCGTCGCGGCGACGCGCCTGGCGCCGATCATCCAGGGCGGAGACCCGTTCGATCGGGTGGCCGTCGACACGGTTCGCGAGTACTGCCGGCCGTTGCGCGACGCCGGGGTCGACACGGTGATCCTCGGGTGCACGCATTACCCCCTGGTCGCGCCGATGATCCAACGGACGCTCGGGCGCGGCGTCCGGCTGATCAGCTCGGCCACGGCGACGGCCGTGGCCGTCGAGCAGGCGCTGATCGACGCGGACCTCGAGAACGGGCGCTCGGGCGAGGGCGACTACCGGTTCCTCTGCACTGGCGAGGTCGAGCCCTTCCGGGCGCTCGGCGGCCGCTTTCTCCAGTTGCCGCTCGAAGATGTCTCGCGGGTCGAACTGCCGGTCACACCCGCTCCGCCGGTCACGACCGGACCGCCGGTCACGACGGGACCGCCGGTGACGACCGCTCTGCCGGTTACCGCCGCCCTCCCGGGCACGACCGCTCCGCCGGTCGGCCTGCCGGTCGGGGTCGGCGGATGACGGCGCCCGAGCGGAGCTACGACCGCGGTCCGGACGAGCTCCGTCCGACGACGATCGAGCCGAATTTCGTCGCGCCCGCGACGGGATCGGCGCTGATCTCGGTCGGGGTGACGAAGGTGATCTGCACGGCGTCGATCGAGCAGGGCGTCCCCCGTTGGCTCAAGGGCGCGGGTCGCGGCTGGCTGACCGCGGAGTACGGGATGCTCCCGGCGTCGACCGGCCAGCGCAAGCAGCGCGACTCGACCCGCGGGAAGGTCGACGGCCGGACGGTCGAGATCCAGCGGCTGATCGGCCGCTCCCTGCGGGGAATCCTGGATTTCGGGGCGCTCGGCGAGCGGACGATCTACCTGGACTGCGACGTGCTGCAGGCAGACGGGGGGACGCGCTGCGCGTCGATCACGGGCGCGTACGTCGCGCTCGCCCTGGGCGTGGGAAAGCTTCTCGAGGCAGGGGATATCGAGCGGACGCCGCTGACCGGGTCGATCGCCGCCGTCTCGTGCGGGATGGTCGGCGGAGTGGCGCTGCTCGATCTCGACTACTCCGAGGACTCCGAGGCCGAGGTCGACGCGAACGTCGTGATGACGGGCGACGGCGGGCTGATCGAGGTTCAGGCGACGGCGGAGCGGACGCCGCTCTCACGCGCCCACCTCGACGATCTGCTGGCGCTCGCGGCCGCGGGAATCGAGAGCCTGCGGGACACCCAGGCCGAGGTGCTCGAGAGCAGGTGAGGCTTACCCTGGCGACACGCAGCGCCCACAAGCTGCGGGAGTTCGGCGTGCTGATCGCCCCACACGTGCTCGAGCCGCTGGCCGAATCGGTGGATCTGGGTCCGGAGGTCGGGTCGACGTTCGCCGAGAACGCGCTCGGCAAGGCGCTCGTCGCCGCCGAAGCGATCGGCCGCCCGGCGATCGGCGACGATTCGGGCATCGAGGCCGCGGCCTTGGGCGGGGCGCCGGGGATCTACTCGCGCCGCTACGCGGGCGAGTCGGCGACCGACGAGGAGAACCTCGCGAAGCTGCTGGCGCACGCGCCGGCCGGGAGCGCGCTGGCGTACGTCTGTGCGCTGGCCTACGTGGACCCGGTCTCGGGCGAGCAGGTCGTCTTCGAGGGCCGCTGTACGGGCCGGATGGCGGAGCGCCCGCGGGGCGGCGGCGGCTTTGGCTACGACCCGGTCTTCCTGCCTGACGACGGGCCCGGTGGCCTGACGATGGCCGAGCTCACCGACGATCGCAAGCACGCGATCAGCCATCGGGGGCATGCGGTGCGAGCCCTGCTGGCCTGGCTGGAGCGCGCCGGACACTGACTGCGCCCTTGCGCTCCGGGCCGCGCGGGCCGAAGCGAGCCTCAGCGGAGGTTGATTCCCGCGGATACGGCGAGCGCGAGAAAGACCCCGGCGTATCCGACGCGACCGGAGAGGAGCATCAGCAGAGCCGTCACGAGAGCGATCCCGACGGTCACCAGCCATGCGATTCGGACGAGCGGCATCAGAAACCCATTCTGGCGCGTCGGCCGCCTGACCGTGTCGCGGCTGCCGAGCGGACGTTTGCGTCCGCGGCCGGTGTTAGGTTCGGGACGTGACGAAGGCCGAGTTGATCGACCGCGTGTCGGCTCGGGGCCAGCTCCCGCGGCGGGACGCGGCGCGGGCTGTCGAGACGACGCTCTCGGCGATCGAGGAGACCCTCGCAGCCGGCGGTGAGGTCGCGTTGTCGGGTTTTGGGAAGTTCCACGTCGCGACCCGCGGCGCACGTCCCGGGGTGAACCCGCGCACGGGCGAGAAGATCTGGGTCGAGGCGACGAGCGTGCCGCGCTTCACGGCGGGGACGGCGCTCAAGAAGGCCGTCCGGGACGAGATGCGATGACCGCCCTGACACGATCGACGGATCTGGCCGGGGCTTCGGGGGCGGGCTGGGCCGACCGGCTGGCCGGTCTGGTCGCCCGGCGCGAATCGCAGATCGTGCTCGGCCTCGATCCCGATCCACGGCGACTGTGGCCGGCGCCTGACTCCGGCGGCCGGGACATCGGGTCGGCCGTGGTGGCGCACTGCGTGGCTCTGATCGACGCGGTCGGTGAGGCGTGCGTGGCTGTGAAGCCCCAGCTCGCATGTTTCGAGCGACTCGGCCCGCCCGGCGCGGCGGCCCTCGTCGAGGTCGTCGAACACTCCCATGCGGCCGGGCTGCTTGTGATCGCGGACGGTAAGCGCGGCGACGTACCCGTCACCGCGAGCGCCTATGCGGAGGCCTTGATCGGTCTCGGGGCGGACGCCTTCACAGCGAATCCCCTGCTCGGCATCGACGCGCTGGCCCCGCTGGTCGCAACCGGGGCCGGTGTGTTCGTGCTGGTGCGGACGTCGAACCCGGGGGCGCGCGACGTCCAGGATCTCGAGCTCGCCGAAGGCGGTCCGGTCTGGCACCGCCTGGCGCGGATCGTGGCCGAGCTCGGCGGCCAGCCCGCGGGCGGGCGGCTCGCGGATGTCGGGGCGGTCCTCGGAGCGACCGAGCCCGGCCACCTGACGCGGGCTCGCGAGCTGATGCCGCGGGCGACCTTCCTGCTGCCCGGCGTCGGCGCCCAGGGCGGGCGTGTCGAAGACCTCGCGCCGGCATTCGCTCCGGGCAGAGCCGGCGGTCTGGTCAGCGCGTCGCGGTCGATCGCCAGCGCCCACGAGGCCGATGGCGGCGATCCGGCGGACCGCGCGCGAGCTGCTGCCCACCGGCTGCGAGAGCTCGCCTGGTCGTTGTAGGGAGGTCGCTTCTCGGCCGTTCGCAGGGAGTTGGACGGTGCGGCGGAGAGACCGTCCCAGCCGCTATCTTCGGGCCGATGGCCAGGGGAGCACTGCCTCGCGCCTTGCTGGCGATCGGCCTGTTCCTCGCATGGGCGTCGCCGGGTCAGGCGGCAACCTCGGCGCCGCCGGCGCCGCCGGTTCTGCGGGCGAAGGCGGCGATTCTGATCGAGCGGGATGTTGGCGTCACGTTGTTCGCCCAGCACGCCGACCGCCAGCTGCCGATCGCCAGCCTGACAAAGCTGATGACCGCCTACGTCGCCCTCCAGCATGCCAAGCTCAACACGATCCTCACCGTTCGGCCGTACACGGCCGCCGCCAGCGAGACCGTCGCCGGAATCGCGACGGGCGAGCGGCTGAGCCTGGCGACGCTGCTGACGGCGATGCTCCTGCCAAGCGGCGGCGACGCCGCCCACACGCTCGCCTACGACCTCGGCGGCGGCTCCTCCACACGGTTCGTCGGCTGGATGAACAGCTCGGCTGCGGCACTCGGGATGACTGGAACCAGCTACACGACCCCGGTCGGGCTCGACACGCCGGGCAATCACTCGAGTCCGGCGGATCTGGCGGTCCTGGCGACCGCGCTGATGCACAACGCGGCCTTCGCGAGGACAGTCGCCCGGCCGCAGGCGACGCTGATCGACGGACGGCACGTGAACAACACGAATCTCCTCGTCGGCAGGTACAAGTTCGTCGTCGGCGTCAAGACCGGTCACACCCTCGCCGCCGGCTACTGCCTGGTCGGCGCGGGGTCAAGCTCGGGGGCGAACTTCATCAGCGTCGTGCTCGGCGATCCGAGCGAATCGACGCGCGACGCCGACACCTTGAAGCTGCTGCGCTACGGGATGGCGGTCTACCACCACGTGGAGGCTGTGCGGGCGGGGCGTGTGTACGCCACCGTTCCGGTGGCCGGGCGTCCGGCCGATCGACTGGCGCTGGTGGCGCAGCGCAGCCTCCCGCTCTGGCTGCCGCGCGGCGAGGGTCTCGACGTCTACCGGTCGAAGGTGGTCACCACCGCGAACGGGCCGCTGCCCGCCGGCAGCCGACTCGGCGCCCTTGTCGCCGAGTCTGGTCACCGCGTTCTCGGAAGCGTGCCGCTGGTCACCCAGCAGGCGATCGCGGCGCCGCCGGGTCTGGCCGGCGGGCGGATCCTCAAGGCGGGGGAGTTGATCGGGGGCGTGCTCCTGGTTGTTGGGTGTAGCCTCCAGCTCATGCTGAGGCGCCGGCGTGGCTTGGCCAACCGATGATCATCGCGGTGAGCCCCAGCCGATGATCATCACGGTCACCCTCAACGCGGCGATCGACAAGTCGCTGTCGGTCCCGAACTTCCGTCTCGCCCGACGCCACCGCTCGGTCGAGCGGCGGACGCTGGCCGGGGGGAAGGGCGTCAACATCGCGCGGACGCTGAAGACGCTCGGCCAGCCGGTGATCGCGACCGGACTCCAGGGCGGCCCGACCGGTACCCAGATCATCGAGCAGCTGACCGGCGAGTCGATCCTCAACGACTTCGTGCGGATCGGCGAGGAGTCGCGGACCAACACCGCCGTGATCGATCCGACGACCGGCGAGCAGACCGAGATCAACGAGCAGGGTCCGTCGATCACGTCGGCCGAGGTCGAGCTGTTCTGCGACAAGCTCCTCTACCTGGCCCGCGGTGCGGCGATCGTCGTCTTTGCCGGCTCGCTCCCCCGGAACGTCCCGCCGGACCTCTACGCCCGCCTGACCCGGGAGCTGCACAAGCTCGGCGTGACCGCGATCGTCGACTCCGACGGCGACCCCCTCCGCCTGGCGATGCGAGCCGAGCCGGACGTCGTGTCGCCGAACATGCTCGAGTCCGAGGAGCTCGTCGGCCACGAGTTCAACGACGACGACGACCGGGTGATCGCCGTGCGCGAGATGGTCTCGCTCGGAGCCCGGGAGGCGATCATGACGGTCCCGGACGGGTGCTTCGCCCAAGTCGTCGTCGACGGTACTCCCCGACTCCACCGCGTCCGGATAAACCCTCGCGAGCCGGTTGCGGCGGTCGGCTCGGGCGACGCGTTCCTCGCCGGTTATGTCGCCGCCCGCTACGTCGGCAGCTCGCCGGAGGAGTGCCTGCGCTTCGGCGTCGCCTGCGGCTCCGAATCGACCCGTCGGCTGGGAGCCGGCCTGATCGACGCGCGCGAGGTCGATCGGCTGGTCGGCGAGGTCACGGTCACCGAGCTGCAGCTGCCGGCCGGCGTCAGCTGACGACCCGGACTTTCGCCGCCGGCGTCAGCCGCGGGCGACCTTCTCCGTCGGCATCGGCGGCCCGCCCGGGCCGACTGCCTCCGACCGGGCAACCGGCGCCCGGACCGGGGAGGCCGTTGCTATTCTCGAGAAGGTGGTTGCCGCCCCGTCCCAGCTCTGGGCGCGACCTGATCCGTCCGCCTCGAGACCTAGGATTTGATCAATGGAAGTAGAGATCGGACGCGGCAAGAAGGCGCGTCGGGCATACGGGTTCGACGACATCGCGATCGTTCCGTCACGACGGACGCGAGACCCTGACGATGTCGACATCTCGTGGAAGCTCGGCGACTACCGCTTCGAGCTGCCCCTGCTGGCAAGTGCCATGGACGGTGTCGTCTCGCCGCGGACGGCCGGGATCATCGGCCGGCTCGGCGGGCTGGCCGTACTCAACCTCGAGGGGATCTATACCCGCTACGAAGACGCCGAGGAGCAGCTCGAGGAGATCGCCGGCCTGCCGAAGGAGGTCGCGACTCGCGAGATGCAGCGGATCTACGCCGAGCCGATCAAGGAGGAGCTGATCGGCCAGCGGATCCGGGAGATCAAGGCGGAGGGCGTGGTCTGCGCCGCGGCTCTGACGCCCCAACGGGTCAGCCGGTACTACGAGCTCGCGCTCGACGCCGGGCTCGACGTCCTCGTGATCCAGGGCACCGTCGTCTCCGGCGAGCACGTCTCGGCCCACACCGAGCCGCTCAACCTCAAGAAGTTCATTCCCGAGCTCGACGTTCCCGTGGTCGTCGGCGGGTGCGCGTCCTACCACACCGGCCTCCACCTCATGCGGACCGGAGCGGCCGGGGTTCTTGTCGGGGTCGGCCCCGGTGCCGCATGCACGACGCGGGGAGTGCTCGGGATCGGCGTGCCGCAGGCGACGGCGATCGCCGACGTGGCGGCCGCCCGGTCGACCCACATGCTCGAGACCGGAGACTACGTCCAGGTCATCGCCGACGGGGGGATGCGCAACGGCGGCGATGTCGCCAAGGCGATCGCCTGCGGCGCTGACGCGGTGATGATCGGCTCGCCGCTCGCCCGCGGCTATGAGGCGCCCGGGCGGGGCTTCCACTGGGGCATGGCGACCTTCCATCCGACGCTCCCGCGGGGCGCGCGGGTCGCGACTGCCCAGAACGCGACGCTCGAGGAGATCCTCTCGGGACCGGCACGCGAGAACGACGGGTCGCTGAACCTGATGGGCGGCCTGCGCACGTCGATGGCGACGTGCGGGTACAAGGACATCGCCGAGTTCAACAGGGCCGAGCTGATGGTCGCTCCGGCCCTCCAGACCGAGGGCAAGCAGCTTCAGCGCGAGCAGGGCGTTGGCATGGGCGCAACCGGGAAGGCCGCCGTTCTCGTCAATGACTAGGGCCGTCGGGCCCCCGACCGGGCCGCCCGACCCGGCTCGGGTCGGTGGCGTCGCGGTCACCGACGACCCCGCCGTCGGGCAGGGCGCGTCCGACCTGGCGGTTCCACCTCGCCCCGCGGAGGCCGAGGTCGTCGTCTTGGACTTCGGCGGCCAGTACTCCCAACTGATCGCCAGGCGCGTCCGCGAGTGCGGGGTCTTCTCCGAGCTGCTTCCGCACGACGTCGGAGCAACCGAGGTCGCCCGCCGCTCGCCACGCGGCCTGATCCTCTCGGGCGGCCCTGCCTCGGTCTATGCCGCCGGGGCGCCGAAGCTCGATCCCGAGCTTCTCCAGCTCGGCATTCCGGTGCTCGGCATCTGTTACGGGATGCAGCTCCTCGTCCACGACCTCGGGGGCCGAGTCGAGGAGGCCCAGATCGGCGAGTTCGGCCGCTCTGACCTCCACGTCGTCGACTCGGGCCGGCTGCTCGCCGGCCTGCCCCGCGCGCAGACCTGCTGGATGTCGCACCGGGACACGGTCTACGAGGCGCCGGCCGGCTTCAAGTCGCTCGCGTCGTCGAGCGCCTCACCGGTCGCCGCGTTCGAGCAGGTCGAGCGCGGGATCTACGGGATCCAGTTCCACCCGGAGGTCGTCCACACGCCGTACGGTCAGCAGATTCTCACCAACTTCCTGGCCGACGTCTGCGGCTGCGAGCGCGAGTGGACCGCCGCTTCGATCGTCGAGGAGCAGATCGCCCTGATCCGGGCCCAGGTCGGAGACGGCGCGGTGATCTGCGGTCTCTCGGGCGGTGTCGACTCGTCGGTCGCCGCACTGCTGGTCCACCGGGCGATCGGCGATCAGCTGACCTGCGTATTCGTCGACCACGGGCTGATGCGCAAGGGCGAGGGCGAGCAGGTGATCGCGGCGTTCCGCGACACCTTCAAGGTCCCGCTCGTCGCGGTCGCCGCCGAGCAGCGCTTCCTCGCCAAGCTGGACGGTGTCAGCGACCCGGAGACGAAGCGGAAGGTCATCGGCCGTGAGTTCATCCGCGTCTTCGAGGAGGAGGCTGCCGCGATCTCCGAGCGCCACCCGGCGAGGTTCCTCGTCCAGGGCACGCTCTACTCCGACGTGATCGAGTCCGGCGGCGGCGCGGGGTCGGCAACGATCAAATCCCATCACAACGTCGGCGGACTCCCGGACGACAATCAGTTCGAGCTCGTCGAGCCGCTCCGCCTCCTCTTCAAGGACGAGGTCCGCGCTGTCGGTGCCGAGCTCGGACTCCCCGAGCGCCTCGTCTGGCGCCAGCCCTTCCCGGGCCCAGGCCTGGCGATTCGCATCGTCGGCGGCACGGCGACCAAGCAGCGTCTGGATCTCCTGCGGGACGCCGATCACATCCTCCAGGACGAGATCCGCAAGGCCGGGCTCTACCGCAGCCTCTGGCAGTCCTTCTGCGTCCTGCCGGACGTCAGGACCGTCGGCGTGCAGGGGGACGAGCGAACCTACGGCAACGTGATCGTAATTCGCGCGGTGACCAGCGATGACGCGATGACCGCCGATTGGGCCCGTCTGCCGTACGACCTGCTCGAGCAGATCGCCTCACGAATGATCAACGAGCTCCGCGAGGTCAACCGGGTCGTGCTCGACATCACGAGCAAGCCGCCCGGCACGATCGAGTGGGAGTAGACCGGCTCCCAGGCATGCACTGCTAGCGCCCGAGCGTACGGAGCAGCTCCCGCGCCCGCGCGGGGAGCACGTCGAGGCGGCTGCGCACATCGCTCAGCTCGGCCCGCAGGGCCGGATCGCCGACCTCGATCGGCAGCATCGAATCTTGTAGGTCTGCGATCAGCTGGCCGGCCGTGGTGGCGCAGCTGACCGCCCGCTCGACGAACGCCTTCGCCCCCTGGGACGCGGCTCCGGCGCTCGACGATGCAAAATCTCGTGTCGAACAACCTGTTCGGCCGGCGAACTCCCTGTGGGTCCGCTGGAGGCGCCCGTAGGTCAGCTGGACCGGGCGGAAGAGGTCTGCCTCGAGGCGCTCGGCGGTGCCCTCGTCGAGCAACTCGTAGGCCTGGAGCAGACACGCGAGCGCCAGGCTCAGCTGGTCCGCCGCCTGCCCGATCTCCTCGAGCACGGTGGCTCTCGCCTCGGCGGTCGTATATGCCATAGCGGCAGCCTAGCCGCCCCGCGCGTCCTCAACATCCGTCCGCAATCGGTCGATGTTGGATCATGTTGCGAGCGATGTTGCGAGAAGACCACGACTCCAAGCCCGTCAGGCCGTCCCGTCGGAGGCCCTCGCCGGGCGCGTTCCGGGGCGCCCTGGCCTGCGCTGCGAGCCTGATCGGACTGGTCTCGATCGGCGCCGCCGGCGCCCTCGCCCTGCCGGGAGGCGGCGCGACGGGAGCGACGACGGGCAATCAGGGAACGTTCACATCAGCCCCCTCCGGCTCTCCCGCGCCCCCGGTGTCGACGGTTCCCCCAGTCCAGGCGTCCCCTGCGGTCGGGCCCCTGATCGTCACGATGACGGCCAGCTCCCAGGTCGCGCGGGTCGACCAGACCGTGACCTATACGGCCGATGTCTCCGGCGCCCCGCCGGGCAAGCGGATCATCTACGAGTGGGCGCTCGACGGCGGCGGCACGGCAACGGGCCAGCAGATCAGCCGCTCGTACGCGACTCCCGGCCAGTACAGCGTGGCCGTCACCGTGACCGTCGCATCGGTCGCCGGGCTCAGCGGCCTCGCCGATCAGCTGACCGTGGTCGTCCCGAACGCCCCGCCGTCCAAGCTCCGCGGGGCCGGCACCGCGGCCGGCGGCGGAAGCGGCTCTGGTCACGGGAGGGGCGGCGGCGGCGGGAGCGGGTCCGCGAAGTCGCCTGCCGCCCGCGCGAAGCGGTCTGCCGGGACGGCGAGCGCCCAGGGAGTGGCGAACCCGCTGCCCGCCCAGGCGTCATCGGGTCTGGCCGCGGGTCAGGTCGAAGGCTTCCTCCTGACCGTGGTCGGAGTCCCGTTCGTACCGCCGGCCGCGACGCCGACACCGGCTACGTCCTCCTCGGGAGGCTCGGACTCGGGATTCGCCGGCGGCGGCAGTGCGGCGGCCGTCGGGGGTGGCATCGCGTTGACGATCGCGATCGTTACATTGGGCGCTCTCGACGAGCGTCGGCGCATCTCCCTCCGCAACGCATGATCCCCCAAGCGAACATCGAGGACGTCCTCTTCCACCTGGCGAACTTCCTCCGGGTGCCCGTCTTCGTGGCCGCGATTCTCGCCCTGATCTTCATGCTCTTCGAGCTCGGATCGTTCGTCTTCGAGCTATCCAACCGTCGCCGCCGGCTGGGCTTCAAGCGGCTCGACCAGGCGGCTGGCGCGGCCCTCCAGGCGCTCCGGCGCAACGACCGGCCGACAGCCACCACCGCGCTGAGCACGCTCGGATCGAGCGGGATGATGGTCGACACGCTGGCTCAGCTGACCGCCCAGTTCGGCGAGCCGGCCGCGCCCGATCGGATGGCCAAGTGCCTCGCCGACTTCGACCTCGCCTCGCTGCGCCGGCTGGAGCGGACCCGCCTGCTCGTCCGCTTCGGCCCGGCCCTCGGCCTGATGGGGACCCTGATCCCGCTCTCTCCGGCGCTGGCCGGTCTCGCGAAGGGCAACGTAACCCAGCTTTCCGACAACCTCCGCGTCGCCTTCAGCGTGACGGTTCTCGGTCTCCTGATCGGCGCCGTCGCGTTCGCCATCTCACTGGTCCGCGACCGCCTCTACGCACAGGACCTCTCAGACCTCGAGTACATCGTCGCGGCCCTCAACCCCGAGGAGAGCACCCAGTCGGCGGTTGGCGATGTCGCGCCACCCCACGCGGGACACGCGTGAGACGTCCCCATGTGACCCCGCGCGGGCGGGTCCGGATCGACCGAGCCGGAGATCCGCTCGACGGCCTCGTCAACCTCTTCGACCTCGGCATCGTCCTGGCCGTCGCGTTTCTCCTGGCGGCCCTCCAGTCGGTCAAGCTGACCGACCTCCTGACCCACTCGAACGTCACGATCCTGAGGACCGAGCCGACTGGCCAGACGATCATCGTCAAGCAGGGCGACAACATCAAGACCATCCAGCTGAGCGGGAAGAAGGTGATCGGATCCGGCCATCGGGTCGGATCCGTCTACAGGCTCGCCGACGGCCGCCTGGTCTACGTCCAGAGCCCCTGACCGCCGACCGCGCCCAGCCCGCGGCGATCGTCTCCCCACTTCTCCGAGTTTGCGAGCGGCATCGTCCGTCGTCCCAGTGGGCTCCGCACAGCCGCCTCGTCGCAGTCGGCGATCGTTTTCCCTATCATCCAGGTCTGCCGCGCGCCAGCCGCGTGGCCTTTTTGATGCCATGAGAACCTACGTAGCCAAACCAAGTGATCGCGAGCGCAACTGGTATGTCGTCGACGCGAACGGGCTGACGCTCGGCCGCCTGTCGACGCAGATCGCCGACACCCTGCGGGGCAAGCGCAAGCCTGCGTACACGCCGCACATCGACACCGGCGACTTCGTCGTCGTCGTCAACGCGGAGAAGATCGCCGTCACCGGGAACAAGCGGGCCGACAAGCTCTACCACCGCCACTCGGGATACCCGGGCGGCCTGCGGACGCGGACCTTCCAGGAGATGATCGACCGTCGTCCGGAGGAGATCATCCGCCTCGCCGTGAAGGGCATGATGCCCCGCAATCGCCTGGCCCGCAAGCAGCTCACCAAGCTCAAGGTCTACGCCGGTCCCCAGCATCCACACGTCGCCCAAAAGCCGCAACCCCTGGAGATCCGAGCTTAGTGTCCGACGAGCAGCCCACCGCCGCACAGCCGCCCGAGCCGTCCGCCGCAGAGCCCACCGAGGCCGCCGCCGCGCCCGAGCCGACCGAGACCTCCGCCGCCGCCGAGACCAACCAGCCACCTGCGCCGCCCGCGAACGAGGCGCCCGCCGCCGAGGCCCCCGCCGCCGCACAGTCGCCCCCAGCCGAGGCGCCCGCCGCTGAGGCGCCTGCCGCTGAGGCGCCTGCCGCTGAGGCGCCCGCCGCCGCACAGGCGCCGGCCGCTGCGCAGGAGCCGGCTGCCGAGCCGCCGGCCCGTGGGCGACCGGCCGACGACGACGAGGCTCCGGCCGCCCCTCGCGTGAAGCCCGCGGTTCCGGGAGCCGACCTCGAGGTCGACATCGTCCCCGAGGGTGTCGATCCGCTGGCTCGGCAGAGCGCCGATCCGTATGCAAGCGAGGGCGACGAGGCCGAACCGGCCGCCGACGACTCCGTCGACGACGAGACCGTCCACCAGCCGATCGAGCAGGTCGCGATCGACCTGGGGGCCGGCGCCCGCTATCGGGCGACCGGCAAGCGCAAGACGGCGATCGCCCGCGTGACGATCCAGCCGGGCACCGGCGCGTACACGGTCAACGGCAAGACGCTCGACGAATACTTCCCCCGGCCGACACTCCAGCGCAACATCCGCCAGCCGCTCGAGACGGTCGGCTACCAGGACCGCATGGACGTCATCGCGCGTCTCCACGGCGGCGGCGTCTCCGCCCAGGGCGGCGCCCTCCGGCATGGCATCTCCCGGGCGCTGCTCGAGGCGGATCCGAACCTTCGTGGCGAGCTCAAGCGACGCGGCTTCCTGACGCGTGACGCGCGGGCCAAGGAGCGCAAGAAGGCCGGGCTCAAGAAGGCCCGTAAGCGGCCGCAGTTCTCGAAGCGCTAGTTGCACTTCCAGCGGGTAGCTCCGCGTCTGTGAGGACCACCGTGCGCAGGCTGTTCGGCACCGACGGGATCCGGGGCGTCGCCGGCGAGGACGTCACAGCCGGCCTGGCACTCGGACTCGGCCGGATCGCGGTCCTCCGCTCGAGCGCTCCGCACCCCCGGGTCTTCGTGATTCGCGACACCCGCGAGTCGGGCGAGATGCTCGAATGCGCGATCGCCGCGGGGGCCGCCGAAGCCGGCGCCGAAGTCCTCCTCGGCGGAGTCCTCCCGACCCCGGCCGCCCCGCTGATGGTCCGCCGGTACGGCTTCGACCTCGGCGTCGTGATCTCGGCCTCGCACAACGCCTACGCGGACAACGGGATCAAGTTCTTCGCCGCCGACGGCTTCAAGCTCTCCGATCGCGACGAGCTCGAGATCGAGCGCCTGCTCGACGATCCGAGCTCCCAGGCACCCGCCGGCGGCGGGTCGTCGGAGCGCCCCCGCCCCCAGCCGAGCCCGATCGGCCGGATCCGCCAGTTGCGGGGCGCCCGCGAGGACTACGTCCGCGAGCTCCAACTCCGCTTCGGCGACCTTTCCCTCGAAGGAGTCGACGTGCTCCTCGACTGCGCGAACGGCGCCACCTACAAGGTCGCACCCGAGATCTTTCGCCGGCTCGGCGCCCGCGTCACGCTGATCGCAGACCTTCCGGACGGCCGCAACATCAACGACGGGTGCGGATCCACGCACGTCGATCTGCTGGCGGACGCCGTGGTCGCCGGCGGGCACGATCTCGGCTTCGCGTTCGACGGCGACGGCGACCGACTGCTGGCGGTCGATCGGGCCGGGCGCGTCGTCGACGGCGACGAGCTGCTCGCCCTCAGCGCGCTCCACCTCCGCAGGCACGGCCGCCTGACCGGGAACGGGGTCGCCGTGACGGTGATGACCAACTTCGGCTTCCATACGGCGATGGCCGACGCCGGCATCGAGGTGGCGACCACCGACGTCGGGGACCGCTACGTGCTCGAGGCGCTCCGCGACCGGGGCTGGGCGCTCGGCGGCGAGCAGTCCGGCCACATCATCGACCTCGGCTTCGGTCCCTCCGGCGACGGCATCGCCGCCGCCCTGCTCGCCCTCGAGGCGCTTGCCGGCGACGATCTCAGCGACCGGGCGGCGATGGACAAGCTGCCGCAGCTCCTGACCAACGTGGGCGTCGCCGATCCGACGGCGCTCGACGGCGCCGCCCGAGTCCACGAAGGGATCGCGCGGGAATCCGAATCCCTGCTCGGACGCGGACGGGTCCTGGTCCGCCCCTCTGGAACCGAACGGCTTGTCCGGGTGATGGTCGAGGCGCCGAGCCCCGCTGAGGCTTCCGAGGTCTCCGGGCGCCTTGTCGCGCTGATCGAGGCCGAGCTGGCCTAGTCGGACGGGTCAGCTGACGTCGGGCAGCTGGTCCTCGCCGGGATAGCCCAGCAGGGGATCCTCGATTTCGAGCGCCGGCTCGATCGTGTCGATCTGTCCCACGGTCACCGGAATCTCGAACCACACGTGGGTGGTTCCCTCATGAACGCCCCAGGTCTCTGCGAGTTGGCCGACGATCAGCAGGCCGCGTCCGGCGACGTCGTCGATCCCACCCTCCTGGCGGATCTGGCGCTCGAACCCCGAGCCCTCGTCGATCACCTCGCCCTTGACGCTGTTCCCGTCCGACTCGATTCGCAGCTCGATCGGCCCCCTGCCGTGAATCACGGCGTTGGTCACGAGCTCGCTTACCGCCAGGGTGACGTCGGCCAGCGTGGCTGGCGGGAGCCCGCCCGCGAGGTGCTCCCTGACCGCCTGGCGCGCGAGGAAGCTCGCGACCGGGTCACGTGGAAGCGGGAGCGAGAAGCTGACTGGCATCCGGGCCTTCCTCGCTGATGTTCGTTAGATCCATTGCCGAACACTCTAGTCGTCTCCTCGGCGGCGATGGTCCTGTCCGCATCGCACGGCCCTTGTCTGCACCCGGCCGTCCACATCGCACGACCGCTTCCGCACCCGTCCCTCCACATCGCACGACCGCTTCTGCAGCTGTCCCTCCATATCGCACGACCGCTTCCGCACCCGTCCCTCCACATCGCGCGACCGCTCCTGCACCGGCCTGCCCCGAGGTTGGCAGACTGTCGGTGTGGAGCCGATCCTCGAGGCGATCGCGGTCCTGGTCGTGGAGGACGACGAGGGCGACGCGCGGTTGGTGGCCGAGCTCCTCGAGGACGCCATTCCCCGGATGGGGTTCGTCCGCAGTCGATCGCTCGCCCAGGCGGTGGCCGAGCTAGCAGGCGACGGGCACGATCGCATCGACTGTGTGCTGCTCGATCTCGGACTGCCGGACGCGAGTGGCCTGGAGGCGCTCGCCGGGGTCCGCGGGGTCGCGCCCGCGACGGCCGTCATCGTCCTCACCGGCCTCGACGACGAGGCCGCCGGGATAGCGGCGGTCAATGCCGGGGCACAGGACTACCTCGTCAAGGGTCAGGTCGACGCCGCCCTCCTGACGCGGGCCGTCCGCTACGCGATCGGACGCCGCCAGGCTCAGGACGACGCCCAGCAGCTGCGGATCGCCGCGGTGCGGGCCGAGGAGAACGCCCGCCTCGAGCGCGGCCTCGCCCCCCGCCCGATCGTCGCCGACGAGTCGATCTGGATCGCCTCGATGTATCGACCGGGTCGTCGACGCGCCGTCCTCGGCGGTGACTTCTACGACGTCGTCGAGCGTTCCGACGGCCTCCACGTCGTGGTCGGCGACGTCTGCGGTCACGGGCCCGACGAAGCCGCCCTCGGCGCGTGTCTGCGGATCGCCTGGCGGGCGCTGACCCTCGCGGGCGCCGACACCGATCTGATGCTCACGACGCTCGAGCGGATCCTCGAGCACGAGAGTCGGATCCCAGGGCTGTTCGCGACGCTCTGCATGCTCGAGATCGAACCGTCCCGCCGCGCGGTCAGGATGCGCCGGGCCGGCCATCCGTCGCCGGTGCTGATCCACGGGCGATCGGTCACCAGCCTCCCCGCTGACGGCGGAGGTCCGCCGATCGGCGTGTTCGCCGACGAGCAGTGGGTCGCCTCGCAGATCGAGCTGCCGATCGGGTGGGTCCTGCTGCTCTACACCGATGGCCTGATCGAGGGACGGGTCGGCCCGGGGTCCGAGCGGTTTGGCGAGGAGCGACTGCGCGAGCTGATCGCCGATTACCTCGCCGACCGGCCAGACTGGCAGGATCATCCGCATCGGCTCCTCTCCGAGTTGATCGGCCGGGCCCACGAGCTCAACGGGGAGGAGCTCACCGACGACGTGGCGATGCTGCTCGTCGGCACGCGGTCGCCGAACCCCGCCGGATGACGGCTCGCCGGCCGGTCAAGGGCCTGCGGGTCCGCCAGCTGCTCGGCGTGAGCACCGGTGTCCTCCTCGTCGTCGCCGTGATCGGCGTCGTCTTCGGGCTCGTCGCCAACGCCCGGCTCGCGAGCCAACGGACGACGGTCGTCAACCAGATCACGCCGGCCCAGCTCGCCGAGCTCTCGCTCCAGCACAGCCTGGCCGACGAGGCGACCGCCGTCCACGGCTACCTGCTCACCGGCGAGCATGACTTTCTCGAGCTCTACCAGGCCGGCCGCTCTGCCGAGAGGACCGCCTACGCCGAGCTCAACGGGCTCCACCCGGGGGATCCGAAGGCTTTCATGGCCTTGGTCGCCGCGGCCCGCGGACGCGCCGATCGCTGGCGGACCGCCTACGTCGAGCCGGCGCTCAACGCGCGCGGCCGGCCGGCCGTCCTGCTCGCGTCAAGCCCCATCGGGAAGGCCCGATTCGACCTCGTGACCCTGGCGCTCGGTCGCCTCCAGACGACGCTGGCGGCGGAGCGCGCGAGCGCGAGCGACAGGCTCTTTGCGATCGGCCGGCTGCTCACGATCATCCTGCTCGTCGCGGGCGGGCTGATCATGCTTGGCCTGCTCGGGGCCGGGATCGTCCTCGGCCGGACCGTGACCGGGCCTCTGGAGCGGCTCGGACTCGCGGCGAGGCGCGTCGCCGGCGGCGATTTCACGACGCCGCTCGCGATCGGTGCCGGCGCCCGCGAGATCGTCGAGGTCGGCGAGGACGTCGACGCGATGCGCGCACGCATCGTCGCCGAGCTCAGCCTCGTCGAGGCGGGCCGTGCGAGGCTCGACGAGCAGGCCCTCGACCTGCGGCGGTCTAACGCCGAGCTCGAGCAGTTCGCCTACGTCGCGTCCCACGATCTTCAGGAGCCGCTGCGGAAGATCGCGAGCTTCTGCCAGGCCCTCGACCGCCGGTATCACGGTCAGCTCGACGAACGGGCCGACCAGTACATCGAGTTCGCAGTCGACGGAGCCAAGCGGATGCAGGTCCTGATCAACGATCTGCTCGCCTTCTCCCGGGTCGGCCGTGGCGGCCGGCTCGACGAGCTCCTGCAGACGCGGGAGCTCGTCGCCGCAGCCGTTGACGTTCTCGGAGCCGCGTTGGAGGAAGCCGCGGCGAGCCTCGTGGTCGGGGACCTGCCGGAGGTGCGCGGAGACCGGGCCCTTCTGGAGTCGGTCTTCCGGAACCTGATCGCCAACGCCGTCAAATTCCGTGCCGAGACCCCGCCGGTCGTCCACATCGACGCGCGTCCGGTCGGTCCCGACTGGGAGTTCAGCGTCTGCGACAACGGGATCGGCATCGACCCGGAGTACGCAGATCGAATCTTCGTGATCTTCCAGCGACTCCACGCCAAGGAGGCGTATCCGGGAACCGGCATCGGCCTGGCAATGTGTCGGAAGATCGTCGAGTATCACGGCGGCCGGATCTGGCTGGACACCGATCGTCCGGTCGGCGCCTGTTTTCGCTTCACGCTGCCGATCCTCGACCCCAAGGAGGCTGACCGTTGAACGCAGACCTGATCGACGTGCTGCTCGTCGAGGACGATCCAGGGGACGTCCTGTTGATCCGCGAGGCGTTCGCCGACCACAAGGTCGGCAACAGGCTGTCGGTCGTCACCGACGGGGTCGAGGCGATGGCCTTTCTGCGCCGCGGCCCCGGCTTCGCCGACGCGCCGCGGCCGGACCTGATTCTGCTCGACCTCAACCTACCCCGCAAGGACGGCAGCGAGGTGCTCGCCGAGATCAAGGCCGACCAGGACTTCTCGACGATTCCAGTGGTCGTGCTGACGACCTCCGAGGCCGAGGAGGACATCCTCCGGTCCTACGAGCTCCACGCCAATGCCTACGTCACAAAGCCCGTCGACTTCGAGCAGTTCTCCCGGATCGTCCACCAGATCGACGAATTCTTCGTCGGCGTCGTCAAGCTCCCGCCGGCCCCCCACTGAGTGGCTCGACTCAGGTCGCGAAGTCCGGCTGCCCCCGGTGGGCGGCGGCCGCACGGCCCTTCGGCTCCTCCCAGTCCTCCTGGCGGCCGAGGGCGGTGAGATCCAGGAAGTAATACGACCCGCCGGTCATCTCGGCTCCGCGGGCGTAGGTCGAGTACGTGTGGAAGACACGATCTCCGTCGCGGAGGAAGTAGCTCGTCCCCGGGGCCTCGATCGGCTGGTCGCCCTCGACGTACCCGGCGGTTCCGGCCGCGCGGTGGTCGGCGGCCGTCCGGTAGTTGTATTGCACGGGCGCCCGCGACTCGTCGAGTGTCACGTGGAAGTCGTAGTTGAAGTCGCTCCCGAAGGACGAGTACCACGGGAAGGTCCACCCTCGTCGGGCGCGGAAGTCCTCGATCTTCTCGAGCGGCGCCCGCGCGACGAAGACGAGTCGCGTGTCCCTGGCGTGGAGATGCGCGAGCAGGCCGTCGGAGACCTCGTCGGCGCCGGCCGAGCAGCTCGAGCAGCCGTCGTCCCAACGGGGGTCGAACATGAAGTGGACGACGATCAGCTGGCTGCGGTCGCCGAACAGGTCGAGCAGGCTCCGGGTGCCGTCGGGACCGTCGAACGCATAGTCCTTCTCGATCTCCACCATCGGCAGCTGCCGGCGACGGACGTTCAGCTCGTCGCGCCGTCTCGTCAGCTCCTTCTCGGCGACCAGCAGCTCCTTGCGCGCGACCAGCCAGTCTTCTCGGGTCGCGATCTCGGGCAGGCTCATCGGCATCCTCCGGGGTCGGGGTCTCGCGTCCTACATTGTGCAGACCGCCCGCCGGCCGAGAACTGATCGGCCGACCGCAGCCGCCCCGCTGGCGCTCGGGCCGCTGATACGCTCGGTCGCTATGTGCGGGATCGTCGGATATGTGGGGACCCGGCCGGCCCAGGAGATCCTCCTCGCCGGGCTGCGGAAGCTCGAGTCGCGTGGTTACGACAGCGCGGGGATCTCCCTGATCGTCGAGGACACGATCGAGTCGGTCCGATCGGTCGGCAACATCGACAAGCTCCACGAGGCCGTCGGCACGCTCGGCGAGTCGCGTCGCGGGGTGGCGCTCGCGACCCTCCCGGCGACGACTGGCATCGGCCACACGCGGTGGGCGACGCACGGACGGGTCAACCAGGAGAACGCGCACCCGCACTTCGACACGGCCAATCGGGTCCATGTCGTCGTCAACGGGATCGTCGAGAACTACATGTCCCTCAAGAAGGCGCTGATCGCCGACGGCTGCGAGTTCACCTCAGAGACCGACGCGGAGGTCATCGCGCATCTGGTGGCAAGCCACCACGACGGCGATCTCGTCGAGGCGGTGCGCGAAGCCTACGCCGAACTCGAGGGCCACTACGCGTTCGTGGCGATGTCGCTCAGCGAACCCGACCTCCTGGTCGGCGCGCGCAGGGAATGTCCGCTGATCGTCGGCTGCGGCGACGGCGAGTACTTCGTCGCCTCGGCGGTGCCCGCCTTCCTCTCGCAGACACGGCGGATCCTCTACGTCGAGCGCGGCGAGCTGGTCGTCCTGCGTCCGTCGGGCGTCGAGTTGATGACCGCCTCGGGAGAGCCGGTCGTCCGGGCGATCGAGGAGATCGACTGGGACGAGGAGACGGCCGAGAAGGACGGGTACGAGAGCTTCATGGAGAAGGAGATCCACGAGCAGGCCTACGCGGTTGCGGAGACGATCGCCGATCGGGCGGCCCGCGGCAACGGCGTCGACCTCGACGACGAGGGCGCTCTGGACGAGGCGATCCTCGCCGACGCCGAGCGGATCGTGGTGATCGCCTGCGGGACGTCCTACCACGCCGGTCTGATCGGCCGCTACGCGATCGAGGAGTGGGCCCGTCTGCCGGTCGAGATGGACATCGCGTCGGAGTACCGCTACCGCAACCCGGTCGTCGGTCCCGGCGATCTGGTGATCGGCATCTCACAGTCGGGTGAGACGGCCGACACGCTCGCGGCGATGCGGCTCGCCCGCGAACGGGGGGCGAAGGTCCTCGCGATCACCAACGCCCGGAGCTCGCAGGCGACGCGCGACGCCGACGGCGTCCTCTTCACGCGGGCGGGCATCGAGATCGGCGTCGCGGCGACGAAGACGTTCGTCTGCCAGGTCGCGGTGATGTACCTGCTCGCGCTGCGCCTCGCCGAGCTCCGCGGGACCCTCTCGCCCGAGCGGATCGCCGAGCTCGTCCACGAGCTCCAACGCCTGCCGCACTCGATCGACGAGCTCCTCGGACGCGTCGAGCCGCAGATCGAGCTGATCGCCGACCGCTGCTGGGAGGCCGAGTTCTTCCTCTACATCGGCCGACACGTCGGGCTGCCCGTGGCGCTCGAGGGGGCCCTCAAGTTGAAGGAGATCTCCTACATCTCGACCGACGCCTACGCAGCCGGGGAGATGAAGCACGGGCCGATCGCCCTGCTCAGCGAGAAGACGCCGGTCGTCTGCGTGGCGACCGACTCGCCGGTGCTCGAGAAGGTGATCTCCAACATCCAGGAGGTCCGCGCCCGCGGGGCTCACGTGATCGCCGTGACGACCGACGGCGACGACCGGGTCACGCCCCACGCCGATGCGACGATCTCGATCCCGGCGACCGACTGGATGCTGCAACCCGTGCTCGCCGTGATCCCGCTCCAGCTGCTGGCCGCGGCGATCGCCCGCCGACGGGGCCTGAACGTCGATCAGCCGCGGAACCTCGCGAAGACCGTCACCGTCGAGTAGCCACCGGGCCGGGCGGGCTCTCGAGCAGCTGTCCGATCACGTAGGCGATTCCGGCAGCCTCGAGGAGGTCTCCGACCCGGGCGGCGGAGCCCTCTGCCGACGCGTCGGGCTCACCGGGGTCCTCGGCGGAGAGGCGCTCACGTCCGGCCGCGACGTGGCCGGTGAAGGCGTCGAGGAGTCGCGTCGCCCGCTCGGCCGGCTCGGCGTCCGCGAGGGCCTCGTCGAGGGCGATCATGCGGGCGGCGAAGAGCTCTCGGTCGCCGGCCGGATCGGTCGGCCCCACCGGACTCGACTCGCCCCCGGCGACTGGTGCGCCGGCGAAGGTCGCGCCCCCGGCGACCCGTGCGCCGGCGAAGGTCGCGCCCCCGGCGACCCGTGCGCTGGCGAAGGTCGCGCCCCCGGCGACCCGTGCGCTGGCGAAGGTCGCGGCTCCGGCCTTGAGCACGCTGTAGGCCAGAGCGAGGTTGTCGGGTCCGACGGCGATGTAGTGGACCATCGCGTCGCGTTGGAGCTGGGTCAGCACGGCCCGGTCGAGGAGCTTGAGGGCTTCGGCCGGATCGCTCGGCGCGGTGATCGCGCTCGAGTGGCGGCGGAGGCTGTCGAAGGCGGCGTCTGCCTGTTTGCGGGTCATCGGCTGCCGGCCAGCGTATCTGACGAATAGCATCGCTCTGACGATGATCGGAATCGACCTCCTCGAGATCGACCGCCTCGAGCGGGCTCTGGAGCGCCGCCCCCGGCTCGCGGAGCGGCTCTTCACCGCCCAGGAGCTCTCATACGCCGCCGGCAGGGCCCGCCCCGGCCAACACCTGGCGGCGCGCTTCTGCGCGAAGGAGGCCGTCTCCAAGGCACTCCGGCTCGAGGTCCTCCGGCCGCTCGAGATCGAGGTCATGAGCGGGGCTGCCGAGGCGCGCGTCGTGCTCCACGGTGCGGCCCTCGCGCGAGCCGGGGAGCTGGGCCTGAGCGTCGAGATCTCGATGACCCACTCGCGCGAGACGGCCGGCGCCGTCGCGTTGGCCCACTGAGCATGCCGGACTGGCTCGATCCGCTGCCGGACGCGACCGAGATGCGGGCGCTCGACGCCTGGGCGATCGCCGAGGTGCCGATCCCGTCGCTCGAGCTGATGGAGCGCGCGGGCGCCGGTCTCGCCCGCCTGGTCGCGGAGATCGCGCCCGATGGCCGGGTCGCCGTGGTCTGCGGCAAGGGCAACAACGGAGGCGACGGCTTCGTCGCGGCCCGGCTGCTCGGCGAGCAGGGCCGCGAGGTGGAGGTGGTCTGCACGGCCGACCCGGACGAGCTCGCGGGCGACGCTCGTCAGAACTTCGACCGCCTGTCGGGGATCGCGGTGGTCGCCACGATCTCGGCGCGACCGGCGGTGATCGTCGACGCCGTGCTGGGGACGGGCGCGGCCGGGGCACCGAGTGGTTCGGCGCGGGAGGCGATCGACGCGATCTGCGCGAGCGGCGCGCCGGTCGTTGCGGCCGACGTCCCGAGCGGCGTCGATGCGTCGACCGGCGAGGTCTCGGGGTCGGCCGTCAAAGCGGTCGCGACGGCTGCCTTCGAGGCGGGCAAGCCGGGCCTGTGGATCGCTCCGGGGAAGGCTCACAGCGGCGAGGTGCGGGTGATCGACATCGGGATTCCGCCCGGCGGCCCGTCGAAGCCGCGGGTCGGGCTGATTCGTCCGATCGTGCTCGACCTGATCCCCCGGCGGGGAAGCTCGTCGAACAAGTTCTCGAGCGGTCACGTGATCGTCGCCGGCGGATCGGCCGGAATGACCGGCGCGCCATGCCTGGCGGCGCTCGCCGCGATGCGGGCGGGGGCCGGATACGTCACGGCCTGCGTGCCCGGGAGCGTGTGGCAGGTCGTCGAGGCGAAGCTGCTGGAGGTGCTCTCGCGGGGCATGCCCGACGAGGACGGATCGCTCGCCCCAGAGGCCGTCGGGCCGGTGCTGGAATTGACGGCGCGGGCGGGAGCGCTGGTCCTCGGCCCGGGTCTCGGGCCGGGTGGGAGGGAGTTCGCGCGGCGGCTGGCCGCGGCCGCCGAGCTTCCGCTGGTGCTCGACGCCGATGGTCTGAATGCTCACGCCGGCGCCGTCGAGGACCTCCGGGGGCGCAGCCATCCGACGGTACTGACCCCGCACGAAGGCGAGCTCGGACGGCTGCTCGGTGTCGATTCGGCCGAGGTCGCGAGGCGGCGCCTCCACCACGTCCGGGAGGCGGCTGCGAGGAGCGGGTCGATCGTCGTGCTCAAGGGCGACGACACGCTCGTCGCGGCGCCCGACGGGCTCGTCGCGGTCAGCCCGGGTGGGAGCCCGGCGTTGGCGAGCGCGGGCACGGGCGATGTGCTCTCAGGGGTGCTCGGCGCGATCCTCGCGAAGGGCGTCGAGCCGTTCGGGGCGGCCTGCGCGGGCGTGATGCTCCATGCGCTGGCCGGTCGGCGGGCCGCGGAGCTGCACGGGGCCGAAGGCGTGATCGCGTCGGACGTGATCGCAGGGCTGCCGCGCAGTCTGGTCTAGGGCGGGAGTCGTGCGCGCCCGAGCCGTCGTCAACCTCGCAGCGATCGAGCGCAACTGCGCACGGCTGGCGGGCATAGGTCCCCGCCTGTGTGCGGTCGTCAAGGCCGACGCGTACGGTCACGGAGCGGTCCGCTCGGCCCGCGCGGCCGTGGCAGGGGGAGCGAGCTGGCTGGCCACGGCCACCGCTCCCGAGGCGCTCGAGCTGCGACGGGCCGGGATCGACGAGCCGATCCTCGTGATGGGTGCGCTGAGCAGGGCGGAGGTCGAGTCGGCGGTCGGGGCGGGGGCGGATGTCGTCGCCTGGACCGAGGATCTGATCGACTGGGTCTCGGCGGCCGGCGGCGGGCGAGTCCACGTCAAGCTCGACAGCGGGATGGGCCGGCTCGGGACTCGCGACGCCGACCTCGCCGATCGTCTGGTCGAGCGGGCGGATGGCGCATCGGGTGTGGAGCTGGTCGGGGCGATGACGCATTTCGCGACGGCGGACGATCTCGAGGACGGCTTCTTCGACGAGCAGCTCGGGCGCTTTTCGGCCTGGGCGGCCGGCCACCGGGAGTTGCTCGTGCACGCGGCCAACAGCGCCGGTCTGCTCCGCGAGCCGGCCGCGGGGTTTGACATGGCGCGGTGCGGCGTGGCGATCTACGGGCTCGATCCGTTCGGCGTCGACGCGGCCGCCCGGGGGCTCGAGCCGGCGCTGGAGCTGCGCTCGTGGCTTGGCGCGGTGAAGCCGTGCGGAGTCGGTGAGAGCGCGGGCTACGGCCGGCGTTTCATCGCCTCGAAGGAGACCGTGCTCGGGGTCGTCCCGGTCGGCTACGGCGACGGTTGGCGACGGGCGCTGACCAACAACGCCGATCTGGTGATCGACGGTCGGCGCTACCCGTCGGTCGGGACGGTCAGCATGGACAACATCACGGTCGAGCTGGGTCGCGACACAGAGCTTCGACCGGGCGCAGAGGTCACGCTGATCGGGGACGGGATCTCCGCCGAGGAGCTCGCCGAGCGGCTGGGGACGATCAACTACGAGATCACCTGCGGTCTGCTGGGGCGAGTCCCCAGGGTCTATCACCGCGACGGCGTTCCGGAGGGGTCGTGAGGTCGGGATGAGCGGCGACGAGACGCTCGCCCTCGTGCGCGAGGCCCTGCACGGCCAGCCGGCGTGGGTTGTCGGTGGCGCGATCCGCGATCGGCTGCTCGGAAGGCCGCCGGCGAGCGACATCGACGTGATCCTCGACGGCGATGTCCGGGGCGCCGCGCGCGTCCTTGCCCGGGGGACGGGGGGCTTCGCGTTCGAGCTCTCCGGGGAGTTCGAGGCCTGGCGGGTGGTCGCGCGAGACCACTCGTGGCAGGCGGACCTCAATCCCCTGCGGGCCGGGTCGCTCGAGTCAGATCTTCGACTGCGTGACTTCACGATCAACGCGATTGCCCAGCCGCTCGCGGGCGGGGAGCTCGTCGACCCGCTGGGTGGGGCCGGCGACCTCGCCAGGCGGCGCCTGCGCCTGGCGGCGCCGGATGCCGTGCGGCGGGACCCGCTGCGGGCACTGCGACTGGTCAGGCTCGCCTGCGAGCTGGGCCTCGAGCCGGACGCGGGGGCGGCAGAGGCCGCCCGATCGAGCTCGGCGGGCCTTCGCAGCGTGGCTGCCGAGCGGGTCTTCGGCGAGCTCAAGCGGATCGTCACGAGCGACCGTGCGGTGGCCGGCCTCGAGCTTGCCGGCGAGCTCGGCCTGACCGCGGTCATCCTGGGCGAGCTCGACGCGCTCGGCGGGGTGGAGCAGAGCCGCTTTCATCACAAGGACGTGCTCGGGCACACGCTCGAGGTCCTGAGTGGGGCGATCGGCCTCGAACGCGACCCGGCGGTCTTCGTCGGGGACGCGTACGCCGTGCAGGTGCGCGCCGTCCTGGCCGAGCCGCTGGCAGACGATCTGACGAGGGGCGGGGGCCTGCGCCTGGGGGCGCTGCTACACGACATCGCCAAGCCGCCGACCCGCCGCCTGAGCGCCGACGGACGTGTGCAGTTCCTGGGTCACGACGAGCGCGGAGCGCAGATGGCCCGGGAGATCCTCGGGCGGCTGCGGGCGAGCGAGCGTCTCGCGAACCACGTCGGCGGGCTGGTCGCCGAGCACCTGCGGCTGGGGTTCCTGGTCAAGGACCACCCGCTCGCCCGACGGGCCGTCTACCGGTACCTCGACGCGTGCGACGGCGTCGCCGTCGACGTGACGCTGCTCTCGATCGTCGACCGGCTCGCGACGCGCGGGGAGGGTGCCGGGCCGGCCATCGAGCGCCACATGAGGGTGGCCCGGGGAATCCTCGGCGAGGCGTTGCGCTGGCACTCGGAAGGTCGTCCGGCACCCGTGATCAGGGGCGACCACCTGGCGCGCGAGCTCGGGATCGAGCCGGGTCCCGACCTCGGGGCCCTGCTGGCGAGCCTTGCCGAGGCGCAGTTCGCCGGCGAGGCGAGCACGCCGGAGGCGGCCGTCGCCCTGGCACGCCTGTTGATCTGAAATCGAAACTGGAGAGAACGATGGCCGACGAGCACGACCCCGACTGCGTCTTCTGCAGGATCGTCGCCGGTGAGCTGCCGGCGACGGTGATCGCCGAGAACGACCTGACGCTCGCGCTGATGGACATCCAGCCGGCCAACCGCGGTCACGCTCTGGTGATCCCGCGGGCGCACGCCCGCGACCTGCTGAGCATCGGGCCCGACGACCTGGCCGCCTGCACGGCGATGGCCCAGGAGATCGCCGGTCGCGGGATCGAGCGGCTCGGGGCCGACGGCGTGAACCTGCTCAACTCGTGCGGGGCCGACGCCTGGCAGACGGTCTTCCACTTCCACATTCACGTGATCCCCCGGTACAAGGGCGATCCGTTGCGCCTGCCGTGGACCCCGGGCCCGGGCGACACGGCGGAGATCGCCGCGGCCGGAGCGCTGCTGCGCGAGCTCGGACCGGCCGATGTCTGAGCCCGGGGATCTGGACCGGCTGCTGAGCGCCCTTGCCGCGACGCGGGACCCGCGGGAGCGGGGACTTCTCGCGCGTGAGCTGCTCGTGAGAGCGGCGCGACTGCGGGAGCTTGGCCACCACGAGGAGGCGATCGCAGTTGCGGAGCGGGTCCTCGGAGAGGTCTCGGGCGACCGCTTGCCGGGGGAGCCGTTCGTCGGGTTCGATGCTCTGATGGTCAAGGCGGCGAACCTGTTCGATCTCGGGCGGGCCGACGAAGGGCTCGCCGTCTACGACGAGCTGGTCGAGGCGTGGGGGGCCGACCGGGCCCTGCATGTCCGCGTCAAGCTCGCCGACGCGCTGGCCTTCAAGGGGCACCTCCTGTTCAAGGGCCGCGGCGGCGGAGAGCGGTCGATCGCGGTGTTCGACGACCTGGTGGCACGGATCGGCGGAGACGGCGAGCTCGAGCTGCGTGAGAAGGCAGCGAGCGCCATGGGCTGGAAGGCAATGGCACTCCAGCGAATGGGCCGCCGGGCGGCGGCGGACGACGTCTATGACGAGCTGATCGCTCGCTTCGGGGATGCTGGGGAGCCGACCCTGAGCGGTCAGGTCGCGTTCGCACTCGAGCACAAGGCGTCGAACCTGATCAGGTTGAACCGCAACGTCGAGGCGCTCGCGACGTGCGACGAGCTGCTCGTGCGCTTCGGCGAAGCCGAGCCGACGGAACTGCGGGAGGTCGGCGCGCGTGTGCTGAAGACCAAGGCCCATCTGCTGGGCCTGAGCGGACGCCATGACGAGGCGATCGTCGTCAGCGCGGCACTGCTCGCCCGGCTGGATCGGGAGGAGAGTCCGCGACTCCGGGTGCTGCTGGCGGAGATGCTCCTCTCGAGCGCGGCGGAGCTCGTCGCCGACGAGCGCTGGGAGGAGGCGCTGGAGGTCTTCGAGGGGGTCATCGCCCGCTTCGAGGATGCCGTCGATCCGGCGCTGCGGGGGCGGGTGGCGCTCGCCTTGAGCAACAGCGTGGTCTCGCTGACGGCACTCGGGCGCGACGACGAGGCGGCTGTGACCCACAGCGACATGGTCGAGCGCTTCGGCGACGACGCGATCGCGTCATTCGACGATCTCGCCCGCGAGCACGCGGATTCCGGCGATCCCGAGCTGCGGCGGCGGGCGGTTGGCGCGCTCCTCAACAAGGCCGGGATCCTCCACGAGCTCGACCGGCGCGACGAGGCCGTGACGGCGCTGGGCGGCCTGATCGAGCGCTACGAGGCCGACGGGGACGAGGCGATCCGAGAGCTCGTGGACCAGGCGCGTGTCCAGCAGGGGCTGCTCGACGAGCGAGACGACGCCTGAAGCCGGGCCCCGAACGGGTTCCGCGCGGCTGCCGGCCGTGATCGGTCGTGAGGCCGACTAGGCACCGGTCCGCAGGAGGGCACGGACGGCGAGGGCGCCGAGTGCGAGCAGCATCGCGGCGAGCGAGATCAGCGCCGGCCAGGTCGCGCCCCAGGTGACGTGGGAGATGAAGCCCTGGCGCACGCCGGTCAGGACGTCGGTGACGGGGTTGATCCTCGTGATCGTCTGGAGCCAGCCGGTGAGGAGGGCGACGGGAGCGTAGGCGCTTGTGAAGAGGACGGCGATGAGGCCGCCGATCTGCATCAGCGGGGCGGCCTGCTGGGTGCGGAAGTGGAGTGCGATCACGACTGCATAGAAGGCGACGGCCATCGCCAATCCCATCACGAGGAGGGCGGCGAGGGCGATCCCGAGCAGGCCGGGAGACGGGACCCCGAGGATCAGGGCGACGGCGAGCAGGAACGAGCTCGGGAGGAGGGCGCGGAGCGAGGCCGACCCGACGATCCCGCCGAGCAGGACGACGCGGGGCGTGGGGCAGAGCAGGAGTCTGTCGAACCAGCCCTGCTCGATGTCCCGGGCGAGGTTGACGCCGGTCGCGGCGCCGGCGAAGCTCGCGCTCTGGAGGAGGCCGACCGGGACGATGAACGACCGGAAGTCACTCGCTCCGAAGTGGGGGAGGTGGGCGGCTTGACCGAAGACGCTGGAGAGCCCCAGCATGAAGATGGTCGGGGCGAGGACGCCGGGGATCGCGGCGCCGGGGACGCGGAGGATCTCGTTCAGCGCGCGGCTGGTCAGCGCCCCGATCACCCGAGCCGGGGCCTTCATGTCTCGCCGAGCCGGCCGCGGAGGGCGAGGGCCGAGAAGGCGATCGCGGCGATCGCGATGCCGGCGGCCGCGGCGAGGCCTTCGAGCACGGGAGTGGCGCTCAGGGAATGGATGATCGGCTCGCGCATGCCGTCAGCCAGATAGCTGAGCGGGTTGTAGCGAGCGATCTCCCGCGCGGGGCTCTCGAGCAGGCCGCGTGGGAAGAATGCGGAGGAGACGAAGAGGACGACGAAGACGAGGGGAAAGATCCCCTGGACGGTGGAGGCGCTCTTTGCGCGTAGTGCGATCATCACCCCGAGCGCGCCGAACCCGGTTCCGGCGAGCGCACCGATCCCCGCGACGACGATCGCTCCGGGGACGCCGGCCTGGATGTGGGCGCCGAAGATCAGGCCGAGGGAGAGGAAGTAGACGACCTGGACGACGGCGATCACGGCTGTGGCCACGAGTCGGCCGAGGACGATCGCAAGGCGGGGGATCGGAGCGGCGAGCATGCGGTCGAAGAAGCCGCCCTCGATCTCGAGGGCGACGGCGATCCCTGCGCCGACGCCACCGAGCAGCAGCGACTGGGTGATCGCGGCGGCGAGCTGGAAGTCGAGGAAGCCGTGGACGCCGGTCGTGAAGCCGGGCAGCGACGTCGTCCGCGAGAGGCCACCCACGTTGGCCGCGAGCATCAGCGTCGGGAAGATCACGAGCGGGGCGGCGAACTGGGGGCGGCGCAGGACGTTGCGCAGGGCGCGCCGGGCCAGCGCGAGGGTTGCGCGGCTCACGCGGCGGCGGCGTCGTCTTCGAGGCGCTCGCCGGTCTTCGCGAGGAAGACGTCGTCGAGGGTCGGCTCGACGACCTCGAGCGAGGCGATCAGGACGCCGGCCTCGTCGAGTGCTCGCACGACCGGGGCGATCGCCTCGGCGCCGTCGCGCACGGCGACCGAGACCTGGCAGGGATCCTTGGTCGGGCGAAGCGCTCCGAACCGGGCGAGGGCGGCGCGAGCCTGCTCGAGCGAGTCCCGGCTCGCCAGGCTGACGTCGAGATGGGGACTGCCGACCTCGGCCTTGAGGGCGGACGGGGTGCCTTCGGCGACGAGCAGACCGGCGTTGATGATGCCGAGGCGGTCGGCGAGCTGGTCTGCCTCCTCGAGGTACTGGGTCGTCAGGAAGACGGTCGTCCCGTCGGCCTTCAACCGGCGGACCTCTTCCCAGAGGGTGACGCGGGAGACCGGGTCGAGCCCGGTCGTCGGCTCGTCGAGGAACAGCACCGACGGCGAATGGATCAGCGCCATCGCGAGATCGAGCCGGCGGCGCATCCCCCCGGAGTACGTCGCGACCCTCCTGTCCTGGGCATCGGCGAGCCCGACTCGCTCGATCAGCTCCTGTCCGCGGGCCGCGACCCGACGGGGAGCGATCCCATGGAGGGTGGCCTGGAGCTCGATCAGCTCGCGACCGGTCATCAGCGGATCGAGCGCGGCTTCCTGGAGGGCGACGCCGATCTGGCGGCGAACGTCGGCCGGCTGCTTGGCGACGTCGAATCCGGCGACCCGCGCGAAGCCGCCGGTCGGCCGCAGGAGGGTCACCAGCATCCGGACCGTGGTCGTCTTGCCGGCGCCGTTGGGCCCGAGAAACCCGTAGACCTCGCCCGCGGCGACCTCGAGGTCGATTCCGGCGACGGCCTTGACGGATCCCTTGAACTCCCGCTCGAGCCCGACGGCCTGGATCGCTGGAGCCACGTTCGAAGTCTAGTCGGGTGGTCCGCGGCGCAATTTTCCTCGCCAGACCGCTACTGCACGTCCGGTGTGGTGTTGAATACGGGCACGATGAGACCTCTATTAGCCACGCTCACAGTGTCGGCCGCCGCCTTGCTCGCAATCCCCGGGGTCGCCCTCGGCACGCTGAGCGAGGTCGGCCTGACCACAGCACAGCTCGCCCAGCCGACGCCGACGCAGCCGCCACCGAGCTGTCCGGCGAACCCGTGCCTCGCAGTCAGCCGGACGACCGGGTTCCAGGTCAAGGTCGGGACCCAGCGGGATGTTCTCGTCGTACCGCGAGACGGGACGATCGTCGCGTGGACGATCACGCTCGGAAACCCCAACAAGACGCAGGTCGCGTTCTTCAACGCCAACGAAGGCGGACCGGCGTCGGCGGGGATCGCGGTCCTCCGCGGCGGACCGAAGCTGAGCTTCCGGCTGCTCGCCCAGAGCCCGATCGTCCAGCTTCAGCCGTACTTCGGGATGGCGGCCCAGTTCCCGCTGGCGACGACGATCCCCGTCGTCAAGGGCAACATCATCGCCCTGACGGTGCCGACTTGGGCGCCGGCGCTCGCCTTGGGTTTCGGCAACGACACGTCGTGGCGGGCGAGTCGGGCGCCGGCGAAGTGCACCGACACGACTACCCAGACGACGCAGACGGCCGTCTCGAGCGTGATCAAGTACACCTGCCTCTACCGGACGGCTCGCCTGACCTACAGCGCGACGCTCGTCTCGACTCCCTAGCAGCGGACGCGGGCTCCTCGGTCCCCGGGAGCCGGCACACGGCTTCGGCGGGGAGGCGGCAGCGGGGCTACCGCGGGAGGCGGCAGCGAGGCTCCCGGCGGGAGGCGGCAGCGGGGCTATCGGCGGGGAGGCGGCAGCGGGGCTCTCGGCGGCGAGGCGGCGGCAGGGCTCTCGGCGGGAAGCCGGCAGCCTGGCTCTCGGCGGCGAGGCGGCAGCAGGGCTCCGGCCGCCGTGAGGCTCAGCAGGCGCCGGGGTTCTGGGTGCAGAAGCTCTGGAACTGCTTGGGACCACCGGCGCCGCCGGTCGGGGCCGAGCTGCCACCGGTCGGGGTCTGACCGCCGCTGCCCGACGGCGTGGTCGAGGTCTTGCTCGGCGCGGCCCCGCCTGTCGGAGCCGAGCTGCCGCCGGCGTGACCGGTGTTCGCGCTCGTCGTCGACGACGAGCTGGTTCCGGTCGTGTTCGACGAACCCGAGGACGACGCGTTGCCGGTGGTCGTATCGGTGCTCGAACCCGATCCAGAGCCCGAGCCCGACCCGGATCCCGACCCGGATCCGGAGCTCGTCGAGCTGCTGGAGCTGGTCCCCGACGTATCGCCGGTCGTGCCCGTCGCGGTTCCCGAGGGCGAGGTTGTCCCGGTGGCCGTGCTCGACGAGCTTCCGTCCGCGGCGATCGCCGATGCCGTCGGCTCGATTAGGTCGGGAACCGTCCTGGGGACGGGATCGGAGACGTTGGCGCCACCGCAGGCGCTCAGCACCAGCCCTCCGAGAAGGGCGCCGAGGAGTCCTGCGGGCCGTCCCAGGCTGGCCAAGGCTAGCTTCCGATTGGGTCCATGCGACGCCCGCAGGTCGGGCAGTCGTTGAGGTCCTTCTGGGCTGCCTGGTCGCAGTGGTTGCAGAAGCGGAGGTTCTCGATCGACCAGGGAAGATTCGACGGGGATGGGGCGAGCGGGAGCACCCGGCCGAGCACCTCGAGCTCCTCGTCGGTCTCGTGATCGACGTATACCTGGCCGGGGGCCGCCTCGACGATCGTCTCGCGGCCGGTCGACGGCGTTCGCATGCGGTACCGCTGGATCACGCTCATTGCGCTGACTCTACCGCGGCGCGGGTGATTGGTGGGTCGCGAGCCGACCGGCGGATGGAGCGCGCCGTACCCTGGTCGGGGGTGCGGATCCTCATCTTCCACGGCTACCTTCTCGGCGGGACCGGCTCGAATGTGTACAACGCGCGCTTGGCGGCGGCGCTCAGCGGCCTCGGTCACGAGGTCCACCTCGTCTGCCAGGACCCGGCACCCGAACGCCAGCCAGTCGTCGATGCCGTCGGCGCCTGGAATCCCTCGGGCGGCCTCCTTGTCACGGAGCTTCGCCGTCCCGTCCGGGTGACGGTCTACCGGCCGTTGATCGGCCGCGTCCTGCCGGTCTACGTTCTCGACCGCTACGACGGGTTCGAGGCACGGCGCTTCGCCGACTGCAGCAGGGAGGAGATCGACGCGTACATAGCGCGGAACGTGGCGGCCGTTCGCGAGGTCGCCGGGCTCGCCGCGGTCGAGGTGGCCCTGGCCAACCACCTCGTGATGGCTCCGGTGATCCTCGCGCGGGCGCTCGGGCCGCTCGGGATCCCCTACGCCGTGAAGGTCCACGGGAGCGCTCTCGAATACACCGTCAAGCCCGAGCCCGAGCGGTTCCTGCCGTACGCGCGCGAGGGCCTCGGCGGAGCCCGTGCCGTGCTCGTGGGCTCGCGCCACACGGCGGAGAGCCTGTGGGCGGCGCTCGACGACAACGGCGAGCTGCGGTCGCGTACGCGGCTCGGGCCGCCGGGAGTCGAGATCAGCCAGTTCGCGCCGCGGCAGCCGGCCCGCGCGGCCGCCGGGTTCCGCGCGTTGGCCGCCCGACTCAGCGGGTCGTCCGGCAGCGGCGCTCGACACGACGAGGAGGCCCGCGGCGAACTGCCGCCCGGCCCCCGCGGCGAACTGCCGGCCGGCCCCCGCGGCGAACTGCCGCCCGGACCCCGCGACGAACTGCCGCCCGGACCCCGCGACGAACTGCCGGACGGTCCGCCGGCCGACGCCTTCTCGATCGACCTGACGTCCGCGGGTCGAGCGCTCGCTGGCCTCGACCCGGGGGTTGATCGGATCGTCACCTACACGGGCAAGCTGATCGTCAGCAAGGGCGTCGACCTGCTCCTGGCGGCCTGGCCGCTCGTCCACGATCGCGTGCCCGAGGCCCGCCTCCGGGTGGTCGGGTTCGGCGCGTTCCGCGGGGGCCTCGAGGCGCTCGCGCGGGAGCTCGGCGATGGCGACCTGGCCGCGGTCCGCCGGCTGGCCGAACGGGGACGCGAGTTGGAGGGAGGCGCCGCCTCGCCGCTGCGGATGCTGATCGCGTTCCTCGACCGCCTGGAGGCCGACCGAGCGGCCGAGAGCTACGCGCGGGCGGCCCGGGCGGCCGCTGCGACGATCGGCTTCACCGGACGTCTCGAGCACGCCGATCTCGCCGAGCTGCTGCCGGCCTGCGAGGTCCAGGTCGTGCCGAGCACCTTCCCCGAGTCGTTCGGCATGGTCGCGGCCGAGGCCGCGGCGTGCGGCGTCCTGCCGATCTCGGCCGATCACTCCGGGCTCGCCGAGGTCACGCGGACGCTGGCTGGCGCCGTTCCACCCCAGGCGGCGGGCTGGTTGTCGTTCGAGCTCGGGGGCGGCGCCGTCGACGAGCTGGCCGCCGCTCTGGTCGGCTGGCTCGAAGCGCCGGCCGAGCTGCGGGCCCGGACGTCCGCCGCGCTGGCACGGATCGCCCGGAGGAGGTACTCGTGGGAAGGCGTCGCGACCAGCGTGATCGCGGCAGCCGAAGGCCGCCTCGAGGATCTCCCGCGTCCGTGACGGCGCTCCCATCGCGGCCCGACCTACGGGTGCGGCGCGCGGACCGGCACCGTCGCGGCCCCCTCGGATAGAGTTCCCGCGCCGATGGCGATCGATCGTGCTCAGCCCTTGCGGGACAGATGGCGGGGAGCAAAGATGCTGGGTGTCATTGGCGCCGGCAGCGTCGCGCTCGTCGGGCTCGGCGGTTGCTCGATCAAGCGCTACGAGGGCGTCAACCTGGTCGCCGGCAAGCAGCTGTTCGTCTCGAAGTGCGCGTCCTGTCACACGCTTGCGAGGGCCGCGGCGAAGGGCATAATCGGCCCGAACCTCGACGACGCCTTTCGCAACAGCCTGGCCAGCGGCCTCGAACGAACGACGATTCGCGGCGTCGTCCGCCAGCAGATCCTCTTTCCCGAGAAGGGCGGCGTGATGCCGGCGAAACTCGTCTCGCCGGCCAATGCCAGCAATATCGCCGCATACGTCGCCTACGCGACCAACCGGACGGGCCAGGACACCGGCCTGCTCGGAAGCGCCGTGGCAAGCGCGGGCGCTGGCAAGCCGGCGGTCGAGGCGGGCGGGGCGCTGGAGATCGACGCCGACCCGTCCGGCCAGCTCGCGTACGTGGCGAGCAAGGCGACGGCCAAGCCGGGAGCGGTCGTCTTCAAGATGAGCAACAAGTCGGGCGTCCCGCACAACATCGCGCTCCAGCAGGGAACCGGACCGAGCGGGCCGGTTCTGGGCGCCGGCAAGATCGTCCCGAACGGCGTGTCGACCTTCACGGCGACGCTCAAGCCCGGCACGTACACGTACTTCTGCCAGGTCCCCGGCCACCGGGCAGCCGGCATGGCCGGCACACTCACCGTCAAGTAGTCCGGCGTCTGGCGGGGGCCGCGGCCTAGAGTGACTTGACGACGACCACGACGACGATCAGGACCGCGACGATCGCCGCGACGTAGATCAGGAAGCGGAAGGCCTCGTCCTCCGAGCGGAGGGGGTTGAGCATCGGCCGTGGCCGGCTAGAGGACGTAGACGGCGAAGAACACGACGATCCACATCACGTCGACGAAGTGCCAGTAGATCCCCGGTACCTCGACCCCGCGGTGCTGCTCGGGCGAGTAATGGCCCTTGAACGAGCGGACCGTGACGATCGTCAAGAGGGTCAGTCCGACGAAGACGTGCGCCCCGTGGAGTCCGGTCAAGCCGTAGAAGATCGTCCCCTGGGCGCTGTCCTTCGGCGCGAAGCCGAGATGGACGTACTCGTTGATCTGGACGAACAGGAACGTCATCCCGAGGAACAGGGTCGAGAGGATCCCGGCCTTCAGACCGGTCCGGTTGTCGTTCTTGATCGACGTCTCCGCCCAGTGGAGGGTTACCGACGACGAGAGGAGGATGCATGTGTTGAAGGCGGCGACGCCGACCGGCACGGTCGTCCCCGGGGCCGGCCAGGGGTCGCCCTGGACGACCCGGATGAAGAAGTAGGCCGTGAAGAAGGCCCCGAAGATCATGATCTCCGAGATGATGAAGAGCAGCATCCCGAGCAGTTGTGGCTCGATCCGGGACGACCGGTTGGCCTCCGGGGGCCCGTGCTGCTCGCCGTGCTCGTGGGCGTCGGCGTGGCCGTGACCGTCGTGCGGGACGCTGGCGGCCTCCACCTAGGCTCCGATCGACTTGGACTTGGCGGGCTGGGGCTCGGAGACGATGTGCTCGACCGGGCAGACGGCGTACCGGCCGACCCGCTCGATCAGGTCGGTCCGCAGCCAACCGGAGCGGGTTTCCGGGAGCGTCGAGATGACCACACGATCGACGACGAAGAATTGAAGCGCGTTCATCGTCGCCGTGAACGGATCCGGGTCGCCGATCATCCCGGCCGCGAGCAGGTCGGCCGCCCGCAGCGAGGCGAGCGATGACGCGAGCGCTGTTCGTGCCTCGTCGGGCGCGTTGCCGCCGCCGCTCGACTGGGGGACGACGATCAGGAAGAGGTGGGATCCGCCGGACGCGTCACGCGCCTTGAGGTTCTCGAGCAGCGTCTCGCTGTCGGCCGTCTGGTTGGCCACGACGAGCGTGATGCTGTACGGCTGCTGTTCGGCCTCGATGTCGGTGACGACATGCTGCACCGGGAGCCCGGACGCCTCGGCGACCCGCTCGACGAGGTCCCGACGCAGCCAGCCGGACGTCGTGCTCGGGAGCGTCGAGATGATGATCTCGTCCGGCTTGCGGTCGTCGATCGCGTCCATCGTCGCCGCGAACGGATCTGCATCGCCGACCGCGCCGGTCGCCTCGATCCCCTCGGCGAGGAGGAAGGCGAGCGCTAGCTCGAGCCGCGCCTGGGCCGCGTCGCGAGCCGCCTCGACGTAGACGACCGACCCGTGGCGGGGGCGGTTCTGGGGGACGACGAGGCGGACGCTGACCGATTCATGGATCTTCGCCCGCTGGCGGATCGTCTCCAGGAGTCGGCGGCCGCCGATCGTCTCGTTTGCGATCACGAGCAGTTCGGTCATCGCGTCAGTCTCCTGCTGGGACGGGGTGGCTGTCGGCAGGCGTCGTCTTCACGTCGGCGCCCTTGAAGACGCCGTGGACCGCGCCGGGCACGCCGTACTCGTACGGGCCGCCGACGACCGTCGGGATCGCGTCGAAGTTGAAGATCGGCGGCGGCGACGAGACCTGCCACTCGAGCGTCAGCGCCCGGTAGGGGTTGCCGGACGCCCGCGGCCCGCCGCGCCAGCTGACGACCATGTTGTAGACGAAGATCAGCGTCGATATGCCGATCCCGAAGCTCGCGATCGAGATGATCAGATTCCACGTGGCGTACGTGGCCGCGTAGTCGGCCACCCGTCGCGGCATGCCCTGGATGCCGATGATGTGCATCGGTCCGAAGGTCGCGTTGAAGCCGATGAACGTCGTCCAGAAGTGGATCTTCCCGAGCCGCTCGTCGTACATTCGGCCGGTCATCTTCGGGAACCAGTAGTAGACCCCGGCGAAGATCGTGAACAGCGACCCGCCGAACAGGACGTAGTGGATGTGCGCGACGATGAAGTACGTCTTCGAGACGTGGATGTCGAACGGGACCATTGCCAGCATCACGCCCGAGATGCCGCCGAGCGTGAACATCGTCAGGAAGCCGAGCGCGAAGAGCATCGGTGTGTCCAGGTGGAGCACTCCCCGCCAGAGCGTGGCCAGCCACGAGAAGATCTTGATTCCCGTGGGCACGGCGATGATGCACGTCGTGATCATCATCGGCACGCGGATCCACGGCTGGATCCCGGCCGTGAACATGTGGTGGGCCCAGACCGTGAAGCCGAGGGCGACGATCGCCAGCAGCGAGAAGGCCATCATCCGGTAGCCGAAGATCGGCTTTCGCGACTTGACCGCGATGACCTCGCTGATGATCCCGAAACCGGGCAGCATCATGATGTAGACGGCCGGGTGCGAGTAGAACCAGAAGACGTGCTGATACATCAGCACGTCGCCGCCCTTGCCGGCCTCGAAGAAGTTGAAGCCGAGCGCTCGGTCGAGCAGGACGAAGAACTGCGAGGCCGCGATGAACGGGGTTGCGATGACGACGAGCAGCGAGGTCGAGAAGTTCGCCCAGACGAGCAGCGGCAGCCGGAAGAAGCTCATCCCCGGGGCGCGCATCGTGATGATCGTGACGAGGAAGTTCAGCGCCGTCGCGATCGACGACGCGCCCGCGAACTGGACGCCGAGCGTGAAGAAGACCTGACCGATCGGGGCCGAGCTCGACAACGGCACGTAGGCCGTCCAGCCCGAGGCGAACGACCCGCCCGGAGCGAAGAAGGAGCCGAGCATCATCACGCCGGCGATCGGCAGCAGCCAGAACGACAGCGCGTTGAGCCGGGGGAAGGCCATGTCCGGGGCGCCGATCATCAGCGGCAGGACGAAGTTCGCAAGCCCGGCGAAGACCGGGATCACGAAGAGGAAGATCAGCGTCGTCGCGTGGATCGAGAAGAGCCCGTTGTAGGTGTTCGCGTCGACGAACTTGGCTCCCGGCTGGGCCAGCTCGGCCCGCATCAGCATCGCGAAGAGGCCGCCGATCAGGAGGTAGATGAACGAGTGCACCGTGTACTGGATGCCGATCACCTTGTGGTCGGTGTTGACCCGGAAGTAGTCCTTCCAGCTGCGGGCGCCGTGGCTCGAGTGATCCTCCGGACGGGTCGGCTTGCCGGCCGCCCAGTAGAACCAGTAGTCGAAGGCGCCGAGGCCGACGAGGAAGAACATCGGCGCTGAGATCAGCGCGACCTGGAGGATCGCTTCGGAGTCAATCGTCGGGTGGTAGTAGGAGACCCCCCGGATCAGGCAGTCCAGCCCCATCGCGAAGACGACGCCGAGGACGGCGAACCATCCCCCGCGAAGGAGTCCCGGTGCTCGGAGCCTGGCGATCATCAGCTTTCCTCCTCCAACAACTGGCCCATTATTTGGCGGTCACTTTTCCGAGGTACTGGACAAGAGCGTTGATCTGGTCGGCGCTCAGGGTCGTCTTGAAGTCCCCGGGCATGATGCCCTTGCCGAAGCCTTTTTCCACAAACGAATCCGGATTCACGATAGATGTCCGCACGAAGGCCGCCGACTTGCCCTTCAGATACTTGTCGAGGTTGGGTCCGACCGTCCCGGTGGTCTTCGCGTCGGCCAAAGTGTGGCACGAGCCGCAGCCGGCCGAGCCGGTGAAGATCGTCTTGCCGGCGGCGACGACGGAGGCCGTGGTCGCGCCAGCCGGGGCGGTCGTGCCCGCGGTCTTCGCCGGCGGGGTCTTCGCGCTCGTGGTCGTCTTGGCCGGCGGGGTCTTCGCGCTCGCGGTCGTCTTGGCCGGCGGCGTCGTGCCGGCCGGTGGCGTCGTGCCCGCCGGCGTGCCGGCCGGCGGCGTCGCACCCGGAATCGTCTTGGCGGCGACGAACTTCGTCAGGAAGGTCTGGTATTGGGCGGCCGTCACGACGTGGACGGTCGAGCGCATCAGGGAGTGGCCGAGGCCGCACAGCTCCGTGCAGATGATGTCGTAGGTCCCAACCCGCGTCGGCGTCACCTGGAGGCTTGTCGTGATCCCCGGAACGGCGTCCTCCTGGACGCGGAACGCGGGGATCCAGAAGCCGTGGAGAACGTCGCTGGCGTGCAGGCGGAAGTCGACCGGTCGTCCCGCGATCACGTAGAGGTCGTCGGAGACGATCGTCTTCCCGCCGGGGACGGGGTTCGCATAGCCGTAGGACCAGGCGAACTGCTGGGCGTAGACCTGGACCTCGGCCTCCCCCCGCGGCTTCTTGTCGATCTGCTGGAGGACGACCGCCGCGTAGACCACGAGGCCGGCGATGATCGCCGACGGGATCGCCGTCCAGATGATCTCCAGACGCGTGTTGCCGTGGATCGGAGGTCCGTCGAGGGTCTCCTCGCCCGGCTTGAGCCGGAACTTGTAGACCGCGTAGAGGACGACGGTCTCGACGGCGACGAAGACCACCACGCCGAAGACCAGGAGCACGTACCAGAGCGTGTCGATCTGCTTGGCCTGGGTGCTCGCCTGGGGCGGGAACCACGGAATCGCGAAGCCGAGCGCGATTCCGCTGGCGATCGAGATCAGGGCGATCACGACGGCCGGGATGAGCTCGCGGCCGACTACCGGTGGCCGGTGTGGGGTCTCGTGCTCCGTCTCCAGCTCGTACATCGCCGCGGCATCCTATTGAGTCCGACCGGACGACGGCAATCTGGTCCGGCGGGCCGACACGCCACCCGCGAGGCGCAGTCCGCCGGCCCGGCGAGGCCGCTCGCTCGCCCGCGGCGAGCCCCGGCGCCCCCGCTGCTCGGCGCCCCGAGCGCTTCGCCGAACGCGCGCTCGTTGGCAGCGCAGATCGCCAGATCCAGTCCGTCACGCGCCGCGCAGACGCGCCGGCGCCGGCATCGGCGCCCTGGCCGAGGCTCAGCTCGGCGGGAGGTGGCGGAGCTCGGCCCGGGCGGACCGAATCCACTTGTACAGCACGGGGACCGACAGGCCGACGCCGAGCACGATCAGGATCGGGGAGATCGTCACGCCGACGAGGGCCAGCGTGATCCCGACGGCGAGCAGCATCGGGAGGATCGACGGCTCGGGGAGATGGATCTCCTCACCGGCCGGCGGGACGTCTGGCTCGGTCGGGGCCATCAGGAGATGTAGATCGCGGCGACGACGAAGGCCAGGGCGAACATCACCATCGAGAACGCGCCGACCATCAGCGCGGTCCGGAGGTTCTTGCGGGCGAGCTTCTGGTTCATCGGGGTCGAGATCTTACAGGCCGACCGCCGCCGACGCCACGAGCGCGCGTCGACGGGCCGACCGATCTTCGGACCGACGGCCGGCAGGCGAGCCTAGAGTCGGGCGTCGAGCACCATCGCGCCGAAGAGGACGGCGAGATAGGCCAGCGAGAAGAGGTACAGCCGCAGAGCGGCAGGGCGGTCGGCCCGCCGGTAGAGGCGGAGCGCCAGGCCGACGAAGATCACGCCGAGGACGATCGAGATCCCGAGGTAGACCAGTCCGAAGCCGCCGGCCCAGAACGGGAGTTGCGTGACGGCGACGAGCAGGACCGAGTAGAGGAAGATCTGCCGGCGGGTCTCGTGCTCGCCGCGGACGACCGGCATCATCGGAACGCGGACCTTCGCGTACTCGTCCTTCATCAGGAGGCTCAAAGCCCAGAAGTGCGGCGGCGTCCAGTAGAAGACGATCGCGAACAGGTAGACGGCGGTCCAGCTCAGCTCGCCGGTCGTCGCAGCCCAGCCGACGAGCGGCGGGATCGCCCCGGCAGCCCCGCCGATCACGATGTTCTGGGGCGTCGTGCGCTTCAGCCACATCGTGTAGATCCCGACATAGCCGACGAAGCCGGCCAGCGCCAGCGAGGCCGAGAGGAGGTTGCAGGTCAGCGAGAGCTCGACGAACGACAGCACGCAGAGGACGAGGCCGAAGCCCAGGGCCGCGCCCGGTTTGATCCGGCCGGACGGGACCGGCCGGTTGGCGGTCCGCTTCATCTGGAGGTCGATGTCCCGGTCCCAGTAGTGGTTGACCGCCCCGGCGCCACCGGCCGACAGGTAGCCGCCGACGCAGGTCGCGAGGACCTTCCAGGCCGACGGTGTCCCGGCGACATACATCGTCGTGACGGTCGTCAGGAGGAGCAGCGACTGGACCTTCGGCTTGGTCAGCTCGGTGTAGTCGGCCAGCAGCTGGCGGACGCCGCCCAGCGTGACGGCGTCGCCGCCGAGGGTCGCCTCGGGCCCGGCGGCCCGCGCGGTCGAGGCCTCCACTAGAGCGTCCCTCTCGCGCGGGGCACTACGAGACGACCTGTCGCGCGCCGGCGGGATCGGGCTTGGCGGCGCCGGCCGTCCGCCGGTCGATCTCCCGGCGGATGTCCTTCATCGGCTCGAGCGACCTGACGCGGGGGATCACGTCGAAGTTGTTGGCCGGCGGCGGGGACGGCGTGAACCACTCGAGCGTGTTGCCCTTCCACGGGTCCGGGCCGGCGACCGCGCCGATCTTCAGTGACCGGACGACGTTGATCACGGTGATCAGGACACCGACCGACAGGATCCACGAGCCGAGCGTCGAGATCTGGTTGTAGAGCTGGAGGTGGCCGACGTTCGCATACTCGTAGACCCGCCGCGGCATCCCGTCGAGACCGAGCGAGTGCTGGATCAGGAAGGTCACCTGCATGCCGACGAACATCAGCCAGAACGACCATTTGCCGAGCCGCTCGGAGAGCATCCGGCCGGTGATCTTCGGGAACCAGTAGTAGATCCCGGCGAAGATCGTGAAGACCGAGCCGCCGACGAGGACGTAGTGGAGGTGGGCGACGACGAAGTACGTGTCGTTGAGCTGCCAGTCGACCGGGAAGATCGCCAGGAACACGCCGGTGATCCCGCCGATCAGGAAGGTTGCGAGAAAGCCGACGCAGAACAGGAGCGGCGTCTTGAACTCGATCGACCCCTGCCAGAGGGTGCCGATCCAGTTGAACATCTTCACGCCGGTCGGGACGGCGATCAGGAAGGAGCTGATCATCGCGAAGATCAGGACGACGACGGGGGTCGGCGTGGTGAACATGTGGTGGACCCACGTCAGCAGGCCGAGGAAGGCGATCAGCACGGTGGCCGCGGCGATCGCCTTGTAGCCGAAGATCGGCTTGCGGGCGAAGACCGGCAGGATCTCGGAGACCATGCCGAAGCCCGGGAGGATCATCACGTAGACCTCGGGATGGCCGAAGAACCAGAACAGGTGCTGCCAGAGCAGGGGCGACCCGCCGGCCGTCGGGTCGTAGAAGTGACTGCCGAAGTGGCGGTCGGTCAGCAGCATCGTGACCGCCGCGGCGATCACCGGGATCGCGACGATCAGGAGGATCGCGAAGGTCAGGATCGACCAGACGAACAGCGGCAGGCGGGACCAGCTCATGCCGGGGGCCCGCATGTGGACGATCGTCACGTAGAGGTTGATCGCCCCGATCAGCGACGAGAGACCGGTCAGGTGGATCAGGTAGATCCACGCGTCGACCCCTCCGCTCGGGAGGTAGCTGGTCAGCGAGAGCGGGACCGTCGCGATCCAGCCGCCTTCGGGCGGGCTGAAGAAGAGCGAGAGGTAGAGGACGATGCCGCCGGCGAGGAACAGCCAGTAGGAGAGCGCGTTCAGCCGGGGGAAGGCCATGTCCCGGGCGCCGATCATCAGCGGGACGAAGTAGTTGGCCAGGCCGGCCATCATCGGGACGACGAAGAGGAAGATCATCGTCGTGCCGTGCATCGTGAACAGCTGGTTGTAGGTCTCCGGCGTGACCAGCGTGTTGTTCGCGAGGCCGAGCTGGAGGCGCATCAAGAGGGCTTCGACGCCGCCGAGGATGAAGAAGACGAAGGTCGTGACCATGTAGAGGATCCCGATCTTCTTGTGATCGACCGTCGTGAACCAGCTGGTCCAGCCGGACTCCTCACGGCGGGTGCTGTGCGCGACGATCTGGGGGATCGGCGCGGCGCTCGCTACTGCCATCTGGCTCCTCCCGCCAACTGGAGTCGGGTCTCGAGGACGATCATCACGGGTTGGCCACCGACGCCGCGCCGGTCTGCTTCGCGAGGCTGGCGCGGGCCGCCGCGGCCGCCGCGTTCGCTGCGGCGATCGCCTTCTTCTGCGCGGCGAGCCAGGTCGTGAACTGGGCCGGCGTGACCGCGTCGACCTCGGCCAGCATGCGAGCGTGGAGTCGGCCGCAGATGAACGCGCACTGTCCGCGGTAGATGCCCGGCTTGGAGACCTTGAACCACGTGTGGTTCGGGTACCCCGGGACGGCCTGGACCTTGCCGCCGAGCTTCGGGATCCACCACGAGTGGACGACGTCCTGGGAGACGATCGTCAGCGTGATCGTCGTGTTGGTCGGGACGACCATCTTCTCGTAGGAGTACGGGTCGTCGAGGCCGTTGGCCTGCTTGCCGCCCGGATAGGTGAAGCGCCAGACGAACTGCTGGCCGTTGACCTGGATGTTCAGGGACTTGCCGTCCGGCGGCTTGGGCCCGTCGGACGTCGCGTAGTCGATGCCGGTCAGCGCGAGCCCGTTCGGGCCGGAGTTCGGCGGGTTGCGGATCGAGTCGAGCTTGGTGAAGGTGACGGCGCCGAGCACGACGAGGATCAGGGCGGCGCCGAGCGTCCAGCCGATCTCCAGCCGTGTGTTGCCGTGGATCTGGGCGGCGACGTTGCCCTTGCGCGCGCGGAACGTGTACAGCGCGTAGATCAGGACGCCCTCGACCCCGACGAAGATCACCAGCGCGACGTAGAGGGTGATCTTGTAGAGCGACGAGATCTGATCGGCGTTCGGCGACCCGGCGCCGGACTCGGGCAGGAGGATGCCGGCCATCGCGGCCGGCGCGATCGCCATCGCGAGCAGCAGAGCCAGTCCGCAGGCGACTGTCAGCCGGCGGCCGACCTTGCGGCCGGCATGGGTGGGGGTCGGGCGGCCCAAGGCGCGGGGATTGTATTCAGGAGCCGGCGAAATGCGCCGGACGCCGCTGCGCGAAGGCGGCCAGCCCCTCGACGAAGTCATCCGTCCCGGCCATCTCCTGCTGGATTTCCGCCTCGAGGGCCAGCTGGGCGGGGAAGGCCGCGTCGAGCCAGCTGTTGAGCTCCCGCTTTGCCCCGGCGTGGGCCGCCGTCGGCCCGGCCGCGAGACGGCCGGCGAGCTCGGCGACCGCCGGCTGCAGTCGATCGTCGGGATGGACGCGGTTGATCAGCCCCCATTCGAGCGCCGTGGACGCCGTCACACGCTCGCCGAGCATCGCCATCTCGGCGGCCCGGGCGAAGCCGATCCGGCTGGGCACGAAGATCGAGGCGCCGCCGTCGGGGACGAGGCCGATCTTGACGAAGGCGAGCAGGAAGTAGGCGGACTCGGCGGCGAGCACGAGGTCGCAGGCCAGCGCGAGGGAGAGACCGATTCCGACGGCCGGACCGTGGACGGCGGCGATCACGGGCTTTGGCATCCGGCGGATGCCTTCGATGATCGGGTGGTAGCGCTCGACGAGGATCTGCCCGACGTCCGGCCGGCCGTCCGGACCGGTGGCCTCGTCGGTGGCGATGTCGCGGAGGTCCGCGCCCGAGGAAAACCCCCGTCCGGCGCCGCGGATCACGACGCAGCGGACGCCGGGGTCGCCGGCGACGCGGCGGATCGCCGCGAGCAAGTCGTCGGAGAACTGCCGGTTCCAGGCGTTCAGCGTGTCCGGACGGTTGAGCTCGATCGTCGCGGCCGGGCCGTCGGCGAGAAGGTTGACCGTTTCGTAGGCCTCGACGAGAAGGTCTGCCATCGAGAATTGATGCTAGGCCCTCGCCGTTACCCTTCGCGTCGTGGATCGGCCGGTGATCGGAATTTGCACGGCGCTCGAGCGGGCGCGATGGAGCGTCTGGGACCAGAGCGCGTTCCTCCTGCCCGAGACCTACGTCGCGGCGCTCCATCGAGCCGGGGCGATCGCCGTCATGCTGCCGCCGGACCCGGCCGTCGCCGCCGATCCCGACCAGGTCCTCGACCTGCTCGACGGGCTTCTCCTGGCCGGGGGCGCCGACATCGACCCCGAGTCCTACGGGGAGGCCCGCCACGCGAACACGGTCGGGACGGTCCCGGCCCGCGACGCCTTCGAGATCGCGATCACCCGGCGGGCGCTCGAACGCGATCTGCCATTGCTGGGGATCTGCCGGGGGATGCAGCTGTTGAATGTCGCGCGCGGGGGAACGGTGATCCAGCACCTGCCGGAGCGCTTCGGCCACACCAATCACCTGCGGACGCCGGGAACCTTCGACGGCAACGACCACGACGTCCATCTGACGCCGGGCACGCTGGCCGCCCGGGCTGCCGGGAGCGAGCGGCCGCAGACGCTGTCGCACCACCATCAGGGAATCGAGCGACTCGGAGACGGGCTGGTGATCACGGGCTGGGCCGACGGCGACGATCTCCCCGAGGCGATCGAGGATCCGACGCGACGCTTCGCGCTCGGCGTCCAGTGGCACCCCGAGGCCGACGTCCGCAGCGTTCTGGTCGGCGCCCTCGTACGCGCGGCCGAACACAGGCGGACTGCCATCAGCCCGGCGACCCACGCGTACGAGGCCGACGCGTACGAGACCGACGCGTACGAGACCGACGCGGACGAGACCGACGCGGGCGAGACCGGGCCGGCCTGCGACGATCCGTTGGCAGACCGTTGATGCGTGCGCTCCGACGCGGACGCTCCCGCCCGCCCGACGTGCTCCCGTTGAGAGCCGTCAGAAAAATTGCCTTCGTCGCCATGGTCGCCGGTGTCGCCCTGCCACTGGTTCGCCGCCGCCTGGGGATCTCCCCGGCGGCGGCGATCGCCGGCGCGGCGCTCGCGCCGGCCGCCCTCTGCGTCGCGGTCCGGCGGTCGCCGGCGCGGGACATCGCGACGTGCACGCTCCAGATGTGGGCGTATGTCGCCGCCTACAAGATGCCCCACGGGTCAGATCCGGAGGGGCTCGAGCGCCGCGTGAAGATCGACTATCCGATCGCCTTCGACCGGGCGATCGGCTTCGGGCAGCTGCCGACCGTCAGCCTCCAGCGGGCGCTCGCCGTCCCCGGCCGCTTCCGGGCGCTCGACAAGGCGCTGATCGCGACCCACTGGGTCTGGTTCTCGGTCCCCCACCTCGCCCTGACGTACATCCTCTTCCGTCGCCCCGAGCGATTTCCCCGGGCCGCGGTGCTGACTTATGCGGTCTTCGACATCGGTGCCGTCTGCTACTGGGTGATCCCGACCGCCCCGCCCTGGTACGCGGCCGAGCAGGGCCGCTTCGACGAACCCGTCGACGCCCGCGAGGCGGTCGTCATCCGGCGGATGATGGTCGAGTGGGGCGAGGAGTTCTGGCGCGACGCGTGGGGTCCGCTCTACAGTGTCCTCGGAGGCAACCCGTTCGCCGCGATGCCGTCTCTCCATTTTGCGACATCCGTGATGGCCGCGACCCTGCTCGCAGAGACGGGTCCGGTGGCCGGCGCGGTCGGCGGCGCCTATGCCCTGGGAATCGGGTTCGCGCTGGTCTACCTCGGCGAGCACTACGTCGCCGACCTGCTCGCCGGCCTCGGCCTGACGCTGGCCGTGCGGGAGTGCGACCGACCGCGGGCGAGGGCTCTGGTCGCGGGGATCGGCCGGTCGATCGGGCTGCTCGGCGAGCGGGCGAGGGCCGCGTGACCGGCTGATGGGCAGCGCGGGGGAGCGTCGGCGGGGCTTTGGTCGGGAGCAGCTGGGGAAGCTCCACGATGTCGAGGTCGAGGAGATGCCGCGGGTCCAGGTGACCCGCAGGCGGGCGATCGGCTTCGGCCTGTTCGTCTTGTCGGCCGTCGCCTTCCTCTACTTCGTCCTCCCCAAGCTGACCGGCCTGCGGACGACGTGGGACAAGGTCGGCCAGGGAGATCCGAAGTGGCTGGTCTTCGCCGCCGTCCTCGAGCTCCTCTCGTTCGCCGGCTACATGGCCCTCTTCCGGGCGGTCTTCGTTCGCGGCGAGTCGCGGATCGGCTGGCGGGAGAGCTACCAGATCACGATGGCCGGAGTCGCGGCGACCCGGCTGTTCGCCGCCGCCGGGAGCGGTGGCGTCGCCCTGACGGCTTGGGCGCTGCGCCGGTCGGGGATGGAGCGGCGGGTCGTCGCCTGCCGGATGGTCGCGTTCATCGTCCTGCTCTACGCCGTCTACATGGGTGTCCTCGTGATCGACGGCCTGCTCCTGCGGACGGGGATCATCCACGGGGGCGGCGGCTTCGCGATCACGCTGATCCCGGCGATCTTCGGAGCCGTCTCGATCCTCGGGACGCTGGGGATCTCGCTGCTCCCCCAGGACGTCGAGCGCCGCCTCCAGCGGTGGGCCCAGGGCGGACGGCGGGGAGCGAAGATCGTCGCCAAGGCGGTCACCGCCCCGGCCCTCGCCGGGTCGGGCGTGCGGACTGCGATCGGGATGATCCGCAGCCGGGAGATCGGCGTCCTCGGGGCGCTGGCGTGGTGGGGCTTTGACGTGGCGACGCTCTGGGCGGCCTTCCACGCGTTCGGGACGCCGCCGCCGATCGGCGTCATCGTGATGGCGTACTTCGTCGGCATGCTCGCCAACGTCCTCCCCCTCCCCGGGGGAATCGGCGGGGTCGACGGGGGGATGATCGGGTCGCTGATCGCCTTCGGCGTCGACGGCGGCCTCGCGGTCGTCGCGGTCCTCGTCTACCGGGCCTTCTCCTTCTGGCTGCCGACCGCACCCGGCGCTGTCGCCTACTTCCAGCTGCGGCGGACCGTCCACCGCTGGCAGGAGGCCGGCGTCTCCGACGAGTCCCAGGCGACAGGCGAGCCGGTCACGGCCTGATCGCACTGTAAGCTCGCCCCGGATCGGCCGGCGGAAGCTCGGCAGGCTATACTTCAAAAAGGAAAGTATTGAGCTACGGCGGCGCTCTGGAGGCCGAAAGATGTCAGAAATCGAGAACGTGATCATCATCGGCAGCGGTCCGGCCGGCTATACGGCGGCCCTCTACACGGCGCGGGCGAACCTCAAGCCGCTTGTCATCGAGGGCTTCGCGTGGGGCGGGCTGCTCCAGCAGACGACCGACGTCGAGAACTTCCCCGGCTACCCCGAGGGGATCGACGGGCCGGCGATGATGCAGCAGCTCCGCGACCAGGCCGAGCGGTTCGGGAGCCGGTTCGTCACCGATCAGGCGACGAAGGTCGAGCTCAGCGGCGAGCCGGGCGGGACGCACCGGGTGTGGATCGACGACGAGTCCTACGAGTCGCGGACGGTGATCCTGGCGATGGGCGCCGAGCACAAGAAGCTCGGCGTCGCCGGCGAGGACAAGCTCGGAGGGCGGGGGGTCAGCTACTGCGCGACGTGCGACGCGGCGTTCTTCAAGGATCGGGAGACGATCATCGTCGGCGGCGGCGACTCGGCGATGGAGGAGGCGATCTTCCTGGCGAAGTTCTCGTCGAAGGTGACGATCGTCAACCGGCGGGCGGAGTTCCGAGCGTCGAAGATCATGCTCGGACGGGCGAAGGCCGTCGAGAACATCGAGTTCCTGACGCCGTACGTGATCGACGAGTTCCTCCCCGACGAGAAGGGCGTCCTCGATCGGGCGGTCGTCCGCAACGTCGAGACCGACGAGACGCGTGAGCTGCCGATGTCGGGGGCGTTCATCGCCGTCGGCCACGAGCCGCAGTCGGAGCTCGTCGACGGGCAGGTCGACGTAGACGAGAACGGATACATCAAGGTCGACGGCAGGTCGACCCGGACCAACCGGCCGGGAGTCCTCGCGGCCGGCGACGTCGTCGACCACACCTACCGCCAGGCGGTCACGGCGGCCGGCAGCGGATGTCAGGCGGCGCTCGACGCCGAGTGGTATCTCCGGGACACGCCGGGGATCGCGACACCCGAGGGCATGCCCGACGGTGACCTGGCCGAGGCGCAGTGGGCTCCGGCGCGGTCGACCCAGACGGCATAGCGCTTCGCGTCCTTGCGGCCGGCATGCTCCGTCCGGCGTTCGACGTCCTCGTCGGGGCTGCGGCCGGCGACGCAGGCCGCGGCGCCGGAGCCGGAGCCGGGGCGGGGCCGGTGCGGGTCGACTATGCGAACGCCCGGGATCTGGCGGAGCGGATCGTCGCCGGGGAGGAGGCGGACGTCTTCGCGTCGGCGAGCCCCGACCATCCGCGGGAGCTGCGGGCGGCCGGCCTGGTCGGCGAGCCGCTGGCCTTCGCGTCGAACTCGCTTGTCGTCGCCGTGGCGGCGGGGAGGCCGGCATGCGACCATCGGGTGCTGGGGGAGCCGGGGACGCGGGTCGTGATCGAGGTCGCGGGGATCCCGTTGGGCGACTACACGCGGGAGCTGCTCGGCCGGCTCGCGGCGCTCGAGGGCGAGGCGTTCTCGGAGGCGGTGCTCGGCAACGTCGTCCTCGAGGCGCAGACGGTCTTCGAGGTCGGGGATGCGCTGGTCGACGGGGAGGCGGACGCGGCCGTGCTCTACGCGACGGACGTCGCCGCCCGCGGGGGGCTGCTGCGGGCGGTCTCCCTGCCTGGGGAGGCAGCGGTCGGGGTGACATGCGTCGCTTGCGTGGTCTCGGCGTCGGGGAGGCCGGCCGCGGCCGGCAGGTGGGTCTCGGAGCTGGTCGGTCCGAGGGGCCGGGCGGTCCTCCGGGAGGCGGGTTACGGGCCGCCGCCGGTCGGCTGAGTGGCCCGCGTCCTGATCGTCGGGGGCGGCTGCCGGGGCCGGCGGCTGGCGAGCGGGCTGGTGGCGGGGGGCCACGCGGTGCGGATCACGACGCGGACGCAGGACGGCCGAGCGGGGATCGAGACGGCCGGGGCGGAGTGCTGGGTCGGGACGCCCGACCGGATCGGATCGCTGCGCTACGCGCTGGAGAACGTCAGCCTGCTGATGTGGCTGCTGGGGACGGCGAGCGGCGGGGGGCCGGAGCTCCACGGGCGACGGCTGGAGTTCATGCTCTCGCAGACGATCGACACGACGGTCCGGGGAGTGGTCTACGAGGCGGCGGGGAGCGTCCCGCGGGCGAGCGTCTCGTCGGGGGCGGCCGTCGTCCGGGAGTGGGGGGCGCTACACCGGGTGCCGTGCCGGATCCTCGAGTCCGACCCGGCTGACGGGGCGGCGTGGCTGGCGGAGGCGGCGGGGGCGGTCGATCAACTGCTGGGCGGGGGCCGCCAGGGTGGCGCGAGGTAGGCGCCGGGTTGACGGTTCGATCGTTGGGCTTTGGAGCGGTCTGCGGTGGCTGGGGGGTCGGTCGGGGCAGCCGGGGAACTGGGTTCGGCCGGGGGTTCGCGGGGTTCAGTCGAGCGAGGGGACGAGGGCGAGGCGGTCGAGGAGGTCGGTGAGGATGCGGGCGGTGGCGCCCCAGACGAGGTGGGGGCCGGTGGTGTAGCAGTCGGTCGGGAAGGGACGGCCGTCGCGGGTGAGGGTGCGGTGCTCGTGGGTGGCGGCGAGCTGGGTGAGCGGGCATTCGATCACGGCTTCGACCTCGAGTGGCTGGGGGACCCAGGCGCGGTCGGGGGAGATCAGGCCGACGAAGGGGTAGATCGCGAATTCGGTGACGGCGGTCACGGCGGGGGCGAGCGAGCCGAGCAGCTCGACGGCGTCGGGTTCGAGGCCGATCTCCTCGTGGGCTTCGCGCAGGGCGGTATCGGCGAGCTCGATGTCGGTCGGGTCGCGGCGGCCGCCGGGGAAGGAGACCTGACCGGCGTGGTTTCGGAGGGCGGGGCCGCGCTCGATGAAGACGACGTGGAGCTCGTCGTCGCGGAGGTAGAGGGGAACGAGAACCGCGGACTCGACGAGGCCGTCGAACTCGGGCGGGGGCGGGTGGAGTGGGTCTTGGGAGACGAGCAGGACGTCCCGGAGGCGGCGGGCCTGCTCGAGGTTCACGCGGTCAGCTGGAGGCGCTCGACGCGCTCGGTGAACATGACCTCGCCGTCGAGGGTCCGGTGGATCGGGCACTTGGCGGCGATCGTGAGGAGGCGTCCGACCTCGTAGTCGGAGAGCTGGGTCGGGAGGCGGAGGACGATCTCGAACTTGGTCGGGCAGCCGCGCTCGGCGGGGGTGTACTCGCAGGCGACTTCGACGTCGCCGAGCTCCCAGCCCTTGCGTTGGGCGTACATCTCGATCGTGACGGCCGTACACGAGGCGAGGCTGGCGGCGAGCAGTTCCTGGGGGCTGGGGCCGTCGTCGTCGCCGCCGGAGGCTTTCGACTCGTCGACCGCGAGCTGGTGGCCGCGGACGGTCACAAGGTGCTTGACCTTGCCGGTGCGACGGGCGGTGGCCTTCATTGGGTCTGAGCCTTTCGGTAGCGACGGTCCCTCGATGAAAATGCTACTCCGGCGTGCTGCCCCCGGCCGGTGGTGATCGACGTGCGGCGGTACCCGGGTCCTCTGGGTGACGGGTCCTCTCGGTGCCAGGTCCTCTCGGTGCCGGGTCCTACCGATCTTAGGCGAGCGGATTGAAGACCAGGCCGGTGAGGACCTTGGGGAAGAAATAGGTCGACTTGGGCGGCATGTTCTGGCCGGTGGCGGCGATCTCGCGAACCTGTTCGACGGGGGTCGGCCGGACGAGGAAGGCGGCGTCGTAGGCCTTCGAGTCGATCAGGTCGAGCGCCTGGTCGACGTCGCGGGCGTAGCCGAAGCCGTTGAGATGGGAGATGTCGTCGTCGGTCAGGCCGAGGGCGCGCTTGAGGAGGAGGGCCTCGAGGACGCCGACGTCGAGCCGGCGGTAGGCGTCGGGCATCTCGGGGAGGGCGGCGTCGGCGATCTCCTGTGACTTGAGGGTCAGGCGGTAGGGCTGGCGGAAATGGGAGTCGATGTAGCCGAGCTCGAGCGGACCGTCGCCGGGTGGGGGGGCGATCTCGTCGCGGGTGACCCGGGCGATCTCGAAGTCGTCCTTGATCGCCTGGCCGAGGGCCTCCTGGCGGGCGGCGTCGAGTCCGCGGACGAGGCGGTGGGTGGGGAAGACGGTGAGGCCGGGATCCTCGAGGGCGACGAGGCACATCAGCACGTAGCGGTGGGGGCCTTCGCCGCCGATCTCCTCGGCGTAGACGCGGGCGGTCTCGTAGCGGTGGTGGCCGTCGGCGATCAGGAGCTCGGTGTCGGCGAGGGCGTCGATCGCCTTGGCGACGGCGTCGGGGTCGGCGACGCGCCAGATCCGGTGGAGGGTGCCGTCGGCGTCAGTGACCTCGCCCCAGGGGGCGGCGGCGGTGTGGGGCTCGAGCGCCGTCCAGGCGAGGTCGTCGGGGTCGGAGTAGAGGGAGAAGATCGGCGAGAGGTTGGCGTGGGTCGCGCGCGTCAGGCGGAGGCGATCCTCCTTGGGGCCGGGATGGGTCCGCTCGTGGGGGCGGATCCGGCCGGGGCCGTATTCGGTGACGCGGACGCGGGCGAAGAAGCCACGGCGGGTCCGGGACTCGCCGTCGGGGCCGGTGTAGTCCTGGGTGAGAGCCCAGAGGGCGTCTTCGGAGTCGGTGGTGAGCACGCCGTCGGATTTCCAGTGGTCGAGCAGGGCGGCGGCGTCGGCGTAGCGGTCGTCACCGAGGGGAAGGTCGATTCCGACGACGTTGAACGGCGAGCGGGCGACGAGAGCTTCGCGCTGGTCGGCGTCGATCACGTCGTACGGTGGAGCGACGAGATCGGCGAGGTCTCCGGCGACGGCCGGGTCGTAATGGAGGGCCTTGAGAGGCTTGAGCTCAGCCATGTGGCGGGTGACCCTACCATCGTGGGATCGCGTCCCGGCGGACGATCGGCCGGCCGCCGGCCGCCTATACTCGGCGGACTCGGGGCGTGGCGCAGCCTGGTAGCGCACCTGCTTTGGGAGCAGGGGGTCGCCGGTTCAAATCCGGCCGCCCCGACTTGAGAAATGCCTGGATATGCGCTGGTTTGGGTCGTGGCGTCGACGCCGGCCGGACTGCTCTGGAGACGATAGCGACGCTTTTGTGCCCATTCGTGCCCATTGGCGTCCCGACGGGCGCAATCGCGTGAAGCGCGGGCGCGGCGACGATCGCCCTGCGGGCGACGGCGCCGGGATCTGGGCTGCTCCGGCCCGCTCGGGCATCCTGGATGAATGAGCTTCGGGGGCGGGTGCTGCCCGCGATTCGCCGATCGACAGCGAAAACCTTGTCGTCGCGGCCTGGGCCGCCCGGTCAGGTCGCGGTGGGCTGCTTGTCGAAGGGATCGAAGTCGATGACGCCGTCTACACCGAACTGCCCGTGGAACTCGACGAACGCGGAAGCGCCCGCGGCACCGATCATGCGGCACCAAGACCATATGGACGGCCGTGCTTTCCGTCCGTGTGGGGTGTGAAGGTCGGCACCCGCGCATGAGGTGCGCGGGTTGAGGGTCCAGGGGTCGCCTGGGCCCCGACCGCAATCATGGGAGTGCCGACATGGCGAGGGTTCGCAGCTGGGCGGGTCTGGATGTGCACGCGAGCTCGTTGCTCGCGGTCACCGTTGATGGCGAGACGGGCGAGATGCGATCGCAGCGCCTGTCGGGCAGAACAGGGGACGTCGTTGCGTCTGCGCCAGTCTGCCGGGACCGACCAGGGCGGCGTATGAGGCTGGGCCGACGGGGTCCTGCGGTACTCAACCCGCGCATATCAGCCTGACCGCGCGTCGCGCACCAGTCGGGGCTGCCGCCCCCTTGACCGACCCGATGCCCGCCTACGCCGCGGGCATCCGGTGCTGGGCACTTGACAAACGGCCCGTCCATATCAGCGTTGCGCCTCGTCCGGGGCACAAGTCAGATCGAGCGAAGCGAGGACGCCGCTTTCGTGGAGCCGGGCGTTCGGCTCCGGCGGGCGCCCCCGCTCAACCCGCGAGTAGCAGCCTGTCCGCCCTCGCGGAGCTCTTCGCCAGGCCGAGGAGGTCGGTGCGCGTGCTAATCAGGCGGCGGAGGGCCTCAAGTGCGATTACGATCGCTTGGTCTCTGTGTCCGTTGATCGGCCCTCGCGGCGCGTCTCCATGCACGAGCCTCGACCGAGCATCGTAGACAGCTGCAAGCTTCTTTCGTGTCGTCAGTCGCGTTGTCGGTTCATCGTCGCAGAGCCGGGCAAGCGCGGCAGTGACCCGGAAGGCAGTCTCCGTGGTGGTGCCAACGAGATTCTCCCACGCGATGACCGCGTCGATCAGCGAGTCCGGCCACTCAGGCTCCCAGAGAGCGCGGAGAAGGCGATCCACGGCGATAGACACGTGGGAGAGGTCTACGGTCGCAACCCTTCCAGCCCAACACACGAGGCCAGAGATCTCCTCGCTGCTAAGAGGAGCAGCTCGACCGGGTCCCGCACGTGCGGGATGGAGCGGCCGATGGGCAGCCGAACCTCCGACGGGAGGTAGCTCAGTCACCCAGGCCACGCAGGGGCAGGAGCGTGGCGGGGTGTCTGGAGACCCGAGTGCTGCCGCTAGGCAGACCTCGCGAGCGAACTGCTGGAGCCGCAACTGCCCGCCGAGCTGCGCAGGGCTGGGTGGACCGCCGACCTCAACGACGACCGCCGAGACCGAGGTCTCGAGCACCGCGTCGGCCAAGAGGGAGAACGGCGCGTAACGTGCCTCTCCTGGCAGACGAGAGCGAAGTCGGCCTTGCGGGAGCTCGAGGACAACCTGCGACGGCAGTGGCAACCCAGCGAACCCCACCAAGGCCGGCACATCCACCGGGCGCCCGCAGACGGCCGCTCGTAGCTCGGCGAGGACGGAACAAGAAAGGGCGATGAACGTCTCGGCACTCCTATCAGCGGCGTGCCTGAGGCGGTTTGCCGCCGATGCAAGAAGGCGTTGGACATCGACGTCTGTAATCTGGGTCACTGACATCGCAGACGTAAAGGCGCCCGACCCAGCGAGGATCCCTTCAGCACGAAGGGCATCGTGAAGCAACTGGGCGGCAGGATGGTCGGCTGCAACCTGGGCGAGACAGATCTCAGGCGAAGCAGCAGGAAGTGCTCGGCCAGGGCCCGAATGAACGACTAGGTCGTGGGGCGCCAGAAGAAGCGGGAAGGTGTCTCGCGCTACATGCGCAAGGTGACGGGAAGCGTCGTCCACGCCGTCAACGTTTGGGACCTCGCGACCGCACCCACGCCGAAGCTGCCACGCCAGCGGAATGTCATCGTCGCCGACCTCGCGCACGAGAGCAACCGGCAGGCGCTGGTCGCTGCGCTCGAGCAACTCAACATTGTGCGTCAGCCACGCCAAGACCTCCATCGCGCCGGACCGGAGACCACGCGGCACCTCACCCGGCTGCTCGCCAACGAGGAACGCGAGCAGATCGTCGCCAAGGATGTAGCGCCATGACTCCAGCAGATCAGACCCGTTCATGGATCCAGAACCTGCTCGTCATGGGCATGCCACACAGCGTAGACGCAGGCGCGGTCACCACACGAGTGGCGGCGTGTACCGCCGCCGCTCGCCTCGGCGGGGCCAACGCCGTCGGCCGCCGTTCTGTGGAGAACGACGCGCCGCCAGCGACGTCCGGGTTTCGTGCCCGCTGCGGGCTAGCACCGGCGGTCATCCGCCCCCCGCCGGACGTCCGCAACCTCCGAGGCCGTGCAGGCGCGCGGCCTCGGACGCAGCGCCCGACTGGATGTCGTCCGGACCGAGCGCCGTGGTCGTCGAACCGGGCGCCTGCTCCTGGGCGACTGCGCTGGCCCGCGGTGTGGGCCACCGAGCCCGATCGAGACGATCGCAATCTCGCCGACGCGATCGTAAGCCCGACGACGTCGAACTCAGCAAAGCGATCGTCCGCGCGTGTGAGGCGACGCTCATGGACGGCCATTCAGCGATCTCGCCGCTGGTCCGGTCCAGGCGCCATTGGTTAGCAACCGATCGACAGCCTGCAATCGTTGAACGGGTACGGGCATGCGTGAAGCGTGGCCGATCCGCACCCGTTCCGTCCGGCGACCCGATAGCCGCGGAGAGATGCGAAGAGCGCCCAGAAATCGACCGGGATCGTCAGCGGGAGTCGCAATTGGCTCGCCACCGAGACCACCGTCGAACTTGCCGAAGAGGCCGAGTATCTTGTGCGGCGGCCCGGTAAATGCAAAGGCCCGGCACGCGGCCGGGCCTTGCTCTGAATGGGACTATGTCCCGTCAAGATCGTCGGCGAGGCCGACATCGGGGAGTATAGACCGTCGATGCTTGCCAATCAACCGCTCCTGCTGCGGACAGCCCATCGGATGCGGGACTTCTTCGCCGTAAATGCTCCCTGGCAACGCCGACTTTGGACCACCGGAATCCCGTTGTCCCTCCGGGAGGTCGCTGAGGCTGGTCGCGCCAGGGCGGACGGCACGCTAACCCAAGCCGCCGTCCGTTGGTATGCGGACCGACTCCTCAGCCAGGTCGGACGCGACCCGGGCGTGGGAGGATCACGCGAGGGTGAGGAACTCAGACGGTGCTTGCGAAGCGATATCGTTGCCGACAGCCTTGAGCACCGCGAGCTTGAGCAGATCGCAGTTGATGCGAAGGTCCACTACCTCGAGCGTTGGGCGGTTGCGCTTGAGCACGAGCACCACGGGTTCAACGCCGAGAGGATCGCTCGCAGCCTGGCGAGCCACCTTCTCGATGCGGGATTCAGCCAGAACCACCTTCACCGTTGGTTGTCGTGGTCGTGCGAGCGCGATCCGAAAGAGCACGATCTTGCATCACTGGTCCGTTCCGCGGCGGCCTTTTCCAGGCGCCCTGACAAGCAGTACCGCGTCTTCGTACCTATGCTCACGGCGTTCCCGGCCGGTAATCGTGAGCCGCCGGAATGGCTTCGTACCGAGCGGGCAGAGGCCTGGCTTGAGCAGGCTGGCCTGCGTCATTTGCTGAAAGGCGTCGAGCCGCTTGGTGCACTGCTACTACGGATCCGCGCCTCGGACCCAGAGGCTGCAGTTGATCGCGCCGCCGATATCGTCGACGCCCTTTCAGCCCGAGCGTCGGTCGGGACCCGGGCACAGATCACGTCCCATGATGCTGCACTCGTCTGGGGTTCACCACGACGCTTCCCCCTACGACGTAGCCGCCGAGTGGAGGTACGCGCCCTTGAGCGCGAGGGGTTACTGGCGTCAGATCTGTACGCCTTGCCGCGTGATGCGATCGACAGTGCCCTTCAACTGGTTTCGCATCTAGACACGGGTCCCGCTGAGGTAGCCGTCGCGGGCGGCTGGTCGGCGATCGAGTCCATCTTGGCAGGGCCGGGAGTTACTCAAAACGTCCACGCCGGAGATCGACTGGCCGCGATCGTCGCCTGCTCATGGGCGCGCGCTGAGCTCACGACACTCGCTTGGGAGCGCATGCGGGCGATAGAGAACGACGCGCTGACGGACGAGCTTCGCAGAGACGCGAGTAACCTCGCGCGCGCCGAGCGGATTGGGCGGGCGATTCGGAGTGGCACGTGGCTGGGCCTCACTGAGCCAGCGACCGTGTGCGCAATCAAGCGGCTCGAAAAGCTCTACCAGGCGCCTAGAAACACCCTCCTCGACGTCCAAGCCTATGCAACGGACGCAATCCGCCGCCTGTACCGCAACCGCAACCTCGTCCTCCACGGCGGCCAGACGCGAGCTGTGGCTCTGTCCTCAGCACTGCGTACTGCCGCGCCGCTAGTGGGCGCAGGCATAGACCGCATCGTGCACGCTTACATCACTGCTGAAGTTCATCCGCTCGACCTTGCCGCACGGGCACGCTTGGAACTCGAGCGCTGCGAAGAAAACAGCACGCCGATGACGCGCCTGCTTGAACCCTGGGGGTGAGCCCAGGGGGCGCCCCGCGCGGCGCCGCACGAGCAGGCGGAGAGCTTGAAGACTGGCCCTTGAACCGATATCGTGAGCGCATCGGCGCAAGCCGATCGTCATCTGGGAGTAATCCCGAAACCGAAGGCCCGGCCGCGTGCCGGGCCTTCATACTGTGCGTAGGTGGTTCCGTCGACGCGGGTTCGAGGATCTCTGAGGGCGACGCGCCTCAGTACGGTGCGGCCTCGTCGGGCGTGGACGCCGGCTGGATAGCCTATCAGCGGCGGATACATTCGGGGATCGGCACCTCGAGGACGCCGAGGGACGGGAAACCAGATCGCCGTCTCACGCTTGAACAGGCGGTGGCCTCCAGTATTGCGAGGAAGGCCGACGGGGACCGACAGGCGCGAGAATCCGAGACAGTTACCGGGCCGCGCGTCAACGGGCGCGTGAGGCAGGCGTCCCTCAAGCGACGCACAGAGCCCCCGCGTTGGACGAGCAGCGAGAGCGCTAAACGGCTGGCTGATCTCATCCGTGGCTATGCGCTGGCGCCGGACTCAAGCCACGAGCAAGCCGGCGGGTGTCCTCGGCTGATCTCAGCAAGCCGTCCGTAAGGGCGCCGAGGACGATCGCTTTGCTCAGTTCGACATCGTCGGGCTCATGATCGCGTCGGCGACAGACGGATCATGGCGATCACGCCGGCGCGGCGCAACCGCGAACGATCGCTTTCGCCACGAGAATGCGCCGGACGTGGCCAGACCCCTGGTGCGGACCACGTCCGAGAGCGCGCGTTCCGCGTCGCACGCCTGCTCTCGCTGGCGGAGCAGGCGGGCCGGCGTCGTCGCTCGTCAGAGTTCCTGGTCGTCCGAGGCAGTCGTCTAGTCGGTGCCGGCGCAGACGCCTCCTTCCAGGAGATAGCCGAAGCCGCCGGGTCCGGGCCTGGTCGTGACGCGCTTGGCGGCTGGAGCGCCGATCCGGCTGGCCGTCGATGACACGCAAGGCAGGAGTCCGGGATTCGGCTCGCTCGCCAGCCGGATCGCTGCTCGATCGGTTCATGGGTGTCGATTGGTTTGACCAAGGTCGTTGATGACTCGCGCAGCGTCATACGTGCGCGGCGGGGGCCCGGTGAAGAGGCGCTCGGTCGTGAACGCGAGCGACGGGTCGACGTGGACGAGCTCTCCGCTGGGCACCTCGCGCCAGGCGTCGTCGTCGTCCATGCGTTCGCTGGCGACGATCACGACCGGACGATCGCGGGCGTGCGCGCTGCGCACGCGCGTTCCGTGGCTGCTGGTCTGCTCAAGTGCTCTCGGCGTCGCGGAGCCGCCACCGGCTGGACGCTCAAGCACGAACAGGGAGTCGGTCTCCGGGTAGCGCAGTGCCCACAGCTCAGTCGCGGTGATCAGGACGAAGTTGATCGAGACGATCGGGAGGTGCTCCACGATCCACTGCACGGCGGCGCGGATCCCCGCGCTGACATCGCCATCGTGCCGATCGATCTCGCCGGTGATCAGCGCGAAGTAGCGCTCGGAGTCGCTTTGGCCGCCGACCAGCTCGCGCTCGGCTCCGAGGTGCGCCTCGAGCCGGGGGATGTCGTCGATGACGCCGTTGTGGGCGAACAGCCGGGCGTGCTGGCAAAACGGGTGCGTGTTGGCCGTCGTCAGACCTCCGGCGGTCGCGTGGCGGACGTGGAGACGAACGTGCGCGACCAGATCTCCGCGCCTCCGAGGCGAACCGACGGTCCTCGAACGCAGCGATCGGCTGCTTGTCGACCTGGGGGGTGCCATCGGGATCGAAGTAGCCAACTCCGGTTCCGTCGGCGTTGTGATGGCTCTGGACGACGAGACTGTCGGGCGCGTCAAGCAGCCAGAAGGTCGCCTGTACCGGCTCGGATCCCGCAGTCATCCCGAACAACCGGCACATTGCCGACAACGCTAGTGAGTTCGCCGCCCGCCGGGCGCACCCCCTCCCGGGGTGTTAGGACCGCGCTTCAAAGAGCGGCATTGTCTCGAGAGACGTGCGCTTTGCGACGAAGGCGGGGCTCTCCATCTGGCTGGCGGCGCCCCTGCTCCGGACGAAGGGCAAGCGCGCCGCCCGGCGGTCGACCGACGCCCGCCTACTCCAGGCCATGCGGGAGCCGGCGGGACGACGACCGTTGGTCGTCCGACGGGGCGTTTCGTCAGCCGAGCAGGCGACCCCTGCTTTCCGCGCAATGGAGGATCACCCACTCGTGCGCAAGCAGATACGTCCGAAGGTCGAAGGAGGTCTCGACGGCACCGCGATCGCAAGCGAGCTGGTCCGCTCGCCTACCGGTCGATCGAGGACGACCGAGGCGTCGCCGAAGTAGTGGCAAGGGTCTACCCGAGCTGGGAGGGAACCGATCGCTTGAGAGGGCCTCGCCCCGCCGCTACGGGAAGCTGGGAGGCTGCTAGCGATGTCGGTCTAGAGCTGCGGACGAACGTTTGGCTTCAGTCCGTAGCAAGCGTGCCGACGCTCCGGCCCGGGCTCTCCCGCTCTGGACGACCCCGGGCGTCGCCCAGCCACCGGGATTTCCCCAGGTCGGGGGTTCGTGGACCGTCCTGTGCTCGGCGACCTGTCGCCAGCGAAATGCCGCTCAGTGCGGCAGATAGACAACATCTCGGGGAGCGCAGGTGCCCCCGGCCGAGCACGCGTTGTAGTCGGACTCTTTTGTGAAGGGACCCTTCCAAGTGGTTCCGCCGCCGGTCCCTGAGACGTAGGCCGGGCGGTAGGGGTAGCCGCAGAAGTAGAACCCCATACGACCGCCGCACACCCACCAGCGGCCGCCAATGAGTACCGGCCCGGCGTCGCCGGTGGCGGCCCCGTCCGCGGTCAGGTTGATGTGCTTGGCGTGTGGGTTGATGGCGCCGGCAAGAATTGTCCGGGCCCGCGCGCATGACATGTGCCACGGATAGATCGCGTCCTTGCCGTAGAAGCCTTTGGCCGCGTATCCGCAGCGCTTGACCGTGACTGTCGTCAGTGCGGACGCTGCGCCGACGCCGACCATCAGTGACGCGAAAGCGATTGAGATGCACCGCCATCCCCTGAACATGCGCGCGAGCCTAACACGAAATCGCCGTCGTTCGACAGCGGCTTTGGCGCGCGACCGCGTCGGCGACGTCTCGATGGTGCCGATCACCGGCACCACATGAGCGCCCCACCGCGTTTGCACTCGCCCTGCGCGCCCCGGGTCGTCGTCGCCCGGAAGGACCGCGACAGGGTTCTCCCGGGAACGCTCGGTAGCATTCGGCGAGCGAGCGGTCTCGAGGATCTCCGGTGAGTGAATACGTCGTCATTTACGAGCAAGCCGAAGACGGCACTTGGGGTGCTTTCATCCCTGACCTGCCCGGCGTTGTCGCGCTAGGCACAACCCGCTCAGAGGTCACCGAACGCATCCAGGAGGCCCTCTCAGCGTTCGCCGACGATCTACGAGATCGAGGGCGCTTGCTTCCCGTGCCGCACCACGCCACCGGCGTGGTCGCCGCCTGAGCCCGTCTCGAGGACGTCGGCTGGTCGCGATTCCGGAGGGATCCCGCAACGTCGGACCGAGTCTCCGGTCGAGGCGGCATCTGCTCCGTCTGTACTTCGAGGCCTTCGCGGTCCTTGCTTCGACCAAGCTCCTCGCTCATCCAGGCTTCCTTTCCCGAGTTCGCCTCCATGACCATGCACCTCTGGTCCCGGACTCCCCCTGCTGTGCTCGGGTGAGCGCCGCGGCCTGCGGTATGACGGCCGGCGTCGCCGGGACGGCGGTTGCGAGTAGTCCGCGGTCGTGACGTCCACTCGTCGATCAGTTGGCCGTGATGCGCTTGGAGTAGATCTGTGTTGCCGGAACGCCGTGGGCGCTCAGCGCGTCTGTGGCGGCATCGATCAGGGCGGGGGGGCCGCAGAGGTATACGTCGGGCGCTTGGTGCTCCTTGGAAAGGTCTCGTGTCAGCGCGTCGACTGGCGTTCCGACGTATCCCGACCAGTCGCCGCCGGTGGTCGGCTTCCAGACGCAGATCTCGGCTTTGAAGTCAGGGAGCCCGGCGCTGAGCTCGTCGAAGATGTCGGTGCCGAACACCTCGTCTTCGTTGTTGAATCCCGCGTAGAGTCGGGTTGGCTGCGGGTCGCCCCAGTCCGCCATCCGCCGCAGCATCGACAGCAGAGGCGCGATGCCCGTACCGCCACCGACGAACCAGCGCGGCCGGATCCCGTTCTCGTGTAAGCCGAACGCGCCCTGCGGTCCGTGCACGATCAGGGCGTCGCCGGCGGATGCCTGCTCGGTCAGGTAGGTGGAGAAGAGGCCGTGGGGCTGTAGCCGGATATAGAGCTCGAGCGAGCCTTCCCAGTTGGCGGTGTTGGCGAGTGAGTACACGCGTTTCCAGGGGCGTCCGGGGAGTTGGAGGGCGACGACCTGTCCGGCGTCGAACTCGGCGCCTGGCGAGCCGTCGGCTGCGGGTGCCAGCGAGAGGTCGAGGCGGACGGTGGCGTGGGCGACGGGCTCGAGTCGGGCGATCGTCGCGTCGCGCACGGCGGGCAGCGAGTCGCCGATGCGCGAGGACTCGTATGGGAGATCTATCGTGCAGTCGCTCCGCGGGTAGGTCCGGCACAGCAGGGTCGTCCCGGGTGGTGCGCGGCGCCCGAGCGCCTGCTCGCTGTGGGAGCCGAGCAGGAACTCGCCGTCTGAGACCCTGGCGACGCAGGAGCCGCAGCTGCCGCTCTGGCACAGGGACGGCAGGATCATGCCCGTCTGCTGCGCCGCTTGGAGGATGGTCATCGCCGGGCCGGCGCACAGCGTGAGCTGGTCGCCGTCAGACGTGGTGAGGACGATCGAGAACCCTGCTGGTCGGGTCCCGGTCGGGCTCATCGGCCGGCCATCGCGTCCGCCAGATCCTCGGCGGGGTCGCCGATCAGCTTCAGCGCGAACCGCTCGGCGAGCAGCTCTACCGCGGCAGGTGTCAAGAACGCGGGGACCGATGGGCCGACGCGGATGTTGCGGATCCCGAGCGCGAGGAGCGTCAGCAGCACGGCCACGGCCTTCTGCTCAAACCATGACACGAATAGCGACAGCGGCAGCTCGTTCACGCTGCACTCGAATGCGCTGGCGAGTGCCGTGGCGATCTGCAGCGCCGAGTAGGCGTCGTTGCACTGCCCGAGGTCCAGCAGCCGCGGGATGGCGCCGATTGCGCCGAACTCGTGCGTGTTGAAACGGTACTTGGCGCAGCCCAGCGTCATCAACACGGTGTCATCGGGGGCGTTGTCCGCGACGTCGGCGTAGTAGTTGCGCCCGGGTGCTGCGCCGTCGCAGCCGCCAATCAGCAGGAACCGGCTGATGTCTCCGCCCTTGACCGCGCCGATGACCGTGTCCGCGAGGCCCAGGACGGCGTTGCGCGCGAAGCCGACGGTGATCGTCCGCGCCGGCTCGTCCTGCGCGAATCCCGGGAGCGCTCGGGCGGCCCTCAGCACGGGAGCGAGGTTCGCGAGCGTCAGGTGACGCACGCCCGGCCAGCCGGCCGGACCGGTCGTGAAGACGCGCTGCTTGTAGCCGGGCTGCGGCTCGATCAGACAGTTGGACGTCATCACGATCGCGCCGGGAAAATGGCGCTCTGCTGTTTCCGTGGGTGAAGTAACGGTCTGATTGTGGGCGCACGCCGCGTCGCGCCTAGGGTTCCGGCTTCTTGAGGACTGGAATCCATGGGAGGCGAATGCGACGTGCGCGGGACAAGGGTATGGGCGCGGCTGTTGGGCTTGCAACGAGCGGTCATCGAGGGCGTGTGGATCGGCGACGAGGGCGAGGTCGTGGTCGCCGCGCGGCCTGGGTGGCGGGAGCGCGATCGGTGTGGGTTGTGCCGGCGGCGCTCGCCGGGGTTCGATCTTGGTGGGACGCCGCCGCTGGCGGGCCCTCGATCTCGGGGCGACGTTCGCGTTCATCGAAGCGAGCCGATCACTTGCAAGCTCACGGCGTCGTGGTGTGCGCCGTGCCGTGGCCCGCCACCCTCGAGGTTCCCAGGGCCTTTGAGGATCAGACGCGTGGCTGGCGGTGCGTTGCTCGAAGACGGCGGTCGCGGAGTTGATGCGCGTGGCGTGGCGGACCGTTGGCGTGATCCTCGAGCGTGTCGCCGGTGAGGCCAGCCAGCAGGTCGATCTGCTCGACGGGCTGCGCCGGATCGGGATCGATGAGATCTCCCACCGCGCGGCCGCCTGTACCTGACGGTCGTCGTTGACCCACACCGGCCGCCTGGTCTGGGCCGCACCCGGCCGGGACCGTCGAACGGTCGAGGCTTCCTTGACGAGCTGGGCGAAGAGCGCTGCAAAGAAGTGGAGTTGGTGTCCTGCGACATGGCCGCCTGGATCGCGGCACCGCTCGCCGAGCGGCTCCCGGGCGCGGTACGTTGCGTCGACCCGTTCCACGTCGTCATGTTGGCGACCGACGCGTTGGACGAGATCCGCCGCGAGGTCTGGAACGAGGCCCGACGCTCCGGCCGCCAGGGGCCTGAAGGGCGCCCGCTTCGCGCTCTGGAAGAACCCCGAGAACCTCACCGCGCGGCAGACCAGGAGGCTCGCAGAGATCCAGAACACGAACGAGCCGCTCTACCGCGCCTACCTCCTCAAAGAGCAGCTCCGCCAGATCTACCGAGAGCCCCCGGACGCAGCGACCGGTCTCCTCGACGACTGGCTCGCCTGGGCGCGGCGCTGCCGCCTCAAACCGTTCGTCAAGCTCGCGAAAACGATCACCCAGCAGCGCGCCGGGATCCAGGCAGCGATCGAGCATGGCCTGTCCAACGCGCGCGTCGAAGCGATCAACACCCAGATCCGGCTCCTCACCCGCCGCGCCTTCGGCTTCCACAGCCCCGACGCGCTGATCGCCCTCGCGATGCTCAGCCTCGCCGACCTCTGCCCGCCCCTACCGCGATGAAATCACACTGACTCGACCCACGGAAACGTCAGGAGACCCGAAAATTGCGAAATCCGCGTGCTGGCCCTGCCAGGCGCCGCCCTGGTGACCGACGAGGTGAGGATGCCTGCGCAGCTCGGGATACCCGTGGGCCGGCAACATCTCGCCGTGCGTGTACACGTTCACGCCGGAGTCGGCGCTCAGCTCGAGGATCGTCCGCAGGTCGCCGAGGTCGTGCCCGCTGACGAGGATCGCCTTGCCGGCGACCGGAGTCACTCGAACATCGGTGGGCGTCGGATGCCCGAACGAGCCGGTGTTCGCGCCGTCGAGCAGCTCCATCACCTTGAGGTTCAATCGCCCCAGCTCCAGCGCATGCTCGAGCAGCGGCTCGAGCTCGGTGGGCGGATCGGCAAGGAAGTCGAGCGCCGCCTCGATTCCGGCATCGACATCTTCACTTCGGTGTCCGAGCACGTGCGCGTGATGCGCGTACGCACAGACCCCCTTCAACCCGTACAGGTTCAGGTTGCGCAGCCCGACGACGTCTGCGCCGAGCACGTCCATGCCCGCGTCGACGCCGACGAAGGCGCCCTGCGCGACCAGGTCGTCCACGTCCCTGGCGAGTTGAATCGTCGCCGGACCGTCGAGCAGCTGCGGCTCGAGGCCACGCTCGCGCGCAGCCTGCTCGTAGCGACTCCTCGCCCGCTCGCGGACCTGGCCGGCCTCGCCGAGCAGCATCACGAACCGCGTCGAGTTGAAGTTGACGTTCGTCAGGGTCGTGAACAGCGCACCGGCCGCAAAGTCGGCAAACTTCGCATCGCCGGCCCCGAGCTCCCGCGCGCGCCGCGCGTACTGGCCGATCCCGCAGCACACATGGACGAGAAGATCCTGGAGGGCTGCCGTCCCCTCGTCCTTACCGCAGTTGCCGCGGCTCGAGTGGCATCCGGCCTGCTCGCCCGAGCGATCGGTCTGCTCGCACTGGTAACAGAACATCAGTCCTCCAGGGGGTCGTCAGAGTAACGGCGAAAATGGCGAACAAATCAGCCGCCGGGCGCGCGAGCGTCCCCCAGGACCTGACCCGCTGTGAGGTCCCTCGGCGATCGGGCCGCCCGTTCTTACCTGGAGAGGATGACTCGGGCTGCGCGACGATCCATCGGTAGGTTGCCGCGGCCGTGATCCGTCGGCCCTACTGACGCGCGGGTCATGAAACCCGAGCGGTCTCGCTTCGTCTCAGCAATCGGGAGCCGCGCCTACTCGCGATGGAGCGAGAGTGCCAGGCTGGGAACGACGAAGGACAGGAGAAAGATCGGCAAGATGCTCTTTCCGCTGCATCGGAAGGCGACCGTTTCGCCGTCGGCGGCGTCGAAGGTCTTGGTCCGGCTGGAGTTTCGGCCATTGCGGACTTGCAGGGTGTGACGTCCGGGTTCGACTGGCATCTCGATCGGATCGTTCAATTCGAGCAGCCCGACACGCTCACCGTCGAGCACGACGTCGTACGTGCCGCGACGGACCTCCACTCCGATTGCCTTGTGCACAAGCCTCAGCGTCGCCGCCATTAACGGATCTCCCCCTGAGCTCGCTCGATGGTCGCCGAGCCCATGGATCTCGGGCCGATCGATTGGGAGGTACGGGTCGTCATATATCTGATGCCGGTCACTGTAGACGTCCGCATGACGTTGTCACCCGTTCGCCCAGGATGTGGAAGCTCTGGCCTCGCCGGCGGGCGACGTGGTCATCGTCCCGGAGCGAGCACTCGACCCGCAAGGGAGCTCCATCCATCGAGGAGCACGGCCGAAGTCGCGGCTAGGAAAGGTCCAAGACGCGGCGGAGGGCTTCGTCGAGAGCGTGCTGCTCGGGCGCGGACATGCGACCCGCGAACTCTTCGAGGCGCTCGATGTCGACGACGCGGAGTTGCTCGACCATGACTCGGGTGCGGTGGCCGGCGATCTCGATCTGCGGCCGGAACGTGGCGGGTGCGGCGGTACGGGACGTCGGCGCGATGATGGCGGTCGAGAGGCCGAGGAGCTCGTCGGCTTGAACGATGACGCCGTACCGCGGCCCGGCCTGCTCGCAGCCGCGGCGGGCAGGCAAGCGTACGCGGTAGATGTCGCCCGCGGGTCACTCCGGCCAGTCGGTGCCAGCCGCGTCCATGTCGGCCATCACGGCGTCACGCTCGAGGCGATCGCTTGGATCCTGGGCGAGGCGACTGACCTCCTCCGCCAGGACGGAGCGTTGCATCCGACGACGGCCGGCCTCGACGAGCGCCGTCCTGACGGCGTCGGACTCGTTGCGTCCTTCGCGCATCAACAGCGAGAGCGCGGTCTCGGACGCCGGGTCCAGTCGAGCGCGGACAACGCGGGACGCCATGACAGCATCGTAGCACAACTTGTGGTACATATCCGATGCGGGGAGCTCGAGCGAGCAGTCGTCAGGATCTCCGGGGCGCAACGCTCCTGGCCTTTCCGCTCTTCGCACGACGATGTGGCGATGGACCCGACCTTCGACCTTCGACCCGCCCCCCGGCGCCGCGCAGCCGCTTGCGCGCGCCCTCAGGCCGGCGTAGGGTGACGCTGTGGGCGAAAGCGCCAGGCGTCGGCGCGTGGCGAGGGAGGCGACAGATGAGCAGGTCAATCGCGAGACTTGGTCTGGCGGGCGCTGCGGCGCTATGCGCAACGGTTGTACTGGCCGGGTGTGGAAGCACCACCAGTATCCGCACTACCGGTACTGGCGGTCCGGGAAAGGGGAGGCCGTCGGTCACGATCGGTGACAAGAACTTCACCGAGGAGTACATCCTGGGTGAGCTCTACGCCCAGGCCCTGCGGGCCAAGGGCTACACCGTCACCGTCAAGAGCAACATCGGCTCCTCGGAGATCATCGACAAGGCCCTGACGAGCGGCAGCATTCAGATGTACCCGGACTACGTCGGGACGATCCTCTCGGTGATCGCCCACCAGAACAATCCCCCGCAATCGGCGGCCGCGACCTATCAGGCGGCCAAGCACTTCGAGGAGTCGCGGGGGTACACCCTGCTCGACGCGACGCCGTTCTCCGACACCAACGCCGTCGCAGCGCTGCCGGCGTTTGCCACGGCTCACAATCTCAAGACGATCGGCGACCTCAAGCGGGTTGGGAGCTTCAGCTACGCCGACACTCCGGAGAACCTCACCCGGCTCCAGGGCGTCGCGGGCCTGCGGCGTGTCTACGGACTGACCGCGCTCAAGTTCAGGCCGTTGGCGATCGGCCTCCAGTACCTCGCGCTGAAGAACGGGAATGTGCAGACGGCCGACGTGTTCAGCACCGATGCCCAGCTGACCCAGACAAAGCTGGCCATCCTGGTCGACGACAAGCACATCTTCGGGTTCCAGAACGTAGCGCCCGTCGTGAGCAGGAAGGTCCTCCAGGCCGAGGGTCCGGCCTTCGCCCAGATCATCAACGCGGTCAGTGCCAAGCTCACGCTCCCGGCAGTCCAGGCGATGAACGCGGCGGTGGCCCTCGACAAGCAGTCGCCGGCACCAGTGGCCCAGGCCTTCCTCAAGGCCAACGGGCTCGACTGAGCCGGCCCGCCGCCCGGCCATGTCCAGCCGCCCCGGCCACCGGGAGCGGCCCGCTCGGCCAGCGGCTATATTTTTACGCTCTGCCGGGCGCCAGGGGGCGGCAAAGGCCACAGTCAGGAGCGACGATAATGCGAGTACGGAGATTCAACGGCCGGATGTCGACCCGCGTCCGATTCCTCGGAGCTCTCGGCGCCTTCGGCGTCTGGGTCGCTCTCTTCATGGCGACGGCGTCGTCGGTCCTCGCTGTCGGTACCGGCGTGCCCTCGCTGCAGACGAAGCCGTCCCCGTCGGTCTCGCTCGGCGGGTCGATCAGCGACTCGGCCCAGATGATCGGCCTTCCCGGAGGTGGCGGCAGCGTCGCGACGCCTCCGACCGGCACGCTGACCTTCAAGCTCTACGGCCCGAACGATGCCGCGTGCTCGACGACCCCCGTCTACACGACGACCGTCCCGCTGATGGTCATCGGCGGCGTCGTCTCGACAGCGTCGACCGGCACCTACACGCCGCCCGCGGGAGCGGCCGGCACCTACCGGTGGGTCGCCTCCTACCCGGGCGACGCCAACTACAAGGCGGTGACCGGCGGGTGCAGCGACGAGACCGTCCAGGTCACCGACGTCACGCCGACCCTCACGACGGTCGCCTCGCCCGGCGTCCAGGCCGGCAACGGGACGCTCACCGACACGGCCACGTTGGCCGGCGGGATGGCGCCGACCGGGTCGATCACGTTCCTGCTCTTCCCGCCGAGCGACCCAACCTGCGCCGGCAAGGTCGTCTCCGCCAAGTCGACGGTTCCCGTCACCAACCCCGCGTCGACCACGTCTGACCCGTTCAACCCGACGACGCCCGGCACCTACCACTGGATCGCGGTCTACGCCGGCGACCTGCACAACGGAGCCGTCCAAGGCGCCTGCGCCGACCCCGGCGAGTCGGTCGTGGTGACCCCGGGTCCGGCCAAGCCGGGCACCCCGGCGGGAGGGGCGACGTCACCCCCGGGCACGGTTCCGGGGTCCAAGGGGCCGTGCGATCCCGCTGCGACCGCCAAGGCCGTGCTCGCCGGGATCAGCGCCACCCTGACCGGCCAGGCCGCGGGCTTTGCCAACAACTGCAGCGCCGGCCTGCGCATCGTCCTCCGGGCCAAGGAGATCCGGCCCGGCAATCGAGGGACGCCGCGGCACGACGGCTTCACGACGATGGCGAATGTCCTGACCCACATCGCCCCCGGCGGGCCGGCCCTCCCGTTCGCATTGAATGCAGCCGGCCAGGCCCTGCGCGAATACTCGATCGCTCACAACCGGTCTCTGACCGCCTTCCTGATCGTCCACGTCCGCCCCGACAAGTCGTCGTCGGCGGCCGAGTCGCTCCAGATCCTGACGCTCGGCGGCTGACCAGCCGTCCGGCGCGACCACGCCACGACCTGTTCCAACGGACTCCGCATCAATTCAGGCGCTCCAGAGGAGTTTTTGTCCTGACTCTTGACTAATTGCTCCGCGACGTAGAGAATCGTCGTGGATGAGCACGAGCAGGAGCGGATCCCTCGCATCGCTACGCGAGCACAACCGAGACCGGATCGTCGGCGTACTCGGTGAGCTCGGCACCGCCAGCCGGGCGGAGGTCGCCCGGCGGACCGGACTCTCCCCGACGACCGTCTCGACCGTCGTCTCCGACCTCGTCGACTCCGGCCTGGTCGTCGAGATCGGCGACCTGCCGAAGGTCGGCCCGGCGTCACGCAGCGGCCGGCCGGCCCGCTCGATCCGGCTGGGTCGGGCCGCGGGCGTCGCGGTCGGCATCGAGTTCGGCGAGCGGCGGCTCCGCCTGGTCGCCTGCGATCGCGCCCACGAGGTCATCGGCGAGGGGTCCGCCGACGTCCCCGACGGATACGACGCCAGGCACGGCATGGACGAGGCCGCGACGCTCCTCGACCGGGTGCTCGACGAGGCGGGGATCGACCGCGACGAGCTGATCGGCGTCGGGCTGGGTCTCCGGGGCCCGATCCACCTCTCGACCGGCAAGGTCGGCCTCTCGGCGATCCTCCCCGACTGGGTCGGCCTCGAGGTCGCCGACGAGATGGGCCGGCGGCTGGGGGTGGCCGTGCACGTCGACAACGACGCCAACCTCGCCGCCCTCGCCGAGTTCCGCTGGGGAGCCGGACGCGGGTATGAGACGCTGGTCTACGTCAAGGTCTCGAGCGGGATCGGCGCCGGCCTCGTCGTCGACGGCAGGCTCTTCCGCGGGGTCGGCGGCACGGCCGGCGAGATCGGCCACACGATGGTCGACGAGCACGGACAGGCGTGTCGCTGCGGGAGCCGCGGCTGCCTGGAGACCGTCGCGGGCGCTCGCGCGATCGTCGAGCTCCTCAAGCCAAGCTTCGGCGGCGACCTGTCGCTCGACGGCGTGCTCGACCGCGCCGAGCTCGGCGACCCGGCCTGCTGCCGGGCGATCGCCGCAGCCGGCTTCCGCCTCGGCGACTGCGTCGCCAACGTGTGCAACCTTCTCAACCCCGGCCTGATCGTCGTCGGCGGGACGCTGGCCGGCGCCGGGAACATCCTGCTCGACCCGATGCGCACGGCGGTCGCCCGCCGGGCGATCCCGTCCGCCGGTGAGGACGTCGAGATCGTGCTCGGCGTCCTCGGCGATCGCGCCGAGCTGCTCGGAGCGGTCGCGCTCGTCCTCCACGAGTCCGAGCGGACGCCGCCGGCGCCGCCCGAGAACCCCGAACGTCCGGCCGGGGCGCCACGCGCTGCGACCCGAGCTCACCGGTCAGCAGAAGAAGCTTCCACAGACAACGAAGCTCGTACCAACCAAGAAGAGGAGGGTCACCAGTCATGAAGAGCCCACGGATCCGGGCAGCCATCGCCGGGACGGCACTGGCAGCGGTCGCACTCACTGTCGCGGCCTGCGGCGGAAGCGGTGGAGGCGGAGGCGGCCCGACGGTCGCGCTGCTCCTCCCGGAGAATCAGACCGCTCGCTACGAGACACACGACAAGCCTGACTTCCAGGCCAAGCTCAAGCAGGTCTGCCCGACCTGCAAGATGCTCTACAGCAACGCGACACAGGATGCCACCAAGCAGCAGAGTCAGGCGGATGCCGCACTGACACAGGGGGCCAAGGTCCTGGTGCTCGACCCGGTCGACGCCGGCTCGGCAGCAGCGATCGTCCGCCAGGCGGCCGCCCGCAAGGTCCCGGTGATCAGCTACGACCGGCTGATCACGAACTCGCCGGTCGACTACTACGTGTCATTCGACAACGCCCGGGTCGGCATGCTCCAGGCGACGGCACTCGACGCGGCCCTCAAGTCCGCGGGCAAGCCGACCGGGCCCGTCATCATGATCAACGGCGATCCGGCTGACAACAACGCCAAGCTGTTCAAGCAGGGGGCCGCCTCCCAGTTTGCCAAGGATGGTGTCAAGATCGCAAAGCAGTACGACACACCCGGGTGGTTGGGGAGCAACGCCCAGAACGAGGCCCAGCAGGCGATCACGGCGCTCGGCAACAACGGCTTCGCGGGGATCTACGGGGCCAACGACGACATGGCCGAGGGTGGCATCGCCGCGATGCAGGGCGCCGGAATCAACCCCAAGACCCGGCCGACGACCGGCCAGGACGCGTCGCTCGCGGGTGTTCAGCGGATCCTCGCCGGGACGCAGTACATGACTGTCTACAAGGCGGTGACGACCGAGGCCCAGGATACGGCGGCGCTCGCCGGCGCCCTCGCCCTGGGTAAGCAGCCGCCGGCCGGCCTGGTCAACCAGCAGACGCCGAACGGCACGAAGACGGTCCCGTCGGTGATCCTCACGCCGGTTGCCGTAACCAAGTCCAACATCAAGCAGACGGTCATCAAGGACAACTTCTGGACCGTCTCCCAGATCTGCACGAGCGCCTACGCGGCGGCGTGCACGGCGGCCGCAATCAAGTAGGGCGCGTCTCTGGCGGGCCGCCGAGCCGGCGGCCCGCCGGGCGCTCGACTCGAGTGAAAGGACACACACACAGATGAGCTCTAACCCGCCGGTCCTCGCTCTGAAGGGAGTGAGCAAACGATTCGGAGCAGTCCAGGCCCTCGACGACGTCGACTTCGAGGTTGCGGCCGGCGAGGTCGTCGGTCTGGTCGGAGACAACGGGGCCGGCAAGTCGACCCTGGTCAAGACGATCGCCGGGATCTACTCACCCGACGCCGGCGAGTTCTTCTTCGAGGGCGAGCCGGTCACGATAGACGGGGCGAACGCCGCGACGGCGCTCGGGATCGCGACCGTCTACCAGGACCTCGCCCTCTGCGACAACCTCGACGTCGTGGCCAACCTGTTCCTCGGCCGGGAGAAGCTCGCCGGGGGTCTCGGGAGGACCACCCGCCAGCTCGACGAGGCCGAGATGGAGCGGAGCTCGGCCGACCTCCTCTCGAACCTCGCGGTCTCGATCCCCAGCCTCCGGTCCGAGGTCGGCACGCTGTCAGGCGGCCAGCGCCAGCAGGTCGCGGTCGCGAGGTCGCTGCTCGGCGAGCCGAAGATGGTCCTCCTCGACGAGCCGACCGCCGCCCTCGGCGTCGCCCAGACGGCGCAGGTCCTGGCATTGATCAAGCGGCTTCGCGACCGAGGCCTCGGGGTGGTCGTGATCAGCCACAACCTGTCAGACGTCTTCGAGGTCACCGATCGGATCTTCGTGCTCCGGCTCGGCCGGCGGGAGGCGATCTTCGAGACGGCCAGCGCCAAGTCCGACGACGTCGTCGCGGCGATCACCGGCGCGAGAGACCGGACGACGACAAACGGCAACGCGGTCGGAGGTGTGCGATGAGCACGGCAACCGAGCCGGCGGCCCCGGCATCCCCAGGACGGACGCCCGCCCCCCGGGCGGGTGTGGTTCGCCGGTTCATCGAAGGTGACCTCGCGTCGCTGCGCGTGTTCGTCGTCCTCGGCTTGATCTGGGCTGTCTTCCAATTCGAGAACAACCATTTCCTCACAGCGCAGAACCTCACCAACCTGTTCCTCCAGATCACGGCCGTCGGCCTGATCTCGGTCGGTGTCGTCTACGTCCTCCTGCTGGGCGAGATCGACCTCTCGGTGGGTGCGATCAGCGGCCTCGCGGCGGCTGCGACCGCCGTCCTCAACGTCAAGCACGGCTGGAGCCCGTACTCGGCGATCTTCGCCGGGATCCTCGTCGGCCTGGTGATCGGCGTCGTCCAGGGGTTCCTCTTCACGAGGTTCGGGATTCCGTCGTTCGTCGTCACGCTCGCCGGCCTCCTGACATGGCAGGGAGCCCTGCTCAAGGTGCTCGGCAGCACCGGCACCGTGAACCTCACAGACCCGAAGGTCACGGGTCTGGCGAACACCTTCTACTCGAGCACGGTCAGCTGGATCATCGGTCTCGGGGTGATCGCGATCTACGCCGCCGGCACGTTGTGGGCCTGGCGCCAGCGGGTCTCGACCGGCCTGGCCGACCAGGACCTCCGGGGGCCGCTGACCCGGGTCGTGCTCGTCAGCGTCGCGACGATCGCGGCGATCCTCGTCGTGACGGCCGACCGCGGCCTCCCCCTGGCCGTGCTGATCCTCCTGGCGTTCGTCGCCGGCATGGAGTACGTCGCGACGCGGACGCGCTTCGGCCGCCACGTGTTCGCCGTCGGCGGGAACGCCGAGGCCGCCCGGAGGGCCGGCATCCACATCGACGGTGTGAGGGTCGCGGTGTTCGGGATCGCGGGTTCGATGGCCGCGATCGGAGGGATCCTGGCTTCCTCGAGGCTGCTGGCCGTGAACCAGAACTCGGGCGGGTCCGACCTGCTGCTGCTCGCGATCGCCGGGCCGGTGATCGCCGGCACGAGCCTCTTCGGCGGACGGGGGTCGGTCTGGACCGCCCTGCTCGGAGCCCTCGTGATCGGTTCGATCTCCAACGGCATGGATCTGCTCGCGCTCGACTCGTCGGTCAAGTACATGGTGACCGGCGGCGTCCTCCTCGTCGCGGTGATCGTCGACGCCCTCGCCCGCCGGCAGCGGCAGGCCGCGGGCAGACTCTGACGACGGATCGGACGGATCGGACGGATCGGACGGATCGGACGGATCGGACGGACGGGCCAGACGGGTCGGATGGGCCGGCGGGGCGGGTCGATCAGGCGAAGGCGAAGGTGACGACGATGACGGCGTAGACCGCCATCAACTGCACCCCGTCGAGCCAGGTCGACTCGCCCCTGCCGGTCACCTGGACGGCGAGCAGGATCGCCAGGATCAGGGCGGCGAGCTCGTATCCGTTGAGCAGCAGGGCCATCGGATGCGGGCCGATGATCGTCGAGCAGAGGACGAGGAGCGGGAGGACGAAGAGCGCGATCTGCGAGCTCGACCCGATCGCGATGTTGACGGCGAGGTCGACCTTGTTCTTCGCGGCCACGCTCACGGCGACCCAGTGCTCGGCGGCGTTCCCGACGATCGCCACCGCGACCGCGCCGACGAAGAACTGGCTGAGGCCGGCCGACTTGGCAGCGTCGGCGATCGAGCCGACGAGGATCTCCGAGACTCCTGCGGTCCCGAGGCCGCCGACCGCGAGCAGGCCGACCGACCGCCGCAGGCTCCACGCGTCACGGGCGGTCTCCTCGTCTCGAGGCGGGTTGAAGAGGTCCCTGTGGGTGCGCAGGGAGAACAGCATCAGCGCGGTGTAGCCGAGCACGAGGATCACGGCGATCGCCACCGACAGCTGCTCGACCGGGCCGCCGTAGTTGATCAGCTGGGCGGTCGCCGCCGGCAGGCTGCCGCCGTGGGCGATCTCGTAGACGGCCGGCAGGCTGACGGCCGCGACGGCCAGCATCAGCGCCGAGGATTGGGCGCTGGCCGCGGCTCCGCTGAAGAACTGCCGCTCCTGCTTGACTCCACCGGCGACGAGGGCCGCCCCCATCACGAGGAGCACGTTGCCGAGGATCGACCCGACCAGCGACGCCTTGACGACCTCGTGGAGACCGCCGGCGAGGGCGAACAGGGCGATGATCAGCTCGGGAGCGTTGCCGAACGTCACGTTGACGAGGCCGCCGATCCCCGGGCCCGACCGCTCGGCCAGCTCCTCGGTGGCCCGGCCGATCAGGGCAGCCAGCGGGATCACGGCAAGTGCTGAGGTGAGGAACGTGAGAACCGGCGGGGCGCCGATCGCGTCGAGGATCACGCAGACGACGATGAACGGCGTCAGCGTGAAGGCCCATCGCTCGCGGACGGGCCGCAGCAGAGCGAGCGGATCTCGTCGCGTCGCCGGAGAGCTCACCGCTCGCAGCATAAAGGCGCGAGCCGGCCGAAACGGGTCGCCCGACCGCCGCCGCCGGGCCGTGCGATATTTCGGGCTCGACGCCGGCCCCCGTAGCTCAACCGGATAGAGCGCCGGCCTTCTAAGCCGGATGTTGCAGGTTCGAATCCTGCCGGGGGCGTCCTGTGCCCGAGTGTCCGACCGGCCGTCGGCCGGCGGTCCCCGCGCTAGGCTACCGACCATGACGACGCTCGCGACACGGGCCCTCGCCCCGGGTGAGTGGGCCGTGCTCGGACTTCTCGGGGAGGCCCCTGCCCACGGCTTTGCGATCTCCAAGGCGCTGGCGAGCGGAGGCGAGCTCGGCGAGATCTGGGCGCTCCCCCGGCCGCTCGTCTACCGGGCGCTCGGGATGTTGAAGGACCGCGGCCTCGTCCGCCCGGTGATCACCGAGGCCGGGCACGGGCCCAATCGGACGATCCTCGAGGCTACCCAACTCGGGCTCGACGAGCTCGACCGGTGGCTCGAGGAGCCGGTCGCCCACGTCCGCGACGCGCGGTCGCTGCTCCTCCTCAAGCTGGTCTACGCCGAGCGCTCGGGGCGCGACACCCGCCTCCTGCTCGAGCGCCAGCGCGACCTCCTGCGGCCGATCGTCGAGATCCACCGCGACCGGCTGGCCCGGGCGACCGGCTGGCAGCAGACGATCGAGCTGTGGCGCTCGGAGTGCATGGATGCCGTGCTCGTCTTCACCGAGAAGCTCCTCGCCCAGGCTCCGGCGCAGTAGCAGACGCTCACGCGTCGCCTAGGCGTGCCTAGGCGCTAATGAGTCATCGATCGCGCTGCGGGTGGGTGGCGGTCGGGCGTGCGTCCGCGGCCGCCCGAGTGGGCTTCAGCGCTCGATCATCACGTTCGTGGATTTGATCACGGCGGTCGCGTCCACCCCGGGATCGAGCCCGAGCTCGTCGGCGGCTTCGCGACTCATCAGCGAGATGACACGGTAGGGGCCGCAGGCCATCTCGACCTTGGCCATGACGCCGTCGCGCTCGACCGTGACGACGATCCCCGACAGGTGGTTACGGGCGCTCATCGTCTTGTTGGCCCCCGCGTGGGAGGCGACGAGGGCGCCGAGCTCGCTCGCTGGGAGGAGTCGCTGGTTTCCGCGGCGGACGAATTGAATCCGGCCGGCCGCCTCCCACCGGCGGAGTGTGTCGATGCTTACACCGACAGCTTTCGCCACCTCCCCGATTCGCAGAAGCTCCGCCATCCGGAGAAGACTATCCGGCCCGCAAAATGCCCGCAGTGTGTCTTGACGGCCGGCCCGCAAATGAGCTAGTCTGCCTAGGACTACCATAGGCACTGTGAACGGGATCGACGGGCGAACGGGCGAGAGAACATGCGAAATCCACTCGAAGCTCGCTCGACCGGAGTCCAGTTGGCCAACGCGCCGGAGTCGTATGACGACTTCAGGCGGGCGGCCTGCCGGGCGCTCGTGGAGGGCCCGGTGCGACGCGGGGCGGCCCGCCGGCTGGTCGAGCTCGCGCTCGCGCCGCGCGATCACCGCGACGAGCTCGGCGAGATCTTCGAGCAGATCGATCAAGTTGCGGCGCGGCCCGGACTTCCCGAGTTGACGGCGGTCGCCGGCCGGGCGATGGCGGCCCACACCTGCCGGGGGACGCGATCGCTCGGGGTCAGCGTCGCCGCGGTCTCGGCCGGGATCGATCGGCGGTTCGCGGCCTGTGAGTCGGGAGAAGCCGGGTACCCGCTGACCCTGTCCGGGCTGGGTTCGGCCGGTCGCTACGGGCTGGAGCACAACCTCAGCCCGGCCTACCTCACCCACGCGCTCGAGCGGATCGTCGAGTCGGCGGTGTTCGTCGGGACGGTGATCGACCCGGCCTGCGCCCCGGGGGCCTACACGGTCAGGTTCGGCCCGCGTGCCGCGACGACCGAAGCTCTCGGAGCGCTGCTCGCCGACCATCTCGCGTGCGAGCAGAACGCGACGATCGACTTCGCCATCGAGGAGCTGACGAGTGGCTACTGGCGCAAGCCGGCCGTGACCGACCACCTCGAGACCGTGCTGGTCGCCGTGGGCGGGCCGATCGACATCCGGCAACTCGTCGTCGGCGCCCACGCCCTGCTCGGGTCGGCGTGCGATGACGTCGAGATCGACGCCGAGCTGACCGGGGCGGCTCGAGTCCTCGACGGGTCGGGACTGAGCGGCGAGGGGTCGCTCGCACTCGGGCGGGCCGTGAGCGCGATCACCGGCCTGGCGGCCGGGCTAGTCTCGTCGCTGTTCGCCGGTGGCGGTCAGCGCGGCGGTGGAGGCGGCGGCGGCATTGGCGGTCGCGGCGGCGGTGGCGGCGGCGGTGGGGGCGGCGCGGCAGCCGGCGCCCGGGCCGTCCTGCGGATGGCGCTCGTCGTCGCCTGGTGCGCAGACCACGGGAGAATCCGGCCGGGCACGATCATGATCGAGCCGGGCCGGGGACGGGGACCGGGCTAGCGTCTTTCGGAGGATCGGTCGTCCGGCACACGGATCGGTCGTCCGGCACACGGATCGGTCGTCCGGCACACGGATCGGTCGTCCGGCCCGCGGATCGGTCGTCGAGCACACGTCGGAGGAGCGCGTCGAGCGGGCCGTCGGTCTGCGGGCGCAAGCGCGAGCCGGCCCGCGCGGCGGCCGGGCGCTCTAGGCTCCGTGAGCGGGAAGCCGGAAGCGACGGAGGGGGAGGCCCTGTAGATGAGTAGGTCTGGATCGCGGGGACTCGCGGGTCTCCTGGCGGGCTTGAGCCTGGCAGCGGGCGGGGCGGCCGAGCCGGCCGCCAGCCTGGGGGCGGGGCCGTGCCCGGGGGCGAACTCGTGTCCGTATACGTCTGTGGAGATCCTCGGACAGCGGGCGGAGGGGACGTTTCGGTTTCCGCAGGCGATCGCGGTCGGCCCGTCGGGCGACGTCTACGTGGCCGACGAGCAGTCGCGGGCGGTTCAGCGATTCAACGCGGAGGGCGTGTTCCAGGGGGAATGGGGACATGCGGGCTCGGATCCGGGGGAGTTCGGCGCGATCGGGAGCCTGGCGACCGACGGGTCGGGGAACGTCTACGTGGTCGACGCGGGTAACGCCCGGATTCAGAAGTTCGACGCGAGCGGCAGCTACCTCGGACAGTGGGGCTCGCGGGGGACGGGACTCGGGGAGTTCGAGTTCGGGTCGGGCGGGGGCAACAGCAACACGGCGGGCGGGGGGATCGCGGTCGCCGGGTCATACGTCTATGTGGCCGATACGAACGACAATCGGATCGAGCGGTTCGGCCTGGACGGAAGCGGGGCGATCGAGTGGGGCGGGTCGGGAGCAGCGGCCGGCCAGTTCGCGAGCCCGCGGGGGGTCGCGGCGAACGCGTCGGCGGTCTTCGTCGCCGACGACCAGAACAACCGGATCGAGGAGTTCACGCCCGACGGGGCCTTCATCGCCGAGGTCGGTGCCGGCGGCCCGGGCGCTGATCTGTTCGATCATCCGTACGGGGTGGCGGTCGATCCGGCGGGAGAGATCTTCGTGGCCGACGATCTCCACAACCGGGTGGTCGGCCTGGGTCCCCAGCTGCAGTTGGTGACGACCTTCGGCAACACCACCGGGCCGCTCCAGCTGAGCTTCCCGCGGGCGCTGGCGGTCGACCAGGGGGGTGACGTCTTCGTGACCGACACGGGGAACAACCGGGTCGAGGAGTTCACGTCGACCGGGGGGTTTGTCCGCAACTGGGGGAGCGCCGGACGGGGGGTCGGCAACTTCGCCGGTCCGCGGGGGGTGGCCGCTGACCCGAGCGGCGGTCTGGCGGTCGTCGACACGGCCAACCAGCGGGTCGAGTTGTTCGACTCGAGCCACGCGTTCGGGTCGGTGGTCGGTCAGTCGGGGGCGGATGTCGGGGAGTTCAAGACGCCGACGAGCGTCGCCTTCGACGGCGGGGGGAATCTCCTCGTCGCCGACCGCGACAACCACCGCGTGCAGCGGCTCAACCGGGCGGGCCTCTCGCTCGGCAACCTCGGGGGAGCGGCGACCGGGCCGGGCCAACCGGGTCAGCTTGTCGCGCCGAGTGGGATCGCGAGCGAGGCAGACGGGGAGGTCGTGGTGTCGGACACGACGGAGAACCGGATCGAGCGGTTCTCGCCGGGCGGGGGCGTGATCGGGACCTTCGGTGAGACGGGGACCGGGCAGGGCCAGCTCAAGTCGCCGGAGGCGGTGGCGGTGGGCCCGGGAGGCGAGATCTATGTCGCCGACACCGGCAACGACCGGGTCGAGGAGTTCTCGCCGACGGGGAGCCCGATCCGGGCGTGGGGACAGCGGGGAACGAACACCGGCAGCTTCGACCAGCCGGCGGGGATCGCGGTCGATTCGGCTGGCAACGTCTTCGTGTCGGATCGGGTCAACGACCGGATCGAGGAGTTCTCGGGCGACGGGACGTTCATCGCGGCGTGGGGGTATCCGGGGGCGGCAGACGGCCAGCTCGACTCGCCGGCCGGATTGACGGTCGATTGCCGGGGGTCGGTGATCGTCGCCGATCGGGCGAGCAACCGGGTCGACGTGTTCGATGGGGCGGCCGCGTCCGGCTCGTGCGGCCCGCCACCGCCGGCCGTCCCGGCCCAGCGGCTCGGGTTGAAGGTCAGGCTGTTGGGGACCACCAGGATCCTGGAGTCCGGGGTGCTGCGGGCTTCGGTGACCTGCGACCGGGTCTGCACGGTGGTCGGGACGGCGCGAGTCCGAGTGCGGCCGGGCGCCGCCCACACCGACGTCGTCAGCATTCCGGTCCGGCTGCACCCGGGCGTGGCGACGAGGGTGACGATGGCGCTGACGCCGCACGGGGTGGCGCTGCTGCGCAGGGCGCTCAAGCCTCCGCCGCCGCATCACAAGCGGGGTCGCGCGGTGGCCCTGACGGCGGCGATCACGATTCGCGGAGCGCCGATCGTCCCGCCGGGCGGGCTGCCGGTCGCGTCCGGGGTCTACCGGAGGACCTCGAAGGTGACCGGCTGAGCGGTACCGCCCTCTCCGGCTGGTCGAATGGGCAGTGGGACCTTCTGTCGCGAGATGGTTAATGAAGTTTGTTAACTACATTCTCTGAGGACGACGACGCGTCCCTTGGGCGTCTCAATCCAACAGGACCCCGGCCTCCGGCCTCCCGCCTCCCCCACGCCCCGCCCCCACCCTCCTCCGGACCCCGGCCCCGCCCTCCCCGGAGCCGCGCCCCGGTCAGACGGTGAAGACGACCTTGCCGAACAAGTCGCCGGCAGCCATCGCAGCGAACGCGTCGCGGGCGTCGGCGAGCGCCACCGTCGAGGCGATCACGGGCTGGACGCGTCTGTCGAGCACGAACTGGACGAGGCGGACGAGCTCGTCGCGGGTGCCCATCGTCGACCCGAGGATCGAGAGCTGGAGGAAGAAGACGCGGATCAGCTCGGCGGGAGGGTCGGCGCCGGTGGTCGTGCCGGAGACGACGAGCGTCCCGCCGGGGCGCAGGGCGCGGATCGAGTGGGCCCAGGTCGCGGCGCCGACGGTCTCCATGACGGCGTCGACGCGGTCGGGGAGGCGGCGGCCGGGCTCGAACGCCTGATCGGCGCCGAGCTCGACGGCCTGGGCTCGCTTGTGCTCGGAGCGGCTGGTGGCCCAGACGCGGATGCCGGCGGCGCTGGCGAGGGCGATCAGGGCGGTGGCGACGCCGCCGCCGGCGCCCTGGACGAGAACGGTGGTGCCGGGGGCGAGCCGGGCGCGGGTGAACAGCATGCGGTAGGCGGTCAGCCAGGCGGTCGGAAGGCAGGCGGCTTCCTCGAAGGAGAGCTCGGGCGGCTTGGGGACGAGGTTGCGGCGGGGGACCGAGACGAGCTCGGCGAAGCAGCCGGGATGGACCTCGGAGAGGATCGTGCGCCGGGGGTCGAGGGTCTCGTCGCCGCGCCAGGCGGGATCTGAGATCACGGCGTGGACGATCACCTCGCGGCCGTCCTCGTCGACGCCGGCGGCGTCGCAGCCGAGGACCATCGGCAGGCGGTCGGGGGCGAGGCCGACGCCGCGCAGGGACCAGAGGTCGTGGTGGTTCAGCGAGGCGGCCCTGACGCGAACGGTGACCCATCCGTCGGCCGGGACGGGGTCGGGTCGCTCGCCGAGGACGAGCCCGCTGAGCGGGTCGCCGGGGTCGATGCGGGCGGCGTAGGCGGCGAACACTCGGGTCACACGGTAGCGGCCGGGCAGGGAGGGTCCGAACGACGCACGCGCGGGGTGGCGGGACGGTAGGATCGCGACCGGTGAGCTGCTCGTGACGTTCGTTCTCGCATGGGTGGCATTCCCGATCGTGCTGGCGGGGCTCGGCCTGGGCTGGGGATTCGTGATCGAGGAGCTGTCGGGTGTCCGCCTGGCGAGCGGCGCGCTGGTGATCCCGGTCGGTCTGGCGGGGGCGCTGGTCGTGGCGGCGCTGCTGACGACGAACGGGACGACGGCGCGGCTGGCGGTTCCGGTTGTCGCGGTGGTGGCCGTCGGGGGGCTGGTCCGGGCGCTGATCACGCGATCGGAATGGCCGGTTCCGGACTGGTCGGTGTACGCGGCGATCGGGGTGCTGCTGGCGTACGGGGCGCCGGTTCTGGCGACGGGGACGACGACTTTCACGGGCTTCATCAAGCTCGACGACACGTCGACGTGGCTGGGGATCACGGACCACCTGTTCAGTGCGGGCCGGTCGACCGCGGGCCTCCACGCGTCGACCTTCAAGCTGCTGCTGGACACGAACCTGGGGACGAGCGCGTATCCGGTGGGCGGGTTCATGCTGCTGGGGCTCGGCCGGGGGCTGGTCGGAGTCGACCTGGCGTGGGTCTACCAGCCGTACCTGGCGTGCGCGGGGGCGGCGCTGGCGATGTGCCTCTACGGGCTGAGCGAGCCGATCGTCGGGTCGGTGCGGCTGCGGGCGGTGATCGCGTTCGTCGCGGCGCAGCCGGCGCTGCTCTACGGGTACAGCCTGTGGGGGGGGATCAAGGAGATGACGGCGGCGTTCCTGCTGGCGCTGGTCGCGGCGCTGGGCGCGCAGGCCGTCAGGGAGCGGGCGGGGGGCGCGCGGGCGACGCTGCCGCTGGCGGTCGCGAGCGCGGCGCTGATCGTGACGTTCGGTCCGGGCACGGCGGTGTGGGTGGTGCCGGCGCTGGGCGTGGTAGTGGCGGTGTGGCTGGTGAGCGGGATTCGTCGGAGCGGTGACGGCGGGCTGGGGCGGGTCGCGGGATCGGTCGCCGGGTTGGGGGCGGCCACGCTGGTGCTCGCGCTGCCGGTGTGGCTGGTTTTGTCGACGGCGCTCAGCACTGACGCGACGTTCGCCAACGGGACGGGGGCGGGGTCGGCGGCGCTGAGCCTGGGGAACCTGCGGGGGCCGCTGAGCGCGTTCGAGGTTGCGGGGGTGTGGCCGACCGGGGACTTCCGGGATGCGCTGCCGGGTGGTGTGGTCGCGATCGCGCTGATCATGCTCGTGGTGGGGGCGGCGGTGGGGGGGCTGGGCGTCGGGGTTCTCGAGCGGTCGTTCGGTCCGCTCTTCTACGCGGGGATCGTGCTGGTCGGGTGCGTGGCGATCGACGTGGCGGGCGGGGTTCCGTGGGTGATCGGCAAGGCGCTGGCGATCGCGTCGCCGGCGATCCTCTTCGCGGGCCTGATCGGTGGGGCGCTGCTCTGGGTGCGGAGCCGTGCGGCGGGGATCTTGGTGATCGGCCTGATCGCGGGAGGCGTCGTGTATTCGAACGCCCTCGGCTATCACCAGGCGACGATCGGGCCGCCGGGCGAGCTCGCCGACCTCCAGCACATCGGAACGCTGGTCGGGGGGAAGGGCCCGACCTTCGTCAACGACTTCGAGGTCTACGCGGACCGGTACTTCCTGCGGGCTGGGGATCCGGTCGAGCCGGCCGAGTTCCGGGCGGTGCTGCTGCCATTGAGCGACGGGACGGTGCTGACGAAGTCGGCGGCGGCCGATCTGGATTCGTTCGACCTGTCGACGCTGACGCCGTACCGGTCGATCGTGACGCCGAGCGCGCCGACCGAGAGCCGGCCTTCGTCGCTCTACCACCTCGTCTGGTCGGGGCGCCACTACCAGCTGTGGCAGCGGCCGGCGCGGGCGACGGAGACGGTCCTGTCGCATGTGCCGTTCGGGGACTCGACGAGGATTCCGTATTGCGGGAGCGTCCAGCCGCCCGCCGGGGGGACGCCGGCGCCGCCGAGGCAGCTGTGCTCGATCCAGCCTGCGGCGACGGCTCCGTGCAGGCAGGTCAGGACGGTCGCGGAATACGCGGCGAGCCACCATGCCGTGCTGGTTGCGGCCGAGCGGCCGCAGAACATCTACGCGAGGGGCGACCAGCTGACGCGGCCACCGAGGTGGGGGGTGACGCCGGCCGGGGGGTCGATCAGCCCGCTGTACCCGGGGACCGCGAGCCTGCGGATAAACGTCGCCAGGGCGCAGCACTACGCCCTGTGGCTGGGCGGGAGCTTCGGACGGGGCTTCGAGGTGGGGGTCGACGGGCGGCCGCTTGGTCGGGTGGTCAACGAGCAGTCGATGATCGATGGGTACGCGCCGGTCGCGGACTTCGTGCTGGGCACGGGAATCCACAGGTTCACGCTGACCTATCCGAAGGTGGGCCTCGGCCCGGGAACGGGCGACCAGCTGTTGACGACGCTGACGGCGGTGGTCTTCGCGCCGGTTCCCCAGGGCTTGGGCCAGTTGACGACTGTCAGCCCGAAGCAGGCGAGCAGCCTGTGCGGCAAGTCGCTCGACTGGATCGAGGTCGTCCGCCCGGCGTAGGCACGGCGGTCGGGGCGGTCGGGGCGGTCGGGGCGGTCGGGGCGGTCGGGGCGGTCGGGGCGGTGCGGTCGCGGGGCGGTCGCGGGTCAGTCGGGCGCGACGAGATCGCCGACGCGGATCGTGCCGGGCTCGAGGACCTCGCCGTAGACCCCGAAGGCGAGCGGCTCGGTGGTGTGGGCGGCGCTGCGGTAGGAGCGGATCATGTCGAGGACGGGCATGTCGACATCCCCGGTGTCGGGGTCCTGGGTTGTGACGAGGCAGCGGCCGACGTGGCCGCGCATCGCGACGAGCGTCTCGCCGATGCGGATCTGGCGGCCGACCCAGTCGTCCTCCTCGTGGGCGGCGGGACCGTCGACCTCGATCAGCATCCGAAAGCGGCGGGGGTCGACCTCGCGGTCGCCGGCGAGCTGCTCGAGGCGGACGACGGAAGCCAGCGAGATCAGCGAGACGGCGCCGGCGGCGCCGCGGTCGATCGCGCCGCGACGGGGATCGGCAGCGACCAGCCGCAGGGGTCGGCCGGCGTAGTCGGAGAGGGCCTCGGCCCACGGGCCGATGACGAGGCGGGCTCGGAGGGGGATCGAGAGAAAGCGGCTGAGGATCGAGTCGCCGAGCCGGACCTCGCCGGTGACGTCGGGCTGGTCGGGGAAGCGCATGCTCAGCTCGTGGGTGGCGAGGTCGTAGTCGGCGACGACCGTGCAGAGGGCGCCGACCTGCTTGCCGTTGAGCATCCGGTCGCGCTCGTCGATCAGGTAGAAGCAGCGGTTGTCGGGGACGCCGGAGAGCCCGAGTGTGAGCTCGCCGCGCGGACGGAGGCGGAGCCCTTTGACGGGGGTCGTGGCGAGGCTGGTGACGCGGATCACGCTGGCACGTTGATCATGTGGTCGGCGGTCGAGGTGAAGTAGTCGAGGAGGGTCGTGCGGTGGGGCTCTGGGATCGCGGTCTCCTCCACGGCGGTGCGCATCGCGCGCAGCCAGGCGTCGCGCTCGAGGGGCCCGATCGAGAATGGGCGGTGACGCATGCGCAGGCGAGGGTGCCCGCGGAGCTCGGTGTAGGTCTGGGGACCGCCCCAGTACTGGATCAGGAACATCCGCAGGCGGTCCTCGGCGGGACCGAGGTCGGCCTGGGGATAGAGCGGGCGGAGGGTCTCGGAGTCGTCGGCGACGAGGCCGTAGAAGCGCCCGACGAGCTCGCGGAAGGTGGGCTCGCCGCCGACGGCCTCGTAGAGCGTCCGAGCTGGTCCGGCGATCGGCAGGTCGGTCATGGATCGATCGTAGACGCTAGGGCTCGGCGACTGCCGGCGCGGGATCGAGGGCGGGAATCCGGACGACGAAGGAGGCGCCGCCGTCTGGGGCGTTGGCGGCCGTAGCGCTGCCGTGGTGGGCGTCGACGATCGAGGCGACGATCGCGAGGCCGAGCCCGGCGCCGGCCTTGCCGCGTCCGCGTCCGGGGTCGGCGCGCCAGAAGCGTTCGAAGATCGCGTCGTCGGCGTCGGCGGGGAGCCCGGGTCCGTGATCGCGGACCACGATCGTGACCTCCTTGTGGTCGGCGGTGACGTTCAGCTCGACGGGGGTGCCGGCCGGGGTGTGGACGATCGCGTTGCGCATCAGGTTGCCGATCACCTGACGGAGGTGGTGGGGGTCGCCGAGGACGAGGGCCGGCCCGTCGGATTGGAGCTCGATCCGGCGGTCGGCGGCGATCGCTCGGGCGTCGGCGACGGCGTCGCGTGCGAGCTCGGTGACGTCGACGCGGGTGTGGGCGACCTCGGGAAGCTCGTCGAGGCGGGCGAGGGTGAGGAGATCGTCGACGAGGATCCCCATCCGGGCGGCCTCGTCCTCGATCCGGGTCATCGCCTTGCGGATGTCGGCGGGGGTCGCGGCGGCGCCGATCCGGAAGAGCTCGGCATAGCCGCGGATCGAGGCGAGTGGGGTGCGGAGCTCGTGGGAGGCGTCGGCGAGGAAGCGGCGTAGGCGCTCGGCGCTGGCCTCGCGCTCGGTGAAGGCCCGCTCGATCTGGTGGAGCATCGCGTTGAGTGCGAGGCCGAGCCGGCCTACCTCGGTGCGGGTGGTGGCCGGCTCGACGCGGCGGGTGAGGTCGCCGGCGGCGATCGCGTCGGCGGTCCCGGCGATCCGTTCGAGCGGACGGAGGCCGACGCGGATCACGACCAGCGCGAGGAGGCCGAGGGCGAGGAGGACGCCGCCGCCGACGAGACCCTCTACCTCGAGCAGGCTCTGGAGCGTCTGGTCGATCTCGCGGAGGGGCACGGCGAAGATCGTCGCGCCGCCGTCGGGCGTCGCGATCGCGTAGACGCGGTAGTCCAGGCCGGTGGTTCCGACCGCGCCGACGGTGATCGGGTGGGCGTGGCCGGGGTCTGAGATCGGAATCGTGGCGGGGAGGTGGGGCGGGGGGAGGACGGGGCCGTACTTGGTCGTCGAGGTTCCGGTGTTGCCGGCTGCGTCACGGACGACGATGTAGGTGCTGGGGGGTAGGGCGACGGGTCCGCCGCCGCCGCCTCCGTCGGGTGGCGCGTGGCCATGGAAGGCGATCCCGCCGGGCCCGGGGCGGTTGAAGTCGTCGGAGACCTGCCGGGAGGTGACCTCCTGGTCGACGCGCTGGAGGAGGAAGGAGCGCTGCTCGGCGTAGGTCACGGCACCGACGGTCGCGAGTCCGACGGTGACGAGGGCGACCAGCCCGACGAGGAGCCGGGCGCGGAGGGACACGGTCAGACCCGTGGGGAACGGAGGGCGTAGCCGACGCCGCGGACGGTGTGGATCAGGGCGGGGCGGTCGGCGTCGATCTTCTTGCGGAGGTAGCTGATGTAGGTCTCGAGAACGCGGGCGTCGCCGCCGAAGTCGTATTCCCAGACGTGGTCGAGGAGCTGGGCGCGGGTGAGGACGCGGCGGCCGTTGAGCATCAGGTAGCGCAGCAGGCGATACTCGGTCGCGGTGAGGTCGATCTGGCGGTCGCCGCGGGTCACCTCGCGGGTGTCGTCGTCGAGCTCGAGGTCTTCGAAGACGAGGCGGTTGGAGGTCTGCTCGGAGAGTCCGGTCCGGCGGAGGATCGTCCTGATCCGGGCGACGAGCTCCTCGAGGCTGAAGGGCTTGGTGACGTAGTCGTCGCCGCCGATCGTCAGGCCGCGAACCTTGTCCTCGGTGGCGTCGCGGGCGGTGAGGAAGAGGATCGGCGCGGAGATGTGCTTCGCGGCGAGCCGCTCGGCGACGTCGAAGCCCTCCATGTCGGGGAGCATGATGTCGAGGACGAGGAGCTGGGGCTTGAACTCCTCGACCGCGGCGATCGCCTCGGCTCCGGTCGCGGCCGAGGCGACGGCGAAGCCCTGGAAGCGTAGGGCCATCGAGATGACGTCGACGATGTTCGGCTCGTCGTCGACGACGAGGATGCGGACGGGTTCTGGGTTCTGCTCTCGCATACGGTCATTGTCGTCCGCGAACCTGTGATTTTCCTGAGTCACGGCAGCCTCGGCCGAGCAACTGCCAGGACCGGTTGGCCGCGAGCTCGGCGAAGCCTTGGCGGACCTGACGTCGGAGGAGCGTCAGGCGGGCGGGCGTGGCACCGAAGTACTTGCCGGCGCCGGCGCTGACGGGGACGAGCATCACGCCACGCGCTGGGGTGCGGGCCGGGGCGCGAAGGATCATCTGGGGGGGCCGGTCGAAGTCATAGGCGACGAGGGATGTGAGTTGGAAGCGGGCGACGTAGAAGGGGGGGCAGCGGTCGATCGCGGCGGCGAGGCCGGGAGTGGACGAGATCGCGCGGAGGTCGGACTCGGCTGAGACGACGGCCCGCTGGTCGTCGCGGACGCGGGGGAGCCGCGTGAAGTCGGAGAGGCCGACGTAGGCGGCGAGGAGGACGGCGGCGAGCGTCCAGAGGGCTGCGAGTCCGGGTATGGGCCGGCCGATCCGGCCGAGGAGATCGTCGCGGGCGGGATCGAGGGCGTAGGCGAAGAAGAGGCAGACGGCGGCTGCGACGACGGAGAGAAAGCGCTCGAGGAGGGGGACGCCGGCGAGTCCGAGGGCGGCGAACTCGCCGAGGGCGAGGCCGAGCAGGAGGAGCGGGAGGGCGACGCGGCGGCGGGCGAGGGCGAGGGCAAGGACGGCGCCGAGCAGGCCGAGGACGAGGACGGGCAGGCCGACGAGGGCTCGGAGGTCGGTGGCGGCGGCGTGGGGGACGTTGGCGAGGCCGGTCTGGAAGGTCTGGGTGTGGGAGGCGGCTTGGGTGTGGGTCAGCGAGTAGGCCGGATCGGAGACGACGACGAGGTCGGCGAGCGCCCAGAGGACGGGGGCGACGGCGACGAGCAGGGCGGTGGCGACCAGCTCGCGGGGGGGAGTCCTCTGGGCGGCGAGATAGACCCAGTAGGCGGCGGCGAGCCCCCAGGCCTCGGGTCGCATCAGCCCGGCGAGGGCGAGCAGGACGAGTGGGGCGAGGGGTCGGCGGGGGGCCTGGGCGACGAGGGCGGCGGCGGTGAGGGTGAGGGCGAGGGCGGGGATGTCGGAGAGCCCGGATCCGCCGAGTGCGTCGATCAGGAAGGGCGGGCTGAGGAGGAGGGCGGCGGTGGCGAGGACGGCGGGGCGAGCGCGGCCGAGGGCGGCGCGGGAGAGGACGAAGAGGGAGGTGCCGACGAGCCCGTAGGAGAGGAAGACGATCAGCTCGACCGCGTCCCAGGACCAGCGGGCTCCGAAGGCGGCGGCCAGCGTGGCGAGCAGGGTGCCGAGGGGATGGGGGGTCGAGGCGCCGGGGGTCAGGTAGTCGGGGAGCCGGCCGTGGAGGATCTCGCGGCCCCAGACGAGGCCGTAGGCGACGTCGTAGTAGTTGAGGGGGAGGGGGCCGGAGAGGAGTCGGCCGAGAAGGGCGAGGAGGGGCGTGCCGACCAGCCAGACCCGGCGGTTGCGGGTCGGGTTCATCAGCAGCGACCCGAGCGGTTGCGGGTCGGGTCCATCAGCAGCGACCCGGCGGTTGCGGGTCGAGGTCCATCAGTTGCGGCGGAGGCGGCAGCGGACGAGCGTGCGGGCGACGCGGAGGCCGTCGACCCAGGTGAGCTTCTTGCCGTCCTCGGTGGGGCGGGCGTGGTAGCTGACGGGGGTCTCGTAGATGCGCTCGCCGCGCTGGAGGAGGCGGGCGACGATCTCGGCCTCGATCGCGAAGCCGGGCTCGCGGAGGGGGAGGGAGCGGAAGAGGTCGGTGCGCATCATCTTGTGGCAGGTCATGAGGTCGCGGATGTAGACGTTGAAGAGGACGTTGGCGAGGAGGGTGACGCCCTTGTTGCCGAGGACGTAGAGGAACGAGTGGCTGGTGTAGCCGTCGAAGGCGCGGACGCCGAGGACGACGTTGGCTCGTCCGTTGAGGAGGGGCTTGAGGAGGTCAGCGAGATCTGCGGGGTCGTACTCGAGATCGGCGTCGAGGATCGCGGAGTACTCTCCGCGGGCGGCGGCGAGGGCGGTGCGGACGGCGGCGCCCTTGCCCTGGTTGTGGGCGTGGCGGAGGTAGGTCACGCGGTCGGGGAGCTCGGCGCGGTCGAGGATCTGGTGGGTCCCGTCGGTGGAACCGTCGTCGACGATGATCAGCTCGAAGGAGCCGGGCAGGTCGGCGGCGAGGGTGACTCCGATCGCGTGCTCGACGGTCGGGGCCTCGTTGAAGACGGGCATCAGGATCGAGAGGACGGGTGTCGGCACGGGGCCAGCCTAGCCGAGCGATTCGGGACCGACCTGCGGCGAGGGCGGGCGTCGGGCGGACGCGAGGCGGGTCGGTCGATGGGGTGGGCCATCGGTCATCCGTCCAGGGGGGCCTTTGGGGGGTCGAGGGGCGGGGGGGATCGGTCGATGGTCGAGGGCAGGAGCCCAACCACCTCAGAAGGAGAACGCCGATGAATCGCCACCTCAACCGTCGGGCGCTTGCCGCGCTGACGGGCGGCGCGCTCAGTCTTGTAGCGCCGACTGCCGCCCTGGCATCAAGCCCGCTCGGAGGTCTGGTGGGCGGAGTGACCGGAACCGTCTCGGGGCTCACGGGGTCGGGTGGATCGCCGGGAGCGCCGGCGGCCGGGCCGGCGGCGACGGTGCTGCCGGTGGTGAGCGGCCTGCTGGGCGGGACGAGCCAGGGGGGCGCGCCGACGGCGGTCGTGGTGACGACTGTGAACTCGCTGCTCGGCGGCACGGCGAGCCCGCCGGCGGCGACGCCGACGGCGCTGGTGGGGACCTTGACTGGTGCGGTGGGCGCGGTGACGAGCGGGGATCCGGCCGGGTTGACGAGCGGTCTCGCGGGAACGCTGAGCTCGCTTGTCGGCGGGGCGGCGGACATCCCGAACCCGGACGCGGTGACGAGCGACGTCCAGCGGACGGTGTCGATGCTGCTGGCCGGCAACCAGGGGGGTGCGGTGAGCTCGCTGACCGACCTCGTCCAGCAGCTGGTCGGGGCGACGGGAGTCGTGCCGGCGGGAGTGACGGCGGGCGTCCAGTACGCGGTGGCGGCGCTGCTCGCGGGCGACGCGACGGGTGCGCTGAACGGTCTTGGATACGCGGTGAACGCGGCGGTGGCGGGGCTGCCGTTGATTGACGACGGGAGCCAGGGCGGGTCGATTGCGACGTACGAGCTGCTGGGTTCGACGGGAACGGTCGGCAGCGCGGTCGGGCCGGTCCTGGGCGGTCTGGGGGGTCTTTCGCCGGGGAAGCTGTACTTCGCGGTCAGCCAGACGCGGGCAGCGGTCGGCGGTGCTCGGCTGGTCGTCGAGGGTGCGCGGTTGGTGAGCAGGGGTGCGAAGGTCCGGGTCAAGGTCGCGTGCCTGGGATCGAGCTCGCAGACGTGCAGCGGGATCGTGCGGATTCGGAAGGTCAACAAGGTGATCGCGAAGTCGTCGACGTTGACCCTGAAGGCGGGAAAGACCGAGAAGGTCCTGTTGAAGGTGGTGGGCGCGAAGAAGGCGAAGGCGGCCCACAAGTCGACGAAGGCGCACAAGTCGAAGAAGGCGTAGGGCACGAGCCCGACGAGCTGGTCGGTCGGCCACTAGCCCTGCCGACCGACCGGCGGACGCGTCGGCGTCGAACGGAGACGGCGACCGGTCGAACCGGACGGCAACCTCAAGCGGGGCGAGCCGTTGGTAGATTGGCGTAGTCGGCCTTGGTGGGCGTAGCTCAGTTGGTAGAGCTCCGGGTTGTGGTCCCGGCGGTCGGGGGTTCGAGTCCCCTCGCTCACCCTCACTAAATGCCTGCAAAGCGGCGATTTTCTGCCAGGGGACAAGTCGACATCAGGCCGCCAGGGTACCATTGGGGTACCAAACTTTTGAATTCGCGCGGCGGTTGCGAGCGCCTCTGAGGGCATGATGTGGCCGAACTGGACGCCCGCTGGCCGGGTGTCGGCGGCCCGCCGTCTGGGGAGCGAGAGTCGAGCGATCCGAGCAGCCGGTGATCAACTCGCCGGAGCTATCGGACCCGGAGCCGGGCCGGCAGCCGGAGTTCGCGGCGGGCGAGCCGCGCCCGACCAGTCGGGATCGTCAGTCGGCGCGATCCCGCACACCGCCTGATGGCAAGGCCGGTCGCTGGGCAACTCGCCGAGCCCTCGCGATCAATCTGAGCGCCGGATTTTCGCCGACCCAAGCCTTCCGCTTCGCCAGGCTCGAGCAGCATCGACGCTGGCCGGCCTACGGACTTCTGGAGCTCGTCCGTTGCGGGTCTCTCGCTGGCGCCGGTTGAGAAGCCTCCTTTCGCGCGAGGCTGTTGCGTAAATCGGGTCTGTCCGGTGGGTTTAAGAACATCTGGGGATGCCCCAGAACTTCTTGCCGTGCGACCGTGATCAGGTGCTGTTGATGCCGCCAAGCTTGCGCGAGTGGCTGGCGGAGGATCACTTTGCGTGGTTCTTGCTGTCCGCGGTGGCGGACATGGACTTGACCGCGTTCTACGCCGCCTATCGCCCGGATGGGCACGGTCGCGCTGCTCACGAGCCGGGGATGATGGTCGCGTTGCTGCTCTACGCGTACTCGATGGGCCAGCGGTCGTCTCGGGTGATCGAGCGGGAGTGCGGGGAGGACGTCGCCTACCGGGTGATCACGGCCAACCAGGCGCCCGATCACACCACCATCGCGCGGTTTCGCCAGCGTCACGAGGTCGCGCTTGCCGGTGTCTTTGGCGATGTGTTGGGGCTCTGCGCGCGGGCTGGCCTGGCGACGGTCGGGGTGATCGCGATCGACGGCACGAAGCTTTACGCGAACGCGAGCCGGGACGCGACGCGTGACTACGAGCAGATCGCGCGGGAGATCTCGAGCACGCCCGCGAGGTCGACCGGGAGGAGGATGAACGCCTCGGTGATGCTCGCGGGGATGAGCTGCCGCTTGAGCTCTCAACCCATGAGGGTCGACGGAAGTGGCTGGCGGATGCCAAGCGCCAGCTCGAGGAGAAGCGCGCACTCGAGGCCCGCCCGATCGCCCGCTCGCGGCCAGAACGGCTCAGGGAAGCCAAGGCGCGGCTCGAGGAGGAGTTGCGGGTAGAGGTTCGCGCGAACGCGGTCTATGAGCACTACCGCGCGCACGGGCGGATGAGCAACGGCCGGCGGCTGGGTGCGCCACCGAAGCCCTACCAGCCGCCGGAGCAGCCCGCCGGGAAGATGAATGTGACTGACCAAGACTCCCGCCTGGTGAAAGGGATGCGCGGCTGGATTCAGGGCTACAACGCGCAAGCCGCAGTCAACGAGCATCAGATCGTGCTTGCTGCCGAGGTCACCACGGCGTCACCGGACTTCGGCCTGCTCGAACCGGTCCTGATCGCCGCCCAGACAGAGTTGCTGGCCGTCGGTGTGACTGACACTCCGGCAGTCGTGGACCGCCCCGGGTTTGTTGGAGGCCGCTTGTTTGTGTGACCTACGACATTAACACCACGGGTGTGCAGTGCTACATCTCGGGACCGTCAGAGAGGCCACACCAGGAGTCTCGTCCCGGCTGGGCCTCGCTCGCGGCCTGAGCGAGTTGCCTTTGAAGGACCTGGTGGTTGAGTTCATACTCGGCTGGCGGCAGACGATCGCACGCGCCGTGCAGCCTGCTGTTGTTGTACCAGTCGACCCACTTCAGGGTCGCGAACTCGACGTCAGCGAGCGTCTTCCACGGCCCGCCGCGATCGATGACCTCGGCCTTGTAGAGACCGATCGTCGTCTCGGCGAGGGCGTTGTCGTAAGCGTCGCCGACGGACCCGATCGACGCGTCGACGCCAGCATCGACAAGGCGCTGGGAGAACGCGAACGACGTGTACTGGCTGCCGGCGTCGCTGTGATGAACGAGCTCACCAGCGGCGACCGGGGTGCCGGCGTGGTCGCGGGCCCAGAGGCCCATCGAGAGCGTGTCGAGCACAAGCGCGGTCTTCATCGAGCGATCAGCTTTCCAGCCCACGATCCGCCGCGAGAAGACGTCGATCGCGAACGCGACATAACAAAAGCCGCTCCAGGTCGAGACATACGTGAAATCCGCAACCCAAAGGCGGTCCGGTGCCGCCGCGGTGAAGTCGCGCTCGACGAGGTCCGCCGGCCGCGGCGCCCCAGCATCCGCGACCGTCGTGCGCTGCCGCTTACCGCCGCGCACGACGCCCGCAAGGCCCGCCTCGCCCATCAGCCGCTCGACCGTGCAACGCGCGACCCGGACGTCCTCGCGCGCCAGCTGCCACCAGACCTTGCGCGCCCCATACAGACCGCCGCTCGCCTCGTGCACCCGGCGGATCTCGCCAAGCAGCCAACGATCCCGACGCGACCTCGCCGAAGGGTCACGACCGCGACGCTTGACCTCGTAATACGTCGACGGGGCGATCCCCAGAACCCGGCAGATCGGCTCGACCCCATGCACCTCGCGCTGCTCATCAATCAACACGCTCATCTCCTCAGCTGCGGGTCGAGCTCCCGCGCAAAGAAAGCTGAGGCCGCCTTCAAAATCTCGTTCGCCCGGCGCAACTCCCGCACCTCAAGCTCGAGCTCTTTGATCCGCTGCCCTCAACACTCGTCACCCCAGGCCGCGACCCCGCATCAATCTCGGCCTGGCGCACCAGCCCCGCAACGTCTCCGGTGAGCACCCGATCTTCGACGCCACCGACGTGATCGCCGCCCACTTCGTCTCGTACTCCGCCCGATGCTCCAACACCAGCCGCACCGCGCGCTCCCGCACCTCCACTGGAAACCGCTTGCTCTTGCTCATCAGCCCATCCTCTCAAGGGAAAGAGCCTCCAACAAAGCCGGGGCGATTCAAACTCCTCCCCAACGTGGTCGCTGTCGGTTTGCGCGAGCAAGAGCAGCGCGCACTTCTCCGGCGGCGCGTCCCGTTGGGGGATGGGTGAGCGGCGTGGCGCGTGGGAGACTGGCTTTCATGGAGCGTTTGGTCCGGCTGGGCACCGATGACGCGGGCGAGGTGCTCACGTTGCAGCGGGCTGCCTACGTGACCGAGGCGCAAGCCCACGGTGATCTCGACCTGCCCCCGCTTCGCCAGGACCTCGCCGCCTTGATAGCCGAGCTTGGCGACCCATACGTGCTCGCGCTCGGCTGGCGCGACGCGAACGGTCGACTCATCGCTGCCGTCCGCGCCCGTCGGGCCAGCGACCCGCCTGAGGCATGGGCGGAGATCGGCCGGTTGACCGTTGCACCTGACCGACAGGGCCAAGGACTGGGCAGCGGTCTGCTGGCGGCCCTCGAAGACCGGCTGCCCGTCGACATCGCCGAGCTGCGACTGTTCACCGGCGAGCACAGCCGTGACAACTTGCGCCTGTACCACCGGCTCGGCTTCATCGAGACGGCCCGACAGCCGACGCCCGCGGGCTATGACCTCATCCATCTTCGTAAGCTGCGCTGGGCGTCCCACTGACAAGCGCATCCCCTCTCGATCAAGCACCGCACCCGAAGCGGGCGTGCAATAGCGTCAGGTGCAATGGGCAGCGTTGATGACCTCCAACTCGCATTCGACGCCTCGAATCTGGCGGCGGAGCTCGCGCTGGCTCACTTCGAGTCCGGCGTTTCGGCCACGCTGAAGTCCGACGGCACGCCCGTCACCGAAGCCGACCGGGCAGTCGAGCGCCTGCTTCGGGAAGCGTTGTCCCAGGCACGGCCGGGAGATGCGTTCCTCGGCGAGGAGCTCGGTCAGCTCGGTGAGTCCGATCGGGTCTGGATCCTCGACCCGATCGATGGCACCGGGTTCTTCGGTCGGAGTGATCCAAACTGGCGAATCCACATTGCTCTGGAGGTGCAGGGGGTTACGGAGGTCGCGTTCGTCACCTCTCCGGCGCTGCGATGCTGTTGGTGGGCGACCCGTGGTGGCGGAGCTTTCGAGTCGTCCTGGCCGCGGGAGGAGAGCAAGACGCGGCGCCTCAAGGTCAGTAGGACGTCGGCGCTGGCTGATGCCGTGCTCGATGCCGTGGACAACGAGTCCAGAGCTCGTCTCCCACCGAGTGGCGCTCGCGCACCGGCGAGCCCGCTCCCGCTGGTCCAGCTTGTTCGTGGCAAGATTGATGCCTTCCTGGTGGAGCGCTACCACCCGTGGGATCACGCACCGTGGGTTCTGCTTGTTGAGGAAGCCGGTGGCCGCTTCACCGATCGAATGGGCGGACGTGCCAGTGATCAAGGCGGCGGCCTTTACTCGAACGCCATCCTGCACAGTCAGCTACTCGCGTTGCTGCACTACCCGGCGCGTTCCTGATCGCGCCTGGTCGGCGCCAGGCTGTCCCACGGACGCCGGCAGACCAACTGACGTTCAGCGTGCAGGCGGGACCGCGCCTAGCCGGAGGCACCCCGCTGCCGCCGCTGCTCGTGCGTGTCAGCTGAGCGCGGCCTTGTCGAGCATCGCGATCAGCGTTGGCCGGCGGCGGTGGCGTTCGCGAAGCTGGGCGAGCGTGGCTGCGAACGCCGGACCCTCGCCGGCGGCCTCGGCCGCGCGGCGCGCGTGTTTGAGTACGCCGACGGCGCGGGCGTAGGCCGCCCGACCGGTCTCCTTGAGCTCGTCGTCGGCGATCTGGAGGTACCACGCGAGGGCGTCGTCTGGTCGTGTCGCCTCGCGCGCCTGGGCCAGTCGCAGGCGGCGCCCGCCGGGGTTCCACGCCGGGTCCTCGGTCGCGACGGTCCACGCGGCGTCGGCCTCGCCGTCGCCGAGTAGCGCGTCGACGAACTCTCCGCGGTCACGCTCACGCAAGGCCTGGCGCGCCGCGTCACGCTCGACTCCCCAGGCGTCGAGCGCGTCGGCTGCGCGGCGCAGCGCCCGGTAGGTGCCTGCGGAGGCCATCCGCTCGTGCTGCTCACGCCGCAGCGCGAGCACCTCCACCGGCGTCCCGTGGCGGTCGTGGACTTCGCACGCGAGGTCGTAGAGTTGGGCGACCTGCCAGCCCTGCGTCTCGGTGATCCCGCGGCGCGCCCACGACAGGACTTCGTCGTCGCGGGCGAGCTCGGCCATTGCCTGGCAGACGCGGATGAACTGATGCGGGTTGCTGAGATCCCCGCCGAGCAGCGTGACGATCGCCGGCGTGTCCCTGTCGAGCACGGCGAGCCGCTCGCGCGCCCAACGCACCGCGAACAGTCGCTCGCCATCGCGCGCGGCGATCGCCCGACGGTACGCGGCGAGTCCCGGCTCGCCGAGCGCCCGGGCGTAGCGGACCGGATCGACCTCGAAGAAGTCCTGGTCCTCGCAGCTGAATCGGACCATCCAGGCGGCGAGTTTGAGCGGGTCGGCGACCAGCGCATCGCAGGCCAGGGCGTGCAGGTCGAGCAGCTCGCGCGCGAGGTCGCCGATCGTCCCGTTCGAGTCATCCGCGTGCTGGACCACCTTCACGACGTGACCGACGGCGCGCTCGAGCAGCAGGACGAGATCTCTCGAAGGCGCGCCGGACACGACGAGTCGCAGCTCGTCGACGACGGGCTGCGCCGCGCGCGCCCATTCCGAGCTCTCCCGGTAGGCGAGAAACCGCCGCGTGCGCAGCCCTCGGTCGACCTCGCGCCGAAGCCCCACCAGGTCGCCGGTCGTGCGCGCCGCGACGAGACGCAGGTGACGCTCGACGTCCGGGTGACGAGCGACCGCCGACGAGAGCACCGCCCGCAGCTCGGCGACCGGCAGTTTCGCGACAAGCTCGCCGACATCGTCCTGCTCGACCTTTTTCGCGGACACACCTGCATCCTGCCAGCACGGCCCCAGCTGCCGGCGCCCGGTCGCCGCGCGGTCGCCTCAGAGGCGTCGAACGCAGAGCAGACCATACGCACAGCCGTGCCGCGGTGGCTTCGGCGGCCGGCTGGCTGTGTGAAGACAGGTGCGCTCAGGTGCGTTCAAGTGCGCTGAGATTCGTTGCGCCTGATGTGCTCTTGCGCCGCCGGCGGGCGGGTTCTACGGTCGACTGGCGATGCAGTCGACACACAAGATCTCGGGCGACGCCGCCCGCGGATTTGCCACCTACCTGACCGACTCCCGCGGCCGCGGGGACTACTACGTCGGCGGGGAGGCTGACGGCGAGACGGGTCGGTGGCAGGGTTCGCCGGAGGCCCTGAGGGCGTTCGGGCTCGAACCCGGCGCGAAGGTCGAGCGCGACACGTTGGTCTCGTTGATGGAGGGCCGCGAGCCGCGGTCGGGCGTGGCGATCCGGCGGGTCGGCGGGGACGGGTCGCGGGTCGCGGGCGTCGACATGACGTTCAGCGCCCCGAAATCGGCTCGGCGTTGTGGGCCGTGTCTGGCCCGTATCGTCGTGCCCAGATCGAGGCCGCCCACCGAGGCGCGGTCGGCAGCGCGATGGCCAGGGTCGAGCGGGATGTCCAGATGGTCAACGCCGCCGCCAGGCCGGCGTGCTGCGTTGGGAGCGGGCTCGGAGTCTCGTGCGGGCCGAGTTCGTCCACACGTCGTCGCGGTTGACCCGCGGCCAGGAGCGGCAGGGCGTGCCCGACCCGCAGCTCCACTCGCACGTCGTCGTGGTGGCCGCGGAGCGGAGGGACGGCCGGTTCGCGGCGGTTGACTCGCGGGAGCTGTTTCGCTCGGCGCGCGTCAACGGCGCGTGGTACCGGGCGGAGCTCGCGTACTCGCTCGGTGAGCTCGGCCTTGACGTTCGCGGCGGCCGGGGGAAGGACGGCCGGTACTTCGAAGTCGAGGGCGTCCCCGGCGATCTCGTGAGGCGCTGGTCGGCCCGGACCGAGGAGATCGATCGGGCGGCGCGGACGTTCCGCGAGCGGTATGGCCGCGAGCCGCGCGGTGGAGAGCTCGGGGCGATGACGGTCGCGACACGGGGCACGAAGACCGCGCTGGCGCAGGTCGACGTCGACCAGGCGTGGCGCGCCGTCGGCGAGGAGTACGGGCTCGGCCGGGCTCGGGCGGCGGCGTTGTTCGGCGATCGGGCGCGTCACGAGACGCGGGATGTCGGCGGAAGTCTCCTGGACGTGCTCGTCCGCGACCGCTCGACGGTCGAGCAGCGGGAGCTCGATGCCCGGTCGGCCGAGCTGGCCGCCGGCGCGATGCGCCCTGGCGAGGCTCAGCAGGTGGTTGCGCAGCTGACGCGCTCCCGCGAGCTGGTGGAGCTCGACGGCGGGCGGTGGACGACGCGGGAGCTGCGCGAGCTCGAGCAGCGCACGCTCGACCGTGTCGCCGACCTCTCAACCGGCGAGACGCCTGGGACGTCGAAGGCCGGGTTGGCGCTGGCCCGTGAGTCAGTGCGCCGTCAGATCCGCGGACCGCTGACGCGCGAGCAGCAGGATGCGTTCGAGACCGTCACCGGAGCGGGGGACATCGTGGTGCTGGTCGGACAGGCCGGCACCGGCAAGGGCGTCGTGATCGAGGCGGCCCGCGCGGCGTGGGAGCACGACGGCCACCGGGTGATCGGCACTGCGGTCGCCGGCGCGACAGCCAAGCGGCTCGGCACGGACGCCGGGATCGCGGAGACGATGACGTTGGACGCGCTCACGACTCGCCACCGCAGTGGCCGGCTCGGACTCGACGGGCGCTCGGTCATCGTCGTCGACGAGGCCGCGATGGCGGACACGCGACGGCTCGCGAGCGTCGTCGAGGCGGCGAGCGAGTCGCGCGCGAAGCTGGTCCTCGCCGGTGATCACGCGCAGCTGTCGCCGATCGGCGCCGGCGGCCTGTTCGCCGAGATCGCCAAGCGCGCGCCGACCGCCGAGCTGACGACCGTCCACCGCGCGCGAGGGGACTGGGAGCGCAGGGCGTGGGGGCAGCTCCGCGCCGGTGAACCTGGCAAGGCGCTCGGCGAGTACGCGAGTCGCGACCGGCTCCACATCGAGGACGCGCGGGCCGACGCTGGTGAGCGGATGGTCGACGACTGGGCACGTGCTCGCGAGGCGAACCCGGCCGCGCGGATCGTGATGGTCACCGACGCCTCCAACGACGAGCTCGACCGCTTGAACGCCCTGGCGCAGCAGCGTCGCGTCGCGGCCGGCGAGCTCGGCCACCGCCGCGCGCGACTGCCCGACCGGCCATACGACCTGGCCGCCGGCGACGAGATCGTCCTCACCGGTCAGCTGCGGCTACCCGGTGAGCCGCGGGTCGAGAACGGGACCCGGGCGACGGTTCAGAGCGTCAGCGGTCGGACCGACGCGGTCGTGATGCGCACCGAGGAGCCGCAGCCGCGGCGCGTGGAGTTCTCGACAGGCGAGTTCCGCGACGTCCGCCTGGCGTACGCGCAGCACGTGTACAAGGCCCAGGGTCTCACCGCCGATCGCGCCCTGGTCCTGACTGGTGGCTGGCAGACCGATCGTGAGCGGGCGTACGTCGCGCTGACCCGCGCGCGCGACCGGACCGACGTCTACGTCTCGCGCGAGGACCTCGGCCAGGAGGGCACCGACGCGGGCCTGATCGAGCAACTCGCCGATCGCGCCGCCGTCAGCCGTGCCCAGCAGGCGAGCGTCGCCTACGACCGAGTCGAGTCGCGCGAGCACGTAGCCCAGGAGGAGGAACGCGCGGTCGAGAGCCGGCTTGCGCGGGTGCTGCGCGAGCAGCAAGAACGCGAGCGAGCCAGGGGACGCGGCTACGGGTTTGAGTAGCCGGCGCTCGTCGGGAGCGGCCGGGTAGCACCTGGCCACGCCCGAGTAAAGCGCGGATGCGGCCAGGCTCTCCGCTGCGAGCGCTCCGCCGCGCTTGACACGGCCGCGTCCATGTGAAATGCCTCATCCAAGATCCGGCGGAGCCGGACCCGTCGGACAGAAGTCCGACCACCTCTCACGGCGGTGGCCCGCCCGCGCCCGCTTGAGCGAAACGCTGCAATCAGTAACGGGTACCGAAGTACCGCTGTAGCATCTTGGGCGACCCGATGAGCAAGACTGCCCAGAGCCCGATCAAGGCGTATCCCGAGACGAAGGATCGGCTCCGTCACGCTGCCGGTCTCGTCGGCTGCACGCAAGCTGAGCTGCTCGATCGCATGGTCGACGAGTTCCTGGCCAATCACCGCGAGGAGTTCGAAGGACGCCTCGATGCGGCGCGTGCAGCGCTGCTTGGTGCTCCGCACGACGCCGTGGCGTCGGCGCTCGGCGTCGACCGCGCGGCGATCGATGCGGTGGCCGACGCGCAGCGTGCATAAGGCGCGCCGAGGCTACGGCCGCGCCAGGCGAACGTCCACGGCAAGGCCCAGCTGCGCCCACGCGCGGTCAGTCGTCAGCACGGGCAGCTCGAGCCGCTGCGCGAGCGCCAGGCAGGCGCGGTCGGCCAACGATAGACCCAGGTGGCGGGTCGGCTGGCGGAGCCGCGCGATAGCCGGCCCATCGTCGGCGCCGAGCGCGACGATCGTCAACGCATCGCCGAGGCCCGCCGTGGAGGCTATCCGTTCGGTGACCTCATCGATGTCTACGCCGACGGACGCCAGCCGCGTGAGCACCTCAGCCCAGTTGACGGCACTGATCACGGCTGTCTGATCGGCGAGGACGTCGCGGACCGCAAGGCCCCCGACTTCGCCGAGCAGGTAGGCCAGGAGGGCTGAGGCGTCGAGGACGAGGTCGGCGCCGCCCTCGGTCACGCCGCGTGGGCGGAGCTGTCCTCGGCGGCATCCTCGCGGCGGGCTTCCTCGCGACGCTCGGCGATCAGCTCGTCTGACAGCGAGCGGCCCGGCGCCACCCCGGCGAGGATTCCGTATGTGCGCAGCACCGCGTCGCGGCGCGAGCTCGACGCCTGGTCGGCCCGTTCTTCGCTGGTGCGCTCGACAGCCATGTGATCAGAGTACCGCCGGCCGCAAGCCAGCCCGGCCGTTGGGGATCGAGCCGGTCGCGTTTCCCACGGCCGGCGTGGCAGCCTTGAATGCCGCCTCGATCCACTCGGCCTCCTCCGCGCATGGCGCGTAGTCGGCGTAGATCAGGGTTGTCTTGAAGTCGCGGTGGCCCATCATCTCCTGGAGCGCCCGCATTGGCACGCCGTGGGCGGCCATCCGCGTGCCGAACGTATGCCGCAGGTCGTGGAAGCGGACCGGGCGGACGCCGCCGCGGGCGAGCGCAGCCTTGAAGCGCTTGAGCAGCTTCGATCGGTCGATCGGCGTGCCGAGGTGGGGGTGGGCGAAGACGAGGTCGTCATCCCCGCGATAGGCCGTCTCCTGGTGGAGCTGGTCGAGCTCGCCGGCGAGCCGGTCGGCCACCGGGACGCTCCGCGACGAGCGCTTCGACTTCGGCGTCCCGAACTCGCCGCGCACGAAGTTGCGCCGCACGCGGACCCGCTGCGCCGGCCAGTCGATGTCTCGCCAGCGCAGCGCGAGCAGCTCGCCCTGGCGCATCCCCGTCATCGCCGCCGTCAGGTACATTCGCCGCTCGACCCGCCCGAGGTCGTCGTCCGGGACGCCGCGCAGCAGCGCCTCGACCTCCTCGGGCTCGAGGAAGTGGATGTCCGGGTCCGTCTCCTGCGCCCGCGGCTTGTCGACCAGCGTGCACGGGTTGCCTGCGACCCAGCCCTCTCGCCGAGCCGCCTCGAAGATCGAGTGGAGGACCCCGAGCGCGTTGAACGTCGTCTTCACCGACCGGCCGCTCTGCGCCGTCTGGCGGATGAAGCCGTCGATCTCCCGGCGGCCGATCTCGCGCAGCGGCCGCTCGCCGAAGTGCGGCACGAGGTGGATCCGGATCAGCGACTCGTAGCCCATCAGCGTCGACTTCTTACGCCCGCGGATCGTCGCTCGCGCGAGCACCAGCTCGCCGCCGTCGGCGACGGTCGCCCGGTAGGTGGCGACCGCCTCCTCCTCGACCGTCCCGATCAGCCGGCGCAGCTCGGCCTCGGCCTGCGACTTCGTCAGGCCCTCGCTCGTCGACGGGATCCGCTTCGGCCCGATCCGGCGCTTGACCTGCGTCGAGCCGACCCGCCACTTCCCGTACCAGACCTCGCGGCCGCCGCCGTCGCGCTTGACGAACAGCGCCCCGGTCCCGCGCGGACGACGCGGCGCCCCCGATCTGGTGCTGATGGCGCCGCCCGTCATGGACGCGATTCTAGAGCTTCAATCGGCCGCCAGGGTACCAATGGGGTACCAAACTGAGCAAACATGAGAGAACTTGAGAACATAAAGTACCTGCTAATACGCATAATCACAAGTGAGCGAATACCCCCAAAACCCATTGTGGTCCCGGCGGTCGGGGGTTCGAGTCCCCTCGCTCACCCTCACTAAATGGACTGCTCGCGCAAGATCCGTCCAACGCGGCTCTCGACCATCCGGCGGAGCCGGATCTGTCAGACAGCAGCCCGACCACCTGCGAAGGCCGTCGTCCGGAGGCCTCGGCGCGGTAGCTGACCCGCCTCTGCAGCCGCTCTCGACGTGGTTCGAGCCGGCGGCCTGACGGATTCCGAGGCCGTCAGAACCTCGCTGCGAGAAGCCGCAGCAGCGCAGGCGAGTCGATCGGCGATCCGCCAAGCGGTCCAGCTCCTCGCGGCGGACAAGAGTGATCGCGAGCTGATCCTCGGCCTCTCACTCGACCGTCACACGTGCGCCAGCTTGGCGAGCGAAGCAGACCGCACCAGTTCGGATGCGCCGGCGGGCTTCGACGTCTCAGATGGGATCCGGCTACGGGAACGGTGCGGAAGCGCGCCGGCCGATTCAGGGCGACAGGCGGTGTGACGAGCGGACGCTCGTGACGTAGAGTCCCTACGGGACGCGTTCGATCAAGGATTTTCGGCGTGGTGCCTCTGGTATCGCGGTGGTCGCGGGCACTGCCGCGTGTGCCACGCAGGCGCGACTCGGTAACCCGCGGACGCGTCGCTGTCGCTCGATCGTTGTGCTCGCGGCGATCCTGCCGTGCTTGGCCGCCGGGTGTGGCGGCTCGACGCCCGCCGCGTCGCTGCAAATCACCTACACCGACACAATGGGCTTTGGGCCGGTGACCTATCGGCTTCGGTGCTCACCGTCGACCGGCACCGCTCCCGATCCGACGGCGATCTGCGCGGCGATCGCCTCCCGCCCAGCGCTCGTGCTTTCGGGCCCGGGGCAGGATCACTCGTGTCCCCCGACGCCGAGCGTCGGCGTTCAAGGCATCTACGGCGGCAAGCCGGTCAGCGTGGCGTTCTCCGCGTGTCTTGCCGGGCAGGGCGACCTGATCGGTCGCTGGCTCGCTCTCCTGCCCGGCTCGGCGAGCTTGGACGCCGTGCGGCTCGACCGCGGACTCGGACCCCTGACGCTGGGCCAGAGCCGCATCGCCGTCCAGGCTCTGCTCGGGCCCGCGAAGCACGCCGCCGCGGGCATGAACGTCTACCAGTCCGGCGTCGCCGCCGGGTTGCGCAAGGCGATCCCGGTCTCGCTCAGCGTGGGCTACGACCGCGACGGTCGCGTCCAGACCCTGGCCAGCAACCTGATCGCGCTGACACTCGACGGCCACCAGATCGCGTTGACCGCGGTCCGCGGCAACGGTTTGGCCGGCCTGCTGAAGTCCTGGATGCAGATCCGGTGCGGGCGGAACGCCGCCCTCGCCGACCACGCCGCCGGCGACGGCGTCCCGACGACGATCATCGAATCGACGCCCGACCACCCGACCGTGGTGATCTCGACCGTTGGCCCGGAAAGCCTGCGCATCCCCGGCATCGCCGCCGCAGGCACATCTGCCGCCGACCCTCCCGGCGTCCGCGGTCGCCACGGCAACAGCGACCGACCTTCCTCGGCTCGAGGAAGTGGCCGGAGGAGAGTCCGTCCGAGGCCGTCTGATCTCGGAGAGCAGTCGTCGGGGCGGTGCGCCGTTTCGAAACCGGGTCGCTCGGTCAGCTGAGCAACTCGGAATCGTGGGCGCGGAAGATCGCCGCGTAGTCGCCGGCTCCGGGCTCGTGGAGCGCGTGTACGAGAGCCCGGATCTTCGGCGTCATCACAAGCAGGTACCGAGCAGGGACCCCGGGCGTTGCGTTGCCATACGCGTGCGGGGTCCCCTTCGCCGCCAAGACCGCCTCGTGAGGGCCGGCCTCGCGTATCTCGTCGCCGATCTGGAACCGCAGCCTGCCCTCGAGCACGTACCAGGCTTCATCGTCGGCATGATGGATGTGCAGCGGCGCGATCCACTCGTAACCTGAGTCGCCCGCATCGGTCCACTCGACAATGACGAAATCGCTCTGGGGTCCACCGAGCTGGCTGCCCGCGAGCGAGCTGAAGAAGCTTCCGCTCGACATCATCGAAGATCGTAATCCACTCGCAGGAGCATGGCGATCGTCGACGCCGCTCAAGGACTGCTTGCCGAGAGCAGTCGAGTCGAGGGCTCCCCGCCCCAGCTTGGTCAGACGCTCACGCGGTAATGGAGGTGAACGACGCCGTTTCGGAACCGGCGCTCGTCGAGAAGTTCGAGTTGCGCGCGGACGTTGTCCGGCAGGGCGCGCTTGCCTCCTCCCACCACGATCGGGCACAAGAACAGATGGCACTCGTCGACCAGTCCCGCGCCGATTGCATGGCCAGCGAGCTCGGCACCGCCGACTGCGATGTCGGCCTCCGAGGACTGCTTGAGCCGGCGGACGGCGTCTCGGTCGAACTCGTGCTCGATTCGCGTCCTCGCGCTGGATACCGTCTCCAGCGTCCGGGAGTACACGATCTTCTCAGCTGCCTGCCAGATCCCCGCATAGTCCAAGAACACTGCCGGCTCATCGGCCTCGCTGCTCACGGTCTCCCAGAACACCATCGTCTCGTACATGCGGCGCCCGTATAGGTAGGTGCCGATCGGCCGCTCGAGATCGTTGACGAACGCATGCACCTCGTCATCCGGCGCCGCCCAGTCGAACCTGCCCTCCTCGTCCTCGACGTACCCGTCAAGCGAGGCGATCGCCGCATAGATCAGCTTGGCCATCTCCACTCCAATCGGTCGTTCCGTGCAGCCACGGCGGCCAGTTGAGCTGGCGATAGCCGGCCGGGTCAGCGGACATCGCCGCATGATTGCGCAAGGCGCGGATAAACCTCCCGGGGCGAGAAACCTCTGAGCGCTTCGCACGACCGGGACTCGTCCCAGAGCGGTCGCCCGCGCCGTCGATGGGCTGGTGTGGGCACTACCGCGCGCGACCGCCGAGCCGGCCGGTTCGCTGAGTACCCGCTTCAGGGCGCGGCGCAAAGCCTGGCTTCGGCGGGTCTGGTGGGCGTTTTCCGCTGGCGGCGCTCGTGGTCGTCGCCACGGTCGGCCTCGCTCATACGATTGCCATTGCGATGTTCTTGCTCGTAACAGGCGCCAGCGGCGCCGGAAAGTCAACGGTGCGTCAGCTCGTCGCCCCGGCCCTGGCCCCCACGATCGAGTGTGTCGAGCTCCACGACATCGTCAACGTGCCGGCCCATCCGGATATCGCGTGGCGCCAGCGGGGGACAGAGGCCGTCGTTCGACGCGCGTTGGAGCTTCAGGCCGATCGCCGCCACCTGCTGCTGTCCGGTGACCCGGTGGCGGCCGGCGAGGTACTCGCCGCGCCGTCGGCCGTCGCGCTGAGCGCCATCGCGGTCTGCCTGCTCGACGTGAGCCCGGACGCGCAGGCGGCGCGATTGGCTCGCCGCGGGGACGACTCGGCGCTGCTCCCCGATCACCAGGCGTTCGCTGCCTGGATGCGGGGCCACGCTCGCGATCCTCGCCACATGCCCCACGTCGTAAGCACCAATGGGTGGAACGGCGATGCGCTGGGAGCGGTGGACCGGGCTCGATCCGGCAACCAGCAACTGGGGCATGGAGGTGCTCGACACCTCCATGCGTTCTCCAGAGCAAGTCGCGGCCGACGTCGTGGCCTGGTCTCGCCGCGCAATCAATGGCCAGGCGCATCTATTGCCTGCCGCCGGCGGTCTGCATCGTGCGTAGTAACCCTGCGCGCCGCGGGACGGCGTTGTCGGATCGCGAGGGTGAGCCGGCTCGGATCAACGATCGAAACCAGGTCGCCCATCGGGACCGAGACAAGGACCAGGCCGGCGGCAGCCCACCCAGCCTGAGCCGGTGATACACGGTGCGACCCGGCAGGGCGGCGGCTCTGTAGGCCCGCGCCCGGTCCAGGAACCCCTGTCCGACGGGAAGGGGCGAGGAAGCTCCACGGCAACGGCGTAAGGCGCCTTCCGGTGGAGCGCGCCGGCGAGCTCGCGGCTCGAACGCTCGCCCTTCCTGACGTGCCAGTCCTTGGGGTCAACCTCGTGATCGTCGCCGTCGATAGGCCGCTGGCGCTGATTCGATGCTGCGTGGGAGTATCTCGTGCGTGGTCTCCCCACAGACGCTGAGCGAAGCTGACCGCCGGCTCGTCGCGGTGTGGGCGGCCGACTGTGCAGAGCGGGTCCTGGGGCTCTTCGAGGCCGAAGCTCCCGGGGATCGTCGCCCCCGTGACGCGATCGCCGGGCTACGGGCGTTCGCCCGGGGCGAGCTCCGCGTCAGAGCGGCCCTCAGACTCGCGCGCGCCCACGCCGCCGCTCGTGGGGTAGCTGCTCCGGCAGCGGTAGCCGCCGCCCGAGCCGCCGGACAAGCCGCAGCCACACCCCATATGGGCGCTCACGCCTTGGGTGCCGCCGCCTATGCCGCCAAGGCGGCTGGAGTCGCCGCCCCGGACCGGCCGGACGCGCTCGCCCAAGAAATCCGCTGGCAGCTCGGCCGTCTCTCCCCGGCTGTGAGAGCCGCCCTGCGTCAGCTGCCGCCGGTCGGCGAGCGTTCGGATGGCCCGCTCGGGCCGGGCCTCCTCGCCAGGGGCCTTCTCGGCACGATCATCGGCGATCTCCAGGCCAACCTGGACGACGCCACCTACCCCATAACGCTCAAGCTCGCAGGTCAGTTAGGGATCCGCGCGGACGCCCGCGAAGCCTCCTCCGTGGACGCGGAACACGGACGCCTTTGAAGCAGGAGCCGGACCGGCCCAGGTGTCCGCCGTGACGTGCGGCGGCGCCCCGGCGTGAGTTGCTCCGGTCGGATTCGAGCGTTTCGCCGGCGCGGCGACTTGGGCGAGCGTCGAGGTCCTTGCCCGCCGAGACGGCTGTCGCCCGTAGCGCTGAGGACAGGACGATTTTGCGAAGGTCGGTCGGATACAACAGTCGCCCCGACTCGAACCAAGGAGAGAGATGTCGACCGACAACGCCGAGCTGCTCAAGACCACCTACGAGGCTTTTGGGCGCGGGGACATCGAAGCGGTCCTGGAGGTGCTCGACGAGAACATCGTCTGGAATGCGCCGGCCGTCCTGCCCCACGCGATGCCCGTCAGCGGTCGCGGCGACGTTCCGGCGTTCTTCGGCAACCTCGCGGCGACCTGGGAGGCCTTCACCCTCGAGATCGATGACCTCGTCGCCTCGGGTGATCGCGTGTGCATGATCGGACGGGCGGCCGGCCGGGTCGGCGGGGTTGCCGCAAGCTACGGCTTCGTGCACGCCTGGACCGTTCGCGATGGGGTCTGCGTCCGCTTCGACGAGTACGTCGATCCGTCGCCTGAGCTCCTGTCGCGCTGACGACCCTGCGCACGTCGCCTTGATGCCGGAGAGGGCCTGGATCGCGCTCCGCGTGGAGGCGACTCTTCGCGCTGGAGCCCGACCCGCCCCCCGGCGAATCGCTGCCGCGCTCAGCAGCGACTCGCGTAGAACCTGAGGTAGGCGGGCCAGTTGCGCTCCCAGTAGGTGTGGTCGTGCGATCCGGCCGACACGTGGAACTCGACGGCGGCGTGGTGCGCTTCGAGTGTGTGGGCGAGGGTCGTGTCCGCCGCCCGGAACGGGTCTTGCGTGCCCACATCGAGCCAGACCGGTGTCGCTCGGTAGGGGTCTCCGGCCCGGGCGGCCGCGATCACGTCGTGGCGGGCGAAGTCCTTCGCGTCGTCGAACGCCCCGGGGGCGCTCTCGCCGGCGTTTGGCCAGAGCGCGGCCGAGTGCGCGCCGACGGCGCAGAATCGTCCCGGGTTGAGGCGGGCGAGATCCAGCGCTCCGAAGCCGCCCATCGAGATGCCGCCGATCGCGATCCGCGTCGAATCTGCCCCCAGCCGGCTCACGGCCTGCGGGATGACTTCCCGGACGACGTAGGAGCCCCACGCTCCGCTCGCCCGGTCGTGCCAGTAGGAGTCGGCCCCGCCGTAGGGGAACACGACGATCGGCGCGCGCGTCCCCAGACGCGCGAGCGCCGTGAGCAGCGTGTCGCTGACGTTTGAGTCCTGGTTGTCGCCCTTGCCGTGCAGGAAGACCACAAGCGGACGACGCACGTCGGTCGACCCCCCGGGGATCACGGCCGTCACCGGAAGCGAGCGGTGCACGAGGTGGCTGACGATCGTGAAGTGCACGATCCGCGCACCGTGCGTGTCGGTGCCCAAGGCCCGAGCCGCGACCACGGCCGCGAACGCCATGACCGCGAGCCCGGCGAGCGCTGTCGCCTGCCGGCGCCGATGCCGGCGGCTGCGAATCGGGCTCGGCCGCCTGGCCTGCCCGACCGAGCGAGGATTCCCCGGAGTTCGACCGATCGCAGCGCCGGCGTGGTCACCCATGCTCCGGAGTGTGCCCGCTCGCTGCCTCCACACGAGCCGATCGGTCGCCGGGCTGCTCGGAGCGGACGGCCCCGATTGCGGCCGACAGACCGATCCACCCGGAAAAGCGCCGGCCGACGCCGTCCACTCCCGTCAGCGACCCCGTGATCGGATCCGCGTCGAGGGCGACGCAGAGGATCAGCTCCGTCTCCTCCGGTTCCCGTTCCATACTCCAAGGATCGCTGTAGTCGCAGGTCTTCGCATCGGGGTCTGACCCGGGTCTCTTTCAGCCATCTGCTCTCCCGAGGATCGGCGGCAGCTGCGCCCGGGACGTGATGTCGAGCTTGCGATAGGAGCTCCGCAGGTGCGTCTCGACGGTCTTCAGCGTGACGAAGAGGGCTTGTGCGATCTCGGCGTTCTTCAGTCCCTCTGCCGCGAGCCGGCAGACCCGGCGCTCCGACGCCGTCAGCGACTCCGCGCCGCTCAGCATCAGCCTCCGCGCCCGGGCGCCCAGCGCCTTGAGCTCCTCCGCACAACGCTCCTTCAGCAACTGCGCGCCGCACGCGAGCCCGATGTCGAGGGCCCGGTCCAGCGGCTCCCGCGCATCCCGTCTGCGGTTCGCCCGCCGCAGCGCAGCCCCCAGCTCGTAGTTCGCCCAGCCGAGCTCCAGCCGCGCCGGCGAGCGCTCCAGGGCCCCCACCGCCGCGGCGAGGTGCCCGAGGCCCGACTGGCCGCCTTCGACCAGGCCGAGCGCCCGTAGCGCGACCCCCCGCGCGCGGTCCACGTCGCAATGCTCCGCCAAGCGCACCTCCTCCCGCGCCAGCTCGAGCGCCTCCTCGTGGCGATCTGTGCCGGCGAGCGCCAAGGCAAGGTCTGAGCGCCACGGGAAGGCCGCGGGCGAACGGATGCCATCGCCCTCACAACACTCGCCGAGCTCGGTCAGCGTCGCTGCGGCGTCGCCGAAGTCGGCCCTGAGCCAGCTGAGCCGCGCCCTCGGCGTGGCGCAGCAGCGACGTCATGAACCCACGCTCGAAGCCACGCGGGAATCAACGCCGACCGCGCTCGCTGCTCGGCGACGTCAGGGCTGACCGTCATCGATCAGCAGTCGTACGTGGACGATCATCGCGATGAACAAGGCAAAGCCGTTCTCGGAATGCGCGGCGCCGGTCAAGATCGGCTCGACATCGGCTGCGGCGTTCGCGAGATCACCGCGACGCTGGTGCGCGTATCCGCGTTGAGCCGAGAAGATCTCGAACGTCTGCAACCTCCCCATCCGCGCCGCGGCCGTCAGCAGCTGGGTCTGCAGCGCGACCGCCCGATCGAGCTCGTCGATCACGATCAGCGTGTACGTCGGCGCCGACCGGTCCGAGAGGTGAGAGCTCGACGCCAGCCACCGGCGCTCCATGGCGGTCAAGGCCGCTCGAGGCGCTCGCGCACCTGCTCGCGGGCCGCGCCACCTGAACAAGTCTCTGAACGCCAGCGTCGCAGCGACGGCGCCGGCGACGCCGCGAGGCCACTGGCGTCTGCGTCCTCGAGCGCTGCAGCTCGCGCGGCCGTTTCGACCAGCGTGCCGGCGGCCGTCGCGATCGACAGCTGGTAAGCCTCGAGCTCGAGCATCACGTCCCCGCCTCGCCCATCGGCTCCGCTCGATCACATCGCCGAGCATCGTCGAACGCCTGCATCGAGTTCGAACCCGTGTGAAAGAGCGCCTGCCCAAGCCACAGCGCGATCCCTGCGATCTCCTCGGGCTCGGTGGCGAGCGCGAGCGCCTCTCGCAGGTGGATCGCCGCCCGCGGCGAGTGGATCTGGCTCTCGGCCTTGCCGAGCTCCAACAGCAGCTCCCGACGCTCGACCGGGCCCCGGCCGCTCCGCCAGCCCCCGCTCGAGGTAGGCCACCGCGCCCTCAGGCGCGCCGCGCGCGCTCGCCCACCTGGCCGCCTTCGCGAGCGCAGCGGCGACCCACGGCTCGCCGACCGGCGGCGTCTGCATCAGGTGCGCCGATACCGTGTCGACCGGCATGTCGGCCGCCGCGAGGATTCGCGCGGCCCTCAGGTGCAGCCCGCCGCGCCGCGCCGGCGAGATCTCCGCCTCGACCGCAGACCGCAGGATCGGATGCGCGAACCGGACCGGCGCGACGGACCCCAGCAGGCCGAGCCGCAGAAGCGAATCGACGGCCTCGGCGACGACATCGGCGTCCAGCCCCGTCAGCGCCGCGGTCCACCGCAGCTCGGCGTTCGGCACGAGCAGCGCCGCGGCCTCCCCGACGGCCCGCGCCGCCGGCGGCAACCTCCCCAGACGTGCCAGCGTCGCGTCGACGACGGCCCGCGGCGTCAGGCCCTCGATCGCCTGCGTGTCGGCCGCAGTCCCCGCCACGCGGTCCTCGTGCAGCGCTCGCAGGAGCTCCGCCAAGTAGAACGGATTGCCGCCCGTCACCGCGTGGCACGCCTGCGTGAATGCCGGCGCCACCTCCCGCCCGAGGACCCTGCGGGCCAGACCGTCGACGCCAGCTTCGCTCAACGGGGCCGGACACACACGTACGAGACCGTCCGTCGCGCGAAGGCTATCCAGCAGCCCCTCGCTGGCCCCCGGCTCGGCCGGTCGCGCGCCGACGATCAACGCGACCGCGAGGCCCTCGAGCCGTCTGGCGAGATAGACGAGCCAGCTGACCGATGCCGGATCGCTCCAGTGCAGGTCGTCGATGACCACCGCCACCGGGCGGTCGGTCGCCAGGTTGGCTGTCAGCCAGTACAGGCCGTGGAGCACGGCCGACGCGTCGATCGGCGTCGATGCCGCAGCTGCCCGCGGATCGACGACCCGCCCGGCGTGCCCGGCCGCTCCGGCGAGCAGCCGCTCACGGGTCGCTGCGTCGGCGTCGCCCACCACCGACTCGAAGAGCTGACGCACCACCGCGTACGGGTAGGACCGCTCGAGCTCGCCCGCGCGAGCTGACAGCACCAACATGCTCGCTTCTCGCCCCCGTGTCACCGCGGCACTCAGCAGCTCGGTCTTGCCGATGCCCGGCGGCCCCTCGACCAGCGTCATCGCGCCGTGGCCGGTCCGCGACGCCAGCAGCGCCGCGTCGATCAGCCCAAGCTCGTCCCCACGCTCGAGCAGCTGAGCCCCGCCTTCGGCCACGCCCCCACCTTACCGGCGATCTGACCTGCGACGATCGCGGCGTCCTCGCTCACCCCGTGCAGCAGCGACGACTTGCGCTTGCGCATGAAATGCACACCGATGAAGTACAACCCGGGTACGAGTGTGCTGGCACCGTCGTGTTGGAGCGGAAAGCCGAACTCGTCGAACGCGCCCGGAAGGTGGACCCACGCCTCGTAGTCCGGGCGAAAGCCACTCGCGAAGATCACGGCACCGAACCCGCTCAGGTCGAGCTCGTCGGGTGCGTCCGCGTTGAACGGCTGTGTCGCGGGGATCTCCGGCGCCGGAAGCCCCTTCGCGGCGGCAACCGCCCGCGCGCCGTCCGTCAGCTGTGCGTTTATCTGATCGCTCCAGGCCACGCTTGCCGCGAGATCGGCCGCGAACCGCGCACGATGGCCGTCGGCACCCACGAAGTGACCGAGCAGCGTGACACCCGCCTCCTGCAGGGTGCGGTAATGCAGGTCGTGCCCGCCCCGGGTTCCCGTCGACTGCGCGTTGCCGCTCAGGCGAAGCGCCGGATGCGGCAGTGCACCGACCGGCATCTCGAAGTAACCCATCTCGACGGCCCACCAGACGACATCGCGGCCGCCGATCCGGCGGGGTATCCACGGTGCGCGTCCGCACGCGAGGAACACCTCCCGACCAGCCTCGTGGAGCTCCTCGGCGATCTGACACCCCGATTGGCCGCTCCCGACCACGAGCACCGCCCCCGGAGGCAGGGCCGCCGGGTTGCTGTATTCGGGCACGTCGATCGCAAGCAGGTCTGCCGGCAGCGTGGCCGCCCCGGCCGGACGACGCGGCCGCTGGTAGGCCCCCGTGCCGAGCACCACCGTCCGCGCCGCGATCGGCCCGTCTGAGGTCTCCAGCGCGAACCCGCCATCCGGTCCTCGCGTTATCGACGTGACCTCGACGTTCTCGCGTACCGGTGCTCCGAAGCCGGCCGCGTAGCGCTCGAGGTAGGCGACGACCTCGTCGCGAGCCATGAAGCCGTCAGGGTCGTCCCCGTCGTACGGATGCCCTGGGAGCCCCGCGATCCAGTTGGGAGCCATCAAGCAGAAGCTGTCCCACAGTCCCCGCCAACTCTGCCCGATCCGGCCCCGCTCGAGCACGACGTGGGCGACGCCGGCCTGCGTGAGCTCATGGCTGACGGCCAACCCGGCCTGACCGCCGCCGACGATCACGACATCTGTCTGGTCGGTCATCGTGCAACCTGGGCGATATGGACGCGGGCGGTGAGCTTCGGGTGCATGGTCTCCTCCGGTGAGTCGCTGATCTGCCGGACCCTAGACCAGCCAGCGACACTTCGCCTCGGGGCGCCACCCTGATCCTGCGGGGCTTCGGCGTCCGCCCATCGCCGCCGTGCGGCCGCGGAGTCGGCGAGGTCGGCTGGCTCGACGAAAGACAGGGGCTCTACCCCGATGCGAAGCCCGGCCCGATCCCAGAAGATCGGCCCAGTGGATGTGTCAACCGGGGAGCGCCGACCATGCTTTTTCACGTGACGTGGGCCCGATCGAGCCGGTCGACCAGACGATCGCGATCCGCGGCGAGGCGGTCGCCTTCCGCGACTCGGTGAGCTGACATACACCACACCCTCAGGGGCTGCTCACAGCCTCAAACGCCCCACCGACCCAAGGAGCAGGCAATGAAGACCGTCGGCGTCTACCTCTGGCAGAACATGACCGTTCTCGACGCGATCGCACCCCAGCAGGTTCTCGGCTTCGTTCCCGATTTCGATGTCATCACCGTGGCCAAGACCACAGATCCCGTGGTGACCGACACGAAGGTCCGGATCATCCCGGACCATGACTTCTCGACCTGTCCGCCGATCGACGTCCTAGTCGTAGCCGGCGGCGTCGATCCGCTGCCGGAGATCCGCGACGAGGCGGTCCTGTCCTGGCTGCGGCAGACCGCGACCTCGGCCGAGTACGTGACATCGGTCTGCACCGGAGCCCTCCTCCTGGCCGAGGCGGGACTGCTCGACGGGTACCGGGCGACAACCCACTGGGCCTACAAGCACCACCTCGCCACCTACCCCGGAGTCGAGGTCGCCGATGATCGGGTCGTCATCGACCGCGACCGGATCACCGGTGCCGGCGCTACCAGCGGGGTCGACTTCGCCCTCGCCGTGGTCGCACACCTCGTCAGCCCCGAGCTTGCGGCCACGCTCCAACTGATCGGCGAGTACGACCCGCAGCCGGCGACCTCGTACGGCAGCCCCGACCGCGCCCCGGCCGAGCTGGTCGCCGCCGTCGAGGCCCAGTTCAAGGCAATGACACCCGGGCTCATCGAGCTCTACGCCGGTCGCGTCGCTCAACCCGCCTGAACCGAATCCCCGCCCGCGTCGCCGGGCGCCCTGCGTCCGGCGCGCCCTATCCGGGAAGGAGGGCCGAGGCGACGCAGGTGATCCCGCGCGGTCCCGTGGCTCGAGCGGTGATCCGGTCAGCGCCACCGAGGACGCCGATCGTGTGCCTGGCCGACCACGAGTTGGCGTGCCCGTGTGTCCGGATCTGGGCACGCCAGACGACCCGTCCCTCCTGGACCAGGATGACCTGCCAGGACTCCTGCCGCGGGCCGCCATCGTGAGCGTCGAACTCGACCTCGATCCCCGAGTCGTCCTGTTTGAGCCTCAGTTCCGACCTCGCCCCCCGGCCGCAGGCGCCCGCGGCGCGAACCTGAGTCACGCGGGCCCCGACCGCCCCGGCTCGGCTGACCGCCGCCCGGAATCGGGCCGCCGCCGCTCGGGCTGCGGCCCGCCGCCACTCGATCCGGGTCCCCCGCCACGGTCCGCGATGGCCGGCGCGGGGAGGGCAAGAGCAAGCAGAACGCCGGCGATGACCGCGGATGATCGTCGCACGGACGCGCCGGCGTAGCCCACGCCCGCGAGCACGTCCGCGACCGCCCAGTCTCGTCGCAGCGCCCTCAAAGGGACCCCTTGCCCCCCTTGCCCTGGCGAAGGCCATGACGCTCGGCCCAGAGCGCGGCCTGCGTCCGATCGGTTACCTCGATCTCGCGGAAGACACGGGTCAGATGCGACTTGACCGTCTTCTCGCTGATCTCCAGGCGCCGGGCGATCAGCTTGTTCGGGAGCCCCTCGAGCAGGAGCGCGAGAACCTCTCGCTCGCGGGCGGAGAGTGCCCCGACTGGATCGGGCTCGCTTCGGGCGCTGAGAATCGTTCGGGCTGCCCGCGGGTCGAGCGGGGATTCCCCGCGGGCGGCGGCTCGAATCCCGTCCGCGACCTCGCCTGAGGCCGCGTCCTTGAGGAGGTAGCCGCACGCGCCCGCCTCGAGCGCTCCGAGGATCCGCGGGCGGTCGGAGAAGGAGGTGAGTATCAGCACGGCCGTCCCCGGCTGCCCACGCGTGATCTGCCTCGTCGCCTCGATCCCGTCGAGGCGGGGCATCTCGAGGTCCATCAGGACGACGTCGGGCGAGCTCTCGCGGCATCGCGCGACCGCCTGCTCGCCATCGGCTGCGACGCCGACGAGCTCGATGTCGTCGAGCGCCTCGATCAGCCGACCCAGGCCGTCGCGGATCACGCCGTGGTCATCGGCGATCAGGACCCGGATCATCGCGCCGGCACCTCGAGCTCGACTTTCGTCCCGTGACCTGGTTCTGAGCGGACCGCCAGCGTTCCCCCCGCCTGCTCGACCAGGTCCTCGAGCAGGCTGAGCCCGAGGTGTCCCTCGGCGAGCCGCCGCTCGCGCTGGCGCTCGTCGAAGCCATGGCCGTCGTCGGTGACGACGAGGCGTGTCGTGTCCACGGCGGCTCGGGTGACGTCGACGCGCACCGATGCAGCCCCCGCATGTGACTGCGCGTTGCGCACGGCCTCCCGAGCTACGCGATAGATCAGCGGGTCGCGCGGCGATCCGGACCCCGCCGTGTCATCGACGTGGAGACCCGTGGCGATCCCGTCCGCCTCGAGTGGACTCAGCAGATCGCTGAGCGCCGCTTCGAGGCCGGCGGTCTCCAGGCTCGGTGGGTGGATCTCGACAAGCAGCGTCCGCAGCTCGCGCACGCCCTGGCGCAGTCGCGCGACCGCCTGGCGGATCGCCCCCGCCTCGTCGTGCGCCCCCCGGCGATCGGCGGCGTCGGCGAGCGGCGCGAGGCCGAAGGCGACGCCGGCGAGTGCCTGGACGACGCCGTCGTGGAGGTCGGAGGCGATCCTCCGTCGCTCCCGGCTTGACGCCTCGATCGCACTTCTCAGCAGCCGCTCCCGGTCGTGATGTCCGCGCTGGAGCCGTCGAGCCGTCGACCAGCCGAGCGGGACCTGGAAGAGGAGCAGGACGAACAGGCCTCCCAACAGCGGCGGGGCAAGCGCACTCAACAAGTGGTTCCCGCTTGCGCTGACCGCCGTGAATCGCTGGTAGATCTCGAACAGGACCTGGGTGCCGTTCGGCGTGCGGATCACGGTGTGGGCCTCTAGCAGCTTTCCCTCCGAGCGCTCGTACTCGTTCTCGGGCTTGGTCAGATCACTCAGCGCGACGTCGGTTCCTCCGCTGCGAAAGAGCGCCTGCTCGTCGGGCCCGAGTCCGAAATGCCGGCCGATCAGCGCCGCCTCGTCTGAGCCTCGATCCACCGTTTGATCGGGTGTCGTGGGCGCTGGCGGCTGAAAGGGCTGCTGGCCGGCCGCGTGGTCCGGGTCTCAGGTGGGTGGGCGGGGCCGGTGGTGCTGGCGAGCGTGGTGGGGCCAGTTGAGGCCGTCGCGGTGGACGTTCGGCGTTGTTCGGGCGCAGGCTGACGCCGGTGGTGCGGCGCGGATCGATGTCGTTGGCTGCGCGGCGCCGGGTCAGGCGAGTGTGGGTAGCGCTCGGAGGTGTCTGAGGGCGAGCGTGAAGTCGGTCTGCCAGGGCCAGCGGGCGGGCATCCGGAGTGTCACTGTCCGGGCGGTGCGGGTAATCCGGCCGGGGATCGTCAGCAGTCGCTTGCGGATCGTGCGCGCCGTGCGGATGGTGGTCTGGGGCAACCCGATCTGTGCGGTCCATCTGAGCAGGTTGTGCGCGAGCGCGGCGATCACCGTCCAGGCCGCGTTGGCAAGGAACTTGCCGGACGGGAAGTGCGCCAAGGCCTGGTCTTTGAGGTCGCGGATCGCGAGCTCCACGACCGCGTGTTGGCGATGCTCCGCTTCGACGATCTCGATCGCGTCGGTCCGGTTGGTCAGAAACGCGTGGTGGCGCCAGTCGGGCCAGAGCTCGGCCTGGGCTCCCAGGAGTCGGGTGCGGCGCACGATCAACCGCTTGGTGCCGAGCATCGTCTGCGCGATCTGCGCCTCCCCAGTCTCCGGGTAGTCCTCGAGGGCCTGCCAGTCCTGCTCGGGGATCGCGGCGATTGCGGCCTTGACGTGCTTCTGCTGGCGAGCGCCGATCGAATACGCCCAACCGGCGCGCTCCAGACGGCTCATGATCTTGTTGTTCCAGAATCCCGAGTCTGCGCGCAGCAGCTTCGGCCCGGTCGCCCCGGCCCTCGCGACGCGCGGGATCAGTTCTTCGACGAAGCGCAGCGCCCCGCGCGAGGTGTTCGCCGAGCCCTTCCGGGCGCGGATGTGCAGTACCTCGCCGGTCCCCGCGCGGGTCGCGAGGATCGGGTGATAGCCGCGCTTGTGGGTGTAGCCGTAGCTGGCGCCCTGCTTGTCATAGCCGTATACCTCGCCGACGAAGCTGTCGATGTCGACGACGAGGCGCTGACCGCCCGGGCCGGCACCAGTCGTCCAGGCGCGCCGGAGACTGTCGGCCAGCACCCGATCGAGCTGGCGGACATGCCCGAACGTGAACGCACGCAGAAACGTGCCCAATGTCGACGGCGCCGCAACGCGATGACCGACGACAGCCCGCGTCTGACCCGAGCGCAACAGATCACAGTCCTCGATGCAATCCGCTCCGAGCGCCATCGCACTTAGCATCGTCATCACCTTGCGGCCCGGGTTCGCCGCTCCCGGCCGCTCGCCAAGATCAACGGTCCGGTCGATCAAACCCTCGATCCCAAGCCGATCGGCGAGCACCGCGGGAAGCAGAACACCCGCGTTCGCGACCACCCGCTCGTCGTCGAACACGACCCTCGCGCCGTCCGGCAGACCGTTCACCATGCAGGTGACCCCCTGACGCAGGACCCGCAGCCGCTGGCACGGCCCGTCTTACCTGCTCAGGGGGTCATGAAGACCCCGCCCGGACAGACCCAGCGCACAACGGTGGATGAGCTGAGTAAAGGATCGTTCCGTCGCGCGACCACACCTTGACCCGCACCACCGACGTGTCCAGGACCTGGCCCTGGACCAGGTCGTCCAGGCGCGAGATCGCCCCCGGATCCCGCCGCAGCAGGCCGTCGCTCAGCCCGACCGACGCCACCAGGCGACCTTCCACCTGCACCTGCTCGCGCGTCGCCCGCTCGGCCTCCCGGATCGCCACCGGCCGCAGGGCGAAGAACCCGCCGATCACCACCACGGCGATCGCGGCCACGCTGCCCAGCGTGAAGCGGGCGACCGCGCCGCCGACGCTCGGACGCCGGCCATCTTGCGCGCCTGGGCGCCTGTTCCCTTGCCTTGTTGCCCGCACTGGTCACCATCTTGACTACCCGCGGGTCCCGGTTGCGATCAGACATAGGTCTCATTGCAACCCCCACCGGTCGGGGCGCATCGTGTCGAGCACAAGGCAACCCCATTGGAGGCACCATGCACTCACGATCGACAAAGACCCTGCTCGCCCTCACCGCCACTGCCATGCTCGCCGTCCCGGCGCTCGCCCAGGCCCGCCAGGGTGCTGATGACCCCGTCGGCCACGTGCGCCACAGCGCGACGGAGGTCCACCACCACCACGGCAACCACGCCGCCCCCGGCGCCGACGACGGCCCCGACCACCGTTAGCTCCCAGAGCCGAATGCCCGTGCGCGGCGAGCATCCGCCGCGAGCGCAGGGAGGGTCCCGCACGGACCGCAACCCTCAGTCAGTGGACTCGCGGACCGCAACCGGTTCCGGATGCGTATCGCGATCGGTCCGACGACCCCCGAGCTGACCCAGGCCCCAGATCGGGCGCAGCGCTCCGCCGCAGAACTCGCAGGTCGCGCCGGCTTCGCTGTGCGCTCGCGTCACGCGGTCGCACGACGCGCAGCTCGACAAGTGGCGGGCGGACGATCGCGTCACGTTCGGGCCGGACGTCGCCGGTGGCGCCTGGGATCGTGCGGTCATGACATCGGCATGTCAGCTCGGACGTCGGCTGAGCCTCGCGCACGGGCGGCGCGGAAGTCATTGCCGACGAGATCGAGGCGGCGGCCGTTCAGTTCGCTGTGGGACATGGTTGGCTCGGTTTCTCTTTTATCTCAATGTATCCGGGTCTCGCAACTGTCGATCTCGACCCAAGCTGCGATCTTCACGTCGGCCCCCGCCGGTTCCCCCTGGAACTCCGTCTCCGTGGACGCCGCGCCCCGCGGTGCGTCGCGACCGTACCTCAGCCGAGCCAAGCGGGGTACCGCGACGAGCCGCGCGTAGCGCAGCCGTCGAGGGCAGCCTCCTGCGGCATCCAAGAAGTCGACAGATGCCGATGCGGCGCCCATCCGCAAGCGACACGCGTCGTCCGCGGTCAGGCAGTCGGCGCGACGAGCAGGCTGTCGAGTCCCTCGTTGCGGAGCTCCGTCTGATCCTCGGTGTACTTGAGCACCGACCCGAGCGTCACGTCGATCGCCTCGACGCTGAGCTCCTTGTAGCCGAGCAGCGTCAGCGCCCCGATCCAGTCGATCGCCTCGGCGACGCCCGGCGGCTTCTGGATGTCGAGGCGACGGAGGCGTCCCATCGCGATCGCGATCTGGCCGGCCAGCTTCGCCGGCGCGTCGCCGACCCGCCGATGGAGGATGTCGGCTTCGCGGGCGGGGGTCGGATAGTCGATCCACTGGTAGAGGCACCGCCGCTTGATCGCGTCGTGAAGATCCCGGGTCCGGTTCGACGTGAGGATGATGATCGGCGGGTGCGTCGCCCGGATCGTGCCGAGCTCGGGGATCGTGACCGTCGCCTCGGCCAGCAGTTCCAGCAGGAAGGCCTCGAAGTCGGGATCCGCCCGGTCGATCTCGTCGATCAGGAGAACGGCCGGCCGGGGGCCTGGATGCTCGAGCGCCCGCAGGAGCGGCCGGCGGATCAGGTAGTCATGCCCGAAGACGTCGTGCTTGACGTCCTTCGCGTGGGCTGAGTCCGCCAGGCGGATGCTGAGCAGCTGGCGGGGGTAGTTCCACTCGTAGAGAGCCTCGGCCGCGTCGATTCCCTCGTGGCACTGGAGGCGGATCAGCGGAGTCTCGAGAACCCTGGCGATCGCCTTCGCGGCCTGCGTCTTGCCAACTCCCGGCTCGCCCTCGAGGAGCATCGGCATCCCGAGACGCAGGGCGAGGAAGATCCCCGTCCCGAGGCCCTCGTCCACGAGGTATCCGGCGATGTCGGCGAGCTTCTGCGCGAGAGTCGGTGCGTCCCGGGCCATCGCCCGGATTTCGCCTTCAGCCTCCCCGGTGACGATCGCCGGGCTCACGCGCCGCCCTCTGGACTCCGCGGACCGAACCGGCTGTTCCCTATCGCTGCCTGCACTGTGCCTCCCGCAGAGATCGCTTGGCGATGGCTCTGACGCTGTTGTTCGCCATCGCCTACCTGGCGATGGCTCTGAACTTGGTTCTCGCAGAATACGCGGCAATAGGCAAGTGCCCCACCGACCGGCGTCTCGCCTGACGCCCTGCTGCCCCGGCCGGCCTCGGTCTCGCCGTAGGCGATCGGCCCGGCCGCGCTCGGCGACGACCGGGCAGTGGCCAGCTGATCAAGCAGGCGGCCTGGCCTGGCCTGAGCTCAGGCAGGACTCCGGTTGCCGGCTCCGCCGCGGGGAACGATCCGCCTCGGGAGGCCGTCGAAGCCGTCGCACACCTCGCGCCTGGCGAGCGGCCGCTTCAGCTGGACGGTCGCCTGCCGGGGCTTCTTGGCCACCCGCGAGACGCTGATCGCTCCGCCGGGCGTGAGCAGCGGCGGCCGGCGCTCGTGCACCGTGATCCTGACCCGGTCGGGATCCTCGGCGACGTCGATCCGCTCGACCTGCTTGGCGGGGGACGTCCAGACGATCGTCAGCTTGAGGCCGTCGGCCGACGGCTGGCAGGCCGACCAGGGCACGGGCCGCGGGAGGCAGTCGGCGGTCCGCGGCGCGAGTTGCCACTTCTCCCTGTCCCAGGATCGCTGGCGCGCGGGAACGGCGGAGACCTCGACACGCAGGCGGCGGTGGCGGGCGACCTCGGTGGGGGCGCAGCTCAGGATGCGGTCGACGAAGTCCTGCCCACGCTGGCGAGCACCGTCGGCCTCGTGGGCGCGGATCCGCAGGGCGAGCCAGGCGTGGACGACATCGCGCTCGTCGAAGTAACGGCGGGCCAGTTGCCCTTCGAGGCCCGGCAGCAGACGGTTGGTCGAATGCTGGTCGGGTGTGTCGAGGTTCTCCCACACGCCGCACAGGCTTGGCTCCGGAGAGAAGACGTCGATCGTCACCGTCCAGAGGGACAGGCCCGACGCGGCCGGAGAGCCGCCTTTCGTGTGCGGTCGGGTCACCGTTGGTCCTATTTCCTTCGAGGTGAGCCTACCTACGCCGGAATGCGCGGTGTAAATGATCCGACGGGCGACCTCGACGGCCTCGGCCGGCCGACCTACCTTCGAGCCATCGGCAGGAGCATCGCGAGCTCGCGGTTCTCCTCGGGATCGAGCACCGAGTGCTGCGCGCAGGCCGGGACGAGCCGGCCGGTCTCGGGGTGGGCCATCGCATACGAGCACGCCTGCAGGCGCTCCTGTGTCGCGCGCACCTCCGGGTCCTCGTGAACCTCGCCCCGCTCGAGCGCGGCCCAGGCCGGCTCGACCAGCCGGGCGTCCATGAAGCTGTGCATCACGAAGGTCATCGCCCGCGGGCGGTCGCGCGCGAGCGCCGCCAGACCACCCATCCGACCGATCGCCCGCGCAGCCCACCCGACCGCACGTGACACGACCAGAGGATGGCGAGCGCTGCCGCGGACGAGTCGGGCGGCGAGCAGGGCCGGGCCGACGGCGGTGTCCATGCCGCCGAAGGCGTCGATGAAGCTGTCGAGCATCCGCGTGTCGCGCTCGTCGTCCTCGTCGAGCAGCGGCCAGTACCGGTCGCCTACGTAGCCGCCGTAGGCAGTCCGATTGCACCGGACGTCGCCGATCTGTAGAGCGTCGGCGTGCAGACGCCCGCCGGCTCCCCGCTCGATCTCCCGCCAGACCTCGTCGGTCGAGAACGACCGGTACGCGTCCTTCCAACGCGACGGATTCCCGATGAAGGCGGCCGGCTGGAAGGAGAACATCCGGAACCCGAAGTCCCGGCACGTGGCGATCACCTCGGCCACCTCGCCGATGTTCCGGGGTGTGACGGTCATGTTGTGGGCCAGGTAGCTCGTGACCCCGTGGTCGCGCTCGAGGCGGGCGAACATCTCACAGAAGCGCCGCCGGGCATCGTGGAGCTCGGCTTCGCAGGTCGGACGCTCGAGGCCGCGGCGACCGAACATCATCGAGTCGAAGTGTCCGGCGAAGCTCAGGTGCGTGAACCGGGGGCGGCCGCTGTCGGGATCGACCGCCAATGCCTCCAGATACTCGTAATCGAAATCACCATGGGTCATCGACATCGGCTTGCGACCATGCCGCACCATCACCTCGAGTGCCGCCGCATGGTCCTCAGGTGAGAGGAGCGTTACCTCGCCGCCGATCAGCTGAGCGTTCTGGCCGGGGCCGCGGCGGGCTCGCAGGAGCGCCATCTGGGCGTCGACCGCGCCAACGGTGTGTACACCGTCGACCCGGACGCGGTTGGCCTCGCGCGAGTGGTAGCACGGAGTGCAGGCGAGGTCGCAGCGTGGGAATACACCGTGCGTCCCCTCGCATCCGGATGTTCGCCGGCCGACCATCTGGCGGCGGGTCTGGACGTGGGCGGGCAGCTCGTCCCAGCGGCGACGCAGGGCGGCCGTCAGGTCGGGATGCTCGGGTCGGGTGAGGACCTCGAGGCGGCGGGCACGCTCGCGCAGGCTCTCGATCACGCCGCCAATGCTACGCCCGCGAGTCACGGCGTTAGCGCTCACCGGACGGTCCGCGTTCGCGCTCACCGGACGGCCCGCGTTCGCGCTCACCGGACGGCCCGGTACAGGCGGGCGAGGCGGGCTGGCGGGACGCCGGCGACGTAGAGCCAGCGGATCACCCACCACGAGACGAGCGTCCGGCCGATCCCGATCGCCTCCCAACGGCGGGAGGACGTCGTGGCCGGGCCATCGAGCGCCGCCGTGCTTCCCGGCAGCCGCTCGAGACGGCGGACGAAGTCGTAGTCGTCCATGATCGGCAGGTCACGGAACCCGCCGAGTGAGGCGAAGGTCTCCGGGCGAACCCAGATCGTCGAGTCGCCGTAGTAGTAGCCGAGCCGGCGCTGGAGACCGTAGATCACGCTGAGCAGGCGGCTGAACCGGTCGGCCCCGTCGAAGCGCAGGGCGAAGTTCCCGCCGACGAGCTCGGCGTTCGCGGCCGCCGCCGTCAGCGTCGTGTGGGCATCGGAGGGAAGCCGGCTGTCGGCGTGGAGGAAGACGAGAAGGTCGCCGGTGGCCGCCGCGGCCGCGCGGTTGAGCTGTGCGGCCCGACCCCCGGTCTGGACGAGGACCTCCGGCCGGGACGGGTGGCGGCGGGCGATCTCGGCCGTCGCGTCGGGCGAGCCGCCGTCGACGACGACGACCTCGAAGCTCCCGTCGAGGCCGGCGATGTGGTCGAGGACACTCGCGATCTGCCGCTCCTCGTGGAGGGTCGGCACGCAGACTGACACCTTCACACGGCGCACGCGAACGCCGCCGGCAGGGTCCCGTCGTCCTGGCGGAGCGTGAGGAACCGCTCGACGACGCGGCGCTTGGCCTCGGCCAGCGGGAGGGATCCCCGGGCGAGGAGGAAGTCCGGGCTCGAGTCGATGTCACCACCGACCGGATGCCAGTGGACGCCGTCGGCCGTGACCGTCAGCTCGGGAACGATCGTCGCCACAGACACCGCGAGCCCGTCGGCGGCGGCGGCGAACCCGCGGGCGACGAGCGGACGGACGGCGAAGTCGTCTCCTGAGATCCCCAGCTCGGCGAGCAGCTCCCGCAGGCGGAGGACATCGTCGCGGTTGTGGATCGTCTCGGTCATCGCGACCCGGACCCGCAGGCCGAGTCCGCGGGCGTAGACGATGCCCGCCAGCGCGCGCTTCCACGACCCGGCGCCGCGGACGGGGTCGTGGCGCTCGGGGCTCGACCCGTCGAGCGACGACTGGAGGACGAGGTTTCCCCGACCGGCGAGCCGCTCGAGCTCGGCCCGCCGGCGACCGGTGAAGAGCATCGCGTTGGTCAACACGACTGTCGGCAGACGATCGCACGCGGCCTCGACGATCGCGACCGCGTCGGGAACGACGAACGGCTCGCCGCCGGTCAGGTAGAGCTCGGTGAAGCCCTCGGCCACGGCTTCGTCGGCGAGCGCGCCGATCCGGGCGGCCGACAGCGCGCGGGGCCGGGCGGTGGGGGCGGAGGCGACGACGCAGTAGCCGCAGGCGAGGTTGCAATGGAAGTTGGTGTAGATCCACAGGCGGGGCGGAAAGAGCGCGGTCCCGAACAACCCGATGACCGGGCGCTCGTCGGGCCGTGGGGCAGCCGGCTCGCTCCACCCGGCCCCGGCGGCCTGGGCGAAGTCGGTCGGCATCGACTCGCGGTAGACGTGGAAGCGTCCGCGGGAGCGCTCCCGCGGGGGGACGATCTCCAGACACGTCGTCCACCAGCCGGTCTCGATCGTCTCGACGAACGGCTCGGGCAGACCGGCCCGGCGCATCGACGCGGCCTGGGCCTGCCAGTCGTAGTCGACCGCACGCAGGTCGACGGTCGCCTGAGCGTCGTGGAGGTCGATCAGCGCGTACGAGACGGCCCGCCGGCCGTCGTTTGCCGGCCGGCCGATCGCGCCGACGTTGACGACCAGCGTGTCATCGACCTGGCGCTGCCAGTGGAGGCCGGTGTGTGTGCAGAGCAGCACGTCCGGGCGGGGGCCGCCGCCGTGATCGAGGCGCAGGCGGAGCTCGTCGTCGTCGAGCGACTCCCAGAGGAAGTCGTTGACCTCGATCGGCGACCCGTGCACCATCTGGACGTCACATCCCCCGCGGGTCAGCCGCAGCTCGGGCGGGAGGGTGGTCATCCAGGCGGCGAAGTCGGCCGACGTGCTCGCGAGCGTGTGGTCGTACATCAGCTGGGCGAACTCGTTGTCCCGGGCGGACGTGTACCCGCACCCGCAGTCGGTGTCGCCCCGGCCGATCGCGACGTCGTAGTTGCCGGCGATGCACTGGACGCCGGCGTCGGTCAAGAGCGGCCAGACGCCGTCGCAATCGGCGCCGAAGCCGCCGAGGTCGCCGAGGCAGAAGAGCTCGGCCGCGCCGCGCGCGCGAGCGTCGTCGAGGACGGCCCGGAGGGCGAACGGGTTTGCGTAGACGCCGCCGAAGACCGCGATCCGGTGCACGGACCCATTTCATCAGGCCGGCCCGGGCGGCTGGTTACGATGGCTTTCGTGAGTACCCGGCGGATAGCGATTCTCGGGGCCGGGCCGGTCGGTTTGGAGGCGGCGCTCGCCGCGCGGCATGCGGGCTTCGAGTGCACCGTCTACGAAGCCGGCGAGGTCGGTCGACATGTGTCGTCCTGGGGGCACGTCCGCCTATTCACACCCTGGTCGATGAACGTCTCGCCGCGGGCTGCGGCCGCCCTCGGCCGGCGGGCGCCCGGGGGCGACGGGCTGCCGACCGGCAGAGAGCTCGTCGACGAGCTGCTCGAGCCGCTGGCCGGCCTGCCGGAGCTCGCGGGTGTCGTCCAGCGCCGGACGCGCGTCGTCGGGGTCGCTCGGGAAGGCCTCCTCAAGCACGAGGCGATCGGCGATCCGCGTCGCGGGGAGCGGGCGTTCCGCCTGCTCGTCGAGGGTCCCGACGGTCGTGAGCGGGTTGACCGGGCCGATCTCGTGATCGACGCGACGGGCACGTCGGGCAACCCGAACCGGTTGGGCGACGGCGGCATCGACGCGGTCGGTGAGCGCTCGCTCGGCGGGCGGATCGACCGGTCGATCCCGGACCTGGAGACGACGGCGGACGCCTGGGCCGGCCGGACGATTCTGCTCGTCGGCGCCGGCCATTCCGCCCAGACGGCGGCCCGGGATCTGGCGGTGCTGACCGGCCGGGAACCGACGACCCGGGTGATCTGGGCCGTCCGCTCGGCCGCGCCGACCTGGGGTGCGGTGGACGACGATCCGCTGCCGGAGCGGGCGGCCCTCGGCGCCGTGGCGTGCGGCCTGTTGGCGGGCGAGCGTGCGGGCGTGCGGGTCGCGGTCGGGGCGACGGTCGAGTCGCTGCGCGAGCGGGACGGCCGCGTCAGCGTGGGGCTGCGGAACGGCGAGCTCGAGGAGGTCGAGGTCGACCGCGTGCTGGCGCTGGTCGGCGGCGTGCCCGACGCGGGTCTCTACCGGCAGCTGCACGTCGCCGAGTGCTACGCGACGCTCGGCCCGCTCGGGCTGGCGGCGGTCCTGCTCGGGGAGACGGGCGGCGACTGCCTGGCCGAGACCGCGCACGGACCGCAGACGCTTCGCAACCCGGAGCCGGGGTTCTTCATCCTCGGGGCGAAGTCCTACGGGCGCAACTCGCAGTTCCTGCTGCGGGTCGGTTGGCAGCAGGTCGATGACGTCTTCGAATCCCTGATCTGACCGTCGACTTGAGGCTTACGCCTGGAGAGGAGTGGACGCGGGAGGCGTTGGGCGAGCTCGCTGGGCGGAGCTACTCACCGCGGGCGATCGTCGACTTCCTGGTCGCGTCGCAGCGCCGGGCGGACGCGGTCGCGCGGCGGCGCCCGGAGCTGGTGCGGCAGGCCGGCGGGTGGCTTGTCGTCGGCCTGGCGCCGTGGGCGATCGTCGGCCACCGGCGGGGCCTGAGGTGCGCGGCGGGCGGCGTCTGCTGGTGGACCGCCTGCGGGGCGATGGTCTACTGGCACCTCGGGATGTTCGAGACGCCAGACGGACGGCCGCGGCGGCTGGGCGGCGCCGATGCGTTGACGCTGGCGCGGGCCTGGCTCGTGCCGATCGCCTGGGATCGGCCGACGCCTGCCGTCTGTGCGCTGGCCGGCCTGACCGACGCCTTCGACGGGGCGCTCGCCCGGCGGGGTGAGCCGACCCGGGCGGGCCGCGACCTCGAGGGCCTGGTCGACTCGTGCATGGGTATCGCCGCGCTGCGCGGGTGCGCCCGGCACGACCTGCTCGCACCGGCTGCGGTGACGGTCGAGACCGTGCGGTTGGCGGTCGGCGCCGTCTATTCGGCGGCGTCCTACTTCGGCCTGCGACGCCCTCCCGAGCGATCGGTGCTCACCGCCGGGCGGAGTCTCAGCCCGCTGCGGGTCGTCAGCCTCGTCGCCGCGGCGGGCGGGCGCCGGACTTTGGCGAGCGTGCTGGTCGGGGCCGGGGCGCTCGCCGCGATAGTGGATGCGCTCAGCGCAGCTGGGGTCTGGATCGCGGGCGGGAAGCTCGCCGGGGCCGGCTTCAGCCGCAACGATTCGGGGAGCTAAGCTGGCGGGATGCGGCGGCTGGCGTGTCTGGCATCGGGACTGGCCGCCGGGGCCGGGGTCTATGTCCTGGTCGCTCGGGGAGCTGTGACGATCGACCTGGGGATCGGCCGGGTGGTGCGGCCGCTGCGGACGATCCGACTGGAGATCGCCGCGCCGGCGGAGACCGTGTTCGATGTCGTCGCGGCGCCGTACCTTCGTCGGACGCCGCGCGCGATGGCCGGGAAGCTCGCGGTCTGGGAGCGGGGCAGCGACATGGCGGTGGCGGCCCATTTCACGCCGGTCAGCCGCGGGATGCGGACGACGACGGTCGAGGCGGTGCGCTTCACGCGTCCCGAGCGGATCGAGTTCCGCCTCCTGCGGGGGCCGGTCCCGCACGTCCGCGAGACCTTCGAGCTCCACCCGACCGCGTCGGGGACGCAGCTCGAGTACACGGGCGAGATGGGGACCGACCTGTGGGCGCTCGGCCGGTGGTGGGGGCGGGCGGTCGCCGGCCGGTGGGAGGCGACGGTCGAGAAGTCGCTGGATGGGATCCGCGCGGAGGCGGAGCGGCGGGCCGGCGGTCGCGGGTGAGCGGGCCGGAGGATCGACCGACTTCGAGCGCCGGCGCGCCGCCGACCTACCGTCGGCGCCTGCGCGTCGAGGGCGCGACGCTGGCGGCGTGCGGGGCGATCGGAACGGTCGTCCTGCTGGCGGGAGTCGACCAGTCGAGAAGGGGCCCGACGAGCACGGTCGGGCAACTCGTCGTCGTCGGGTTGTTGCTCGGGTGGTTCGGCCCACGCTCGGTGCGACGAGCGCTCGCCTCCAGCAGGCCGGTCGGGGTCGGGCAGGTGGGCACGGGCGAGCCGACCCCGCTGTGGCAGCTGCCAGTGATCGTCGCCGGGCTGACGGGACTGGCCGGAGGGCTCGCCGGGTGGGATGCCGGCGTGCGGGTGACCGGCGGGTGTCTGCTCGTCGGCCTGGCTCAGGCGGTCCTGCTCGAGCGGCTGGTCGCGGCGCGGGAGCGCGGACTGGACCGGCGCTTCTACCGGATGCCGGGGTCGCGAATCCTCCGGGGGACGCGGTTGGGGTACGAAGCCACGGGGAGCTGAACGACCAACCCGCTGGTCCGCGGGAGGTCGGGCATGGCATGGATGTTCGCGCACCAGCGAGGCCAGAATCGGCCGACGACCGCAGTGGCGCGTCATGAGCTGAAGCCACGAGTGTCGGTGGTGGCCTCGCCGGGCGACGCCGCAGTCGTCGATAGCGCATCGGCGCACGGTCCGCAGGGACGGCGCCCGGCCCCAGGGGGGTCCTCGAGGGCGTGTTGGAGCCGATTCTGACCATGGCTCGCGTTCGGGGACGCCCACGCCACCGAGTCCGCACGGCGCCGCAGGACGGGTCAAGGCCAGGTTCACGGCTCCGGGATGGCGATGCAGGACGCCTTGACACCGGCTCAACGATGTCGCTCCGGGACGAGGTCCGGTCGCCCGCGTCGCGCGAGACCGCTCCTGCACGGTCCCGAAGAACCGGGCGTGGCGCGTGCCGCATCGTCCGGAGCGGTCACGCAGTCCCGGCCGACAACGAAGCTGGGTCCTCGACGAATGCGCAAGCCGCCGCCCTGTCTCGACCGCCGAGTGTTCACGATTGCTTCGTCGCGAGGCTGTCGGAATATCGGTCTGTCCGCCCGGTTTAAGAGACTTCTGGGATGGCTTTAGATTTCGTTTCGTGTGACCGTGGTCAGATGCTGTTGATGCCGCCGTCGTTGACGGAGTGGCTGCCCGAGAACCACTTGGTGTGGACGGTGCTCGGCGCTGTGGACGTGATGGACCTGGGTCGGTTCAGGGCGGCGTATCGGCTCGGCGGTGCGGGTCGCGCGGCGTATGACCCGCAGATGATGGTTGCCCTGTTGCTCTACGCGTATGCGCGCGGGAACCGGTCGTCGCGGGGGATCGAGCGGGCGTGTTGGGAGGACGTGGCGTTCAAGGTGATCACGAGTTTGCGCACGCCGGATCACTCGACGATCGCGGAGTTCCGCCGCCGCCACGAGGCTGAGATCGCGGAGCTCTTCGACGACGTCTTGGGCCTGTGTCGGGAGGCGGGGCTGGTCTCGGTCGGGGTGATCACGATCGACGGGACGAAGATCAAAGCGAACGCGTCGATGGATCAGAACCGCACCTACAGCGGGCTGGTCAAAGACATTCTCCGTGAAGCTGAGGAGACTGACCGGCGTGAGGACGAGCTCTACGGATCTGACCGCGGCGACGAGCTGCCTGATCAGCTGCGCACACCCGAGTCGCGCCGGCGGGCGTTGGCGGACGCGAAACGTCGGCTGGCTGAGCGCAAAGGCCGCCCGCCCGAGACCAAGCGCGAACCGGAGCAGCTGGAGGTCGACTTGGAGGCCGCGGTGCTCAGTCGTCGGGTTCTGCGTCGCGGCGGCCGGATCGAGTGGCTGCGCGTCGCACGCCAGGAGCTCGAAGCCCACCGGGCACGCCAGGGCGCGCCGGTTGCGCGTGATCGCGACGACCGCTTGATCGGTGCGCTTGGACGGCTGGAGGAGAACCACCAGGTCGATCTCGCCGCGGTTGAGGCCTATGAGCGTTGGCGGGTCACCGCGCGCGACACGAAGGGTCGGGTGATGAAGGGCAACAGCAAACCGTTTGTGGCGCCGCTAGCGCCCGGGGGCAAGATCAACCTGTCTGATCCGGACTCAAGGGTGATGCGCACCCAGGGCACCCCGCCGCGCCAGGCCTACAACGCCCAAGCCGCAGTCAATGACCAGCAGGTGATCCTGGCCGCGGAGATCACCAACGCCGCAGCGGACTTCGGGCAGCTCGCTCCGATCTTCGAAGCGACGATGCGCGCACTCTCAAAACAGGGCGTGAGCGAGGTCCCAGAGGTGGTGCTCGCTGACGCCGGCTACTGGCATCACCCGCAGATGCAAGCGATCAGCGAGCGCGGCATCGAGGTGCTCGTCCCGCCGGACGGGAACATGCGTGAGGGCAAACGCCGCGGCTGGGAAGACGGCGTCTACCAGGCGATGCGCGACAAGCTGAACACCGATCGTGGTCGCGAGCTCTACGCCCAACGCAAGATCACGATCGAACCCGTGTTCGGGCAGATCAAATACAACCGGCAGATCGACAGGTTCATGCGAAGAGGCAGATCCGCCGCCCTGTCTGAGTGGCGGCTAGTCACAGCGACGCACAACCTGCTCAAGCTCCACACCCACTGGACCACCAGCACCGCCTGACAGGCAACAGGCCGCGGTCGGTGGCCACGTGTCTCCCCACCCGCGGCCATCTTTCCTCCCCGCCGGCGGTCACCTTGGCGCCGCTCCGGATACTCCGACGGCCTCTCGCCGAGGCGATCGTGAGCTCGGCGATGTCGAGTTGAGCAAGCGATCGTCCGCCCCGGCGCTTACGGACCGCCTGCCGAAAGCAGTCGAGGGCTCCCGCCGCCACGTGCCGCTCTGACCGCTGTAGCTCCGTCACGGCGCGTCGAGGCCGCCCGCGAGCCGTCAGGCCGGTGCGCGTCCCTGATCGTGAGTTCCACCCCGCCGCGGCTCCCCGCGACGAGCGAGCGCAGGAACGTGCGTCGGAGCGCGTCGGTCTGGGCCTCGCCGCCATCGAGGCCGGTGACCTCGAGGCGCACCGATTCGCACTCCTCGTTCGTGGACGCGACGGTCGAAGGTCCGCGACCGACGGACCGATCGCGCGCAAGTGCGTCGCTGTCGCGCACACGTTGTAGCCTGCCGAGTGCTGGCCCCACGAGACACCGAGCGCAGTGCACCAGCCCTCGACGCGCCCAACGCCAGGCCTTGACTCGCGCGCCCCGATGGACAATCCTGGCCTGTATGGATGCGCCTGCGAATTCCAATCCGCGACTCTTCCTGTCGCATGCATCGGTCGACAAGCCATTCGTCAACAGGCTGATCGTCAGCCTCCGCGACGCCGGGCTACCGGACCCGTGGTACGACGTGTTCGAGCTTGACGGCGGCACCGACGATGTCGCTGCATGCCTGCGTCTCGGCGTAGCGACTGCCGACTGGTTCGCACTGGTGCTGTCGCCAGCGTCTGCCGAGAGTCACTGGGTGAGCTACGAAGTAAGCGCAGCCTCCGAGGCCCAGAAAAGTGCATTGGTGCTACTGCATGATTCGACCGACGGTCACTTGGCCTACCTTGCGAATCCTCACCTCGCCGACTTCCTTCGGGGTGGGCAGCGAAAGGTCTTGAACTTTACCCGGGATTTCCCGCGGGCACTCGCTGACCTCCTGCTCGTCATCGCACCAGACGTCGGGCGCGCTTATGACGCCGCCCTGACACTGACGCAAATCATAGACGACGCCGACCCGGACGTAGCGGAGCGTGCAATGAGTTATGCGGCTCTTTACCCCGATCGCTTTCTGCCTCCGCTGCTGAGCCGCCTCCCCGACCTGCGTAACGGCCGCAAACTTCGCCTCCGCGTGGAGGGAGCCCTAAGCGCAATCGGGCGTCCGGCGCTCGAGCCCTTGCTTGAATTCGTCTTTCAGCAACGCGAGCCGGAGGGGCGCAAGGAGCTCCCGCGGCCGGAGATAGCCGCCGACAGCGTCGAAGGGGACACGGAGTATTTTCTCGGATCGAGCGTGACGCATCTCATGCGCCACCTAATCCTGAGTGGCGGGAACCAGACTTGGGCTGGCCAGATCGGCGCCTCGTACGGTCTCGTCGCACTGGCACGGAGGGACCGCACGTTACGTCGGAGCGTCGTCGAGGATCTAGAGCTGCAACTTGCCCACGCGACGAATGTGGTCGCCGCTGAGTCCGCTCGCGGTCAGGTCACTGCCGCATTGCTAGATATTCTGCGAATCGCGATCGACACTCTCGGTCTCGCCGCACAAACCGGAGAAGTCAACGACTTCCTCGTCTATCAATTCGCCACTAGCAAGCTCTGGGACTGGCAAAGTGACACCGCGAAGGACAAGTTGGGCTCCTACGTAGTTGACTGCCTCTCCCGGTCCGGCTCGGACAAAGCCCTCAACTATCTAGTCGACATGACTCACGATTCGGAGATCGTTGATCTCTACTTCCGCATCTCCAGGTCCCCGAATCCGTGGAACACCGCCTTCGCCGCGTTTGGTACTCGCGCTGTCGATCCCCTGTTATCACTGCGCTCGACGGTAGACGTAGTTGTTCTACCGATTGCCCATCTGAACCTGGCACACATACGCCACCCGTCAGCGCAGCGCGCTGCAATCGAGTGGGCCGACGCAGCAACAGCGGCCGACGACCTCGGCGCGGTGTACGTTCTCGATGCTGTCGCCCGTACTGGCTTGACCTCGGCGTGCGACTCGCTCTTGGTGCACTATGTCAACGGAGGTTTCCGCGGAGTGCGCGCCGGACTATTCACCGATAAGCTACGGGCGGCGGTGGTTGTGGCGGCAAGATCCGCGAGTGATCGTGACAGAGCCACGCAGGTGTGCGCAGGACTGATTGACGCCGCCGACAGCAGTCTACGTGCAGAACTCGCACGCACGATTCCGGCGATACGCGCCTACCAATATTACGGTCACGTGACCGAGTGGCTGGCTGACCCCAGTCCGGTCGTGCGCGCGTCCGCGGCCGTGTCGTTGAGCGAGCACCAGGTACTCAAGACACCCGAGCGGCTGTTGGAAGATTTGGAGTATGCCGAACCTGACGTACTCGCTCCCCAACTCGCCGTCGCTCTCTCGTACTTTGGTAATGAGAATGCCGTTGCCCATCTTGCGCATGGCTTGCGCGTAAGCCTGCAGCGGTACGACGACGTCACGCACGAGATATACGCGACAGCGTTAGCCCGCATCGGATCAGATGCGGCCCGGCAAGTACGTAGGGCCTGGTACCACCGCATCTGATAGACCCGCTAGCTACCGCGAATCCCAGCGATCTCCGCGAGGGCGTCAACGTACTGTGCCAGTTGCCGTCGCAGTTCGTCAAGCTCGCGATCGAACTCAGTCTGCCGGCTGTCATCCCAGTCGGCGGGCGGTGCGGAATCCGAACCGGGGAGCCGTGAGTGCCAGTTCACGAGAAACGGCCGGATCCCTTCGTTGAGAATGCGGATGGCCAATGGGCCAAGCGATTCGGGGCCTGTAGCGATTTCGGGACCAGCGTCTCGCAGAACCACACGCGTCGTGGCGAAGAGCGAGTAGAGCGAGTCGAGGGCCTCGCGTGGTGAACCGCCCCCAGAAGCCTGCGGCAGTCCAGTGATGCGCGTCGCAAACTCGACGTATAGGTGCCACGCGGCGCGGACCTCAGGCTCGGAGGCGTCAAGCTGCACGCCTCCCAAGCCGAAGGGAAGGCTCAGCGACAGTGATCGTACTTTGAACGTCACGTGCACACGATGACGTAAACTCGACCGCCTGTCTAGGTGTCCCACCGGCGCCACGAATGCATCGATCGACGCCGACGGTGTGCCCGGGGCGGCCTGCGAAGGAACAATGGCATGCCGGGAAATGCTTCACGCGCGAGAGGTCGCAGGTTCGAAACCCGCCGCCCCCATCAAACAGATCCGCTGCAAACAGGGGCTTTCCAGCTTTCCAACTTTGCTAGCGCTTGAGCCCGCGCCCGGACTCCCGATATCTCAGCGTCCGCGGGCTGGCCATCCCGCCGCTCGCCGTTCTCCGGCTCGATGGGGACGCCAACCGGCCTGGAGGCCGTGCTACCGGCGGCGCTCGCAGGACTAGCTCGTCTTCCCCTGTTTCAGCCGCAGCCGCCGCGACAGCCGCTCGGCGAGCGTCGCGATCCCGATCTCGGTCCCGCAGCGCGAGCCGGTCGAGCAGCATCGGCGCCTCGGCAGCCAGGAAGGCCTCGTCGATCTCGTGCCACAGTGGCAGGATGATCTCAGCGCCCTCAGCGAGCTCGCGGGCGAACAAGCCGTCGCGCTCCCGCGTCGGCCGCGGCGCGGCAAAGAACGCGCGGCTCAACACGACCATGCCGTCGCGGAAGCGAGCGAGGCCCGCGTCGATGGTGCGCATCACCACACCGATGAGCGACGGTCGCATGGATCACAGGCGCACGGACCGGCTCGCAGAGTCGCGACCGAGGTGACCGCGAACAACTATGGTCGTTGCGTCCATGACCGGTGACGACCTTCAGGCTCGACTCGCTCCCCTCACCGCGTTCCTGGGAGCGAGTCCGCTCACCCACGCGATCGCCAGGCTCGAGAACACGCTCGCCGGTTGCCGAACCGAAGACATCTCGGCGCTGCTCGAGCAACAGGGCGTGTCGAATCACCTGCTCCGCGCTGCATTCTACGCACGCGCGGAGTTTGGCCGTATCAACGACGTGATCCACGCAGCGGCCATCGCTCTTGCGTTGCCTCACCTGCTCGCGCCTGGGGAAGTCATGAGGCGGCCGTCGCTCGCCGCGGGGAATGACCCGTCGCGACCGTTCGACGTGGAGACCGATCAGCGAGTGGCCGAGTTCAAATTGGGGCGCTGGGACGGGCACGATGCCGGACGCAAGCGACAGCTATTCAAGGATCTCGTGCATCTCGCGGCTCCTGATCTCCACGGCCGCCGGGCTGAGCTCTACGTCCTCGGCACACGGCCAGCCAAGTTCCTGAACACGACGAAGTCCACGGCCGCGTGGGCTCTGAATCGTGGCGCCGAGGAGACCCAACTCCTCTTCAAAACGCGATTCGGCACACCGCTAATGCTCATCCCGGACTTCGTCGCCGGTCCCGCCGCCCACGTCCGGATCATCGATCTCGAACAGGTCCTTCCGCAGTACTTCGGGCTGGGCAAAGAACCTACGTAGTCGCTGGCTGGCGCACAGGAGCCTCGGCGTCAGCCGCACGCGATCCGGTGCGCAGCCGAGGCGATCGTCAACTCCGACGTTACCCGAGAAGCGAAAGCAGTCGCCACGCCGACCCGTTGGGCCTCGAGCTCAACAGCTTGAACATGGCCTAACCGGTCGCGCCACGCAAGCCAGCGCCCGAGTCGAAGACGACCCTGCGCCGCGGAGCCCGCTCAGGTCTTAAGGGCTGACGCTGTCTCGACCGGCGGCGACGACAACCACAGTTTGGGGGCGAGTTGTCGAGGTGGCCGACTTCGCGAAGTACCTCCTCGCCGAGCGCAGCTGCCTCCTGTGGGTCAGTCACAAGCCACCCACCCTGGTCGCGGACGGGCCGGCGCTGACACTAGTAAGCAAGCAGCGGGTAAAGGGTGCGAGCCAGGCTGCTGTCGGGCACTCGGTGCTGGCGCGCAGCGGCGCCAGCTCGTTTGCACCGTCCCGCTCGACCAAGCTGCGCACGAACCCCCGGCAGGGGAGGTTCGATCGCGGTGGAGGCACAATGGTGATTGCGACACCGCGCCCGAGCAGCGCCCGCAGATCGCCAAGCAGCTCTGCGTGCATCGACTGTGGGCCGAGACTGGGGGCGGCGCGCCCATGCGCGCCGGCGCTGCGGCTCAGCTCTTCGGGGGGCGGGCGTGAAGCGGTGTGGCGAGCTCGTTGCCGCTGGGCTGTGTCTGTCGGAAGGCATCGAAGGGCAACCGGCCGATCAGGCTCTGCGCCTTGATGCGGTCGTCGCGGACGAGGTCATCGAGGTGCCGCTGGACATCGCCGACGTGGCCAAGGATGTACGGTCGGGCACGAGCCTCGTACGACACCCGGAATTGCTTGTACAGCTCGAGGCAGTCGAAGATCACCTCCTCGCTCTCAGAGAGCGTGAGATGCCGGCGGGAATCACCGCGTACCACGAGCACGCCCAAATGGGTGAGGTAGCTGTGGGCGATGCCGTTGCGGGCTAGCTGCGAGGCGATCTTGCCCAGGTGCCCGTACAGCGGGTTGACCTTGGCCATGTAGGTCTTCCAGTACGTCTCGATTCGATCATTTTGGGCTACGCCTCCGGTCATCGCGCCAAGGAGCTCCGAGCCGGACAGGACAGCCATCACCATCGGATAACCACAGGCGCCCATCTTCTTCGGTTGGATCTCCGTTGCCATCGATTCGAGGTCTCCGAACAGGTAGCCCTCGATCAGATTCGTGAGCACGCTCGAGACCGGGATGGTCAACTTTCCTTCCCGTTGTGTAAGTCCGATGCCGTGAGCGCCGCTCGCTCCGACGCTTGCGGCCATGCCGGACGCCGCGGAGGCGGCGAACACCCGCGGGTCGAGCGGTTTGCGCGCATCGCCCGGTTGCTCGGTCGGGCCCTCTCCCATGAACGTCGAGTGTAGGGAGCGGGCGCACTCATGCCTCGCCGCATTCCCTCGGGCCTGGCTCAAGCCACGCCTCAGGCTCCCGGTCCTGGACGACCCGAAGCTCGTGATCCGTCGAGCCCAGATAGCCCGACGGCATGATCTGGACGACCGCTTTCGTCCACATGGCACCTCGCGTCACACCACCGCTTCGGCGACCAGGCGCGCGTCAGGGGTGGCCGGCATGAATGGCTGGGCCGACGCGCGCGGTCAGGTCGATGAGCCGCTGTGCAGCGGCGCGCCGCCGAAACCCAGCTCGTTGCCGTCGGGATCGCGGTAGACCGCCTTGCGTATCCCGTTGGAGTACGTCTCGATCTCGTCGGGTTCCAGGCCCCGCGCAGCGATCGCGGCCACGTGGGCATCAAGGTCGTCGACGAAGATCGTCGCGACGGATTTCCCTGCGCCATTAGGGTGCTCGACGACGTAGACCGACCGATCTTCGGCAAGCGTCCACACCGCCTCCGTCGCGTGGGGGAAGAAGGTCGCCTCGCCCAGCAACCGCTCGTACCACGGCCGAGCCGAATCGAAGTCACGCACACGCAGACCCGCGAAGAGGTGCAACGGCATGGCCGCGAGTCTAGGCGTGCCGCTGCGGAGGCCGTGCCACGCGAGCTCGAACGCCCACGATCGCACCCGCCCCCGCAGCCCGAGCAGCGCGCGACCCCCTTTGGCGACTAGGGGCTCGTGAGCGCTGCCGGGGGGACCGACCGGTTGGTTCTCGCGCGAGACGCCGCCGCGACGATGTTGCTCCGCGTTTGAGGATTCCTGAGGGAACCGCTACGTCTGATGGAGGTGCTCGTGGGCGCCCTCTGGGCCGAGAATCAGGATCAGCTCGACGGCCTCCTTTACTGCTCCGAACCAGTGCGGCGTCCACGTCGAGAACTCAACGGCCTCGCCGGGGTCGATCACGAGATCAGACGCGCCGAGCACAAGCCGCATTCGTCCTTGCAGCACGTAGATCCAGTCGTGACCCTCGTGCACTGGGAGCGGGTCCGGCGGCAACCGGCGGTCGGGGCTGATGAGCACGCGGTGAGCGTGCAGGCCAGAGGCACCGCGGCGCGTCAGCGGCCAGATCGTGAGGCCGGCGTAGCGGCGGGGACGTCCGCGCACGCGGGGATCCGGTGCCGTCGGAGCGCTCAACAGGTCATCGGCGGTGACTCCGAGTGCAGCGGCCAGCGCTGGCACGTGATCGAGGGCGAGACGTCGCTTGCCAGACTCGAGTCGGCTGAGGGTCGAGACGTCGATCGCCGCGCGAGCCGCGACCTGCGCCAGCGTCAGACCTTGCTCAGCTCGCAATTCGCGCAACCGGCGTCGCACTCGAGCCTCAACCGGTTCGGGGGAAGTCGTCATATTTGCCGGAATAGCAAACGAGGTTGGCAATCTTCGGAAAGGTTGTCAAGCTGCCCGAATGGCTCTTGTGACCAATCACGCCGCGGTCGTGGGCGGCGCCCTCCCGCTCTTGTGTTCCCCTGCGCTCCGCCTGATCTTTGGACACGACAGCTCATGAGCGGGCACGCCGACCGCGGTCCCTCGACAGAGATGTTCGAGCCCGACACCTGGGACGAGCGGTACTCGGGCGAGGAAGACATCTGGAGCGGCGCCCCTAACGCACAGCTCGTCGCCGAGGCTTCACGACTTGCACCAGGCCGTGCGCTTGACGTCGGCTGCGGCGAGGGCGGCGACGTCATCTGGCTCGCGCGCCAGGGCTGGACGGTGACCGGCGCGGATTTCTCCACCAACGGGCTCGCCCGCGCCGCACAACACGCCAAGCAGGCAGGCGTTGCCGACCAAGTCGACTGGTGGCGGGTCGACGCACGGCACTTCGCCGCCCAAGGACGCGCCTTCGACCTAGTCACCACGCATTTCCTGCATCCACCTGAAGGCGGAATGCTCGATGTGACCCGTCGACTAGCCGCGGCGGTCGCCCCCGGCGGATACCTGCTCATCGTCGGTCACGCCCCGCCGTCTGAGGCGCTCGTTCTCCCGACCGATCACCGCCGCAAAGCGATGTACGCCGCCGACCAGCTACTCCCCGGCCTCCCGGATGCCTTTGAGGCACTCGTGGTCGAGCAGCGGCCGCGGACAGTGACCCGCGACGCCAAAGCGCTCGTCGTTCACGACTCCACGCTGCTCGCGCACCGTCAGGCCTAGAAGCACCAACCTCTGCGATCCCGAACTCAACCCACTGGACACGACTCGGTCGCCCAGCCCATACCTCGACGATTGGCAACAAGAGAGTGCCGCCCAAAACAGCGGCGGGGATGGGGGCTGCGGTGCTCAGCGGGTCGCGCGGAGTTTGACCGCGAACTGTGCCGGCGTAAGGATCGGGAGGTCGCTGCTCATGACGAGGAGGTCCTGGTCGCCGGTGATCAGGTACGCGCGGCGGTCGACTGCGAGGGCGAGGAGGTAGTCGTCGTGGGGGTCTCGGGAGCCGACTGGCGGTGGGCTTGCTGGGTCCTCAGCGACGGTTCCGTGGTCGCTGACCCAGTTGACGAAGGCTGCCGCATTCTCCGGAGCGATCCGCTTGCGAAGCTTGGGGTAGGCAAGCGTGCGCTTGAGCTCCGCGAGCAGCAACTCGGAGACGGCGAGCTCAAACTGGCCGTCGCGGCTGGCACGTAGGATCTCGGCCGGCGACCCTTCGGCGGAGAGCACCCCAGAGATCAGGACGTTGACGTCAACGACCGCGCGCACCAGATGACCGTCGGTGAGGCCTCGTCGCGTGTTGCGCCTCCACGGCGAGCTCGGACGCCTTGGCTTCGGACATCGACGCGTTCGCCCATAGCTCGTCGAGAACGTCGAGCTTGAGGTCGCGGCGCAGAGATTCCTCGATCACAGCACTGTCGGAGACGCCGGTGCGCGCTGCGCGGATCTTGACCCACCGGAGAACGTCTTCGTCGATCGTCAGCGTCGTCCGTACCTTGGCCACCAGAGCATCTTACCATCATGATGCGGTGATGCGACGACGGACGAGCCTCTCGTGCCAACCGGGGCGGAGCCGTGACGTTCCATGCTGGCCCGCGCCCGAGTGCCCCCGCCGATGGTCGCGGCCCCGAGCCGGCGCCGCCGTCGTCACCGAAGCCGTGACCCCAGCCCCGAAGCTCGCGCCACCGGTCGACCGACGGCGCCGCGCACCGCGTCCTCGGTCCCCACCACGATCAACTCCCGCCGCGCCCGCGTCGCCGCCGTGTACAGCAGCTCACGGGTCAGGATCCGGGATGTCGAGGCCGGCAGCAGAACCGCGGCCGTGTCGAACTGCGAGCCCTGGCTCTTGTGGATCGTCATCGCATAGACCGTGTCGAGCGCCCCCAGCCGGGTCGGGCTCAGCTCGAGGATCTCGCCGCCGCGCTCGAATGCCGCGGTCAAACGGTCCCGGCTGCTCGCGACGACCACGCCGGTGTCGCCGTTGTAGAGCCCCAGCTCGTAGTCGTTCTCCGTGATCAGCAGCGGCCGGCCGGCGTACCACCGTCCGCCGGCTGCGAAGCCCTCGATCTCGGCGGCCAGCCAGTGCTCGATGCGAGCCGTCCACGTCGCCACGCCCTGCGGTCCCCGGCGGTGGGCGCAGAGGATTCGGAACGCCCCGAGCCCGTCGATCGCCGTCCGTGCGTCGCCGGCTCGCCCCGCCTCGACCACCTTCCTCCCGGCGGCGATCGCCAGCTCTCTGACCGGGGCGAGCGCCCCGTCGCACGCAGGGTCGGCCGCGTCGACCGGGATCCACTTCACACCCTCGGGACCCTCCGTGAGAACCTCGAGCACCCCGTCCGCATCCCCCCGCCGGATCGCCTCGGCCAGGCGGGCGATCCCGCCGCCGTAGCGGTGGACCCGGTCCAAGACGACGATTCCCGAGCGGGTCGTCCCGCCGCCGGCAGGTCCGACGATGTCCCCGAGCACGGCGCCCGCCTCGATCGACGCCAGCTGGCCGGGGTCGCCGACGAGGATCAGGCGCGCGTCCGGACGCACCGCCTCGACCAGGCGAGCCATCATCGAGAGGGAGACCATCGACGTCTCGTCGACGATCACGACATCGTGGGGCAGGCGCTGGGCGCGGTTGTGCCGGAAGCGACTCCGGCTGTCGGGTCGCCAGCCGAGCAGCCGGTGGAGCGTGGATGCGTGCAGCTCGACCAGCTGGGCCCGGATCGCCTCGTCGACCCGCAGGACGCGAGCCTCGTCGTGGACCGACTCCTCGAGCCGGGCAGCCGCCTTGCCGGTTGGTGCCGCCAACGCCACGAGCGGCGGATCGACGCCGGCAGCGGCCGCCTGCTCGGCGAGCAGCGCGACGATCCGGGCGACCGTTGTCGTCTTGCCGGTTCCCGGGCCTCCGGCGACGATCGTCAGTCCCCGTCGGACGGCCGATTCCGCCGCCTCGGATTGGCGCTCGTCGGTCTCTCCGTCGAACAGGCGCTCGAGGCCGGCGCCGAGCACATCGAGCAGCACTCCCTCCGGCTGGCGGTCGGCCAGGGCGCGAAGATCGCAGGCGACCTGGCGCTCCTCCCGCCAGTAGCGATCCAGGTAGAGCCAGCTGCCGACGAGGCGCAGCGGGTGACCCGACGCCCCGGGCCTGCCCGGCGCCGGACCGTCGGCCGCGGCCTCAGCGCCGGCGGCGTCGTCGTCCTCCCCGACCGCGACGAGGTCGCTCGCCGCCACCCGCCCGGCCCAGGTCGCCGGGTCCGGCCAGCCAAGCGCCGACAGGTCGACCGGGTCGTCGGTCTCGACGCTCGCCGTCTGGCTGATCGTCGCCAGGTCGACGAGGACGTGCCCGAGCCGCGGACCGCGGACCGCGAGCGCGGCTGCCAGGATCACGGCGTCGTCGCGCTCGCCGACGAGCCCGGCGAGGCGACGGGCAACCTGGACGTCCGCGGCGATCAGGACGCCGGCGTCGTTGAACTCCCGCAACAGGCCGGGCGCGCGCGTCGCCCGACGGACGTCGAACTGGTCCGGGGGGGTGTCGAGGACGCTCACCCGGTCGGCCCCCGATCGAGGACGTCGCTCAGGGCTTCGACGAGGACTCCCGACGGCCGCCAGGCGAAGATGCCGTACGGCTGGCCGTCGACGGTCGGCGTGGCCGGCCCGGTCATCCCCCTCAGGAAGAGGTAGAGGACGCCGGCAAGGTTGCGCTCGGCCTGGTAGTCGGGCACGCGCCAGCGCAGATAGCGATGGAGTGCGCTCGCGTAGAGCAGCGCCTGGAGGCCGTAGTGGGCACGGCGCATCTCCGCGGCGAGCGCCGCCGGGTGGTGGTCGCTGGCCGCCAGCTCGTCGTCGGGACCGGCAAGCCGGTTCGTCTTGTAGTCGACCACCCCGAACCGCGCGGTCCCGTCCGGCCCGCGGAGCCGGACGACGAGATCGAGGCTGCCGGTCAGGTAGCCGCGGACGTCCCGCCGGAGGGCCGGATCCCCGAGTCGCTCGGCGTAGCCGGCCAGCGGGTCCGCGGGCGGGAGGTGCTCCCGCAGCAGATCTGCGATCGCCGCCAGCGTCAAGCGGCCGGTCGGCTCGTCGCCGCCGGCCAGCGGAAGCTCGAAGTCGAGCTCGTCGAGCCGGTCGGCCCGGGGCAGGTCGCGCAGGCGGATGCCTCCGGCCAGGGGGCCGAGCGGCGTCTCGATCGCCGCGCGGAGTCCGGCCGCCACGACGGCCGGGTCGCCGATCTCGACCCGCCGCCGGGCGAGCTCCGTCGCGATCTGCCGGCCTAGCTCGGCGTCGAGATCCGCCGCCGTGAAGTCGGTCGCCTCGAGCACCCGGTGGACGAGCGTCCCGACCTGGGCGCCGGACGGCATCCCGGCGAGTGGAAGCGAGCCGCTCCTGCCCTCGTCGACCGCCGACGGCCCCGCTCGCACACCAGCCGCCGCAGCCGCCGCCGCAGCCGCCGGAGCCGCCGCAGCCGCCGCCGCCGGAGCCGCCGCAGCCGCAGCCGCCCGGCCCCAGTCGGGCCGGCTCGTCGGAGACGACCGCCTCCTGCGGCTCGCTCGTCACCCGGGCCTCGTAGGCCCCGGCCGTGATGTCGGTGTAGGACGTCCGCCGCCACCGGTCGTCGAGCGTCCGGTCGAACGCGGCCGTCGACAGGGGCAGCGCGCCGGCCGAGGTTGGCGACCAGCCGGCCGGCAGGCCGAGCGTCGACCGCTCGACGGCGATGCACCCGGGAGCCTGCGCCGCGAGGACCTCGAAGCGGTCGGCGGCGGCCGCGTCGGCCGGGTTGGAATCGCCCGACGCGGCGACGTTCCCGTCGTCGTCGCGCGAGAACATCAGCCGGCCGAGCGGCGAGTCACGGCTGTTCCACGACCCGGCCCACCAGACGACGGCCTGGTGCTGGGCGCGGGTCAGGGCGACGTAGGCCAGGCGGAGGTCCTCGCCCCGCTGCTCGACGAGGCTCTGGTTCCTGTGGGCGGCGAAGCCGTCGCCGGCGAGGCTGACGTCGATCGTCAGCGCGTCGTCGGCCGCCTCGTCGTGGAAGAAGACCGGCTGGGGCTCCTTCGGGACGTAGCCGGGCTCCCAGAGGAAGGGGAGGTAGACGACCGGGAACTCGAGGCCCTTGCTGCGGTGGATCGTCAGGACCTGGACGGCCTCGGCGTCGGACTCGAGCCGGCGGCTGCGCTCCTCGTCGGTCGTGTCCTGGTCGGCCTCGGCGATCCGCCGGCGCAGCCACGCGGTCAAGGCGGTCACGCCGAGCCGCTCGGCCGACGCCTCGGCGTGGAGGAGCTGGCCGACGTGGCGCAGGTCGGTCAGACGGCGCTCGCCGTCCGTGCACGCGAGGATTCGCTCGGGCAGCCGCTCGGCCAGGGTGATCGTCTCGGTCAGCGAGGCGACGCCGTTGAAGCGCAGCACGCGGGCCCAGTCGTGGAGTCGCTGGTGGACCACCGCCCACTCGTCTGCGTCGGTCTCGGCGATCCTGGCGGCCGACCAGCCGACGAAGCAGGTCAGCGCGGCCGCGTGGGCGCGCCGCCCGTGGGCGGGACGCTCGATCGCCTCGAGCAGCCGCAGCCACTCGCGGGCGGGCTGGGTACCGAAGACGCTGCCGGCTCCGTTGATCACGGCCGGGATCCCGACCTCGTCGAGCGCCGTGCGGATCAGCGCGGCGTGGCGGTTGGTCCGCACGAGGACGGCCGCGTGCCCCGGACAGACGGCCACCCGATCGAGCGTCCGACCGGTCTCGTCGCGCCGGTCGATCTCCGCGCCGGACGACAGCAACCCGACGAGGTCGGCGGCGAGGTCCTTGGCGATGTGCTCGCGGGCCGACGCGTTCGACGGATAGCCGCCCTTCGTCAAGGCGATCGTCGACTCGTCGCGCCAGAGGACCCGGATCCCGAGCGGCGCCTCCCGCGGCGCGCCGATCAACCGCCGCCGCTGGTTGGCCGGCGGCGCGCGCACCTTGCGGTAGACGATCCCCGCGTGGCCGAGCTTCGCGCCACCGAACATCGCGTCGTACGCGTCGATCAGACCCTGGTCGCTGCGCCAGTTGACGTCGAGCGTCGCGCTCGACCCGGCAGCCCTGGCGGCCGCCAGGTAGGCATAGACGTCAGCTCCGCGGAAGGCGTAGATCGCCTGCTTGGGGTCGCCGATCAGGACCAGCGCCCCGCCGGCCGGCGCGGCGCCGAACGCCCGCCGGACGATGTCCCACTGAATCGGATCGGTGTCCTGGAACTCGTCGACCAGGACGACCGCGTACCGGGCCCGCAGCCGGGCGGCCGCGGCCGGGCCGCCGTCGCCGCCGAGCGTGTCGTCGAGCCGGGTCAGGAGGTCGTCGTAGGTCAGGACGCCGAGCCGACGCTTGCGGAGCTCGAGCTCCTCGCGGACACGCATCGCCAGCCGCCGCCGCATCTGCGGGATCGGGCCGGTCGCCTCGACGATCGGGGCGCCCGGGTGGGCGATCACGACGCGGGCGATCTCGGCCGCCTCGGCTCGCGTGAACGGAGGCGGCGCGCCGGCGTGGAAGCGCCTGACATAGAGGTCGTCGACGACCTCGTCGATCAGCTCGGAGATGTCCTCCGCCAAGACGGTCTCCGGCTCGAGGTCGCCGGCGATCCCGAGACCGCCGAGCACCTCCTGGCAGAAGCCGTGGGTCGTCGCGATCGTCGCCGCGTCGAAGTGGGCCAGCGCCCGTCGCAGGCGCCGGCACCGGAGCCCGACCTCGGCCGGCGTGCCCTGGCCGAGTAGAGCGACGACTTCGTCGGTTCCCCGGGGCGCCACACCCGCCAGGACGCGCTCCAGACCAAGACCCACACCGACCAGCCGGCTGCGCACCCGCTCCCGGAGCTCTCCAGTCGCGATCCGGGTGAAGGTGACGAGCAGCAGGCGATCGAGCGGCGTGCCCTCGGCGACGTAGCGGGCCGCGAGCGCGGCGATCGTGTACGTCTTGCCGGTCCCCGCGCTCGCCTCGAGGACCGTGACCCCGGTCGGGAGTGGGCCGCACACGTCGAAGGCCCGGGTCGCGGTCGCGCGCGTCATCGGCCGCTCACGACCTCACGGGCGAGCAGGCCTGCCCAGAGTTGAGCGGCGTTGCGGGCGAGCTCGGCCGCCGGGAGCGCGTCGAACGTGAGGATCCCGCCGAGCACGAGCTGGTGCTCGAGCTCCCGGTCCTCGCGGTCGAAGTTCCACTCAGAGGTCCAGGCCTTGCGGGCCGCCGTGATCGGATTGCGACCGATCGAAACGGCCTCGGCGTGGGCTGCCGAGGTCAGGCAGTAGAGCGGGAGCGGCTCGCGCATCCCCCGGTCATAGAGCTCGACCAGCGACTCGAGCTCGCCGACGGCGGCCGCCCGCCGGCCGGCGGGATCCGCCGCGAGTGGGTCGATCCTGGCGATCGCCGACGGGGCGCTCTGCTGACCGCGTCCGACGCTCGCCGCCCCGAACGGCCGATCGGGATGGGCGGCGGTCAGGGCGAGCAGCCGGACCCAGGCGGCCAGCCGGTGCTTGGGGGCGAGGCGGGAGTAGGTCGCCGTGAGCAGGAGATCGCCGTGGACTGCGGGTACCGTCCCGGTCAGCGACCGGCCGTCGGAGAGGGCGATGCGGACGTCGATCGACGCCGGCGGCGGGAAACCCTCGACGAGCGCCCGCGCCCGGGCGGCAAGCCGCTCGGCGATCGGAAAGACCTGCTTGATCACCGGCAGGCCGAGCGCCCCCGGCGGGAGGGTGCCGCGGGCGATCTCGGCGAGCGTTGCCGTCCGCGGGTCGACGCCGGCGAGCAGGGCGTCGAGCAGCCGCTGGCCGACCGCCCACTTCCCGAGGCCGTCGAGCTCGGTCGCCATCGCGTCGACGAGGTCCTCCGAGTAGTCGACAACGCTGATCCCGAGCCGCTGGCGCAGGAAGGTGCGGACCGGATGCCCGGCGAAGCGGACGAGGTCCTCGAGCTCGAGCCGGGTCCTCGGATCGCGGGCGAGCGGGTGGGCGAGGAAGCGTCTCGACGGGGTCCGCGGCCGGCTGAGCGCGCGAGCACCCTCGAGCGTCACGGGATCGAAGCTCCACGTCCGGCCGGCGACGAGTGCTCCGGACCTGAAGTTCCGGGGATCGAACGGCTGGAGCGGATGACGAACGAGCACGCGGTCGCGGGCCGGGCCGCCGTCGGGGGCGCGGGCGGTCTCGTCGACGAGGTCGAGCAGCTCGCCGACGGGAACGGCCGGCGGCCGGGGCGTGTTGGTCCGCTCGTCGTTGCCGGTGTACGTCACGATCAGCCGGCCGGTCGCCGCGAGCAGGGCGTCGAGCAGCATCTGGCGGTCCTCGCTCCGCGGGTCGCGGTCGCCGACGTGGGGGTGCTCGAGCATCAGGTCGTCCCCGTCGCGCGGCGACTGCCGGGGGAAGCTTCCGTCGTCGAGGCCGAGCAGGCAGACGACCCGGTGGGGGATCGACCGCATCGGCACGAGCGTGCAGATCGTCAGGTGGCCGGTGCGGAAGTTCGCCCGCGTCGGCCGGCCCTTGAGACGGTCGGCCAGCAGCGCGCGGACCTCGGCCGGGGCGAGCGGCGTCGGATTGGGAACTCCGCCGACGGTGGCTTGGCCGACGACATCGTCGAGCAGTCGCTGGAGCTCTGAGCGCTGCCACGAGTCGACTGGGGCGGCCGCCGCGAGCAGGTCGGCGGCGCGGGCGATCGCCGCCGCCCACGAGTCGATCGCCTGGGTCTGACCGAGCGAGTCGAGGGCGCTCTGGAGGCGGTCGACGAGCTCGGCGAGCCGCCCGGCGAGGTCGATCGACCCGCTGGGGACGTCGTCGAGCGGAAGCACGCCGTTGACGAGCCGCTGGTCGTCCTCGGTCATCGCGACCCCGGTCAGCACCCGGTCGACGCCGGCCCGCCAGGTCCCTGTCGTGAGGCCGTCGAGCTTGAACGGAGCCCGGTGGCCGGCATCGAGGCCCCAGCGGATCCCGCTCGCCGAAACCCACTCGGCGATCCGGGCGAGGTCGTCGTCGGCGAGTCGGAACCGCCGGCGGACGGGCTCTCGGTCGGCGAGGTCGAGGACTTCGGACGCGGTCACCCGCGCCCCGGCGAGCGCCATCAGCTGGCTGACGAGGCTGAGGATCGGGTTTGTCTGGAGCAGTGATCGGTCGGCCAGGCGGACACGGAGATCGGCCGGGCGGCCGTCGGCCGGGAGCGGCTCGTCGCCATCGTCGGGGGAGACCTCGCCGGCGCCGAAGGTCGCGGCGATCAGGGGGGCGAAGGTCTCGATGTCCGGGCACATGACGATCACGTCGCGCGGCTCGAGCCCGGGGTCCTCGGCCAGTTCGTGGAGGATCGCGTCACGGACGACCTCGACCTGGCGGGCCCGGCCGTGGCACGAATGGATCTGGAGCGTCCGGTCGTCGGGGTGCAGCCGCGGGCGTAGGTCGTCCCGGCCGGGGAGCGGGGCCCCCGGGGCCCGGCGGTCGCCGCGGACATCGGCCTGGATCAGCCCCAGCAGGCCGCCCGCCGGTTGATCGACCGGATGGTGGTGGTCGACGGCGGGGGCGATGTCGCCGGCGAGGCCGGGCGCCGAGGCCGTGTTCGGGCCGCCCGTCTCCGCGAGGACGAGCTGCATCTCGCGGGCGTCCTGGCCCCAGGACGCGAGCAGGCGGTTGGTCGGGAGCTCGGCGGTCCGGTCGTCGGCCCGCCGCACGACGGCCCGGACGGCTGGGGGCGGGGTCCGGGCCGGGGCCGGGCCGGGGATTGCTGCTGGGCCTGGGGTTGGGACCTGGGCTGGGACTGGGGGTGGGGCTGCGGCTGGGGGTGGGCCTGGGAGAGCCTCGCGCGCGCGAGACACGGTGGCCCAGAGGGCTGGGGAGGGGTGGAGCAGGAATAGGTGGACGTCGCGGTTGGCGGCGAGCGCCCGGAGGACGCCGAGCAGGCCGGCGGGAAGGCGGGTCAGGCCGAAGAGCGAGAGCCGGTGGGGGAGCTCGACGACCGATGGGTCGGCGCGGATCCGGGCGCAGGCGGCATCGACGCGCTCGGCCGGACTGGGCCGGGCGATCCGCCGGCGAAGGGATCGCCAGAGCTGGGCCTGCCAGACGGCGTCGGGGGGAAGCGGGTGGCCGGCGCCGTCGGTGTCCTCGCCGGCGAGCCAGGCCCGGAGCATCTCGGGTCGGTGGGAGCCGTAGCGGTCGAAGAGATCGGTCAGGTGTCCGGCGCTCCGCAGGCGGCGGGCCCTGCGGACGGGATCGGGCGCGTCGCCGGTCAAGGCGTCGTCCGGGCCGCCGAGGTAGGCGGCGAGCGTTTGGAGCCAGGGCTCGGGGAGGGAGGCGTCGATCACCTCGAGCAGGGGCCAGAGCGCCCGGTCGGGCAGCCAGGGATCGTCGGCCGGGTCGATCCCCGAGGCCGCGGCGACGGCATCGGCGGCGAGCCGGCGGGGAAAGGGGAAATCGATGTTCGCGCAGACGCCGTCCCGCCTGCCGGGACTGGCCCCGAGCGAGGTCGAGAGCCGCTGGGTCAGCCAGCGCTCCATGCCGCGGGTCGGGACGGAGACGACCTCGGGGGCGAAGGCGTCGGGGAGGGGCTCGCCGGCCAGGAGCAGGCCGAGGGCGTCGACGAGGCCGTCGGCTCGCTCGGATCGGTGGACGTGGAGCATCGCCCCAGGGTCTATAGCAGTGGCCCCCGTCGGAGAAGGTCGGGCGAGGTCGACTGACTCGGCGGGGAACACGACATAGCATGGAGATCGATGATCATTCCGTCGCCGGCGCCCGGCGAAGAACATTCGCTCGGCCTCGCTCTCGTCAACACCGAGCTCGTCCACCGGGGCGAGCCGTTCGATCTGCTCGTCGGCGCGGATGCGGTCCCCGGCTGGCTGGAGGCGCGGGGCCTGGAGTGGCCGGACGGGTCGGAGATCACGCGGAAGGATGCCGAGCGCCTGCGGGGACTGCGGGCGGCGATCCGGGCGGCCTTCGTCGCGCGGATCGACGGGAGGCCGCTGGATCGGGGGAGTCTCGAGACATTGAACGCGGCGTCGGCCGCCGGGCCGCGGACGCCGCGGCTGGCGTGGGAGTCCGACGGACCCGAGCTCGACTGGGCGGCCCCGCGGGAGGGGACGGGCCTCGACGTCGCGTTGGCGACGATCGCCGCCGACGCGATCGACGTGGTCTCGAGCCCGTTGGGTGCCCTGCTGCGGTCGTGCGAGGCCCACGGGTGCGTCCGGCTGTTCCTCCAGGACCACGGCCGGCGGCGGTGGTGCTCGCGGACGTGCGGCGATCGTGTGAGGGTCGCCCGCCACTACGAGAAGACCCGCCGCGAGCGGGACGACTGAGGGCGGGACGGTGGACGCCGTGCGGCGATCGCCGGCTTCGTCAACATCAGCGAGATCTCGTGGCCGGCTGCAGAGCGGTTTCGTCGGCTACGGGGGGGTCGTCGGCCAGACGGGGCAGGGTTACATGACCGAGGGGGTGGGGCTCGCTCTGCGGTGCGATCACGAGCGATGGGCGATCGACGTCGAGCAGTGGCGTGCCCGGCGTGGGTGAGCCCGACCGGGAAGGCGAACCGGTCGTGGTGGTCGCGCCGGACTCGTTCAAGGGGACGTTCACGGCGCGGGAGGTCGCCGAGGAGATCGCCGGCGGCCTGCGGGCCGGGGGAATCGAGAGGATCCGGATGTGCGCGGTGGCCGACGGGGGAGAGGGCACGCTCGATGTGCTGGCGGGCCGGCTGGGGGCCGAGCTCCGCGAGGTCGAGGTGCGCGATCCGCTGGGGCGTCGGGTGAACGCGGTGTTCGGGCTCAGCAGGGATGGTCGGACGGCGATCGTCGAGGCGGCTCGAGCAGTCGGACTCGGGCTGGTGCGAGCGGGCGAGCGGGATCCGGAGGCGGCGTCGAGTGCGGGTGTCGGCGACCTGATCGTGGCGGCTCGGGACGGCGGGGCGGTCGAGGTCGTGATCGGGCTGGGGGGGAGCGCGACGACCGACGGCGGGGCGGGGGCGATCGACGCGATCAGGGAGGCCGGGGGCCTCGGCGGCATGCGGGTGGTCGTGCTCTGTGACGTGAGAACCCCGTTCGAGGAGGCGGCGGTCGTCTTCGGCCCGCAGAAGGGCGCCGACCCGGCGGCGGTGGGGCGCCTGCGCGAGCGTCTCGACCGGCTGGCCGGGCGGCTGGCGCGCGACCCGCGGGGCATCCCGATGACCGGGGCGGCCGGCGGACTGTCAGGTGGCCTGTGGGCTGCGGTCGGTGCCGAGCTCGTCGGGGGAGCGGCCTACGTACTCGATCGGCTGGGGTTCGACCGGCTGCTCGACGGGGCGGTTGGCGTGATCACGGGGGAGGGCCGGCTCGACTCGCAGACGATGGCCGGGAAGGTCGTCGCCGAGGTGATCGACCGGGGGCGGCGGGCGGGGGTGGCGGTCCATGCCGTCGTCGGTGAGGACGCGCTCGGGCGAAAGGCGGCTCGAGCGCTCGGGCTGGGCTCGGTGCGGGAGGCGGGGACCCGCCGGGAACTGCGGGCGGCCGGCGTCGCGTTGGCGGGGGAGCTGACGCCGGGGCCGTAGGGAGGGGGCCGAGGTCGCCGCGACTGGTCCTGGCTCGCGTCGACGGGGCGGGATCGGTGCCGTGCGGTGGTAGGTCGGGGTCGTTTGGTCCGGTAGCCGGCGGGCAGCGGGAGGTCGGCGTGGAAGTTGGCGGGCGTCGTTCGGGCAGCCGTCCGCTCGAGCGGGGTGACGTCTCGGGGTGGTGAGGAGGCCGTCGTCGAGAGGACGGCGCTCAGGTCGTCGTCGAGCTCGCACGTCGGGTGCGCGTGGGCTGGCGAGCGCCTCGAGGGCGCAAGGCGAAGGATCCGGCCGCTGCCGAGCAGGGGGACGGGGAGGCTTGGGGTCGGGAGGCGAGTGATGCCGAGCAGGGGAGGCCCGGGGGTCGGGAACCGACGATTGCCGAGCGGGGGGCGCGAGAGGCTTGGGGTCGGGAACCGACGATTGCCGAGCAGGGCGGCGGGGTAGCGGTGAGACCAGACGTCCACCACGAGCAAAGGAGCCAGCCATGTCCGATTCGCCGAATTCCCACACCGAGGCTAGAGGCGGAGCCGCGCCGGAGGGGGAGGAGTTCGCGGAGAAGGGCGGGGCCGCAGAGGTTGCGGCAACGGGCATCGTGCCGACCGAGCTCGGTGGACCGGACGCGAATCCGGAGCTGCCGGGCGAGGTGAGCGGTGGGTACGCGTCCGATCCAGACGTCACGGCGACCGAGGGCGGGGTCAATCTGAGTGCCGGCGACAACGCCGACGCGACGTCGATGGGGGGCGCGCCGTCGCCGCCTGAGACGCCGGACGCCAGCGCGGTCCAGACGCGTCCGGACCCCGACGCGGTCGATTGAGACCAAGCCGTCGGCCGCGACCCTGACCGGGTCGCGGCCTGCTCGCGGCCGGGTCGCGGTCGCGGGGTCTGGACCGGTGGGGCGCCGGGGGGCGCCGAACTGACGGAGGGGGTGAGCTCACGGACGGGCGCCGAGGCGAGGCGACCGATGGCGAAAGTCCATCCTCGCGCGCGGATGCGCGGGCGCGCGGGCGCGCAGCAACGTGCTGCTCGGATTTGGCTGCTGCTCGGATTTGCCTGCTGCTCGGATTTGCCGCCCCGATGCGTGCCGGACGGCTGGGACGCGTGCCGCTCGCTGCTGCGCGTCGGCCTGTCCGTCTCGCTCGTCGGGCGCGCGCGGTAGACAAGGCGAAGGCCCAGGCGCGATCGAAGCGAAGGCCCAGGGCGCGATCGAAGGCGAAGGCCCAAGGCGCGATCCCGGCGCGGGCGAGGCGACCGGTGCGGGAGAGAGGGGTCGGTGCGGGAGCAGGAGCGGCGCGGTGCGACGGGCGCCGACCGCGGGAGCCGCGGGAACCGCGGGAGCCGAATGGCTCCTGTTTTTTGTCATTAACTCCAAATTGTGTCATTCGGTTGCGGGCGGGTCCTCCGGGGTGATCCAGATGGTCGGCTGGTACGAAAGTAATCGTGCCAGTAGGCTTGGCGCCTGACCATGAATCCTCCGATGGCCATCACGCCCCTGATCACCCACATTCCGCACGCCGTGCCGGTCGTGATCATCTGGGGAATCATGATCCGCTTCTATTTGGTCCAGCGCAAGCAGAAGTCCGCGCAGGATCCGGCGATCGGGAGCGATCCGGCGAGGCTGAGCCCGGCGGAGGAGACCGGCCGGGACCGACCCGTCACGCGGCGGGTCTGGGCGGCGGATGAAGCGACGGGGACGAACGCGTCGGACAGGTATCACGAGGTGCCGGCGGCCGGACACACCCCGGCGGGCCGCCACTGAATGCATGGGTCTGATCTACATACCATCGGGAAGTCAGGGGGGCGGGGATTGATGCACGCGGTTACACGGCGTGCCGGTCGCGTCGCCTCGGCATGCTCGGCCGGTCGGCGCGGCTGGGGCCGCGGCGGGCGGACACATCAAGAGAGCGGAGGAACGGCGAGTGTCTAGTTTCACGAAGGACAAGACGATCGGTCAGCTCGGAGCCATGTTGATCGGAGCGGCCTATCTGTCGGGCGGACTGATTGGTCTGGCCTACACCAACGGGTTCGGTGGGTTCACTGACTCCCACGGGACCAAGCTGTACGGCATATTCACGATCAATCCGTTTCACTCCGTCTTCCACATCGTCGTGGGAATCATCCTGCTCGTCGCTGCCTTCAAGGCGACGGCGACCGTGGTCGAAGGGTCCCTGATTGGTGTCGGTGCGATTTACCTGATCGCGACGGTCACCGGTTTCACCTACGCCCACATTCCGGTGATCGCCCTGATCACCGCAAGTGACGCGGACAACCCGCTCCACCTCATCACGGGCCTGACGGCGATCACTGCCGGTTTGCTCTCCGCCTCACAGGCGTCGAAGGGCAGAAGCTACGCCTGAGCCGCGCTGTTGCGCCGGTCCGCCTGAGTTGCGCGCGGACCGGCGCGAACGCGGACCGGCGCGAAGTCGCGTCTGACCGGTGGCTGCGATCACGCCGCCGGCGGCGCTCGCCCCGGTGTGCGGTGCTGCGGCGTGCGCGTCTCTGGCCGCGTAGCGCCGCGGAAACTGGACCATGGCGAACTCGGCCATGGCGTGGGTCACGGGCGCGCGCCGAGCGCGCGGATGCACCAGCCGCCCTGGCCGGGACTCCACCGCGGCGCGCGATCGGCCTTTCGTCTTTATGTCGCTGAATTATGTCGCTGAACGTTTTCGAGCTGATCGCTGATCCGGTTCGTCTGGCGATCGTGCGCCAGCTCTCGGGCGGCCGGAGCACGCCGATCGCGGCAATCGCTGATGCGGCCGGGTTTCACGTCAACACGGTCCGAAGCCACATGAGCGAGCTCGAGGCGGCCGGCGTCGTCACGCGCGAGCACATGGCCGGGGACGGGCCGGGCCGCCCGCAGATTCTCTACCGACTGAGCTCGGGATGGCGGTTGCCCAGCAGCGACATGCGCGGCCTGAGCGAGCTGCTGGCGGCGCTGGCGATACGCCTCGATCCGGCTGCTGAGGAGATCCAAGAGCTTGGCCGCGCCTGGGGGCGATTCCTCAACGGACGGCCCGGCGGCGATCCGATGGCTTCGCTGCCACGTCTGCTGGAGCAGCTCGGCTTCGACGCCGAGGTCGATGGTCACGAGATTCGCCTACGCTCGTGTCCCTGCCCGCTCGTCTCGCCCGAGCATCCCCAGCTGATCTGCCGCCTGGTGTGCGGGGCGATCGACGGCATCGCCGAGGCCGGCCCCAAGCGGTTGCGGGTCACCTCGAGCGAGCACGACCGCGAGCAGCGCAGCTGCACGATCCGATTGGCCGAAAGTCAGGGTCGGCGCGCGATCACGGCGAAGCCGTCCGGCGCCGGCGCCTAGACCGGATGGCGTCTGATCGACGTCGGTGCGGCGAGCGCTGCGGATGGTTGACGGTGGGCGTCGGGCGGCCTCAGCCTGGGTTGGTCGAACGCGCGTGGCGGGGTGCTCGCCGTCTGAGCTACGCCTGAGCTGACGGGTTCACCGGGCCGGGTCTTCACGACCGGGGCTCGACGTTTCGCAACGCCGCGTCCCGGGCTGTGGGCGGGCGTGCAGGCGACGGTTTACGCACCGTTCACCAGACCGACGCAGCTGGGAAACAGCCGAAATCTAAGGTTCGTCGGGATTGCAGGCGACTCAAACCAGCGAGGTGAACTGAATGCCGGTTGCTCAAACGAACAGTCTGTACGAGCAGGTCGGGGGAGCGGTGGGGGTCGAGAGGATCGTCGACCGCTTCTACGAGAAGCTCTGGGCGGAACCGAAGCTCGATCGGTTCTTTCGGGGGATCGAGCGGGACGAGCTCAAGCGCCACCAGCGGATGTTCCTGAACCTGCTGCTCGGGGGCGGGGAGTTCTACATGGGCCGGCCGCTGACCGAAGCCCACGCGACCCTTGCGATCGACAACGAGTCCTACGACCTCGTCTGCGCGTACTTCGTCGAGACGTGCAGGGATCTCGATATCGACGAGACCGTGATCTCGATCGCGGGGGGAGCCCTGGAGGGCTTCCGCTCGTCGGTCGTGACCGTCTGAGCCGCGGGCTCGACGGCCGGGTGCCGCCCGGTGGGGAGCCGGGCGGCCGCCGCGAGCCGGCCGCGGGCCCTCGCGCTGGCGCCCGCTATCCGGCGTCCCTGCGGGCTTTGCGTCGTGCGGGCGCGGCTGCGCCGAGGCTACGAGGCGTCGGTGAGGGCGAGCTCGAGGAGCTCGTCGATCGCGGCGTCGATTCCGGCGGCGATCCGGTCGGCGTCGTCGGCGAGGGCGGCCTGCGCGTAGACCCCGAAGCACGCATGGTCGTTGACGGTCGTCATCCCGATCGAGACGCCGTGGCCGCCGGTCAGCGGGACGACGGGGTAGGCGCGAACGGCCTGGCAGCCGAGCAGGTAGAGGGGCATCCGGGGACCGGGAATGTTCGAGATCGTCAGGTTCGAGAGACGGGGGCTGGCGAGGATCCGGGACGCCAGCCGGCGGACCCCGCGGGGGGCCAGGGAGAGGGCGCCGAGCACGGCGTCGGAGCCCTCGGGCTCGTGTTCGCGTTTGCGCTCGCGCATCGCGACGTGGATGTCCCGCAGCCGCCAGACGGGGTCGGCCTCGTCGATCGGCAGGGGCAGGAAGAGAAAGGCGATCCCGTTACCCCAACGGTCGTCGGGATCCTGGACGCTGACGGGGACCATCGCCTTGATCTCACGCGAGGGGTCCTCGCGCTCGTCGAGGAGATCGCGGAGCCCGCTGGCGCTGGCGCTGAGGAGGACGTCGTTGATGGTCGTTCCATAGCGATTCTTGATCGTCCTGAGGTCTGCGAGCGGACGGGAGAGGAGCGCGAGGTGACGCTGGCCGGTCATCGACCCGTTCATCCGGCTGGGGGGAGCAAGCGGCTTGGCGGCGTGGACGATCGCTCGAGCCGCGCTCCACGCCTGGCCGGGGAGGTCGCGCAGGCGCTCCGGCTCGCGAAGCCATCCGAGCGGGGCCATCGTCAGGTCGAGCGCCTGGCCGAGCTGGTGGCCGATCGCTTCGCCGACCAGCTCGATGCCTCCGGGCTGCTCCTCGGGCGACCAGATCTCGGGATCGATCGGCTCGGGCTCGGGCGTGAGGTCGAGCAGGAGAGCCATCAGCTCGACTGCGGCGAGGCCATCGACGAGACAGTGGTGGGCTTTGCCGACGACGCCGACTTGGCCGTCGTCGAGCTCTTCGGCGATCCACAGTTCCCAGAGCGGGCGGCCGTGCTGCAGGGGCGTGGACATGACCTCGTCGACGAGGCTGCCGAAGTCGCCGTGAGGCGCGCGGATCACGTGATTGGAGAGGTCGAAATGGGGATCGTCCACCCACACGGGGTCGTCGAGACCGAACGGAATGTCGAGCAGTCGCTGGCGGTAGCGAGGGGCTCTGCCGAGCCGGCTCTCGATGTGGGTGAGCACGGTCTCGAAATCCGGGCGCGGCGCGTCGACCGGGGCGGCGAAGAGCGCGGCCCAGCCGACATGCATCGGGGCGTCGGGCGACTCGAGCGACAGAAAGGCCGCGTCGAGCGCCGATAGGCGGTTTCGAGTCATCGGGCGACGATCGGTCTCACAAGGCTCTGTACGAGCACGGTCGCGGCGTGGTTCATACGGGTGTCATACCGCACGAGGGCAGCAGGTGTCCGGGGCGTTTGCGGCCGCTGCCCAGCGGCGCGGACTCCCGCCCCCGGGGCTGCAGCCTGGGAAGGGCGCGATCGCGAGCCTCGACGTGCGACCCGGTCGGCGGGGCTGGGGCCCGGGCGGGGGGTGGTCGCGGCCGAGATAAGGTTTCGAGCGATGAACGAGAACGCCGAGCGGATCCTGAAGTCGGAGTTGGGCGGGAATGCCCCGCACGGGATGGATGGCTTGACCGAGGCCGAGATGGCGGGATTCGCGGCGATCATCCACGATGCCAAACGCCGGCAGTCGAAGGGCCTCGAAGACGCCGTGGACCAGGCGCTCGAGATCGTCCCCCGGCTGCTCCGCGGCGGCGTTCGTCGGATCCTGTTCGGCTAGTCGATGAACGCGAGACAGAACGCGGCGGTCGAGATCCTCAAGCTCGCGCGGCTGATGGAGGTCGAGGCGAGCGAGCTCAGCTACCTCGAGCAGGTCGACGCACAGGACATTCGAGACCTACGCGAGCAGGTCACCGTCGTGATGTTCGACGCCGACCGGCAGATGCTCCAGAGAGTTGCCAACGCGACCCGCCTGATTCCGATCAAGCTGGCCGCGGTGATCGGGGAACAGGCGTTTGGTCCGCTGCTCTGCGCTCGGGTGACCGGCCTGCTGGAGCCGTCCCGGGCGGTCGACATCGCCGGGCACCTGCCGATCGAGTTCCTCGCCGAGCTGGCGGTTCAGCTCGACCCCCGACGGGCGAGTCGGGTGATCGCGGAGATGCCGGCACAGCAGATCGCGGCGATCGCGAAGGTGCTCGCCCGGCGGGGCGAGCACATCGCGATGGGCCGGCTGGTCAGCCACCTCTCGAAGGCCTCGCTGTCGGCGGCGCTGGAGGTGGTCGACGACGAGGCGCTCCTGCGAACTGCGTACGTGATGGAGTCAAAGTCGAGCATCGGCGCGCTCGTCGCGCTGCTGTCGGCCGAGCGCCTCGAGGAGATCATCCGGACGGCGGCCCGATCGGGCTTGTGGCCGGAGGCCTTGGAGGTTCTCCGGCACGTGAGCGACGACCAGCGCGGGTCGTTGGGCGATCTCGCGGCCGGCCTCGAGGAGGAGGTGCTCGACAGCATGGTTCGCGCCGCGCAGGCCGAGGACCTCTGGGCGAGCGTCCTTCCGGTGACGCGGGCGATGAGTCGAGAGAGCCGCGAGCGGTTCGCGTCGCTCGCGGCCGTCCAGACGCGCCCGGTGCTGGCGACGATCGTCGACGCGGCCGCCCGGGAAGCCCTCTGGGCGGAGCTTCTCGTGCTCCTCCCGGTCCTGCCGCCGGGCGCCCGGCGCACCGTGGCCGCGCTGGCCGGCGCCTTCGGGCGGGGGGTGTTCGCGGGAGTTCTCGAGGCAGCCCACGAGCATGGGCTCTGGTCACCGCTGATCCTGTTTGCGGTCGAGCTCGAGAAGCCTGCCCAGAAGAAGATCGCCGAGGCGTTCGGCGATCTCGACGACGATGTCCTCGACGGGCTGCTCGGCGAGGTCTTCGAGCAGCGCCTGGAGCTCGAGCTGCTGGGAATCGTGGCTCAGCTGGCCGTCGCCGGACAGAAGCGTGTTGCCAAGCGGCTGGCCGATCGGGCCGATGACGAGATCCTCGAGGTGCTCACAGAGGCCGCCGAGGAGAGCTCGTTCGCGCCGCTGCAAAAGGCGACGAAGGCCGGTTGAGCATGTATATCCTCCGGCCGGTGGAGGCCGGCGACTCGAACCTCGAAGAGATCGACGACCGGGATGCGTACGGACCTGTGGGTCATTCGGAGTGGTTGGACGTCGACTGGTCGGCCCACCAGCGGTGGATCCGCATCGAGGATCGTTGGGTCAACGTCGTCGAGCTCGGATCGGGGCCGCCCCTGCTGCTGATCCACGGCCTGTCGTGCTGGCAGAGCTGGCTCGAGAACATCTGCTTCTTCGCGCGCGATCACCGGGTGATCGCGATGGACCTGCCCGGTTTCGGCGCGTCGCAGGCGCCGGCGGAGCCGATCTCGATCAGCGGCTACGCCCGCATGCTCGATGCGCTGTGCGACGCACTCGAGGTCAAGCGGGCGGCGGTCGTCGGCAACTCGATGGGCGGCTTCATCGGCGCCGAGCTGGCGATCCGCTTCCCGGCCCGGGTGGAGCGGCTCTGCCTGGCGCCGGCGATCGGGCTCAACATGGAGCACGTTCGGATCGAGCGGCGCAAGAGCGTCGGCAATCGCGTGGAGAACATCCTCTTCTTCGGACTGGCGTGGCTGTCGGTTCGATCGGACCTGCCGGTTCGGAGGGTGGGGCTGCGTCGGAAGCTGCTGAGCCTCGTCGTGGCCCAGCCGGACCGGCTTCCGGGCGCGCTCGTCCTCGAGGTGATCCGGGCGACGGGGCAGGCGACCGGCTTCGCGGCGGCGCTCGACGCGATCACGAGGTATCCGATCCGCGACCGGCTGGGGGAGATCGCCTGCCCGGCGTTGATCGTCTGGGGTGAGGAGGATCGTCTGGTCCCGGTCAGCGACGCGACCGAGCTCGAATGGCTGATCCCCAACTCGCGAAAGCTGATCTACGAGGAGACCGGCCACCTGCCGATGCTCGAGCGGCCGGCCCGCTTCAACGCCGACCTGCGCGCCTTCCTCGGCGAGGCTCCGGCGCGTCGGATCCGCCGGCGTGCCTAGGTTCTCCCACCAGTTCAGGTCGGGTTCTCGCAGGCCGGATGCCCGGATATGATCGGGACGATGCGCAAGAGGCCCACGGGCGCCGATCGACAGCAGAATCCGCTCGAGGCCTACGGTCCGGTGGGCAGGTCGGAGTGGATGGACGTCGACTGGAGCAAGCATCTCCGGTGGCTGAACGTCGATGGCTCGTGGATCAACGTGCTCGACATCGGCGAGGGCCCGGCCCTGCTCTTCATCCACGGGCTGTCGGGGTGCTGGCAGAACTGGCTCGAGAACATCCCGTTCTTCGCCCGGGACCACCGGGTGATAGCGGTCGACCTGCCCGGCTTCGGAGAGTCGGAGATGCCGGTCGACCCGATCTCGATCAGTGGCTACGCGCGCACCGTCGACGCTCTCTTCGAACCGCTCGGTCTCGAGAGCGCGGTCGTCGTCGGGAACTCGATGGGCGGCTTCGTCGGGCTGGAGATGGCGATCCGATTCCCTCCGCGAGTCGAGCGGCTGTGCCTCGTCGGGGCGGCTGGTCTGAGCATCGAGCATCTACGGACCGAGCGGACGCGGGGCCTGCGTCATCGGGCGGAGAACATCGCCTTCTTCTACGTCGCGTGGATCTCGACCCGCTCGCCGGGCCTGATGGCCCGGCCGCGACCTCGGGAGCTGGTGCTCAAGCTTGTCGCGGCGCACCCGGGTCGGTTGCCCGGCGCGCTCGTCGTCCAGCAGGTCGGCGGAGCCGGAAAGGACGGCTTCGGCGGGGCACTGGAGGCGCTCACCTGTTATCCGATCCGCGACCGCCTCTGCGAGATCGGGTGCCCGACGCTGATCATCTGGGGCGACAAGGACATCCTCGTTCCGGTCAAGGACGCGGCGGAGTTCGAGCGGCTGATCACCGATTCTCGGAAGGTGATCTACGAGGACACCGGACACATCCCGATGGTCGAGCGGCCGGCCCGCTTCAACGCGGACCTTCGGGCCTTCCTGGAGGAGCGGGCGGGCGAGCAGGCGCCGGCGGCGGAGAGCCGGAGCTTCGCCTGAGGATCGCCCTCGCCTGCGGTGGTCGCGGCTGGACAGCCGGAGATCGGTGGTCTATCCTCTGCGCGCAGAATCGGAGCGGCGTTCGGGCGGGAGGGCCTCGGCCGTGCCGCCGCTAATGGTCTGTCGCAAACTGAGGGACCGGTGAGATCGTGATCGGCTTGTTTACGGTTTGGTATGTGGGGCTTGCGCTCGGGTTTTTGGTTGTGAGCATTGCCGCGACGATCGTGGCTGTGATTCTGAATTTGGCGGGTGGTATTGCGACGCAGGCGGATTCGGCGTCGATCGGCGTTGATGCGGTGCGGGATCAGACGACGACTTTGCCGGGGATTGCTCGGATCAATGATTCGGCGGTTCGGATTCTTCACACGGCGCGTGCCCTGCGAAAGGTGGCGGTCGGGAAATGATTGGAGCTGCTCAGTTGTTCCCGTCGAAGATTGACGGGCACGAGTTTTGGTATGTGGCGCTTGGTCTGGGTGCGACGGTTGCGCTTGTCGTGACGGCTCTTTTGATCTTGCTGCTGAGTTACGTGAAGGACATCGAGTTGAGCGTCGAGAAGTTGTTGGCGACGGCAGGTCAGGTCGCGTCGCAGACGGTTTACATTCCGCAGCTTGCGTTGACGCCTGCCGTGCTTGCGGAGGTCATTGACGAGGCGATCATTCAGGACGGGTACATGAATGCTCTTACAGACGGCTACACATCGGCGCCGGCATGAGTAGAACTCTGCTGATCATCCTGAGCGTGGCTGAGGCCGCGTTGTTGGTTGCCGTGCTTGGGGTTGCTCTGAAGCGGATCCAGATCCGGTTGACGCGGATCGGTGAGGGGCTGGGGACGTTGGGCAACGCGCTTGCTGGCGTGGAGTCGGGGCATCTGCGTCCGCTTGGTCAATGTACTCGCGACATCAATGCCAAGCTTGAGGTCATCCTGGGCGCGCTGCCGGGGATCGCTCAGAAGGCTGCGATCGTGGCGTCGAGGAGGGTCCGATGATCATTTGGTGGATTGGGAATCTCGTTTTGGCGTTCGTTGTCGCTCCGATTGTCGTGATCCTGTTGAAGGGGGTCTTGACGGCGGCCAAGCAGATCGTGCCGAACATTCAGGCGATCATCGCGGTCGCTACGGCCGCGACGAAGGATCTCGAGCCGATTCCGTTGCTCTTGACCACGCAGGCGTACATCGTGAAGACGGTCGAAACGGTCGCGAACTACGGCGGCTCCCTCGACGTCATCCTCGACGACGCGTAGACGCAGCCGCTCTCGGTAGACGAAGCCCGCTCAGGGTCTCCGGGAGGACTGCTCGGCGGGCCGTCGTCGGGGCGAGCTCCCGTGGCCTGAAGACTCGAGGACGGCTGCGCTGAAGCTCGTCCGACGGGCTGCGCTCGAAGTTCGGGACGGTGGGCTGCTCGAAGCTCCTACGACTGGCGGGGTTCTCGCCCGCGCGAGGGAGGCGGCGCTCCGGCTGTGGGTCGGTGGGCGATGAGGTCGTAGGCCCGCTCGGGCCGGCGGGCCGGGGGCGTTCGTCGCGCCTCGTCCAGCGCTCGGGTGGCGGGTGCTGCCCCTGCTCGGCGGGTCGCCCTGCGCGATCGGCTGGTGGGGACCCGCGCGGAACCAGCGTCGAGAGAGGCTCCGCGAGCCGGCTCCGGCCGACCGGGGACGGGGCGCGGCCTGGCGGTCTGCTGCACGGGGCGCCCGACCGGCCGCGAGCCTGGCCGGGAAGAGCCGCCAGTCCCGGCTGGGCTGTCGGCGGGCGGGCTGGGCGTCTGGCTGGACATGCAACTACGCGTGCACTATTCTCCCGGGCGCAGTATGGGAGAAGGCTTGGCGTCGGTCCGTGGCCGGAAGCTGCGGGGCGCGTCCAGGCATACAACAGGGAGGCGAGAGTGCTGAGACGGTCTGTAGCATCGGAGCCGCGCCGGCTTGCCGGCGGGTGTCCAAGGTGACGCGTCGACGGCGCCGCTCGGCGTCGATCAATGTGGCCGGGTCCGGAGTCGGTGGCTCGCTGCAAGCGTTGCCCGCGGACCCGCAGCTGCGGGTCGGCTTCGACCGCTCCGCCTGTGCCCCGACGTGGGGCACGACTCCAGTCCATCGACTATTGGGACCGGTGAGATCGTGATCGGCTTGTTTACGGTTTGGTATGTGGGGCTTGCGCTCGGGTTTTTGGTTGTGAGCATTGCCGCGACGATCGTGGCTGTGATTCTGAATTTGGCGGGTGGTATTGCGACGCAGGCGGATTCGGCGTCGATCGGCGTTGATGCGGTGCGGGATCAGACGACGACTTTGCCGGGGATTGCTCGGATCAATGATTCGGCGGTTCGGATTCTTCACACGGCGCGTGCCCTGCGAAAGGTGGCGGTCGGGAAATGATTGGAGCTGCTCAGTTGTTCCCGTCGAAGATTGACGGGCACGAGTTTTGGTATGTGGCGCTTGGTCTGGGTGCGACGGTTGCGCTTGTCGTGACGGCTCTTTTGATCTTGCTGCTGAGTTACGTGAAGGACATCGAGTTGAGCGTCGAGAAGTTGTTGGCGACGGCAGGTCAGGTCGCGTCGCAGACGGTTTACATTCCGCAGCTTGCGTTGACGCCTGCCGTGCTTGCGGAGGTCATTGACGAGGCGATCATTCAGGACGGGTACATGAATGCTCTTACAGACGGCTACACATCGGCGCCGGCATGAGTAGAACTCTGCTGATCATCCTGAGCGTGGCTGAGGCCGCGTTGTTGGTTGCCGTGCTTGGGGTTGCTCTGAAGCGGATCCAGATCCGGTTGACGCGGATCGGTGAGGGGCTGGGGACGTTGGGCAACGCGCTTGCTGGCGTGGAGTCGGGGCATCTGCGTCCGCTTGGTCAATGTACTCGCGACATCAATGCCAAGCTTGAGGTCATCCTGGGCGCGCTGCCGGGGATCGCTCAGAAGGCTGCGATCGTGGCGTCGAGGAGGGTCCGATGATCATTTGGTGGATTGGGAATCTCGTTTTGGCGTTCGTTGTCGCTCCGATTGTCGTGATCCTGTTGAAGGGGGTCTTGACGGCGGCCAAGCAGATCGTGCCGAACATTCAGGCGATCATCGCGGTCGCTACGGCCGCGACGAAGGATCTCGAGCCGATTCCGTTGCTCTTGACCACGCAGGCGTACATCGTGAAGACGGTCGAAACGGTCGCGAACTACGGCGGCTCCCTCGACGTCATCCTCGACGACGCGTAAAGGAGGAAAGGGAACCATGAATCCAGCAGCCGTAGTAACGATCCTCATCACCCTGGTGATCGTCCTGGCACTTGTTGTCTACCTGCTTGCGATCATCGTCGAGCTGCGCACGATCACTGCCGACCTGAACGTCACGATCGGAGCGGTTCTCGTGCTCGTCAGGCAGACCGTCCCGGTCAACTCCGTCGTCTCGACGATCAATCGTCAACTCGACGCGGGCGTCGATCTGCTCGAGGGCCTGCTTGTGAAGAAGGCCGGCATGACCGATGCGATCGGGCTCGTCGAGGGGCTGTTCCCCGCCGCGGCGCCGAAGAGCTTCCGCAAGCAGGGCCGTCCGAGGGGCTCGGTGCCGCGGATCGGCGAGGTCTACACCAGGGGCACGCTGACCCTCGCCAGATTGGGCCGCGAGGCTCCGATCGCCGCCGGTAACCCGGCGGGCGCGGCAATCCGCAACGTCACGTACGCCAGCTCGTCGTCGCGTCTGCTCTACCCGGACCCCCGGCGTTCGTCGGGTTCGAGCCGGGAGAACCTGCCGCGGACTCCTACGATCGGGAAGGACTCCCCGAATCAGTACGAGGTCAAGGAAGAGGCCTACAAGCCGCGCAAGCGACTTTCGGCCGACGCCGTCGCGCCGGGCCCGCCGCCGGTGCGCGCACCGAACCGTGGAGCGGGCATCTTCGGCGCGAAGGCCGCGCCGGCTGCTCCGGCCCCGGCCGCAGCCCCGGCCGAGCCCGCCGCCGAAGCCGAAGCTCCCGCCGAGGGCGGGATCGGACAGCGGTCGGCAATCGGCCTGCGGCCGTGGGAGCGTTGAGGCTGACGCTTTTCGTCTAGGAGTCTGGAAGTGCGAGGGAGGCCGGTCGTCGAGTCATTCGCGATCGGCCTCTCGCGTTCGCAGCTGCTCGGTCCGGCCGCGGCTGAGCGTCGTCGAGCCATCCCGGTCGGCGTCCCGTTCCCAGCGAACCGTCCGGCACGGGAGTCGACGAGGGGCTGAGAGCCCGCCGTGGTCAGCCGTGGCGTCCGCCGACTGGGTGCGACGAAGGGCGGCGGGGTCAGCCGTGGCGTCCGCCGACTGGGTGCGGATGAAGGGCGCGGGGGTCGGGGTTCGCGAGCTTGGCCAGGGCGCTGGGTGACTCAGGTGACGGCGTCACGGCGCCAGTGGCCGGAGCGGCCGCCGCGCTTCTCGAGCAGCTCGACGCGCTCGAGCACGACACCGCGCTCGATTCCCTTGACCATGTCGTAGACGCAGAGTGCGCCGGCGGCGCAGCCGACCATCGCCTCCATCTCGACGCCGGTCCGGGCGAAGACCCGGGCGGTTGTCGTCAGGGTGATCGTGCCGGCCTCGACGTCGAGGTCGACGTCGACGTCGACGGAGTCGAGTGGCAGGGTGTGGGCGAGCGGGATCCACTCGTCGGTCCGCTTGGCGGCCTGGATCGCTGCGAGTCGCGCGATGCAGATCACGTCGCCCTTCGGGGCGTTCCCGGCGGCGACGGCGGCCGCGGTCTGGGGCGTCATCCGGACGACCGCCCGGGCCACGGCGACCCGCTGGGTCTCGGGCTTGGCGCCGACATCGACCATCCGGGCGCGGCCCTGCTCGTCGAGGTGGGTCAGCAGCTCTGTGTCCATCGTCGTAGCATATTGACGTGGATATTTCGGTTCGGCTCTTCGCCAGCCTCCGTGAGCACGCCGGCGCTGGCAGTCTCAAGTTGGAGCTCCCCGACGGGGCGACGGTCGACGACGCGATCGCCGATCTGCGTCGGGGAGCGCTGAGCGGGCTGCCCGACGGGGCGCAGTTCGTCGCGGCGGTCGGCCGGGAGTACACCGAGCGCGACCGGGTCCTTGCGGAGGGCGACGAGCTCGCCCTGGTCCCACCGGTCAGCGGGGGAGCGACCGGGGCGCTCCGCCCAGCCGCCGATCGGGTGCGTCTGGCCGAGGTAACCGGCGAGGATCTCGACATCGACGCGGTGCGCCGCCTGGTCGCCGACCCAAGCACGGGGGGGACGGTCGTGTTCATCGGGACGACGCGGGACGTGCCGAGCCTCGAGTACGAGGCGTACGTCGACATGGCCCGGGAGCAGATCGCCATGCTGGCGGCGGCAGCCGTCGCCGATCACGATCTTGCGGCGGTGGCGGTGGCCCACCGAACGGGAACCGTCGCAGTCGGCGAGCCGAGCATCGTGATCGCGGCGTCGGCCGCGCATCGCGGGGAGGCCTTCGCCGGTGCGCGGCAGCTGCTCGACGCGGTCAAGAGCCAGGCGCCGATCTGGAAGCGCGAGCACCCGGCGGATGGGCCGCCGGAGTGGGTCGCCGGCACGCTTCCCCAGGTCTAGAGCCTGGATTTCGGGGCTATCGGCGGGCGTCGGCGGGCCGGCTTGACTCTGCGAAGCGGGACGTGCGACTATGAAAAACGGAAGGCCTCCCCGACGGAAGGAGTAGCACTTGCAGACCCCGGGCCCATTTGACTACGAGCGCGCGACCAGCGTCGAGGGAGCCATCGCGTCTCTCGCAGGGCGTCCCGACTCGCGGATCGTCGCCGGCGGGCACAGCTTGCTGCCGATGATGAAGCTTCGTCTCGCGAACCCTTCGTGTCTGATCGACATCAACGATCTGACGGAGCTCGAGTACATTCGCAAGGAGGGTGGCGAGATTCGGATCGGCGCGCTGACGCGCCACGTCGACCTGCTGAAGTCGCCGCTCCTGGCCGAGCACTTCCCCCTCTTCCATGATGCCGAGATGGTGATCGCGGACCCGGTCGTACGCAACCGCGGGACGATCGGCGGCTCGCTCTGCCAGGCCGACCCGGCCGAGGACCTCTCGGCCGTCTGCTCGGCGGTCAAGGCCGTCGCGGTCATCCGCAGCGGAAGCGGCGAGCGTCTCGTCGGCATGGAGGAGTTCCACGTCGGGCCGTATACGACTGCCGTCGGCGACGGCGAGATGGTCACGGAGGTCCGCATCCCGATCAAGCCGAATCACGGCAGCGCGCACGAGAAGTGCGAGCGTCGCGCCGGTGACTGGGCGATCTGTGCCGTCTCGGCGGCGCTGTGGATCGATCGCGGGGTCATCACCGACGCCGGTCTGGCCTGCAGCGCGGTCGGCCCGACGACGGTCCACGTGGGGCGGGCGGAGGAGCTGATGCGCGGCAAGGCGCCGTCGGAGTCGCTCTTTGCACAGGCCGGTCAGATGGCGTCGGCCGACTGCAGTCCGAGTGCCGACAGCCGGGGTCCGGTCGATTACAAGCGCCACCTCGCGTCGGCGCTGAGCAAGCGTGCCCTTCGCCGCGCCGCGGCGCGCGCACTGGGTCAGGAGGCCTGAGAACATGCAAGTCACGATCAATATCAACGGCCAGCCGTACAGCGGCGATGTCGAGCCGCGGCTGCTGCTGCTGCACTTCATCCGCGAGGTCGCCGAGCTTCACGGGACGCACTGGGGTTGCGATACGTCGAACTGCGGCGCCTGCGTAATCCAGTACGACGGGATGCCGGTCAAGTCGTGCACGATCCTCGCGGCGATGTGCGAAGGCCACGAGATCCGCACGGTCGAGTGCCTCGAGGTCGACGGTCAGCTGGATCCGATCCAGGCGGGTTTCCACGAGCAGCACGCGCTGCATTGCGGGTTCTGCACGCCGGGCATGCTGATGACCACGCGGGCGCTGCTCGACGAGAATCCTGATCCAACCGAGCTCGAAATCCGTACGGCTATCTCAGGTGCAATCTGCCGGTGCACCGGTTACAAGAACATCGTCAACGCTGTTCGTTGGGCGGCCGATTTCGAGGCCGCCGCAACCCAAGGGAGCTGAGCATGGCAACAGTTGAGGACCACGCGCCGAACCTTCCGAGCGCGACCGAGGAGCGTCCGATCGGGTATGGCCGCCTGAAGCGCAAGGAAGACGCGCGCTTCATTCGCGGGCAGGGCAACTATCTCGATGACCTCCGGCTGCCGGGAATGGTGTTTGGCGCCTTCCTCCACAGCCCGTACGCCCACGCGAAGATCCTCTCGATCGACACGTCGGCGGCTCTGGCGCACCCGAAGGTCGCGGCGGTCATCACCGCCAAGGACCTCGAGACGCTGGGTCTGGCGTGGATGCCGACGATCTCCTACGACACGCAGGCCGTGCTCGCGGGCGACAAGGTCCGCTTCCAGCACCAGGAGGTCGCCTTCGTGATCGCCCTCGACGCCTACTCGGCGCGTGACGCGATCACCCTGATCGACGTGGACTACGAGCCGCTGCCGGTCGTCGTCAACGCCCGCAAGGCGCTGGATCCGGGCACGGTCCTGATCCGCGACGACAAGGTTGGTCAGCGCGACAACCTGGCCAGCCCGACCTGGGAGGCCGGCGACAAGGCCGCGACCGACCGCGTCTTCGCGCAGGCCGACACGATCGCCGTCCGGGACATCATCTACCCGCGTTGCCACCCGGCCCCGCTGGAGACGTGCGGCATGGTCGCCGACATGAACCCGGCGACCGGTCAGCTGAACATCTACAACGGCAACCAGGCGCCTCACGCCCACCGGACGGTCTACGCCCAGGTGGCGGGTCTGGCCGAGCACATGATTCGGATCATGTGCCAGGACATCGGCGGAGGGTTCGGCGGCAAGGTGCCGGTCTACCCGGGTTACGTCTGCGCGATCGCCGGTTCGATCGTCGCCGGTTGCCCGGTGAAGTGGATGGAAGACCGGTCCGAGAACCTGATGTGCGACAGCTTCGCCCGCGACTACGTCATGCGGAGCGAGATCTGCGCGAAGGGCGGGAAGATCACCGGCCTGCGGGTCGACGTGATCGCCGATCACGGAGCGTTCGACTCGACCGCTCAGGCGACCAAGTTCCCGGCTGGGTTCTTCCACATCGTCTGTGGGTCGTACACGCTCGAGGCCTCGCACGTCACGGTCAAGGCCGTCTACACCAACAAGGCACCAGGTGGCGTCGCATATCGCTGCTCCTTCCGGATCACGGAAGCCGTCTACCTCGTCGAACGCATGGTCGACGCGCTGGCCATCGAGATGAACGTGGACCCGATCGAGCTGCGGATGCGGAGCTTCATCCGCCCGGAGCAGTTCCCGTACGAGACGACCACGGGTTGGACCTACGACTCGGGCAACTACGCCAAGACGATGCAGGTCGCGATGGACATCGCCGGTTACGACGAGCTCCGCAAGGAGCAGGTCGAGCGGCGCGCCAAGGGCGAGCTGATGGGCATCGGCGTGGCGTTCTTCACCGAGGGCGTCGGCGCCGGACCGCGCAAGCACATGGACATCCTCGGGCTTGCGATGAACGACGGGGCGGACCTGCGGGTTCACGGCGACGGCAAGGCCGTCGTCTCGATCAGTGCGCAGACGCAGGGCCAGGGTCACGAGACGACGTTCGCTCAGATCGTCGCCGAGGAGCTCGGGATCCCGCCGGAGAACATCACGGTCCGCCACGGCGACACCGACAAGAGCCCGTATGGTCTTGGCACCTACGGCAGCCGGTCGACGCCGGTCTCCGGTGGAGCGGTCGCGATCGTGGCCCGTCGGGTGCGCGACAAGGCGCGGCTGATCGCGGCGACGATGCTCGAGACCAGGCCTGAGGATCTGGCCTGGGAGAAGGGTCGCTGGTTCGTCCGTGGTGACCCGGAGAAGGGCGCCCTGATCGAGGACATCGCAAGCCGCGCCTACAGCGGGGCTCCGATGCCGGCCGGTCTGGAGGGCGGACTCGACGCTCAGTCGATGTACGACCCGCCGAACCTGACCTACCCGTACGGCGCGTACATCGCGGTCGTCGACGTCGACCCGGAGACGGGCTACGTCCACACCCGCCGCTTCATCGCGGTCGATGACTGCGGCGTCCGGATCAACCCGATGGTGGTCGACGGACAGATCCATGGTGGTCTGGCCGAGGGCCTCGGCATCGCGTTGATGGAGGTCATCACGTTCGACGAGCAGGGCAACTGCCTCAACGGTAATTTCATGGATTACCTGATTCCGACGGCGCTCGAGTGCCCGGACTGGGAGCTCGGCGAGACGGTCACGCCGTGCCCGCACCACCCGATCGGTGCGAAGGGCGTCGGCGAGTCGCCGAACGTCGGCTCGGTGCCGGCGATGGCGAACGCCGTCATCGACGCGTTGCTCCCGCTCGGCGTCAAGCACATGGACATCCCGTGCTTCCCCGCACGGGTATGGGCGGCCATGCAGGGTCGCGCAGAGCCACCGCAGTGATCACGGACGCCCTTGCGCTGCGAGCTGAAGAGCTCGCGGCGCAGGGCGCGCCGTTCGTGACCGCCACTGTCGTGCGCGCCCAGCGCCCGACCAGCGCGCAGGCGGGGAACGTCGCGCTCGTGACAACAGATGGCTCGATTCAGGGTTTTGTCGGCGGGGTCTGTGCAGAGCACAGCGTCCGGCTCTACTCGCTGAAGGTGCTCGAGTCGGGGGAGCCGCTGCTGCTGAAGATCCTTCCTGACGCGGCGACGGACATCGAGGAGGGTGCGGGATACGAGACCGACCGCGAGGACGGCTCGATCACGGTCAAGAACTCGTGCCTGTCGGGCGGCGCGATCGAGGTGTTCCTCGAGCCGATGCTGCCCCAGCCCCGCGTTCTTCTGGTTGGCCACACGCCGATCGCGGAGGCCGTCGCGAGGCTGGCGCCGGAGCTCGGACTGGAGCTCGAGCGGGTCGAGGGAGACCACCTGGAGTGTCGTCCCGGTGACCTCGGCTTGGTCGTCGCAGCCCACGGGCGCGACGAGCTGCCGACGATCCGCCGCGGCCTGGAGGCCGAGCTGCCCTACGTCGGGTTGGTCGCCAGCCCGAAGCGCGGCAACGGCCTCGTCGCAGAGCTGCGGGCGGACGGCGTGCCGAGCGAGCTGCTCGATCGGATCGATTTTCCCGCTGGCATCGAGATCGGCGCGGTCACGCCGGCCGAGATCGCCGTCTCGCTACTCGCGCGGGTCGTGCAGGTCCGTCGCGGTGGGACCTACAGGCCGGTCTTCGATGCAACCCCGGCGCCGGCCACGGCGATCGACCCGGTCTGCGGGATGACCGTGATCCCGGGCCCGGAGACGCCGAAGGTCGAGCATGACGGCGAGACGGTCTACTTCTGCCGAGTCGGCTGCAAGGTCGAGTACGAGAAGTCGCTTCACGGGTCGGGCGAGGATGCAGGGGGCGTCGCGTCAGCTGTAGGACCGACGACCGCGGTCGATCCGATCTGCGGGATGACCGTCGTCGTGGACGCCGAGACGCCGCGTCTCGAGCACGACGGGGATACGGTCTACTTCTGTTGCGCGGGTTGCCGGGCCAAATTCGAGAAGGAGCACCTACATGCGGTTGCCGCACACTGAGAGCTTCGTCACCGGGCTGGTGCTCGGGGCGGGGGGATCGAAGCGCCTCGGGCGCCCGAAGCAGCTGCTTCCCTACGGCGATCGGACGCTGCTCGACCACACGCTGACGACGGCTCGCGCGTGCGACTTCGACCAGCTGATCTGTCCGATCGGCGGAGCCGCTGACGCGGTCGCGGAGACGGTCGACTTCACGGGCGTGGAAATGGTCGTGAACTACGCCTTCGGCAACGGGTGCTCGTCATCGATCGCCGCCGCGCTGGGCGCGGTGGATCCCCGGTGCGAGGTGCTCGTGCTGATGCTCGGCGATCAGCCCGGGGTCACCCCGGCGATCGTCGAGGCGCTGCTGCGCGGGCGCGGAGACGCGCCGTTGGCAGTCTGCAGTTACGAGGATGGTCGCGGCCACCCGATCGCCTTCGCGCGGAGCGTCTTCCCCGAGCTCGCCGTGCTCCACGGCGACAAGGGTGTCTGGCGGCTGCTCGACGAGCGGGCGGACGAGGTCGTCGACGTCGCGACCGCGGGTCGCGTTCCGCTTGACGTCGACACGATGGAGGACTACGAGGCAGTCCTCGCGGCCGCCGGCTTCAGCCAGCAGGTGCCGGCATGACCCCGATCAAGCTCAGCGACGAAGCGGCCGACGAGATCCGGGAGCTGATCCCGGATGTCGAGTTCCTCAAGACCCGGCTGGCGGAGATCGACTATCTGGCCGACGCGGCGCTCGCGACGTCGATCTTCCTGGCTCTTCGTCTGCCCCAGCCGCTCCTGCTGGAGGGCGAGGCGGGCGTCGGCAAGACCGAGGCCGCCAAGGCGATTGCAGCAGTGCTCGACACACCCCTGATCCGCCTCCAGTGCTACGAGGGGATCGATGCGGCCGAGGCTCTGTACGAGTGGAACTATCCGAAGCAACTGCTCAGCATCCGTCTGGCCGACTCGTCGGGTGACAAGCTCGGCGAGGAGGAGTTGTTCGGTCCCGACTACCTGATCCGTCGTCCGTTGCTTCGCGCCCTCGAGCATCCGGGCCCGCGGCCGGCGGTCCTGCTGATCGACGAGATCGACCGGGCAGATGACGACTTCGAGGCATTTCTACTCGAGCTGCTCGCCGAGGCGACGGTCACGATTCCCGAGATCGGAACGATCAAGGCCGAGCATCCGCCGGTGATCATCCTGACGTCGAACCGGACGCGTGATCTGCACGACGCGGTGAAGCGTCGGTGCCTCTACCAGTGGATCGACTACCCGAGTCCGGAGCGGGAGGTCGAGATCGTGCGTCGCCGGGTCAAGGGCGCCTCTGAGACGCTCGCCGTCCAGGTCGCCGATGCGGTCTCGCGGATGCGCAAGAGCGACATCCAGAAGCCGCCGGGGGTCGCCGAGGCGATCGATTGGCTGGCTGCGCTCGACCTGCTGGGCATCGAACACCTCGACGCCGCGGCGATCGACCTGACGCTCGGATCGGTGTTGAAGTACAGCGAGGATCAGGAGGTGATCCGCGCGAGTGGGCTCGAAGCGCTCGCGGGGGGTCGCGGTGACTGAGGCGGAGCGCAACGGGGGGCAGGGCACAGTTGAGGCGGTGGATGACGGGGTTTTCCGGGTCGAGACGATCGAGCTCGACCTGCCGGCCCTTGTCGGCGCGTTCAGTCAGCGCTGCCACGAGGCTGGTCTGCCGGTAACGCCGGAGCGGGCGGCGCACCTGGCGTCGGCGCTCGCGCTGATGAAGCCCGAGGGCCGGCGGGCGCTCTACTGGACGGCGCGTGCGGTGTTCGTCACGGGGATGCTCCAGGTCCCGATCTTCGACAAGGTCTTCTTCGAGATCTTCGGCACCGGCTCGATTACGAACGAGTTCGATCCGGACGACGTGATCACGATCGAGAAGGCGGCCGACGACGCGCCGAAGCCGGAGACGAAGACGAACGAATCGTCCTCTGACAACGAATCGGACCCGAGCTCGATGGACGCGACGAGCGCGCCTCCCGGAGAAGACGAGGACGACGAGGACGACGAGGACGGCGAGGAGCTCGAGATCCCGATCGCGCAGGCGAGCGACGAGGAAGTGCTGATGGAGAAGCGCTTCGACTCGCTCGAGCCGCACGAGCTGTCGGCGCTCTACAAGATGATGAACAAGCTCCAGCTGGCGACGCCGAAGCGGCGGATGCGCCGGACGAAGAAGGGCCGCCACGGCGAGCACATGGACATGCGCCGGACGCTCCGGGCGAGCCTGCGGACGGGGGGCGACCCGATCAGGCTGGCGCGGCGCCAGCGGCGGATCGAGCCGCGGCGGCTCGTCCTGCTGTGCGACATCTCGGGCTCGATGGAGCCGTACACCCGGGCCTACCTCCAGTTCGTGACCTCGGCTGCGGGGAGCGGCCCGAACAGCGAGGCGTTCGTCTTCGCGACGCGACTGACCCGCCTGACGCGCGCGCTGGCGGGCCGCAATCCGGAGCGGGCGATCCAGCGAGCGGCAGCCGCGGCGCCGGACTGGTCGAGCGGGACGCGGATCGGCGACGCGTTGAAGACGTTCAACGACCGGCACGGACGGCGGGGGATGGCGCGCGGCGCGGTGATCGTGATCCTCTCGGACGGATGGGAGCTGGCCGAGCCCGAGCTGCTGGGGCAGGAGATGCAGCGTTTGCAACGCCTCTCGTACCGGATCGTCTGGGTCAACCCGCGCGTCAGCGCCGAGGGCTTCTCACCGCAGGCGGGTGGACTCGTCGCGGCGCTGCCCTACTGCGATGCTCTGGTCAGCGGCCACAGCCTGAAGGCGCTCGAGGAGGTCGTCGAGGCGATCAGCGCCGATCGAGCGAGCGAGATCAATGGCGGCAACGCCAGATGGAAGCCTCCGGAGGTCGAGATCGACCACGATTTCGACGAGGACGAGGCCTGGGGCAGCTCGACGCCGGTGCTCGGCAGTTCGGTGGCGATGCCAAGCGGAGCATTCCCGAAGAAGGGCAAGACGACTCCCGGCCGAAAGATTTGACCTGATGATCGAAGAGGAGAGCGAGACATGAGCGAGACGACGGAAGACGAGACCTGCATCTTTCCCGGATGCGATCGCCCGAAGGTTGCGCGGCACGAGCTGGGCGGACCACGCCCGCAGTTCTGCGACCTCGAGGAGCACAACGCATCGAGCACCCACCTTGCGCGGAAAGCGGCGGCAGAGGAAGCGGCTGGGGCGTCGAGCGGCTCCCAGGCCGGCTGACGGAAGCCGGATCGGAGCAGGCAGTCATGGGTCGAACGATGACCGGTAGGTGTATCGAACGTAATATCCCGCAGGTCCGGCTCGATTATCGGGCGGGAGGCGGAACAACTGTCATACTGCGCGCGCTGCACAGCGGTGCTCATCGCGGCCGCGTGGACACTCTCGGAAGGAGATCTCGCCTTGGCTAATGAGGCTTATCGAGCCGTTTTTCTTCGTATGCACCCCACGGGCAAGGGCGTCCTCAGCCTGACCACGTCCGCGAACGGCCAGGAGGCCGAGTTTGCGGGGATCGTGTCCCGGGAGCTCGGGATCCCGACCCTCGACTGCAAGGTGGTCGGGCAGGACACGGACCGCTTCGGCGAAGGCCACACGTTCAACACGTCGCCGTCGCCGGCGACGGCACAGGCAGTTGCCACGGTGTGCGCCAGGATCCGTGACAAGTGCCAGCTCCTCGCCGGCATGGCCCTCGGAATGCCTCCGAACAACCTCAAGTGGGGCGACGGACGCTGGTACGCCTCGCGTGACCCGAAGCAGGGCCGGACGATCGAGGATCTGTCGCTCTACGCCTACGGGAGTGGCGACCTGCCCCCGGGCGTCGAGGGCGGCTTGGACGCGCAGGCTGTCTACAAGTAGCCGCTCGGAATGAAGCGCAAAGGCGGCTCGGGGACGGCCCGAGCCGCCGGGCGCAGAGCTTTCAGCCGGTCCCGCAGAACCATTCGCCGGTCCGATTGACCGCAACGACGCCGAGTAGGCGCTGGTTGTCGTCGATCACCGGGATCCGCCGCGACTCGGCCGCCAAGGCCAGGTCGCGACCGACCGACGCGGGGTCGCCTGGACTCACGGTGGCTCCGAGTCGCGCGAGCGGGAGGATCGGGGCTGAGGGATCCCCGTCACTCGGCAGGTCTGCCGGGGTCAGCGCGCCGATGTAGCGATCGCCGTCTACGACGAAGGCGGATCGTCGGCTCGAGCTGGCGTCGAAGTAGCCGCGGGCGTCGGCGACCGTCGCCGACGCCGCGATCGTGGTCAGCTGGGAGTGGGTGATCGCCGCGACGGACAGGCCGTCGATCTCGTTGATTTGAACGTTGGCCACAGTCCAATCATCTCAGGTGGTCGCGATGGCCATCTGGCCGCTCGCCGTGGATCGGCGAATCTGGCGTGGCCTGGGAGGGAAAGCCGGGAAGACCGGCTTCGGAGCCGGTCTGGCAGACTACGGCCCGCTGGAGCGCGGCATGGCCGGAAAGCCCTCGCGCAGGTCGCGAGGCGATCGCCGCCAGACCCACGTCCTCACACAAGCTAAAAGGGAGCGAATCATCGATGGAATTTGATCAGCCTTACAGCACCGGCAACTTCGCGAACATCCTGAACCTCGAGAAGTTGGTCCCGTGCGTACCGGGTGGCCGCGTGATCTCGATGGCCGGCCCCGACAAGGCGAACGCTGAGATCAAGGTCAAGATGGGGTCGATGGGGATGACCTTCACAGGAACGGTGGAGATCGTCGAGAAGACGGCGTCGAGCGCGACGATGAAGGTCCGGGCGCGGGAGGCGGGGGGTCAGGGTCACGCGAATGCCGTCGTGACGTTCACCAACAGCAACATTCACGTGAGCGCGCAGATCACCGGCAAGGCCGCGTCGATGGGCGAGGGTACGGTCGCCGGCGTCCTTCAGGGTCTGGTCAAGGAATTCTCGGAGAAGCTTCCGACGCTCTAGTCATGGTGGTCCGGGGCGCGTGCGTCGCGCCCCGGTCAGATGGCGGCCGGCCGGCACGGCGGGCCGCCCTGGTAGGGGCGAGCGGGGGAGCCTGGGCCGAGACCCAGACTCCGTGACGCCCTCAGGTCAGGCTGCCCTCGATCACAACCTCGACCTCGTCGGCCACCTTGAGGGCGCCGAACATTGCCGAGAAGACCTTCATGTCGTGGTCGGTCTGGGTCAGCTTCGCGCTGCCGCTGAGCGCGCCGTCGTCGCCGACGGCGAGATCGAAGGTGATCGGCTTGGTCTTGCCGTTCAACGTCAAGTCACCGGCGACCGAGAGACCGGCGTCGGTCGGAGTGACCGACGTGGACACGAACGAGACGTTGCCCTTCTTGAGGACGTCCTTGTCGATCGACCCCTCGATGTTCTTCTTGTCCTTGTCGCTGAGGCCCTTGGCTCCGCCTTCGCCCGACTGGACCTTGAGCGAGCCGCCATCGGCCGTGAGGGAGAGCGACGTGGCCGCCGGGTCGGCGCCGACGTCGACGGTCGCCTCCCATTTGGTCACGTTGATCACGAGATTGTGGCCGGCTGGGGCCGCCGGCCCGGTGCGTCCGGTCTTGACGCTGAGCGTCGCATTGTCGGGTCCGAGCTTGTGGGTGCCTGCCGGAATGGCCATGAGCGAATCCCCTTGTGGATAGGGCTTGACAGAGTTTTGCTCCGGGAGCAGACGCTGAAGGGCGTGCGGCCCCCCGGGAGCGTCGTGATCTTGCTCGACGCGGCCAGGGATTATGGCTGGGACCACGGGAGATCGTTGCTGGGTGAGATCGGCCGACCGACGCCGGAGCCGGGCGTTGGTGTGATCCGGCGGGGACCGACGGGCCGTATAGCCTTCTTGTTCGATGGTCGGGCGGGTCGACCGGCCGAGATTTTCTCTCTTCAAGGAGTGACGCGATGAAGGACGTAATCGAGCAGGTTGACGAGTGGCTCGCCCGCGGCGACGAGGTCGCCTTGGCCACGATCGTCGGCGTGCGCCGGTCGGCGCCGCGGCCGATCGGCGCGAAGATGGCCGTCAACTCGCTGGGCGAGGTCCACGGCGCGATCTCCGGGGGATGCGTCGAGGGCGCGGTCGTCGAGATCGCGGGTGAGGTTCTCGACGGGGCGCCGCCTCGACTCCACCATTTCGGCATCTCCGACAACGAGGCTTGGGACGTCGGTCTGCCATGTGGCGGGGAGATCGACGTCTGGGTAGAGCGGTTCGAGCGATGAGCGTCCAGGGCTCTTTCGCCGAGGTCGCGCGCCAGGACGGGCGCGCGGCGCAGGTCACTGCGATCTCCGGACCCCACGTCGGCGGACGGCTGCTGGTGATGGCCGACGGGTCGCGGGAGGGGACGCTCGGCGATGACGAGCTCGACGCCGAGGCGATCGGACACGCCGAGGAGCTGATGTGGGCGGAGCGCTCCGAACAGCGGGGGGATCTCTTCATCGACGTCACAGCGCCTGACCCACGCCTGCTGATCTTCGGCGCGGTCGAGTACGCCAACCATCTGAGTCGGTTCGCCCGGCAGACTCATTGGCGTCCGTATGTGATTGACCCCCGAGCCCAGTTCGCGACCCCCCAACGCTTCCCGGAGGCCGTCGAGGTCGTCGCTAAGTGGCCGAAGGCCGCGGTCGAGCACCTCGGGGCGATCGATCGGGCGACCTACCTCGCGGTGCTGACCCATGACCCGAAGATCGACGACGAGGTCCTGGTGCTCGCGCTGAGCCACGAGCCTGCATACATCGGCGCGATGGGCTCCAAGCGGGCGCAGGCCGAGCGTCGTGAGCGGCTGCTGAGCGCCGGTGTCGACGAGTCCGAGCTGAGCCGGATCAGCGCTCCGGTCGGCCTGGACCTCGGAGCCAAGTCCAACGAAGAGGTGGCCCTGTCGATCATGGCCGAGCTGGTCGCCGTGCGGTACGGACGAAGCGGTGGGCGGCTGTCGGACAAGGGCGGCGGAAAGATCCACTGACCGCGCGCCCTCGGGCGCGGGGTTCGAGCCCGGCAGGTACAGAATCCGGCGAGTCCGGCGCAGAATCCGGCGAGTCCGGCGCAGAATCCGGCGAGTCCGGCGCAGAATCCGGCGAGTCCGGCAGGTCCAGAATCCGGCGCGGCTCGTCGCTCGGTCCCGTCCCGTCTGAGCCCGCGCACCGGTGCCCCGACGTCGTCAACCGGTGTCTTCCGTCCCGCCGGGCTGCGCGACCATCCGGCGGCGGCCACGACGGCAAGCCATCAGGATCCATCGGGCCCTCGTCCGGCTGGCGAGGGTGCCCCGCCCACTGCGGGCGCGGCGATTCGGGCGCTCGGCGGGCAACCGCGGGGATCGACCTGCGCGGACGCGCGCTCCCGGCCCGCGCCCTGCTTCGCCCCCTCCCGCCATGAAGCCTCCCCTCGCTCCGCCTGCCCGGCCGCATTTCCTCGTAAGTCTCTCTTCGCGCCGGCTGCCCGGCCATGTTCGGCCGTGATGCCTCTCCTCGCCGCCGGCTGCCCGGCCGTGTTCGGCCGTGATGCCGCTCCTCGCCCCGCCGGCCCCGCCGCCCGCCCCGCCCCGCCCCGCCGCCCGCCCCGCCGCCCGCCCCGCCCCGCCGCCCGCCCCGCCGTGGGCCCGGCTGTCCTGGGCCGCCGGGACCCACCCGGCCGTGGGAGTGCCGGCCGGGGCGGCGCGCGCGGCGAGCGGGACCGCCTGAGACCCTTCGCCAGGGGGCCCAGGCAGCCCCCCAACGGGGTTATGTGACCCGCTAAACTGCATACATTGGCATCGGCCACAGGCCGTCGGCATTGGCCAATATTCTTGCATTCAGGCCTACCAGCGGATAATCATCCCCGAGTCGAGCTGGCGGAAGCGGGGCGGAGGGCGTGAAAAATGCCCGTCCGGCTGGTCTGTTGCTCGTGGAAAATTGATTTGTTACTTACCCTGGGAGGGTGATGTGCGCGGATTCAACCGGACGAGCACCCTTACGCTTGTGGTGGTCGTCGCGATCTTGGTGACCGCCGTGGTGCAGCTCTCGCTGGTGGTGCGGGCTGCGCAGAGCATTGACGTGAAGGCCGCCACGATTGCCCAAACGGGCCGCGGTATCAACGGCAACACGGACTCGATCGTGCAGCTTGCGCGCACCAACAAGACCGCGACGTCGATTCTTCATACCGCCAAGCCGCTTGCTCCCGACGTGAACACGTTGGTCGGGCTGGCGCAGTCGATCGATGGGCTTGCCTCGTCGATCAACCACACGGCGAGCGGAATCAACTCGGCGGCCATTACGGTGCAGGGCAGCGCGACGACCATCAACGGCACAGCTACGAAGATCCTCAGCAGCGCGCAGAGCATCAACGGCTCGGCCGGCAGCATCCTCGGCTCGGGCGGGGCGATCAACACGACGGCCAAGGCGATTCTCGCGCCGGCGGTGGGCATCGACAGCATCGCCAGGACGATCAGGGGCGACGCCGTCTCGATCAACGCGACGATCAACCACACGATCTCGGTGGCTAACGCGATCGACACCGACTCGACCAACATCCTTGGGGATGCCGGTCAGATCAGGACGAACGCCGCGTGCATCGACCTCAAGGTGCATGGTGCAGATGGGAGCAACGGTGACTGCCACTAACAACGGAGCGGCTTTCGACTCCAGGGCAACAAGCGAGCGGGAGGCTAGCTAGATGACTCAGCAAGAAACAACGATCGCACGCTGGTTGTTCACCTGGGTAACGATCCTGGCACTGGTGGTCGTCGTCGTCATCGGCTTCCTCCTCGGGATCGTGCATTCGCTGGACTCCATCGACGGGCACCTGGGAACGGCGACGTCAGCCGTCGTCAGCATCGGTGGTCACGCTGTCCCGCTGTCCGGGTACATCCAGGACATCAATGGCAATCTGACGTCGATCGACACGGCACTGAAGCCGATTCCGGCGGGCGCAAGCTCGATCATCGCCGGGCTCGTCTCGGTGAAGGGAAACCTGACTACGGTCGATTCGTCACTGAAGAACACGTTGGCATCGCTGTCGCCGACGTCCAACGCGCTGGTTGATACGTCGAACAAGCTGGTCACGACGTCCAACTCGCTGGTCTCGACCTCGGGAGTCGCATCAGGCATCGGGACGTCTCTGATCTCGACGTCCTCGACCCTGAAGACAGTGCGCGGCACCCTGGTGACGATCCTCGGAGTCCTGCGGGCAGTCCGCAGCGCGAGCACCCCCGGTACGGCCGGAGTTGTCCCGCGTGTGACGACGGCCAACAACGCGCTTGACAAGATCGAGGCCAACGCGTCGCAGATCAACAGCGGACTGCAATCCGCTCAGAAGCACCTGTCCAGCATCTGCAACGCGCCACTGCTTGTCCAGCCGCTCGTCGGTGCGCTGACGAACCTGCTGGGCCTGCTGCAGACGACCACTCCCTGCGGACCATAGGGACGCAGGACCATGGGAATATTCAAAAACACGAGTAAGGGGTTGCCCCAGGTGGTCCTCGCGATCCTGATCGCCTGGGCGCTGACCGCCGTGCTGCTGTTGACGGGCACGCTGATCAACGCTCGGGAGATCGATCGCCGGGTCCTTTACATCAACAGCCAGCTCGCCCCGATCAATGCCAGCACGGGATACATCGCGCTGGCCGGCAAGACGGTGGGGATCTCGCACAACATCCTCACCGCCGCCGCGCCGCTGGGTGCGGGATTCGTGAAGATCAACAACTCGGTGATCCACATCAACAACACCGTGCAGAAGATCCTCAACACGGCGAAGGCGATCAACGTCAAGGTCAAGGGAATCGGCGCCACGGTGACGCCGATCCACCAGACCGTGATTGCGATCAACCAGGATGTGACGGGCTCGATCACCCCGTCGTTGGCGACGACCGGAGCCAACGTGGGGACGATCCACGCGACGGTCCAGTCGATCAACGCGAGGGCGTCGTCGATCCTCGGAACCGCGAGGAGCATCAACGGCCTGATCAAGACGATCAACGGGGACATCGACCAGGTCAACTCGGCAGTCTCGGGCAGGGACCACAACATCCTGGCCGACTTCGACAACATCAACCTGCTCGTCGGCAACGACGGCGGGGTGATGGGCTCGCAGACGATCAACGCGCACGCAAACTCGATCGACTGTGCCGCCATCTTCCAGCTGTTGGGACCGACGCGGGACTGCAAGAAGTAAGGACGTAGTGACGTCGAAGACAGTTCTAGGAGTGAATCTCAGCCGGCGCCGCCTCGCACTCATTGCGGGCGGCGCCGTTGCTGCTTTGTTGGTCGGTTACTTCGCCGGACGGCTGATCATCCCGGCTTCGCCGAGCGTTCCGGCTGCGACGTCGACGACCGCCCAGGGAGCCACGGCGGGTGCGGGGGCGGTCGGGACAACGGGGGGAAGCGGCCTGACGGCGTCGCCGGGGGCACCGAACTCCCATGCGCCGCTGACGGCCTTCACCGATCGGGCAGCCGGTTTCCAGATCTCCTACCCGACGGGCTGGACGCGGCTGACGAGCTCCAAGGACGCGGGAGTCCGCCTGCTCACGACGGGGCCGGACGGGGCGTCGCTGCTCGTGCGCCTGGCGACGCTCGGCGTGCCGGTCGACGGACGGGCGCTCGCGGAGTTGGAGGCGCTGACCGGGACGAAGCTCAGGGCTCAGGCGGGCGTTGCGATCGTCGCGGGGCCAAAGCTCCTGAGCATCAACAACCTGCCGGGCTTCCTCTACATCTACAGCTTCGTCGACCCGACGACCCGGCAGCGGGCGGCCCACTCGCAGATCACTCTGTTCTCAGGCAAGCGCATGTACACGCTGGTCTATCAGACGGCTGCGGCCGCGACCCTGGTCAGGCTGGCGCCGTTGTTCGACCAGGTCACCGACACCTTTCACGCGAACTAGGGCGTCGTCCGCGCCGGCGGGCAGGCCCGACGCCGACCCGGCGCCAGAGCGTCAGGCGATCGTGGTCTCGGGTCCGCCGGTCGGCGGGGAGTCGAGCAGCGTATGGCGGTCGGTGAGGGCGTGGGCGGCGTCGCCGCGGCGGACGAACGCGAGGAAGGCGTCGGCCCCGGTGCGGCGCGGGGCATCGGTCGCGAACAGGGCGTGCCACGCGCGGACGGGAGTGCCGCCGATCAGGGTCAAGGGCGCGAGAGTCGCGTCGTCGAGCTCGCGGTCGACCGCCGCGCGGGAGATCAGGGCGATCCCGAGACCGAGGGCGACGGATCGCTTGATTGCGGCGTCGGATCCGATCGTCGAGAGCCTCGGCCGGCTGGCGAGGCCGCCGGCGAGCAGGTCGAGGCTGACCTCGCGCGAGCCGCTGCCGGGCTCGCGGACAAGCCAGGTCGCGTTGGCCAGCTCGTCGAGGGCGAGCGGGCCACGGCGGGCTCGGGCGTCCTCCGGAGCGGTCACGAGGACGAACTCGTTCTCGAGGAACGCGATCCCGCGGAGCCGGTGCTCGACGGGTGGCCCGCCGATCCCGACGTCGGCCTGGAACTGATCGAGCAGGCGGTTGACGACCGAGCGATTGCCGACCTCGAGCGAGAGCTCGACCTCTGGGTGGCGTTGGCGGAAGGCCTTCCAGAGGGCCGGAACGAGGTGTTCGGCGGCTGTCGTCGTGGCAGCGAGGCGGAGCCGGTAGCGGGTCGGGTCGGCCGCCTCGCGGACGGCGGCGGCGGCGTCTTCGAGGGTGGCGAGGACGCGCTCGGCATGCGGGAGGAAGGCAGCTCCGGCGGCGGTCGGACGCAGGCCACGGCCGTCGCGTTCGACGAGTCGCTCGCCCATCTCCTTGGAGAGGGCGGCGAGGGCCCCGGAGACCGACGACTGGGTCACGACGAGCTCTTCGCTCGCCCGGGTGACCGACCCGGTCCGCACGACGGTGACGAAGGTCCGCAGAAGCGAGAGGGTTACGGCCACGGCGGCGGCCGGCGGCCGGGGTCTGGGTGCACGAGAGCCAATCTACCAGCGGCCTGACCGGCGGATCCGCCGCCAGGCGAGACGCCAGAGCAGCACGCCGCAATCGGTCAGGCCGGCGAGGAGGTGCCCGGCCGGGCCGGTCACGAGCCGGGCGAGGACGCGATCAGACCGACGCAGATGGAGGCTCGGCACGGGGTGACGGTATCGTTCCGCTCGCGATGAGCACTCAAACGATCAAGACAAACGTCACAGAGCTTCCAGAGTCACGGGTCCGCGTCGAGGTCGAGGTGGTCCCCGAGGAGATCGAGCGGTCGCTGACCGACCTCGCCCGCAAGGTCGGCCGTGATCTGAAGGTCCCGGGTTTCCGGAAGGGCAAGATTCCCGCGCCGGTGGTCATCCGGAGGGTCGGACGGGCGTCTCTGCTCGACGAGGCGGTCCGCGAGCAGCTGCCGTTCTGGTACTCGGACGCGATCGACGAGGCGCGCCTGGCGATCATCGGCGACCCGGAGATCAAGCGGGGCGACCTGCCGGAGGCTGGGGAGTCGATGCACTTCACGATCGAGATCGGCGTCCGACCGAAGGCGAAGCTCGGCGAGTGGCGTGGGCTCGAGGTGCAGCGGCGCCCGGCGTCGGTCAACCCGAAGGAGCTGGAGCACCGCCTGCAGACGCTGCGGGAGCGCCACGGCCGGCTCGAGAACCTGCCGGACCGGGCGGCCGAGAACGGGGACTTCGTGGTGATCGACTTCGAAGGACGGATCGACGGGAAGGCCGTCGACGGCGGGATGGCGCGGGCCTACCCGCTCGAGCTCGGCTCGGGCAAGTTGATCCCGGGCTTCGAGTCGGGGCTGCTGGGCGCGCGGGCGGGCGAGCAGCGGGTGCTCGAGCTGACCTTCCCCGACAACTACGGGAACCCGGATCTGCGGGGCGAGGTCGCGGAGTTCACAGTCGACGTCAAGGACGTGCGGGCGAAGATCCTGCCGGACCTCGACGACGACTTCGCGAGCGAGGCGGGCGGGTACGAGACGCTCGACGAGCTCCGCGAGGAGATCGCCAAGGAGTTGCTGGAAGCCGACGAGCGGCGTCGGGAGCGCGAGTACCGGGAGGCCGTCGTCGCGGCGGCGAGCGCGAATACCGAGTTCGAGGTGCCCGACGCGCTCGTCGAGGCGCGAGCCGACGAGGCCTGGACGCGGATGCTGCGGTCGCTCGCCGATCAGGGGATCACCAAGGAGGCGTATCTCCAGCTGGCCCAGAAGCCGGAGGAGCAGGTCCGCGAGGAGGCCAGGCCCGAGGCGCTGGAGGCGCTGCGCCGAGAGGCGACGATCGTCGCGCTGATCGAAGCCGAGGGGATCGAGCCGACGGAGTGGGAGCTGGTCGAGGCGCTCCAGGAGCACGTGGCGCCTGACGAGAGCGGCAAGATCCCGGAGCCCGAGGAGCTGTTGGAGAAGCTCCGCAAGAGCGGGCGGATCACCGATCTGATCGAGAACGTGGCAGCCCGCAAGGCGGTCGACATGATCGTCGAGGCGGCGATCGAGGTCCCGGCGGAGGCCCCTGGGCCCGCGGCAGGCGAGCCGTCGAGCGGCGAGGAGCGCTCGGATTCTGTGGAGCCCGCCGCGGCGGGTGCGGCCGGCGACGGCGAGGATGCGCCGGGCGGGGAGTCGGCCGGCGACCCGGCGGGGCCGTCGGCGGAGGAGTCTGCCGGGGATCCGGGGCAGGCCGCGCCGGCTGACTGAACGCCGGGGCGGGGCGGGGCGCGGCGATGCCGGAGAGCCCCCCCGGCGGGGTTGGTAGACTCGGTCGCAGAGGCCGGTGTGGCGAGGTCTTCCCCACTTGCCGGGAGGAATCGGCCCGGGCAAGCGAAACAAAGCGAGGAACATGAGCCCACTGATCCCGATGGTGGTCGAGCAGACCTCGCGAGGCGAGCGAGCGTTCGACATCTACAGCCGACTGCTCAACGAGCGGATCGTCTTTCTCGGCACTCCGGTCGACGACCAGATCGCCAACCTGATCGTCGCCCAGCTGCTGCATCTGGAGAGCGAGGATCCGGACAAGGACATCTCGCTGTACATCAACTCGCCCGGCGGATCGGTATACGCGGGTCTGGCGATCTACGACACGATGCAGTTCATCAAGCCGGATGTCTCGACGATCTGCGTCGGCATCGCGATGTCGATGGGCGCGCTCCTGCTGGCCGCGGGGGCTCCGGGCAAGCGGATGGCGCTCCCGAACGCGAAGATCCTGATCCACCAGGTCAGCTCGAGCTTCCAGGGGCAGGCCACGGACATCGAGATCCATGCGAAGGAGATCATCGACGTCCGTCGGCGGCTCGACGAGATCATCGCTCAGCACACCGGCAAGCCGGTCGAGGAAGTCAAGAACGACACCGACCGGGACTACTTCATGAGCTCTGAGGAAGCGAAGGCGTACGGCATCGTCGATCGCGTGATCTCGGAGCATTAGCTCCGGGATGCGCGGGGAAGCGTTCTAGCGGATGGCCCGGCCGACCGATTCAAACGAGCAGCTCCTGTGCAGCTTCTGCGGGAAGTCGCAGCGGCAGGTGAAGAAGCTGATCGCGGGGCCGGGCGTCTACATCTGCGACGAGTGCATCGATCTCTGCAACGAGATCATCGACGAGGAGCTGACGGCGCCGCCGAGCTTCGACATCGAGAACCTCCCGAAGCCGCGGGAGATCTACGACGTCCTCGACGAGTATGTGGTCGGCCAGGACAACGCCAAGCGGACGCTTTCGGTCGCCGTCTACAACCACTACAAGCGCGTCCAGATGATGGCGGTCGAGGACGCGGAGATCGAGCTTCAGAAGTCGAACATCCTGCTGTTGGGGCCGACCGGGTGCGGGAAGACGCTGCTGGCCCAGACGCTCGCCCGGATCCTCAACGTGCCGTTCGCGATCGCCGACGCGACGGCGCTGACGGAGGCCGGATACGTCGGCGAGGACGTCGAGAACATCCTCCTGAAGCTGATCCAGGCGGCCGACTACGACGTCAAGAAGGCCGAGACGGGGATCATCTACATCGACGAGGTCGACAAGATCGCCCGCAAGGCCGACAACCCGTCGATCACGCGGGACGTCTCGGGTGAGGGAGTCCAGCAGGCGCTCTTGAAGATCCTCGAGGGCACGTCGGCTTCGGTGCCGCCGCAGGGCGGCCGCAAGCATCCGCACCAGGAGTTCCTGTCGATCGACACGACGAACATCCTCTTCATCTGCGGCGGGGCGTTCGCCAACCTCGACAAGGTGATCGAGCGGCGGATCGGCAACAACGGGATCGGCTTCGGTGCGGCGATCGAGAGCGCGGCCGACAAGGACACGGGCGCGGTCTTCGAGCGCTGCCTGCCGGAGGACCTGATCCAGTATGGGTTGATTCCCGAGTTCATCGGCCGGCTGCCGGTGATGTCGGCCGTCCACCAGTTGACCCACCCGGACCTCGTCTCGATCCTCACGGAGCCGCGCAACGCGCTGGTCAAGCAGTTCCAGCGTTTCTTCTCCTTCGACGGGATCGAGCTCGTCTTCTCCGAGGAGGCGCTCGTCTCGATCGCCGACCGGGCGCTCAAGCGGGAGACGGGGGCCCGGGGTCTGCGGTCGATCATCGAAGAGGTCCTCCTGGACGTCCAGTTCGAGCTGCCGTCCCGGCGGGACGTCAAGAAGTGCGTGGTCACGAAGGAGACGATCGAGAAGGGGCTGACGCCGACGCTGGTGACCGAGGCCGCGCGCGAGGAGCCGTCGCGCGAGCTGCGCGAAGAGGCCGGGTAGCGGCGGAGCGGACGTCGTCTTGGAAGGTGGTCGGACGGGGGCGGTAGCCTTCCCGGCCCGATGTCTGAGTCCGAGCACCAATCGCTGAAGGAGCGCACCCGCTTCGATCCGGCCGAGGTCGAGCCGCGGATCCTCGAGGCGTGGCTGGAGAGCGGACTGTTCCATCCGCAGGCGGAGGGCGACCCGGCCGAGAACTACTCGATCGCCTTCCCGCCGCCGAACGTGACCGGCGACCTCCACATGGGCCACGCGCTCCAGGTCGCGACGCAGGACACCCTGATCCGCTACCACCGGATGCTCGGGCAGCCGACGAAGTTCATCCTCGGAACCGATCACGCGGGGATCGGCACGCAGATGCAGGTCGAGAAGCAGCTCGCCCGCGAGGGGACCTCGCGCGAGGCGATCGGCCGTCAGGCGTTCCTCGAACGGATCTGGGCGTGGAAGGAGCTCCACGGGTCGAACATCATCGACCAGCTCAAGCGGTTGGGGGCGTCATTCGACTACGGCGAGGAGCGCTTCACGCTCGACGAGGCCTACGCGGCGGCGGTCATACAGGTCTTCGTCAGGCTGTTCGACCGCGGTCTGATCTACCGCGGCAACTACATGGTCAACTGGGATCCCGGGAGCCGGTCGGCGATCTCCGATCTCGAGGTCGAGGAGCGCGAGGTAGCCGACACGCTCTACTCGATCGCCTATCCGTTCGCCGACGGCGACGGCGAGATGGTCGTGGCGACGGTCCGCCCGGAGACGATGCTCGCGGACACGGCGGTCGCCGTGCACCCCGACGACGAGCGCTACCGGGAGCACGTCGGGCGTGATGTGGTGCTCCCGCTCGTCGGCCGCAGGCTGCGGGTGATCGCCGACGTCTACGTCAAGCCGGAGTTCGGGACGGGTGTGCTGAAGATCACGCCGGGTCACGATCCGAACGACTTCGAGATCGGCCGCAACCATCGCCTCGAGGAGCTGTCGGTGATCGGGGGGGACGGCCGGATGAGCGATGCGGCCGGCCCGCGGTTCGCGGGTCTGTCGGTCGAGCAGGCACGCGCAGCGGTCGTCGCCGATCTCGAGCAGGAGGGCGCACTGCGCGGCCGCGAGCCGTACACCCACAAGGTGCCGTTCTCGCACCGGTCGGGAAACCGGATCGAGCCGCTGATCTCACTCCAGTGGTTCATGCGGATGGACGAGCTCGCGCGACCGGCGACCGAGGTCGTGATCGACGGGCGGGTCCGCTTCCATCCCGAGCAGCAGGGGCGGGTCTATCGGGAATGGATGGACAACATCCGGCCGTGGTGCATCTCACGCCAGCTGTGGTGGGGCCACCGGCTGCCGGTCTACTACTGCGACGCGTGCGAGGAGACCTATGTGACGACCGTCGCGCCGGAGCGGTGCGGCGCGTGCGACGGTCGGCTGCGCCAGGACGAGGATGTCCTCGACACGTGGTTCTCGAGCGCCCTGTGGCCATTCGCGACACTCGGCTGGCCGCAGGATTCCCCGGAGCTGGCGGCCTTCTATCCGACCGATGTGCTCGTCACCGGGCGGGACATCATCTTTCTGTGGGTCGCGCGGATGATCATGATGGGGATCGAGTTCTGCGGGACGGAGCCGTTCTCGGACGTCTACATCACGTCGATCATCCAGGCGCCGGACGGCCGCCGGATGTCGAAGTCGCTGGGGACGGGAATCGACCCGGTCGAGGAGATCGACCGCCACGGGGCGGACGCCGTGCGGTTCGGGATGCTGGCGATGTCCTCGACCCAGGACGTCAAGTACAGCCGGGAGAAGGTGGCCCAGGGGCAGGGCCTGGCCAACAAGCTCTTCAACGCGTCGCGCTTCGTCCTGATGAGCATCGACCCGGACGCTCCGCCACAAGCGCGGCCGGCGGCGATCGAGGATCGGTGGATCCTCTCGCGCCTGGCGCGGGTCGAGCGCGACGTCACACGTCGTCTGGAGGCGTTCGACTTTGCCCATGCGGCGCTCGGGTTGTACGACTTCGTCTACGGGGAGCTCTGCGACTGGTACCTCGAGCTCGTCAAGGGACGATTGGCAGGCGAGGGGGACGACCGGGTCGCGGTCTCGTCGACGCTGCTCTACGTGCTCCGGGAGACGCTGGCGCTCGCTCACCCGATGATCCCCTTCGTGACCGAGGAGGTCTGGTCGTTCGTCCGCCGACCCGACGAGGGCCTCTTGGCGGGAGCGGCCTTCCCGGTCGCCGACGAGGCCAGCCTGGACCCGGAGGCCGAGGCGGAGCTCGAGTGGGCGATCGCGGCGACGCAGGCGGTCAGGGGATGGCGTGACGGAGGTCGGGATCAGGCCGAAGGTCGTGATGGCGGTGAGGATCCTCGCCGATGGTCACGACGAGGCGATCGGAATCGTCGCCCGGATGGCTCGGCTGCGGATCGACGAGGGGGCCGGAGAGTCGGACGCCGTGGCGAGCGTCGGTGTCCCGGGCGGAACGGTCGAGGTCCTCGCGGGGGAGGGCGTCGACCTCGGGGCACACGCCGATCGTCTCGAGAAGCGGCGGACGGATCTCCGCGCGGAGATCGACGGTGTCCGCCGCAAGCTCGCCAACCCGGCTTTCGTCGCCAGGGCGCCGCAGGCCGTTGTCGACGGGGTTCGCGAGCGACTCGCCGGCCTCGAGTCCGAGCTCGAGGCGCTGTGAGCTCGGCCGGGGAGCCGCCGGTGGATGACCCCCGGGCGACGGCGGCGCTCGCCCGGTCACGCTCGGAGGAGCGCGCGGGCGGCGAGCGTGGCCTGGAGCGCACAGGAGGCCGAGCGGTACCTGCTGGGCCTCGAACGGTTCGGGATGCACTTCGGGCTCGAGAAGATGGGCCGCCTGATGGCGCTCCTCGACTCGCCCCAGGACCGCTTCGCGTCGGTCCACGTCGTCGGGACGAACGGGAAGTCGTCGACGACGCGGATGATCGCGGCGATCCTCGAGCGCCACGGCGTGCGGACGGGGTCCTACACCTCGCCCCACCTGGTCTCCTTCACCGAACGGATCCAGGTCGGCGAGCGCGACCTGAGCGATGAGCGGTTTGGTCCGGCGGTCGAGCGGGTGGCCGGGGCGGCGGCGGTCGTCGACAGGGCGACGGCCGAGGACGGCGACCCGGTGACCCAGTTCGAGGCGCTGACCGGCGCGGCCTACGCCGAGCTGGCCCGCGCCGGGATCGAGGTCGCGGTGATCGAGGCCGGGCTGGGCGGTCGGTATGACGCGACGAGCGTGATCGCGTCGAAGGTCGCCGTGCTCACGAACATCGGGCTCGAGCACACGGCCTGGCTGGGTGACACGATTGCGGCGATCGCCGCCGAGAAGCTGGCCGTCGTGCCGGCGGGCGGGGTTCTCGTGCTCGGGGCCGGCCTTCATCCCGACGCGCTGGCCGTGGCCCGGGCCGTCGCCGGCGAACGGGGCGCCCGAATCGCCGAGGCCGCCGGGACGCTCGCCCCGGAGATCAGGCTGCGGGCTCGGGGGTCCTACCAGCGGCGGAACTTCGCCCTGGCGATGGCGGCGGCCGAGGCGTATCTTGGGGGGCCGCTCGACCGCGGGGCGGTGCGACGGGCAGCGTCCGAGCTTCTCGTCCGCGGACGCTTCGAGGTGCTCGCGCGGCAGGCGCCGCCCACCGGCGGGCGTCGTCCGCCGGCCAACCGGGTGGCACGGATCGGCGGGGCGGACCCGGGAGCGGTGACCCTGCTCGACGGGGCGCACAACCCGGCCGGGATCGACGCGCTCGTCGAGTCGCTCCCGGAGTTCCTGGCCGGCCGCCGGCTGTGCGCGGTGGTCTCGGTGCTCGAGGACAAGGACGCCAGGAGCATGCTCGGGGCTTTGCTGCCCGTCTGCGACCGGGTGATCTGCACGGCCGCGTCGAACCCCCGGGCGCTCGCGGCAGACATCCTGGGCGAGACGGCCGTCGAGGTCGCGTCGACGGTCGGTGTCGGTCTCGGTGCCCGTGTCGGTGTCGGCGCCGCCACGAGCGCGAGCCCGGGGCCGAGCGCCGGCGCGGGCCGGGTCGTCGTCGAGGTCGAGGCGGACCCGGAGCGGGCGGTGGCGCTCGGCCGGCTGCGTGAGCCCGGCGGCGTGGTCCTCGTCACCGGGTCGATCTACCTGATCTCGGACATCGTCCGGGGACCTCGTCCGGGATCGACGCTGTGAGAGACCCCAACGGGCCGTCGGTGGCGGCGATGATCGGTGCGGTGGCCGCGATCGTGGCCCTCGTGATCCTGGTCTTCTTCGGAATCGGATATCTCTTCGGCCGCCTCTTCCTCTGAGCGGCCTCGCAATTTCCCGCCCGGGCAGGCGTTTATGCAACGCCGCGTTCGCCGACCGTTAAACTCGGCGAAATGCCGGTTGTCGGGTACTTCGGGATCAACAACGACGGAATCAACCTGGCCATCAACCTGCTGGTCCTCTTCGTCGTCGTCATCTACGCGGCGCTGATCTACTGGACCTACGCCGACGCGCGGCGCCGGATCGCCGACCCGTGGCTCGTCACCTGTTCCGTCCTCGCCTCGGTCTTCCCGTTTCTCGGGACGCTCGTCTACATGGTCGTCAGGCCGCCCGAGTACCTCGACGACGTCCGCGAGCGGGAGCTCGAGATGCAGGCCTCGGAAGCTCGGCTGGCGGCGGTCCAGCTGCTCTGCCGCCACTGCGACCACGAGGTTCAGGCGGACTTCCTGGTCTGCCCGAACTGCCACCACCGCCTGAAGAATCCGTGCCGGAACTGCGGCAAGCCGCTCGAGCAGACGTGGGCGCTCTGCCCATACTGCGAGACTCAGGTGCCCGACGCGGTCGAGCCGCCACGCCGTGTGCGCCGCCGGCGCCCGGCCGCGGGAGAGCCGGTCGGCGGCGAAGCCCCGCCGACGGCTCACTGAACTCGACCGCTGTCAAGACTTCCGTCAAGGATGGACCCGATGCCCATTTCCGCACTAGCCCCAGCGCCCGACGTCGAGAAGGAGCACACCGCATTGCAGGAGCGCACCCTGGTTCTCGTCAAGCCCGACGCGTACGCCCGCGGCTTGACGGGGGAGATCATCGCCCGGTTCGAGCGCAAGGGCCTGGCTCCGGTCGCGGCAAGGGTGTTCACGATGTCACGGGAGATGGCCGACGATCACTATGCCGAGCACGTCGGGGCGCCGTTCTTCGACGGCCTGTCGAAGTTCATCACCTCGGGACCGCTGGTCGCCCTGGTCCTCGAAGGACCGTCGGCGATCGTGGCCGCCCGGCAGGTGATCGGCGCGACGAATCCCCTCGAGGCGGCCCCGGGGTCGATCCGCGGCGACTTCGCGACGGTGACGTCGGCCAACCTGGTCCACGGGTCCGATGGACCCGACGCCGCCAGCCGGGAGATCGCGCTGTTCTTTCCGGATCTCGTCTGAGCGACCGGTGACGAGCGCGTCGTCCGGGTGGATCGACGACCGTGACCCGAGCGGCCGGCGCGGCCCATGACGGCTGGACCGCGCCCGGTCCTGGCGAGCTCAACGGGTGGACCGCGCCTGGTCCTGGCGAGCTCCTCGCCCCAGCGACGGGCGATCCTCGAGACGCTGGGCGTCGACTTCGTGACGTGCGTGCCGGGGGTCGACGAGCTCGCGGCCGGCGAGCCGGCGGCCGTCGCGCTCGAGAACGCGGTGCGCAAGGCTCGCGCCGTGGCTGAGGGCCCTGCCGCCGGCTGGGGGTTGCGGGTCCTCGGGGTGGACACGCTCGTCGCCGTCGGCTCGCCTGCCGCGCAGAGCTGGACGATCTACGGGAAGCCTGCCGACGAGGCGGCGGCTCGGGCGACGCTGGGCGCTCTGAGCGGGAGGACGCATACGGTGTTCAGCGGCCTGGCGCTGATCGACCCCGACGGTGCGCTGCGGAGCGCGACGGTCGCCACGAGCGTGCGGATCCGTCGCCTGGTCGGGTCGGTCGTCGACTGGTATGTCGCGGCCGGGGAATGGCGCGGCCGGGCCGGCGGCTACGCGATCCAGGGACGGGGGATCGCGCTGGTCGCCGGGATCGACGGGGACTATTCGAACGTCGTCGGGCTGCCGGTGCCCGGCCTCTTGGACCTGTGGCCTGATCTGCTCGATTCCTGACAGCGAAATTGCACGGCCAAGGCCAGATTTTGCAGCGGTTTTGCCTGCTCGGACGGGGCCGGTGGGCGGCCGGGCGGGGCGGGCAGTCCGCTACACTCTTCCCCTTCAAGGCAGGGCTTACGTCCATCTTTCGACGGAGCGCCGTGCCGGGCAGTGCGCTCTGCAGCGGCGACCGGCTGCTTTTTCTCTAGTAAGGCACAGACGATGGGCTTGTTCACCTACCTAACGGGTTTCGGCGGCCGTGACATGGCTGTCGACTTGGGCACCGCCAACACGCTCGTCTACGTCCGCGGCCGGGGCATCGTCCTCTCCGAGCCGAGCGTCGTGGCGATCGACTCGCGGACCGGTGAGGTCCACGCCGTCGGCATCGAGGCCAAGCGGATGCTCGGCCGCACACCGGGGACGATCTCGGCGATCCGGCCGCTCAAGGATGGCGTGATCGCCGACTTCGACGTCACCGAGCAGATGCTGCGGCACTTCATCCAGAAGGTTCATCAGAACCGGTGGGCCCATCCCCGCGTGGTCGTCTGCGTCCCGTCGGGCGTGACCGGCGTCGAGAAGCGGGCGGTCGAGGAGGCCTGCCTGTCGGCCGGCGCGCGGACCGCCTACCTGATCGAGGAGCCGATGGCCGCGGCGATCGGCGCCGGCCTTCCGGTCGGCGAGCCGACCGGATCGATGGTCGTCGACATCGGCGGCGGCACGTCCGAGGTCGCGGTGATCTCGCTCGGCGGGATCGTCGTCTCCCAGTCGATCCGGATCGGCGGGGACGAACTGGACGAGGCGATCATCAACTACGCCAAGCGCGAGTACAAGCTCCTGATCGGCCAGCAGACGGCCGAGGAGTTGAAGCTCGAGATCGGGTCGGCCTACCCGATGGCGGAGGAGATGCAGGCCGAGATCCGCGGCCGGGACATGGTCTCCGGCCTGCCGAAGACGGTCGTCCTGACCAGCGAGGAGATCCGCGCGGCGCTCGAGGAGCCGCTGGCGGCGATCATCGACGCCGTCAAGGAGACGCTCGACCGGACGCCGCCGGAGCTGGCCTCGGACATCATGGACCGCGGGATCATGCTCGCCGGCGGCGGCGCCCTCCTCCAGGGGCTCGACGAGCGCCTGCGGGAGGAGACGCAGATGCCCGCCCACCTGGCGGAATCACCCTTGACCTGCGTTGCTGTCGGCTCGGGCCGGTCATTGGAGGAATTCGACGTGATCCACCGGTCGAGTCGATCGAGCCGTTCGAACCGCAACACGCGCAACCGGCGGCGCCGGTGAGTGCCGCCGGCGCTCGTGACCGCGCCGGGCTGATCACATCCGCCAGACGCCGAGTCGCCCGTCGCCCGTCGCCGGGTGCGGCGAGCCGTCGGCGGCCCGGCGTAAGCTACCCCGCGACCCCCCCTTCCACGTGTACGACAAGACCGTTCGCAGGCGTCGCGCAGTCCTCGGCCTGCTCGTCGCCCTCTCCCTGATCCTGCTGACCGAGTCGTTCGGCAGCCGGACGGGCGGCGGGCTGCACTCGGTGCAGCGTGGCTTCCTGACGGTGCTATCGCCGATCGAGGACGGGGCGAGCCGTGCGCTCAAGCCGATCCACGACCTGTTCGGGTGGATCGGCGACACGATCAACGCCAAGGGCCAGCGTGACAAGTACCGCAAGGAGCTCCAGGTCGTCCAGGGCCAGCTCGTCCAGGCCCAGGTCGCCGCCCGCACCGGTGCCCAGGCGCTCGCGACGCTGGGAGTCGACCAGCAGTACAACCTCGCGGCCGACGGACCGGTCACCGCAACGGTCAACGTGAGATCGCCGAACCTCTTCAACGAGGTGGTCGGCGTCGACCGGGGATCGGGCTCGGGGGTCGCTCCCGGCGATGCGGTCGTCGACGGCGACGGCCTGGTCGGGAAGGTCGCGACGGTGACGTCGAACGAGGCGTTCATCACGCTGATCAACGACTCGACGAGCGGCGTCTCGGCGGCCGACAACGCAACCAGCGCGACCGGCGTGGTCGGCCCGACCCCGGGCGATCCGGATAGCCTGACGATGACCTTCCTCGGAGCCGGCGAGACCGTCAATCAGGGCGACGTGATCGTGACGGCGGGGACCGTCTCCACCCCGACCGGCCTCGCGACCTCGCATTTCCCGCCGAACATCCCGATCGGACGGCTGACGAGCGTCAATCCCGGCGATCTCGTCGCCGGGGTCCATCTCGCGCCGATGGCAAAGTTGCGCGACGTCAACATCGTCCAGATCCTGACCAAGGTGCCCGGCGCGTGAACGACGAGAGCCGCCTCGCCCTGCGACTGGCGGCGCTCGCCCTCGTCGGGGTGATCCTTCAGATCGCGGTCGTCTCGCAATTCACCGTGTTCGGCGTGATCGCCGACATCGCGCCGCTCATGATCGCCGCGGGTGGTCTCCTCTGCGGCCCGGTCGCCGGGTCGATCTTCGGCTTCTGCGTCGGCCTCCTGACCGACCTGCTCCTGGTCCAGACGCTCGGCGTCCTGGCCCTCGTCTACACGCTGATCGGGTTCGGAGCCGGCCGTCTGCGCGAGCTGCGGGCGCCGCAGGCGACCTTCACGCCGCTCGGCCTCGGCGCGGCGGCCACGGCGGTCGCGACGATCGGCTTCGCGGTGCTCGAGTTCCTGCTCGGCGTCAACGCTCCGGTCAGCTTCCTCCTGGTCCGTGAGACGCTCGCGACGATCGTCATCAACACGCTGATCTCGCTTCCCGTCTTCGCCCTCGTCCGCCGGTGGTTGCGCCCCGCCCTCCCCGAGGACCCGCGGCGTCGGCGGCGACGCGCGTACACGACCGGCGGCCTCAGCCCGCTCTCGCGCCAATGATGGATCCCCTCGACCGCCCCACCCCACTCTCGCCCCAGCTGGCGATCCGCGTCGCGTCGATCGGCGGCGTTGCGCTGATCCTCTTCGCGATCATCCTCTTCCGGCTCTGGTATCTGCAGGTCCTCTCGGGTCCGCAGTACGTCCAGCTGGCCAACGTCAACCGTGTCCGCGACATCCCGATCCAGGCGCCGCGCGGGGACATCGTCGACCGCGCGGGAAAGCCGATCGTCTCCAGCCGCCAGGCCGTCGCCGTCCAGATCACCCAGAGCCTGCTTCCGAAGACGAAGGCCGGCCGCGCCGACCTCTACGCGCGGCTCGGCGCGGTGATCGGGATGAAGCCGTCGGCGATCCGGACGATCATGCACAGCAAGGCGAACGTCCCGTACGCGAACGTCACGATCAAGGTCGACGCCGGTGAGGCGGCATTGGTGACCCTCAAGGAGAACCAGGACCAGTTCCCGAGTGTCGCGGTCACGCCGGTCTCGGTCCGCGCCTACCCCGACAAGGAGCTCGCCGCCCAGGTGCTCGGCAGCGTGGGGTCGATCAGCCCGGGCGAGCTGAAGCTGCCGCGGTTCAAGGGAGTGCCCAACAACGGAGTCGTCGGCCAGGCCGGCGTCGAGTGGCAGTACGACCAATTCCTCCGCGGGAGGGACGGCATCCAGCGGGTGCAGGTCAACTCGGCCGGCCTGCCGAGTGGCAAGCCACCGCACACGACACCGCCGACGTCCGGCCACGAGCTCAAGCTGTCGCTCGATCTCGGCCTCGAGAAGGAGGGCTACAAGGCCCTCCAGGCCGGCGAGGGCCTCGCCCAGAGCAACGGAAACGCCGGCAACGCCGGGGCGTTCGTGGCGCTCGACCCCCGCAACGGCCAGGTCCTGGCGATGGGGTCGCTGCCGAGCTACAACCCGACCGTCTACACGCACCCGCTGACGCCGGCCGAGGCGGCGAATCTCCAGTCGGCTGACGCCCCGCTGCTCAACCGGGCGATCGACGGGGCCTATCCGACCGGATCGACCTTCAAGCTGGTCACCGCGATGACGGCGCTCCAGGACGGGCTGCGGTCGGCGGACGCGCCGTTCGACGACACCGGCTGCATCAAGGTCGGCAAGGACCACCAGCCGTTCTGCAACGCCGGCAAGGAGGTGCTCGGCCCGCTCACGATGACGACCGCGATCCAGAAATCCTCCGACCTCTACTTCTTCACGCTAGGCGAGCAGGCCAACCCCCAGGGGCCGCTGATCCAGCACTGGGCCCGCCAGTTCGGCTTCGGCACGCCGACCGGCATCGACCTGCCGGGCGAGTACGCCGGCGTCATCCCGGATACGTCGTGGCTCACCCGGGTCGAGGCGCTGCAGGTGAAATGCCTGAAGAAGTACGGCCAGCGCGGCCCGTCGATCTGCGGCTACATCTCCGATCCCAACCGGACGTGGGTGACCGGCGACAACATGAACTTCGCGGTCGGTCAGGGCGACTTCCTGGCGACGCCGCTCCAGCTGTCGGTCGCCTACTCGGCGCTGTTTGCCGGCGGCCGGGTCCCGACCCCGCACCTGGGACTCGAGATCGACGACAACGTCGGGCGCCTGATCCAGAAGATCGACCCGCCGCCGCAGCGGACGATCCAGTTCGACCAGGCCAACCAGCAGGTCATCGAGGATGGACTCCACGCGGCGGCGCAGTCGCCGGGAGGGACGTCCTACGATGTGTTCGGGAGCTTTCCGCGAACCGTCTACGGCAAGACCGGGACGGCTCAGCACGGCGCGCAGGAGGACCAGGCCTGGTATGTCGCCTACGCACCGGACCCGAAACGGCCGATCGTGATCGCGCTGACGATCGAGAAGGGCGGCTTCGGTGACCAGTCCGCGGCCCCGGCCGTCCGGCTGATGCTGTCACAGTGGTTCGGCATCACCAAGAAGCTGGTCGCCGGAAGCTCGAAGACGCTCTGATGAACACGACTCCAATCCAATCCGGCGAGATGCCGACGATCGCCAGCCCGCGCTCGCTCACGCTGCCGTTCGATCCGCTCCTGATGGTCGCCGCCCTCGGTCTGGCGATCTGCTCGCTGGTCACCCTCAACGGGGCGACCCGCGGCCTGATCGCCGGGCAGCCGCACTACTACACCGAGCGTCAAGCGGTCTACTTCGGCGTCGGCCTCGGCCTGATGGTCGCCCTCTCGCGGATCGACTACTCCCGTCTGCGAGAGCTGAAATACGGGTTCTACGCGATCCTGGTCGGCACGATCCTCCTCGTCCTGGTCCTCGGTCGGGCCGCCCGCGGGTCGGTGCGAGCGATCTCGCTCCCGTTCTTCTCCTTCCAGGCGTCCGAGCTCGGCAAGATCCTCCTGATCGTCTTCCTCGCGTCGGTCGTCGTCGACCGGTCCCGGCGACTCTCCCAACGGGAGACGACTGCCCGGGTGATGCTGCTCGCGATGGGTCCGGCGATGTTGGTGATAGCCCAGCCGGACCTCGGCTCGGGCATGGTCTACGTCGTCGCGGCCCTGGCGATCCTGTTCGTCGCCGGGACGTCGTGGAAGCATTTCGCCGGCCTGATCACGCTGGGGATCGTCGCGCTCGCGATGATCCTCCTGGCCGCCCCGGCGGCCGGCGTCCACGTGCTCAAGCCATATCAGGTCGACCGTCTGACGGCCTTCCTGAACCCGACGAGCAACCCCGCCAAGCAGGGTTACCAGCAGATCCAGTCGAAGATCGCGATCGGCTCCGGGCAGAAGACCGGCCGGGGCAACGACGCGACCCAGACCAAGCTCAACTTCCTTCCCGAATACCAGACGGATTTCATCTTCGCCGTCGTCGGCGAGCAGTACGGCTTCGTCGGCGCGGCCCTGGTCCTCTCGCTCTATGCGCTGATGATCTGGCGCACGCTTCGAATATTGACGATCGCCAAGAACCTCTTTGGCGCGCTGATTGCCGGCGGAATCGTCGCGATGCTCATGTTTCAGGTGTTCGTCAACGTCGGCATGACGGTGGGCATCATGCCCATCACCGGCGTGACGCTGCCCCTGCTGAGCTACGGCGGCTCGTCGGTCCTCACCACATTCCTGGCACTCGGTCTCCTGCAGTCGATCTACGTGCAGGCACGCACGTCGGCTGCGCTCAAGGGCCGCGTGCTGCGCTTCTAATCAGAAACGGATATGTCTCGTGAAGAAACAAGTACTTGTCAGCGTCGACCGCGGTGAGACGCGGGTCGCGCTGCTCGAGGCGAGCGGCACTCCCGCGGCCTCGCGCAAGCAGACTGGCCCCAAGCGCGCCCGGCCGGCCGATCCGGCGAAGGGCTACCGGGTCGCCGAGCTGTACCTCGAGCGGCGGGGGGCCCGGTCGATCGTCGGGAACATCTACAAGGGCGTCGTCGACAACGTGCTCGGCGGCCTCGAGGCCGCGTTCGTCGACATCGGGCTCGAGAAGAACGGCTTCCTCCACGTCGACGAGATCATCCTGCCGGGCGTCGAGGCCCCCCGCCGAGGGCGGGGCGCGGCCCGCGACGGCCAGAACATCTCCGATCTGCTCAAGCCGGGCCAGGAGGTCGTCGTCCAGGTCGTCAAGGACCCGCTGAAGACGAAGGGCGCCCGCCTGTCGATGGAGTTGACGATCGCCGGTCGGTACATGGTCTACGCGCCGAGCGGCGAGGGCGTCGGCGTGTCCCGCCGGCTGGAGGACAAGGAGCGCGAGCGGCTGCGCAAGGAGACCGCGAAGCTCGATCTGCGCGGCGGCGGGGCGATCGTCCGGACGGCCGCCCACGGGGCGAGCAGAGCGGACTTCGAGCGAGAGCTCCAGTACCTCTTCAAGCTCCACGAGGTCCTCGAGAAGCGGGTCGCCGAGACGGCGTCGCCGGCGCTCGTCTTCCAGGAGGCCGACCTCTCGGTCCGGGTCGTCCGCGACATCTTCTCGGCACACTTCGAACGGGCCGTCGTCGACGACGAGCAGCAGCACCACCGGCTGGTCTCGTTCTTCTCACGAACGGCTCCCGAGCTGGTCGACCGGGTCGAGCTCTGGGACGGGACGAAGCCGCTGTTTGACTCCTACGGCGTCGACGAGGTGCTCGACGGCGTGATGTCGCGCCGCGTCGACCTCCCGAGCGGGGGCTATCTGATGATCGACATGGCCGAGGCGCTGACCGTGATCGACGTCAACTCGGGGTCGTTCATCGGGCGGGGGAAGGGAGCCCGCCTCGAGGACACGATCACCAAGACCAACCTCGAGGCCGCCGAGGAAGTCGTCAACCAGCTCCGGCTGAGGGACATCGGCGGGATCATCGTGATCGACTTCATCGACATGTCGCGGGCCCGCAACCGGGACGCCGTGATGAAGACGCTGCGCGGGGCGCTCGACGACGACCGGACGAAGACCTTCACGGCGGAGATCTCGAAGCTCGGTCTGGTCGAGATGACCCGTCAGAACGTGACCGAGGGCGTGCGGGAGATCATGAGCCGGCCGTGTCCGACCTGCGACGGCGAGGGCGTGATCCGCTCGGAGGAGACGATCTCGATCGAGTTCGAGCGCCGGCTGCGGGAGATCGCCGCAGGCAGCCCGGACGTCGAGGCCTTCCTCGTCCAGATGAACCCCCGCGTGACCGTCCAGTTCACCGGCCACGGCGCGCGGGTGCTCCGGGCGCTGGAGGCCCAGACGGGGAAGTTCTTCCACTTCGAGGGGTCCGAGGGTCTCGCCCTCAACCACCTGGCGGTCACGCTCGAGGGGACGCGGGAGGAGGTCGAGGAGCGGGCGGTGCCGTTCCGGCCGGGCGAGGAGGTGCTCGTCGAGATCGTCGAGCCGCACATGTACAACGTCGACGACGCGGTCGCGAAGATCGACGGATACATCATCTCGGTGACCGACGGGGGAGCCCACGTCGGACAGAAGCTGATGGTCCGCATCGAGGAGGTCGGGCGGACGGCGGCGGTGGCCTCGTTGATCGACGCCCAGCGGCCGGACGGCGGCGACGGGCCGGCGGAGGCCGAGCCCGATGACGTACAATCGCCTCCCAGGCGCCGCGGCCGCAGAGGCGGCCGGCGCCGTACCGCCGCAACGGCGACGGCGCCGGCGGCGCCAGAAGAGGTCTAGCAACATGTATGCGATCGTCAAGACCGGTGGCAAGCAGTACCGCGTCGAGAAGGGCCAGACCCTTCTGGTGGAACGTCTGCCGGACGCCGAGGGCGCGACCATCGCGCTGAAGGCACTCCTCCTGCGGTCGGAGGAGACGGTGTTCGACGCGGACTCGCTCGACCGGGTCAAGGTCGAGGCGAAGATCCTCGCGCATGAGCGGGGGGAGAAGCTTCGCGTGTTCAAGTTCAAGCCCAAGCGCGGCTACAAGCGGCGCAACGGCCACCGTCAGGAGTTGACTCGGATCGAGGTCACCGACATCGCGCTCGCAGCGGCCGCCGGCGCCGGCGAGCCGGGCGTCGTCGAAGGCCGAGACCCCGGTCGCCAAGGAGGAAGTCGATGGCTCATAAGAAAGGTCTCGGGTCCAGCCGCAACGGCCGCGACTCGAACGCCCAGCGACTCGGCGTGAAGACGTTCGCCGGGGAGACGGTCACCGGCGGGGAGATCATCGTCCGCCAGCGGGGGAGCCGCTTCAAGGCCGGCGAGGGCGTCGGCATGGGCAAGGACGACACGCTCTACGCGAAGGCGCCGGGCATCGTCCAGTTCAACGTCGGCTGGCGCGGGCGCGTCGTCTCGGTCGAGCCGGTCGAGGCCGCCTGATGAACCTCAAGGACGTCAAGGGCAAGGTCCCGAGCCTGCCGAACGTCTCGGGGAAGATCCCGAGCCTCCCGAAGGGCATGCCGTCCGCAAAGCTCGGCGGCCTCCCGATCGGTCCCGCGGCCGGTGCCCGGGTCCTGGCGATCGCTCGCGTCGGCATCGGAGCCGCCCTGCTGGTCCGCCCGCGGCAGGCCGGGGCTCCGTGGGTCGGACGGAAGGCCGCGCGGCAGCGGGGCACACAGGCCCTCCTGCGGTCGATGGGGGCTCGTGACATGGTGATCGGGATGATCGCCCTCCACACCCTCAAGAACCCCCAGGTCGGCCCCCGCTGGCAGCGGACGTGCGCGGCGATCGACGCCGTCGACGCGGTCGTCACGCTCGCGGCGATCGGTGATCTCCCGCTCTATGGCGTCGTCTGGGTCACGGCCCTGGCCGGGGGATCCGCCGCCGCCGGGTTCACCTTTGCCGGTGGCCTTGCCGCCTCAGCCGCTGCTGCCGCCGCGCCGCCGGCTCCGGCCGCCGCGTAGCCCCGCAGAAGCGCCCGCGCTCGGCGCCAAGTCAGCCCCGTTGGGCGGTCGGTCGGATCAGGATCTCGTTGACGTCGACGTGAGCCGGCTGGCTCACGGCGTACTCGACCGCTCGGGCGATGTCCGCCGATTCGAGCGCGTCGGACGGCCGGTCGTCGAAGAACGGCGTGTCGGTCATCCCGGGCTCGATCACAGTCACCCTGACGCCGGTCCCGTGCAGGTCCTGGCGGGCGGCCTCGCCCATCGCGGTGACCGCGAACTTGGTTGCCGAGTAGAGCGACCCCTTGAGTGCCCTGCGGCCGGCGACCGAGCTCGTCAGGACGAGGTGGCCCCGGCTCGCGGTGAGGGCGGGGATCGACGCCCGGATCGTGTAGGCGGCTCCGAGCACGTTGGTCAGGACCATGTCCCGCCAGAGCTCCGGCGTCTCTTCGAGGAAGCCGCGCTTCGCCCCGAAGCCGGCGTTGGCCATCACGGCGTCGATCTGGCCGAAGTGGTCGAGTGTCGCCGCGACCATCGCCTCCTGTGCCGACCACTCGGTGACGTCACAGGAGATCGCCAGGGCACGATCGCGACCGCCGAGCTCGGTCGCGAGGGCCTCGAGCCGGTCGATCGACCGCGCCGCCAGGCCGAGCCGCCAGCCCCGCTCGGCGAGCAGGTGGGCGGTGGCCGCGCCGATGCCGGTCGACGCGCCGGTGATCAGCATGACCTTGGAGCTTGGGTTCATGACGGCCTTTCTCCTACCGAGAATGCGAGGATGAGTGTCTGATGCTCAACGACAAGGCACGAATATTCGCAGCAGCCGGAGCCGGCGGTCACGGGTCGATGAGCTTTCGGCGCGAGGCCCACGTCCCCCGCGGCGGACCCGACGGCGGCGACGGCGGCCGGGGCGGGGACGTCGTGATCGAGTGCGATCAGTCGCTCCGCGACCTCGGGTCCTTCCGCCGCCGGGCCCACTACCGGGCTCCGGCCGGCGGGAACGGAGGCGGATCGTTGAGCCACGGGGCCAACGGCGAGTCGCTGGTCGTCGGCGTCCCGCCGGGAACCCAGGTCGCGACCGAGGAGGGCGACGTCCACGACCTCGTCCGCCCGGGTCAGCGCGTCGTGATCATGAGCGGGGGGTCCGGTGGCCGCGGGAACAAGCGCTACACGACGCCGACCCGTCAGGCTCCCCAGTTCGCCGAGCGCGGCCTCCCCGGGGCCGAGGGCTGGCTCGAGCTGAGGCTCAAGCTGCTCGCCGACGTCGGCCTGATCGGGCTCCCGAACGCCGGCAAGTCGTCGCTCCTCTCGCGCATCACGCGGGCCACGCCGAAGATCGCCGCGTACCCGTTCACGACGCTCGAGCCGGTCCTCGGGACGCTCGACGGCGAGAGCCGCCAGCTGATCCTCGCGGACATCCCCGGCCTGATCGAGGGGGCGAGCGACGGGGCCGGCCTCGGTCACGACTTCCTCGCCCACGTCGAGCGGACCCGCCTCCTCGTGCATGTGCTCGACCTCGCCCCGCTCGACGGGTCGGTCCCGGTCTCCAACCACCAGACGATCGAGCACGAGCTCGCCAGCCACGATCCCCGGCTGGCGGACCTCCCGCGAGTTCTCGCGCTCTCCAAGAGTGACCTCGTCTCCCGCGAGGTCTCGGCCGCGGCGGCCGACGAATGGCGCGAGCTGCTCGGGCCGGAGGTCCCCGTGATCGTCACCTCGAGCGTGACCCGAGCAGGGCTCGACACGCTCGCGGCCGAGCTCCTCCGGAGTGTGCCGTTCGACGCGATCGGACTGCCGGAGCCCGAGCTGGCCGAGCACCTGACGTTCAGGCCGGCCGCCCGCCGCGGCTTCCACGTCGAGCGGACCTCGCCCGACAGCTTCCGCGTCGTCGGCGAGGGAGTCGACCGGTTGATCGCCCGCCACGACACGGGCAACGAGGAGGCGATGCTCCACGTCGAGTCCCGCCTCCGTCGGATCGGCGTGATCCGGGCGCTCGAGGACCAGGGCTTCACCGCGGGCGACGAGGTCGAGATCGCCGGCATCGTCTTCGAGCTGGACCCCGAATAGGCCGGCGGCATGCGGCGCGTGGTGATCAAGCTGGGCACGGCGATCGTCGCCGACGACCGGGGCGAGCCCCGGATCGACGTCCTGGGGCGCGTCTGCGACGCGACCGCCGGCCTGCGGGCCGCCGGCGACCAGGTCGTCCTCGTGACCAGCGGGGCGATCGCCCGCGGGATGCGGGAGATGGACCTACTCGGACGCCCGACCGCGATCGAGGAGCTCCAGGCAGCGAGCGCGATCGGCCAGGGCAAGCTCTACCGGGCGTACGACGAGCTCCTCCACGACCGGGGGATCGTCTCCGCCCAGGTCCTCCTGACCTTCTTCGACGTCAGCGCCCGGACCCACTACCTCAACGTCCGACGGACGCTGCGTCAGCTGCTCGACTGGCAGGTTGTCCCGGTCGTCAACGAGAACGACACGACGACAACCGACGAGATCTCCTTCGGGGACAACGACTTCCTCTCGGCCCAGGTGGCGATACTGATCGCAGCCGACGAGCTGATCATCCTCACGGACGCCGACGGCCTCCATACGGCCGACCCGCGGTTCATCCCCGGCGCGCCGCTCGTCCGGACGGTCGACGACTTCGAGGCGCTCGAGGCGTTCGAGATCAGCCAGACGAAGTCTCCCCTCGGATCCGGAGGGATGCGTTCGAAGGTGGTCGCCGCCGACATGGCGACGGCGGCGGGGATCGTCACGACGATCTGCAGCGGCCGGCGCCCGGGGGCGCTCGAGCGGGTCCTGGCCGGCGAGCCCGAGGGGACCCGTTTCGCCGCCCGCGAGATCCGCTACTCGAGCTTCAAGCTCTGGCTGAAGTACGCCAAGCCGAGTCGCGGGACCGTCCACGTCGACGCCGGGGCGGCCCGGGCCCTGACCGATGCCGGGACCAGCCTGCTGCCGGTCGGCGTGACCGGTGTCACCGGCGCCTTCGGGGCCGGCGACGCGGTCGAGGTCGCGGCGGGGGAGAGCGTGATCGGCAAGGGCATCAGCAACTACTCGGCGGGCGAGCTCCGCCAGGTCATGGGTCTGAAGTCCGCGGCCGTCCACGGCGTCCTCCCGCGGGCCGCCGAAGAGGCCGTCCACCGCGACTACTTCGTTCTCGCCTAGCCGTCGACACGCGCAGCTCGTCAGACGGTTGGCAGGCGCATCCGGGCCAGCGTCCCTCCGTCGGCCGGCGTCTCGATCGTGACCACACCGTCGTGCTGGTCGATCACCTGGCGGACGATTGCCAGGCCGAGCCCGCTGCCGGGTTGGGCACGCGCCCCGGCGCCGCGGTAGAAGCGGTCGAACACGTGGGGGAGGTCTGCGGCGTCGATACCCGGCCCATGGTCGCGGACCGTGAGCTCGCCGCCGCCGAGCCGCACTTCGATCGCCTGCTCGGTGCCCGCGAACTTGACGGCGTTGCCCAGCACGTTGTTGACCGCGCGGTCCAGGCGGGCCGGTATCCCGCTGACGATCGTCTGCTCGAGCTCGACATCGAACCGGGCGGCCGGGGCATGGCGCGCGGCACGGCCGATCGCCTCGGCCACCAACGTGTCGAGGCGGACCTCCTGCGGCGGCTCCCGGCGGTCCTCGTCGCGGGCCAGTTCGGTCAGGTCGCCGATCAGCGCGCTCAGCTCCTCGAGCTGCTCGACGATGTCGCTGACGAGGCGGGTCCGCTCGCCGGCTGGGAGATCCTCAGCCTGCTCGAGGATCTCGATGTTCGTGCGCAGGCTCGTGACCGGGGTTCGCAGCTCGTGTGAGGCGTCGGCCACCAGCTGGCGCTGGGCCCGGGCCGACTCGTCGAGCGCACGCATCGTCCCGTCCAGCGCGTCGAGCATGCCGTTGAACGAGGTCGCGAGCCGCCCGAGCTCGTCCCGGCTCCCGCCCTCGATGCGCTGCGCGAGATCCTGTGTCGCAGCGACGTGCTCGGCCGCGTCGGTCAGCCGCTTCACCGGCGCGACCGCTGCGCCGGCGACGAAGCGGCCGAGTACCGCAGCGAGCGCGATTCCGGCTGCGGTCAGCAGGATCAGGAGGAGCCGCAGACTGCCGAGCGACGAGTCGATCTCCCCCAGCGGCCGGGCGAGCTCGACCGCCAGCCCGGGGGCGAACCCCTCGGTCAGGATCCGCACGTGCTGGCCGGCGACGGTCGCGTCCGTGAGCGTCGAGCCGTGGCCGGTCCGAGCGAGCGCCCGCGTTGTCGGCGAGATCGGGAGGGCGAACTCGCTCGCCGGCAGCTTGGTCGCCGATCCCGAGCCGCTGACGAGCTGGGCGAAGCCCGTGCCCTCGCCCGGTCTGACCGGGATCGCGAAGCGCAGCGTCGGCGCCACGCCGCCAGGGCGTACCGGGCCGGTCGGGCCGCCGAGGACGAGGCCGCCTCCCGCGCTGCTCGCCGCCGCGCCGCCAAGATCGAACGCCGGCCCGACACCGCCCGGCCGGGCCCCCAGCAGTCCAGCGACGGTCGCCGCGGCCGGGCCGCCGGATCTGGGCGCCAGCGCCCGCCGGACGTAGGCTGCCCCGCGGTGGCGCAACGAGCTGTCGATCTCCCCGCGGAGCTGATGGCGGACCAGCACGTAGGTGAAGAGTGAGGAGATCGCAACAGCCACGGCGACCGCTGCGGCGGCCGCGATCGTGATCCGGCGACGAAAGCTCACGATCCCCGCAGGACGTAGCCGACGCCGCGGACCGTGTGGACCAGTCGCGGTGCCCCGCCGCACTCGGTCTTGCGGCGGAGGTAGCCGATGTAGACGCCGAGCGTGTTCGACGCCGTGCCGAAGTCGTAGCCCCAGACCTGCTCGAAGATCGTCGCGCGCGTCAGTACCTGGCGGGGGTGTCGGAGGAACACCTCGAGCAACGAGAACTCAGTCCGCGTCAGCTCGATCCTGGTGCCCCCGCGCCGGGCCACGTGGGCTGTGACGTCGAGCGACAGGTCCTCGAACATCAGCAGGCTTGGCGCCTCGCTCCCGTCGTGGCGGCGCAGCAGCGCCCGGACGCGAGCCATCAACTCGCGCAGCGCGAACGGCTTGACGAGGTAGTCATCGGCGCCCGCATCGAGGCCGGCCACGCGGTCGTCGATCCCGTCCCGGGCGGTCAGCATCAGCACCGGCGTGCGCTCTCCGGCCGCCCGCAGCCGCCGGCAGACCTCGACGCCGGAGAGCCTGGGCATGGAGACGTCGAGCACGATCACGTCGAAGCGCTCGGTCGCCAGCCGCTCGAGAGCTTCGGCGCCGTCGGCGGCCAGGGCGACCGTGTAGCGCTCGAGCGACAGCGCCCGCAGGAGAGCCCGCCTGACCGCCGGCTCGTCGTCAACGACAAGGATCTGGGATCGCTCGGCCATGTCCGGATGACCGCTCCAGGGTGTCAGGTCAGCCGAAGAGGCGAGTAAGAACCGCGCTTTCTTCGCCGGCTCTTACGCAGCGGACCTACCGTCAGCTGGGCGTGCTTCCTCCGCCTGCCGATATCCCCGCTCGAGGACTGCCTGCGTGACCGGCATCGAAATCCGGACCAGTCGTTGGCCGGCACGGATCCTCGGAGCGCTCGTCGTCGCAACCGCGATCGTCGGCTACCTGGTCGTCGGCTCGCCCGCCGCGCCGACGAGCTCCGTGCGCTACGTGACCGCCGAGCTGGGTGTCGTCCAGTCAACCGTGTCGGCAAGCGGCGTCCTTCAGGCGCCGCAGGCGATCAACCTGAGCTTCCAGAGCAGCGGTCGCCTGGTCGGTCTGAACGTCTCCGTGGGCACGCACGTGCGTCGCGGGGCCGTACTCGCGACGGTCGACCAGACGACGGCCCGCAGCAACCTCGCCGCCGCGGAGATCAACCTGTCCGCGGCGAAGGCCAAGGTCGCGCAGACCGAAGAGGTCATCAGCCCCCAGCAGGCGGCGGCCAACAAGCTCGGCACCGTGCAGGCGCAAGCTCAGATCGATGTCGCACGCCAGACCCTCTCGTCGACCCGGGCCTCGGCGGCCGCCGACCTCAAGACCCAGGCCGCGGCCGTCAGCCAGGCGCAGACCGGCCTCACACGCGCGCATCAGACGGTCGCCGCGGACGCCCAGAGCCTTCAGGCCGCAATTGCGGCCGCGATCGCCCAGCAGGCCTCCGACCAGGGCCAGCAGGGCACCGACGCCTCCCAGCTGTCAAGCGATCAAACCCAGCTGAGCTCCGATCAGGCAAGCCAGACCGCCGACCAGACGCAGGTTGGCAGCGACCCAAGCCAGCAGGGGACCGACGGCACCAAACTGACGCAGGACAAGCAGAACGTGGCGTCCGACCAGACGCGCATCGCTGCCGACGAGACCCGGATCAGCGCGGATGCGGCGAAGGTGCTCGGCGACGCCAACCAGGTGACGACGGCCCGCAACAACGCGGCATCGGGCGCGATCAAGGACGCCGCCTCGATCGACGCGGCCAACAATGGGCTGGTCAACGCCCAGAACGCAAAGCAGGCCGCCGCGGCCAAGGACCGCGCGTCCGATCTCAGCGCGGCCAACAGCGTCACCGCCGCGCGCAACGCTCTTCAGAGCACCGTGGCCGCCAACGCAGTGAAGGCGGCTCCGCCGCTCCCCGGAGCGCTGGCCGCTGTCGAGATCGGCGTCCAGAGCGCTGAGCTCAGCGTCGAGGCAGCCCGCGTCGCCCTGGCCCAGACCCAGCTGGTCGCACCGCAGGACGGTGTCGTCGCGAGCATCTCCGGCAAGGTGGGCGAGCTCGTGGGCAGCGGCGGTGGCGGATCGAGCACGTCCACCGGCTCGACCTCGGCCTCGGCGACCGGCGGCGGGTCGGCATCGACCGCGTCGAGCTCGGGCAGCAGCACCTCCGGAGCGTTCATCGTCCTGACCGACCTGCACGGACTCCAGGTGGTCTCCGGCTTCAGCGAGACCGACGCGGTCAAGGTGCGCGTCGGCCAGGCCGCCACGGTCTCCGTCAACGCCCTGCCAACGCGAAAGCTCGCCGCCCACGTGATCGAGGTAGACCTGAACCCAACCTCGACCGGCGGAGTCGTGACCTACGCCGTCACGTTCGCCCTCGACCAGAGCGCACCAGGCCTCAAGTCCGGCATGACGGCCACGACCCAGGTCGTCGTGTCCCAGGCCGCTGGAGACGTCACATTGCCGCCTTCTGCCGTGACGCGCTCGGGCGGCACGCCGTCGGTGCTGGTCGTGCGCAACGGAAAGCAGGTCCCCGTGCCCGTCGTGTCGGGTCTCACCGGCGACAGCTCGGTCCAGATCCTCAGCGGTGTCAACGCCGGCGACAAGGTGGCGATCGTCTCCACCGCCACACGCGGGGTCAGCGCGACGGCGACCGGCACGGTGGCCGGCGGTCGCGGCGTGGGACTTGGCGGCGCGGGCGCCGGCCTGGGCGGGGGCGGTGGCCTGGGCGGGGGCGGCGGCGCGGGCGGCGGCGGCTTCGCGCGGGGCGGATGATGATCGGCCGCCGCAGCGCCCAGGCACCTGAGCGGACGAGCGCTCCCGCGGCCAGTCGGGTGCCCGCCGTCGCCGGGCCAGCGAGACCCGCCCCGCACCAGGCGGCCGTGATCGTCTTGCGTGACGTCGACAAGGTCTACCGCACCGGTGAGATCGCGGTGCATGCGCTACGCGGCGTATCGCTCACGATCGAGCGCGGCGAGTACGTCGCGATCATGGGTTCCTCGGGGAGCGGCAAGACCACGCTGATGAACATCGTCGGCTGCCTCGACCTGCCGACGCGGGGCGCCTACCTGCTCGATGGCGTGGACGTGCGGCGCTTCACCGAGGACGAGCTCGCCGACGTCCGCAACCGCAAGATCGGGTTCGTCTTCCAGTCCTTCAACCTCGTCCCCCGCACGACCACACTGGCCAATGTCGAGCTCCCGCTCGCGTATGGAGCGGTCTCGCGCGAGGACCGCCGCCGGCGGGCGCGGGCGGCGCTCGCGCGGGTGGGCATGGAGGCGCGCGAGCGTCACGTGCCCGCCGAGCTCTCAGGCGGTCAGCAGCAGCGCGCCGCCGTGGCGCGGGCGATCGTCACCAATCCGGCGCTGATCCTCGCCGACGAGCCGACCGGCAATCTCGACACGGCGTCGACCGACGAGGTGCTCGGCGTCTTCGACCAGATCAATCGCGAAGGCCGGACGGTGGTCATCATCACCCACGAGGATCACGTCGCCGCCCACGCCCGGCGCGTGATCCGTCTCAGCGATGGCCGCGTCGTCTCCGACGAGCAGCGGCAGGCGGTCGCCGCGCCGTCCATCGCAGGGGTCCCGACATGATCGGCGCCGAGAGCATCCGGATCGCTCTCCAGGGGCTGATGGCCAACAAGCTGCGTTCGGGTCTGACGATCCTCGGGATGCTGATCGGCGTCGCCTCGGTGATCATCCTGATCGCGGTCGGCACCGGCTCGTCGCAGGCCGTCCAGAAGCGAATCGAGAGCCTTGGGACGAACGTTCTGCTCGTGCTGCGCTTCGGAGGCCTGGGAGGCGCCCGGTCGACCGCCGGGGCGAGCATGCCGCTGACACAGGCCGACGCGACCGCGCTGTCTGATCCCGACGCGGCGCCCGACGTGCAGAGCGTCTCTCCGGTCGTCAACGCCAGCAGCCCGACGCTGGCCAGCGGCGGGGTCAGCTACTCGCCGGCGCAGTTCGTCGGGACGACCAGCTCCTACGCGGATGCCCACAGCTACACGATGGCCGGGGGCGCCTTCTTCACGCCGGCCGATCTCACGGCCCACAGCCGGGTGGTCGTCCTCGGACAGACCGTGGTCGACAATCTGTTCGCCGGGCAGAACCCGATCGGCCAGTCGATCCAGGTCAACGGTGACGAGTTCCAGGTGATCGGCGTGACAGACCCCAAGGGGTCCAACGGGGCTCAGGACCAGGACGACATCGCACTGGCACCGCTGACAGCGGTCGAGGACACGCTGACCGGCTTCGGCAACCTCAGCTCGATCACCGTGCAGGCCAAGTCCCGGGGAGCGCTCGACGCCGCAAGCAACGAGGTGACGTCGATCCTCGATGCCCGCCACCACATCGCCGCGACGGGGACGCCGGACTTCCGCGTGGTCAACCAGGGGTCGCTCCTGGCCACGAGCAGCCAGACCAGCGACGTCTTCACCACCCTGCTCGGGGCAGTCGCGGCGATCTCGCTCCTGGTCGCCGGGATCGGCGTGATGAACATCATGCTGGTGACGGTCACCGAGCGAACCCGCGAGATCGGGATCCGCAAGGCGATCGGCGCGCGCAAGAGCGACATCCTCACCCAGTTCCTGGTCGAAGCGGTGCTCGTCTCGGTCTTCGGCGGCGTGCTCGGCGTCGGTGTCGGCGTTCTCGGCAGCCAGTTCCAGATCGCCGGAGTCCAGCCGGTGATCGAGACGTACTCACTCGCGTTGGCGTTTGGCGTGGCCGTCGTGATCGGCCTCTTCTTCGGCAGCTATCCCGCGAACCGGGCGGCGTCGATGCGACCGATCGAGGCACTTCGATATGAGTGATCGGGCCCCGGCCTCGAGCGACGATCCGGCCCGGGCGCCCGTCGCCTCCGACGATTCCGTCCCACTTCTCCAGGGGGACCCGACGTCGAGCACGCTGCCGGCCCCGCCGCTCGGCCCGGCCGACTGGGACACGGAGGTCCTGCCGGGGCGTCCGCGCCATCGGCTCCTGACCCCCCTGACGGCGGTGCTGGCTGCCGCCCTCGTCGGTGCGGCGGGGTTCGTCGCCGGCGTGGAGGTCGAGAAGAACCAGCTGCCGGCGAGCTCGGGCTCGGTCGCCGGCGCCCGCCGCGCGTCCGGCGTCCTCGCCCCCGCCGCAGGGGCGGGCGGTCGCACCGGCGCGGGCGCCGGGGCTGCCGGGGCTGCCGGGGCTGCCGGGGCGAACGCGACAGTCGGCCAGGTCGCAAATGTCGCCGGCCCGGATCTCTACGTGACCGACCAGCAGGGCAACACGATCAAGGTCGTCACCTCGGCCGCGTCCCAGATCACGCGCCAGGTCACCGCCACGGCCCGCGGGGTCCAGCCGGGCGACACCGTCCTCGTCCAGGGGCCCAAGGCGGCCGACGGCTCCGTAGAGGCCACCAGCGTGCGCGATTCCGGAACCGGCGGCGCGGGCGGGCTGGGGACGGTGGCCGGCGGCGGCGGACGCCGCGGGGCCGGCGGGGGGGCCGCCGGCGTGGCGAGTGGGGCTGCGTCGGGCGCGTCGGGCGCGGCGCCCGGCGGCGGCGGCGGCGGCGCGCCGACCCTGTTCGGCCCCTGATGACTTCGATGTTCACGATCCGACAGACAAGGAACGAATGACCTTGCCCGACTTGCGCCGCCCGTCCGCAGCCTCGATCCTGCTCGTCCTCCCGCTGGCCTGCCTCGCCCTGGCGGCGTGCGGAAGCTCGTCTGACAAGTCCGCGTCCACGGCGTCCAGCGCGCCCGCCGGGACGACCACGGCCGCCGGCGGCACGGGGACCAGCGGCCCGGGCGGCGCCCGCTTCGCCGCTCTGCGCCAGTGCCTGCAGACGAACGGCATCACGCTGCCCCAGCGCCCCGCCGGTACGCGACGGCGGCCCCCCGCCGGCACGGCCGGCGGCGGCGTGCGGACGGCCGGCGGCGGACTCGGGCTCGGCCTTGGCGGTGGCGCCGGCGGGGGCGGTGGGCTGGCCCGGCGACTGCCGGCCGGCGTCACCCGAGCGCAGTTCCAGGCCGCCCTGAAGAGGTGCGGCGGAACCGGCGCGCCCGCGGCGCGCCGGTTCGCCACGCCGGCCGCGAAGACCGCGTTGGCGAGCTTCTCGGCCTGCATGCGCAAGAAGGGCGTCAGCCTGCCGCCACCCAACACGTCGGGCGCGGGTCCCGTGTTCAACACGACCGCCGTCAACACCACCACCCCGGCGTTCAAGGCGGCCGCGGCGAGCTGCCAGCCGCTGCTCGGCAATGTCCTCGGACGCAACCCCGCCGGGCGGGGTAGCGGGGCGACCAGCCCGTAGGGGACCCGATCCGATCCACAGGTGGCGCCGCAGGTCGGCGTCCGCGACGATTGCGCGATCGGGTCGGTCGTCGCCGGGCGGCCGTCGGTCTCCGCTTGGAGGCGACGAGTACCATTTTGGGTCTGATGGCCACCACCACCGCATCGGTGACCGATCTCTGCCGGGCCGCCAAGCAGGCGTCGCGCAGCCTCGCGAGCCTCGAGACCGGCGTCAAGAACGACGCGCTCGAAAGGGTCGCGCAGGGGCTGATCGATCGGACCGACGAGATCGTCGAGGCCAACGCCCTCGATGTCGAGGCTGCCATGCAGGCCGGCCTCAGCCCGACGCTGATCGACCGCCTCACGCTCGATCGCCAGCGGATCGCACAGATCGCGGCCGGCGTCCGTCAGATCGCCGGTCTCGCCGATCCGGTCGGCGAGGTGATCTCCGGTTTCCGGGCGCCGAACGGCCTCGACATCCGCCACGTCCGGGTCCCGCTCGGCGTGATCGCCGTCGTCTACGAGGCCCGGCCGAACGTCACGATCGACGCGGCTGCCCTCTGCCTGAAGTCGGGTAACGCGATCGTCCTCCGGGGATCGAGTACTGCCGCCCATTCGAACGCCGTTCTCGTCCGCCTCGCCGTCGATGCCGCCACCGCGGCCGGCGTCCCGGAGGGGGCGATCGGCCTCGTCGCCGGAGGCGGTCGCGAGGAGCTGGCCGAGCTCGCCGGTCAGTCCGGGCTCGTCGACCTGATCATCCCGCGTGGGGGGGAGGGTCTCAAGAAGGCGCTCCAGGCGGTCGCCCGCATCCCGGTCATCTACGCGGCGTCCGGCAACTGCCACGTCTTCGTCGACGCGACGGCCGACCTCGACGCGGCGACGGCGATCATCGTCAACGCCAAGGTCCAGAAGCCGAGCGTCTGCAACGCCGCCGAGACGCTCCTCGTCCACGCCGCGGTGGCGGGCGCCTTCCTCCCCGGCGCGCTGGCCGGCCTCGCGGCTGCGGGCGTCGAGCTCCGTGGGGACGCGCGGACTCGCGAGCTCGCCGGCGACGTCGCCGTCGGCCCGGCCGACGAGGTCGATTGGGAGACGGAGTTCCTCGCGCCGGTCCTCGCCGTCCGGGTGGTCGAGTCCGTCGACGAGGCGATCGACCACATCGGGCTCTACGGGAGTGGCCACTCGGAGGCGATCGTCACGCGCGACACGCAGGCGGCGCGCCGCTTCCAGCTCGACGTCGACGCGGCCTGCGTCTATGTCAACGCGTCGACTCGCTTCACCGACGGCGGGGAGTTCGGGATGGGGGCGGAGATCGGCAACTCGACGCAGAAGCTCCACGCCCGCGGGCCGATCGGGATGCGCGAGCTCTGCACGACGAAGTACCTGATCGAGGGCGACGGTCACGTCCGTCTGTGACCGCGCGCCGATCGCTCTGACTTGAGTGGCCCGCGTCGGCATCCTCGGCGGGACCTTCAACCCGCCCCACGTCGGCCATCTTCGGTGCGCGAGGCAGGCTCATGCCGAGCTGTCGCTCGACCGGGTGATGATGGTCGTCGCCCGCGTGCCGCCGCACAAGGAGGTCCCCGAGGACCCCGGCGTCGAGCACCGGCTGGCGATGTGCCGGCTGGTCGCAGACGTCGAGCCCTGGCTCGAGGTCTCAGACGTCGAGACGGGCCGTCCGGGACCGTCGTACACGATCACTACGCTCAGGGAGATCGATGCGAGGCAACCCGGTGATGAGCTGACTTTGATCGTCGGAGGCGACATGGCGCTGAGCCTGCCGACCTGGCACGAGCCGGCTGCGATCCTGGCTCTCGCGAAGCTCGCGGTCGCCGAGCGGTCCGGGATGACCAGATCGGCCGTGCAGACCGAGGTCGGCCGGGTCGCTGGCGGAGGGGGGCAGGTCAGGTTCCTCGACATGGCGCGGGTCGACGTCTCCTCTTCGCAGGTACGCCAGTCGGTCAGGGAGGGCCGACAGATCCGTGATCTCGTCCCGCAAGCAGTTGCCGACTACATCGAAGAGCGGAGGCTCTACGTATGACATCCGAGGAACTCGCCCGCACGATCGCCGACTACGCCGACGACAAGAAGGCGATCGACATCGTCGTGCTCGACCTGCGGGGCGTGCTCGACTACACCGACTTTTTCATCGTCTGCTCGGGGAACACCGAGCGCCAGGTCAAGTCGATCCACGACGGAATCCAGATCGGCATGAAGAACGAGCACGGTGTCCTGCCCCGCCGGGTCGAGGGACTCCGCGAAGCCGGCTGGGTCCTGATGGACTACCTCGACGTCGTGGTCCACGTCTTCACGCCAGAGCACCGCGACTTCTACAGCCTCGAGCGGCTCTGGGGCGAGGTTCCCGAGCTCAAGGTCACCCTCGCCGGCGGGGCCCGCCCGGTCGAGGTCGCCCCCAGCTGAGCTCCGAGTCAGGCGTGTTGGGGATAGGGGCCGAGGAAGCGCTCGCCGTTGAAGTGGATGAGGTGGCTCGGCGCATCGGCGCACCACACCTCGGTCTCCCATGCGATATGTGAGAGGTACCTGCGCATCTCGGCCCGGGTGGGGAAGCAGCTGACCAGAACAAGACCGGCTCGAGACGACCCGAAGAGCCCGTGAAGCTCACCGTGGCGTTTGGCGTCGACCGGACCGTGAGAAGACGCGGCCTCCAGCAGGACGAGCCAGTCCCGAGCGGGGAGGTGGACGATGAGGTCGGGGAGCTTCCCGTGTTTGTCGAGCCGCAGACCGAGATCCGCGAGAGCCCCGGCTTCGAACACCGGATCATCCCGACCGGCGTCGCCGACGTAAAGCACACGCCCCGACGGGGTCCATCGTGGGCAGAACTCCTCGAGGATCTGCTTGAGGAGCACGTTCTGGCCTCCTGGCGAGAGTGCGGCGGCGGTTCCGTCTGGGAGGGTAACAGGCAGCATTTCGCGGTCGCGAGCCCGCGCATACTGGGCGACGAGGCCCGGCCGTTCGCGGCGGTACGCAGCAAGTTGGTACGCATAGCGACGGCTGCCGAAGACCTTGACCGTGGCGAGGGCCTCCGCCGTCACCTGGTAGCAGTTCTTCGGCGAGTTGACGGCGCGGGCCGGTTCGTCGGGGTTCAGGACGACGAGTCCGGCACTGACGAACTGGTGCAGGGTCTGGCGACGGATCGTCTCACGCGTGTTCGGCTTGTAGGTCCGTCCGTAGCGATCACTGATCCAGGCCATCATCTCGACCGTCCGCATCCTGGGGTTCCGGGCGTCTCGCCAGGGGGACACTGCGTCGAGCTGGAGCAACGCAAGCAGCACCAGCGCAGACCGTTCGTTGCAGCGTTCGGGATCGAACTCCAGGTCCCGCAGAAGCGCCTGCGCGTCAGCGACGCGGTCCGCGGCGGAGCTGCTCATCTACGCTGCGACCTCAGTCACGGTGCCCGGTTCGAAGCCCGCGATGCATTCGCCCGCGACTTCGTCGATATCGCGCTGATCTGTGGGCCAGCCACGCGAGGCGACGAGGCCCCCGATTCGGACCAGGGTTGCCCGGTCCGGATAGCGCAGGAGCCGCAGATCTGTCGCGTTGATCTGCGTATGTCCGCTGAACTGGCGCACGAACTCGTCGACGGTGGAGGTGTTCAAGAAGATAGTCAGACCGGTCGCGAGCGCAGGTTCGATGCCGGTGTTCTCTTGATGAAACACGTTGAGGTGGTTCTCGAATGCGACCACCTCGGTGCTCACGTCTCGCTTGCTGAACTGCGCCGCGGATACCCGTCGTCGCTCCTCCTTCGACGAGAACCGCTTCACCAGAACGTAATCCCCGTTTGGGAGCACGAGCGAACGTGTCCCATCGTTCATCGCGAGCGCCGTCGGCTTCCGATCGGCCCCGCATGGCCAGCGCACGCGACCGGCCGAGAGATGCCCGGGGTAGATCAGTGGGGCAGAATCGTGAGACATCACGGAGCGGAGGTTTCCCCGCGTCCTGAAGTCCACCACTCGCCCGGTCGATACGTTGAGCGCGAGGTCCGTCAGTCTCGCCGGGAGGCTCGCGATTCGGCCCGCGACGGCCGTCGCTGCCTCATCGATCGGTATACGAATGAACAGCTGCGGATCGTCTGGGTGGATCACATCGGAGGCTTCGACGACTGACACGATCTCAGCACGGTCGGCGCGACCCGTCGACAGTTTGATCCTCCCCTGGCATCCACCGCGGACAGCTCGCACGACTACGTTCTCCTGCAACACGTCCGCGTCGGCAAACAGCTCGCCTCGGCGCTCGTAGACGTGCACGAGCTCGAGACTCATTCGGTCGAGAAAGAACCGACGGAAGGGTAAGAAGTACGGGCCGTTGGCAAAGCTCCGAGGAGTGATTGCAGAGAGCTGACCTCCTGGGGCTAGCGCAACCACGGCTGCGCCCAAGAAGGCCGCATAAAGGTTGGTAGCGCGCAAGCCGATGCACTCCGCCGCGGCGCGCTCGGGGGAATCGGTGTTGATCTTGCGGTATGGCGGATTCATGACGCAGGCGTCGAATCCGTCGCCATCACCGAGATCCCAGCCGCACGCAAGGGCCGCAGCATGTGACAGGAAATCCTCCGCTCGGAGCTCCGCCGAGAACTCGACGCCGGCCGCTCGAGCGGTGCGCTCGCAGTCGATGAGCGTTTCTGCCAGTGCGGACTCCAGCGCCCGATCAGCCTCGAACGCCACTAGCCGGATCGCGCAGCCCGGCGCGTCGACGATGGCACGACCGACCAGCGCCGCCGACAGCGACCCAACTCCAGCCCCCGGATCCAAAACTCTTAGCTCGCCGTCGGCCGGTAGCTCGATGAGGCTCGCGAGGAAGTCAGCCACGGCCGGCGGCGTGAAGAACTGTCCCCACCGCGCTCGGTGCTGCGCGTCGAGCTTCTCGGACACGGCCAGGCGACGCAGCTCAGTCCGCTCCGATAGACGGTCGGCGTGCACCAGCGGAAGACTCTCAGGTACGGCGGACTGCTCGACGACGGAGCCGAGGAGATCCAGTTGCAGGGGGGACCGCGTCCTGGGGCTGGCGTCACGCATGCGAACAGATGTTCGCATCGACTTCGGACGCGAAAGGCGCCACCATCGCTCGCGTTGCGGCTTGGGGGCAGCGAACCTCAGGAGGCCACGGACAGCGACCCGTCCAGCCCCGAAAACGCCGAAAACGTGGGGCCGTCAGGCCTTCACCAATGGAGCTAGAGGGGCTCGAACCCTCGACCTCCGGTATGCCATACCGGCGCTCTCCCAGCTGAGCTATAGCCCCGCAGCGTGCTGCCCGGGCATCTTAACAGCCGGCTGCGCCCGCCCCGGCCCTCGTCCGTCCTCGCCGCCGGGTCACTCGCCCGCGAGCGCCGAATCCGTCGGCTTCGCGTCAGCCCGCCCGGGGGCCGCCGGGCGCCGGCAACGCGGGAGATCCAAGACGGCGCCCGCAGTCCGCCGGCTCCGTCAGCCACCGGCCGCCGCGTACCGGGCGAGCGCCTCCCGCCGGGCGCTCGCGTGGTCGACGATCGGCCGGGGGTAGTCGAGGCCGATCACGCAGCCGCATTCGAGCGCGAGGTCGTCGGGCATCCGCCACGGCTCGGCCAGGAAGGCGTCCGGCACACGCCGCAGCTCGGGGACCCACCGCCGGACGTAGGTCCCGTCCGGGTCGAAGCGCTCCTGCTGGCGGGTCGGGCTGAGCAGGCGCCGCCCGACCGGCTGGGGGTCTGACCCGACTGAGGCGATCCACTGCCAGTTGCCGTTGTTGACCGCCGGATCGCCGTCGAGCAGCAGGCGCATGAACCACCGCTCGCCCTCCCGCCAGTCGATCCCCAGGTGCTTGGTGAGGAAGGATCCGGTCAGCATCCGTGTCCGGTTGTGCATGAATCCCTCGGCCTGGAGCTGGCGCATGCCCGCGTCGACCAGCGGATACCCGGTCAGGCCGGCCTGCCAGCGCTCGAGATCCTCCGGTGCGTCCCGCCACACGATCGCCCGCCGGTCGGGCTGCTGCTCGAGCTTCGCGTTCTCCGGGTGGCGGCGGAGCAGGTCGAGGTAGAAGTCCCGCCAGCACAGCTGCCTTCGGAACGCCTGGGATCCGGGGCCGTCGTCGAGCCGGGACTCGATCTGACGCGGCGAAATCGCGCCGAAGCGGAGGTACGCCGAGAGGCGCGAGGTCCCCTCGTCGCCGACCGCGTCGTGGCCGCCCTGGGCGTAGCCGGCGACAGTGTCGGTACGGAACCGCTCGAACCGCTCCCAGGCCGGCCGCTCGCCGCCCGGCAGCGGGTCGCTGAGCGCCTGGGTGAGGCCGAGCTCGGCCAGCTCGGGGATCCGGCCCGGATCGACCACGCCGCCGCCGCCTCCTCCGACGTCGAGCGTCGCCGGCGCGTCCAGCACCGGCCGGCGCGGCTCCTCCAGCCACCGGCGGTGAAACGGCGTGAAGACCTGGTAGGAGGTCCCGCCCGCGGTGAGGATCGCCGCGGGGTCGTCGACCGCCCAGAGGCCGGCGTGCCCGACGAGACGGATCCCGGCCGCTGCGCACGCGTCGGCAACCCGCCGGCCCCGGGCCCGGGCGTAGGGCGTCGCGTCGCGGGTGAAGTGGATCTCCGCCGCGCCGACCGCGTTGGCGAGCTCGACGATCTCCCGCTCGGGTGCGCCCCGCCGGATCACGAGACGGGAGCCGCGATCTCGCAACGACCGGTCGAGGTCGGTGATGCACTCGAGCATGAACTGGGTGCGCGCGCCCGACGCCGTCCGGCCGGTGAGGAGGCGATCGTCGAGGCAGAAGACGGCGAGCACCCGGTCGGATCGCTCGACGGCCGCCGCCAGGGCGGGGTGGTCGGCGACTCGCAGGTCCCGGCGAAACCAGACGACGGAGGTCGAGCTCATCCTGGGTCCACGATAGCCTCGGCTTCGGCCCCAACCGACCGGCGTCGGGGGACGTCTCACGCGCGTCCACCAGGCTCGACCCCGCGCTCCACGCGGCTCGCCCCCGCCCGCCCGGCGCGCCGACCACCGGCGCGCGGGGAACCCGCCAGTCCGTCGACTAACCTGATCGGCCGATGGCCGCCCACCGCGAGGAGTACCGCTACGACCCGCAGGAGATCGAGCCGCGGTGGCAGGCCGTCTGGGCGGAGGAGAAGACGTGGGAGGTGACCAACGAGCCGACGCCGGGGAGGTCGTCCTACATCCTCGAGATGCTCCCGTACCCGAGCGGTGAGCCGCACATCGGTCATCTGAAGTGCTACGCGGTCGGCGACGCGATCGCGCACTTCCACCGCCGCCGGGGCGAGCAGGTCCTCCACCCGATGGGCTTCGACGCCTTCGGTCTGCCGGCCGAGAATCATGCGATCGCGACCGGCGTCCATCCGCGTGAGTCGACGGCCGCGTCGATCGCGTCCTTCCAGCGGCAGTTCCGCCGGTGGGGCGTGTCGATCGACTGGTCGCGTGAGCTCGCGACGAACGAGCCGGCCTACTACCGCTGGACGCAGTGGATCTTCCTCGAGCTGCTGGCGGCGGGCCTCGCCTATAAGAAGAACGCCGCCGTCAACTGGTGCCCGGTCGACGCGACGGTGCTCGCCAACGAGCAGGTCGTCAACGGCCATTGCGAGCGGTGTGGGGCCGAGGTCGAGACGCGGCAGCTCGAGCAGTGGCTGTTCAAGACGACGGCATACGCCGAGCGCCTGCTGAACGACCTCGACGGGATCGACTGGCCGGAGCACGTCAAGACGATGCAGCGCAACTGGATCGGTCGGTCGGAGGGCGCGCTGGTGAGCTTCCGCGCCGAGCACGGCGAGACCGACTACCCGGTCTTCACGACCCGCCCGGACACGCTGTTCGGGGCGACCTTCTTCGTGATGGCCCCCGAGCACCCGGACGTCACGGCGCTCGCCGCCGGCGGACCCCACGAGGCCGAGGTCAGGGCTTACGTCGACGCCGCCCGCGCGGCGCCCAACGACGAGCGGGCGGCCGCCGAGCGTCCGAAGACCGGGGTCCCGCTCGGGCGCAACGTGATCAACCCGGTCAACGGCGAGGCGATCCCGATCTGGGTCGCCGACTACGTGCTGATCTCCTACGGGACCGGGGCGATCATGGCCGTCCCGGGGCACGACGAGCGCGACCACGCCTTCGCCACGGTCTACGGCCTGCCGATCCGCCGGGTGATCGAGGGGCCGGGCGAGCTCCCGTACGCGGGCGACGGTCGGCTCGTCAACTCCCACCCCGACTTCGACGGCCTGCAAAACCGGGCGGCGCTGACGCGGATCGTCGCCTGGCTGGCGGAGGATGGGCGGGGCGAGCTGTCGGTCAACTACCGCCTGCGCGACTGGCTGGTCTCGCGCCAGCGCTACTGGGGCTGCCCGATCCCGGTCGTCTACTGCGAGGCGTGCGGCCTGCAGCCCGTCCCGGCCGACCAGCTCCCGGTGTTGCTGCCGGACGTCGAGGACTACGCGCCCCACGGGCGCTCGCCGCTCGCCGCGGCCGAGCAGTGGGTGGCCACGACCTGCCCGAAGTGCGGTGGGCCGGCTCGGCGGGAGACGGACACGATGGACACGTTCGTCGACTCGTCGTGGTACTTCCTGCGCTACTGCGACCCCCACAACAACGCGGCGGCGTGGGATCCGGAGGCGCTGCGGCGGTGGATGCCGGTCGACCAGTACATCGGGGGGATCGAGCACGCAATCCTCCACCTGATGTACGCGCGCTTCTTCACGAAGGCGCTCGCCGACCTCGGCCACCTGGACTTCCAGGAGCCGTTCGCGGCCCTCTTCACGCAGGGGATGATCACGCGCGACGGGGCGAAGATGTCGAAGTCCAAGGGCAACGTCGTCTCGCCGGGTCCGCTTGTCGACCGCTACGGGGTCGACACCGCGCGGGCGTACATCCTCTTCATCGGGCCGCCCGACCAGGACGCCGACTGGTCGGACGAGGGATTGGAGGGAGTCCATCGATTTCTGGGCCGGTTGTGGCGGTTGTCGGCCGAGACGGCTGGCGCGCTGGCGGGCGGGGGTTCGGGCAACGGCGGCGTCGCGCTGCCGGCGGCGGCCGATCGCGAGCTGACGCGGAAGGCCCACTGGGCGATCGACAAGGTGACTCGGGACATGGACGGCCGGTTCGCCTTCAACACGGCGATCGCCGCCGTGATGGAGCTGATCAACGACTGCTCGCGCCTGCGGGACGCGGTCTCCCTGCCGGCGATGAGCTTCGCCGTGGCCACCGCGGCCTCGCTGATCTTCCCGTTCGCGCCGCACACCGCGGCGGACGCCTTCCACCTGCTGACCGGCCGGCGGGTCTGGGAGGAGCCGTGGCCGGAGGCCGACCCGCGGATGCTGGAGTCCGACACCTTCGAGCTGGTCTGCCAGGTCTCGGGCAAGCTGCGCGATCGGGTGCCGGCGCCGAGCTCGGCCGGCCGGGATGAGCTCGAGGCGCTGGCGCTCGCGGCGCCGAACGTGCAGGCGCACATCGCGGGGCGGGAGATCGTGAAGGTCGTCGTCGTTCCCGGCAAGCTCGTCAACATCGTCGTCCGCTGAGCCCGGGCGAGCGTCAGCCACGACCGATCGCCGAAGTCGCCCTGTGCCCACGTTCAAGCCGGCGTATCTGATCCACGGCAACGACCATCCCCGGGTCGGCGAGCGGCGGGCCCGGCTGCGGGCGCTGGCCGACGAGCAGAGCGACGCTGGTGGGGTGGAGGTGATCGAGGGTGACGGGTGCACACCGGAGGGGGTCGCGGCCGCGCTCTGCACGATGACGTTCGCGGTGGGGCGGCGGTTTTTGATCGTCGACGGGGTCGAGCGGTGGAAGGATGCGGATGTCACCAGCCACCTGGTCGGGGTGCTCGGGGACATGCCGGCCGAGACGACGGTCGCCTTCTTCGCGCGTGAGGACGGCCGCGCGAAGGCGCCGGCGGTCCTCCACGCGGCCGTCAAGCGGGCGGGGGGCGACGTCTCCGAGCAGGCGACGCTTAAGGCGTGGGACCTTCCGAAGTGGGCCCAGGCGCACGCGCGGACGCTGGGACTGGAGTTGGACGCGGCGGCCGCGCGGACGCTGGTCGTCCAGGTCGGCGAGCGCCAGCAGCGGCTGGCCCGCGAGCTCGAGAAGATCGCGCTCGGGCTGGGGCCAGGGGGTCGGCTGGACGCCGATCTGGTCGCCGAGCTGGCGGCCGGGGGAGCCGAGCGGAAGCTGTGGGTCCTGGCGGACGCGGTCGTCGCGGGGGACGCGGCGGCGGCTTCGCGGCTGTTTCTGCGTCTGCGGGCCCAGGGCGAGCGGGTCGAGTCGATCGCCTACTGGATGACGAAGCGCGTGCGCGAGGCGTTGGCGGTCTCGCTGAGCCTCGAGGCGGGCGAGGCGCCGGCTGCTGTCAAGCGGGGCCTGCGGATGCCGCCCAAGGCCGCCGACCGGTTCATCGCCGATGTCAGACGGACCGACTCCGGCCGTCTACGCGAGGCGCTCGTCCGTCTGGCCGATCTCGAGCTCAACACCCGGGGCGGGTCCGAGCTCGCCGGGGACACGCTCGCGTTGCGGGCGGTCGGGGAGATCGCCGGCCGGAGCTCTTGACGCTGGCGAGGAGGGTGAGACCTGCGCAGGCGCTGGCGCGTCCCTTGCGGCGGGTTCCCCGCCGAGCGACGGCGGCGGGGCGAGCGACTCGGCGGTGGGCACGAGGAGTGTGATCGCCGGGGACGGGCCGGCCCGGGTGATCTGAAGTCGGGCGCCGTCGGCGTCGGCAAGCGACCGGGCCAGTGCGAGGCCGATCCCGTGCCCGTCGCCGGTCCCCCGGGTGAACGCCGCCTCGGGATCGGCGCCGAACCCCGTCCCGCGGTCGGCCACCTCGACCAGCACGGCGACGCCGGCCCGGCGCGCCGTCAGGCTGACCGCGCCCGCGCCGTGGGTCTCTGCGTTCTGCATCAGGACGTCGACGATCTCTCGCAGGACGGTCGGTGACATCGCGACCAGCAACGGCTCCGCGGTCCCTCCGCTCGCCGGGCCGGTCTTCCCGCCGACGTCGACGCTAACCCGCAGCGGTCGGCCGGCAGCGGCGAGGGGACCGTGCCAGCGCTCCTCGAGCTCACGCAACAGCGCCCCGACGTCACTCGTCAGCTCGGCCTGGGGCGTTCCCCGGGCGACCGCCAGCAGCGTCCCGATCGTGGCCTGGAGGCGGTCGACCTGCGCGAGGGCAGCGTTCAGCTCGGGCGGCTCTTCGGTCGCTCCGAGGGCCAGGCCCTCGAGTTCGAGGCGCAGGGCGGCGAGCGGCGTGCGCAGCTGATGGGAGGCGTTCGCGCTGAACGTCCGCTCGCGGGTGACGAGATCGTCGATGTGTCGGGTGCTCCGGTTGAGCGCCGTACCGAGATCGTCGATCTCCCGGATGCCGGTTGGCGTCGCCCGTGCTGCGAAGTCGCCGGCCGCGACCCGACGGGCGACTCCCCCGAGGGTCTCCAGCGGACCGGCGAGGCGTCGCCCGAGGGCGAGCGCGGCCAACGCGGCGACGGCGACGAGGGCGGCGGCCAGCCCGGCCAGCGCCAACCACGTCCGGTGGGCTCGGCCGGCGACGGCCGCCTGGCTGCGCTCGGCGCGGACCACCCCGGTCACCCGCTCGCCGCTCAGCAGGGGTACGGCGACGACCAGTGTCCCGGCGCCGCTCGTGCCGGTCGGTCGGCGTGTCGCGAGGGCCGAGCGTGCGATCGCGTCGCCGGCCGGCGGTCCCCGGCCGGCGATCAGGGTCCCGGCGGCGTTGTAGATCGCCAACCGGTCGGCCGAGCGAGGCAGCTCGACGGGGTCGGTCCCGCTGGTCGTGAGATCGATCGCGCGGGTCGCGGCGACCGTGTCTCGCTGGAGACGCAGCAGCTCCTCGACCCGGTATCCCCGCTGGAGGGCGATCCCGAGGGGCAGGGCGAAGAGCGTCACCGCGCAGGCGGCGACGCCGGCGATCGCGAGCACGATTCGTCGCTTCATTGCCGCTCGAAGCGGTAGCCGACTCCGCGGAGGGTCGCGATCGCGTTGGCCCCGAGCTTGTTGCGCAGCCCGAGCACATGGGTGTCCAGGGTCTTGGTCGAGCCCATCCACGCGGTGTCCCAGACCTCGTCCATGATCCGCTCGCGCGTCAGGGCGATCCCGGCGTTCGTCACGAACAGGGCGAGGAGGTCGAACTCCTTCGGTCGGAGCATCAGCTCCTGTTCGCCGAGCCACGCCCGCCGGGCCGAGCGATCCACGTGGACCTCGCCGACGTCGAGCGATCCGCCGGCCTGCGTTGCGTGGGCGTCCGCCCGGCGCAGGTGCGAGCGGATCCGCGCAAGCAGCTCGGCCAGGCGGAACGGCTTGACCAGGTAGTCGTCGGCGCCGGCGTCCAGCCCGGCGACAACGTCGAGCTCGTGCTCGCGGGCCGTCAGGATCAGGATCGCGAGATCCGGGCGGGCGGCCCGCAGCCGGCGGCAGACCTCGAGCCCGTCGATGTCGGGCAGGCCGAGGTCGAGCACGACCAGGCCGATCTCGTCGTCGGCCGCCGCAAGCGCGCCCGCGCCCGCGCCAAGGCGCCGCACCGAATGCCCCTGGCCGGTCAGGACCCGGGCCAGGCCCGCGGCGATCGCGTCGTCATCCTCGATGACCAGGATCCCGCGTTCGGCCATGTGCCCGAGCGTAGCGCCCGCGAGGAGCTCCGACCGGCCGTCGCCTCCGCGCACGGCACTCTGCCGGCATTCACTTCGGCGCACCCGGCGGGTCGACCTTGCGTTTGGGCGCGGAGCAGCGGGCAGGTTTGACCCGGCGTTGACCTTCGCGAACCTTGCCGTGAACCGCGGGGCCTAGTCTCGCCGGGAGACCAGCCAGCGACCCGCGGAGGCCCGTGTCCAAGCTCACAGCGCCCGTGCTGCTCTCGATCGCGGCGCTCGCCCTCGCCGGCTGTGGATCGAGCTCCGGCTCCAGCCCGGGTTCGGGCTCCGGCTCGGGCTCTGGCTCAGGTTCGGGCTCGGGTTCCGGCTCCGGCTCCGGCTCGGGTTCGGGCTCCGGCTCGGGTTCGGGCTCCGGCTCGGGCTCCGGCTCGGGCTCGGGGACGACCGCCGGCGCTGGGGGCAGATCGCCCGCGACGTCGAGGCCGGCGGCCGCCAACGGGGTGAACCCGCAGACCACCGAGAGCCTGCCTCCCGGCGACATCCCAGACACGATCGCCTACCCCGCGTACGCGGTGCCGGGCGCCGGCTACACCCTGAGCACGCCGGAGGGGTGGTCGCGCACGACGAGGGGCGCCACGGTCACGTGGACCGACAAGCTGAACACGGTCTCGATCACCGCGGTCCCGTCCGCGGCCCCGATCACCGTGGCCTGGGTGAAGAGGCAGGTGCTCGGAAGGCTCGCGTCGTCGGTCAAGGGCTTCAGGCTCCAGTCGGTCACCGCTGTGAGGCGAAAGGCCGGCCCGGCGATCCGCACGGCCTACCTCGGCTACGCCAAGCCGGATCCCGTGACCGGCAAGGTCGGGCTGCTCGCGATCGAGCGCTACGACTTCGCTCGCAGGGGCCGCGACGTGGTCGTGACCGTCTCGGCGCCGGACGGATCGGACAACGTCGATCCGTGGAACACGATCACCAACTCGCTCACGTTCACGCGGTGAGCCCCGTCCTCGAGGCCCACGACCTCTACCGGTTCTTCCACGCCGGAGACGACGAGACGCTCGCGCTGAAGGGCGTCTCGCTCGCGTTGGCGCCCGGCGAGCTGGTCGCGGTCACGGGTCCGTCGGGCTCCGGGAAATCGACCCTGCTGGCATGCCTCGCAGGGCTCGACGAGCCGGACGGCGGAAGCGTCAGCATCGACGGGACCCGAATCTCCCGCCGGCCGGAGGAGGAGCGGGCTCGTATCCGCGGCGCCCAGATCGGCATGCTCTTCCAGCAGGCCAACCTCGTCGGTCACCTCTCTGTGGCCGCGAACGTCGACCTGGCCCAACGGATCGCTCGCCGGGCGTCGAGTGTCGTCTGGCGCAACCAGGTCCTCGACCGCTGCCGCATCGCTCACCGTGCGTCCGCTCGACCGTCCCAGCTCTCCGGTGGCGAGCTCGCCCGCGCCGGCCTGGCCGTCGCCCTGGCCAACGACCCGCCGGTGATCCTCGCCGACGAGCCGACCGGCGAGCTCGATGGTGTGGGCGCCGCGGGGATCCTCGACCTCCTCCGCGAGAGGGCTGCCGCCGGAGCCGGTGTCCTGGTCGTCACCCACAGCCCGGAGATCGCTGCCGCCGTCGACCGGGAGATCCGCCTCCTGGACGGAAGGGTCGCGGCATGAGCGAGCGAGCCCCACTCGTTCGGTGCGATGGCGCCGCCCGGACCTACGGCCAGGGAGCTACTGCGACCGTCGCGCTCGTGGCCACCGACTGCGCGGTCTTCGCAGGGCAGTGCATCGCGCTGACCGGCCCGTCGGGATCGGGGAAGTCGACGCTCCTCCACCTGATGGCCGGGCTCGACGATCCGACGATCGGGACCGTCAGCTGGCCGGCGATCGGCCGCCGCGACGAGCTGCGGCCGGGGCGCGTGGGGGTCATCTTCCAGGGGCCGAGCCTGCTGGCGCCGCTGAGCGTGGTCGAGAACGCCGCCCTCCCACTGGTGCTCGGCGGAATGACAGACAAGCAGGCCCGCGTCGTCGCCCACGCCGCGCTGCGGAGGCTCGACCTTGACGACCTGTCCGACAAGCTCCCCGAGGAGATCTCCGGCGGCCAGGCGCAGCGTGTCGCCGTGGCGCGGGCGCTGGCCGGAGACCCGAGCCTGATCCTTGCCGACGAGCCGACCGGCCAGCTCGATCGGGCCAACGGCGCCGCGGTCGTCGACGTCCTCCTCGCCGCCAGCAGGCATGCCGGCTCGGCACTCGTGATCTCAACCCACGACCTGAGCGTCGCCGGCCGGCTGCCCGAGCGCTGGGAGATGCACAGCGGAGAGCTCAAGGTCGGCGGGCGTCGCCTCGGTCGGTTTCCCGCAGACTCGACGGAGTCGTCATGGTCGCGCTGAGCTGGCTGCGGGGCCTCGTCATCCACCGCCCGAGCCGGGTCCTCGCGACCGCGTTCGGCGTCGCGGTCGGCGTCGCCCTGATCGCGTCGATCGGGACGTTCCTGTCGTCGACCAACTCGCAGATGACCAAGCGGGCGATCGCTCGCGTGCCGATCGACTGGCAGGTCGAAGCCCAGCCGGGCGCGAGTCGGGCTTCGCTGCTGGCGAGCGTCGCCAGCTACCCGGCGGTCAGCCGGGCTCTGCCGGTGCGCTTCGCGCCCGCTCCGGGTCTGAGTGCCACCAGCCAGGGGTCTACCCAGACGACCGGCGCCGCCAGGGTGCTCGGGCTGCCGCCGGGCTACGCGATCGCCTTTCCCGGCGAGCTGCGGCTGCTGTCGGGCAGCCTCGACGGAGTCCTCGTCGCCCAGCAGACCGCCTCCAACCTCCACGTGGCCCCGGGAGGCACGGTCTCGGTCGGGCGGCCGGGGACCACGCCGGTCAACGTCGTGATCAGCGGCATCGTCGACCTCCCGTATATCGATTCACTCTTCCAGACCGTCGGGGCACCCCCGGGCGCCCAGGCCAAGGCCCCGCCGGACAACGTGATCCTGCTGCCCCAGGCGACGTTCGACAGGATCGAGGCGCCAGTCGTCGCCGGGCGGCCCGAGCTGGTCAGGACGCAGATCCACGCGACGCTCTCGCACGAGCTCCCCAGCAGCCCGAGTGCGGCGTTCGATGACGTCGCCGCCCGCGCGCACAACCTCGAGGGGCGACTGACGGGCACCGGTCTGGTCGGGGACAACCTGGGCGCGGCGCTCGACACGGCCCGCAAGGACGCGCTCTACGCGCAGATCCTGTTTCTCTTCCTCGGCGTGCCCGGCGCGATCCTGGCCGGTCTCGTGACCGCGCTGATCGCCTCTGCCGGGGCCGATCGGCGCCGCCGCGACGCGGCGCTGCTGCGCACGCGGGGCGCTTCGACACGGACGCTCGTGCGGCTCGCCCTCGCCGAGACGACGCTGGCCGGCGTCGCCGGGGTCGTCGGCGGGCTGGCCGCGGCCCTGCTGATCGGTCGGCTCAGCTTCGGGACCGCGTCGTTCGGCGCCGGAGCGGTCTCGGCCGCCCTCTGGGCGGGCGGGTCAGCGGCCATCGGCCTCGCGATCGCCGCCGGGTCGATCGCCGTCCCGGCGCTCCGCGACGTCCGGTCGCTGACCGTGGCTGGCCAGCGCCGGCAGATCGGCAGGACCGTCCGGAGTCCATGGTGGGCCCGCTACGGGGTGGACTTCTTGTGCCTGGCGGTCGCCGGCCTGATCTTCTGGCAGGCGTCCCGCAACGGCTACCAGCTGGTGCTCGCCCCCGAAGGCGTCGCCCAGGTCTCGGTCAACTGGTACGCGCTGCTCGCGCCGGTGCTCGGGTGGATCGGGGCTGGGCTGCTGGTCTACCGGCTCGCCGAGCTCATGCTCGGCCGCGGCCGCCGGATGATCGTCCGGGCGCTGCGGCCGCTTGCCGGCGAGCTCGCGCCGACGGTCGCCGCGACGATGAGCCGCCAGCGCCGGCTGCTCGCGAAATCGCTGGCGCTGGTCGCCCTGACCGCTGCCTTCGCCGGGTCGACCTCCGTCTTCAACTCGACCTACCAGGCCCAGGCCGAGGCCGACGCCCGGCTCACGAATGGCGCCGACGTCACAGTCGTCGAATCCCCGGGAGTCTCGGTCAGCCCGGCGGCCGGGACCGCCCAACTCGAGAAGATCCCGGGCGTCGGCAGGGTCGAGCCGCTCCAGCATCGGTACGCCTACATCGGCGCCGACCTCCAGGACCTCTACGGGGTGCGGCCGGCGACGATCACGAGCGCAGGCAAGCTGCAGAACGGCTGGTTCCAGGGTGGTTCGGCGGCCGATCTGATGAAGATCATCGCCAAGGACCCGACGGCGATCCTCGTCAGTGCCGAGACGGTCAAGGACTACCAGCTCCATCCGGGCGACAGGATCAACCTCCGCCTCCAGAACGGGGTCACCAAGCAGCTGACGACGGTTGCCTTCCACTACGAGGGGGTTGCCAAGGAGTTTCCGACAGCGCCGAAGGACTCGTTCTTCGTCGCCAACCAGGCGTACGTCGCCGCAAAGACCGGATCGCCTGCGATCGGAAGCTTCCTCGTCCAGACCGACGGGACCAACCCGGCGACGGTTGCCAAACGGATCGCGGCGGTGGTCGGGTCGGGCGCGGCGGTCTCGGACATCGTCAACCAGCGCCACGTCGTCGGCTCCAACCTGACTGCGGTCGAGCTGTCCGGGTTGACCCGCATCGAGTTGGGCTTCGCCCTCGTGCTCGCGGCCGCGGCGACCGGGCTGGCGCTCGGGCTCGGGTTCAGGGAGCGACGACGGACGTTCGCGATCGCCAGCGCCCTCGGCGCCCGGTGGCGGCAGCTCGGTGGGTTCGTCTGGGGCGAATCGGTGTTCGTCACTGGCGGCGGCCTGCTCCTCGGCAGCCTGATGGCGGCCGGGCTGTCGATCGTCCTGGTCGACGTGCTGACCGGGGTTTTCGATCCTCCGCCGGACGTCCTCTCGATCCCCTGGGGTTATCTGATCGGGGTTGGCGCGGCGGTGATCGTCGGCGTCTTGCTCGCCGGCGCGATCACGCTCCGAGCCCTCCGGCGCCCACCGATCGAGGAGCTCCGCGACCTTTGAGTCGCCGCCTCAGGCTGGCGCGCCGCGGATCGCTTCGAGCCGAGCAAGCTGGGCGCCGGCCGCCGGAATCCGCGGATCGCCCGGGCCGAGCGCGGCGAGCAGGGCTCGCACGGCCGGCTCGTCCTCCTGACCGGGCGCACTCCGACACCACGCGGCGAGCAGGTCGGGGTCGCCGGTCTCGATGATCGCCGCCCGCAGACCGTCCTCGAGGCGCTCGCGGGCCTCGACGACGCGTGGGGCGCAGGAGCGCAGAAGCAGACGCCGGCCGGCTTGACCGATCGCCTCGGCCAGGCGCCCCTGCGCGAGCAGTCGCTCGGCGTCGTGGAGGTCGCTCGTGACCGGCGATGCGAGGGCGTACGGCCTTGTCCCGATCAGGTCGCCGAGGTCCCGGCGCAGGCGGCTCAGCTCGGCCCGCAGGGTGACGGTCTTGCCGGTCTCGCCGTATACCTCGATCGTCAACTCCTCGGCGCTCAGGCCGCGGCCGACGAGCATCAGGACGGCGAGGATCTCGGCGTGCCTGGCCGAGAGGGCGACCGGTCCGCTGGGGAGGAGGATTCGCGGGCGCTCCCCGAGCAGCTCCAGGCGGACCCCGGCGGGGGCCTGCGGCTGCGGCTCACCGTGGCGCCGGCGCCAGACGACGAACGCGTCGAGGCCGCTGAGCGTCTCCACGTCGGCGACCGTCCCGTCGGTCAGCGTCAGCTCCTGGCCCGGCGCGAGCGTCCCGATCCCGGCGTTCAGCCAACCGTGCGGCACGGCCATGATCACCTGGCCCGAGCGCCTGACGAGCGCGGTCGGCTGGGTGACGCCGGCGATGCGCTCGAGGTAGGCCTCGCGGAGCGCCTCGTCCTTGCGGAGCTGATCGTGGCGGAGGTAGGCCTCGGCCATCCCGGCGGCCGCTGTCACGAGCGCGAGCGTGTGGGGGTGGGCCGTGCGCAGGTGTCCGGTCAGGTCGACGACGCCGATGATCTCGCCGGTCGCCGGATCGTGGATCGGCGCGCCCGAGCACTGCCAGGGGTGGACGATCCGGTTGAAATGCTCGGCGCTGAAGATCTGGACCGGGTGGTCGACGGCGATCGCCGTCCCCAGAGCGTTCGTCCCGGCGCCGGCCTCGCTCCAGTCGGCGCCGCAGACGAAGTGCATGTCGTGGGTCGCCTCGATCACGCGGTGGTGACCCTCGATCCACATCAGGACGCCGCGGGCGTCGGAGATCACGAGCATGTGCGAGGACTCGTTGGTCGCGCCGCTGAGGAGGTCGCGGAGCATCGGGAGGACCGGGTAGAGCGGATGGCGCGACCACCGCTCCTCGATCTCGCGCTCGTCCATCACGATTCGCGCGAGATGGCCCGAGGGGTCGACGCCGGCGACGGCCGAGCGGGCCCACGAGCGCGTGACGACGGCCCGTACCCTGCCGCCGACGTCCTTGCCCGACTGGAAGGACTCGTAGAGTCCGCGCAGGGCGCGCGCCTGTTCGAGCCGGTCGCCGACCGGCCTGACCGCGAGCCACGGGTTCGTCTGCTCGACGCGCATTCCCTTCGTCCCGCGATGCTACCTCTGCCGGCAGGGCTGCGCGCCGTGTGCGGGTCGCGATCGAGGCCGGTTGCAACCTGTGTGCAACGTTCGCCCTGCGCAACCTCCCCGCAACCTGGCCCGACCTATCCTCGAAGGGTCCGGTCAAAGACTTCGAAGGAGACCTCCATGGCCACTGCCGTTTCCGCTCAGATCGCCGAGGCGACCCGTCGCTTCATCTCCCAACCGCGCCAGCTGCTGATCGGCGGGGAATGGGTCGACGCTGCCGACGGGGGTACATTCGAGACGATCGACCCCGGAACCGGCGAGGTCCTGACGTCTGTCGCCCACGGCAAGGCCGAGGACGTCGACCGTGCGGTGCGGGCTGCCCGCAAGGCCTTCGAGGGTCCGTGGTCGAAGATGACGCCGTCCGAGCGCGGGCGCGCGATCCACCGGCTGGGCGACCTGATCGCCGAGAACCTCGAAGAGCTGGCCGAGCTCGACTCGCTCGACAACGGCAAGGCCAAGGCGCTCGCGGCCGCCGCCGACGTCCCACTCGCGGCCGACCTCTTCTGGTACATGTCGGGTTGGGCGACCAAGCTTCGTGGCTCGACCGTCACCCCGTCGCTCCCGTACATGCCGGGGGCCGAGTTCCACGCCTACACGGTCAAGGAGCCGGTCGGCGTTGTCGCGCAGATCATCCCCTGGAACTTCCCCCTCCTGATGGCCGCCTGGAAGGTCGGCCCGGCGCTCGCGACCGGCTGCACGATCATCCTCAAGCCGGCCGAGCAGACGCCGCTCAGCGCGCTGCGTCTCGGCGAGCTCGCGCTCGAGGCGGGGATCCCGCCCGGCGTGCTCAACGTCGTCACCGGGTACGGGGACGCCGGGGCGGCGCTTGCCGAGCACGCCGATGTCGACAAGGTCGCCTTCACCGGGAGCACCGAGGTCGGCAAGCTGATCGCTCAGGCGGCGGGACGCACGAACCTCAAGCGGGTCTCGCTCGAGCTCGGCGGCAAGAGCCCGAACATCGTGCTCGACGACGCCGACGTCGGAGCGGCGATCGCCGGTGCGGCGATGGGCATCTTCTTCAACCAGGGAGAGGTCTGTACGGCCGGCAGCCGCCTGTACATCCACAACGACCTCTTCGACGAGGTCGTCGAGGGCGTCAGCCGGGCGGCCGAGGCGATCAAGGTCGGCCACGGGATGAGCCCCGACACGGAGATGGGGCCGCTGGTCAGCTCCGAGCAGTTCGACCGGGTGACCGGGTACCTGAAGATCGGCGCCGACGAGGGCGCTCGTGCGGTGACCGGCGGACACGCGATCGACGGCCCGGGGTTCTTCGTGCAGCCGACCGTCCTCGTCGATGCGACGTCCGACCACCGGATCATCCAGGAGGAGATCTTCGGCCCGGTCGTTGCGGCGATGCCGTTCGCCGATGTCGACGACCTCGCGGCCCAGGCCAACGACTCGGTCTACGGTCTCGCGGCCGGCGTCTGGACGCGTGACATCTCCAAGGCCCACAAGCTCGCCAAGCGGATCAAGGCTGGCACCGTTCACATCAACACGTACCACATCTACGACGCCGCGCTGCCATTCGGCGGCTACAAGCAGAGTGGCTGGGGCCGTGAGATGGGCGAAGAGGTGCTCAACGCGTACCAGGAGACGAAGTCGGTGGTTGTCGCTCTCTAGCAACCGGCGACCGGCGCGGATCGAGGGCCGCCCCGCCACGGCCCTCGACCGCGTCGAGTTGTGAAGATCTCCGGTCTTGTGTGAGCGATCTCACACAAGCCGGCCGGGGCGCGGGATACGATCGCACGAGCTTGCGTTCACACCCGAGGGGAGCAGTGTAATGGCAGATCTGGCAGCGTTCTCGGTGGCCTCGACGGCTCCCACGGTGGTCAATCAGGCGGTCCTGGCGAACGTCGTGCGGATCCGGCCAAGCGTCGCCCAGGCGAACATCCCGGCCCTCTCGGCGGCCTACACGACGATGCAGGGGCGCACCCCGACCGATAACCGCAGCTGGATCTACTGGGCCGAGTACCACGGGTTCAACCGCTTCGACTGCTGGCATCACGGCAGCTCGGGCGGCCAATCGTTCAGCTACGACCTGTTCCTCCCGTGGCATCGCGCGTACCTGCACTACTTCGAGCAGGTCGCGCTGACCGCGAACAACGGGGCGACCCTCCCGTGGTGGGACTGGACGTCCGCGGTCTCGCACCAGAGCGGCATTCCCGCGTCGTTCTCCGCGGCTCAGGTCGGCGGTCAGCCGAACCCGCTGGCCAGCGGTCCGGTGCCGGCGGGGGTTCACGCGAACCCGCCGCACACGACGCGCGCGCCCGGCTCGCCGTCGGGACTCCCGACCGCGGCCCAGGTCAACAGCGTGCTCGCGGCCTCGACGTTCGACGACTTCACCAGCCAGGTGCAGAACATCCACGACGGCGTGCACGGCTGGTGCGGTGGCGACATGGGCGTGATCTCGTCGTCGGCCTTCGACCCGATCTTCTGGTCACACCACTGCATGATCGACCGGCTCTGGTACCTGTGGCAGGTTCAGCACGGTGTCAACAACCTGCCGCCGGCATACCTCACAAAGGTCCTCGCGCCGTGGTCGCTGACCGTGGCCGACGTGCTCGACGTGCGCAGGCTCGGCTACACGTATGCCGCGGCCGCCCTGCGGATTCCGGTCTCGACGTTCACACTCGGCGCGCTGAAGTCGGCCACCGAACAGGCCAAATAGAGGAGGTGGGTGACATGCCGATTCCCGTCAAGGCGACTTCGCCGGACATCAACATCGAGGATCTGGGCGACAGCTTCCAGCGAGCCGACATCGAGTTCGAGGGCCTCGACCACTCTGGCTCGTCATACGAGGGCCGCATCTTCCTCAACAACGCCGACGCCGACGCGGAGACCGCGACGACCGACGAGAACGGCTACGCCGGCTCGTTCTTCATCTTCGGCCACGGCGGATGCTTCGGTGACGAGGGCCACTGCGACGTCGCGCCGCGCGGGCCGTACGACCCGCGTCCGCCACACGCCCTCTGGCCGATCCGCAAGATCGTCGTCGCGACCGACGCGATCCGTCGGGCGGCGGCGGCCGGGTCGACGATGAGCATCACGGTCGTGCCGGTGATCCTCAGCACGACCGACAAGGTGCCCGACGACGAGGTCGTGCCGAAGTTCCTGCTGATGTCGGTGATGACCTACCAGTGACGCTGCGCCCGCGCGTCTTCGCGGCCGTGCGCTCGCCGGTCGGCCGGGACGCCGCGGAGCGCCTCGAGCGTGCCGACATCACGGTCAGCGGGCTCGACCACGGCGGCCTGTCCTATGAGGTCCGCGTGTTCGTCGGCAACCCCGGCGCCGACCGGGATACGCCGCTCGAGACGGGGGAGGGCTATGCGGGATCGATCCACGTCTACGGACAGGGCCGGCCGGCACCGCCGAACGACGGCGAGGCGGCGGGGGCGGAGGCTGACGCGAGAAGACCGCCGCGGTCGATCCTCGCGACCGAGGCCGTCCGCGCCGAGGCGGCCAAGAGCGACGCCGGAGAGCTTTCGGTCACCTTGGTCCCGGTCGCCGTCGGCGGCGAGGAGGCGGACGTCGACCTCGACGCGAGCCCGGTGTCCGTGCGTATCGACTGACGACCCGCGGCGGGAGCCGGCTGACCGCCCCTCTTGACTGCCTTGTCGTGACACCGCTCCCCAGCGGGTCGCGGACGTGCTCCATGGGAAGCAGGCGACTGCCTCGGCGGGACTGACGGTTGTGTGACCGATCTCACATAAGAAGCCGACTCGGCGGGCTAGCATCTCAGCGGAGCAGACGGCCCGCCGAGAGGAGCACGTTCATGACGCACATACGTCGCCGACCCGCCCGGTCGGTGTCAGCACCGCATTCGATTCCCTCGGCGCACCTCCTCTCACCAGCGTGAGCGGCCGACCGACCGTCGCGCAACCCGACATCCCCACCCGTTCGGCTCGCGCCGACGCGCCGGGCGGAGCGGGTGATCGCCCGCGAGTGACACACCGACCGCGCAGCTTCGCGTCCGTGCCGATCCCCCTCGGCGCGGACGCGGGGGCTCACTTCGCGCGCGCTGACATCATCGTGTCGGGACTGGAGCATGGCGGACCGTCATATGAGGTGCGCATCTTCCTCGACAACCCGAACGCCACGGCTGAAACCGGGCAGACGGCGGCAGATGGGTATGCCGGGTCGATCAACGTCTACGGCTACGGCCAGCCGCCACTCCCGGGAACCGAACGATCCCGGACAGGTGCGGGTCCGACCGTCGAGATCGATCGTCGCAACCGAGGCCGTCCGGGCGCAGGCGAGCAGACGGGGAGACGTGACGGTGACGCTGGTCCCGATCGCGCGGTCGCATGCAGACGTCATCGACCTGGAGTCCGACGACGTGTGCGTGCGAATCGAGGAAGGCGCTATTGCGGCCTAGCAAAGGCGCTATTGCGGCGGGGCTGGCTCAGCTTGCGTCGCCGGAGGCGGCGAGGCGTGCTGCGCGGGACTTCCGGCGGGCGCCGGTGTTCGAGTGGAGGGCGCCCGTCTTGACTGCCTTGTCGATCTTCGAGATCAGCGTCCGGTGCTCGCTGGCGACCAGCTCGGCATCCCCGGATGCGACGGCCGTCTCGAGCCGGCGGAAGTAGGTCTTGATCGCCGAGGTGTAGCGCCGATTCTCGAGCCGCTCGCGCTCTGCGCGGAGGATTCGCTTCTTCTGTGAGTGGATGTTGGCCATGAGAAATCTGCCCAGCCAGAGGCCGGCAACGCCCCGTACTATAGCGACCAGTGGCCCCCGGAGAACATCCGCCCGGACGAGGGGGCAGAAGGATCGCCCGGAACACGGCGATCTTCTCGCTGTTCACCGGCCTCTCGCGCGTCGTCGGTCTCGTGAGGGAGATCGTCGCCGCGAGCTTCTTCGGGACGAGCGGCGCGTTCTCGGCCTTCACGATCGCCTTCCAGGTCCCCAACCTGATCCGGTCGCTGTTCGCCGACGCGGCGCTGTCGGCCGCCTTCGTCCCGGTCTTCACCGAGCTGCTCGAGGCCCGACGCAAGCGGGACGCGTTCGAGCTGGCGTCGACGCTGTTCTTCGTGATGCTGATCGCCCTGACGGCGATCACGGCGTTCTTCATCCTCGCCGCCGGCCTCGTGATGCCGCTCTTCACGCCCGGCCACGCGTTCACGAGCGCGGACACCGCCCTGACGGTCGGCCTCTCGCAGGTGCTCTTCCCGATCGTGATCCTGCTCGGGATCAACGGCCTGCTGGTCGGGATCCTCCAGGTCTACGACCGCTTTGGCGTCGCGTCGATCTCGCCGGTCGTCTGGAACCTCGTGATCCTCGTCGTCCTGATCGGCCTCAAGGGCCGCTTCCACGGTGGGGCCCAGCTCTATGCCTACGCGATCGGCGTGCTCGTCGGGACGGCCGTCCAGCTCGCGATGGCCGTCGCGGCGCTGCGGCGAATCGACTTCCGCCTGTCGATGCATTTCGACTGGCGCGACCCCCGCGTCAAGCGGGTACTCCTCCTGATGGTCCCGGTGACCCTCGCGCTCGGGATCATCAACTTCGATCTGCTGATCAACTCGTCGCTCGGGACGCTCGTCTCCCAGGCGGCGCCGGTCGCGATCAACCAGGCCTTCCGGATCTACATGCTCCCGCAGGGGATGTTCAGCGTCGCCGTCGCGACCGTCCTGTTCCCGGCGCTCAGTGCTTATGCCGCCCGCGGGGAGCTCGACGGCCTGCGGTCGACGCTGGCCACCGGCCTGCGCCAGATCAACCTCCTCCTGATCCCGGCGACCGCCTTCACGCTGGTCCTCGCGACGCCGATCGTCCGGCTCGTCTTCGAGCACGGGTCGTTCGGTCCGACGTCGACCAACCAGGTCTCGCTCGCGCTCTTCTGGTTCTCCTTCAGCCTGCCGTTCTCGGGCCTCAACCTCCTCCTCACGCGAACGTTCTTCTCACTCCAGAAGCCGTGGCTGCCGACCAAGCTCGCGGCGATGAACATGGTCGTCGACATCATCGTCTCGTTCGCCCTCTACAAGCCGTTCGGGATCGCCGGCCTGGTGATCGGGACGGCGGCCGCGTCGGCGGTGATGACCTGGCTCCAGGTCCGCTACCTCCGCCCGGAGCTCGGCGGTCACCTCGACGGCCAGCAGACGATCATGATCACCGCGCGGATCGCGGCGGCTTCGATCGTGCTCGGGATCGGCGCGTGGATCGTCTGGAGACTGCTCGACGACATCCTCGGCCGGTCGGTCCCGGCCCAGATCATCTCCGTCGGCGGAGCGGCGGCCGCCGGCCTGTGGCTGTACGTCCGCGCGGTCCTGCGGATGCGCGTGCCCGAGGCCCGTCAGGTCGAGAAGCTCGTCCGAGCGCGCCTCGGCCGGGCCTGACCGAACGACGCTCCCGGGCGACGCAACCGCGGCGTCACTTGTCGAGCGGACGTGCGACGCTTCTCGCACGGGAAGAGCTCGCCGCTGCGCAGTTCTCCGGCTCAGTCGCGCTCGGGCGGAGCCTGGCCGTCGATGCCGAGTGCGACGGCGTGCGGCTCGAGCGCGGCGATCACGAAGGCGACGTGCTCGTCGAAGTCGATTCCCAGCTGCTCGGCCCCCCGCTGGACGTCGGCCCGGTTGACCGCCGCCGCGAACGACGGCTGCTTGAGCTTCTTGCGGACCGACTTCGCCTGCAGGCCGTGGATTCCGGTCGGCCGGACGACCGCGCAGGCGACCAGGAAGCCGCACAGCTCGTCGACCGCCAGCAGCGTCCGCTCGAGCGGGGACTCCGCCTCGACGCCGAGGTAGTCCGCGTGGCAGGCGATCGCCCGGACCATCTCCGGCGGCGCGTCGCGTCGTTCGAGCTCGGCCATGACGATCCGCGGGTGACCCGTCTCGGGGTCCGGATGGCGCTCGTAGTCGGCGTCGTGCAGCAGGCCGGTCACCCCCCACAGATCCTCGTCGGCCCCGCCGCGGGCCGCGTACGCCCGCAGGGCCGCCTCGACGGCCAGGCAGTGGCGCCGCAGCGACTCCGAGGCCACCCACTCGGTCACGAGGGCCCAGGCCTCGTCGCGTGCGATCGGACGGCTCACCGGGAAAACGTAGCCGACCGCCTACCCTGTGTGCCTCGCCTCGCTCGACTCCCGCCGAAGCTCGCGCGGACCGCAGGCATGGCCGAACTCCCGCAAGCCGCTCCGAAATATGACCGACCAAGCGCACATTCGCAACTTCTCGATCATCGCCCACATCGACCACGGGAAGTCGACGCTGGCCGACCGGATCCTCGAGTTGACCCACACGGTCGACGCCCGGGCGATGCGCGCGCAGGTGCTCGACTCGATGGATCTCGAGCGCGAGCGGGGGATCACGATCAAGGCCCAGGCCGTAAGGGTCAAGTACACGGCTAGGGATGGCGAGACCTACCAGCTCCAGCTGATCGACACTCCCGGCCACGTCGACTTCACCTATGAGGTCTCGCGGTCGCTCGCCGCCTGCGAGGGCGCCGTGCTCGTCGTCGACGCGTCCCAGGGCGTCGAGGCCCAGACGCTCGCCAACACGTACATGGCCGTCGAGGCCGGCCTCGAGCTGATCCCCTGCCTCAACAAGATCGACCTCCCCGGAGCCGAGCCCGAACGGGTGGCCGAGGAGATCCACGACCTGCTCGGCGACCCCGGCGAGGAGATCCTGCGGATCTCGGGCAAGACGGGCGCGGGCGTGAGCGAGATCCTCGAGCGCGTCGTCGAGCGGATTCCCCCGCCGGCCGGTGACCCCGACGCGCCCGCGCGGGCGCTGATCTTCGACTCGGAGTTCGACCAGTACCGCGGCGTCGTCGCCTACATCCGCGTCTTCGACGGGGTCTTCAAGAAGGCCGCCGCGATCCGGGCGATGGCCGGCGGGACGCAGGCCGAGATCGACGACATCGGCTTCTTCTCGCCGCAGATGGTCTCCACCGGCCAGCTCGCCGCCGGCGAGGTCGGCTACGTGATCACGGGGATCAAGGACGTCACCCAGCTGCGGGTCGGCGACACCCTGACAACGAAGGCCGGCGGGGCGACCGAGGCCCTGCCCGGCTACCGCGAGGTCAAGCCGATGGTCTTCTGCGGCCTCTTCCCGATCGACTCGGAACGCTTCCCGGAGTTGCGCGACGCGCTGGAGAAACTGACTCTGAATGATGCCGCGCTGTCATGGGAGCCGGAGACCTCGGACGCGCTGGGTTTCGGTTTTCGGGCGGGTTTTCTCGGCCTGCTGCACATGGACATCGTCCGCGAGCGGCTCGAGCGCGAGTACGACCTCGAGCTGTTGACGACGATGCCGTCGGTCGGCTTCGAGGTCACCCTGACCAACGGCGACGAGCTCGAGGTTCACAACCCTTCCGACATGCCCGATCCGATGCGGATCGCTGAGATCCGCGAGCCGTACATCCGGGCGACGATCATCACGCCGAAGGAGTACATCGGCGTGATCATGGAGCTCTGCCTCGACCGGCGGGGCAACCACGTCGGCATGCACTTCCTCTCGTCCGAGCGCGTCCAGCTGACCTACGACCTCCCGCTCGCCGAGATCGTCCTCGACTTCTTCGACCAGCTCAAGTCCCGCACGAGGGGCTACGCGTCGCTCGACTACGAGCTGACCGGCATGCACCCGTCGAACCTCGTCCGCCTCGACGTCCTGCTGGCCGGCGACCAGGTCGACGCCCTGTCGATGATCACCCACAAGGACAAGGCCTACGACCTCGGGCGGATGCTGACCGAGCGGCTGCGCAAGAAGATCCCCCGCCAGCAGTACGACGTCCCGATCCAGGCGGCGATCGGCGCCCACGTGATCGCCCGCGAGACGGTCAAGGCCTTCCGCAAGGACGTCATCGCCAAGTGCTACGGCGGGGACATCAGCCGCAAGAAGAAGCTCCTCTCCAAGCAGAAGGAGGGCAAGAAGCGGATGAAGCAGATCGGCCGGGTGGAGGTCCCCCAGGAGGCCTTCCTCGCCGTGCTCGAGCTCGGCGACCGCTGAAGGACTTTACGAAGCCCGCTCGTTGTGTTTGAATGGGGACCTTCGGCCGGCCTGAGTGGTGAGGAGGGCGACCGGATCATTTGGAATCAGGTCAACAGAGGGTGGAGCGCATGTCGAAACACGGATCGTTGAGACTCGTCCTGGGCGCGGTGGTCGGGCTTCTGCTGGCGATGCCTGCCGCTGCGATGGCAAAGACGGCCTATCCAGACGGTGGGGCCACGCCGAGCTCGTTCAGCTCGGGCGGGGACGGTTGGGTCGATGCCGAGCACTCGTGCTCGATCCTCGGAATCCTCCAGAACGCGCTGTGCACCGTGACCAATGGCGTCTCCGCGACGACCGGCAATCCCCCCGGCTCGCTCGAGACCACCTACGAGACGGCCGTCGGCCTGCTGGGCGTGCTCCAGGTGACGAGCGGCAAGAGCACGTTCAGCTCCCCGTCGTTCACGCTCGCCGGGACGGCCGCCACGATCAAGGGTGGGACGCTGACCTTCGACGACATGGCCGAGATCCAGGCCCTGCTCGACATCGGCGGCCAGGCGACCGTCCAGGAGACGCTCGTCAACCAGACGACGGGTGGGACGTTCTCGCTGCCCGAGGAGACGCTGACCTGCGGGCCGATCATCCTCTTCAACTCGCCGTGCAACACCAACTTCACGACTCACGCCGTGGCCGTCCCGGGCGGCGACCTGATCGCCGGTGACTCCTACCGGATCGACCTGACGACGAAGTTCACGTCGACCCTGCTCCAGGCCGCCCTCGGGAACATCGCCGTCTACTACGACAACGTCGGCCTCGTCGTCGATGACGGAACCCAGACCGGCGGTCCGCCGCTGGTCGAGACGCTCGAGGCCGACGGCATCACGGCGGACAAGGCCGAGATCAACGCGTCGATCAACCCCGAGGGGCTGCCGACGACCTACCACTTCGACTTCGGGACGACGACCGCCTACGGGACGTTCGTCCCCGCGGTGGATGCGACCGCCGGATCGGGCCTGCTCCCGGTCGAGGTCTTCCAGCCGGTTACGGGCCTGACGCCGTGCACGACCTACCACTACCGGATCTTCGCGTCCAACTCGGCGGGCGGAGCCCACGGGGACGACGCGACCTTCGAGACGAACTGCATGCCGTCCGCGACGACGCTGCCGGTCGCGCCGATCTCGGCGACGACGGGTGACTTCAACGGCTCGGTCAACCCGAACGGCCAGGCGACGACGTACTTCTACAACTACGGGACGACGACGGCCTACGGCTCGGTGACCCCGGTCCGGTCGGTCGGCAACGGGAACATGGCGATCCAGCCGCTGACCGAGCCGGTCTCCGGGCTGACGCCGCAGACGACCTATCACGTCCAGATCGTGGCGACGAACTCGCTCGGGACGGCGACCGGCAGCGACGTGACGTTCACGACGCCGCCGCAGAGCGGCCCCGGCCCGGTCGGGCCGCAGGGACCGGTCGGGACGACGGGAGCCCAGGGCGTCACGGGCACGCCGGGGCCTGCGGGCGCGAATGGGACCAACGGGACCAACGGAGCCAACGGCGCCCAGGGAATCCCGGGCATTCCGGGTGCGCCCGGCGCGCAGGGCGCACCGGGCCTGAACACGGCGGCGAGCAAGGCACCGACGACGGTGATCATCCAGAACGGCAGCAGCAAGGCGCTGTTGAAGATCTCGACGACCAACGTCCTCGCCGGCACGCAGGGTCGCCGCAAGGGGCAGATCCGTCTGCAGATCTTCTGCAAGACGATCACCGGACAGGACTGCGCCGGCACGGTGAAGCTGCGGACGATCAACAAGATCAACCCGTCGTCGCTCGGCAAGCAGCTCACGCCGACGCGGGTGACGTTCATCACGTTCGCCTACCAGCTCGGCAAGGGCAAGAAGGGCGTCGCGATCGGACAGCTCTCGCCGGAGAAGCTGACGCGGATCATGCAGCTCAAGAGCGTGCCGATCGACATCCTCGTCCAGGTCAGCGACGCCGGCGGCAACCGCCAGGTGATCGTCCAGCCGGGCCACCTGGTCGCGACGGCGCACCCCGTCTGATCCCGACGTAGAACGCGCGCCGGGCGCTAGGCTCGGCCCGGTGCGCGTTCTGTTCGTCTGCCTCGGGAACATCTGCCGGTCGCCGACGGCCGAGGGCGTGATGCGCAAGCTGGTGGCTGACGCCGGCCTCGAGGACCGCGTCGAGATCGACAGCGCCGGGACCGGGTCCTGGCATGTCGGGGCGAAGCCCGACCGCCGGGCGGTTGCGGCGGCCGCGAAGGCGGGGTACGAGCTCGACGGGAAGGCCCGCCAGGTGACGAGCGAGGACTTCGAGCGGTTCGACATGATCCTCGCGATGGACCGCTACAACGTCTCGGAGCTGCGCGGCCTCGCGCCGGGTCGGGCGGGCGTCGAGAAGGTGCGGCTGCTGCGGGAGTTCGACCCGGCCAGCGCCGGCCAGTGGGACCTCGACGTCCCCGACCCCTACGCCGGCGGCGCGCGGGGCTTCCGGGACGTCGTCTCGCAGATCGAGGCAGCGTGTCGCGGGCTGGTCGACGAGCTCGGCAGGCGTGAGCCCGCCGGGTAGGGCGGCGGCGTGGGCCTGTCGGATGGGGCGGCGGCGTGGGCCTGTCGGATGGGGCGGCGGCGTGGGCCTGTCGGATGGGTCGGCGGCGTGAGCCTGTCGGATGGGGCGGCCGCGTGAGCCTGTCGCCTGAGACGCTCCGGGCGCTCGGTGGGATCCCCGGGTCGGCCGCGCGGGTCGGCGGTGGTGACATCAACGAGGCGTGGCGGGTCCGCGTCGACGGGGGTCGCGATGTCTTCGTCAAGACGCGGGCCGACCCGGGAGTCGGGGAGTACGCGACCGAGGCGGCGGGACTCAGGTGGCTTGGGGAGGCGGGGGAGCTGCGGGTGCCGGAGGTGATCGCCGTCGGCGAGGATTTCCTGGCGCTCGAGTGGATCGACCGCGGGCGGCTCGACCGGGCGGGGGAGGAGGAGCTCGGGCGGGGACTGGCCGGCGTCCACCGGGCCGGAGCGGCTGAGTGCGGCGGGCCCGAGCGGCTGCGGATCGGGCCGATCAGCCTGTCGAACGAGCCGACCGGCGACTGGCCGACGTTCTACGCCGAGCGACGCCTGCGGCCGCTGATCGTGCGGGCCGGCCTGTCATCGGCCGGCGCCGGGGCGGTCGACCGGGTCTGCGAACGGCTGTCCGACCTCGCCGGACCTGCGGAGCCGGTCGCCCGGCTCCACGGCGACCTGTGGGCCGGCAACGTGATGGCCGGGCCGGACGGCCGGCCGTGGCTGATCGACCCGGCGGCCTACGGCGGACACCGGGAGGTCGATCTGGCGATGCTGCGGCTCTTCGGCGGCCCGGGCCGCCGGTTCGTGGAGGCCTACGGGGAGGCGTGGCCGCTGTCGGACGGGTGGGAGGGGCGGGTCGAGCTGTGGCAGCTCTTCCCGCTGCTCGTCCACGCGGTCCTCTTCGGCGGCGGCTACGCGGCTTCGGTCGAGCGGATCGCGCGCCGCTACGGCTGATTTTCGGGATCCAGCTGCGGCTGAGTTCGGCACCCCGGCTTGACCCTGTCGGCGAGTGGAATCCCAGGCTATGCTCAAGAAGGTTTGAGCGGAGTTGTCCCGTCCGGCGGACGGCGTCGGAGATGTGTCCATGGGCGGTCCGATCGTCAGCGGGTGGGCGGTCGGGAGGCAGAGGCGCAAGCCGGACGAAGGAGGCAGCTGGATGGGCAGTGCAAGAGTTTCGATCGCGGGCATTCTCGTCGGTGTGGGACTGGCGTTCGGGCTGCTGCCCGGCGAGGCGGCGGCCGGCAGCTTCCACGCGTACTCGTGCCACACGCCGGGGGGAGGGGTGGCGCCGGCCGACGGGTGGACGAGCTCGTCGAGCGGTCCGGATGCCGTGGCGGTCAACGACTGCGGCGGGACGACGACCTACGCGCTGACGGCGGCCCTCGACGGACAGATCCCGCACGCGGCGGACGTCGACTACGCGCTGTGGTCGTTCGGGGTTGCGCCGGGTCTGAGCATCGAGGCGGCGTCGCTATACCGGCACGAGGGGACGCCGGGCGGGGTGGGGGCGAACTCGGGCTACGTGACGGCCTTCTACGCGCCGGCATTTCTCTACGACGCGGGTGACGTCTTCGACGACTGCCAAGCGCTCCTCGGGTGCAGCCAGGTGGGAACGAACAATGGGGCGTTCAACCCGAGCAACCACGAGGTCGTCCCGGCCGGGCATGTCAGCGGGGCGAGCCATCTGTACATGTCCGCCGACTGCGGTGGCGCGCCGGGGGCGGCGTGCCCGACATATGCCGGCTATGCGGCCGAAGCGGATCTCTACGCGGCGGACCTGACCCTCAACGACAGCTCGAACCCGACGGCGTCGAACGTGGGCGGCCCGCTGGTGGGCGGGGGAACGCTGAGCGGGACGCAGGACATCGTCTTCAACGCGGCGGATGCCGGGAGCGGGGTCTACTCGGCGTCGATGATCGTCGACGGGACGAGCGTTTCGAGCGAGGTGCTCGACGCGAACGGGGGGCGCTGCCAGAAGGTGGGGCAGTCGCCCGACGGGCTGCGGGACTTCCTCTACCAGGTGCCGTGCAAGACGGCCGTGACGGGGGACGCCAACCTGGACACGACCAAGTTGACGGATGGGAGCCACTCGCTGCGGGTGGTGATCGACGACGCGGCCGGAAACACGGCGACGGTCTGGAGCGGGACGATCGCCACGCACAACGCGGTTGCGCCGATCTCGGCCCAGGGCGGGGGGCTTACGGGGGCGAAGCCGCCGAGTCCGGCCGGCGCGACCGGACCGACCGGAGCGGCGGGTGCGGGGGCGGGCGGCGGGCATCCGGCGAACGGAAGCGGGGCGTGCGAGACGGCGACGATCACCGCGGGATTCGGGGGATCGCCGGCGATCCACGTCGGGCTCGGGCGCAGCGCGACCCTGGCCGGGAGCCTGGAGTGTGGCGGGACCGGGGTCGGAAACGCAGTGATCGGCCTGTCGATCACGCCGGTGGGTGGGGGCTACGGGTCGAAGTCTGCGGAGGTGCGGACGGCGGCGGACGGGACGTTCTCGTACACGTTGGGGGCGGGCCCGTCGCGAGCGATCAAGTTGACCTACCGGGCGTTCTCGGACGACGCGAGCCCGTCGGCGAGTGGGGCGGCAGAGATGCTCGTGAAGCCGTCGATCTCTTTGACGGTCCTGCCGAGTCGGACGCGCAACGGAAAGACGATCACCTACCGGGGGCGGGTCTTCGGTGGGTACATCCCGCGGGACGGTCTGATCTTGAACGTCGAATACCGGGACGGCAGCCGGTGGCGGGCGTTCGACCAGACTCGGGCGCGGGGGACGAGGGGGGCGTTCGTCTACCGGTACATGTTCAAGCGGACGACGATCCCGATCATCTACAGGTTCCGGGTGGCGATCCCTGGGGCGGGGGTGACCGGATACCCGTACGAGTCGACGGCGAGCCGGATGCGTGCGGTCCGGGTGGACCCGTAGACGAGGACGGGAACGCGATGAACCGAACCCGAAGCTGGGGACTTGCGGCTGCGGCGAGCGTGATCGCCGGCCTGTGCGGGTCAGGGTCGCCGGCGTGGGCGGAGGTCGGGGTGCCGGTCGCAACGGTCCAAGCGGTGGCGGCGGACGCCCAGTTCCTCGAGTACGCACCGCCGCCGGCGGCACCGGGGGTCGTCTGCCTGATCGACTCGGGGGTCGACCCGAACCCGGACACGACGCCGATCCTCGTGGGGTCGGACGCCCTTCAGGCGGGGACCGACACGGCCGACGAGCTGTCGAAGCTGAGCCCCCGCGTCCAGCCGGGCAACCACCCAGACGGGCACGGGACGTACATGGCGATGATCATGGCGGCCCCGGTGAACGGCTGGGGGATGGTCGGGATTGCCCCGACGAGCGTCCGGGTCTACAGCGTGAAGGCCCTGGCAGCCGGCAGGACACGCTTCTCGTTCGCCGTGTACGCGAACTCGATTGTCCACTGCGTCGACGGGTCCGGTCGGCGTGTTCGGGATGAAAGTCGTCAATTTGAGTCTGGGATCGGGCACTCAGCCAACGTCGGACGATGTCGAGACGATTCGAGACGCGGTCGCATGACGCCGCCGTCGCTGGCATAAGCGTAGTGGGCGCCGCCGGAAACGATGGTGGCGCCGTGAGTTATCCGGCCGCCGCGACCGGCGTCTTCGCCGTCGGCGCGACCGACGCAAATCCGGCCGCCCTGGGCGTGTTTTGTGCCATCCAGCGACCGCGGGCCGGCCCTTGGGCTCCTTGCTCCAGGCTGTGGCAGCCAGAGTCGAGCCCGACGGCGGAGGCGACGGGATCGACGTCGCGTTTTCCGACGACGGGACGCCAGCGTGGGCGTCCGGCACCAGCGAGGCTCGGCCATCGTGTCGGCGATCACTTGCGAGCATGCGTGCATACGCCCCGAGTCTCACGTCGGAGCAGGCCGAGGAGTTGTCTGACGTCGACCGCGGTGAATGGCGGAAACATCGATGCGGCTGCGGCGTTTCGTGCGTGCGGCCTCGGGACGATCGTGACCGCAAGGACTGGCGGCCTACATGCGCAGTCCGCCACCGTCGCCAGCCACGTCAGCGCTGCTCAGCTCGTCCGACGCCAGCTGGCGGTGCCGCTGTCACACGTCGAAGGCGCCCGCGTGTCCTAGGCTCGATGACGACCGCACGGCCACGGGTACTTACCGCGCGTGATACGCCGAGCGGCCACGACATCTCGATGGTTCGGTGTGGCCAACGTCCCGAGCGGCGCGCGAGTCCGCGGCAGATCGTCGAGCGCAAGATCGCTCCGACCGGCCTTTACCGGACCGTTGCGAGCAGCGCCGCCATTCGAGCGTCATCGCGTGACTCACGATCGGCAGACTGGGACCGGATCGCGATCTTCTTCGTGCGCGGTGAGCCGCCGATCAGAGGCCGCCTACATCATGGACGCAAGCGCGGCTAGTTCTCACCGGCGGATCGGCGACGTCCCGCGGCAGCCGATGCGGAAATGAGCTGACCGTCGCGGATCCTGGTCTTCGCTCGCGGCGGTCTGTGCGCCGCCGGTCGGTGGACCGCTGGAGCCGCAGGCCGGTAGCTTCGAGGTGTCGATCGTGCGGAGCTGCTCCGGGTTCTGGCAACAATTCGTGGACTCCGTTCAACAGCGACCGTCGTATCTGCGACCTGTCGATCGCTGCGGCGCGCCGGACGTATCGGGCTCAGCGCGGCTCATCGTCCGGGCTTGCCGCGACCGATGCGTCCTGGACCTCCTCCGCCGGCGCCCGCCGGTGATACTGCCGGCTGGCGTTTTCGGCTCCAGCGGGCGATGCGATAGCGGCAGTCGCCATGGATCGAGATCTCTTTTGTCAGCTCGCTCCGGGTTGGTGTGCAGAGGTGGTTGACGCGAGTGGCTGCCGCTTGCCGGGCGAGTTGTGCGTTTCGAGCTTGGCACAGCCGGCTGCGAGGTGCAGGGAACCGTCGACCCACACGGGTCTGGACACCGGCGTCGCTGACGATCCAGATCGTCTGTAATCCGGCGCCGCTTGGCTCAGACAAGCTGCAGCGGCGGCGGCACGTATCACCGACGTGCGTGTGGAACTCAACTCAGCCGGTCGTCACCGTCACCGACAACCAGGCACCGACGATCACGGCGACGGGTGGGAGTCTTCTGACCTCGGTGGGATACCAGCATGGCGTGATCACCGGGACGGTCTCCGGGGCTGACAACAGCGGGGTTTCGAGCGTCCGGGTCTATGTCGACGGCAACCCGATTGTCCAGTCGGCTTTCAGCTGCGACTACACGTACGCTCAGCCGTGTCCCGCTACCGCGACCAGTCCGACCTTGAGTCTCGACACCACCCGGCTTGCCGACGGGACCCACCGCGTCCAGGCCGCGGTCGTCGACGCCGCCGGGAACGAGACCCGCGGACCCCTCCAGGCGCTCCTCGTCTCGAACCATCCGCCCGGACCGCCGATCGGTGCTGCGGTCACGAACGCGCCGACCGGCTGGACCAATCACTCCGCGACAATCGCCTGGAAGAACCCGGCAGCCGGGCCCGGTCTGCCGATCGCCGGCGTCGCCTGGATCGCATGCCGCGGCGCGGACACGACCATTCCGACCGCCGGCTGCGCCGTCGCCCATTCGCAGAAGACGCCGCTCACCTCGCTGGACGAGGACATCCGGACCGAAGCCGCGTTCGCCGGCCGCCGGCCGGACCGGTACACCGTGTTCGTCTGGCTGGTCGACTCGTCCGGCGCGATCGACCCTACCGGCGCGGCCCGCGTCGGCTTCGGCTACGACGACACCGCCCCCGGCCCACCGACCGCGCTCAAGGCCACGCCCAGCTCGACCGCCAGGTCGTTCGTCATCCGCGCCGCGCCGCCGGCTCACCTCGCGCCGATCGCGACCATCAACTGGACCGCCTGCAAGGTCCGCGGCGAGTGCTCCGCCGCTCGGGTCTCCCCGGGTGAGACCTTCGACTTCGATCCCACCAGCGATCCAAGATTCAAGTCCTCACCCAACGGCACCTACGTCGTCCGCGCATGGCTTCAAGACGCGGCCGCCAACCAAAATCCGAGCGCCACGACATCGGTCACCGTGACCTACTCGACCGCCGCCGTCAAGGCCCGCCGGCGCAAGTCGAGCCCAGGCCTCCGTCTCACGGCCGTCGCAAGCCACGGCCTGACCCTCCGGGTCACCGGCACCACCACCCGGTCACTGAAGGGGCGCGTCCGCGTCGTCGTCCACCTCAGAGCCCGATCGGCTGACCACATCCTCCGCCGCACGACCGCCGCTGCCGCGGGCCGCTTCGCGGCCGGATTCGTCCAGCCCCTCGGCGCGCGCGTCACGCAGGTCACGGTGAGCTTCGGCGGCGACAGAACGCTTCGCTCCCAGTCGGTGACGAGGACGTTCGCACATCTCTAGGGGCGGGTGTCCACGGCTCCGAGCGAGACCCAGCCTCCTCGGGCTCTCGGCATCCCTCGTGTTGAGCGCGACGGTGATCGGAGCCTGCCGGCCTACTCCCCGACCACGTGCCTCCGCGCCCGGCCCGCTCCCCCGCAGCTATGTCCCGCTCAATCTCGGCCCCGGACCCCGCTACCGGCCTCGAATCCGTCAACTGACCGAGCGCTCGGTCGTCGCCGGACTCACGTGCAGGCCGGAGCTCGGCCCCCGCGTCGCGGTCCATCTCGAGCTGTTCGCCAACCGTCACGTCGTCCTGATCTCACCCGGGATCGGTGTCGTCGGACCCGTCCGCTCCGGCGCCTTCGTCCGCGGCGCCCGCTGCTATTTCCCCCTTCTCACGCTCGACCCGACCGGCGTCGTCGCGCTCCGGCCGGACGGCCCGTCGCTCGCACTCGGCGATCTGTTCGCCCTCTGGGGGCAGCCGCTCACCAACACCCGGCTCGCGGGGTTCGCCGGCCACCCCGTACACGCCTTCGTCGACGGCCGGCCCGTCGCCGGCGATCCGGTACGCATCCGCCTGCGCCGGCACGCGGAGATCGTGCTCGAGATCGGAGGGTACGTGGTGCCGCACGACTCCTACCGCTTCGCCGGCGGCTAGGCTGGCGGCCCAGTGACGGCGATCCGATCCACTCGCCTCGCGGTTCTTCTCGCCGGGCTCGCACTCCTCCTCGCGCCCGCGCTCGCGCTAGCCGACGGCGATCCGGCAAGCGACGTCCTGCTGATCTCGAACGTCTCGCTCCCCTTCCAGCAGAAGGTCTCCAAGCCCCTCGTCAACGCCGTCAACCTCGCAGCCGCCGCAGCCAAGACGGCGGGCTTCCCGATCAAAGTCGCGATCATCGCGACGCCCGTCGACCTCGGGGCGATCCCCGAGCTCTTCGCCAAGCCCCAGCAGTACGCGACCTTCCTCGAGCGGGAGATCTCCTTCAACACCAAGCCCCTGCTCCTCGTCGTCATGCAGGCCGGCTTCGGCCTCGTCGCCAGCGGCCCCCCCAGCGCCCTTGCCGGCCTTCAGATCCCCACCCAGCAAGGTTCCGACGGGCTCGCGATCGCCGCGATCAAGGCGATCGGCCTGCTTGCCGCCCACGCCGGACACCCGATCGTCCTCCCGCCGATCCCCGCGGCCGGCGGAGCCTCGAGCACCGGTACCTCGAGCATCGTCGTCTTCGTCGCACCGCTCGCCCTCGTCCTCCTCGTCGCCGCCGTCGTCGCCTTCACCAGGCCGTCCCGGTCATCCCGCAGAGAGGCCGACGACGAGAGCTCGGCCGAGACGACGGCGGTCCTCCCCGACGGCGGCGACGAGCCCGGCTGATCCGGCGGCTCCGGCGACCGGACTACGGGTCGCCCAGCCGTGGGTCGCCGCGGACATACGCGAGCACGCAGGCCAGGCCAAAGGACCCGATCACCAGTAGCACGGGGCCCGAGTCGTTGGCCAGGGACCCGAGGATCGATCCGGCGAAGCCGGCCACGAGACACGCCCGCCAGCCCGCCGCCGTCCCGGTCGGCCCGAGCAGACGCTCCCGGTTGCGGAACACGTAGAGCCCGGCCGCCAGGCAGACGACGGTGTCGATCGGCATCACACCCCGGACCAGCTGGCGGCCCGCCGAGTCGAGCTTTCGGCCCAGCGTGTCGAGCACGTCACCGATCGATCCGGCCTGGAGGATCGTGTCGGTGTAGTGCCCCCCGGCGTTTGTCAGCAGATCGAACCCCGCCAGGGCCGCAAGCCCGACGAAGGGGGTCGCGAGAGTCACGACCAGCGCGCTTCGCGAGCGCCTGCGCGCGAGGACCAGGGCACCGGCGGCCGTGCCGCCGCCGATCGTGAACAGCGCGCCGACGTCCGCTCCCAGCCGACCCCACGCGATGATCGCGGTGAAGACGAGCCCAACGCCCGCGAAGATCGCCGCCTCCCGCCGGCGACCTGCCCGCTGCGGCAGCGCGGCCGCCAGGCCGGCGAAGAGGACGATCGGCAGCGCGGCCTCCATCTCGTTGCCGACCCCGTAGAACCGCGACCCGGCGATCGGATTGGACCCCAGCAGCGAGCGCGCGATCAGCGGCGAACCGAACGCCAGATCGATCGTGTAGGCGAGCACCATCGCCGCCGCCGGGAGCGCCGGACCCCGAGGCCACGGCGCGAACCGGTCGGTGAGCACGGCGAGGACGAAGCCGCCGCCGACGATCACGGCCACCTCGACGATTCGAGTCGGACCGAGCGCCGCCGCGATCAGCATCGTGCACGGCGTCCACAGCGCCGTCAGCCCACCCAGGCGCAGCCCAGCCCGGATGCCGCGTCGCCCCCGTACGGCAGCCCCGCCGAGGACGAGGATCACCCAAGCGGCGACGAACGCCCCGATCGTCGGCCACCTGCGGCCGGCGATCACCCGCAGCCGTGCGTCGAGCCCCACCAGGCCGCTGACGCTCCGCCCCCCGGCCTTCGTGATCGGGTGACCCGCGAATCCGTTCGGCGCCCGCAGACCGAGCCACGCGACGGCGGTCGGCGCGACATCGAGGCCGGTCACCAGACCCGGCCGGCGGGTGGTCGCCGTCGTCAGCTGAGAGCCCGGCCCCGGCAGCCCGCTCGCGCCGATCGCCAACAGTCGAGGCGGTGTCCGCTCGTTCGGTGCGGTACGCGGCGGCTCCTCGAGCACGAGCGCCAGCTCCCCGGCCACGCGTGCTGCCAGCAGCCTCGCCACGCCCGCGAAGTCCGGCTCCCCGACCACCACCACCAGGTGGTTGCGCAGCAGCGTGGCCGCGCGCGCCGTCAGCGTACCGACCGGGCCCAGTGAGATCGCCGCGACCCGCCCGTGCCGATCGGCCGCGACCACGGCGTCGGCCCTCGGCCCGCCCGTCACCCCGGCGTATGCCGCACCCCCGGGTACCGACGACGCGAACAGCCCGGGTTCAATCGTCGCGGCCGCCCGCACAGCCCGTCTGAGCACCGCCGACCAGTGGGCCACGATCCCATCGCGGGAAACCGCGATCGCCGGCGGGACGTTCGGCGTGTATGCGGCGCTCGAGATGTGCGCGCTCTGTGTCAGGTCGAGCAGCGCCTGCTGCTGGTTGTAGTCGCCGTCCGACGGGTCGAGCAAACCGAGCGCGTCGATGCTCGGGTCCGCACCGAGCCGGCCGAGCAACGCCATCGGGCCCCGCCGCGACGCCACGAACGCGATCACCACCCGGCGACCCGCAATCGGACGAGGACGAGCGCCCGGGGACCCGGGGACCCGCGCGCCCGTCGCCCCGCTGCGACCCGGATCTCGCACCCCCGTCGCCCCGCTGCGACCCGGATCTCGCACCCCCGCCGCTCGACCATGCCCGGCCGCGAGAGCAGGCGTCGCGAGACCGGCGACGGCGCACGAAGCGACCACCCACCACACGCCGACCCCCGACCCGGCGACCCCGAGCCAACCGGCGAGCGCTGCCCGTCGCACCGGCAACTCCGCCCGCGTCAACCCGCCTTCGACCGCTTGGTCGAAGGCGGAGGCCGGCCGTCGGGCGACGTGGACCCGAGCGCCGGCGGTGCGACCGACGCCCCTGCTCTGCTGGACGGCCCGGACGAGGGGGACGTCCCAGACGAGCGCGACGTCCCGGACGGGCGCGACGTCCCGGACGAGCCCGTGGTCCCCGTCGGTCGACGGCCCTTCCCCGACGCCGGGGCCGCAGCCGCGGCCGTCCGGGCCGCCGTCAGCTGATGCTCGATCACCCGGAGCCGCGGATCGACATCCTTGGCGAAGACCGGCAGCTTCAGCTCACTCGACCCACCGCCGGCCGTCCGGTTCATCGGGCCGACGAGCTCGGCGGCCGCCATCGCCCGCGCCGGCGTGTCGGCGTAGATGTCGATCGCCAGCTTCGACGTGTAGATCTGAATCGAGCGCCCCCCGTCGAAGATCACCGCCGGGACCCCGCGGATCGCGGTGACGGTCCGCGTTCCAAGGCCGATGTTCCGGCGGGAGTCGATCTTGTAGTAGTCGACCGTCGCGATCTCCAGCGGCAGGCGGCACCCGACGGTCGAGACGATCGACGACGGCTTGTCGCAGTTGCCGTAGTACACCCGCTCGCCCGCGACCGCGTTGTAGTCGCGCTGGGTGTCCGCCGCGGTCAGCGGCACGCCGTCGAACGACCGGCCGACCCAATAGACGGTGAACAGGCGGAAGCTCCGGGCGACGGCGAGGTCTCGCCCGGAGATCGGCCCGGCCGGATGGGTCGCACACCCCGAGAGCAGCGACGCGGCGATCACCACCACCGCGCTGCTGGCGAGACGCCGGAGCGTGGTCGTCGTCATTGGTCGCAAAGTATTCCCTCAGGCGCCGGTCCGGCGCCGACGTCGCCGCGGGCGGCGCGACCCGGAGGTTTCCCCTGCGAGAATGCGACGCCGTGACGCCCGCAGACGACGTCGATGCCGGCGGCGACCAACCCAACCCGAGGTTCCGCCCCGACGACCCCCGCTACCGCTACGTCCGCCGCCGCCTGATTGCCGGCGCCGGCGCCCTCCTCGTCGCGATCTGGGTCGTCAGCCTCGTCTCGTCCGGCCGGACCCCGCCCGCCCGGTCGGCGGCCAAGCAGACCGGCGTGGTCCCCGGCGCCGCCCAGGCCGCGGCCGCCGGCGCCGCCAGCGCGGCCGACCAGGCCCGCGACGCGGACGCGATCCAGTCATCGCTTGCCTACACCGCCTATGTCACGTCCGGCAGCGCCTCCAAGCGCGAGATCGCCCTGACCTTCGACGACGGGCCGGGTCCCTACACGCCGGCGATCATCCGGATCCTCAAACGTCACGCCGTCCCCGCCACGTTCTTCGTCGTCGGACGCTCGATCAAGGACTTCGGCGCCTACATCCCGACCGAGCTGGCCGCCGGCTTCGTGGTCGGCGACCACACCCAGGACCACGCGCCGATGGCCAGCCTCTCGCGCGCCGACCAGGTCGCCCAGCTCCTCGATCTCGCGGCCGGCGCGAAGCGCTACGGCGCGCCGTTCCCCCATCTCTTCCGCCCGCCCTACGGGTCCTTCAACCAGACGACGCTTTCGATCACCAAGAAGCTGAAGATGCTGACGATCCTCTGGACGATCGACACCCACGACTTCTCGCAACCCGGGGTCAAGGCGATCGTCGCCAGTGTCCTCACCGGCGCTCGCCCCGGCGCGATCGTCCTGATGCACGACGCCGGCGGCGTCCGCACCCAAACCGTCGCGGCTCTCCCGACGATCATCAAGGCGCTGCGCAAGCGCGGCTACACCTTCGTCACGGTCCCCCGCCTGCTCGCCGACGACCCGCCGCTCACGGCGGCCCAGATTCCCCCGACGAGCCTCTCGGGTGGCTGAAGACCGGCCTCAGGGGCCTTCGGCGTAGGTCAGGCGGCGCCGTGCGCGTGAGCTCGCAAGCGCTCCGCCGAGGCACAGCATCCCGACCAGAAGGAGCCAGCCGACCGGTCCGCCCGCCCCTCCGGTCGGGCCTCCGCCGAGCGGGTCGCCGACCGGCACGAGCGCCGGCGAGCGGTAGAACGGCGTCTGCGCGAAGAGGTCGGCGGTCGCCGCGAAGGCCGGCTTGCGGACCCCGCCGTAGCTGATCAGGCCCTTGTGGTGGATCGACGTAAGCGGGTCTATCCGCCGCGGCGGCCCGCCGTCCCAGCGCGGCTTGACCGCGAACTCGCGGACCGTCCAGTAGAGGGCCCCGCTGAGGAACGGCAGCTTCGCGACGATCCCGAGCGTCTGCCTGATGAACGCGGTCTGGAAGGCGTAGCTCCCCTTCTCGGTGGCCGATCCCGCTCCCGACGACTCCGCGCCGAACTCGCTCATCACGATCGCCTGGGCCGGGTAGCGGGCCCGGGTCGTCCGCATGAACGGCTCGAGGCCCGACAGGTTGGCCGTCGAGTGGCCCTTCTGCCCGGCGTACCACCCGTAGTAGTTGCTGACCCCGAGCAGATCGAACTGCCGGAAGGTCTGCTCGGCCGGGTAGTTCGGATACGAGAGGACGTCGATCGCGATCGGGACGTCCGGGACGAGCGCTCGCAGGAGCCGCACCGCAGCGTCGATGTAGGCCTTCGTCCCGGGCACGGTGTCCGGCGTCGCGGTCAGCTCGTTGGCGACCGACTCGGTCAGGACGCTGGCGTGGTTGCGCGTCGCGATCGCCGCGTCCCGCAGCGTCCGCAGCGCCACATCGCGCTGGGCCTGCGTGTGGAGCAGGTCGTCGCGGTGGTAGATCGGCGCCTCGGTCCAGATCATGATGCCCGCGCGGTCGAGCATGTCGAGGAGCGGCTGGCTGAGCGGGTACTGCGAGCGTGTCACGTCGGCGTGAAGGGCCTGGAGCTCGGCCACGATCTGCTGCTCGTCAGCCGTCGTCAGGGCCGGGCCGCGGCCCGGGAAGTCCTCTTCGATCGAGGCTCCGCGGACATTGATCGCCCGGCCGTTGAGATAGAGCAGGCCGTCCCGCACGTCGGCCCGTCGCAGCCCGACGTTCAGCTCGTCGCGCTGGGTCACGAGCGCCCCAACCGTCGTGTCGAGCCGCGTCCTGTAGAGCCTCGGGTGGCCCGGCTCCCACAGGTCGAGCTGACCGTTGAGGGGCACCGAGAAGCGGACGTTCGCGGTCTGGCCCGGCCGCAGCCTGCCCGGCGCCAGGGCGGCGACCTGGGCCGGGGCGCTCGACCCGCTCGGCGGGGTCAGCGTGAGCGTCAGGGTCGGCGTCAGCGTGTTCGGGCTCCTGTTGGTGACGATCGCGTCGACGAGGAGGTGGCCCGTGCACTGGTCGGCCTCCGGACACGTCAACTGCGGCATCACGCCCAGGTCGGCCACCGTCACCGCGCCAACCGGGACGAGCGAGACCGGCTGGACGATGCCGCCCCAGTTCCACCAGCCCTCCCGCGGCTGAATGCCCTTGCGGTTGTCGACGCGGACGACCATCGTGTACTGGCCTCCGGGTCTGGCCGGCCCGAGGGAGAACTGGAACGGCGTATACGGATCGTCGTGGGTCCCGACGAACCGGCCGTTGACCCAGACGTCCGTCACCCTGCGCGACTCGCCGAAGTGCACCGCCCACGCGTAGCCGGGGTCGGTCGGCGTCCTGAAGTTGACCCGATACCAGCCGATCGTCCCGTGGAAATCCGCCCGCAGCGGGCGGGCGTCGAACACGTCAGGAACGTTGACCGCGCGCCAGCCCGCTCCATTGGTGCCCGTCTCGAGGTGCTGGGCAAGTCCGCTGTCATGGGGATCCATGACCCGCTGCCAGCCGCCGACGAGGTCGATCGCCGCGGGCGGGATCACGGTCGGGGCGGACGCCCAAACAGCTGGCGGCCGGCCCGCGAGCAGGCCGAGCGCCAGCATGGCGAGGAGGACCGTCTGCATCGTCCGGCGCGTCATCGGTCGCAATGATCGCCGATTCGCCCGCGCCGAGCAGGCGCCCGCCGGACCGACGCCTGATCGAGAGGCCGAGGATGGATCCCTCGCGCGCGCGAAATCCTTGCGCAGGTCCGCCTAAATCCCTAACATGCCGCCTCAATGTCAGGTAAGCGCGAGGAACGGATAGCCATGGATCGGTTTAAGACGAAATTATCGCTCGTAGCAACGATGTTGGTCGGATTGACTGTATGGCTGGCACCAGGGACGGCAAGCGCGGCATCGCCAGCACCGACGCCCTTCAACTGTGACGCGACAGCTCTCTCGCTGACGCTCTTGAATCTTTCGCCGATTGTTCTCGGCACCGCAAACGCAGGTCAGACGCAGTGCCAAGACCACGACGGCACGCTTCTGACGATTCCGGCGAGCGCCGGCCTTCCGCTGACGGCGGGGGTCCTGATCGCCAAGACGCAGCTCAGTGCCGACAGCCAGACAGCGACCGCCGTCGGCGGGGTCACCGGCCTCGGGGTCGGCTTGGGCGGCAGCGTCCTCAGCCAGATCACCGCGCCGATCGCCCAGGCGCTGACCGGGAGCTCGACGCCGGTCACGCTGACGAACCCGCTGATCGTCGAACTCCTCACAGGCCTCGGTCTCGGTGCTTCGACGCCGACCCTGACCCAGGGCGACCTCTCGACGGCCCTCAGCCAGATCCTCAATGCCGCGCTCAGCCAGGTGCTGAACGGGAGCATCGCCGGGATCGGCGTGGCTGACGCGATCGCCCAGACCAAGTGCGTCTCCGGCAAGCCGGTCCTCTCCGGCCAGTCGCAGATCGCCGGCCTCCAGGTGCTCGGGCAGAACATCCCGCTCGACCTGGTGACCAACCAGGCGCTCAACCTGCTCAACACCGAGCAGCTCAGCCAGATCAACCTGGCCAGCACGATCAACGACCTGCTGACGAACCTCGAGAACGCGCTCGGCCTCACGGCACTCCAGAACGGGCCGCTCGCCTCGACAGTGACCCAGCTCGAGCAGGCGCTCTACAACCTGCTCAACACGACGGTCCAGCCGCTCCTCACGAACCTGCTGACCGCCGCCCAGCCGTTGATCAACTCGGTGATCGACATCACGGTCCAGCCGAACGTCCAACTCAAGACCGCCACTCAGTTGACGCAGACGGCGCTCCACCTCAACGTGACGCTGCTCGGCCAGAGCATCCTCGACCTCACGGTCGGCCAGGGCCGCGTCAGCAACACGAGCGTCCAGTGCGTCTCGCCCGTGAACGTGGCCTCGCTCCAATGCACGACGCGGAAGCTCACGCTGATCGACGTGCTCCAGCACGGCGACCACACCTACGTGACCGGTGCGGCCCAGAGCACGCTGATCGGCAAGAAGGTCGGCATCTACTTCACCAACACCGGCAAGCTTGTCGGCACGGCGACGGTGCTGAAGTCCGGTCTGTTCCACACGAACGTGCCCCTCCCACCGGCGAATGTGAGGTTCACGAACGTGGCGCGCTACTACGCCAAGTACGGACAGCAGACATCGCTGCGGCTGAAGTTCGCCCGCCGGATGCACATCCTCGGGTTGAGCAGCAGCGGTGGCCAGGTGCACATCAGCGGGATGGTCTCGCGTCCGTTGACCAACCCGATCTCGAAGATCGTCATCCAACGACGGATCTCGTGCACCAAGACGGTCAACGTCAAGACACTGACCGGCATCTCATCCGGTCACTTCTCGGCCAGCCTGGCCAACCCGCCGAAGGGGCAGGCCGGGGTCTACCGAGCGATGACGTTCGTCTATCAGAACCCGCGCAGCACGAAGCGGTTCCCGACGTTCACGCTGCCCGGGTACGTCTCGATCGGCTAGCGTCGTCAAAGTAGAAGCGATTCGCTCACGGGGAGCGCGCGGTCACCGCGCGCTCCCCGCGTCGTTGTAGGTAGCGTGCCTCCCATGCGGGCCCTGATCCGGCGGTCCGACACCCAAGCGACCCTGCTGGCTGGGGTCGTGGCGCTCGTCTGGCTGATCGCCGGCGTCCGCACGCCGGACCTCGCCGCCCAGTCCTACCGCGTCGGGCTCTTCCGGCGGGAGGGCTTCGCGATCTGGGACAACAACTGGTACGCCGGGCACCACCTCCCCGCCTACAGCCTGATCTTCCCGCCGCTCGGCGACCTCCTCGGGATGCGCCTGGTCGCCCTGCTCGCCGCCATGCTCGCGGCCTTCTGCTTCGCCCGCCTGGCCCGAACACCACTTCGGCCCCGGCTCGCGGCTGGGGATCCTCTGGTACGCCGTGGCGACGGTCTGCGATCTCGCGATCGGACGCCTGACGTACGCCCTCGCCGCAGCGATCGGCCTGGCCGCCCTGTACGCCGCCGCCCGCAGCCGCCTGGTCCTCGCCGGAGTCCTCGCCGCCCTCTGCGGCGCCGCGGCCCCGCTCGCCGGCCTCTTCGTCGGGATGGCGGCCGCCGCCCTGCTGGTCGCCCGGTGGCGGGATCCGAGCGTCCGCCGGAGAGCCCTCTGCCTCGGAGTCCCGGCGGTCGGGACCGGCCTCGCGTTGACGATCGCCTTCACCGAAGGCGGGCGCGAGCCGTTCGGCACGCGGCCGCTGATCGTCTCGCTCGCGTTGACGCTCGGCTTCCTCCTCCTGCTCCCCCGGGCCGAGCGGACGCTCCGGTTCGCCGCCGGCCTCTATCTCCTCGGGACAGTCGCGGCGTTTGTTCTCGTCACCCCGATCGGTGACAACACGACCCGCGTCGGCGCCGACTTCGCCGGTCCCCTGCTCGCATGCGCGTTGCTCGCCCGGGGCGCTCGTCCGTCCAGTTCCCGTGCTCTCACCGGCGCCCTGCTGGTCGGACTCCTCGCGTGGCAGTGGTTCGCCCCGGTGCGCGAATTCGCCAAGGGCGTTGGCGATCCCGTCTCGCGCACGTCGTCCTACACCGGTCTGGAGAACTATCTCCGAGCACACGACACACCCCTCGGGCGGCTCGAGGTGACCTTCACCCTCTCGCACTGGGAGGCCGCGATTCTCGCCCCCCAATTCCCGCTCGCCCGCGGCTGGGAGAAGCAGCTCGACACCGCCGACAACGGTCTGTTCTACCGGCGTCCGCTCCGCTCGGCGACCTACCACGCGTGGCTCCAGCAGCTCGCCGTCCGCTACGTCATCGTCGCACGTGCGCCGCTCGATCCGTCGAGCCGCGGTGAGGCGAAGCTCGTGCTCGGCGGTGTGCCATACCTCCGCCCGGTCTACTCCGACGCACACTGGCGGGTCTTCGAGGTGATCGCACCGACCCCGCTGGCGAGCCCCCCGGGCCGAGTCACTGCGCTCGCCGGCCAGTCGTTCGTCGTCGACTTCACCCGGCCGGGGACGACTCTCGTCAGGATTCGCTTCACCCCGTATTGGCGGGCCCGGGCCGGCTGCGTCGGCCGCGGCCCCGGCGGGTTCACCCGGGTCAGCTCACCCCGGTCAGCACGGGTGGCCGTGACGATCTCCTTCTCGGTCGCCCGAATCCTCGACCACGGCGTCCGCTGCGGCTGAGCCGGCTAGCGCTTGTGGTGCTGGTGGCCGGTCGGGATCAGGCCGTAGAGGCCGGTGATCCCGCTCAGGAAGACAAGCCGCCCGTCGCTGACGATCGGGTCGAACGACCCACTATGGCGGGTATAGATGACCCCGCCCGTCCGCAGGTTGAGGGCGAACGTCTGGTGGCGGCCGAGGTCGGCGAAGTACAGGATCCCGCCGAGGATCGTCGGCGACCCCGAAATCCGCCCGCCGGCGTGGAAGGCCCAGCGCACCGCCCCGGAGTACGCGCTGAGGGCGTACATCGTCCCGTCGTAGGACCCGATGTAGACAGTCGGGCCGAAGCCGGGAACCTCGGTCACCGCCGGAGACGAGTACACGTACGAGCCGGTCTGATGCGCCCACGCGAGCTTTCCGGTCGCCGCGTCGAACGCATACGCCCGGCCGTCGGTGCTACCGATGAAGACCCGCCCGAAAACGACGGCCGCCGTCGAGTAGAAGGTCCCCCCGCCGCCGAGGAGGCCCCCGCCTCCCGTGATCCAGACCCGCTTGCCGTCTCGCTCGCGGATCGCCTGAACGTGGCCTGAGTAGTCGCCGAAGTACAGCAGTCCCTTCGACAGCGTCAGGCTTGCCTTGACGGCACCCCCGGCGTGGTATCGCCAGTTGACGGCGCCGTTGTGAGCATCGACCGCGTACACGGTGCCGTCCTGCGACCCGAAGTACAGCTCCCCGCGGTCGAGCAGAGGAGACGACTCGGTCCGGCTCGGGAGATCCCGCGACCACCGGATCCGGCCGGTCCGCTGGCGCAGCGCGACGATCCGCCCGGTGGCGGCCGCCCCGTGTTCGAGCAGCGTCACGTAGACGCTGTTGCCCGCCGCCGCCGGCGACGACGCCGCCAGGCTGCCGAGCTGATGCTTCCAGAAGACCCCGCCCGTCTGTGCGACGACCGCCCGCAGCAGACCCCCGTCGTCGATCTGGTAGAGGACCCCGTGGTCGAGGACAGGCGGGAACTCGAGCAGGCTTCCCCCATAGACGACCCACAGCCGGCGGAACGGCGGGTGCATCTTCGCCGGTGCCGGGGCCGTCCGCGCGTGATCCTTGCTGTAGCCGTAGAGCGGCCACGGCGGGTTGTCGACGGCAAGACTCGGCTCGGCCGACGCCTTCGGCTGGAACTGGACCTGCGGGTGAAAGACGTCGCCCGGCCGGCGGAAATGGTTGACGACGACGATCGCCGCCGCCGCGCCGATCGCGGCAAGGGCGATTCCGAGCGCGATTACGAGCCCGGTCCGACGAGAGGAGTTTGGTCTGGGTCGGGTCACGGGCAAAGTGCGCCGACCCCGTGCGCAAACGCTCCGTACGAGCGTCCGCGGAGGCTAGCAGGGCGGCTTGGCCGCGTGAGATGGTTCCCGGGTGAACCGCGACGCCTCGCTGATACTCGTCGCCGGAGGCCTGCTCGTCGCCGGGGTCGGGGCCTCGCTGGTCGCCAGGCGGATCCGCGTGCCGGCGCTCGTCCTCTTCCTGGCGATCGGGATGGCGATCGGCACCGACGGGATCGGCTGGATCGGCTTCGACGACTACGAGTTCGCCAGGACGCTCGGAAGCATCGCACTGTTGTTGATCCTCTACGAAGGCGGCCTCGGAGCAGGCTTCCGCGCGATCCGCCCGGTCCTCGGGCCGGCTGTCTCCCTGGCGCTCGTCGCGACGATCGTCACGGCCGTGATCGCCGGGCTTGCGGCAAGCCTCGTCTTCGGCTTCTCGGTCAAGGAGGGCCTGCTCCTCGGGGCGATCCTCTCGGCGACCGACGGCGCCGCGGTCTTCGCGTTGCTGCGCGGGTCCCGGGTCCCCGCCCGCCTGGCCCGGGCGCTCGAGGGGGAGGCGGGGTTCAACGACCCGGTCGCCGTCCTCCTGGTCCTGGTGATGATCAAGCTGATCGGCCACCCGGGATACGGCGTGGCGGACGCCGTCGTCTTCCTGGTCGAGCAGATCCTTGTCGGCGGCGTCGTGGGTGTGGTCGTCGGCCGCCTGGCAGGCGCGGGGCTGCGTTGGGCCGGACAGACGAGTCGGGCTGGACGGACGGGCGTCGGCGGAGGGGCTGGAGCGACCGGAGGGTCGCCGGCCGGCCTGCTGTTGGTCGGATCGCTGGCCGGTGCCGGGATCGCCTACGGAGCGGCCGGAGTCCTCGGGGGGTCGGGGTTCCTGGCTGTGTACCTCGCCGGCCTGAGGCTGGGCGACGTCGAGCTCGCCGAACGGCCGGCGCTGCTGGCCTTCCACGAGGGCTTGGCGTCGGTTGCGGAGATCGGTCTGTTCCTGGCACTCGGGCTGCTGGTCTTCCCGAGCCAGCTCGGGCATGTTGCCGTGAAGGGCGTCCTCCTGGCGCTGATCGTCGCCCTCGTCGCCCGGCCGGTTGCCGCGGGGTTGGCGACCGTCGGCAGCGGGTTGAGCCGCGCGAGAGCGGGTCGTCCTCGGCTGGGCGGGCCTGCGCGGGGCGATCCCCGTGGTCCTGGCGACGTTCCCGATCATCGCCGGGGTCCCCGGCAGCCTTCAGTTCTTCAACGTCGTCTTCTTCGCGGTCCTGGTCTCGGCGGTCGTCCAGGGAAGCACGGTCGAGCCGCTGGCGAGGCGGCTCGGCGTGATCGAGGGGTGACGGGCGGGCCGGGTGGCTCCGGGTGACCGACGCGTGACGGCGGGTTGCGCGGCTTGGGTGATCGACGGGTGAAGGCGGGTCGCGCGGCTCGGGGTGATCGACGGGTGAGGGGCCGCCGGGTGGCCCGCGAGCATCCGGGCGGGTCTGGTCGGGGGCCGGACCGGCGGCCCGGGACCGGGGGCGGGCCGCGACGTGGGATCAGGGTATTCTGTGGCGAGGCTTTGCGGGCGAAGTGTTGTGGTTGCACAGAAGCCTTCCAAGCTTCTAGGGCGGGTTCGATTCCCGTCGCCCGCTTGGTAGGGCCACGGGGAGTGGCGCAGTCTGGTAGCGCACCCGGCTGGGGGCCGGGCGGTCGCAGGTTCAAATCCTGTCTCCCCGATCACGAAATGCCTGCAAAATCGGCCTCTTTCCTCTTGCTGCGACAAGGTCGCGTTAAGGGCCACGGGGTCCAAACTTGCCGGTGAGTTGGCGCGATCTGCTCAATCCGGCGGGCGAGACGGCGGGCCGGCAGCGGTTGACGGCGCCGCCTCCGCCAGCGCGGTCCCAGGCTCATCGTCATTTGCCGAGCGGACGCTTGGATGTCAGACTGGTCGGTATGAGCGTCGACGTGCTGGATCGCGAGATGTACTCCGAGGCCGAGGCGGCCCGGTTGCTCCAGCTGCCGCAAAACACCCTGCATTACTGGCTCGAGGGCGGCAGCCAGCGCGGCAGGACCTATCAGCCGATTGTCCGCGTCGCGCCGTCCGGGGGCCGCCCGCCGGTCACCTGGGCCGAGTTCATCGAGGCGGGCCTCCTGCGCCAGTACCGTCGGGAGCACGGACTGCCGATGGCGGAGCTGCGAGCCTTCGTGGACCGCTTGCGCGAGCACTCAGGCGTGCCATACCCGCTGGCCCATTGCCGCCCTTTCGTCGCGGGTCGCGATCTCGTGCGCGAGGCTCAGGACGATGCCGGTCTTGACGCGGAGTATTGCCTGGTCGCCGAGGTCCGCGGCCAGTTGATCCTCACGCCGGCATCGCAGGCGTTTTTCGATCGGGTCACGTGGACCGACGACGTCGCCGCGGCTTGGCGCCCGCACGGGGAGGAGCGCTCGCCGGTACGCATCGATCCGGAGATTCGCTTCGGTCGCCCGGCGGTCAAGGGCATCAGCACGGAGGTGCTCTGGGAGCACGTCGAGTCGGGCGAGGACCCGGAGGAGACGGCCGAGGCTTTCGGGCTTGAGCCGCTCGACGTCCGCTGGGCGGTCGCGTATGAGACGTCGCTGCGGGCGGCGTGAGCCGTCCGACGAAGCCGGCGACTGTCCGCTTCTATTTCGACGCTGACGTGCTCGGCTTGGCGAAGACCGTCGTCACGCTGCGATCCGACATCACCTACCCAGGGGATCCGGGCGGCGTCGTCCACAGGCGCGAGCGCCCGGCCTGCCCGATCACGAGCCCAGCGACGCCGGACTCGATGTGGATCGCCGAAGTCGCCGGACGCGGTTGGCTGATCATCACGAGAGACCGCCACATCCGCGACCACCAGCGGGAGATCCAGGCTGTCCGCGACCACGACGCAAAGATGGTCACGCTCGCCGGCGACGAGGCGCAAGGCACCTGGAATCAGCTCGAGGTCCTGATGTGCCAGTGGCGGGCGATCGAGGAGCAGATCATCGACGCTCCCGGGCCGTTTATCTACCGCGCCACACGAACCGCGCTCACTCGGCACGACCTGAACTGAGCACGACCGGCTCAGGCGGCGCGATCTGAGATCGCCCTACCCGGATCGGTCAGGCGGAGCGGACGTTTGGCGGACAACCGCAGATCCTCCGAGCAGGAGCCAGTCGTCGCCTATTGGGAAGATGGTGCGGTCGGGGACTTCCTTCACCGCGTGAAGGACCTTGCAAGCCGCTTCGGTGTGCCGCCGCACCGTGTGCCGCGGCTCGTGTCAGAGCACTCAGTTGCGCGCTCGGCAACCGATCGGTGCGTCCGTTGCGGCGAAGGTCGCGTGGCGGGCAGCCGCAGCGATCTGACGACCAACGCCCGGCAAAGGCGCTATCAATGGCGTTGCTCTATCTGCCAGTCCGAGGAGCGCGAGGAGACGGACCGCGCCGCTCGCGAGCTCGAGGCGCGTCGGCGGGGCCTGATCGGCGAAGTCTGGGGCCCTCACCCTGGGAGGGCACGCCTCGCCGTCGAAGACCTGAGCTTGGGAGAGGCGTGTAGCTTGCTCGCGCTCGTCCGAGTCGGCGCTAGTGAGGACCTCCTCCGACTTCGTCCGCGCGACGCGTGGACGGAGCGGTTTACTCCGACACCTGATTTTGATCTGGCGCTGTTAGAAGAGCTCTTTGCGGGGGGATGTATCGACGTGGACCCGGCGTCCCCGATCGAGGCGTTCGACTGGGAAGGCACGCGACCGGAGCGGTTCTATGTGAGCCGCGTCGCGTGGCTTGCCCCCGGAGACGAGGCCACGCGGCCCCTGGCAGCGGTCGCGCGGCAGCTCGAGGAAGCATTTCGGACAGGCGGCTGGCCTGAGCAGTGGGGCGATGAGGTCCCTGACCTGTGGCGCCGCGTCGCGCTTCACGAATGCCTTGCATACCTTGAGGTGTGCATGGATGACCACCAGCTGCCGCTACGCATCGGCGACAAGACACGACTCGCGATTGCGGAGACACTGGCGCGCTTCTCGATCGGTCAGACCTACAACTTCATCTGGCGTGCAGCGAAGGACGCGGCGGCCTATTACATGCGCTCGGGCGTACCGAAGCAGCAGGCCGCCAATTCTGTCGTTGGGGCGATCCAGCGCGGCACTGAACGAGCAATCGCCTCGAATTGGGACGTAAAGGCGTTCGGTCGCGATCGGCGCGCGCCCGAATCCACGATTAGCGCTGTGGTCTTCCGCAGCGCCCTGCGTTTGGCTGACCCTCTCGCCGAGCGCCCCCCTGCGCTGCTCAGTCCGACGGGGTAGTCACCGCGTTCCCAGTCACGCGCCCGATTCGGCCGCCCCGTAGCGGACCGGCTCCCTGGCTCAATGGCTGCGCTGCTTGTGGAGGCCACCAGCGTCGCCAGGCTCGCGGGCGTCTTCTGGATCACATTGGCGCGCGCAACATCGAGCTGCCGACAGACCTCGCCGAGTGGCTGGTGAAGTTGGCGGTCAATGCTGCCCAACTCCGAGACGCCGTGCACCACGCCGGACTCGGTCCGGTCGATCGCACGGTCAATCGGCGGCTCCAGAGCTAACGCGCGAGGGCAAGCGACGATTCGGTCCGCGGGCGCTGACGGTCACGCAGTGCCCCGCGCGGCGCCGGGCACGGTGCGGATCAGGACATTAGCCACCAGCGCGATTCTGCGCGAGTTCGCTGGGCGTTGTCGCGAGCCTCCGCCGCAGCTCGTTCTCGATCATCGACTTCGAGATCTGGGTGTCGAAATCTTCGACGCCCGCGGCGTAGATCGCAACCGGCCGCAGCGGCTTATCGGCGGCGGCCAAGACTCGGCGGATCGCTGGCCAGACCCAGCCTTGTCGTGGCGGAACCTCTCGGGTCGCTCGCTGAGCTGGCTCGGAGCTCCGATTCTCCGCCAATCTGCGGCCCACACGCTCCCAGCCGGCCCGCTTCCTCGGTTCTGAAAGCGCGCCGATCAGTTCGATCAAAGGAAAGCACTGGTCAGCCCGGCTTCCGGGTTTCGGGTCCGAGCTCGCTCGCCGCGAGGCGGCGCGACACCGTTGCCGGCGAGTTCGGTCGCGAGCACGGTGCCAACGGCGACGATGTCGCGGCTGCCGGCGTCTGGTGAGAAGACGGCGCAGCCGGGCGATGTTCCCGAACAGTTCCCTCCTGCGGTCGACCACACTGCCCCCCGGTCTGGCGCCCTGCCAAGCTCCCGAGCGTCCGAGCCAGGAGCCTCACGTGCGATGATGTCAGGCAACTGCAGCCCGGCTGCGCTTCGCTCCCTCTCCACAACAGGAGCATGGGCGACCGGGAATACGTCGGGTCGACTGGACGGGCTGCCGCCAGTGCGCAGTGGACATGGCGAAGCGGCATCGGCTCGCAGGTTCACGACGCGTGGCCTCTGACGTGGATGCACGAGCTGATTGGCAAGGGGGTCGCTGTCCCTACGGCTCCTGTCGGATCGGTGCCAGGAGCAACCCTCCTCCGGGCCGGCATGCCGGCGTTGAACCCACATGTAGAGTGTGGCCGCGTGACGTCGGATCTGGACGCCGCAGGGAAGCGAGAGCTGCGACGCAAAGCGCGTCGTGCGACACTCGACGCATTGGCCCAACTCGGTGGTGAGGCGCGACGCGAGGCGATACGCGACCGCGCTCTCGCCGTCGGCGGTTTTACCGCCCGCGAGCTGGCGGCGCCGCCGCCCGCCGGCGCGGAGCACAACTACGCGCGCCTCGTCGATCACAACCTGTCCTGGGCGCTGACGAACCTCAAGAGCACCGGTGCCGTGGAGAATCCGAGTCGCGGCGTCTGGCGGCTCGCAGGGGTTCCGGCGACGTCGGCAGTACAGCCTGAGGCGGTCTCCGAGCAACGACTCGGTGAGCTTCGAGAGATGCCATATCCCCGCTACCTACGGACCCCTGAGTGGCGACGTACACGCTCCGAGGCGCTTCTCCGGGCGCACAACTGCTGTGCGCTTGACGCGACCCACACCGACGGCCTCGAAGTCCATCATCGCACCTACGAGCGCCTCGGCGCCGAGCAGCCGGCCGACATGGTGGTGCTCTGCCACGCGTGCCATCACCTGCACCACAGCATGTTCGGCGTCGCCCGCCGAGGTCGGTCCGAACCGGTGTACCTGGAAGCTCCGTCGGCGGACGGCGTGGCCGCCGCCGCCGCAGCCACGCCACCCGCCAAGCGATCCTGGCTGGCCCGCCTCCTCGCTGGTTGAGAGACCGGCGGACGCCCTGCTGCTCACGGCGCCGGCCGGACGCGACCTCGTCGTCTGCGGGAGGACCCCAGGTCGTCCGTCTTCGTCTTCGGCGACGAGTGGCGAGTCGTGCTACGGCGCGGAGAGCGAACGCGGCGGATCGCGCCGCATGTCCACTCTTTCTCCAGTCGCGGGACAAGGCACCGCGGCAGTGTCCGCAGTGGGGCCGCAACCGCAGCGCCGTTCAGCACTCTGCGGCGTTCCGCCCGCGGCATGACTCGTGGCGCGTGAGCTCCGGGAACCGCCGGCGCGGCGGTGGCCGCCGCTCGAGCACAGGGGCGAGTAGGCGCCGGGCGTAGCATTGAGGGAGCCGTGACGGCCCTTGGAATCTGCCTGCTGGTCCTCGGCGCGACCCTCGTCGTGTTGGAGGCCCATGTCTCGTCGCTCGGCATCCTCGGCCTCCCCGGGGTTCTCGCCCTCGTCGGCGGAGCCGTCCTCGCCGTGACCGGCCTCGGCGGCGGCCTGGCTCTCGGCCTCGTGGTCGCGCTCGTCCTCGCCGCCGGCTCGATCTCCGCGGTCGGACTCGTCCTCAAGAAGGGGTCCGCCGTCCGCCGCCGCCGCGTCCGGACCGGCGTCGAGGGCCTCGTCGGGCAGGTCGGCGTCGTCCGCACCTGGGCCGCCCCCGGCGGCAGCGTCCTCCTCGGCGGCACGCTCTGGCGGGCCCGCGAAGCCTGGCCCGAGCCCGACGCACCCGAGCTCCGGGCCGGCGACGAGGTCGTCGTCGAGCGGCTCGGCGGCCTCACGCTGGCCGTCCGCCGGGCCGAGGAATGGGAGACCTTCCAGTGATCACAGCGATCATCGTCGTGCTTGCCGTCCTCCTGGTGCTTGTCACGACTGGGCTGGCCACGTCGGTGAGGGTGCTGCGCGAGTACGAACGCGGGGTCCTGTTTCGACTCGGGCGGCTGATGGACCAGCGGGGTCCCGGGCTGGTGATGATCGTTCCCGGGATCGACCGGATGGAGCGGATCAGCCTGCGCACGATCACCCTGACGGTGCCTCCGCAGGAGATCATCACCCGCGACAACGTTCCCGCCCGCGTGACCGCCGTCGCCTACTACCGGGTCGTCGACCCGAGCCGGGCGGTCGTCGAGGTCCAGAACTACGAGGCGGCGACCCTCCAGGTCGCCCAGACGACGCTGCGGTCGGTCCTCGGCGGCGCGGATCTCGACAGCCTGCTGGCCGAGCGGGAGAGCCTCAACGAGAGCCTCCAGCAGATCATCGACACACAGACCGAGCCGTGGGGCATCAAGGTCACCGCGGTCGAGATCAAGGACGTCGAGATCCCCGAGCGGATGCAGCACGCGATCGCCCGCCAGGCGGAGGCCGAGCGTGAGCGGCGGGCCAAGATCATCAACGCCGAGGGCGAGTTCCAGGCCGCCGCGAAGCTCTCCCAGGCGGCCGAGATGATCAGCAAGAATCCGGTCACGATCCAGCTCCGCTACCTGCAGACGCTCAGGGAGATCGGGGCGACCCAGAACTCGACGATCGTCTTCCCGATGCCGATGGACCTGATGAAACCTGTCCTCGATGCCCTCGTGCCTCAGGCGGCGGGCGCCGCGCAGGCCAACGGATCGGTCACTGCGGACGCTCAGGTCGCCGAGGCGACGAATCGCGAGCTGACGAGCGGGCCGGCCGGGGCGGGTAGTCCGGAGACGGACGCAGATCCCGCCGCCGCTGCCGAAGCGCTGCCGGTCCGCAAGGGCAAGAAGGGTAGCCGGCGGGTGATCTGAGGCGCCGGCCGACGACCGCCAGGCCGGCTGGGTCGCGATCGGCGACCCGCCCGGGGGTGTCCGTGGTCTGTAATTTGCACGCCACGATGACCAACCAGACCGAGATCATCACCGAGCGCCTGCTGCTCGGGTCGGGTCCGAGCCCGGTGCCCGAGCGCGTCCTGAGAGCCCTCCGCCGCCCGACGATCGGCCACCTCGACCCGGTCTTCGGCGAGCTGATGGAGCAGATGAAGGGCCGCCTGCGGGCGGTGATGGACACCGAGAACCACGCGACGCTCGCGATCTCGGGAACCGGGAGCGCGGGCATGGAGACGATCGTCGTCAACTTCGTCGCCCCCGGCGATCGGGTCGTCTGCGGGGTCAACGGTCTCTTCGGCCTGCGCATGGCCGACGCGCTGACGCGCCAGGGCGCCGTCGTCACGCGCGTCGAGGCCGAGTGGGGGAGGGCGATCGAGCCGGCCCGGCTGATCGAGGCGCTCGGGCGAGGGGCGAGCGCCCTCTTCGTCGTCCACGGCGAGACGTCGACCGGCGTCTGCCAACCGCTCGACGGGCTGGGCGCCGCCTGCGCCGAGCACGACGCCCTCCTGCTCGTCGACTGCGTCACGTCCCTCGCCGGCCACGAGCTCCACGTCGACGCAGCCGGCATCGATGTCGCCTTCAGCGGCAGCCAGAAGTGCATCAACTGCCCTCCGGGCCTTGCGCCGTTCACCGTCAGCCCGAACGCCGCCCGGCGGCTCGGTAAGGGCAACTGCCGCTCGTGGTACTTCGACCTTGACGCGATCCTCGGCTACTGGCGCGAGGATGCGCCCGGCGCCGCGGCCCGGTCCTACCACCACACGGCCCCGATCAACATGCTCTTCGCCCTCGACGAGGCTCTCGCGATCGTGCTCGAGGAGGGCTATCCCGACCGGTGGGAGCGCCACGCCCGGGCCCATGAGGCCCTGCGCGGCTCGCTCGCCCTGCTCGGTCTCGAGCGGCTCGCTCCGGCCGGGGAGGCGCTCAACCCGCTGCTGGCCGTCCGCCTGCCCGACGGCATCGACGACGCGGCCGCCCGCCGCGAGCTCCTGCTCGACCACGGCATCGAGATCTCCGGTGGGCTCGGCCCGCTGGCCGGGAAGATCTGGCGGATCGGCGTGATGGGAGTCGGCGCCGAGCTCGCGCCCCAGCGCCGGCTGGTCACCGCGCTCTCTGAGATTCTCGACGCCGATCCACAGGATCCGCTCGCCGCGCTCGAGCGGGGCTGGGCCGACGAGGCCTGAGGCCGTCCGCGGGCGCCGAGCCGACCGAGACGACCGGGCCTGAGGCCGTCCGCGGGCGCCGAGCCGACCGAGACGACCGGGCCTAGTAGACGACCTCGGGCATCGCGGGTTCGACCTGCTCGGTCTGGAGGATCACCCGGCACGGACGCTCGGCGAGGACCCGTTCGTGGGCGCGGGCGAACGAGTCGCCGCCCAGCGTCAGCGGCATCACGATCGCCTCGGCTGAGATCTCCCGGGCGGTGTCGAGGATCGCCCGACCCTCCTGGCCCGGGCGGACGCGGACGACCGCCCCGGTGACCCGCCGGCCGCCGCGGATCCGGGCCTCCTCGAGGATCGAGAGGCACTCCATCTCCGGCTCGTGGAGCACCGCGTCGAAGGCGAGGACTGTCGGGATCGTCATGATCACGAGCACATGGATCGCCCGCGCCCGGTCGGCTGCGAGGCGAGTGGCCGTCCGCAGGACCTCGGGTGAGAGGCGGCGGCTGACGGCGATCAGGACCGACGAGAACTCGACATCCCGCTCGGTCACCGGCCGCGGGAGAGCGACGCTCACCGTGCTTGTCAGGTCGAGGCCCTGCCCCTTGCGGTAGTACGCGTAGACCACGATCCCGATCGCCAGCCAGCCGATCCCGGCGAATGCGACGACGAGGTGGAGGGCTGTCAGGACGCAGAGCGAGACGAACGTCGCGAGGCCGCCGAATACGGCGAACAGCGGCACGTCGATTCCCCGGATCGTGATGTTCCCCGGTCCCCGGTGCGGCCGCTCCGCCTTCGGCAGACTGACCCGCATCTTGATCACCGCGACGTGGGCGATCGTGAACGAGAGCATCGCCCCGAACGCGTACATGTCGCCGAGGAAGGTCGCCTTGCCCGGCGCGAGCGCCAGGCAGGCGAGCACACTGAAGATGATGATCCCGATCCACGGCGTCCCGAACTTCGGGTGGAGCCGGCGGAGGTGGTCGGGCATCTGCCGGTGGATGCCCATCGAGTAGACGAGCCGCGAAACGCCGATCATCCCGGCGTTCGTCGCGATGAAGAGGATCGTCGCCGCGAGCAGTCCGACGTAGATCTCCGCGGCGGGCTGGATCAGCCCGAGGTGGAGCTGGCGCACGACGCCGAGCACCGGGTCCGCCGCGAAGCCGCCGTGTTCCTGGCCAACACCGAGCAGCGTCGAGTACGTCCCGTCGCGCCGGCGGACGACCGGCAGCGCGGAGAGCGCGATCGCCGGGAGCAGGGCGTAGATCGCGAAGACCGCGATCACGACGCGATTGATCGCCTTGGGCACGGTGGTCCCGGGGTCCTTGGCCTCCTCGGACATGTTCGAGATCGTCTCGATGCCCGTGTACGCGAGCATGCAGAGCGGGATCGCGACGAGGAACTGGCTCCACGTCGGGGCGACTCCGAGATGGATGTTGTCGATCAGCGTCTGCGGCGAGAAGACCAGGAAGAGCCCGATCAGGACGAGCAGGAGCTGGGTGCCGAAGTCGACGAGCGCAAGGACTACGTTCAGCCCGGTCGACTCCTCGACCCCGCGGACGTTGATCGCGCCGAGCACGACGATCACGAGGATCCCGCCGAAGATGTCCCCCGGCGGGTGTCGAAGCACCGGCCAGAACAGGCCGCCGATGTAGTGGGGCACGAAGTACGCCGACGTGGCGATCGTGAACGTGTAGTTGAGCATCTGGCCCCAGGCCGCGAAGAACGACCAGAACTCGTTGAACGCGTGGCGCGCGAAGCTCGACGACCCGCCGGCCTCCGGGAACATCGCGGTCGCCTCGGCGTAGGTCGACGCCGTCAGGAAGAAGACGAACCCGCTGATCACGAATACGAGCGGCGTCAGGCCGAGCGCCGACGCCGCAACCAGGCCGAGCGCGTAGTAGATCGACGAGCCGACGTTTCCGTAGGCGCTCGCCGCCAGGGGATAGACCCCGAGCACCCGTTGCAGGCCGACGACCTGCCGCCTAGCCACCCCGGCCCACTCGGTAGGTCATTCGGCCGACTGGCTGCACCGTCATATCTTGCAACAACGCCCCCGTCCACGCGGGCCGCCGGCTCCTCCCGCGGTCCTTCGCGCTTCTGACCGGCTGTCGATATCGGGCGGCCCTGAGCGCGCCCGGGGTTGCGCTCCCAGACAACAGCCTCCAGGTCGCCGAGAGCCGGGAAAGCGGCTCATAGCGGCTCGGGACCTTCCGGCAGCGGCCGAGCCTCGTCCGCAGCTCGACGAACCGCGTCCGGTCCTCCCAGCTCCGGCCGACCCACTCGATCGGTCCGATCCACCCGTCTCGCTGCTTGTGACGATTCGGACAATCTATCGGCCGAGGTCGTCGTGATCGGGTACTAATGGGGGGATGAGCGAGGCACTTCAGGATCTTGTCGGCGCGATCGAGCGTCAGATCACGAGCGATCTGATGCTCGCCAGCGCTACGGTCGTCGCGCTGGCCGGGGTCGTCGCCGACACGACCGAGCCGACGCCGTCGCTGATCGAGGTCAACGCCCAGCGCCTCAAGGACGGCGCCTTCGAGTCGGACGCCGAGCTGCTCAGCGCGATCGCCCTCCACGGGCCGGTCGCCGGCGACCTCCGGCTGATCACCGCGCTGATGCACATCGCCCACCACCAGAGCCTGATCGCCAACCAGTTCGTCCTGATCACGGCTCAGCTGATGGAGACCGACCCGCGCGTCCCGGTGATCGAGGAGACGGCTGGCAAGCTCGTCCGCATGGCGACCCTGGCCGGAGCCCAGCTGACCAAGGCGACCCGGGCGCTCTGCGACCGGAGCCTCGACCTCGCGCGCGAGGTCGCCGGCGACGACGTCGCGATCAACCTCCTCAACCGCGAGGTCTTCGCGACGACCGTCCGGACCGACGGGACCCTGATCGAGCGGGACGTGATGATGCGCCAGATGCTGATCGGCCGGAGCATCGAGCGGATCGCCGACAACGCCGTCGACATCGCCGAGCACGCGGCCTTCCTCGTGACCGGCGAGCTCACTGAGTTCACCGACGCCTCCCGGCCCGGTCACCGCCGGCCGGCGCCCGTCGGCGGCGATCCGCGGTCCTAGCGGCGGCCGCCCGAGTCGGTTCGTCGCTCGAACCCGGGCGTCTCAGGCGAGCTCGGCAACCAGCGGAGCGTGGTCTGACGGCTTGTGGCCCTTGCGGAAGTCCCGCTCGATCCCGCAGCGCTCGAGTCGATCGGCGAGCGACCGGCTCAGCAGGACGTAGTCGATCCGCAGGCCCATTCCCCGGTGGAAATGGCCCTGTCTGTAGTCCCACCAGGTGAACTGTTGATCGTCGGGGTGGACGTGCCGGTAGGCGTCGACCAGGCCGCCGGCCTCGATGATCGCCTCGAGGCGGTCGCGTTCGGCCGGAGTCACGTGGGTCGATCCGACGAAGACCCTCGGATCCCAGACGTCACGGTCGTCGCGCGTGACGTTGAGGTCCCCGGTCACGACGACCTGCTCGCCGGCCGCCCCGAGCTCGGCTACGCGCGCCGCCATCGCGTCGAAGAAGGCCAGCTTCTCCTCGAAGCTCGGGTGCCCGACCGCCCGGCCGTTCGGCACGTAGGCCGACGCGACGTGCAGATCGTCGACGCTCGCCTCGACCCACCGAGCCTCCGCGGTCTGCAGCTCGCCCCGAAGGCCGGTCGCCACCGCGGTCAGGGAGTGGTCGTCGCGGGCGAGGATCCCGACCCCGGCCCACCTTCCGGCGCTGTGCTCGACGCTCCGGTACCCGGCGGCCGCCAGCGCGTCGGTCGGGAACGCCGCCGCCTCGCATTTGGTCTCCTGGAGGCAGACGACATCCGGCGCGTGCATGGCGAGGAACTCGAGGACCCGCGGCAGGCGGACCGCGAGCGAGTTGACGTTCCAGGTGACGATCTTCATTGCGTCGGCGCTCCTGCCGATTGGACTCTCAGGGAATCTTCAGGCACGTCTGGTCGTGTCTTTATCAAGTCGTCGTTTACTGGTGGTGGACCAGACGAGCGGTCAGGAGACCGGGAAGGGAAGCACCAGTGAGCGGACTGTACGACGACGACGAGACGGTCCCCGAGTACTGGCGCCCCCGCCACGACCCGACAGCGGTCCATGAGGCCGCGCGGATCGCGTACGTCGCGCCGTTCGAGCCACCCCCGCCGCGCCCGCCCTCGACCCCCCGCCGCTTCCCGGCCGCCGCCGCCGGCCTTTTCCTCGCGGTCGCGATCGTCTTCGGCATGGTGATCGGCCACGACGTCTGGAGCGCCTCGACGCCGCCGGCCAACACCGCCCAGAACGGGTTCTTCGACCCGTCGACCGGGGCCGCCGGCCAGATCCCGTCAAGCGGCTTCGCCGGCGGCTCGGCGACCGGCGGCGGGTCGGTGCCGTCCGGCAGCTCAGGCGCGTCCTCGGGCGCCCCGTCGAGCCGATCGACTTCGCCCAATGCCGAGTCGATCGCCGCGAAGGTCGCTCCCGGTCTCGTCGACATCAACTCGACCTTCGGCTACGAGGACGCGAAGGGCGCCGGCACGGGCATCGTGCTGACCTCCGACGGGACGATCCTGACCAACAACCATGTCATCAACCTGGCCAGCAAGATCAGCGTGACCGACATCGGCAACGGAATGACCTACCCGGCGACGGTCGTCGGCTACGACAAGGCCAAGGACATCGCCGTCCTCAAGCTGACCGGCGCCTCAGGACTCCAGACGGCCAAGCTCGGCGACTCGTCGACGCTCGCCGCCGGCGATCCCGTCCTCGCGATCGGCAACGCCGGCGGAACCGGCGGCACGCCGAGCACGGCAGCCGGGTCCGTCGTCGCCCTCGGCCGGTCGATCACCGCCGGGGACAGCCTCGACGGCACCGCCGAGCGGCTCTCGAACCTGATCGAGGTCGCCGCGAACGTCCAGCCCGGCGACTCCGGAGGCCCGCTCGTGAACTCGGCGGGCGAGGTCATCGGCGTCGACACCGCCGCGTCCGAGGGTTTCTCCTTCCGCGGCGCCGCCGCCAGCGAGGGCTTCGCGATCCCGATCAACGACGCCCTCGCCCTCGCCAACCAGATCCAGTCCGGTCAGGGATCCGCCACCGTCCACGTCGGCCCGACCGCCTTCCTCGGCGTCTACATCCTCTCCGGCCAGGCCGGCCAGGCCGGCCGGGGCGGGTACTACGGCGGCGGGTCCAGCGCCCCGCCGTCGGGCGTGACGATCTCCGGTGTCGCGAACGGCGGCGCAGCCGACGCGGCCGGCCTCGCCGGCGGCGACACGATCACGTCGCTCGACGGCCAGACCGTCGCCTCGCCGGCGTCGCTGACGAAGATCATCATCGGCATGAAGCCCGGCCAGACCGTGACGATCGGCTGGGACGACGCCACCGGGCAATCGCACACCGCGACCGTCCAGCTCGGCACCGGCCCGCCCGCCTGAACCGGCGGACCGGGAGTCTGGCAAGCGGCGGCAGACCGGTCCGCCCAAACGGGGTGGAGCCGTCGCCTGGCGAGTGGCGGCGGACCGCTCCGCCTGCCTGAACCGGGTGGAGCGGTCGTGTGGCGAGTGGCGGCTGGCCGGTCGGTCTGCCTGAACCGGGTGGAGCGGTCGTGTGGCGAGTGGCGGCTGGCCGGTCGGTCTGCCTGAACCGGGTGGAGCGGTCGTGTGGCAAGCGGCGGCTGACCGGTCGGGCTGCCTGAAACCGGGTGGAGCGGTCGGGTGGCGAGTCGGCTGACCCGCCTGCCCGCGTGATCGCCGGTCGCGCACCGCCCGGCCTGAGACGATCCGCGGTTCGATGCGACGCGTTGCGATCAACCTCGACGCCCTCCGCGCGTCCCGCGACTTCCGCCTGCTCGCGATCGGCGGCGTCCTCTCCGGGCTCGGAACCCAGGCCGCCCTGGTCGCGGTGCCGTACCAGGTCTTCGTCCTGACCCACTCGCCCGGTCTCGTCGGGCTCCTCGGGTTGGCCGAGCTCGGCCCGATGATCTTCGTCTCCCTCCTCGGCGGCGCCGTCGCCGACCGGATCGACCGGCGGATGCTCCTCCTCGCCGCCCAGCTGATCACGATCCTCGCGGCCGCCGCCCTCGCCCTGATCTCGTTCGCCGGCCATCCGTCCGTCGTCCTCGTCTTCGTCCTCGCCGCCCTCCTCGCCGGCGGCTCGTCCCTCCAGCTGACCGCCCAATCGTCGATCGTCCCCGGCCTCGTCGGCGACCGCCTCCGGTCGGCCCTGGCCTTCAACTTCGGCGCCACCCAGCTCACCGCGATCGTCGGCCCCGCCCTCGGCGGCCTGACGATCGCCGCCTTCGACGTCGGAGCCGCCTACCTCGTCGACGTCGTCAGCTGCCTCGCCCTCGTCGCCGCCGCCCTCGCGATCGGCCCCCAGCACCCCACCGGGACGCCGGCCGGCACCCACGACCCGATCTTCACCTCGATCCGCGAGGGCCTCCGCTTCGTCCGCCACAACAACGCCCTCCTCGGCAGCTTCGTGATCGACATCGTCGCGATGACCTTCGGCATGCCCCGCGCCCTCTTCGCGATCCTCTCGCTGACCGTCTACCACGCCGGCGCCGGCGGCGCCGGACTCCTCTACGCGGCGGTCGCCGCCGGCGCGACGCTCGCCGCAGTCACGACCGGCTGGTTGGAGCACGCCCGCCGGCTCGGACGGATCGTCGTCTACGCCGTGCTCGTCTGGGGCGCCGCGATCGCCGCCGCCGGCCTCGTCGGAACGATCTGGGCGGCCGCCGCCCTGCTCGCGGTCGCCGGTGCCGCCGACAGCGTCAGCGCCGTCTGCCGCTCGACGATCAATCAGACCGTCACGCCCGACGCGATGCGCGGTCGGATGTCCTCGGTCTTCGGACTCGTCGTCACCGGCGGCGTCCGGCTCGGCGACGTCGAAGCCGGCGGCGTCGCCTCCCTGACCTCGGCGAGAACCTCCGTCTTCACCGGCGGCCTGGCCTGCCTCGTCGGGGTCGGCCTCGTCGTGATCGCCTTTCCCTCGCTCGTCGCCTACGACGCCGGCGAGCGCCCTCCGGTCGAGACCGTCTGAGGTGCCGCGCGATCGCTCCGGGCGAGACCGTCTGACGGCGCACAGGGCGCCGCTCGCGATCTCCCCACCCCGGCGTGGTCGCCCGGACACCGGAATGCGGCCCGCCGATCTGGGACCATGGGCACCGGCATCCCACCCGCGCCCCTTCGTCGGAGGTTCCCCCATGACGCCGTTCACCCGCAAGAATCTCAAGGAGATCGAATCGTCGAGCGGCCCGATGGCGCCTGACTTCGACATCCGCTTCGCCCGCAAGCACCTCGACTCCGAGCACCTCGGCGTCAGCCTGATGACCTACGCCCCCGGCTGCCGCCCGCCGATCGCCCACAGCCACGGCGAGCAGGAGGAGGCCTATGTCGTCGTCAGCGGCTCCGGTCGCGTCAAGCTCGACGACGAGATCATCGACCTCGCCCAGTGGGACGTCCTCCGCGTCGCGCCCACCGTCATCCGCGCCTTCGAGGCCGGTCCCGACGGGATGGAGATCGTCGCCGTCGGCGCCGATCGCCCAGAGGGCGGCGATGGCGTGATGGCGCGCGACTGGTGGACCGACTGACCCCAGCCCACGCCGCTTCGTCTCGCCGCCTAGGACGCGATCTGGACCGGCGTGCCAAGCGGCAGCACCTTCGCCAGGCGGGTGATCTCCCGGTTGGTGACATGGATGCACCCGTGGCTCACGTTCGACCCGATCCCCCCCGGATCGTTCGTCCCGTGGATCGCAAGCTGGCCCGGCCCGCCGCCGAACGACCGCAGCACATTGGAGAAGCCCGAAAGTCCGAACGCGTAAGGCCCGAACGGTCCGGTCGGGTCGATCAGCCGGTACAGGGCAGTGATGAAATAGACCCCCCGCGGCGTCGGTGTCGCCACGTCGCCCACGCCGATCGGCTGCCGGTCGACCACCCTGCCCAGCCTGCTCACCGTGATCCGGTGGCCGCCGAGGCTGATCTTCACGCCGTAGGGGTCGTGCTTCAACGTCACGTGGCTCGCCCTGATCCACCCCGTCGCCCCGTCAGGCCGCACCGGCAGGTAGACCTCGAGCCACCCCCTGTGAGCCTGCTTGACGAGGAAGACGAGCGGGATCCCCGACTCCACCGGGTTGGCCATCGCCCGGATCGGACGGCCGGCCGCCGGCCGCCGGTAGATCTCGATCAGCCGCGGCCGCACCTCGGCGGTGACGCTCTGCCCCGGCACCGCGACCAGGCTGTGTCCCCCGATCGCCGCTCCACCCCCGGCCGGAGGCACCGGCCGCGACCCGACGGTGCTCCGGCCGCCCGTCCCCGACGGCTGCCCCGAGCCGCACGCCCCGACGAGGATCGACATGACCCCGACAACCAGCATCCTCGGCACGATGCGTCTCATCCGGCGGCAGACTAGCCAACTGACTCACCCCGCCGAGACGCTGCGGACGGCCGGCGCCCGCGCCGGTAGCCTCCCGGTGTGGCCTCCCACACCAGACGCGAGCTCCTCGCCCTCGCCGGCGCGGCCGGTCTGGCTTCGCTCGGCGTCTCCCCGCTCGACGCGACCGCCCGGTCCGCGGCCACCGCCGGTCTCGCCCGCCGGCTCGGCGGACCGCTTGTCCTACCGGGGCAGAAGGCCTACCCCGCCGCCCGCGAGCTCTTCAACCCCCGCCTCCAGATCTCCCCCCGCGCCGTCGCCTTCTGCGAGTCCTCGCACGACATCGCCGCCGTGATCGACTTCGCCCGAACGAACCGCTGGCCGATCGCCGCCCGCAGCGGACGCCACTCCTTCGCCGGCTACTCGAACACCAAGGGCATCGTCGCCGACGTCTCCCGCCTCGACCACGTCCTCTACGACCCCGCCACGCGCACCGTCCGCGTCGGCGCCGGCGCCAACAACCAGGACGTCTACGAGCGCCTCGTCCTCGCCCACGGCGTCGCGATCCCGACCGGCACCTGCCCGACCGTCGGCATCGCCGGCCTGACCCTCGGCGGCGGCTTCGGCCGTCTGATGCGCAAGGCCGGGCTCCTGATCGACAGCCTCGTGGCTGTCCGCCTCGTGCTCGCCAACGGATCGACCGTCCTCGCCAGCCCCCGCTCCGCCCCCGACCTCTTCTGGGCCTGCCGCGGCGGCGGCGGCGGGAACTTCGGCATCGCCAGCGAGTTCACCTTCAACGTCGCCCCGCCGATCTCCCCCGTCACGACGTTCGGCCTCAGCTTCGACTGGTCGCAGGCCGCCGCCGCCCTCGACGCCTGGCAGCGGACCGTCCCACAACTCCCCGACGACGTCGCCTATTCGACCTTCCGGGCCCTCCGGATGCCCGCCGGCACCGGCGCCTACAAGCTGAGCGCGACCGTCGGCGGCCACTTCCACGGCGACGAGGCAACGCTCCGCACGATGCTCGCCCCCCTGCTCGCCCTCGGCCCGCTCCGCACGACGATCCACTCCGTGCCGCTCACCGTGGCCGCCCTCCCCGACGCCTGCACCCCCACGACCACCGGGCGCGTCTCGTGCACCGCTCCAAAGAGACCCAATTATCAGCGCTCGGACTTCATCGATGCCCTGATCCCGGCTGCCGGGATCCAGACGCTGCTCAGCCAGATCGAGCGCTGGCCCGGTGGGCCCGGCGCGGCCGAGGGCGGCGTCCAGATCGAGGCGCTCGGCAACTGCGCGATCAATCGGATCGCGCCCGACGCCACCGCATTCGTCCACCGCAGCTCGCTCTGCCACATCGTCTATCTGGACTTCTGGGGCGCCGGCGACACGCCTGCCGTCGTCGACGCGAACCTCGCCTGGGGGAGGGAGATCTACGCCGCGATGCGCCCGTACGCCTCCGGCCACGCCTACCAGAACTACATCGACGCCAGCCTGTCGGACTGGCAGCGCGCCTACTACGGCGTGAACTACCCCCGCCTCCAACGTGTCAAGGCCCGTTACGACCCCCGCGACCTCTTTCACTTCGCCCAGGGGATCCGACCCGCCTGAGCGCGCCGTCTCATCCGCTCGCGAAACTGCGACGCCCTCCCCAGAAATCGCTAGATTCGTGCCTGCCACTGCCCACGCGAAGGAGAGCCAGAATGTCGAAGAGCAACAAACGGTCCCGCAAGACGCCCGGGCGTCTGATACCCCGCGTGATCGTTGGCGGTTACTTCATCGGGCACGGTGCCCAGAAGCTGTTCGGTGTCCTCGGCGGCCACGGCCCTGAAGGCACAGCCAGTCACTTCGAGTCGATCGGCCTCAAGCCCGGCCGCGAGAACGCCTACGCCGCCGGAGCCGCCGAGCTCGGGGGCGGGGCGCTGCTGACGCTCGGTCTGTTCACGCCGATCGCCGGCGCGGCGCTCGTCGCGGTGATGATCACCGCAGCCCGGACCGTCCATCTCCAGAATGGCCCGTGGGGCGCCGACGGCGGAGTCGAGTATCCGGCGGTGATGGCGGCCGCCGTCCTCGCGATCGTCGACGCCAGCAAGAGCGGCGACGCCGGCGGGATGCGCGCGCTCGCTGCCCTCATCGGCGGCGTGGCCGCCTCCACCGCTGTAATCGAAGCCGGGAAGCGCGCCGCCTAGCAGCCCTACCCGGCCGTCGGCCGCCAGCAACTCTCCGCCGGGAGTCGTCCCTCGCATCACACGCAGGCAGTCACGTCCGCGGGCGTCGCGCCCCTTCGACTCACGGGAGGCTGGGTCCCCAGACCCAGCCTTCTACGCCTCCGCCTGGCCGAAGCCGCTCTTAGGGTCCCCTAATCTGTGGTACGGTGCCGCGCGTGCTCAAGTCGTTGACTCGATTTCGCCGTCCCACGGCCGTCCGCGGACCCCATCGACTTCGCCTAGTCGGCCCGAGCACTGCGATCGCCCTCGCGGCCGGCCTGCTCGCCGGATGTGGGAGCTCTTCGGGCCCGAACGGCGCGCTCACCCTCTACAGCGGACAGCACCAGCAGACGACGGACGCCCTCGTCCGGGCGTTCGAGAAGCAGACCGCGATCAAGGTCAACGTCCGCCACAACGACGAGGACGTCTTCGCCGCCCAGATCGCCGCCGAGGGGTCCCACTCGCCGGCCGACGTCTTCTACACCGAGAACACGCCCGCCCTCGAGAATCTCCGCGAGAAGGGTCTGCTCGTCCCCGTGCTCCCGACGACGCTCGCCGCCGTCCCCGCGAGGTTCAACTCCGCCCACGGCCAGTGGGTCGGGACCTCGGCCAGGGTCAACGTGATGGTCTACAACACCAAGCTCCTCTCGGCCAGCCAGCTCCCGACCTCGCTGATGGGCCTCGCCGACCCCAAGTGGAAGGGCAAGCTCGCGATCGCGCCGGGCGAGACCGACTTCCAACCGATCGTCACGTCGGTTGCCGTGACGTACGGAAAGCCGGCGGCCCTCAAATGGCTCGAGGCGATCAAGTCGAACGCCTCCGGTCACGACTACCCGTCCAACGAGACGCTGACCGACGAGGTCAACCGAGGACAGGCCGCGATCGGCGTGATCAACCAGTACTACTGGTATCGCCATCGCGCAGAAGTCGGGCTCCCGAGCACCCACTCCGCGATCGCCTACTTCGCGCCCAAGGACGTCGGCTACGTGCTCGACGTGTCCGCCGCCGGCGTGCTCAAGTCGAGCACGCATCAGGCCGAGGCCCAGAAGCTCCTCGCCTTCCTCGTCAGCAAGGCCGGCCAGCAGATCATCGCCCGCTCGGACAGCTTCGAGTACCCGGTCGGTTCCGGAGTCACCACCGTCCAACCCGAGACGCCGTTCGACCAGCTCCAGCCCAACTCGATCTCGCTCGAATCACTCGGCGACGGATCCAGCGCGCTGGCTCTGATCCAGCAGGCCCAGCTCCTGTGAGCTGGCCGCCCGGCGACGGGCGGCGATAGCGCCGCCGATGGCCACCGCCCCCCGCACCACGCAGCCGACCCCCGGGCTGCGACCGCTCCCGGGCGACGGTCGGCGTCTCGCCCGGCACCGGTCCGCCCGGCCCCCCTGGCTGCTGCTCGGGGTCGGCGGCCTGATCGCCCTCGCCGCGCTCGCCCCGCTCGGGTTTCTCGTGCTCGAGGCCGTCCAGGACGGCAGCTCGACGCTCCAACCGCTGCTCTTCCGCCGCCTGACCGCCTCGCTGCTCTGGAACACGGTCAGCCTGACGGCAGTCGTAACGCTCTTCTGCGCGGTGATCGGCACCCTCGCCGCCTGGTTCGTCGAGCGCACCGACCTTCCCGGTCGACGGATCTGGGGTGTCCTCGTCGTGATCCCGGTCGGCATCCCCGACTTCGTCACGAGCTTCGGCTGGAAGTCGATCTTCCCCTCGATCCACGGCTTCGGCGCCGCCGCACTGGTGATGACGCTCGCCGTCTACCCGCTCGTCTACCTCCCGGTCGCCGCCAGCCTCCGCAACGCCGACCCCGCTCAGGAGGAGGTTGCCCGGAGCCTCGGTCTCGGACGCCTCCAGACGTTCTGGCGCGTCACCGTCGCCGGCGCCCGCCTCGCGATCCTCGGCGGCTGCCTCCTCGTCGCTCTCGTGATGCTCTCCGAGTACGGCGCCTTCGAGATCCTCGGCTTCCGGACCTTCACCACCGAGATCTTCACCGAGTTCCTCGTCGGCTTCAACTCGCCCGCCGCCTGCGCCCTCTCCCTCGTCCTCGTCCTCCTCAGCCTGATCGTCCTCGCCGGCGAGGGCGTCTCCCGCGGCAAGGGCCGCGTCAGCCGCGCCGGACCGCTGGCTGCCCGGATCGCCCACCGCCACGTCCTCGGCCGCGCCCGTCTCCCCGTCCTCGCCGGGTTCCTCGCACTCACCGGGCTCGCCCTCGGGATCCCGATCGGCGCGATCATCTACCTCGTCCTTCGCGGCGGTCACTCGACCCTTCCCTCGGCGTCGATCCTCTCAGCCGCCGGCCACACCGCCCTCTACGCCGCCGCCGCCGGCCTCGTTGCCACGCTCGCCGCCCTCCCGGTCGCACTCCTCTCGCTACGCCACACCGGCCGCCTGCCGCAGGCCGTCGAACGCAGTATCTACCTCGTGCTGGGCATTCCCGGCCTCGTCATCGCCCTTGCCCTCTCTTACTTCTCCGAGCGCTACGCCGCCGGCTTCCTCTACCAGAGCTCGACGATGCTGATCGGCGCCTACGCCCTGATGTTCCTTCCCCTCGCCCTCGTCGCCGTCCGTGCCTCGGTCGCCCAGGCGCCGCCCCGCCTCGAGGAGGTCGGCCGCTCACTCGGCTGCTCGCGGCTCGAGGTCCTCCGCCGCGTCACCGTTCCCCTCGTCGCTCCCGGCCTGGCCGCCGGCTTCTGCCTCGTCTTCCTCAGCGCCGTCACCGAGCTGACCGCCACCCTCGTCCTGATCCCGACCGGCGCCCAGACTCTCGCCACCGAATTCTGGGCGTTCCAGACGAACCTCTCCTACAGCCAGGCGGCCCCCTACGCTGGACTGATGATCCTGATCGCCGCGATCCCCAGCTACGTACTCGGCCGCTGGTTCGACCGCATGCCATCCCGCTCGCGGACAGCCGCGTGACCGAGCTCGTCGTCACCGGGCTGAACAAGTCCTTCGGCACCCAGGCCGTCCTCGAGGGCGTCGATCTGACCGTCCCCGCCGGATCGCTGACGGCGATCCTCGGGCCGTCCGGAAGCGGCAAGACGACCCTCCTGCGGATCATCGCCGGCTTCGAGCCCGCCGACTCGGGGACCGTGCGCCTGGGCGAGCGGATCGTCGACGCCGATCACCACGACCGCGTCCCGTCCGAGCAGCGGAACATCGGCTACGTCCCGCAGGAAGGCAGTCTCTTCCCCCACCTGACCGTCGCCAGGAACATCGGCTTCGGGCTGCCCCGCCGCGAACGCGACGGCGACCGCGTCGGCGAGCTGCTCGAGATGATCGGCATGCCCGGCCTCGGCCGACGCTACCCCCACCAGCTCTCCGGCGGCCAGCAGCAGCGGGTCGCACTCGCCCGCGCGCTCGCCGGCCGGCCCGGCCTGATCCTCCTCGACGAGCCGTTCTCCGGGCTCGACGCCTCCCTGCGGACCAGCGTTCGCGCCGACGTCCACGCCCTCCTCCACCAGACCGAGACGACCGCGCTCCTCGTCACCCACGACCAGGACGAGGCCCTCTCGATGGCAGACCACGTCGCCGTGATCCGCCGCGGCAAGATCTGCCAGCGCGACACCCCCCAGGGGATGTACGTCAACCCCGCCGACGCCGAGCTCGCCCGCTTCGTCGGCGAGGCGAACCTGATCCCCGGCGTCTTCGCCCCGACCTGGGTCAAGACCCCGTTCGGGAACCTGATGCTCCACGGCGCGCTCAACGGCGGCGCCCGCCACGAGCCAGACACCCCCGCTGTCGTCCTGATCCGCCCCGAACAGGTCCGCCTCCAGCCGCCCGGTTCGGTCGGCCTCGGGCTTCCCGGCCGCGTGCTCGACTACCGCTACCACGGCCACGAGGCGATGATCCGGCTCGCCCCGAACGCCGGCCCTGACGACCTCATCCTCCTCGCCCGCGCGCCCGGACGGATCGAATTCCCCCCCGGAAGCTCGGTCTCGATCGTGATCCAGGGTCCGGTCGTCGCCTGGCCCGCCACGCCCGACGACGAGCCCGGCTGACGCTCCCCGGGAGCGCCGCCAGTCGTCTAGTCGGCCACCTCCGGCACGAGCCGGCCGGCCTGCTCGAGCGCGTGGGTCGCCGCGCATCCGCCGAGCGCCCGGTAGGCCTCGAAGCGTTGGTCGAGATACAGCTGGTCGGCGGTCGAATCCTGCGGGAACTTGGGGTCGCGAGCGTGGTAGGCGACGACATCGGCCGGCAGGTCCGCCGTCATCACCGCCCGCACGAAATGGATCCGCCCCGGCGGAGCCCCGGGGTCCGGAAAGGTCACCCTTGCGGTCACGCAGTCCGCCGCCGCCAGGCCGGACGTCGCGTCCGGCACGAGCGGCAACGTGTCGACACGGATCTCGACGTTAAGCTCGCTCCGCGCGAGCGACACCGCGTCGCCGAGCGCGTCGAGCCGGTCCTTGCTCGCGTCGAAGACGTAGATCTCCGTGCACCCCCTTCGCAGCAGCTCGACGAGCCCGAGGTTCTCGTAGTGGCCGCCATCGGTCACGTACAGGAACGGCGCGTCGATCCGGTTGAGCCCGAGCAGCTCGAGCAGGAGATATGACGGCCGCGGCCGTCGGAAGCGGACCACCCGCCCGTCGTCGAAGGTCTTGAGGTGTCGGGGGTTCGGCACCCAGACTCCCAGCCTGACGTTGGCGATCGTCATCAGGAATCGCATCGGGCGTCTTGTCTGCTTGCCCATCGACGGCGAGATCGCCGCTCCCGACATCGCGACCGCGGCCGGCAGCGTGAAATACGCCTTCTGCCGACGGTCGCACGCCTCCTCGAACGCCCTCGTCTCGACCGCCCCGACCAGCGGCCCGCCCATCGCTCTCGCGCTGAACGTGAAGCTCGTGACCGACCGGCCCGGCGGCGTCGCCGCGCTGTCGGAGACGTTCGCCGCAGCGCAGACCAACAAGGTCGGCCACACCTTGGTGCCGTCGGCCTCCCTCGGGATCGCGGTCTCAGACAGCGGGAGCAGAAAGTTGTACGCCCGCTCCGCGGCGAACCCCGCCTCTTCGCTGGAGATCGGCGGCGGGATGTCCCCGTCGCGCCGCAGCCGCTTCAGCGCGAACGCCGACGACAGCCGGCGGCGATAGAACGAGTGCAGCGACCAGGTGTTCAGGTCGGCGAAGAAATACACGATCCCGAACAGGCCGGCCGCCACCCCGAAGACGATCCAGCGCATGTACGGATGCGGGAGCTGGAGCGTCTCGGAGATGACCAGCAGCACCAGCGAGAGCGCCAGGATCGGTCCTGCGATCGCGGCGATCAGATAGGCGACGAGGCGCTGAAGTGCCTGACCGAGCCCCGTGTACCACTTCTTGGCGGCTTGCACGTCCGACGCCAGCTTCGTGATCTTCAGCCAGTCGGCCCTGAACTGGAGGAGCAGGGCGCCGCCCACGGTCGCGATGCTGCCAAAGCCGACCCCGGCCACCTGTGCGGCGGCGGTGCCCTCCCCCGGCGACGGCTGGAGCCCGTCGGGCACCCGTGCCGCGGTCCCCCATGCCCGCAGCAGCGACAGCAGCACCGGCACCCCGATCAACAGCACGGCGGCGCTCGCCGCCAACACCAGCACGGACTTGCCCAGCTTGTCGGCGGCCTCCCGGTACCTCGTCGGCACCGTGTAGGCGACCATCGACACGCCTTCGGCGAGCACCGCCAGCCCCGCCGCGCCGATCACGCTCAGATACACCCACGGCGAGATGACGAGCGGCGTGAAGTCACACGTCCTGCCCCCACAGAGCGAGTAGCGGCCCACATGAGCCGCGAGCATCGGGTAGAGCGCCCCGTACAGGAACGACAGGCCGACGCCGACCACCGTCAGGAAGAGGGCGAAGAACCCGAGGTTGATCAGCAGTCCGACGACCAGCCGGTGGGCCAGGACCATCTTGCCGACGACCCCCGGAGCCATATACGAGCTCCGGTTGCGCAGATACTGCTCCTCCGGTGAGCCCGGGAAGAAAGGCGGCCGCGCGCGCGTCACCGCCTCCGGATCGGAATCGTCCCACCCGTCGTGTCCCTGCTGCGGCCGCCCGCCGCCGGCCGGCCAGGTCTTTCGAACCATGCAGAACGCCGACGCGATGTACGAGCCGCCCGACACGGCGGCCAGGTAGCTGCTCTGCTCGACCACCCCCTCCCGCTGGAGCACCTGAAGCGCTCCGAGGCTGAATGACGCCGACCGGATGCCCCCGCCCGAGCAGGCGATCCCGATCTTCCCGGCTTGCGCCGGTTCGACGAGCCCCGCGTACGACGGGAGCGGCTCCGCGCCGGAGACCGGATGCCGATGGCGCTCCATCGCGCCGACCGAAAGGATGCCCGTGTCGTCGCAATTCACGCCGGAGACCGAGACCACCCCCTCGTATGTGACACGTCCTGAGCCACACACGGATGCGGCCCCAAGGTGCTTGTCGTGATCACCCTACGCCGGTCCATTTACACGGTCAAGGTCACCTGGCGAATCGGTCCTCGCCGTCGTCGGCGCGCGCCGCGACCACCGCGGCGCGCCCCGTCAGTCAACTCGCTAGAGCTGGGCGCGGACCGCTCCGCCCGGGTACTTCGCGTTGTGGATGTTGACGTAGTACTTCTTCGGCGCCGCCACGATCTTCCCCAGCAGCGCGGGCGCAGCGGTCGTGCAACCAGACGGCTTGTACTTCCCGCCGAGTGGAATCACGACCGGGCCCGCCACTCCTGGCCCGCCCTGATGAACGTGCGCGGCCGTCGGACCGGGGACCCCTGTGACGTGGAATGACCAGCACAGCTGCTTGGTCGCCTTCTTGATCGTGATCGTCGCCGTCCCGCCGGCGTGCGGCGCGCCTTTCGGAACCTCGACCGATCCGCTCATCCTGACCGTGTACGAGCTGGTCGACTTCGCCGCACCCTGCGCCACGCCGGCGCCGGTCGCGCCGATCGCCGCGACCAACAGTGGAACTGTGATTGCTCGTGCCCTCATGAAGCTCACCTCGAGATCGAATGGGAACCAGTTTCCGGACACGGTCCCGGTCTTGCCCGGGCGGTCGGTCGGCCGAGCTCATCGCCGGGCGCAGTGGCCGCCTCGAGCGGTCCGGAGAACCGTCTCCCCAGTCTCGCACGATCCTCCGGCCGCCCGTAGACGTGCCGGTCCGCGCATTGGCGGCGCCGGGCCGGGGCCGGGGGGCCGGGGGGCCGGGGGCCGGGGCCGGGGGGCCCCGGGGGCCGGGGAGGCCGGGGGCCGAACAAGCCTGCCCGGCCGAGTCGTCGGTCCGTCGACCCGGGCGGCGATCCTTCCCGCGTAGCCGACCCGTCGGACCTATCCGGGGCCACCGAGCAGCTGGATGTGGTCCGCCTCCGCAGCTCCCGGGAACGGCCGGGTCAGCCCGTACTGGTTGAGCGTCGCCTCGGGCACGCCCTCGACTCCCGGCGTGTCAGACGCGCTGCCCCGCGTGTGCGGGTCGTCGGCGAAGCCGCCGACCTCCACCGAGTGTGACGGTGACCGGTAACCCGAGATCCCGATCAGGTGAAGACCGAGTGCCTTGGCGAGATTGTTCAGCCGGACGGCGAGCGTCGACTCGACGCCGACGCTGTAGTTCGTGCCCGCCGCCTGGAAGAAGCCCGAGCCCGCGCCGCCGCCGCCGCCGCCGGCCGCCGCCGTCAGCGCCGGGGCACTCGCCTCAGCCGAGTTGACGCTCGGTGTGAGTGACGCCAACTCGTTGACCAGTGCAAGCCGTCGGTGGCTGATCGACGAGATCTCCGCGGTCTTCCTCGACCGCGCCCGCGCATAGACGAGCTGCCGGTCGACGACCGCCAGGCGGAGCTGGGCGATCTCGTCGCGCTGGATCAGCACCGAGTTGGCCGCCAGCTGCTGGCGAGCCATCAGGCGAGCGAGCGTCTTCGTCTGGCTCAGCACCGCCGTCGTCTCGCTGTGGACCCGCGCGGTCACCGTCGCATTCTGGTTGCTGACCAGCTTGAGGTCGGCCATCCGCTCGAGCAGATCGCTGAACCCGTGCGCGTCGAGCACGACGGTCATCACGTTCGGCGGCGGTGTCTCGTAGGCCGCGACGAGTTGCGTGTCGAGGATCTTCTGGTCCCGCGCCAGCCGCCTGCGAAGCCAGTCCAGCTTCGATCGCGCCCCCCCGAGCTGATCCCTCGTCGCCGCGAGTTGACCGGTCTCGTAGTCGACTGTCGCCTGGACCGCGTTGAGCCGGGCCTGGAGCTCTCCGAGCCGACCGTTGAAGCTCGCGACCCTCCCACTGTCGGCGTTGATTCCCGCCTGGAGCGCCTGCTCGTGGATTCGGGCCGCCTGGATCTTCTGGCTCAGTTGACCCGGCGAGGCCGCCCCCGCCGGCCCGCTCGCGACCGCGAGCGCCCCGAGGCCGAGCAGTGCGACGCAGCGAGTGCGCAGATGAGGACAGTGCCAGCGAGTCATCGGTTGACCAGGTTGCGACCGGCCGGCAACGGTCCGCCGTTGCCGCCTCGCGCCCGGCGGCCAACCTAACACGGGCTCGGCCCGAACCCCAGGATCTCCTTCCCATGCACTGAGACTTGCAAGCCGCCGGATTCGTCCCCACCACTCCCCGCGTAAGCTGGCGGGGTGCGGCACCGGTCAACGTCGCGGTCCAGACGCCGCCTCCACGGCCTGCTCGCGGGGCTCTGTGGCGCGCTCGCCCTGACCTCCGCCGGCCAGCCCTCGTCCGCCGCGGCGGACGCCTTCCCCAACACCCCTGCCGGCCGAGCGATTCCGTCCCCCGGTCCACTCGGCGCTCGCGCGATCGCCGCCGCCGCCCTCCTCCCGGCCACCCCGCTGCGCTCAGCCCGCTCCGCGGCGGCCGACACCGTCGTCGTCGCGCTCTTCCCGAGCGAGCTGTCTCCCCACCACCTGACCGTCGAGAGTGTCCTCGACCGCCTCGCCGGCCATCCCGCCCTCGCGCTCGGCATGGCCAGCGCGACCCAGGCGATCTACGACCCGGTCCAGGCCCTGCTCGACATCAGCCAGGGCGCCCGCATCCAGATGAACCGCTATGACCCGTTGGCGCCGCCCGAGCTCGACCTGGACGTAGCCCGCCACGGACCCTCTGTCATCGGTGGCTGGCCATCAGCACTCGCCCGGGCCGAGACCGCTCCCTCGACCGCGCTACCCGGTCTCTTGGCCGGGTCGGTTCCCGGCGGCGCGGCCTTCGTCGGGCTGCTGGGGGGGCCGTACGCCGGCATCCCGGCGGCCGCCACCTACTTTCGCGGGATCTCCTGGCGCCATCCCGGGGCGATCATCGCGGCCGACCGCTCCGGCACTGTCCGGCAGGTCTCGCTCGGCGACCCGGCCTCCCTCGTCCGGCGGACCGAGCGGGCCCTCGCTGGCGGCCGTCACCTCGTCGTCGTCGAACTCTCGGCCGGCCAGGCCGGCGACGGCCAGCTCGGCGCGCTACTCGCCGCCCGCCAGTCCCGCGAGCTCGTGATCGCCCTCCAGAGCCCGCCCCAGCTCCGCGGATCCCAGACGCTCTGGCTTGGGGTCGCCGGTGCCGGCGTCGCCGCTCGCGGCGGCCTGGTGACCTCCGGCTCAACTCACGTCCCCGGCATGGTCGAGGCGACCGACATCTCGGCGACCGTCCTGCGCGCCCTCGGGCTCCCGATTCCCAGTCAGGTCCAGGGCCAACCGATCACCACCGGCGGCGCGCGCGATGTTGCCTACCTGAAGGCGTTTCGCGGCCGGATCGGCGCCGTCAGCGACCGCCAGCTTCCCGCCCTCGAGAGCTTCCTCCTCGCCTGGGGCGCGCTGATCCTCCTGCTCGGCATCCTCGCCGACCGCCGCGGCCTCGCGAACGGCATGCGGGCCGGCGGCCTCGCCGCCCTCTGGCTACCGAGCCTCGCCCTGCTCGCCGCGGCGCTCCGCCCGAACCGGCTGCTCGAGATCGCCATCCTCGCCGGCGGCGCGCTCGTCCTCGGTCTCGCCACCGACCGCCTGATCAGGTGGCCCCGCGCCCCGGTCGTCCCGGCCGTCGTCGGCCTGCTCTCCTACGCGATCGACCTCGCACGCGGGTCTCCCCTGATCGACACGTCCGTGTTCGGGCCGAGTCCGCTTGCCGGCGTCCGCTTCTACGGTGTCGACAACGACCTCGAGATCGCCGCGACCCTCCTGATCCTCGCCCTCGTCGGCGCGACCGTCCGCCGCCGCGAGCGCTCGACTCGCACGGCGTTGATCCTCGTCGGCGCCGGACTCGCCGGCATCCTCGTCGTCAGCCCCGGCCGGCTCGGGGCCGACGTCGGCGGGATCTTCACGATCGGTGCCGGGATCGGCGTCGCCGCGCTGATGATGCTCCCCCGCGTCACCTGGCGCTCGGTCGTGCTCGCCCTGATCGCACCGGCGCTCGCCCTCGTCGGGCTCGCCGGGATCGACATCGCCACGAAGGGCAACAGCGACTTCCTGCGAAACGTCGTACAGGCTCCCACCGGCGGCACCGTCTGGGACATCCTCCAGCGCCGCTACGAGGTCGCCTGGAGCATCCTCCGAGCCGGTGAGATCCCCCTGATGACCCTGGTCGCCCTGCTCGGGGCGACCTACGCGATCCGCCATCGCCGGCGCGTGTTCGCCGCCGTCGCGCCCGATCCCCTCTGGCCGGCATGCCTCGCCGGTGGCTTCGCGGCCGCCGTCTCCTGCGCCGTGTTCAACGACTCCGGAGTCTCCGAGCTGATTCTCGGGACCGGTGGTGTCGCCTGTCTCGCGGCCTACGTCCGCGCCCCTCCGTTTCCGCACGTCCGCTCCGCCCAGCCCGGAGAGACGCACGCGGGCGACGAGGGCGACGAGGGCGACGAGGGCGACGAGGGCGATGGGGTCCTGCGAGCCAGCTCGGCGGCGGCGGTCGCAGGCGGGGCTGCGGACGGCGGGAAGGCGGACGGCGGGGAGGTGGACGGCGGGGAGGCGGACGGCGGGGAGGCGGACGGCGGCGACCGGGATCCGCTGCCCGCGGCGACTCCGGACCCGGTGGTTCAGGCCCGGCGGAGGCTCATCCCGAGCAGACGATCCTCGAATACTGGACGTCAAACTTCCCCTTGATCAGCCTGATCGTGTCCGTCCAGTGGCAGCGCGTCGCACTCGACTGGGGAGCGAGGACAATCGAGCACTTGAAGGTCGACCGGCCGTAGGGCAGGCATTTGCTGACGAGGACCTTGTCGCCGCCACTGATCGTCGCACCCGCCTTGGCGTCCTTCAACGCCGCGGCGGCCGCCGTGAGCTTCGTCAGCTTCGGCGGCGCGGCCGACGCTCCCACGGCCGCGGGAGAGCCGGCGAGGAGGAGGACGGACGCGGTCGATGCGGCGGCAAGGATGTTGTGAGCGGAGGGCATCATCGGTTTCAGTCGACTGCCCGACGGACGAAGCCACGCACGCCGAGCAACGTGAAGACTGACAGAGCCGCGACGATACCGACCCCGATCCAGACGGATCCGAGGTGGGGGAGGGTCGTCAGCGAGGCCCGCATCCCCTCGCTGACATAGGTCAACGGGTTGAACAGGGTGATGATCTGGAACCACTCGAGGTGACTGAGGGAAGGCCACGGGTAGAAGGTCGCGCCGGTGTAGATCAGGGGGGTCAGGACGATCGCGAAGGCCACGCTGATCCGGTTTGGCGGGACCGCCGTCCCGAGCACGAGGCCCATCGCAGCCCCCGCCAGGGCTCCGAGCACGAGGATTCCCGCGAACGCTACGACCGAAGTCCCGCCGAGATCGATGCCCCCGGGGAGGATCAGCTCGGCGAGCGGCAGGATCAGGATCCCCGAGACGATTCCCCGGAACGATGCGATCACGAGCTTCTGGAGGGCGACCGCCCAGGTCGGCAGCGGCGCGAGCAGGCGGTCCTCGATCTCCTTCGTGAACGAGAACTCGATGACCAGGGGGAGGGCGGTGTTCTGGAGGGCCGTCAGCACCACGGTCAGCGCGAGCACGCCGGGCATCAATTGCGTCCCATAGGCCCCCCGGGCCTGGCCGATCTCCGGGAGGACACGGCCGAAGACGAAGAGCAGGAACATCGGCTGGAGCAGGGCCTGTGCCAGGAAGCCGACCGGCTCGTGCCGGACCGTCACCCACAGGTCCCGCTCGCAGAGCGCGACAAAGGCCCGACCCTGGACGCCGAGCCTCATCGGAGCGTCCGCCCGTCGGGCCTCATCGGAGCGTCCGCCCGTCGGGCCTCATCGGAGCGTCCGTCCTTCGGGCCTCATCGGAGATCCCTGCCGGTCAGGTGGACGAAGACGTCCTCGAGGGTGCCTTCGATCCGCCGCATCTCGGCGAGGATTGGCCCGCCGGGCTCGCGGGTCACCGCCAGGGCCGTGTCGGGAAGGCCGTCGCCGGCGCCGTAGAGGCGGATCTGCCAGCGGCCGCCGCCCGCATCGGTGGAGCTTGCTCGCTCGACCTCCGGTCGGCGCTCGAAGCGCTCGAGCGGGTCGGTCGGGCTCTCGAGCAGCAGCTCGAGACCGTGCTCGGCCGGCAGCAGCCGGCGCAGGCCGCGGGGGGTGTCGTTGGCGATCACCTGTCCATGGTCCATGATCGCGATCCGGTCGCACAGGCGGTCGGCCTCGAGCATGTCGTGAGTCGTCAGCAGGAGCGTCGTCCCAAGCGTTCGGAGCTCGACGATCCGCTCCCAGAGAAAGAGCCGCGACTGCGGATCGAGACCGGTCGTCGGCTCGTCGAGGACGAGCAGCTTCGGCTGGTGCATCAGCGCCCGGGCGATCATCAACCGCTGGGCCATGCCGCCCGAATAGCGGTTGACCTTGTCGGACTCCCGCCCGCCCAGGCCGAACCGGTCGAGCAGCTCGAGCGCCCGCTTACGTCGCTCGCGGCGTGGCGAGCCGAAGTACGCCGCGTGGAAGGTCAGGTTCTCGAGCGCCGTCAGCGTCCTGTCGAGGTTGCTCAGCTGGGGCACGACCGCGATGACCTGCTTGACCGCGACCGGATCCTTCCTGACGTCGATCCCGTTGACCAGGACCCTGCCGGCCGTCGGCTTGACCCGCGTCGTCATCGTCCCGATCGTCGTCGTCTTGCCCGCGCCGTTCGGACCGAGCAGGCCGAAGATCTCCCCCCGGGCGACCGCGAAGTCGACGCCGCCGACAGCCTCGGGCCCGTCAGGGGTGTAGCGCTTGTGGAGGCCCTCGACGCGGATCATGTCTCGCGGACCGCCGCCGTCGTCGATCTGCGTCACGTGCGAAGCCTAGCCTCCCGGCGGTCCCGCGGGCGGCTGTCGCGCTTGCTCCGGTGCGCCGCGGCGCACCGGAGCGTCTCAGGCAGCTCGAGCGGCTTCGGCTGTCGCGCTGCTCCGTTTCGCCCGCGGCTGTCAGGCTGCCGTGATGCGCCGTCCGCCGCTCCACCGTCGGTTGCTCGGCCGCCGGATCCTCCGTCTCGGCTACCGGTTCGCCTCCGCGGCCGCACACGCCTGGTGGGCGGCTTGGGGCTCCCACAACCGGGGAGCGAAATGCATCCTCTTCAACGACGGTGACGTCCTCCTCGTCCGCCACACCTACGGCGATCGCCGGTCCTGGGACTTTCCGGGTGGCTTCGTCCGCCGGCACGAGCATCCACGGACGGCTGCCGCGCGTGAGCTGGGGGAGGAGCTCGGCGTCGAGTCTCCCGAGCTCTTCGAGCTCGGCTCGCTGGTTGTCGAGTTCGGAAGACGGTGCGACACCGTCCACTACTTTCACGCCCAGCTCCCCGACCGCCGGGTGGTCGCCGATGACGTGGAGCTCTCCGAGGTCGGCTGGTTCGACCCGGCCGGCCTGCCGGCGCATCCCGGCGAGCACGTCGCTCAGGCGCTCGAATGGCTCGGCTCTCGCCAGCCGGTAGCATCGCTGGAAACCGATCCGGGGAGTCCCGCAAGGGGCTGAGAGGGCGCGCCCGCGCCGACCCGCAGACCTGATCTGGATCATGCCAGCGAAGGAAGTGAGACATGCCGCCTGAGCACCGCAGCGCATTCGCCAAGAACAGTGAATGCCGAACGCAGATGCACCTCGCCCGGATGGGCACGGTCTCGCCCGAGATGGAGCGGGTCGCCGAGCGGGAGGAGCTCCCGGCCGACCTCGTCCGCGACGAGGTCGCCCGCGGCCGGATGATCATCCCGGCCAACGTCAACCACGCGGCGCTCGACCCGATGGCGATCGGGCTCAAGGCGAGAGTCAAGATCAACTCGAACATCGGCAACTCGCCGACCTCGTCCGGCCTGGCCGAGGAGGTTGCCAAGCTGACGGTCTCGGAGAAGTGGGGCGCCGACACGGTGATGGACCTGTCGACCGGCAAGAAGATCGACGAGACCCGCGAGGCGATCATCGCCGCGGCGACCGTTCCGATCGGAACCGTCCCGATCTACCAGGCGCTCGAATCGGTGAAGTCGATCGAGGACCTCTCGATCGACGGCCTGCTCGCCAACATCGAGCACCAGGCCCGCCAGGGCGTCGACTACATGACGATCCACGCCGGTCTTCGCCTCGAGCACCTGCCCCTCTGCCAGCACCGGGTCACGGGGATCGTCTCACGTGGAGGCGGTGTCCTCGCCCGGTGGATGGTCGCCCACATGCGGGAGAACCCGCTTTACGAGTGCTACGACGAGATCCTCGAGATCTTCCGTCGCTACGACGTCTCGATCTCGTTGGGCGACGGCCTCCGGCCAGGATCGATCGCCGACGCCTCGGACGCCGCCCAGTTCGCCGAGCTGAAGACGCTGGGCGAGCTGACCGAGCGGGCGTGGGAGCGCGACGTCCAGGTGATGGTCGAAGGTCCCGGCCACATCCCGATCGACCAGCTCGAGATGAACGTCCGCAAGCAGCAGGAGCTCTGTCACGAGGCGCCCTTCTACACGCTCGGCCCGCTCGTGACCGACATCGCCCCCGGCTACGACCACATCACATCGGCGATCGGCGCGGCGATCGTCGGCTGGCACGGGACGTCGATGCTCTGTTACGTGACGCCGAAGGAGCACCTCGGCCTGCCGAATGCCGACGACGTCAAGCAGGGGTTGATCGCCTACCGGATCGCCGCCCACGCGGCCGACCTCGCCCGCGGGAACCGGCGCGCCGCCAAGTGGGACCGGGCGTTGTCGGAGGCTCGGTTCTCGTTCGACTGGAACAAGCAGTTCGAGCTGGCGCTGGATCCCGAGACCGCGCGGGCGATGCATGACGAGACGCTGGCCGACGACTACTTCAAGACCGCGGAGTTCTGCTCGATGTGCGGGCCGAAGTACTGCCCGATGCACAACTTCAAGGACATCGACTGGGACGCTGTCAGGGACACTGTCGCCGAGCGCAAGCGCGACCGGGAGCGGGACCGGGCTGCCGTCTAGGTGAGCCGCGGCTCTACACGGGGCGTGGCGACCCGTGTAGCCTGTGTGGGGTGGAGCGGTTGAACATAACGCTGGATGACGCGGACGCGGCGAAGCTGGTGCGCTTGGCTGAGCGGATGCATGTCCAGCCGGGCACCGTCGCGCGGTCCTTGCTTGCGCACGCGCTCGACGAGGCCGATCCTGATCCACGAAATGTCGTCGAGCTGCTCGATGGCATCCCCGGCGCGTACGAGCGGGCCCAGCTCGGTCTGCGCCAAGCGCGGGTGGGGCAGACGGTCAGCCTCGATCAGTTGTAGCGCGTGACGAGCGTCGACCTGGCTGTCGCAGCAGTCGAGGATCTCGAGGGGCTGATCCGTTCGCACAGCCTTCCGGCGGATACGCAGGCGCGTGTTGTGAGATCGCTGCGGCCGTTGGAGCGCTTTCCGTTGTTGGGCCCTGCGCTGGTGGGGCGATGGGAGGCCTTTCGATTCGTGCTCGGGCCGTGGCGGTGGCTGCTGCTCGTCTATGTGTTCGTCGAGGCTGAGGATCGCGTGGTCGTGGTGACGATCCAGGACGGGCGGTCATCGTCGGCGGCGACCTCCAAGGCACGGGACTAGGTTTGCCGTTGGACGCGGGCTCTCTGGCTGTCTGCACAGCTCGCGAGGCCCCGAGGGGGAGCGATCCCGTCAGGCCCGAAGCGCCAGGATTCCTCCGGCGAGGGCCGACCCCCCGGCGAGGGCGATCGTCCCGACCCGCGCGTTAGCCGGCAGCTCGCCGGCGGGCGCGACGAGCGTCGCGGTCAGATCGGCGAGGTCGCCGATGGCGCAGAGGATCAACCAGGGCCGGAGGCTGCGACCGCGGAGATCGGCGGCGAGGAGGCCGAGGGCGAGCGCCACATCGCGCCCCGCGAGTCCGCGGACACCGATCTGGGCCCCGGCGCCGGCTGCGGCATCCTTGCCGATCCAGGCGGCGGCGATCTGGGCCGGAGCGAAGATCAGGCCGGCGCTGTAGGCGAGCCGGCCGGCGGCGTAGAGCTTTGCGGCGACCATCGCCGGCAACTCTAGCGACCGCTGCGCTAGGCTCCGGTGAACGGCTTCGCGGACGGGAGGGGATGGCTTGGGCGTGAGTTCCTTTGCGGCCTCCGGCGTGACGTTCGAGCGTGCCTGTCCGGGGTGTGGGGCGGCGGCTCCGGAGACGGCGCGCTACTGCATGGCCTGCGGCGTGTGGCTCGACGCCGACGTCGCCTCGCCACTGGCGGTCGGGGCGGAGGAGCGACGCACGGTGACGATCATGTTCGCCGACCTCGCGGGCTTCACGGCCGTCGCCGAGGAGCTCGATCCCGAGCTGCTGGGAGCCGTTGTCGGTGGGGCGATGCGCCGGTTGGCCGCCGAGGTCCGCCGGTTCGGCGGGCGGGTGGACAAGTTCATCGGTGACAGCGTGATGGCCCTTTTCGGCGCGCCGCTGGCCCACGAGGACGATCCCGAGCGGGCGCTCCGCGCCGCGCTCGGGATGCAGGCGGCGATGCGGGAGATCAACGACGACTTCGGCGCCAGGCACGGGGCCAGCTTCGGCCTGCGGGTCGGCGTCAACACCGGCGAGGTCCTCGCGGGGACGGTCGGTGAGGCGTACACGGTGATCGGCGACGCCGCCAACACGGCCCAGCGCCTCCAGGCGGCGGCCCGTCCGGGGACGATCACAGTCGGGCGCACGACGGTCGCGGCGACCCGGGGCGCGATCGCCTACCGCGAACTGGGGCCGCTCGTCCTGAAGGGAAAGGCCGAGCCCGTCCTCGCGTGGGAGGCGATCGGCCTGATCGGGGCGGCTTCGGCCGCCGGCGCTGAGGACGACGACCCGATCGCCGGCCACCCCGCGCCGCCGGGTCAGCCGGTGGCGCCAGGGGAACCCGGTGCGAGCGGGAACGCGCAGGGCGGCGACGAGCGGGTCCGCACCGGTCGGCTTGGGTCTCCGCTGATCGGACGCCGGGTCGAGCTCGCCCAGCTTCTCAGCCTGGTGGCCAACCTCGCCCCCGCCGGCGGGAGTGCCGGCGCCAGAACGGGCGCCGGCGCCGGACCCGGCACACCCGCACCCATCGCTGCCGCCGCCGCCCCCGCCGGACGGCCTGCCGCACCCGCCGGACGGCCCCCGGCCCCCGCCGCCGACTCCGCTGCCGCTGCCGCTGCCCCTGCCGCTGCCCCTGCGCCTGCCGCCACGCCGGCCCTTGGAGCCCCCGCCGCCACGCCGGCCCGCGGAGCGCCCGCCGCCCCCGCCCCCGCCGCTTCCGCCCCCGCCCCCGCCGCTTCGGCCCCCGCCCCCGCCGCTTCGGCCCCCGCCGCCGCCCCCGCGGCAGTCGGCCCGTCGCATGTGGTGACGATCGTCGGGCAGGCGGGGGTGGGGAAGTCCCGCCTGCTGGCCGAGCTCGAGCAGGCGCTGGCGGCGAGCCCGGGCGGCGCGCGGGTTCGGCGGGGACGGAGCCTGCCGTACGGAAACAACGTGGTCTTCTGGCCGCTCGGAGAGGTTCTGCGGGCAGAGTGCGGGATCGTCGACGGGGACGGGTCGGACGCGGCGTGGGGGAAGCTGTCGTCCCGCCTCGGAGAGCTCCTGGGGGGCGGGCGGGGCGAGGCGATGCTCGAGCCGGGTCAGATCGCGCTGATCGGCCGGCTGCTGGGGGTGGAGCTGCCGGTCGACGTGGAGTCGCCGGAGGGGGCGGACGCCCAGCGGATGCGGAACGCGTTCTTTGCGACGGTGCGCGCGATCGTCGACGGGATGGCCAGGGAGCGGCCGCTGGTCCTGGCGTGGGAGGACATCCACTGGGCCGACGAGGGGATGCTCGACCTGATCGAGTACCTGGCGAAGTCGCTGCGTGAGCCGGTCCTGCTGATCTGCCTGACGCGGGAGGACCTGCTGGAGCGGCGGCCGACTTGGGGTCTGGCGCGGCGCAACGCGACGACGATCTTTCTCGACCCGCTCGCGGCGGAGCACACGGTGGAGCTGGTGTCGGCGCTGGTCGGCGACCGGCACCCGCCGGAGCTGATCGCGACGGTGGCCGAGCGGGCGGGGGGGAACCCGCTGTTCGCGGAGGAGCTCGTCCGGCGTCTGGCGGAGGAGGGGCCGGATGCGGCGGTTGAGCTGCCGCATACGGTGCAGGCGCTGCTGGCCGCGCGGCTCGACTCGCTGGGTTCGCTGGAGCGGCGGGTCCTGGCCCACGCGGCGGTCGTCGGGCGGACGTTCTGGGCGGGGGCGCTGGCGGGGGTGAGCAGGGAGGAGGGCGAGGACCTCGAGGCGGCGCTCAGGGTCCTGCGAGAACGCGACCTGATCGTCTCGGGTGAGGGCGGCCTGTTGGCTGGGGAGCCGGAGCTGGCCTTCAGGCACGTCCTGATCCGTGACGTGGCCTACGGGATGCTGCCGAAGGGGGTGAGGGCGCGCAAGCACTTCGAGGTCGGCCGGTTCATCGAGGAGCGGGCGGGCGAGCGGGCCGACGAGGTTGTGGCCCTGCTGGCCGAGCATTTCGACCGGGCGGCACAGCTCGGGGGGGAGGTCAAGCTGGCGGGGTCGGTGCTCGGCCGGTATCGGGCGCACGCGCTGCGCCATCTCGAGTCGGCGGGGGACGCGGCGCGGGTCTTCTACTCCAACGAGGAGGCGCTGACGCGGTACGGGGCGGCGCGGGGGTACGCCGAGGGGGACGAGGGTGTGGCGACGCGGATCGACGAGAAGCGGGGCGACGTGCTGGCCAGCCTCGGGCGGGTGGACGCGGCGATCGGGCTGTGGGAGGGGGCGCTTGCCTATCACGGGGATCGGGACGCCGAGCGGGTGGCGGGGCTGCATCGGAAGATCGGAGCGGCGCTCGCCCACAAGGGGCAGCGGCGGGAGGCGATCGCCCACCACCAGGAGGGGATCCGGCTGATCCGGGATGGGGCGCCGTCGACGGTGCTGGTCGGCCTCTACCAGGAGGCGGCGTGGCTCTACATGCAGATGGGCGACAACATGCTGGCGATCTACTCGGCCGAGCGGGCCCTGGCGCTGGCCGAGCAGACGGGAGAGCCGGGGGCGGCGAGCCGGGCGCGGGGGATCTTCGGGCGGATCTTCGGGCGGATGGGGGACACGGTCAGGGCGCGGGAGAACCTCGAGCAGGCGGTCGACCTGGCGCGGGAGGCCGATCGGTCCGAGACTGTCCTGGCGCTGCTGGCGCTCGGCCATCACCTGGAGAGCGCGGAGGCCGAGTACGAGGAGGCGCGCGGGATCTACGAGGAGGGTCTGCTGCTGGCGCGGGAGATCGGCGAGGTTCCGGCGCAGATCGAGCTGCTGGGGGGGCTCGGGCAGCTGGCGGTCTACCGGTGCGACTGGGAGGCGGCCCGGACCCACGCGGAAGCCGCGATCGTGCTGGGGGAGCGGGACGGCCTGAGTGGGAAGCTGTGTCTCCCGTACACGGTGCTCGCCCTGCTGCGGTGGCGGGATGGAGACTGGGAGCGCTCGGAGGCGGGGCTTCGCCGGGCGCACTCGCTCGCGGTCGAGGTGGGGTCGTCGGACGCGTCGTTCAGTGCGCTCCACGGCCTGGCGTTGATGCTCTACGACCGTGGGGAGTCGGCCGGGGCGGAGGCGGCTCTCGATGCGGCGCTCGAGGTCTGCGAGCACGCGGGTCTGGTCGCTCAATCGATCGAGGCGCTGGCGGCGCGGGCGCTCGTGCTGAGCGCGGCGGGGAGCGACGCAGCCGCGGGGGAGGCGGCGCGGGCGGCGACGGCGGCCGCGGCCGAGCTCGACTATCCGATCGGGCGGGCGGCGGCACTCGAGGCGGCCGGGGTGGTCGGGGAGCTGCCGGAGGGACTCGAGCAACTCCGGGCGGCAAGCGAGGCCTGGGCGGTATTGGGTCGTCCTTTGGAACACGCACGGTGCCAGCTGGAGCTCGGCAGGAGGATCAGCGAATCGGATCTCGGTCGGGGGACGGCGGTGGTGCTGGCGGCGGCGGACGCCTTCGAGCGGCTGGGGGTCGTCCATGTGGCGGCGCGGACGCGCAGCTACGCCCGCGGGGGTATCGCCTAGAAGGGGGGGCTCGCGGCGTCCCGGCGTCCGCCGCCTGACTCGGCGGCTCGCGGCGTCCCGGCGTCCGCCGCCTGACTCGCTTCGCTCGGGGCGGCTCCCGGCGGAACTCTGCTCGCTGAGTGCTAGTGCGCCCGGGCTTTGGGACGTCCTGGGTTGGTCGTTGCGGGCGGTGGGCTCGCACCGGCGGTGCGGGGGTGCTTCGAGCGATCGTTGGGCGGGTTCCCGTCCGTGGTGGGGGTCGGAACGCTGGGGTGCTGCGGGACTGGCTGCGGGGGGCGCTTCGCGCGGAGTTCGGCTGCGTGCGAGCTGGTGCTAGGCGGCGGACACTGGGACGCGGGGCGCGATCGCCCGGGGGAGGCTGAAACGGACGCGGGTGCCGTCGGGGGCGTCGGCGACCCAGATGCGTCCGCCGTGGGCTTCGACGATCGCGCGGGAGATCGCCAGCCCGAGGCCGGCGCTGCCGCCGGTCCGGGCGGCGCGGGAGGAGCCTTGGAAGAAGGCCTCGAAGACGCGTTCGCGCTCGGCGAGCGGGATCCCGGAGCCGGTGTCGGCGACCTCGATCTCGAGGTTGTCGTCGGTCGGCTGGGCGCGGACGGTGACGCTGCCGTCGGCGGGGGTGTGGCGGATCGCGTTCTGGATCAGGTTGAAGAGGACCCGCTGGATCTGCTCGGGGTTGCCGCGGACCGGGCAGAGGTCGGCGGGGAGTTCGGCGCGGACGGCCACCGAGTGGGCGTCGGCCTCGGGGCGCATGGCGTCGACGGTCTCGAGGACGAGCTCGTCGAGGGGAACCTGCTCGATCGCCCAGCGGACGTCGCCGGCCTGGAGGCGGGAGAGCTCGAAGAGGTCGTCGATCAGGGCGCCGAGGGCGGTCACGTGGGTCGCGATCCGTGAGACGTACTCGAGTCGGGAGTGGGGGTCGACGACCTCGTCGCGGAGGGCGTCGGCGAGCAGGCGCAGAGACGTGATCGGGGTCCGGAGGTCATGCGAGACGGCGGCGATCAGATCGCGATGGGCGGCCTCGACTGCGGCGCGTGCGCGCTCCTCGGCGGCGAGACGGTCGACCATCCGCTCGACCTCGGTGGCGAGGCCGGCCAGCTCGTCGTCGCCGGCGACGTCGATCGAGATCTGGCGGGCGCCGTCACCCACGGCGGCGAGACCGGCGCGGACCTGGTCGACGTCGTGGAGCAGGCGCCGGCCGAGGGCACGGGCGGCCCAGCCGCCGAGCAGGCCGGCGTAGATCGCGACGACGGCGGTGTAGGCGGCGTCGTGGCGGGAGACGAACATCAGCGCGACGAGGAGTCCGATCGCGAGCAGGAACTGGGCGATCGCGATCGTCCCGACGAGGGCCAGCTGCCGCCGGAGGCCGCCGAAGCGGCCGACGGGGCCGAGGGCGACGGCGACGCCGCCGACGGTGAAGACGCCGACGGGCGCGAGGATCATCAGCATCACCAGGGCGCCGTGGGTGCCGTCGACGGCGACCGCGGCCAGCGCGGCGGCGAGGGCAGCCCCGAGGGCGAGCAGGAGTCCGCGGAGGGCCGACGATCCGGTGGTCATGGGGCGAATCGGTAGCCGACGCCCCAGACGGTCTCGAGAAACCGCGGCTGGGCCGGATCGGCCTCGATCTTGGCGCGGAGGCGACGGACGTGGACGGTGACGGTGGAGGTGTCGGTGTAGAAGGAGTACTGCCAGACGTGGTCCATCAGCTCGTTGCGCGTGAAGACCCGGCCGGGGCGCTGGGCGAGGAAGAGGAGGAGCTCGAACTCGCGCTGGGTGAGGGCGACCTCGACGCCGTCGACTGTGACCCGGCGGGCGCCAGGTTCGATGTGGAGGCCGCCGAAGTCGAGTGGCGGCCGGTCGTCGGCGGTGGTGTCGATCCGGCGCAGGACGGCGTCGGCCCGGGCGACGAGCTCGAGCGGTGAGAACGGCTTGACGACGTAGTCGTCGGCGCCGAGCCGGAGGCCGACCACCCGATCGGTCTCCTCGCCGCGGGCGGTCAGGAGGATGATCGCGATCCGGTCGCGGTCGCGGTCGCGGATCCGCCGCATGACCTCGAGTCCGTCGATCCCGGGGAGCATCAGGTCAAGGACGACGAGGTCCGGGCGGCGCTCGTCGACCGCCTCGAGCGCGCCGACCCCGTCGGAGACCGAGCGGACCTCGTAGCCGGCGCGGACGAGGTAGCGGGCGACGACCTCGGCGATCGTCGGCTCGTCGTCGACGACGAGGATCGAGCCGCGGGCATGGCCGGAAACGCTCACGCGGCCATTGTCACACCCGCCGCGCGGGATCGGGAGTCATCGCGGCGAGCGTTCGCGGCTCGTAAGACGTTGGGCGTTCAGGCGATCAGCCTGACGTCAACCTCGAGGGCTCGGTAGGTATCGAGGGCGCGGCGGTCGCGCGTCGCCAGCGGCAGCCCGTGCTCGACGGCCGCTGCTCCGACGAGGGCGTCGTACACCGATCCTCCGGCGATCCCCCTGGAGTCGAGGCCGGGGAGCAGAGCGGCGGCGGCGTGCTCGCTGAGAAAGCGGCTATAGGGGAAGTTGCCTGCCAGCAGGCGGGAGACGGCCGCCGGAGTACGGCGGGCGGGACCTGGAAGTCGGGTGAGAACCGAGTACGTCTCGAAGGCGGCATGGCCGGCGAGACCTAGGCGGAGACCTCCGATCGCCTGAGAGGTCGACCGGTTGTCCGGATGGTCGGAGACCGTCAGCGCGACCGCGACGCTCGTGTCGACGAGCATCTGGGGACCGGCCACTACCGTCGGCCGGCTTCGCGAAGGGCGCGGACCGTGTCGTCGTCGATCAGCGCGCCGGCCGCCGGGATGACGAGGCGTCCGTCGCGCTCGACGAGCGACTCGTCCGAGAGGGGCTCGACGCGGATGCCGATCCCGTCCGCGTGCACCTCGACCTCACCGGGCCGCAGACCCAACTGGTCTCGGAGTGATTTCGGGATCACCAGTCGTCCTGCCTTGTCAATGGTTGCTCTGATGCCAGAACGATACCATCGAGATGGTTCTGTTCGGCGTGAGGGGTTGCGACGGGCTCGGGCTACCAGACGGTGTCGAGCACGAGCTCGACGAGGAGCGCCTGGGCGGCGAGCGCGCCGAGGACGAGGCGCAGCCGGCGGGGCGGCAGCTGGGTCGCGGCGGCGAGGCAGGCGAGGGGAACGAGGAAGAGCCAGATCCGCTCGGTCTCGGCCTTGGTGTAGCCGAGCACTGACGAGATCACGATCACCGCGGCGAGGCCGACGGCCGCGGGGTTGCGGTGGCCGAGGGCGCGCACGGCGAGCCAGGCGACGGGGATTCCGAGGGCGACGAGGAAGGCGGCCGGCGAGCCGAAGAGCCAGAACCAGTAGGGCCGGACGCTGGCCGCCCCGCGCCGGTAGTCGGCGTCGATCGCGCCGAGCGTCGCGAACGGGTCGAACCCGGTGAGCAGGCGCAAAAGGACGTAGAAACAGACGACGGCGACCGCGCAGGCGAGGCCGAGACGGATCGCGGCTGCCCACTCGCGACGGAGCGCCCGGACGACGATGGCCCACGCGCCGATCGCGAGCAGGGCGGGCGAGAAGAAGGACGCGACCGCGAGGGCGGGAGGCCCGAGCAGACGGAGCGCGGGCCGGGACGCCAGGAGGCCGCAGGCGGCGATCAGGGCGAGCGTCGCGTAGAGCGAGTCGGCCGAGCTGACGCCGATGATCAGGACGGCGGGTGAGAAGCCGACCAGGAGCGTCGCGACCCGCGAGCGGGGGTCATCGAGCAGCGAGCGGCCGAGGACGTATGTCAGGGGGACGGCCAGGGCGCCGACACCGATCGTCAGGGCAGCCATCGCGGCCGGTCGGGTGATCCCGAGCAGGTCGAGCGTGACGAGCATCCCCGGCGGGTGGCCCGACGGGTGGGTCGGCAGGGTGGGGGCGATCTCGGCGAACCTCGCGAGGAAGGCGTCGACGCCGATGCGGAGGGCCGGCAGGGCCGGGAGGTATTCGTGGGGGGCCTCGCCGGTCCGGGCGAAGACCCCGTCCCACTGGCCGGTCCCGCCTCTCGCGAGGCCGAGCGCGAGCCGCAGGATGAGGCTGAGGACGAAGATCGCCGCCGCGAACACGGGTGGTGGCCGGCGGGGGTCGAGCAGGCGGGGTGCGGCCAGGGCCGCGACGGCGAACACGACGAGGGCGACCGGGCTCCAGAGCGTCGCGTGGGGGTCGATCCGCGCCGTGAACGGCGCGAGTCCGGTCCCCAGCCGGTGGCCCTGGCTGCGGGCGATCAGGCCGACGGCGATCGTCGCGCCGACCGCTGCCGTGACGATCGCCGGGAGGCGCCGGGCAGCAGGCGGACGAGAGCGGCTGGGGGGTCCGACGGCGCTCACACCGATCCCGACCATAGAGCCTGCGACCCCACGGGTTGGTCCACCGGGTGCGGGTCAGGGTGCGGGTGCGGGATCCGCGTGGGGGCAGTGGATGACATCGGGCGGACGACGGGTGGGAATCGGAACGGCCGATTAATCGTCCGGCCGGCGGCTTGCGGATCCGGACGGGGCGCCAGATGATCGGTCGCAGATGTCGTCGAACAGGACCCAGCCGCCGCCCGGCCCGTTCCGGGCGGAGTTCTGGCGCAGCCCGCTCCGCGGGCCGTGGCTGAGCTCGTTGCTCGGGAGCGCGATGCTCCCGCTGTTCGTGCTCTGCATGACGACCGGCTACCTCTCGCACGCGGCCTACGACCCGCTGATCGGGCACAACTCGGTCAACCCGGGAGGGATCGTCCCGTACTTCTTCGATTGGCCGACTCATCCGGCGTGGCTGTACGCGGCCACGCAGGGGACCCACGTCGCCGCGGGCATCGCCCTGACGCCGATCCTCCTGGCGAAGCTCTGGTCGGTGATCCCGAAGCTCTTCGAGTGGCCGGCCTTCCGGTCGCCGGCCCACGCGGTCGAGCGGGTCTCGGTCGGCCTGCTCGTCGCCTCGAGCCTCTTCACGCTGGTGTCGGGCATCTTCAACAGCGAGATCTTCTACCCGTGGCGGTTCTCGTTCGTCCCGGTCCACTACTACGCGGCGATCCTCTTCACGGCGTCGCTCGCCTTCCACGTGGCGATCAAGGTCAAGCTGATCCGGCAGGCCTTCGGCGACCGGGGGGTGATCGCACCGCTGCGCGAGTCGCTCGCCGAGACGGAGCCGGAGCCGCCGGCTCACGAGACGACGGCACCGACGGCCCCGGCCGCGCCGACGATCTCCCGGCGTGGCTTCGTCGGCACGGTCGGGGTCGCGTCCCTGGCGCTCGGCCTGAGCGCGGCGGGCCAGAGCGTCGGCGGGCCGCTGCGCGAACTGGCCCTCTTCGCGCCCCGCGGCCGCGTCCCGGGTCCGGGGCCGAATGGCTTCCAGGTCAACAAGACGGCGGCATCGGTCGGCGTCACGGCGGGCGAGACCGGCGCGGACTGGAGGCTCCGGGTGGTCGGGCCGGACGGTCGGTCGTTGATGTTCTCACGCGAGCAGCTGCTCGCCCTTCCGCAGCGAACCCACGATCTGCCGATCGCCTGCGTCGAAGGGTGGTCGACGACCCAGCGGTGGACCGGCGTGCCGCTGTCGATGCTGGCCGACCTGATCGGCGCGGCGCCGGGCCACGAGGTCGCCGTCGGTTCGCTCCAGCAGCGGGGTGCCTTCCGCCAGGCGACGCTCGCGGCCAACCAGGCCGACGACGGCCGGTCGCTGGTCGCGCTGGCGGTCAACGGCGTCGACCTGTCGATCGACCACGGCTTCCCCGCCCGGCTGATCGTCCCGGCGCTGCCGGGCGTCCACTGCACGAAGTGGCTCTCGACCGTCGAGTTCACGCCCGTCCGATGAGCCGGCGCCCGCGCAAGGGGTACGGCGCCCGGACGCTCGGCGTGCGACTCCGCGAGGGGTCCGGTGCCCGGCCGCCCCGGTTGCGGTTGCGCGAGCGATACGGTGCCCGGCCGCCCCGGTTGCGGTTGCGCGAGCGATACGGTGCCCGGCCGCCCCGGTTGCGGTTGCGCGAGCGATACGGTGCCCGGCCGCTGCACCTGGTCGCCGGCCTGGGGACGCTCGTCGTCTCGGCCTACGCGATCCTCGAGCTCTTCCACCGGGCGAAGCCGCTCGAGATCGCCGAGTGGCTGATCGCCGCGATCGTGCTCCACGACCTCATCCTCCTGCCCTGCTACTCCCTGCTCGCCGGGCTGGCCCACCGCGGCCTCGGGGTCGGAGAGGCGGGGAGGCAGAAGCGCCTTGCGGCGCTCAATCACCTGCGGATCGCCTTCTTCTTCGTCGTCCTTCCCCTGTTCGTCTGGGCGCCCCTGATCCTCGGCCTGGCGAACACCCGCTACGCCCACAACACCGGCCAGACGACCGACATCTACCTCGGCCGCTGGCTGCTCTATGCCGGGGTCGTCTGCCTCGGCTCGGCCGTCCTCTACGCGATCCGGGTCCGCCGGACCCCGGCCTGCGACCCTCCCCCGATCACCGACCCGGAGCCGGCAGCCGATCCGCCGGATCCGGCGACCACTGCGTAGCGGCGCTCTCCTACCTGAGGTGAGCCGACATGTCTCTGATCGCACGGAAGGTCCCCGCCGCGGTGCCCGTGACCTTCGACTCGCCACCCCGACGCCGGTGGTAGGCGACCGCGACCTCGCGGATCTCCAAGCCCTCCCGCGCCGCTCGCAGGACCATCTCGAGCGGCCAGCCAAACGCCCGGTCGCGGAGGTCGAGGCCGAGCAGCGCGTCCCGCCGGGCCGCCCGCATCGGACCGATGTCACGCAGCCGCAGGCCCGTCCGTCGGTTGACCTCGACGGCGAGCACGCGATTCGCCAGCCGCGCGTGCGCTGGCCACGCGCCCGGGGTCGGCCGTCGAGCGCCCAGGCAGAGGCCCGCCGACCCGGCACTCACCGGGTCGCAGACCAGCGGCAGGTCGGCCGGGTCGAGCGATCCGTCGCAGTCCATGAAGCACACGACCTCCGTCCCCGCGCCCACGAGTCCCGCGTACGACGCCGCCCCGAAGCCCCGCCGCGGCTCGTGCAGGACACGGGCCCCCAAGTCGTCCGCGATTCGCGCCGACTCGTCTGAGGACCCGTTGTCGACGACAAGCGCCCGGTATCCGGGCGGTATCCGCGAAAGCACCCACGGCAGCGACTCGGCCTCGTCGAGAACCGGCAGGATCACGTCGATCATCGTCCGGCCCCGCCGGTCGACGGACGCTTAGCCGTTCTCGTCGACGCGCAGCGGATCGTCGATCACCCGCGGGTGCGCCTCCAGCCACGCCCGGGCCGCGACCGCCGCTTCGCGGACGACGTCGCCATTGTCGGTCCCCTGGGCCGGCGCCTTGATCACCCGGAGATCGACCAGCCTCAGGATGACCGACTGCGTCGGGCTCGAAGCCCACTTCCACGGTTCCGGGATCTTGTCGCCCACGCTCGCGTTTGCGACCCACTCGACGAGCGCCCGGTCATACGGCGTGATTCGCTCCGGCCCCGGGCTCGGCCTGCCCGGTGTCTCGTGCGCTCGCGCGTCGTCGTTTGCCACCGCGACAGGATCTCACACGGCTAACGTTCGCCCCCGTGATCCTCGTCACCGGCGGCGCCGGCTTCATCGGCTCGCACGTCGTCGCCGCGCTCCTCGACCGCGGACATCCCGTCCGCATCCTCGACTCGCTGCTCCCCGCCGCCCACCGCGGCGTCGCGCCCCAGCTCGACCCCCGGGCCGAGTTCATACATGGTGATGTCGGCGATCCCGATGCCCTCCAACGCGCGCTCCAAGGCGTGATCGGGATCTCCCACCAGGCGGCAATGGTCGGACTCGGCAGCGATTTCCCAGACGTCGCCGACTACGTCCGCGAGAACGATCTCGCCACCGCCGTGCTCCTTCGGACGCTCGCCACCAGCCGGTTCACCGGGCGGCTCGTCCTCGCCAGCAGCATGGTCGTCTACGGCGAGGGGTCCTACCGTTGCCCCCGACACGGCCCGCTCGCCGCTCCCCCGCGCGCCCCCGGCGACCTCGCCGCCGGGCGCTTCGATCCGCTCTGTCCCGACTGCGGCGCCCCGCTCGCTCCCACCCCGGTCTCCGAGTCGGCCCGGCTCGACCCGCGGAACGTCTACGCCGCGACCAAGGTCCACCAGGAGCACCTCTGCTTCGCCTTCGCCCGCGAGGTCGGCGTGCCCGTCACGGCACTGCGCTATCACAACGTCTACGGACCCCGGATGCCCCGCGACACCCCCTACGCCGGGGTCGCGTCGATCTTTCGCAGCGAGCTCGCCGCCGGCCGCCCCCCGCGGGTCTTCGAGGACGGCCGGCAGCTCCGGGATTTCGTCCACGTCCGCGACATCGCCCGCGCCAACGTCGTCGCGTTGACCCGCGACGATCCCCCGACCGCGCCGTTCAACATCGCCACCGGCCGCCCGCGCACCGTCGGCGAGCTGGCGGCTGCCCTCGCCCGCGCGTCCGGCGACCTCGCGCCCCAACCGGTGACGACCGGCGACTACCGGCTGGGCGACGTCCGTCACGTCTTCGCCTCGCCCGCCCGGGCCGCGGCCGAGCTCGGCTTCGAGGCCACCGAGGATTTCGATCTCGGCATCCGCGAGTTCGCCCGCGCCCCCCTCCGCCGGGCCGCCGACGAGCCGTTTCGCGTTCCGTAATGGGAACCCGCCCGCCCGGCGCCTAGGGTGGGCAGCCGATGGCCTCGCTGATCGTGATCGCCAAGGCTCCAGTCCCCGGTCTCGTCAAGACCCGGCTGTGCCCCCCCTGCACGCCCCTCGAAGCCGCCGGCCTGGCCGAAGCGGCGCTTTCCGACACGCTCGCCCGCGTCCTCGACACGCCGGTCGACCGCCGCGTCGTCGTCCTCGACGGCCAGCCCGGCGACTGGATGCCCGATGGCTTCGAGGTCTTCGCCCAGCGTGGTGACGGCCTCGACGACCGCCTGGCGGCGGCCTTCGCCGACGTCGGCGGGCCCGCCCTGATCGTCGGGATGGATACCCCCCAGCTGACCTCCGAGCTCCTCCGCGAGGGCCTCGACGCGCTCGCCGACCCCGACTTCGACGCCGTTCTCGGACCCGCGCTCGACGGCGGCTACTGGTGCATCGGACTTCGCGAACCGTGTCCCCAGGCCCTCGTCGGCGTGCCGATGAGCGTCGCAGAGACCTGGCAGCTCCAGCGTGACCGGCTCGACCAGCTCGGCCTTCGAGTCCGGGAGCTCGGTCCCCTGCGAGACATCGACGGGATCGACGATGCCCGGGCGGTCGCCGCCGCGATACCCGGCTCCCGGTTCGCCCGCGCCGTCGCCGCGCTTGCATGAGCACCGCCCTCGAGCTCTACGCCCTCGGTCTGACCGGCGTTCCCCAAGCGGGCCGCGTGCGGGCGCGGACCCGCGACGGCCGGCGACTGCGACTTCCATACGAACGCTGGCTCGGGCCCGTCGACGCCATCGACGAGGATCTCCTCTCGCGGGCGCGCGGCCCGGTGATCGACCTCGGCTGCGGCCCCGGCCGTCACCTTCACGCCCTCGCCCGCCGCGGTGTCTTCGCCCTCGGCGTCGACATCTCCCAGGCGGCCGTCACGCTTGCCCGCGACGGCGGCGCGAACGCCGTGGAGGCCTGCATCTTCGGTGAGCTTCCCGCCGCCGGAACCTGGCGGACGGCGCTCCTGCTCGACGGGAACATCGGGATCGGCGGCGCTCCCGCCGACCTCCTCGCCCGCACCGGCCGGCTGCTCGCGCCCGGTGGGGCGGTCCTCGTCGAGCTGGACCCCCAGCGGCCCGCGCGGCGGGTTCTGGAAGTCCGCCTCGAATCCGCGACCCGCGAGAGCGAGTGGTTCCCGTGGGCGATCGTCGGAGCCGAGGAGATCGACGCGCTCGCCCGAGACAGCGGGCTCTGTCTGGCCGAACGGTGGGACCTCGCCGGTCGGTCGTTCGCCCGCCTCGAGTTGCCGGCCGCCTGACGCCCGCCGGACCTCGCAGCGGAGGATCCGCGGCCCGTCGCCGTCCGCGGCCCGTCGCCGCGAGCGTTCAGTGGTTGGGGCCGCGGGCGAGCGAGTAGCTCTCGGCGGCGGCGAGCGCGCCGACCACGAGCGCGACGACCCGATCAGCCCACCACCAGCCAAAGGCCCGAAATAGCACCAGCCCGACCAGGGCCAGTAGGCCGGTCGCCGCGCCGATCGCGCTGAGCGTGCTGTCCCCGCGGAGCGCCAGGCTCCCCAGGGCTGTCGCGGTCCGTCGTTTGAGGTAGGCGAGTGGCGGCAGCACGACGACCGCCAGGCCGGCGGCCGACAAGCTGAGAACGGAGCTGCCCGGAAGGGATCCGCTGTCCAGAGCGCGGATCGACTCGATCGCCAGGACGACGGCGATCAGGCCGAGTGCCCCGGAGACCAGCGAGGTCGCGAGAGCCTCCACCCGCGCCGCATGGACCGGCTGGCTCTGTTCGGCCCGGAATCGCCAGATCAGGACCACGGACCCGGCGACGTCGGCGAGCACCCCGAGGCCTGTCCCGAGGACGCCGAGGCTCCCGTCGAGCAGGCCGACCGTCACGGAGATGGCTCCGATGACGAGGCCCGCAACGACCGAGGCCGTCGACAGGTGGAGCGCCGTCGTGAGAAGACCACGCCGATCCGTGCTCACCCGATCGAAGTCGGTCTCGCTCACGCCCCGCTCGACTCCCCGATGCCCTCGAGGATGAGCTCGCTGAAGAAGCGCGCGTGGAGCGACTGGAGGTCAAGCCCGGGCGACAGCTCGGACGTGACGGCCTCGATCGTGAAGACGACCTTCATGTAGAGCACGACGATCGGGTCGATCGCCATCCGGTGCGTCCGCGTCGCCGACAGGAGATCGACCTGGTAGCGGGCCATGATCTCCCGCCGCCCCGTCTCGGCTCTGTCGAGCTCCGAGAGAAACCGCCGGGTCAGCTCGACCATCGAGTCGGCGGCCGCGGCGACACTCGTCGTCCCAGACGGCTTCACCCAACGCAGGAACTCACTGATCGCGGCATCCACGTCACCAAAGAAGAGGTTCTTCGCGTAGAGCACCAGCGACTGGCGGACCGACTCCGGCAGCCGGCCGATGATCCCGAAGTCCACATAGCCGATTCGGTTGTCCGGGAGGAGCATCAGGTTCGCGGGATGGAGGTCACCGTGGAAGACGCCGACCGCGTACGCCTGGCTGAGGAAGTTCCAGACGACGTTGGTCGCCGCCCGGTCGAGGTCGTAGCCGGCCTCGCTGAGTCTCCGGACCGTCCCCTCCCGGTCCTCGCGCAGGTCGCGGATCACGTCGGCGAGCAGGATGCCATCGAGGTGCTCGGCCGTCAGCACCCGTTTTGTCGTGTACTCGAGGTGGACGTCCGGGTTGTATTCGGTCTCCGGGTCGCGGACGTTCTCGCGCATCATCCGCGCGTTCATCCCCTCGACCGAGTAGTCGAGCTCCTCGCGAGTCCACCGGCCCAGCTCGTCGATCACGTCCCGGCTGCGCGTGCCGCCGAAGATCCGCGTCATGTCGACCACGCTCGAGACTCGATACATCAGCGAGATGTCGGTCGCGATCGACTGCTCGATCCCCGGCCGCTGGACCTTCACGGCCACCCGCTCGCCCGAGTGGAGCCGCGCGTCGTGGACCTGTCCGATCGACGCCGCCCCGAACGGCTCGGACGCGAAATACGAGAAGACCTGATCGATGTTCTGACCCAGCTCGCTCCTGATGATCGGCTCGACCTCCGAGTACGGGATCGGCTCGACCTGGTTGAGCAGGCTGAACAGCTCGTGACAGTACGCGGGCGGAAGCAGATCGAAGCGCAGGGCGAGCGTCTGGCCCAGCTTGACCCAGGTCCCGCCGAGCTCCTCGAGTGCCCGGCGCAGGCGGACCGGGCCGGGCATCTCCCGTCTGCGAGCCGGCACGATCAACGGGAGCACGCCGTACGTGAGCACGACGCCGATCAATTGGAAGACGCGCCGCAGGTCTCGCATGCCTGCGCGAAGGCTATTTCACCGGCCGCCCCGGTCGGGGATCAGGCCATCGCTCGACAGGTCGCCGGCGAGCTCCGCCAGCGAGATGTCCTCCGGCGGGAGGATCCGGAGATCCGGATGATCATCGCCCGCGTCCGCCCGCGTCGTCGCCGGTCGGCGGTGGGTCGAGCCCGGGCCGGTTGGACGGCGGCGACAGCTCGGCTCGCAGCTTCGCGAGTTCGTCGTCGACTGCGCTCGAGCTTGAGAGTCGAGCCAGCTGGCGGTCGATGTCGTCCCCGCCCGACCCGAGTGCCGCGAGGTCTTCGAATGTGCCGGCTGCCTCCAGCTCCGAGACGGCGGCCGCGCGCGCCCGCATGTTCTCGGTCTTGTCGATCGCCCGCTGCATCGCCAGCCCGACGTCGGCCATCTCCTCGCCGACGCCTGTCGCCGCCTCTGAGATCCGCACCTGCGCCTCGGCTGCCGAGTACTGCGCCTTGATCGTCTCCTTCCTCGTCCTGAACGCCTCGACCTTCAGGCGGAGCTTCCGCTCCGAGTCGACGAGCCGCTCCTGCTGGTCTGCGAGCTCGGCGACCTGCTGGTCGAGCGACTGGGCTTCGGTCTGGGCGACGTTCTTGCGCTCGAGCGCCGTCCGCGCGAGATCCTCTCTGCCGGCTGCCATCGCCTGCTGCGCCTGGCCGGTGAGCTTCTCGACCGTCTGCTGGAGCTGAGCACCCTGCATCTGCAGGCGCTTCTTGGCCGTGACGACGTCCGCCAGCCCCCGCTTGACCTGCTGGAGCGACTCGAGCTGCCTCTGATAGCTGTAGTCGAGCGTCTCGCCTGGATCCTCAGCCCGGTCGAGCAGCCTGCTGACCTTCGCCTTGATGAGGATCGAGAACCGTCCGAAGATTCCGGGCACCACACACTCCTTTCCGGCCTCGCAGTCTCGCACCTCCCTCGTCTCGCCGATGCGGCCTGCCGGACCGCCCCGACGCTCCCGAAGGTCAGCCGCGTCGCATCAGCCGTCCCACGGCGGCCATCAGCTCACCGGTCCGCTCGTCCTGGAGCTCGGCCGCTGCGCCGGTGACGCACTGCCGGGCGTGGTCGTCGAGCAGGCCGAGCGCAACCTTGTCGAGAGCCGCCTGGATCGCCGAGATCTGCGTGAGCACGTCGATGCAGTAGCGGTCCTTCTCGACCATCCCATGCACCCCACGGATCTGTCCCTCGATCCGCCGCAGGCGGGCGAGCAGCTGGTCCTTGGTCGCCGTGTAGCCCCTTGATGGCGAACTTTCTCCCATGGCTTGGCTGTCCAATATAGCGGATACCCCCTATGGGTATCGACAAATGATCTCGGACGGAGCCGCGATAATCCTCCCGATGACGCTCCTGCTGAGGCTCTGCGAGAGGACGCGGAGCGATCAGCGCACTGCCACCCATGCGGCGGCGACGACCCCGTGAGCTCCCGCGCCCACCTCGCGGCACGCCTCGCGCTCCTGCTCGCCTGCGCAGCCACGGCGATCGCCGGCTGCGGATCCGGCCGAGCGCCGCTCGGGGGTCCTACGGCGGCCACGCCCCCGGTCGCCGGGTCGACAACCGCTACGGGCCCGTCGAGGGGTGCCGGCCGCACTCGCGGCGTGAAACACCTTCGCGTCAAGCGCGGTCGCCGGTTGACTGCGCCCCCGAAGAAGGTCAATGGGCTCCGTGAGGTCTCTGGCAAGGTCGGTCGCACCCCGGATCCGCTCCCATCCGGGGCGAGCACTCCCGCGATCTCGCCGGGAGCGCCATCCGACTCCCAGATCAAGGCCGAGCTCGCGCAGGCGGCTCAGGCCGGGATCACGCTGAGCCCCTGCACGAGCGTCCGGACCTGCAACCAGGGCGCGACGCTCTCCCTGGGCGTGACGGGGAACTGGGCGTTTCCGATCCAGCCGATCTCGGTCGTCCTCGCCCCGTCGACCTGGACCGTCGATCAGGGGATCGACATCTCGACGGTCGGAAACGCCTGCGGCAGCAGCGCCTACGAGGTCGCGATCACCTCCGGCACGATCGTGCGGGTCGGGATTCCCGGGTTCGGGCCCTACGCTCCCGTGATCCGCATCGACAGCGGCCCCTACGCCGGCTGGTTCGTCTACTACGGGCACGCCGCGCCCGCGCTCGTCGCGGTCGGCGCTCACGTCAGGGCCGGCCAGCCGATCGCAGCCGTCGGCTGCGGCATCGTCGGGATCTCCTCCGGCCCCCACCTCGAGATCGGGATGAGCCCGCCGGGCGGCGCCGACTGCTGCCCTGCCTTCGGCGCAACCGCCCAGACGGTCGGAAACCTCATGGTGGCACTGCTCGCACGTTCGCACTGAGCCGGCCCACACGGCTCGCCGGGTTCTTCGGCGGGGCCGGTCTTCGGCGGGGAGGTCTTCGGCGGGGCCGGTCTTCGGCGGGGCCGGTCTTCGGCGAGGAGAAGTCTCGATTTCCGACGGAGATGCGATCATCGCTCGCGTGCGAGAGGCTCGGTTCAAGGACGGGCTGGGGGCGTTCGTACCGGGGGATGTCAGGCGGGCGCTGGTCCGGCGCGAGCGGCTCCCCGACCGGGGTCACGGCGCCGTCCTCGAAGCTGACGTCTCGAGCTTCACGCCGTTGACCGAGGAGCTCGCGCTGCGGCACGGGGCCCGTCGAGGGGCCGAGGAGGTCGCCGCTCTCCTGTCGCGCGTGTACGGCCCGCTCGTCGCCGAGGTCGACCGCCTCGCCGGGAGCGTCATCGACTTCACCGGCGACGCCATGTCCTGCTGCTTCCACGACGACGACGGCTCGCGTGCCCTGCGCTGTGGCCTGGCGATGCAGGCCGCGATGGCGGCCCTGCGGACCGATGCCCGAGGTTCACCGGCGCTCAAGGTTGCCGTGGCGACCGGGGGCCTCCGGCGGTTCTCGGTCGGTGACCCGCGTATTCGTCGTCTCGAGGTGCTCGCCGGCCACGCGGTCGAACGCCTGGCGATCGTCTCGCCGCACGCCGGCCCGGGCGAGGTGCTGGCCCACGTCGCGACCGTCCGCGCGCTCGGCACTTCGATCGCGGTCGACGGCTGGCGCGGGGCCGACGGCGAGTCCGGCGCTCGAGTCGTCGCCGTCCACGGGCCGACGCCAGAGCCGGCCGCCCCGCCGCCCGAGATGGACGCCGACCAGGCACGCGACTGGCTGCATCCGTCGGTGCACGAGCGCCTCCTCGAGAGCGGGGAGCAGGCGCTGGGCGATCTCCGCACAGCGGTCGCGCTCTTCGGGCGCTTCGGCGGGATCGACTACGCGGCCGAGGATGCCGGTCGGCGCCTCGACGAGTACACCGCGTTCGCCCAGCGGGTGTTGGAGGACTACGGAGGCACGCTGTTCCACGTCGCAATCGACGCCAAGGGCAGCTATCTGTGCGCCGGTTTCGGCGCGCCGATCGCCCACGACGACGACCCCATCCGCGCGGCGGCCACCGCGCTCGCTTTACGCGATCCGCCGGCCACGGCGGGGAACGTCGAGGTCGGCGGAATCGGCCTGACGCGCGGGCGGATGTACGCCGGGACCTACGGCGGGCGCACCCGCCGCACGTTCGGTCTTCAGGGCAGCGAGATGATCCTTGCCGCCCGTCTGATGGAAAGCGCCGCTCCCGGCCAGATCCTGATCGAGGAGTCGCTGGCCGAAGATCTCCAACAGCGCAACGAGCTGCGCAGGCTCGCGCCCCGGAGGGTCAAGGGACGCGCCGCGCCGGTCGAGGTCCGCGAGCTCGTCGGTCCGCTTCGCCCGGCCCCGAAGGGCCGCCCCCCGCCGGATCTCGTCAACCGCATGACCGAGCGAGAGATACTCGAGAGTCGACTGCGCCGACTGCGCGCCGGCGAGGGCGCCACCATCGTGATCGAGGGCGAGCCGGGGATCGGCAAGTCCCGCCTCGCCCGCTTCCTCACCGATCGCGCCGCAGCCGAGGGAGTCGCCGTCTACGGCGGGGCGGGCGATCCGATCGAGCGTGGCGCTCCCTACCACGGCTGGCACCAGGTCTTCGCCAGTGCAATCGGCCCCGACCGGCTCCCCGACGGTGCGACCGCCGGCCCGACGACCCTGCGGGAGCGACTGCGGGCAGTGCCCGTCGCGAGCCCGACGCGAGGCGAGCGCGATTTCGCCGTCCTGCTGTCAGCCGTGCTGCCGGTGGAGATGCCGGCCGGTCCGGTGACAGTGAGCCTGTCCGGCGAGGCCCGCGCCGAGGCGACGCGGGATCTGCTGATCGACCTGCTCGGCGATCTCTCGCGCGAGCGTCCGACGCTGATCGTCCTCGAGGACGCCCAATGGCTCGACTCGGCATCGCTGACGCTCGCCCTGCGGCTCGCCAGCGCCCCGGGACCCCTGCTGTTCGTGCTCACCACGAGGCCGATCCGCGAGGCCGGGCTGGCCGACCTCGGACGGCTCGTTGCGATCCCCGGGTGCGAGCATCTTCGTGTCGGCCCGCTGCTCACCGCCGAGGCCGTCGAGCTCGCCGCGCGGGCCCTGGGCGCCGACTTACCCCGCGGGCTCGCCGCCCTGATCGAGGCGAAGGCTGGTGGGAACCCGCTCTTCACCCGCGAGCTCGCCTATGCCCTACGAGATGCCGACCGGCTCGACGAGGTCTCGGCGAACGCGCCCGTCCGCGCGGACCTGACGGCGGGCAACTCGCCCGACAGGGTCGAGACCGTCATCGCAAGCCGTGTCGACCGACTGCCGGCCGCGGCCCAGACGCTCCTGAAGGTCGGCAGCGTCCTGGGGCTCTCTTTCGCCGCGGACGCCCTGCTCGCCCTCGCAGGCAGCCGGGCGCTCGAGCAGCGCACCCACCTGGAGGCGATCGACCTGCTCGCCCCGGCGATGGCCGTCTCGCCCGGCACGCTCGTCTTCCGGCATGCCCTGATTCGCGACGTCGTCTATTCGCAGCTCCTCTACGCCCAGCGACGTGACCTTCACCAGCGAGCGGCCGAGTACTACGAGCGCACCGGGGCCGCCGGCTCGACCCGCGCGGCGCTCGCCTACCACTGGGAGCAGGCGGCGATGCCGACGCGTGCGGTCGAGCACCTGGTCGCGGCCGGTGCCGAGGCGCTCCGAGCCGGTGCCTTCCGCGAATGCCTTGACGCTTACGAGCGGGCCCTCGCCCTGACGACCGACGAGCCGTCGCCGGGACGGCGGGCGCAGTGGCAGTGGTACGCCGCGCAGGCGTGCTACCGCCTCGGCGAGATCGATCGCAGTATCGAGTTCGGGGCCGACGCGATCGCGGGTCTGGACCGGCCGGTGCCGACCGGTGGATCTGCTGCCGTCGGGCTCGCTGCGACCGCCGAGGTCGCGCGCCAGATCCTCCTGCACCGTACGCTGCCGAAGCTCCTGCCGCGCCGCGCCCCGGCCGGCGAGCGAGCCGACTTGCGACTGGCGGTCGAGGCTCTGGCGATGATGGCCGAGGTCTACTACGTCGCCGCGGACACCGCCCGGTCAAGCTACGTAGCCGTCCGCGCGCTGAACCTCGCCGAGCGGCTCGGTCCCTGCGGCGAGCTCGCCGGGTGCTACGGGACGACGTGCGTGATCGCCGGGCTGGTCGGCGCCCACCGGCTGGCCGAGCACTACGGCGAGCTCTCGCGCAGGACGGCGGTCGACCTCGACGACGGCTACTGGCGTGCGCTCTCGCTCCAGCAGCGCTGTCACTACCGGTCCGGCGTCGGTCCGTACGGGGCGTTCAGCGAGCTCTACACTGCGGCGATCGCGCAGTACCGGCGGCTCGGGAACCGTCCGCGGCTGCGCGACACGGCTGGAATGGCCGGGATCGCCGACCATCTCTTCGGTCGACCCGAGGCCGCAGAGCTTCGCTTCAACGAGCTGCTCGCGGCCGTGAAGCCGCAGGAGGCGACGCTCGGGGAGGCGTGGGCGCACCTGTGGCTTGGCATCGTCGCCCTCCGACGTGGACGAACTGACGAGACACTCGAACGGATCCGCACCGTCAACCGGCTCCGCGGCCAGGACGTCGTCGATCTCGTCTCGGTCAACGTCCGCGCGATGTGTGCGCTCGCCAGCTGGCGCAGCGGCCAGGACTCCAAGGCGCGGGAGGAGGAAGCCGCGGCGCGGGCGCTGGTCGCCCGCCTCGGCCGCCGGCCGGGGGCGCACTTCGTGCTCGACGGCTACTGCGCGCTCGTCCAGCTCGCCCTCGCGCGTTGGGACGAAGCCCGCTCGCCGATCGACCGGGTCCGGGCACGGTGGTCGACGTTCGACGCGCTGCGCAACCTCCGGGCGTACGCCCGGGTCTTCCCGATCGGAGAGCCCTCGCGTTGGCTCTACGAAGGCGAACGCGCCTGGCGCAGCGATCGACCAGACCGGGCGCGGGCGGCCTGGCGGCGTGCGCTCGAATCGGCCGAGCGCCTCGACATGCGCCACGAGCTGGCCCTGGCTCACGCCGCGCTGGGCGACCATCTCCCCGACGAGCACGACCGAGCCGAGCACGAGCAGCGCGGCGCGGCGCTTCTGCGCGAGCTCGGCGCACCGGCCGGGACCCGTGCGGTGGCCTCGCGCGATGCCGGCCCGCCGGTCGGCGCCCGCCCGCCGGCGGGGCGCCGATCTCGTGGTCGCTGACCAGGCCTCCCAGGATGCGTGAGCGGAGCGCTCTCTCTCAACTAAGCAGGCTTCCCAACTTCCCAGGATGCGGATGAGAGGACTCGAACCTCCACGAAGTTACCTCCACACGGACCTGAACCGGTCCAATGCACTGTATTTGGGCCGTTTGGCGTCCAGAATGTCGCTCTTTGCGAGGTTTCGCAGACGGGTTGGACCGGCTGGACAGGACGTTTGTTGTCACGGTGTTGTCACGGATCGGGCAATTTCGGGCCGTAGCCGCCGGGGGTTCTCAAGCGCTCGCAGGCAGCATGGCCTGGATTCTTCGGCGCGTCCCGCGGCCGGGTCGCCGGCGAGCCAGCTCGAGCAGGTCGGCCCTCAAGCCGCTCGCGCGCTCGGGTGGACGTGCCGCTTGAGGAAGAGGCCCAGCGCCGATTCTGCGATGGCGCGCAGGCGCGGGTCGCGCGTGCGCAGGGTGTCGATCGTTGCGAGCAGGGCGGCGAGCCGGGTGGAGGCGGCGGCGGCGGCGACGGCGGCGGGGTGGAGCGGTACGAAGGCTTGGCCGCGGACATGGCCGGTGGCGCTCGGCCACACCGGTGGCGGGTCGTCGCCCGACTGGTGGACCCGTGAGGCGATCGGCTCGACGGCCCAGGCCGCGGGCACGCCGGCGACGAGCTCGCCGAGCTTGGCGGGCGCGATGAAGCGTGCGGCGTGGATGAGGACCTGCTCGAGCTCGCCGGCGTTGACTGCGCGAGTGCCAGCGAGGTACAGGCCGGCGGTGTCGGCGCGCTCGAGTGCGCGATGAACGAGCGTGTGATCAACCTGTAGCTCGCTGGCGAGTCCTCGCAACGTCCAGGGGCGATCTTGGTTGACGGCCAAGCCGGCGAGCACGTAAAAGTCCGACGGGCGGAGCACCGCGCGAAACCTAGTTGCTAGTTGCGCAACACGCAACAGCCGGTCCCGTTCGCCGTCCCTGGGAGCTGTGGCCCTTGCCCAGGGCGGCCTCGATGTCCTTGATGAGGATCATCAGGTGGAGACGGTCGGTAGGCGATGCTTCGAAGCCGTGGCGGAGGTAGAACGCGCGGGCCTCAGCGTCGAGCGCGTGGACGAGCATCGCGCGGATGCCGATCGTCTCCGAGGCGCCGAGTGCACGGGTCATCGCGTCTCGCACCAGCCACGCTCCCAGGCCGCGTCCAGAGACCGAACGGTCGACCGCGAGCCGGGCGAGGAGAACGACCGGGACCGGGTAGCGGGGCATGCCCTTGATCGCCCTGGAGGTCGCGGCCGCTCGTTCGACGCCGGCGGCCGTCAGCGCGTGGTAGCCGACCACACGAGCCTGGCGCGAGTCGGTGATGACATACGTTCTGGCGGAGCCGGCCGCCGCAGCGACCCGCGCGTGCTCGGTCAGCCAGACGTTCAGCGAGGGCCGACCGCAGTCGAAGCCCTCGAGGACGGCGTCGGGTCGGAGTGGCTCCGGGTCACCGAACCGTGGCACTACTCCGGGCGGGGGCGGCGAAACAGCTCGACAAGCGCCGGGATCTCTCGAGCCGGTCTGTCCAGGGCGGCCGTGAAGCTCTGCCATTCCGCTGGCGAGAGGGTGAATCGTGTGCGGTCGGCAAGGACGCGTTCGGCCCGCGCGCGGCCGCTGTCGACGAGGAACTCAGAGAGCGTCTTCCGCTCGGCAGCAGCGGCGCTGCGCAGCAGCTCGTCGTCGGCGACGGCGACTCGCAGATGCACGCGCTGTGTCTTGGTCGGCGCCACACGACCATTGTACGCCTCTCGTGCGTACGGATCAAGGCGCCTGATGACTCGGTCACGCCCTGCGATCAGTCGCGAGGTCCCTGCTCTGCTCGGCTCCGCCTCGCTCCGCACACAGTATCACCAAAGGTGAGCGGTTTTGCTATTTTGGGCTGGTGCTGTCGATCGGAAAGCTCGGACTGGGTCAGCAGGGCTACTACGAGAAGCAGGTCGGCCAGGGTCGCGACGACTACTACACGGGTCGCGGCGAGGCGCCAGGCGAATGGGCGGGTGCGGGCGCGCGCGAGCTCGGCCTCGAGGGTCGCGTCGAGGCCGGCCAGTTCACCGCGCTGCTTGAGGGGCGAGACCCGCGCGCGGCGGAGGGGCGTCTGCGGGCCAGTGAGAGGCAGCCCGAGGTCGCAGCGCTCGACCTGACGTTCTCGGCGCCGAAGTCGGTCAGCGTGCTGTTCGCGGTCGCGCCCGCGGAGGTGTCGGCGGCGCTCGTCGAGTGCCACGAGCAGGCCGTCAGGGCAGCTCTCGGGTTTCTCGAGGCAGAGGCGGTGTTCGTGCGCCGCGGGCAGGGCGGCGCGCGGTTCGAGCACGCGGGTGGGCTGATCGCGGCGTCCTACCGCCACCGGATGAGTCGCGCGCTCGATCCGCAGCTGCACACTCATGTCGTCGCGGCGAACCTCGCGCGCGGCGAGGACGGTCGCTACACCGCGCTTCACCATCCCTCGCTCTACCGGGCGGCGAGGACAGCCGGCTTTCTCTACCAGGCCCATCTGCGGGCCGCAGTGCGGGACCGACTCGGGCTGGAGTGGAGCGCTGTGGTGAAGGGTGCGGCGGAGCTCCAGGCCGTCCCCGCGGACGTACTCGCGACGTTCTCGCAGCGGCGGGCGCAGGTGCAGGCGGCGATCGACGCGCGGGAGGCCGAGATCGGCCGGCCGTTGACGCGCGCGGAGCGGTCGCAGTGGGGCGCGATCGCGACACGGGAACGCAAGCAGTACGGGATCGAGACGCACACGTGGCGCGAGGAGATCACCGCCCGTGCGGCTGAGCACGGCCTGGACCGAGAGCTCGTCGACCGCGTCGTCGCGCGTGGTGTCGAGCGGCTCGCGAGCGACGACATTCCGTTGGACGGGGAGCTCGAGCTCGGCGGCGAGCGGGTGACTGAGAGCCACCTCGGGCAGGCCCTCGCGGGGCCGACCGGACTGACCGAGTTCGCGAACACGTTCGACCGGTGGAGCGTGCTGCGCGAGTTCGCCGCGGCCGCCGCGCAGGGCGCGCGCGTCGAGGCGGTGCGCGCGCTTGGCGAGCGGTTCGTGGGCCGCGATGACGTCCTCGCGACGTCCCGCGGAGCGCTGACCACGAGCGACCTCGTTGACTGCGAACGGGCGCTGATCGAGACCGCGACCGCGCGCACCGGCGAAGACGTTGCCCGCCTCCGCGACCGTTCGGTCGCCGCCGCCCTCGACGCGTCGCCGCGCGCCCTGAACCGCGGGCAGGCCGCTGCCGTGCGCGCCGTCGCCGGCTCGGGCAACGGCGTCGACGTGATCGAGGCACTCGCGGGGACCGGCAAGACCTACACGGCCGGCGTGCTGCGCGAGCTGTATTCGGCCGCTGGCTACCCGGTGATCGGTGTCGCGCCGTCGGCGCGCGCGGCACGGGAGCTCGCCGATCAGGCGGGGATCCCGGCGCGCACCTTGGACAGTCGCCTGCTCGCGATCGCCAACGGACACCCCCTGCCAGACGGCTGTGTCGTGATCTTCGACGAGGCTGGCATGGCGTCGACAAGGCAGACCGAGCGGCTGCTCGCGCACGGCGCGGCGGTTGGCGCGAAGGTCATCGCGGTCGGCGACCCGGGGCAGCTCCCGTCGGTGCAGGCGGGCGGTTGGCTGCGCGCGGTCGGCGACCGCCTCGGCGCCGTCAAGTTGACGGAGGTGATGCGTCAGCGCGACGCGGCGGAGCGGCTCGCGCTCGCCGGACTCCACGATGGAAAGCCGCGGCGCTGGCTCGACTGGGCTGCGTCGGCCGGGCGCGTGGATGTGCTCCCCGACGGACCCGCAGTGCTCGACCGGGCCGTCGCTGAGTGGGCACGTGGCGTGCAAACGCACGGCCTCGAGCAGAGCGTCCTGATCGCGCGGGACAACGACACCCGCCGCGCGCTGAATCGTCTCGCCCGCGAGCAGCGTCGCGAGACCGGCGCGCTCGGCGAGGACCGCGGGTACGGGCCGGTAATCGTGGCGGTCGGCGACCGGGTGATCTGCCGCAACAACGAGCGGGATCTCGACGTCGACAACGGCACCCGCGGCATCGTCCGCCACGCGGACCGCGCCGGGGTGGTGCTCGAGACCGACGCCCACACGAAACGTGGGCTGCCCGCGAGCTACGTCGCCGAGCACGTCGAGCACGCCTACGCACTGACCGGCCACGGAATGCAGGGCGGCACCGTAGAGCGGGCGATCGTCGTGGCCAGTGTCGGCGAGCTGACCAGGGGGTGGTCCTATACGGCGCTGTCGCGCGCCCGCGGTGAGACCCGCCTCCTCGTGCGCGACGCGCCGCCCACCGTCGGCGGCGGGGAGGACGTCGGACCCGACGCGCAGGCGGGACCGGTCGAGCCGGAGAAGGTGCTCGCGAGGGTCGCGCGGCGGATGCTCGAGCGCGACGACGAGGATCTCGCCGTCGACCAGCTCCGCGCGCCCGGGCGCGCCGACGACCCGGAGCTCGACGAGCATCTCGGACCGGAGTCCGAGCTGACTCAGGAGAACGGCGCCGACCAGGGGGAGCCGGCCGCACGGCGTGCCGGTTGCGTGCCGCTCGCGGAGCTCCGCGAGCGGCTGGAGCGGTTGCGCGCACAGCTCGCCGCGCTGCCGACGAGCGAGCTCGCGCAGCTGGAAGACCTCGGCGCCAGGGCGATCGAGCTCACGCAGCGACGCGACACCGTGCGCGGCGGGCTCGAGCGGCTGCCGGCGCCGCAGCCGCGCGGCCTCCGGCGCGGCGGCGATCCGCACCTCGTGCAGCGCACCGAGCTCACGTCGACGCTCGGCGGCCTCGAGGTACAGCTCGAGGGAACGCTCGTCAAGCGTGCCGCGCTCGCCCGAGAACTCGGCGACGTAGCGGCGATCAGAGACGAACGCGACGGCCTTGCCAGCGCGATCGAGGCGGTCCGACGCGAGCACGCCCGGCTGCTCGACGAGCTCGTCGACCGTGAGATCGACGCCCGGCCGCACTGGACGCTCGATGCCCTCGGCGACCGTCCGGATCGCCCGTCAGACTGCTGCCGCTGGGACCGCGCCGCGCGTGTCCTGGCGCGCTACCGAATTGAATACGACCTAGCCCGCGACGGCGGCTCGCTCGGCCCCGAGCCCGCCGGTGGCGAGCAGCGCCGAGACTTCGACCGCGCCCAGCGTGTCCGCGAGGACCTCGCGCACGACCTCGGGCGTGAACCGGACGGCAACGAGCTCGGGCTCAGCTGAGCGGAGCGCCAGCCGCCGTGGAGCGCCCAAGCCCACAAAGGCTCAGCCAAGCCGCCGTTCGGACGTGTCGCCACGGGGCCCGAGAGAGCACCGCGGGCGGTTCCCCGCTGACGTCGGTGCACCTCTCGTGCTTACCGCACGGTCGGGCCGGGCGGTCCTCTCAGAGGACGCGGGCGAGGTCTTTGGCGCCCGTGCCGGCTTGGATGTACTTGACGGGCCTTAGCAGGACGCCGGGGCGACGCGTGAAGCCGCCGCGCGGCTAGGATCGCCGCCACCGTTACCCGCGACCAGCAAGAAGGGGGATCTGCGATATGTCGGCGGCCATGCCGGGTGTACCGCCAGTCGGGGCTGAGATTCTGTGCATCACGTACGCCAGTCGACGCCGTTTCAGATTGAGGGGCTTGACAGCGTCGCCTGGCTGGACTTCAAGGGCCGGATCCGCGAGCGTGTCGAGGCGACAAGCAGCTCTGGGCTGGCCGGGGTCAGCGTGAAGGTCGTTGGCTTCGAAGTCAGCGCCACGGACGCCGACCTTGGTCTGGTCACGATCAGCCAGCGCGACGGCGCGGCTGCACCGGGTGAGGTCGTGCTCATCAGGGACGCGCCGCGCGCCTACCGCCATACGGTACGCGTCAACGTCGGGCTGTCGATCGAAACGCCGCCGGGCGGAGGCGAACCATTGCTGCTTCACAGCATCCAGGCGCTGACGTACCTGCACCCCAGCGTGCGGTTCTATCCGCCTCGGGGAGACACCTACCAGATCGCAGAACCGCTTGAGTTCGCGCTCCCCGACAACCCGGGCCGGGTGCTCGCTACCCTGGAAAGGTATTCGGTGGCCGTAGGCGGCGCCTGACGCCGCAGTGAAGTTGAGCGCGGTCGTACGCACCGGAGGCGCACGCCCGGCCAGATACGCGCCGCCCAGCGCGCCCCGCGGCGGCCTTACAACCAACTGCGCCCGACGTGACGCCCCCCGATGGGCCTACGGGACTCTCCTTCGCCAGGCGCGCGGCGCCGGTCGGACAGTTGAACGGGGGCCTGCCGACGTTCCGCCACAGCGGTCCTCAGCGCGCGCCGCCGCGGACGCGACCCGTTTGAGTGGGCGTTTGATCGAGGATCGCCACCTGCGGCGGGAAGATTCGCAACGCCGCCGCGGGCGACGTAGCGCGGCAGACGCCCGTAGCGGCGAACGGTGAACCACCGCCCAGATGGTTGCCTGGCCGCTGCGTGGCGCAAACGACTTCGCCGTCACGCAGCACGATTGCCCAGCGTAACGCCCGGTCGGCGCGACGAGTCCGTCAGCATGCGCGAAGCCGGCTGCGCGGGTGGCCGGGCTGCTGACGACAGGTCAAGGCGCGACGTCACGACATCTCGAAGCGGGACTTGAACGCCTCGTACTCGTCTTTGGTGATCGTCAGGTCGCGGTTCTCGTCAGCCAGCCATGCGGGTACGATCCGGGGCAGCGGCTGGTCCGTATGGAACCGACTCATCTCCTCGTAGCTGACCTTTCCATCGCCGTCGGTATCGAGTTCCTCGAACGTCGGGAAATCGCCCATCGTCGTCCCCCTTGTGTCGTTGTCAGGCGTCCGCCGGTCGCGACGGGCGTTTGGTGCGCAGCGCGCGCAGCGTACCCGCGTGCGACTCACGCTGCAATCCGCGGGGCTCCTGCGCACGGTGCGGTCCGGCGCTCCTGTGGCTCCTGCGCCTCGATGGGCGGTCGCATCGGACGCTAGCCCGGTTCTTCGCACGATCTCTCTATAGACCCCGGGAATGGCGAGTCGGGGAGTAGATCTCGAGCGACGTCCTGGTCTCGGGGCCGGAGTACGGCGGGATCAGGGCGTCGTTGACCTTGGGGCCTTCAGCCAAGGTGACGAGGAAATGGCGTAGTCGGTGGGGGGGCATGTTGTGCTCAAGCCGCTTTCGCGGCGTAGCGGGCGAGCAGCAGCGCGCGGACTCCGCGGGTCGAGTACGCCCTCTTCCCGCTTGGACTCGAAGAGGAAGACCGCGCGCCCTTTGCCTGTTGCGGGTTCCTCTTCGCGCGCATGCTCAGCGAGTCCGAGCGCGAGGCGCTTCGGGCCGAGCGCGCCGAGGATCGAGAGGCCGAGGCCGAGGCCGACGGCCGGGGCCGCCGTGCCCCGCCCGCCGGGGATCAGTCCTCGGCCAGGACGATCAGTCGATCGCCCGCGGCGATCGGGAACGTCGCTGACTTGGCCGGGTTGAGCATCACGCCCTGCCGGGGGTCGACGGCCTTCGCCGACCGGTAGCCGATCGCCGTCTCGCCGATCCGACTCGCCGCCGCGATCAGGGTGGCGAAGCTCACCGGTCCGGCCTTCACGTAGTGGTCGACCTGGCGCATGTACACCTCGGGCCCGTCGGCCTGGAAGAGGCTCGCGAAGATGTCGGCGAGGTGCCGGTTCTCGGAGACCTGCGTGAGGAGCAGGCTGAGCACGGCGTCCGAGACGACGACGTCGTTGACGCCCGTGACCGTCGTGAGCTCGGTGTCGGCCACGTCGATCACCTCGCTGACGATCGCGAAGTCGGCGCCGCTGCGCGCGGCGATGTCGTGGAGGTGGACCAGCGTCACCAGCGTCCGCGCGCTGACCCGGCGCGGGTCGAGGTCGTCGGAGTAGCCCATGACGATGACCCGGTCGTACGCTGGGATGTCGAGCCCGTCGAGGACTCGCCGCTCGGTGGTTCGGGCCTGGCGCGTGGTGACCGCCAGGCGCTCGGGGTCGATCTCGATTCCCAGGAGGTCGATCGGAACGTCGGCGACGAGGTCGACGCGCGAGCCCGCCGCGGCGTACTGGCTGAGCTCGTCGACGACGAGCGGCGTGCGGTGGTTGTAGCCGAGGATCAGCGTCGCCTCGGCACTGACGGGCTCAGGGGTCCGGATTGCGATCACCTCGAGGTCGGGCTCGGTTGGGGCGTACGCGGCGGCGTCGAGGACGGAGTCGTCCTCGGCGAGGGCGATCACCGCGTCGGTCGCCGCGATCACCGTGTCCGGCGGCGGGTTGAGCTCGACGTCGACGCCGTCGTGGAGGAGGCCGATGACCGCGCACTTCTCGTAGGCGAGCATCGCCTCGAGGTAGGTCAGGCCGGTCAGCCCGTCGTCCTGGCGCATGTAGATCTCGTCGCCCTCGAAGTTCAGGATGTCGAGGTAGACGGCCGCCGCGCCCGACTGCCGGGACGTCTGGACGAGCAGCCGGCTGATCGTCACCGGCTTGTCGATGAGCACGACGGCGTCGCCCCCGGCGAGACGCGCCGCGTGCCCGACGTTGGCGTCCTGGATCTCCGCCACGATGTGCCGTCCGCCGCGATCGGCCGCCTCGTCGCGCCGCAGGGCGAGGATCGCCTTGACCACGTCGGCGTCGGGATCGACGGCTCCGTCCTCACCGAGAAGGATCACCGAGCGGGCCTCGCGATGGTTGACGAGCTCGAGGTCGCCGTGGACGAGTGCGCTCCCCGTCCGGCACACGACGCGCGTGTTGCGCAGGGCCGGCACCTTCTCGCGGATCGCGTCCTCCATCTCCGCCTTGTCGCGCTCGGCGAGGATGACGACGCTCGGCCGGCGGCGGCTCTCGTTGGCGATCGCGAGCTCGGAGACGATCGTGAAGACGCGGTCAGACCAGCCGAGGATCAGCGTGTGATCGCGCTCCAGCACCAGGGACCGACCCTTGCGCAGTTGCTCGAGCCGGTGTTCCATGCCCGTCACGAGGATGCCGATCAGCGTCCCGTAGACGACGAGGCCCGTGAGCGTCACCACCAGGCTGAGGGTCGTGTAGGTCGTGCCGGTGTCGGCGTCCTGGCTGCCGCCTCCGTCGATCGTGTGCAGGAACACGTGATAGAGGGCGCTGATCGGGTTCTGCGGTCCGACGCCGACGATGAGCAGCGCCGCCGTGAAGAACAGCACAAGGCCGACGAACACGATGCCGACCACACTCGCCACCGCGCGCGGGCCGCGCGCCATCGCGTTGTCGAAGGCATAGCGCGCCCGGAGCCGCAGAGCACGCTTCGATCGCCCGCCACTCGCGGGCGCGCCGCCGCTCGGTCCCGAGGGACCGGCGGACGTCACGCCGTTCGGGGGCTCGTCAGCCGAAGCGGCGGACATGTGCCTTCGCGGTCATCGGCGTCTTCTCCCTCGAATCCCTGGGCCGACGGCGAGGCTAGCACTCGCCGTTCTGTGATTGTGTAGCGGCTCAACCATGCTGTCGCCGACCGTCATCGACCGCGCGTGCCCAGCCCAAGCGAAGGCAGGCCAGCGCGAGCGCGAGCCCGAGGCCGTTCACCACGATCTGCGCGACCGCGTCGCCGGCGCCGACACGTCGCCAGGTGGTTGATGTGCCAGATCGTGCGCGGGACCAAGAACGTGAGCGCCGACAGGACGGCGAACACGACGGGGTGCGCCTCGAGGAACATCGTTGCGGCGGCGAGGACGACGGCCACGCATACCGACAGCGTCCCGAGATCCCGGGTCAGATGGTCGTTGAACGGCGAGAAGGCCGGGACCCACGGGTGACTGGGGATCGGGAAGAACGACCGCGGCACGAGTGCCGCCCACACCCCGCGCACGGCCTGATTGGCCGCGAGGAACTCGAGCCCGACACGCCCCCACCGGTCCTGCCGCGGCGCGGTCAAAACAGAACGCCCTGGACCTGGAGCACGCCGGCCGTGAGGATGAAGATCCCGGCCACCCGCCGACCCCACCCCATCGAGTGCTCCTCGTCCCCGCCTCCGAATGCGTGGAGCACGGCGAGAACCGCGCCCGGAATGGCGAGGAGCACGAACGAGTCGGCGAGCAGCTCCTTCGAGTTGCTGGCGAGGAGCAGGGCCCCGAGACCCGTAAGCAGAAAGATCATGAAGACGATCTCGAGCAGTCCCTCGGGAAGCATACGACCAAGCCCTTCGGACTTGGGGAAGTCCGCCTCGTAGATGGCCACGACCTGGGTGAGGAGGAACAGCGCCCCGGCGACCCACAGCTGCCACGTCTGCCCGACGATGATCACGGCCACGAACACGAAGATCGCCGTGCGCAGCCCGGCCGTGAGCAGGCGGTGGACCGTGCCCGGCTCGCGCAGGTCGGGGTGATGGACGGTGACCAGGCGCCGCGGGTAGAAGTGCGCCGCGGCGCCTCTCCCCGAGCATGCGCACGACGAGAGCGGCGAGCACGCACAGCGCCGCCGTGCCGGCGTGGGAGGCGATCGGCAGGTGGTAGCCCGCCAGGCCGGGCAGGGCGATCACGATCTTCTGCACCACCCACGCGCCGATCAGCGACACGATCACGAAATCGGCGGCCCGGTCGAACCGCTCCTTGGCGTCGCGCGGCGGGTCGCGCCGTAGCGGACGCGTGGCCCCGGCGAGCACCGGCACGACGAACCACAGGGCGCACAGGCCGAGCAGCGTCCGCACGGCGGGCGCCGAGTCGAGACCGCCGAGGGCGGCCACGCCGACGGCGAACGCGACCACGGCGACGAATCCCGCCGCCGCGTCCATGACGCCGAGTACGGCGATCGCGATCGCGATCACCGTCCCCGGAGGCAGAGCCTGCCCGCCGGTGTCGTTGACGGCGGCGACCCCGAGCACCAGGCCGGCGACGACGGGTAGGAGCGCGCCCGACCCCAGGATCGACCGCAGGTAGGCGCCGTCGGCGGCGACCCGCGCGAGCACCGGCGACCGCGCCGCGAGACGCGCGGGGAGGGCGGCGCTCGCCGCGTCGACGGCGCGTGTCCCCGGCAGTCGCCACGTTCGCGAGCGATCGCCGAGGGCCACTCCGCCGGCCGCCGCCAGGTAGGTCACGTCGACCCCCTCGTAGTCGAGATCGAAGCTCGCCCCCCCGCCGCCCGACTGGGTCCCCGCGCCCCCCCCGCCCCCGCCCGCACCGCCCGCGGCGCCCGCGGCGCCGAGCCCACCGCCGATCAGCGCCAGCAGCGTGAACGCCGTGACCTCGACGCCGATCACCTTCTTCGGCTCCGACCGGGGATCGTATGGACGCAGTCCCCCGGCGGTCGGGCGCACCGCCCGGGGCAAGGGCGCCCGCGCGCGCACCCGGCGAGCACGCTTGCGGCGCACGGAACGTGCGTGTGCGACCGCGGCCACGCGGGGCGCGACCACCGGCGGTGCTGCGAGCGGACGGGGGGTAACCACCGGCGCGGGGAGTTGGGCGACGACGACCGGCGGGGGGTGGTGCGAGCCGCCCTGGGCGTGAACGCCGGCCACCGGGACGGGGTCGACGATGTAGGCGACCGAGGCCGACGACTCCTGTCCGGCGGCGTTCGTCGCGGTGACGCTGAACGACTGCGGCCCGGCAGCCGATGTGTCGATCGGGCTGCCGGACGGCACCGGCCCGACGCACCCGCCGATCACCGACGTTCCGGCCGGATCGCTGCAGGTGTACAAGGCGGCCACCGACGCGAACTGCGGATAGTGGGCCCCGTTCGTCGGGGTCATGATCGCCACGACCGGAGCCGACGTAGCGATCGGGTTGACCGCGATCGTCAGCTGGATGTCGCCGGCCGACGACGGAACCGACACGACGGATACGCCCGGCGCGTGGCTGCTGTCACCGGAGTAGGCGGCGATCACCGTGTGATGGCCGAGCCCGAGCGCCGCCGTCGAGAGCTGGGCCACGCCCCCGAGCAGGGGGATCGTCGCTACGACCTTCAGGTCGACCGTGAACGTCACGCTGCCGGTCGGCACCGGGCCGCCCCCCAGACCGGCGGCGGCGACGACCGACGCGACAAGTGACACCAGCGGCGCGGCCGGGTCCGCCGTTGACTGCGCCGATACGCTCGCCGGCCGGGCGAGGGCAGACGCGAGCACCACCACCGTGACCAGGGCCGACGCGGTCAGGAGCCCGGCACCGGGTCTCGTCATGACACGAGGTGTCATGCGGCCGGTCCCGACACACGCCTCAGCGTCCGAACCGGCGGGCGCGCGCCGCGTAGTCATCGAGCATCGCCGAGATGTCGTGTGGCGTGATGTCGGGCCACATCTTGGTGGTGAAGCACAGCTCGGCGTACGCCGCGCGCCAGAGCATGAAGTTCGAGAGTCGTTGCTCGCCGCCCGTTCGGATGATCAGGTCGATCGGGGGCACCTCCGGGGCGTAGAGGTGCTCTGAGACCGCCAGCGGCGTTATGTCGTCGGCATCGATGCCCGCCGCGAGCATCGCGCGAAACGCATCGACGATCTCCGTCTGGCCACCGTAGTTCATGCAGATCGCCAGCGTGGCGCCGTCGTGGCCGGCTGTGTGCTCTTCGAGGCTTCGCATGGCGGCGTGAAGGCGGGCCGGCAGTCTCTCGGGTCGGCCGATAAAGCGCACACGGATGTTGCCGGCGTACAGCTCGTCGACCTGGTCTCGCGCAAAGTCGATGAAGAGATCCATGAGATCCTCGACCTCGTCGGGGTCGCGAGTCCAGTTCTCCGTCGAAAATGCGAAGACCGAGATGTAGCGCACGCCTCGAGTGAGGAAGATGTCGCGAACCTCCCGTAAGACCGCCACGCCGCGGCGATGGCCGAACGCGAGTGGAAGCTCGTTGGCTCGCGCCCACCTGCGGTTGCCGTCCAGGATGACGCCGACGTGTCGCGGGACACCGGCGCCCCGCGGCGCCGCGGGGCGCGGTCGACGCGACGCGCGAGCGGGCCGCGCGGATGGCCGCCGATCGGACGCGGAGCGCCCGGCGGGCGGCACGCCCGTCACCACCCGCGGCTCGGCGATCGGCGACGTGCCGAACACGTCAGCATCGCGACGCTCGACCTCGTCGAGCTGATAGCGGTAGAACGCCGCCGACGCCCAAGCGGCGTCACGCGCCGACGCGTGCACCAGCAGTTCCCAGCCCGAGCCACCATCGAAGTAGCCACGGGCGCGGGCGACCTGGAATGCCATGAGCGCGCGGATCGCGTCCGGCGTCCTGCCGCCGTCTGCCGCCGCACGTTCCAGCGCGCGACGATCGACGCCGAAGCGCTCGAGATCCTCCAGCGGCAGGTACAGGCGCCCGCGAGCGAGGTCTTGGCGCAGGTCCAGGAGATGGTCCGTGAGCTGAACCGCGGCGCCGATCAAGCGAGCTCTGCGGTCGGCTTCCGGCGACGTTCCTCCATAGATCGCGTTCGCCCATGATCCAATGCGCGCGTTGACCAGCTCGACGTGGCGCTCGAACTCCGCGTGCGTCGCGAAGTGACTAAACGAGACGTCGCGCGCGACCCCGTCGAAGTAGCCGCGAACCGACTCGGTCGCGATGCCCCACGTCGCGGCCGTGTGCGCGAACGCGCGGGCCAGCGACGACTCGAGGTCATCTCCGTCGGCGCGTCCGTCCAGCGCCGCCAGCGCGACCCGCCGCCAGTGCTCGAAGCGGACCTCGCGCTGCGCCGCTGTGCTCTGCTCGTCGTCGACGAGGTCGTCGGTGTACATGATGAACGCCACGTTGGCGTCGCAATATGGCTGCCTGGAAGCCGGGAGGAAGTCTCGAACCGTCCCAAAGTCGCGGGCTCTCACGATGGCGTACTCGCGGCACACGCCGTAGTCGTGAACCAGCTGGCCGTCGTCGCAAATCGGGGCTTGCGGGCCGACCGAGCGTGCGGCGTCGTGCGTCGTCGGGTGGGGGGTCGTCGGCCGCATCAGGAAAAATGTCGCGTGATCGTACTCTCGTGGGAGTCCGGCAGGCTAGACTTTTTCCGACCGGAACGCCTCTGGCCGACCGACGCAAACCGAAGCCCAGCGAGGGAGAACATGAACGAGTCCTCGGACGCCGGCAACGGCTCCCACGGCGCCGGCCACGACGACGGGCCGGCCCCATCGGGAGCGGCTCTGGGGCCTGGGAGCATCATGGGCGCCCTCGCCCAAGAGGCCCGCTATGGCCTGGCCGTCGTCCGCGCCACCCTCCTCGAAGCCGCGCATCCGGAGATCGGCGCGGCGCTCATGACCGCCTCGACGTTCGTGCAACACCCGTGGCGCCGCGTCCGCAACAGCGCCAGCAGCGTCCAGCGCCTGGTCGACGCAGACGAGCCCACCAGGCTGAAGGAGGCCGATCGCCTCAATCGCCTGCACGCACGCATCCAAGGCGCCGACGAGCGCGGACGCCAGTTCAGCGGACTGAACCCGCAGGCGCGCACGTGGGTCATAGCGTCCCTCTTCGAGTCGACGATCTCGATGTGCCGACTCAGCGGCGAGTCACTGGACGCACCCACGATGGAACGCATGTACGCCGAGCACAAGGCCATGCTGGACCTCTTCGGCGACGAGCGCTGCCAACTACCCGCGACGTTGGACATGTTCTGGCCCTATTACGATCGCGTGATCACCGAGGAGCTGGAGAACACCGACGCGGTGCACCTGATCCTCGACCACCTACTCGACCGTATCCCGCCGCCGCCGGCGCTGCGCAGCCGGCCCGGCCTGTGGACGGCCAGCCGGGGCGTGACCGGAGCGTTCGCCGGCATGCTGATGGTCGCCTCACTGCCCGAGCAGCTTCGCGGGCGACTGGGACTGGCCGAGTTTCCCGGCTCGCAGACGTTGATGCAGGGGACCTTCCTGTCGGCTGGTCTCGCGGGCCGGCTGCTGCCAGAGCGCTGGACGAGGATCGACACCGTCATGGACCTGCTGTACCCGGTCGGTGCGGTCACGACGAAGCCGCCCGGACCGGTGCGCCGCAGGGCGCTGCAGGCCCGCGCGCTGCTGCGCGTCGCCAGTCGGGAGCGTCCCCATGTCAACGGCGACAACGCGGCCGTGCGTTCGGCGGAGCGATTCTTCGCCGAAGTGCTCGACCAGACCGGCAACGGATTTCTCGATTGGCCGGACCTCGCCGCCATGGCCCGCGAGATCGCCGGGCGACTCGACCTCGACGAGCACGACGAGAACCGCCTCTACGACGCCTACGCCGACTGGTGGCGCGAGCTGCAATCCGTACTGGACGAAGACCGTGACGGACGCATCACCGGACAGGAGTACGCCCGTGCCGGGGCGGAGATCTCCGGCAAGGCGCTGATCAGGCTCGCCGACGTGCTGTTTGACGTCACCGACGTCAACGACAGCCAAAGCATCACCGCGCCGGAGTACGAGGCCCTGTTTCGCTCCGCCTTCAACCGCGAGTTGGCCGGCGGCGACGACCAGTACTCGCGTAGCGAGTTCACCAGGGAGTTCTTGGCGTTCATGTCGGGCAGCCAACCCTCGACGGCCTACGAACCCATGCTCAGTCAGGAGTAAGCCCCGGATCCACCGATCTGGCGTGCGGCGTCCGTCCGGCCTGGGACGAAGAATGAGCAAGCGTATCCGGACAACGTCCAATGGCCAACGAGCCGCGTGCTGCTGGCCAGAGTCCGCCTCGTCCGTCCCCGGTTGCCTCAGCACGCCAGGTCGCCCGGCACGCACCGGTTCGGATCGGTGACCGACGACGCGGGCGCGACCGTGGGTGAGCTCTTCGCGCTGCCTTGGTCGCCGCTCGAGCTCGGCACGTCGGAAGGCGCGGACCAGGCGCTTGAGCTTCGCACGTTCCCGCTGGGCGGAGTAGTCGGCAACGCGACCGCTGCGTGCGGAGCCGCGCGCCCACTCGCGCCGGCGAGTTCCCGCCCGCGCACGTGGCGCAGCGAGCGCTCGCCAGCCGGTCGCGCTCGGGCAGCGGCCGTCTGACGGCTGGATCGGCGCGCCGGCACGGCAGCGAGAGCCACGGCCGTGGCGGCCGCCGCCGAGATGTCTGCGCGTGTCGGCTGCGACTGGTCGCGCGCTGCGCGTGAGTGGCCGCCGCCGAGCGAGGCGATCGCGGCGACGGCTGCGAGCAGCGCGAGAGCGGCCGCGGCCGCGAGCAGTTGCGGCGTGGCGAGCCGCTCCCGTGGAGGGTGCCTCGCCCGATCGCGTGGGCGTTCGAGGACTTCCGACGGAGCCGGGTGCGGCTGGCGCAGGCGGAGCTGGATCGGGCGACCGTCCCAGATGTTGCGCTCGCCGAGAATCGGCGCGGGGTCGTCTGGCGCGTCGAAGAACGTGTACTCCGGCGTCGGCGGGCATAGGTCCCGCGGGCCGACGTCCCACGGTCCCCGGCGGCGCAACGCGATGACGGGCGCTACGAGCTCGTCGTCGCCGGCGCGATCCTGATTGCGGGGCGGGGTCACCGTTCCTTCCGACACGGTCGTAGCGTAAGATATCGCAAAGCATCGTACAACATGGCTAATTCCTTCTATTCAACGCTATGGCTAACGACGATATCCTCAGCGTGGCCCAGGTCGCCGCCGAGTTCAACGTGACCGCGCAGACGATCCGCGCATGGATTCGCGACGGCAAGCTGCGCGCGTCGCGCGTCGGTAAGAGCCACCACATCCTCCGCGGTGACGTCTACGCGATGCTCGAGATGGGCGCAGTCGAGCGGCGCCCGCCGCCCGCGCCCGACATGTGGGACGCGCCGACCCGGGAGCTCCGGCTCATCCGGCCCGTCCGCCCGACGGAGCCCGCGACGATGTGGCCGACGCCCGGCGAGGGCGCGGCAGCGGCGCTCGTTCCACGTCAGCGACGCTGACACTCCTCAGGCGCCCGCGGCGCCCACGGCTTCGGCCGGTACGGCCCTGGCGGCCGCAGCCGCGGCGGCAGCCTGCTCGCTCGGTCCTGACGCTCGACCCCGACCTCCGGCACGCCGGCTACCTCGGCCAGCTCGGCGTTGTCTCGGCAGCCCTCGGCAGCCCTCGGCAGCCCTCGCCAGCGACCGTGCCAGACGAGGGTGACCGCCGTGACCGGTGGTACCTTGGTCGCTGTCATGAGATCCCCGTCGCGCGCCAGGAGTACCGGACGCTCGCGGAGCCGACTGCCGGAGGCGGCAGCGCGATGACCGATCCGCCGCTGCTCACCGTGCCGCAGGTCGCCGCCGAGCTCCAGGTGACCTCGCAGACGATCCGCAACTGGATCGACCACGGCGCGCTGGCGGCCGTGCGGATCGGCCGCGGGTTCCGCGTCCGCCGCACCGATGTCGACGAGCTGCTGCGTCGCGCGAGCGCCGACAGCCGGTCGCTCGCCACCCGCCGTGACATCTGGCAGACCGCGACGACGACGCTCCCCCGCCGCCACGACCCCGACGTCACACGCTCAGTCTGGGACGCGGTGCCGCCCCAAGCACCCAGGCAAGAGGACCCTTAGGCTGACCGCGAACGCCGACGTGCAGGCCGGAGCAGCCCGGCGCGCCGATCCTCCGCCTCGACCGCCTCCGCCAGCGCAGCGGCCGCGTCACCGAGACGTTCATGCGCCGCCGCGACGGCGAGCAGCGACGTTGTCGTTCCCGCCCGCTCGAGCTCGCTCACTGCGACGTCGAACAGTCGCCACAGCTCCGCCGGCCCGCGTCGCGCGGACTCCGGTCGCAGCTCCCACGGCTGGTTGCTCTGGCCCGCCCGGTGCGGCGGCCACTCGTATCCCGCCTGGTCAGCCGCGCGGCACGCCGCAGCCTCCAGGTGGCAGGCTCGCGACAGCGCGGCCAGCCGCGCGCTGAAGCCCGCGTCCGGGGGCGCCATTCTGTGCGCCTGCACCGCGGCCGCCCACGCCGCCTGCGCCTGCGCGAACTGCTCCTCCGCCGACACGTTTTCCGGGGCGCTCATCGTCGAGGTGCACGATAGCCAAGAAGGCGGACGGGCATGGCTAAAGACTACGCATTTTGCTAGATTGTCTCGCGTCGCCATGTCCCGCGCCGACGACAACCGATCCGAGTCGCATGAGCTTCTCAGCGAGCCCGCGACTGACCACAGCCGACGCGGGTGCGCTGCTCGACATTCCGCGGTCGCGGTATACGACCGTGCCAAGCGTCTCTCTATTTTGCGTATTGGTCCGACGGTTCGAGGGTGGAGCGCGTGGTCCGTCTCCTGAGGCCGACCGATGTCGCACGCCAGCTCAATGTCTCGCGCGCGTGGGTCTACGAGGCAGCCAAGGACGGTCGCATTCCGTCGGTCCGGATCGGTGGGCGCGACGGGCCGCTCCGCTTCGTGCCCGACGACATCGACCGGTGGCTTCAGGAGGCGCGCGCCGGTTGGACGCCCGGCCGCGGGCGCCGGAACAGTAGCGGCGGAGCCGGCGACGGCCTCAGCCGACCGTCGGGCGGTCGCCGGCGCGCGGCAGAGTCGCCGAGCGCCGAGGAGCAGCAGCTCTGCTGACGGCGCGGATCCATCGGCGCTCCCGATCTGGTTGTCAGCGTCGAGGGCCGGTCACGGCGTCGCGCCGGTCCGCCGCGCGAGAGCCCGCGTGATCGCCTCCTCGGTCGCGACCGCACCGGCCGCGAGGACGTGCCGCTCGAGGTGGCCGTAGTAGCGCTCGGTCGTCGCGATGTCCGAGTGACCGAGCTGGCGCTGCACGTACATCAACGAGTTGCCCGCCGCCAGCCACGCCGCCGCCGCCGTGTGGCGCAGGCAGTGGAGCGCCATCGGCCGCAGCCCGGCGTCCTCGAGCGCCTCCTTGTGCCACTCCCGCGAGACGGTCGTTCGATCGAGCGGCTCGGGCTTCCCCGCGCTCGCCCATCTCCCGCGCCCGTAGTGGCGGGTTCGGACCGGCATCACGAACAGGTACGCGCCCGGCTGGTCGCCATCGTCGAGCTCCGCCCGCCGCGCGAGCTGGTCGGCCAGGACGCGCGCCAGGCCTGGCCCGATCTCGACCGACCGGAAGCGGTCGGACTTGGTCGAGCCGATCTTCTCGCGCTTGCGTGACCGGTAGACCGTGACGAAGCCGCCCGTCCCCTCCAGTTCGACATCGCCGACATGGAGCGCCAACGCCTCGGAGATCCGCATCCCGGTCGCGATCAGCACCTCGGCGAGCGGGCGGTAGACCGGGTCGCAGGCGTCGAGGTAGACCGGGATCTCGTGCAGCCGCAGGTACTCGCGCTCGATGTGCGCCGGCGGCAGCCGCTCGACCCGCAGCGCCGGGTTCGCCGCGATCAGGCCGTCCTCGACCGCTGCGTTCAGGCAGACGACCAACGTCCCCAGGGTGTTGTTCACCGTCTTTGCCGACAGCTGCTCTGCCTCGACCCGCTCGGCGAGCTCGGCCATCAGGCGCCGGACGTCCTCGACGCCCATCCGTCCCAGCGGCGTCGCCCCGAACGCCGGCAGCAGCCGCATCCGCCCGTCGACGTCGTATCCCCGCCACGTGTTCGGCTCGAGATACGGCCGCCGCCGCTCGAGCCAGCGCGCCCAGTGGTCCGCGAAGGTCTCCTTCGTGTGCCGCACCTCGCCCCGCTCGACCTGCTCGACCAGGCGCCGCCGGGCGTCGCGCGCCGCCCGCTCGCTCGTGAAGCCCCGCTTCGTCGTCTGTGTCCCGTCGCTACGGCGCACCACGAAGCGCCATCGCAGGCCCGCGGCGGTTCGATACGAGTACACGCCGGAGCCCGAGCCCCCAGCACCGGTCGACCGCGACGTGGGGGAAGTCTCCGAGATCGCCTCGTCAAACGCGCGTGCCGCCTCCTCGGAAGCGAAGCGCCGTGCCCGGTGCCGGCCGTCGACATCCCGCCACCGGACCTCCCAGCCCGTCCCTCTCGCGCGCACGCTCAAAGCGCCCTCCGATACCCGTCAGATGTACGCACGAATGTACGCCGTTGTCACGTGACAACAAGATGTACGCAATGCCGCCATGCGACGATTGTACCTGAGCACAAAGAAAGGCCCGCTTAGCGGGCCTTTCGTCAGATGCGGATGAGAGGACTCGAACCTCCACGGAGCTTCCTCCACACGGACCTGAACCGTGCGCGTCTACCAATTCCGCCACATCCGCTGACTCGCGGCGACGATATCGCACGAGCGGCGCCCGGCGGCGCCTGCCATGCGGCCGTCCACCTCCGCGAATGAGCGGTCGCCGGGGCCGCCGACTCAACAGCGGGCCTGGTCCTTGGGGGCGCCGATCGACTCGCCGGTGGGGATCGGCGCGCCCCGGGATGCGGAACACTCGTTTGCTAGTCTCGCCGGCCCGCGCCGCTATCGTCCAGGGGACTAGGACGCCGCCCTCTCACGGCGGAAACCCGGGTTCGAATCCCGGTAGCGGTATTGCCGACCAGGACTTCTCGGTGCTCCCGGACACTCCCTTTGCCGGACGCGGGCTCGCACGCGCGACAGTGCGCCTCCGGCCGTAGGCCTTTGCGCTGGTGACCAGGCAACTGGAGCCGATCGTCGTCGTGCACGGCGGCGCGTCGGAGTGGTACGCCGGAAGCGACCTGGGCCGCGACGCGTGCCGGCGGGCTGCCCGGGCCGGCTGGGAGACGTTGGCGGGAGGCGGCACTGCATTGGACGCGGTGATCGCCGCGGTGCGGGTCGTCGAGGACGACCCGGCGTGCAATGCGGGTACCGGGGCCGTGTTGACGAGTCGAGGGACCCTGGAACTCGACGCCTGCGTGATGGACGGCGCCTCGCTCGCGTCCGGCGCCGTGGCCGTGCTGCCGCCGTTTCGCAATCCGGTCGACGTCGCACGCGCGGTGCTCGAGGACGGCCGGTATCACCTGCTCGTCGGGGACGGAGCAGCCGCCTTCGCCCGCGCGCGGGGCTTCACACCGTGCGATCCGGAGCTCATGATCACGGCAGAACGGCGGGCCGAGTTCGAGGGCCGGGGGAGCTTCGACCGCGGCAACACGGTCGGCGCGGTCGCACGAGACACCCGTGGCCAGCTCGCGGCGGCGACGAGCACCGGCGGGATCGCCGGAACCGACCCGGGGCGCGTCGGGGACGCGCCGCTCGTCGGTGGGGGGACCTACGCGGATGAGCGCGCCGCGTGTTCGTGCACGGGCGACGGCGAGGCGTTCGCTCGGGCGTGCGCGGCGTTCTGGACGGTCGAGGGGATCGCCAAGGGCGCGCAGACGGTGGCCGAACGTTCGGTGGCCCGCGTACTGAAACGCTTCGGCGGGTACGGCGGCCTGATCCTGGTGGACAAGGCTGGCAATATCGGGATCGCGAGGTCGGCCTCGGCGATGCCGCACGCGATCGTGCGGGGAGACGGGGCGGTGATCGACGGGGCGTAGCCGGTCCTGCCGGCGGCGCCGCGCGCCGGCCGAGTCTCGCGTCGAGCCGTCGCGCCCTTCGCCGCGGAGGGACGGCGGGACGGCGGGACGGCGGACGGAGGGAAGAGCGGGTCCCCGGGATGGCTATCAGGTCCAGACGCGGGCGCATAGTGCCAGACGGGACAAATTGACTGCCGAATTTTCGCCCGCCGGTCCCTGGTGTCCGAAGCCCTGGGCCGTGAAGCTGACACGACAAGCTGAGCGTGTTCGACGTGGGCTGGCTCGGGTCTGAACGTACAGGTAGGAGGGTCCCAATGACCGATCACACCGCTGGCAGTTGGCCGGTCGAGGATCTCGTGGCCCAGGCTCCCGCCGGGCTCAGGAGTCGAACGGCGTCGATCGGCATCCCCGCAGCTGCCGCGTCGATCCCGGCACGCGGGCGGACGTCCGTGTTCGGACCCGGGGCGGTCCTGACGGCGCGGCTGCCACGCTCGGATACAGGAGCGAACACGGCCGATCCGCACCTGTGCGACGCCTACACGGGCCCGATCATGGCGATCGCCGATCAGACGCCGGTGATCTGCAGCGCCGGCGTGGCCAGCCCCTGCGGGCTGGACCTGCTCGCTGCCGCGGGGGTCCCCGTGAGCCGGGAGATTCGCACGTACCGCACTGGCGGGGAGTTCCGTCGCCTCGTCGGCGAGGTGATCGACAATGGTGAGCGGCTGCTGTGCCAGCACGTCCACGACGAGCAGGAGGTGCCGGCCGAGGCCTGCCTGGTGACGCCGGCTCTGCTGCGTTACCTGAACAACAAGGCCAATCTCCCGGCGATCGTGGGCGCCGAGGGAGCACCGCGGCGCTCGTCGATCAGTCCCGCGGAGGTCGGACGACTGGGCGTCGACGACTCCTGGGTTCTCAAGGTCTGCTCAGAGGACTCCTCCGGGGGCGGATACGGGGTGTATGTCCACCGGGCGGGGAACGCGATCGCACAGCCAAGCTTCGTGGCGCCGGGGGCCGAGCTGATCGTCGAGGAGTATCTCGAGCTCGTCGAGAACTGGTGCGTTCACTTCTGCGTCGAGGCAATCGGTACGCCGCGACAGCTCGGGGCGACGGAGCAACTGATCTCCGCCACCGGCGCCTACGGCGGCAGCCGGGTCGGCGGCACCGTGTTGCCGCAGGCGGCGGCGGACCTGTGCCGAGCGGTTGCCGAGCGCGCGCGAGAGCTCGGGTTCATCGGGTATTGCGGCATCGACATCGGGCTGACGTCCTCAGGCGAGGTGAAGGTGTTCGATCTCAACTTCCGGATCAACGCGAGCACCCCAGCCCTGCTGGTTCTCAATGCGATGATGGCGAGCCGCGGCCCGGCGTGGGAGGGCCGCGCGCGGTGGCAGACATTCCGCCGCGATGGCCGCCTGCCGGACCTCGTCAGGCGGCTCGAGGGCGTGTACCCGGTGGGCGCGGTCGTCCCGATCGCGAGCTACGATCCGGCCTTCACCGCGAACGGCCCGGGACCATCGCTCCTGTCAGCGCTGTTGGTCGGCGATGACGAGCGGGACCTCCGCCGGCTGACCGAGCTGCCGCTCCCCGCGGACGTGGGCTGCTCGGCATCGAACGTGGGCACCTGACCCCCCGGACGCGTGCCGTGCCCGCGCGGCCGCCGTCGACCACGGCAGCGCGCCCCGCCTCGCTCGGGGCAACGCTCAGGCTGCCGAGCCTGCGGTCATCTGAGTGACCCGGGCAAACGCCCGACAAGCCAGGCACTCGAGTGTCCCTCGGACGCCGTCCAGCGGCGCCTGTTTCGCCGTCCGAGTTACTTGGCCCCCGGGGTCGTGCGGAACTTCTTGGCCGCGGCGCGGAGACAGCCAGTCCGCGCGGGGACCTCAGGAGACTCCCAAGGCTCCCCGGGCCCAGTCGCGGTCGGCGTCGGTCGGCTCGGCAGCCGCATCGAGGTCGGCCAGCAGCTGTGAGAAACCGTTGTCGCGCCGGTACTCGGTGATCGCCGCGGCGACGAAGGCGCAGACCGCAGGCGATGGCTCGTCGAGCACGGCTCGGTCGGTGGCGATGGCTTGATCGGGAAGGCTTGGAGTGGTGTCGTCGGTCACGCGGCAAGCCTACCGACCGGGTAGGGATCGCGGCGTGCCGGGGACTCGGCAGCACGCCGAGTCGGCTACGGCGATCGGCGAAGGCGACCGGGAGACGCCGGCGAGCCGGAGGAGGGACACCCGCACCGCGCGCGTGACCCGCCGGCGCGAAGATGTGGCGCAGAGGATCGTCCGCCCCCGACCTGAAGGAGCAAGATGGCGAGAAGCCCGGCTGGGCCGCTGCGGAAGTCGATTGCGTGGTCGGCGCTCGAGGACCACCACGCCGAGATCGGCGAGCGCCATCTGCGGGAGCTCTTCGCCGAGGATCCCGACCGGGGAGAGCGGCTCGTGCTCGAGGAGGTCGGCGTGACCGTCGACTACTCGAAGAACCGGATCACCGACGAGACGATCCGGCTGCTCGTCGGGCTCGCCGAAGACCGGGGTCTGGCCAGTCGGATCGAGGCGATGTTCGCGGGTGAGCGGATCAACTCGACCGAAGACCGAGCGGTCCTGCACGTCGCGCTCCGAGCGCCGCGGGGAAGCACGATCATGTTCGACGGGGAGAACGTCGTCCCCAAGGTCCACGAGGTCCTCGACCGCATGGGCGACTTCGCCGACCGGGTACGGGCAGGAGACTGGGTCGGGCAGACGGGGAGGCCGATCCGCAACGTCGTCAACATCGGGATCGGGGGATCGGACCTGGGGCCGGTGATGGCCTACGAGGCGCTGCGTCACTACAGCCGGCGCGACCTGACGTTTCGCTTCGTTTCGAACGTGGACGGGACGGACTTCGCCGAGGCGACGGTGGACCTCGACCCGGAGGAGACGTTGTTCGTCGTGTCGTCGAAGACGTTCACGACCCTAGAGACGATGACGAACGCCCGAACGGCCCGGGCGTGGGTGCTCGCAGCGGTGGCCGACGAGGCGGCGATCGCCCGGCATTTCGTCGCGGTCTCGACGAACGCCGAGGCTGTCGAGGAGTTCGGCATCGACACGGCGAATATGTTCGGCTTCTGGGACTGGGTGGGCGGGCGGTATTCGATGGATTCGGCGATCGGCCTGTCGACGATGATCGCCGTGGGACGCGACCGGTTCGCCGAGATGCTGGCGGGCTTCCACGCGATGGACGAGCACTTCCGGACGGCGCCGCTCGAACGAAACCTCCCGGTCGTCCTCGGACTGCTGAGCGTCTGGTACGCGGACTTCCTCGGCGCCGGGACGGTCGCCGTGCTTCCGTACGACCAGTACCTCAAGCGGTTCCCGGCGTACCTCCAGCAGCTGACGATGGAATCGAACGGCAAGTCCGTGACGATCGACGGAAAGTCGGTCGACTACGCGACGGGGCCGGTCTTCTGGGGCGAACCGGGGACCAACGGGCAGCATTCGTTCTATCAGCTGATCCATCAGGGGACCCACCTGATCCCGTGCGACTTCATCGCCTTCACAGAGACGCTGAACCCGCTCGGCGATCACCACGACATCCTGATCGCGAACGTCTTCGCCCAGACGGAGGCGCTGGCGTTCGGGAAGACGGCGGAGGAGGTGAGGGCGGAGGGAACCGACGAGCGGCTCGTCGCCCACCGGGTGTTCGCGGGAAACCATCCGACGAACACGATCCTCGCCGACCGGCTGACGCCGGAGACGCTGGGCAAGCTGATCGCGCTCTATGAGCACAGCGTCTTCACGCAGGGCGCGATCTGGGGAATCGACTCGTTCGACCAGTGGGGGGTCGAGTTGGGGAAGGCGCTCGCCCAGAGGATCGCCGGCGAGCTGGAGGCCGAGACGGAGCCCGAGCTGACCCATGACAGCTCGACCAACGCCCTGATCCGCCGGTACCGGGCGGCCCGGTCAGCAGATCAGGGAGGGGTACCGCATCCGTAGAGGTGCTCGCGGAGACGGTCGCACGACTCGGCCGACCAGCGTCCGCTCTCCTCGAGTGATTCGATCAGTTCCTGGACGACGCGGAGGCGCTGCTCGCTCCCCTGCTCGCCGAACAGCAGGCCGTCGGCGGCCTCCATCAGCTGGTCGCGTTCCCGACCGTGCAGGCTGGCGGCGCCTTGGTGTTCGATCGTCTCGAGCAACGCCGTGTAGTGGGCGGCTCGTTCGGTCATCGGTTCTGCGCTTGTCATCAGATCACGACCCGTCTGCCGCGAGGGAATAGAGGGCGAAGGCGATGAAGCTGAAGACCGGCGAGATGACCACCAAGGACACCGTCGTCCAGAGGAAGTCGCTGGTCTCCTGATACTCGAGCGCCAGGTAACAGGCGACCAGCGCGGAGCCGATCGCGGCGATCGCAGGCCCGTAGAAGATCAGGAAATCACCGAACGTGGCCGGGCTGCCGACGACGAAGGCGACCTTGGTCGTCACGGCCACGGCCAACAGGAAAGCCCCGATTGCTGCATACCCCGGGGCGGTGTGGTCGATCCAGATGTTCTCGGATTGCTTCACGGCTTCGCCAATAAGTTTCGCAGGTCGCCCGGCGGTGTTGCGTGCGATGGGGTTCTAGGCTTTATTGTCAGCATGGAGAGCGCGTACGACCTCTACAGGAACGGCCAGGATCTCCTCTCCCACGGCGACTTCGCGGCGGCGGCTGTCGCGTTGACGCGAGCGCGGAACCTCGAGCCGGACAAGGCGTCGATCCGGGAGGAGCTCGGACGGGCGCTGTTTCGGTCCCACCGGTTCGGGGAGGCGGCGGTCGAGTTCGAGGCGGTGGCGGCGGGCGCGCCGACGAACGACTATGCGCATTTCTGCCTCGGCCGGTGCCTCCAGCAGCTCGGTCGTCATCGGGAGGCGTGCCGACCGTTGGCGATCGCCGCCTGCCTGCGGCCGGAGCGCCCGGACTACCGGTCGTATCGCGACCAGGCTCGGCGTCTGGCTGCCAAGCCGAACTAGCCGTCGCGGACGGCTGTCCGGAAGGCGGGCGATCGTCGGAGAGGGTGGGGGAGGCCGATGGAGAAGCGGAAGAATTCTTGACCGCCGCCTCGTTCGTTCCCGGTTTGATCGGGGGCGCGACGCTGGCAGGCGCGGGGATCCGGTTGTGGGCTCGGCGGCGGCGGGAGTACGTCCGCCTGGTGATCGAGCCCTACCGGAGCGATCGGCTGGCGCCGGACGCGCTGGTCTCGACGTTCGCGGCTCTGCACGCGCTCGTCTCGGTGCGCGGAGCGCGCCGAATCGTCACAGGCCAGCCGTCCGTCGCCCTCGAGATCCACCATCAGATCCGCTCGGGTGGGGCGCCGCTCGTCTGGCTGGCGGTGTGCGCTCCCCGGCGGCTGGCAGTTCAGGTGGGTGCCGCGGTGCGGGCGACGTATCCCAACTGCCGTCTACGCAGGGTGACGCGACCGGTGGGGGTCGACGGACCGGTGGTCAGGCTCCACAAACGGCGGGTCTTCACCGACCCGGTCCGGCGGATCGGCGACGTCGATCCGGACCGGCCGCCGGTCGAGCGGCTGCTGCGGGCGATGGGCGCGGCCGGGGGAGCCTCGGTCTTCCAGATCGCCATGACCCCGGCGCCGCTGGCCCTCGGGAGGATGGCGGGTCGTTCGGCGAGCCGCCGGCAGGCGGCGGGCGAGACGGGGTCGGTCGAGAGCGACGAGCCGCGACTTGCCGGCCCATTTTTCGGAGCGGATTTCCGCGTGATCGGCCAGCGCGCGGGACAACTGGCCACGATCGCGGCGGAGCTGCGAAGCGACCGCGCGCCGAACCGGCTGGTCGGCCGTCGGGCGCGGGGGAGGCGGCGGATCTGGGCGAGGCGGGTCGAGCGGGGCGAGGCAAACCCGGTGGCGACGGTCTTGCGGACGACCTACGCGGCAGAGGAGCTCGCGGCGATCTGGCACCTCCCGTCGCCGGGGTTTGCGGCGCTTGCGCTCGTCCGGTGCTCGACCCCGGTCGCGCCGGCGCCGGCAGGGATCCGCCGGGCGCGGGCGGGAGGCGGCCTGCTGGCCGATGAGCATGGGCCGGTGACGATCCATCCGGAGCTGCGGCGGCAGAACACGGCGGTCGTGGGCACCGTGGAGCAGGGCAAGACGTCGTACCTGGTCGCGAGCGTGCGGGAGGACCTCCGGCGGGACGACTGCGCGGTGATCGTCCTCGACCCGAAGGGGGACGCGGCCGAAGCGGCGTTGAGCGTGGTCCCCGACGGGCGGGTCTGCACGCTCCTGGACATGGCGCGGCCGACGTGCGGCTTCAACCCGCTGGGGGTGGACGCTCCGGTCGACGCGATCGCCGACTACGTGGTCGGAGCGGTTCGAGCACTGTTCGCAGAGGGGGAGGTTCGGGGAAGCTCGGACCGGTATCTGCGCAACGCGGTGATCGGGGCGCTGGCCTACGACCGGGAGTGTTCGCTCTGGGACGTCTCCCGCCTGTTGGAGGTCGGCCCCGAGGGGACGCTCGCCCGCGCGCGGGTGGCCGACCGGCTGGCGGGCGTGCCGGAGTTCGCCGAGGTCGCCTCGTTCATGGCCGAGGAGCTGCCGGTCCAGCTGCGCGACGCGCGGTCGTCGACGACGGCGAAGCTCGACGCGCCGGCCAACAAGCTCGCCCGGATCCTCAACTCGACGTCGGTCAAGCGGATTCTCCTGAACGAGTCGTTGAGGATCGACTTCGACCGGCTGATCGAGGAGCGGGAGATCCTCGTCGTCCGGGGGGCGCTGGGTGAAGTCGGGGCGGGCAACGTCGCCGTTCTGATGGCGCTCCTCCTGGGGATGCTCGACGCCGCGCTCGGGCGAGCCCAGGACCGGAGGGGGCCGGGGCGGCGGACGGCGGTCGCCCTGAAGGTCGACGAGGCGCCGCTGGTGATCAACGAGTCGTTCGCTCAGACGATGGCCCTCAAGCGTTCGGCCGGCCTGGAGACCGTCGCATGCTGGCAGTCGGACGCCCAGTGGCCGGTCGAGCTCCGCGATCAGCTCGATGCACTGTTCGCGCATCGGGTGCTCTTCGCGACGGCGTCGGCGATCGACGCGCGGGCGGCCGCCGGCCTCCTGATGGCCGAGTTCGCCGACCAGCTGCGCCTCGGCGACCAGCGGGTCGCGACGCTGGCGGCTCCGGACGTCCGCCTCCACCTCCCGCGCCACACGGCCGTGGCCAGCTGGACGACGCCGACGGGTCGTGACCGACCGTTCATCGGGACGACGATCCCCCTCAGCGTCGATCCCGATCGGATCGAGCGGTTGGCCCGGCTTCAGCGGGAGCGGGGCGGCCGGGAGGTCGAGCTGCTGGCGCCGCCGCGCCGGCTGGTCGGTCATGACGCGCCGCACGAGACGAGGCCGACCGGCGCAGTCGCGGTGCTCGAGCTGCCGACGCCGGTCAAGTCGGCTTCGGCCAAGGGGACTGAGGGCGGAGGTGGCGTGCAGTTGCCCTCGACTGAGGTGCAGTTGCCCTCGACTGCGACCTTCAGGGAGCTCGAAGCGGTCGACGCGGCGACGAGCGTCCGCTGGCTGCCGGTGGCCGCGGCGACCCGCCGACCGACGTTGGATCCGCGGGAGTTCGAGCTGCTCTCGTGGATCGCCGGCGCCCGCTGCGTCCTCAGCAGCCAAGCGCACCGGCGGACGAGCCCCGGGCAGGCATTGACGACCACGCAACGGCGACTCAAGCGGCTGGCCGACACCGGCCTGCTCGCCCGGTTCCAGTTGTACGGCGGCGACGGGGGAGGGGTGCCGTTCTGCTGTGCCGCGACCGATCCGGGCCTCGAGCTGGTCGGGTTGACCGGGCGGCGGGCTCCGTCGCTCGACGACGAGCACCTCGTTGGCCTGCGGACAGATCTCCACGTCGTGGGATGGCTGCTCGGCCTTGAGGCCTGCGCGGGCGCGGTCGTCCTCAGCGTGCTCGGGCCGGGGCGGACTCGGGTTGCTCCGCCGACCGGAGCCGGGCCGGAAGGGCTCGGGCTCGAGCCGGGAGTCCATGCGCGGGACTTCGTCAGGGCGTCGACCGACCGGGACCGGCGTCGGCGGGTCGAGTCGTTCGTCGGGGTCAGCCCGGACGCCGCCGTCGAGCTGAGGATCCGATCCGCCGGCCGTGACCAGACCACCGATCTGCTGGTCTTCAACCGTCCTCGCGAGACGACCGGAGTGTTCGATCTGCTCGAGCGGCTCGACCATCTCGTGGCCGGCTGGTGGCGACTCGTCCCCCGGTACGTCCGGCTCGGGCGGTCGCCGACGGTCGTGATCGTCTCGGGCGATCGAGACTCGGCCCGGGAGTTGGCGGCGCTCGCCGACCCGATCCTCGTCGCGTGTCTCGCTCGAATCGGCGAGCCGCCCGACCGGTGGGCGTACCCCGGGCGGGGCGGCGTCGTCTTCGCGGCCGAGCCCGACATCCATCGAGGCGTGGTCGACGGCTGGCGGGTCGCAGAGCTCCCTCCGTCGGTCCGCTCGCGAACCGACGCAAGCGAGTCGACCGACCGACGGGATGCCCCGCGGTGGGGGCCGATCGTCGAACTGGCCGACCCGGCCGACCCGTCGGGCGACGCGAGCGCCAAGGCGCCGCGGGCGCCGTGGCGCTGAGCCGACACTCAAAGCACTGGCCCCCTGAGTTTTGAGAGACCGGCGCCTGCCCGGTGGGTGGCGCCTCGTAGGCACCGGGCGTTCGGGGTCGACCTGTCGTCCGCCGCCGGGTCGCGAAACGTCGGCCAGCCTGGCTGGATTCCGGGCGTGGCCAGTCTGACATCGCCCCCGCTGTCGGCGCGTCGTGGCGCCGGTCGCTCGCCGCCGTGCACGGTGGCGCTGATCCCCTACCCACTTGCCTGGTGCGGTCGGTGCCTGCCGGCGTCGCACGGCGCAGTCGGCCCCCCGCCTGCCTGCAGTCGCCCCGACGAGTTCCGCCGTCGCCCCGATCGAATCCGCAGTCGGCCGCGACCGACGATCGGAGGCGGCGCCGTGGCGATCTAGGTTCGGCATTCACTTCCCCCGCATCGCCGCCCCTCCCTCCACTCCAACCCTCCGTTCCCAACCCTCCGTTCCCTCCGCTCGAACCCTCCGTTCCCTCCGCTCGAACCCTCCGTTCCCTCCGCTCGAACCCTCCGTTCCCTCCGCTCGAACCCTCCGTTCCCTCCGCTCGAACCCTCCGTTCCCTCCGCTCGAACCCTCCGTCCCCTCCGCTCCAACCCTCCGCTCCCTCCGCTCCAACCCTCCGCTCCCTGACGCCCCGCTGTCACGTCTCGCCGTCGCGCCTCCGTTCTCTGCCTCAGCCTCGTCCACGGCCCCGCCGACGTTTTCTCCGTCACCCGTTCACGCGTCTTCCCGCCAGCCCGTCCCTGGCATCGCCCCTTGGTGACGACCGACCGATCCCGCAGGCGTCCCGCCCGATGAACCTCGACGGAGTGAGCGGCACCCGAACCCGTGACACAGCGAGGAGTGAGATGAACGTGACGCTGACCCGACCCCCGATCGACGCCGGCCAGGCCCCTCGGGATCCGGCCGCTCTGCTGGCCGACTACGCCGACCGGGAGGTCGTCCTTCTCCCGGGTGCCCACGGCTCTCGTCTCGTCGTCGACCGCCTCGTCGACGACGCCGGCGACCCCCGCCTGGTCGCCCATCTCACCTCTGACGAGCCCGACCTGAACGCCGTCGTCGTGACCGACATCTATCTCGCCGATCCCCGCCGCCGGGCTCGGCCGCTGACCGACGACGACCTCCGCCGCCGGCCGCTCGCCTCGCCCGAAGCCGCGGTCGCCGGCCAAGAACCGGTCCTGACCGACGCCCACGGCATCCGCTTCCGCCTCGCCCCGATCGACTCGGTCGGTCTTGGTCCGCCCGAGCTTCGCTGGCTTCGTCAGCCGCCCGCCGGTACCGAGGGCCCGGACGAGTGCGTCAGCTCCCGACGTGTCGTCGGCGCCCTCGAGGACTACGAGCCCGTCCGCTCGCTCAATGCCGCCGCGATCGCCCGTCACCTCCGCGACCCGGCGGTCTCCGTCGCCACCCTCGGGCTCGAGCTCCGTCGCCTCGCAACCAGTCCGATCGTTCTCAACCGCCGCCTCCGCGAGGCCGTCGTCGACGCAAGCCTCCGCCGCGGACTATCCCTCAGCGCGATTGCCCTCGCCTGCGGCCGGGTCAAGTACGACCGGCGCGGCCGCCCGTCCGGCGAGACGAGCTGGCTCGCCCGCCGGGTCGGCCTCCTCACCGACGAGGCCGCCCGCCGTCCGACCCCCTGGGTCCACACCGACGTCCTCGGCCTGATCGCCCGCAACGGCCTCGGCCTCGCCCCGCACGAGGTCGAACTTGACTGACCCGCCACATCCCGGACGCGTCGTCGTCATCCATCCGGATCTCCGTGTCCGCGCCGAGATCGTCGATGCCTTCGCCGCCCGCGGCTACTCCGTCCTCGCGGGCGACCGGGCAATTCTCGACTCCGAACCTCAGATCCAGGCCGGGGCCGTCGTGATCGCCGATCACACCCAGCTTCCTCTCGAGTTCGACGGTCAACTTCTCGCCCTCGTCTCAACCGACGAGCACGGCGCGATTCTCGCCGCATTCGCCGCCGGCGCCGACGACGTCCTCGCCGGAGCGCTCCGTCCGGCCGAGCTCGTCGCCCGCGTCGCAATCCTCGCCCGCATCGCCGCAGACACCACTCGACTGATCGTCGGTCCGATCACGATCGACACCCTCGCCCGGATCGTGACCCTCGCCGGCCAGCCACTCGATCTCACGCCCGCCGAGTACCAGCTCCTCGTCCGACTCGCCGCCGCCCCCGGCCGCGTCTTCACCAAGCAGGAGCTTCTCCGCGCGATCCCCGTCGACCCTCACGCCCGGCCCGCGGACCCCCGCTCCGCCCGACCCCACCGACGCGTCGACACCCAGGTTGCTCGTCTCCGTCGCCGACTTGGCGACCACCGCGGCCTCCTCGTCACCGTCTGGGGCGTCGGCTACCGCCTCGGCTGACCTGATCGCCGTCGCCCCGGCAGGGCTCGCCCGCACGCGCCGTCTGGCCGGCTGCGGCATCCCCTAGCGGCCTTTCACTCCCCAAATCCAGGCGGCGGCAGCCGCCCATAAATCGTTCCCCGCCGTCGCCCTGCGACCGGCCGTGCGGAGCGCCAACCGAGCTTCCGTGGGCCCCGCGCCCCGGTTGATCCACCGGCGTGCCCGTCCGGGCCGCCGTATTCCCGACGACAGGAGTCGCAATGAACTCGCTGTTCACCATCCCCCTCGCCGCCGTTGTGCTCGCAGTGGTCATCCGCTCGGCCGGTCTCCGGTGGACCTGGTCGCTCGCTGGGACCGTCCTCGCCTGGCCGGTCACCCAGCTCGCCGCCGTCTGTGCGATCGCCACGCTGATCGGCGCCCGCTGGCACCGCGCCGATCTCAACGACGGCGGTGACCTCGCCCAGCGGGCACTCGCCCGACGCGGGCCCCTCGACGTCGTCTCAGCCCACCTCTCCCGCCGGCGTCCCACCCTCGACGCCGGTGGCCTCGCGGTCGGTCTCGACCCCAACCGGGCGGTCGTTCGCCTTCCGCTCGGCACCCACAGCGGCACCCACACGCTCGTCGTCGGAGCAACCGGCTCCGGCAAGACCGTAACCCTCGCCTGGGTCCTCGCCCGCGCGATCGACGCCGGCCACGGTGCCGTGATCGTCGACCCGAAGGGAGATTCCCTGCTCCGCGACCAGGCCCGGGCAGCCGCCCTGCGCAACGATCGCCGGTTCGTCGAGTGGACCCCGTTCGGGCCCACCGCCTACAACCCCTACGCCCACGGAACCGACGGCGAGGTCGCAGACAAGGCGCTCGCCGCCGAGAACTACACCGAACCCCACTACCTCCGCCAAGCCCAGCGCTACCTCGGACATGCCGTCCGGGCCCTGCGGGCTGCGGGCCAGACGCCGACCCCGTCGGGGCTCGTCGACCTGATGGACCCCCAGTCGCTCGAGGTGCTCGCCCGCCGACTTCCCGACGAGTCTGACGCCCGGCGGATCTGGGACTACCTCGACGCCCTCGACCCGCGTCAGCGCGCCGGCCTCTCCGGAGCCCGGGACAGGTTGGCGATCCTCGCCGAGTCGGAGCTCGGGCCCTGGCTCGAGCCCGACAACGACGGTCCGGCGCTTGATCTCCTCGAAGCCGTCGGCGATCGCGCAGTTGTCTACTTCCGACTCGATGCCGACCGCCTGCCCCTGCTCGCCGGAATGCTCGCTGCCGCGATCGTCGGCGACCTCCTGACCGTTGCCGCCGGCCTCCAGGACGACCCGACTCCCACCCTGGTCGTGATCGACGAGTTCTCGGCGATCGCCGCAGACGGCGTCGCTCGCCTCTTCGGACGCGCTCGCGCCGCCGGCTTCAGCCTGCTTCTGGCCACCCAGGAGCTCGCCGACCTCCGGACCGCCGCTCCCGGTCTGCTCGACCAGGTTCTCGGCAATGTCGCCGCACTCGTCGCCCACCGCCAGACCGTCCCCGACTCGGCCGAGCTGATCGCCCGCGTCGGCGGCCGGGCACCCGTCTGGAGCACCACCCGGACGCTCGAGCGCAATGCTCCCAACGGCGACGGCAGCCGGACCCGGGATCGCGAGTACGTCGTCGATCCCGACCTGATCAGGACCCTCCCCACCGGAACCGCAGCGGTGATCGACGCAGTCGGCGGGCGTGCCGCCATCACGCGGATCCACCACCCCTGAGCCGACCGCCTCGGCCGGTCTGACCGGCCCGACGGATTGACCAACCGCGACGCGTCGCCGTTCCCCCCGGACCCCGGCGCGCCGCCACGGCGGGCTGGGGTCCTGCGGGCTGACCCGTACACGCCAAGACAAGGGACCCCCGATGACCAACGACACGACCACGACTCGCGCGGCGATCCTCGACTGGATCGCCCGCCTCGGCGCGGCGACGGCCGCCGACATCGCCGAGCGCTTCGACATCTCGCCGCCCCGCGCTCGCGCGCTGCTCCAGGTCGCCCAGCGATCCGGGACGATCCAGCCGGTCCGCCTGCTCCACGGCCAGCCGGCGCTCTACCTCGCCACATCGGCCGGTCTCCGGGCCGCCGGTCTGGCCGACCTCCCGCTCGCCCGCGTCAGCCCCGGCGGATTCCTCCACGTCCGCGAGGTCGCCCGCACGGCCGTCGCCCTCGAGCTGGCCCTTCCCGACTTCGCCGTCGTCGGCGAGCGCGAGCTTCGCCGATGGGAGGCCAACTCCGGTCGCCCGCTGGCAAGCCCCGACGTCGGCCGTGGCCCCGACGGACTTCCCGCCCGCCATCGTCCCGACCTCGTCCTCTGGCCGGCCGACCGGGTTGGTCAGCCGGGTCGGGAGGCGGTCGCGATCGAGGTCGAGTTGACGGTCAAGGCGCCCCGCCGCCTTGACCTGATCGTCCGCGGCTGGGCTCGGACCCGGCTCGTCGGAGCGGTCGTCTACTACGCGACTCCAGCCTCACTGCGCGCCGTCAGGCGGGCCGTTGACGACCAGCAGGCAGGCGAGATCGTCCACGTGATGCCGATCGACCAGATCGGTCGGCTCCCGGCCGGCGTGATCTGCCGCCGATCGACGAGTCCCGTCCCAAGCCAGGCGTAGGTTCGCTTCAACCCTTCAATTCGACTCTCCAGGAGGCCCAATGTCAGCGCCGACGATCAACCGCGTCGTCCTGCTCGGCAATCTCACCCGCGACCCCGAGCTCCGCTCCCTCCCGTCCGGGACGAGCGTCGCCAGGCTGCGCGTCGCCTGCAACACCCGCCGCCGCAACCCCGACACCGGCGAGTGGGACGACAAGCCGAACTACTTCGACGTCTCGGTCTTCGGGCCGTCGGCCGAGGCCTGCGACAGCTTCCTCGAGAAGGGCCGTCCGATCGCCGTCGACGGCAGGCTCGAATGGCGCGAGTGGGAGACGACCGACGGCCAGCGGCGCCAAGCAGTCGAGATCATCGCCGACAGCGTGCAGTTCCTCAGCTCGCGCGTCCCCGCCGAGGATCCCGAGCTCGAGGCGGTCGCCGTCGGCAACGGCGACGGGCTCGTCTTCTGAAAACGCGTCTGGCGCCCGCCGGCCCGGGGGTTCCGAGCACGAGCCTCCGGGCGCGCCGGGCGGCCGGGCGTCCGCCGTCGCCACGTAGACTGGGTCGCCGATGCCGGTTCAGACGCAGGCCGTTGGCAAGACATTCCCGCCGATGGTCTACGCCGTCGGCCGCGAGAAGATCCGCGAATACGCGCGTGCCGTCGGCGAGACCAACCCCCTCCACCTCGATCTCGACGCCGCGCGGACCGCCGGCCACGACGACCTCGTCGCTCCGCCGATGTTCGCCGTCGTCTACGGCCTCCCAGCCGTCGCCCCGGCCCTCTTCGACCCGGAGGTCGCAGTCGACTTCGCGATGCTCGTCCACGGTGCCCAGGCGTTCGACTGGGGGCCGCTGGTCGTCGCCGGCGACGAGATCTCGACGACCGTCTCGGTCAAGTCGATCGACCAGCGCGGCGAGCTCGGCTTCTACGTCTTCGAGACGGTCTCCCGCAACCAGCGCGGTGAACAGGTCTGTCTCGGCACCTGGACCAACATCGTGAGGGGGGTCTGATGGCCGGATTGGAAGTCGGCGACCAGATCCCCGAGCTCAAGGTGACTCCCGATCGCTACCTGACGGTCCGCTACGCCGGTGCGTCCGGCGACTTCAACCCGATCCACATCGACGAGGAGTTCGCCAAGTCGGTCGGGCTTCCCGGGCGGATCCTCCACGGCCTGTACTCGATGGCGCTCGTCGCCCGCGCCCAGACCGACGCCGCCGGCGGACCCGACAAGCTCAAGCGGCTCTCGGTCCAGTTCCGCGGCATGGGTCTACCCGAGCACGAGATCACCGTCTCCGCCAAGGTGACCGAGGCTGCCGACCGCAGGGTCGTCGTCGAGGCGGTCGCCGTCCAGGGCGGCAAGCGGATCATCCGCAACGCCGTCGCCGAGCTCGAGCTCTGACCGCAGCCGATCGAGGCCGGGATCGGCCCCGCCGGGTCGGTTCGTCCTGCCTGCCGGGTCGATTCATCCCTGCCTGCCGGGCCGATTCGTCCTGCGTACGCGCGGATCGCGCCGCGGTGCTCGTCCCGGCAACCCGCGCGGTCGGACTCCTACAATGGCGAGGATGCTGACCGCCCGCCAGGAGACGATCCTCTGCAAGGTGATCGAGGCCTATGTCGAGGGGGGCGCCCCGGTCGCATCGCGGACGATCGCCGCCGACCCGGCCCTGACCTGGCGGCCGTCGACGATCCGCAACGAGCTTGCCCAACTCGAGGAATACGGTCTGCTCGCCCATCCGCACACCTCGGCCGGACGGGTTCCCACCGATGCCGGCCACCGATACTTCGTCGATCGCCTGCTCGCCGACCGCCACGTCGCCGTCGCCACGGCGCCGGCGCTCGAGCTGTCGCTGATCCGTCGGGAGCTCGACGAGGCGGTCAGGGTGACGACCGAGACCCTCTCGGAGGTCACGAACCTCCTCGCAATCGTCTCGGCCCCGTCGGTCGACAGCGCGACGATCCGCCACATCGAGGTCCTCGCCCTTCAGCCGCGGGTCGTGATGGTCGTGATCATCAGCTCGGCCGGCGGGGTCTCGAAGTACGCGTCGAGCTTCGACGCCCCGGTCGACCCAGGCCTGATCGGCTGGGCGGCCGAGTACCTCAACGAGCGCCTCGACGGCCTCGGCCTCGGCGCCCGGATGATCAACCAGCGGCTCGCCGACCCGGCCCTCAGCCCACGGGAGCGGAGCTTCATAGACCAGCTCACACCGGCCTTCCGCCGGCTGGTCGGCGCCGTCGAGGACACGCTCTACTTCGAGGGGACCTCCCGACTCCTCGGATCCCACAGCCTGACCGACGTCGACGTGCTCGGTGAACTGCTCGAGCTCCTCGAGCAGCGGGTCGCACTGCTCGACGTCCTCCGCAGAGCCCTCGGCCAGACTGGCGTCTACGTGGGCATCGGCCGCGAGAACGGAGTTCCCGCACTGACCTCGCTCTCCGTCGTCGCTGCCGGGTACGGCCTCGCCTGGCGCAAGCTGGGCACCGTTTCGGTGATCGGCCCCGTCCGCATGGACTACGGGTCGGCGATCGACACCGTCCACGCGGCGGCCCACCAGTTGTCCCGCTTCGTCGACGACGTCTACGCCGAGGGTTAGGCGTGCAACGCGATCCATATGAGGTGCTCGGCGTCGGCCGGGAGGCGGATGCCGGCCAGATCAAGAAGGCGTTCCGCCGGCTCGCGCGGGAGCTCCACCCCGACGTCAACACCGACGACCCCGAAGCCGAGACCAAGTTCAAGGAGTCCGCCGAGGCGTACGAGATCCTTTCGGACCCAGACCGCCGGGCGACCTACGACCGCTACGGGCACGACGGGCTCCGCTCAGGCGGCTACAGCCCGAACTTCGACGCCTTCGGATCGATCTCGGACATCTTCGAGTCCTTTTTCGGGGGCGGTGGTCGGCAGGGCGGCCCGGCAGCGGGGGGAGATGTCGCGACTGCGATCGAGCTCGACCTCAAGCAGGCAGCGACCGGGGGTACGTTCGAGGTCTCCTACGAGGCAGTCGACCGGTGCGACCACTGCAGGGGCAACGGTGCGGAGCCCGGCACGCCAATCGAGACGTGCGCCCGATGCGGGGGTGCCGGGCGCCTCCAGGCGGTCTCGCGGACGCCTTTCGGGCAGATGATGCGGACGATCGCCTGCGACGTCTGCAACGGCGACGGCCGGACGGCGACCAGCCCATGCCACGACTGCCGCGGCCGGGGTCGACGGCTCGGTCGACGCAAGCTCAGCATCCAGGTTCCCGCCGGGATCGCCGACGGCCAGCGAATCCGGATCGGCGAGAAGGGCCACGTCGGCGAGGCCGGTGCGCCGGCCGGCGACCTCCACGTCGTCGTCAGCGTCGCGGCCGACGACCGGTTCATCCGCGAGGACGACGATCTGATCACGATCGTCGACATCTCCGCCCCCCTCGCCGCCCTCGGCGCGACCGTCGAGGTCCCCACGCTCGACGGGCCGACCCAGCTCGACGTCGAACCCGGGACCCAGCCCGGCGAGGTCCTCACCCTCCGTGGCCGCGGAATGCCCCACCTACGCCGGAACGGGTCCGGCGATCTGAGGATCGTCGTCAACGTCGTGATCCCCCGCCACCTGACCAAGGACCAGCGCCGGCTGGTCGAGCAGCTCGCCGGGACGATGACCCACGAGAACCTCCACACCGACGAATCGGTCTTCGCCAAGCTCAAGCGGGCCCTTCGTCCGCACGCCGCCTGACCGGCTGGTGCACCGGCCGATGGCTCGTTGCGCCGGACTCGCGTCGGGACGTGGTCGGTCCGGTGGGTGACCCGTGATCCGCCTCGCGGTCCGTCTCCGACGCGTTGGGGCCGAGGTCGGCCTCGCCAGCCTGCTGACGCTCGTCCCGACCGGCGTCGAGGAAATCGAGCTGGCCGACGGATCGATCGAGTACGCGATCTACGGGGCGCCCGGCGATCTCCCGGACATCCAGGACCTGCGAGACGCGCTCGGCGGCGCTCTGGTCGACATCTCGACCTCGACGGTCGCCGACGACTGGGCCGACCGGTGGCGTGAGTTCCATCAGCCGTCGGAGATCGCCGGCCGCCTTCGGATCCGCGCGCCCTGGGAGCCGCCGCTGCCTGGCGGCCGGGGGGGATCCCGTGGTGGCGGTCGCGGTGGCGGTGGCGGTGGCGGTCGCGGTGGCGGTGGCGGTGGCGGTGGCGGTCGCGGTGGCGGTGGCGGTCGCGCTCGCGGTGGCGGTGGCGGTCGCGCTCGCGGTGGCGGCGGTGAGGTCGAGGACGGCGGGGGTCGTCCGGGAATGATCGAGATCGTGATCGACCCGGCTCAGGCCTTTGGGACCGGCGCCCATCCGACGACCCGCCTCTGCCTCGAGCTGCTGCTCACGCTCGAGGCCGACGGCCGGGCCGGTGGCCGCCTCCTGGACATCGGCTGCGGCTCGGGCGTCCTCGCGATCGCCGCGGGCCTGCTCGGCTGGGACCCGGTCGTCGGGGTCGACCACGACCCCGAGAGCGTGGCCGCCACGCGGGCGAACGCCGCCGCCAACGGCGCTCTCGTCGACGCCCACCTGCTCGACCTCCGCCGCGACGAGATCGCCCACGCCCCGACCATGACCGCCAACCTCCTCGCGCCCCTGCTCCAGGATCTCGCCGTCAAGCTGACCGAACCGCCGACCCGGCTGGTCGCCAGCGGCCTGCTCCACGACCAGGTCGACGCCGTGAGCACGGCGTTCGCCGAACGACACGGCCTGATCGAGCTCGAACGCCGCCACGAAGGCGACTGGGCGGCCGTCCTGCTCGGGCTCGACCGGCCGGCCAAGTCACGCCACCCGGAGCCGCGCGCGGGCGCCTGAAGCGCGTCCGGGCCGCCAGCGCGTGTCAAGTCTCGCCGGCCTGGTCGCGCTGGTCGCCGGTGTCGCGCTCGTCGTCGGCGCCGCCGACGTCTTCGTCGACGGTCTGCTCGGCGTCGGCCGCCGGCTTGGGGTTGCACCCTTCCTGCTGGCGGTCGCTCTCTCCGGCTTCGAGACCGAGAACCTCGCCGCCGGGATCGCGATCAACGCAAAGGGCCTTCCCGACGCGGCCGCCGGCACGTTCCTCGGCGGCCTGACCTTCCTCGCACTCGGCGTCGCCGGCCTCGGCGGCCTGGTCGCTCCGATGCCGGTCGACCTGCCACCCCGCTTCGCCGCCTGGACCGCTGTCGCGCCCGTGCCGCTCCTGCTCTTCGCGCTCGACGGGAAGCTCTCCCGGATCGAGGGTGGCGGCCTGGTCGTCTGGTTCGTGATCGCCCTGGCCGGCGCGGCCCGGACCGGCCGGCGACTGCTCGCCGGCGACGAGGCCGATCGCGTGCGCCGTCCGCTCGCCCGTCTGGTCGGCGGCCTCGCTCTACTCACCGGCGGCGGCCTGCTCGTGGGCGAGGGGCTGCGCACCGTCGTTCGCCACCTCGGGATCGCCCCCGCCCTGCTCGGGAACACCGCGCTCGCGGCGACCGTCGAGGCCGAGGAGCTTGCCCGCGTCGCCGTTCCGGCCCGGCGCGGCCGCCCCGAGCTCGCACTCGGCAACATCGCCGGGACGATCATCCATTTCGCGAGCTTCAACGCCGGCGTCGTCGCCCTCGTCAAGCCGCTCACGCTCGGCCACGCCACGACCCACCTCTACCTGCCCGCTGCCGCCGCCAGCCCGGCGATCCTCGCCGTCGTGCTCGTCGGCCGGCGCCGACTCGGCCGCCTCGAAGGCGCCGGCCTCACCGGGCTCTACCTCGTGTACGTCGCCGCGGCAATCTGGCTCTCGCCTTAGCGACTGGCCGGTTTGTGTCGTCCCCGGCGCGCGTATCCTTCATGGCATGACGATCGCCGAGACAGTCAGGACCGACCTCGCAACCGCGATGAAGGCCCGCGAGCGCGACCGTGTCGGCACGCTCCGGATGGTCCTCTCCGAGCTCCAGAAGGCCGCCAAGGAGGGCAAGGCCGACGAGCTCGCCGTGCTCCGACGCGAGCGCAAGCGCCGGGTCGAGGCCGAGCGGGCCTATCGTGACGCCGCCCGGCCCGAGCTCGCCGAGGCGGAGCTCGCCGAGGCGGAGTTGATCAGCTCCTACCTGCCGGCCGAGCTCGCCGACGACGAGCTCCGGCAGATCGTCGGGCACGCGGTCGCCGAGTCGGGAGCCACCGGACCGGCCGACATCGGACGGGTCATGCCGCTCGCGATCGCGGCGGTCGACGGCCGGGCCGACGGTCGACGGGTCTCCACGCTCGTCAAGGAGGCGCTCGCCAAGTGACGCAGCCCTGCCTGTGAGGAAGCAGATCGAGCTCCCCAACGCGGTCGCCGCGGCGCTCGCCGACAGCCAGGACGCGACGCTCCGTGCGCTGGAGAGTCAGCTCGACTGCCGGGTCTACCTACGCGGCAACCTGATCACCCTGGACGGCGAGACCCAGGCGGTCGCCGATGCCGAGCGGGTCATCCGCGAGCTCGACGGCCTCGTCGCCGGCGGCCACGCCCTCGCCGGTGAGACGATCGCCGCCGTGCGGAGCGTGATCGACGCCGACGCGTCGCCGTCGGCCGTCCTCGACGACGTCGTCTGGCGCCACCGCTCGACCCGGATCGCTCCGAAGACGGTCGGCCAGAAGCGCTACGTCGACTCGATCCGCGAGAACACGATCACCTTCGGGATCGGTCCGGCCGGCACCGGCAAGACGTTCCTCGCCGTCGCGATGGCCGCGGCCGCTCTCACCCGCCGTGAGGTCAACCGGATCATCCTGACCCGCCCGGCCGTCGAAGCCGGCGAGCGGCTCGGCTTCCTGCCGGGCGACCTGATGGCCAAGATCGATCCTTACCTCCGGCCATTGTTCGACGCCCTCCACGACATGCTCGAACCCGAGCGGATCACCCAGCACCTCGAGCGCGGCGTGATCGAGGTCGCGCCCCTCGCGTTCATGCGCGGCCGGACCCTCAACGATTCGTTCGTGATCCTCGACGAGGCGCAGAACACAACGCCCGAGCAGATGAAGATGTTTCTCACGCGACTCGGTTTCGGCTCGAAGATGGTCGTCACCGGCGACGTCACGCAGGTCGACCTGCCGAAGGAGGAGCGCTCCGGGCTGGTCGTCGTCGGCGACATCCTCGAGGGCGTCGAGGGCGTCGACTTCGTCCGCCTCGGCGGAGCCGACGTCGTCCGTCACCGGCTGGTCGCCCGGATCGTCGAAGCCTACGAGCAGCATGCGGTCGACCGAGCACCCGAGGCGGCTCAGTTCGTCCGCCCGGTTGACCGCAAGCGGGCTTGACCGGTGGCTCCGGCGGGCACCGACCGGCTCGCCGGAGATCGGTGATGCTCGAGGTCGAGGTCCTCTCTGCCCAAGCGGCCGCCGGCGCGCCGCCGTTGGCCGAGATCGAACGGCTCTGCGCCCTCGCGGCGGCAACGGCTGGAGTCGAGGACGGCCACGTCGCCGTGGCCTTCGTCGATGCCCCGCGGATCACCGAGCTCAACGTCCGCCACCGGGGCAAGCCTGGACCGACCGATGTCCTGTCGTTCCCGATCGACGAGGACGCCAACCCGTTCGGGCCTCGCGAGCTCGGTGACGTCGTGATCTGCGCCGAGTACACCGCCGACCTCCGGGAGGCGATCGTCCACGGCGTGCTCCACCTCGTCGGCATGGATCACGAGACCGACGACGGCGAGATGCTCGCCGTCCAGCGCGAACTCCTCGCGTGGTGAGCCGGGCCGGGTTCGTCGCCCTCGCCGGTCGTCCAAACGTCGGCAAGTCGACGCTGACCAACGCGATCGTCGGGACGAAGGTCGCGATCGTCTCCGACCGGCCGCAGACCACCCGCCGGGCGATCCGCGGCCTGGCCCACGGTCCTGACTGGCAGCTCGTGCTCGTCGACCTGCCCGGCGTCCAGCGCCCCCGGGATGCCCTGACCTCGAGGATGCAGGGAAGCGTCGTCCGCGAGGTGGCCGACGCCGACGTCGCGCTCCTGATGCTGAACGGCCAGGAGGGGGTCGGCCCCGGCGACCGCTACATCGCCCAGGCCCTGATGAGCGCTCGCGTTCCGATCACGATCGCCGTCAACAAGATGGACCGTCTGAAGCCCGACCGCCAGGCACAGGCCCTGATCGACGCTGCCGAGCTCGTTACGGGTGAGGCCGAGATCTTCCCGGTCTCGGCGCGGACCGGTGCGGGGATGGCGGAGCTTGTCGCCCACCTCGTCGGTCTCCTCCCACCCGGGCCGTTCCTCTACGAGACCGACAAGGACTCGGACATCCCACTCGAGGAGATGCTCGCCGAGCTGATCCGCGAGCAGGTTCTCCGGCGGACCTTCCAGGAGGTTCCACATTCGGTGGGTGTCGTGCTCGAGACGCTCGAGCTCGCCCACGACGATCTCCACCGCGTCCGCGCCCTCGTCTGGGTCGAGACGGAGTCCCAGAAGGGCATCTTGATCGGATCCGGCGGCCGGATGATCAAGGCGATCGGTACGGCTGCCCGCAAGGAGATCGAGCGAATGCTCGGAACCCGCGCCCACCTCGATCTCTCGGTCCGCGTCCGCAGGAACTGGCGGGCCGATGACGGGCTCCTCGACCGGCTGGGGATCGACCGCATCCAGTGATGCCGCGCTCGCCGGTCCGTGTGACCCCTCTTGGTCGAGGTCGCTCGCTGGTCCGTGTGACCCCTCTTGGTCGAGGTCGCTCGCCGGTCCGTGTGACCCCTCTTGGTCGAGGTCGCTCGCTGGTCCGTGTGACCCCTCTTGGTCGAGGTCGCTCGCTGTCCGGACCCGCTCGCTCAGCACTTCTCACAAAGGCCGCACTTGTGTGACGAAAATCACACATTCGACGCGGTGGGTCGGCTAGGTTCAGCCGACTTCCACTGATCGGAGAAGGCGTCGCTTGGGGCGGCGACCGGCTCTCTGGCATCGCGTGCCGCACGGCACGCCTTAGGAGCGAGATGACTGATCGTCACGGCAAATGGTGGGACCGCCTGAAGGGTCCGGTATCGCAGATCATGGAGGGTCGCTTCACCCGTCTGTTCCCGTCGCTCGAAGGCGCGACCTTCGCCGACGGAGACATGCAGGCGCTCGCGGATGCGATGACCTCGCCCGCTGAGGACAAGCCGACCCCGGAAGGCAAGCCGGACGCCGAGGAGAACCATGGGATCGCCGCCGCCTACACCTATCTCGGCCAGTTCATCGACCACGACCTGACGTTCGACCCGACCTCGAGCCTCAAGCAGTTCCTGACGACGGAGCAGCTCAAGCAACTCGTCGACTTCCGAACCCCGCGCTTCGACCTCGACAACGTCTACGGGCGGGGCCCCAACGACAACCCGTACATGTACGAGGGCGATGGGATTCACCTCCTGCTCGGCGAGCCGATGTCCGGCAATCCGCATGACGCCGGCGCCGTCGGCCTCCCGCGGGCGGCGAACGGTCGGGCGATCATCGGCGATCCCCGCAACGACGAGAACCGCATCGTCTCCCAGCTCCACGCGACGATGCTGCGCTTTCACAACAAGGTCGCCGACGCGATGCCGGATGCCGACTTCGAGACGGTCCGCAGCCAGGTGCGGTGGCACTACCAGTGGATGGTCGTCAACGACTTCCTGCCGACGATCATCAACGCCGACACCGTACACGGCGTCTTCCCCCACCTGGCGAACGGCGGCAGCATCGCCGACAATCCACCGCACTTCTCGATCGCGAAGCTCGAGCACAGCCACGGGCTCGAGTTGATGCCGGTCGAGTTCTCGGTCGCCGCGTATCGCTTCGGCCACTCGATGATCCGGCCGATCTACCGGCTCAACGAGACGATCAGCCGGATGCCGATCTTCTCCAGGGAGACGGCGCCCGCCGGTGACCTCGGCGGGTTCCGGCCGGTCCCGAGCGACTGGGCGATCGACTGGCAGTTCTTCATCGACATCGAACGCGGTACGCCGGCGGCGGCCAATCCGAATCCTCGAGACGAGATCACCCGCAAGCCGCAGCCGTCCTACAAGATCGACTCGTCGCTGGTCAACCCGTTGGCCTTCCTGCCGCCGTCCGTCGCGTCGAACCCGTCGTCGCTCACCCTGCGCAACCTGCTCCGCGGACGGGACTTCGAGCTCCCGTCGGGTCAGGCGATCGCAAGGTCGCTCGGCCTGCCCGTGATCCCCGACGGCGACCTCGTGATCGGCAAGGCAACGGCCGATCCGGCCGATCCCAAGCGGCCGATCGTCGACATCGCCGCGGACTTCGCCGGCAACGCCCCGCTCTGGGCGTACATCCTCTCGGAGTCCCAGGTGACATCCCTCAACCGGCCCCATCCACACATCACCGATCCCGACAAGATCCCGATCAGGCTCGGCCCGGTCGGCGGGACGATCATCGCCGAGGTGTTCGCGGCTCTCCTGCTCGGTGACAAGACCTCCTACCTGCGGGCGAACCCGCAGTTCACTCCGAACTCGGCGTTCACCAACGGCGGGAAGTTCGGCTTCGTCGAGCTGATCAACGTCGCCCTGGGCAGGCAGCCGTAGCCCGCGGCCGAGTCCTGAGGCCCAGCCTCACCCGGCGGCCGGCGGCCGGCGCGAAGTTGGCGCCGGCCGTTTGCGCATCTGCTCGTCGACTGCCCTGCCGGGCGTAGTGCACCGGCCTGCCGGATCGCTGCGACTGGTGACGGCGTCGCGCCGCCGACTCCAAGATCCCCAGCTGCCGATCGGGACGTCGTGTCACAGCCGGGACGGTCGTCTTGTCTTATCGGTTGTGGGCCAGATCGCGAATCGGATGACCAGACAGGAGGACACTCGAGATGACCGCTGAAGAAGACGAGCTCGAGCGGCTGCGGCCGGTGTCGTTCGCGATCGCCTACCGGATGCTCGGCAGTGTCTCCGAAGCCGAGGACGTCGTCCAGGAGGCCTTGCTGCGCGTTCATCGGGCGGTCGCGGACGGCGAGCAGATCGTCTTCCCGCGGGCCTATGTCGCCACCGTCACGACCCGCCTGGCGATCAACGAGCTGCGCTCGGCACGCGCCCGGCGTGAGCAGTACGTCGGCGAGTGGCTGCCCGATCCGATCCTCACCGACGGCGTGGACGACCCCGCCCAGCATGCCGAGATGGCCGACTCGTTGTCGCTCGCGATGCTGGTCGTGCTCGAGAGTCTGTCTCCGGAGCAGCGAGCCGCGCTGCTGCTGCACGACGTGTTCGACTATGGCTATCCGGAGATCGCGGAGATCATCGGCAAGAGCGAGGACAACGTGCGCCAGCTCGCGAGCCGCGCCCGGCGTCACGTCGCGGAGCGCCGCCCCCGGTTCCAGACCTCGCGCGACCAGCGCGAGCAGCTCACGCAGAGATTTCTCGCCGCCGCCCTGCACGGGGATCTGGCCGGGCTCGAGGCCCTGCTCGCGCACGACGTCGTCCTGACCGGCGACGGCGGCGGCAAGGTCCCGGCGCTCGCGCGGTCGCTGCGCGGGCGCAACCGCGTCGCCCGCATGCTGCTCACCTGGATGCGGATGCTCTCCCGGCTTCCCGATTTCACGCTGCGTCCGAGCGAGGTGAACGGCGGTCCGGGGGTGACGGTCCTCGACGGCCGCCAGCGGCTGATCAGCGTGTGGTCGCTCGACATCGCCGGCGGCGAGATCCGCAGCATCAACTCAGTCGTGAACCCCGACAAGCTCGCGCATCTCGGCGTGGTCGGCGACTTCGCGTCGCTCGTGCGCCCCCGCCGGCGCTCCCCCGAGCGGCCGGTCGATCCACCGCCCCACACTCACAACCCAGGAGGAGCACCATGACCCAGGCGAGAATCCAGAACCCCGCGCTGACCGTCCCCGGCGCGCTCGACGCGGCCCAGCAGCTCGGCGCCTGCGCGAGGCACGCCGGGATCCCCGAGGCCACGCTCGCGATCGTGACGCTGCGCGCGAGCCAGATCAACGGCTGCAGCGTGTGCGTCGACATCCACACACGCGAGCTCGAGCTGATCGGCGAGCGCGGCCCGCGCATCCACCTCGTCGCCGCGTGGCGCGACGCCCCGTACTTCAGCGACGCCGAGCGTGCGGCGCTCGCGCTCACCGAGGCCGCGACGAGGCTCGCGGACCGGCCCGACCCGGTGCCCGACGACATCTGGGACGAAGCCGCCCGCCACTACACCGAGCCCCAGCTGGCGGCCCTGGTCGTGGCGATCGCCGCGATCAACGCTTTCAACCGCGTCAATGCCGCCACGCGGCAGATCACCGGCGACCACGTGGCCCGCATCGTCGAAGCGGCCGCGCGAGCCGCCGCCTGACCAGCAGCGGCGTCGAGGCGCTCGCGCGAGCGACCGCCCGGCCACCAATCCGCGTGGAGAGCGCACTCCCGCGCCCACCCCTTGCCTCGCGCGCTCCTCGGCCCGCATCCGAAGTCGCGGCGGGTGCCCTCCCTGGGCACAGGAACCTCTTGAGGTGTTCCTACGTCGTTCTCAGCCCGCTCGGCCATCCTGGATCCAGCCAGCTCACGATCACAGACGACGAAGCGATCAGTCCATGTTCTCCCGGAGGCTCACCAGGTCGATCGCCATTGGCGTCACGGCCGTCACGATCGGGGGCGGCGCCTACGGCATCATCAGTGCAACCGCGAGCACCGGCTGGGCGACGACAACAGTGGCGTCCACCGCGCCAACTTCAGGGCACCGTGTTCGCGCTGGCCAGGGATCCAACGCTCGGTCTGGACCGGCTGCAGGCGGATCATCCGCCACCGTCGCCACCGTATCCGAAGCGAGCTTCACCTTATCGACTTCGACCGCTCAGAAGGTCACCGTCAAGCAGACGTCCGCGACGAAGTACCGCGAGGGGACAAGCTCAAGCTCGGCAGGTTCGATCAAGGCCGGCGTCAACGTCCTCGTGCTCGGGACGACCAGCGCAACGACCACACCGCCAGCCAAGTCATCGTCGAACCGACGCACGGCGCCTCTACGAGCCGCTCGGCAGCAGGCGTGGTCGCCTTCCGGACTCGTGCGCCGGCGACCTCGAAGCAGGTCGGCCAGATCCCGGCGAACCACAGTCAGGGGTCAGGGACGATCGTCGGCGCGACTGCCGCGAATCTGGCGACCGAAGCCGCCCTGGCCGCGTACCCGGGTGGCATCGTCGACCGTGTCGTCAAGCTGAGCAACGGCGAGTATGAGGTCCACAACATCGGCGTCGGCCGGCCACACCACATCTTCGCCAACCAGAAGTTCAAGGTTGTCGGCGCCAACGAGCGCTGAGGACACCACCCCCGACGTCCCCGGCCCACCGTGCAACTCGACGCGCTCAGAAACGAGATGATCCCGCCGAGAGGAACCCGGACGGGACTTGGCCCACGGTGCTGCGGCGCGGGCGGCCCGGCCAGAGGACCACGGCCGACTCGGCGCGCGGGCGACGTCAAAGCCGGCGACCCAGCACGGTGGCGATCGGCTCGTCGAGCGATCGGTCCACCGTGCTGGGCAGGAACTGCCGGGACTTCTGGCACTGCTGGGACTGCCGGGACTGCTCGGACTGCTGGGACTTCTGCGACTGCTGGGACTGCCGGACGGCGGTGAGGCTGCTGAGGTCAGGCATGCTGGGCGCGCTGTGCGCTCGTGATCGACCGGTCCGTCTCGACTTCGGCCGAGTCAGCCGCCGTCGTCAGGCGCCCGCCGCGGAGTGTCGTCGCGATCACCAGGGCCGCGCCGACGAGCACGACATCCTTGAGGACGTACTGGCCCTCGAGCGTCGGGGCGTTGTGCGGCCCGCTGAACAGCCGCGCCGTCAGCAGCACGACCGGCGACAGGATGCCGACGAGCTGACCCGCGAGCATGTACATCGCGACCCGCATCCCCCTGCCTGCCATCAGCAGGATCCCGATCGTGCACTCGAGCAGGCCGACGCCGACGAGGGCGATCGGTCCGGGAACCAGGCCGAGGAACATCGCGTGGGTCGTCGCCTCGACGAGGTTGGCCGCCGGGCTGACGCCGAGGAGCTTGAGCGCCCCGAAGCCGAGGAAGATCGAGCCGAGGCTGACCCGCAGGATCGCCATGCTGTAGACGACCAGCCAATCGTGGATCGCCAGTTCGGCCCGGTCGAGGCGCGCCTGCGCCGAGCTGACGCGCTCACGCAGTTGACGTGCCGACGGCAGGCGGACGGCCGCCGGACGGTCGACACGGGCGATCGGACGCCGGAAGGCCGGACCCTGGACGGTGCTGGCGGACGGTGCGGTATCGAGCTGAAGCATGTGTCGGTCCCCAATTTTGTCGTTGTCGTTCTTGCGCTGCCGGGTGTGTGCAACGCAAGATAGGCATCCATTGGGTGACTGTCTGTGACTGTGGTCACAGACGATCTCACCTTCTCTCGAATACGTCGTACATAAATCAGCACAGTGGTGTTCGGCGGCCGCGTCGGTGACATCTGACGAGCCAGACGCACGGTGACGATTACAGCGACACGGTCACGACGTAAATCTCGTTGAGCAGGACTTTTTGCAGTTCACGGGGCTCCCGCGAGTAGCCCGACCTCCCGCGATGCGCCCGGCGGCCCGACTTTCGGTTCCGCTTGCGCGATGTCGTGTGAGAAGCGTCACACACCACGCGCCCTGACAATTAAGTAACGGTGTGATGATTGGGTCGACGCACGGTATGTGTCGAGCCAGGCGCCGTTCGCACGACGTCCGCGCCCGGCCCGCCCGACCGGCTAGCCTGGGTGTTCGATGGCCCGCCCGCGCAAGCCACCCGCCGACCCCGCGATCGACGACCGGGCCTGGTCGGCGCGGACCAGCGTCCGCCCGCGCGAGGCGACGATGGGCCTCGTCGGCTACACGGCGCTTCCCGCCGAGACCGGACCCATCTGGGCGCCCGACGAGTTGTCGGTCTGGCCGGTCGAGGGCGGTCGCTTCGGGTTGGATGCCAGGTATTCCGGCAAGACCGGCGCCCAGCGCGCCCGCACACAAGCGACCCGGCTCGCAGCCGCCGGCCTGAGCGCGAGCGTCCGCGAACGTGATGACGCGACCGCCCTCCGTCTCGGTCCGTTGACCCACGCGGCCGTCTGGCTCGCTCTCGAAGCCTTCCTCGGACGCCCGATCGGCCCGCTCGGGACCGAGCTCGACGGCAGCGGGCCGCTCGGCACCGCTGCTGCGTAGGCCGGCACGTCGGGCGCCAGCAACCCAGATCCGGCCGTTCGGGCGCCGGTGCCGCGCCAGATCGGACGCTCGGGCGCCGGTGCCGCGCCGGATCCGCCGCTCGGGCGCCGGTGCCGCGGTCCGGGAGGGCTCGACAAGAGGCTGCGTGCGTCGTGCAACCAGTCGGATGATCGCGCGGGTCATCGACTCCCCCGCCCGCCCCGGCCCCAACTCAGCGGGTGGCCGTCGATCCGATCAGATAGGGGAGCGTCTCGGCGAGGGCTGCCGGTCGGCCGAGGTAGTAGCCCTGGCCGTAGCCGACACCGAGATCCTTGAGCAGGGCGACGGTCGCGTCGTCGCCGACGAACTCCGCGATCGTCGACGTCTCCAGTCCGTCGGCCACCGTCACGACCGCCTGCACGACCAGCTGGTCGGTCGGCGTCGAGCAGAGGTTGCGGATGAACTCGCCGTCGATCTTCAGATAGTCGAAATCGAGGTGCTTGAGGTAGTAGAAGGACGCGAAGCCCGCCCCGAAGTCGTCGAGCGCCAGCTTGCAGCCGAGCGCCCGGAGCTTCGCCGCGAGGTGGTGCGCGCTCTCGATGTTGATGATCGCCGCCGTCTCGGTGATCTCGATCACCAGGCGATCCGGCTGGATCGGATGGTCCTTGAGGAGCTGCTCGACATACCCGCCGAGCCCCGGGTTTCCCATCGTCTTACCCGACACGTTGACCGTCAGCATGAGGTCCCTGCCGGCCCCGTGGCTGCGGCTGAGGTGGCGGACCGCCTGCCGGAGCACCCACTGGTCGATCCGGTCGATCAGTCCCGAGCGTTCGGCGTCGGCCAGGAAGCTGGCTGGATGGACGAGATCGCCTGAGGCATCCGGAAGCCTGACGAGGAGCTCGAAAGCCGGCGCGCTGGCTGACGCGATCGACACGATCGGCTGGGCGTGGAGGACGAACCGCTCGGCATCGAGCGCATCCCGCAGGCGCTGGTTCCAGTTGTGGTTGACCGACATCCGCTCTCGCCGGCCTGTCGTCCGGTCGTAGAACACGAACTGGTCCTTCCCGCGATCCTTGGCCTCGTACATCGCGATGTCCGCCTCCACGACGACCTCGTCGGCCGTCAGGTCGACGGGTCCGCCGAACTCCGCGATCCCGATCGACGTCGACACCCGAGCCTGCCGGTTCTTGCTGATCGCCAGCCCGTGACGCCGGACCGCCGCCAACAGCTTCTCGGCCACGACGGTCGCCGCCTCGGTGTCACACCGCGGCAGCAGGACGGCGAACTCGTCGCCGCCGACCCGCGCGAGGGTGTCGGTCTCGCGGACGCTCTGGGCGAGCAGGCGGGCCACCCGGATGATCAGCTCGTCGCCGGCCGCGTGTCCCAGCGAGTCGTTGACGAACTTGAAGCCGTCGAGATCCAGGAACAGAACCGCGCCCGACTCGGCGAACCGCCGTGACTGCTTCAGCGTCTGCTCGAGCTCCTCGGTGAACCGCCGCCGGTTGAACAGTCCGGTCAGGGCGTCGTGGTCGGCGAGGTGCTGGAGCCGCTCGTCGAACTGCTTGCGGTCGGAGATGTCCATCACGTGTGTGACCGCCACGCTCGGCGGTCCGTCCGCGTCGCTGAGCAGGGTCGCGATCACGAGAACCCAGACGAAACGACCGCTGCTGTGGGCGAACCGTCGCTCGATCTCGACGTGCTCGCGCCGACCGTCCGCCATCTCGGCGAGCGCCGTCTCGAGCCCCGGACGATCGTCCGGGTGAGCCAGGGTCGCGATCGCCGTCCCGGTCAGATCCTCGACCGACCTGCCGAGGATCTTGCCGACCGCCGGGTTGACCTGGATCAGCCGACCGGCATCCCCGGCATCCTCCTGGCCGAGCGCGATCAGGCAGACGCCGATCGGCGCCCGGTCGAAGGCCGTCCGAAAGCGCTCGTCGGCCTCTCGCAGCCGGGCCGTCTGCCGGGCTTGGCGCTCGCTCTCCGCGAGCGCCGCCTCGACCCACTTCCGTTCGGTGATGTCCCGCGCCGACGCGTAGATCAAGCCCTCCTCGGGCGCGACGATCGCGCTCCAGTGAAACCAGCTCCACCCTCCGTCGCGCTTCTCGTAGCGGTTGACGAAGTCGACCGTCCCGCGTCCCGCAGCCAGTCTCCCGATCTCCCGCCGCGTCTCCTCCCGGTCGTCGGGGTGGACGAAGTCGATCAGCGGACGCGCCCTCAGCTCGTCCTCGGTCCACCCGAGGGTTCGCGTCCAGGCCGCGTTGAGCTCCTTGAAGTACCCGTCGAAACCCGCCGTGCAGATCAGGTCGCGCGAGACCTCGAAGTACCGGCTGCTCCGCAGCAGCGCCGCCTCCCGGTGAGTTCGGCGCGTGATGTCCTGGAGGGTTCCCCGCATTCCCGCCGCCCGCCCGTAGGCGTCGGTGATCACCTCGCCCCGGCCGTGGACGAAGCGGACGCTCCCGTCAGGGCGGAGGATCCGATGCTCGACGGAGAACGGCTTGCCGTCGGCACGCGCCGCCTCGATCACCGCCCGAGTCCGCTCGCGGTCATCCGGATGGTCCCACTCGCGAACCGCATCGAGGCTCAGGTCACAGCTCCCGGGCGCCCGGCCGTAGATCCGCCAGAGCTCGTCCGACCAGTCGAGCCGGCCACTTGCGATGTCCCACTCCCAGCTGCCGACCCGCGCGACGGCCTGCGCCTCGGTCAGCCGGCGGCCCTCCCGCTTGAGCGAGCTGACGAGGCGCTCGACCCGCAGACGGAGCAGACGAACCAGCAGCGTCGCCACCACCACCGTCGACATGCTGATCACCCAGTAGACCGCCGGACTCGACCCCGAGCCCACGTCAGCGAGCACCACCGCGTAGGTCAGCCCGGCGAAGGCGAGTTGCCAGGCGGTCTGGTCGCGCGTGAAGAAGTACGCCGAGTAGATCCCGACCCAGAGGTAGATGAACGCGAACGAGCTCCGCCCGTCGTTGCTCCAGAAGATCGCCGCCCCGATCAGCAGGCTGCCGAGCCCCACCGACGGGAGCGTCAGCCCAACCGGAAGGCGCTCGGCCCCGAGCCAGAACACGAGACCCGCCGACAGCGCGACCGCGAACACCCCAAGCAGCCCGAGCTCGTCGGCTCCGCTCGCCCGCGCGAACAACGTACCCACGAGCTCGAGGACCGCGCCGGCGACGAACAGCGCACCCATCGTGCGAAACTTGAAGCCATCCGACTCAGGTCGGCTCGCGTCTGGTGTTGACCCAGATGTGCGTGCCGGCAAGTCGCCGCCTGAGGTCTGGTGGTCGCGGGCGTCGATGGCTGCTACCTCTCTTGCAACCATGCTAGTGAGTCGGCGCCGCCCGAGAACCGCGACCGCGGCTTCCCGCCGCCGGCCCTCGCCCGCCGAGCCCGGTCCATAGAATCGGTCTCCGATGGACGCCGACATCTCATATGACGCGCGCGGCCTCGTGCCGTGCGTGATCCAGGACTGGACGACCGGCGAGGTCCTCACGCTGGCCTACATGAACGAGCTCGCCCTCCGGCGGACCCGCGAGACCGGCGAGCTCCACCTCTGGAGCCGCTCGCGCGACGAGCTCTGGCACAAGGGGGCCACCAGCGGCAACACCCAGGCCGTCCGGGCGCTTCGACTCGACTGCGACGGGGACACCGTGCTCGCCCTCGTCGAGCCGGCCGGCCCCGCCTGCCACACCGGCGAGCGGACCTGCTTTCACCGCGGCGAGCTCGAGCCCCCCGCTCCCCACGAGACGCTCCCCGGCCTCGAGCGGACGCTCCGCCAGCGGGCGGCCGACCGGCCTGCGGGTTCGTACACGGTCGAGCTCCTCGACCACCCCGAGCTCGTCGGCGCGAAGGTCATGGAGGAGGCCGAGGAGGTCGCGCGGGCCGCCCGCGACGAGTCAGACCAACGGGTCGACGAGGAGGCCGCCGACGTGATCTACCACCTCCTCGTCCTGATCGCCGGACGCGGCCGCCGGCTGGCCGACGTCGAGCGGGTGCTCGATGCCCGCCGCCGCTAGCCAAGCCGCCCAGCTGAAGATCGAGCCGTCGCTCGACGAGGTTCGCGACCTCGCGCGCGACTACAACCTGATTGCACTTCGCCACAGCTTCATCGCCGACTGCGAGACCCCCGTCTCGGTCTTCCTCAAGCTCCGCGGCGGCCAGCCGGCCTTCCTCCTCGAGTCGGCCGAGCAGGGCCAGCGGTTCGGTCGGTACTCGTTCATCGGCCACCACCCCCGCGAGATCATCCGCTGGTCGCTGGCCGACGGCGGCGATCCGTACGCGGTCGCCGCCGACGCGGTCGAGCGCCACCGCCAGGCTCCGCTCCCCGGGCTTCCGCCGTTCGCCGGTGGGGCGGTCGGCTTCTTCGGCTACGACCTCGTCCGCACGGTCGAGCCGCTCGGCCCGCCGAACCCCGACATGCTCGGCCTGCCGGACATGGCCCTGATGTTGAGCGACTCGCTCGTCGTCTTCGACCACCTCAAGCACACAGTCACGATTCTCGCGAACGTCTACGTCGCCGACGACGGCGACCTCGACGACCGGTATGCCGAGGCCGTCGCGGCGATCGTCGAAGTCCGCACGACCCTGGCTGGACCTGTCCCGTCGCCCGAGACGCCCCGGCCGCTGCGGCCGCTGCCGGACTTCCAGTCGAACATCACACGCGACCAGTTCGAGGCGAACGTCGCCCGGATCATCGAGTACGTCTACGCCGGCGACGCCTTCCAGGTCGTCCCGTCCCAGCGGTGGTCGGCGCGCGTCGACGTCGACGCCTTCTCGATCTACCGGGGGCTCCGGGCGATCAACCCGAGCCCGTACATGTACTTCCTCGACTTCGGCGACTTCCAGTTCGCCGGGGCCAGCCCCGAGGCGCTGATCACGGTCACCGGCCGGCGCGTCTCGACCCGGCCGATCGCCGGCACGAAACCCCGGGGGGCGACCGCGGCCGAGGACGAGCTCCAGGCGGCCGACCTGCTCGCCGACGAGAAGGAGCGGGCCGAGCACCTGATGCTCGTCGACCTCGGCCGCAACGACCTCGGCCGGGTCTGCGACTACGGGACCGTCAAGGTCGACGCGATGATGGAGGTCGAGCTCTACAGCCACGTGATGCACATCTGCTCGACCGTCTCCGGCCGCCTGCGCGACGATGTCGGCGCGATGGACGCCCTGCGGTCGGTGCTCCCGGCCGGGACGCTCTCCGGCGCGCCGAAGGTCCGGGCGATGCAGATCATCGACGAGCTCGAGACCGTCAAGCGCGGCGGGTACGGCGGCGCCGTCGGCTATCTCTCCTACGCCGGCGACCTCGACACGGCGATCCACATCCGGACGGTGATCGTCAAGGACGGGGTCGCCCACGTCCAGGCCGGCGGGGGGACCGTCGCCGACGCGAAGCCGGCCTACGAGTTCGCCGAATCGGAGGCCAAGGCCCGGGCCGTCCTGCGCGCGGTCGAGTTGGCCGGGCAGCAGAGCGACTGGGAGTAGGACACGGGTCTTTCGGACCGGTGGTCGGCATCGTCGGGCGACGGGTCATCGCCCGAGACGGCGGCCGGGTTCACCAGGGCAGGGGCGAGGCCAGACCGAGGAAGCCGAGGTAGCTCGGGTAGCCGACGACAAGGTCGACGAGGTTCGAGTCGTACCGGCCGCCCTTGACGTCGCCGTCGGTGATCAGGCGCGGCTGGACGAGCGGGTGGCCGTCCTCGTTGGTCGAGATCAGCAGCGGCCGACCGCCGACGTGTGCCTCGGCCGGCGTGACCGTCGCGACGTACCCGTCCGACCCGACGCCGGCCACCCAGCTGACGATCTGCGACGGGATGTGGGCGGCGGCGAGCACCTGGTCGAGCGTCGGACCGATCTCGGTGTGCGTCTGGGGAACGGGTCCGCCGGCCAGGAAGTGGACCTGGAGGGTCTGGGTCGGCAGGGCCGCGAGCTGGGCCGCGCTGAGCACGGTCGTGAAGAGTCCGGCGTCGATCTTCAGGTCACCGGCGTGCGCCGGTGGCGTCGGCGATGGATTCTCGACGGCGATCGTGACCTGCTGTACGCCGTATGCGGTCCGGGCGTCGTTGACGTCACCGGGGACGACGAGCTTCGGCGCGAGCAGGGGAGTCTGGCCGTCCTGCTCGAGGACGAGATACGCCGGGTGGTTGCCGAAGTTCGCGTCGAGCTCGCCGACGGCGAACGTCTCCGGGAGGCCGGCGAGGGGCGTCACGGTGACCAGCTCGCGGAGCAGGCCGTTCTTGACGGCGCTCGGAAGGATCGGCCCGGCGCTCTGGACGAGCTGCTCGAGGGAGACGCCCTGGTCTGCGTGGGCCGGAGCCCCGTTGCGCGCCGGGACGGCGAAGCTGACCTGGGGGAGGGCCTGGAGCTGGGCGACCGAGTAGCTGGCCGGCGTCGTCACGGTCCCGCCGACGGAGACCGCCTGCGGGAGGCCGAAGGCCGAGGCGACCGAGCTCGAGGCGGCGACGCCGAGCGTCGTCGCGATCACCAGGACTGAAAGCCAGTTCGCGATTCTCATCGGGTGCGGTCTCCTCACATCGTCACGGTCGGTCGGTCGGTCGGTCGGTCGGTCGGTCGGTCGGTCGGTCGGTCGGTCACGGTCGGTCGGTCACGTTCGGTCGGTCACGGTGGGGGCGCGGTCGAGCGCGGTCGAGACCATTAGCCTATGCATTACATCGATGCCACGTCAAGCGGAGCGGCCTGCCCGGACGGACGTGAACGTCACGACGCGCTCTGACGGCTGGGTCGAGCCGCGGCTCGTCTTCTGGGTCGCGGCCAGCACCGCCGGGAGTCTGCGCAGACGGGCGAGGGTGCGCCGGCCTGCGGCGTTCAGCTTGACATGCACGATCTCTCCGCGGCCCGCCGCCAGGCTGACCGTCCGAGCGCCGACGGCGACCGGCCGGCCGGCGGTGCGGGCGCGGCCGGCCGTCGCCGAGACGACCTTGCCGTGCTTCAAACGCTCGTGTGTGCTCAGCTTCAGCGTGACCAGGCAGGTCTGCCCGGGCGACCCCTTGCACGTCACCACCATTTCCGCCATCCCAGGGCTGGTGTCCGCCCGACCGAACGCCGCCCTTCCGATCCCGGGCGCAGGGCCGGTGGTCTTGGCCTGCCCGCCGGGCCCGGCCGGGGGTCCGACGACCGTGAGCGTCTGCGCCGACGCCGTCGACGCGGCGAAGTTCGGATCACCGCCGTAGGTCGCCGTGATCGCCAACGCCCGGGTCCCGGTCGCCTCCGAGAAGACCTCCTTGCAGAGTGCCGTCGAGGGCGACGGGCCTCCTCCGAGCCTCAAGCCCGTGCAGCCCGGGCTCGCGCCGGACGGCGCAACCGGCTGGCCGTCGACGAAGAAGTTGACCGACCCGCCGGGTGCGACGCTGCCCGACTGACTCGCCGTTACCGTCGCCGTGTACACAGCCGTCTGGTTGAGCCCGACCGACGCCGGCGCGACCGCGACGGTGGTCGTCGTCGCCGCCGGACCGACGGCCAGCGGGAGGGATGAGCTCGCCGAACCCGCGACGGTCGAACCACCGCCGGGCACGAACACAGCCGAGAGGATCGGGGCGTCCGTCGCTGCGAACGAGGTCGCGCAGGTTGCGGAATACGAGCCTCCCGATGCGCTCACGAGCTCCGCCCCGCAGCCGGGAATCGGCGCCGCGACGCCGCCGATCAGCTCGTCGAACTCGATGCTTCCGATCGGCGCGGCCGCACTGCTTGACGCCACGCGCGCGGTCAACGTGACCGGCTGGTTGGTGACCGGCGCCGCCGGATCCGCGGCAAGCGCCGTCGTGGACGGCGCCGCGGGGGTCCCGGCGCTCGCCACCGTCGCCGTCACCTGCCCGAGGACGTAGTCGTAGTTGATCACGACCGTCGGCGGCGTCCCGCCACTGCCAAAGCAATTCAGACTGACCGTGCGCCCGTCGGGTACTCCGGCGAAGGCGCCCGTCAACGTTCCTGCCGTCCTGACGAGGACGACCTTGTCGTTAGGCCTGAGCTGCTCGCATGCGGTGCTCCCGGGAGTCTCGCCGTCCCCGAGCAGCAGCACCGCCCCGGCCAGGTTCACGTTCCCGGTCGCGCTCAGCTCGGAGAAGTCGGTGCCGGGGATCGTGCCGGGCTGGCTGACGTAAGCCAGCAGCTCGCTCTGTGGGTCGATCGACACGCTGCCGTTCACCGTGAGCATGCCGGCATGATCGGGCTCGCCGATCTGGACGATTCCCGACGCCATCGAGAGCGGGCCGATCGTCCCATCGAGGGCGAACAGCCCAGCTCCCCCGGCGAAGCCGACCGCGTTGGCGCTGGTTGCGTTGAGCGACCCGGCCACGACTGCGCCGGCCTTGTCAAAGAAGCCGAGCTGGAGATCGCCGTCCTGGGGGTTCCCGTCGCCCGTGACGCTGATCGTCCCGAGCTCGGCGTCCGCGAACGCCAGGTTCGACGGCTGCCTCATCTCGATCGCCAGGGGAGCGGAGGCGGGGCCGGTCACGGCTCCCCCGATCAGGATCAGCGGATCCGTCGGGCCGCCGCCTATCGCCCACGTCTGCGGGGCCTCGAGGTCGAGCGGAGCATCCATCGTGAGCGACGGCTGGCGGCCGTCGGTCGGCACCGGGTCGCCGGGCGCCGGAGCCGCCGTCAGCCCGCCCGCGCCCAGCAGGATCGCGTTACCGGAGATCGTGTACCCGACGCCGTCATCGACGTTGATCCCCGAAACCGTGACGCTCGAGTCGTTCATGCTCTGGTAGCAGGTGCTTGCCGTCGGGCTCGCCGCGCAACCTGATCCGCCGACCACCGGGAAGCTCAGCACGCCGACCGGCCCGCCGGGCGCGATCCCACCCGCCCAGTTCGTGCCCTCCGACCAGGACGGCGTCTTCGCCGCGCCGCTCCACGCGAAGTCCGTCGCGAGCGCTGGGTTCGCCCACGCCAGGACGCCGAGCGCCGCCACGGCGACGGACACGCAAGCTCGCAGGCCGACCGAGCCCGATCCCGCCCGTCGCCGCTCGGATTGCGCCGGTCTCATCGCGGTCAGTCCGCCAGGGAGAGCTCGGAGATGCCGAGCGCCCCCGCGTTGACGCCCGGCGGCGCGTGCGTGATCCAGATCAGCACGCGGTCGAGCGGGGCGCTCCGTGGGTTGACCTTGATCGTCGTTCGCGGCGGGATGTTCGGCCGGCTCGCGAGGTGCGTCCAGCCGGGCGCGGTTATCGAGGCCGGGAGTGGCCCCGTCGCGCCGTAGAGCTCAACCGTCATGCCCGGTGAGCCGGTCGCGATGCTGACCGACCGCACCGGTTCCGCCGGCTTCAGGCTGATCACGATCCCCGCATTCGTCGCCCCGGCGGTCCTCGGATCCAGCTTCAAGGCCCAGGATGTCGCCGGGTTCCCGTCGAGAGCCTTCGCCGGCGCGCCGATGTTCACGGCGGCGACGCCGTACGGGTTGTACGTGGCCGCGGCCTCGGGTGCGAGAGCGATCCTGACCGGTCCCGTCGGCGTCGCTTGTACGGTCGCCCCAGTCGACGGGGTTGTGGCCGGCGGGGCGGTCGCGCTGCTCGTCGGCGCGGTCGCGGGCGGCCTGGTCGCGGCGGGCGCGGTCCTCGTCGCCGGCGTCGCGGGCTTGGGCGTCGAGGTCGCCGGCTTGGGCGTCGAGGTCGGCCTCGCGATCGTGCCGGTTGCCACGGCGGGCGCCGTGGTCCCGCCTGCCGGCGTCGGTGCCGCGGCCCGGGTCTTCGGTCGGGCAGGCGTCGTCGCAGCTCCGGTTCCGGTCGCCGCCGGGGTTGGACCGCTCGCTGTCGTCGGACCGGTCGCCGTGGTCGGACCGCTCGCCGTGGTCGGGACGGTCGCTGTCGTTGGACCGCTCGCCGTGGTCGGGCCGGTCGCTGTCGTTGGACCGGTCGCTGTCGTCGGGCCGCTCGCCGTGGTCGGGCCCGTCGCCGAGGTCGGCGCGGGTCTCTGGGTTGGGAGGAGACCGCCGCGGCCGATCGTGGCCTTCGGAGCCGGCGCGAGGAGGATGTAGCCGATCCCGGCGGCCGCAGCGACGACGACAAGCGCGAGCGCGGCGATCGCCGACGGCGACCGCGGGCCGGTCCGAGGACCGAAACGGCCACGCAGCGTGCCACCGCACGCCGTGCACGAGACCGCACCCGGCTCGACGACCGCGAGGCACGTCGGGCAGCGCAGCGACCGGGCGGCGCCGACCGGCGGGAACCGCGCGTCGAGCCAGCCAGATCGGGGCACCACCGGCGCGATCCTAGCATTTGGCTTCGATCTGCCTCGGAAATGCATCGAGATTGGTCGCTGGCTACGCCTGGGATTTCGCTACCATCGTCGACTTCGTGGCCCGCTCCGTCCGTTCGATGCCGCTCGTCGCGGCGCTCCTCTGTGGCGTGACGATCGCCGGCTGCGGCGGCGGAGGATCACCGTCGGTCACCGTTGCCTCGATCGCCGGGTCGCCGATCACCGAGGCGACCGTGAACCACTGGATCGGCATCGCCGTGAATTCGACCAACCCGACCGCAGGCGCGAAGCGGCAGCCGACCCCGATACCCCCGGACTTCACGGCTTGCATCGCCTTCAGCCGCGCGAACAACCCGAAGCCGGCGGGTGGCGCCCCGACGACCACGGCATCCTTGAGGGCCGGCTGCCGGCTGGCGTACGCCGCTGCGCTCAAGCAGGTCATGTTCTTCTTGATCACCGCCGCTTGGCTCGAGGGCGAGACGGCCCGCGAGGGGATCAGGGTCTCGCCGTCTGCGGTCGAGGCCCAGCTCGCGCGGTCCGAGGCCGCGACGGTCGCACAGGGCCAGATCCCCAGCCTCACGGCGCTGACGCGGTACCTGTCGTCAATCGGTGAGACACACCAGGACGAATCGTTGCGAATGAAGATCTCGATGCTCTCGTCCGAGCTCAGCCGCAAGGCATTGGGGACTGCCCCGAAGGTCACGGCGGGGGAGATCGCCGCGTACTACAGAGCGAACAGATCGAAGCTCGGCACACCCGAGACCCGCGATCTGGGCATCGTGCTCGTCAAGAAGGTCGCATCGGCCAAGCGCGTCGTCGCGCTGATCCGGGCCGGAGCCGGCTTCTCGGAGGTGGCCCGGCAGTTCTCGATCGACGCGTATTCGAGGTCCAAGGGCGGCGTCCTCGCGGCGCAGCGCCTGACCGGGAGCGTGCTCGGGGCAAGCCTGGCGGCGGCGGTCTTCCACGCGCCGCCTCACGCCCTGGAGGGGCCGATCCATACGACTCACGGTTACGTGGTCTTCCGCGTCCAGAAGATCACTCCAGCGACCAGGCCGAGCCTTTTTCAGGCAAGCGCGAAGATCGCCTCGGCACTCACGGCAGCCCGCGCGAAGGCGCTCGCCGGCGCATTCACCAGTCGGGTCGACGCGAAATGGTTGAAGCTCACGACGTGCCGCCCGGGGTTCGCCGTCGCCACCACGCCGGCGGTATGTGGCGACATCGTCGCGACCACTCCGAACGCGGCCGGCACGACCAGTACGGCTGGGGTCACCCGCTAGCGCGATGATCCATCCCGCGTTCTGGTCGACAAGCCTTGGCCTTTCGCGCCGCCGGCGCGCCGTGGCCATGTTTAGAAGAGGAGCCCGATGAACATGAGACTCGCGCCGGCGACCGTCATCGTGGCCTGCCTGCTGAGCGTCGGCGTGGCCCCGGCGGCCCCGCCGCCATCGAAGGCCAACGGACGCGATGGCGGCCGCGGTGGCAACGGCGGCAACGGCGGCAACTGCCGGGGAGCGACCTACGACGCGCGTGTCGGCGTGCCGCCGCCGACCGCGCTCCGCCCGACTGCGGCGGCCGCAGAGGCCGCGAGCCGCTCCCGCACCGCGCCCGGGAGAGCGCGAGCGTCGTCGCCCAAGGGCGTGGCCGACTGCCAGCCGTCCGGCGGCGGGAGGGGCGCGGCCGGCGGTCCCGGTGGCAACGGTGGCGACGCGTTGAGCCCGAAGGCGGTCGCCAAGCGCTGGGATGGCGGCAGGGGTGGAAGGGGCGGCAACGGCGGCAACGGCGGCGACGGCGGCCAGGCCCTTCAGCCGCACGTGGCCAGCGGACTGAACGGCGGGGCCTCGCTGACGCCGGCGGGCGCGATCGCCAACAGTGGGGCCGACGGAAGCGTCGGGGCAGCCGGAGGCAGGGGTGGCAACAGCGCCGCCGGCAGGGGCGGCGCCGGAGGTGCCGGAGGGTCTGGCGGATCGGGAGGCAAGGGGGGAATCGGAAAGCCGTCGGAGTGTGTGGCGCACGGCTCATCGCCGGCTGACTGCGCCGCCGGACGCCGGCCGTCGGCACCCGGGGAGGGCGGCAACGGCGGCAGCGGCGCCGCCGGTGGCAATGGAGGCGACGGCGGCAACGCCCTCCACGCCGCCGGGCTTCCCGGTGGCGGTGGGAACGGCGGCAACGCCGGCCGGTCGGGCGACGGTGGGTCTGGCGGCGAGGGATACCTGTCCGGCGGCAACGGCGGCAACGGCGGCAAGGGGGCCAACGGCGGCAAGGGCGGCAGCGCGGTCGTGGGAAATGGGGGCAACGGCGGCAAGGGGGCCAACGGCGGCAAGGGCGGCAACGGAGGGAAAGCCGCGCTCAGGGGAGGTAACGGCGGCCGCGGCGGCAATGGCGGTAACGGTGGCAACGGGGGCAGCACGACGTCCCGGCGAGGCGGCAACGGAGGTGCCGGGGGCAACGGCGGATCCGGAGGCAACGGCGGGGATTCCTCCTCCCACAACGGGACGCCGGGCCTCGCCGGGGCCGGCGGCAGCGGCGGCGCGGGCGGAGCTGGCGGCGCCGGGACGGTGGCGGGCGGCACGGGTGCTGCCGGCGGACGCGGCGCCGACGGCACGAACGGCAGGGCGGCGGTCTAGGGCGACCCGCTGGGACGACGGCCCAGGCAGCTCCGTGGAGCGCTCCGCCGGGGTCCGCGGACGAGTTCAGGGGCGGCCCGCCGAGCCGCTGACGTGGACTTCGAACGCATAGACAATCTATAGGATCTTGCCCGTGATCTGCGCTTGACGTTCTTCCTCGCCTGGGTGATCTTCCCCCTCGTCCTCGCCGGTCTCGGCATCGGATGGGGGACCCTCGTAGAGCAAGCTGCAGGAGTCCGGCTGGCCGGTCGAACGCTGCTCGTGCCGGTCGGGTTGGCGGCTGCGCTCGTCGTGGCGGCGCTCCTGACCACGAACGGCGCGAGCGCCCGGTTGGCCGTGCCCGCAGTCGGCCTTGGAGCACTGGTCGGGCTGGTACGCGCCCGCGGGACCCTGCTGCGGTGGCCGCGTCCGGGCTGGCCGACGCTTGCGGCGATCGGCGTGCTGGCGGCCTACGGGGCTCCAGTGATCGCGAGCGGGCATGTGACGTTCACCGGCTTCATCAAGCTCGATGACACCTCGAGTTGGTTTGCGATGACGGCGCAGCTCTTCGCCCACGGACGCTCGACGGCCGGCCTGCCGCAGTCCGTCTACAAGTACGTCCTCGACGCAAACCTCGGCAGCGGCTACCCGGCCGGCGCGTTCATGCTGCTCGGGCTCGGCCACGGCCTGACCGGCGTCGACCTGCCTTGGATCTTCCAGCCATACCTCGCCTGTGCGGGCGCCCTGATCTCGCTCTGCCTGTACGCGATCGGCGAACCGCTGATCGGCTCGCCGCGACTGCGGGCGCTCGTCTCGTTCGTCGCGGCCCAGCCGGCGCTCCTCTACGGGTACAGCCTGTGGGGAGGCATCAAGGAGATGACCGCGGCCTTCCTGGTCGTGCTCGTCGCCGCGCTCGCGGTCGCCGCCTTACGACATCCTCCCGACCGGGCGCGCGGCCTGCTGGCGCTCGCGGTCGCGACGGCCGCACTGATCGTGACCTATGGCCCGGGCACGGCGGTATGGGTCGTGCCGGCGATCGGGATCCTGGTGGCCGTCTGGCTGGTCGCGGTCGTGCGGCGGCGGGAATCCGTACGGGCAATCGCATCCCGCATCGCCTGGCTGGCCGGGGTCACGATCGTCCTCTCGATTCCGACATGGGTCGTCTTGAGCGCCTCGCTGAGCGCCGATTCCGGCTTCGTCACCGGCCCGGCCTCGCAGATGAGCTCGGTCCAACTCGGCAATCTTCGCCACCCGCTGAGCCTGTTCCAGCTCGCCGGGGTCTGGCCGCTCGGCGACTTCCGAACGATGCTCGCGACCTCCGGCGAGACGATCCTGCTGATCGGATCAGTTCTGCTCGGGGGGCTCGGCGCGATCTACGTGAGCATCAGACGCCGCCGCGAGGTCGGCCTTGCGATGTACGTCGCCGTCGTCCTGCTCGGGGCCGCGGCCGTCGCCCTGGTTGGAGGGGTCCCGTGGGTCGTTGCGAAGTCGCTGGCGATCGCCTCGCCCGCCGTCCTGTTCGCCGGGGCCGCCGGCGGGGCGATGCTCTGGGGCCGTCGGCGCGTCGCGGGCGCCGTCGTGCTCGCCGTCGTCGCCGGCGGCGTCCTCTGGTCCAACGCCCTCCAGTACAACAACGCCACGCTCGCCCCGGCGGCGACGTTCCGCGACTTCGAGCACATCGCGACGTTCGTCCGCGGACGGGGACCGACCCTGGTGAACCAGTACGAGGTCTACGCGGACCGCTACTTCCTGCGCGACGGGGAGACCTACGAGCCGGCCGAATACCGACCGATCGCCCTTGCGCTGCGCAACGGGACGCTGCTCGACAAGCCGGCGTTCGCCGACCTGGACTCGTTCGGCCTCAACACGATCCTGCCGTTTCGCTCGATCGTGACGGTCCGCTCGCCCGTCGAGAGCCGTCCGTCGTCGCTCTACCACCCCGTCTGGCAGGGCACCTACTACGAGCTGTGGGAACGCGCCGTCCGCCCGTCGGTCCACGTCCTGGCGCACATCCCGTTCGGCGACTCGAACGCCGTCCCCTACTGCGGCACGGCCGTCAGCGGCACGACCGGCGCGCACCTGCCGCTCGCGCCGCTCTGCTCGGTGAACCCCGTCGGCGCGGCGCCGTGTGGCCAGGTGCGTCTGATCGGCCGCTACGCGGCCACGCACCACGCCGAGATCATCGCCGACGAGCGTCAGCCGAGCGTCGTCGCGCTCGGTGACCAATCGCAGACGACCGGACAGTGGCTGATCAGCCCGGCCTCGCACGTGATCGTCTCCGTCTCGCCCGGGACAGCGACCTTCCGGCTCACCGTGAAGTCCGCGGGAACCTACGCGCTGTGGCTGGGCGGGGACTTCGGCCGCGGCTTCGGCGTCTCGGTCGACGGTCGCGCGGTCGGCAGCGTGCACGACGCGCTCGCCGCGATCAACGGCTATGTGCCCGTGACGAACCTTGACCTGGGTGCAGGGGCTCACACGGTGGTTCTCGCCTACCGGGGTCACGACCTCGCGCCCGGCGGCGGCGACCAGCTCGCAACGACGCTGTCCGCGGTCGTCCTCCAGCCGCCCGCGGCCCAATCCGGTCATCTGGTGACGCTCAGTGCCGCGAACGCGATGAGCCTATGCGGCCAATCCGTCGACTGGATCGAGGTCGCCGTGCCTCAACCGAGGGCCTAGGTCCACTCGTGCCAGCGCCAAAACCTTGCCCTGATCGCCGGAGGTCACCGATGCGCCTGCTGCTTGCTCCAGTTTCGATCCTGCCAGTCGTGCTCGCGATCTCCTCATGCGGATCCGGCGGCGCCGTGCCCGACCGCGACTACCGCGTGCGCCTGGCCGCCATGCCGGGTGCGTTCCTGCCGATGGCGACCAGCGGCGCCGCCGAGAGCCGCATTCGCATCGAGGGGGGGAGGCGGCGGGTCTGTTGGACCTTCACGGGATTGACCGGAGTTGCCGCTCCGAGTCGCGCGGAGATCCGCGCCGGTGCGGCCGGGGAGTACGGCTCTGTGGAGGTCGCGCTCGGCTCCAGCTACAACGCGAGCGGCTGCACCAGCGCGCTGCCGACCACCCAGCTGAAGATGATCGAGGCGGCGCCGGCGGCCAGCTACGTGGAGATCGACAGCCGGCGCTACGACACGATCGGCGCCATTCGAGCACAGCTTTAGGCCTGCCGGAGGACCGTTCAAGCGCATGTATTGCCAAGGTTTCCGCTTGTGCATGCCTGGCTAAATGGCTACTCTGTGTCGCGAGTAGTCAAATGCGGACGAAACTCCGCGGCAGCCGGAGAAAGGGCGTCGAATGCGTAGACGAAGCATGAAGGTCGCGGCGGCGATCAGCGTCGCAATGATCGCGACGGGCGTCGCGGCGAGCGAGTCGCAAGCCGTGACGATCAGGATCGCGGGTACGTCTGACCTGTTCGACTCGGGCGTCTTCCAGAACGTGATGTCGACGATGTACAACGCGACGAGCCCGTTCTTCGTGGCGGGCGACACGCTGAAGTACCAGTCGGTTGGAACGGGCAAGGCGCTCACGACGGCGGAGAACGGCTTCGCGGATCTCGTGCTCGTCCACTCCCCTCCGCTGGAGAACAACTTCGTCACCGGCGGGTACTCGGCCGAAGGGCTGGGTCGTTCGTTGCTCTACAACGACTACGTGATCGTCGGGCCGACCGGCGATCCGGCGAACGTCGCCCAGAACGCCCGCCACGATGGCGTGCTCGCGATCCAGAAGATCGCGGCGTTCGGCGCGACGAACAACGCGACGTTCGTCTCGCGCAACGACGCGTCGGGCACGAACGTGCAGGAGGAGACGATGTGGGGCCAGACGACGGGCGTCACGCTCCAGACTGCGCAGAACGCGGGCGGCGTCACGGGTCTGTTCCAGCCGGCGACGACGCCGGGCGGTCCGGGATACCCGACTTGGTACGCGCGGCAGACGGCCGCCGCCCAGCAGACGCAGGCTGCGAACCTGCTGAGCACGGCGACCTGCGACTCGGCGTTCGCGCCGAAGGGCGGGTGCTACACGATGACCGACCGGGGGACGCTGGTGTTCCTCCAGGCTCAGGGCAAGGCGACGGGTCTGACGATCGTCTCGTCTGACAACTCGTCGACGGCGGTGGGCGGCCCGACCGAGCTCCTCAACCCGTTCCACGCGTACATCGTCACGGCGATCGATCCGGCGACGGGCGGGAACTACCCGTTCGGGGCGACACAGCCGAACGTGACGGCGGCGACGCGGTTCGTCAACTTCCTCACGGGAGCGACCGGAGCGAGTGGAGTGTCCGGGAAGGAGACGTTCACGCCGGCGTTCCAGAACGCGATCACGAGCTATCTGGCGACCGATAACGGCGGGAACCCGATCTTCCATCCGGACGCGTTTCCGCAGGCGGTGAGCCAGGCACCGCTGCCGGCGGGGGGCTCGGTCAGGGTGAACCATCCGTTCACCCTCCACGCGAACCTTGTGTACTCGCCGGCGGATCCGACACTGGGACACCCGGTCGTCGCTATTCCGTACTCGTTCAACGTCTCGACCGACAACGGCGCGACGTGGACGTCGGTCGGCCACGGCGTGAGCAACACCGCCGGATTGGTGAGCGTCAACTACACGCCGACGGCGACCGGCACGGTGTTGGTCCAGCTGTTCACGCCGACGTTCAACCAGACGAACATCGCGACGAAGTTCAGCCCCTATGAGAACACGGCCTCATTCGGGCCGCTGACCGTGAACCCGTAACGCTGATCTCGTGGAGGGTCCGGGCGAGGCGCAGGCGACGGCGCCCGGCCCGGCCCTCGTCGGTGTCGCTGGGTAGCGGCAGTGCGCCGTCATCGGAGCCCCGCTTGTCGAACGGCGACAAGCGGGTCTCTTCTCTCGACGGCCGACTGATCCCTGACGCCGTCGGCGGCGCCCGTCGCCGCGACTTGTGGAAGTCCTTGACGCGGCCGCCACGGGCCAAGTAGGTTCCAGTTTAGCTAGGTTTTGCCTGGGCTATGTGCCGGTGCGTGCAAGGGGTGAGGTGTGTGATGTTCACTGATATTCGGCATGAGGAGCGGAAGTAAATGCACATCAGGTCTTCGAAGGTTGCGCTCGGAATTGCGGCTGCCGTCGCGAGCGCGGCGATCGCGCCGGCGGCGGCGCAGGCGGGGGGTTCCCCCGGGGTGTCCTGCGGCTCCGGGTCGACCGGCGGCACCGGCGGCGCCGCGTTCGGGTCCTCGGTGATCGGGCCGGGTCTCGGGACGGCCGGAACCATCGACAGCCTGCCCGGACCTACCGGCATCGGCCTCCCGACGTCCGGCGGATTCGGTGGCGGCGGTTGCGACGGAGGCAACGGTGGGAGCGGCGGCACCGCGACGGCCGGGGTCGGTGGCGGCGGCGGTGCCTGCGGTACATCGACCGCCGGCGGAAGCGGCGAGGGTGGCGCCTTCACGTTCGGCGGCTTCGGCGGCCCGGGTGGTAGCGGCGGCAACGGCGGCGACGGCGGCGGAGTCACCTACGGCGTGGCCGGAAGCGGCGCGGCAGGCTGTGCCGGGTCCGTCGCCGGCGCGGGAGGAGTTGGAACCTTCGCCGGAAACGGCGGCATCGGCGGCTTTGGCGGGAACGGCGGAAACGGCGGGAACGTGACCGATGGAACCGGCGGAAGGGGCGGCAGCGGCGGCAGCGGCGCGCTCGGCGGAGCCGGCGGCTTCGGCACCGTGGTCGGCGGCGACGGAGGTCAGGGCGGCAACGGCGGCAACGGCGGCAGGGGCGGCAACGCTGCCAACGGGTTCGGCGGCGGCGGTGGATCAGGCGGTAGCGGCGGCAACGGCGGGGCCGGCGGCAACGCGGCGGCATCCGGCGGCGGGAGCGCCGGCAACGGCGGCTCAGGCGGCTCAGGCGGGAACGGCGGCGCCGGTGGGACCGGAACGATCGGCGGCGGTGCCGGGGCCGCCGGCGGCAACGGCAGCGCCGGGGCGCCGGGTGCGCTGGTCTAGACAGACCGCGCACAGACCCAGGCCGCCGAGTGACCCCGTCCCAATCCGGGGGACGGGGTCGACGCCCCATAAGATCTATGGACATCCTAGGTTCAAAGCCATCGACAATCGTTCGCGTGGACTCGATTGCGGCGAAGGCCGGAAGCCTCCTGGCTGAGGCGCTCGTGGTGCTCTGGCTCGCGGCTTGTGGATCTGCGCCCGCCGCGAAGACCGCCACGACGACGGCGAGCCAGTCGCCACCGTCGCATGGCACGAGCCGGGTGGCCGCCGGGACGCGGAGCTCCGCGCCGGTGGCGGCTGCCGCCGCCAGCGGGCTGCCCGTCGGTCTCAGCGCCCCGCGACCGCAGGTCCCCGCGTCCAAATCCCTGCGCATCGTTCTCTCCGCCGTGTCGCCGCCGGCCGGGTCGGGCAGCGCGACGGTCGAGATCTTTGCGAGGCAGCGCGCGGTCTGCTGGACTTTCGGACGGCTGGCCGGCGTCGTCGATCCTTCGGAAGCCGCGATCGGCATCGGTGACGTCGGCGGTGGCGGCTCTCTGGCGTTCGCACTGGGCGACCGCTACAGCCCGACCGGCTGTGTCAAGCCGCCAATCACTCGAACGGGCCTTCGGTCGATGGTTAAGATGCCTGGCAACTTCTTCGTCGTGATCTCGACCGGACACGGCGCCGCGACGGCTCCGCGTCTCCGCGGCCAGTTGGCGCCTGGCAGGCCGGTTGGTGCGGCGCCCTTCTATTGACCGACCAGCTCGCAACCGGGACGGTGCTGCGGCCGATTCGCGGTGTCTCGGGTGAGCGAGGGTCAGCCGGGTACTGCCGGCCGCGGATGTGCCTAGCGCATACGAAACGTATAGGATTTCGCGGTGGGACCATTGACCTCGCGAAGAGGCCTGGGCGTGTCGCCGGCTCTACTGGCCGTGATCGTCCTCGCCGGCTGCGGCTCGGGCCTGACTGCCCATCCCGCGGCCTCGTCCCCGCGTTCGAGTGCACCGGGTCCGCCCGCGACCGCGACGCCGACGACGCGCACGTCGGCGCCGGCTTCGTCTCCGGACAAGACCGTCACGGTCACCCTCCAGGCGACGACCGTCTCGTCGCGTCGCCCCCGCCGAGGTCATGCGTCGCTCTCGGCGACGCTGAGAATACTGGGGAGCCAGGGCAAGCTCTGCTGGACGTTCGGCCACGTCTCTGGTCTGACGAGTCCGACGAGCGCTCACATCAACCAGATCTCGCCGATCGTCAACGTTTCGCCTGATGTCGCGTACAACCCAAGCGACCGGGTCTTCGTGACGCTCGGCCCGCGCTACGGCGTCCGCGGATGCACCGGGGTCAGCCAGGTGATCGTCTCCCAACTGGAGGGCCTGCTCGGGAACTTCTATCTCGCTGTCGACAGTGCCGAGTACCCCAATGACGCGCTTCGGGCGCATCTCTAGAGGACGGTACTCCTCTCGGCGATGCCTTGGCAAATGCTAGGCTCGACCCCGATGATGACTCGCTTCGCGTCGACCGAGCAGACGCTCCCGCTTGCGCGGCGGGAGACGGGCCGACACGGGGCGGCCCCACCCGGCGCCGAAGTATCGGGACAACTCGAAAATGCCTTGCCCCAGACCGCACGGGCGCGGCGCCGACTTCCACGGGTGATGGCGGCGCTGAGCGGCGTGGTGGTGGCGGCCTCGCTTGCAGGTATCCGCGCGATTCCGGCCGAGGCGGCGATGGGAATCCAGGTCGCGGTGAATGGCGTTGCCGGCCCATTCGTCGGCGTCGGCGAGATCGAACAGACCGTCGACGTCGAGCCGCAGCCGGGTCAACTGCCGAACGCCGGCTCTGCGTCAGAGCAGGGAATTCCCGGCATGAGCGCGAAGCTCATCGCAGAGCTTGCCGGGGTCGCCCCGTCGTACACGTTGAACTCGATGATCGTCAGCGGTGGCGAGTTCGGCAGCGGTCCCGCATCGCTGGACCGCTCGGGCGTCGTGTCGGGCTTCACAGACCCGCCGTTCGAGTCGGTCCCGTATTACGCGGTCTTCGACGTGCACGGGCCGGGCACCAGCTACCAGGCGGTCGACTTCGGTGTGCCGACCTTCATCATCTACTACGGGGGTGGCAATCAAATCGCTCCCGAGCCCGAGGTGAGCTTCCCGGGGCCGCAGACGCTGGATGCGTTGACAGTTGACATCGCCAACTCGGGCACGGTGCTCGGCGTTCCGCAGCCGGTGTTCGATGTGTGTACCCCGGGTGTCGGGCAGACCGTCGATTTCGCGCTGCCGGGGTCTGGCGTGGTGACACGCGGGCTGCAGGCGGGTGCGCCGGTCGACACGGACGGTTTGGTGTATTCGTGGGATTTCGGTGACGGGACGCCTGCCACGCCGTTGTCGTCGTCGGATGCGATTGTGCACGCGTTTGCGGCGACCGGTACTTTTGATGTGCGGCTGACGGTCGTCGATCACGGCGGCGTGGGGAGTATCGACGCTGGTGTTTCGCCAGTCGCGGCGCAGGTTGTGATAGGGGCCTCGCCGGGTGCGCATGGGGCGTGTGGTCAGGTGCCGGGCGGCCAGTCGTCGAATGGGGGGCATGGCGCGACGCGGCCGGGGTCGCAGGCCGGCGGCGCTGGGGGCACGCACAGCACCGGTGGTGGCCAGGGCGCGCCGAACACGCTGGCCAGCGGGGCGGCGCAGGGGAGCGCAAAGCAGTTGACGTCGAGTGTCGCGCCGCGCACGAGCGGTACGCCGGCGCCCGTGCCGAGCGCCTCGCCGGGGGTCTCGACCTCCCGCGGCGGCGGTGGCCGCGGGAGTGCGGGCGCCGGGGGCGGCAGCTCCGCCGGGGCCGGCGCAAGCAGCAGCGCCACCGGCACGAGCGGACGTGACGCTCGCACTGCTCGCACCGTGTCGTCGGGCCGCACGACGTCTCGCGTGAGCGCGCGCGGCGCCGGCACTGGACGGACGACGCCGCCGAAGACTCCGGCGGCGCGCGGCGTGGTGGCGGGACCCGGGTTGACGGGTGTGGTGGTCGATTCGCCGGGTTCGCCGTTGAGCACGGGGCTCTCGGCCGTCTCGTCGAGATCATTGTCGTTGTTGCAGTCGCTGGCGCGTGCCTCGACGCGTGGCGGTAGCGGGAGCGCGAGCGGCGGACTCCCGGCGTGGATGTTGGGGATCCTCTCGCTGATCGCGTTGGTCGTGCTGGGCGTCGTCCGGGAGACCGGTCCGGGCTTGGCCGGCCGGCTGCGGTCGCGCCAATCGGGCAACTCAGGCGGGTCGGGCGGGTCGGGCGGGTCGGGCGGATCGGACTTGGGCGGAATACGGGCGGGCGTCGCGTGATACTGCCGCTCGCCTCGATTGAGGATGTCGTCTTTCACATCGCGAACGTGCTGCGCATTCCCGTGCTGGTCGCGGCATTGCTGGCGCTCGCGTTGGTGCTCGTCGAGCTCGGTGCGCTCGCCGTCGAGTTGAAGCGCCGCGGTCGCCACGACCGCTTGGCGGTCAAGCTCGCCGCTCGGGAGGCCCGGGCAGCGCTCGCGGCGGGCGATCGCCCGCTGGCAGGGCGTCACCTCGTCGGGGCCGCGTCGAGCGCGGCGATGCATGCGGTCTTCGCGGAGGTCCTCGAGCAGTTCGCGGCGCCCCCGCCGCTTGACTCGAACCAGCTTTCGAAGAGCATCGCCGACTTCGACCTCGGCTCGCTGCGGCGCCTCGAGCGCACCCGGCTCCTCGTCCGCGCCGGTCCGGCACTCGGGTTGATGGGGACGTTGATCCCGCTTTCGCCGGCACTGGGCGGCTTGGCGAGCGGAAACATCAAGGCGCTGACCGACAATCTGCGGGTCGCGTTCAGCGTCACGGTGCTCGGCCTGCTGGTCGGGGTGATCGCGTTCGGGATCTCGCTGGTCAGGGATCGGATGTATGCGCAGGATCTGTCGGATGTCGAGTTCATCGCGGCGGAGCTCGAAGCGGGCGTGCTTGGTCCGCTCGGCCGGGGAGCGGTGTAGCGGTGATCGAGGTCAAGCGGCGGGCGCAGCGTCACGCGGACCGCGCCGGCGATCCGTTGGACGGGCTGGTCAACATGTTCGATCTGGGGATCGTGCTCGCGGTGGCGTTCCTGATCGCGGGATTCAGCCTCAGCCAGCTGTTGACGTCCCGCGCGGCGAAGGCTGCGAACCAATCGACGCCGTCGTCGATCGTCCTCGACAAGAATCAGCGGCTCGTCCCGGTGAAGCCGGGTCAGAAGCGGGTTCCGGTCACGAACGGCGCGAGAAGCCTCGGCCAGGTCTATGAGGAGCGCGACGGGACTCTCGTGTACGTCGCGAGCGGCTCGACGCCGTGATCGCCAACCTGCTCGGGGATCCCGCGGCCCTGTGGGGTCTGCTGAGGACGGGTTGGCATGTGATCGAGGCGGGGGGGGCCTACGCCGGAGGTGAGGGCGAGAAGGTCGACCTCTGGTACACGGTGCAGCACACGCTGCGCCTGGCCGTGTACGCGACGGCGATCGCCGCGGTGATCGGCCTGCCGTTCGGCTGCATGCTGGGGTTGGGGCGTTTCAGGGGTCGTGGTGTCCTGCTCGCGATCGGCAACGCGCTGACGCGGTCGCCGCCGGTCGTCGTGGGTGTCCTCGTGGTTCTGTCGACCGCGTCGCAGTACGCCTTCCAGGGCGGCGGGCCGGCGCGGCTGCCGCCGTCCGGACGCATATACAGCGGGCCGCTCGCCGGGCAGCTCCCGCCGAGCGTCTCGACCCCGTGGTTTCACGTGGCGATCTCGATGGACGTCTTCGTCCAGGCGCTGCTGGCGCTGCCGATCGTGATCGCGCTCTCGGCGACCGCGCTTCAGCGCGTGCCTGCGGGGTTGCTCGAGCAGGCCGAGGTGTGCGGGGCGTCGTGCGTGGCGCGCGGCCGGCTCGCGCTTCGCGAGGCGCGGGCCGCCGTGCTCGCGGCGATCATCGTCGCGATGGGCGTGACGATGACGGCGATCGGCGCGCTGTTCGTGACCAGCAGCGGCCAGGGCGGCTGCGCGGGGACGGTTCATGTTCCCCCGCCGCGCGGGTGCTTTCGCTACGACAACCTCGCGCTCGCAGCCCTTCACTACGGCACGACCAGCCAGTCCGCCGGGACCTACGACACGGGCCCTCTGGGCTATGCGTACGCGATGCTGTTGATGGCGTTGTTCCTCGTCACGGCGGTCGCGTTGACGTTCCTCCAGCAGTCGAGGTCGACATGGATAGCCGGCGGCCAGTCCTGATCGCCGAGCAGCTGCGGGTCGCGCGCGGCAAGCGCGTGCTGCTCGAGTCCGTCGACCTGAGCCTTCACAGAGGGGAGACCGTCGTGGTCCTCGGCCCGAACGGCGTCGGGAAGTCGACGCTCCTGCACGTCCTCGCCGGGCTCCTGCCGCGCGCCGGCGGCCGCGTCCGCGTCGATGGGCGGATCACGGCGGCGCTGCAGACACCGTCGCTCGCGCAGCGCTCGGTTCGCGCCAACCTCCATGCCGCACTGGGTTGGTGGGGCGTTCCGCGGCGGGAGCGGGCCGCGCGTGCGGAGACGGCGCTCGCGTCCCTGCACGTCGCGCATCTCGCTGACCGCGCGGCCGACACCCTCTCGGGCGGCGAGGCGAGGCGGGTCCATTTCGCGCGGTCGCTGTCGCTACGCAGCGACATCCTCCTGCTCGACGAGCCGTTCGCGGGGCTCGACCCGCCGACACGGGCAGAGCTGCTCGGCGAGGCCTCGGCGGCGTTTCGCGACCCTGACCGCGCCACGATGATCGTCGTCCACGACCGGGCCGAGGCGTGGGCGCTCGCGGACCGCCTGATCGTGCTGGTCGACGGCCGGGTCGGCGCGGAGGGCGCGCCGCGGGATGTGCTCGAGCGTCCGCAGGACGTCGACGTCGCAGAGTTCCTCGGCTTCACCGGTCACCTGCGGGAGGCTGGCGGTGCGCGACGCCTCGTGCGGCCGGCGCACGTCTCACTCGACGCCGCCGGCGGAATCGACGGCGTCGTCGCGCGGCGAATCCCCGAGGAGGACCACGTGCTGTGCGTGATCGCGCTACCCGACGGCGAGCTGCAGGTTCGCTGCGGCTATCCCGGCCCGGGGCTCGGCGCGCGGGTCACGGTCCGTGTCGACGGCGGGGTGCGCTTCGACGCGGAAGGGGTCGCGCATGCCGTTCCTGCTTGAGCAGATTCGCGAGGCGTGGCGGCTGATGCGCTACGACGACCAGCTGCACCCGCTGATCAACCGTACGCTCCACCTGGCTTTGGAGGCGACCGCGATCGCGCTGGTGATCGGACTGCTGCCGGCCTACGTGATCGGCACGCGCCGCACGCGCGGTGCCCGTTGGGCGCATGTCGTCGCGAACGCAGGTCTGGGGCTGCCGCCGGTCGCGGTCGGAATCTTCCTGATCCCCGTGCTTCACGGGGCGACGCCGTGGGGTACCGACTGGTACGGCACGATCAACGGGATGATCTTCGCGCAGACGGTGCTCGCGCTGCCGATCATCATCGCGCTGAGCGCGACCGCGATCAGAGGCCTCCCCGCGGGGTTGATGGATCAGGCACGGGCGTGTGGCGCTTCCGGCTGGCGTCTCGCGCTGCTCGCGTTTCGCGAGGCGCGGATCGGAGTTCTCACGGCGGTCATCTTCGCGCTGGGCTCGGCGATCGCGGAGGTCGGCGCGGTGACGGTGATCGGTGGCAACAACCTCAATCAGACGACGACGCTGTCCTCGGAGATCCTCAACGACATCCAGGGCTACGGCTTCACCTACGACTACGGCGGCGGCCTCCCGGACAGCCTCGAGCACGCGATGGTCGTGCTCGCGATGCTGCTGATCCTCGCCGGGATCCTGACCACCGTCCAGCAATGGGGGAAGCTCAGGCGACGTCGCCGACGCCGCCGGATCCCGCCTGCCCACCCCACTGAAACCACGGCCGTCGCGGCAACCCGGCCGTGACCGCGCGCCCGTCCTTCTCCCCATCCCCGTTCGCGCCCGCTCTCCCGCCGAGCTCCGACACGCTGCCGGCCCCCCAGACAGGGGCCGGCGTGCTCGCCGGCGAGCCGGTCGACCGGCGGACGGTCCTCCGCGGGGCGCTTCGCAGCGCCACCGCCGCGGGCATCGTGCTCGCGGTGCCGGGCGCGCTCGCCGGCTGCGCCACCTATGTGGTGAACAAGCGGATTCCCGGATACATCGTCGCGCTTGCGCCGCTGGCTCCAGGGGTGCAGGCACTGATAAACGCTCGCGCCGCCGAAGTCGGTATCGCCCCGCCGTACGTCAGCTCGCAGGGAGGCGGGGCGCTGGCGGGGTTCGCCGAGCAGAACAGAAGCGGCGGGGCCTTCGATCCGGTGACCGACAGGTATCCGCACGGGACGGACCTCATCGTCGTCTCCAGTGGGGCCGACGACTCCGTGGCGAAGACGGTGATCGGGCAGGGGGTTCAGGTGATCACCTATCTTGCGCCGTTGCGCCACCAGACCGCGCAGATCTCCATTGCGCCCGGAGCGCTTGGCGGTCTCTTGGCGGCCCACGCCGCAGAATGGGCGCGCACCCGCCTCGGCGGCCGCGGGAGCGCCGTGTTCGTGACCGGGATCCCGCCGTACGGGTCGCGGGTGTGGATCTCCGAGCATGGGCCACCCCCGCCGGGCCCTCCGCCGGCGGTCGCGGTGAGCCCCGAGGAGCATGCGATCCGCACGGCGTTCGCCCGCGCGATCCCGCAGATCGCGCTGACCGCAGTGCAAGCCGACTACGTCACCTACGATCCGGTCCGGGCCGTGAAGGCCGATCCGCACCTCAGGATCGTCCTGTGCGCCGACGACGCCCTCGCGGCCAACGTCGCCCGCCTCCTCCGCGAGGCGCTGCCCCGCGCGCGGCGCAAGGACGTCTTCGTCGGCGGCGTCGGGACGCCGAGCATCGGTCAGGGTCTCGAACCGTTCTCCGAAGGCTCCAGCGGAGGCGGCCTGGGCCTCGTCGAGTCGACGTTGCGCGAGCTCGGTCGCGACGATGTCCTGCGGGCGATTGCGACTATCCGCCTACGTTCTCTCGCCGACGCGCTGGTCGACCTGCCGGCCGCGCTGATGCGCGGCGGGTCGCCGTACGACATCGCCGTGCCGCCGATCCTGCTCACACCCGGGTCGGCGCCGCTCGCGCAATACGTCCGCGACAGCGGTCGCTGACGGCTGTCGTCCGGCGGAGATCTTATGAGAACATAGGCTTCACCTAGGATTTGATTGCGCTAGATTCTCGCCGATGATTCGTCGCACTCCGAACGGGAGGCACCAGTCCCGCCTCCCAAGGGCCCTCGTCCCTGCGTTCGCCGCTCTGCTCGGCTTGGGGTACGGAGCGAGCGCCGCGCAGGCCAGTACGTTCGGCTCGACGCAGGCCGTGTCCGGCACCGGCTCGCTGTACTCGATCAGCTGTTGGGACAGCCGCGACTGCGTCGCGGTGGGCAACAGCGCTGACGGCGCAAGCGGCGTCGCCGTCCCCGTTACGGACGATCTCGCGGGAAATGCCCAGGACGTCGGTGCGCTGTCGATCACTCCGCTCGACAGCGTCGCCTGCGACAGCGGCGGCAGCACCGATTGCATCGCGACGACCTTCTCGTCGGGCTCCAGCGGCGACTTGGTGGCGATCAAGGCCGGGACAGCAGGAACGAACCAGCCGATCGCCAACTTCGACACCTTCGCGGTGGCGTGCCCGCCCGGTAGCAGCAAGTGCATCGCCGTCGGTTCGGACTCGGCCTCACCTTTCGCGGCGGAGGTCCTGCAAATTGACGACGGCGTCCCCAAGTTCCCAGCGGTCGTCGCCACGGGCGTCGATTTCTTCGTCGATGTCGCGTGCTCGGCGGTCGACGATTGCGTCGCGATCGGCCACGGGGGCGGGACGCAGGTCGCTGTGCAGATCACGAACGGCCAACCGGCAGCACCGCAGCCGCTCGGCGTGATCGCGGGGCGGAGCATCGACCCGGCCGGAGAGACGGGCGGCATCGCGTGCTACGCCAAGGACAATTGCTTCGCAGTCGGGAGCGACACCAACGCGAGCAGCGGCCTGCTGGTGCCGATTTCGGCAGGGGCGCCCGGTGCTCCGTCGGCGATGCCGAGCATGGGCAGCCTCGGAGCGATCGCGTGCCCGCCGAGCCCCGCGAACTACTGCATCGCGGTCGGCAGCGATCCGTCCGGGAACCCGGCGATGGTCCCGATCCACGGCGACGGAACAGCGGGGCCGGTGACCGAGGAGCCCGACATCCACATCAACTTTGCCCTCCCCGACACCGGCATCGCGTGTCCCAGTGCGACGGACTGCGTAGCCGTCACCGAGGAGTTCTCGGGCGGCGCGGTCGTCCCGATCGCCGTCTCACAGCTCGACGGTCCTCCGACCGCGACGATCACGTCTCCGACCGGCAGTCCGACGTACGCCCGCAACGACGGCTCCGAGACGTTCGGCTTCCGTTGCTCGCCGCCGTCGGGTACCGGCGCACCGACGGTTTCTTCGTGCGTCGGGACACTCGGCCACGGTACGGTCGTGACCGACGGCGAGACGATCGACACGTCGACGCCGGGCAACTACACGCTGACGGTGACCGCGACGGACTCCGACGGCGGGGTGGCAACCGCGTCGAGCAGCTATACCGTCTCGCTACCGGGGCAGACGATCACCTGGGTGCCGCCGGGCTCGTACCCGTTCGCCCACGCTCCGGTCCAGTTGACGGCGACCGCGTCGTCGGGCTTGCCCGTGAAGTACACGGTTCTCGGCGGCCCGTGCACGGTGGACAACTCGACTTCACCTTCGGTGTTGACGTTCACGGGCTCAGGATCCTGCATGCTCGCAGCCGATCAGGCCGGGAACGGAAGCTTCCAGGCGGCGACGACCGTCGACCGGACGATCGTCGTCGAGCCTCCCGCGCCGCCCACCTGCACAGCCGGCAGCGCGACGCCGGTCAGCGCGACGCCGACGAACATCTCGCTCGACTGCTCCGACGACCCGTCCGATCCGGGTGACCCGCAGACGATCACGATTGTCTCCGGCCCCGCCCACGGGACGCTGAGCGGGTTGACTTCGGGTGTCGGCGGCGGTGAAGTCGTCTACACCCCGACCGGGGGCTACAGCGGGCAGGACAATTTCGCGTTCAAGTCCACCAACCGTCAGGGCGATTCGAACATCGCGACGATCTCGATCGTCGTGGCGCCGGCGGGCGGAGCACCGACCGTGACGATCACGACGCCGGTCCAGGGCGGGGTCTACCTGAACGGGGGCCCAGCGACATTTGACTTCTCCTGCCAGGCCGGGCAGAACGGCACGTCGATACCTGGGAACCAGGGTGCGTGCGACACGACGTTGAACGGCAACGAGGACGCATTCCAAGATGCGCCCGTCGCCGGCAACGGCCAGAACTCGTCGGGCGTGACGTTCGGCACGAACACGCTGACGGTAACCGCGACGGACACCGACGGGATGTCGACGAGCGTGACGGTGACGTACACGGTGGTCCGAGCTCAGACGATCACATTCCCGCAACTCGGACCGTACGCGCACGGACATCCGCCGGTGACGCTGGGCGCGACCGCGTCGTCGGGGCTGCCGGTCAGGTACACGGTCCTCAGCGGTCCGTGCACTATTGACAGCCCGACATCGATGCTGACGTTCACGGGGTCGGGGTCCTGTGTGGTCGCGGCCGACCAGGCCGGCGACGCGAACCATGCCGCGGCCGCGACGGTGGACACGACGATCGCGATCACCGCTCCGACGCCGCCGACCTGCGCGAACCAGACCGTGAACTTCGCGTTCGGCGCGACGAACACGATCACGCTCGTCTGCGCCGACGCGGCCGGGGACTCGGGTGACCAGCTGACCTACGCGGTCGTCACGCCGCCCCAACACGGCACGTTGACTGCGGTGGGCGCCGGCGGGGCGGTGACGTACACCCCGGCCGCCGGCTACAGCGGCGCGGACAGCTTCACGTTCAGCGCGACCAACGCCCAGGGCGCGTCGAACATCGCGACCGTCGCGATCGGGGTGGCCGCGGAGGTCGCACCGGCGAACACGAGCCTGCCCGGGGTGAGCGGGTCGCCGGCCGTCGGCCAGACGCTGACCTGTTCGGATGGCGTCTGGTCGGGCGGCAAGCCGCAGACCTACACCTACCAGTGGCGCAGCGACGGCGGCGCGATCGCCGGAGCGACGGCGTCCACCTACACCGTCGGGGCGGCGGATCAGGGCAAGACGCTCACCTGCGCGGTGACCGCGACGAACTCGGGCGGGAGTGCCAACGCAACCAGCGCGGGGGTGGGAATCCCTCCCGCGCCGACCACGCCGCCGACCACGGTGACCCCGCCACCCGTGGCGATCGCGCCCGCGAGCACCGGGCTGCCGGCGATCTCGGGCTCCGCGAAGCTCGGGCTCACGCTGTCGTGCTCGACCGGCGCGTGGTCGGGGACGATGCCGCAGACCTATGGCTACCAGTGGAAGCGCGACGGCGTTGCGATCCCGGGCGCGACGGGAGCGACTCATACGCTCGCAACCGCGGATATCGGACACAGCTTGTCGTGCGTCGTCGGCGCGTCGAATTCGGCCGGCGTGGCGAGCGCCTCGAGCCCGCTGCTGGCGATCGCCCTGCCGTCGAGCGCCTTCACGTTCGCGTCGAAGCCGAAGGCGTCGAAGACGGGCGTGATCACCTTCACGCTGGGTGCGCCGGGGGCGGGCAGGTTCACGGCGCTCGCGACGTTCCCCTCGACGACGACGTCCGCCAAGACGGCGAGCGTCGCGAAGGCAAAGGCGAAGGCGAAGGCCAAGGCGAAGGCTGTCAGCTACGGGTCGGGCGCGGTGACGGCGACCGGAGCCGGGTCGTTCCGGCTGACGATCCGCCCGTCGAAGGCGGCGGCGAAGAGCCTCAAGAAGCTCGGACGCCTGCACGTCTCGATCACGGTCACGTTCACGCCGACCGGCGGAAAGCCACACGCCCAGGCATCCAGCGTCACCGTCAAGCACGCCTAGCAGCCGGCGGCTGGCGTGGCGTCGTTCTCGCTGACCTTCGACAACGTCCTGCTCGTCGTCCACGTCGCCGGGGTCCTGGTCGCGTTCGGCGTGATGCTCGCGTACCCGGTCTTCATCGCGGTCGGCAACAGCATCATGGAGCCGCGCGGGCTCCCGCTGTTTCACCGCGCGCAGCAGCAGGTCATCCGCCGCCTCGTGACCCCCGGTCTGGCGACGGTCGTCGTCAGCGGCCTTGTCCTCGCCACGGACCTCGGCACGCTCGGCGCCTTCTACGTCGACTGGGGGATGCTCGCCGCGATCGCGCTCGGCGCGATCACAAGCGCGTACCTCGGGCCCCGCGAAGTGCGGCTAGCCGAGATGGCCGAGCGTGACCTGCGCTCTGAAGCGGGCGTGCTGAGCCGGGAGTACGAGGGGCTGAGCGACCAGGTCGGCAGGGTGACGAAGCTCGCGAGCGGCATCGTCCTGGCGACGATCCTGATCATGATCGCCCATACCTGAGTAACTGGCGGTCCTGGAGAATACGACCGCCTGGATCGCGCTGGCCGTGCGCGGTGGTCCGCTGTCAGGCGTCCGCGTCGGTGGACAGGTCCGCATGTCCAGGGGCGAAGGCCCGCCGGGAAGAGGTGGGACGGTAGCGTGGAGGGCGTGCGCGTCCTCGTGATCGACAACTACGACTCGTTCACCTACAACCTCGTCCAGTATCTCGGCGAGCTCGGGGCCGAGGTCACGGTCGTGCGCAACGACCATGCCACCGTCGACGAGCTGCTCGCGACCCGTCCCGACCGGGTCGTCGTATCGCCGGGGCCGTGCACGCCGAACGAGGCCGGGATCACACTCGAGGTCGTCCGCCGGTTCCCCGAGGCCGGGATCCCGACGCTCGGCGTCTGCCTCGGCCACCAGGCGCTCGCCCAGGCCTTCGGCGGCCAGGTGATCCGCCACCACCCGGTCCACGGGAAGACCGCCGAGATCGAGCACGACGGCCGGACGATCTACGCCGGGCTGAAGGCCTCGCTCACGGTCGGGCGCTACCACTCGCTGATCGTCGACCCCGAGATCCCCGACTGCCTCGAGGTCTCGGCGACCGGGGCCGGCGTCGTGATGGGGATCCGCCACCGCGAGCTCCCCGCCGAGGGCGTCCAGTTCCACCCCGAGTCGGTCCTGACCGACGACGGGATGGCCCTGCTCGCGAACTTCCTCGTTCCCGCGGCCCCAGTCCCGTCCCCAGATCGCTGACGATCAGCCGCCGGGGGCGAAGGTCCGTAGGCCGGCGAGCCTCGCGGCGGCGCTCTGGCGCTCGTCGTAGCTGACGAACCCGTCGTGTGGAAGGAGGTCGATCGCCGCGGCCACGTGAATCGCGTCGAGCGACCTGAGAGCCGGCTCGGCCAGTGCGCCGGCCGCAAGCAGGAGGCCGCGATCGAGCGGCAGCAGTCCGATCGAGTCGAGCAGATCGTCGATCCGCCGCAAGAGGACGTCTCCCGGCAGCGTCGGGTTTCTCGCCACGGCGCGCCTGATCGCCCGCGGCAGCTCCGTGATCGCGAGATCGCACGAGACAAGGTCGGCATCCTTGACGAACCGCCGCAGGGCTCGAGTCTCGGGCTCGTCGCCAATCAACTTGACGAGCGCGGACGTGTCCGCGTAGAAGAGCGGCAGGTCAGCCCTCGCCGCGGATCTCGTCAAGCGCGCGGCTCAGCGCGTATGGATCCCCGTCCAGCTCCAGCGGCGGCGGCAGCCCATGCCGGTTCGGACGCGCGATGCGTCCGTCGGCGATCAGCCGATCCTGCGCCGCTCCGGTGCTCGGCGGGGGTCCAAGCTCGGCGACCGGACGATTGTGGTCGGTGACGACGAGCCGCTCACCCTGGGCGACCCGCTCGAGGAACCTGCTGAGCTTGCGGCGCAGCGCGGCGACTCCGACGACGTCTGACATGTACATAAACGTAGCATCGTCCCGCGGCCCGGCCACCGGCCCCGTCGCGACCGGATAGCGTGCCGGTCGTGGACCAGCAGAGCGGACAGGCGAGCCGCACGAACACCGGCGCGGACGGCCGCGCGGATGCCCGATGACCGAGCTTCCCGACGCGACCGTCACCCGCGCGCTCGACCGCGTCGCGTCCGGCCGCGACCTGAGCGTCGAGGACGCGGCCGGCGTGCTCGGTCGGATCATGGCCGGCGAGGTCTCCCAGACGCAGATCGCCGGCTTTCTGATCGGCCTGCGGACCAAGGGGGAGACGGCCTCCGAGATCATCGGCTTCGCGCGGACGATGCGGTCCCTCGCGACGGCGGTCCAGACCGAGAGCCCCGAACAGCTGCTCGACACGGCGGGAACCGGCGGCGGGCGGACGTCGTTCAACGTCTCGACGACCGCAGCCCTGATCGCCGCCGGGGCGGGTTGCCCGGTCGCCAAGCACGGCAACCGCTCGGCCACCAGCCTGTCGGGGTCCGCCGACCTGCTCGAGGCCCTCGGCGCCCGGATCGACCTGACCCCGGAGGCGGTCGCACGATGCATCGAGGAGACCGGGTTCGGCTTCATGTTCGCGCCCCACCACCACCAGGCGACCCGCTTCGTGATCCCCGTCCGCAAGCAGCTCGGCGTGCGCACGATCTTCAACTTCCTCGGGCCGCTGACCAACCCCGCGGGAGCCGGCCGCCAGCTGATCGGCGTCTCCGATCCGGCCTTCACCGAGGTGATCGCAGCCGCGCTCGACGGTCTCGGGGCCGTCCGCGCGCTGATCGTGACCTCCGATGACGGCCTCGACGAGCTCAGCGCCGCCGCGCCGACCCGCGTGATCGAGGTCGGCGGGGGAGCCGAGACCCGCCGGTACACCGTGACCCCGGCCGAGCTCGGCGTCGAGCCGATCGACGGCGACGGAGTCACGGGGGGGACGCCGGCCGAGAATGCCGAGACGACGCGCCTGATCCTGGCCGGACGAACGGGGCCCGCCCGGGAAATGGCGCTGATCAACAGCGGTGCGGCGATCTACGCCGCCGGCCGGGCCGATTCGATCGCCCACGGTGTCGAGCTGGCGAGGGCCGCGATCGACGGCGGGGCTGCGGCCGCCGTCCTCGACCGGTTCGTCGCGATGACGGTCGAGCTGTCCGCGGCGCTCGCGTGAGCACGGTCCTCGACGGAATCCTCGCCACCACCCGCGAGGATGTCGAGCGCCGGCGGATCGACCGCCCGCTGGCCGCCCGGCACAGCGACCGGCCGGCCGACCTGTTCCGCGACGCGCTGGCGGGCCCCGGCCTGTCGATCATCGCCGAGCACAAGCGCCGCTCGCCGTCGGCCGGCCCGATCGGGCGCGGGGTGGACGTGGCCGAGATCGCGCGCGCCTACGAGCGGGGCGGGGCCGCGGCGATCTCCGTCCTCACCGAGGAGCGCAACTTCGCCGGCTCGCTCGCCGACCTGCGGGCCGTCCGGGCGGCGACGAGCATCCCGATCCTGCGCAAGGACTTCGTGCTCGACTCATATCAACTGCTCGAGGCAGTCGACGCCGGGGCGGACGCCGTCCTGTTGATCGTGGCCGCGCTCGGCGGCAGCAGGCTCCGCGAACTGCACGCGGAGGCGGTGGGGTTCGGGCTGGGCGTTCTCGTGGAGGTTCACGACGCCGGGGAGCTCGAGATCGCCCTTGGGGTCTCACCGGAGGTGATCGGGATCAACAACCGCGACCTGCGGGACTTCTCGGTCGCGCTCGAGCGGACCCTGACACTCGCGCCGCTCGTTCCCGCCGGGACGCTCGTGATCTCGGAGTCCGGGCTCGACTCACCCGAAAGCCTCGAGCGGCTGCGGCATGCCGGGGTCGACGGGGCGCTGATCGGCGAGGCGCTGATGCGCTGCGCCGATCCCGAGGGCGCGTTGCGGGAGCTGCGAGACTCATAGCTGCCGGCCGTCGTCGTGTGTCCTTCACAGGCCGGACACGAGGCTGACGGACGCGGCCGCGAGATACAGCGACGCTGAGCCGAGGATCACCCAGAGGCTCTCCACCTTGCGGGTCGCGAGCACTGCGGCGCCCAGGAGCAGGATGCCGAGGAGCACCGGATCCGTCACGGCCTGACGTCCGAGTGGCAGCGCATCGACCCACAGGAGGCCGGCGCTGGCCAGCACGACGGCCTGGATCACCCCCGTCGCGCGGGGGTGCTGCGCGCGACGTCCGAGGAAGCGCAGCAGCGCGACAGCGCCGAAGGCCGGGGTGATCATCGCGGCCCAGCCGGCTATCGCGCCCCACACGCCGGCGACGAAATAGCCGACGCTGACGACGTAGAGGCCGGCTGGCCCGGGGGTGCTGCGCGTTACGACGACCGAGACGTTGATCTGCTGGTCGGTGATCACCTGGTGGTGGACGACGAGGTCCGCTTGGAGAACCGGGATCGACGCGAGGCCCGCGAACGTCGTCGACGTCGCCTTGAGCAGGTGGAGGTAGAGGACGAGAGGATTCAAGTCTCGCTCCCGGCCGGCCACGCGAACCCCGCGATCGCCGCGAGGACGAGCACCAAGAGTGGTGAGGCACCCAGCAGCTCGGCGGCGACGAACGCGCCGCCGATGAACACCACGAGCTTCGCCGGGCCCGCGCGTCGCCAGTGCGGGCGGATCAGCGTGACGCCGGTCATCACGGTGACCGCGACGGCGGCCGCGAGCGCTCCACGCGTCGCGACCTGCACGACCGGATCGTGGTTCCACGTGCTGTAGAGCGCGGTCAGTGCGAGCGCCATCGCCGCGCACGGAAGCGAGCCGGCCAGCAGTGCGACGAGCGCGCCGGGCATCCGCCGCAGGAGGTAGCCGATACACGCCCCAAAGGCGAGCAGGTTCGTCCCGGGAGTCAACCGCGACAGGGCGTAGGACAGCTGGAACGGCCCCTCCGCCAGCCACCGGCGTCGCTCGACGATCTCGTGGTGCAGCGTGGCGATCGTGGCGCTGCCACCCCCGTAGGTGAAGTTGCCCTTCATCACGAAAGCCCTCGCCAGGTCCAGCAGCGGCAGCTCGCCTTCCTCCGGCGGCGGCGGGGGGTGTTCGTCCTCGACGTTCGGGGTGGCTGACATCACGCGCTCCTCTCACCCCACTGTGCTCACCGAAGGGGGACGACATCGGGCTGGCTAAGATACTGGCCCGGTGGCTAGGATGTCGGCTATGTCGCAGCTACGGGACGCGCGAACTGCGGCTGGCTTGAGTCAAGCCGAGCTCGCGTCCGCGGCCGGCCTGAGCCGCCAGACGGTCGGCGCGGTCGAAGCCGGCGCCAACCGGCCGAGCGTCGACGCCGCCCTCGCGCTCGCCGCGGTCCTCGATCGCTCGGTCGAGGACCTCTTCGCGGCGCCTGCGAGCGTAAGCGAATCAGTGCTCGCCGATGCCGCGCGCGACGGCGAAGCCGTGCTCGCCGCGCGTGTCGGCGAGCGCCTCGTGCATGCGCCCGCTCGCTGCGCCCTCGCGTTCGAAGGTTGGCCGGCGGCGAACGCCGTGCTGCGGGCCGGACGACCGGAGCGGCTGGCTGGGGGCGACCTTCAGGGCTACGTCGTCGTGGGCTGCGATCCGGCGCTGGGATTGGCGGCGGCGATGCTGCCACATGCCGGACCGCGGCACCTGATCGCCCTCTCGGGCTCGACCGGCGCCGCGATCGCCGCGATGCGCGCCGGCCGTGCGCACGGCGCACTCGTGCACAACACGTTCGACCAGCTGCCAAAGCCCCCGCGCGGTGTCCTGCGCCTCCACCTGGCACGCTGGCGCGTCGGGCTCGCCAGCCGCGGGCGCCGGGGCCGCTCGCTCGAAGAGCTCTGCCAGACCGGGGCGCGCGTAGTCCAACGCGACGACGGAGCATCCAGTCAGAAGGCGTTCGTCGACGCGGCCCGCGCACGCGCCGGCGCCGTCCCGGACGGCCCCCGCGCCGCAGGCCACCTCGAAGTCGTGCAGCGCGTTGCCAACGGCGCGCCGGCCGGCGTCACGATGGAGCCTGCGGCACTCAATCTCGGCCTCGCGTTCGAAGCACTCGAAGAACATGTCGCCGAGCTCTGGCTCGACGGCCGCTGGACCGATCACCCAGCCGTCGACTCCCTGGCAAACCTCCTGCGGTCCAGCGCGTTCACGCAACGCCTCGGCCTCGTCGGCGGATACCAGACCGCGAGCTGTGGGTCTCGGCGCGACGAACCGCCTGCCTAGGCTGCGCGCCGACCGATCGACTCTCCTGCGAAGGCTGCGCGGCCGACCGATCGACTTTCCTGCCTAGGCTGCGCGCCAACCGATCGACTCTCCCGAACTCCTCGATCCCTGGCGGACGCCGGACCCGGCGGAATCGCGATCGGCGGGGTACTGATGCGTTCGAACCGCGTGTGGATCGACCGATACCTAGGCAAATCGACGCAGTTTGCGCTCCCGGATACCGAATATGCGCTAGGGTCGCCGGATGCCCAAGCCCCCTCGCTGCTCGCTCCTCGCTCTCGCGCTCGTCGCATCGCTCGTCCTCTTTCCGGCGCTCGCCGCCGCCGACACCGGGACGACGCTGACGGTGGTCGGCACGAGCGACGTCAGCGATTCCAACCTGATGGCCAATGTGATCCAGCCGGGATTCAGTGCCGCCTACCCCCAGTACACGTTCAAGTACGTAGGCACGGCCACGGGGACCGCGATCACCAACGCAAAGACCGGCGTCGGAGGCCCGAGCGTGCTGATCGTCCACGCCGCCTCGCTCGAGAATCAGTTCGTCGCCGACGGCTACTCCTACGAGCCCTACGGGCGAGCCATCTTCACGAACGACTTCGTGCTCGCCGGCCCGTCGGCCAATCCCGACCCGGCCGGCGTCCTCGCCGGCGCCCCGCACGACATCGTCGCGGCGTTCGCGGCCGTCGCGACCGCCGGCGCCGCGGGCAACGCCGAGTTCGCGTCCCGCGCCGGGAGTCCGGGGACGACCGTTGCCGAGCACCAGATCTGGCAAAAGGTCGCCGCGCTGGCGACCCCTCCGGCCGGTCTGCTGCTCTGCACTGTGAGTGCCGCCAACGGCGGTGGCGCGACACCGATCGCGTCCGGCCAGGGCGTCACGGCGTCCGGCCAGGCGTGCCCGGCGACCACCTTCACGCCCCCCTCCTGGTACTACGTCAACTCCCTGACCCAGGGCCCGAACATCGTTTTCGCCAACGCGTGCAGCGGTGCTCCCGGACTCGTCGCCGGTCACTGCTACGTCTTCACCGACCGCGGGACCTACGCGTCGCTCGCCTCGAACGCGACGATTCCGAACCTCCAGATCGTCACCCGCGACAACAGCGCCACCGCGCCCGGCGGCGCCACCCTCTTGATCAACTACTTCCACGCCTACGTGATCAATCCGGCGAAGTTCACCGGTCAGCCGAACATTCAGATCAACGTCCCGGCGGCCCTCGCGTTCGTGAACTACCTCACGTCGCCCGCCTTCCAGTCACAGCTGAAGACCTACCTCAACGGGTCCAACGACCCGCCGTTCGTCGCCGATGCCTCGCCGATCATCACCACCGCCGGATTCCCCGCCGTCGATCCGCCGGGCGCGCCGGTCACGGTCACGGGAAGCGTGGTCAACGCCGAGCCCGGCTTCCCGCCGCCGGCCAACGTTCCGGTTACGGTCAGTCAGCTGACCAGCGGCCTGTCCGTGCCTGTCGGGAGCGGAGCGACCGACGCCAACGGCCACTACAGCATCGGCTTCGTCCCGACCTCGTCAGGCAACTTCCAGGTCTCCACCGGCCTGATCACGCAGATCGAGATCCCGAGCCTGACGCCGCCGTTCGGGGACCTGCTCCAACCGGCTGCCTCCGCGGTCAGCGCGATGAGCGTCCAGGGAGGCGTGGCGATCACCTCCGCCAAGCCGACGACCGGCGGCGTCGTCGTCACCGGCACGGTCGGCCCCGGCGCGGCCCACGCCCAGGGCACGATCTCGATCCTGGCCCGGCCGAAGGGCTCGATCGCGGCCTTCGCGCAGATCGGCGGAGTCGCACTCGCCCCCACGCAGACAACGTTCTCCGTGACCGCGCCGCTGGCTCCGGGGAGCTGGCAGGTCGTGGCCGTCTTCCGCGACCCGACGCAGGTCATCGCCGGCACCTCAGTGCCTGTCGACGTCACGGTGCCGTCGACGGCGAAGGGCTTCTCGGCGGCCGTCAGCCTGAAGAATGCCAGCGTCAGGAACGGGGCGCTCTCCCTGAGCGGATCGATCGCCGCGGCACCCAACGTCTCGGGCGCGTACGTCCGGCTCCTCGGGCGCCGTACCCAGGCGCTGACGGGCTCGAAGAAGAAGACGGCGGGCAAGACGTTCTCGAGGATCTCGAAGCTGACGATCGCGAAGGGATCGACCCGGTTCGCCTTCCACGTCCACCTCAGGCGCGGCTACAAGTGGGCGCTGGAGCTCGAGTACATCCAGCCCGGCCACAAGGCGAGCTTCTCGAAGCAGAGTTCGATCAGCGTTCGCTAGGTCCGGAGTGACGCGACGGCCGACTCGTCCGCACGCCGGCTTCCGGCCGCCCGAGCCGTCTCGCGAGATCGGCTCGGGGCGGCGGCTTGTGGCGTTGGCGCTCGCGGCGGCAGCGCTCGGCTCATCCGGGCCCGTCGCGGAGGCCGACCAGGGTGATGCCCGGCCGGTCCTGAGCGCGACGCTCTACAGGTCAGACGGCTCGGTGTCCACCCCCCCGCCGGTGACGGTCGGGGCGCTGGCGAACTGCCAGAGCTATGGCAACGGGCCGACTCCCGAGCTCTACGACCGGACCCGCGACCTCGGGACGCAGGGGCTGGGGTCAAAAGGGGCCTGGTCCTTGGCGCAGGTGCTCGCCTGCGGTCTGACTCCCGGAGTGCCGGCGGCCTCGATCACCTCGATCACGGTGCACGACCTCCACGAAGCTCCCCAGACGAATCCCCTCTCCCGGCTCGGGCCGGCCGACCTCGACGACACGCAATCCAACTTCGCCGACGGGGCGAGGCCGCTGGTCACCTACGACGGCAGCGTGATCTCCTACTACCGTCCCTGGCGCGGCGCGGACGATCAGAACGCCGTCGACAAGGTCGAGGAGCCGGGGTCCTCGCCGATCGCCGTCGACGTCTACGAGGGGCCGGCGATCAACCTGACGGTGGCGGCCTCGGCCACGACGGTTCCCGCCGGGACGACCGTCAACTTCGCCGCCGACCTGCACGGTTCCGCGTCGGGCCAGGCGCACTACGCGTGGGACTTCGACGGCGGCGCCGCGGACGCGACATCGGCCTCAGCCAGCCCGGCCGAGGTCTTCCCGAGCGCCGGCAGCTACAACGTGACCCTCCAGGTCCACGACGGCCGGGGCGGTGGCGGGGTGGCTGCGGTGCTGATCACCGTCACCGGCCCGGGCCCGACGACCCCTCCCGCGGCCAACGCCCCGGCGACCGGCCCGGCCCAATCGAGCGGACTGAACCCGGGCGGGATCGCCGGCAAGCAGGTCCCCAAGCAGAGCGTGACGGCCAAACGCCCGGGGGCGCGGCCCACGGGTAAAGCCGCGACGCCGCCGGTGACTGCTCCCAACGCGGTCCCCACCCCGACGGTCCCGACCACGACCGCGCAGCCGGCGATCCCGCCGGTCGCGCCCGCAGCGAGGGCCCTGAGCCCGGCGAGTCCAGCCGTCCCGCCACCGGCGCCGGTCACGGCACCGCCCCACCGGGCCGGCGTCTCGACGGGACGATCACGGCTCGTCGACGGCCTCCTGATCAGCGCACTCGCCCCGCGCCCGATCGACTCGAGCCCGCTCGTCTCCACCGTCGCCCCGGTCCGCGACACCGCGCCGGCCGCCCGCCGGCCGGTACACGCGTCGATCGCGACCGGCCTCGCCACGGCATTTGCAATCTTTCTCCTGCTCAGCCTCGGCGCCGGGCACCAACTCCGCTGGCGCCGCCAACCCCACATCGTCCTCGCCGGCAGTTAGGAACTCCCTTCGTGACCCCGCTCACCCGCGTCGAACCGGTCCTCGCGCTCGGCACGCATGACGTCAACAACGCGATCTTCACGGTCTCGAGCGCCCTCCAGGTGCCCGTGCTCGTCCTCGCGCTGGTCGCGCTCGCCCTCGTGATCTTCGAGCTCGGCGCCTTCGGAGTCGAGCTGCGCAGCCGCCGACGCCGGCACTTCCCGAAGCTCTCGGCCGGCGCCGAGCGGGCTCGGGTCGCCCTCCTGCGCGACGATCGGCCGGCGGCGGCGGCCGCAGTTGGCGGGATCGCGCGGAGCCCGGCGATGGCCGACACGCTCGCCTTCATCGTCAGGCACGCCCGCACCGACGGGGGCGATCACCAACTCAACAAGGCCCTCGCCGACTTCGATTTCGACGCCCAGCGACGCCTCGGCCGGACCCGGCTCCTCGTCCGCGCGGGTCCGGCACTCGGCCTGATGGGCACGCTGATACCGCTCTCGCCGGCGCTCACGGGTCTCGCGAACGGCAACACCACCGCATTGAGCACGAACCTGCGGATCGCCTTCAGCGTCACCGTGATCGGCCTGTTGATCGGCGCGGTGGCGTTCGGCCTCTCGCTGACCCGCGACCGGATGTACGGCCAGGACCTGTCAGACCTCGAGTATCTCGCCGCCGTGATCAGCGACACGCGCACGAACCGAGTCCCCGCGTGATCACGGTCACGCCCCGGGCCCGCAGCCGCGAAGACCGGGCCGGCGACCCGCTCGACGGCCTCGTCAACCTGTTCGACCTCGGCATCGTGCTCTCCGTCGCGTTCCTGCTCGCCGCCCTCTCGTCGCTGCATCTCGGCGGAGCGATCACCAAGCACGGTCTTCGCGCTCAGTCGAGTGAGATCGTCGTCAAGCCCGGTCAGACCGTCGCCCCGCTTCCGCCGCCCGGTGCGCGGACGATCGGCCGGGGGACCCAGGCCGGCGTCGTCTACAAGCTCGCGAACGGCGCGCTCGTCTACGTCCAGAAGGCCCCGACCACGAGGGTTCCCTGAGGTGGGCTTCCTCTGGAAGGAGCTGCGCGAAGCGATCCCGCTGATCTACTCGGGGGATCACTACATCCTCAGCGTGCTCTGGGTCACCGTGCGCGTCGCCGCGGTCTCCACCGCGATCGCAGTCGTCGCCGGACTGCCCGTCGGCCTCGTGCTCGGGCTCGGGCGCTTCCGCGGCCGGCGGGCGCTCCACGTGCTCGCCAACGCCAGCCTCGGGCTCCCGCCGGTGATCGCGGGGCTTGTCCTCTTCCTGCTCTTCGTCCCCCAGGGGCCGCTCGGCTCGCTGCACCTCGTCTTCTCGCTGCGGGCCGTCTACATCGCCCAGACGGTCCTCGCCCTGCCGTACATCGTCGCGCTCACGGCCGCCGCGATCCAGGGCCTCCCGCCGGGGCTGCTCGCCCAGTCGCGGGTGCTCGGCGCCGGCCGGCTCCAGGTCTGCGGGCTCGCCCTTCGCGAAGCCAAGGTCGGCGTGCTGGCGGCCGTGATCGCCGCCCTCGGCTCGACCCTCTCGGAGGTTGGCGCGGTGATCATCGTCGGCGGCAACGTCCAGGGATATGACCAGACGCTCGCGAGCGCCGTCGTCCAACAGGTCAACGCCGCGGCCTATCCCGACGCCGTGGCGATCGGAATCGTCCTCGTCGCGCTGATCCTCCTCCTGCTCGGCGCCCTCACGGTCCTCCAGCAGCGCGAAGGCGGCATCGGCCTGCGGTTCCGGACGCCGACTTGACTCCTCCGCGATCGGGGGCCGACCGACGGCTGCTCGTCGCCGAGCGCGTCTGCGCCGAGCGCGGAGGCCGCGAGGTCGTCCGCGACGTGTCGCTCGACCTCCGGGCCGGCGAGGTCGTCGCGCTGCTGGGTCCAAACGGCGCCGGCAAGAGCACGCTGCTCGACGCGCTGTCCGGCGTGCTGGAGCCGGTCGCTGGCTCGATCGAGCGTCGCGGCCGCGTCGCGGTCGCCCTCCAGTCGCCGGATCTCGCCCGGCGCAGCGTGCTCGAGAACGTCACGCTCGGCCTCGCCTGGTGGGGCGTCCCCCGCGCGGAGCGGTCTGACCGGGCGGCGGAGGCCCTGCATTCGATGGGTGCCGACCACCTCGCCGAGCGGCGGGCGCTGACGCTATCGGGAGGCGAGCGGCGACGCGTGCACATCGCCAGGGCGATGGCCGTCCGCCCTGACATTCTGATGCTCGACGAGCCGTTCGCCGGGCTCGACGCGGCGGCGCGGGCAAGCCTGCTCGAGGATGCCGTCTCGGCGCTTCGCTCCACCGACCAGGCGACGCTCGTCGTCGTCCACGACCGGGCCGAGGCCTGGGCCCTGGCCGACCGCTTGCTCGTGCTGATCGACGGCCGGCTTGCCGCGGCCGGCCCGCCTCGCGACCTGCTCGAAGCTCCGCCGACAGCGGAGGTCGCCCGCTTCCTCGGCTACGACGGGTCCTACGAGGATGCAGACGACCTCGTGCTCACCAGGCCGCCCAACGTCCTCCTCGATCCCGGCGGACCGCTGCGGGGACGCGTCACGCGGGCGATCGCGCTGGAGGACGGCGTCAGAATCGAGATCGACCTCGAGTCCCCGTCAGGCCGGCTCTACACCGTCGCCCCACTACCGGCCCCCCGGCCCGGCGACGCCGTCCGCATCCGCGTCCGCGGGGGCGTCAGATTCCCCGGATCGCCTCAGGCTCCGGTGGTCGCGCCCGCCGCGCCGCAGGAGCGCAGCCCGTAGCGGGCGGCCAGTGACCCGACCGGGCTGAGCGCAAGCGAGGATTCGGCCCGCGCCACGCCGGGCGCATCACCTTTCGTCGCAGCCGTCTGCAGGTCGCGATAGTCGCCAACCAGGGCCGTGAACCCTCCGAGGAAGCTCGTCAGGGTGCTCCGATCCGCGGCGGCCCCCCCGGTCGGGCGCGGCAGGCCGTGGAGCTGTGTGGCTTCGGCCTGCACGAGCGGCAGGACCTTGGCGGTGTAGGCGGACAGTCCCTGCAACCGCCCGGCGGCTGCGTGGCTGAAACTCGGTGGACCGATCAGGCGCGTCGCGCGCACCGTCGTCGTGCAGATCGCGTCGGCGCGGGCGATGAAGTCCTGCTTGGTGTAGGAGCCGCAACCCGCGAGCAGTACGCCGGCGGCAACGAGCACTGCTGTCCACGCGTGACGCACGGGTCGAGGATAGAGGCCCAAGGCTTTCTCAGGTCACCGCGCATGGCAGTTGACTAACCTTAGTCTAGTCGCTATCTTGAAGGAGTGGCGGCGCAGGTCAACATCCACGAGGCCAAGACCCACCTCTCGCGTCTACTCGAACGCGTGGCCGCGGGTGAGGAGATCATCATTGCCCGAGCCGGAACGCCGGTCGCCCGCCTCACCGCATGGCGGGGGATCACCGCGCCGCGGACGCCGGGTGCGCTGCGCGGCGAGCTCGTGATCCACGACGACTTCGATGCCCCGCTACCCGACGCGATGACGACAGCGTTTCGGGGCGGGAAGCCGTGAGGGTGCTGCTGGACTCCCATGCCCTGCTCTGGTGGCTCGCCGACTCGCCGCGGCTCGGGCCGCAAGCCCGCGAGGCGATCGCGGCTCCGGCCAACGAAGTGCTCGTCAGCGCGGCGAGCCTCTGGGAGATCGCGATCAAGCGGGCACTCGGACGCATCGAAGGGATCGACGACCTAGCCGAGCGGCTGGTCGCCGAGGACTTCGCCGAGCTACCGATTCGCTGGAGTCACGCCATTCGGGCGGGAGCCCTGCCTCGCCTGCATGACGACCCGTTCGACCGAGTGCTGATCGCGCAGGCACATGAGGAGGGACTCGTGCTCGTGAGCAGCGACGCCGCGATCGCCCGCTACGACGTCGTGCTGCTCGGGACCGGCTGAGGAGATCGGCGCCGGGCGGCCGGGCTTCTGCGCCCCGGTCATGTACCAGTCGGTCGGCGGGGGGTGATCATTCCGGCGCGGTTTCCCTGTGCTGGGCCACCACCGGGTGGGCTTGGACGTCGGCGCGTACGACGTGACGAGGCCCGCTGGTGATCGACCCGACGATCGTGTCCGGGAGCCCAAACGAGGCGGCCCAGGCTGCGAGTCTCCGTGCTTGGCGTGCTGCGCATCCGTAGTACAATTCGCCGGTGCGTCGGGTTCCGAACCGCGAGCTGAATCAGCGGACCGCCGATGTGCTGGCGCGGGTTGAGTTGGCGAGAGGGTCGAAAACCACCCGCAACGGCGTGCGGATCGCGATCATCGAGCCGGCTGAGCAGAACCCGCTCGCCGGCCTGATCGAGTCGGGGGAGCTACGTCCGGCCCAGGGTCGGCTCCCATTATTCGCGCCGTCGGAACCGGAGTCTGAGGATGCTCTCGGCTTGAGCGCCGTCCTCGACGATCGCTATGGCGCCGGCGGGTGATGACGGCCGCTTGATCTATCTCGACACCTCAGGGGCGACAAGCTCGTCCGGCCGGAAGCGCACAGCATCGACCTCTCGGCTTGGCTGCGGGAGCGTCAGGAGATCGGCGTGGTCTCCCCGGAGTTGATCGAGCTGGAATTGGTACGTGCAACCCGCCGCAGTGCTCCAGACCGACTCGGGAGGCTACCGACGTGCTTCTCGGGATCGGCGTGGTGACGCTTTCGCCCGCGGTGATCGCTCGCGCGGCGGGCTACGTCGACCCAGAGCTCGGATCAAACGATGCCATCCACCTGGCGACAGCCGAGCGCCTCATATCCGTCATGGCCGAGTCGCTGCACGCGTTCGTGGCCTCCGGCGAGCGGCTGCTCGCGACAGCGCGCGGCCGGGTCTGCCGGTCGCGGCTCCCGGCTTGATCTGAAAGCACGCCGGCGCTGTTCGTGCCCGGTCGGCCGCCAGGACCAGCGCCCGCGGGTGCAGACCGTGACCTGAGCGACCGGGCCCCGTTCGCTCGCGGTGCCTGCGTTGCCGCTGGGCGGGGACCAGGTGAGCCGCCGGGCGAGATCGCCCGGTCCGAGCTCGATCAGCCCGCTTTCGCGGATCGGCTCGTACCCGCCTCGGCGTGGAGGCGAATCTTCCCGTGCCCCGGCGTGCTCGGGCCACCGGCCGGGTCCCCATCCTGCGCCTGATCCTCGGCGGCGTGGCCGCCCGCTCCCGCCTCACGCGCGAGGTCCTCCGCGACGGCCGCGTTCAAGACCGTCCTGATCGCCTCGATCGCCTCCAGAGTCGGGTCGTCTGACGCGGTACTCGCCGCGCGTTCCAGCATGGGCATGGTCTTCCCTCTCTCCCTACGCATCACGTAGAATCGATTTGACTACCATACGTCGGCCCAGTCAGGCTGGATCATTTGCCGGCGGATAAAATCTCTCCGGCGTGCATCAGCACTTCATAGGTTCAGGGTCGAGCGTCCCGCAACTCGAAGTGCGCCGAGGCGCGCCGGCGTCGGCGTCGGCGACGCTCCGCGAGGTGAAGGTCGTCCTCGGTCCCCGGGGTCGAACAGGCCGGCGGCTGGCTCAGGCGGGCTCGGGCCGGGGACGGCAGGCGAAGAACTCGAGGTCCGTCGTCACGGCGACCACGCCGACCAGCTGACCGCCGGCGTCGACCACCGGTAGGCGGCGGGCGTCGGTCGCGAGCACGAGGTCGCGAGCCAGCGTGGCCGTCGCGCCGGGGGCCACGGTTGCGCGGTCGGCAGCGAAGTCGACGGCCAACGCCCCCGACGGGGCGTCGGGTGGAACATCGCTCGGGGTGAAGGACGCCACGTAGCGGCCATCGGCCACGACAACCGCGAGTCGCCGGCTCCTGCTGATCGCAAACCAATCCCGCAGCTCGCCGACCGTCAACGACGCTGACAGGCCGTCGATCCCGGCGTGCATCACGTCGAGCGCCGTCAGGCCGTCGACCTCGTCGGTTCTGATCGGCGGGGTCATCCCGCCTTCGCCAGCTCGGCCGGCGGGACGCGGTTCGGCGCTCGCACCGTCGGCTGCTCCAAAGACGTCGCTCATCCCTCGAGCTTACGCCCAAATACCCACACTTTCACGCTTTGGTCGAGCTGATCCTGCTCGCCGACTCTCATGGCGCCACGCCCCGGCCGCTGGTCCGATCTTGGAGGTACCACATGAGATGTCAAAACAACACTTTGAATGTGCTAGTTTGCGCCGTGCAAAACGGAAGGTGAGTTCCATCCTAGAGCTGAACACAAGAGACGACGTGGCAAAGGCGCTGAGGGACGCCTGTGAGCTCGAGCATCAGCTGATGCTCCAGTACCTCTACACAGGGTTCTCGCTCAAGAGCGGACCCGACAAGGAATGCTCGCCGGCTCAATACGAGGTCGTTCGCCGGTGGTCGTCGACCCTGTTCATGGTCGCCCGTCAGGAGATGGAGCACCTCTCGTTGGCGAACGGGATGCTCACGGCGATCGGGAGGAAGCCGCACTTCGCGCGCACCAACATCGTCGCGCGGTATCTGCTCTCGCCGTATCTCTCGAGCGAGACCCTCTCTGAGGCGGCGACGCTCGGGACGGGCGCGCGCGTGCCCGTGGATCTCCCGTACTCCTGGGACCCGTTCAATGTCAAGACCATGGAGCGCTTCGTCTGCGGCGAGAGCCCGCCACTGGCGGACTTCCCCGACCAGGACGACGCACCCGATTACTGCTTCGCGACCAAGAAGGGGATGCTTGGAGCGGACGCCGACGCCGATGCGGACGCGCTGGTCGTTTTCGACAGACAGAACCTGGAGGCGGCCGGCGTCACGATCGACACGCCGTGGCTCGCGCCGGCCGCCGGGGCTCTCCAAAGTCCCCGGCCCGGGGTCGCGGCGGGCAAGGTGAAGGAACTCTACGGGAGGATCAGGGAGGCATTCGTGAATCTGCCGAGCCTGTTCGTGTCCTCGCCGCCGGAAGTCCAGATCCCGGTCGAGTACAACGTCTTCGTCTTCCCAGTGATCGACCAGCGGGCCGCGATCGGAGCGATCGACGTGATCCTCGAGCAGGGCGAGGGTACGGGCAACCCGTGGAACGCCGACAGCCACTTCCGCCGCTTCTACACGATCTGCGAAGAGCTCAAGAGGATGAAGCACGTGACCGCTGGTAAGTTCGTGCCGGCCTATCCGCTGATCAGCGAGCCGCGCGTCGCTCGGATCGCGCCCGATTTCACTGCGGCGCGGGCGGTCTTCGAGGCGGCCAACGACGCGTACGCGACGCTGCTGCTGATCCTTGACGCGCTCTATCAGGTCGGCACGCCGCCGGGCCTGGACACCTACCCGTACCTGTCGAGCGCCCTGCGGGAGAACGCGTTCGCGCCGGCGATGACGATGATCATCCGCGCCCTCAACGAGGTCCTCGTGCTGCTCCCGATCGACAAGGAGGGCAAGAAGCGCATCGGCTGCGACTTCCTGATCGACGAAAACGACCTCACCCGGCTCAGCGAGGACGACCGGAGCCCGGACTTCGGGTATCTCCACGGACGCTGGGAGCGGACAACGCGCAAGATCGGCGAGGCGGCGGCCGCTGCGCGTGCGTCCGGACGTGGACTGGCGGACGCGGCCCGAGACCTCGAATACGTCCATCAGAGCGCGATCCGCGCTGGGGCGAACCTCAGCACGACCTACCAGTTTGGCCCCTACCCGAAGTACACCAAGATCTGATGCCCGGGACGGCGCAGCCCAGCGTGTGTGCCGGCCAGACGCCGTCGGCGTCGGCAGGGACCTACCTGACGCTCGAGTTCGACGGCTACTTCATGTGCCGTCTGGCAACCGATCCCGATCCGAGCAACGAGGAGCGCGGGCGGAGCGGCTACACGATGGCCTTGACCGACGAGCGTCCGCTCGACCAGATCATCCGGATGCAGACCGACGACTACGTCCGGAAGCACCTTCGCGCCCCGGCCGGCGGGGAGAACTCGGATCTCAGGCGCGACGTCGGGGTCAGCGTCAAGTCGGTGAAGCTCGGCGGCAGCGCGTGGCCTGCGGGCGAGCATCTGATCGGCGCGAAGGTCGACCTCAAGGGCCCTGACCGAACCACCCCCGGAGCGATCTTCGAGAGTCGCAACAACATCGTCGGGTCCGACGACTCCCTCGCGTTCGTGATCACCCCGTTCGACCTCGTGATCGAGAAGACCGGCGAGCGACCCGTGACGCTGCGCGCGATCGACCATCTCTGCCCCGGCGAGCCCGGCAAGCCGGACAAGCCGACCTGGAAGATCGAGAACCCTGCGCTCTACACCCGGCGCTTCCCGACCAAGTTCGATCCCGCCTCCCTGGAGGTAATGCAGGCGATCTCCGTCTTTGACGGCTACGAGTACTTCCGCGTTCGCCGGGAATTCCTTACCAAGCAGATCGCCGAGCTCGCCCGGCTACTCGAGGGTCCCGGCGGTGATCTCCTGCCCCTCGAGCAGGCGAAGTCGCGGCTGTACCAGCTCGAGTTCTGGGGCGACCGCGTGATCAACAAGCTCGGCTTCCGACTCGAATGGGAGTTCGACATCAACGGACAGCAGACCGTCGAGGGCGAGCTCGGTGGCCGCGCCGACATCGGCCAGCCGTGGCACGTGCGCATGTGGTGCGGCGGCTGGGACGGCGACCTTCTGCTGGGCTACCTGCGCGGGTCGCTCAGCATGCCGTTCGAAGCGAATCCACCGGTCGTAACCGCGGGCTGAGCAGGATCGGGAGCACCCGGGTGCCGGGACGCCACCGCGAAGCGGGCGTGACGAGCCGTGTCGCTGCCCGGTGCCGGTGCGCACCCGTGACCATTTCCAGGTGATCGGGCCAAGTCGGCCGGTCCGAGCCCGCTGGCCGGGACGCCAGCTCGCCGACCGCAGACGCAAGCGGTCGGCTCTTAGAAAACCCAAGCCCCCGCTTTAGATCCGGTTCAGGGCCTGCGCTCAGAATCCGTCCGCGATGAAGGCCACGTTCCGCTCGTTTGCAGCCGCGCTCCTCGGCGGGGCGATCGTCGCCCTCGCGCTGCTCGGCTTCGGCGTTGGCGGCGGGTCGACCACGACGACCGTCCTCCAGCAGGCTCCCCTGACCTCCAGCGGCGGCTCGGGAACGTCGTCGACCGGCGGCGACGCGAAGTCGGCGACCACCGGCCTGACGCCCGCCCAGATCTACAAGGCAGCCGCGCCGGGCGTCGTCTTCATCCGCTCGACGATCGTCTCCCAGACCCAGTCGCCGTTCGACGTCTTCCCCTCGACCCAGCAGGGCCAGGCCACCGGCACCGGCTTCGTCCTCGACCACAACGGCACAATCCTCACGAACGCCCACGTCGTCCAGGGGGCCTCGAGGGTGACCGTCCAGTTCGAGAGCCAGAAGATCGTCGACGCGAAGATCGTCGGCAAGGACCTCAGCTCCGACCTCGCCGTCCTCAAGGTCCCGCCCGCCGGTCTCACGCTCACGCCGCTCACGCTCGGCGACTCGAGCCACCTCCAGGTCGGCGACCCGGCCGTCGCGATCGGCAACCCCTTCGGCCTCGCCCGGACCCTCACGACCGGCGTGATCTCCGCCCTCCAGCGGCCACTGACCGCGCCCAACGGGTTCACGATCGACAACGTCATCCAGACCGACGCCCCGCTCAACCCCGGCAACTCCGGCGGCCCCCTGATCGACGCGTTCGGCCACGTGATCGGCGTCAACTCACAGATCGCGACCGCCGACGGCGGCTCCGGCAGCGTCGGGATCGGCTTCGCCGTCCCGATCAACACCGCCAAGCAGGTGATCCCCCAACTCGAGCGCTCCGGCGACGTCGCCCGCGCCTACCTCGGCCTCTCGACGATCACGATCGACTCCTCGCTCGCCCCCCTCAACCTCCCGACCAGCTCCGGCGCCCTCGTCCAGAGGGTGACTCCCGGCTCGCCCGCCGCCGCCGCCGGCCTCCGGGCCGGGACGATCACCGCACAGGTCGCCGGCGGCCAGGTCGAGCTCGGCGGCGACATCGTCGTCTCGGTCGACGGCAGGAAGATCTCGACCGGCGACGACCTGACGACCCTGATCACCGCACACAAGGTCGGCGACACCGTCCGCCTCGGCGTCCTCCGCGCCGGAAAGCAGGTCACGGTTCCGGTCAAGCTCGGCAACCGCCCGAACACGGCGATCGCAAGCGGCGGCTGATCCCGGTCCCGCCCGGCTTCGGGGCGCTCGGCCGGGCCCCTCGACCGGCGGCCGGCCGCTACGGTGTGGGAGTGCAGCCTCCCAAGGTCAAGATCTGCGGCGTCGCCCGTCTCGACGACGCCGTCCTCGCCGCCGAGCTCGGCGCCTGGGCCGTCGGCATGGTGTTCTATGAGCCCTCGCCCCGCTGCTGCCCGCCTGACGAGGCCGACGCGATCGCCGCCACCCTCAAGCGCCGCGTCCAGCTCGCCGGCGTCTTCGTCAACGCCTCGCTCGACGAGATCGGCCGCCGCTCCGACCAGCTCGGGCTCAACCTCGTCCAGCTCCACGGCGACGAGGGCCCGTCGTTCTGCGCCGAGGTCGCCCGCCGGACCGGCGCCCGCGTGATCAAGGCCAGTCCGATCGGCGGCCCCGGCGCGCTCCAGGACCTCGAGCGCTTCCACACCGATTTCCACCTCCTCGACGGCCACACCCCCGGCCTCCGCGGCGGCGGCGGCCAGACCTTCGAGTGGCAGCTGCTCGCCCGGCGGCGCTCGACGATCCCAGCGATCCTCAGCGGCGGCCTCACGCCCGAGAACGTCCGCTCGGCGATCGACCGCGCCAAGCCCTACGGCGTCGACGTCGCCAGTGGGGTCGAGTCCTCGCCCGGCGTGAAGGACGAGGCCAAGCTCCGCGCCTTCTTCGCGGCCGTCGCCCCGCCCGACCCGCTCGACTCGCTCGACTCGCTCGAGGGGCCCCGCCCGCTCGACCGGCCCCATCCGCTCGACCCGATCGACCCGCCCGAGGACCACCCGGCCGCGCCCGCGCCCGACGCCGCACCCGCCGGCAGCGGTCCCAAAGATCCGGATCCGACCCCCACCGAGGCTCTAGCGTGACCCAGGCCCCGACACGCACGCTCGCCCACCGCTACGGGCCCTACGGCGGACAGTACGTCCCCGAGACGCTGATGCCCGCCCTCGTCGAGCTCGAGGCCGCCTGGCTCGACGCCTGGGCCGACCCCGAGTTTCGCGCCGGCCTGGCGCTCCTTCTGCGGGATTTCGCCGGCCGGCCGACCCCCCTGTATGAGGCCCGCCGGCTCAGCCGGCGCGCCGGCCGGTCGATCTTCCTCAAGCGCGAGGATCTCAACCACACGGGGTCGCACAAGCTCAACAACGCCCTCGGACAGGCGCTTCTCGCCCAGCGCATGGGCAAGGCCAGGATCATCGCCGAGACCGGCGCCGGCATGCACGGCGTCGCGTCGGCCACCGCGTGTGCCCTGCTCGGCCTCGAGTGCATCGTCTACATGGGCGAGGAGGACATCCGCCGCCAGAAGCCCAACGTCCAGCGGATGGAGCTCCTCGGTGCCCGCGTCCAGCCCGTCCTCGCCGGCGCCCGCACCCTCAAGGAGGCCGTCTCCGCGGCGATCCGCGACTGGGTCGAGAACGTCGGGACGACCCACTACATCATCGGCTCGGCTGTCGGTCCGGCTCCGTATCCGGCGATCGTTCGCGATCTCCAGCGGACGATCGGCGACGAGGCTCGCGCCCAGCTCCTCGACCGTGTCGGCCGCCTCCCCGACCGGGTGATCGCCTGCGTCGGCGGCGGGTCCAACTCGATCGGCATGTTCGCCGCCTTCATCGACGACCCCGCCGTCGAGCTGATCGGAGTCGAGGCCGCCGGCGACGGCGTCGACACGTTGCGCCACGGCGCGCCCCTGACCGTCGGCGGACGCGCCGGAATCCTCCACGGCTCCCTGTCGGCCGTCCTCCAGGACGACGACGGCCAGATCCTCGAGGCCCATTCGATCTCCGCCGGGCTCGACTACCCCGGGTCCGGGCCCGAGCACGCCCACCTTCGTGACACCGGCCGCGCCCGGTACGTCGCCGTGACCGACACCGACGCGCTCGCCGCCTTCCGCGAGGTCACCCGCCTCGAGGGCATCATCCCCGCCCTCGAGTCGGCCCACGCCCTCCAGTGGGCGCTGGCGAACGCCGGCGGCGAGCTCGACCTGATCTGCCTCTCCGGCCGCGGCGACAAGGATCTCGCCGAGGTTCTCGGCCAGGCGTGAGCGCCGCCGCACCAGTGCTCAACGCCGGCCACGAGCGGATCGCCGCCGCCTTCGCCGCGTCCGGCAAGCGTGCCGCCCTGATGCCCTACCTGATGGGCGGCTTCCCCGATCTCGAGACCTCCCGGCGGATCGGCGACGCCTGCGTCGCAGCCGGGGCCGACATCCTCGAGCTCGGCGTCCCCTTCTCCGACCCGCTCGCCGACGGTCCGGTGATCCACGCCGCCGGCACCCGCGCGCTCGCGTCCGGCGCGACCCTCGACGGCGTGCTCGAGCTCGCCGCCCACCTCTCCCAGGCGGTTCCCGTGGTTCTCATGTGCTACGCCAACCCCGTCCTCGCCCGCGGCTTCGACCGCTTCGCCGCTGGCCTGGCCGACGCCGGGATCAGCGGCCTGATCGTCCCCGACATTCCCTTCGAGGAGTCTCACGAGATCGGCGGCGCCTGCGAGGCCGCCGGCGTCGCACTCGTCCCGCTGATCGCCCCCACGACGACCGACGCCCGGCTCGAGGCGATCGGCGCCCGCGCCCGCGGCTTTGTCTACGCCGTCTCCCTGACCGGCACGACCGGCGAGCGGACCGCCCTGTCTGAGACCTTCGGACCCCGGATCGCCCGCGCCCGCGCCCACACGACGGTCCCCGTCGCGCTCGGCTTCGGCATCGCCACGCCCGACCACGCCCGCCAGGCGGCCGACGCCGGGGCCGACGGTGTGATCATCGGCAGCCGGCTCGTCCGCGCCGCCGGCGAGGCCGCGAAGGCCGGGGACGGGGACGCCACGAACGCTGGGGCCGCCGGAGACGCCGGAGACGCCGGCGACCCGGCGGCAGCGGTCGGCGACCTCGTGGCGTCGTTCGCCCGAGCCCTCGCCAGGTAAGCTACGCCCGCGATATGGGCATGGTTCTGGCGACGACTTTCGGGATGGTGATGTGGATCGTCCTCTGGGCCCTGCTCGGCAAGGGCTTCGATGCCTTCCTCGTGACGATGACCATCCTCCTCGTCGGCGCGTGCTTGCGCATCCTCGCCCGATACCTGCCCGGCAGCGCACGTCGCCAATAGACTCATCGGCTGAGCGCCCGGCGTCGGCCGGGTCACGGGTGGAGGGCTCGGGGCGGCCCTGGTCGGGGTCCGCCGGACGGCGACGACAGCACGGGAGCTCGGGCTTGCGCCATTTCGGATCGCTGGGAAGGATCGCCGTCTCGGTCGTCGCCGCCGTCCTCGGCGGCCTGGGTCTCGCGGCCTGCGGCGGCACGGCCAAGGGTTCGAGCCCGACCGGCCAGAGCCAGACCCTCACCGTCTACTCCGGCCTTCCCCTCGAAGGCCCGGATCTCGCTCGCCAGACGAGCATCGTCAACGGCGAGAAGCTCGCCCTCTTCGAGGCCGGCGGCCACGTCGGAAAGTTCCACATCAGCTTCGCCTCGCTCGACGACTCCGACCCGACGACGGGGACTTGGACGCCGTCGAAGACCTTGATCGCCGCGCGGACCGCCTCCCAGGACACGTCGACGATCGCCTATATCGGCGACTGGGACTCCGGCGCCTCGGCGATCTCCCTGCCCCTGCTCAACGAGACCGGCGTCCTCCAGGTCAGCCCGGCCAGCACCTACGTCGGCCTGACCGAGGACGGTCCGACCGACGGTCGCGGCGAACCAGACCGCTACTACCCGGCCGGCGGTCCCCGGACGTTCGCCCACCTCACGCCGACCGACGTCGTCGAGGCCAGGGCGATGGTCCAGTACATGAAGTCGCTCGGTGTCCACCGGGTCTACCTGCTCGGCGACTACGACGTCTTCGACGCAGACATCGCCGCCCTCCTCGCCCGCGAGGCGCCGGCCGCCGGGATCGCGATCGCCGGTCAGGCCCAGCTCGACACGACCGTCCTCGGCACCCAGCCGACCGACTACGCCAAGGCCGCGACGCTCGCGACCGCCGCGACGGACGCCGTCCTCTTCGGCGGCGCCCCCGGGCCGGCCGCCCAGGCGCTCTGGCAGGCGCTCCACGCCGCCGGGCCCCGCGTCAAGCTGTTCGCCGCGAGCTCGCTCGCGACACCGGCGTTCGTCGCCGCGGCCGGCCCGGCCGCGGCCCAGACCTACGTCACCAGCCCGGTCCTCGAGCTCAACCGCTACCCGCCGGCCGCCCAGCAGACCCTCCGCCGCTACCAGGCGGCCTTCCACATCCCGGCGACCGCGTATTCCCTCTACGGGTACGAGGCGATGTCCGCGATCCTCCAGGCGATCCGGCTCGCCGGTCCGCTCGGGAGCGACCGGGCGACCGTCGTGCGCGACTTCTTCGCCCTACGCGACCGCGACTCCGTGCTCGGCCGGTACTCGATCACCCCGACCGGCGAGACGACGCTCTCGAACATGGCCGGCTACACCGTCGGGCCCGACGGGCAGCTGCGCTTCGCACGTGACCTCACCGGGGGGTAGGGGGCCGGGGGCCGGGGGGCTGATGGGGCCCGGGAGGGGGTTGTTCGCAGAGGGAGTGGGGGGTCTTGCGGAGAAAAGTAGTTACTTGTGTTGCGCAACCAGTTTCGAGAGAGAGATCCTCGCACTCCCCCTCGCACTCCCCCTCGTACTCCCCCTCGCGCTTCCGCTCGCGCCCCCCGTGCTCCCCTGGTCGCCGACCCGGAGCTCAGTACCCGAGCGAGGCGTGGCTGATGTGCTTGCAGCCGGACAGCCTCCAGCGGCGTTGATCGACCCGGCTGAGGTAGACGGTCACCGAGGCCGAGTTGCACTGGATCGCGCCGTGGCCGAAGTGGGCGTGAACGACGTCGAAGCCACCACCGGTGGAGATCCAGTTCTGGCCGTGGCTGGAGTAGATGAAGTCATTGCCGGCGCCCCCGTAGAGGTGGTCGACCTGCCTGGTCGGCTGGGCATTCGGCTTGGAGTCGCCCCAGATCACGTCGCCGGCCGGGCCTGCATGGATCACGTCGTTGCCGCCGCCGCCGAGCAGCTCGTTGTGTCCGATCGTGAGCGGGATGAGCGCGGCTCCGGTGACGCCGACCGTACACGCCGAGTCGGGCAACGGGATCGCGAGCGAGGTCGTGAGGGCGACCTCGGCGGCCCGCAGCGCCGAGCAGGTGAGGCCGTGGTTGTTGAAGCCGTCGCTCGAACGCACGGGGATGCCGTCAGGGACGCAGAAGGAATGGAAGACGCCGATCGGGCAGGCCGCGCTGTAGTCGGTGCCGTCGAACGGATCGCTGCCGGGCCGGCCGTCGAGCGGTCGGGACTGGTCGTACTTGTTGATCAACAGCATCCCGTTGATCGCCGGCCAGCCCTCGTGGCTGGTATTGGCGAGCGCGGCGGCCGGGAGGCCGAGCAGGGCCAACGCGCTCGACGCCGCAGCGACGGCGGCCAGGACGACGGCGCCGAGGAGGCTTCCGAGGGCGCGCGGGCGTCTTCTCATGCTCGCACGATCGGCCGAAACCGCCGGGAACCTTAGGGCGAATTCGGCGGCGAGATTTCGTGCAGATCCGTCCACGCCGGGATCGTAGCCCGGACCTCAGAACGGAGCGCCGGTATTCCCCGTGCGGGCTCGGGCGACCCGCCGGAACCTGGGGCCGGTGGCCGGAGCGCTGGCTCAGTAGCCGAGCGTCGCGTGGCTGATGTGCTTGCAGCCGAACATCTTCCACCGGTGGGCGGCCGCCCGGCTGACGTAGACCGTCACCGAAGCCGAGTTGCAGTGGATCGCGCCGTGGCCGAAGTGGGCGTGGACGACGTCGAAGCCGCCGCCGGTGTCGACGTAGTTGAGGCCGTGGCTGGTGTAGATGAAGTCGTTGCCGGGCCCCCCGTACAGATGGTCGATCTGCGTGGTCGGCTGATCGGTCGGCTTGTAGTCGCCCCAGATCACGTCGCCGGTCGGCCCGGCGTGGATCAGGTCGTTGCCGTGGCCGCCGAGGAGCTCGTTGTGGCCGATCGTCGGCGGGACGAGTGCGGCCACCTGGAGTGGCGTGGTGCACCCCGAATCCGGCAGCGGCAGCTGGAGCTGGGCTGTCAGAGCGGCCTCCGCGGCCGCGAGCACCGAGCACGTGATTTCGCCGAGGGGCCCGAGCGTCCCGCTCACGGCGGGTACGCCGGCGTCACTGATCGCGGTCACGCGGAGCCCGCCGGGAACGCAGTGGGAGTGGAGCACCCCGTCAGGGCACGGCTCGCTGAAATCCGTGCCGTCGAAGGGATCGCTCCCGGGTCGGCCGTCGAGCGGCCGGGACTGGTCGGTCTTGTTTATCAGCAGCATGCCGGTGAGTGCCGGCCAGCCGGCATGGCTCGTGTTGGCGAGAGCCGCGCCCGGGAGGACGAGGGCCGATCCGGCCGAGCTCGCGACGATCGCGAGTGCGGCGATGACGCCTCCGATTCTCCACATGCGTCCTAGATCGGCCGGGGCCGACCGGTGCGTTAGTGCGACTGATCGAGCACGTCGGCGAGCGCGGGGGCGAGGTCGGGGTGGAGGAACTCGTAGCCGAGCTCGGCTGCCCGCCGGGGGACGGCTCGCTGGCCGCCGGTCACGATCTCGGACATCTCGCCGAACACGGCGCGGACCGCCAGGCGGGGGAGCGGGGCGACGGCCGGTCGGTGGAGGGCCCGGCCGAGAGCCTTGGAGAAGTCACGGTTGGTCACCGGGGCGGGGGCGGTCGCGTTGACCGGACCGGTGTACGCGGCGTTGTCGACCGCGGCGAGGTAAAGGCCGACGACGTCGTCGAGGTGGATCCACGGCATGTACTGCTCACCACCGGCGACCGGGCCGCCGAGGCCGAGCTTGAAGGGTGGCAGCATCTTCGCGAGGGCGCCGCCGTCGGCGCTGAGGACGACCCCGGTGCGCAGGGAGCAGACCCGCAGGCCGAGGCTCTCGGCCTCGCGGGCGGCGGCTTCCCAGTCGACGCAGACACCGGCCAGCCAGTCGGATCCGGGCTCGGCCGTCTCGTCGAGGACCTCCTCGCCACGGTTGCCGTAGTAGCCGACGGCCGAAGCCGAGACCAACACGCCGGGGCGTGGGTCGGCGGCCCGCAAGCCTTCGAGCAGGGCCTCGGTGCCGATCACCCGGCTCTGGCGGATCGATCGCTTGGCCGAATCGGTCCACCGTTGGGCGACGTTCTCGCCGGCCAGGTGGATCACGGCGTCCCGCCCGCGCAGCGCCTCGTCAGGGGCCGGCTCGCTGAGTGGATCCCAGGTCACGCCGCGTTCGGGATCCCGGCTGAGAATCGTGACGTCGTCGCCGCGGGCCCGAAGGGCTTCGACGAGCGGCCGGCCGATCAGCCCGCTCGCGCCTGTGATGGTCAGCCGCACCGTGTCGATCCTAGCCGGCAGGGAGCGCGGGCCCCGGCGGCGACGGTGTGTCAATCGGCGTCCGTCCGTCAGCCGGAGTCCGTCGGTCACCCGATGTCCACGGGTCAGCCGGTGTCCACCGGTCAGCCGGCGTCCATGGGTCAGCCGGCGTCCATAGAGTGGAGCTGGATGCGGGAGATCTTCTTGATCGACGGAAACAGCCTCGTCTATCGGGCGTTCTTCGCCCTCCCAGAGTCGATCGCGACGTCGACAGGGGAGCCGACGAACGCGATCTTCGGGTTCGCGTCGATGCTCGTCAAGCTGGTCACCGACCACGGCGTGAAGCCGACGATCGTCGTCTGGGACGCGGGCATGTCGGGCCGGACGGAGGTGTACCCGGAGTACAAGGCGCAGCGGCAGTCGCGCCCGAGCCTGCTCAAGCAGCAGTGGCCGGCGTTCGAGCCGCTGGTCGACGCGTTCGGATACCGAAACGTCCGGGTGGCCGGCTACGAGGCCGACGACGTGATCGCGTCGCTGGCCGAACAGAGCCGGGAGGCGGGGATCTCGACGACGATCGTGACCGGCGACCGGGATGCCTTCCAGCTGGTCGACGAGGCGGGCATCGTCAAGGTGATGGCGACGTCGCGGGGGATCACGGACACGGTGCTCTACGACCACCAGGCGGTCGTCGACCGGTACGGGCTCGTTCCGTCGCTGATCCCGGACTTCTACGGCCTGAAGGGCGACACGTCCGACAACATCCCGGGCGTGCCGGGGATCGGCGAGAAGACGGCCAGCGAGCTGCTGGCTCGTTTCGGGACGCTGGAGTCGGTGCTCGAGCATGTCGACGAGATCAGCGGGCCGAAGCGACGGGAGAACCTCGTCAGGCACGCCGACGACGCGCGGGTCTCGAAGGTGCTGGCGACGATGAACCGGACGATCGAGCTGCCGTTCACGGTCGCCGAGGCGGTCGCGGCCGAGCCTGACCGGTCGACCCTGCGGGAGTTCTTTCGCCGCTACGAGCTGCGGGATCCGCTGCGCCGGCTGGAGGAGGCGCTCGGCAGCGCGGAGGCGGCGGCGCCCCCACCGACGGCAGACGAGCAGCTGTCGGCCAGGGTGCGCAATGGTGATCTTGGCCAGCTCGCACGACTTGCGGGTCGGGGCGGGGAGCTGGCGGTCGCCCTGCGGGCACCGGAGGTCCCCGAGGGAGCCCTGTTCGGGTCATCGGCGCTGTCGCGCTTCGGGGTGGCGGTCGGCGACGAGGTGATCGTCGGCGAGTGCGAGGACGGGGTCGGGCTGGTAGAGGCGCTCGGCGATCGGCCGGTGCTCGCGCACGACGCAAAGGCGCTGGGGGCGGTGCCGGCGGGTCTGGTCCACGACACGATGCTCGGGGCCTACCTGCTCGAGCCGGCGCGCCGCGGGTATCCGCTGGCTGAGCTGTGCGAGGAGCGGGGTCTGGCGAGCACGGTCGAGGACGCGGCCGGGGGGGAGGCGCTGCTCGTAAGGGCGCTGGCCGAGCGTCAGCGGGCCGAGCTGACCGACCGGGGGCTGACGGCGCTCTTGTGCGACGTCGAGCTGCCGCTGGTCCGGGTACTGCGGAAGATGGAGGTCGAGGGGGTCAGGTTGAACATCCCCCGCCTCGCGGCGATCACCGACCGGGTCCGCGGGGAGGTCGAGATCCTCGAGCGGCGGATCTACGAGGTCTCGGGGGAGGAGTTCACGATCGGGTCGCCGCAGCAGCTGGGGGAGATCCTCTTCGTGAAGCTCGGCCTGTCGCGCAAGCGGCGGGGGAAGACCGGCTTCTCGACCGACGCGCGGGTGCTCGCGTCGATCCGCCACGAGCACGAGATCATCGTCCTGATCGAGCGGTGGCGAGAGCTCTCGACGCTGGTCAAGACGTACCTCGAGCCGCTGCCCGAGCTGGTCGACGGCGAGTCGCGGCTGCACACGACGTTCCTTCAGGCGGTGGCCACGACCGGACGTCTGTCGTCGACGAATCCCAACCTCCAGAATGTCCCGATCCGGACGCCGCTCGGGCGGGAGATCCGCGGCTGCTTCGAGGCGGCGCCGGGCCGGCTGCTGGTCTCGGCCGACTACTCGCAGGTCGAGCTGCGGGTGCTTGCCCAGCTGGCCGGCGAGCCGGTCCTCCACGAGATCTTCCACCGGGGGGAGGACGTCCACACGGCGACGGCGTGTCAGCTCTACGGCGTGGGTCCCGAGGAGCTGGACGCGGGGATGCGCTCGAAGGCGAAGATGGTCAACTACGGGATCGTCTACGGGCTGACCGACTTCGGCCTGGCCGACCGGCTGAACATCCCGCGGACGGAGGCGGCCGCGATCATCTCGACGTATCTCGAGCGGTTCCCGAAGGTCCGGGAGTTCATCGAGACGACGATCGCCGACGCGACCGACCGCGGGCACGTGACGACGCTGCTCGGCCGGCGGCGGCAGATCCCCGAGCTGAAGGCGCGCAACTATCAGCAGCGGACGCTGGGCGAGCGACTGGCGGTCAACACGGTGATCCAGGGGAGCGCGGCCGACATCATCAAGGTCGCGATGGTCAACACCGACCGGGCGCTCGCCGGACTCGAGACGCGGCTGATCCTCCAGATCCACGACGAGCTGCTCTTCGAGGGGCCGCCGGGGGAGACCGATCAGGTGAAGGAGATCGTCGTCCGGGAGATGACCGGCGCGTGGGAGCTCGACCCGCCGCTGGTCGTGGACATCGGGGTCGGCGAGAACTGGCTCGCCGCGAAGTAGCCGCGGTCGGCTGGGCCGGGGGCTACCGGTTCGCGACGGCGAACGACGGATGGGCGATCGAGAGGTAGTGCTCGAAGGCCCAGTCGATCAGCTTCTTGCGGCCCATCTGACTGACCACCCGGTTGAGCAGGGGCCGGCCGTTGAGGCGCCCGACGGCGTGCTGGGCGTTCAACATCCACGAGTACTGCCACGAGTGGTCGGCGCTGAACGCCGCGTAGCGCTCGAGGGCCTGCTCGCGGGAGATCCTCCCCTCGGTGACGAGACGGAGCTCCCGGCCGAGGGCGATGCCGAAGTAGAGCGCCGTGCGGATCCCCTCTGCGGTCAGGGGGAGGCAGTGGCCGGCCGAGTCGCCGACGAAGAAGACGCCGTCCTCGGTCGCCGGCCGGAGCTTGTGGGGGATCCAGTTGCCCTGGTAGCGGACAGCGTCGACCTTCAGGTCCTCGGCCAGGACGAGGGTCCCGTCCTTGACGTGATCGCGCGGCTCGAAGGACCCGACGCCGACCCGCACCTCGTCGCCGGCCGGGAAGCTCCAGGCGTAGCCGGCCCGGATGTAGCGACGATCGATCCAGATCTCGAGGTCTTCGGAAAGGCTGTGGGGATGGACCTCGAGTCCGCGGGAGAGGCGGGCCTTCGGCGGCTGGACGCCGGACCTGGGGGCGAGTACCCGCCGCCAGCCGAGTCCGTCGACGACGAGCGGCGCGCGGAGCTCACCACGGTCGGTCTCGACCCGGTGGACGCGGTGGCCCGGCGGCGAGACGATCGACTCGACCTTGGCCGTCTCGAACTCGGTCGACGGCGACTGGTCGCGCAAGAGCTGGCAGAGCTGACGGTAGTCGAAGGTCGAGAAGGTCCAAGGGAGGTGGTAGCGGAAGGTGTCCTGCTCGGTGTGGATCACCAGCTCGTCGAACGTCTGGCGGATCGAAGGGGCGAGGTCGAGGTTCTCGAGCCACTCGGTCGGCGCCGCGCAGGCCGAGGTCTGACGCTCGCCGATCTCGTAGCGGTCGATCATCAGGACGCGGGCGGCGGACCCCTCGAGCTCGCGGGCGACCGCCAGCCCGGCGAAGCTGGCGCCGCAGATCAGGACGTCACAATCGCGGGCGAGACGGGTCCTCTCAGCACCGCGCTTGGTCGCTCTTACGGGCACGGCGAGGATCATAAGGCCGGGCGGGAGAGGCCCCTTCGAGCGCGGTGGGCGGGCCGGACCGAGCCGGGTGGCGCTGCTGCGCTAACCTAGCGCCCAGTGCAGACATTGATCGATAACCCCTTGGCGAAGATCGTCGAGGGCTCTGACGGACTGCTCCTCGAGATCGACGGGCAGATCGTCCCGAACTACGACGCGACGATGAGGCCCTTCGAGGAGGGCGAGGTCGTCACGGGTCATGTCGTGCGCATCGACCAGGACGAGGTCCTCGTCGATATCGGGTACAAGTCCGAGGGCGTCATCCCGGCCAACGAGCTGTCGATTCGCAAGGCGGTCGACCCGCACGACGAGGTCGAGCTCGGCGAGGAAGTCGACGCGCTCGTGCTCACCAAGGAGGATCAGGACGGCCGCCTGATCATGTCGAAGAAGCGTGCCCGGTTCGAAAAGGCCTGGCGCCGCATCGAGGCCGCAGCCGAATCCGGTCAGCCGGTCGAGGGGACTGTGATCGAGGTCGTCAAGGGCGGCCTGATCATCGACCTCGGGGTCCGTGGCTTCCTGCCGGCCTCGCTCGTCGACATCCGCCGGGTTCCGAACCTCGACGAGTACATGGGCACGAAGATCGAGTGCAAGGTCATCGAGCTCAACCGGTCGCGCAACAACGTCGTCCTCTCCCGCCGGGCGGTCCTCGAGGAGGAGCGCAAGGAGGTTCGCCAGCAGATCCTCGACCGCCTCCAGCCGGGCCTCGTAGTTGAGGGCCAGATCTCCAACATCGTCGACTTCGGCGCGTTCGTCGACCTCGACGGGATCGACGGCCTGATCCACATCTCCGAGCTTTCCTGGTCGCACGTCAACCATCCGAGCGAGCTGCTCTCGATCGGCGACACCGTCCAGGTCAAGGTGCTCGACATCGACCGCGAGCGTCAGCGGATCTCGCTCGGTCTCAAGCAGACCCAGGAAGACCCGTGGCAGCGGATCGTCGACACCTACAACGTCGGCGACGAGCTCGCCGGCAAGGTCACCAAGGTCGTCACGTTCGGCGCGTTCGTCGAGATCCTCGACGGGGTCGAGGGCCTCGTCCACATTTCCGAGCTCGCCACCCACCACGTCGAGAACCCGCGTGAGATCGTCCAGCCGGGCGACGACGTCCGGGTCAAGATCCTCGAGATCGACTCCGAGCGGCGACGGCTTTCGCTTTCGGTCAAGCGTGTCGAGAACCAGATCCTGCCGATCCGCAAGCTCGACGAGGACGGCGCGCCGGTCGGCGACCCGGAGGCCGCGGACGCGTCCACCGAGGCAGCTGGGGACCCGTCGGCCGCGGGCGCCGCGAGCGCCGAGGCGGGGACCGCGAGCGGCGAGGCGGCTGCCGCCAGCACGGAGGCGGGCGGCGGGGACGACGGAGCCGTCGGAGCGACACTCCTCGACGGATCGGTCAACGGCGTCGCTCACGCGGATGCCCCGGTCGCAGACGCGCAGCCGCCGGCCGAAGCCGCCGCCGCCGAGGAGCCCGGAGTCACCGAGCAGGCTGGAGTCGCAGAGGCCGGTGTCGCCGAACCCGGGGCCGCCGAGCAGCCCGCAGCCAGCGCACCGGCGGACGCCACCTCCTAGCGCCCAGCCGGACCGCCCGCTCGCGTTCGTCGGTCTGACCGGCGGGCTCGGAGCAGGCAAGTCGACCGTCCTGCGCCTGTTCGAGGCACTCGGCGCGGCGACCCTCTCGACCGACGCGGTCGTCCACGAGCTCTACCGGACGCCCGGCGTCCGCGCGGTCCTGCGAACCCGCTGGGGCGAGGCGTTCTCGGGGGATGGCGAGATCGACAGGGCAGCCGTCGCCCGCCGGGTGTTCGACGATCCGGCAGAGCGTGCCTGGCTCGAGGGCCTGGTCTGGCCGCTGGTCGCCGACCGGGTTGTCGCCTTTCGCGAAGCCGTGCTCGCCCGCCGGCCGCCACCGCCGGCCGCGGTGGTCGAGACGCCGCTGCTGTTCGAGGCGGGCATGGACCGTGCGTATGATGCGACGATCGCAGTGATCGCCGACGACGACCTTCGCAGCCAGCGCGCCGCCGCCCGCGGGCAGGAGTCACTGGCCGCGCGCGAGCTCCGCCAGCTCAGCCAGGACGAGAAGGCACGGCGGGCGACGTACGTGATCCGAAACTCCGGGTCGCTCGCCGACCTCGAGCGCCAGGTCGCCGGCGTGTTCGCGGTGCTCGGCCGATGAGCACGGCCGTCCGCGGTCGCTCGCGACACGTCGTCCACCGGCGCCGGCGGCGGCGCTTCGGCCTGCTCGGCATCCTCCTGGCGGGCGGGCTCGGCCTGGTCCTGGCGCTGCCCCTCCTGCGGGGCGAGATCCAGAAGCTCACGCTGCCGCTCGAGCACGCCGACATCATCCGCCAGCAGGCCCAGAGCAAGCATGTCGATCCCGCGCTGATCGCCGCGGTGATCTACGCCGAGACGAAGTTCAACGCGCGGCGCTCGCCGGCCGGCGCCGAGGGCTTGATGCAGATCCTCCCGGCCACGGCCCTGTTCCTGGCCCGCCGGTCGGGCGCGACGACCTTCACGACGGCCGATCTCGCGACGCCGCAGGTGAACATCGCCTACGGCACGTACTACCTCCGCTTCCTGCTCGACCACTACGGAGGCAACGAGACGCTGGCGCTGGCCGCGTACAACGGCGGCCAGGCGAACGTCGACCGCTGGCTGAGCGAGGCGCACGCGGCTGGAAGGCGGTTCACGATCGCGGCGATCGCCTTTCCGGAGACGCGGGCCTACGTCGTGAAGGTCGAGGCGGCCAAGGCCGCCTACCGGACGGACTACCCCACGCAGCTCAGGCTCTAGCACGCGGGACGGCCCCCCGCAGGCCGGCGGGACGGCTCGTCGGTAGGAGGAGGCGACGCACCTGCTGAAATGGACGTGATGAGTCCGGCCGCGAAGACCCCCGTGCCCGCGGTCGCCGCCGAACCCGGCGCGAGGAGACCATCCAAGGACGCCGGGCTGGGCGTGCGGGTTCTCGAGCTCGATGTCAGCGGGATGACCTGCGGGTCGTGCGTCTCGCGCGTGCAGCGTGGCCTCGGCCGGGAGGAGGGGGTGCTCGAAGCGACGGTCAACCTCGTGACCGGCCGGGCAACCGTCGAGGTGGCCGGCGACGCCGTCGCGCCGGAGCGGCTCGTCGAGGCCGTCGAGCGGCTCGGCTATCGGGCGCGGACCGTGGATCCGGTCCGGCTCTCCCCGGCCGCAGCGGTCGCCGAGCTCGAGGCGTCCGAGGCGAGCGAGAGGGCCGGATGGGTCCGTCGGATCGCGGTCGCCGTTCCCTTGAGCGTCGCGATCGCCGCGTTGACCTATGGCGACCCGCACGGGTCGACGGCGCGTTGGATCGCCGGAGCCCTCTGCATTCCGGTCCAGTTCTGGTGCGGCTGGCCGTTCCTCCGTGGCGCGTGGGTCGCCGCGCGGTCGCGGACGACGAACATGGACACGCTGATCGCGATCGGGACCCTGACGGCGTTCGTCTACTCGACGGTCGAGTTGATCACCGCCACCGCCACCCACGATCCGGGCGGCGGCGCCGGGGCGTTCAGCGGCCACCTCCACTACGACATGGCCGCCGCGATCATCGCCTTCCTGCTGATCGGCCGGTGGGCCGAGTCGACCGCCCGCGGTCGGGCCGGCCGGGCGGTGCGGGAGTTGACGACGCTCGGGGCCGTCCAGGCCCGTATCGTCGACCCGGCGGATCCCGCCGGTCCCGGGCGGCTGGTCCCGATCGAGGCGGTCCGCAGGGGCGACCGGTTCGCCGTCCGGCCGGGTGACAAGGTGCCGGTCGATGGGATCGTCGTCTGGGGATCGTCGGCCGTGGACGAGTCGATGTTGACCGGCGAGTCGCTGCCGGTCCAGAAGGCAACCGGGGCGACGCTCACCGGGGCGACGGTCAACCTCGACGGCGTGCTCCACGCGACGGCGACCGCGGTTGGCAGCGAGACGGCGCTCGCGAAGCTCGTCGAGCTCGTCGAGCGTGCCCAGGTCTCCAAGCCAAAGATCCAGCGACTCGCCGACCGCGTGGCGCGAGTCTTCGTCCCGGCGGTGCTCGTGCTCGCGGGGCTGACGATCGCCGGCTGGGCGCTGTCCGGTCAGGCCGAGCGGGGTCTGCTCGCGTCGATCGCCGTCGTGATCGTCGCCTGCCCGTGCGCCCTCGGGCTCGCCACGCCGGTCGCGATCCTCGTCGGCAGCGGCCGGGGCGCGAGTCTCGGCCTGCTGATCAAGGGGGCGGAGATCCTCGAGCGCAGCCAGCGGGTCGACACGATCGTGCTCGACAAGACCGGGACGATCACGACGGGCGAGCTCTCGGTGGCCGACGTCTGGGCGGCGGTGGACGAGACCCGCGAGGGAATCCTCGCGCTCGCCGCAGCCGTCGAGGCAGGTTCCGAGCATCCGGTCGCGCGGGCGATCGTCCGCCGAGCATCTGCCGACCAACTCGAGATCCCGCGGGCGGTCGACTTCCGCGCGCTTCCGGGGCTCGGCGTGCGAGCCGAGGTGGGCGCCGCGAAGGTCTGGGTCGGTCGCCCGGCTCAGCTCGGGACCGGCTCGACCCACCGGCCGGCGGTCCTCGACGAGTGGGAGGCCGCGGGCCGGACGGCGGTCGTCGTGGGACGCGACGGAAACGTCGTCGGCGCCCTGGCGCTCGCGGACACCGTGAAGGCGGAATCGACGGCTGCGATCCGCGAGCTCCGCAGCATGGGCCTGGAAGTTCTGATGTTGACCGGCGACAACCCGAGGGCTGCGGCGACGATGGCCGCGCAGGTCGGGATCACGCGAGTCCTCGCGGGTGTCACCCCGGCCGAGAAGGTCTCGGAGATCGTTCGCCTCCAGGCTGCCGGCCGGCTGGTCGCGATGGTCGGCGACGGTGTCAACGACGCCGCGGCCCTCGCCCAGGCCGACCTCGGCATCGCGATGGGGACCGGCGTCGGCGCGGCGATCGAGGCGGCCGACATCAGCATCGTGTCGGGTGACCTCCGCGGCGTCGCGCGGGCCCTCCGGCTGGCGCGTGCGACGTACGCGATCATCCTCCAGAACCTCGGCTGGGCGTTCGGCTACAACCTGATCGCGCTCCCGCTCGCGATCACCGGCCTGCTCAGTCCGACGCTGGCCGGCGTGTCGATGGGTCTCTCGAGCGTCTGCGTGATCGCAAACAGCCTCCGCCTGCGCCGTTTCGGCCGGCCGGGGCGCAAGGCACCGGCCGATCGGGCCAATGTCGGAGACGGCCGGCGCCGCCCAGCGGGCAGGGGCCGTCACGTGGCCGGGGTGGCCGCGGCCGCGCTCGCCCCGGCCGTGATCCTCGGGGGTCTCGTGCTCGCCAGACCGCAGACCTTCGTCGGGCCGTCGGCCGCCCACCGGACGCTGGCCGAACCCAACGGCGAGCGCCTGATGATCTCAGTCGAGCATCTGATGCCGGGTCCGATCGAGCTGCACACCTACCTTCGCGGCGGCACCCGCCCGCAGCCGTCGTTCGGGACGGTGTCGATGCGGGCAACCTCGGATGCGACGGGCTCGGCCGCGACCGTCCGCGTGCGCCGCGTCGGTCCCCAGCACGAGATCGGTCGGGTCGACCTGCGGACGGCCGGCGTCTGGACGATCACGCTGTGGGGCGCGGACGCCGCGAACCACCCCTTGACGGGGACCTTCACGCTCCGCGTGAGCTAGCCCGTGGCTCGTTCGCGACGACCGTGCGACGGTCTAAATCGAGAGCTGCATGGCGGCGAACATGTATGCCATCCCGAGCGTCATGCCGCCGACCGAGATGCGCAGGTCGCGGTCGCATACGAGTGGCTGGGCGGCGCTCGCGGCGAGTGCTCCGCCAGAATCGACCGTGAACCTCCGGCCGACGGCGAGGTCGTCGGTCCGGCGCATCAGGTTCGTCGCCCAGAGGACGGTCTGCGCGGCGAAGTAGGCGACCAGGAGCCAGGTGACCGGCGCGACGAAGCCGGTCGGCGACCACATGTAGACCATCGCCGCGAGGTCGCTGGCGATCACCACCCACAGCAGGTTGACGACCTGGCGGCTGAGGGCCTGGGCGAGGATCCAGGCCAGCGCGATGCCGGTGGCGTTGGCGAAGACGAGCTGCCAGAAGCCGCTCGGGATGTCGAAGTGGTCGATCGACGCCGGGGCGAACATGAAGATCATCCCGAATGCCATCAGGACGTGACCCGAGTGCCAGGCCCGCCGCTGGCCCTCGCTGTCGAGCACGTGGCGCGCGTGGATCACGAGGATCCCGACGAAGAACAGCGTCCAGGCGATCGCCAGCCACGAAGGCAGGATGTCGACCCCGCCGTGGGCCCCGCCCGAGGAGATCATCGACGCACCGCCGGACATCACCATCGAGCCGTGGGCTCCGCCGGCGACCATCGAGCTGTTGGCTCCGCCGGCGAGCATCGACGCGTGGCTCCCGGCCATGTTCATGCTGCTGCCCATCTCCGCAGTCGACTCTACCAACCCGCTCCGGCCGGCCGACCGGGACGCCGCGGCCGGGCGTCGCCGCCGAGGAGGTCGGCCCGGCGATGAGCGCGCGGGGTCTCCGGATCGGTCGCGGCGGTCGTCGGTTCGGGTCGCCGGCCACGCTGATCACCGGCCGGGGCCTTCAGGTCGCACTGGGGGTGCTGTGGCTGATCGCCGGCGTCCTCCAGCTCCAGTCCTACATGTACACGCATGCGTTCGTCGCCGAGGTGCTCGCACCCGCCGCGGCCGGTCAACCTTCGGTGATCGGCGGCCCGATCACGACGTTCGCCCGCTTCTACGGTCGGGACCTCACGCTCTGGAACACGCTGGCCGCCGAGCTGCAGTGCGCGATCGGGCTCGGCCTGATCGTCACCCGTCGGACCGTCCGGCCGGCGCTCGCCGTCTCGTTCGTCTGGGCGGTGGTCGTCTGGTGGCTCGGCGAGGGCTTCGGCCGGCTGACCGCGAACGTCGAGCCGTCGCCGCTGTTGGGTGCGCCGGGCGCGGTGATCCTCTACGCCGTCGTCGGGGCCGCCGTCTGGCCGGCCGGGGCCCGCGCGTGGACGGACGTGCGGAGCACGCCGGCTCGAAGCGACCGCCTCGACCGCGGTCAGGTCGAGGTCACGGCGCGCGGTCGGGGCGCAGACAGGCCGCGCGCCGAGCACGATGAACCGATCCACGACCGGGTCGCCGCCTACGCATGGGCAGTCCTATGGCTGATCGCCGCGATCCTCTGGTGCGTCAACGTCAACGCGTCGAAGAACGCGATCGCAGAACAGCTCGCCGGGACGGCGACCGCCTCGCCTGGGTGGCTCGCCGGCTGGCAGAACGCCGCAGCCGGCGCGGCACACGGCCACGGGGAGCTACTCTCGCTCGGCCTCGCCGCCGTCTCGCTGGCCGTCGGGCTCGGCGTCCTCTCTCGATCGCTGCGCCTCCCGGCGCTCGCCGTCGGCCTCGGCCTCTCGCTCGTCTATTGGGTCCTCGGCCAGAGCCTCGGCGGGCCGTTCTGGCGGGGTGATGCGACCGACGTCAACACGGCGCCCGTCTTCGTGCTCCTCGGCCTCGTCCTCGTCCCCGGGGCCCTGCGCCGGCGACCAACCGCGATCGGTCGCGGGGCGAGCGTCGGGGGAGGAGACGCCGACGGCTCCGATCCGCGCCCGCTGGGTGACGAGGACGCAGACGATCACGATCGCCGCGACGGTGAGGGCGCCCGAACCGACATGCTCGTCGAGTAGGAGCGCCGACCAGCCGACCGTCAGGAGCGGCTGGGCGAGTTGGAGCTGACTCGCCCGGGCGACGCCGGCGAGGGCGAGCCCGCGGTACCAGGCGGCAAAGCCGGCGAACATCGACACGCCCGAGACGTAGGCCATCCCGACGATCGCCGCGGCCGACGGGTCTGGCGGCGCGTGGCCGATCGCGGCGGCCACGGTGATCGGGAGCGAGACGGGCAGCGCGAGGATCACGCCCCAGGCGATGACCTGCCAACCGGGCATCTCGCGTGACAGGCGCCCGCCCTCCGCGTAGCCGATCGCACCGACGGCGAGTGCTGCGAGGAGGAGCAGGTCCGCGGGCGAAAGTCGGCCCCCGCCGAGCGAGATCGAGTAGCCGACGATCGTCGCGCTGGCCGCCGCGCTCGCGGTCCAGAAGACCCAGCCGGGTCGCTCGCCCGAACGGATCACCGCGGCGACGGCCGTCGCGGCCGGGAGCAATCCGACGACGATCGCCGCGTGGGACGACGTCGTGCGGTGGAGGGCGAGCGCCGAGAGCAGGCCGAAGCCGATTCCGCAGCCGCCGGCGACCGCGACCAGGCCGGCCCACGTGCCCCGCCCGGGGAACGGTGCCCGCGCCACGCGCAGGCAGGCGCCGCCGATCGCGGCGGCGACGACCGACCGACCCGCCCCGACGACGTACGGGTCGAAGCCGCGGAGGGCGAGCGATGTCGCCGGGAACGTCAGCGAGAAGGCGAGCACGCCGAGCGCCGCCAGCCCGAGACCCACCCGCCCGGTGTGGCGCGGCTCGGCCTGCGGCTGATGGCCATCCGGCGGACCGCCGCGGGGCAGGGAAGGCGATATCTCCGCCCGGGCAGCAGCGGTACCCCGAACTGGCATGCCCCAGAGTACTTCGACGCTGCCCGACCGCTTCGAGAAGCGGCGATCGAACTGCTCGGCCGGGGATCTGATTGGGCCGGAACGGCCCCACCACGCGACCGGGCCGCCGCGGCCGCACGCCCGGTTCTCGTTCGCCGCCGGCCGCCGACGCCGGGGCCATCGAGGAGGGGATCCGGCGACCCGCCGAGGCGTCCGCCGGGGTCGAGGCCTCCCGTAACATGGACTGTGTGTCCACAGCCACCGGCGCCACATCGGTCATCGAACTGGACGTCACCGGGATGTCGTGCGGGTCGTGCGCCGCCCGTCTCCAGGGTGCCCTGGGCTCCGAGCCGGGCGTCGCCGACGCGCTGGTGAACCTCGCGACCGGGCGGGCCCGTGTCGACGCCGCCGAGGGGAGCATCAAGGCCGAGCGGCTGGTCGAGATCGTCGAGCGCCTCGGCTATGGCGCGCGGCCGGTGACGACCGAGCGCTCGTCGGTCGCTGCGGCCACAGATTACGAGGCGGCCGAGAAGGCCGAGCTGGGCGTCTGGCTGCGGCGGGTCGCCGTCGCCGTGCCGCTGACGACCGTGATCGTCGGACTGACCTACTGGGCGCAGGACAGCGTGGCCGCCCGCTGGCTCGCCTTCGCCCTCTGCGTGCCCGTCCAGTTCTGGTGCGGTCTGCCGTTCCTCCGCGGCGGGCTCGCCCGGGCGAGGGCGCGGGGGGCGAACATGGACACGCTGATCGCCCTCGGGACGCTGACCGCCTTCGTCTACTCGACCGTCGAGCTGATCCGCGGGTCGGGGCTCGGCGCCGGAGACCGCGGATCGTTCACCGGCGGCGTCCAGTACGACATGGCGGCGCTGATCATCACCTTCCTCCTGCTCGGGCGCCTCGAGGAGGCCAATGCCCGCGGCCGCGCCGGCCAGGCCCTGCGGGAGCTCGCCAGGCTCGGCGCCCAGGAGGTCCGTCTGCTCGATCCGCGCGACCCCGCCGCGCCAGAGCGGCTCGTCCCGGTCGAGGAGGTCGTCCCCGGCGACCTCTTCCTCGTGCGGCCCGGCGACAAGGTCCCGGTCGACGGCGTCGTTGTCTCCGGGTCCTCGGCGGTCGACGAGTCGATGCTGACGGGTGAGTCGCTGCCCGTCGACAAGCGAATCGGATCCCCGGTGACCGGTGCCACCCTGAACATCGATGGTGCCCTCCGCGCCCGGGCGACGGCGGTCGGCTCGGAGACGGCGCTTGCCCAGATCGTCGCCCTCGTCGAGCGGGCCCAGGCGTCAAAGCCGCAGATCCAGCGGCTCGCCGACCGGGCGGCCGGCGTGTTCGTTCCGACCGTGCTCGCGATCGCCACGCTCAGCCTCGTCGGCTGGTCGGTCGCCGGGCATCCGGCCCGCGGTCTACTCGCGGCCGTCGCCGTGCTGATCGTCGCCTGTCCGTGCGCCCTCGGGCTCGCTGCGCCGATGGCGATGCTCGTCGGCACCGGCCGGGGGGCGTCGCTCGGCCTCCTGATCAAGGGTGCCGAGATCCTCGAGCGGAGCAACGAGGTCGACACGATCGTGCTCGACAAGACCGGGACGATCACGACCGGCGAGCTTTCGATCTTCGCGGTCTGGGCTGCCGATGGGGAGGACCGCTACGGGGTGATGGCGCTGGCCGCCGCTGCTGAGGCCGACTCCGAGCACCCGGTCGCCGTCGCGATCGTTGCGGCCTCCGCCGAGCTTGCGCTCGACGTCCCCGAGGCGACCGGGTTCCAGTCGATTCCAGGCGCCGGCGTCCGCGCCAGGGTCGGACGCCACGACGTCTGGGTCGGGCGTCCGGACCAGCTCGCCGAGCTCGCGGTCGGGAGCCGGCCGGCCGTTCTCGACGAGTGGGAGCAGGCCGGGAGGACGGCGGTCGTCGTCGCCCGCGGAGGAGTCGTCGTCGGGGCGATCGCCCTTGGCGACAGCATCAAGCCCGAGGCGGCGGATGCGATTCGCGGGTTGCGGCGGATGGGGATCGACGTCGCGCTGCTGAGCGGCGACAACGAGCGAGCGGCCACGGCCGTCGCCGCCGAGGTCGGCATCGACCGCGTGGTCGCCGGCGTGACCCCCGGCGGGAAGGTCGACGAGATCGTTCGGCTCCAGCAGGTCGGCCAGCGGGTGGCGATGGTCGGTGACGGGGTCAACGACGCCGCGGCGCTGGCTCAGGCGGACCTCGGGATCGCGATGGGGACAGGCGTCGGCGCCGCGCTCGAGGCGGCCGACATCGTCGTGCTGTCGGGGAACCTGAGCGGGGTAGCCCGCGGCGTCAGCCTCGCCCGGGAGACGTACACCGTGATTCTCCAGAACCTGGGATGGGCGCTCGGCTACAACCTGGTCGCTCTCCCGCTCGCGATCAGCGGTCTGCTCAGCCCGACGATCGCCGGGGCGGCGATGGGCGTCTCGAGTGCGAGCGTCGTCGCCAACAGCCTCCGCCTGCGGGGCTTCGCCAAGCGCGGGAGGGCAGTGCCGGTGAGATCCCGGCGGCGGCGCTACGCGACGATCGCAGTGGCCACAGTCGTTCCGGCGGTCGTCCTCGGCTTCCTCGTGCTGGCGGCTCCCGAGCAGTTCGGGTCGAGCTCGTCATCGGCGGGCACGGTCAGGTCGGCGATCATCGCAGCGCCGAGCGGCGGTTGACCCGTTCTCGAGCGGGCCGAGTGGACGAGCGGCCCCAGACGTGGGGCCGGCGGGCACGTGGGACGGCGGGCACGTGGGGCCGGCGGGCCCCAGCTTGCCGGCCTCAGGCGCTGACCGCGGCGTAGCCGGCTTCCTCGATCGCCGTCCGCACGGCCGCGTCGTCGAGATTCGTCCCGCGGACGCGGACGACCTTGGTCTCGAGGTCGACCCCGACCGCCCTGACCCCGGGGACCTTGACCACCTCGTTGGTCACGCTCGCCTTGCAGTGGTCACACGACATCTCGGCGACGACGTAGGTCAGCTCGTCGGCGTCGGCCGCGTGGTCGGACTGGTCGGCGGACGACTGGCTGGTGGGAGTCTGGCTCATCGGAGGATCCTCGTCTCGGCGTCAGGTTCGTGAAATGCGGCGGTGCCTACGTATGACATTACCGGGCGACCGGTGCCTCGTTGAGCTTGGCGTCGCCGAGCGCCCGGTGAAGGTCGCGAAGCTCGTCGCGGAGGCGGGCCGCGTACTCGAAGCGGAGATCCGCGGCCGCCTCGAGCATCTCCTGTTCGAGATCGACGATCATCCGCTCGAGCTCGTGGTGGGCGAGCTTGTCGGTGTTGCGGGCCGACCGCCGCCGCCGCTTCGGCGTCTTCGACTCGGCTGTGAGGAAGTCTGAGATGTCGGAGATCCCCTTGACGATCGTCGCCGCGGTGATCCCGTGCTCGACGTTGTGGGCCAGCTGGATCTCCCGCCGGCGGTCGGTCTCCTCGAGCGCGGCCTTCATCGCCCTGGTCTCGCGATCCGCGTACATCAGGACCTTGCCCTCGATGTTCCGGGCGGCCCGGCCGATCGTCTGGATGAGCGAGGTCTCGCCACGGAGGAAGCCCTCCTTGTCGGCGTCGAGGATCGCGACCAGCGAGACCTCCGGGAGATCGAGCCCCTCGCGGAGGAGGTTGACTCCGACGAGGATGTCGTAGGTCCCCAGCCGGAGGTCCCGGATGATCTGGATCCGTTCGAGCGTGTCGATCTCCGAGTGGAGGTACCGGGCCTTGAAACCGAGCTCGAGCAGATACGTCGAGAGGTCCTCGGACATCTTCTTCGTCAGCGTCGTGACGAGGACACGCTCGTTGCGCTCGACCCTGATCCGGACCTCGCCCATCAGGTCGTCGATCTGATGGTGGGTCGGCCGGACCTCGACCGCCGGATCGACGATCCCGGTCGGCCGGACGATCTGCTCGACGACGTTCCCCGATCGGGTCTGCTCGTAGGCGCCGGGCGTCGCCGAGACGAAGAGGATCTGCGGCGTGATCGAGAGGAACTCCTCGAAGCGCTGCGGCCGGTTGTCGAGGGCGCTCGGCAGGCGGAAGCCGTAGTCGATCAGGGTCTGCTTGCGGGACCGGTCGCCCTCGTACATTCCGCCGATCTGGGGGACCGTCTGGTGGGACTCGTCGATGAAGCAGAGGAAGTCGTCGGGAAAGTAGTCGAGCAGGCAGTACGGTCGAGAGCCCGGTGACCGGCCGTCGAGGATCCGCGAGTAGTTCTCGATCCCCGAGCAGAAGCCGACCTCCCGCATCATCTCCATGTCGTACTGCGTCCGCTGGCGAAGGCGGTGGGCCTCGAGCAGCTTGCCCTCGGCCTCGAGCTCGGCACACCGCTCGTTGAGCTCCCGGCCGATCGCCTCGACCCCTCGCTCGATCGTCCCCTCGGCGACGTTGTAGTGGGTCGCCGGCCAGATCGCGACATGTTCGAGGTCGCCGGCGATCAGCTCGCCGGTCAGGGGATCGAACTCCGCGAGCGACTCGACCTCGTCGCCGAAGAGCGTCGCTCGGTAGGCGGTCTCGGCGTAGGCCGGGAAGATCTCGAGCGTGTCGCCCCGGACGCGGAAGTTCCCCCGGGCGAGGACCGTCGTGTTGCGGGTGTACTGGATCGAGACGAGCTTCCGGAGCAGCTTGTCCCGGTCGATCTGCTCCCCCCTCCGGAGGAGCTGCATGTTCATCTCGTAGACCGCGGGCGACCCGAGCCCATAGATGCAGGAGACCGACGCGATCACGACGACGTCCCGCCGGGCGAAGACCGCCGCCGTAGCCGAATGGCGGAGACGGTCGATCTCCGAGTTGATCGACGAGTCCTTCTCGATGTAGAGGTCCCGGCTCGGGACGTACGCTTCGGGCTGGTAGTAGTCGTAATACGAGACGAAATACTCGACGGCGTTGTCCGGGAAGTAGGTCCGGAACTCGTTGCACAGCTGGGCTGCCAGCGTCTTGTTGTGGGCGATGATCAGGGCCGGGCGCTGGACGGCTTCGATCACGCCGGCCATCGTCATCGTCTTGCCGGTGCCCGTCGCCCCGAGCAGGGTGGTGAAGCGGTCTCCGTTGGCCAGAGACGCAGCGATCTGCTCGATCGCCTTCGGCTGGTCGGCGGCTGGGGTGAAGATCGGATCGAGCTTGAACGGCGGCATTCGCTTTCCACACGATAGCCATCGGCCCGGCGCCCGCCCGTCCCTGCCGTCCCCGTCCGCCGGTCTCGCGGCAGTGCCGCGGACGCCGGCGGCCGTTCCCTTTCTGCACCCCCCGGCCCGGCTACGACGCGCCCCGCGCGCCCGCTCCCGGCGGTCGGAGGTCCGACATCGGTCGAACATCCGTCGGGATCCGGCCGGGCCGTTCAAGTGGCGGTCACAGCTGACGATGTGACTAGCACCTGCTGTTGATCGCGACGAATACCGAGACCGACGCGACCGGCCCCGGCCACGCGACAGGTTGAGCCGCTTGTCGTCCGTCCGCCCCCCGAGGAGACCAGAGAACATGAGCTTGTCCATCAGTCGTCGTGTCCGCACCGCTGCCACGTCCGTCGCCGTCTCGGCCGCCGCGCTCGGCTCGGTTGCCGCATCCCAGGCCCAGGCGAGCCCGGTCAGCGTCGCCGCATGCGGCGACTCCCCGCTCAGCCGGCCGTTCCTCCCGTGGGCCGATCCCAGCTCCTATGAGCTGGCCCCCGGCGGCGACTTCGAGAGCGGGTTGGCGGGCTGGTCGGTCAGCCGGGCGGCCGCCGTCGTCTCCGGCAGCGAGCCGGCCGGGGTCACCGGATCGGTGGGGTCGGCATCGCTCTCGCTCGGCTCCGGGGCAACGGCACAGTCCCCGAGCACCTGCGTCGACGCCGCCTACCCGACCTTCCGCTTCTTCGCGCGGACCGACACCCCCGGTTCGATGCTCGCCGTCTCCGCCGTCTACCCGACCATGCTCGGCCCGATCACCGTTCCGGTCGGCGTGGTCGCGCTGAGCCCCAACTGGACGCCGACGGTGCCGATGGCGACCGGCTCGGTGGTTGGCGGGCTGCTCAGCAACGGGGTGGCGCCGCTCTCGCTCCGCTTCACCGAGCTGAGCGGAACCTCCCAGATCGACGACGTGTTCGTCGATCCGCACACGATGATCTGAGCCGTCGCGGGCCCGCGACGGGGTGACATGACGCACGTCGAGGAGACGAGGAGGCCGGGCCCGGGGACTGGGCCCGGCAGTATCATGGGGTCCGGCTGGACCTGATCCGAATGGACATCGACGCATACGAGAGTGCCGAGGCCGAGGCGTTGCTGCGTGCGGCCCAGATTCGGCCCGGGCGCCGAACGCCGTTGGGTCACGAGATCCTGACCCACGGCATCGTGGTCGGGGGTTTCGTGGCCGGGGCGGCCTGCCTGGCTGTGTTCGCTCCGTCGGACCGGTCGCTCTCGATCCCGGTGCTCGCGATGCTGACGGGGATCTACGTCGTGGCCGCGAGCGTGCGGTTTCCGGTCGGCAGCGTCTGGGCGAACCCGACCCAGCTGGCCTTCGTGCCGATGCTCTTCCTCCTGCCGACCTCGCTCGTCCCAGCGGTCGTCGCAGCCTCGCTGGTCCTGACCAGGACTCCGGCCTTCGTCCGCGGACGGATCCCGCTGCCGCGGCTGGTCGCCCTGCTCGGCGATTGCTGGTACTCGCTCGGCCCGGCGGTCGTCCTCGTGCTGGCCGGATCGCACGGCTTCGCGTGGTCGCAGTGGCCGATCTATGTCGCGGCGTTCGCGGCCCAGGTCGCGCTCGATGCGGCTGTCATGCTCTTCCGGCTCTGGGTCGTCGAGCGGATCTCGCCGCGCGATCAACTGGCGACGATGGTCTGGACGTTCGGCGTCGACTCGGCGCTCTCGACGGTCGGCGTGCTGATCGCCGCGTCCGCCGTCTCGCGGCCGGGACTGGCGCTCCTCGCCCTGCCGATGATCGGCCTGCTCGGCCTGTTCGCGCGGGAGCGCCACGAGCGGCTCGACCAGGTCCTGACCTTGAGCTCCGCCTACCGTGGTACGGCACTCCTCCTGGCTGATGTCGTCGAGGCCGACGACCTCTACACCGGCGAGCACAGCCGGGGTGTGCTCCAACTCGCGCTCGGAGTATCCGATGCCCTCGGCCTCGACGCGAGCCAGCGGCGGGTCGTCGAGTTCGCGTCGCTGCTCCACGACGTCGGCAAGATCCGCGTGCCGAAGACGATCATCACCAAGCGGGGCCCGCTCGACGACGCCGAGTGGATGCTGATCCGCCGCCATACGATCGACGGCGAGGCGATGCTCTGCCAGGTCGGCGGCGCCCTCGTCGAGGTCGGCCGGATCGTCCGGGCCTCACACGAGCGCTACGACGGCGACGGCTATCCCGACGGCCTGGCTGGCGAGGAGATCCCGCTCGAGGCGCGGATCGTCTCGGCGTGCGACTCCTACAGCGCGATGACCACCGACCGGTCCTACCGTCAGGGCCGCTCGCCGGAGGAGGCCCTGGCCGAGCTCGAGCGGTGTGCCGGCAGCCAGTTCGATCCGGCCGTCGTCGAGACCCTGAGCCAGTTGATCCGCGCCGAGCTGAGGGTCCGGGCACCTGCTGCGGCCGTCGTGGCCTCGTCGTCATAGCGGAGCCGGAGTACCGCGACCGCCGCTTCGAGATCCGCCCGGTGGTCGGCCTCGCCGGCGGGCGCCGGCTGTTGACGACACGCTGGTCGCGCCGGAAGGGACGCTCGACGTCGGGCTCGGCGGCTGTTGGCGAAACCCGGCCCCGTCTGGACGGTGCCGTCCGCGTCCCGGCCCTGGGAGGTCCCCGTCAGGCGGTTGGGCAGACGTTGTCGAAGGAGGACATCAGCCAGGCGCGGATCGCGAGCGAGACGGCCGGGAGATCCGCCTTGAGACCGTGGTCGCCGGCGACCTCGACGACGGTCCGCTGCGGGCCCGGCGGGGGCATGCCGAAGGGGTCGCGGGCACCCTGTACGACCAGGACGGGGACGTCCACGCCGTCGAGCTCGGGCAGGCGGCTCGTCGCCTGGGCACCGGTAGCGCGGGCGGCGGGCTGGAGGGGGAACGCGAGGCAGAGCACGCCGACCGCGGACGTCGCGTCGGCCGTCCGGCAGGCGACCCGTGCGCCCGAGGATCTCCCGCCGACGATGACCGGGAGCCCGGCCAGGCAGCTCTCACCAAGATGACCGACGATCGCCGTCCAGGCGGTGTCGAGCCGCCCGGCCGGAGGAGGGCTGCGCCGACCGGCGACGCGATAGGGCTGCTCGACCAGGCCGACGCTGATCCCGAGCGCGACGGCGACGTCCGTCGCGGCGAGGAGGTCCCGCGCGGCGACACCGCCACCGGCGCCGTGTCCGAGGATCAGCGCGCCAACCGGGTGGAGGGCGGCGTGGAGGTGGACCCTGGCCGGACCGGCGGGCGTCTCGATGTCGAGGACCGAGGCGTCATTCGTCGGGTGGGCCATTCGGTTCGAGACTATCCGTGGGACCGTGGCCCCGCCCCGCCGGCCGGCCGCCGGCCGTCAGCCCGCCGGAGCTCCCGCCGCATCCGGGGGGCCGGTCCGAAGCGGGTGGTCGCGGCGTCGACGACGACGAACGCGGTCCGCTCGTAGAAGCCGAGCGCCCGGGGGTTGGCGATCACCTCGAGATGTTGTGCCCCGGCGAGAGCGGCGCGGCCGACGACATCCTCGACCAGTGCCCGGCCGATGCCTCGGCCCCAGGCGGCCGGCTCGACGAACAGACCGTCGAGCTCACAGACCCGATTCCCGCCGCCGACCCAGACGACCGCCGAGAAGCCGAGCCGCCCGCCGATGTCGTCGACCGCGACCCGGACGAGCCCGTCGGCGACCGCGGCCGGGTCGAGCACGATCGCGTCGGGGTGGGCGAGCAGTTGGTCGCGGTAGTCGTCCCAGACGAGCGACGCCCGCCGCTGGAGCGCCTCGAGCGGTCCGACGTCGTCGGCGAGCGCGTCGCGGATCCGCACCACCCGCGGATCGTAGAGGTGCAGGCGTCGGTCAGCGAGCCGGCCGGTCGGCCGGTCGGCCGACGCCTCCGCTACGGCGAACACACGTTCGCCGCAGTAGAATCCATAACCGTGCCGCCGACCAACCAGATCGTCGTCTCGGGAGCCCGGGAGCACAACCTCAAGAACGTCTCGCTGGTCCTGCCGCGGGACGCCCTGACCGTGATCACCGGGCTGTCGGGCTCGGGCAAGTCGAGCCTCGCCTTCGACACGATCTACGCCGAGGGGCAGCGCCGGTACGTCGAATCGCTGTCGGCCTACGCGCGGCAGTTCCTCGGCCAGATGGACAAGCCGGACGTCGACTCGATCGAGGGCCTGTCGCCGGCGATCTCGATCGACCAGAAGACGACGTCGAAGAACCCGCGGTCGACCGTGGGAACGGTCACCGAGATCTACGACTACCTCCGTCTCCTGTGGTCGCGGATCGGCAAGCCCCACTGCTACAAGTGCGGGGCGCCGATCGCCGGACAGTCGGTCGAGCAGATCGTCGACCAGGTTCTCGAGCTCGAGGACGGAACTCGCTTCATGGTGCTGGCGCCGGTCGTCCGCGGGCGCAAGGGCGAGTACGGCAAACTCTTCGACGAGCTGCGGACCGACGGGTTCACCAGGGTCCAGGTCGACGGCGAGCTCCGTCTGCTGGAGGACCCGATCGTCCTCGACAAGCGCTACAAGCACGACATCTCGGTGGTCGTCGACCGACTCGTGATGCGACCGGACGTCCGCAAGCGGCTGGTCGACTCGATCGAGACGGCGGTCGCCCTGGCCGAGGGGATCCTCGTTGTCGAGCTCGTCCCGCCGAAGCCCGGCGGCGCGGCCGACCCGGCGGCCGCGCCGGCGCCACCGACCCGGCTGACCTTCTCGGAGAAGTTCGCGTGCCTGAAGTGCGGGACGTCGATGCCGGAACTCGAGCCGCGGATCTTCTCGTTCAACTCGCCGCACGGGGCGTGCGAGCGGTGCACGGGCCTCGGCACCCAGCGGGAGATCGACCCGGAGCTGGTCGTCCCGGACCCGGGTCTGTCGATCACCGACGGGGCGCTGGCGCCGTGGGCGGCGAGCGCGTCGAACTACTACGAGCAGATGACGCTGGCGATCGCCGACCAGTACGGCGTCGACCTCGAGGTGCCGTGGGAGGAGCTCAGCCCCGAGCACCGGAGCCTGTTCCTCAACGGGACCGGCGGGGTCCCGGTCCAGGTCACCTACAAGAACCGGTACGGCCGGCGGCGGACGTACGCCGCGCGGTTCGAGGGGATCCTGCCGAACCTCGCGCGCCGGTACACGGAGACCGACTCGGAGTGGACGCGAGAGCGGATCGAGGAGTTCATGAGCGTCCGGCCGTGCCCGGTCTGCGGCGGCGCCCGGCTGAGGCCGGAGTCACGATCGGTGCTGGTCGCGGGGACGCCGATCCACGAGTTCACAGGCCTCTCGGCCCGGCGGGCGCTCAGCTGGCTGGAGGAGGTCGAGCTGTCTGCGACCGACCGGCACATCGCGCGGCTGATCCTCAGGGAGATCGACGAGCGGCTGCGGTTCCTCGAGAACGTGGGGATCGGCTACCTCTCGATGGACCGGGCGGCGGCGACGCTCTCGGGCGGGGAGGCCCAGCGGATCCGCCTGGCGACGCAGATCGGGTCGTCGCTGGTCGGTGTCCTCTACATCCTCGACGAGCCGTCGATCGGCCTCCACCAGCGCGACAACGCCAAGCTGATCGCGACGCTCGAGAGGCTGCGGGATCTCGGCAACACGGTCCTCGTCGTCGAGCACGACGAGCAGACGATGCGGGCGGCCGACCATCTCGTCGACATCGGCCCGGGGGCCGGCGAGCACGGGGGGCGGATCGTCGCGGAGGGGACGGCGGCCGAGGTCGAGCTGGTCGCCGAGTCGCTGACCGGGCAGTTCCTGGCGGGCACGCGACGGATCGACGTGCCGGCGCAGCGGCGGCGGCCGACCGGGTACGTCGACATCGTCGGGGCTGCGGCGCACAACCTGCGTGGGATCGACGTCAAGATCCCGCTGGGGACGCTGACCTGCGTGACGGGCGTGTCTGGATCGGGGAAGTCGAGCCTCGTCAACGAGGTCCTGTACAAGGCGGTCGCCAACCGCCTCCACCGGGCGCGTCAGCGGTCAGGCGCACACCGTGAGGTCCGGGGCCTCGACCAGCTGGACAAGATCATCGCGGTCGACCAGTCGCCGATCGGCCGGACGCCGCGGTCGAACCCGGCGACGTACACCGGCCTGTTCGACGTGATCCGCGACCTCTTCTCGAAGACGGTCGAGGCCCGGGCGCGGGGCTACAAGCCGGGCCGGTTCTCGTTCAACGTCAAGGGCGGCCGGTGCGAGGTCTGCAAGGGGGATGGGCAGATCCGGATCGAGATGCACTTCCTCCCGGACGTCTACGTCCCGTGTGAGCAGTGTCACGGACGCCGGTACAACCGTGAGACGCTGGAGGTAAGGTTCAAGGGCAAGACGATCGCCGACGTGCTGGAGATGCCGGTCGAGGAGGCGGTCGTGTTCTTCCAGCACATCCCGAAGGTCCACCGTCGGCTGGAGACGCTGAAGGACGTCGGGCTCGGTTACATCCGTCTCGGCCAGCCGGCGACGACACTCTCGGGGGGTGAGGCGCAGCGGGTCAAGCTGGCGACCGAGCTGTCGAAGATCGCGACCGGCCGGACGCTGTACATCCTCGACGAGCCGACGACAGGACTCCACTTCGCGGACGTCCAGCGGCTGCTCGAAGTCCTCCAGCGGCTCGTCGACACGGGGAACACGGTTGTCGTGATCGAGCACAACCTCGACATCATCAAATCGGCCGATCGGCTGATCGACATGGGGCCGGAGGGTGGTGACGAAGGCGGCATGGTGATCGCGTCGGGCACGCCGGAGGAGGTCGCGGCGAGCGACGGGTCATACACCGGCATGTTCCTCGCCGACCTGCTCGAGCCGGCGAGGACACCGGTCCGGGCGCGGCGCTCGCGGCGTAGGGTGGCGGCGGTCAGCTGAGTCTGTCGTCGGGCGCGCTGCGGGTTGGTGGCGGTGTGTGGTGTGGGCTGACGCGGAGCACCGGCGGGGGCCGAGCGTTCGTCGCGCACCGCTACCTTGGCCTCCGGCGCGCGTTGTAGCAAGCATGACAATCCTCCGCCGCGCCCTCCCCCTGATCGTCGCCGCCGTGGGCGGCACGTTCCCGTTGACCGCCGGCAGCGCCGCGGCCGCGAGCACGCCGGCGCAGGCGCCCGGCCGGGTGGTCTTCTCGGTGAACAGGGGAGTGGTCAGCAACGACGCTGACGGCGGCGGAGCGCAGGCCGCCGTCGTCCTGCCCGACGGGGGCGCCGTCCTCGCAGGGACCGGTGGCGGATCGCCCGGCAACTTCCACGCGTACGTCGCGCAGATCACCTCGAACGGGTCGCTCGACCAGGCGTTCGGTGGCGGCTCCGGGGTCGTGATGCTGCCGGGGTTCAGCGTCGATCAGATCCTCCGCGAGCCGGATGGCAGCCTTGTCGTAGCCGGGTCGGGCGCGTCGCTGCGCCCGAAGCAGTTTCCGCCGGTCGTGCTCGTCCACCTGCACCCTGACGGGTCGCTCGACTCGAGCTTCGGCACGAACGGGGTCGCCACATTGACGATCCAGAGCAGCTGTGGCAACTGCGCGGCGGTTTCGATGCTGCCGGGCGGGGATCTCGTCGTGACCGGCAATACCGGCAGCCTTCCGTCGAACCCGATCCCCAATCAGCAGGCGACTGCCGACACCCAGTGGGTCGTCGCCAGGCTGACACCGAAGGGGGCACTCGACCCGAGCTTCGGGCAGGCGGGGATCGTCACGCTCCTGCCGACCGGGTCGGTCGGGACCGCGGTCTCGACGCTCGCCAACGGTGACATCGTCGCCCTCGGCACGCTCGCCACCGGAAGTCAGACCGCTTACCTCCTAACCCGTCTTCAGCCGTCCGGCGCCCTCGATCCGACCTTCAACGGCGAGAGCCTCGTGGCGGTGCCCGGAGGCCCGGTGTCGGAGATGATCGCCAACGCCGATGGCACGGTGCTCGTCGACGCCACGAGCGCCGTCGTGCGCTATACGGCCGACGGCCTGCCGGATCCGTCGTTCGGTTCGGGCGGCATGGCTCAGATCACGGGATTTCCCGCTGTCACGCTGCCGTTCCCCTTGCCGCAGCTCAGGGCCCTACCGACGCAGATGTTGCCGGCGCCGGGCGACAGCGCGGTGCTCTTCAACGTCGGCAATTCGGGCGTCGTCCTCGGTGAGCGGCTGACGGCTGCCGGTGCCATCGACCCGACGTTCGGCGGACCGACCGTCAAGCAGATCGCGCTCGGCTTGGGCGGTGGTGGATCGGGCTTCGTCGTTAGCGTCCGTCCGAGGCCCCTGCCGCCGCTGGTACAGGACAGCACCGACATCCGCGGGACGATCGTAGAGCGCGCGGACGGATCGTTCCTCGCGGTCAACGGCGTCAAGGTGATACAGCCGACCGGCGAAGGTGAGGGCCGGTCGATCTTCGACTTCGCGGCCGCCGGCCTGACGCCGACGTTCAACGAGGATCCATCCTTCGGGGGCCCGGCGACCCGGCTCTCGGCAACGGTGAACCTAATCAGGCAGCGGGCGAGCACAGCGCACACGCGCCACGGGATCCGCGTCGAGCTGACGGTCTCGCAGCCGGGCCTGGCGCGGGTCGTGATCAAGGCCCACGGGCGAGTCGTCGCCCAGAACGTGCTGCCGGTCTTCGCGGCGGGAGTGTCGTTCCTGCCGGTCGAGCTGACGAGCTACGGCAACCAACTGCTCCGCACGCACCGCGACGTCGGGCTGACGGCGGTCGTGACGGCGCGCGACCTCCTGACGAACACGGCGACCGCGACCGCGATCGGTCTGCTCCGCTGAGCTCCCGCCGTCAGACGACGAGGCCGTGGCGGATCGTGTTCTCGCTGGCGACCCGCGGCTCGACGAACTGGAGCAGGTAGTCGGGTCCGCCGGCCTTCGTCCCGTTGCCCGAGAGGTGGTTGCCGCCGAACGGCTGGCGGCCGACCACGGCGCCGGTGATGTGGCGGTTGACGTAGAGGTTGCCGACCGGCAGCTCTGAGATCGCCCGGCGGACGTGGGCGGGGTGGCGGGAGAAGAAGCCGGCCGTCAGGCCGAACGGGCTGGCCCGGACGGTGGCGAACGCGTCGTCGAGCGTCCGGTAGGTCTCGAGCGTCAGCACGGGTCCGAAGATCTCCTCGCCGATCACCGGCGAGTCGGCCGGGAGGTCGCAGACCAGGGTCGGCGCGACGAAGTGGCCGCCGGCCGGCAGCCGCCGCTCGGCGGTCAGGATCCGCCCGGTCCGCCGGGCCCGGTCGACGTAGCCGTCGACCCGTTCGCGGGACGCCGCCTCGATCAGCGGCGGCACCTCGGTCGCGAAGTCCTCAGCCTGCCCGACGACCAGCAGGTCGATCGCCCCCGCCAACCGGCTGCCGAGCTCACCGGCCAGAGAAATCGGCACGAGCAGCCGCGCGGCGGCCGAGCATTTCTGCCCGGCGTAGGAGAACGCTGATGCCAGCACGGCTCCGATCACCTCGTCGAGGTCGGCGTCCGAGTCGACGATCACGCAGTTCTTGCCGCCGAGCTCGGCCACGACCCGCTTGAGCTGGCGCTGGCCCGTGCGGACGGTTGCCGCGTCGCGGATGATCTCGAGGCCGACGAGCTGGGATCCGGTGAAGGCGATCGTCTCGACGTCGCCGCAGACGAGCGCCCGGCCGACGTCGCCGTCGCCGAGCAGAAGCCCGAGCGCCCCACCCGGGACGCCGGCGTCGTGGAGGATCGAGACGAGCTCAGCGCCGCAGGCCGGCGACTGCTCGGCCGGCTTGAGGACCACCGCGTTGCCCGTCGCGAGCGCCGCCGCCGTCATCCCGGTCGGGATCGCCAGGGGGAAGTTCCACGGGGCGATCACCGCGGCGACGCCGCGCGCCGCGTAGGCCAGCGAGTTGCGCTCGCCCGGCGGTGAGATCAGCTCCCGGCCGGCGGCGAGCCCGACCGCCCGGCGGGCGTAGTACTCGAGGAAGTCGATCGCCTCGGCGACCTCCGCGTCGGCGTCGGCCCACGGCTTGGCGCACTCGCGGACGATCAGGCTGGCCAGCCCGGGTCGGCGGCGGCGCATCTCGGCGGCCGCCGCGACGAGGATCCCGGCTCGCTCGGCGGCTGGCCGGCCCGCCCAACCGCCGGCCGCCCTGCGGGCGGCTGCGATCGCCCGGGGCACGTCGGACGGGCTCGCCCGGGCGTGCTCGGCGACGGTCCGGCTCGGCTGGCCGGGATCGGTCGACCGGACGACTTCGCCGCCGTCGATCGGCTGGCCGTCGATCGACGAGCAGAGCCGTGCCGGTCCGCGGGCGTCGAGCTCGGCCAGGGCGTCCCGGTAGGCGTCACGGACCTCGGGCCGGCGGAGCTCGGCGAGCGGCTCGTTGGCGAACGGCTCGAGGCCGGCGGCGTCGTCGGGGAGTGGCGGGCTCACGGGGCTCTGAGCAGCTCCTCGAGCGCTTCGCCGGCGGCCGCCTGGTGGAGGAAGCTGTCGTTGCTCGTGTTCTCGAGCAGCCGCCGCACGAGGTACGCCATCCCGGCAACGAGGTCGCCGACCGGGCAGTAGACGCGGACCCGCAGGCCGCTCGTGGCGAGCGCGGCGGCGAGGTCGTCGCCGAGGCCGCGGAGGACCTGGAACTCGAGCGCCGACTCGGCGCCGGCCCGCCGGGCGAGAGCGATCGCGTGGGCGACCGACCGCAGGTTGTGAGACGCGATCAACGGTCGGACGACGGCCCGGTGCTCGACCAGGCGGGCGGTCAGCGCCTCGAAGCTCCGGTCGGTCTCGGCCTTCTCGGAGAAGACGGGCGCCGTCCACCCGTGCTGGGCTGCCTGCGCGGTCTCGGCGTCCCAGTAGGCGCCCTTGACGAGGCGGACCGACAGGGGGACCGCGCGGCCCATCGTCGCCGCCCGCTCGAGCACCTCGTCGAGGATCTCCCCGCTCTCGCGGAGATAGGCCTGGACGACGACGCCGGCCGACGGGCCGTCGCGGAACTCGTCTTCGGCGAGCGTCGAGAGGGCGAGCTCGATCCCGGCGGCGTGCGTGTCGTAGGACTCCGAGTCGATCTGGACGTGGGCGCCCAGCTCGGCGGCGAGTCGCAGCAGACCGCGCAGCCTCGGCTTGGCTGCCGCGGCGAGCCCGGGCGCCTGGGCCCTGAGCAGGGGCGTCAGGGCCGACAGCTTGATCGAGAGGTCGGCCCTCGCGACCGGCGGAGCCGCGGACGCGGGGTGGGAGGTGGAGTCGGCGGACGCGCCGGGGGTCTCGAGCCGGGCGTTGGGTGGCCAGCGTCGCGTCTGCTCGGCGAGCGCGCGTAGGGCGTCGGCGCAGCGCTCGGCGTACCGGTCGCCCTCGGCCTCGGTGACCGTCGCCTCGCCGAGCAGGTCGAGCGTGGTCGCCTTGCCTGCCAACCACATCCGCTCGAGCTCGCCGGCCGCGGCACGCGGATCGCTGCCGACGATGAAGCGGGACGCCATCTGCCTGACGACGCCGGCCGCGAGCCGGCCGAGCACGGCGTCGGGTAGGTGGACGGCACCCCGGACGAGGATGCCACCGTCGTCGACATCGGAGACGAGCGCCCGCAGGTGGTCGGCGAGGTCGTGGTCGTCGCGGCAGGCCGGGGCCACGTCGACCATCCGCAGGAGGGCGGCCTGGAGTCCGCGGTGGCGGCTCGTCCACTCGAGGGCGGTCTCCTCGGCTCGCTGGAGGGGCGGCCGCCCGTGGGGCCGGGCGGCGTCGAGCTCGCGCCCGATCGCTGCGATCTCCTCCTCTACGCCCGCGACCGTCCTGTCTGACGCCATTCTTCGAGGCTACCCCGGCATGTGGGAACACATCTCACCACCGCCGCGGAAGAGATCTCACACACCGGCCGCGCAAGAGATCTCACGCACCGGCCGCGGAAGGCCTCGTCAGTGTCGCGCGCGTTTCGCGGGCAATCTCGAGGTCCTCGCGCGCCGTGATCGCCAGCGTCCGGGCCGGAGCTCCCGGGCTCGAGAGGTCGCCGTCGCCGCAGACGGCGAGATTGCGCTCGGCGTCGATCCCGAGGCCGAGGAACTCCAGGCCGTCCACGGCCGCCGCCCGGATCGCCGCCGCATGCTCTCCGACCCCGCCGGTGAACACGAGGGCGTCGAGCCCGCCGAGGGCCGCCACCATCGAAGCGATCCCGGCGCGCAGACGGTGGAGGTACACGTCGAGCGCCAGCTGGGCCTGCCGGTCTCCGGCGGCGGCTCGACCGACCAAGACCGGCATCTCGCCCGTTCCGGCGAGGCCGGTCAGTCCCGACTCGTGCTCCAGCGCGTCGCCGAGCGCTCGCTCGGACATTCCCGAGTGCTCGAGCAGCCAGAGGACCAGTCCGGGGTCGACGCTGCCCGAGCGCGTCGCCATCACGAGGCCCTCGAGCGGCGTGAAGCCCATCGTCGTGTCGACTGACCGGCCGCCGCTGATCGCGCACAGCGATGCCCCCGCCCCGAGGTGGCAGCTCACGATTCGCAGTCCCCCCGGCCCCCGATCGAGCAGCTCCGGAACCCGGCCGAGCAGCTCCGGTACCCGGTGGGCGACCCAGGCGTGCGAGAGCCCGTGAAAGCCGTACCGGCGCAGGCCCCACCGCTCCCGCCAGGCGGCTGGGAGCGCATAGGTCGCGGCGGCGTCCGGAAGCGTCGCGTGGAACGCCGTGTCGAAGCACGCCACGGCCGGGAGCCCGGGCAGGAGCTCGGAGACCGCGGCGAGCGCGGCGAGCGATTTGGGCTGGTGGAGCGGCGCGAGGTCGACCAGATCGTGGAGCGCCGACTCGACCTCCGCGTCGATCGCGACGGCGTCCCGGAAGCGCTCGCCGCCGTGGACGATCCGGTGACCGACGGCGTCGGCCTCGGCCAAGCCGCCGTCGAGCGCGCCGCGCAGCGCCTCCGCGGCGACGACGGCCCCGGGCGCCGGGAGCTCCTCAGCCGCGAGCGTCCGGTCGGCTGCGTCGAGGAGCGTCAGCTTGAGGCTGCTCGACCCGGCATTGACCACCAGCACGCGCATCGCGCGCCCTCTCAGCCGGCGGTCGGCCGGGTCGGCTGGGTCGTCGCCTGCGTCGCCTGGGTCAGCGGGGTCTCCGGGGTCGACCGGGTCGGCGGGGTCGTCGGCACGCCGGCCACCGGCCAGGTCCAGTCGCGCACGTCGGGTGGGTCGTCGCCGAACTCCCGGGTGTAGGCGCGGTGGCGCAGGCGCTCGTCGACCATCTGCTGGCGGAGGTGGGCGGCGCGGGTCGCGAGTCCCGGGACGTTGTCGATCACGTCCATGACCAGATGGAAGCGGTCAAGGTCGTTGAGCATCAGCATGTCGAACGGCGTGGTCGTCGTCCCCTGCTCCTTGTAGCCGCGGACGTGCACGTTGTGGTGGTTGTGGCGGCGGTAGGTCAGCCGGTGGATCAGCCAGGGGTAGCCGTGGTAGGCGAAGACGATCGGCCGGTCGGCCGTGAAGAGGGCGTCGAAGTCGCGGTCGGACATCCCATGGGGGTGCTCGCGCTCGGACTGGAGGCGCATCAGGTCGACGACGTTGACGACGCGGACGCGGAGCTCGGGGAGGTGCTCGCGCAGCAGGGCGGCGGCGGCCACCGTCTCGAGGGTCGGGACGTCGCCGGCGCAGGCGAGGACGACGTCGGGCTCGGTCCCGTCGTCGGTGCACGCCCACTCGAAGATCCCGATTCCCCTCGTGCAGTGGGCGATCGCCTCGCCGATCGTCAGGAACTGGGGCGCCGGCTGCTTGCCGGCGACGATCACGTTCACGTACCCCCTGCTGCGGAGGCAGTGGTCGGCGACCGAGAGCAGGCAGTTGGCGTCCGGCGGCAGGTAGACGCGGACGACCTCGGCCCGCTTGTTGACCACGTGATCGATGAAGCCGGGGTCCTGGTGGGAGAAGCCGTTGTGATCCTGGCGCCAGACGTGGGAGCTGAGCAGATAGTTCAACGACGCGACCGGCCGGCGCCAGGGGATCTCGCTGGCGACCTTCAGCCACTTGGCGTGCTGGTTGAACATCGAGTCGACGATGTGGATGAAGGCCTCGTAGCAGTTGAACAGGCCGTGGCGCCCGGTCAGCAGGTAGCCCTCGAGCCAGCCCTCGCAGAGGTGCTCGCTGAGCACCTCCATGACCCGGCCGTCGGTGGCCAGGTGGTCGTCGGTGGCGAGCGTCTCGGCCTCCCAGACACGGTCGGTCGCCTCGAAGACGGCGCTCAGCCGGTTGGACGCCGTCTCGTCGGGGCCCATGATCCGGAAGGTCTCGGGGTTGCCGGCGATCACGTCGCGCAGCCAGGTCCCCAGGACCCGCGTGGCCTCGGCCGACCCGGCGGCCGGGTCGGGAACGTCGACCGCGTAGTCGCGGAAGTCCGGGAGGTCGAGGTCGCGGAGGAGGAGCCCGCCGTTGGCGTGGGGGTTGGCGCCCATCCGGCGGTCGCCGACCGGGGCGAGCGCCGCGAGCTCGGCGCGGAGGGCGCCGTTCGCGTCGAAGAGCTCCTCGGGCCGGTAGGAGCGCAGCCACTCTTCGAGCTGGGCGAGGTGCTCCGGGTTGGTCCGGACGGCGGCGAGCGGGACCTGGTGTGAGCGAAACGACCCTTCGGCCGGGAGCCCGTCGACGATCTTCGGGCCGGTCCAGCCCTTCGGCGTGCGCAGGACGATCATCGGCCAGATCGGACGCTCCGTCTCGCCGTCGACGCGAGCCCGGCGCTGGATCGCGGCGATCTCGTCGGCGACCTCGGCGAGCGTGGCGGCCATCAGCTGGTGCATCGTCTGGGGGTCTGAGCCCTCGACGAACCGCGGCGCGTAGCCGTAGCCCTCGAGCAGGGCGCGGAGCTCCGTTTCGGGAATCCGGGCGAGCAGGGTCGGGTTGGCGATCTTGTAGCCGTTGAGGTGGAGCACCGGGAGGACGGCTCCGTCGCCGACGGGGTCGAGGAACTTGTTCGAGTGCCAGCTCGCGGCGAGCGGCCCGGTCTCGGCCTCGCCGTCGCCGATCACGCAGCAGACGAGGAGATCGGGGTTGTCGAAGGCGGCGCCGAAGGCGTGGACCAGGGAGTAGCCGAGCTCTCCCCCCTCGTGGATCGATCCCGGCGTCTGGGGCGCGACGTGGCTGGGGATGCCGCCGGGGAAGGAGAACTGCCGGAACAGTCGGTGGAGGCCGTCCTCGTCGCGTCCGACGTGGGGGTAGACCTCCGAGTAGGTCCCCTCGAGGTAGGTGTTCGCGACGAGCCCCGGGCCGCCGTGGCCGGGGCCGGCGACGTAGATCGCGTTCAGGTCGCGAGCCTTGATCAGGCGGTTGAGGTGGGCGTAGATGAAGTTGAGGCCTGGTGTCGTCCCCCAGTGGCCGAGCAGCCGGGGCTTGACGTGGTCGGCCCGGAGCGGCTCGCCGCAGGAGGGGGTTCTCGAGCAGGTAGATCTGGCCGACCGACAGGTAGTTGGCGGCCCGCCAGTAGGCGTGGAGGTTCTCGAGCTCGGCGCCGCAGAGTGGTGTCGCCGCGGCGGGCGGCGGGGAGCCGAGCGTCCGCGTCATCGGGAGGCTCCCCCGGTCGGGGTCAGGGTCGGGGTCAGGGCCGCAGCCGGGGTCGGGCCGGCGGCGGCGGTCTCGAGGCGGTCGAGCTCGTCGAGGTAGGGCGCGAGATATCTGGCTCGGATCTTGTGCGCCGGCGACGCGATGGGCCCGAGGTGCAGCGGGGCTCCGCCGGTCAGGAGGATCCCCCCGATCACCGGGTCGAGCGGCGCCGGTACGACGGGGCGACCGGCGAGGGCGGCGATCGCCTCGGCGGAGGTGTCGGCCTGCTGGGCGGCGACCCCACCGTGCTTGACCGGGAAGTCGGTCGCGTCGCCGGCCGCATAGACGCGGTCGACCCCGCGGACGCGGCAGTGCTCGTCGATCGGGATGAAGCCGTGGTCGGCGGACGGCAGGCCGCGGACGGCGGGGCCCACCAGCTCGGGGAGGGCGATCACCCGGTCGACGGTGAGCCGGCGGTCGCCGGGACTGATCACGACGCTCCTTCCGTCGGGCACCTCGCACGAGGCCCCGGTGATCAGGGTGATCGCGTTGTCGGCGAGCAGCCGGGCAACGTCCTGGCTCGCCCGATCGCCGAACGCCGCGAGCGGAGCGAGCTCGGGCGTGACGATCGTGACGCGGAGCTCGACGTTCATGTCGTAGGCCCGGCGGGCTGTCATCAGGGCGAGCTCGTAGACCGGCAGCGGCCATCCGAGGCGCGGGGGGACGACGAACGCCAAGCGGTGGACGTAGCCCTCCTCGACATCCTGGATCAGCCCGTGGAGGGTCTCGTCGAGCCGGCGGTCGTCGATCGTCAGGGCGTGCTCGTAGCGCGGGCGCGGGGTCGCGCCAAGCGCGAGGATCAGCGCGTCGTACTCGACGGGCAGCTCGTCGGCGGTGTGGACGACCCGGCGGTCGGTGTCGACCCAGCCGAGGCGGTCGACGACCAGCTCGACGCCGATCTCCTCGGCGATCTCGTCGAGCCGGTGGCGCTCGGCGGGGCCGTGGGCGAACGGCTCGAGCACGGATGTCGGGCGGTAGACGAAGTCGGCGTTGGGCGCGAGCATCGTCAGGTCGATCTCGCCGGCTCCGAGCGCGCGGAGCGCGAGGACGGCTTCGAGGGCGGCTACGCCGCCGCCGGCGATCACGACGCGGAACGGCTCGGGAGAGCCGACGACGACGTGGAACGGGTCTGGAGAACGGCGGGGGGCGGACATCCACCGACCTTACGGGTCTACGGCCCTCGTGCCAGCCGCGGTAGCCCGCGAGGCTGGTGGGCAAACTACGGACGGAGCAGAGTCCGCGCCGTCGGCGAGCGGGCGACGCCGGCCGGGTCCGGGCACGTGCGGAGGGCCCGGTCAGAGAGCGTGTTGGTGATCCCGTGCCAGTAGTGCTCGTTCTTGTAGTGATGGAGGCGGTGGTTGCGCCAGATCGACCGGTAGTAGGCCGACCGGGGGCGGTAGGCGGTGTGGATCAGGAAGTGCGTCCACTCGTAGATGCCGACCATCAGGAAGCCGGTGACCAGCATCGTCACAAGCGGCCCGTCCGCCAATCGCACGCCGAGGATGCCGAGCACGCCGTCGCCGAGACCGGCGGCGGCCGGCACGGCGAGCAGCAGGACTGCCAGTGCCTCGACCGGCGAGAAGTTGATCAGGTCGAGGCTGCGGGGATCCTCGTGGTGGGCGCGGTGGGCCTGGGCGGTCGCAAGCTCGATCCGGCGGCCGCGGAAGTCGAACGGGCGGAGGTGGAGGAGGTGGACGTGGATTGCCCACTCGCCGAACGGATAGGCGACGAGGATGTAGATCGCGGCGCCGGCGTCGGCCCAGCTCGGGGGCCCGAGGACCGACCGAACGACGATCGCCAGCAGGATCGCACCAGCGATCACCCAGGGCCCGCGCTTGCGGCGAAACTCCGCCCACGCGGCGGGCATCGTCGTGATCTGGGAGCCATCGCGGGCGGCGCCGGTCATCACGGGGCCTGGGTGAACGGGAGTGACACGCGGAACGTGGTCCGGCCGGGCCGGGAGTCGAAGCGGAGCGACCCGTCGTGGCGGTCGACGACGATCCGCTGGGCCGTCGCCAGGCCGAGGCCGGTGCCGTGGCCGACGTCCTTGGTCGTGTAGAACGAGTCGAAGATCCGGTCGCCGACGTCGGCCGGGATGCCGGGTCCGTCGTCGGTGATCTCGACGATCGCGCAGGTCCCGTCGCGTCGGGTCGTGATCTCGATCGTCCCGGCCGGGCCGAGGGCGTCGATCGCGTTGTCGAGCAGGTTCGTCCAGACCTGGTTGAGCTCGGACCCGCGGACGGTCAGCCTGGGGAGGGTTCGGTCGTAGTGGCGAGCGACGACGATCGTCGTGCGCTTGAGCTTGTGGCCGAGGATCACGAGCGTCGTCTCGATTCCCTCGTGGATGTCGACGTCGACGAGCTCGCCGCGGTCGAGGTAGGCGTATGACTTGACGGCGCCGACGAGGGCCGACATCCGCTGGGTCGACTCCTTGAGCTCGGCGACGAGTCCCTCGGCGCTGAGGCTGGCCGCGACCCAGCGCAGCGCGCCGTCGGTCGCCGGGCCGGCGAGCTCTGCGACCCGGTCGAGCCAGGCCTGGTCGACGCCCGCCGCGGCGAGCGGCTCGGCGATCTTCCAGGCCTCGGAGACGCCGAGCGCCTCGAGGCGCTCGAGCAGGGCGTCCTCGGCGTCGGCGGCATCCAACGCGGCGAGCGCGGTCCGGCCGGCGGCGCCGGCCAGGGCCTCGCCGTGAAGCGCGAGCAGCTCCTGGGCGACGTGTCGCTCGATCCCGTTCTCGACGAACGCGCGCAGGGCTCCGTTGACGATCTCGAGTGTCTCGCCGAGCTGGGTCGCCGTCCGCTGGGCGGCGGCCGCCGGGTTGTTGAGCTCGTGGGCGAGGCCGGCGGCCATCGTCCCGAGTGAGGCGAGGCGTTCGCGGTTCTGCTCGATCGCCGTCAGCCGGCCGATCACCGGCCCGACCTGGGCCATCACCCGCCGGTGGACCGGTGGCTGGGCGAGCGCGAGCCTGCGGAACTCCTCGGGTGCGACGAGGGCGACACGGCAGGGGGTTTCGGCCTTGATGCAGAGCGGTGTCGGCTCGTCGGTCAGCACGCTGACCGCCCCGATCCAGGTCGGAGACGGGTGGCGCTTGAGCGGCTCGAAGCGACCACGACCGTCGCGGGCGTAGGACCGGGCGGTGCCGTCGAGCAGGAGGTGGACGCCGGGGGCGTGGGCGCCCTGCTCGGCGAGCACCTCGCCGGCCGCGGCCTGGCTCACCTGGGCGACCGGGAGCCAGTCGGCCAGCTGGGCGTCGTCGATCTCGTCGAAGAGGTTGACGGCCCGCAGCTCGGCGAGCGTGACCGGGGTCGGGGTCATCCGTCGGCGAGGTACTCGTGGATCAGGGAGACGGCCATCGACCCCTCGCCGACCGCGCTGGCGACCCGCTTGATCGACCGGGCGCGAACGTCGCCGGCGACGAACACTCCGGGGATGCTGGTCTCCAGCAGGCGGGGGTCGCGGGCGAGCGGCCAGCCGGCGTCCTGGGCGTCTGGGCCGGCGAGGATGAAGCCGCGGTCGTCGCGGGCGAGGACGCCGTCGAGCCAGTCGGTGCGGGGGATCGCGCCGATGAAGACGAAGCAGGCGCTCGCGTCGATCGTCGACTCGTCGCCGGCCGAGTCGCGGATCCGCAGGCTCCGGAGGTGGCCGTCCTGGCCGACGGCCGAGACGGCGACGCTCTGGGTGCGGACCTCGACGTTCGGGAGGGAGTCGAGCTGGGCGATCAGGTAGTGGGACATCGACTTCGTCAGGGACGGTCCGCGGACGAGGATCGTCACGTGTCGGGCGTATCCCGCGAAGTAGACGGCAGCCTGGCCGGCGGAGTTGGCCCCGCCGATGATCACGACCTCCTGGTCGGCGCACGACCGGGCCTCGGTCAGGGCGGCGCCGTAGTAGATCCCGGCGCCGGTCAGCTCGGGAAAGCCGGGCGTGTCGAGCTGCCGGTAGGAGACGCCCGAGGCGATCAGGACGCAGTTCGAGCTGAGCGTGCCGCCGTCGGAGAGCTCGACGATCCGGCCGGCTCCCTCCGCCCGGAGGCCGACGGCGTCCTGGATCGTCAGCAGCTCGGCCCCGAGCCGGCGGGCCTGGTCGGTGGCCCGGCGTGCGAGGTCGGAGCCCGAGAGGCCGGCCGGGAAGCCGAGGTAGTTCTCGATCCGGCTCGACTGGCCGGCCTGACCGCCGGGGGCCTCACGCTCGACGAGGACCGTCCGCAAGCCCTCGGATGCGCCGTAGACGGCTCCGGCGAGACCGGCGGGCCCGCCGCCGACGATCACGAGGTCGTAATGGTTCTGGGCCGGCGTCCCGGTGACGCCGAGCCGCTCGGCGAGCTCGAAGACCGTCGGTCGCTCGAGCACTGTGCCGTCCTCGAGCAGGGCGACCGGCAGGCGGTCGGGTGCGATCCCGGCGACCTCGAGCAGGACGCGGGCGTCCGAGTCGCGTTCGACGTCCAACCAGCGGGCGGGAACCCGGTTGCGGGCGAGGAAGTCACGGAGGTCGTGGGAGTCCTTGGAGAAGCGGTGGCCGATGATGCGGACACCGCCGGCCTCGAGCGCGGCGCCGGACTCCCAGGTCTCCAGGAGATCCTCGAGCACGGGGAAGAGGTGGTCCTCGGGCGGGTCCCACGGCTTCAGGAGGTAGTAGTCGAGAGCGACGTCGTTGATCGCGACGATCGCTGCCTCGGTGTCGGCGTAGGCGGTGAGGAGGACGCGCTTGGCGTCGGGGACGATCTTCCGGGCGTCGACGAGGTACTCGGTGCCGGCCATCCCGGGCATCCGCTGGTCGGCGATCAGGAGGGCGACCTGGTCGCCGCGGCGGAGCACCTCGCGGAGGATCTCGAGCGCCTCGGGGCCGGACCCGGCACGGAGGATCCGGTAGCGCTCGCCGAATCCCCGCCGGAGGTCGCGGGCGACGGCGGCGAGGACGGCCGGCTCGTCGTCGACAGCGACGATCGCCGGGCGCCGTTCGGCGGTGCGCGGGTCGCCGTCAGCCATCGGCACACGATAGCTCGGGCTTCGCGCGGTCAGATCGCCGGGTGGGTCGGCCTGCCTTTTCGATTCGCGCAGCGGGCGAGGCCGGCGGCGGGGCCTGGGCTGACGCAGAGCGACGTCCGCTGAGCGCGCTCGGCAGGCGGCAAGCTCAGAGGTCGCGAAGTACGCGCTTGGCCAGGGGCTTGACGCGGCACGGGCCGGCGCCGACACTGGGTCGATGACCGTCGCGATCAGCCGATGACGGCGGCCGAGCTCCGCCTCTGGCTGCAGAAGTGGCGCTGGTACGAACAGAACGCCGTGCCGTGGAAGCGGGCCCGGATCCATTGGGAGTTCGCCCGCAGGGAGGCGTTCGTCCGCTGGCCGGTCCACGGCAACGTGCTCGAGGCGCTGGGGGAGGGTCGCCTGGAGATCGGCAAGCAGGTCCTCTTCGAGCCTGGCGTCTGGATCACTGCGCCCGACCGGGCGCGCGTCCGGATCGGCGGCGGGACCTTCCTCAACCAGGGTGTGATGATCGCGGCGGTCGAGCTCGTCGAGATCGGCGAGCACTGCATGCTCGCGAACGGCTGCTTCGTGACCGACGGGGCGCATCGTTTCGACGACCCCGACCGGCCGGTCCCGTGGCAGGGCTTCACCACGAAGGGGCCGACCCGGCTCGGGGCGAACGTCTGGTTGGGGGCAAACGTCGTCGTGACGAGCGGCGTGACGATCGGCGAGCGGTGTGTGATCGGCGCGAACAGCGTCGTCACCCGCGACATTCCGGCCTTCTCGGTCGCGGCCGGCGCCCCGGCGAAGGTGCTGAGACCTATCGGCTCGAGACCAGGTTGACCGGGGGCCCGCCGCCGTTGGATCCGACGAAGCGGACATAGGCCTGGTGGAGGCGCGGGTCGACCGCAGGGTCGCCCGCCGACTCGTCCGGCGTCCCGTAGGCCCCCGGCAGTCGCGGGGTGATCGCACTCTCGAGCGCGCCCGGCATCGTCACATAGGAGGCCGCCGGGGTCGGGTGGGGAAGGAACCACTGGTCGATGCTCAGCGCGGGCCCCGGGTACCACGGCGGCTCGTGCCCGGCCGGGAGCGTCGGGTCGAGACCGGAGTCGTCGGATTCGAAGGGGACGTAGTTGCCGCGGGTGCTCGCGTCCGGGTGGGCGGCCGTCGTCCGCGAGGGAAAGCCGGAGTACGGTCCGCCGATGCTGACGGGGACCACGTGCGTCATGTCGAGCGGGCTGATCAGCGAAGCATCGGTCCAGCGATAGGCTGCGACCGGCCTGGGAGGCCCGCTTCGCCCGGGGTCCAGGTTGCCGGCGATCGAGTCGAAGAAGATCCACTCGCCGCCGTCGGTGATCGACGCGTCGTGGCTCGCGCCGTTGCCGGTCTCCGGGTGGCCCCACGGCTGGGAGACCCACTCGAGCACCGGGCGCGACGACGCGATCGTCGCCCGCAGGATCTGCGAGATGCCGTTCGCTCCGGGGAGCAGGTTGGTTGCGAGCGACTCGAAGGCGATCGCCCCGCCGTCGTGGTCGATGCTGGGCCGCGTCGACGGAGCGTTGCCGGGCGTGCCGTCGCCGGTGCGCGAGACCAGGCGTATCGTCGGTCGCAGGTCCTGCCGGGCGAGCCTGCCCGTGATCGTCCGCTCCCAGATCTGCGGGGCGCCGCCGGTCGGAGAGCCAAGGTTGGCGGCGGACGAGCTGAACGCGAGCGTGTTGCCGTCGCGGCTGAGGCTGACCCCGTTCGCCGGGCTTCCGGCCGGTCGGCCGTTGCGGGCCGAGGCCAGCATCGTCAGGCCAGCGAGGCGGCCGCTGCCCGCGAGGAAGCGCACGTAGACCTGGCTCGTTCCGCGGGGCGGCGACCCGGTCCGGCCACCACGCCAGGCGGCCACCGCCTTCGTCTGGGTGAGGTTGGTCGCCCGCGAGACGAAGGCGACCCGCCGGCAGTCGCCGGAGACCGCGATCTCGGTTGTATCCCGATCGGCTGGAGCTCCCCCGCTGTTGACCGAGACGCGCTGGATCTGCCGGGTCGCGAGGTCCTCGACGAAGGCCTGCGCCAGATCACCGTGGTCGCCTCCGACGAGGTTCGACGCCCGCGAGAGGAACGCGACGCAGCGGGGGACGTTCGCCGAGTCGCCGGACATCATCGGATCCCAACTCGGTCCGTTCGCCGGCCGGCCGGCGAGCCCGTGCGAGAGGAGGATCGTCGCCCCGGGGGTCCACGGCGAGCCGATCTCCTCCCAGGCGCCGGGCTTGCGGAAGACCGCGTAGACGTTCGCGACCCCGTAGCGGGTACCCGGGCGGATGTCCGAGGCCCACGACTCGAATGCCATCACCCGGCCGATTCGCTCGTCGTGGGAGACGACGCCGCAGCACGACGCGCCGTTCGGCAGACCGCCGGCCGACGAGCGCGAGAGGAGGAAGGTCGACGGATAGAACTTCCGGGCCTCGGCGACGCCCGGCGTGCAGGCGAGCAGGCAGCCGCACGCGCCAAGCGCGCGGAGCCACTTCCACGACCGGCCCGCGAGGAGATCCGGCCCGCGTCGATGCGTCGCGAGCCACATGGAGTAGACGTCGGCAGCCGTCGGACGGGGCTTGAATTCACCGACTCAGCCAGGTCGAAGCTCCGGGTCGGCCGTCTGCCCGACGTGGTGGGACCCGGTGAGCGCGGCGAGGAACGGTCCGCGCTCGAGGGAGTAGACGAGTGCTCGCCAGGCGCGCGGTCACGGTCGCCCGGCGCGGTCCGCCGTCGAGCAGGGCGAGCTCGCCAAAGCCGTCGCCGCGGCCGAGCGCGCCGATCTCGCGGCCGCCGCGCGAGACGGCGAGGTCGCCTTCGCCGACGAGGTAGAAGCGGTCGCCGGAGTCGCCCTCGCGGACGACGACCTCCCCGCGGGCAACCGCTCGCCGGGTCAGCGCGTGAGCGAGCCGCTCGAGGACCGGCGGGGCGAGCATGGCGAAGAGGGGAGACCCGCGCAGGAGGGCCAACTCGAGCTCGAGGCGGGGGGTCGGTTGCTCGAGCGGAGCGAGCGCGGCCGCCGCGACGAGGATCCCGACGACGAGCAGGGCCCCGAGGACGACGAGCGGCGCACGGTCTCCGCCGAGCGCCACGAGGACTCCGACGGAGATCGAGCCGACCGCCAGGCCGGTCATCGCGACGCCTTCGAGGACGCCGAAGATTCGGCCGAGCCGGTCGACTGGCGCGACGCGCTGGATGATCGCCCGGCCGGAGACGTCGAGAACCGTCCGGCATGCGCCGGCCCCCGCGAGCAGGAGGAAGGCGCCGCCGGCGGTCGGCCAGACGCCGAGCACGAGAAACGCGGTCCCCCAGGCGAGCCCCGCGCCGACGAGCGGCGCGACGAGGCGGCCGCCGACGAGGCCGACGGCGAGGATCCCTCCGAGGACTGCGCCGGCACCGAACGCCGCGGCGAGGTAGCCGGCTCCCGAGGCGCCGAGTGCGAGCACCTTGAGGGCAAGCACGACGACGAGCACGTCGACCGCCCCGACCGCGACGAACTCGAGGCCGAGGACGGCGGTCAACGCCGCTAGGCCGGGTTCCGCGCCGAAGATCCGCAGGACGCTCGGCTCCCTGCGCGGTCCGTCCGAGCCGGCGTCGGCGGAGCTCGCTCGCGGGAACGGATCCCGGAGCGCTCCGACGAGAACCGCGGAACCGGAGACGAGGACCGCGAACAGCGCCATCGACGCGCCCGGGCCGCCGAGACCGATCATCAGACCGGCGAGCGCCGGGCCGATCAGCATGCTGAGGCTCTCGACCCAGCCGGAGACGACGTTCGCGGCGGTCAGCTCGGCCGGCTCGCCGACCAGGCCGGGAAGCAGGGCCGCCTGGGCGGGGCGCGTCGTCGTGACCGCGCACGCGGCGATCACGGCGCTCGCGTACGCGACGAGTGCCGGGGCGCCGAGCGCCAGCGAGACGGCCGTGAGGCCCATCGCTGTGGCCTGGGTCAGGTAGCCGATGCGGATCATCGCGGCCCCTCCGCGACTGTCGACGAGGCGCGCCGCGAGCGGCGCGACGATCGCCGCGGGCACGAGTTGGACGACGGCTATCGTCGCCGCGGTCGCCGTCCCGCCCCGCTGATAGGCGTACACGAGGACAGTGACCCAGACGCCGTATTCGGCGGCGCCGAAGCCCAGAAATGCGATCTCGAGACGGCGTAGGCCGGGCCTCGCGAGCACCCGGCGCAGCGCCGCCGCCCGCGAACCCACCGCTCGTCAGCCGCCGGCGCGGCGCTGGGCGAGCCCGGTCAGCGTCTCCCGGACGACGCGGTCGGCGGCCAGGGCACTCAGATCGGCCGTGCCGATCGCGCTCGGCAGGACCTCGACGACCTCGCAGCCGACGAGATCGACGGCTCGTGCGACCGTCCGGCAGGCCCGCAGCAGCTGCGCGGTGCTCAGGCCGCCCGGCTCCGGCGTCCCCGTGCCCGGGGCGAACGCCGGGTCGAGGACGTCGATGTCGACCGAGAGGAAGGTCGGGCCGTCTCCGACGATCTCGATCGCCCGGTCGACCGCCTCGAAGAAGTGACCGTCGAGCAGTTCGTGCATGAAGATCGACGTGATCCCCTGGGCCGCCTGCCAGGCGAACTCGGCCTCGCCCGGCCAGTAGCCGCGCAGCCCGACCTGGACGTAGCGTCGCGGATCCACGTGGCCGTCGTCGACGAGGTGGCGCATCGGGGTGCCGTGCGAACGCGGCGAGGAGAAGACCGCCGACGCGGTGTCGGTGTGCGCGTCGAAGTGGACCAGTCCGAGTGGGCCGTGGACGGCGGCGCAGGCACGCATGTTCGGTTCGGCGATCGAGTGATCGCCGCCGAGGACGATCGGGATCACGCCGGCCGCCAGCACCTCGCCGACAAGCCGCTCGATCGCCGCGTGCGAGCGCATCGAGTCACCCGGCACGACGGCTGCGTCACCGTAGTCGAGGACACGCAGGACGGCGAACGCGTCGAGCTTGGCTTCGAGGTGCCGGCCGGGCGGGCAGCTGGCAGCGCGGATCGCCCGCGGACCGAGACGCGCGCCCGGACGGTCGGAGACGAGGTCGTCGACGGGGGCACCGACGATCGCCACGTCCGCGCCCCGGAGATCGCCGGCGTCCTCGGTGTAGGGAACTCCGGCGAAGCTGAGGAGTCCCGCGTAGTCCGGCTTTTCGCCATATTCGCGCCACCGTTCGAACGGGTCGATCACGCGCCAATCGTACTGTCTGCCGTTCGCCTGACCGGCGACCCGCGTGGGGGGAGCACGCGCTCGGCGGCGGCTTCGCCGTCGGTGTTAAGGTGGCCTTGTGGGGGACCTGGATCGTGATCCTCTCGGGCTCGGTCCCGACGAGCTGCGCGAGCTCGGCTACCGGACGATCGACCTTCTCGTCGACCAGCTGACCGATCGGTCGATCCCCGCGATGCGCCGCTTTCCGCCGGGCGAGGTGCGGCGACGCCTCAGTCAGCCCCCGCCGGAGCAGCCGCGGCCGTGGCCGGAGCTGCTCGCGCAGACCGCCGACGACGTGCTGGCGCCGATGAGCCGTCTCGCCCACCCCGGGTACTTCGCCTTCATCCCGGCTTCGAGCACGTTCCCCGGGGCGCTCGGCGATCTGATCGCGAGCGCGCTGGACATCGACGCCGGCTCGTGGATGGCCGCGGCCGGGCCGAGTCAGGTGGAGCTCGTGGTGCTCGACTGGTTCAAGGAATGGATCGGCTACCCGGCCCAGGCCGCCGGAATCCTCGTCAGCGGGGGATCGGCGGCGAATGTGACGGCGCTCGCCTGCGCCCGCGAGGCCCTGCTCGGGCCGATGTCCGACCGCGTCGTCGCGTACACCTCAGACCAGACCCACTCATCGGTCGCGAAGGCCGCCCGGCTGCTCGGCTTCCGGCCCGACCAGGTCAGGATCCTCCCGACGGACGGCCAGCATCGCCTGCGGCTCGATGCCCTGATCGGGGCGATCGACGCCGACACGGACGCCGGGCGCCAGCCCCTCCTGGTCTCGGCCAATGCCGGATCGACCAACACCGGCGCTATCGATCAGCTCGTCGAGCTGTCGGCGATCTGCCGGGACCGCGGCATGTGGCTGCACGCCGACGGCGCATACGGTGGGTTCGCCGCGCTGACAGAGCGCGGCCGGACCCGGCTCTCCGGCCTCGAGCTGGCCGACTCGGTCACGCTCGATCCACACAAGTGGCTCTATCAGCCGATCGAGTGCGGTTGCCTTCTCGTTCGTGAGGGCCACCTCCTGAAGGACGCGTTCACGATCAACCCGGACTACCTGGCCGACTACAAGAGCGCGGAGGTCAACTTCGCAGACCTCGGGCTCCAGCTCACGCGAACGTCCCGGGCACTGAAGATCTGGCTGTCGTTCAACTACTACGGGACCGACGCGTTCCGCCAGGCGATCGACCGGTCGCTCGACCTCGCCGTCCTGGCCGAGCGCCACGTCACCGAGGCTCCGACGCTCGAGCTCGTCTCGCCGGCGACGCTCGGGATCATCTGCTTCCGTCGGCGGGTCGACGGCGTCCACGACGAGGCGACGATCGCGCAGGTGAACGCCGACCTCGTCGCCGGGTTCGAGGCCACCGGGACGGGATTCGTCTCGTCGACCCGACTCCACGGGAGGTATGCGATCCGCCTGTGCGTGATGAACCACACCACCGGTCCCGACGATGTCACCAACGCGCTCGACTGGTTCGCCACCGCGCCGATCCCGGCGCCGACCCCGGCCGAGCGGGCCGAAGCCCTGCCGCGGTCGAGCTACGAGGACGAGTACGCGGACGTCGGCGGAGGATGGGCCGAGGCGACGGAGTTCGACGAGACGGCGATCCGCAGCCTCCCGCTGTTTGCCGATCTCCAACCCGCCGCCCTCGAGATCGTCCGCCGGTCGGCCCGGTCGATGGCGGTCGGCGCCGGCGAGACGGTGATCCGCAGGTGGGAGGGGACCCGCCACTTCTACACGATCGTCAGCGGCACGGTGCGAATCTGCACGGAGCTGGAGGAACTCCGTGAGCTCGGGCCGGGCGAGTTCTTCGGCGAGGTGGCCGCCCTCGACTGGGGCGCCGGGTTCGGGTACGCGCGGACGGCGACCGTCGTCGCCAACTCGCCGCTCCACCTGCTCGTGCTCACGCCGGCCGCCGTCGGTGACCTGATCCGCCGGGCGCCGGAGCTCGAGCGTCGCCTGCGGGAGGCCGCCCGCGAGCGGCTCCCGACGATCTGAGCAGGGCCGCGGGCAGCGCATGCCGGGTCGCACTCCGGCCGTGGTCCGGCCCCACCCCCGTCCGGCCGGTCGGGGTCCGGCCTCCGTTCGGGCTCGGCCTGCGTTCGGGCTCGGCCTCCGTTCGGGCTCGGCCTCCGTTCGGGCTCGGCCTCAGGCGGTGACCGGCGCCGCCCGTTGGATCCTCGCCCGACGGCCAAGGACGGCCGCGAGGGCGACGACCGAGGTCGCCGTGATCACGAGCGGTCCGGCCGCCCCCCTGCCGAGCAGATCGCAGCCGGCCTCGGCCACGCCGCCGAAGACCGCGGCCGCCGGGAGGGTCAGGAGCCAGGCCCAGGCGATGTCGCCGGCCACGCCCCAGCGGACGGCCGACAGCCGCTTGGCCGCGCCGGCGCCGACGATCCCGCCGGAGATCACGTGCGTCGTCGACAGCGGGTAGCCGACGCTCGAAGCCGCGAGGATCACCGCTGCGCCGGCCGTCTGCGCGGCGAAGCCCTGGGCCGGATCCATCTTGATCAGGCGGGTGCCCATCGTCCGGATGATTCGCCAGCCGCCGCTCAGCGTCCCGAGCGAGATCGCGGCGGCCGAGGCGACGACCACCCAGATCGGGACGTGGAAGCCGGTCGCCGAGATGTCGCCGTGGGCGATCAGCGCCAGCGTGATCACGCCCATCGTCTTCTGGGCGTCGTTCGTCCCGTGCGAGAGGGCCAACAGGCCGCAGGACGCGAGCTGGCCGCCCCGGAACCCCCGGTTGACCGTTCCCGGACGCAGGCCGCCGACGATCCGGTAGACGAGCACGATCGCAGTCCAGGCGACCGCAAAGGCGAGCAGGGGGGCGATCAGCGCGGGGACGACGAGCTTGTCGAGGAGGCCGGTCCCGTTGACCGCGCCGAACCCGTGGGAGACGATCACCGAGCCGATCAGACCGCCGATCAGGGCGTGCGACGAGCTCGACGGGAGCCCGAGATACCAGGTCAGCAGGTTCCACGTGATCGCTCCTGCCAGACCGGCGAAGACGACGGTCGTCGTCACGTCGAGGGTGTCGACGAAGCCCTTGCCGACGGTCGCGGCGACCTTCAGCGAGATGAAGGCGCCGATGAAGTTCAGGAGCGACGCCATCGCGATCGCCGGGCGCGGGGGAATCGCCCGGGAGGAGATCGCGGTCGCGACGACGTTCGCCGTGTCATGGAAGCCGTTCGTGAAGTCGAACGCCAGCGCCGTGAAGACGACGATGACGAGGATGATGTCCGCGCTCACGCCGTCCTTCAGGAGTTCTTGATGACGATGCCCTCGAGGATGTCGGCCGCCCGCTCGGTCGCGTCGATCGCGTTCTCGAGGCGCTCGAAGATGTCCTTCCAGCGGATCACGACCATCGGGTCGGTCCCGTATTCGAAGAGCGAGGCGATCGCCTCGCGGACGATCTGGTCGCCGACGTTCTCCAGCCGGTGGACCTCCACGGTCTGGTCTCCGATGTCCTTGAAGCCCCGGATCCGCGGGATCGCGAGGGCCAGTTGGACGGTGGCCGCGTGGAGGACCTCGGCCATTCGCTGGGCCTGCTCCATCGGCGCCTCGATCTTGTACAGGCCGAGGTAGTCGGCGACCTCCTCGGTGTAGTCGACGATGTCGTCGAGGGCTGACGTCAGCTCGAGGATGTCCTCGCGGTCGATCGGCGTCACGAACGTCTTGTTGAGCCGGCGGATCACCTCGTGCGTGATCTGGTCGCCGGTCCGCTCGCACGCGAGGATCTCAGCCGCCAGCCCGGCCTGCTCGGGGTACTCCAGGAGCATCGTCTCGAGCAGCCCGGCCGCCGTCACGATGTTGGCCGCCGCTCGCTCGAAGAGGTCGAAGAACTCGCTCTCCGGCCCGCGCAGCAGTCCCCTGATCGATGCCATCCGAGAAGTCCCCTCGCCGCACTCTGCTCGTCGAAGTCACGCTCGCCCGACCGGGCGCGCGACAGCAGTGTGAACGATTTGTCAAAGCCCGCGGCTCCCGACCGGCTTGGAGCTCTCGATCACGATCCGATCGCCGCCGCCCGGCCAGCCGGCCGACCGCGCTCACGCGGTCACGGTCGCCGGGCCTCTAGGCCGGGAACCCGTCGACGAACGCGTCGAGCTCCGCCGGATCGATCGAATACGTGTGCTCTGCCGCGGGGAACCGCCGGCCGCGGACGTCGTCGGCGTACTCGCCGACGGCGGCGACCATCTGCTCGCGGAGCCCGGCGTACCGCTTGGCGAACCGCGGCACGTGACCGTCGTAGATCCCGAGCAGGTCGTGGAGGACGAGGACCTGGCCGTCGGTCGCCGGACCGGCGCCGATCCCGATCACCGGGATCACCAGTCGCGGGGTCAGCGCGGCCGCGACGGCTGCCGGGATCGCCTCGAGGACGATCGCGAAGCACCCGGCCGCCTCGAGCGCGAAAGCCGCGCGCACCATCTCGAGGGCCTGGGTCGCGGTCCTGCTCTGCGCCCGGTAGCCGCCGAGGGCGGTCGCCGTCTGCGGCGTCAGGCCGAGGTGACCCATCACCGGGATCCCGCTGGCGACGATCGCCCGGGCGCGTGAGACCGAGGCCGCGTCGCCGCGCTCGAGCTTGACCGCGTCGCAGCCGGCCTCCTTGACGAACCGCAGGGCGCTCTGGACGGCCTGCTCGTCGGAGACCTCGTAGGACCCGAACGGGAGGTCCGCGACCAGAAACGGCGTCCGGCAGCCGCGACGGGTCGCCGACGCGAGCATCAGCATCTCGTCGATCGTGACGGCGACGGTCGACGGATACCCGAGGACGGTCATCGCCCCCGAGTCGCCGACCAACACGACGTCGACACCGGCGGCCTCGGCGACCTGGGCCGAGGGGTAGTCGTAGGCGGTGATCATCACGATCGCCTCGCCCCGCCGCTTCTTCTCGGCCAGGGCCGGCAGGGTCACCGGCAGGCGGTCGTTGTTGAGGGTCGACTTCGGAGTCGTGGACATCGTCGACGCGCCTCAGGCCAGGAGAGCGGACGCGCGATCGTCGATCGCCGCGATCTCGTTCTCGCCGTCGACGTGGACGACCCGCGGCCTGTAGTCGACGAGCTCGCGCTCGTCGTACTGTGCGTAGGAGATCACGATGATCGTGTCCCCCCGGTGCACCAGCCGGGCCGCGGCCCCGTTGATCTTGATCTCCCGCGAACCCCGGACGCCGGAGATCGCGTACGTCTCGAAGCGGGCACCGTTGTCGATGTCGAGCACCGCGACCTGCTCGTGCTCGAGGATCTCCGCCGCGTCGAGCAGGTCCGGGTCGATCGTGATCGACCCGACGTAGTGGAGATCGCAGCCGGTCACCGTCGCCCGGTGGATCTTGGCCTTCAGCATCGTCCGCAACATCACACGGTCCGCCTCGCTTCCTCTGGGTTGAGTTGATCTCGCCGAATGCTCGGATCGAGGATCACGTTGTCGATCAGGCGGGTCCCGCCGACCTGCGCTGCGACGGCCACGAGAACCCGGCGGTCGAGGTCGGCGACCGGCTCGAGTGTCTCCGGCGAGACGAGCTCGACGTATTCCGGGTCGATCGCCCACGACGCGAGCTCCCGCCGGGCGAGCGCCCCGATCGTCCGCGGGTCGCGCTCGCCGCGTCCCGCCGCCGCGACAGCCGCCTCGAGCGCCCGGCTCAGCCCGACCGCCCGGGCCCTGTCGTCTGGCTCGAGGTATGCGTTCCGGCTCGACATCGCCAGGCCGTCGTCCTCGCGGACGATCGGACAGACGACGATTCGCACGGGGATGTCGAGATCGCGGACCAGCCGCGCGATCACCGCCGCCTGCTGGGCATCCTTCTGGCCGAAGTACGCCGCGTCCGGGGCGACCATGTTCAGCAGCTTCGTGACGACGGTCGCGACGCCGTCGAAGTGGCCTGCCCCCCGCTGCACGGCGCACAGCCGATCGCCCAGCCCGGCGACCCTCACGGTCGTCGCAAAGCCCTCGGGGTAGACGGTTTCGGGAGCCGGCGCGAAGAGGATGTCGACGCCCGCCGCCCCGGCCAGCTCGGCGTCCCGGGCCTCCTGCCGCGGGTAGCGCTCGAGGTCCTCGCCCGGGGCGAACTGCCTCGGGTTGACGAACAGCGACATGACCACGACGTCGGACTCCTCGCGCGCCCGCCTGATCAGCGAGACGTGTCCGGCGTGGAGGGCGCCCATCGTCGGCACGAGCCCAACCGTCCGCCCGCCGTCGGCCCGCGGGCGGACGCGGGCGCGGGCGACCGCCCGGCGCAGGTCGGCCACGGTTCGAATCGTCGTGAGATCGCTGTTCATACGCTTCGGTCCAGTTCCCTCGGGGATACCGGTCGCGACTGGTGTATGGGTATGTCCGGTCGCCGACTACCCTGCAAACTCCAGGCTCAACGACAGATGGCTGACGATACAACACCTCCGCCGCACCGTCGAGACGCCCTCAAGGCCCTCTATGAGGACGCGCGCGGCTGCACGCGGTGCGCCGAGCTCGCCGCCACCCGCCAGAACGTCGTCTTCGGGGCCGGCAACGCCGACGCCGACCTGATGTTCATCGGCGAGGCGCCCGGCGCGACCGAGGACAAGCTCGGCCTGCCGTTCGTCGGCCAGGCCGGCAAGCTGCTCGAGCAGCTGCTCGACGAGATCGGCATCGCCCGGGCCGACGTCTTCATCGCCAACGTCCTCAAATGCCGCCCGCCCGGCAACCGGGACCCCGAGCCCGGGGAGATCCAGAACTGCCGCCCGTACCTCAGCCGCCAGGTCGAGCTGATCGAGCCCCGCGTGATCTGCACGCTCGGCAACTTCGCGACAAAGCTGCTTCGCGGCGACCCGACCGGCATCACGAAGATCCACGGACGCCCCGAGATCCGCCTGATCGGCTCCCGCCCGGTCCGCCTCTTCCCGATCTACCACCCGGCGGCCGCGCTCTACACGCGGAGCATGCTCGAGACCCTCCGCGACGACTTCTCCCGCCTCCCGGCCCTCCTCGCCCTCGCGCCCCCGACCGTCCGACCGCCCGACCCGCCGCCGAGCACGCCGGACCCGGCCGACCGCCCGCGCCCCCCGATCGAGCCGGCCGCGGCGGCTCGCGTGGGGACCGCTCCGAAAGAGCAGCCGATCACCCGACCGTCACCCGGCAAGCCCGCCCAGCTCGGGCTGTTCGAGTGAGCACGGTGGTCGAGACCGCGGATGCCGCGGAGACCGAGGCGCTCGGCAGGAGGCTTGGCGAGCGGCTGCGGCCCGGGGATGTCGTCCTGCTCACCGGGGAGCTCGGCGCCGGGAAGACGACCTTCGTCCGCGGCGCCTGCCGCGGGCTCGGCGTCGACGGGCCGATCACCAGTCCGACGTTCGCGATCGCCAACCGCTACGCCGGCACCGGCGGCCTGAGCGTCGCCCATCTCGACCTCTACCGCCTGACCAGGCTCGACGACGAGGATCCGGATCTGCTCGACGATTATCTGGGAGCGGACCGCGTCGCTTTCGTCGAGTGGCCCCCGCCCGACCTGCCGGTGCTCGGCCGGGTGCGTGCCCGCGTCGCCCTGACGCACCTCGGCGGCGATCGCCGGCGGATCGAGGTCTCCGGTTGATCGCGCTCGCCCTCGACACCGCGACCTCCGCCACCGTCGTCGGGCTCCACCTGCCGGACGGGACGGTCTCCGAGGCGCGCGACGATGTCGCTCCGGGTGTCCGGCCGCGGCACACGTCCCGCCTCCTCCCGCTCGCCGCCCGACTCCTCGACGAGGCCGGCCTCCGCTGGCACGACCTCGAGCTGATCGCCGTCGGTCTCGGCCCGGGGACGTTCACCGGCCTGCGGATCGGGATCGCGACCGCCCGCGGCCTCGCCGCGGCGACGGGAGCCCCGCTCGTCGGTGTCAGCACGCTGCGGGCGCTCGCCGCCGGTGCCGGTGGAGGTGACGGCCGGGTGCTCGCGGTGATCGACGCCCGCCGGGGGGAGGTCTTCGTCGCCGGGTACGCGGACGGCCGCCAGGTGATCGGGCCGGCCGCGGTCGTCCCGAGCCGGGTCCGCGACCTGGTCGCCGGGCCGGACTGGTCGGCGGTCGGCGACGGAGCGCTACGATTCAGGCAGGTTTTGGAAGGAGGGGGCCTGATCGTCGCACCCGAGCGCTCACCGCTGCATCTCGTGAGTCCGGCCGCCATCCTCCGGCTCGCGATCGCCGACGACATCGACGGCCGCGGCCAGGTCCTGCCGATCTACGTCCGGTTGCCCGACGCCGAGCTCAGCCTCCGCGCCGCCGCGACATGACCGCCGTCGAGATCCGTCCCTTCGCCTACGCCGACCTACCCCAGGTGATCGCGATCGAGCGGCGTGCCTTCCAGACGCCGTGGTCGCTCGCGATGTTCGTGCTCGAGATCTCCCGGTCGTCCGGCCTCTGCCTGGTGGCGGTCGAGGACGGACGGATCGTCGGGTACACCGTCTGCTCCCGGTACGACACGGTCTGGCACGTGATGAACGTCGCCGTCGACCCCGCCAAGCTCCGCCGGGGGATCGCGTCGGCCCTGCTCGCCGAGCTCTACGTGCAGGTCGACGATCCGAATGCCCAGTTCACGCTCGAGGTCCGCCGGTCCAACCGGCCGGCGATCGAGCTGTACGAGCGCGACGGCTTCCGGACGGCGGGTCTCCGCCGCCGGTACTACCGCGACAATGGCGAGGACGCCCTGATCATGTGGCGGACGCCGTCGACCCTCGTCGGCCGCCTCGATGACGTCCCGGCCGCCGACCCGGTCGCCCACCACCGGCCGTGAGCCTCCTCCGGTGATCCTCGGGATCGAGACGAGCCGACCGTGATCCTCGGGATCGAGACGAGCCGACCGTGATCCTCGGGATCGAGACGAGCCGACCGTGATCCTCGGGATCGAGACGAGCTGCGACGACACGTGCGCGGCCGTCGTCACCCGCGAAGGCGTGATCAGGTCGAACGTGATCTCCTCCCAGGGGATCCACGACCGGTACGGCGGCGTCGTTCCCGAGGTCGCCGCCCGCCACCACCTCGAGCTGATCGACGCGGTCACCGCCGACGCCCTCGGTCGGGCCGGGGTCACGCTCGACGAGATCACGCTCGTCGGGGCGACCTGCGGGCCCGGGTTGATCGGCGCCCTGCTAGTCGGACTGGCGAGCGCCAAGGCGATCGCCGCGGCCGGCGAGCTCCCGTTCGCGGCAGTCGACCACCTCCACGGACACGTCGCGGCCGCCTTTCTCGAGCCCGACCAGCTCGACCCGCCGTTCGTCTCGCTGATCGCCTCCGGTGGTCACACCCTCCTCCTGCGGGTGACCGATCGTCGCGGCGAGCCGGAGGTCCTCGCCCGGACGCTCGACGACGCGGCCGGCGAGGCGTTCGACAAGGGCGCCCGGATGCTCGGCCTCGGTTACCCGGGAGGCGCCGCACTCGAGCGGCTCGCCCGCGACGGAGATCCCCACGCCTTCTCGTTCCCGACCGGCCGGACCGCCGACTTCTCGTTCGCCGGGCTGAAGACCGCTCTCCTCTACAAGATCCGCGATCTCGGCGGCGGGGCGGCCGGAGCCGGCGGGGGGGCCGGAGCTGTTGGGGGACCCGGAGCTGGTGGGGGGGCCGGAGCTGTTGGGGGGGCCGGAGCTAGCGGGGGGGCCGGAGCCGGCGGGGGGGACCAGGACGGGCTCGACGCCGGGGTTCGCGCCGACCTGGCCGCGTCCTACCAGCGGGCGATCGTCGGGGCGCTCGTCCAGCGGGTCGAGACAGTCCTCGGGTCGACCGGACTCGACCGCCTGGCAGTCGGTGGGGGAGTGGCGGCCAACGGACCCCTCCGCCGGGCGCTCGGCGACCTCGGGGTCAGGCTCTCGCTCCCGCCGACCGAGCTGTGCACCGACAACGCTGCGATGATCGCCAGCGCCGCCCGCTATGTCGCGCCCCAGGTGTACCCCGACTACCTCGGGGTCGAGGCCTACGCGACGGGCGAGGGACCGCTGCGGTGACGCGGAATCCGAGCGGGCCGGGCGGGGGGTCCGGAGGGCCGGCACGGAGGCCGGTCGTCGAGCTCTACGGGAGGGAGGGCTGCTGCCTGTGCGACGCCGCCAGGGCGACCCTCGAGGGTCTCCGCGACGAGCTCGGATTCCGGCTCGTCGAGCTCGACATCACGGCCGACGATGCCGTCCATCGGGCCTATTTCGAGCGGATCCCCGTGATCTGCCTCGACGGCGAGGAGCTCTTCGACTTCGTTCTCGACGAGGGCGTCCTCCGTGCGGCTCTGGCGGCGCTCGGGGATGATCTAAAGTCACCTCGATGACCTACGGCGACCTTGTCACCCAAGCCGGTCTGGACGAGGAGTCGGCCGATGCGATCGGCGAGCGTCTTTCGCTCGGGGTGGCCGCCCGCCTCTCGCGCTATCTGCAGGTCCTGACCCAGGCGCGCAAGATGGGCAAGGACACGATCTCCTCACAGGAGCTCTCCGACTACACGCACATCAACTCGACCCAGATCCGCAGGGACCTGTCGGGGTTCGGGAAGTTCGGTAAACGCGGCGTCGGCTACAACGTCGACGCCCTCGTCGGCCAGATCCGGCGGATCCTGGGGACGGCCGGTCAGCACAACATCGCCCTGTTCGGAGCCGGGCATCTCGGGCGGGCGATCGCCTCGTCGGACATCTTCGCCGACCATGGGTTCCGCGTCGTCGCGATCTTCGACTCCGATCGGGAGATCGTCGGCCAGCGGGTCGGGTCGCAGGTGGTGCGCCACAACGACGAGCTGAGGTCGGTCGTCGAGCAGGAGCAGATCGTCGTCGGCGTCCTCGCCGTTCCGACGCTCGCCGCCCAGGAACTCGCCGACGATCTCGTCGCCGTTGGAGTGAAGATAATCTTCAACTACTCCGAGGCCCTGCTCAGCGTGCCGCCGGACGTCACCGTCCACACGTCGAGCCCGGCGGTCGACCTGCTCTACGCGCTGTACTTCTACCTCACGTGATCTCATCCACTCCAGCCCCTGCCGCCTCCCGGCGGGCCGCCGCGCACCCGTTCGCCGGTGGGCCGGCCGCCCGGCCGACGTGAGGTTCGCGTGAAGCTCGCCGAGCTCGATCGGGCGGCCGAGATCTTCGCGACCTCGCAGGACCTGACGGTCGGCATCGAGGAGGAGTTCGCGATCCTCGATCCCGGGACCCTCGACCTCGTACCCCGCTTCGAGATCCTCCGGGACACGGCCAGGGAAGTGGATCCGCTACTCCACGATCACATCACCGGCGAGCTGATCGCCTCGGAGATCGAGATCGTCTCGGGTCGCGGCGCGGACGTCCACGACGCCGTCCGCCGCCAGCGCGACCGCCGGCGGCGGCTGTTCGCCCACGCCCTGGCAAACGACGCCGTCCTCGGAGCCACCGGGACCCACCCGTGGGCGGATTACCGTCACCAGCCGATCATCGACACCGAGCACTACCGCCGGGTCGAGGACGGCCTCCAGTACGCGGCCTGGCGAAACAACACGTTCAGCCTCCACGTCCATGTCGGCGTCCGCGACGCCGACCGGGCGGTCCGGATCTGCGACCGACTCCGGCCGGTGCTCCCTCTCCTGCTCGCTCTGTCTGCCAACTCGCCCTACGTCGACGGCCGACCCGCCGGGCTCCACTCGGCCCGCAGCCAGATCTTCACCCGCAGCTTCCCCCGCTGCGGGGTGCCCGACGTCTTCGGCGGGTGGCAGGCCTACCGCGACTACGTCGCCTTCCTGATCGAGACCCGTTCGATCGTCGAGTTCACCCAGGTCTGGTGGTCGATCCGCCCGCATTTCTCGTTCGGGACGGTCGAGGTCAGGATCTGCGACGCCCAGTCGACGGCCGGCGAGTCCGACGCCCTGACCGAGCTGATCGTCGCCTGCGTGGCCCAGGCCGGACGTGATATCGACGACGGGCTCCCGCACGCCGACGAGCCATACCGGCTGATCGAGGAGAACATGTGGCGGGCGATCCGCTACGGGCTCGACGGGCGGATGATCGACCTCGCCCGGGCCGAGGAGTACCCGGCCGCCGAGATCGGCGAGCGACTCCTCGAATGGACGGCGCCCGTCCGCGCCGAGCTCGGTCTCGAGCCGGCCCTGGCCGCGGCCAACGGCGCCCAGCGACAGCGCAGGATGATCGAGACCGGCGCCTCGATGGAGGACGTCTACGCGAGCGTCGTCCGCGAGACCCGCGAGACCTACTCAGAGGAGGTACGAGCATGACCACGCCCGACGCGAACGCCGAACCCGAAGCCGACGCCCCTCCCGAGCCGACCGAGGAGGAGCTGCAGGCCGCTTGGGAGGAGCAGCTCAAGCACATCACGGTGACCGACATCCTCGTCCAGACGGCGGTCTCGCTGGTCAACCTCGCCGGCCGCCGGCTCGGGCTCGGGCCGGAGGGGGAGGCCGAGCGGGACCTCGAGGAGGTCCGCGACGCGATCGACGCGGTGCGTGCCCTCGTCCCGGTCCTCGAGCGGAGCGACATCGGGCCGACGATGAAGCCCCTCCGAGACGCCCTCAGCTCGTTGCAGTTCGAGTACGCCAAGCTTGCGCCGAAGGCTGCGAGCGGAGCTGCGGGAACGAGCGCCGAGTCGGAGACCCAGCCCCCGCCGCCGGCGGCCGCCGATCAGCCGAGTCGCCTGTGGGTGCCCGGCCGCTGAGATCGTCACGCGAAAAGTAGCTGCGAACCTGAGCGAGTATTTCGGCCGCCGGATCGTCGAGACGGCCCGTCCGTGATTCGCCGGACCCGCTCGCCGCCGGGCCCCGCGGGCGCCGCTCGGCTCCTGCCCTCTGCGGACGACTCAGACTGCTGTGCCGCCGCCGCGCAAGGTACACTCACCCGCGTTCGCATGCCGGGGGACGAAAGCGCCCGCCGGCATGTCTGTGTTCGGGTGGGCCCGTACCAACTGCGGCAAACACGTTTCTGCCTTCGGAGGAGTTGCCTTGACTGCATTTCTGACCAACCACGGGGTTGTCGTCGCCCTCGTCTGCGCGGCCTGCGCTGTCGTCTACGGCGCCGTCACCGCCCGTTCGCTGCTAGCACTGTCACCCGGCAACGAGAAGATGCAGAGCATCTCGGCCGCGGTCCAGTCGGGCGCCCGCGCCTATCTCAACCGGCAGTACACGTCGATCGCCATCGTCGGCGTCGTCGTCCTGATCGCGCTGATCTTCATCCAGAACATCGCCGTCGCCGTCGGCTTCGGTCTGGGCGGGTTGCTCTCGGGTGCGGCAGGCTACATCGGCATGAACGTGTCGGTTCGCGCCAACTGTCGGGTCGCCGAGGCTTCACGCGGCGGTGTCTCACCCGGTCTCGACGCGGCCTTCCGCGGCGGGGCGATCACCGGCCTGCTGGTCGTCGGGCTGGCGCTGTTCGGCGTCGCCGGCTACTACGGCGTGCTGACCTCCTTCTTCAATGACACGCCGAACACGGCCGTCAACGCGCTGATCGGCCTCGGCTTCGGCGGCTCGCTGATCTCGGTCTTCGCCCGGCTCGGCGGCGGCATCTTCACCAAGGCGGCCGACGTCGGAGCCGACCTCGTCGGCAAGGTCGAGTCGGGGATCCCCGAGGACGACCCGCGCAATCCGGCGACGATCGCCGACAACGTCGGCGACAACGTCGGCGACTGCGCCGGCATGGCGGCAGACCTCTTCGAGACCTACGCCGTGACCGCGGTCGCGGTGATGCTGCTCGGGATCCTCACCTTCCACGCCCAGACCCAGGTCGCCCTCTACCCACTCGTGCTCGGCGCCGTGGCGATCGTCGCGTCGATCATCGGCACGTTCTTCGTCAAGTCGTCCTCGGGCAACGTCGAGCGGGCCCTCTACCAGGGCCTCGCCGCCTCGGGCATCATCGCCGGCATCGCGTTCTATCCGGTCACCAGGTGGCTGATGGGCAGCCTCAACGGGTTCGTCGACGCCAACGCAGCCGTCAAGGTTCCGAGCGTCGGGAACCTCTACCTCTGCTCGCTGATCGGGATCGGCGTGACGGCCTTCCTCTTCGTGATCACCGACTTCTACACGTCGACGCGCTTCAGCCCGGTCCGCAAGACGGCCCAGGCGTCGGAGACGGGGCACGCGACGAACATCATCCAGGGCTTCAGCTCGGGCCTCCAGGCGACGGCACTCCCGGCGATCGTCCTCGCGCTCGGCGTCCTCGCCGCGTGGAAGCTCGGCGGCGGCGGAATCGTCGGGATCTATGGGATCGGCGTCGCAGTGATGGGCATGCTCTCGCTGACCGGACTGATCGTCGCGCTCGACGCGTTCGGGCCGATCACCGACAACGCCGGCGGGATCGCCGAGATGGCCGACCTCCCGGAGGAGGTCCGCACGGTGACCGACCGGCTCGACGCCGTCGGCAACACGACGAAGGCCGTCACCAAGGGTTACGCGATCGGCTCGGCCGTGCTCGCGGCGGTCGTCCTGTTCGCCGGGTTCCAGCAGGAGCTCGACGCGAAGACCGGCAAGATCATCTCCTTCGGGATCAGCGAGCCGCCCGTCCTGATCGGACTGCTGCTCGGCGGGATGATGGTCTGCCTGTTCGCCTCGCTCTCGATGGAGGCCGTCGGCCGGGCCGGCGGCGCGGTCGTCGAGGAGGTGCGCCGGCAGTTCCGCGAGAAGCCGGGCATCATGACCTACGACGAGGAGCCGGACTACGCCGCCTGCGTCGACATCGTGACGAAGACCGCCCAGCGCGAGATGATCCTGCCGGCGCTGCTGCCGATCGGCATGACCGTGATCGTCGGCCTGCTCGACAAGCAGGCGCTCGGCGGCCTGTTGATCGGCGTGATCGTCGTCGGCTTCTTCTTCGCCGTGATGATGACCGCCGGCGGTGGGGCGTGGGACAACGCCAAGAAGCTGATCGAGGACGGGGCGCACGGGGGCAAGGGCTCGGACGCCCACGCCGCCGCGGTGACCGGGGACACGGTGGGCGACCCGTTCAAGGACACCTCCGGCCCGGCGATCAACCCGATGATCAAGGTGGCCAACATCGTGGCGATCCTGATCATCCCGCTGATCACCTGAGTTCGATTCGGCCGGGCGGTCGACCTGGGGGTGGCGGCCGTGTCGGCTGACCGGTCGCTCGCCCTGGCCGTAAGCTTCTCGGCTGATGACGTTCGATAGTGCCCGCCCAGGCCGCGGGAGCCAGCTCCATGCACGTCTGACCCGGATCTTCTCGGTGGCGATGATCGTGATCGGCGTCGCGCTGATCGCCCGGGTCAGCGTGCAGGGCATCATTCTCGGTCTGCTGTTCGTCGCGGCCGGCGTCGGCCGGCTATACGTCTCGGCGCGGCTGCACCGGACGCGAAGTTGATGGCCGCCGATGAGGGGACGCCTGCGTCTCCGCCGCCCGCGCCTCCGCCTCCGTCTCCGCCTCCGCCGTCCCAGCCACGTCCCCCGGGTCCGATGCTTCGCCGGAGCCTCGGGTCGCCGGCGTTGTTCGCGATCGTCTGGACGTCGCTCGCCAGCTCCGTCTACTTCTCACTCGGGGTGGTCGCCGGCCACGCGCTCGGTCTGACCCCGCTCGTCTTCCTTGCGGCCGGCGTGTTCTTCACGCTGACCTCGATGACCTACGCCGAGGGCGCGTCCCAGCATCGCGACAGGGCGGGCTCGACGGTCTTCGCGAGGCACGCCTTCAACGAGCTCGTCAGCTTCGTGGCGGGCTGGGCGATCCTCCTCGACTACGTGATCCTGATCGCGATCGCCTCGCTCACGGCGACCAGCTATCTCGCGGCGTTCTACCAGCCGATCGGCCACGGGATTCCGCGTCTCGCGGTTGCCATGACGATCATCGGCTTCGTCGTGTTGGCCAACATCCGCGGGTTCTCGACCCGACGGACCCGACGGATCGCGATGGTCGTCGTCGCCGACCTCCTGATCCAGCTGACGGTGATCATCGTCGGCCTGGTCCTCTACTTCAACATCTCGACGATCACCGACAAGCTCCACCTCGGCACGTCCCCGACCTGGCCGGACGTGATCTTCGCGCTGACGATCACCACGGTCGCCTTCACGAGCCTCGAGTCGGCGGCCGGCCTCTCGGGCGAGATCACGGTCGGGCCCCGCGGACTCCGGCGGCTGGTCGCGAGCGCGAACGCGTCCGTCTACATCATCTACGTCGGGATCGCCGTCGTCGCCGTGACAGCGATCCCGGTGATCGCCGGTCACACCACACTGGCCACGCGGCACCTCGGCGCGCCGGTGCTCGGCCTCGTCGAGACGTTCCATCCCCGGGGCCTGGCCGACCCCCTGAAGTACATCGTCGCGGCAGCTGCCGCCGTCACGCTGGTCGCCGCGGCCAACTCGGCGATGCTCGGTCTGTCCCGGCTGACCTTCTCGCTGGCGACGAATCGCCAGATCCCGAGCGCGATCGGGCGGATCCACCGGACGCGTTCGACGCCGTACGTCCTGATCGCGGTCGCCGGTGTTCTCGCCGCGGCGCTCGTCCTCCCTGCGGACCTCGACTTCCTGGTCGGGATCTACGCGTTCGGAGCAATGCTCGCCTTCACGATCGCTCACCTGTCGATCTGCGTGCTGAGGTTCCGCGAGCCCGACCGCGACCGGCCGTACCGGGTCCCGGGGTCGATTCGCGTCCGCGGTGCCGACCTGCCGATCCCGGCGGCGCTCGGCGCCGTCGTCTCGGCGGCGGCCTGGGTCAGTGTGATCGTGCTGCATGACGGGGCGCGGTACGTCGGGCTGGCGTGGATGGCCGCGGGAGTAGGCCTGTACGTCGTCTACCGCAAGAGCCAGGGGAGGGCGCTGCTCGCCAGGGTCACGGTCCCGGCGTCGGCGCTCCGCTCAGAGAAGCGGGAGCGTGACTATGGGTCGATTCTCGTGCCGTTGTTCGGGACCGGTCTCGACGACGAGATCGTCCAGACGGCAGCTCTCCTGGTCGCCGGTGCGCAGACCGACGAGGCGGCGATCGACAAGGCGACGATCGAGGCGATCTGGATCTTCCAGATTCCGATGTCCCTCCCGCTCGACGCCGGCCTGCCGGTCGAGCAGTTGAAGGCGGCCCGGGCGGCGCTCGCCCGGGCGAAGCTCGTCGGCGAGCAGTACGCGGGCGTCGAGGTTGCGACGGCGACGGTCCGCGCGAGGCGCACGGGACACGCGATCGTCGAGGAGGCCCGGCGCCGCGGGGTCGAGGCGATCGTCCTCGCAGCCGAGGAGGTCTCCCGCATCCGGGGAGGAGCCCGCTTCGGTGGTCGGACGAGCCTCGGCGAGAGCGCGATCGGCGCAATGACCCGGTATGTGGTCACCAAGGCTCCGTGTCGGGTGATCCTCACCGCCCCGCCGATCAGCCGGCCGGTGGCGCCGGGGCGGGAGCCGACGGCGTCGAGGGGCGGCCAGCCAGGGATTGACTAACATCCCCGGCCAATGTTCGTTCTGATAGTCGGAGCTGGACGCGTCGGGTCGGCCGTCGCCCGGCGGGCCCTCGCGGCAGGCCACGAGGTTTCCGTGCTCGATGACGATCCTCTCTCCCACGAGCGGCTCGACGAGATCACCGGACGCGGCTGGGAGGATGCCGGCGGGCGCTTCACGGTCGGCACGGCGCTCGAGACGGACGCGCTCGAGGCGGCCGGGATACTCGAGGCGGACGTCTTCATCGCGTCAACCGACGGCGACAACACGAACCTCACGGTCGCCCAGATCGCCCAGCGGCGCTACAACGTGGACAAGGTCATCTGCCGGGTGATGGACCCGGCGCGGGCGGCCTGGTACTCCGAGCAGGGCCTGCACACGATCTCGCCGACGCAACACGCGATCGAGATGTTCGCCCGAGCGCTGAATCTCGCGGCCTAGAGGAGCCGCTGAGCGATGTACGTGATCGTCGCCGGGGCCGGCAAGGTTGGCTGGAACCTGGCCCGCGAGCTGGTCGACAAGGGTCACGAGGTGACGCTGCTCGAGGTCGACCGCAGGCGCTACCTGGTAGTCGAGGAGGAACTCGAGCACGCAGTCCAGTACGGCGACGCGACCGAGCTGTGGGTCCTCGAGCGGGCGGGCATCCAGCGGGCCGACCTGGTGATCGCGGTGACCGGCGACGACGAGGACAACATGCTCGTCTGCCAGGTAGCCAAGGAGAAGTACCTCTGCGATCGGGTCATCGCCCGCGTCAACAATCCCCGCAATCTTCAGCACTTCAAGCTGCTCGGGATCCAGCCGGTCGTCTCGGCGACGGATCTGATCCTCCGCCTGATCGAGCACGAGGTCCCCCGTTACGGGCTCGTCCACCTGCTCGCCCTGGAGGAGGAGCGGCTCGAGATCATCGAGCTGGAGGTCTCGCCGGACGCCCCGGCCGACGGCCGGCGGGTCGCCGACGTCAGGCTGCCCGAGGGGAGCCTGATCATCTCCGTGCTCCGCGACGGGAAGGGCTTCGTCCCTACGGGGGAGACGGTGATCGAGGCGGGGGACGAGATCCTGCTGGTCCTCGACCCGGGGCTGGAGGACGCGATCACGCCGTTCTTCTCGCCCAACGGCGGCCAGGGTTAGCCGGGGGCGCCGCCAGCGGACTGGGGAACAGGGACTCGAACCCCAAATTCCTGCTCCAGAGGCAGGCGTGTTGCCGATTACACCATTCCCCAATGGGTGGGGGCCCAGTATAAAACGTCGCTCCCCACCGCCGGGTCGCGGCAGGTCGGGGGCGCGCCTCAGCGCTCGCGGGCGGCCTCGTTGGCCGCCGCGAGGTCGATGCCGGCGTTCCACTTGTCCTCGATGTGGCCGAAGCGCCAGACCGCGAGCGCGATCACCCAGGTCGCCACGAACAGGCCGACCACGATGAAGCCGGCGTGGTTGATGTTGAAGTTCTGGAAGTAGCTCCAGAATGCGCCGGTCAGGTTCGCCTCCTGGGCGAGCAGGCCGAGGATCTCGATCGTTCCGATCACGAAGGCCACGGCGATCGACAGACCGGTGATCGTGATGTTGTAATAGACCTTGCGGACCGGCTTGAGGAACGCCCAGCCGTAGGCGAAGTTCATGAACGAGCCGTCGAGCGTGTCGAGCAGGGACATCCCGGCTGCAAACAGGATCGGCAGGGCGAGGATCGCGTAGAACGGAAGGCCCGCGCCGGCCGCTCCTGCTGCGAGCACGAGCAGGCCGACCTCGCTCGCCGTGTCGAAGCCCAGGCCGAAGAGGATGCCGATCGGGTACATGTGCCACGGCTGCTTGACGCCGCCGGTGTACTTGCCGAAGAACCGGTTCATGAACCCTCGGTGGGCGAGCTCGTGCTCGAGCGCCGCCTCGTCGAATTCGCCCCGGCGCATCCGGCCGAAGATCTTCACGATGCCCGCAAGGACGACGATGTTGAGGGCGGCGATCAGGTAGAGGAAGGTCCCCGAGACGGCCGTCCCGACGACGCCCGTCACCTGGTGGAGAGTCGACCCGTCGTTTCGCACCGGCCCCGACAGGGCCTTGACCCCGATCGCGAGGCCGAACGACAGGACGAAGACGACGCTGGCGTGGCCGAGCGAGAAGAAGAAGCCGACGCTCAGCGGACGCTGGCCGTCGTTCATCAGCTTCCGGGTCGTGTTGTCGATCGCGGCGATGTGATCGGCGTCGAACGCGTGCCGCATCCCCAGCGTGTAGGCCGTGAACCCGAGCCCGACCGTGAAGGCCCCGGTCTTCCCGAGGACGTAGTGATGCGGTGCGATCACAGCGAACAACAGGACGAAGCCGATCAGGTGGAGCCCGACGATGAACAGCGTCATCGCCCCGGCCCGACGCCATTCGGCCGGCGTGAGCGACGCCTTCAGGCGCTGCCAGCGGGACGGCCGCGCGCTGATCGTCGATCCTGCCATCCGACTCCACCTCCAGCCATCGCGTCCGCCCACTCAGCGCACACCGTTGCCCTCGAAGATACCGTCAGCCCAAGCCTATTGCAACCGATTGCTTGTTGTGCACGGGGCGAAGGGGAGAGGCGATCAGCCGCCGGCTGCCGGGGCCCCCCGCGCCGCCCGGCCAAGGACCCCCTACCGGCGCGAGATCAGTGCCCTGCGGGTACACCGCCCGGCACCGCCCGGCGCCGCCCGGCAGCGCCGCACCGCCGCGGCACCGCCGGCGGCCGAGTGATCAGCCGGCGGCGCCGGCCGGCAGGGCGACCCCCTGCAGGGGGAGGGCCGCCTGCTCGGACCAGTCGCGGTAGAGCTCCCAATAGGCCCCGCCCGCCCCGATCAGCTCGTCGTGCGTCCCCTGCTCGACGATCCGACCACGGTCGAGGACGACGATCCGCCCGGCCGACCGGATCGTCGACAGGCGATGGGCGATCACGAGGGCCGTCCGTCCGGCCAGCAGCCGCTGGAGCCCGGCCTCGATCCGGCCCTCGGTGTGGAGGTCAACGTTCGACGTCGCCTCGTCGAGCACGAGGATCCGCGGGTCGGCGATCAGCGCCCGGGCGAACGCCAGGAGCTGGCGCTGGCCGGCCGAGATCTGGGCTCCCCGTTCGCCGACCTCGGTCTCGTAGCCGTCGTCGAGGCCGCTGATGAAGTCGTCGGCCCCGACCGCCGCCGCGGCCGCCCGGATCTCCACGAGGGTCGCTTCCGGCCGCCCAAAGGCGATGTTCTCACCGACCGTGCCGGAGAAGAGGAACGCCTCCTGGGGGACGATCCCCATCTGCCTGCGGAGACTCGCCGCCTTGACGTCGCGCAGGTCATGTCCGTCGATGAGGACCCGGCCCTCGGTCGGATCGTAGAACCGTGCGACCAGCTTCGCGAAGGTCGACTTCCCGGCCCCCGTCGCTCCGACCAACGCCACCGTCTGTCCCGGCTCGACGACCAGGTCGATCGAGTCGAGCGCCAGGACCGCCTCGTCCGGCTCCCCGGGATCGACCTCCAGATCACTCGGCTCCCCGCCAGCCGGCGCCCCGCCCGCCGGCCCCCCGCCCGCCGTTGGGCCGCCGGGAGCGATGCTGGCCGCCGGCCGGCCGGTCGAGTAGGCGAAGGTCACCCCCTCGAAGCGGATCTCCCCCCGCAGCCGTCCGAGCTCGATCGCGTCCGGCGCCTCGACGAGGTCGGGCTCGACGTCGAGCAGCTCGAAGATCTTGTCGAGCGCGGCCATCCCCGACTGGTAGGTCGTGTACAGCTGGGAGAGCTGGGTGATCGGGTCGAAGAAGTTGCTGACGGCCGCGATGAAGGCGACGATCACGCCGATCGTGATCGCCCCGTCAATCGCCTGGTAGCCGCCGTAGATCAGGATCGCGACGGTCGCGAGGGCCGCGATCATCTCGATCGCCGGGAAGTACGCGGCGTTCAGGTAGACCGTCGTCATGTTCGCCGCCCGGTTGGCCTCGTTGAGCTCTGCGAACCGGCGGACGTGGCGCGGCTCCTGTCCGAAGGCGCGGACCACCCGGATCCCCGAGATCGTCTCCTGGAGGTTCGACGTGATTCGGCCGATCGTCTCCCGCGTCCGCCGGTAGGCGTCGGCCGACGCGATCCGGAAGACCAGCGACCCGAGCATGATCAACGGGACGACCGCGAACGTCAGCAGGGCCAGCTTGAGGTCGAGCGCGACGAGGATCACGAGCGTCCCGATCAGGGTCAGCGACGCCTGGAAGAGGGTCACCACGCTGTCGGTCACGAGGTCGTCGAGGGCCTCGACGTCGTTCGTCATCCGCGAGATCAGGACGCCGGCCGGCCGTCGCTCGTAGAAGCCGATCGGCATCTTCTGGAGATGGTCGAAGATCGCGATCCGCAGGTCGGCCAGGGCCCGCTGGCCGACCCACTCGACGAGGTAGGTCTGCGCGTAGGTCGCCACCCAGACGATCCCGGCGGCGACGACGAAGGCGATCACGACGAACGTCAGGGCCTGCCGGTTGCCGGCGGTGATCCCGTCGTCGATCGCCAGCTTGGCCAGAGGTGCCGGCGCGAGCGCGGCAGCCGTGCCGAGCACCAGCGACGCGAACATCCCGGCCACCCGCAGCCGGTACGGGCGCAGCAGCCCGAGCAGCCCTCGCAGCCGGCGACCCCGGCCGCTCGTTCCCCGCAGGCGACGGCGGATGTCGCCGAGCCTCGACATCCCGCCGCTCACAGGCTCGCCACCTGCGGCTCGCGGGGCTTGCGGGTCAGGAAGACCTGGTCGGGGAGGCCCTTCTCGACGATCTCCCGGTAATGGTCGGACCGCTCGAGCAGCTCGGCATGCGTCCCGTGGGCGGCGATCCGCCCGTCTTCGAGGACGGCGATCTCGTCGGCCAGGGCGATCGTCGACAGGCGGTGGGCGATTACGAACGTCGTTCGCCCGTCCATCACCTCCCGCAGGCCCCGCTTGATCTCCTGCTCGGTCGACGCGTCGACCGACGACGTCGCGTCGTCGAGGATCAGGACTCGCGGATCGGCCAGCAGTGCCCGCGCGATCGCCAGGCGCTGGCGCTGGCCCCCCGACAAGGTCAGCCCGCGCTCGCCGACGCGGGTGTCGTAGCCATCGGGCAGCCCGAGCACGAAGTCGTGCGCCTGGGCTCGCCGAGCCGCCATCTCGACCTCCTCGCGGCTTGCGGCCGGCCGGGCGTAGGCGATGTTCTCGGCGACCGTGGCGCTGAACAGGAACGGCTCGTCGCTGATCAGGGCGACCGCTCGGCGGACCGAGCTGACGTCGACCTGCCGCAGGTCGGCCCCGTCGATCGTGACCCGGCCGGCAGTCGGGTCGTAGAGGCGGGCGATCAGTGCCGCCAGCGACGTCTTCCCCGATCCCGTCGCTCCGACCAGCGCGACCGTCCGGCCGGCGGGAACGTCGAGCGAGACGCCTGAGAGCGCCGGGCGGCCGGCCCCCTCGTAGCGGAGCTCGACCCCCTCGAGGCGGACGTGGCCGCGCCCGTCGGGCAGCGCAGGCGCACCCGGCGGGGAGACCAGCCGGGGTTCCCGGTCGAGCAGTTGGAAGATCCGCGCGCCCGAGGCCGTCGCCCGCTGGGAGAGCCCGAGGATGATCCCGAGCGTGCGGATCGGCGAGAGGAGCATCAGGAGGTAGAAGTAGAAGGCGCTGAACTCTCCGACCGTCAACCTGTGGTCGATCACCTGGCGCCCTCCGACCAGCAGCACGGCGGCCAGGCCGAGCTGGGGGAGGAAGCCGATCAGCGGGTTGTAGCGCGCTGCCAGGCGGGCCGAGACCATCGCTTGGTCGAAGACCCGTCCGACGCTCCGCTCGAAGCGCGCCCGCTGGTGGGCCTCCCGGGCGAACGCCTTGACCACGCGTACACCCGAGATGTTCTCCTCGGCCGCGGCCGTCAGCTCGCCGATCCGCTGCTGGACCTCCTGGATCGCCGGGCGTGCCCTGCGGCCGTAGCGGGCGGAGATGTAGATCACGAATGGCACCGGGATCAGCGAGATCGCGGCGAGGTCCGGCTGGAGGATCAGCATCGCCGTGGCGGCGAGGACGATCGTCAGGCCCGACTGGAGGATGAAGACGAGGCCGTAGCCGAGGAAGAAGCGGACCGCCTGGAGGTCGACGGTCGCCCGGGACATCAGCTGGCCGGTCTGGTTATGGTCGAAGAAGCCGAGCTCGAGCGCCTGCAGGTGACCGAACATCCGTGTCCTGAGGTCGTACTCGACGCCGAGGGAGACCTTCCCGGCGACGAGTCGCCGGGCGACGGTCAGGGCGAGGCGGACGACTCCGGCCGCGGCGACGGCGAAGCCGAGCAGGACGAGCTGGTGGCGGTCGTGGGTGCGGATCGCGTCCAGGCCCCGGCCGCTGAGGTACGGGATCGCGACGGTCGCGAGCATTGCGAGCAGCGCGAGCAGGAGCGACCACACGACACCCTTGCGGTACGGTCGCAGGAATCCGAGCAACCTCCGGAACGTCTTCAAATCGATGCCCCCAGATCGTCTTCCAGCGGCCGGCCTGTGCAACGCCTGCCGCCATCAGCGCGTGGTCCGCAACACCCGGGGCTCGGTCTTCTCGCTCTGCGGTCGGGCGAAGGACCAACCCGATCTCTACGCTCGCTATCCCAGGACACCGGTCACCGCCTGCCCGGGCTTCGAGCCCTCCGAGGCCGCGCCGGAGTCGTCTCCCGCGAGCCCAAACTCGTCGGCGATCAACTCGTAGGAACGCCGGCGGGCGGCGTGGTCGTAGGTGATCGTGACGACGATCACCTCGCCGGCCCCGTACTCGTCCGCGACCTGCTCGAGCTGGCCGCGCACGCTGCCCGGCGACCCGAGGATCAGCCGCCGCCCGCCGTCGTCGCCGCCCTCGGTCTTGAGGAAGTGGAGCGACCGCTCGACCGGGGGCACGGCGATCAGGCGCCCCCGACGGAGCATCCGCATCGCCATCCGGCTGCTCGCCGCCAGCCGGTCGGCCTGCTCGGCGGAGTCGGCGCAGATCGCCCAGGCCGCGACCGCGACGACCGGCTCGGGGAGGAGGGGGGAGGGGGTGAAGTGCTCGCGGTAGACGGCCGCCGCCCCGGCGCCCCGGGGGTTGATGAAATCCGCGAACGCGTACGGAAGTCCGAGTTGCCCGGCCCAGATCGCGCTCTGGTCCGACGAGCCGAGCAGCCACGGGATCGGTCGCTCCGGGCGCCCGGGCAGGCTCGCCGAGAGCCGGGCGAACGGATGGGACGCCGGCAGCGTTCCGTCGAGCAGGCCGAGCAGCTCCGTCAGCTGGTCGGGGAAGTCGTCGGCCGGCGCGTGCCGCCGGTCGCGCTGGAGGGCCAGCGTCGTCATCGGGTCGGTGCCCGCCGCCCGTCCAAGGCCGAGGTCGATCCTGCCGGGGAACAGTCCGCTCAACGCGCTGAACGTCTCGGCGACCTTCAGCGGACTGTAGTGCGGAAGCATGACGCCCCCGCTGCCGACCCGGATCCGGGAAGTGGCCGCGGCGATCGGTCCGATCAGCGCCTCGGGGCTCGGGCCGGCCAGCAGCGGGCCGCCGTGATGCTCGGCCACCCAGTACCGGTGGTAGCCGAGCCGGTCGGCCGCACGGGCAAGGTCGATCGTGTTGCGGAGCGCCTGCGATCCAGTCGAATCCTCGGCGACCGGCGACTGGTCCAACACGCTCAGGAGTAGCTCTGAGGACATAATATAATTGTACCTGCAACTGTTTGCCGCCGTCGGTCCGGAATCGAACTGCCTCGAAGTCCACAAGTTGGTGGAGACCTGGCCGGACAAGCGGTAACGTCAACTGGAAGGAACACGAGAGGAGTAGGAGGCCACATGCCTGTAACCAACTCAAACAAGGGCAAGCCCCTTCCGTACATCGAGCGCGGCGGATCCGGTCTGCCGCCCAAGCCGAACCCGGATCGTCCAGTCGGTGTGCTCGCCAACAACGCGGGGATGGCCGAGAACGTCGGCCGCCTGTCAGCCGAGGAGCTCGCCGCCCGCCAGGTCGACTTCGAGTTCAAGTTCAACACCCCGGCCCCGGAGCACGTCACGCTGACCGACCCGGATCGCTTCAAGTCCAAGCCGACGCCCGGCAATCTGGCCTTTGGTGCCCTGATGGGTGCGGTCAGGGCCGGCGTCAAATCGACCGAAGGAGTCCGCAAGATCGGACGGCGCAAGTAGGAGCCGGGCTGGGCTCGGCAGTGGAAGCCGGGCCGGGCTCCGCCGTAGGAACCGGGCTGGGCTCCGCCGTAGGAACCGGGCTGGGCTCCGCCGTAGGAACCGGGCTGGGCCCCGCCGTAGGAACCGGGCTGGGCTCGGCAGTGGAAACCGGGCTGGGCTCGGCTGTAGGAGCCGGGCTGGGCTCAGCTCACCGGGTGAGCCCGGCTCAGTTCACGACGACCGGCGAGAGGACGAGGAAGACCGTCGCGTCGGCCGGCTGCGGGACGATGCTGAACGAGTAGAACGACGGCTTCGTCAGCGCCTTTACGACCGGCGTATCCAACGCCCTGTCGACCGTGTCGATCGCCGGCGGCGGGGCGCTCAGCGTTGTCGACAGCGGCCGGTCGAGCTCGGAACGCAGGTCTGAGGCCTGGAAGAAGAGGGCGTCCGTCGCTCCGGCCGCGGGCTTCTTCGCCCCCGCCGCCGCAGCCGGCACGACCGGCGGCAGGAAGACGACGACCTCGTCGGCGTTCTCGACGTACTCGAACGTGTCGAGCGCCAGCTCGAGCGCCTCCCGGCGCACGAGGGTCAGCCGCTCGGCGCTCGGCGTCCCGACGATCGAACACGACGAGCCGAGCCCGCACATCTTGAAGAGCACGGCATTGCCCTGGACGCCCGCGACATTCGTCCCCGTCGGGTCGCTCTTGAGGAGCAGCGTGAGGGGAACCCCGTCGAGGGCGAGCGGCCCCGCCTGGATCGCGAGCATCTGGGCCTTCGAGGCCAGGCGGTACTCCGCGCCGACGTGGTTGGCGATCTGGGTTGCCGCGACGAAGCCCGTCCCCGGCGGGCGCCATGACGACCAGTCGGCCGGGACGGTCGGCCGCTCCGAGCCGAGCGTCAGGGCCGCGATCACCAGCGCGGAGATGCCGAGGGCGACCAGGGCGCCGATCAGGAACTGGAAGCGCGGCGCGTGGGGGCTCGCGACGAACGGGACGCCGACCACGCCGCCAGTGCCTGACAGCGGGCCTGCGATCCCGGCTGCGGCCGGCGGGCCCGCCGACTCCAGGACTGCCGCACCGGCGTCGTGGTCGAAGGTCTGGCCGAGTCCCGCCCCGCCGCCCTCCTCGGAGCCGCCGCCCGCCGCCACGTCGTCACGGTCGGCGGGAGCGGCCGGCCGGCCGATCGCGACCGGTCGGCTCGCGTGTAGGTCGACCTTTGGCCGCGTTCCGGCAGGGTCGGGCGCCCGGCGGTGGGCGTCGCTCCCACTCGGTGTGCTCGTCTCGCTCAAAGGCTCGGCCACGACGCGTCGTCGGTGATGTCGATCGCCGGCGCCTCGAGTCGGGCGGCGTCGAGCACGTCGACGACCTCGTCACCGTGGAGCTCACGCCGAGCGATCAGCGTCTCGGCGATGCTCTGGACCTGCTCGCGGTTGTGGAGGATCAGGCAGTAGGCGGTGATGTAGGCCTGTCCGAGGATCTGTGCGGCCGCCCGGTTCTTGTTGCGGTCGCCGAGGATCGCCGGGATGGGATCGCCCATCAGGGCCGAGCCGCCCGAGCGGTTGATGATCTTCGAGCCGATCGCCTCGAACCGGTCCATGTACATCTCGGCCGCCTCCCGGCGCGCGTCGTCTGACTCCCATTCGTGGCCGTTGAAGTCGATCGGCTCGGGGCCCATCCCGCACATCCCGACCATCCACGCCGCCCGCGCCGTCGCGCTCTGGACGTCCCCGCCGACGCCGGTCGAGTTCTCCCCGTAGAAGACGTGCTCGGCGGCCATCGCCCCGAGCGTCCAGACCAGCTTGCCGACCTCCTCGTGGCGCCAGCTCGAGAACCGCTCCTCCTTCTCGATCGCCTGGTGATGTCCGAGCGACCCGCCCCGCTTGCGGATCGACAGGCGGGTCGAGAGGACGCCCTGCATGTAGACGTGCGACGCGGCGGCGTGGCCGGCCTCGTGGATCGCGACGGCCCGCGTCTCGTCCGGGATGTAGTCGACTCCCTGGGCGGTGCCCGACTCGATCGTCGTCATCGCCTCGACGAGGTCGCCCCACTCGAACTCGGTCCGCTCGTCCGAGTGGGCGTAGGTCAGGGCCATCGAGCAGACCTGCTCGATCATCGCCGGCGAATACCCGTTCGTGATCCGCGCGAGCTCGTCCCGCCGCTTCTCGGTGTCGAGCTCGCCCGCATGGTCGACGCGGTCCATGTAGAGGTCGAAGATGTCCTTGCGGTCGTCCTTGGTCGGCGTCCGAAACCAGATGTGCCGGCCCATCCGTCCCGGACGGATCAGCGCCGGGTCGAGGCGGTCGATCGGGACGTTGGTCGCCCCGATGAAGTAGATCTGCTCACCCCGCGGCTTGGGCGCCCGCAGCCGGAGCGAGACATTGCCGACCTTCGCCGGGAGGATGTAGGTCGCGTCGAGGAACGTGTTGACCCGGTTGGTCATCAGCTTGCGCATGAACGGCGGGTCGTCGACCCCGTCCATCTGGACGAGCAGCTGGTTGAGCGCGAGCCCCCCGCCGCCGCCCATCATCCCCCCGCCCGGCATGATGAAGTCCTGGATCCGGGCGCCGACCCGGAGCATCCCGTCCGGATACGGGCTGACCTGAGCGCTCGCCCTCGAGGCGAACAGCTTCTCCCGCCAGGCCCGCGACTCGAGGATCAGGTCGCAGCTCGAGTTGAGCGCCCCCTGCGGACCGAAGAACGCGAGGTCGTGGAACGAGTCGACCGCGGTCGCCGGCGACATCATCCCGCCCGCCCCGCCGCCGAGCGCCGCCCGGCGAAGACCGACGGCGTCGATCTCGTCGATGAAGATGATGCACTGCCCGCCCCATTTGCGGGCCAGTCGCCGGGCCTTGGAGATCATCAGCTGGACGACGATCACGTCCATCCCCATGAACGGCATCTGGAAGCCAGAGCCCGGCATGATCACGATCGGTGAGTTGAACGACGTGGCGATCGCCTTCGAGAGCATCGTCTTGCCGGTGCCCGGCGATCCGATGAACAGCAGACCCCGTTCGGGCTTGCCGCCCGCCTTGCGGAAGTCCTCGCCCGACTCCCACAGCGAGATCACCCGGGTGATCTCCTCCTTCGGCTCCGACTGGCCGCGGACGTCCTCGATCTTCACTCCCCAGTCGGCGTCGCCCGGTTCGTAGCCCTTCATCGCGCGCACGGCCATCACCGCCATCGGGCCGAACAGGATGAGGAAGTTCATCAGGAAGAACAGCGGCATCTGGGCGCCGAGCAGGATGAAGGACGCTCCGTTCTGTCCGCCGAAGATCCCCGTGATGCTGCTCACCGTGTGGCCGACGTCGCCCGGCGTACCGGTCGCGTTCTGGATCATGTTGATGAGCAGCAGGAAGCCGCCGATCACGCCGACGAGCCAGAGCGTGTGGCGGAACTTCTTGCGCCAGTACCAGACCCTCCGGCGGGCGGTCGCGTCCTCCTCGAGCAGCCGGCGGTCGGCCCCGTAGATGCTCGGCCGGGGGATCAGCCGGTGGGCGATCACGTCGATCAGGCCGCGGAAGGCGATCACGCAGACGAAAGTCCCGATCACCGACGCGATGAAGCTCCACCGGTGGGAGTAGAAGAGGACGGCGAAGACCATCGGGCTCGTCAGCACCGCGACGAAGGTCGCCGCCCGCGTCAGCTTGCGCCATTCGAGGGCGAGCGCCTGGTGCTCCTGGGCGCGGCGGTTCACGCTGGGCTTGGGGTCCGCCATCGACCCAAAGCGTACCGAGCCGCCGTGCACGTTCCGCGCCGGTCAGGTATTGATTTGCACGACGCATGCGATCCCAGTTGCGCATCTACTCGATCAAGGTCGGCCTGCTCGACGAGTTCGTCGACTTCTGGCGCTCGGAGATCGTCCCTCTCCGCCGTCGTTTCGGATTCGAGGTCGCCGGGGCGTGGGCCGACGCCGAGACTGGGACGTTCGCCTGGGTGGTCAGCCACGCCGAGTTCGACAGAGCCGCCGCCGACTACTACGACAGTCCCGATCGCAAGCACCTGAGTCGGGACCCCGGCGAGTTCATCGCGTCCTCGGAGCTCCGCATGATGGAGCCGGTTCGAGTCGAGGACTGATCCGCCGCCTGAGGCCTCGTCACCGCCCGCCGGCCTGGACCTGCGGTACTCGTCGGGAGGGGGACGGGCTCGCCCCGACCGCATCGACGCCTGCCGATCGGCCTTGATCGGCGGAGCCCGAAGGGCGGAGCCCCTTTTTTCAGGAGACCGTGAGCGTCCCCTGCATGCCGGCCTGCGCGTGGCCCGGGACTGTGCAGAGATACTTGTAGGACCCCGGCTTCAGCGCGACCGCGAGCGTCTTCGAGCCGCCCATGAACGTCGGCGTGCTCCCGAGGACCTTGCCCCCGGCGGTCACCGCGACGTTGTGGGGGACCGGCGACGCGTTCGTGAAGACGATCGTCACCTTCCCGGCCTTGGCCTTCACGCTCAGGGTGTTCGTGTCGAACATCAGCTGGCCGTTGGCGTTCGCCGCCAGGTCGACCGTCCCGGGCGGGGCCTTGGCGACCGGGGCCGCCGCCGGCGCCGCGCCGGATGCCGCCGGGGTCGGGGCAGGAGCCGTTCCCTTCGGCAGGCCGACGTCCTTTGTGAACGTCTGCTTGAGCGGCGGCGGCGTGCTCGCCGTCGTGACCGCCGACCCCATCGCCAGGAGCATCAGGACGGCGCTGATCCCCATCACGGCGCGGCCGCGCGTCGGGGAACCCGGGAAGTCGGCCCGCGTGAATCCGCTGACGCCGACGATCACCGCCCAGAGGGCGAGCGCGCCGCCGAAGATGTAGAACAGGACCTTGCTCTTGTCGTGGAAGCCCGCCTCGGCGAGCATCGAAACGGCCTGGACGAGGGCTTCCGGGGGCATCGCGGCGCGAGCCTAGCTGATCGTCGGGGCGGACGCGTCGAGGAGATCACGCGTGCCGACCGTGATCGGGGCCGCGCCCTAGTCTCCCGCGGGGATGACCGACCCCGGCCGAGATCGCAGACGCTTCGCCGGCCAGCTCGCCCGGTTGCCGGGCGGGCGGCGCCGCGCCCTGCTCGGGATCGGTGGCGTCCTCGTCGGAGCCGTGGTCCTCGTCGTGGTGCTCGGCGGCCCGGGCGGCGACCCGTCGCTCGAGCGCTCGCCGCCACTCCCGTCGACCTACCGTCCGGGCAGCGGAATCGGTCCGATCTCCTTGGGCGAGTCCCGCCGGGCGGTCCTCGACGCCCTAGCCGGAACCCGGCGGCGGCTCGTCGGCGCGACGCTCGTCTTCGACCGGCCGGGCGGCCAGCTGGCCGTCGGTCTGCTCGGCGACCGCGTCGTCAGGCTGCTCGCGACCGGCGGGCGCAACCCTTTCGGCCAGCGGCTCGTCGCCGAGGAGCGGACCCTCTCGAGCTGGACGATCGAGCTCTGCCGCCGGCCGCCCCACCTCCTCCTCGTCGCCCCCGGCGGCCACACCTACTTCGTCTTCCCCAGCGCCGTCGCCGGGCTCGGCGCTGTCGGCGTCTCGACGGCTCGGGTCAGGCCGTGCGGGCCGCTCGGCTGATCGCGGCGCCGCCGAGCGCCGCCGCGGAAGCGGCCCTTCGCGCTTCCACGCCGAGTCCGCCCGCGCCGGCCAGAGCAGCCAGATCACCGGGCCGACCACGCTGAGCAGGAGGCCCGACGCCAGGCCCGGGCGCTCGCCGAAGCCCTTGCGCTCCGAGAGCCACGCGCTCAGGGCGGCGGAGATCAGCCACGCGAACAGGAGGTAGAGCGCCGTCGCGCCGATCAGACCGAGCATCGTCATCGTCTTCTCACGTCCCCAGGTACGCCCGTTGGACTTCCGGATCGTCGCGCAGGTCCGCCGACGGAGCGCTCAACGCGACCCGGCCGGTTTCGAGCACGTAGCCCCGATCGGCGATCTCCAGCGCGTAGTTCGCGTTCTGCTCGACCAGCAGGATCGCGACCCCGTTGCGGTTGATCGCCGCGATCGTCTCGTAGATCCGCGCGACCAGCAGCGGCGCGATGCCCATCGACGGCTCGTCGAGCAGCAGGAGCCGCGGCCGGGCCATCAGCGCCCGCCCGATCGCCAGCATCTGCTGCTCACCGCCCGACATCGTCCCCGCCTTCTGGCGCTCCCGCTCCTCGAGGCGGGGAAACAGCGTGAAGACCTCCTCGAGGTCGGTCGCGACGTCCGGACCCCGCCGCAGGTGCGCACCCAGGTCGAGGTTCTCCCGCACGGTCATCCGCGGAAAGCAGTGGCGGCCCTCGGGCGCGAGGGCGATCCCCAGGCCGACGATCTCCTGCGTGCTCGTCCGCGTGATCTCCCGCCCGCCGAAGCGGATCCTTCCCGACCTGGCCGGCGTCAGGCCGCTGATCGACCGCAGTGTCGTCGACTTGCCGGCCCCGTTGGACCCGATCAGGGTCACCACCTCGCCCTCCGAGACGCTCAGCGAGACGCCCTTCAAGGCCTCGATCGACCCGTAGTACGTGCGGATGTCCTCGACCTCGAGCAGCGTCGTCATGTCTGCTCCTGGACGCCCAGGTAGGCCTCGATCACCGCGGGGTCCGCCCGGACGTCGGCCGGCCTGCCCTCCGCGATCAGCTCACCGTAGTTGAGCACCGTGACCCGCTCGGAGACGCCCATCACGACCTTCATGTCGTGTTCGATCAGGAGGATCGTCAGGCCGAGCTCGTCGCGCAGCCGGCGCATGAAGTCAGTCAGGCCGTCCGACTCCTGCGGGTTCATCCCGGCGGTCGGCTCGTCGAGCAGGAGCAGGCGCGGGTCGGACGCCAGCGCTCGGGCGATCTCGACCCGCCGCTGGTCGCCGTAGGAGAGGTTGATCGCCAGGTCACCCCACCGGTTCTCGGCCACCCCTACGTACTCCAGCAGCTCGCGTGCCCGGTCGCGAACGGCTCGCTCCTCCGCCCGCACGCCGGGAGTTCGCACGATCGACGCGAACAGCCCGGCTCGCATCCGCGAGTGACGCCCGACGACGACGTTCTCGAGCGCCGTCATCGCGCCGAACAGCCGGATGTTCTGGAACGTCCGGGCGACGCCCAGGCGGTTGATCACGTCCGGCCGGGAACGGGTCACGTCCCGGCCCTCGAAGGAGATCCGCCCGCTCGTCGGCTTGTAGAGGCCGGTCAGGATGTTGAAGAACGTCGTCTTCCCCGCCCCGTTCGGCCCGATCAGCGACACGATCGACCGCTTGGGAATCGTCAGCGACACGTGGTTCACAGCGGTCAGGCCGCCGAACTCCTTGGTCACCTCCCGCGCGATCATCAACGGCTCGCCCGGCCGGTCGGGGTCCGTTACGGCGGCGGCCGTCGTCGGGGTCGTATCGCTCATGCCGGCTCCTGCGTCCCGGCCGACCCGTCGGCCGTCGCGATCGGCTCGGTCAGTTCGAGCGCCCGCCGCCGCTCGGGAAAGAGCCCCTGCGGCCGCAGGACCATCACGAGCACCAGCAGGAAGCCGAAGATCCCGAACGACAGGTCGGTCAGGTTGAAGCCGAGGCCGAACGCCCGCGGGATCCCGTCGAGCACGTCGGGGATCAGGTAGTAGTTGATGTACGACAGCAACAGCGCCCCGAGGACCGCTCCCCAGATCGAGCCGAGCCCGCCGACGATGATCATCGCGAGGACGAAGATCGAGAACGAGAACTCGAACTGGTCGGCGTTGACCTGGTTGAGGTAGGCCCCGAGAAAGACGCCCGACGTCCCCCCGAAGGCGGCGCCCGACGCGTAGGCGAGGAGCTTCGTCTTGACGAGTGGGATCCCCATCGACACTGCGGCGACCTCGTCCTCGCGCAGGGCGATCCACGCCCGGCCGAGGCGCGAGTCCCGCAACCGGAGGTTGACGAAGAGGACGATCAGCACGATCACGAACACCGCCCAGTACCACGGCCGCAGGTGCAGCTGGTCGAAGCTCCCGACTCCGGGGAAGAAGACCGGGTCGACCGGGGTGATGCCCTGGCGTCCTGCCGTCAGCGTTCCCCCGAAGACGTGGATCCCGTCGCCGTTGACCGCGATCACCCTGATGATCTCGCCGAAGGCGAGCGTGACGATCGCGATGTAGTCACCGCGCAGGCGGAGCGTCGGCAGCCCGATGATCGCTCCGGCGAGCGAGGTCAGCACGACCGCTGCGAGGATGATCAGGACGAAGTTGAGGTGGACGCCAGGCAGCTTGTTTGCCAGCGGCGATACCACCGCGTGGACGTCGGCCTTGAAGAAGAAGCTCGACCCGAACCATCCGACCGCGTAGGCGCCGATCGCGTAGAAGGCCACGTACCCGAGGTCGAGCAGGCCGGCGAAGCCGACGACGATGTTCAGGCCGAGGGCCATCACGACGTAGGCCAGCGCGATGATCGTCGCGTTGAGGAAGCCGCTGGTCTGGATGAAGAACAGCGGCAGGACCAGCCCACCGAGGATCAGGATCGGCACGACCGCCCGGGTCCACCACGGCGGCAGCCGACCGACCAATGCGTCGCGTCGTGCGACGACATTCGAGACGGCCTCGTTCATCCGGCCTCCCGGGTCTCCTCGCCCAACAGGCCTCGCGGCCGGAGGACCATGATCATGATCAGGTACGCGAAGACGACCGCGGCCGTCCACTGCGGACCGATCCGGGCGTCCGAGAGCTGCTGGATGCAGCCGATGATCAGACCGCCGAGGACCGCTCCCCGGACGTTGCCGATCCCACCCATGACGGCCGCCGTGAAGGCGATCAGCCCGGCCTGGAAGCCCTGGAAGTACCAGACCGTCGTCTCGTAGAGCGCGTAGACCAGACCTGCCGCCCCGGCGAGCATTCCGCCCAGGAGGAAGGTCACCGAGATCGTCGCGTCGACGTTGATGCCCATCAGCCGCGCGGCCTCCGGATCCTGCGCAGTCGCCCGCATCGCCCGGCCGACCCGCGTCCGCGAGATGAACCAGCCGGTTGCCAGGACGAGCGGAACCGTCACGCCGACAGCGAGCACATCCGCGCGATGGATCGTGATGCCGACCACGGTCAGCACCGGGTCCCCCTGGTGGATCAGATCGGTGACCCCTGTCGGCGACCCCCCGCGCCAGAGGAGCCCGACATTCTGGAGGATGAACGTGAAGCCGACCGCCGTGATCAGCGCCGCGAGCTTGGGCGCGCTCCGCAGCGGTCGGTAGGCGACCCGTTCGATCAGCACGTTCAGCCCGCCGCACGTGACCATCGCGATCAACAGCGTCACCACGAGCCCCGCCACCAGCCCGAGCGGACCGGTGGTCAGGCCCAACCCGATCGACCCCGACAGGCCGGCGGCGGTGAACGAGCCGATCATGAAGACCTCGCCGTGGGCGAAGTTGATCAGCTCGATGATCCCGTAGACGAGCGTGTAGCCGATCGCGATCAGCGCCCAGATCGACCCGTTGGAGACGCCCTGGACCAGGTTCCCGCCGAGGTAGGCGAGGTCGTGGTGGACGACCGAATGGCCGTTCACGAACGCCGGGTAGCCGCTCGTCAGGTCCTTGACGGCGTAGTACACCGGCAGCCCGGCCAGCGCGACGATCAGCCCGTAGCGGTCCAGGTACCGGCGCGCGACCCGCATCGGCCCGGCTGCGAGGCTGACTTGTGGCACGGCGAGGCTGCGAGATTCCATCGGGCCTTTCAGCGCCGTTGACGCGGTCGGGGACGGACGGCGGAGGGGACGCGGCGCGCCCCCTCCGTTGCCCTTACTTGACCGTCTTCTCGAACAGCGGGTTGCCGTCGGGCCCAACCTTGTAGAGGCCGTAGGCGGTCAATGTCGTGTCGCCGTTGGCGTCGAACCCGTAGTTCCCGAGCACGGACGCCCGGTTCTTGGTCGCGAACAGGGCGGCCAGCACGGCGGCCTTGTCGTTGCCCTTGGCGCCGAGCCCGGCGATCGTGTCGAGGCCGAGCTTCATCGCCTCGTAGCCGTAGATCGCATACGGATCAGGGCTGGCGCCGCCGTACTTCGCCTTGTAAGCGGCAAGGAACGTCTTGCCACCCGGATACGCGCTGAGATCCAGCGTCGCGACCGTGCACTGGATGTTCTTGTCGATGCTGAGCGGCACACCGCCCTTGGCCGGGTTCGTCCACGTGTTCGTGCACATCCCATCCGGCCCGTAGATCTTCGCGTTCGGCAGTGCCGCTGCGACGTCCTTGGTGATCTGGACCCCCCCGTTGGCGACGATCCCGCTGAAGACGAAGCAGTCGACGCCCTGGGACTTGAGCGTCTGCGCGTACGTCCGGAAGTTCGGCTGCTTCGGGTCGATTCCCGTGTTGCTCGCGATCGTGATCCCGTAACTGCCCTTCTGGAGCTCGAGCAGTGCCGCGAGGCCCTGGCCGTAGGTGTCCTTGTCATTGGCCACCGCGGCCGTCTTGCACCCGTCGGACTTCATCGTCTTGAGGATCGCCGCGGCCTGGATCTTGTCGCGCGGCACGATCCGCAGGAAGTTGCGCTTGCCGGTCGGGTAATAGCTCTGCGGCTCGCCCGGCGCGCTGCCCGGCTCGCTGGTCGTCAGCCCGACGTACGTGTTGGCCGGACTGACCTCGGCGAGTCCCGCCTGGTTGAGGATCGGGATCGCGAGCTTGCTCGCCCCGGAGTTGAACTCGCCGATGTAGTACACGGCCTTGCTGTCCTGGGCCGCCTTGCGCGCATTGGCACCCACCGGCACCGGGTCCCACTTGCCGGCCTGGGCGGTCGAGTCGTCGAGTGACTGGTAGTTGACGGTGAAGCTCCCCGCCTTGTTGTTGGCCTGGGCGAGCGCCAGCCTGATGCCGTTGACCATCGGCGTTGTCTGCGCGCTCGACGCGCCCTGCAGCGGCAGGCTCGAGTAGACGTCGACCGTATTTTTGTTGCTTCCACTGCTGCTGCTCCCGCAGGCGGCGATACCAGTCGCCGCCACCACGAGCAGGCCGACCATGCCCAGTCTCGTATGCACCCCAAGCTCCTCAGTTTCGCGGCCGCACGCACTGCGATCGACCGATTGAGGCGATCCTAGACCCGACGGTGGGCTGTGGCAACCGTCGGACCGTCCGGTGCGCCGCCGCCGGCGGGCGTGACGGGCGGTCTCGTCGAGCGGATCGTGAAGGCGACCGACCCGACGATCACGCTCGCGCCGATCAGCGTCGTCAGGCTGATCGACTCGCCGAGCACGATCCACCCGAGCAGGACGGCGATCATCGGGTTGACGTACGCATATGTCGAGACCCGCGAGATCTGCACGTGCTGGAGGAGCCAGGTGTACGCCGAGAAGGCGACGATCGACCCGAAGACGACCAGGTATCCGAAGGCGACGAGTGACTCCGTCGACAAGCCGGACGCGTCGAGTCGGCCCGCCTCTCCGCCGATCAGACCGGCGACGACCATCACGCCGCCGCCGAAGATCATCTGGAGTGCGGTCGATACCCCGAGGTCGGCCGGGAGGCGGACGCGCGTGCTCGAGATCGAGCCGATCCCCCAGGAGACCGACGCCGCCAGTACGAGCAGCGCTCCGACCAGGCCGCTGCCGCCGGCGCTCGCCCCCGGCAGCACGAGGATCGTGACACCGGCGAAGCCGACCGTCACCCCCGCCAGCGTGCCGCGGCTGGCCCGCTCGCCGATGACCGCTCCGACGAGGACGATCACGAACGGCTCGGAAGCGATCAGGAGGGCCGCGAGACTCGATGCGATGTGCCGTTCGGCGAGGGTCACGAGACCGTTCCCGCCGAACGTCAGCAGGACCCCCACGACGGCGGCTCCGGCGGCCTCCCGCCCACTGACACGCAGGCCGGCGTGGCTGCCGACCGACCCGCCTGGGGCTGCCGGGCGGCGCCGCGTCTTCGCGCGGCCGCTGGTTCCCGTGACCCGGCCCCACTCCCGGCCCCGAGCCCGGCCGCTGGCCGACCCCCTGTGGCGGCCGTGTGCCCGCCGGACCCAGATCCAGCCGTAGAGGACGAGACCGGCCACGAGGAAGCGGACGCCGGCGCCGAGCAGCGCCGGGACGGTCCTCACCATCACGCGAATCGCCAGATACGTCGAGCCCCAGACCACGTAGACGGTGCCCAGCGCGAGCCATGCGAGCCACGCCGGGGGCGTCGGCATGCTCGCCCTCGCCGCCGGGCCCTCCGCGACCGTCGCGGCCGTCGCGGCCGTCGCGGCTATATTCGGAGGGCCGTGATCGAGTTCGACGACTTCGCCCGGGTCGACATGCGAGTCGGTCGGGTGGTCGCCGTCGACGCCTTTCCCGAGGCCCGCAAGCCCGCCTGGAAGCTGACGATCGACTTCGGTCCCGAGCTCGGCACCCGACGCTCGTCGGCTCAGATCGTCCACTACGACCCAGCCGACCTCGACGGCCGGCTCGTCGTCGCGATCGTCAACCTCGCACCCCGGCAGATTGGTCCGTTCGTCTCCGAAGTGCTCGTCCTCGGCGCGCTCGACGCCGATCGCGGCGTCGTGCTGCTCAGACCGGACGCCGACGTCCGGCTCGGCAGCCGGGTCGGCTGAGGCGGCGACCCGGGTCGCCGGGTCGGCTGGGGCGCTGGCGCGGGTTGCCGGGTCGGCTGGGGTGCCGGCGCGGGGTGCCGGGTCGGCTGGGGTGCCGGCGCGGGGTGCCGGGTCGGCTGGGGTGCCGGCACGGCGTGGCGGGTCGGCCGAGGCTCTGACGCGCACCAGCGGAGGATGGCTTCGCCCGTCGCGAAGGGGCCCGGTGTCGGCAGAGCACTTCGACGGCACCCGGACCCGCTGCGCCGCCGGTGAGCCGGGTCGGCGGCCAGCCCGTTCGGCCAGCGCCCGGAGCAGGTCCCCGCTCGGTCGAAACGGATCCGAGATGCCCTGATCGCGGTCGATCGAGACCGCGGCCCACAGCTCTCCCCCGACATCGGCGACGAGGAGCTGGCCGGCAGGAACGGGCGCCTCGTCGATCTCGGCGAGGTGGGCGATCGCCGGGTCGTCGTGCGGTCCGGCGCGGCGGATCGTCACGGCCAGGCCCTCCGGAAGGTTACGCAGCTCGGCGGGGGCGTAGCCCAGCAGCGGAAGCCTCGGGCGATACTTCGAAACATTGAGCTGGCGATTTGTGTGGGCTAGTCGTACAATTGCTGCCATGCTCACCAGCTTGAAGTACTGAATGGCCATTTCAAGGTCACACAATGTTGATTTGTCGCGCTTTGACCGACACGGTCCTGGCTCCTTGACGCAGCAGCTGGTCGACCTGATCCGGGCCGAGATCGACGCCGGAGCGCTCCCCGGGGAGTCGCGTCTAGAACCGACCCGCGCGCTCGCCGAGCGGGCCGCAGTCAACCACCTGACCGCCGTTCGCGCCTATCGCCGGCTGGCCGAGCTCGGCTACGTCACGGCCGCGGTCGGCCGGGGGACGTTCGTTCGCCGGCTACTCCCCGGCCCACCGACCAGCGATTCCTCCGACTGGCAGGCGGCCGTCCTGCCGGAGCGTCGGGCGTCCTACGCGAACGACGCGATCGCGATGAGCTTTCGCATGCCCCGCGAGGCCGAGATGATCTCGCTCGCGACCGGCTGGCCCGACCCGGCGCTGCTGCCGGTCGACGACCTCGCGAGGATTTCGGCGGACGTCTTCGCCGAGGAGGGGACCGAAGCTCTCTCGTATCTCGATCCCGAAGGTCTCCCCGCGCTTCGCCGGGAGATTGCCGCCCGCGGCACCCGCCAGGGGTTCGCTCGGGAGGCCGACGAGATCGTGATCACCTCGGGCGCCCGCCAGGCGATCGACCTCGTCGCGCGGGCGGTGCTCCGTCCCGGCGATGTCGTGGCCGTCGAGGCGCCGACGTTCGCCGGGACGCTCAGCTCGCTCCAGGCGACCGGCGCCCGGTTGATCGGCATTCCCGTCGACGAGGATGGGCTCGATGTCGACGCGCTCGAGCGGGTCCTGGCCCGCCACGAGATCAAACTCTGTGTCCTCCAATCGTCCTGCCAGAACCCGACCGGCCGCGACCTTTCACCGGCGCGGTCGGCGCGCCTCGTCGAGCTCGCCCGCGAACGGTCGTTCTTCGTGCTCGACGACTGCGTTTACGCCGGCGTCCGTTTCGAGGGAGCAGAGCGCCAGCGGCTGCGCCACCTTGCGCCGAGCCACGTGATCCATGTCGACTCGCTCTCGAAGACGATGGGCGGCGGCCTCCGTCTCGGCTGGGTCGCCGCCGGCGGACCGGTCCGGAGCCGGCTGATCGATCTCAAGCTCGGCAGCGACTTCCACACGTCGAGCCTGATCCAGCACCTCGCGGCCCGCTATCTGGCCGGCGGCGGCTACGAGGAGATGCTCGAGCGGACGGTTCCCGTCTACCGCGAGCGTCGAGACGTCCTCCTCGAGAGCATCGACCGCCGGCTCGCCGGGGAGGCGAGTTATTCATTCCCGCTCGGCGGCCACCACGTCTGGGTGACGCTGGATCGGCCCACCGACGAGCAACTCCTCCTCCGCGAGGCGCTCCGCTGCGGTGTGACCTTCACGCCCGGTCGGGCGATGGTGCCCGAGGAGGCACTTCGCGGGCAGCTCCGCCTCTCGTTCTCCCTGCTCGGTCCGGCCGAGCTCGACGAGGGCGTCCGCCGGCTCGGGACGGCGCTCCGCCAGCTCCGTCGTGACGCAGGTTCCGGGCGCACAGCACTGGCGATCTCCTGAGCGTGCTGGGTTGCACCCGCGCCTGGTCCGCGTCAGCCGTGAGCAGCTGTCGGGGCCAGCCGGATCGTGCAGGTCTGCCGCACCGGGTCCTGCGACGCGGAACCGACCCGCAACCGCCGCGGGCTCGTCTCGGCGATGCCGTCGATCGCCGCTGCGGCCAGGCGGCAGATCAGCTCGGGGTGCTCGGGTGAGATGACCGCGCACGGACACGACCGCAGACGAACCTCGAGGCCTTCGACCTCGGCGTCGAAGCCCATCCGCTCGAGGAGCCGCGGCAGCGACTCCACCGGGTCGCCTCCCGGACGACCGGTCAGGTACCGCCCCCACTGGCGGCCGAGCTCCTGGATCGTCTCGACCGACGGGTCGAGGCGGATGATCATCGCAGCGAGCAGCTCGCTCAGACCGTCAAGGTCGCTGCTGGGAAGGCGCCACCCCGGACGAAGCCTGTAGCGCACCTGCGGGCGGCCCGGCCCTTCGGACGCCGCGTGCTCGCGCTCGACCGCCCCCGACGACTCGAGCTCGCCCATGTGGGTCCGGACGGTGTTCGCGTGAAGGCCGGCGTGCTCGGCGATCTGGACGAGCGGGACGCTGGCGCCGCCCGACAACCCGCGGATGATCGCCAGCCGGACGGGATCGGCGACGAGTTCGAACAGGCTAAGCGCCATCGGCCCGCCCACCCTGGTCGCCCGCGACCGTCGTCAAAATCGAGATCCGCGGGGACCGACGGCCGCACATCCGCGGGGACCGACGGCCGCACGTCCGCGGGAACCGACGGCCGCCCTGCGCGGCCGCCGTCCCTGCTCCTGCGTGCGGCTTCAGTAAGCCGAGCGAGCCTGCCGGTTCGTGGCGGACATCGACATCAGCGACGCGACGATCGCCGTGGCGCCCGTGATCGCGTGCAGGTAGTTGTCCGAGTTGCCCGCCGTGGTGATCGTGATCACCGGGATGTGCGCGTAGATGAAGCCCGTGATCGCCGCAACCACGTAGATCCCCCCGACCCCGAGCAGGACGCCCTCGACGGCCGCGGAGGACCACTTCAAGCCCGCGTACAGGAGAAGCGCGCCGATCGCGAGATGGATGAAGTCCTGAAACGGATTGAGTGACAGGAACAACAACTTGTTGCCCACGGGGTTCGTGACGCCACTGAAGCCCGTAACCGCGAAGCCGATCACACCACCGACGGCGTACGCGACGCCGATCAACATCGCCGCCAAAGCCCCGATGCCCTTCCCTTCGGTCATACCGCCCATTCCAGCTCACCTCCGTTTGTTCTCAGAACCCAACGCATTTGGATCAAAACAAGCGGTCCGGCTGCTCCGAGAGCGTTCTGCCAGCGCTCGCGGTGACCCTCGCGCATCAACCCAATTCGCGAAGCCTACGGTAATAGAACACTCGCTGCTAGGGGAAATGCAACCGATCAGCTTCCTCGTGCGCATTGGGCAAAACCCGTCCGCCCGCGACGGGATCCGGGCTTGGCGGAGCTCTCTCGTCCAGCATTCACCGGCCCTTTGACGGCCCCTCGGTCAGGGTGAGGTCCGACGGTTGGCCTCGGCGGGCGCGCTGCTGCTCACGCCGCGTGGCGCGACCGGCGAAGCTCGTCGGCGCCGGGCATCGACGCGACGTCAGTCGTTGCCGCCGTCCGCATCAGTCGATCGCGTCGGTCGCCGGGCTGCGTCCGCCCGGACGAGGGCACCGAGGCTATCGTGGTCCTCGCAGCAGGCCGGGCAGCCGGCCAGATGGGCACGCATACCGGGGATGGCTCGGTCTGGGTCGTCGCCACCGTGTGCGAGTTCGACGTAGCGATCCAGCAGGGCGAAGCACTCCTCGCAGGTGACCTCGGTCTCGCCCGGCCCGAGCAGGGCGGCGAGCAGCGCTCGGCGCTGTCGGCTCGGCGTCGTCATGTCGCGTCGGCTCCGAGCCCTGAAAGGTCGAACCCGTCGGCGGCGAGCCTCCGGCGGAGCTTCCCGCGCGCGTCGTGGAGCGTCTTGTAGAGCGCTCCGCGCGTCGTCTCGAGCCGCTCGGCCAGGACGTCGATCGGCACCCCGTTGAGCGTGATCGCCACGAGAATCTCCCGCTGGTGCGCGCTGAGGTCCTCGGCGATCGCGTGGCGCACTGCCGCGAGCAGTTCGCCCTCGGCCGCGCGATCGTCCGGTGCGAGGCGACGACACCCGATCTGCTCCCAGTCCTCGGGCTCGATCGACTGCTCTCGCTCCTGCCAGGCTCGGCGGCGGACCTGGACGGCCGTCTCGTAGAGCGCGAACTTGTAGACCCAGGTCGTGAATCGACTCTCGCCGCGGAAGTCGTCGAGCTTCCCGAGGACCGCTACGAGCGCGTCGTCCGCGCTTTGCTGCGCGAGGTCCTCGAAATCGCCGTTGGCCAGGTCGGGGTTCGTCAGTCGCCGCCTCGAGACCTCGAAGCGAGCGGCCCGGAGAAGCAGGGCGTGGAGCCGGGCGACCGCCTGGTCGCGGGCATGGCCGACCCGGCCGAGGTCCTCGAGCCAGCGTCGGGAGTCGGAGTCGAGGGTCCCGACCGCCGACTTTACCGCGGACTCTGGTGGCACCGACGAGACCTTACCGCGCTCGGCCGCGGCCACCAGCGGGCAGACCCGACCGGAAGCCATTGCCAGACGGGGGCGGCCCGACCGTCGGGCACCAGCGCAACCCGACCGGACGGCCGGCCCGGCGACGACGGCATGTGGCTCACCCATATGTCGGTGTGTGCGCCTCACCAGTCAGGCCGCCTCGCCGATCCCCGATCACCGGACGAGGGAGAGGAACTCGTGGCGGGTACGCGGGTCGTCGCGCAACGCTCCGAGGAGGGCTGAGGTCGACGTCCGTGAGCCGGCTTTCTGTACCCCGCGCAGCGACATGCAGAGGTGCTCGGCCTCGATCACCACGCCGACCCCCTTTGGCGCCAGGTGCTCCTGGAGGCAGTTGGCGACCTGCATCGTGAGGCGCTCCTGAAGCTGCAGCTCGCGGGCGAACAGGTCGACCACCCGCGCGAGCTTCGAGAGGCCGACGATCCGCCGGTCCGGCAGGTAGGCGACGTGGGCCACCCCATGGAACGGCAGCAGATGGTGCATGCAGAGCGAATGGAACGGGATGTCGCGTACGACGACGAGTTCGTCGTAGCCGGCGTCGTTGGGGAATGTCGTCATCGACACCGGTCCGTGCGTCAGCAGTTCGGCATACGCCGCGGCCACCCGGCGGGGCGTGTCTCGGAGCCCGGGCTGGCGAACGTCCCGCCCGAGCGCCACGAGCAGATCGAGGATCGCCTGCTCGGCTGCGTCCCGATCGATCACCGGCGTCTCGTCGTCGTGGCCGGCACAGCTCTGCCGATCGAGCTCGTCGACCGGCGACGGGAGGTGGATCGCGCTCAACGGCGCCGGCCCGTCTCGATCTCCCGTGCCCCTGCCGGCGTGGCGACTGTGTTGGGCCGCTGCCATCGTCGATCTCCTCTCGTCGTGAAGTCACCGGCCGGTGGCCAGTGAACCCTGCGGCCCGTCGTCCGGCGCGTCGGCGCGTGACGCACCCGCCGCGGGTCAGGCATACCTGTCCGCGCCGGTCTCTCTCCTGCGGCCCAGTCCGTTAAGCGTCCGGACGCCGGCATTTCTTACGCCTGACACCGATCTGAGCGCCGTGGCTGTGGTCGCCCTGCCGCGTGGCCTTGCCTTTAGACCGCCGTGGCCCTTGGTCGCCCTGGGGCGTGGCCTTGCTTTCGACGCTAGTGGCTCTGGCCGGTCCTGCCGTGTGGCCTTGCCTTTCGACCGCCGAGGCTCTGACCGCCATGCCGTGGGGACTTGCCTGGACGCGGCCGCCGCCGGCCGTCCGGCCGCCCGCGTGTACTGGGAGGGCCCGTGCAGCGCCGGGCACACGTAAGAATCGCTGAGCGTCCGACACCAATGGCCCAGACCCTCGGTCCCCGACGAAGGAGCTCGCATGGCAACTCCCCTACAGACGATCGCGCGGCTGGTGGATCAGATCTCGAGTGCCGATCAACTCGATCGGCTCACAACGCCGCTGGCCAAGCTCGTCGGGCGCGCGACCCGTCCGGATCCGGTCAAGAACGCGCTGAGCGGCACCTGGCTCGGCCACCAGCTCCACCCGCTGCTGACGGACGCCACGATCGGCGCGTGGGCCAGCGTTCCGGTGATCGACCTCCTTGGTGGCAGGCGGGGAGCGGATGCCGCGCGGCTTCTGACCGGGTTTGGGATCCTCTCGGCTGTCCCGACCGCGGCGAGCGGCCTGTCGGACTGGTCGGAGACCTATGGGCCTGAGATGCGGATCGGGTTCGTGCACGCGATCGGCAACGTGATCGGGCTCGTCCTCCAGGTCGCGTCCTACGGCGCCCGCCGGCGTGATCACCGCGTACGCGGCGCTGCACTGAGCATGGCTGGACTCGGGGTCGCCGGGGCCGCCGGGTATCTCGGGGGACATCTCGTCTTCGCCCAGGGCGTCGGCGTCAGCCATACCGCCTTCGAACACGGCCCCGCCGACTGGACGGACGTCGGCGAGGCCGCCGGCCTCGAGGACTCGACTCCACTGCGCGTCGACGCGGCCGGTACGCCGGTCGTCGTCGTGAGCACCGGCGGGCGTCTGTACGCCCTCTCGGCGACCTGCGTACACGCCGGCGGCCCGCTCGACGAGGGCGAGCTGAGCGACGGATGCCTCACGTGTCCCTGGCACCAGAGCACGTTCCGCCTTGCCGACGGCAAAGCCGTCCGCGGCCCGGCCGCCGCCGGTCAGCCGGTCTGGCAGGCGCGCCGCGCGGGCGACCGCCTGGAGGTCCGCCGCGGCGACTAGGAATGGCGTGACCGACGCATCGGCGCCGTATCGTGCACCGCGGAGATCACCAGGCAAACGTGAGCACGATCTCGCCGGCCAAGTTCGCTGAGCGTCGCCGCCATACGAGGCTCAGACTCTCCGCTTGACTTCGAATACCGCAAGTATCAAGATACCAACGGTATCCAACTGGCCTGCTGCCGTGGCGCGCGCGGCGCGGTGCGTCAATCAGGAAGGGGCCGTCTTGTCAGACAGACTCAAGCTCTACATGTTTCCCGGGTCGAACTCGGTCATGACTGGCCGTCTGATGCTCGAGCACAAGGGCATCGACTACACGGAGATCAAGCTGATGCCCGGCCCCCACGCGTTCATCATGCTGGCGCTCGGGTTCGAGACGATGGGCGTGCCGGGGATCAAATTCAAGGGCCGGCGCGTCCAGGGCACCAGGTGGATCGCGCGCTACCTCGACGAGCTCGTCCCCGCCCGTCCGCTGTTTCCGTCCGACCCGGTCCGCCGCAAGGCGGTCGAGGACGCCGAGCGCTGGGGAGAGGGCTTCCAGAACGCCACGCGTCGGATCTTCTATTTCGCCGCGCGCCGCGACAAGGACGCGTTCACGAGCTTCATGACGCCCCGCCGCAGCCTCCCGATGAGGATCGCCCTGCGGATCGGGCGACCGCTGATCGTCCGCCTCGCGTCCGGTGCCCACAGGGCCTCGGACGAGGCAGCTCGCGAGGACCTCGAGCTGCTGGGCGAGCGCCTCGACCAGATCGACGCGTGGATCTCCGAAGGCCTGCTCGACGGGCCGGAGCTCAACGCCGCCGACTTCCAGATCGCGCCGAACATCTCGGGTCTGCTCCTCTCGGACGACCTCGCGCCCTACATCCGGGACCGGCCGGCCGCCGAGTTCGCCCGACGGGTCGCGCCCGGTTACGCCGGTCACCTGGCCGCCGTGATCCCCTCCGACGCGCTGGCCCCCCTCCGCAGCCACCAGCGTCCCGACGCCCTTGGCACGGCTCCGGACGCCGACCTCGAGGAGGTCGGGTCGGCGTGGCCACACGCCTGACCCGGGCCGAGCGGGCCGCGGCGACCCGGCGCGACCTGCTCGAGGTCGCCGAGCGGCGGTTCTTCGCCGACGGCTATCACGGCGCCCGGCTCGACGACATCGCAGAGGAGGCCGGCTACACGAAGGGCGCCGTGTACTCGGCGTACCAGAGCAAGGCCGGCCTCTTCCTCGCGATGTACGACGAGATCGTCGGCCAGCGGATCCGCGAGATCCGGGAGCTGCTCTCAGAGCACGAGACCGAGGACGCCACTCTCGAAGCGCTCGCCCGCCAGCCGGCCGACGACCGCAACGGCCGGTTCCTAGTCCTCTCGATCGAGTTCCTGACCCACGCCGCACGCGACGACGAACTCCTCCGCGCGATCTCCCAGCGGCACCTCCACCTCCGCGCGAGTCTGGCCGAACTCGCTCCCACCGACGGCACGCTGACCCCCGAGGCCTGGGCCGTGATGACGCTTGCCGTGTCCAACGGACTCGCTCTCGAGCGGTTGATCAACTCCGAGGGCGTGCCCGGCGACATGATGGCGAGCGTCCAGCGCATCCTCCTCTCCCACCGCGCCTGACCGGCCTGATCGGCTACGCGGCGGCGCCGCTGCGACCGCAGGCCGGACACGTTTCACCCGGCGAGAGCTCGCTCCCCGAGCATTGCGGGCAGGTCTCGTCACGCAGCAGGACACCCAGCAGCTCGGACACTCCGCAGACGAGCAGCCGCTCCTCGTCGACCTCGACCCACGCACCGGCCGACGCCGGAAAGACGACATGGTCGCCCGGGCGGACCGGCATCTCCAGGCCGGCCGATGCCCACCAGTCGATCCCTGGGCCGATCGCGAGGACGATCCCGTGCTGGGGCGGCGGCTCGTGGGTCCCGGCCGGCACGACGATCCCCGACCGCCGGAAGCGGTCCGGCTCGAGCTCCTTGATCACGACCCTGTCAAACAGGGGACGGAGCTGATGTCTCACGGCTTCTTCTCGCGCCTCGCGCCGGGTGTCCCCATCCAGGGCAATGATACGGCGCCGTCCAGGCCGCTCGGCTGCGCCGGAGCCCGCCGGTCGAGGATGCTCTGGCGGTGGAGATCATCGCCCACCGAGCAGCCTCCGGCGGCCGCCGCCGGCCCGCGTCGGTGCAAGCGCTCGCCTTGGCACTGACCGGCCCTGCCAACCGGGTCGAGCTCGACGTCTTCCTGATCTCCGGCCGCCTCGTGCTCGCCCACGACCGCCCGGACGCGTCGCTGCCGGGGCAGCTGACGCTCGACGACGCGCTCGCCGCGATCGGGCCGTCCGGCCGCGGCCTGCTGGTCGACATCAAGGGCGGCGGAGCCGGGCAGGCGCTCGGGGCGCTGCTCGCGGCGAGCGGGCTCGCCGATCGGACGATCGTCTGTGGCGAGCTCGCCCAGGTCGAGCAGGCCGGCCTGGCCTCGGGGGCGACGCGTGCCTGGACCCTCCCGACCGCGCGCAGGCCGACGAGCCGGCTGGAGGCAAAGTCCGTCCCTCGGGCCCCGGCTGGACCGCTCGGCCTGGCCACTGCCCGGGCGAGTCGGCGGCTCGAGCGTGCCGTCGTCGACGCCATCGGCGCCGGCCGGTGCGACGCCGTCTGCGTCGAGCACCGCTTCGTCGGGACCAACCTCGTCCGAGCGGTGCACGAGGCCGGCGGTCGGCTGCTGGCGTGGACGATCGACGACGCAACCGAGGCCCGGCGGCTCGCAGCCCTCGGCGTGGATGGACTGATCACCAACGAACCCGACACGCTCGCAGCTTCCAGCCCCACCGGATCGGCACAATGGTCGGATGGCTGACCGTCTGATCTACGTATCCCGGCTGGTTCGCCTCCCGCTGGTCGGCGCCGACGGCGCCCAGATCGGCCAGGTTGCCGACGTCGTCCTCACCGGCGGGGCCGGAAGCGGTCCGCCAGGGGTCAACGGATTTGTCGTCCGCGTCCAGAAGCGCCACGTCTTCATCGGGGCCGGCCGGGTCGGCGAGATCGAGACCGAAGGCGTTCGACTCCGGCGCGGCGCGATCAACCTGCGCCAGTTCCAGCTCCGTCCCGGCGAGCAACTCGTCGTCGGTGAGCTCTTCGGCCGCCGGCTGCGGGGGTCGCGGATCATCGACGCCGCGATCGCCCCGGCCCTCGAGACCCACGAATGGGAGCTCGCGACGCTCGCACTGTCCGGCGGCGGCCTCCCGAGCCGCCGCAAGCCGCCTGTGATCATCGGCTGGGAGGAGGCGCGCGCGGTGCTGCGAGACGAGCGGGTCGGCGCCCGGCAGGCAGCCGAGATCGGGCATCTCCATCCGGTCGAGATGGCCGAGGCGATCCGCAAGCTCCCGCTGTCACGCCGCCGCGTCCTCGCCGACGCCCTCGAGGACGAGCGACTGGCCGACCTCCTCGAGGAGCTCTCCGAGGAGGAGCAGGTCCGCATCGTCGAGAACCTCGATCTCGAGCGAACCGCACGCGTCCTCGACGAGATGGAGGCCGACGACGCGGCCGACCTGCTCGGCGAGTTCACAGCCGAGCGCCGGCTCGAACTGCTCAACGCGATGGACCCAGACGAGGCCGCCCCCGTCCGCCGCCTGCTGAGCTTCCAGCCGGACACCGCCGGCGGGCTGATGACGCCCGAGCCGATCGTGCTCGAGCCGACGGCCACCGTCGCCGAGGCGCTCGCCCGGATCCGCGATCCCGATCTACGGCCGCCGCTCGCCGCCCAGGTCTTCGTCTGCCTCGCTCCGACCGAGACGCCGACCGGCCGCTTCCTCGGCGTCGCCCACTTCCAACGCCTCCTGCGCGAGGCTCCGTCGAAGGCAGTCGGCCGGTGCGTCGACGACGCACCGGAGCCGGTGGCCCCGGAGACGAGCGACCAGATGGTCGCCCACCGGCTTGCCGCCTACGACGTCGTCGCCCTGCCGGTCGTCGACGATTCCGGCCGCCTGCTGGGGGCGGTGACGATTGACGACGTCCTCGACCGTGTGCTCCCGGCTGGTTGGCGGATCGCCGGGAGCAGGACCTAGGCGAAGGCCCGATGGCCAGGAAGGACGATCTCAGCAAGCCGCGCGGCTCCGCAGGCGGACCCTCCTACGATCCGGACGCCTTCGGCCGGTTCGCCGAAGGCATGGCCCGCTATCTCGGGACCGGTCGGTACCTCGCGATCCAGTCGGGCATCGTCGTCGTCTGGATCGTCCTCAACCTCGTCGCCCTGAAGTTCCGCTGGGACAAGTACCCCTTCATCCTCCTGAATCTCGTCTTCTCCACCCAGGCTGCCTACGCGGCTCCGCTGATCCTCCTCGCCCAGAACCGACAGGCCGACCGCGATCGCGTCGAGATCGAGCGCGACCGTGACACCAACGCCCGGCAGCTGGCCGAGTCGGAGTTTCTCGCCCGGGAGATCGCCGCCCTGCGGATCTCGATCGAACGCAAGGCCGACCGTGAGGACCTGATCGACGCGATGCGTGAGATCACGCAGGCTCTCGTAAGGCTGTCGGACCCCGTCGACGCCCATTCCGCCCGTCCCGACCCTCTCGGCGACCCGATCGACCCGATCGAGCGCGACCGGCTTCGTCAGCTCGATCCTGACGGGTCGCCGCGGGAGGGCGCCGAGCTCGACGGGTCGCCGCGGGAGGGCGCCGAGCTCGACGGATCGCCGCGGGAGGGCGCCGAGCTCGACGGGTCACCGCGGGAGGGCGCCGCGCTCGATTCCTCGCCGCACGAGGGCCCCGACCGCGGCGTCTGAACCCGCCCCGCTCTGCCACCCGGTTCGGCCATCGGGCCGGCCTCGGTCGACGTGTCACCCGCAGACGGTGAACGTCCCGTGAAGCACACGCCCGCCATTCTGTGTCGCAATCCTGGCCGTCAGGCGGTGGGCGCTCCGTCTGCGCATATTACGCGAGTTGACCGTCGCCACGAACCGCCCACGGCCGTCCGCTCGACCGACCCTCGTCAGCCGCTTGGCGCCGACGTAGAAGGTCACGACACTGACGTGTCGGCCGGTGACGTAGACCTTGAACGCCCCGCGAACGCACCCCGTCGGGATGCCGAGCGCCGGCGCGACGGAGGCAGTCCCCGTGCGGGTGGTAGGTGCTGCCTGTCCCGAGGCAGGCCCGCCGGCTGTGGATCGGCCACCGACTGCGGTCGGTTGGCTGGTCGACGGCTGCCCCGAGCCGGGCGTGTTGGCGACCCCGCCGGGACTGCCCGGCGCCGTGGGACTCGCAGGTGCTCCGGGATTCGCAGGTGCTCCGGGGTTCGCCGGTTGTCCGGGGTTCGCCGGTTGCCCGGGGCTAGGTGGCGCGGAAGGGCTTCCGGGCGCCGCGATCTGCCCGGCGGAGAGGGTGATCGAGTCGCCCTGCGCGAGGCAGCTGGTCACTCCCACTCCGAAGTTGTTCGTGTCCCCGTTGTAGCGGATCCTGTATGTGTATGTGCCTGCCACGGCCGGCGTGAAGGACCCGGAGTCGTAGCTGCCCGCGCCGTTGACCGGGATCGTCTGTGTGAAGTAGACAGGTCCCGAGCAGAACTGGTCGTTCGGGCCGGTGAGCGTGAACGTGACCGTGCCCGTGACTGGTGCAAAGCCCCCTTGGAGGACCGCTGTCCCGTGGATTGCCGTCCCGACGAGCCTGGGGTCGACCGACGCGACGGGGGAGACCTTGCTCACGATCACCGCCTGCGACGCGCTTCCGCACGGACTGGCGACCGCGTTGTTGTTGGCGTCGCCGCTGTAGCTGGCGATCCAGTTGTACGTCCCGGCCGCCGTTGTCGTGTAGTTCGGCGAGTTGTCCGAGCCGGTGCCCGAGACGGGCACCGTCGCGTTGAAGACCGATGTCTGGCAGGTCGTGTCGCCCGGCGCGAAGAGCTTGAAGCTGATCGTTCCGGTCGGTGCGGAGCCGCCCATCAGGTTCGTGTGGTCGAAGACCTGTAGACCGACCGACGTGTTGGTCGAAGCGTTGGTCGCGAGGCTGGGTGTTCCCTTGGCCACGGCTGCCGCCGGCGTGGCACCGAGTGCCAGGACGATCGCGCTGAGGCCTGCAAGGCCGACCAGGCGACGGCTGATGTGAGGTCGGGATCTCCGGCCGGCTCGGCGCGGCAGCGTTGGCTCTGTCGAAGTTGTCATTTGTCTTGGATCGGTGTCGACGGGGGAGAGCTGGAGGTTTCGACTGCGACCCTGGACGGACGGCTGAGTCGGGTCCGAGGGCGGGATGACAGAAGTCAAACCGAGCTAGCCGTTAACCCGGCCTGCCGGCGCCCGTGGGGCGCCGGCAGGTAAGCGAGAGGGCACGGCGCGATCAGGCAGGGCTGAGCTGGCCCGGCGCGATCGTGATCGAGTCGCCCTGGTTCAGGCAGCTCGTGATGCCGACGCCGTAGTTGTCGGTGTCACCGCTGTAGCGGATCCGGTAGGTGTACGTCCCCGCGACGGTCGGTGTGAAGGACCCGGAGTCGTAGCTGCCGGCGCCGTTGACCGGGACCGTCTGGGTGTAGAACACCGGTCCCGAGCAGAACATGGTCGTTCGGTCCGGTGAGCGTGAACGTGACGCTCCCGGAGAGCGTTCCAAAGCCGCCTTGAAGCACCGCCGTCCCGTGGATCGCCTTTCCGACCAGGGCCGGGGTGACCGACGCGACGGGCCAGGCCGGGTTGACGATGACCACCTGCGAGGCGCTTCCGCACGGGGTGGTCACCGCGTTGTTCTTGGCATCACCGTTGTATGTGGCGATCCAGTTGTAGGTGCCGGCCGCCGTTGTCGCATAGTGAGGCGAGTTGTCTGAGCCGGTGCCCGAGACGGGGATCGTCGCGTTGAAGACCGACGTCTGGCAGGTCGTGTCGCCCGGTGCGAAGAGCTTGAAGCTGATCGTTCCGGTCGGCGCGGAGCCGCCCATCAGGTTCGTGTGGTCCCAGACCTCGAGCCCGACCGAAGTGTTCGTCGACGCGTTCGTGTACATGGTCGGCGTCACCTTGGTCGTCGTCGGCGGCGCCGGCGGCGGGGGCGGAGGGGTCACCGGCGCCGGCGGGCGGCGGAGGGGTGACGGGCGCCGGGGGCGGCGGGGGGGTCACGGGCGCCGGGGGCGGCGGTGGGGGGGTGACCGGGGGCGGTGTGAGCTGGCTTTGGCTGATCGCGATCGAATCGCCCTGGGTGAGGCAGCTGGTGATCGGGACGCCGAGGTTGTCCGCGTCGCCGCTGTAGCTGATCCGGTAGGTGTAGGTGCCGGCGACGGTTGGTGTGAACGAGCCGGAGTCGTAGCTGCCGGCGCCGTTGACGGGGATCGTCTCCGTGTAGAGCGCGGGTCCCGAGCAGAACTGGTCGTTCGGGCCGGTGAGCGTGAACGTGACCGTTCCGTTCAGGGGCCCGAAGCCCCCGAGGAGGATTGCCGTCCCGTGGATGGCCGTTCCGACCAGGGTCGGGGTGACCGCGCCGACGGGCCAGGCCTTGTTGACGATGACCACCTGCGACGCGCTCCCGCACGGAGCGCTCACCGGGTTGTTCCTGGCGTCGCCGCTGTAGCTGGCGATCCAGTTGTAGGTGCCGGCTGCCGTTGTCGTGAAGTGCGGCGAGTTGTCGGAGCCCGTGCCCGAGACGGGGACCGTCGCGTCGAAGATAGGTGTCTGGCAGGTCGTGTCATCCGGCGCGAAGAGCTTGAAGTCGATCGTTCCGGTCGGTGCGGAACCGCCCATCAGGTTCGTGTGGTCGAAGACCTGGTATCCGACCGACGTGTTCGGCGACGCATTCGTGTACATCGTCGGCGTCGCGCTGGCCTCGGCCGAGGCCGTCGTGCCTGCGAGCAGCAGAGCAGCAGCGCCAGCGCTTGCAAGTCCAGCGAGGCGGCGGACCGGAACCCGCGATTTCCCGGCGCGGACGGGCCGGCCGCTATTGGAGGGGGAGAATGTGGGTGACATGTTCTCTCTGTCGGCCTCGGGACGTAGGACGCGAATTCCGCGTCTCAGAACTGGACATCTGGACGATGCAAGCCTCTGGGCGGTCCCTCGCCCGGCCCCTCCGCGCGCCGGCTGCGCCGAGCGGAAGTCGATCTGGTCGAACTGCTCGGCGTCTGCTCGACCCAGGACCGCGAGCCGCGCCGGGCGATGAACCGGACGCGCGCGCCGCGTCAGCCCCTCCTGCGCTTCGGGCGGCCGTCGGCCGATCGAGGATGCTAACCGAGCGCTCGGCAAGAAGCGGCCTGCCGTGGACGCCGACGGGCGTCGACCGGTCCCCGCGCGCGACCTTCGGTGCGCGATCGGTCGCCACGACCTCGATTTCGACGGAACCTGGGCAGATCCTGCCCGCGAGGGAACTCCCGAGCACCGCCGGCCGACGCCCGCGCCGGCCGAGCGCCCGCCGATCGGCGTTCACGCCATCCAGCGCTCCCAGAGGACAGCCCCACGAGCCGGCCCCCCGCCGGCGATCATGCCACGGCTTTTGGGAACCGTCGCCCAGCGCGGAGGAATCGGGATCCCCGGGGTGAAGCCCTCCGCGTGAGCTCCGATGGACCCAGCTGAGACGGCTCGCCCGGGCGTCCCGGGCATCCCACCCGGCCTCCACCGCAGCCCGACCCTCTGGTCGCTGATGCGCGAGCTCTCGGAGGCCGAGGCTCCCTGGTCGCGGACCTTCGACGATCCATCGCAGGAGTGGAGGCGACTGTTCGCCGAGCTGCTCGGGACCTTCCTCCTCGTGCTCGTCGGCGCGGGCGGCGGCGTGATCGACGCCGTCAGCCACGGCGCGATCGGCCGCGGGGCGGAGGTCACGGCCCCCGGGCTGAGCGTGATGGCGATCATCCTGTTCATGGGCGCGGTCTCCGGCGCCCATCTCAACCCGGCGGTGTCGGTCGCCTTCGCCGCCCGCGGCGACTTCCCCTGGCGGCGGGTGCCCGGCTACATCGTGGCCCAGCTCGCCGGAGCGACGTTCGCGGTCCTCTTCCTCGAAGCGATGTTCGGCACCGTCGGAATGCTCGGGGCGACCGCCCCCGGGGTCGGCGTCGGAGACGGCCAGGCGGTCGTGATGGAGTTCGTCCTGACCGCCGGCCTCGTCAGCACGATCCTCGGGACTGCTTCCCGCGCTCAGAACGTCGGGCCGCTCTCGGCGGTCGCGGTCGGCGGGTACATCGTGCTCGCCGGACTCTGGTCCAGTCCGATCACCGGAGCCTCGATGAACCCGGCGCGGTCGTTCGGCCCGGACCTCGTGCTCGAGAGCTTCCCTGACTTCTGGGTGTACGCGATCGGTCCGCTCGCCGGCGGGCTCGTCGCCGTCGGGATCTCGTGGATCCTCCGCGGTCGGGGCGGCGACCCGAACGCGATCGCCGCCGCCCAGGGGACCAGCGGGACTCCGCCGCGCCCGGCAGGCGGCGCCCCGCCGACCAAATAGGGTCTCCGCGTGGCCGACGCCAGCGCTCCACCGGCCGACCGCGGTCCGCAGCCGACGCGTCCCGCCCCGCACACGACCGGCGCCCGCACCGGGCTCGCGGCCCTCACGCTCGGCGCCCTCGGAGTCGTCTTCGGCGACATCGGGACGAGCCCGCTCTACGCGCTGCAGACGGTCTTCACAGCCGACCACCACGCCGTCGGTGCCACGACCGTCGATGTCTACGGAGTGATCTCGCTCGTCTTCTGGTCGATCACGATGATCGTCTCCGTCAAGTATGTGAGCTTCATCATGCGCGCCGACAACGGTGGCGAAGGCGGGATCATGGCACTCACCGCGCTCCTCCAGGGCACCAAGCTCGGCAGTCGCCGAGCCAAGTGGGTGCTCGTCACGCTCGGTGTCCTCGGCGCGTCACTGTTCTACGGCGACGGCATGATCACACCCGCGATCTCCGTGCTCTCGGCGGTCGAGGGGCTCAAGGTCGCAACACCTGCCCTCGTGTCGTTCGTGCTCCCGATCACCGTCGCGGTGATCACCGGCCTGTTCATGATCCAGCGACGCGGGACCGGTGCGATGGGCCACCTCTTCGGGCCGATCATGGCACTCTGGTTCACCGTCCTCGCGACGCTCGGAGCCGTCGAGATAGCCGCCCATCCTGCGATTCTCAGAGCCCTCTCGCCGACCTATGGCATCGCGTTCTTCTCGGCTCACGCCGCCGTCGCCTTCATCGCGCTCGGCTCGGTCGTCCTCGCCGTGACAGGCGCCGAGGCACTCTATGCCGACATGGGCCACTTCGGCCGCCTTCCGATCAGCCGGGCCTGGTTCGTCGCCGTCTTTCCGGCACTGACACTCAACTACCTCGGACAGGGAGCCCTGATCCTCCGCTCGCCCGGCGCGATCGCCAACCCCTTCTACATGCTCGCCCCCGGATGGGCCCAGATGCCCCTCGTGATCCTGGCCACCGTTGCCACCGTGATCGCCTCCCAGTCTGTCATCTCCGGCGCCTTCAGCGTGACCAACCAGGCGGTCCAGCTCGGCTTCCTCCCGCGCCTGTCGATCCGCCACACCTCCGAGCACGAAATCGGACAGGTCTACGCCCCCGGGATCAACTGGACCCTCTTCGTCGCCGTCGTCGGACTCGTCGTCGGCTTCGGCTCGTCGACCGCCCTCGCCAACGCCTACGGGGTCGCCGTGACCGGCACATTCATCCTCAACACGATCCTCTTCCTCGCCGTCGCCCGCTTCCTCTGGCGCAAGCCCGGCTGGATGATCGGCCTCGGCGGCGCCCTCTTCCTCGCGATCGAGACCGCCTTCTTCGCCGCCAACCTGACGAAGGTCGCCCACGGCGGGTGGCTCCCGCTCGCGATCGCGGCGGTCGTCTTCACGCTGCTCGTCACATGGCACCGCGGTCAGCACATCCTCACCGAGAACCGGACCCGGCAGGAGGGACCGCTGCTCGACTTCGTCCGGGCCCTGGAGACCCGCCAACCGCCTGTCAGCCGCGTCGCCGGGACCGCGGTCTTCCCGACCGCGAGCGCCCAGACGACCCCCCTTGCCCTGCGGGCCAACGTCGAGCACAACCACGTGATCCACGAGCACGTCGTCATCGTCTCGCTCGTCACCGAGCGAGTTCCCCACGTTCCGGACGCCGACCGGCTCGTCGTCGACGGGCTCGGCGACCCGACCGACGGGATCGTCCGGCTCAGCGCACACTTCGGCTTTCAGGACGCCCCCTATATACCCGCGACCCTTCGCCTGGCCGCCGAGCGCGATCTCCTCGAGGGCGATGTCGACCTCGGGACCGTCTCCTACTTCCTCTCGCACGTGACGATCGTCCCGACCGCCGCGCCCGGCCTCCACCGCTGGCGCAAGCGCCTCTTCCTCACGATGGCCCAGACTGCCCCGCCCCCGGTCGACTACTTCGGCGTTCCGGATACTCGGACGGTGATCATGGGGGAGCGCGTCGAGCTCTGATAACCGCTGCCGGGGTTTGCGTCGTCGACGGGGTTCGGCCGCCTCGGCCGCCGGGTCCGTCGCCGGCCGCTGCTACAGTCGCGAGGTCCTTTAACCCGGTCCAGTGAGACCAGGAAGGAACCGATGGGCACAGAGAAGGTCGTTCTCGACGCCGACGGAGTCCGTCGCGCGCTCACCCGTATCGCGCACGAGATCGTCGAGAAGAACGCGGACGGCGCAGCCCCGGTGCTCGTCGGGATCCACCGTCGCGGGGCTCCCCTCGCCAACCGCCTCCAGAGAATGGTCGGCGAGCTACTGGGCGAGGACCTCCTGCTCGGCGACCTCGACATCACCTTCTATCGCGACGACGTCGCCACCCGGCCGGAGGCGCCCGTCGTCAAGGCGTCGAACCTCGACTTCGCAATCGACGGCCGCACCGTGATCGTCGTCGACGACGTCCTCTTCACCGGGCGTACCGTCCGCGCGGCGATCGAGGCCTTATTCGACTACGGCAGGCCGTCCCGCGTCCAGCTCGCCGTGCTCGCCGATCGAGGCCACCGAGAGCTGCCGATCCGGCCGGACTACGTCGGCAAGAACCTGCCGACCGCCCGCAGCGAGCGGGTCAACGTACGCGTGGCAGAGCTCGACGGCATCGACCAGATCGCCATCGCCATCCCCGGAGAGGAGCGCAGATGAACAACCTGCTGTCGATCGAGCAACTCGACCGCGACCGGATCGAGCGCCTGATGGACCGGGCGGCGTCGTTCGCCGAGGTCTCCGACCGCGAGATCAAGAAGGTCCCGGCGCTCCGCGGCCGGCTCGTCATCAATCTCTTCTACGAGGCCTCGACCCGGACCCGGTCCTCGTTCGAGCTCGCCGCCAAGCGCCTCTCGGCCGACGTTCTCAACTTCGCCGCCGCCGGATCGTCGGTGGACAAGGGCGAGTCGCTCAAGGACACGATCGCCACGCTCGGCTCCTACGACCCCGACGCCCTCGTGATCCGCTCGCCCCACGTCGGCGCCGCCGCGCTCGTCGCGACCTGGACCGGGGTCTCTGTGATCAATGCCGGCGACGGCACGCACGAGCATCCGACCCAGGCCCTGCTTGACGTCTTCACACTGACCAGGCGGATCGGACCGCTCGACGGCAGGAGCATCTGGATCGTCGGCGACGTCCTCCACTCGCGGGTCGCCAGGTCGAACATCCTCGCCTTCACGAAGCTCGGCGCCCGCGTCACGGTCTGCGGTCCGCCGACGCTGATCCCACCGGGGATCGAGGCGCTCGGCTGCGAGGTCCGCTACGACCTCGGCGGGCTCGGCGAGGCCGACGTGATCTACGCCCTGCGGATGCAGAACGAACGCATGCGCGAGGACTACGTCCCCTCGCTCCACGAGTACGTCTCCTGCTACCAGATCAATGCCGGCCGGCTCGCCGCCCACCAGGTGCTGATGCATCCCGGGCCGGTCAACCGCGGCGTCGAGCTCTCGAGCGATGTCGTCGACTCCCCCCAGGCATTGATCACAGCCCAGGTCCAGGCAGGCGTCGTCGTCCGCATGGCGGTCCTCTTCGAGCTCCTCGCCGGCGCGCGCGGCACGGCGGGTGGGGCGCCGACCGCCGGCTCGGCAAGTGCCACGGCACAACTCGCATGAGGCGGCTGTTCAGCTCGCCCGCCACGCCGGCCTCGGTCCTGATCACCGGCGCTCGTCTGCTCGATCCACGCAGCGGGGTCGATCGGCCTGGAGACCTCCTGATCGCCGACGGCGTGATCACCGAGCTCGGCGACGTCGGCTCGCTGCCGGCACCCGCGGGGACCGAGCTCGTCGACGGAGTCGGTCGCCATCTGTTCCCCGCGTTCGTCGACCCCCACGTTCATTTTCGGGTCCCCGGCCAGGAGCACAAGGAGGACCTCAGCACGGCCACCCGCGCCGCCGCGGCCGGTGGGTACTGCGTCGTGGTTGGTATGCCGAACACCTATCCCGTCGTCGACTGCACGGCCGTGCTCGGCTCACTGCGCGACGCGGCGCTTCGAGACGCGCGGATTCCGGTCGGGTTCATGGCCGCGATCAGCCCCGGCCTTGCGGGTCGGGGCCTCACGGAGATGGTCGAGCTCCGCGAGGCGGGAGCCCTCGGCTTCACCGACGACGGCCGGCCGGTCGTCTCGGCCGGCCTGCTGCGGCGCGCGTTCCAGTATCAGCGCCTCTGCGGCGGGGTGCTAGCCCTCCACGAGGAGGATCCGTCGCTCTCGGGTGCCGGAGCGATGCACGAGGGCGCCGTCTCGGCGCTGCTCGGCATCGCCGGGATCCCGTCGGTCTCGGAGTCGACGATGGTCGCCAGGGACGCCGCGCTCGCCGGCCACGAGGGTGGTCGCGTCCATATGCAGCACCTCTCGGCCCGCGAGTCCGTCGTCGCCGTCGCAGCGGCGAAGGCAGCCGGTGTGGCGATCACCTGCGAGGCCTCGCCACACCACCTCACGTTGACCGACGAGGACGTCCGGGGTCTCGACACCCGCCTGAAGATGAACCCGCCCCTGCGCACCGAGGACGACCGTCTCGCCCTGATCGAGGCCGTCCGCAGCGGTCTGATCGACTGCATCGCCACCGACCACGCGCCCCACGCCCGCGAGGACAAGGACGTTCCGTTCGAGGAGGCGGCGATGGGTACGACCGGGCTCGAGACGGCCTTCGCCGCGCTCTACACCGCCCTCGTGATCACCGCGAAGCTCGACCTGCCCACGCTCGTCGAACGGCTGACCGCCGGTGCTCTCGTGCTCGACCTACCCGTCCCGCGGATCGCCGTCGGTCAGCAGGCGAACGTCTGCCTCGTCGACCTCGAGGCCGAGTGGCAGGTCGGCGAGGCCGGCTACGAGAGCCGCTCGGAGAACTGCTGCTATGCCGGGCGCCAGCTGCGCGGCCGCGTCCTGCTGACCCTTGCCGCCGGCGCCGTTGCCTACCGCGAGCGCGCGTTCGCGATCGGCCTTTCCGACGGGTAGCCCGCGGGCTCTGGGGGAGCTACTTATTTACTTATGCTAGGATGTGATGCAGTAAGTAAATTTAAGTAGAGGAGTAAATTTTGCGCATGCAAGATCCCACCCAGACAGAAACAGACCAGGACAAGCAGGTGACCGTCGCGGTGCCTGAGGACCGGCTGGCCGAGTTCTACGCCTTCTTCGGCCGCTTCCTCGCCGTCGGTGGTCCGGGCGGTCGGCGCGGACGGCACGGCCATGCCGACGCCCGGCGCGGGCCCGGACACGGGGGACACCGGTGCGGCGGGCACCGCGCGGCGGACCGCGAGGCCACGGCGACCGAGACGGCTGGCTCGGCCCAGGATGCGGAGTCGCAGGCTTGATGGCCGACAAACAGGTCACGGTGCCGGTTCCCGAGGAGCGAGTCCCCGAGTTCTACGCCTGGTTCGCAACCTTCCTCGCCGCCGAGTCGGGTTGGCAGGGCGGGCACTCCCGCGGGGGCCCCGCCGGCCGCGGCCGACGCGGGGGTCCCAGGCGGCACGAGCGGCCGCTGGAGGCCTGGAGCGCCGCGGACGGCGACCGGGCCGCGTGGCTCTACGAGCGCCTGGCGCCCGGCGCGAGCGAGTTGTTCGACCTCCTGGCAACCTCGCCTGGCAAGCGGTTCTCGGGCAACGAGGTGGCCGCCCGCCTGAAGATCGACAAGGGCGCCCACGGAGTGGCAGGCATCCTCGCCTGGCCGGGGCGCTACTCGCGTCGGCTCGACCGGGTCCTGCCGATTGCCACGGAGGGGCGGCCGGATGGCGGCACCGATTACTTCATGGATTCCGACGTCGCTCTGCTCTTCGCGGGTGCCGGTGCCGGTGCCGGTGCGGGGGCCGGTGCCGGGGCGGGGCTCGCTGGTCGTCCTGACCAGCACGCGGCCGACGGGAAACCTGCCACGCGCGACTGACGAGCTGGGAGCTCGGCGAAAGAGCCCCTGAATCGTCGATCTGTCGGAGCGGCTGGCTTCGCAGTGCCGGCCCGCAGTGTCGGTGCGAATCTGCGGGGCCGGCGCAGACTCCGGTCGCCCGCGCGTTGCTAGGCGAGCATTCGCGACTGGCTCCGTGTATCGTCCGCGCGGGCGTGTGTGGTTGGAGCAGGCATTTTGGGCGGACGTGGAGAGGTGGAGGACAATGAGGGGCATGACATCGCCGCGGCGCACCGATCGCTCGCGGATCGCGAACCGCCCTCACGGGCGCGCCACTCGACCGCTGCTCGCACTGCTCGGCACCCTACTCGCCTCGGGGTCGCTCACGCTGATCCTCGCCGCGCCTGCCGAGGCGCTCCCCACGCCGTCGCTCACCTCCACCGCGTCCGGCGCCACCACCGTCGGGCTCGACGTCTTCGACAACGTCAATCTGACCGGCGGCTCCGCTCCCAGCGGCACCCTCACCTTCCGGCTCTTCGGCCCGAGCGATCCCGCCTGCGCCGGCTCGGCCGTGTTCTCGTCGAGTGTCACGGTCAACGGGAACGGCAGCTACAACTCGCCGCATTTCACGACCGCCGCCGCCGGTACCTACCAGTGGGTCGTGTCCTACAGCGGCGACGCCAGCAACAACCCGGCCGGCCCGACCCCCTGCTCGGATCCGAACGAAGCGGTCATCGTGGGGAAGTTCATCGCCGCCCTGACGACCACTGCATCGCCCACGGTTGCGACCGGCGGCCAGATCCATGACACCGCGAGCCTGAACGGCCGTGCCCCAACCGGAACGATCGACTTCAGGCTGAGTGGTCCGACCGACACGTTCTGCTCCGGCACGCCCGTGTTCACCGCGACCGTACCGGTCGCCGCCGGGAGCGGGAGTTACCAGTCCCCCGCCTTCACGCCGACCGTGGCTGGGACCTATCGCTGGCAGGCCACCTACAGCGGCGACGCCAACAACCAGCCGATCCCGATCTCGAGCTGTCTGGACCCGGGTGAGTCGGTGGTCGTGACCTCCGGGGGTGGGTTGGGGACTCCGGCGATCGCGACGACGGCGTCGCCGTCGGTTGCGTTGGGTGGCGTGATCTCGGATACGGCGGTTCTTTCGGGGGGGTCGAGTCCGACCGGGAAGATCACTTTTGCGGTCTTCGGTCCGACTGATGCGTCGTGTGCCGGGACCGCGGTGTCGACGTCGATGGTCGTGGTTTCCGGTGACGGGACTTATTCGTCGGCTCCGTTCACGCCGACCGTCGCTGGCACGTATCGGTTCACTGCTGCCTACAGTGGCGACGCCGCGAACGCGGTGGCGGTCTCGGCCTGTGGCGCCGCCGGTGAGTCGGTGGTCGTGACCTCAGGGGGTGGGTTGGGGACTCCGGCGATCGCGACGACGGCGTCGCCGTCGGTTGCGTTGGGTGGCGTGATCTCGGATACGGCGGTTCTTTCGGGGGGGTCGAGTCCGACCGGGAAGATCACTTTTGCGGTCTTCGGTCCGACTGATGCGTCGTGTGCCGGGACCGCGGTGTCGACGTCGATGGTCGTGGTTTCCGGTGACGGGACTTATTCGTCGGCTCCGTTCACGCCGACCGTCGCTGGCACGTATCGGTTCACTGCTGCCTACAGTGGCGACGCCGCGAACGCGGTGGCGGTCTCGGCCTGTGGCGCCGCCGGTGAGTCGGTGGTCGTGACCTCAGGGGGTGGGTTGGGGACTCCGGCGATCGCGACGACGGCGTCGCCGACGGTTGCCTTGGGCGGGCTGATCTCGGATACGGCGGTTCTTTCGGGGGGGTCGAGTCCGACCGGGAAGATCACCTTTGCCGTGTTCGGTCCCAACGACGCGTCGTGTGCCGGGACTGCGGCATCGACGTCGATGGTCACGGTTTCTGGTGATGGGACCTATCCGTCGCTGCCGTTCACGCCGACCGCGGCGGGCACCTATCGGTTCACGGCGGCCTACAGTGGCGACGCCGCGAACGCGGTGGCGGTCTCGGCATGTGGCGCCACCGGTGAGTCGGTGGTCGTGACCGCGGCCGGTGGGTTGGGGACTCCGGCGATCGCGACGACGGCGTCGCCGACGGTTGCCTTGGGTGGCGTGATCTCGGATGCGGCAGTCCTTTCGGGGGGGTCGAGTCCGACCGGGAAGATCACCTTTGCCGTGTTCGGTCCCAACGACGCGTCGTGTGCCGGGACTGCGGTGTCGACGTCGATGGTCACGGTTTCTGGTGATGGGACCTATCCGTCGTTGCCGTTCACGCCGACCGCGGCGGGCACCTATCGGTTCACGGCGGCCTACAGTGGCGACGCCGCGAACGCGGTGGCGGTCTCGGCTTGCGGCGCCGCTGGTGAGTCGGTGGTGGTCGGTCCCGCGACGACCGCAGTCCTCACGACCCAGGCGTCCGGCGGCGTCCGGCTCGGGGGCCAGTTGACCGACACGGCCACCCTGAGCGGGGGAGCTAGTCCGACCGGCACTGTGACGTTCAGACTGTTCGGACCGGCCGATCCGACGTGCGCCAGCCCGGCGGTCTTCACGTCGGCCAAGGCGACTGGCGGCGGCCGCAGCGTGACGTCGAGTCCGTTCGTCCCCGGCGCGCCGGGGACTTATCGCTGGGTGGCGTCATATAGCGGGGACGCCAACGGCGGGCCCCTCGGCGGGGCGTGCGCCGACGCAAACGAGTCGACGACTGTCTCCCCGGCGCAGCCGGCTTTGGCGACCACCACTCCAGCCACAGGGGTGACCGGGGGTCTCGCGTCCGACACCGCGACGCTGACCGGTGGGATCGCCCCGACTGGCACACTCCGCTTCGATCTGTACGGCCCCAACGACCCGACCTGCAGCTCGCCGATCTTCCGGGCGACGGCGACGGTCAACGGCAACGGCGCCTATGCCTCCGGCCCGTTCACCCTGGCCGCCCCAGGCGCCTACTCCTGGATCGTGACCTACGGCGGGGACGCGAACAACCTGTCGGCGACGTCGCCTTGCCAGTCGGAGATCGTCGTCGTCGCGCCGGCTACGACGGCTCCGCCGGTTGCGGCGCCCCCCCCGGCACCGACCATCACGCAGGTCTGCGCGGGCGTCGAAGCGCAGGTCGACACGGAGCTGCCGGGTCAGACGATCTCCACCGCATTGCTGCGTGGTTTCTCATTCGCACTGAGCGCTACCGCGAGTATCGAGGTGCGATTGGTGCTCCGCGCCAAGGACCCGGCCACCGGTTCCTTCGTCTCGCTCACGAATTTCCTCCTCCATGTGTCGACGCCGGTCACTGCGGTGCAGACAGACAACGGGCTGGGCGCAAACTATGCCCGGCGCGCCCGAGCCTTCCTCGCCGCCAGCGAGCGCGCGAAGGCGACCCTGCTCGTATTCAAGGTCGTCCACTGCCGCCCCGACAAGCAGCTCTTCTCAGCCGAGTCGGTCGGCCTCCTCAGCCTCGCCCCGTGACGCCGCAGGCGAGAATCCGCCGTCTCGAGGAGGGCGGGTTCGGCTACTGCTCGTAACCCTCAACCGTGTCCGCGTCGCGGATCGATGCGTCGTCAGGATCCAAGCCGGCCTCGCGCCGGGCACGGCGCTGACGCAGGAGATCCCAGTAGCGATCGAGCTCGATCTGAACGGCTTGCAACCGCTCGTGCTCGGGAGCGGTGAGACCGCGGTCGCTCTTGAGGAGTCGTTCTTCTTCGGCGACGAGGTCCTCGATGCGCTGGTGGATCGACCTGTCGTCCATTTTCGGCTCCTTCAGTCTGATCGCGGTCCATCGACCCATGTCACCGGTCACCGCGTTGCCCCGCGATCCCGGCCGACCCCCTCCCGAGTGCGACGGCCCTATCGAGCCGGCAGGAGAGCTGGCCTGCGAAACGCAGGCGTGAATCAGGCCAGCGCGGTCACGCAGATGATGCGGCAGGGGTGGCGGGGAAAGTTGATCACGGGGACCTTCGGGATACCGACGAGCACGAGGCGCTTGGCCGCCGGGAGGATCGTCGCCCGGGTCAGCGGCTCGCCAGTGCTGCACTGGGTCGTGAGCAGACGGAGCGCCTGGTGCGTCGGCCCGGCCCGGACCCGGCCGCAGGTCGTCGTCGGGGAGTCGACGAGAATCGATTGCGGGCTGCTCTTGGCTTGGATCAGCAACGGGTGCCCGATCGACGCCGGGCCGCACGAATGCGAGGTGTTCGCCCCCGGCTGGCCGTTCGGCAGGGCGGCTCTGATCGTCGTGGTCGTGCACGTCTGCTTGCCCTGCACGGTCGTCTCCAGGGCATAGCTCAAGCCGCCCGGTGTCCTTGTCGAGAAGCTTGACTGGGGAGCCCCGGAGCCGCTGCCGCATCCAACGAGAGCGACGAGGGCCGGAGCGAGCGCAAGCGCCCACCGAGCCGCTCTGCCCTTGGTCACGCGATTCATCCGCGGCATCGTACGCCTCTCCGGTCCCTGCGGGCGTCACCCGCCCTGCGGTGCGGTCTGCGGTCTTCGCTGGGCGCCCAAGCGGCCCGCCCGCCGCAAGCGCTTCCCAGCTTTACCTGAGCGTCAAAAAAGCACGGGAGTTCGTACGCCGTGTGCCGTTCGTAGACAGGGCCGCCCGCCCTCCAGGGTCCCTGAGGACCCGCGTGCCCCCGGCGGGAGATGGCTGTCGTCCTTGCTTTCCGGGCGTCGCCGTGTATACACTCGTTTACGTAGGCTTTCAGGACGGAATCCTGGTGGCTCAGAATAACTAGGCGCGGTTGGGGGTTTGTCGATGGCACGGAGGTCACGGCCGAAGTCGATGGATGCGACCCGCTACGCGGGCACGGCGACAGCCGAGGGGAGTGGATGCTGGCCGGGAGCGGTGCGCATTCCGCGGACCAGCCGGTCTCTGCGGGGCCTATTGGTCGCCTTGACCGTGGTCCTGTTGCCGCTGGCGGTTGGCGTCCCAGCGGCTTTCGCGGGGATCGGGCTGGGCGTCACGCCAACTTTTCCCTCGACGGTGACGGTCGGGCAGACGGGGGTTCCGGCTTCGTTGCAGATCCTGAACGCGTCGACGCCGCCGGAGAGCGCCGGCAACCTGACGGTCAACACGATCACCCTCGTGCCCGTGTGTGGGACAGCCGCGGCCGTGCCGGGGACGGGGGACTGTCCGCTGGCGAGCGCCGATCCGGGTGTCTTCGTGTTGGGTCCGACGGCCGTCGGCGAGGCGGGCACGGCGTGCGACGGTCAGACCTTCAACGTCACGGTGATCGATCCCGCGACGGGTCAGGTCGCGTTCACGCCGGTCGGCGGGCCGGTCGTGTTGACGCCTCCCGGAACGATGAACTCGGTCTGCCGGATCGATTTCTCGTTCGACGTCCTCAAGGCGCCGCCGCATCCGGCCTCGATGCCGGGGCCCAACAGCTATCAGACGATCGTGCTCGCGCATGTCACGGCCACGTCGAATGTGACCGGCCTTCCGTCGGGTGACCAGAACGGGACGACGCCGGTCGTCATCAACAAGGCGTCGCCGACGGGGACGACGACCGCCACGACGTCGGCTCCGGTTGGCGGGACGATCTCCGACACGGCGCATCTGGCGGCGGCGGCTCCGCCCGCCCCGGCCCCAACCGGCACGCTCACCTTCACGCTGTTCAACAACGCGACCTGCACGGGGACGTCCGTATTCACCTCAACGGTGCCGGTCTCGGGCGCCGGGGACTATCCGTCGGGTCCGTTCTCGCCGACTTCGCCCGGGACCTACAGCTGGGTCGTCGCATATAGCGGGGATGTGAACAACGCTGCCTTCACGTCGGGTTGTGGCGATGCTGGCGAGGTCTCGACGGTCACGAAGGCTCCGCCGACGATCACGACGACAGCTTCAGCGTCGGTGCCGGCTGGCGGCACGATCAGCGACTCTGCCGTTCTCGCGGGTGGGTTCAATCCGACGGGGACGATCACGTTCACGGTGTTCGGGCCGAACAACGCGACCTGCACTGGTACGCCGCTCGGCACGTCGACGGTGACGGCGGTCGGGAACGGGACATACCTCTCTGGTCCGTTCACGGCGGCTGGTGCGGGGACATACAACTTCGTCGCCGTCTATAGCGGCGATGCGAACAACTCGAGCGTGACGTCTGCGTGTGGTGCGCCGGGCGAGGCGGTGACGGTGACGAAGGCTCCGCCGACGATCACGACGACGGCTTCTGCTTCGGTGCCGGCTGGTGGCACGATCAGCGACTCGGCCGTTCTCGCGGGTGGCTTCAGCCCGACCGGGACGATCACGTTCACCGTGTTCGGGCCCAACAACGCGACCTGCACCGGCACGCCGCTCGGCACGTCGACGGTGACGGTGACCGGGAACGGGACATATCCGTCTGGTCCGTTCACGGCGGCTGGTGCGGGGACCTACAACTTCGTCGCCGTCTACAGCGGTGACGTGAACAACTCGAGCGTGACGTCTGCGTGTGGTGCGCCGGGTGAGGCGGTGACGGTGACGAAGGCTCCGCCGACGATCACGACGACGGCTTCTGCTTCGGTGCCGGCCGGTGGGACGATCAGCGACTCGGCCGTTCTCGCGGGTGGCTTCAATCCGACGGGGACGATCACGTTCATGGTGTTCGGGCCGAACAACGCGACCTGCACGGGTACGCCGTTGGGTACCTCCACCGTGACGGTGACCGGCAACGGCACTTATCCGTCTGGCCCGTTCACGTCGGCTGGTGCGGGGACCTACAACTTCGTGGCGTCCTACAGCGGCGACGTGAACAACGCCGCTGTGGCGTCTGCGTGTGGTGCGCCAGGTGAGGCGGTGACGGTGACGAAGGCTCCGCCGACGATCACGACGACGGCTTCGGCTTCGGTGCCGGCTGGTGGGACGATCAGCGACTCGGCCGTCCTCGCGGGTGGCTTCAGTCCGACGGGGACGATCACGTTCACGGTGTTCGGACCGAACAACGCGACCTGCACGGGCACGCCGCTCGGTACCTCGACCGTGGCCGTGGCCGGCAACGGGACGTATCCGTCCGGTCCGTTCACGGCGGCTGGCGCAGGGACATACAACTTCGTCGCCGTCTACAGCGGGGATGTGAACAACGCGAGCGTGGCGTCTGCGTGTGGTGCGCCGGGCGAATCCGTCACGGTTACCCCGGCTGCGCCGTCGATTACGACGACGGCTTCTGCGTCGGTGCCGGCCGGCGGCACGATCAGTGACTCGGCGGTCTTGGCCGGTGGCTTCAGCCCGACCGGGACGATCACGTTCACGGTCTTCGGACCCAACAATGCGACCTGCACGGGCACGCCGCTCGGCACTTCCACGGTGGCGGTGACCGGCAATGGGACGTATCCGTCCGGTCCATTCACGGCGGCCGGCGCCGGGACATACAACTTCGTCGCCTCCTACAGTGGGGATTCCAATAATGCGGCGATGACGTCTGCGTGCGGTGCGCCCGGCGAGGCGGTGACGGTGACGAAGGCTCCGCCGACGATCACGACGACGGCTTCCCCGTCGGTGCCGGCTGGCGGCACGATCAGCGACTCGGCGGTTCTCGGGGGTGGCTTCAATCCCACTGGGACGATCACGTTCACGGTCTTCGGGCCCAACAACGCGACCTGCACGGGCACGCCGCTCGGCACCTCCACGGTGACGGTGACCGGCAACGGGACGTATCCGTCTGGTCCGTTCACGGCGGCTGGTGCCGGGACGTACAACTTCGTCGCGGTCTACAGCGGTGATGCGAACAACGCGAGTGTGACGTCTGCGTGTGGCGCGCCTGGCGAGGCGGTCACGGTGACGAAGGCTCCGCCGACGATCACGACGACGGCTTCGGCTTCGGTGCCGGCAGGTGGGACGATCAGCGACTCGGCCGTCTTGGCCGGTGGGTTCAGCCCGACCGGGACGATCACGTTCACGGTCTTCGGACCCAACAACGCGACCTGCACGGGTACGCCGCTCGGCACCTCCACGGTGACGGCGACCGGCGACGGCACGTATCCATCCGGTCCGTTCACCACAACCGGGGCGGGCACCTACAACTTCGTCGCGGTCTACAGCGGTGACGCGAACAACGCGAGCGTGACGTCTGCGTGTGGCGCGCCTGGCGAGTCTGTGACGGTGACCAGGACTCCGCCGACGATCACCACGACGGCTTCGGCTTCGGTGCCGGCAGGTGGGACGATCAGCGACTCCGCCGTCCTCGCGGGTGGGTTCAGCCCGACCGGGACGATCACGTTTACCGTCTTCGGCCCGAACAACGCCACCTGCTCGGGTACCGCCCTTGGTACTTCGACGGTGACGGTGGCCGGGAACGGCACGTATCCGTCCGGTCCGTTCACGGTGGCCAGTGCTGGGACCTACAACTTCATCGCGGTCTACAGCGGGGACGCGAACAACGCAGCGGTCGCCTCGGCGTGCGGTGCACCGGGCGAATCCGTCACGGTTACCCCGGCTGTGCCGTCGATCACGACCACCGCGTCAGCTCCCGTCGCCGCCGGTGGGACGATCAGCGACTCGGCCGTCCTCGCGGGCGGGTCCGCCCCGACCGGCACGATCACATTCACCGTGTTCGGGCCCAACAACGCGACCTGCACGGGCACGCCGCTGGGTACCTCGACCGTGACCGTGACCGGGAACGGTACGTATCCGTCTGGTCCGTTTACCTCTGGAGGGGCTGGGACCTACAACTTCGTCGCGGTGTACAGCGGTGACGCGAACAACTCGAGTGTCACGTCCGCATGTGGCGCGGCGAACGAGGCGGTGACGGTGGGGAAGGCTCCGCCGACGATCACGACGACGGCTTCGGCTTCGGTGACGGCTGGTGGGACGATCAGCGACTCGGCCGTCCTGGCGGGCGGGTTCAGCCCGACTGGGACGATCACGTTCACGGTCTTCGGGCCGAACAACGCCACCTGCACAGGGACGCCGCTGGGCACCTCCACGGTGACCGTGACCGGCAACGGCACCTATCCGTCGGGTCCGTTCACGGCGGCTGGCGCCGGGACGTACAACTTCGTCGCCGTCTACAGCGGCGATGCGAACAACGCGGGGGTCGCCTCAGCCTGTGGGGCGGCAGGTGAGGCGGTGACGGTGACAAAGGCTCCGCCGACGATCACGACGACGGCTTCTCCGTCGGTCCCCGCTGGCGGCACGATCAGCGACTCGGCCGTCCTCTCGGGCGGGTTCAGCCCGACCGGAACGATCACCTTCACGGTGTTCGGGCCCAACAACGCGGCCTGCACGGGCACGCCGCTGGGTACCTCGACAGTAACGGTGACCGGGAACGGGACGTATCCCTCTGGTCCTTTCACGGCGGCCGGCGCTGGTACCTACAACTTCGTGGCGGTCTACAGCGGCGATGCGAACAATGCTGGTGTGACGTCCGCGTGCGGTGCGGCGAATGAGGCGGTGACGGTGACGAAGGCTCCGCCGACGATCACGACGACGGCTTCTGCTTCGGTGCCTGCTGGTGGGACGATCAGCGACTCGGCCGTTCTCACGGGCGGGTCCGCCCCGACCGGCACGATCACGTTCACCGTGTTCGGGCCCAACAACCCAACTTGCACCGGTACGCCGCTGGGTACCTCGACGGTGACTGTGGCCGGGAGCGGTACCTACCCGTCCGGTCCGTTCACGACGGCTGGCGCGGGGACCTACAACTTCGTCGCGGTCTACAGCGGCGATGCGAACAACGCGGGCGCGACGTCTGCCTGCGGCGCGCCGAATGAGTCGGTGACGGTCACGCCGACGCCGCCGACGATTACGACGACCGCCTCTGCTTCGGTGCCGGCTGGCGGCACGATCAGCGACTCGGCCGTCCTGACTGGCGGGTTCAGTCCGACGGGGACGATCACGTTCACCGTCTTCGGGCCCAACAACGCGACCTGCGCGGGCACGCCGCTCGGCACCTCGACGGTCACGGTGACCGGGAACGGGACCTACCCGTCTGGCCCGTTCACGTCGACCGGTGCTGGCACCTACAACTTCGTGGCCGCCTACAGCGGCGACGTGAACAACGCCGCGGTGACGTCTGCCTGCGGTGCGCCAGGTGAATCGGTGACGGTGACGAAGGCTCCGCCGACGATCACGACGACGGCTTCCGCTGCCGTTGCCGCGGGCGGGACGATCAGCGACTCGGCCGCCCTCGCGGGCGGAGCCGCGCCGACGGGCACGATCACGTTCACGGTGTTCGGGCCCAACAACGCGACCTGTACCGGCACGCCGCTCGGTACCTCGACGGTGACCGTGACCGGGAACGGTACGTACCTGTCTGGTCCGTTCACGGCGACCGGCGCCGGGACGTACAACTTCGTCGCGGTCTACAGCGGAGATGCGAACAACGCGGGCGTGACCTCGGCCTGTGGGGCGGCGGGTGAGGCGGTGACGGTGACGAAGGCTCCGCCGACGATCACTACGACGGCGTCTGCTTCGGTGCCGGCTGGTGGGACGATCAGCGACTCCGCCGTCCTGGCTGGTGGCTTCAGTCCGACTGGGACGATCACGTTCACGGTCTTCGGGCCGAACAACGCGACGTGCACGGGTACGCCGCTGGGGACCTCCACAGTCACGGTGACCGGCAATGGGACCTACCCCTCTGGCCCGTTCACGTCGACCGGCGCGGGGACCTACAACTTCGTCGCGGTCTACAGTGGGGATGCGAACAACGCGGGCGTGACGTCTGCCTGTGGCACGGCGAACGAGTCGGTCACCGTGACGAAGGCTCCGCCGACGATTACGACTACGGCTTCTGCTTCGGTTCCGGCTGGTGGGACGATCAGCGACGCGGCGGTGCTCGCAGGTGGGGCCGCACCGACCGGCACGATCACGTTCACGGTCTTCGGGCCGAACGACGCGACCTGCACCGGCACGCCGCTCGGTACCGCGATCGTGACGGTGACCGGTAGCGGTACATATCCGTCTGGGCCGTTCACCAGCCTGGGGGCGGGGACCTACAACTTCGTTGCGTCCTATAGCGGCGACGCGAACAACGCGGCGGCGATCTCTAGTTGCGGGGCGGCGAACGAGTCGGTCGTCGTCACAAAGACCGCGCCTGGGATCACGACGCGTGCTTCGGCGCCCGCCTCGGGCGCGATCAGCGACACGGCCACGCTGGCGGGCGGGACCGCTCCGACCGGCACGATCACGTTCTCGGTGTTCGGGCCGAACAACCCGACCTGCACCGGCGTGCCGCTGAGCACCTCGACGGTGACCGTCGCGGGTGCCGGGGCCTACGCGTCCGGTCCGTTCAGGCCCACCGCACCTGGCACGTACCTGTTCGTTGCCTCCTACAGCGGCGACGCGTCCAACGCGGCTGCGACAACCGCGTGTGGCGATGCCAACGAGTCGGTGACGCTGCCGCAGCCGGTGATCGCGGTGACGAAGGTCGCGAGTCCGTTGACCGAGATCGCGCCGGGGGGGACGTTCACGTTCACGGTTCGGGTTTCGAATCCGAGTGCGGTCGATCCGATCACGATCACGTCTTTGACTGATGACGTCTACGGGAACATCGCGACGCGGGTGGGGAGCACCTGCGGGGCGTTGATCGGTGTGACGCTGGCGCCGGGCGCGTCGAGCGATCCGTGCAGCTTCACGGGTCCATTCACGGGTACGGCTGGTGCTTCGCAGACCGATACGGTGACGGTCAACGGGATCGATTCGAACGGCTTCCCGGCGATGGCGGTCGCGCATGCGACGGTCTCGCTGGTCTCGGGCACGCCGCAGATCGCGGTGACGAAGGTCGCGAGTCCGTTGAGTCGGCCGGAGCCGGGTGGGTCGTTCACGTTCACGGTGCAGGTGTCGAATCCGAGCACGGTCGTGCCGGTGACGATCACCGCTTTGACTGACAACGTGTACGGGAATATCGCGACCCTCGCGGGCAGTACCTGTGGCGCGTTGATCGGTACGACGTTGCAGCCGGGTCAGTCGAGTCCGACGTGTTCGTTCTCGGGGCCGTTCTCGGGTAAGGCTGGCGCGTCGCAGACGGACACGGTGACGGTGACGGGCGTGAACAATGGTGTGACGGTGACGGCGACGGCGAATGCGACTGTCACGTTGACGCCTGCGAGTCCGCAGATCGCGGTTACGAAGGTCGTGAGTCCGTTGACGCTGGTCGCGCCGGGCGGGACGTTCAAGTTCACGGTGCAGGTTTCGAACCCGAGTACGTTCCAGCCGGTGACGATCACGGCGTTGGTCGACAACGTGTATGGGAATCTCGCGACGCGGGCGGGGAGTACGTGCGGGACGTTGATCGGGGTTGTGCTGGCGCCTGGCGCGACGAGTCCGGCGTGCACGTTCACGGGGCCGTTCACCGGCGTGGCCGGTGATACGGAGACGGATACGGTGACCGTGACCGGGACGAGCAACGGGACGACCGTGACGGCGACTGCGCGTGCGACGGTCAGCCTGACGCCGGCTCCGGTGATCAAGCCGGCGAGCGTCGTCAGCTCGTCGACGCTCCATCGCCCCGCGGGCTGCGTCGGCATCACGGCCAAGATCTTCGTCAGCGGCACCAACATCAAGTCGGTCAGCTACTCGCTCGACGGCAAGCACCTCGTCACCGTCACGGCGAAGGATTCGAGCGGCCACTACACCGTGACCGTCAAGACTGCGGGTCTGAGCTCCCGTCAGCACAGGCTGGTTGCCGTGGTGACCTATCGGACCGGGAAGACGCGGACCCTCCACGCGACGATCGTCCGCTGCCAACCGCCCAAGCTGCCACTCTTCACAGGCTGATCCCGACAGGAGCGGACGGCCGGCTGGACCAGTCTCGGTTCGCCGGTGAGACAAGTGCTGTCGGGCGCGGGTCCGCGTGGGCTGGTGCGCAAGCCGCACGGCGATCGGGGGGATTCGTCTCCCCGGGACGGATGGGTCGTGGGTGGCCGGGCTGGGCTCAGCCGAGCGCGGAGAGGCCTTCGATGCGCCCGAAGGCGCGGATGACGCGGCCAGGCAAGGCCAGTCGGCGGGGAGCCGCAGCGCGGTGCGCGGCGTGGAGGGTCGGGTGGCCGCCGACGTGAGGATGTCGTAGCGCAGGCGCCTGGGCTCGCCGGTGTGCCGCTCGCCGTCGAGGGTGAGGGCTGGGTCCAGACGATGATGTCGGTGGCCGTCAGTGCGAGCCCGAGCCACCCGGAGTCGCTCGGAAGCGTGCAAGGGGAGCATGTCCCCGCCGGTCGGCAAGCTGATCGACTACTCCAACCGCACACACTTCATCGGGCAGACTCCCCGGGTCCGCTCAAGACCCTCGGCTCGCGGGCCACGAGTCCAGCGGAAGAATCACCTCGTCGAGGCGCTCGGGTACCTCGGGATTGACCAGGGCAGAACGTCGCGTGTTGCAGACCCTGAAGACGGTCCCCGCGCTGCTGCGCCCAACCGCGTCGACGATTCCCGCAGCAACGCAATCACCAACTGATCGGCGTACTTCTTCCGGCCGCCACACACGCCGCAGAGATCTCCTGCCGAGTCATCTAGGCCGCTTGCGATCCTTGCTCGTGATCACGAGCAGCATCCACCTCGTCGCCTCCGACGAACTGAGGGCAAACGCTAACGCTGGCCGCAGCGCCCGTCGACCGATCCTAATAGCACGCCCCCCACGCCGATGGACCCCGAGGCTACTGACTGACCCAGGCGACCACCGGGAAGGCCGGTGCCGGACTGCACGCGGTTTGCTGCGCGCATTTCGTCTACCGCTGACCACGACGCGGGTCGAGTCCAGATGCTCGGCGCCGACGACTTGAGCGCGCCGCCTGTGTCAACCAGGTCGTGGATCCGAGTTACGACTCACTCCGGACGCGAGGGCGGTCGGCCACCACGCCCGCGGCAGAGACCGTACCGCCTTCTCCGGGATCTACTGCCACCGGTCGCCTGATCGGCGTCGCCGACCGAGGACGTCCAGCCGAGGCGCAGGACGGCGTCGATCGCGTCCAAGTGCGCGAGCGCCGCACACCACTGCAGGCCGTCAGGCCGGCCTCTCGGCAGACCTACCGGGTTGGCGGCGGGCGCATTGCTCCGCGTGACGTCCGGGTACCGGCTGTCTTGGTGTCTCTCGAGCTCGCGTCTTGGCGCTGTCATTCCTTCCAGACAGCCTCATGTGCGCGTCGTCGCAACAATTGTACGTGTATTGGGCAGGCCCCAGAACTCATGCGAAGTCGGCGCGAGTCGCTGGCCTGGATAACACCGCCGGTGCTGGACCGAGAGGCATGCAGCCACGGCCTCACGACCAGTCCCACGCCTGCCCGTGCTCCGGGCTCGATGGCGGCTCAAGCGGCGGCGAGATGGATCGATCGGCCCGGAGGCCCTGGCCGCGGCGATCGACACGTGCGTGACAGACGCTGACCAGAAGCGGTCGGGCAACGCCCGTGGATACTCCGGGCCCGCCGTGTCGCTCGACCCTTGGGTGGCAGCATATTGTGGCTTCTGTAGGTGTTGTGACATCGGCTCCTCATGTCGCCACGCACCCCGGAAGCAGCCGGGAGCGACCATCCCGGGATACCGACTCACCTGAGTGAGGCGCGCACCGGCGGCGAGGGATGTCAAGATCTGTGGTCCTCGTCACCCGCGAACTCGCGCGCAAGGCCGGGCGGCCGGTGGCGTGCGGTTGGGCCCAAGGGCTACGGGCTCAGCAGCGTCGCGTGTCACACATCCGCCGGTTCACGCTGGATGAGGTGACGCAGGAGAGTGGCCGTCGGTTGGACAAGCCGCGCCACTTGGTCGCCGGCGGCAGATACGAGCCGGGCGGTGGAAGCAGCCGAGGGCAGAGCGCGAACGGGAAGCGGACGTATCGGCGCGCGTCTGCCGCCAGGAGTACTTCGAGGGCGATTGATCGCACGCGGGGGCGGCGGGTGAGAGTTCTGACTGCTGTCGTGCAGCCGCCCCGCTACTGCGACGATCCCCGACCCCCGGGCGGACCGACCGGGCCGCGCAGCCCCGGGCGCTCCTAACCGTCGCCAGCGGGACGCAGATCGGCCGGGGCTGCGCCGGCGCTGCGTTGAGATCTCGCGCTTGCGAGACCCGAAGACCGCGCCGGCGCGGTTTCAGGTTTCGCTGTGAGGCTCAGCGAACCACGACGCCGCGTGCCCGTCCGCGCTCCGTCGGCCTCAGGCTCACCCGGCCGCGGTGAAACGAGAGCTCAAGGACCTCGCAGCTCCGATCGGCGTTGGATGACGACAGGTCGTCCGCTCGAGGCCAGCCCGCGGGCGTCGCGGCGTGAGATCGGTGCTTTGTGGGGTCACCGTCGAATGAATCGACTGCGCTGCGCTCGTCCATTACGGCGGATCACTTGTCCCTTCGGGACCGACCGGACCAATCCGGTCGCGGCCGGCACTCGGTCCAGGTGGTCGTCAAGCACGATTGACAATTTGGGAGCTGTCCGCGCCGTGACGCCGCCCGGGCGGTGCAAAATCCGTCCCAATTCCACGACAAATGTCGTTCGCAGTGGTCCGGCGTGTTATCCTCGTCACACGTGCGGGACGGCTGCACGCGTGCCTGAGACTTGGGACGAGTACACACAACGCGGATCGCGGCCTTGCAGGGGCGCTGAGGGAGATTCATCAGATGAGGGATCGTCGGGAGGGCGAAGCCCGGGAGCGCGGCTCGCGGGACGGGGCAAGCTGGATTTCGGGCTCCGCGAGCGCGGTTGTGAGTACCCCGCGGCGCACTGGCGTGTCCGGGCATCTGCGGGGGCTGCTCCTGGCTTTGTTTGTCGTTCTCCTGCCGTTGGGCGTCGGCGTGCCGGCTGCCTTCGCGGGGGTCGGTCTCGGCGTGACGCCGACCTTTCCGTCGACGGTGGCGGTCGGACAGACCGGGGTTCCCGCTTCGCTGCAGATCTTGAACGCGTCGACGCCGCCCGAGAGTACGGGCAACCTGACGGTGAACACGATCAGCCTTGTCCCCGTGTGTGGAACAGCGGCAGCCGTACCGGGGACGGGTGACTGTCCCGTCGCAAACGCCGATCCGGGTGTTTTCGTTCTGAGTCCGACGGCCGTCGGAGAAGCGGGCACGGCGTGCGCTGGTACGAACTTCACCGTCACGGTGATCGATGCGGCAACGGGCCAAGTGTCGTTCACCCCGACCGGCGGGCCCGTGGTGTTGACGCCTCCAGGCACCGCGAACTCGGTCTGCCGGATCGACTTCTCGTTTGACGTGGTCAAGGCGCCGCCGCATCCGGCGTCGATTCCGGGACCCAACAGCTATCAGACGATCGTGCTCGCGCACGTGACCGCGACGTCGAATGTAACGAATCTTCCGTCGGGCGACCAGAACGGGACGACGCCGGTCATCATCAACAAGGCGTCACCGTCCGCGACGACGACCGCCACGCCGACAGCCATGGTCGGAGGGACGATCTCCGACACGGCGCACCTGGTGGGGGCCACGGCGCCCGCCCCGGCACCGACCGGCACGCTGACCTTCACGCTGTTCAACAACCCCACGTGCGCCGGCGCTGCGGTGTTCACCGCAACGGTGCCGGTCTCGGGCGCCGGTGATTATCCGTCTGGTCCGTTCTCGCCGGCCGCGCCTGGGACCTACAACTGGGTCGTGACGTATAGCGGTGATGCGAACAACGCCGCGTTCACATCCGGCTGTGGGGATGCCGGTGAGGTCTCGACGGTGACGCAGGCCGTACCGACGATCACGACCGTCGCTTCGCCGACGGTCCCCGCCGGTGGGACGATCAGCGACACGGGGACGCTCGCGGGCGGGGTCAATCCCACGGGCACGATCACGTTCACGGCATACGGGCCGAACAACGCGACCTGTACCGGTACGCCTCTTGGTACCTCGACGGTAACGGTTGTCGGTAACGGGACGTATTTGTCGGGACCGTTCACGACGACGGGTGCGGGGACGTACAACTTCGTCGTGTCCTACAGCGGCGATGCGAACAACGCGGCCGCGACGTCGGCCTGCGGCGCGCCGGGTGAGTCCGTCACGGTGACGAAGGCTGCGCCGGCGATCACGACGGTCGCTTCGGCGACGGTGCCGGCGGGCGGAACGATCAGCGACACGGGCACACTGTCGGGCGGGGTCAGTCCGACGGGGACGATCACGTTCACCGTCTTCGGTCCTAACGACGCGACCTGCACGGGCACGCCGCTCGGCAACTCGACGGTGACAGTGGCCGGTAACGGGACGTATGTGTCGGGTCCGTTCACCACGACAGGCGCGGGGACGTACAACTTCGTCGTGTCCTACAGCGGCGATGCGAACAACGCCGCAGCGGTCTCGGGTTGTGGTGCGCCGGGCGAGTCCGTGACGGTCACGAAGGCTGCGCCGGCGATCACGACAGTCGCTTCGGCGACGGTGCCGGCTGGCGGGACGATCAGCGACACCGGCACACTGTCCGGCGGCGTCAGTCCGACGGGGACGATCACGTTCACGGCATACGGTCCGAACAACGCCACCTGCACGGGCACTCCGCTGGGTACCTCGACGGTGCCGGTGACAGGCAATGGGACGTACCTGTCTGGGCCGTTTACGACGACGGGTGCGGGGACCTACAACTTCGTCGTGTCCTATAGCGGCGATGCGAACAACGCCGCAGCCGCGTCTGCGTGCGGTGCTCCCGGAGAGTCGGTGACGCTGCCGCAGCCGGTGATCGCGGTGACGAAGGTCGCGAGTCCGTTGACCGAGATCGCGCCGGGGGGGACGTTCACGTTCACAGTTCGAGTTTCGAACCCGAGTGCGGTCGATCCGATCACGATCACGTCTTTGACTGATGACGTCTACGGGAACATCGCGACGCGGGTGGGGAGCACCTGCGGGGCGTTGATCGGTGTGACGCTGGCGCCGGGCGCGTCGAGCGATCCGTGCAGCTTCACGGGTCCATTCACGGGCGCGGCTGGTGCTTCGCAGACCGATACGGTCACGGTCAACGGGATCGATTCGAACGGCTTCCCGGCGACGGCGGTCGCGCATGCGACGGTCTCGCTGGTCTCGGGCACGCCGCAGATCGCGGTCACGAAGGTCGCGAGTCCGTTGAGTCGGCCGGAGCCGGGTGGGTCGTTCACGTTCACCGTGCAGGTGTCGAATCCGAGCACGACGGTGCCGGTGACGATCACCGCTTTGACTGACAACGTGTACGGGAATATCGCGACGCTCGCGGGCAGCACGTGCGGGACGCTGATCGGTGTGACACTTGCGCCGGGCGCGTCGAGCGACCCATGCACCTTCACGGGCCCGTTCTCGGGTACGGCTGGCGCGTCGCAGACGGACACGGTGACGGCGACGGGCGTGAACAATGGTGTGACGGTGACCGCGACGGCGAATGCGACTGTCACGCTGACGCCGGCGAATCCGCAGATCGCGGTTACGAAGGTCGCGAGCCCGTTGAGCCGGCCGGAGCCGGGTGGGTCGTTCACGTTCACGGTGCAGGTGTCGAATCCGAGCACGTTCCAGCCGGTGACGATCACTGCTTTGACTGACAACGTGTACGGGAATATCGCGACGCTCGCGGGCAGCACGTGCGGGACGCTGATCGGTACGACGTTGCAGCCGGGTCAGTCGAGTCCGACGTGTTCGTTCTCGGGCCCGTTCTCGGGTACGGCTGGCGCGTCGCAGACGGACACGGTGACGGTGACGGGCGTGAACAATGGTGTGACGGTGACCGCGACGGCGAATGCGACTGTCACGCTGACGCCGGCGAATCCGCAGATCGCGGTTACGAAGGTCGCGAGCCCGTTGAGCCGGCCGGAGCCGGGTGGGTCGTTCACGTTCACGGTGCAGGTGTCGAATCCGAGCACGTTCCAGCCGGTGACGATCACTGCTTTGACTGACAACGTGTACGGGAATATCGCGACGCTCGCGGGCAGCACGTGCGGGACGCTGATCGGTACGACGTTGCAGCCGGGTCAGTCGAGTCCGACGTGTTCGTTCTCGGGGCCGTTCTCGGGTAAGGCTGGCGCGTCGCAGACGGACACGGTGACGGTGACGGGCGTGAGCAATGGTGTGACGGTGACGGCGACGGCGAATGCGACTGTCACGTTGACGCCTGCGAGTCCGCAGATCGCGGTTACGAAGGTCGTGAGTCCGTTGACGCTGGTCGCGCCGGGCGGGACGTTCAAGTTCACGGTGCAGGTTTCGAACCCGAGTACGTTCCAGCCGGTGACGATCACGGCGTTGGTCGACAACGTGTATGGGAATCTCGCGACGCGGGCGGGGAGTACGTGCGGGACGTTGATCGGGGTTGTGCTGGCGCCTGGCGCGACGAGTCCGGCGTGCACGTTCACGGGTTCGTTCACTGGGAAGGCCGGCGATACGGAGACCGATACGGTGACCGTGACCGGGACGAGCAACGGGACGACGGTCACGGCGACTGCGCATGCGACGGTCAGCCTGACGCCGGCTCCGGTGATCAAGGCGGCGAGCGTCGTCAGCTCGTCGACGCTCCATCGGCCAGCGGGCTGCGTGGCGGGGTCGACGGTCAAGGTGTATGTCACCGGGTCGAACATCAAGTCGGTCAGCTACTCGCTCGACGGCAAGCATCTCGCCACGGCTACGGTGAAGGACTCGAGCGGGCGGTACAGCGTGACCGTCAAGGCCGGGGCTCTGAGCTCCCGCCAGCACAAGTTGGTTGCCGTGGTGACCTACCGGACCGGGAAGACGCGGAGCCTCCACGCGACGATCGCGCGCTGCCAGGCCCCCAAGCTCCCGCTCTTCACAGGATGAGCGACTCCCGCCGTAACGCCGGAGGGCCCAGCGGCCCTGCGGCCGCCAGCGCGTGAGGCGCCCCAGCGGGTCAGTCCGTGACGGTCTGGTCGTGCGGCGCTCACGGCTGAATCTTGCTCCCGTCATGCTCGGCGCGGTCATTGCGGGGTTCCTGACCTTCGGTACCGCTGTCACGATGGCGAGTGGCACACCGCCGACGGCCGGGTCGAACGGACCGGGACCGGCCGACACGATCATCGAGGATACGACGGGCACGACGGGGCCCGGCCCGGCGACGGGGCCGACGGGAACCACCGGGTCAACCGGCACCACTGGGCCCCAGAAGACGACCGGCCCGGCCCGCGTCGTCGGTCCCCCGCCGTCGGCGTGGACCAGCCTGTCGAACGAATCGACGACGACGCGCTGGGCTTATGTGTCCTGGGCCGCGCCGATCCGCTCGAGCCCGCTCGCCGCGGCTCCGATGATCGGGTCGTTGCATCTGTTGACCGAGGAGCGCACCCCCGCGGTCTACGAGGTGCTGTCGCGGTGGGTAGATCGCCACAAGCAGGCGTGGCTGCGGGTTCGAGTCCCCCTCGTGCGCTCCGCCAGCCTGCGTGGCTGGGTGCCGGAGGGCTCGCTCGGCGCGCTCCGCACCGACCACACGTCTCTACAGATCGACACCAAGGCCCTGCGCGCGACGCTGTACAGCAATGGTCACGTGATCTGGACTGCGCCAGTCGGGATCGGCAAGCCGGGCACAACGACCCCCCACGGCCACTTCTACATCCGCGAGGGCCTCCGGCTCGGGTCGGTCACCGGTCTGTACGGCGTGTACGCCTTCGGGACGAGTGCCTACTCGCCGACGCTGACCGACTGGCCGGGCGGCGGAGTGATCGGAATTCACGGGACCAACCAGCCGCAACTCGTCCCCGGACGGCCGTCGCATGGATGCGTCCGGGTGCGTAACCCCGACATGGCTCGCCTCAGCCGTCTGATGCCGCTCGGCACGCCGGTCTGGATCCACTGACTCGGGCTGGAATGGTCGGGCTCGTCGACCGCGCTCGCAGACGGGTCCGCAAGGCGGTGCCGGCCAGGTGACCCTGTGCCGGCCAGAGCTGGTCGCGGCGCTAAGGTGCGGGCTGGGCTTGCGACTGCTTCAGCTGGGCGACATCGCTGGCGATCGTGTCGACGCGGCTCGAAAGCTGCGTGAGCGACTGGGTGACATTAGCGCCGGTCGACGGCCTGCTGGCGATGCTTCGGACGGAGCTCTCAAGAGCCGCAACGCGGCCGGCGAGCGCGGCAGACCCGCTTGGAGCGGAACTCGCGCTCAGGGCCCGGACCTGGCTCGCGAGTTGATCGACACGGGCACTGAGACCCGCGCCGGCAACCGCCCCATTGCTGCTGGCGCCGCCGTTGGTGGCGGTGGTCGTGCCACTAGCGCGGAGCGCCTTGACGTCGCTGCTGATTCGATCGACCCGGGCGTTGGTCGCGTAGCCCCTGCCTGAACCAGGACCGTTGTCGTTGGCCTTGATGAGTGCGTAGACCGCCAAGGCGACCGCTGCCAAGGCCACGACCCCGATCACCGCAAGCCACGTCCGCAGGCCGCCGATGACCTGCTCAAGGCGCAACAGCGTGGACGACTCGACGACCGGCACCCCCACGGGTTCGCTGACCACTGCCGCCGGTCTCGGGTGCAGCTGCTCGGTAGGACCCTCAGGCGGCACGGTCGACATCGCTGAGAAGGATTCCCGCGCCCCGCGGTCGCCAATCCTCAAATTACTGGGTACCGGTCGTAGCGTGGAGGTACCACATATTGCGCGCTCGTACGTTCTCCGGGGGTCTGCCCGCGGCGGGCTCGTGTCAGGGCGCAGCGAGGCCCGGCCGTGTCAAGATGGTGCGGTGGCCAGGCATGACGAGGTGATGAGCATCGTCGACGCCGACGACGAGCTCGCCGCACTGCTCGACAGCCGGGCTCGCGAGCAGGCACGGCGCGACGCGCTGGCTCGCGTGCGACGCCTGTCCCCCGGCGTTTGGGACGCCGGGGCATCAGTCGAGCCGGAGATCCACCACCGGGGCTTCCTCGTGGTCGACGGCCTGCTCTCCAGAGCGGTCGATGTCCTCGGTCGGCGCTGCGTCGAGCTGATCGGACCCGGGGACGTCCTGCGGCCGTGGAGCTGGGACGACGAGGGCTCCCACGTGCGGGCCGAGGTCGGATGGGCAGTGCTCGAGCCGGTCCGGCTGGCGGTACTCGACCACGGCCTGGTGACCCGGATGGTCCCCTGGCCGGAGCTCGGCGTGGAGTTGTTCGCCCGCGGGACCCGGCGTGCCCACCACCTGGCGGTGGCGCTTGCCATTGCCCACCACCCGCGGGTCGACGATCGGGTCCTGCTGACCTTGTGGCACGTCGCCGAACGGTGGGGACGGGTCGGCAAGGACGGCATCCTCGTCGACCTGCCGCTCTCCCACCAGCGCCTCGCTGACCTGGTCGGCGCCCACCGGCCGTCGGTCACCTCGGCTCTGGGGGACCTGGTGCGTTCGGGGGCGGTCAGCCGGCGGGAGTCGGGCGAGTGGCTACTGCATGGGCCGCCGCCCGAGCAGCTGCGCGACCATCCACTCGCCGCGGCGATGACCTGAGCCTGGGCGACGCGGCCGGGGCAGTGGACGCCCGCCGGCAGTCGGAGCCCGGCGGTCGGAGCCCAATGCGGGAACCCCGGCCGTCGGAGCCGGTGCCGCGAGCGTGGACCTCCCGATCGCCCGGCGCAGACCAGCCCGCCGGTGTGGCGGGCTGGCCTGGTACGACTTGCGCTTCGAGGGGGCTGTCGTCGGATCAGACGATCGGCCCGCGGCGAAATCCGCGGCGCCCGCCACCTGCGGTCGCGCCGCGTCCGCTGACGAGGACGATGACCGCCAGGACGGCCAACAGGAAGAGCAGCGGGTGGACGACGATCCCGCCGAGTACGGCGACGATGAGCAGGATGAGGGCGATGGCGAAGAGCACGTGAGCCTCCTTGAGTGGTTGTGTTCAAGGAGTACCCGAACTTCGCGACGCGGCGTCCGGACGCGTATGCGCGCCGACGTATGTACGAATACCGGCCTCCGCACCGTCGCCTTCTCCTGCGCGACCTCGCCGACGGCGCCGTCTCGGCGCGGCGAGCCCCGATGCTGCCCGAGAGACCCGTGCCCATGCGGCGACGGGCGTTCGACGGGTGTGGGATGATCTTCACACGATGCTCCTTGCCGACTGCTTCGCCGAGCGGAGCCTCCGGGGGACGCTCACGCGGATGGTCGGTGCCTGGCTGCTCGTCGGGCTACCTGTCATCGCGGCGCGGCTCTGGTGGTCGGTCACGGCCGCCATCGTCGTGTTCGTCGTCACCGTGACGATCTACGTGACGGGAGCGTTTCGCTACATGCACCGGCACCGCCCTCGCCCCTGACACGCGGTCTTGGAGAGCTGACCGACGCGGGGACGTCCCCGCCTCCTGAGAGGGCGGTCTTCTCGCGGAGTTCGCGACCAATTCGAGGCCATTTATGCGGATGGCGCTGGGCCCCGGCAACAAGAACGCCCTGTTCACGGGCGTTTCGTGAGAGGCGACGATCGGAATCGAACCGATGTACACGGCTTTGCAGGCCGTTGCGTAACCACTCCGCCACGTCGCCGACGACCCGGCTAGCCTAGCGGCCAACCCCCTACGCCCGTTGCTAGGCTTCCCGTCCCAGGGCGATTAGCTCAGCTGGGAGAGCGCCGCCTCGACAAGGCGGAGGTCACTGGTTCGAGCCCAGTATCGCCCATCCCGCCCGCCTCGATGCTCGGCCCATCGAAAGCCCGCGAGGCCCCGTAGCGGTTCGGCGGGCCGAGGAGATCACAGTCCGGTTCCTCCGCTTCCCGAAGCTAGAATGACCGCTGATCCGATGCCGACGTCATCGACAAGCGCCTCCGGACCGGCCGCCGCCCACGGCTGCAAGGACTCCGGCCTGATCCCGACGCCGGGCAACATCGCTCGGGTCGTCGCCGCGACGCTCTGCCTGATCAACAGGGCAGCCCACGGCCTCGCCTCGGTTCACACCAAACCCAGCCTCCGCGCCGCGGCGACCGACTTCTCCCACGAGATGGTCGCCCAGAACTTCTTCGCTCACGTCAGCCCATCCGGCTCGGCACCGGTCGACCGGTTTCGCGCCGTCGGCTACCTCCGGTCGGGGCACGGCTTCTCGATCGCCGAGAACATCGCCGCCGCCGGTGGTTCGCAGGCCGCGCCCAGTGCGATCGTCGCGATGTGGATGGCCTCGCCCGAGCATCGCGCCAACATCCTCAGCCCCGCCTACCGCGACACCGGGATCGGCGTCGTCGCCGCGATGCCGGCATCCGTCGGCCAAGGCCCCGGCGCCACCTACACCCAGGACTTTGGCTCGACCACCTAGCAACCGCATCTCCCTGCTCGCCTGTCCCGGCCGATCCCCCCCTACCACCCGCCGGCCCGGACGAGCTCCCCGGAGTCGGCGCCTCGTGCACGGCGATCGCCGCCCTTCCGCGTCCGCCCGGTCGACGCCGATCACCGCTTGACCCCTCTCACACCGGTCGATTCGATCGTCGCCGAGCTGCGCGCCTGCACTCCAGACGAGCTCCCCGGAGTCCGGGCGTCGTTCGCGGCGGTCGCCGCCGATCCTGACGCGACCGCCGCCTGGCGAAGGCTCGCCCGCGCGGCGCTCGTCGCGGTCGACCGGATGGCCGCCGGCGTGGATCCCGCCGATGCGCTCAACGCCTTCGACGCCGACCTCACGGCCGCCAGGATCGCCGCCCAGGCCGGTGCTGACGGACGCGACGCCAGTCGGTCGAGGGCCCGCCGCCGCCGCCGCTCGACCTGACGAAATCCCTTGGCCTTCGCGCCCGCGCGCGCTAGACTGGCGGTATCTACGGCTACGACATCGCCCAATTCTCGTGCCACTGCGGCGCCCAGTCGTTGAACCGGTGCGCCGACTGCGGAACGTTCCTCTGCGGCTACCACACCGTCCAGGCCGACGGCCAGACGATCTGCTCGAGCGGCTGCAAGGAGGCCGAGCGCCAGCACCGGCTCGATCACGAGGAGCTCTGCTACGGCCGGCTGACCGAGCAGATCCGCGCCGCGATCGAGAACTTCATCCCCCGCATGCACGCCGCCGGCAACCCCGGGGCCGTCCGGCTCGGCGAGCCCCTGGTCCGCCAGCGCGCCCGTGTCTTCGGCAAGGGAACGGTCACCAAGACCTCTCCCCGCGGACCCCTCGGCTGGCGCGTCTCCACGGTCGCCGCCGATGCCGAAGGCGACTACCCCGAGATCGTCCACGCAAGCATCGGCCTCGACGTCACCGGCCACCTGGTCGATCTCACGCTGCGTGAGGCGGACCCCCCGCCGTGGTCCCTCGAACAGGCGACCCGCGGACCCGGAGAGATTGCCCGTGAGTTCGACGACTACGACTTCCGCTACATCGCCGAGCGTCAGATCCCCGAGTCGCTCCACGATTTTCTCACCGGACAGACCGGATCCGGCCTTCCCGAGCATCTCACCCGGTGCTACTACTGCGGCCACGAGGGCTTCCACACGCTCTCCTACATGGGCACGCTCTGGTCGCCGAACTGGCCTCGCACCTGCGAGGATTGCGTCGACTGCCTGGCCCACTTCTGAGCGCTCCGTCTGACGGTGCCGCCGGCCTCCAGGCCCAGCACCTGCCGCTCACGATCCGCGTCAACGGCTCCGATCACGCCCTCGTCGTCGACACCCGCCTCACCCTGCTCGATCTGCTTCGCGACAAGCTCGGCCTGACCGGCGCCAAGAAGGGCTGCGACCACGGCCAGTGCGGCGCCTGCACCGTGCTCGTCGACGGCCGCCGGATCAACAGCTGCCTCGCGCTCGCCGTCGCCCATCAGGACGACGCCGTGATCACGATCGAAGGCCTGGCCGATGACCACGAGCTCCATCCACTCCAGCAGGCCTTCGTCGACCGGGACGCGCTCCAATGTGGATATTGCACACCCGGCCAGATCTGCTCCGCCGCGGGGATGCTCGCCCGGGAGGCCAACCACCCGAGCCTCGTCACGGCCGACCTCGCCGGCCCGCCCGGACGCCTCGACGACGACGAGATCCGCGAGCGGATGAGCGGCAACCTCTGCCGCTGCGGCGCATACGTCAACATCGTCGCCGCGATCGCCGACGTCGCCCGGTGAAGCCGTTCGCCTACGACCGGCCGGCCACGCCAGCCGACGCGGTCGCCGCCTTCACCGCCGCCGGCCCCACCGCCCGCTACCTCGGCGGCGGCACCAACCTGATCGACCTGATGAAGCTCGGCGTCGAGGCACCCGAGCTCCTCGTCGACGTCAGCCGCCTCGCGCACGGGCGCATCGACGAGACCCAGGACGGCGGCCTGCTGATCGGGGCCGGCGTCTCGAACGCCGATCTCGCCGCCGACCCGCTCGTCCGCGCTCGCTACCCCGTGCTCTCCCGAGCCCTCCTCTCGGGAGCGTCCGGCCAGCTGCGAAACAAGGCGACCGTCGCCGGGAACCTCCTCCAGCGCACCCGCTGCTCCTACTTCCAGGACATCTCCAAGCCCTGCAACAAGCGACGCCCCGGATCCGGATGCCCCGCCCGCGACGGACACCACCGAGACCTCTCGATCCTCGGCCACTCGACTTCCTGCATCGCGACCAATCCATCCGACATGGCCGTCGCCCTGACCGCGCTCGACGCCCGAATCCACCTGCTCGGTCCCCGGGCCGGGCGTGTCATCGCGCTCTCCGAGCTCTACCGTCTCCCGGCCGACCGGCCCGACCTCGAGACCCGGCTCGAGGCCGGCGAGCTGATCACCGCAATCGAGATCCCACCGCTCGCCGCGGCCGCCAACTCGGAGTACCGCAAGGTCCGCGATCGTGCCTCCTTCGCCTTCGCCCTCGTCTCGGTCGCCGCCGTCCTCGACGTCGTCGACGGCCGTGTCCGCGACGCCCGCATCGCCTTCGGCGCCGTCGCGCCGATCCCCTGGCGAGCCGCCCGGGCGGAGCGCGCCCTCCGCGGAGCCCCCGCGACCGAGGAGAGCTACGCCGCGGCAGCAGCTGCCGAGCTCGACCTCGCCAAGCCGCTTCCCGACAACGCCTTCAAGGTCACGCTCGCCGCGAATCTTGTTGTCGCGACGCTCCTCCAGCTGAGCTCCCGCTGATGGCGACCGCCCTCCCGACCCTCCCCACCCGGTCGATCGGCAGCTCGGTCAGTCGGGTCGACGGCCGTCTCAAGGTCACAGGCCAGGCGCTCTACGCCTCCGAGCACCAGATACCCGGGGTCACGCACGCCGCGCTCGTCGGAGCCGAGATCGCCTCGGGGACCGTGACCGGCGTCGACGACGCCGCCGCCCTCGCCCTTCCCGGTGTGCTCGCGGTGATCTCCCATCGCAACGCCCCTCGCCTCGCCCGCGTCGACGACGCCGAGCTCGCTGTCTTCCAGTCGGCCGAGGTCGCCTACCGCGGGCAGCTGGTGGCCGTCGTCGTCGCCGAGTCGCTCGAGATCGCCCGCCACGCCGCCGGCCTCGTCCGCATCGAGTACGACGCCCGCGCCCACGACGTCCTCCTCAAGCCCGGCCATCCGCGGATCTACCGCCCGGAGAAGGTCAACCCGACCTACCCGGCGGACACCGCGCAGGGTGACGCGGACGCCGCCTTCGCAGCCGCGGCCGTGACGATCGACGAGACCTACGTGACTCCGGCCGTCCACAACAACCCGATGGAGCCCCACGCCAGCCTCGCCGTGTGGACCGCCGGCGAGCTGACGGTCTACGAATCGACCCAGGGCGCTGCCGGCGCCCGCGACTCGCTCGCCGACGTCTTCGAGCTCGACCCGGCGGCAGTGCGCATCGTCTCACCCCACGTCGGCGGCGGCTTCGGCTCGAAGGGCAAGGCCCGTCCACAGCTCGTCGTCGCCGCGCTCGCCGCCCGACACGTCGACCGTCCGGTCAAGCTCGCCCTGACTCGCCGCGAGATGTTCTGCCTGACCGGGTACCGGACGCCGACGATCCAGCGCGTCCGCCTCGCGGCGGACGCGGACGGCGTCCTGCGGGCGATCATCCACGACGTCCTCGAGCAGACCTCCACGCTGACCGAGTTCGCCGAGCAGACAGCCACACCCACGAGGATCATGTACGCGGCCGCCGACCGGCGGACGACCCATCGTCTCCTCGCCCTCGACGTTCCGACCCCCTCGTGGATGCGAGCCCCCGGCGAGTGCCCGGGGATGTACGCCCTCGAGTCGGCGCTCGACGAGCTGGCGACCGCCTGCCAGGTCGATCCGGTCGACATGCGAATCCGCAACGACCCGGCGGTCGAGCCCGAGACAGGCAAGGCGTGGAGCTCCCGCAACCTTGTCGCCTGCCTGCGCGACGGCGCCGCCCGGTTCGGGTGGTCGGGTCGTGACCCTCTGCCCGGCGTCCGCCGGACCGGCGACTGGCTGGTCGGTACGGGTGTCGCCAGCTCGACCTACCCGACCTACCGCAGCGGCTCCCGCGCGTCGGTCGAGGCCCACGCCGACGGTCGCTTCACGGTCGGCGTCTGCGCGGCCGACATCGGCACCGGCGCCCGAACCGTCCTCACCCAGATCGCCGCCGACGCGCTCGCCGTCCCGGCCGCTCGGATCGACGTCGAGCTCGGCGACAGCTCGCTTCCCCGGGGGCCGGTCGCCGGCGGGTCGATGGGCACGGGGTCCTGGGGCGGGGCGGTCGTTCGCGCGTGCGAGGCCCTCCTGAGCGCGATCGCCGAGCGCGGAGGCAGCATCCCGGAGGAGGGGATCGAGGCGTTCGCCGACACGGCTGACGAGGTCGCCGCCCTCCCCAAGCTCGCGCGCCACGCCTTCGGCGCCCAGTTCGCCGAGGTCCGCGTCAACGCCCGGACCGGCGAGGTCAGGGTGCCCAGACTGCTCGGCGTCTTCGCGGCCGGCAAGATCATCAATCCGAAGACCGCCCGTTCGCAGTTGATCGGCGGGATGACGATGGGTCTGTCGATGGCCCTCTTCGAGCAGAGCATCCTCGACCTCGAGTTCGGCGACTACCTCAACCACGACTTCGCCCAATACCACGTCCCCGCCTGCGCGGACGTCCTCGACATCGACGCCACCTGGGTCGACGAGGAGGACGACCAGCTCAACCCGATGGGATCGAAGGGGATCGGCGAGATCGGCATCGTCGGGACGGCGGCGGCGATCGCCAACGCCGTGCACCACGCCACCGGCCTTCGGGTTCGTCGGCTGCCGATCACCCCGGACCGGCTGGTCGGTCGGGTCTGAGGCGAGCCGGCGCACGAGACGGGGCGCCGTCGGAGATAGTTGATGAAATTCACCAACCACTTTCTCGAGGGACTCTGCTGCGCCGGCGGGCCGTTGCAACGCGGGCCCGAGCCCCCGGCCGCTGGCCCCGCCCCCGCTCCTAGTTGACCGACGGATCCACCGGCATCCGCGCGAGCAGGGCGTACTCGCCGCCCCGCCGGTCGAGGACCGTGCTCCAGAGCCGGTCGCCAGGGTTCGTCCACGGGTCCTCTGGGTCGAGGTCGATGACGATCCAGGCTTCCTCTGCCAGCTCGGCGTCCAGCTGTCCGGCGCCCCAACCGGCGTGCCCCGCGAACGCGCGGGCCCGGCGCACGCCGCCGGCCAGGACCGACGGGTCGAGGGCTACGTGGGGGAGACCGAGATCCCCGTCGATGATCATCGAGCTGAGCGTCGGGTCGGTGAACTCGGCCAGCACGATCACCGCCGCCGGCGAGACGGGGCCGCCGACGTAGATCTCCTCGAACCCGCCGCACGCGTCGGTCAACTGGGCGACGACGTCGCCGACGATCATCGGCGACGGCCGGTTGAGGATCAGGCCCAATGCACCGTCGGCGTCGTGGGCGGCGATCAGGACGACCGTCCGCCGGAAGTTGGGATCGACGAGGACCGGTGATGCGACAAGCAGCTTTCCGCGTACCGAGTCCATCCCTGAAAGGTAATGCCCCGGTCGCCCGACAGGCGACCCTCGTTCGTCGGGCCAGCCCCGCGCTACCCTTCGTGAGATGTCGATCCAGGCAACGCATTTCACCGATCCCGGCTGTCCGTGGGCCTACTCGGCCAGTCCGGCGCTCGCCGCGCTCCAGTGGCGCTACGGCGCCCAGCTCCACTGGCGCCTGGTGACGATCGGCCTGACCGAGGATGCCCAGCAGTACCTCGACCGCGGGTACAAGCCGGTTCGCCAGTCGCTCGGCTACCTGATGTTCCGGGATCGCTTCGGGATGCCCTTCTCGACTACTCCCCGGTCGCGGATCTCGGCCACCGCGCCGGCCTGCCGGGCGATCGTCGCCACGCGCTTGCGGGCGCCAGAGCTCGAATACGCGGCCTTCAGGGCCCTCCAGTTCGGGACGTTCAACGACGGGGTGGTCTTCGACGAGGACGACGACCTGCTCAGAGCCCTTTCGCGGGTCGACGGGCTCGACGCCCGGGCGATCGTCGGGGCGATCGGATCGCCGGAGGTGATCGCCGCCTACGAGGCCGACCGCGCGCTGGCTCGGCGGGCAGCCGGCGGGCCGACCGAGTTCCAGGGCAAGTCCGCCCAGACCGACGGCCCGGTCCGCTACACGGCGCCGTCGGTGATCTTCGAGTCCGCGGACGGCCGGACACTCGAGGTCGGCGGATTCCAGCCAGTCGAGGCGTACGACGTCGCGATCGCGAACCTCGACGTCACGCTCGAGCGGACGCCCGCGCCCGAGGATCCGCTTCCCGCGCTCGAGCGCTTTCCCCACGGGCTGACGACACAGGAGGTCGCGGCGATCATGACCGACGGCCTCGACGCGCCGGACCGCACAGCGGCCGAGACCGCGCTGATCGAGCTGGCGGCGGCCGGCGAGGCGACCCGCCTCGCGCTCGGTGACGACGCGCTCTGGCGGGCTCGCGTCTTCGATACGCCGGGCGCGGCCCAGGCGACGGCCGCCGCCACCCACGCCGCCGCCACCCGCGCCGCCGCCGCCGCTCACGCCGCCGCCGCGCACGCCCCGGCCGCCCCAGACGCCGCCGCCCACGCGGCCCACGCCGCCCCGGCCTGAGCGCCGCGCGGGCTCCGGAACCGCGTGCTGTCGTTCGGCGTCTCGATCGGCGTGCTCTCGCTGGCCCAGGGTGTCCTCGTCGCGGTCCCGCGAGCCGAGCCGTTCGCGGTCTTCGAGCGACTGCGCAACCCGTGGTGGGCGCTCGTCCCCGGCGGCTCGATCGTCGCCGTGGTGGTGGCGGTCGGGTCGCGTCCGCAGACCGCCGAGGAACTGACCTACCTCGCGCTGATCGGTGTCCCCGTGCTCGCCGCCGTCGCCCTCGGGTGGGTCTGCCGGGGGGCGAGGCCGCTGCTGGGACTGCTCGCCGCCGGGGGGTTCGTACTCGCGTGGCAGGCGCCCGCGACGCTCGCCGGCGAGGCCGCGGCGTTGGCGCTCACCGGGCTCAGCACCGTGACGCTCGGCGGCCTGCTCGCGGCGGTGGCACCGGTCCGGCTGCTGAAGGTCGGGATCGTCGTGATGGCGCTGGTCGACGCGGCCCTCGTCGCCGGCGACCTGCTGCAGGCGCCGAACGCGGTCCTCAACGCGGCGGCGCCGGGTGCCGGCCTCCCGCAGCTCCAGCGGGTGGTTTTCGGCCAGGCGGTGATGGGTTACGGCGACCTCTTCATCGCCGCGGCGCTCGGCGCCGTCCTCGCGTCGAGCTGGGCGCTCCAGCGGCGGGCGGCGGTCCTCACGGCGGGCCTGGCACTCGCGTTCGATCTGCTCTTCCTGGCGGTCCCCGAGCTGCCGGCAACCGTGCCGATCGCCGCAGCCCTGATCGTGGTCGAGGGCTTGGCCGGCGGTGCGCCGTTTAAACTCGCCGGCGTGAAGCGGGCCGAGGAGACGACGGGATGAACCTGGCGGGGATCATCGTCGTCAACGGCACACCGGATCTCGTCGTCCCGCACAGCCATCATCTCCTCGGCAGAGTCGCCGCGCGGGTCGAGGCGTTCTACGACACGGCCTACATACCGGTCGTCGTGATCGGCCTCTGCCTGCTCGGGTCGTTCTGCTACGGGCTGTCGTCGATCCTCGAGCAGCGGGAGGCGGCGGCCGCGCCACCGGGGACGACGATGCGGATCGGACTTCTCACGCACCTGGCCCAGCGACCGCTCTGGCTGCTGGGCAACGTTGCGGGATTGGTGGGGTTCGTCTTCCAGCTGCTGGCGCTTCGGCACGGGTCGCTCGCCCTTGTTCAGCCGGTCTTCGTGAGCGGGCTGGTGTTCGCCCTCGTCGGCGGGGCGATCGCCGATCACCGCCGCCTGGCTCGGCGGGAGTGGCTGTCGATGGTCCTCGTCGCGGTGGGGCTGGTCGTCTTCCTCGTCGTGGCGCGTCCCGGGCGCGGCCATCCGAATGCGAGCACGGCGGGATGGATCGCGTTGACCGTCGGGACGATCGTCAGCGTCGGCGGAGTCTGCGCGCTCGCGGCGCGCTCGCGCCACCTCCGGCCGCTCTTCCTGGCGACGGGGGCGGGCATCCTCTTCGGGGTGACGGCGGCGCTCGCCGAGCGGACGAGCCACAGCCTCCGCTTCGGCCTGTTGAACACGCTCCAGCAGGTCCCGCCGTACGCGATGTTCGTCTGTGCGATCGCCGCCCTGATCCTCAGCCAGAGCGCCTTCCAGGCCGCCGAGCTCCGCTGGTCGCTGCCGACCCTGACGATCGTCGAGCCGCTCGTGGCGATCCTGATCGGCCAGGTCCTCTACGGCGAGCACGTCGCGCTGGGGGCCGCCGCGGTCGCCGGGGAGGCGCTGGGGATGGCGATGATGATCGCCGGGATCTTCGGGCTCAGCCAGGGCATCAAGCACCCCCCGCGGGTCCCGAATCCGGCCTGAGAGCCGGCGCCGCGCCGATCGATCCGCGACCGCGAAAGGGTCGCGTTGCATCCGTCGCGCCGGTCGACTATCTTCGCTGAGAGGGTGCGAGGGCGACGGCGTTACGTGAAGCTCGGGGCAGGCATTTCCGGGGTTGACGAGCGGTGATCCTTGGGTAAAATCACCCCGCGCGTTACGGCCGAGGTCCGTCGGTCGACGAGTTTCAGCACGTCAAGATAAAGAAAGGTTGGATGATCGCTATGCCACTCGGTATCGGCAAGAAGCGTTCTAAGCCGCAGGTCCAGCAGCAGTCCGCCCCGCCGGCTCCGGCGACGGCGCCGCCGCCGCCCGCCGTCCCCGCCGACTGGGCTGCGATTCTGCACCCGACCGGTCCGAAGGGTCGCTTCGTGCAGGGCCAGAACGCGAAGGCGGGCTACCGCAGGTAGGAGCCGCACCTCACGACCTTTGCTGCTCCGGGCCGCGTGTCGCCACGCGCGACCGGCCCGGAGCCGGTTGTGAGCGGCGTGGGCTTCGGGCATCGCCGCTCCCCGCGGCGGGGTCGGCCGCTTCGACGCGGCCACGGGATACCATCGGCGCGGCGATGGCGATCTCGGTAACGCTCCCCGACGGCAAGGCGCTGGGACTTCCCGACGGGGGGACCGGGGCCGATGCCGCTGCGGCGATCGGCCCGGGCCTGGCGCGGGCGGCGTTGGCGATCGTCGTCGACGCGGAGGTGCGCGACCTCGCGAGGCCGCTGCCCGACGGGGCGGGCGTCTCGATCCTGACGCCGACGAGCGGGCCCGAGGCGCTCGCCCTGATCCGCCACGACGCGGCCCACGTGCTGGCGGCAGCGGTGAGGGAGCTCTACCCGGGCGTGAAGATCTCGATCGGTCCGGCGATCGACCAGGGCTTCTACTACGACTTCGACTTCCCCGACGGCGTCAGCGTCTCCGAGTCCGACTTTCCGGCGATCGAGGCGCGGATGCGCGAGCACGTCAAGGCGGGGGAGACCTTCGTCCGCGAGGACGTCGGCGTCGGCGAGGCACGCGAGCGGTTCGTCTCGCTCGGTGAGGACTACAAGGTCGAGCTGATCGACGACCTCGTCGCCGCGGCCGACCCGGCCGACCCGCTGGAGACGGTCTCGCTCTACACCAACGGACCGTTCACCGACCTCTGCCGGGGGCCGCACGCGCCGACCACGAAGTCGATCAAGGCGTTCAAGCTCCAGTCGGTCGCCGGCGCCTACTGGCGGGGGGACTCGTCGCGGACGATGCTGACCCGGGTCTACGGGACGGCGTTCTTCTCCAAGCAGGATCTCGCCGAGCATCTCGAGCGCCTCGAGCAGGCGCGGGCGCGCGACCACCGGAAGCTCGGCCGGGAGCTCGGCCTGTTCCACTTCAACGAGCTCTCGCCGGGCTCGGCGTTCTGGACGGCGCGTGGCACGACGCTGTGGAACACGCTGGTCGGCGTATCTCGCGAGCTGACGGCCAAGCACGGCTACCAGGAGGTCAAGACGCCGCTGCTCTACGACTCCGAGCTGTGGAGGATCTCCGGCCACTGGGACAAGTACCGGGAGAACATGTTCACGACGGAGTCCGAAGACCGTCAGCTGGCGATCAAGCCGATGAACTGCCCGGGCCACTTCCTGCTCTACAAGTCCGAGCGCCACTCCTATCGCGACCTTCCCGTCCGCTACTCCGAGCCGGGCCTGCTGCACCGCAACGAGCCGTCGGGGACGCTCCACGGCCTGCTGCGGGTCCGCCACTTCACGCAGGACGACGCCCACATCATCTGCACCGCCGACCAGGTCCAGACCGAGGTCACCGGGTGCCTGGACCTCGGCTTCGAGATCTACGGCCTGTTCGGCCTGACGCCGGAGCTCGAGCTGTCGACCCGGCCGGAGAAGCGGATCGGCGACGACGCCCTCTGGGACCGGGCGGAAGCCGAGTTGACGCGGGCGCTCGAGAGCCGGGGCCTGCCGTTCAAGATCAACCCGGGTGACGGGGCCTTCTACGGCCCGAAGATCGACCTCCACATGACGGACGCGCTCGGCCGGTCCTGGCAGCTCGGGACCGTCCAACTCGACTACGGGAACCCCGAGCGTTTCGACATGACCTACACGGGTGCCGACAACGCCGAGCACCGACCGGTCGTGATCCACCGCGCCCTGATGGGAACCTTCGAGCGGTTCATCGGGATCCTGACCGAGCACTACGCCGGCGACTTCCCGGTCTGGTTGACCCCCGTCCAGGCGATCGTCCTGCCGATCTCAGACCGGCTGGCCGAGGTGGGGGAGGGGGTCCTCACGACGCTGCGGGATGCCGGTGTCAGGGCCGAGCTCGACGACCGGACGGAGTCGGTCGGACGGAAGATCCGGGACGCCGAGCTGCGCAAGATCCCGTACATGCTCGTCGTCGGAGACCGCGAGGCCGCCGACGGGACTGTGTCGGTCCGAGCGCGGCACGGGGGAGACCTCGGGAGCATGGCGGTCGACGACCTCGCCGGCCGGGTCGCCGCCGAGTCGCGCGACCGCTCGGCCTGAGACGGCGGCGCCGGTCGTCTGAGGCGGGCTGTCGGCCCGGACGGCGGCGCGCCGGTCGTCTGTGGCGTGCGGTGGCTAGACGGCGGCGCCGGTCTGAGGCGGGGCCGCGCGGCCCGGACGGCGCCCCTCGTCAGAGTCCGTGTTCGCCCTGGGTCGGGCGTTCGGTCAGACGCGGACCGAGGCCGTCGCCGAGCTCGAGGGGCCGCTCGCCGGAGCGACGGTCGCCCGGATCAGCAGCGAGAGCTTGGCCGGCTTGGCGAGCGCCGCGCGGCCGGCCGGGGTGAGCACGAGGCGGACGTTCCGGGCCCCGACCGCCGGCAGCGTGGCAGACGCCGTGGCCAGGGTGAGCGACCGGCCGGAGACGCGGGCGGTGATCCCGATCGAGACGGTCGATGCCCCGCGCGAGTAGAGGTGCACCGCCGGCCGCGCCCGCACCTGGGCGTGGGTCCTGCCGGCGAGCAACGCGGCGACGGCGTTGGCGAGCGTGCGGGCAAGCGTCTTGTCAGCCAGTTGCGAGAGTGCGGCCGACGCGACCGGTGCGCCGCGGGTGGAGGTCGACGAGGACCCGGGGGAGGCCGGCGTGGTCGCGGGCGGGGTGAGCGTCGCCGAGACGGTCGGTGTCGTCACGGTGGAGCCTCCGGACCCGCCGGACCCGCCGGACCCGTCGGGCGGAGTCGTGGCGGCCGGGGGGGTGACGCCGAGCACGGGCAGGCCGGCCGCAACCGACCAGCCGCGAACCGCGAGGCCGATCGGGCTGCCGTCGGACTGGTCGATCGTCTCGACCTCGAACATGTGGGGACCCGACGGGAGGCCGGAGTAAGTCGCGGTGCCCTGACATGGCGTCCACGACGACGCGTCGAGCCGGCAGCGCTCGGGCACGGTCGGGTCGCTCGAGCCGAAGCTCAGCGACGCGCCGGTCGCGCTCGTCGGGCCGTCCGGTCCCGAGTTGATCTTCAGGTCGAGGCCCGGCCGGGCGGCGGCGCTCGACTCGAGCGCGGTGATCGTTCCGGCTGATCCGACGACGAGGATCCCCGAGCCGACGGCGATGCCTGATCCGCCGGGGGTCGTGCCGTTCGGGGCGATCGAACCGCTCCAGGTCTGGGTGCCGGTCCGCAGGTCGACGGCGAACAGCGTTCCGGTCGAGGACCCCTCATAGACCGTCTCGTTGACGACGACCGGCGCCGACCCGAGGCTCCCGTCGCCCCTGAACTGCCAGAGCAGCAATCCGCTGCTGAGGCTGCGGCCCTGGAGCGTCGTGCCGTCGAGGACGACGGCGACGTCACCGGCGGCGGCCGGCGACGCGGTCGAGGCGATCGAGTCGAGCACGCCGCCGGTCGCCCCGTCGACGACGAACCCGCAGCCGCTGTTCCACGGAGCGATCACGCGCGCCCCGTCGGCGACGGCGCGCCCGCTGCCGACGAAGCATTGGGACTTGCCGGTCCAGACGAGGCTCCCGGCGCCCGAGGACAACGCCGTTGTCGCACCCTCGTAGTCGTCGGACAGGTAGGCCACGCCACCGGCGACCGCCGGGCTTGCGTCGGACCAGAACGGCGAGGTCCACCTGGTCGAGCCGTCGGTCGCGTTGAGGGCGTAGAGGTTGCCGCCCGACCACGCCGAGTCGACATAGACGACGCCGGCCGACGCGACGGGCGACTGGAGTTGGAAGGGCTCGGGGAGGACGACCGCCCACTGGGTGACGCCGGTGGCGGCCGAGACGCCGAGGACGGTTCCGGAGCGCTCGGCCACGAAGACCCGTCCGTTGTCGTAGGCGAGCTGCCCGCTTCCGTCGACCCCGCGCGCCCAGAGCGTCGCGCCGGTGGCCGAGCTCAGGGCGAAAAGCGTCCCGCCTGCGTGCTGGCTGTCGTAGACGATCACGAAGACCCGGCCGCCGGCGACGATTGGATACGAGGTCGATGCCGTCGAGTACGGCTGGGGATAGTCGCTCGAGACGCCGAGCGTCCGCGTCCAGCGGGTGTCGAGCGGCGGTCGGTCGAGCGAGCCGCCCGAGGCGAAGCCGGTGTGGCCGGGCGTCACCTGGTAGGCGACGCTCTCGTCGGCGCTCGCACCGGCGAGAGCCGGCGCGGCGGCGAGGACCGCGAGCGCGACCGCGGCGGACTGGGCGAGCCTGCGATAGGAGTGCACCTGGGGTTATCGGCACGGCTGCGCCCGACTTGAGCCCGTGATTGCGGACGCGCCACCGAGCCGGAAGGTCGTCCGCGGGTAGGGCGGGGCTCGGTGAAAAGAAACCCAACTCGACCGCAGTACGGCTATACTCCGAGACCTTGGCCCCAGCTAGACCCACCACGCAGCGCGCACGCACCGCTTGAAGCGCTCGCGGCCCAATTGATGCCGGACCTCGCGACGCCGCTTATGCGGACGCATGATCGGCACGTAGCCTAGTGCCGGTTCCACGCAGGTTCGACCGCCGGCCGCCCGAGCGGGACACGACGCGGATCAACGAGCGCATCCGAGTACCCGAGGTCCGCCTGATCGGCGAGGACGGGTCGCAGATCGGTGTGCTCAAGATCGACGCGGCCCTCCGCTACGCCCAGACGCGGGATCTCGACCTCGTCGAGGTCGCCCCCGAGGCCAAGCCTCCCGTCTGCCGGGTCCTCGACTACTCGAAGTACAAGTACGAGCAGGCCCAGAAGCTCAAGCAGGCCCGCAAGCACCAGCAGCAGATCACGATCCGTGAGATCAAGTTCCGCCCGAAGATCGCCCAGCACGACTACGACACCAAGAAGGGTCACGTCGAGCGCTTTCTCAAGCACAAGGACAAGGTCAAGGTGACGATCATGTTCCGCGGGCGTGAGGTCACCCACCCCGAACGCGGGGTGATGATCCTCGACCGTCTCGCCGACGAGCTGGCCGAGCTCGCGATCGTCGAGCAGCGGCCGATCCAGGACGGCCGGAACATGACGATGATGCTCGGGCCGTCGAAGGCCGTCCTCGCCGGCCAGTTCGCAGACGGCAAGCACGACTCCGGCGAAGCGGACCCGACGGCCGGCGACGCGGCGGGTGCGGGTCAGCCGGCCCCAGACTCGGCCGAGCAGGCCGACGGCCAGCCGAAGGCCGGCGCTGCGGCGGCCCACCGAGACGGCTCGGCGCCGGCCGACGCGTCCCCGTCGCCCGCCGGAGCCACCGAGACTTCACCGGCCGCCGCGACCCCGTCCTCGGACGCCGGGTCGCCGGGCAGCGGGTCGCCGGGCGCCGGGTCGCCGGGCGCCGGGTCGCCGGGCGCCGGGTCGTCGGGCAGCGGGTCGCCGGGCGCCGGGTCGCCGGGCAGCGGGTCGCCGGGCGCTGGGTCGTCGGACAGCGGGTCGCCGGGCGCCGGGTCGCCGGGCGGCGAGTCAGCCGGGCCGACGGTCGCGCCCGCACCCGAGCAGGTGGCTGCGAAGCCGCCAGAGCCGGCTGCACCCAAGCCGCCGGTCCCGGCCGCAGCGGCCGGCAAGCCGGTGCGGGGAAAGCGGGTCTCGGTCGAGCCTGCCGACGAGCTCGCGTCGATCGAGCAGGAGCACGACCTCGAGCATGACCTCGAGCCAGCTGTCGTCGCCGGCACCCGTTCGGGCGCCAAGCGCGCCTGACCCGACCCGCCGGTCGCGGAGTCCCGCAAGGCCGGCCGGCGGCCGATCGGCTAACCTTCTCGGCTCGACATGCCCAAGATGAAGACCCACTCAGGCGCGAAGAAGCGCTTCAAAGTCACCGCCGGCGGCAAGGTTCGGGGCCGGCACGCGTTCACGAGCCACATCCTCGAGAAGAAGTCGCCCAAGCGTAAGCGGACGCTCGGCGCTCCGGCGATCCTTTCGAGCCACGACGCCCCACGCGTCAAGAAGCTCCTCGGAGTCGGCAAGTGACCCGGGTCAAGCGGTCGGTCAGCGCGAAGAAGAAGCGCCGGGCAACGCTCGAGCGGACGAAGGGGTTCCGCGGCGAGGCGAACTCGAACTACAAGCGCGCCAAGGAAGCCCTGATGAAGGCGGACGCCTACGCGTACCGCGATCGTCGCAACCGCAAGCGTGATTTCCGTCGCCTCTGGATCACCCGGATCAACGCGGCCGCCCGGCTCAACGGCATGAGCTACTCGACCTTCATCCACGGGATGGCCCTCGCCGGCATCGAGCTCGACCGGAAGGTCCTCGCCGACATCGCCGTCCGCGACCCCGAGACGTTCCGCCGATTCGCAGACGCTGCCCGTGAGGCCTCGGCTGCCTGACACCTCCAGCCGACACGCGAACCTCCGGGCGCCGATTCCTCTCAGAGGTCGGCGCCTTTTTCGTTCAATGACCCGCTCGACCCAGATGATCTCCTCCCCCGAAAACCAACACCTCAAAGAGCTTCGCAAGCTGACCCGGCGGTCGGCGCGCGACCGGACGGGGCGCTTCGTCGCCGAGGGCGAGGACCTCCAGGCGGCTGCCTTCGCCGCCGGCGTCACGCCGCTCGTGGGGCTCTGCCCGCCCGGTTTCGGGCATCGGCTCGCGGGTGACGGGGACTCCGGCGGCTGGCTCGAGGTCGACGCCCCGCTGCTGGACCGCGTCTCGACGCTCGGGTCGGGGACGCGGGCGATCGGGATCTACGAGCAGCGGTGGACCGAGCGTCCGGTCGGACCGCTCTGCGTCTACCTCGACCGGGTCGCAGACCCCGGGAACATCGGCACGATCCTCCGCTCGGCGCATGCGTTCGGCGCCTCGTGCGTCGCGCTCGGTCCCGGCTGCGCCGACCCCTACGGCCCGAAGGCCGTCCGCGCGAGCATGGGCGCGATCTTCGCGCTCTCTCTGGCCCGGGCGCTTCCCGACGACCTCCCCGGCGAGTTGATCGGGCTTTCGGCCGACGCCGCCCAGCCGCTGCGAGGGCCGGCGACCGGTCCGCTCAGCCTGCTGATCGGCTCCGAGCGGTGCGGCCTGCGGCCGGAGGTCCTCGCCCGGTGCGACCGGCTGGCGTCGATCCCCCAGGTCGCCGGCGACTCGCTGAACGCGGCGATGGCCGCCACCGTCGCCCTCTACGAGCTGACCCGCGACGCCCCAGGAGCCCCGGACGCCGGCTGCGCCGGTCGCGAGACGACGCCCCGATGAGCGCGCTCGAGCGGATCGGTCAGATCAGGGCGGCGGCCGTCGCGGCGATCGAGGCGGCGTCCGATACCCGCTCGCTCGAGGAGCTCCGGGTCGCCCACCTCGGGCGCAAGGCCGAGCTGCCCCAGCTCCTACGGGGCGTCGCCGGACTCGATCCGGCCGATCGCGGACCCGTCGGGCGGGCTGCCAACGAGGCCCGCCGGGAGCTCGAGGGACTGATCGACTCGCGCTCCTCGAAGCTCGCCGCCGCCGAGCTCGACCAGCGACTGAGCGCCGATCTTCTCGACGTCACCCTGCCCGGCGATCCGCCCCAGCCGGTCGGTCGGCTCCACCTCCTGACGCAGACCCGCCGGGAGATCGAGGACGTCTTCCTCGGCCTCGGCTTCTCGATCGTCGAAGGCCCGGAGATCGAGCTCGTCCACTACAACTTCGACGCCCTCAACCACGACCCGACCCACCCGGCCCGGGCGCGGTCAGACACCTTCTACGTGTCCGACGAGGTCCTTCTGCGGACCCACACATCGCCGATGCAGGTCCGCGTCATGCAGCGCCAGCCGCCGCCCCTGTACGTGATCGTCCCCGGGCGGGTCTACCGCCCCGACAACGACGCAACCCATACGCCCCAGTTCCACCAGATCGAGGGTCTCGCGGTCGACGAGGGGATCACCCTGGCCGACCTCAAGGGCACGCTCCTCGCATTCGCCCAGGCGATCTTCGGCGGCGAGCGAGACGTCCTCCTGCGGCCGCACTTCTTCCCGTTCACCGAGCCCAGCGTCGAGGTCGACGTCTCCTGCTTCCAATGCAAGGGCGGCTTTCGCACCGATGGCTCCCGCTGCAGCCTGTGCAAGGGCTCCGGCTGGCTCGAGGTGCTCGGCGCCGGGATGGTCGACCCGAACGTCTTCGCCGAGGTCGAGGTCCTCCGAGATGGGGACCGGGGCGCGTATGACCCCGATCGGGTCCAGGGCTTCGCCTTCGGCCTGGGGATCGAGCGGATCGCGATGCTGAAGCACGGGGTCCCCGACCTGCGGCTCTTCTACGACAACGACCTCCGCTTCCTCGACCGGTTCTGATGCCGACCCTGCCCCCGACGACCCTGACCGGCTGCTGATGCTCGTCCCGATGACACTCCTGCGCAGCTTCTGCGACCCGCCCCTGAGCACCACCGAGCTGGCCGCCAGGCTGACGATGACCGGAACCAAGGACGAGCGGGTCTTCCACCAGGGCGTGACCGATCCGGCCGGCTTCGTCGCCGGCCACGTGCTGGACGTCGCGCCCCACCCGGACGCCGACCGTCTGCGTGTCTGCACGGTCGACACCGGCGCCGGCGTCCCGTCGACGATCGTCTGCGGCGCGCCGAACGTCGCCGCCGGCCAGACCGTCGCGATCGCCCGGCCGGGAGCCGTCCTCCCCGACGGACGCAAGCTGAAGGCGGCGAAGTTGAGGGGGATCGTCAGCGAGGGGATGATCCTCTCGGAGATCGAGCTCGGCCTCGGGACCGACCACGACGGGATCATGGTCCTGGACACCCCCGTCGCTGCGGGCACGTCCCTGGCCGAGGCGGTCGAGCTGTCGAGCGACGTGATCGAGTTCGAGATCACCCCCAACCGGGTCGACTGCCTCGGCGTCTACGGGATCGCCCGCGAGGTCCACGCGTCGACCGGCGCGCCGCTCCGACCGCCCCCGTGGATCGAGGATCCCGCCGGCACGCAGGAGGGCGACGCGGGCGGAGCGCAGGTCGCCGTCGAGGCCACCGACCTCTGCAGGCGATTCATGGTCCGCGCCTTCGAAGGCATCCAGATCGGACCGTCGCCGGCCTGGCTCAAGGCCCGGCTGCTGTGGGCGGGGATGCGGCCGATCTCGAACGTCGTCGATGTCACCAACTACGTGATGCTCCTCACCGGTCAGCCGCTCCACGCCTTCGACTTCGACCGTGTCGCCGGCCACCGGCTCGTCGTCCGCAGGGCGGGCGACGGCGAGCTTGTCGAGACGCTCGACGGCGAGACCCGGACGCTGGACACCGAGACGGTCGTGATCTGCGACGCCGACGGGCCGACTTCGATCGCCGGGATCATGGGCGGCGCCCGCTCGGAGGTCGCGCCGGGCACGACCCGCGTCCTGCTCGAGTCGGCGACCTGGAACGGCGCCAACATCCAGCGCAGCTCGACCCGCCTCGGACTCCGCAGCGAGGCGTCCGGACGCTACGAGAAGGGCCTCGAGCCCGAGGCCGCCGCCGACGGCCTGGCCTACGCCACGCGGCTATTGATCGAGATCTGCGGCGCCCGGGCGATCCCCGGGACGATCGACGTCGGCGGACCCGGGCCCGACCCCGCGGTGATCCGCCTCCGTCCAGCCCGGGTCGCCGGCCTGCTCGGCAAGGCGATCGACTCTGACCGCTGCGCGGAGCACCTCGCGGCACTGGAGTTCGGCGTCGCTCCGGCGCCGGCGGTCGACGAATCCGGCGTGCTCGGCGGCGGCGGCGGCGCGGGCGGCGACCGCGGCGACCGCGGCGACCTCGGCCTCGACCTCGACCTCAGCCTCGGCCTCGACCTCGATGTCACCGTCCCGTACTTCCGCCGCGCCGACGTCACCCGGGAGGTCGACCTGATCGAGGAGGTCGCGCGGATCGACGGGGTCGACCGGCTCCCGGCGACCCTCCCGCCCCGCAATGGCGCGGCCGGCCGCCTGACCCACGCCCAGCGGACCCGCCGGCGGGCCGAGGACGTCCTCGTCGGGCGGGGCCTCCACGAGATCGTCGGCTGGAGCTTCGCCGACCCCGGTCTGCTGGACCGGCTGCGCCTGCCCGCCCACCACCCGATGCGCCGGGCGGTCAGGATCGAGAACCCCCTCTCGGAGGCCCAGTCGCTGATGCGCCCGACCATGCTCGGCTCGCTGCTCGACGTCGCCCGCCACAACGTCGCCCGCGGCGCGAGCGCGGTCGAGATCTTCGAGTCCGGGACGGTCTACCGCGACCACAACCCCGACGGTCCGGCCGCCGCGGCGGCGGCCAGCCTGACCGGCAGCCCGGCCGACGAACACCACGCCCTCGCCGCTCTCATCACCGGTCCCTTCGGCGGGCGCTCGTGGCGCACCGGCGGACCGCCGCCGGCCGCGGACTTCTTCACCGCGAAGGGGCTCCTGGCCGCCGTGCTCGACACGCTCCGCGTCGACTGGACCGTCGCCACAGCCGGCTGGTCGTTCCTCCATCCCGGCCGCAGCGCCAACGTCCTGCTCGGCGATCGGCGGATCGGCTTCGTCGGCGAGGTCCATCCGCTCGTCGCGGCGGCCTGGGACCTCGAGCGGACAGCGGTCTTCTCGATCAACCTCGACGTCGCCGTCGCCGCGGCTCCCCAGGTGATCTCCTACGCCGGGCTCAGCGACTACCCGGCCGTTCTCCAGGACCTCTCGGTCGTGCTCGCCGACGACGTCTCCGCCGGCCGCGTGCTCGCCGTCGTGCGGGCGAATGGTGGCCCCGAGCTTGTCGGCGTCGACGTCTTCGACGTCTACCGCGGCGACCAGGTCGGGCCCGGCCGCTTCTCGCTGACGCTCCACCTCGAGTTCCGCGCGCCCGACCGGACCCTGACCGACGCCGAGGTCGCCGACCGGCGGGGCCAGGTCACTGCCGCCCTCGCCGACGAGCTGGGGGGTGAGCTCCGTGCCTGATGCCCACCAGCCGACCGGGGCGCTCGATGTCTAGCGGCGGACCGACGGTCGTCGTCGCCGGAGCCACGGGCTTCGCCGGGGCCCTCGCCGCCTCCCTGCTCTGGCGCCACCCCGACTTCGACCTGCGGGCGGTGACCGCTCGCTCGGAGACCGGCCGCCGCCTCGACGACGTCTATCCCCACCATCGGGTCCCGCTCGAGCTCGAGCAACTCGATCTCGCCCGCCACGGGGATGTCGATGTCGCCGTGATCGCCTACCCCCACGGCGCCTCGGCCCCGGTTGCCGCCGCCTTCCTCGAGGCCGGGGCCCGGGTCGTCGACCTGAGCGCCGACTTCCGCCTCGACGACGTCGACGTCTACGAGGACTGGTACGTGCCCCACCCGAACCCCGAGCTTCTCCACCGGTCGGTCTACGGCCTGCCCGAGCTCAACCGCAACCGGATCGCCGTCGCCGACCTCGTCGCCTGCCCCGGATGCTTCCCGACGGCGATCCTCCTCGCCCTCGCACCGCTTGCCGAGGCCGGCCTGATCTCAGACGTCGTGATCGACGCGAAGACCGGCGTCTCGGGAGCCGGCCGGACGCCGACCGAGAAGACCCACTTCGTCTCCGTCGCCGAGAACGTCATCCCGTACGGGGTCGGGCGCCACCGCCACATGCCCGAGTGCGACCAGGAACTGGCCAGGATGAACACCCCGGTGATCGCCACCTTCACGGCGCACCTGCTCCCCCTCGATCAGGGCGAGCTCGTCTCCTGCTACGTCAGCCCGACCCGTCCGGTCGACCAGGCGGAGCTCGACGCGTTGTTCGCCGTCCGGTATGCCGACGAGCCGTTCATCGAGCTCGTCACCCGGCCGCCGGGCGTTCGCGACGTTCGGGAGACCAACTTCGCCCGGATCTCGGTCCACTCAGACGTTCGGACCGGCAAGCTGATCGTCTTCGCGGCGATCGACAACCTCTGGAAGGGGACCTCGTCCCAGGCCGTCCAGAACCTCAACCTGATGTTCGGGCTCCCCGAGACGACCGGGCTCCTGTGAGTCCGCGGCCTTCGACGAGGTGGGCTCCGTGAGCTTCTTCGCCTCACGCTGGGTCGACCGGCCCGCCCACGTCCGCGAGCTCGATCCCGACGGCCCGCTGCCGGCCGGCTTCCGGGCGTCCGGCGTCGCCTGCGGGCTGAAGGCCGACGGCGGCCTCGACCTCGGGCTGCTCGTGTCCGACCCGCCAGACACCGTCAGCGCCGCCCGCTTCTGCCGCTCGGGCGTGCTCGCCGCACCCGTCCTGACCTGCCAGCAGCGCTGCCGGCTCGACGCGCTGCGGGCGGTCGTCGCCAACTCCGGGACCGCGAACGCCGCGACCGGTCGCCGCGGGCTCGACGAGGCCGCCCGCGTCCAGGGTGCCGGGGCGATCGTCTCGGGAGCCGAGCCCGACCAGGTCGCCGTCGCGTCGACCGGTGTGATCGGCGTGCTCCTCAAGGGCAATCTCGTCGTCGGCGGACTCCGCCACGCCCAGTCCCAGCTCCGTCCCGACGGGGCCGCCGATTTCGCGGCGGCGATCCGCACGACCGACGCGATCGACAAGCACGCCGCCCTCGAGGTCGACCTCCCGTCGGGGACCGTCCGCCTCAGCGCCCAGTGCAAGGGCGCCGGCATGATCTCGCCCCGGTTCGCGACGATGCTCTGCTTCATCGAGACCGACGCCCAGCTCGACGCGGCGACCGCGAACCTCCTGCTCGGGGTCACCGTCAAGCGGTCGTTCGACCGGATCTCGGTCGACGGGCAGCTCTCGACAAACGACACGGTGATCCTGATGGCGAGCGGCGCGAGCCGCGTCCGGGTCGAGGCGCAGACCGACGACGAGCTCCGGCTCGGCGAGGCGCTCGACGCCCTCCTGCGCCAGCTGGCCCTGCTGATCGCCCACGACGGCGAGGGCGCCAAGCGGGTCGGCCGGATCCGCGTGACCGGCGGCGACCCCGACGCGGTCGGCCGCGTGGCCCGCGCGGTCGCCGATTCGCCGCTCGTCAAGACAGCCCTCTTCGGGGCCGACCCCAACTGGGGGCGGATCGCCCAGGCGATCGGCGGCGCGATGCCCGACGCCGCGCCGCTCGACTACGCGATCTCGATCGAGGGCGTCGAGGTCTGCGCCGGCGGTGCCGCCCGCGACTTCGACCTCCCGGCGCTGGCCGCGGCGGTCGACCGCGACGAGGTCGAGTACGACGTCCGGCTCCCGGGCGACGGCGCCGAGACCGAGGTCTTCTTCTCCGACCTGTCCTACGGCTACGTGAAGATCAATGCCGAATACACGACCTGACGGGGCGAGCGGCATGCGCGACGTAGGCACCCTGCTCGAGGCGCTCCCGTATATCCGGGAGTTTCACGGGAAGACGATCGTCATCAAGTACGGCGGGGCCGCCATGAACGACCCGAGCCTCTGCGAGGAGTTCGCCCGCGACGTCGTCCTGCTCAAGTACGTCGGCATCAACCCGATCGTCGTCCACGGCGGCGGGCCGGAGATCACCTCGTACATGGAGCGCCTGTCGATGACCGTCGAGTTCGTCGAAGGCCTCCGCGTCTCCGACGAGGCGACCGTCGAGATCGCGAAGATGGTCCTCGTCGGCAAGATCAACAAGGACATCGTCCTGCGACTCAATCGCCACGGCGGACCGGCCGTCGGCTTGTGCGGCGACGACGGGTCGCTGTTTCGCGTCGTCCGCCGGGCGGCCCCCAGCGGACAGGACATCGGTTTCGTCGGGGAGATCGAGCGGACCGACGTCGACGTGATCCGCCACATCGCCCAGGACTACATCCCCGTCGTCGCGTCGGTCGGCGCCGACCGGGCCGGCAGGTCCTACAACGTCAACGCCGACCCCGCGGCCGCGGCGATCGCCCGGGCGATGGGCGCGATCAAGGTGATCTTCCTGACCGACGTCCGCGGCTGGCTCGGTGACCCGAAGGACCCCGACAGCCTGATCGCCAAGACGACGACCGACCAGGTCGACGACGCCCTGATGGGGATCGGCGGCGGCATGCGTCCGAAGCTGGCCGCCTGCGTCGACGCAGTCCGCGGCGGTGTCGGCGCCGCCCACATCATCGACGGCCGGATTCCCCACTCGCTGCTGCTCGAGCTGTTCACGGACGTCGGCATCGGCACGAAGATCTCGCCCGAGCAGTGACCGACCCGGCGGACAGCACGGAGGGGGCCGCGGGGGCGGAGGGGGCCGCGGGGGGCGCCGGGAGCTGCGTCGAGTGGGCCGACGACTACCTGACCGCGAACTACGCCCGCTATCCGGTCGAGTTCGTCCGCGGCGAGGGGACCCGCTTGTGGGATGCCGAGGGCAACGAGTACCTCGACTTCCTGACGGGGATCTCCGTGTCGAGCGTCGGCCACTGCCATCCGGCGGTGGTGGCCGCGATCCGCGAGCAGGCTGGCCGCCTGGTCCACGTCGGCAATCTCTACTACACCGACCCGATGGCCCGTCTGGCCCGCCGGCTGGCCGAGAGCTCGCTGGGCGGCCGGGTGTTCTTCACGAACTCGGGTGCCGAGGCCGTCGAGGCGGCGCTCAAGTGCGCGCGCAAGGCCAAGCAGGGCGGGCGCATCGTCTCGGTCCACGGAGCCTTCCACGGGCGGACGTACGGGGCCCTGTCGGCGACCCCGCAGGAGGCCAAGCAGGCACCGTTCGCGCCCCTGGTCGGAGGCTTCGTCGCCGTCCCGGCGAGACCGGACGCCCTGGCCGAGGTGGTCGACGACGGCGTGGCCGCGGTGATCCTCGAGCCGATCCAGGGCGAGAGCGGCGTCCACGTGCTGAGCGACGAGCTCCTGCGGACGGCGCGGGAGCTGTGCGACCGCCACGAGGCGACGCTGATCTTCGACGAGGTCCAGACCGGCCTCGGGCGGGCGGGCACCCCGTGGGCCTACCAGCAGTCGGGAGTCGTCCCGGACATCCTGACGAGCGCCAAGGCGCTCGGCGGCGGCCTGCCGATCGGGGCGATGATCACATCTGGCAAGCGGGCCGACACGTTCGCCCCCGGCGACCACGGGTCGACCTTCGCGGGCGGACCGGTCGTCTGCGCGGCGGCCCTCGCCGCGCTCGACGTGCTCCTCGACGAGCGGGTTCTCGAGCGGGTCCGCGAGCTCGGCGAGCGCCTCCGGGAGGCGGTCGGGGCCCTTCCGCACGTCGTCGGTGTCCGCGGGCGCGGCCTGATGATCGGCTTCGACCTCGACGTCGACGCCCCGCGGATCGCCCGCCGGGCGCTCTTCGAGGAGCGTCTGGTGATCAACGCGACAGGCCCGGTCACGCTCCGCCTGCTGCCGGCCGTGATCGTCGACGAGGACGAGGTCGACGAGGCGGTCGACCGGCTCGGGCGACTGCTCGCCGGATAGGCTTCGCCGCCGGTGTCCGCCCACCCGCCACAGACAGCGAGCTACGAGGCCGACCCCGAGCAGGTCCGCCGGGTCCTGCTCCTGTACTCGGGAGGCCTCGACACCAGCGTGATGCTGAAGTGGATCCAGGACGAGTACGGGGCCGAGGTCGTCGCCCTGACGGTCAACCTCGGCCAGCCGGGCGAGGACTACGACGTGGTCCGGGGGAAGGCGCTCCAGCTCGGGGCGATCGACTGTCACGTGGTCGACGCCCGCGAGGAGTTCGCCAGGGACTTCGTCGTCCCGGCGATCAAGGCGAATGCCCTCTACGGCGGCGGCTACCCCCTCTTCACGGCACTCGGCCGGCCGCTGATCGCCAAGCTGGCGGTCGAGTACGCGCGCAGGACCGGCTGTGACACGATCGCCCACGGGTGCACCGGAAAGGGCAACGACCAGGTTCGGATCGACGGGACGGTGGCGACGCTCGCGCCCGAGCTGAGGGTGATCGCCCCGGTCCGGTCGTGGCGGATGGGCCGCGACGAGGAGATCGCCTATGCCCGGGAGAACGGGATTCCGGTGAAGGGCGGGACCGAGATCACGCCGTACTCGATCGACGACAACCTCTGGGGCCGGTCTTCCGAGGGCCGCTGGATCGAGGATCTCGATCACGCGCCGGATGACGACGTCTTCCAGCTCGTGACCCCGCCCGAGCGGGCGCCCGACGAGGCCGAGACAGTCGAGATCGGCTTCGAGCGGGGGGTCCCGGTCTCAGTCGACGGGGAGACGCTCGGCCTGGTCGCGCTGCTCGAGCGGGTCGCCGCGGTCGCCGCCCGCCACGGGGTCGGGATCGTCGACCACATCGAGGACCGGATCGTCGGCCTGAAGGTCCGCGACATCTACGAGGTCCCGGCGGCGGCGGTGATCCTGCCGGCTCATCAGGAGCTCGAGAAGCTGGTCTGCACGATCCACCAGAACCAGTTCAAGGCCGGGCTCGACCGCCAGTGGGCCTACCTGGTCTATGCCGGCCTCTGGTGGGAGCCGCTGCGGGGAGATCTCGACGCCTACATGGAGTCGGTCAACGCGTTCGTCACCGGGACGGTCGCCGTCAAGCTCTACAAGGGCCACGCCCGGGCGGTCACGCGGCAGTCGGCGAACGCCCTCTACGACCAGTCGCTCGCGTCGTTCGGTGAGTCGGGCGGGCTCTTCTCGCAGGCGGCGTCGCCCGGCTTCATCGAGCTGTGGACGCTCCAGTCGCGGATGGCCTGGCGGCTGCGCGACGCGGCCGGCTGACCCGAGCTCGGTCGGAGGTCTGGGTCGGGCACACCGTTTCAAAGGCGAAGTGCTGGCTGCGACTGGACGGCGAGCGTCCGACGAGTTTCGGCGACCGATTGGAACGACTCGTCGGCGGCCGCGCTATGTTGAAGGAGCGGACGTCGAATGCCAGCGACGACGAGGAGGGACGCGATGTCTGTTCGGGTGCGGTTCCAATGCCAGTTCTGCAGCGCGTCGCCCGACCGGGTGACCCAGACGAGCCTCGAGAGCCAACTGCGGGAGCTCGTCTTCGGCGAATACCTCGATGCCCCGCCGGGGGACTGGCTGGTCTGGCACGGCGGGGGTCCGCTCGGGCCGCGGCGATATGCGTGCAAGTCCCATCGGGGCGAGCTCACCGCCTTCCTGCGCAACCATTACGGGACGATCGGCTACCAGGTCTGGAAACGCGGGCCGTACCCGATGACCCGACGGTCGGACGATACGGCCCTCGCGGTTGCCAAGGGCGGTCTTTCGCCGATGCCGAAGTGGGCCTTCGGGCCGAAGATCGGTTGAGCGGCTCCGGCCTTCGGCCTCCGCCGGGGAAGGCCGGGTCTCGGGATCGTCGGGCCGCGGACGATCAGCCGCAGTTTGCACGGATGCCGCGAGGGGACGTCTGGTGCTCCGCCTAGAGTGCGCGGCGAGCGATGAGCACTCCGTCCTGCGCCCACCTGCACGTCCATTCGGAGTATTCGCTGCTCGACGGGGCTTGCAAGATCGACGCCCTGGCGCGACGGGCGGCTGACTTCGACCAGCCGGCGCTCGGGCTGACCGACCACGGCGTGATGAACGGTGCGGTCGAGCTGTACAAGGCGTGCCGCAAGCAGGGGATCAAGCCAATCGTCGGCTGCGAGGTCTACTTCGTCGACGACCACCTCGCGGCGACGAAGGGTCGCGTCGAGCGCAACCACCTGACGCTGCTGGCGTCGTCGGACGAGGGCTACCGGAACCTCGTCAAGCTGTCGTCCGCAGGGTTCCTCGAGGGGCTCAACAGGGGCCGGCCGACGGTTGACATGGGCCAGATCGAGCGGCATGGGGAGGGCCTGATCGCGCTGACCGGCTGTCTGGCGTCGCGCTTCTGCGCGCGGTTGGCGGACGGCCGGGACGACGAGGCGCGGGCCCACGTCGACGAGCTGATCGGGGCGATCGGGACGGAGAACGTGTACTTCGAGGTCCAGAAGAACGGGATCGCCCTCCAGGAGCGCTGCAATGAGGGGATCGTCCGCATCGCCCGGGAGTACGGCCGGCCGCTGGCGGCGACGGGTGATGTCCACTATCTCCGGCGGGAGGACTACGAGAACCACTCGGCCCTGCTGTGCGTCCAGACGAAGAGCACGCTGGCCGAGCCGAAGATGACCTTCGAGACGAACGAGTTCTTCCTCAAGGACAACGCCGAGATGGCGGAGTCGTTCGCGGCGTGGCCGGAGTCGCTGGAGACGACCCTGGAGATCTCCGCCCGCTGCGAGGTCGAGATCGAGCTCGGACGGCAGCTGATCCCGTCGTATCCGGTTCCGGCGGGGAAGACCGACGGCGAGTTCCTGCGCGGGCTGGTCGAGGCCGGGCTGCGCGAGCGCTACGGTGACCCGCCGCCGGCGCATGCGCTCGAGCGGATGGATCTCGAGCTGGCGGTGATCGACCGGATGGGCTTCAACTCGTACTTCCTGATCGTCTGGGACTTCGTCAGCTTCGCGAAGGCCAACGGCATCGCCGTCGGGCCGGGGCGGGGTTCGGCGGCGGGGTCGATCGTGTCGTACTCCCTGCGGATCACCGACCTCGACCCGCTCAAGTACGACCTCCTCTTCGAGCGCTTCCTCAACCCCGAGCGGGTCTCGATGCCGGACATCGACATCGACTTCTCGGTCCGCGGGCGGGAGCAGGTGATGCAGTACGTGATCGGCAAGTACGGCAAGGAGTCGGTCGCCCAGATCGTCACCTTCGGCAAGATGTTCCCGCGCGCGGCGACCCGCGACGCGGCCCGCGTGCTGGGGCACGACTACGGCGTCGGCGACCGTCTGGCCAAGCTGATCCCCGACCCGATCATGGGGCGGCCGCCGTCCTTCGAGGACTGCCTGGCCCCGGGCGAGGCGCTGCGGATGGCGTGCGACGCCGACCCGAACGACGCCCGCATCGTCGAGGTCGCCCGCGGCCTGGAGGGGATCGTCCGCAATTCGTCGATCCACGCGGCGGCCGTCGTGATCGCCGACCGGCCGCTGACCGACATCGTCCCGCTCCAGCTGGCCGACGGGGGGATCGACGAGACCGGCGAGCGTCAGTACCGGATGGTCACGCAGTTCTCGATGAAGCCGGTCGAGGAGCTCGGTCTGCTGAAGATGGACTTCCTCGGCCTGCGGAACCTCGACGTGATCGAGGACGCGCTCGACATCATCGAGCGGTCGACCGGCGAGCGGCCGGACATGACCAACCTCGCGCTCGACGACGCGGCGACCTACGAGATGATGGCCCGCGGCGACTCGGTCGGCGTCTTCCAGTTCGAGTCCGAGGGCATGCGCGAGACGCTGCGCAAGGTCAGGCCAACCGAGCTCGAGGATCTGATCGCCCTCAACGCGCTCTACCGGCCCGGGGCGATCGACCAGATCCCGACCTACGCCCGGGGCAAGCACAACCCCGAGGCGATCTCCTACCCGGACGAGCGGTTGGCGCCGATCCTCAGGTCGACGAACGGCGTGATCGTCTATCAGGAGCAGGCAATGCTGATCTCCAAGGAGATCGCCGGCTTCTCGGGAGCCAAGGCCGACGACCTGCGTAAGGCGATCGGCAAGAAGAACCGCGCGGCGATGGCCTTGCTGGAGCCGGAGTTCCGTGACGGCTGTCGGGCGTCGGGCACGTCCGAGCACGTGATCGACTGGCTGTGGACGACGAACGAGCGGTCGGCCGACTACTCGTTCAACAAGTCGCACTCGGCCTGCTACGCGCTGATCGCCTACCGGACGGCCTGGCTGAAGGCGACGTATCCGGCCGAGTACATGGCGGCGCTGATCTCGTCGGTGATGTCCACCAAGGACAAGGTCCCGTTCTTCGTCGCCCGCTGCGAGGACATGGGCATCGAGATCCTGCCACCGGACGTCAACCTCTCAGACCACGAGTTCACCGTCGTCGACCGGAAGATCCGCTTCGGCCTCGACGCCGTCAAGGGCGTCGGCTACCAGGCGGTCGAGGCGATCAAGCGGGCCCGCGAGGAGGACGGTAACTTCGACTCGCTGTGGGACTTCTGCGAGCGGGTCGACGCCCGGGCGGTCAACAAGAAGGCGATCGAGGCGCTGATCAAATGTGGGGCGTTCGGCTCGACGGGAGCGACCCGCAAGGGCATGCTCGACGTCCTCGAACAGGCCCAGGGGGCCGGCGCGAAGTCCCAGCAGGATGCGCAGATCGGCCAGTCGTCGATCTTCGATCTCGGTGGCCTCGACGACTCGGCCGGCGGCCGGCCGGGGCCGTCGCGGGGGGCCGGTCGTCCGTTGATCTCGCTCGTCGAGTTCGAAAAGGCCGAGCTGCTCGCGGTCGAGAAGGAGGCGATCGGCCTGTTCATCTCCGAGCACCCGCTCAAGCGCGTCCGGGATGCCCTCCGGGCTGCGGTCGACTGTCCGCTCGCGGGTGTGGTCGACCGCCGGGACAAGGACTGGGTGACGGTCGGGGGGATCATCACCGCCGCGCGGAAGATCCGCACGCGGGCAGGGACCGACATGATGTTCGCGACGCTCGACGACCTCGAGGGGACGGTCGAGATCCTCGTCTTCGGAGGTTCGCTCGAGAAGCTGGAGGTCAACCTCGCGGTCGATGCGATCGTCCTCGTCCGGGGGAGGGTTGACCACAAGGAGGGCGGGACGTGCGTCGTCGCCCAGTCGGTCGACGCTTTCTGCCCTGAGCCGGAGGAGGTCGAGCGGGCAAGGGCGGCCGCCGTCGAGGATGCCGTGCCGAGGCCGCTGCGCGTTCAGGTCGACGCCCAGCGACTGTCGGACGACGCGCTGGTCGACCTCCGGGATCTGCTGTCGACGTCGCCCGGCGAGTCGGAGGTCGTCCTCGAGCTGGCCGAATGGCAGCTGTGCCTCGGACCGGAGTTCCGGGTCGAGCCGAGCCCGGGCCTGCGGGCCGAGCTCGAGCACCTGCTCGGCGGGCCGGCCCGGCTCGTCGCCTAGGCGGCCCGGCCCGGCCCGGCCCGACGCGACGCGGCCCAGCCCGGCCCGGTCGTCCGGTCGGCGTGACGAGCGCGTCCCGGGAGGCCCGGCGAGGCGGCCGGCGTCAGGGGTCGGGGCGGCCGAGCGGGAGGCAGCGGACACGGAGTCCGAGCCCGGGTGCGCGGAGCACGACGATCAGCCGGCGGGGTCGACCGAGCCACCGCATGCCGGCGAAGGCGCGGCGGGTCGCTGCGCCGGCCAGGAGGATCTCGACCCGGACGTCTTCGCGATCACCTACCCGAGCCACATGGCCGTTGCCGTGGCCGAGGCCGAGGCTGCCGGCGAAGGCGAGTCCGTCGGTGAGCCCGGCGCCGGAGCTTGCGTGGGTCCTGAGGTACTCGTCGATCTCGCGGTCGTATTCCGAGCCGAGCGCGGTGCTCAAGGCCGGCCAGGCGCGGCGTACGGCTCTGGCCCGCTTGCGCCGCAGGACGGAACCGGCGGCGTCAGCCTTGGCGACGTCGAACCCCGACGGGAACCGGTCACCGCGCATCAGGGCGTCGAGCAGCTCGGCCTGGCGCGCCGCGTAGTCGGAGCGGTCGATCGTCGTGTTCCGGCGGAGCCTCATGCCGACGGCCGGGCTCGCTCGTCGGAGGGCGGGCCGCCGACGGTTGACGACGCGATCGGACGGCGGCCGAGACCCCGCCGGGTCTCCCCACGCCGGGCGGCTGCGGCGATCGCCGCCAGCTCGGCGACGAGATCCTCCTCCGGGGGGAAGTCGTCGTCGCGTTCGAGTAGGACGCCGGGTGCGTCGGTGATCGCGAAGAGCTCCTCGACGAGGGAGAGAACGCCGGGGACGACGGCGTGGGAGTGGGTGTCGTGATAGATCCCGTCGCGCCAGATGCCCCCGCCGACGTGGACGTAGGCGATCCGCTCGAGCGGAAAGCGGGCGAGCGCGCGGGCAGGGTCGTAGCCGTGGTTGTGGGCGTTCGCGTAGAGGTTCGAGAGGTCGAGCAGCAGGAGGGCGCCGGTCCGGGCGAGCAGCTCTCCGACGAAGGTCGCCTCGTCCATCTCGGCGCCCGGCCACTCGACGAGGGCGGCGACGTGCTCGAGTGCGAGCGGGACCGGCAGCGCCCGTTGGGCGAGCTCGACGTTCTCGGTCAGGATGTCGAGGGCCTCGTGGGTCTGCGGTACCGGCAGGAGGTGGCCGGCGTGTCGGTCGCCGGCGCGGACGAACGCGATGTGTTCGCTGACCAGGGGGGCGTCAAGCCGCTTGGCGACGGCTGCGAGATGTCGGATCCGTCGGCGGTCGGGAGGCTCGCTCCCGCCGAGGGAGAGACTGATCCCGTGGGGGATGACCACGAGGCCCCGCTCGCGGGCGGCCCGGACGCCGGCCGGCGGCCGGCGGGGGTCGATCGATTCGGCGACGACCTCGAGGAAGCCGAGACCGTCCGCCCGCCGGGTCAGGCCGTCGATCTCCGGCCGCCAGCCGATCCCCCGGCCGAGCGGCCGCGTGAGTCGGGCGACCTGCGTGAGTGGGGCGACCTGCGGGAGTGTGACGACCTGCGGGAGTGTGGCGACCTGCGGGAGTGTGGCGGCGTGCGGGAGCGTGTCGAGCTGCGCGCGGGTAGAGCCCTGCGTCGGGCGGGTCATCCGCCGCACCCCCCGCCACACCCGCCGCCGCCACACCCGCCGCCGCCGCCGTACCCGCCGCCCGCGCCTCCATCGCCGCCGCCCCCGTAGAAGCTCGTGCTCGAGCGCGATACGCCGAGTCCGGAGGCGGTCACCGGGTCAGCCAGCCAGAGGGCTCCGGCGCCGAACAGCGCGACCGCCATGCTGGCGTCCATCCACTGTCTGTTCGTCGGCTGGTCGCTGCGTACCCGGCGCACGGCCCGGCCGCCGGCGAGGGTCGTGCGAGGCACGCGAGCGGCGACGACCACGGTGACCGTGAGGACGCCGAACACGGCGAGGACGAGGTAGGAGACCGGCCTGCCGGACGCCATCCCGGCCGCGACGCGAAGGCAGCCGAGGATCAGGAGCAGGCCGCCGATCGCGAGCAGCTCGCGGCTGAGGCGGAACCGGCGCTCTGAAGTCGCGAGCAGGCGGGCGTGCTCGAGCTCCGAGGCGATTGCCGTTACTGCCGGGATCTCGCCGAGCTCCCTGAGCGCGTTGACCGACGTGCCCGGGTGAGCCCGAACCGCTTCGAGCACCGAGCGCTCGAGGCCGGGGCAGAGGGGCGGGCCGCCGTCTACGACCTTGATCGCCGCGCGGCGCCCGTCCGAACTCAGCCGGCCGGTCCGGTAGAGACCGATCACGGCCGTGGAGAGCACGCGTCGGGGTCCACCGACGAGCATCGCGACGCGGTAGACGTCGAGCTCGCGAGGCTGTTCCTCGGTCGGTCGGGGCGAGCCGAGGAGGCTGCGCCAGCGGACCAGCGCGACGGCCGCGGCAAGCCCGCAGAGGACGCCGTAGAGGAGCAGGAATTCCGGTCCGCTGATGTTCCAGGTGTTCGCTGCCGCCGAGCTGATCATCGTCCACCTCCAAGTGCCGTCGTTGGGTGATTAGTTCCCGCCCCCGCAGCCGTGACCGCCGCAGCTGTGCCCGCCGCAGCCGTGTCCGCCCCCTCCGTTTCCGCCGTGGCCCCCGTGGCCGCCGTGCCCGCCGGGCCAGCCGTACCCTGCGTTGCCGCCGGCTCCGAACCACCCGCCGCCGTTCGAGCCCGATCCGGCGTAGTGCGACCCGCCCCGCGTTCCGGCGAGCTCCCTTCTCACGCCAAGCGCCGCGGCCCCGCCCGGGTCGGCTATCCAGAGGGCGCCGGTGCCGAACAGCGCTACGAGCATCACGCTCTCGCCCGGGTGTGGGGTGAGCGCGCGGTCCACGCGCTGCGTGCGCAGACGCCTGAGTAGATCCTGGCCGTAGCCGGTGGTCCGGGGGATCCGGCGGATGACCCGTGCCGTGGCCAGGACAACGCAGATCACGCCCGCGGCGAGTGGGACGAGCTGGTCTGGACGGCTCGCAGCGCCGGCCGCGATCGGGACGATCCCGGCGAGTGCGACCAGCCCGCCGAGGACCGCGAGCTCGCGACGGAGCACGGCCACACGGCGGCGGGCGGGTATCAGGAAAGCCCGCTCGAGCTCGTCGGACAACGCGGTGAGCCGCGGACTGCCGGCGAGCTCCCGCCGGAGCGAGGCGGTCGTGATCCCGGGATCGCGTCGGACGGCCTCGTAGACGTCCCGGTCGAGCTGGTCGGCTGCCGGTGGGAGGTCGCCTCCCACGCACAGTGAGTGTGGAGTCGGTCCGGCTACGAGCGTGCGCTCGAAGTGGAGCTTCGTCGCCGCGGCGACGACGGCCAACCCGGGTCCGCCGGTCAACATCGCGACCTTGTAGGCGCTGAATGGTGGCGTCGGATCGCTCGTCCGGTGGGGGGTGCCGAGGAGGCTGCGCCAGCGGACCCACGCGACGGGCGCGGCAAGCCCGCAGAGGACGCCGTAGAGGAGCAGGAAGTCGGGTCCGCTGATGTTCCAGGTGTTCGCTGCGGCCGAGCTGATCATCGTCGATGCCTCCAACCGTCTTCGTATCGGGCCATTGCGATGGAGGATCGGTGGGCCGGGGCGCGCCGGCTACGCCTGCTGACCGGCCTGCTTCGGACATGACACGACCTTGATCCGACCCGGAGCCGACGCTAGGCTGCGTGGATGGGCTCGCGCACGGAGGATCTCGCGGCCGAGCTGAAGCTCGTGATCCGCCTGGCGGGGCGGGATCCCGAGGGCCTGGAGGGTGCGCTCCCAGGACTCTGCGGGCTCCACGCGGTGAACAGGGCCGGCGGCCTCGACGAGGCAGCGCGGATCCACTTCGTCCTGCACCGGCTGATCCCCGAATATGTCGATCGTCTGCCGGCCGGCCGCGACTGTCGGGCGATCCGCGAGCTGATGACCTGGGAGGACTCAGACGGGGAGGTCAGGTCGCTGACGACGCGCTACCACCGGGCGTCGGCCCACCTCGTCAACGCGGCCAGCGACTTCGGCCGCCGCCAGGAGCCGCGCCTGCTGCTCGAATGCGCGCGCCGATTCCAGGTTCTCGACAACGAGGACCGACTGGCGGCGGCCGCCGAGGAGGCCGGGGGAGCGGAACCCGGGTCGGCGGCGCTCGCCGACGATCCAGCACTCAGCCCGCTGGCGCCGGTCCTCTACGAACGGGCGAAGCTCGACCACGAGCGGCGTCTGACGGCGATCCGGGGCGGGATCTTCAGCGTGAGCAACCAGGAGGAGATGCTCGAGCTTCTCCTGACGATGACGCAGGCCGCCCGCCAGACGCTTCACGCGGTCGACAGGACGGACCTCGAGCGGTGGTTCGGCAACGCGCGGATGCAGTCGTATCTCGAGGCGCAGCTCGACCGGGCCAGGGACGGGGAGATCCGCGTCGAACGGCTCCGCTTCATCCGCCCGTCGCGGCTGGACGAGCCGCTCCAGCGCAACCTCTTGCGGGAGTTCATCCGTCTGCACGACGAGGCCGGTGCGACCCTGCTGCTCTACCCGGTGGATCACCGCAGCGATCTGGAGACCGGCTTCGACGCGCGCATGTTCATGGTGCTTGTCGACATCGACGCGGGTCCGGCGTGTCTGACCGGCTGGCTGGGGGAGACCGGCTACATCGAGCGCTCACTGGTCTACCTCAGGGACCTCGATCCGGTTCGCAAGCACTACGCCGACATGCAGCGCGTCAAGGAGCACGTGCGGCTCCATCGCTATAACGAGAGCATCCGGAGCTTCCTGGCGGCGCACGACGACGACCTACCGATCTCCGGGGAGGACCCCGTCGCTCAACCGTGGTGGGGGCCGCTGGTCGCGCCGGACTAGGAAGGGCGACGGCGCGCCGGCACGACCAGTCAGGGATCGGATCGGCGTCAAGCGTCGCCGGTGGGCGGGGACTTCTCGTCGCGGAGCGCGATCGTCAGGGCGACCTCCTCGGCGGTCGGGCCTTTTCGCTCGGGTCCGGGGGTCTCGAGGACGCATGGCAGGCCGGCGAATCGCGGCTCGTGGAGGAATGCCCGGGCGCCGGTCAGGCCGAGCTCGCCGTGGCCGATGTTGGCGTGCCGGTCGCGGTTGGAGCCGAGCGGATTCTGCGAGTCGTTGAGGTGCAGCGAGCCGACCAGGCCGGGTCCGACCGCACGCTCGCACTCGTCGATCACGGCGCCGAGCTCGGCCGTCCCGCGTATCTCGTAGCCGGAGGCGAGCAGGTGGCACGAATCGAGGCAGAGGCCCAGGCGGTCGTGGCCGCCGGCCGCATCGAGCAGGGCGGCGAGCTCGTCGAAGGATCGGCCGAGCGTCCCGCCGGTGCCTGCCGTGTTCTCGAGGTGGAGGGGACACCGGTCGGACTCGTCGAGGGCCTGGCGGAAGACCGGGCCGGCGCGCAGGACGGCGCCGTCGACCGGCCCGAGCTTGGCCGAGCCGGGGTGGAGGACGACGGCGGCGGCGCCGATCGCGTCGCCGAGGCGCAGGGCACCGATCAGCCCGGCGAGCGACTTCTCGACGATCTCGGGGTCGTCGGAGGCGCAGTTGAGGAGGTAGACGGCGTGGATCAGAACCGCGCGGATCTCGCTGGCGGCGAGCTCTTCGCGAAAGCGGGCGTAGTCCTCCTCGGTGTAGGCGGTCGGCCGCCAGGCGCGCGGGGACTGGTTGAAGATCTGGATCGCTTCGGCTCCGAGGGCAGTCCCGCGTTCGACTGCCTTCGCGAGTCCACCGGCTGCCGAGACGTGGGCGCCCAGGAGAGGGCGGCTAGCATCCGGCGGGCTCATGCGGCTTCGATTTGCTCCCTCTCCGACCGGCGCGCTGCACATCGGCGGCGCCCGCACGGCTCTTTTCAACTGGTTGATGGCGCGCGGGGCCGGTGGACGGCTCGTGCTGCGGATCGAAGATACCGACCGCGAGCGCTCGACGCCGGAGAACGTCGAGCAGATCCTGGATGCCCTGCGGTGGCTCGAGCTCGACTGGGACGAAGGGCCGATCCTCCAATCCGAGCGGGCCGGACGCCATCGGGAGGTGGTAGGTCGGCTGCTCGGGTCGGGCGATGCCTACCGGTCGAACGCGACGGCCGACGACGTCCGCGAGTACAAGCGGGTCCACGGGGACGATCGCGGATTCCGCGGCGAGCCGGAGGCGGAGGGGGCGATCCGCCTGCGGGTGCCCGACTCGGGGTCGACCGTGGTCGACGACCTGGTGCTCGGGGAGGTCGCGTCGCCGAACGTCTCGCTGGACGATCTGGTGATCGCTCGGGCCGACGGGACGCCGCTCTACAACCTGGCGGTGGCAGTCGATGACCTCGACTCGGAGATCACGCATGTCGTCCGGGGCAACGATCATCTGACGAACACGGCCAAGCAGCTGCTGGTCCTCGGGGCGCTGGGCGCCGAGCCGCCGCGCTACGCGCACCTCCCGCTGCTGCACGGCCCCGACGGGAAGAAGCTCTCGAAGCGCCATGGGGCGGCCTCGGTCCAGGAGCTGCGGGCGGCCGGGTATCTCCCGGCGGCCGTGCGCAACTACATCGCGTTGCTCGGCTGGGGCGCGGCTGACGACCAGACCCTGCTGAGCACGGACGAGCTGATCGAGCAGTTCGACATCACGCGGGTCCAGCGCAACCCTGCACGCTTCGACGAGCAGAAGCTCCGCTGGATGAACGGCCGCTACGTGCGGGAGCTGAGCACGGCCGAGCTGACGGCCGAGCTGGAGCGCTTCACCGGAAGGGAGCGGATCGCCGGGGGTGTGGGGATCTCGGCCGAGAAGCTCCAGACGCTGGCCGACTTCTGGCCGCTGGCCGGGTTCATCTTCGACGGCCCGGAATACGACCCGGCGGCCGTCGAGCGGTGGCTCGGGGAGGATGGTCGAGCGGTCCTGCTCGAGACGCGGAGGGTGCTCGCCGGCCTCGACGAGTTCGACGCCGACGGGGTCGAGCGTGCGCTGCGGAGCGTCGTCGAGGCCCGCGGGCTCAAACCGAAGGACGTCTTCCAGCCGCTGCGGGTCGCGCTCGCCGGGCGCCCGGTCTCGCCCGGGATCTTCGAGACGGTGGTCGTGTTGGGTAGGGAGGCCGTGCTCGAGCGGATCGATCGAGCGCTGGAAATCTCCCGAACCGGGTGACGCGGACCCGGCCGGCCTCCCGTCCTCCTTCCACTACGCGGAGACTGTCCTTCACACAGCGCACATGCCCTGGCTTCGGCCGCTAAGTTCTCGGACGGTGCGTGCCGATAGGTGGTCAGGAGCTGCGCTACGCCGACGGCGGCAATTGACGTGCGGCTGCCGAGAATCGACAGAGAGACCGATATGCCCGCAAGGAATGCAGCCCAGAGCTTCGGCCCCGATCCAGGCGCTCCGCGCGTGATCGGCTCGGAACGTCCGGGCGAGGGTCACGGCCGGCGTCTGACGGCGGCCTTCGAAGCACTTGAGACCTTTCCGGCGCTCGCCGAGTCCCGCAGCCGGCTGCTGCGGCTGGCCGGCGCGGAGTCGGTCGAGGTGGCAGAGCTCGTCGGCGTCGTCGAGTCGGACATCGCGCTCGTCGTGGCCGTCCTCCGGGCGGCCAACGAGATGACGACGAAGCGGCGGGTCAGCGTCGAGAGCATCGTCGAGGCGGTGCGGATCCTCAGCCCCGAGACGGTGGGCGAGGTGGCCCGGCGGACGCCGACCTTCGACTTCTTCGAACGAACCGCGGTCTGGGAGGGCACGCCGGAGCGTGTTCGGCTCCACGGGCTCGCGACGCGGGCGGCGGCCGACGGCCTGGCGGCTGAGATCGGCTACGAGTCACGGGATCGGCTGCTGGTGATCGCGGTTCTCCATGACATCGGCAAGCTGGTCCTGATGCACGCCTACGCCGGCTATCCGGCCCAGGTCCTCGGAGATGCGAAGACGCCGGAGGAGCGGATCCGCAACGAGCGGCGGGAGCTCGGTGTCGACCACGCGCTGGTCGGCGGTGTGCTCGCCCGGCGATGGGGTCTGCCGAAGTCGATCGCGTCGGCGATCGAGCGCCACCACGCCGACGATGCGACCGGGGACGCGGCGCTCGTGCGGATCGCCGACATGCTCGCCCACTACGCCGAGGACGGAGCGGTCTCGCCGGCCGAGATGCTGCGGGTCGGGCGGAGCCTTGGAATCGGTCCACGCCAGTTGCGAGCGGTCTTGTTCAACCTGCCCAACCAGGGAACGACGACCCGCCGTCGGGCGGTCGAGGTGTGCCCGCTGTCGGAGCGGGAGATGGACGTCCTGCGCCAGCTGACGGAGGGCAAGGTCTACAAGCAGATCGCGCACGAGCTGTCGCTGTCGACGAGCACGGTGCGGACCCACCTCCACAACGTGTACCGCAAGCTCGGCGTCGTCGACCGGGCGCAGGCGGTGCTGACGGCCACCGAGAAGGGGTGGATCTAGCAGGACTCGTCGAGGGCGGGGATTCCACCGTCGGTCAGGGTACGATCGACTTGTGATCTCGATCACCAGCAAATCCCCCTACGCCGTGCAGGCCCTGGCCGAGCTCGGGCGGTGCGGCGCGCAGGCGCCGGTCTCGATCGGGGAGCTTGCCCGTCGCCGGCAGATCCCGGTGCAGTTCCTCGAGCAGCTGTTCGCGGTGCTCCGGCGCGCGGGCATCCTCCGGTCCCAGCGGGGCGTCAAGGGTGGCTACAGCTTCGCGAGGGACCCGGCGACGATCACGGTGCTCGAGATCGTCGAGCTCCTGGATGGCGGCGTCGGCAAGGACGCGACGGGGATCTTCGCCGAGGCGGCGCAGGCCGCCCGGCAGGTTCTCAAGGACGCGACCCTCGCCGAGATCGTCGAGCGCGAGGCGCAGGCCGCCGGGTCGGCGATGTACTACATCTGAGGACACCGGCGGTCGCGGGCAGTGTCGCGCAGGCCTTCTGCCTAGTCCGCGGTGGCCCTTCAATTCCGGTCGGCTGATCCGATCAGATAGAGGTCGCTGCACAGCGACGGGCGCTTGCGCAGCACGCTGTCGGCTTGCTCCGCCGCCCATCAGACGACACGGTTGCGCCCGCGGCCGAGGAAGTTGGCGCCGATCACCTCGACGTCAGAGAGACGCATGTCCTCGGCGATCAGAAGCGGGAGAGACTTGGAACCTTGGCAACGATCTCCGCCGCGGTCTCGGCAAGCGCCCGGCGATTGCGGTCAATCAGGCCAGCGTTGGGGGATCAACGGCTCGCTACCGTCTCCTTCAAGATGTCCGGTGACCGGCTAGGGAAGACGAGGCGAGCAATGACGACCGACAAGACCGAGATCCACCTAGTAAGTGGCAAGCATGAGGAAGTGGATGGGACGCCGGAGGCGGTCGCGGCGCGACTCACGGCCGCCGGTGGGCTCGTGCGGCTCGACGACATCTTCGTCAACCCGGCACAGGTGACGCATCTGACGGCGGCGGCCGGCCGAGGGTCGTCCTTCGGGTAGGGCGGCAGCGGCGTCCGTGGTGGTGGGATGAGGCGCTTGGCGGGGCCGGAGCGCCTGGAGTGGGAGGCGCGGGCGGCGCTCGGGGAGACACGGACGGCGCTCGGGGACGCACGGGCGGTGCTCGGGGACGCACGGGCGGTGCTCGGAGTCGCGGTCGTGCTCGCGGCCGCGGGCTTGGCGTTTGGTCCGCCAACGCTCGCCGCCGGGCGCCCGTCGACGGCGGAGCGCGCCTTCGACGCTTCGCGGGCATTCGCGACGGCGAGGCTGCAGGTCTCCTTCGGCCCGCGTCCGGCGGGATCGGACGCTGAGCGAGCGGCGGGCGAAAGGCTCCGTCGGATGCTTCCGAACGCGCACTTCGAGCGGGTGCCGGGCGGTCTGCGAAACATCGTCGGCGGGCTACCGGGACGCGAACCGGCGATCGTCGTCGGCGCGCACTACGACACGACGCCGATCGCCGGGTATGTCGGGGCGAACAACAGCGCGGCGGGTGTCGGCGCGGTGGTCGAGGTCGCGAGGGACATCGCCGGGGACGGACGAGTGCCCGGCCGGCGAGCGGTCCGGTTCGTCCTCTTCGATGGCGAGGAGGCTCCGGCTGGGTTCACCGACTTCCGTGGGGAGGGACTGCGAGGGAGTCGGGCGTACGTCGGCGCCCACGCGAGATCGACGGCCGAGCTGATCCTCTTGGACTTCATCGCCAACCGGGATCTGCGGGTCCCGCGGGAGGCGGATTCGGATCCCCTGCTCTGGGCTCGGCTGCGGGCCGTCGCCAGGTCGGTCGGGGTGGCCAGCGCCTTCCCGAATGCGGTCGGCGGCGAGATCTTCGATGACCACACGCCGTTCAGAGCGGCCGGAATTCCGGCGATCGACCTGATCGACTTCGACTATCCGTGTTGGCAGAAGCCGTGCGACACGCTCGGGGAGATCTCGGCGTCGAGCATCGGCGAGACCGGGCGTGCGGTGTTGGCGTTGGTGAGAGGCGAGCGCTGACCGGCGAGCCGCCGCGGCGTCCAATTCCACGTGGCGCGATTTGTACGGCTGTCCATGGTGGGCGGCGGCCGACGCCGCTTATCTGGAGGCCTGTCGCCGACCGGCGAACGCCTCGCGATGCCCAGGCAGCGCGACGTCCTACGCAAGAGAGGGAGCAATGCCCGCGAAGATCCTCGTCTCCTACGACGGAACCGACAACGATGTCGATGCCCTCGCCCTCGGCCGAGTCTTCGCCCAGGCCGGGGGCGAGCTCGGCCTCGCGTACGTCCGTCACAACCGGGAGTCCGAGGAGCGGCGGGAGGAGATCGCCCAGTCGGAGGCGGAGGGGCTGCTCGCCGGAGGCGCGAAATGGGTCGGCCTGCCGGACGCGCCGTGTCATGTGGTGCTCAGCGGCTCCACCCACGAGGGGCTGCTCGCCCTGGCGCGGGAGCACGGGTACAACATCATCGTCTTCGGCTCGGCCTATCGGACCACTCCAGGCCATGTCCAGCCGGGCGTGTCGTGCGAGCGGCTGCTCGAGACGAGGCCGTCGGGGATCGCGGTCGGCGTCGCGCCCGCCGGACTTCGGGTCCGGGCGGAGGTCGTGATCTCGGTCGCGGCGTACGTCGACGGCGAGGGCGATCCGAGCGCGCAGGAGACGGCGGCCTCGCTTGCCGAGACGCTGAAGTCGAAGATCCTCGAGCGGGCGACGCAGGCCCCGGATCTGCTCGTCGTCGGCTCGCGGACCGGTGCGCCGATCGGCATGGTCGACCTGAGCGGGGCGGCGCGCTACCTGATCGAGACCGTCCGCTGTCCTGTCCTGATCGTCGGGCGCAACTCGCCGGTGATCTTCTAGAACGGGACGGGCCCGCCGTGGCGGGGGTGTGCTCGACGGACGGATCGCGTGCGAAGGGGCGCCCAGCCGGCGGACGCACTACATTGGGACGATGGCTGGAATCCCGATCAACATTGCCGATTGCATCGGCCGGACGCCGCTGGTCCAGCTCACGCGGCTGCTCGAATCGGAGTTCTCGACCAAGCTGTACGCGAAGATCGAGTCCTTGAACCCGGGCGGAAGCGTCAAGGACCGGATTGGGGTCGCGATGATCGAGGCGGCCGAGCGGGCGGGGAAGATCAGGCCGGGGCGCACGACGGTCGTCGAGGCGACGAGTGGGAACACGGGAATCGCCTTGGCCTTCGTCTGCGCGGCCAAGGGCTATGACCTGATCCTGACTCTCCCGCAGGGGATGAGCCGGGAGCGGGCCGGGCTGTTGCGCCTCTATGGGGCCAGGGTCGAGACGATCGAATCGCTCGGTGGGATGCACGAGGCCGTCGACGCGGCGCGGAAGCTCGGTGAGCAGAAGGACTTCTTCCTACCCGACCAGTTCTCCAATCCGGCGAATCCGCTGGCCCACCGGATGACGACCGGGCCGGAGATCATCCAGGCGCTCGGCGGGGCGCCAGACATCCTCGTGGCCGGGGTCGGGACCGGCGGGACGATCACGGGTGTCGGTGGCGCGATGCGGAAGGTCAACCCCAACTGCCGGATCGTCGCGGTCGAGCCGGCCGGGTCGCCGGTGCTCAGCGGCGGGGTCGCCGGACCTCACAAGATCCAGGGGATCGGCGCGGGCTTCGTCCCCCAGGTGCTCGATCGCCGGCTGATCGACGAGGTGATCGCGGTCGCCGACGAGGACGCCCTCGACACGGCGCGGCTGGCTGCCCGCCGGGAGGGCCTGTTGGTCGGGATCTCGGCCGGTGCGGCTCTCTGGGCATCGCTCGAGGTTGCGCGGCGGCCGGAGTCACGCGGCAAGCGGCTCGTCACGATCCTCGCGGACTCGGGCGAGCGCTACGTGTCGATGCCGTTCTTCACCCCCTGACCTGACCCGGCCGTGGCGCTCCGGCGAGCCGGCCCCGTCCTTGCCGCGAGCCGGTGGCGCGCTGCCGCGAGCGGGGGGTCCTTGCCGCGAGGCGGTGACGTCCTTGCCGCGAGCCGGAGATCGGTCGCCGCTAGTGTGTCTGGCATGCTCGGTCTTGGACTGATGGCGCGGGTGGCCGGCGAGTTCCGGCGGGACATCGCCGCAGCCCGGGCGCGGGATCCGGCGGCGCGGGGCGTGGGGGAGGCGGAGCTGCTCGTCACGTGGCCCGGGATCCAGGCGGTCCTCGCCCACCGGGTCGCCCACGGGCTCCATGGCGCGGGGATGCCCCTGGTGCCGCGGACGATCGCGATGATCTCACGCGCGGCGACCGGGATCGAGATCCATCCGGCGGCGAAGATCGGACCCGGCGTGTTCATCGATCACGGATCCGGCGTCGTGATCGGCGAGACGGCCGAGATCGGTCGTAACGTGACGATCTACCAGGGGGTCACGCTCGGGGGGACGGGATTCGCGTCGGGAAAGCGTCACCCGACCGTGGAGGACAACGTGACGATCGGGTCCGGCGCGAAGCTGCTCGGTCCGATCACGGTCGGCCACGGGGCGAAGGTCGGCGCGAACAGCGTGATCATCCGCGACGTGCCGCCCAACTCGACGGTCGTCGGCAACCCGGGGCATCCGGTGCGGGTCGACGGCCGGAAGGTGGAGGGCCCGGACACCGACTGGATCCACCTGCCCGATCCGGTCGCCGACGCCTTCAAGGGCCTTGCGAACCGGATCGGCGAGCTCGAGCGGGCGATCGCCGAGCTGGCCGGCGAGCTGGGATCGGCTGCGCCGCCCACGCAGGCCGACGTCAGGCCCCTGAGAACCGTCACCGGCCGCAATCCGGCCGGCGGCTGACCCCCGGGACGACTTTCAGCCGCTGCGTCGGCGCCGGCGGATGGCCCGCAGCCGGGGCATGTACTCGGCGCCTGCGCCGGCCAGCCCGAACGTGTTCGCCGCCCGCCAGCGCCACGGCCGGGCCATCAGGAAGTTCATCCGGGCGCGACCGCCGAGGTCGACGACGAAGATGTCGTCCGGCAGGGGGCATCCGTATCCACCGCTGACCCGGATGAACGCGTTGATCGCGCGGCCGACGACGCCGCGATCGTGGAAGGCGATCATCGACCGGGGTGCGACCGCCGCGCAGAACAGGGCGTCGCGGATCACGGCGAGGTCGGTGTGCTCGCCGTCGATGAAGCAGAGGGCCGGCTCGAGGGAGATCGACGCCGGGTCGAGCGCCTCGGTCCCGGCCGCGATCGTCGTGATCTTGCGGAGATCGGCGCCGGGGATCTCGGCGAGCAGGGAGAGCATCCGTTCGGTGGTGTTCCCCTCGTAGTGGAAGTGCTCGCCGTCGGGCAGCCGCTTGTCCGGCTGGCTGGGCGGCCGGGGGTCGATCGAGACGATCGCGGTGCAGCGGGGATCGACGACGAACGGCTGCAGCGACCCGCCGAGGTGCGAGCCGATCTCGAGGTAGGCGTACTCGCCGTCGGCGGCGGCGAGCTCCCTCAGGGCGAGCAGCGACCGGCGGTCGCCGTCGAACGTCTGGCTGGGGATGTGATCGAACGCGCTGAGGTCGTCGGGGTCACCGACGAAGCCGTCCCGGCGTCGTCGGATCGGTGGGTCAGTAGAAGACACATCGACACCGGTGGCGGGCCGTCGCCTTGTAGGCGGCGCCCTGGCCGCGGTTCCACAGCCAGTTGTCGAGGACTCGAGGCGGGACGCCGAGCTCGGCCGAGAGGAGCTCGCAGGCGTGGACCGCGCACGCCCTGATCTCTCGCTCGCTGCCCCCGACCGGAAGCAGCCTGCCGGCGTCGATCGACGCGGCGAGCGGCCCGTCGTAGCGGAGGACCCCGTCGCAGCGCAGGACGTGGGGGACGAGGTTGTCGGCGAAGATCGTCAACCGATCGAGGTCGTCGAACTCGGCGACGCCGGCCAGCGAGAGATCGGCGGCGGCGATCTGGGCCCGCTTGTAGAAGCCGACGTCGGCGAACATCGGCATGCCGGCGGCCAGCATCCCGGCAAGCCGGTCGGCGCTCCGCCCGCACGAGGCGACCAGGTCGAGGACGCTTCGGTCGCCGAGGAACCGTCCGAGGGCGCGGAGGGCCTGGGCGTAGAGCGCGATCAGCTCGTGATCGGCCGGTTGGCCGAGGACCGCGGCGAGCTCGGGCACGCCGATCTTCCGGAGTTCGGCGTTCGTATACGGGCCGTCCGCCCGGTAGCGGTCGGTCAGGGCCGCGGCGATCGTCGTATAGCCGCTCGAGCCCGGCCGCTTGCGGAGCGTCGGAAACCAGCCTGAGCCGAAGTTGATCGAGTCGAGCGCGAGGAGGTAGCCGGCGACGTCGGCCGGCGAGCCGTCGAGATAGTGGCACCCGGGATCGAGCGCCTGCTCGGGCCCGGGCTCGACGTTGGCGAAGGCGTCCACGTCGATCGTCACGGAGACGGCGCGGTCGGAGAGCTCGGCGCAGGCGCGGCGGACGTCGTCGCAGAGGCCCATCCCGACGACAATATGGACGCGAGGGGGTCGACCGCGCGGCCGACCGAACCGGGGCCCGGAGCGTCGTGATCCGCCGGGGTCGGCTCTATCCTCAAGGGAATGGCGGAAACCGTGCAGGACGAGCGAATCGAGGCGCTGCTCGAAGGGCTGAACCCACCCCAGCGGGAGGCTGTCACGCATGGCGACGGACCGCTCCTGATCCTGGCGGGAGCAGGGAGCGGGAAGACGCGTGTCCTGACCCACCGGATCGCCTACCTCGTCCACTCGGGGCAGGTTCGGGCGGACGAGATCCTGGCGATCACGTTCACGAATAAGGCGGCCCAGGAGATGCGCGAGCGGGTCGAGCTGCTGCTCGGGCGGAGCACGCGTGCGATGTGGGTGATGACCTTCCACGCGGCCTGCTGCCGGATGCTCCGGGCGGAGGCCCACCGGCTGGGGTACACGCGGCAGTTCACGATCTACGACCAGGCGGACTCGCGGCGCCTGGTCAAGCGGTGTCTCGACGAGCTGAACGTCGACCCGAAGCGCTTCGCGCCGGCCGGCATCCACAACCAGATCTCGAGCGCGAAGAACCTCCTCCAGCGGGCGTCCGACTACCGGGAGATCGTGGGGTCGCTGTTCGAGCAGACGGTGGCCGACGCATACGAGCTCTACGAGGCCCAGCTGGTCCGCAACAATGCGATGGACTTCGACGATCTGCTGTTCCGTGCGGTGGATCTGCTGCGGACGTTCGAGGAGGTCCGCGAGCGTTACCAGACGTCGTTCCGCCATGTCCTGGTCGACGAGTACCAGGACACCAACCACGCCCAGTACGTCTGGTTGACGCTGCTGGCCGGGGCGGGCGCCCGCGGACAGGAGGGCTCGCCGACCGGACACCGGAACCTCGCGGTGGTCGGCGACGACTCCCAGTCGATCTACGGCTTCCGGGGGGCCGACGTTCGCAACATCCTCGACTTCTCCGACGACTTCCCGGACGCACGGGTGGTCAAGCTCGAGCAGAACTACCGGTCGACGCAGACGATCCTGTCGGCCGCGAACGCGGTGATCTCCAACAACCGCGGGGGGATGAGCAAAGCGCTGTGGACCGATCTGGGGGAGGGGGACGCGATCAAGCTGCGGGTGCTGGCAGACGAGCACGCCGAGGCGCGCTACGTGCTGGGGGAGATCGAGCGGCTCGTCGACGAGGGTGTCAGCCGGTCGGAGGTCGCGATCTTCTACCGGACGAACGGCCAGTCAAGGGTGCTCGAGGACACGCTGGTCCGGGGGGAGATCCCCTACCAGGTGATCGGGGGGACGAAGTTCTACGAGCGGGCGGAGATCAAGGACGCGATCGCGTATCTGTCGCTGTTGGCGAACCCGGCCGACCAGATCAGCTTCATGCGGGTCTCGAACTCTCCGCGCCGGGGGATCGGCCAGACGTCGCTCTCGAGAGTGCTCGGCCACGCGCAGACCGTGGACATCAGCATCTGGGACGCGGCCGGCGAGCCTGCGGCCGTCCCGGGCTTGGGGAAGGCGGCTGTGACCGCGCTCGGAAGGTTCATGGACACGATGAACGAGCTGCGTGAACGGGCTCGGGCAGGGGCGCGGGTAGGCGACCTGCTGGAGGCGACGCTGCACCAGAGCGGGTACATCGAGGCACTCGAGGCGGAGCGGACGTTCGAGGCGCAGGGTCGTCTGGAGAACCTCGAGGAGCTGGTCGGCCTGGCCCGTGAGTTCGAGGCGCAGGCGGCGCCGGGCGAGGCGACGCTCGACCAGTTCCTCCAGCAGGTCGCTCTGGTCGCGGATGCCGACACGCGCCAGGACGACGCGGGCGTGGTGACGCTGATGACGCTGCACAACGCGAAGGGCCTGGAGTACCCGATCGTCTTCATGATCGGCTGCGAGGAGGGCGTCTTCCCGCATTCGCGGTCGCTCGACGAGGGGTCGCTCGAGGAGGAGCGGAGGCTCTGCTACGTCGGGATAACCCGGGCGATGCGCGACCTGACCCTGACCCATGCCCGGCGGCGGGTCCTCTTCGGGGCCGAGAGCTACGGCCTGAGGAGTCGCTTCCTCGACGAGATCCCGGCCAAGCTGACCGACGAGCGCTCGCAGGAGGGCAGTCGCAGCAGGGGGGCTCGGGGAGGCTCGCGCAGACCACGTGGGCTGGGTCGGACTCCGGGTCCGGGGGAATCCGGGCCTATGCGTCAGCGGACGCTCGGCGCCAGGCGGGCAGCGGCGGGACGAGCTGGCTGCCGAGTGGCGGCGGCGGACGAAAACAGGCGGGCGAGGCCGCGGCGGTGGTCTTCAGGATCGGCGACGACGTGAGCCACGTGTCCTTCGGGGAAGGCGTCGTGACGGGGACCGATCCGGCGGGCGGGACGATCGCGGTGCGCTTCGCGTCGGGCAGCGAGAAGCGGCTGCTCGCCGATCACAGCGCGGTGTCGCTCCTGACAAGTCGCCGATGACGGCGATCGTGATCGACGGGAAGGCCGTCGCGGCCGGACTGCGTGAGGAGACGAGGCGCGGGGTCGAGGCCTTCGTCGCCGGGTTCAACCGGGCGCCGGGGCTGGCGACCGTGCTGGTCGGCGGGGATCCGGGGTCGGCGATCTACGTCGGGGCCAAGCAGCGGGCGTGCGCCGAGGCGGGGATCGTCGGGTTCGACCACCGGCTGGACGTGGATACCAGCAGCGAGACGGTCGCGGAGCTGCTCGCGGGGCTGAACGCCGACCCCGGGGTCAGCGGCATCCTCCTCCAGCTGCCGGTTCCCGACCAGCTCGACGGGGCGAGCCTGACGGCGCTGATCGACCCGGCGAAGGATGTCGATGGGTTGACCCCGATCAACGCGGGCCGCCTGTCGCAGGGACTCGACGGCCTGCGTCCGTGCACTCCGGCCGGGGTCCTCGACCTCCTCGCGAGCGTCGACGCCGAGATCGAGGGGGCGGAGGCCGTCGTGCTGGGACGGTCGAACCTCTTCGGCAAGCCGATGGGCCAGCTCCTCCTGGCGGGGAACGCGACGGTAACGATGTGCCACTCGCGGACGCGGGAGCTCGCGAGCGTCTGCGCGCGCGCCGACATCCTGATCGTCGCGGTCGGTCAGCCGGAGCTCGTCCGGGCCGACTGGGTCAAGCCGGGGGCCGTGGTGATCGACGTCGGCATGAACCGGCTCGACTCCGGCCTCGTCGGGGACGTCGACTTCGCCGGGGTGGCCGAGGTCGCCCGGGCGATCACGCCGGTCCCGGGCGGGGTGGGCCCGATGACGATCGCGTGCCTCCTGCGCAACACGCTGATCGCCGCCCGCGGCCAGGCGGCGTCGGCGGCCGCGAGGGGCCAGTCACCTGGTTGACCGGACCGAGCCAGCCGCGGAGCGGGTTCCACGAGCGTCGATCGTGATCGTGACGGCGAGCGGCGGGCCGCGACTGCGGCGCTGCCTCGAGTGTCTGGCCGCGGCCAGGCCGACCGTCGAGCACGAGACGATCGTCGTGGTCAACGGGGCGGGCGCCGCCACCGCGGCCGAGGTCCGGGGGTTTGCCGGCGGGGCCCGGGTCGAGCACTCGGAGGTCAACATCGGGCTCGCGGGTGCGCTCAACCGCGGACGGAGCCTTGCTGGGGGAGAATTCATCGTGCTGCTCCACGACGATGCCGAGGTCGGCGCGGGGTGGCTCGAAGGCCTGGTCTCGGCGGCCGAGCGCGATCCGGGGGCGGGCGCCGTGGGGAGCCTTGTCGTCGATCGGGAGGGGCGCGTCACCGCGGCGGGCTGGGAGCTCCTCCCTGACGGGGCGACGCGACCTCCGTGGACCGGAGAGCCACCGCCGGCGGGAGAGTTCAGCGGGGTGCGGGCGGTCGACTACTGCGGGACCTGCTCGCTGCTGGTCCGGACGTCGACCTGGGACCGGGTTGGCGGAGCGGACGAGACGCTCTACCCGCTCTATTACGTCGATGTCGACCTGTGCCTGGGGATTCGTGCCCGCGGCGAACGGGTCCTGTGCGAACCGGCGTCGGTGGTCATGCACCTCGGGGGCGCGAGCACGACGCACGACTTCGCGGTGTTCGCGACCGCGCGCAACCGGGTCAGGCTGCTCGCCAAGTGGGGACCGCTGGTCACCGCCCACCGGCCGGGCTCGGGCGCGATCTTCCGCCTCGGGTCGGAAGCGCTCCCGGGGCAGGGGCGAGAGCCGGACCCGCTCGCGCGGGAGCGCGAGACGGCGCGCGAGTTCGCGGCCGATCAGGGCCGCCGACTCGCGGCGCGCGGTGCCGAGCTGAGCGCCGCGCACGAGCACCTTGCGTCCCTGGGGACCGTGCGTGACGGCCTCGCCCGAGAGCTCGAACGCGCACTGGTCGAGGTTCGGGCGCGGGACGCTGCCATGGCCGAGCTCGACGCGCTGACCGCGGCGCGTCACGCCGGGTTGGTCGAGATCGACGGGCTCGCCAGGGCGCGGGACGCCGGGTTGGTCGAGATCGACGGGCTCGCCAGGGCGCGGGACGCCGGGTTGGTCGAGATCGACGGGCTCGCCAGGGCGCGGGACGCCGGGTTGGTCGAGATCGACGGGCTCGCCAGGGCGCGGGACGCCGGGTTGGTCGAGATCGACCGGCTCGTCGCGTCGCGTGACGGCCTCTGCCGCGAGCGCGATCGGGCGGTCGCCGAGGTTGAGGCGCGGGCCGCGGTGTTGGCCGGGCTCGAGGCGCGGGCTGCCTTGGAGTCCGATCGGGCCGCCTCGGCCGAGGCGCGGGCCGCCGTGATCGAGGCCGAGCTCGCGTCGCTGGCGTCCGAGGCTGTGTGGCTGCGTGGGCGGGCCGACACCCTCGCTCGGGTCGAGGCCGGTGGATGGTGGCGGCTCCGTGGTCGGATTCGGCCGCTCCTGCTGGCCGCGAGGGCGGCCGAGCTCTACGTCCGGCGCCTGCGCCGATGATCTGCGGCCCGATCGTCCAGAACGCCGGGCACTGAATCTCGTTCGGCGGGCCGAGGCCGGTCGGTCGTCTTGGCGTCAGCCGCCGCGGACCGTCCAGTCGAAGTCGATCTGCGAGGTGTCGTAGGGATCGAGGCGGTACTTGTCGGGGTTGGCGTAGTCGTGCGGCTCGGTCGGGTGGTTGACGAAGATCGCATCCGTGTCGCCGTAGTTCTGCGACGCGTGCCACACGCCGCGCGGGATTCGAAGCCATCCGGGGGAGAGGTCGCCGAAGTGGAACTGGGCCACCTGCCGGTAGGTCGGAGAGTCGGTCCGGCCGTCGTAGAGGACGACCCGTATCCGCCCGGCCCCGACGACGTAGCGGTCGTCGGACTCCATATGCATCCCCCAGCCCTTGATCATCCCCGGAGACGAGACCACCCACTCGCTGTGGACGACCGGCTCCGCCCAGAACGGGTGGCCGTGGCTGACGACCTCGAACAGGGATCCCCGGTGGTCGACGTGGCGCACCGGTCGCTCGACCACGACACCCTCGATGCCGGTGTCGCGCAGCCGTCCGTCCGGCAGCCGGTGCGGCGCGTCCTGGGGTGCCTGCGGGAGGACGACCCCCGGCGGTCTGACGATCGACATACCACGTCGATCCTAGTCATTCGATCGGCTCGTCGACGGCGACGTCGGGCGGCCGCCGAATCGTGCGGTCAGGCAACCTGTCGGTAGAGTCCTCCGGCCAATGGATGTCGACTTCACGCGGGTCCGATCGGCCGAGCTCATCGCCCTGGTCGGCGGCCTCCTGCTCGGCGTGGCGATGTTCCTCCCGTGGTTCGCCTTCCCCTCCGGGAACCTCGATGCCTGGAGCTCGTTCACCGTGATCGAGGTCCCGCTCGGCCTGACGGCGGTCGCCGGGATCCTCGTTTTCTGGGTGACGCTGACTCGCGCGTCCCCGGCGATTCCGGTCGCGACCGGGGTCTGGACCAGCCTGATCGGACTGATCGGCACGGCCTGCGTAGCCTTCCGCCTGCTCAAGATCCCGCCAGGTAGCTTCGACAGCTGCTTCGGCGCGTGGCTCGGCCTCGGCGGGGCGGTCCTCGTCCTCGTCGGGGCCTGGGTCGGCGTCAACGACGAGCGGCCGTTCCGCGGCAGCCCGACGAAGGCCGCCGGCGGCCGATGACCGACCACCACAGTCCGACGAAGGCCGCCGGCCGATGACCGAGCCCGGTCTGACCCGCGAGGATGTCCTCCACGTCGCCCGGCTCGCCCGGCTCGAGCTCTCCGACGACGAGGTGATCCGGATGACCGGGGAGCTCGCCAACGTGCTCGACCACATCGCCCGGATCGGCGAGCTCGACCTCGACGGAGTCCCGCCGACCTCACACGTGGTCGAGCTCGGCAATGCCCTGCGGCCCGACGTCCCCCGTCCGTCGCTCGATCCCGCGGTCGCCCTCGCCTCGGCGCCGGCCGTCGCCGACGGCGGCTTCGCCGTGCCGAGTCCCCAGGCATGAGCCGCCTGACCGGCCTCTCCGCCCTCGAGGCGTCCGCCCGGCTCGACGCCGGCGAGCTCGACCCGACCGAGCTTTTCGACGCCTACCGCGAGCGGGCGGCCGCCGACGAGTTGAACGCCTTCACCTGGGTAGCCGACGCCGCTCCCCCGCCTGTCGACGGGACTCCGCTGGCCGGCGTGCCGCTCGGCGTCAAGGACCTCTTCTGCACCGCCGGCGTCCCCAGCCAGGCGGGCTCCCGGATCCTCGAGGGATACCGGCCGCCGTACACCGCGACCGTCGTCGAGCGCCTCGCCGCCGCCGGGGCGCCCCTGCTCGGCAAGACGAACCAGGACGAGTTCGCGATGGGCAGCTCGAACGAGAACTCGGCCTTCGGACCGGTCCTGAACCCCTGGGACCGCAGCCGGGTGCCCGGCGGATCGTCGGGCGGGAGCGCCGCGGCCGTGGCCGCCGGCCTCGTGCCCTGGGCGCTCGGCACCGACACCGGCGGCTCGATCCGTCAGCCGGCCTCGCTCTGCGGGATCGTCGGGCTCAAGCCGACGTACGGAGCGGTCTCCCGCTACGGGATGATCGCCTTCGCCTCCTCGCTCGACCAGGCCGGCCCCCTCGCCCGCGACGTCACCGACGCGGCGCTCCTCTTCAGGCACATGGTCGGCGACCGCGACGCGTGCGACTCGACTTCTGTCACCTACCCCACCCCGGTCGAGTTGCCGACCGCCCGCCGGCTCGACGGCATCCGCCTCGGCGTCCCGGCCGAGCTCGCCGGCGACGGGATCGAGCCCGGCGTGCTTGCGGCCTTCGAGGCGACCCTCGAGCTCGCCCGGAGCCTCGGGGCGACCGTCGACGCCTGTCGTCTCCCGCATGCCCCGCATGCCCTCTCGGCCTACTACGTGATCGCGCCGGCCGAGTGCTCGTCCAACCTCGCTAGGTTCGACGGGGTGCGTTTCGGGATGCGCGCTCCCCAGTCGACAGATCTCATCTCCATGTACACGAGAACTCGCCACGACGGCTTCGGACCGGAGGTCAAACGGCGGATCATGCTCGGGACGTACGCCCTTTCGAGTGGCTATTACGACGCCTACTACGGCCGGGCCCAGCGCGTCCGGACGAAGATCTCCGACGACTTCAGGGCCGTCTTCGACGACTTCGACTTCGTCGTCACGCCGACCAGCCCGACCGTCGCGTTCGAGCTCGGCGCGAAGACCGGCGACCCCCTCTCGATGTACCTCAACGACTTCTGCACCGTCCCGATGTCGCTCGCCGGGATCCCCGCGATCTCGATCCCCAACGGCCTGGCCGCGCCACCGGCGGGCGGCGCCGGGCTGCCGACCGGATTCCAGATCGCCGGGCCGTCCTTCTCGGAGAACCGGATCCTCGACGCGGCCTTCGCCCTCGAGCAGGAGCTCGCCTTCGATTCGTCGCGAGTTCGCCCGTGAGCGCCGCCAACCCGAGACCGTCGGGACTCGCCAAGATCCTTGATCGCGAGCGACTCGAGCCGGTGATCGGCCTCGAGATCCACGTCCAGCTGCTGACGGCGACGAAGATGTTCTGCTCGTGCGCCCTGTCGTTCGGCGAGCCGCCGAACACCCGGACGTGTCCCGTCTGCCTCGGACTCCCGGGGTCGCTCCCGGTCGTCAACGAGCGGGCGATCCACTTCGGCCTGATGATCGGCATGGCGCTCGGCTCCGAGCTCGCCCCCCGGTCGATCTTCCATCGGAAGAACTACTTCTATCCCGACCTCCCGAAGGGCTACCAGATCTCCCAGTACGACGAGCCCCTCTGCCTCGGCGGGGAGCTCGACGGCGTGAGGATCCACCGGGTCCACCTCGAGGAGGACGCCGCCAAGCTGACCCACGCCGGGTCGACCGGGCGGATCCAGGGGTCCTCGCGGAGCGTCGTCGACTTCAACCGTGGCGGGACGCCGCTCGCCGAGATCGTCACCGAGCCGGACATCCGGACGGCCAGGCAGGCGTCCGACTGGCTCAAGCTGCTGCGGGCGACGCTCCGGCGGTTGGGCGTCAGCAACGTCAACATGGACGAGGGATCGCTCCGCTGCGACGCGAACATCTCCCTGCGGCCAGTCGGGACGACCGAGCTGGGGACGAAGACGGAGCTCAAGAACATGAACTCCTTCCGCTTCATCGAGCGCGGAATAAACGCCGAGATCGCCCGTCAGCGGGAGCTGATCTGGGCCGGCGAGACGGTCGTCCAGGAGACGCTCCATTTCGACCCGACGACCGACCAGATCACCTCGCTCCGCTCGAAGGAGCAGGCCCACGACTACCGCTACTTTCCGGATCCCGACCTGATTCCCGTGGCGATCACGACCGAAATGCTCGACGCCGCCGGCGCGGCGATGCCAGAGCTCCCGGCCGCGCGGGCCGACCGCCTCGAGCGGGAGCTCGGCCTGACCGGCGACGGCGCCCGCCAGCTGGCCTTCCGCGGCGAGCTGGGCGACTTCTTCGAGGCCGGGCTGGCCCACACCGACCACGCCCAGCAGCTGGCGATCTGGGTGACCGGCGAGCTCGTCCGCCACCTCGGCGACGCCGATCCCGCGTCGAGCCCGCTCACGCCCGAGGGTTTGGCCGCCCTGGTCGAGCTGGTCGCCGCTGGAAAGGTCACCCAGACTGCCGCCAAGGACGTCCTCGCCGAGCTGGTCGCCACCGGCGGCTCGCCCGAGGACGTGATCGCCGCCCGGGGGCTCGGGGCGATCGACGACTCAGACCAGCTGGCTGGGATCGTCGCGGCGGCGGTCGCCGGCAACCCGGACGCGGCCGAGAAGATCCGCGCCGGCAACCGCAAGGCGATCGGGGCGATCATCGGCCAGGTCATGCGGGAGACGAAGGGTCGGGCCGACGGCGGCCAGATCACCCGGCTCGTGCTCGCCCAGCTCGGACTCGACGCCTGAGCAGGCCGGCTCGTGTCGTGGCCCGCCGGCCGGCGGCCAGCCGGCGCATCCGGCGGACCGTGATCGCCGGGCCGGTGAGCGGCGTACCATCAGACGTGGGTGGTTCTCCACCGGCCAAGTCGTCAAATCGAGGAGGAAGGCGCCGTGTCACGGCTCGTTCGCATGGATCAGACAGGCCACACCACGCTGGCCGAATGGACCGCTGACGACGCCGCGGCAGTCGAGGCTGCGACGGCGGCGTTCTCGGCCGAGCTCCAGCGCGGCTATTTCGGGATGGTCTCGACCGGCGAGGGCCACGCCGAGCAGGTCAAGGCGCTCCCGCTCGACGCCGACCTCGTGATCCTCCGCATGCCGATCGCCGGCGGGTAGCCGACGTGGCGCTCGTCGTCGGAGACGCGGCCCGCGGCGAGGCGCTGCCGGAGCTCGCGGCCGTCCACTGGCGCCCACTGGCCGACGAGCGCCGGCTCGGGCGGGCCGGACGGATCTGGACGGCGACGACGACCGCCCACACGGTGCCCTTCATCGGGGCCGCCGTCGGCCTGATGGTCCTTCAACCCCTCTCGGCGCCGGTCGCCCTGATGGCGGCCGCCCACGCGTGGGTGATCCCCGAGCTCTACGCCCGCCGGGGCGCCAACGTAGTCCGCCGGCGGCCACGGGCCGCGGAGGCGGCCGAAGAACGCGCGCTCGGCCTGCTCGGCGACCTCCTCAACCACGAGGCCAGAGACCTCTTCACCGAGACCGGACTCGTCCTCGAGCGCGGCCGGCTCGGCGTCTGGCTGGTCGGCGAGGCCGGCGCCCTCCTGGTTCGGAGCGGCGGACGTCGGGTCCACTGCTACTGCGTGCGCGTCAACCAGCCCGACCTCCCGAGCGGCGATCGCGTCGCCCATCTGCTGCTCGCCCTCCGCTCTGACGAGGCCGGTTTCGCGACGGTTGCGAACCTCGCCTTCGCCGGAGCCCGCTGGCGTGTCCGTCGACGGATCGACGCCGACATGCGCCCGGCACTCGAGGCGGCCGCCCTGGCCTGCGGGGAGCAGGCCGCCGCCGTCCGGAGGACCGCCGGTCCACGGCTGGCGGCCTGAGCTTGGCCAGCCGTCCAATGACTCGTCGCCGTCCGGATGCGACGATCTCGGCATGAGCAATTCTCCGAGCCCCTCCAACCCGCGCCTCCTCCTCTTCCCGCAGGTCGACCGGCCCGAAGGCCAGGGCGAGCGCCCGGTGGTTCGCCGCTACAGCCTCACGCTGCTGCCCAGCAGACGCGAGGTCCGCGGGCCGCGGGCCGCTCCAGCGCCGCGGGGCCTCACCGCCGCCTGAACGGCTCCACAGCGCTCGGCAGGGCCCAGAGGCGCTCCAGCTCGGCCAGGGCCCGGCTCTCGGCGAACCTCGCCTGCTCGGCCGCTCGCCGCCCGTCCTGCTCCCGGGCCCAGTCGACGGCCTCGGTCCAGTGGAATCTCGCGGCGGCAAGCCTCGCGAGCCTTGACCGCCGGCACGCCGACATCGACCTGACGCTCTGGTTCGAATCCGGCAGGCTCACCCACCGTTCGAGCTACCCGGGGACGGGCGCCTTCAACCGCCGGTGCCTTGCGCCGCCGCGGTTCGGACCGCAGCTCCCCGGGCTCGAAGACGGCGGTTGGACGCCGGCGGAGCCCGCCGCACGTCGGACCGTTAGCCGGGGCCCACCGCTGTCGACCAACGGCGGCGCTCGGCGGCTGGTGACGGCTTCGTTGAGCAAGTCTCTCGCCGACGCATAGGCGCGGTTGTTTTAGGGCGGCGAAGCGATCCGGTAGGCGTAAGCCGCCGGGACAGTCCCGGGAGCTGGGGGTGTATGCACAACACGAGACGACGATCGCCTGCTTTCGGCCGACGAATGCCCCCGCGGAAGCGCCCGTGCCGAGGCCCGCGAAGATCTCGGCTCCTCTGGCACGTGAGGTCTCGTGGCTCCCGCTCAGACCGCCTCACGTGGTCACGGGGAAATCGGTGTTGTGGACTGGTGCGGACTTGCCTGTGGCGCGATGCAGGAACCCGGTCGCCGGATCACCTTTGAGGAACGTGTTGGCTGGGGCGTAGTCCTGATCGTTACAGGGTGGGCTCGAGATCCGGTACCAGAAGGCGTCCGGAGACAGGCTGGGAACTGGATGGGGCGTAGGTCCGGCAGGAGACGCGGACGATCTGTCCGGCAGCGACATACGGGTATGCAACTGTATGCCGCTCGAACGTCGGCTGCCCCTCCAAAGTTTGCGTGGTGTGGGCTCGAGAGTCGCGATGGAGCCTTGAGACACCAAACCAGGACCTAAACCGGGGTCGTGCCATCCTCTCGGCTTGGACCCGTTCGACGACGTAGCCAAATCGACGCCCGTTCGCGAACCATGGTGGGGGCTACCCGTTGCCCCCGTGGCTGGAGCACGATCCGCTTATGCCGCCCGAGTGGCTGTACTGGCCATCCGCGCATTGGATGACTGCCCCGTTGCCACTCGGGAAGTTGGGTATACATGAGTGACTAGAGCAGAACTGAGCGTCTCCCGCATGAGTACTCGAGCCCACCGTCTCGGTCTGGTCGACCTGTGGTTGCGTAGGTGGAGGCGTTTGGGTCGGGATCGTCGGCTGAACGGGAGTTGCCGGGACCGCCGCGGCGCAACTCGCAGTGATGCTGCTGATCTGCCAAGTCCCGCCGGTTAGGTGCAACACAAATCGGACGCTGCCGCTCGATCCAGAGGACAACCGATACGGCAGCGCAACACGGGCACCGTCTCCGGTAGCGTCCACGGCGCCCGGGGACAGGCCGCTCAGCCGGTACTTTCCGCTGCCTGCATCGAACTGGGATTGATAGGCCGCGATGACCGCGCTACGTCCCGTTGAAGTCTCGCAGCCACCCGCGCCGGCGCCGTATCGACGGACCGACGCTGTGAGCAGGGATGCCAAGGCGGTCGCATCGCGCGCGCTGTACGCGTGCTCATAGCGATGTAGCGTTTCTACGACGGCTGCCTGCGACGCTTGCCGACTTGTCGTGGCTGACGGTGGGGATGGCGGGGAACTTTGCGAGGCTGGCGGCGTCGCGGGGGTTGGACGCGACGAGGTTTGTCGCGTGCTCGTCGATCCGCACCCGACTACCGCTGAGCACGCCAGTCCGGCCCATAAGCTCGCAGCGACAGAACGCATCAAGTCACCCTAGCCGATGCCCGTGTTCACTCACTCAACCGAGGCGCCAGGACCGTGACAAGCAGCACAAACGACGTCTCACGGCTTGCAGGCCGGTCCGCAGTAACGTTGCCCACCGGGCGAGCCCGCCGGCAGTGGACCACCGCACGTCTTGCAGTATCGGGCGCTGCGGGTTTACGTCGCTTGGTATTGAGGGAGCGCTGAACGCCGTACACCGCGTTGTCGATCGGGTGCGTGGCACGCTGCAGCTTCTTCACGGTCTTTGGCGTCACCCCACGCTTCAAGGTGCGAGCTGGGTGGGCGGCGCGACGGACGCCGCGCGGTATGAACATCCTGCTCAGGAAACCCAACGGGTGTGGTTGCTCCTCTCCGTGCTGCGAACCGACGGCTCGCCAGGTAGCAAATCCGCGACTCTTGTCTAGTTGGTCAGGTGATATCGGCCGTGCACGTCGCGCTTGGTGCATTTCAAACCGTAGCGCTGGTACTGACTCGCGTAGCGGCGCGCGCAGAACTGGCCGCGGGCGAGGCACTTGCTGTGCCCGCCGATCGTCGCACTAGTGCAAGCTGCCCGTGCGAGCGGAGCGGCTGGCGCGGCGGTTGCCGGGACGGCGACCGACAAAGTGATGCCGACAAGTAGCGTCGCTGTGCGTCGATTCATGGGCCTCTATCCTCGGTCACTACGGTCACAGGCCTCGACTGTACTCCTTCGGTTGGCCGGGCGTAATGGATCTTTCGTCCTTGGCCGCGCTCGGTCTGTTGCTCGTTCCCCTGCCGCGCGTGGACTTGGCGCCTGTTGGAACATCTTTCCTTCGGGGCGGTCGACGGCGGCGTGGCCGGCTCGACACCGGTCCGAGCTACGACCGAGCTAGGTGACGAGCCCGGTAACCTTGGGAACGCAGTGAGGTAGGGAGACGTCCTGCCCTGCGTGAGGCTGTCGATATGAAAGCTCACGTTCTCAGCCAGCCCCGGAGTGCCACACCATCGCCAGCCACACGCCGTGGGGTCACTCGGTCGTGTTCGTCGCGTCGTTGAAGGGGGGAGACGTTCGCGCGCGCGGCAGCCTGCGCGGGCGTTTCGAAAAACAACGGTCTGCTTGGCCGAGCGCTCAAGTCATCCGAAAGAGCTCGCCGGGGCAGGTGCCCGCTGGGGAGGCCCGGGCGATCCTTGTGATCTGCTCAGGCGGACAGCCTGGAGGTCCGCGGCGTCTCGCCGAGGAGACCTCGGTCACGTGGCCGCATTCGACGGTGCGTCAGGTCTTGCGGCGTGGCGGCTGCTCAAGCCGCAGGCGCCGCAGCGACCCGCAGTGGTGCGCTACGAGTGGCCGTGTCCGGAGTCTGCTGCCCATGAACGTAAAAGGTTCGCGAAGCTCACCCAGCCCGGGCACGCAGTGAACGGGGATCGCAGCAGAGGCGGCAAGCCACGACGTCTGGGCTGGGAGTACTGCCACTCGGTCGGCGACGACTGCTCAAGCTGGCCTACAGCGAACCGCACGACGACGAGCGCGCCGAGACCATCACCACGTTCACCGAGCGCGCCCTCGACCGGCTCCTCGAGCACGGCGTCGCCGTGGAGCGCTTTCATGACCGACAACGCGTTCACGCACCCCAAGAACGAGTCGCTGCGGCCCTTCCTGCGGCCCGTGTGCTCAACACCTGCGCACTAGGCCTATTCACCGCGGACCGACGGAAAGGTCGAGCGCTACCGGCAGACCCTCCAGTGGGCCTACGCGATGGAGTACGCCTCAAGCGATGCTCGTCGGAGTCCCTACCACTGGACGCGTCGGCAAAACGAGGTTCGCTCCCGCAGTGCACTCGGCAACCGCACACCCCTCACCGCGTTCGGGAGGTCACCGGGCTCAACGGCCGCGATGAGCCTTCGCCGACGCGCCAGACCCCTGCCGCTGGAAGCCGGGGTACCGGCGCGGTAAACTGGATCCATGAATCAACTCACCGGTAGGTCCTCAGGTCTCCCCGAAGCACCTCGTCGTACGTCTCTGGCCCGCCGCGGCGTCGCGCTGGCGATTCTGCTGATCGCCGCGTGGCTGATTCTGACCTTCGTGATCCACCTCGTGCTCGCCGTTGCGACCGGTCTGCTCGTCGTCGTCGCCGTGATCGCGGCGATCTGGGCGTACCGCGTCCTGTTCTAGGCCTTGGAGTATCTGTTCATCGCCGCGGGCTTCGCCTTCGCCGGTGGCTTCATCGGTCGGTCGAAGGGCAGCTCGTTCTGGGTCTGGTTCCTGATCTCCGGTCTCGTACCGGTGATCGGCCTGATCACGGTCTTCGCCTACCGCCACGAGACCGATATCCCGCTGCGCCGGTGCCCCGGCTGCGGCCGGGCCCGCCAGATCCACGACGCGATCTGTACGAACTGCGGAACCGAGCTCGAGTATCCGCCCGACGACGAGATCATCGAGCCGACGCCGTCGATGCGCGTCCCGGCTCGCCTATAGGGCCGGGGATCGGGCCGGCGGTCGGCCCGACCGCGGCCGACCGGACCCAGGATCCCCGCAGGGGGCGCTATTCTGGGGGCAGGGAGGCTGACCCGGGTCAGCCCGTATTTCCTGGCCTTGTCCCGACGGGGGCGGGCAGCTGACGGAAGGTCGGAGATAGATGCGTGCAGTCGAAGCTCTGATGGAGTGTCTGAAGGCCGAAGGGGTCGACGTCGTCTTCGGCCTGCCGGGGGGCGCCAACCTCCCGACCTACGACGCGTTCTACGACGCCGGGATCAAGCACGTCCTCGTACGCCACGAGGCCGGCGGCGGTCACGCGGCCGAGGGCTACGCCAAGGCGACCGGGCGCGTCGGGGTCGCCCTGGGGACGTCCGGCCCTGGCGCGACGAACCTGGTCACGCCGATCATGGACGCGATGATGGACTCCGTCCCGGTCGTCTTCATCACCGGCCAGGTCCGGACCGACCTGCTCGGGACCGACGGCTTCCAGGAGGCCGACACGATCGGCATCACGATGCCTGCGGTCAAGCACTCGATCATGATCCAGAGCCCGCTCGACATCCCGCGGGCGATCCATGAGGCCTTCCACATCGCGCGGACCGGCCGGCCGGGTCCGGTCGTCGTCGACATCCCGACTGACCTGTCGCGGGCCGAGATTCCATACGAGCCGGTCACCGACGTCAAGCTGCCGGGCTACCAGCCGACGGTCGAGGGCAACCAGAAGCAGATCCGGCAGGCCGCGAAGGCGCTCGCCAGCTCGCGCCGCCCGGTGATCTACGCCGGCGGCGGGGTCGTCAACGCGAACGCCGCGGCCGAGTTGACCGAGTTCTGCCTGGCCGGGAACTTCCCCGTGACCTGCACGCTGATGGGCCTCGGTGCGTTCTCGGGGACCCACGCCCAGTGGCTCGGCATGCTCGGCATGCACGGGACGCGGGCGGCGAACTACGCGATGGACGAGGCCGACCTGATCTGCGCGGTCGGCGCCCGGTTCGACGACCGGATCACGGGCAAACTGACGGAGTTCGCCCCGCGGGCGAAGTTCATCCACATCGATGTCGATCCGGCCGAGATCTCCAAGAACGTGCCGGCGCACATCCCGATCGTCGGCGACGCGAAGAACATCCTCTCGCGCCTGGTCGTCGAGTACCGGGCGCTCGGTGCCGAGCACTCGCGCCTCGAGGAGTGGTGGACGCGAATCGGCGGCTGGCAGGAGCGCCACCCGTTGCGCTATGACCAGTCGACCGACGCCGAGATCAAGCCCCAGTTCATGATCCAGGCGCTCTACGAGGCGACCGGCGGGGACGCGATCATCACGAGCGACGTCGGCCAGCACCAGATGTGGACGGCCCAGTACTACAACTTCGAGAAGCCGCGCCGGTGGATCAACTCCGGCGGCCTCGGGACGATGGGCTTTGGCCTGCCGGCGGCGATGGGCGCCCAGGTCGGGTGTCCGGACGCGCTGGTCTGCTGCGTCTCGGGCGACGGGTCGATCCAGATGAACGCCCAGGAGCTCGCGACCTGCGCGCAGAACGGGATTCCGGTGAAGGTCTTCATCATGAACAACGGCTATCTCGGCATGGTCCGCCAGTGGCAGGAGCTGTTCTGGGACCGCCGCTACAGCCAGGTCGACATGGGGAACTTCCCCGACTTCGTCAAGCTAGCCGAGGCATACGGGGCGACCGGACTCCGGTTCGAGAGCAAGCACACCCTGGTCGACGACATCCGCAGGGCGATCGCCACTCCCGGGCCGGTCGTCGTCGACGTCCGGGTGACCCGCGAGGAGAACACCTACCCGATGATCTCGCCGGGCGCCGCAGCCCGGGACATGGTCGGATGATGGGCGATCCCGGCACCAAGGACCAGCTGCTGAGCCTCGAGGACCTCGAGGCGGTCAGCGGGCTGCGGACCGGACGCAAGCACGTCCTGTCGATCCTCGTCGAGAACAAGCCTGGTGTCCTGACCCGGGTTGCCGGGCTGTTCGCCCGCCGGGGCTTCAACATCGAGACGTTGACGGTCGGGCCGACCGACGACGACCATATCTCCCGGATCACGCTGACCGTCGACGGTGCGCTCCACCCGATCGACCAGGTGACCAAGCAGCTGCACAAGTTGATCAACGTGCTCAAGATCCGCGACCTCGAGCCCAACGAGACGGTCACCCGGGAGCTCGCGATGTTCAAGGTCGCGGCCGAGGGCCCCCAGCGCGGCGAGGTCATGCAGTTCTGCGAGATCTTCCGCGGCCATGTCGTCGACGTGACGAAGCGGTCGCTGACGATCGAGATCACCGGCCCGACGAGCAAGATCGAGGCGTTCGAGCGGATGGTCCGCCCGTATGGCCTGATCGAGATGATGCGAACCGGCGAGATCGCGATGGCCCGGGGGCGCGGGGAGACCTGACCTGACCGTGCGGGCCGTTGCCGGAGAGCGATCGCCCTTTGCGCTACGCGAGCCGCAACGCCTGACCGATCGTCTCGAGCGAGGCGTCCGGCGGGCCCGACGCAAGGGGGAGTGCCTCGTCGGCATGACCTGGCGCCTGCCGGCCGAGATCGACCCGAGCGCGGTGGCCTTCGCGTCCCGGCGGCCGGGCGAGCAGTGGCTGTGCCTCGAGCAGCCCGACCGCGACCGCCGTGCGCTGGCCGCACTCGGGGCCGTCGCGATCCTCGAAGACCACGGGGACGGGCGCTTCGAGCGCGTCGCCCGGCGGTGGCGAGCACTGGCCGGCGAGGCGCTGGCCGATCCGTCCGACGGACCGGCCGGGTCGGGCCTGATCGCCTGCGGCGGCTTCGCCTTCGCCCCCGACGGCGGAGCATCCCCCCAGTGGTCGGCCTTCCGGCCGGCCTCCCTGGTCGTCCCTGAGGTGGCGATCGCCCGGCAGGGAGACGACGTCCGGATAACGGTTGCGGCGTTCGTCTCACCCGACGACACGCCCGAGCACCTGCTCGCCGGGATCGAGCGGCGCCTCGCGGAGCTCCGGGCGACGTCCCTGCCACTGCTCGACCCCCACCCGACCGGCCGCTACCAGGTTGCCGGGGCGATGGCGCCCGAGCACTACGAGTCGGCCGTTGCCCGGGCGGTCGAGCGAATCCGGGCGGGTCAGCTGTCGAAAATCGTGCTGGCTCGTGAGGTCGACGTCCACGCGCCGGTCGATCACGACGTCGGAGCTGTGTTCGGTGTCCTTCGAGACGCCTTCGGCGCGTGCTTCGTGTTCTGCGCCGGCCGCGGCGACGCCGCCTTCATCGCGGCGAGCCCAGAGCTCCTGATCCGTCGACAGGGCATGCGGGCGAGCACCCTGGCCCTCGCCGGGTCGGCTCGGCGCAGCGCCGACCCGGCGGTCGACGACTACCTCGGCGAGCAGCTCCTCCACTCGGCGAAGGATCGCTCCGAGCACGCGATCGTCAGCGCTCGGATCGAACGAGCCCTGCTCCCGCATTCGGTGTGGGTGACCCTGCCGGACGAGCCCGTCGTCGTCACGATCGCCAACATCCAGCACCTCGCGACGCCGGTGCGAGCCCAGTTGCGCAACCCGGTCAGCGTGATCGAGCTGGCCGGGCTCCTGCACCCGACGCCGGCCGTCGGCGGCGAGCCGCACGCCGTGGCCGCGCGGATGATCCCGGCGCTCGAGGGCATCGATCGCGGCTGGTATGCCGGTCCGGTCGGCTGGACCGATGCGAACGAGGACGGCGAGTTCTGCGTCGCGCTGCGGTGCGCGCTGGTCGAGGGACGCCTGGCCCGCTGCTACGCGGGGGTCGGCGTCGTCGGCGGGTCGGACCCGGCCGAGGAGCTCGCCGAGACCGAGGTAAAGCTGGCGGCGCTGCTGCCGGTCCTCGCGGGCTGACCGGCATCATCGCCGGGCCGGCCCACGACACCGACTCGGACAACGCCTCTCGAAGATGTGATGGTTCGCCGCCGGCGGCGTAGTCTGGTTGTGAGGCCACATTGCCAACCCGCCGCCGCCCGATGATCAGCGCGAGCGCGTCGGCGGCGCCGCCCCTCGCGGTCGCCGATCCCGCCTGGTTCGAGGACCTCTACCGATCGAGCCTGGCCGACGTCCACGCCTACGTCGGCTCGCTTCTGCGCGACGCGGCCGCCGCCGAGGACATCACCGCGATCGCCTTCGAGCGGGCCTATCGCCGCCGCGTGATCTTCAACCCCGGTCGCGGGAGCGCTCGGGCCTGGCTGTTCGGGATCGCGCGGAACGCCGCGCTCGACGAGCTGCGCCGGCGCCGGCGGACGTCCGCCCTGCTGGGCGACGTCCCAGCAGACGACGAGCCGGCCTTCGAGGACGAGGATCTTCGCCTCAGGCACCAGACGGTCAGGGTCGGCCTCGAGCGGCTCGACCCCGCCCAGCGCGAGCTGATCCTCCTCAAGTTCCACGCCCAGCTCTCGAACGCCGAGCTCGCCAAGGTGCTCGGCTGCAGCGTCTCGAACGCCGGAACCCGCCTCTGCCGGGCAGTCGAGCGACTCCGGGAGGCCTGCGATGTCGCGTCCTGACAGACGTGGCGGGTCCCTCTCGGACGACCAGGTCCGCGAGCTCGAAGCGCTCGACCTCGTCCTCGCCGGCGGCCAGGCGGCCGAGCTCGACCCCGACCATGCCACGCTCGTGGGACTGGTTGCAGCCGTCCGCGACGACCACCCGCCGCTGCGCCCGGCATTCGCCGACGAGCTCGGCCGCCGCGTCTCCGGCGGCTTCTCCCGCCGCGCGGGACGCGTCGGTGGCGGCCGGCCGGCCGACCCCCCCGCCACACGAGCGCTCCCGGGCCTCCCCGCGCGAGTCCGGGCCCTCGGACGGACGGCCGCCCGACCCCAATGGTTGATCGGGCTGGGCGGGGCCGCAGCCGCTGCGCTCGCCGCGATCGTCGTGATCGGCGGCCTCGGATCGCCGCCGGCTCCCGTTGCCTCGGGATCGCGGGGCTCCCCAGCCGCGGACGCCGTCCACGCGCCTGGCGCCCCCGCCGTCGGCGCCCCGGCCCCGGGTTCGTCGACCCCCGCCGTCGGCGCCCCGGCCTCTGGTTCGTCGACCCCCGCCATAGGCGCGCCGGCCTCGGGTTCGTCGACCCCCGCGGTCGGAACGGCCGCGCCCGGCGGGAGCTCACCACAGTCGCTCGCCTCCGGCGGGGGCTCGACCCCGTCCGTCGGCCTGCCGGCTCCCGCGCCGTCTCCGTTGCCTGCGCCGGGTGGCAGCCGTGCGGTCGAGCGCCAGGCCAGCATCTCGCTGCTCGCCCCGCGCGGGCAGGTCCAGACGGTCGTCGACGGTGCGATCGCCGCAACCGACCGGCTCGGCGGCGTCGTCGCGAGCTCGAACGTCACGCTCGGCGACCAGGGCGGCAGCCAGGCGACGCTCGCGCTGGTTGTGCCGGGCGCCGCAGTGGAGCGGACGCTGGCCGCGCTGTCGTCACTCGCCCACGTCAGCGCCCGGTCGCAGGACACGCTCGACATCACCGACGCGACCCACGCCGCCCGGCAGCGGCTCGCCGAGTCCCAGGCCGAACGGGTTGCCCTGCTGCGCCAGCTCGGTCGGGCGACGACGCCTGGTCAGGTCGCCAGCATCCACGCCCAACTCGGCCTCGTCGGCGGGAGGATCGCCGGCGACGAGGCGACGCTCGCGGGGCTCGTCCACCGCGCGACCACGGCTTCGGTGACCGTCACGATCACCGAGTCCGCGCGCGCGAGCGCCGCCGGCGGCTCCGGGTGGGCGCCGACCGACGCGCTCGCCGCGGCGCTCGACGTCCTCGAGGTGGCGTTCGCCATCCTCGTGATCGCGCTTGCCGGGCTCCTGCCGCTCGCCGCCGTCGGCGCCGGCGTCTGGTATTCGGCTCGGGTGTTGCGCCGCCGCCGGCACGACGACGCACTCGCCGCCTGAGCGCCCCTCAGGCGGCGAGCTCCTCCGTCACCAGCCGGGTTCAGCCGGCGAGCTCCTCCGTTACCAGCGTTCGCTCAGTGCCCGACCCCCAGCAGGCCGCCGAGCAGTCCGCTCAACCCCGAGCCCAACCCCGCGCCGAGCCCGCCGTCCACCGGCTGGCCGGTGGTGGGGTCGAGGTACAGGGCCGAGTTCCCCGGCCGGGAGCCGAATTCGAACATCGGGTTCAGCGGACCGGCGATCGCGTCGAACGACCCGGGGATCCGCCCGAGGCGCCAGTTGTCCTCGACGAACTTCGTGATCGAGCTCTGGTCGGTCGGCGTATGGTCGACGAAGCCTCGCTTCGCCCAGGGCGAGACGACCAGCAGCGGCATCCGCGGCCCGTAGCCGCAGCGGCCGTTCTGGCCGGCGAGCGGCGTCCCGGACCCGCAGATTCCCGTCCCGTTGAGGAAGTCCTGCGGGCCGGGCGGATTCGCGACGGACGCGGTGTTCGAGGGGTTGTGCACGCCGCCGTAGACGTGGTCGTACCAGCCGTCGGAGTCGTCGTAGGCGATCACGACCGCCGTGCTCGCCCAATCCGGGGTCTGCTCGAGCGCGTTGATCGTCGAAGCGACGAACTGCTGCTCGTCGATCGGGTCCGAGTATCCGGGATGTCCGTCCTGGTAGCCCGAAGCCTTCAGGAAGCTGACGGCCGGAAGGCGGTCGGCAGATACGTGGCCATGGCTGATCGCGCCGACCAGCGAGTTGAAATCGCTCATGTCGTATTGGTGGTTGGCCGTGTCGAACTGCGGTGCGCCGCCCGTCGTCGTCTGCGTGTCGCTGCCGATCGCCGCGAGCGAGGCCGGCGGGAGGTGATGGGGGTTGGCCGTCGAGGCGTAGTACTGGAACGGCTCGTGGTGGGGGATGTAGTCGTCCTTGCTGCCGTAGTTGCTCGGCCCAGGGGTCGTCCCGCCCAGGCCGCCGAGCGCCGCGCCGACCGGGTGGACGGCGTCGCACAGCCCCTGCGGGGATGCCGGCGGCGGCGCCGGAGTGGTCTTGAACTGGTCGGGCGTGAAGGTGCTCGTCGGTTGGTTGCCGCCGGTGGCCGCAGCGAAGCTCGTGGTCGGCCGGAAGCCGCCCTGGAACCAGCCCCAGCTGATGCCGGCGGCGTTCAGCTCGTCACCGACGTTCGTCCCGGTCATCGATACCGCGTCGCGCGTCGAGCAGTCGTCGTAGTACGGCTGGGGATCCTCGATCATGGAGTGGCCGCCCTGACCGTCGGGAACCGTATCGCCGTCGGTGTCCGCCGAGTTGATCATCTTGCCGACGGTGCCGGTGTTGCCCGAGACGAGGTTGATCGCCCCGGGCGAGGACGGCCCGAATGTCGTGCCGAACGAGTTGTCGCTCATCGCGAACCGGCTCGCGTAGTTCCAGAGCCCGGTGACGGTGTTGCCGTCGTAGTAGTTCATGACGTCGGTCGCCTGGCACGGCTGACCGGTCCCCGACTTGCCGGCGCCCGTGCCGGCCGTCGTCGGGAAGCGGTCCATCGCGCCACCGTCGAACGCCTTCTGCTCGGTGTTGTAGTTGTGGCTCTCGTCGCACGTCAGGACGTCGTTGATGTTCGCCGGATCCAATCGCCGCGGGTTGACCTGGTGGCCGGCCGCGTCGAGATTCGGGTTGTTCGTCAGGAGCGTGCCGACCCCGCCCTGGCCGGGCGTGTCTGCCAGGTTGTTGACGCTGCGCCCGGCCAGGCCGCCGGCCACGCCGTGAAGGCGCAGGGCGTTGGCGAGCGAGGTCAGCGTCTGCCCGCGGAGGGCCGTATCGAACGGCTGGCCGGACGTGTTCGCCGCGTTCGGGTAGGTCGCGAAATAGTGATCGAAGGAGACGTTCTCCTGGAAGATCACCACGAGATGCTTGATCGGCGTGGTCGTCGGCGCCGCCGACACGACGACCGGGCTCGGGCTCGCACTCGCGAAGGCCCCGCTGAGTCCGATCACAGTCGCCGCGCCCGCGAGCGCCGGCAATCCCCAGATCCTCTTTCTACCGCTCATTCGCCCTCCTAGACGCCAAGCTGGGTTTCAGGTCGTGGGCCGCGATCCGCGTCTGCGGTGGCGAGCTGCGCCCCGCGCCCGAGACCGATTCTGGTCACGGGCGGGACGGTCGACGTGACGAAACGGTGAAACGCCCGCGGTCAGCCGTGGTCGGGCAGGCGCCAGCCGAACGGCTCGGCGAGGCGGAGCGCCGCGTCCGGACCCCACGAGCCGCGGGCGTAGGTCACCGGCGGGGGAGGGTCGGCGAGGATCGGCGCCGCGCACGTCCACAGTCGTTCGACCTCGTCGGCGCGGGCGAAGAGGAGCTGGTCGCCGACGATCACGTCATGGAGCAGGCGCTCGTAAGGACCGAGCCCCGGCTCGCCGGTCGCGCGCTCGACATCGAGGGTCAGCGGGGCCCGTGTCACCGCGAAGCCCGGGCCGGGCGCCTTGACCCGAAGCTCGACCGCGATCCGCGGGTCGTCTGTGAGCTCGAAGACGAGCTCGTTCGGCCGGCGGATGTCCTTCGCCCGGCAGTCGAAGATCTGGTGCTCGGGCTCGCGGAGGGCGAGGCTGACGGTCTGGCGGGTCTCGGCCATCGCCTTTCCCGTTCGCAGGAGGAACGGGACGCCCCGCCAGCGCTCGTTGTCGATCAGGACGCGGAGCGCGGCGAACGTCTCGGTTCTCGAGTCCCCGGCGACCCCGTCCTCGTCGGTGTACCCGGCAAACTGGCCGAAGACCGCCGCGGCGGGGTCGAACGGCCGGAGGTCGGCGAAGACCGCGGCCTTCGCGTCGCGCAGCGCCCCCGCGTCGAGGCCCGACGGCCGCTCCATCGCGAGGAAGCCGAGGATCTGGCTGAGATGGGTGACGACCATGTCGCGGAAGGCGCCGGTCTCCTCGTAGAACGACGCACGCCCTTCGAGACCGAGCTGCTCGGGCACGTCGATCAGCACGGCGGCGACATGCCGGCGGTTCCAGATCGGCTCGAGCAGGCCGTTCGCGAAGCGCAGGGCAAGGATGTCCTGGGCCGATTCCTTGCCGAGGAAGTGATCGATCCGGAAGACCGCGTCCTCGTCGAAGTGGTCGTGGACGGCGGCGTTGAGCGCCCGCGCGGACCCGATGTCAGACCCGAACGGCTTCTCCATCACGAGCCGGGTCCGACCGCCGCGTGTCAGCCCGCTGGTCGCGAGCATCCCGACCATCCCGAGCATCGCCGACGGCGGAACGGCGAGGTAGAGCAGTGTCCGCGACCGGTCGCCGAGCTCGCGCCGGCACTCGGCGATCGCATCGGCCAAGGCCCGGCCGTCGTCGGCCGAGGAGGCGACGAACGACAGCCGAGAGGCGAACGGCTCCCAGTCCTCGGCGGCCAGCTCACCGGCCGCGTGCTCGGCGAGCGCCTCCCGCACAAGGTCGGCGAACTCGCCGTCCGGGCGATGGCGGCCCGACCCGATGATCCTGAAGTCCGCGGGCATCAGACCGGCGCGGAAGAGCCGGTAGACGCCCGGGAGCAGCATCCGCCGGGCGAGATCGCCGCGGGCCCCGAAGAGGACCAGCACGTGAGGATCGAGATCGCGGGTGGGAGGATCCGAGGCGGCGACCCGCTCCCCGTATCCGGCTGGCCGGTTGACCAAACACCAGTCGTGTCAACCCGCGCGGCGCAACTCTGCCGGCCGGGATGCGTTCCTGCTGGCAAGGACTCATCTGACGAAAGGTTGTGCCATGAGACGTCTCACCCTGCTTCTCGGCCTTTGCGGCCTTCTCCTTGCGGCAATCCTCGCCCCGTCGGCGAGCGCCGCCGGCGCACCGGTCGTCGTCACGGGCGCCGCGGGTACCCCGACATCGACGGCGGCCGACGTCGCCGGGACCGTCGATCCCCTCGGCCAGTCGACCACCTACCAGTTCGACTACGGGACGACCACCGCCTACGGCCTGCACACGATCGTCGGGACGGCGGGAGCCGGCCTCACACCGGTCAACGTCACGGCGAGCCTCGCCGGACTGACGCCGGCGACGACCTACCATTTCCGGATCGAAGCCACAAACGCGTCGGGCACGACGCTCGGAGCCGACGCGACGTTCACGACCACCGGAGGTCCGGTCGTCGTGACCGGGCCGCCGGCGGGTGTCGGCCCGACGACGGCGACGCTCGGCGGGACCGTCAACCCGACTGGGCTTGCCGCGACCTACGTCTTCCAGTACGGGCCGACGACGGCCTACGGGCAGCAGACGACCGCCCAGCCGGTAGCCGCAGGAACGGCAGCCGTGCCGGTCTCGGCCGCGATCACCGGCCTCACGCCGGGGACGACCTACCACTACCGCCTGTCGGCGACCAACGCCAACGGGACATCCCTCGGCGCGGACGCCGCGTTCGTCACGTCTGGTGCGGCAGTCGGTCCGAGCAAGCTCACCGTGTCGGTCAGCGCGGCCGGCGGGAACAACGATCTCAGCTCGACGCTGACGATCGGGACCGACGCTGCCGGCACGCCGGCCGGCGTGGTCGCATCGATCACCGAGGCGATCTCCGCACAGTTCGCAAACCAGCTCGCGTCGTTCGGGACGTGTGCGGCGGCGAGCTTCGACAACCTCCAGGGACCGACGGCGGCCAACTGTCCCGACCGCTCGTCGATCCTCGGCAGCGCGAGCATCACGATCCGCAACCAGGCCGGCGTCGACGTGACCAGCGACCAGGGATTCATCGTCAAGACGGCTGCCAGTCAAGTCGTCCTCTGGTGGCACACGCCGGCCGTCGGGGCGCTCGCCCAGGCCTTCGGGGTCGCGACCGGAACGGTCAGCCAGGCGACGGGGCTCTACGGACCGATCGTCGCCTACGACCTCTCGGGCCTGCCGTCCGCCAGCAGGCTCAAGACGCTGACGCTCGACTACCAGCGAAACGCCGTCAACGGGAAGTCGCCGTTCGCGGCGACCTCGTGCACCGGTGGCGGGTGGGCGTTCGAGACCGGCATCGTCTACGCCGGGGGGACGCCTCCCGAGCTGCCGATGGCGACGGTCTCCTGCAGCGTGGCACCAGGACCCCAGCCGGCGAAGCTCCAGGTCTCGCGGGCGACGATCGACAGGGGTGCGCGGGTGATCGACATCCTCGCGCCGATCACCAGAAGGGCGACCGGGACGGTCAAGCTGGACCTCTACGCGGCTGGCCAGCACTACGGCTGGACGGCGTCGATCGATTCGACCGACGGCGTGATCCGCACCCGGCACTCGATCCCCACGGCACAGGCGAACAAGGGGACCGGGATCCTGACGATCTCCTACGCCGGAAACTCGGTCACCCGGCCGCAGGTCGTGCGGCTGCGGGCGGCCGACGTCCAGGCGCAGCTCGACGCGTCGCGGCCGACGTACGCAGCCGGCGTGCTCCACGACCAGGGAACGATCTCGTCGACGGCCCGCGGCATCGTCCGAGTCCAGCTCCAGTACTACTCGGGCGGACAGACGACGACGCTGGAGTTCCACGCGCCGATCTCAGGCGGGGCCTGGAGCGTCACCACGACGCTGACCGCGGCCCAGCAGGCAGCGATCGCGGCGCGGGCGGGCACGCTCCACTCCTACATCCTCTTCACCGGCTACCTGCCGCGGAAGATGCGGGGCGAGATGGACTCCTTCCAGGTGCTCGGCGCCGCGTAGACGAGCGCTCAGGCCGTCCTCGCCGCCTCGGCGAGGACGGCCGCCATCCGTGAGGCCTGGAGCCGCGCGCCGTGGAGCTCGGCCGCGGCCCGGCCGGCCGGGTTCGGAGATGGAAGGGCGGCTGCCGCGACGAGGGCATTTCGGAGCGCGCGCTGGTCGCCGGGAGCCACGAGCACACCAGCGGCCGGGGTCACGAACTCGGCCGGCCCGCCGTCGGTCGTCGCGACCACCGAGCGCTCCATCGCCATCGCCTCGAGCGCGGCCTGTCCGAACGGCTCGCGGACCGACGGCTGGCAGAGAACGTCGCAGGCGGCGATCCACCGGGTGACGCTCGCTTGGGAAACGCGGCCGACGACGCGGACCCCCGGGCGGTCCTCGAGCTCTGGGCGCAGCGGCCCGTCGCCGACGAACGCGAGCCGGCCACGGCCGACCTGGGCGAACGCGTCGGCCAGGCCGACGACGTTCTTGCGGGGGACGAGCGACCCGACGCACACGAAGGCCGGACCTTCCCCCTCCCAGTCGAGCTCGGCCCGAGCGGTCGCGGCGTCGGCCGGCCGGAAGAGGTCGAGGTCGACGCCACAGTCGATCACACGAGCGCGAGCCGCGCTCCCGGGAACGACCGCGTCGAGCGCCCGGCCGAGCCAGGCCGAGTTGACGATCAGGCCGGACGAGCGACCCAGGACCAGACGGGTCAACCCGGTCACCCCGGGCACCCGGCCGAGGTTGGCGACATCGGCTCCGTGAGCCATCACGACGAGGGGAACGCCGCCGGCGACCGAGGCGATCAGGCCGGCAAGCCCGGCCGGGAAGAGCATGTGGGCGAAGATCACGTCCGGCCGGGTCCGCCGGGCGGCCCGCACGGCGTCGAGGCAGAGCCGGGGGTACTTCAGCCGGGAGCCGCCCCGGTGGTCGATGACGGCGCGCTCGACCGTGTGGCCGAGGCCGTCCAGCTCACGGGCGCTCGTCGCGACGAAGCTCCCGAGGTCGGGATCGGACGGTCCGGGCCACATCTGGCTGACGATCAGGATCCGCATCGGCGCCGCATCTCAGCACACTCGCCGCTCGTGGGGCCTCTTATTCGAAGCCCGCCGGCCGACCGTGCCATCATCGGGCAAATGAAAACGAGAGCGCTCGGCCGGACCGGCATCACCGTCAGCCCGCTCTGTCTCGGGGCGATGATGTTCGGCGCGTGGGGCAACCCCGACCACGAGGAGTCGATCCGGATCATCCACCGGGCGCTCGACGGGGGGATCAACTTCATCGACACGGCCGACGTCTATTCGGGCGGCGAGTCCGAGCGGATCGTCGGCAAGGCACTGGCCGGCGGCCGGCGGGAGCACGTCGTGCTGGCGACGAAGGTTCACGCCGGGATGGGCGAGGACCCCAACCAGCGGGGGAACTCCCGGCGGTGGATCACGCGGGCGGTCGAGGACTCGCTGCGGCGTCTCGAGACCGACTGGATCGACCTCTACCAGATCCACCGGCCAGAGCCGGAGACCGACATCGACGAGACGCTCGGCGTGCTCTCGGATCTCGTCCGCCAGGGCAAGGTCAGGGCGATCGGATCGTCGACGTTCCCAGCCAGCCAGATCGTCGAAGCCCAGTGGGTCGCCCAGCGGCGGGGTCGCGAGCGGTTCGTCTGCGAGCAGCCGCCCTACTCGATGCTCGTCCGCGAAGTCGAGGCCGATGTCCTGCCGACGTGCGCCCGCTTTGGCATGGGGGTCATTCCGTGGAGTCCGCTCGGCGGCGGCTGGCTCTCGGGGAAGTACCGCAAGGGCGCGGAGCGGCCGGATTCGACTCGGGCGGCCCGCCTGCCCGGCCGCTATGACCTGACGCTTCCCGCCAACCAGCGCAAGCTCGACGCGGCCGACGCCCTCGCGCGGGTCGCCGACGACGCCGGGATCACCCTGATCGAGCTGGCGCTCGCGTTCGTCATGCGACACCCCGCGGTCACCGCGCCGATCATCGGCCCGCGGACGATGGCACAGCTCGAGTCGCAGCTGCCGGCCGCGGAGGTCGTGCTGGGCGACGACGTGCTCGACCGGATCGACGAGATCGTCCCGCCCGGGACGAACCTGAACGTCGAGGACGGCGGCTGGCAGAACCCCGCGCTCGACCCCGCGGCCCGCAGGCGGCCGGCCTGAGCCTTGGACGGCCCGGTCGGACGGCCCGGTCTGGACGGCCCGGTCTGGAGGGCCTGCGGATCGGGCTCGAGGGATCTCTGGTCCGTCTCGAGCCGTTGGCCGCCTGCCACGGCGACGGCCTCTTCGCGGCGTCCAGGGACCCGGCGACCTGGCCGTGGTTGCTGCTCGGACCGGCGCCACCGACTCGCGAGGCGCTCGACCGGTGGTTGGACGAGAGCGTCGCCGAGAGCCAGGCGGGACGCGAGTGGGCGTTCGCGACCGTCTGGCGGCCGACCGGCCGGGTGATCGGGAGCACGCGGTTCATGGCCCTGCGCCCGGCCCACCGGGGACTCGAGATCGGCTGGACCTGGCTGCATCCGGCGAGCTGGCGGACGGGGGCGAACGTCGAGGCCAAGCTGTTGATGCTCGGACACGCGTTCGACGCGCTCGGCGCCATCCGCGTCGAGCTCAAGACCGACGCCCGCAACGAGCGTTCGCGGGCGGCGATGGCTGCCCTGCCGGCGAGCTTCGAGGGGATCTTCCGCAACCACATGGTGATGCCCTACGGCGTGCGGGACTCCGCCTACTACAGCGTCGTGTCCGACGACTGGCCGGGCGTTCGCGCCAACCTCGTCAAGCGCCTGCGCCCTCGGCCGCCAGGGCCCGGATCCGAGCGAGCCGGACCGCCCGGCTGAGCGTCTCCTCGTCGTAGGGGCCGTGGTGGCGGCGGCCGTTGACGAAGAACGACGGCGTCCCCGAGACCCCGCTCGCGTCGGCGCTCGAGATGTCGGCGTTCACCCGCGGGGCGTAGCGCCGCCGGCGCAGATCGTCGTCGAAGCGCTCGCGATCGAGTCCGAGCTCTGCAGCCCAGCCTGAGAGCGACGCCGGATCGAGGGCGTCCTGGTGGGTGAAGAGGAGATCGTGCATCTCCCAGAAGCGGCCCTGCGCCGCCGCGGCCTCGGTCGCCTCGGCGGCGAGCTGGGCATGCGGGTGAACATCGGCAAGCGGGAGGTGCCGGAAGACGTAGCGGAGGTCGTCGTCCCACTCGGCGATCAGCTCGCGGATCATCGGCTCGGCCCGGCCGCAGAACTGACACTCGAAGTTCGCGTACTCGACCAGCGTGACCCGGCCGTCCGCGTCGCCGCGGACGTGGTCGTAGGCCGGGTCGACGTCGTCGGCCAGGTCGACGATCTGCTCGGCGGTCCGGCCGAGCTGGCGGACACGCATCGCCCTCGGCAGGAGGCGGACCAGTCGGAACGCGAGGCCGGCGACGACGGTCGAGATCGCCGCGGCGGCCAGGACGCCGAGCTTGGCCTGGTCGAGCAGTGAGCCGGTGAACGCGAGGCTGGCGATCAGCAGGGAGACCGTGAACGGTACGCCGGCGGCCGCCCCCGTCCCGGCGAGTCCCGGAAACGTGACGGCCAGCTTCGACCCGCCGACGACGCGCCGCGTCCCGATCCACGAGGCGACCACGATCCCGACCGGCTTGCCGACGACGTAGGCCGCGACGATGCCGATCGTGACCGGCGACCGGATCGCCTGGTCGACCAGCGTCCCGTCGATCGGCAGGCCGGCGTTGGCGAGCGCGAAGACCGGGACGATCACGAAGCTGGTCCACGGGTGGAGGCGATACTGGAGGCGCTCGTTCGGCGAGATCGCCGAAGCCAGGCTCCGCTGGGCGCTCGCCGCGAGCTCGGGTGTCGGCTGCTCGCGGAAGGACCGGGTGACGGCGGTCGCCTGCTCGAGATCCTCCCGGGCCGGGGGATAGGCGCTGGTCGCCAGGCCGATCGCCAGGCCGGCGATCACCGGATCGATGCCGGACTTGAACATCGCGACCCAGATCGACACGCCGACGACGACCGCCGCCGGACCCCGCCACGGTCCGGCGTAGCGGAGGCCGATCAGGACGCCGAAGAGGCCGATCGCGATCGCCAGGGCGGTGAACGAGACCTGGTGGGTGTAGGCGACCGCGATCACGACGAGGGCGATCACGTCGTCGACGACGACGAGGGTCAGGAGGAACACCCGCAGGCGGGTCGCGCCGGTCGGGCCGACGAGCGTCAGGACGCCGAGCGCGAGAGCCGTGTCGGTCGACATCGCCGCCCCCCAGCCGGCAGCCGACGGATGACCGGAATTGATCGCCAGGTACAGACCGACCGCCCCGGCGACGCCGCCGACCGCGGCGATCACGGGAATCGCGATCCGCGCCCGCTGGCGCAGCTCGCCGAGGTCGAGCTCCCGCTTGGCCTCGAGGCCGACGACCAGGAAGAACAGCGCCATCAGCCCCTGGTTGACCCATTCCCGCAGATCTGCGCTCAGCCCGTGGCTGCCGAGCGTGATCGAGAGCTTCGTCGCCCAGACCGTCTCGTAGGAATCCGACCACGGCGAGTTGGCCCAGATCAAGGCGGCGAGCGCGCCGCCGATCAGGAGCAGGGCGCCGCCGGCCTCGGCGTGGAGGAACGCCCTCACCGGGGCGCCGAGGTTCCGGGCCCACGCCGTGCGTTGGCCGGCGGCCACGGGTCGGGTGGCTTCCATCGGCGGGAGTATCGCCGTCACGCCACGCCCGCGACGGTCGCACAGTAGGGTGCCGTCCATGTCCTCGCGTCTCCTGGCGCTCGCCGTCGTCATGCTCGGGCTCCTGCCGGCCGACGCGCTCGCCCGGGCCGGAGGCGGGTCGCACAGCTTCTCCTCCGGTGGAAGCTCCCGCGGCCTCGGCGGCGGCGGTCTCGGCGGCTTTGGCGGCGGCCATCACTTCTTCTTCTTCGGCGGTGGCGGCGGCTTCGGTGGCGGTGGCTTCCTCCTGATCCTGATCCTGCTCGTCGTCGGGTTTCTGATCTACCGGGCGATTCGCAACAACCAGAACCGGTAGCCGTGGGCCTGCGTTCGCTGTTTGGGGGCCGTGGTGGCGACCGGGTCGACCGGGAGGAGGCCGTCCGCCTCGCGGCGGTGGAGGCAACCGAGGAGGACCCGCTGTTCGCGGCGAACGTCGTCGTCGAGCGGGCTGCAATCCTCTTCGTGGCGATCCAGCGGGCGTGGAGCGTCAACGACGTGGCAACGCTCCGCCGGTTGGTCGGCCCCGAGCTGATGGTCGAGTGGGAGGCCCGGCTGGCCGACTTCGCGCGCAAGGGCTGGCGCAACGTCGTCGAACTGCTCGACGGCCCCGACGTCCGCTACGTCGGCTTGACGAATCGGGCCGGCGACGCCGAGGACCGCGCGGTCGTGAAGGTGACGGCCCGCCTGCGCGACGTCGTGGTCGACGGCTATGGCGACGTGATCCCGAGCGACGAGGGAGCCGTCTCCCGGATCAGCGAGTTCTGGACGCTCGGCAAGCAGGCCGGCGACTGGGTCGTCGTGTCGATCGAACAGCAGCGGGAGGGCGCCCACCACATGAAGGATGCGCTGGTCGCCGTGCCCGAGAGCGACAACACGCGTCTGCGGGCAGAGGCCGTGATGGAGGTCGCGACCGCCGACGGAGTGCCGGCCGACCAGGTTCGCGAGCTCCTCTCGCCCGGCTTCACCGGCACGGCCCGCGCCGCCGCCCTCGACCTCTCGCTGGTCGACGGGCGCTTCGCTCCCGACGTGCTCGCCGCGGCCGTCGGCGAGGTCGTGGACGCCTGGATGCAGGCGATCGACGGCCCGGACGACCCGCTCGCCGCCCGGACGACGCCGCAGGCCCTGGAGGCCCTGCTCTACCCGACCGCCTCCCACCGCGACCGGCTGGTGATCCGTGGGGCGGAGGTCAAGGAGATCACGATCGTCGCGGTCGACGTCGGCCCGCCGCCCAAGGTCCGCCTCGAGCTCGAGGTCGCCGGCTTCCAGTACGTCGAGGACCGCGACACGACCGAGGTCCTCGCGGGAAGCAAGCGCCGCCGGTCAAAGACACGGCAGCTCTGGACCCTGCGGCTCTCCGATGACGCCCGCCGGCCGTGGACGGTGCTCGGCGCCACCGGCGTCATCCCGCGCTGAACGCCAACCGGCCGGACCCGCCAGGGTGCGCCGGACAGGCGGCGACGGAGGGGCTCGCGAGCGGTCGGGGCTTCCGGTCAGTGGTAGGCGGCGAGCAGCAAGGCGTGCATCGTGCCGGCGGTCGACGACCCCAGCGGCGTGCCGTTCGCGTCGGCGAAGCCGATCTCCAGGTGCGGGCCGCTCGAGATCCCGACGATCCCGGCACCGACCTCCGAGATGACCTGACCGGCGCCGACGTGGGTTCCGATCGGGACGGCGTTTCCCGGCCCGGCGTGGCCGTAGTAGACGTAGCGCCCGTCGTCGAGGTGGAGGACCGGCGCGTCGGGGCCGAAGCCGCCGATCCCGTGGAGGACGATCGTCCCCGGCCCGATCGCCAGCAGCGGCGTGTGGCCGGGCGCCGAGATGTCGACACCCTGGTCGTTGGACCAGCTTCCCGGAGCTGATGCCGACCCACCCGGCAGCGGGAAGACGATCCCCCCACCGCGCAGCAGGTTGCCGACGACCGGCGGGGATCCCCCGCCCGACCCCGACCCCGACCCCGAGCCCGACCCGGACCCGGACCCGGGCGTCGCCGCGGCTGGATTCGGCCGGGCAGCAGCCGCCTGGAGGCCGGCGATCTCCCCGAGCAGACGGCTCCGCTCGGCCTCGGCCTGGCCGAGCGCGGCGGTCTTCGCCGAGCGGGCGTTCTCGATCCTGATCGCCCGGTCGACCAGCGACAGGCGGATGCGGTCGATGTCGTTGCGCCGGCTGAGGACCGCAGCCGCGAGGGCCTGCTCTCGCTGACTGAGGGCGCCGAGCCGGACGGCCTGCGCGATCACGACGCCGCGGACCCTGCGGTCGGAGGTGATCAGTTGCTGGTCGTGATTCTTGGCGGCGCCGACGAACTCGAGCTTGTCGAGGAGGTCGGCGAATCCGTGGGCGCGCAGGACGACCGTGAAGACGTCGGGCGGATCGGACTCGAACTGGGATCGGAGGTTGGCCGACAGCGCCCGGTCGGCGAGTGAGAGCTGGCGCTCGAGCGCCGCCAGGTGGGCGCGCTCCTTCTGGAGTGCCGCCCGCGTCGCCGCCAGACTCGCCTCCTTGGCTGCCAGGTCGGCTTCGACGGCATCGAGGCGGGCCCCGACGGCTGAGACCTGGCCCTGGACGAGGGCCAGGCGGCGGTTCTCCGCGCCGATTGCCGACTTCAGGGCGCCCGCCCGGGCCCGGCCGGCGGCCAGCCGACTCGAGATGCTGGCGCTCCCGGCCGCGGCGGCCGTGCCCGCGGTGGGCCCGCCGGAGATCGTCGAGGCGGCCAGGATGACGCAGGCGGCCAGGATGCCGGTCGCCGCTGGACGGACCACTCGCATCAGGGCGGCCAGTCTAGGTCGCCCGGCCACCCAAGCCCGCCACTCTCGCGTCGTCTTCCCGGCTCGCAACGGATCTTGCGCCGCCGCGTGCACCGTCATCGACGTCGCGTGCCGGGTCCTTGCAATGCCCGCAGACGCTGGCTCCGCCCTGGGAGCGGGGCGGGCGGCAGGCTGACATGGCGAGCAAAGGGGCCGGCGAATCCGCCGGCCCCGTTTGCAAACGATTGGAAAGCGGCTTGGCTTAGAAGCCGCTGCGGAGCTTCTGGGCTTCGTCGAGCGTCTGGAGCTTCTTGATCGACTGGTTCTCGATCTGGCGGATCCGCTCGCGGGTCACGTTGAACGTCCGGCTGATCTCGTCGAGCGTCCGCGGGTGGCCGCCGCCGAGACCGAAGCGCAGCTCGAGGACTCGCCGCTCGCGGTAGGAGAGGTTCTCGAGGACGTCCTGGAGGGCTTCCTTGGCGAGGACATCGGCCGCCCGCTCGTACGGAGACTCGCTCTGCTCGTCGGCGATGAACTGGCCGAACTCCGAACCGTCGTCGTCGCCGACCGGCTTCTCCAGCGAGATCGGCGCCCGTGCCGAGCGCTTGATCGAGTCGATCTCGGCCGGATCGATCCCCGTGACCTCGGCGATCTCGCGGGTCGTCGGATCGCGACCGAGCTCTGTGACGAGGCGCCGCTCGGCGCGGTTGACCTGGTTGAGCTTCTCGACGATGTGGACCGGGATCCGGATCGTCCGCGACTTGTCGGCCAGCGCGCGGGCGATCGCCTGACGGATCCACCAGGTCGCGTAGGTCGAGAACTTGAAGCCCTTGCGGTAGTCGAACTTCTCGGCCCCGCGGACCAGGCCGAGCGTGCCCTCCTGGATCAGGTCGAGGAAGGGGAGACCCTGGTTGCGGTAGTTCTTTGCGATCGAGACGACCAGCCGGAGGTTGGCCTCGACCATCCGCTGCTTCGCGTCGAGGTCGCCCCGCTCGATCCGCTTGGCCAGCTCGACCTCTTCGGGGGCGGTCAGCAGGCGGACCTTGCCGATCCCCTTGAGGAACAGCTGGAGCGAGTCGGTCGTCATGTCAGGCTTGAGGTCGAGGGCCGTCTTGGCCTTCCGCTGACCCCGCTTGTCGGGAGCCCGCGAGACCTCGCTGCCGGCGACGGTCGCCGGGTCGATCTCCTCTACGAGCTCGATCGCCGAGCCCTCGAGGAAGGCGTGCAGCTCCTCGAGGTCGGCCTCGTCGAGGTCGAACTCCGCGGTGGCGGTGGCGATCTCCGCGTAGGTGAGGACGCCGACCAGCTGGCCCCTGGTCACGAGACCACGAACCTCTTCAAGCTCATGCAGTTCTGCTACCGACATCTGCCTCCGTTCGCCATCGCTCGACCAGTCAGCATGACAGCTCCGTCGGACGGACAAGTCCTGAACAGGGGTGTTCCCGCGCGAAACGGGCCTTGCCGTGGCGCTCGGGGGCGGGTCCCCGCTGCGGCCGAACGGCAGATCTGTTCCGCGCTTACGGGAGCGAGTCCCCGACGAGCGTCTCCGACGACTTTAGCGCGCCTCGCGGCCGAGGGTCTCAATGAAGGGTTTCACCCAGGCTCCGCGGGCCCGTCCGGTTCGACAGCGCGCGGGCGGCGAGGATCCCGCCGACCGCGCCGAAGAGGTGGTCCTGCCAGGAGACCCCGGACCGGGGGATCAGGCTGTAGAGCAGCGTCAGGCCGAAGGCGAGTCCGACGGCGACGCCGATCGCCAGCTGGACGAGACGGCGGCTGAAGACGCCGCGGCCGATCAGGTATGCCGCGTAGCCGAAGACGATCCCGCTCGCCCCGACCGTCGTGCTCCCGCCCGGCGCGATCGCCCAGGTTCCGAAGCCCGCGACGATCCCGACGAGGCCGGTGACGAGCGCCAGGCGCATCCCCTCGGTCAGGGCGATCGCCCCGCCGAGGATCACGAAGGGGATCGTGTTGCCGATCAGGTGGCCGAAGCTCGCGTGGAGGAAGGGGCCGAGCACGATCCCCGCCAGCCCGGAGATCACCCGCGGGCGGATCCCGGCGGCGTCGAGCCGCTGGGAGTCGAGCGAGTTGAGCGCCTCGACGACCCACATCACGGCGACCATCGCCAGCAGCAGCCGCCCGGCCGCGATCCGTCCGGAAGCCCGGCCCCCGGAGGTCCCTCGCCGGGCCGTGTCGGTCACGGGGTGCGGCCGGCTTCGAGTCGTCATCGGCCCGCGTGCCCGCCGAGCACCCGCTCGACCGCGGCGGCGGCCGCCGCGTGCAGGCGAACGTTGGCTGCCCGGTCGCCGCGAACCTCGATCATCATCGCCCGGGTCCCCCCGGTCCCCCCGGTCCCCCCGGTCCCCCCGGTCCTGCCGGTCCTGCGGGTCTCCCCGGTCCCCCGGGCCCCCCAGTCCCCCGGTCCCCGGGGTCGCCGCGACCGCGCGGTCGACCGCGGCACGGAACCCGGCGAGCGTCTCGGGTCGGTCGTGCCCGATCCCATAGAGGTCGGCCGCCAGCGAGAAGTCGAGGCCCGTGGGGGTCGCGACGTGCTGCTCGAAGATGTCTCGCTCACCGGACACGGGTAGGAAGTCGAAGATACCGCCGCCGCCGTTGTCGAGCAGGACGATCGTCAGGCCGAGCCCGAGCCGGCCGGCCGCTAGGAGGCCGCCGATGTCGTGGGCGAGGGCGACATCGCCGATCAGGAGGACGACCGGGCCGGGGCTCGCCGCGGCGGCGCCGAACGCGCTCGAGACGGTCCCGTCGATCCCGTTGGCCCCGCGATTGGACAGGACGCGGGGTCCGCAGGCGCGTACCGGCCAGAAGGACTCGACGTCGCGGATCGGCATCGACGCGGCGACGAAGAGGGTCGCGTCGGGGCCGAGGCAGTCGCCGAGCGTCCAGACGACCGCCGGCTCGGTCAGCTCGCCGGCGAACAGGTCGCCGAGGACGTCGGCCGCGATCCGGTCGGCGGCCCGCCACTCCTCGAGCCAGCCGGCCGGGGCCCGGCCGGGGGCGGCGGCCGCGAGGACGGCGCGGGGGTCGGCGTGCACCCAGTCGGCGACCACGCCGTCGGGGTCCTGCCAGACGCCGTGCGGGTCGATCGCGATCTGCCGGGTCTCACCCAGCCCGGCCAGCCACCGGCGCAGCGGCTTGGAGGTCGGGAGATCGCCGACCCTGATCACGAGCTCCGGCCGGTCGAACCGGTCGGGATCGCGCAGCAGGGCGTCGTAGTGGGCGATCGCAGCCGGCCCGGTCCGGGCTCCGGAGAGCGGGTCGGCGAGCAGTGGATAGCCGGCCCTGGCCGCGAACTCGGGGATCTCGGGACCCAGGCTGGCGTCAGACCCGCCGGCGACGACGATCCCCCGGTGCCCGTCTTCCAGCCCGAGCCCCAGCCCGAGCCCCGCTCCGAGCCCCGCCCCGAGCCCCAACCCGAGCCCGGCAGACGCCGGGGCGGGCGCCTCGCGGCGGCGGCGGGCGATCCACGGCGATCCGTCGGCCCGTCCGCCGATCTCCGGCTCGGGCAGGGGGCCGTCGAGCACGAGCGGCTCGCGGAGCGGCCAGTTGAGGTGGACCGGGCCCGGCCGGACTCCGTGGGCCGTCCAGAAGGCCCGGCAGGCGAGCCCGCGAATCCAACGCAGCGTCGCCGGGCTCGCGCGGTGGCTGCCGACCTCGAAGAACCACCGGACGGCGTCCCCGTAGAGCTTGACCTGGTCGATCGTCTGCCCGGCGCCGACCCGCCGGAGCTCGGGCGGCCGGTCGGCGCTCAGCACGATCAGAGGGACGCGGGCCTCGTCGGCCTCGATCACGGCCGGCAGGAGGTTGGCGGCCGCCGTTCCCGACGTGCACGTGACGGCGACCGGCCGGCCGCTGACCTTGGCGAGGCCGAGGGCGAAGAAGCCGGAGGATCGCTCGTCGATGTGCGAATGCGCCCGCAGGCCCGGCTCGCGGGCGAGCGCGAGGACGATCGGCGTGCAGCGGGACCCGGGCGACGTGCAGGCGTCGGTCATCCCGCAGCGGACGAGCTCGTCGACGAAGGCGGCGAGCAGGAGGTGGGCGTCGGTCGCCGCGGAGGTCACACGGTCAAGATGTCGGGGTGGGCGAGGATCTCGTATTGCTGCACGGGTTCAGCCAGACGCACCGCGCCTTCGACGGCGTGATCGCCGGCCTGCCGGCCGAACGCTACCGGCCGCTGGCACCCGACCTCCCTGGCCATGGTCTCGCCGCCGCTGGCGGGCCGATCACCTTCGCGTCGTGCGTCGCCGGGCTCGCCGGCCTCGCGCCGCCGAACTTCGTCCTCTGCGGCTACTCCCAGGGCGGACGGATCGCCCTCCACCTCGCGCTGGCCGATCCCGGCCGGATCACGCGGCTGATTCTGATCTCGACGACGGCCGGGATCGAGGATCCAGACGCGCGGGAGGCCCGCCGGACGGCCGACGCGGCGCTCGCCGGACGGATCGAGCGCGAGCCGCTCGAGGACTTCGTCGGCCGGTGGCGCGACCAGCCGCTGTTCGCCGGGGAGCCTGCCGGCGTGCGGGCGGCGGCGGTGGCCGACCAGCTGCGCAACACGCCGAGCGGCCTCGCGGCCGCGCTCCGCGGCCTCGGCACCGGTTCGATGCAGCCGGTCTGGGGGCGACTGGGCGAGTTGACGATGCCGGTCACGGTCCTTGCAGGCGAGCGCGACACCAAGTTCCGGGTGCTCGGGCGGCGCCTGGCTGACGAGCTGCCGGACGGCAGCCTCGAAGTCGTCCCCGGCGCCGGTCACGGGCTCCTCCTCGAGGCGCCGGAGGCCGTCGCGGCTGCGCTGAGCACCGAGCGTTGACGCCGGTCAGCGCCACCACGAGAGGTCGCCGGTCAGCCCGGGGTCCCGGGGTGTGGCGATCGATCCGTGCCGCACCCTGAACGGGTGGTTCATCAGCAGGAAGAGGTCGAGCGTCCCGAGGCCGCACGGCGGCACCCGCCCGAGGGCGGCGGCCGCGTGGAGCCCGGCCGCGATCCCCAGCGGACCGTCGAAGGTCGACGCGACGTAGACCTCGGCGCCGGACGACCGGACCTGCTCGGCCGCGGCGAGCAGGCCGGTGATGCCTCCGCAGCGGCCGATCTTCAGGCACACGGCGTCGGCCACGCCACCGTCCAGGGCCCCCGGCTCGGACGCGGTCTCGTCGATCGAGATCCGCACGAGGACGCGCTCGCGCAGCGCTCGCGTCGCCTCCAGGCCCCGCACCGGCTCCTCGACCAGCTCGAGGCCGGCGGGCGCGAGGATCTCGAGCATCCGCTCGGCCTCCTCGAGCGTCCATGCGCCGTTCGCGTCGACCCGCAGATCGACGTTCGGGCCGATCGCCGCCCGCACCGCCGCGACCCGGCCGGCGTCGTCGGCGAGGCCGACCTTCAGCTTCACGCACTTGTACCCGGCCGCCGCGGCCGCCGCCGCCTGACGGGCGGCTCCCGCCCGGTCGGGGGCCGTGATCGTCGCATTGACCGCGACGCCGGTCGCCGGCGCGTCGCACAGCAGCTCACAGACCGGCCGGCCCGCCCGCCGGCCGGCGAGGTCCCACAGCGCGAGGTCGACGGCCGCCAGCGCCTGCGGCAGCTCGGCGCGTTCCTCGCAGGCGCTCAGCACCTCGTCGTGCTCGAGCTCGTCCGCCCGCTCGAGTGCCGGGCCGAATTCCCTCAGTGCTCCCAGCACGTCGTCGACCGAGACCCCGTCATAGGGGGGCAGTGGAGCCGCCTCTCCCCGGCCGACCGTGCCGTCAGTGCTCCGCAGAGCAAGCAGGACGACCTCCCGCGAGGTCAGCTCCCCGTAGGAGACGGCTGCCGGAGCCGCGAAGCGAAGCTCCACGCGCTCCATGCCGACCTCCATCAGCTCGCGAGGATCCCGGCCGAGAGGAGCAGGCAGAAGGCGAGCTGGAGCCTGCCGGTCTCCGCCAGCGCCCGGTTCAGCGACGGGCCGTCCGTCCGGTCTGCGACGATCCGGATCACCGGGACGGCAAGTGGGATGGCGACCCAGCAGAGGAGCAGCCAGACGCTCAGCGACCCGGCGATCCACGGGACGAGCGCCGCCACGAAGGCGCCGCCGACGATCACCGCGAAGAGGCCCCGCGTCCGCTCCCGCCCGAGCCTGACGGCCAGCGTCCGCTTGCCCGCCCGACGGTCGGTCTCGAGGTCGCGAACGTTGTTGACGACGAGGATCGCCGCCGCCAGCAGGCCTACGGGAACCGACAGCACGAAGGCCTGCCACGGGAGCTCCTGGATCTGGACGTAGTACGACCCGACGACTGCGACGACGCCGAAGAAGAGGAAGACGAACAGCTCGCCGAGGCCCTCGTACCCGTAAGGCTTCGGACCGCCCGTGTAGGTCACGCCGGCGAGGATCGACGCGACCCCGACGAGCAGGAGCTCCGGCCCGGCGACGATCACCAGGTAGACCCCGCAGAGGACCGCCATCCCGAACGTGAGATATGTCGCGATCAGCACCTGCCGGGGCGGCGCCAGGCCGCCGGCGGTCACGCGGACCGGTCCCAGCCGGTCGTCGGTGTCGGCGCCCCGCCGGGCGTCGGAGTAGTCGTTGGCGAGGTTCGTCCCCACCTGGATGAAGATCGACCCGAGCAGGGCGGCGACGAACGAGACCGGGTGAAAGACGCCTCGCTCGATCGCCAGCGCCGTCCCCACGAGGACCGGGGCGATCGCCGCCGGCAGCGTCCGCGGCCGGGCCGCCATCAGCCAGATCCGCACGCCCGCCGGCGCCTGGGCCGGCCTCGGCCTGGCCGTGCCGTCGGCGCCCGGCGCGTCCGCCGACTTCGTGGTCCGGCCCGCAGCAGCCATCACGGCCGCCGCGGGAAGCGCTCGAAGTCCGGAGGCCGCTTCTCCCGGTAGGCGTCCCGCCCCTCGCGGGCTTCCTCGCTCGCGTAGAAGAGCAGGTTCGAGTCGTGGGCCAGCTGCTGGATCCCCGCCAGGCCGTCCTCCTCGGCGTGGAAGCTCGCCTTGAGCAGGCGAAGGGCGAACGGCGAGAGGGCGAGCATCTCCCGGCACCAGGAGACCGTCTCCTCCTCGAGGCGCTCGAGCGGGACGACCGCGTTGACGAGGCCCATCTCGTAGGCCCGGGCCGCGTCGTACTGGCGGCAGAGGAACCAGATCTCCTTGGCCCGCTTCTGGCCGATCTGCCGGGCCAGGAGGCTCGCGCCGAAGCCGCCGTCGAAGGACCCGACCCGCGGCCCGGTCTGCCCGAAGCGGGCGTTCTCCGCGGCGATCGTCAGATCGCAGACGACGTGGAGGACCTGCCCGCCGCCGATCGCGTAGCCCGCGACCATCGCGACGACCGGCTTCGGCGTCCGCCGGATCTGGACGTGGAGGTCGGTTATGTGGAAGCGGCCGACCGCCGCACCCTCGGCGACGTATCCCGTGTCCCCGCGGACCCGCTGGTCCCCGCCCGAGCAGAAGGCGTCCGGCCCCTCGCCGGTGAGGATGATCACGCCGACGCTCAGATCCTCGCGGGCCCGGGTGAACGCGTCCGAGAGCTCGATCACCGTCTGCGGCCGGAAGGCGTTGCGGACCTCCGGGCGATCGATCGTGATCTTGGCGATGCCGGGCAGCGGGCTCGAGCACTCGTACCTGATGTCCGAGTACTCGCCGGCCGGGATCCACTCTTCGGGCAAGTCGGTGCGGCCTCCTAGTCGGGTTCGGCGCGAGCGCCAAGGCTAACGCCCGCGACCGAGCGAGCGCACCTCCGGCGGCTGGTGAACGCGATTGCCGGGACGGTTCTCGGTGCGACCGAAGGCTTGGTCGCGGCGAGCATGGCGATCGCCATCGAGTGCGAGATATCGGTCTACGGTGCTTGCCTGCCCACCCCAGCGCGATCGGACGCGGCGGGCTGCGACGTGCGAGACCTCGTGAGCCGCAGGCTGGCGGTCGCGCGCTCCCGGGTTGGGCGACGATGGGCGACTTCGCCGGTCGTGGTCCGGACGTCCTTCGAGACCGAGGCTTCCGTCGGGTGCCCGTGCGAAGCTCACCAGGTGACCTTCGCCCGTGGTTCGGCTTCGCCGGACGAGCCTGAGGTCTCCACACCTGACCGTTCAGTCGTGATCGTCCGCCCGGCACGTGAGCGCTGGGCCGCCGCCTCCGTCGTCTTGGCGATTGCTTTCTTCGTTCTCTGCGCGACGCTCGTGCCGAAGTCGCACGCGCAGGTGGCAGCGGCCGCCTCGGTGGTCGTGTGGGCTCTTTCGAGCATGTCATTCGCTTGGATCCTCTTCGTACCGAAGGGTGCACTCCAGGCCTTCGTCCGCCGCGGCCAGCAGGCAGCCACTCGTCTGGTGAGCGCGAGGCGCGAGCGCCGGAGCGGGCTGGGTCTGTGTCAGGGAGGTGCGCCCGACCATGTGAGACACGAGGCACGCGGTCACGTTGTTCTGCGAGCCGCGGGTGCGCGGCTTGGACGATGGGCTCTGGTGACGTTCCGGTGGCTCACCGACCAGCTCGCGAGGAGCCGTATGGCTCGGCCGCTCCTGCTCTGCAGCGGACCGGTAGCTGCCGCGACCGTCCTCCGCGTGCTCCCCCTCGACTTGGGACTGCCACTTTTTTCGATCTCGTGGCTTGTAGGAGTTGCCGGCGAGTGGATGCGCGAAGCCATCAATGCCCTTCGCAAGTTGAACGAGTTCGTAGCTCTCGGGGGTCTCGCAGTCTCGGTTCTCGGCTGGGTGGCTTTCGCGGCCGTCTGGGCGTACGAGTTTCACTGGCCCGGTCCGAGTGGAACGACCTTCTTCAACACGACTGCTCAGATCAACGCCACACTGTTGGTCGCCGGCGTGATCAACGCCGTCCCGACTGCCTGGAAGGCGAGCATGCGGCTGCGGGCGGCTTGGATCTTGACAGCCCCGACGGTCGCGACCGTTGGGATCGGCGCGTCGATCGCAGGATCGATCTCGGCGGATGGCGCAAAGCCGCTGTTCGTGCTCTCGATCTCGGCTCTCGGCCCGATAGCGCTCGCGCTCGCGCTCACCGCCTACCAGCAGATCACTCGCCCGAGAGCAGAAGAGCAAGCCGCTGACGCGTGAACTCTTCTCAGCCTTGGCGAAGGGGCGAGAGGGGGATACCGTCCTAGCGATGTTCGTTCCATCCTGGCTGGAGCGGGCCGCCGCCTCCGATCCGGCTCGGGCGGCTGTCCAGACGCCCGACGGCTCGCTGTCCTACGCCGAGCTCGAAGCCGCCTCGCGGGTCGAGCTCCCCCTCGGTCAACGCGTCGTGATCGCCCTGCCGCCCGGGGTCGACTTCGCGGTCGCCCTCCATGCCTGCCTGCGCTCCGGCTCGATCGCCGTTCCGCTCGATCTTCGTCTCGCCGCGACCGAGCGCTCCCGGATCTCGGATGGGGCGGGGCTCGTGATCGACCAGCCGCTGCGCGGATCTCTGGCTTCGGGTCGACCGGGTCTCGGTCACGATTGCGACGCGATCTGCGCCGAGATTCACACGTCCGGATCCACGGGAACGCCCAGGCCGATCGGACTGACCTACGGCAACTGGCTGTGGAGCGCGCTCGGCTCGGCGACAGCGATCGGGCTGGACCCCGCCGAGCGGTGGCTGTGCACGCTGCCGCTGGCCCACGTCGGCGGCCTGTCGATCCTGATCCGGTCGGCGATCTACGGGACGACGGCTGTCGTTCACGACGGCTTCGACACCGAGGCCGTGCTCGGCGCGCTGATCGACGACGCGATCACGCTGGTCTCGCTCGTCCCGACGACCCTCGCCCGGCTGCTCGACGCCGGGCTGGAGTCCCCGCCCGCCCTTCGCTGTGTCCTGGTCGGCGGGGCGGCTGCCCCTCCCGCCCTGCTCGAGCGGGCCCGCGCCGCCGGCATCGTGTGCGTCCAGACCTACGGGCTCACCGAGGCCTCCTCCCAGGTGACGACCCAGATCCCCGGGGATCTCGAGTCCGACTCCGGGCCGCCGCTGTTCTGCACGAGGGTCCGGATCCACGACGACGAGATCCAGGTCGCCGGGCCGACAGTCGCCCCGCGGGCGACCGGCCGCGTGGGGGACGGAGGCTGGCTTTCGACAGGTGACCTCGGCGAGCTCGTCGACGGTCGCCTGCGGGTCACCGGCCGCCGCTCGGAGCTGATCGTCACCGGCGGCGAGAACGTCTCACCCGCCGAGGTCGAGGCCGTTCTCGCCGACCATCCGTCGGTTCGAGAGTCTGCTGTCGTCGGATACGCCCACCCCGAGTGGGGCGAGGCGATCCGCGCCGTCGTCGTGCTGGCGCCCGGGCTCGACCCGAATGCCGAGGAGCTCCGTGCCCACTGCCTCGGCCGACTCGCCCGCTTCAAGGTGCCCAAGGAGTTCGTCTTCCTCGACGCGCTCCCGCGGACCCCGTCCGGCAAGATCGCCCGCCGCCAACTGCGGTCAGCCGGCTGACGGGTCGCCTGGTCGATGGGAGTGTCGCTGCGAACGGTTGCCCGCGTCCGGCCACTGCTTGCGGGCATGCCCGGCGGTCAGGCGCATGGTCAGCAGCGGCTGGCCGGCACTCCGAACGGGATCCCGCGCTCGAACGGCCGCCCGCTGGCGCCCGTGTAGACGGCGACCCGCGCGCACTGGGCTCCGGAGACGATGAAGCCGCCGACGAACAGCGTTGACGGACCAGCCGTCGATCCCGGCGAGCACGCGTGGAAGGTCACCTCGCTCGCCCCGTCTGCGACCGCATACCGGCCGGCGGCCGTCCGCGGCTGGAGGCCGGTGTAGTCCATCGACAGCCGGCTCCGCTCGGCGGGCGGAATGCTGACCCGCGCGACCTTGCCGTTCGCGACCGCGACGACGCGCGCGACGACCAGCGAGAGCCCCCGGTACGGCGCATAGGCCGCCGCCGGGGACGCCAGGCCGGCGCCGACATCGGTCGCGAGCTCGAGCGCGTCGGGCCATGCGACCGGTCCCGCGACGATCGCCCGGTCGGTCGGCGTCGGCCAGCGGTCCGGCCAGCTCTGCCTCGGACTGGAGACAGCGCTCGCGCACCCCACCGAGACCGTGCCGGCTCCCGCCGGCGCCCCGGCCACGCGGCTGACACTCGGCGAGGCAGGTCTTCCTGCTGGTTGAGCTCCACCGCACGCGACGGCGCCCACGATCGACAGGCCGGCGAGTCCGATCGCGATCTCCAACGTCCGCGCGGAGTTCATCCGCCGGCCCCGCTCGGCGGTGGCGACGCACAGCACCAGGCCGTCGGGACGGCCTCGGCGTTGCCGAAATGCCCGGCGACTCGCGTGATCTGCCTGACCCGAGTGGGGGTGCTCGTCGTGAAGAACATCCAGCTGTCGAGCTCGTTCCACGCGACGAGGAGCCACCGCCCGTCCGGGGAGAAGAGCAGGCCGCCGAGCGCCGACCCGACCAGCAGGACGCGGCTCGTCCGGGGATGCCCGACCGACGTCAGGACCGCTTGCAGGCGTCCGTTCCCGGCCGCCACGATGTAGGCGATCTGATGCCCTGACGGCGAGATCCCGGCCGCCGTGACCGAGCTTCCCGGCGGCGTCTGGCGGCGGCTGACGAGCCGCCCGGCGGCGTTGTAGAGGCGGAGCGTCCGCTCAGTCGCCGCGAGCAGGCGGCGGCCGTCGCCCGACCAGCCCAGCGAGACCAGGCCGGCGCCGAGCGGGATGCCGGCGAGATGCCGCCCGCTGTCCACGTCGATCAAGGACACCCGGCCCGTCCGGTCGTTCACCGCCAGCTCGTGCCCCGGACCCGGGCGCCATGCCACAGGCCCAAACCTGCTGGCCGCCGGCGCCGGTGCCAGCCCCCTCACCCCGGTCCCATCGCCCGCCGTGACGTAGAGCTCACGGCCCGCCGTAAAGGCGATCCGGTTCCCGTCCGGCGACCAGATCGGTGGGCCGACCCTCGCCGCGAAATGCTCGGTCCACGCGACGCGGCCGTTGAGGGCGATCACCTCCAGCGTTCGACCGCACGCGCAGGCGATGTAGTTGCCGAACGCCGACCAGCCGACCCCGCCGCCATGGGTGTGCCCGACCGGCCGCGTCAGACCCTGGCCCGCGACCCACGCATCGCGACCGGTCGAGACCAGCAGCCTCCCGCCGCCCGGCAGTCCGGCCAGCCCCGCCGGTTGACCGTGCGGGTGCCCGACCGTCGTGCGCAGCGCCTCGCGCACCCACCGCCCGACACCCGGGCTCTCGGTCGCCGCCAGCGCCAGCACCCCGGCGAGGAAGGCTGCCATGACCGCGACCAGACCCCGGCGGCGGCGGCGCCCCCGGCCGGCCGGCCGGCGACCGGCGTGGGCGGCGAGCACGAGCTCCCGCGCCCGCGTCTGCGCGTCCTCTCCGCCGGGGACCGGCAGCGCCCGCAGCGCCTCGACGAGTCGGCGGTCATCCATCCGGATCCTCCATCTCCCGCCGCAGCTGGTCGAGGCCTCGTCGCATCCGCGAGTTCACGGTCCCCACCGGCACGTCGAGGATCTCGGCGATCTGACGCGGTGAGAGCCCGAGCAGATGGCGCAGGACGACGACCTCCCGGCGCTCATGATCGAGGCCGGCCAGCGCGTCGAGCAGCCGGCCCGACGGATGCGGCGCCGGTTCGGCCCCGGCCGGCCGGCTGTCGAGCGGTCCGTCCCAGACCTCTCGCCGAACCGCCCGCGCCCGGGCGTAGTCGATCGCCCGGCGGGCGACGATCGTCCGGAGCCACGGCCCCAGCCGCCGGCTGCGGTCGAAGCGGTCGAGCGCGGCGACCGCCGCCAGGAACCCCTCCTGGGCGATGTCCTCGGCGGCACCGTGGTCGCGCGTGATCAGCCACGCAGCCCGGTGACACTCGGGCCAGAACGCCGCGAACAGGGTCTCCACGGCGGCGGGGTCTCCGCGTTGGGCCGACCGCACGAGGCGGGCCTCTCGCTGGGCGCCGAGGACATCCGCGCGTCCAGGCCGGGCGGCTGGACGGCTCGCTCCAAGCGCCTGCGCCCCGACGGCCATCATCGCGATGCTAAGGGGTCCCCGGAGCCGCCACGCGAAGGCTGCTCAGCGCCCGCAGCAGACGCCCACGGTTGCCGCCGGCCCGCCGGCCGAGCGCGATCATCACCTGGAACGGTCGATCCCCGCTGCGGAACCTGACGAGCCAGCCCAGGGCGAAGCAGTCGTAGCGCTGGGCCGGCCCCGCCGGCAGCCTGATCTGCCGCGGCTGCGGCGGGAAGCCACGGCGCGAGGCGCCGCTCCGGCGGGGGTACTCGATGACGAACGCCAGCGCCCCGTCGGCCGGCATCCCGTTGACCGCCTCGTTCGGGCCGCAGTCGGTGTGGGCCGGTCGGTGGAGCGGAAACGATGCCAGCGTGAAGCGCTCGTACGGCTCGACCAGGCCGGTCAGCCGCCGCGCGACGTGCCAACCAGTCGGGACGACGATCGACAGGCCAGCGCCGACCCCTCTGCGGAGCGGCGACGACGCTGACGAAGACGGCGACGCGACGCTGCCCGTGCCCGACAGCGCGGTGAGACCGGCGAAGCCGGCGAGCCCCGCGAGGCATGCGAGCGCGAAACTCGGGAGGGGCGATCGACGGCGACGCACACACCCACTACGGCCGGCGAGCGTCGACAAGTCCCGCCGGCCGGGAGGCTAGAGTCGGCAGCGATGGACGCAGATGCTCAGCGCCGCGCCTCGCTGGAGAACTGGGAGGCCTCGAGCGCCGGCTGGGCTCGCCGGGCCGACTGGTTCGCCGTGGCGACCCGTCCGATCTCCCACTGGATGGTCGACGCCGTCCGGCTCCAGCCCGGCCACCGCGTCCTCGAGCTCGCCGCCGGCGCCGGCGAAACCGGCTTCCTCGCCGCCGAGCTCATCGCCCCCGGCGGCCGGCTGATCTCCTCCGATCAGGCCGACTCGATGCTCGACCTCGCCCGGGCCCGGGCCGCCGCCCTCGGCCTGGATGACGTCGAGTTCAAGGTGATCGACGGCGAGTGGATCGACCTTCCGCTCGCCTCGCTCGACGCCGTCCTCTGCCGCTTCGGCTACATGCTGATGGCCGACCCGGCTGCCGCGCTGCGCGAGACTCGCCGCGTCCTCGTCCCCGGTGGCCGGCTCGCCCTCGCCGTCTGGGACCGGCCCGAGCGCAACCCCTGGTCCCTGGTCAGCCGGATCGCCCTGGAGGCCCACGGGCTACGCGGGCCGACCGAGCCCGGCAGCCCCGGACCGTTCGCACTCGGCGACCCCGACCGCGTCGGCGAGCTGCTCGAGGGCGCCGGGTTCACCGAGATCGAGCTCGACGCCCTAGAGATACTCCAGCTCGACCCCGACTTCGAGACCTGGTGGCGGGGTCACCTCGACCTGTCGACCACCGCCCGGACCGCCGTCGAGCACGGCGACCCCCGCGCCGTCGACGCCGCCAAGGCGGAGATCCGCGCCGGGCTCGGTCCCTTCACCCGCGACGACGGCTCCCTCGCCGTACCCGGCCGGGCGATCCTCGCCGCCGCGACCGCCTGACCGCCCCGCTCCCGCCGCCGATCACAGCCGGAGCCCGAAGGGCGGAGGCCTTATTGGATAGCCTCCCGGCATGTTCTACGACGACGACGCAGATCTCGACCTGCTCGACGGGAAGACCGTCGCGATCATCGGCTACGGCTCGCAGGGCCACGCCCACGCCCTCAACCTGAAGGACTCCGGCGTATCGGTCGTCGTCGGACTCCGCGACGGCTCGGCGTCGATCGAGAAGGCGACCGACCAGGGACTCGAGGTCCTCCCGATCGTCGAGGCCGCCAGCCGCGGCGATGTCGTGATGATCCTCGCTCCCGACGAGCTCCACCGCCATGTCTGGGAGAACGACGTCGCCGACGGGATCGCGCCCGGCAACCTGCTCCTCTTCAGCCACGGCTTCTCCGTCCACTACGAGGAGGTCGCCCCGCCCCCCGGCGTCGATGTGGCGTTGGTCGCCCCGAAGGGGCCCGGCCACCTCGTCCGTCGTCAATTCGTCGACGGATCCGGCGTTCCCGGCCTCGTCGCCGTCGCCCAGGACGCGACCGGCAACGCCAAGGCGCTCGCCCTGGCCTACGCCAAGGGGATCGGCTGCACCCGCGGCGGGGTGATCGAGACGACCTTCAAGGACGAGACCGAGACCGACCTCTTCGGCGAGCAGGCCGTCCTCTGCGGCGGTGCCTCCGAGCTGGTCCAGGCCGGCTTCGAGACCCTCGTCGAGGCCGGATACGACCCGCAGATGGCGTACTTCGAGTGTCTCCACGAGCTCAAGCTGATCGTCGATTTGATGTACGAGAAGGGTCTCGCCGGGATGCGCTTCTCGATCTCGAACACCGCCGAGTACGGCGACTACACCCGCGGCAAGCGGGTCATCACCGACGACACGCGCGCCAACATGAAGAAGATCCTCGACGAGATCCAGTCCGGCGACTTCGCCCGCGAATGGATCGCCGAGAATCGGGCCGGCCAGGAGAACTTCCTGCGCATGCGATCCGAGCAGGCAGCCACCCAGGTCGAGAGCACAGGCAAGGAACTCCGGTCCCACATGGACTGGATCAAGCCCAGCTTCTAAAGGACACCGTGAACCGACCGCTCACCGCCGGTCCAGGCCTCCAGATCCCCGACGACCTCCTGCCCGCCGACGGCCGCTTCGGCTGCGGACCGTCGAAGGTCCGGCCCGAGCACCTCGTCCGTCTCGCCGATTCCGATCTCCTGATCGGCACGTCCCATCGCAAGGCCCCCGTCAAGGCCCTCGTCGGTCGCGTCCGGGCCGGCATGCGGGAGCTCTTCTCACTTCCCGACGACTACGTCGTCGCCCTCGGCAACGGCGGGGCCTCCGCCTTCTGGGACATCTCGACCCACTGCCTGATCGAGGGCCGCGCCCTCCACCTCGACTGCGGCGCCTTCTCCCACAAGTTCGCCCAGATCACGGATGCCGCGCCCTTCCTAGACGACTCGATCGTCCTCCGCTCCGAGAACGGCGACGCCCCAGACCCGGCCGGGATCGGCCCGTCAGGCGCCGACGCCCTCGCCTGGCCGCACAACGAGACCTCGACCGGCGTGATGCTTCCCGTGACCCGGCCTGCCGGAGCCGAGGGTGCCCTCGTGCTGATCGACGCGACCTCCGCGGCCGGCGGCCTCCCGATCGACGTCGCCGAGTCCGACGCCTACTACTTCGCCCCCCAGAAGTGCTTCGGCGCCGAGTCGGGACTCTGGATCGCCCTGCTCAGCCCGGCGGCCCTCGAGCGGGCCGCCGGCCTCGAGAGCTCCGGTCGGTACGTCCCGCCGTCGCTCTCCCTTCTCGCCGCGACGGCCGCCGCGGCGAAGGACGAGACGACCAACACTCCGTCGGTCGCGACCCTCTTCCTGATCGCCGAGCAGCTCGACTGGATGCTCGCCAACGGCGGCCTCGACTGGTGCGTCGCCCGTGCCCGCCAGTCATCCGGCCACCTCTACGCCTGGGCCGAGCACGCACCGCTCGCAGCGCCGTTTGTGACCGATCCCGCCCTCCGGTCGCTCGTTGTCGGGACGATCGAGCTCGACCCGGCGATCGACGCCCCGGCCCTCGCCAAGACGCTCCGTGCCAATGGCATCGTCGACGTCGACCCCTACCGCGGCGTCGGCGGCAACCAGCTGCGGATCGCGATGTTCCCGTCGATCGAGCCGGCCGACATCGAAGCCCTGACGGCCTGCATCGACTGGGTCATCGAGCGGTCGGTATGACTCCGGCGGCCGGGGCGGCCGGGGCGGCCGGGGCGGCCGGGAGGGCCGGGGCGGCCGGGGCGGCCGGGAGGCCCGGGGCGGCTGGGGCTGCCGGGGGGACCGGGGCGGCCGTGGCGGCCGGGGGAACCGGGGCGGCCGGGAGGGCCGGGGCGGCCGGGGGAACCGGGGCGGCCCGTCCGCGGGTGCTGGTCCGCGAGGACGTCGGCGACCCGGGCGTCGAGCTCCTGCGCGAGCACTTCGACGTCGAGCTCGGCTTCGACTGGACGCTCGACGAGCTGACCGACCGGATCGGCGACTACGACGGGATCCTGATCCGGTCGGCCACCAAGCTGACGGCCGACCTGATCGGCCGGGGGACCGCGCTTCGGGTGATCGCCCGGGCGGGGGTCGGGGTCGACAATGTCGATGTCGACGCGGCCACCAAGCGGGGCATCGTCGTCGCCAACGCCCCCCAGTCGAACGTCGTCACGGCCGCCGAGCACACGATGGCCCTCCTGCTCGCGCTCGCCCGCAACATCCCCCAGGCCCACGCCTCGCTGCTCGCCGGCCGGTGGGACCGGTCGAAGTTCTCTGGAATCGAGCTCTACGAGAAGACGCTCGGCGTCCTCGGGTTCGGCCGGATCGGTCAGCTCGTCGCCCAACGGGCCCGCGGCTTCGGGATGCGGGTGGTCGCCTTCGATCCGTACATGTCGGCCGAGCGCTTCCGTGAGGTCGGCGTCGAGCGGGCGCAGAGCACGACCGAGCTCTACGCGGAGGCGGACTTCCTGACGATCCACCTGCCCCAGACAGCCGACACCCGCGGGTCACTCGACGCGTGGGCGTTCGCCGCGATGAAGGACGGCGTTCGCGTGATCAACGTCGCCCGCGGCGGGCTGATCGACGACCAGGCGCTCAGGGACGCGCTCGACTCCGGCAAGGTCGCCGGCGCCGCGCTCGACGTCTTCCCGTCCGAGCCGATCACCGACTACCCGCTGTTCCACGGCTACCCCAACGTCGTCGTCACGCCCCATCTCGGCGCCTCGACGACCGAGGCCACCGACCGTGCCGGGCTCCAGAGCGCCGAGCAGCTCGTCGCCGCCCTGACCGGCGGCGTCGTCTCGACGGCCGTCAACATCCCGTCGATCGGCGCCGAGGACATGGCCGTCCTGCGGCCCTTCATCCCCCTGGCTGAGCAGCTCGGCCGGCTGGCGATCGGGCTGGCCGAGACCAGCTCGCTCGAGCGTCTCGAGACGACCTTCTTCGGGAAGTTCGGCGAATTCGACACGCGACTGCTGACGAGCGCCGTCCTCCAGGGCGCGCTCCGCGGGCAGACCGACGAGTCGGTCAACTTCGTCAACGCTCCCGCCCTCGCCGAGGAGCGGGGGATCGTCGTCTCCGAGAAGACCGTCTCGGCCGCCGAGGACTTCAACGAGCTGATCCGCGTGACCGTCGTCGCCGCCGGCCAGCGCCTGACCGTCGGTGGCACGGGGATGGGACCGGCCCAGGTCCCGCACCTCGTCGAGGTCTGGGGCCAGCGGTTCACGATCGAGCTCGAGCCGTTCGTCACCGTCTTCCGCTACCGGGACCTACCCGGAATGCTCGGTCGGGTCGGGACGATCCTCGGCGCTCACTCGATCAACATCGCCTCAGCTGCCGTCGGCCGCCAGCCGCCGGTCGGGAGCGAGCCGGCCGAGGTCGCCGACACCGTACCCGGGGGCGGCGAGGGCCCCGACGGCGGGGGACAGGGGTTGGCCGCGATGGTCGTCACGACCCGCGAGCCGGTGCCCGACGCGGTCCTCCAGGAGATCATCGGCGCCGACGGCTGGGTCGCAGCCCGCAGCATCGCTCTGTAGGGCCCGGCCCGCCCGGCCCCGCCGCCCGCCCGCTGCCCCGACCCGCCCGCCCGGCCCCGCCGCCCGCCCGCTGCCCCGACCCGCCCGCCCCGCCCCGCCCCGGCCCGGCCCGGCGCTGCCCCCGACCCGCCCCGGCTCGGTCGGGCCGGCGCGGCGGCTAGGATCATCCGCATGACATCCCCACGACGGACACAGCTCGGCCGGATCTCCGGCGTTGCACTCGCCCTGGGAGGCCTGAGCTGCGCAGCAGAGGCACTGGCCGCCGGCGGCCCGCCCACCAAGGCGAGCGCCAAGTCGTTCGCCAAGGCCGTCAACCTCCGGACCGGCGACATCCCGGGCTTCAAGACCGGCGCCGTCAGCAAGACGACCGCCTCCGACAGGAAGATGGGCGCCGCGGTGGCGAAGTGCGCCGGCGGGGTCGACCCGAACCGGGCGGTCTACGACGCGAACTCACCTGACTTCACGAGTGCCGCCGGCATCGTCCAGCAGGACATCAGCTCGGAGGTCGAGGTTCTACCGTCCTCGGCCCTGGTTGCCAAGGACCTGGCCGCCGAGAAGAGCAGCAGGGGAAAGACGTGTCTCGAACGGGCCCTCGACAAGCAGTTCGCGGCCTCGAACATCAAGGGCGCGAAGTTCGGCAAGGTCTCTGTCCAGTCGACGGCTCTTCAGGCGAACGGGGCCACCGGGAGCTTCGCCTACCGCTTCAAGGTCACGGCGACGATCCACGGTCAGAAGATCCCCTACTACGCGGATGCCCTCGGCTTCACGCTCGGCCGGGCCGAGGTCAGCCTGTCGGCGCTCGGCTTCGGCGTCCCGGTCGCGAGCTCCGACGAGCTCGGCCTCTTCTCGGTGCTGCTGCGTCGGGCCGAGGCCGCCGGGCGGGTCTGAGGCGGGTCGGGGGGCGGCCAGGTGGCCGGGGCCGGCTGGCGGGGCGGCGCGGGGGGAGGGTAGGCGAGGCCGGCGCGGGGGCGGGCTGGCGTTTGCGGCGCGGGGGGAGGGTAGGCGAGGCCGGCGCTGGGGCGGGCTGGCGTTTGCGGCGCGGGGGAGGGCATGCGAGGCCTGCGCCGGGCCGTCAGCGCGCGGGCGGGGGCGGACGGCCGGGCGGGGCGAAACGACGGAGGCGAGTACGGGGGAGAAGGGGGACTCTCTGAAAACTGGTTGCGCAACGTTCATAACCATTTCTCAAAAGGGGGTCACCCACACCTCTCGATTCGTCTCGGCGCGGCGGCGGTCGGCCGGCGCCCTCACCCCCCGCCAAGAGCCGATCTCCCTCACCCCCCGCCAAAAGCCGATCTACCCTCGCCCCAACGCCGGCCAACCCGTGCGGCCTGTCCCAACCCCGCGGCCCGCCGGCGAGACCCTGCTCAGTCGGCCGGACTGATCAGGCCGGTCTCGTACGCGTAGATCACGGCCTGGACCCGATCGCGGAGGCCGAGCTTGCCGAGCAGGTGCGAGACGTGGGTCTTGACGGTCGCCTCGGAGACGACGAGAGCCGCGGCGACCTCGGCGTTGGACAAGCCGGCGGCCAGCAGCCGCAAGACCTCCCGCTCGCGGTCGGTCAGACTTTCGAGATTCTCGGGGATCCGGGAGACGGCCGCGGGAAGCCGGCGGCCGACCTGGTCGAGCAGCTGACGGGTGACCGTCGCCGAGAGCACGGCGTCACCGGCGGCGACTGCGCGGACGGCGGCGACGACCTCGGCCGTCGGGGCGTCCTTCAACAGAAAGCCGCTCGCTCCGGCCCGGAGGGCGTCGATGATGTATTCGTCGAGGCCGAACGTCGTCAGGATCAGGACCCGGTGGCGGGGCAGCCTTCGGGTCGCCTCGATGCCGTCCATCACGGGCATCCGGATGTCCATCAGGATGACGTCGGGTGCGTGCTCGCCGGCCAGCCTGACCGCCTCGGCCCCGTTGGCCGCCTCGGCGACGACCGAGATGTCCCCGGTCGCCTCGAGCACCGCCCGGAACCCGGCCCGCATCATCGGCTGGTCGTCGGCGATCAGAACCCGCAGGCCAGCCGTCATCGGGACCGCGGATCGCCGTAGGGGAGGATCGCGGTGACCTCGAAGCCGTGGTCGAGGCGGGGGAGGGCGGTCAGCGTTCCGCCGAAGAGGGCGGCCCGCTCGCGCATCCCGATCAGCCCGTGACCGCCCGACCGCGGCGCTTCGTCGTCGTCCGGGTCGGGGGCCGGCCGCCGCCCGCGTCCGGCGTCGGTGATCCGCAGCTCGAGCGAATCCGGCCGGTAGGCGACGGTCACCACGGTGTGAGCCCGACCGGCGTGCTTGACCACGTTGGTGAGCGCCTCCTGGACGATCCGGAAGGCCGAGAGCTCGACCGTCTGGGTGAGCGGGCGGGGATCGCCTTCGATCGTCAGCTCGACCTCCATCCCGCTCGACCGGGTCTGCTCGATCAGCTTGTCGAGACTCGAGAGGTTGGGCTGCGGCGCGCGCCGGGCCGCGTCCCCGTCGTCGTCGGCGCGGAGCAGCCGGAGCGTGCGGTGCATCTCGGTCATCGCGCCCCGGCCGAGGTCGGCGATCGCGTCGGTGGCGCTGAGGACGCGCTCGTCGGCGACGGTCGCCCCGAGCGCCTGGGCGGCCACGACCATCAGGCTGACGTTGTGGGCGACGATGTCGTGGAGGTCCTGCGCGATCCGCAGGCGCTCCTCGGCCGCCGCGCGATCGGCCAGCAGCCTGCGCTCGCGATCGGCGAGATCGGCTCGGTCGCGGAGCGCCGCGCCGGACGTCCGGCGGGCGCCGACATAGAGGCCGAGGGCGACGGCCGCGGCGCATTCGACGGCCACTCCGATCGCTCCGTCGACGTGGCCGGGGTGCAACGAGGCCAGGTAGCCGACGATGCTCGCGGCGACCACGAGGACCGCCGGGCCGGCAGGGAACGGCCAGGGCCGCCGGCTGGCGATCGTGTAGAGGACCACGAGGGCCGGGATCACGGCCGACCCGATATCGGGCAGCAGTGCGCCGACGACGGCCGTGACGCCGAGCGCCGCCAGCGGTTGGCGGCGGCGGAAGAGGATCGAGCCGAGGGCGAGCAGCCCGAGCAGCGCGGCCCACGGCTCCTGGCTGTTGGGTGCCCGGGCGATCGTCGTCCCGAGAACCGGGGCGGCGGCGAGCCCGACGAGGATCAGATCGCCGACCCACGGGGTGGCGCGATGCAGTCGGTCGGGGAGGGCCGGGGACATCGGGTGAGCCTATCCCCGGCCCGTATCCCCGGCGCGGTGGACCCGATCGCGGGCCGCGACCGGTCCTAGATCTCCTGCGTCCTCGTCCGCCAGGCTCCGGCGGCGAAGGCGGCGCCGGCCCAGGCGAGGAGGACGACGATCGCGGTGACGAGCGCCATCGGCACGTTCAGGTGCGGTCCGTTGGCGATCCGGTCGAGGGCGTTCGACGGGATGATCTGGCGGACGACGCCGAGGAACCCGATCGTCGAGAGCAGCGGGGAGATCGCGAGCTCGAAGGCGAGCAGCATCGCGATCACGGGACCGCGGGAGCCGACCAGCGCGGCAAGTCCGACGGCGACGGCGCAGCCGAGTGTTCCCGAGGCGACGAGGGCGAGCGTTCCGCTGAGGATCTGCCCGGCGGTCGGGGCGGCGAGCGACCCGGCGAGGGCGATCGACATCCCGGTCGTGAAGGCGGCGGTCAGCGCGACGATCGGCGCGACGATCGCGAGGGCGCCGGTGATCCGCGAGCCGAACAGCGCGACCCGGCTGCGACCGGTCGCCGCGAGGTCGCGGAAGACACCGGTCTCGATGTCCTGGGAGCCGGCCGTCGAGCCGACGATGGCGGCGACGATGAAGGTCATCACGGTGAGGAAGGCGATCGACCCCTGATAGTTGTGGAGGCCGCCGGCCGGCCCGTACCTGGTGGGGTTGCTGAGATGCTGGATCGCGGTCACCGAGTAGACGATGGCGGCGACGCCGAGGGTGAGGAAAAGTGAGATGGCGAGCATGCCGTAGCGGCGGCCGAGCTTGAGTGCGTCGGCTCCGATCAGTCTGAGATCGAACATCAGCTTCGGTCCTCCAAGCGTGTGGTCATGGTCAGGAAGCGCTCTTCGAGCGAGTGGGTGACGGGAACTACGCGGCCGACGGCGATCCCCTCGCCGAGCAGGCGGGTCAGCAGGGCCGTGACGATCTCCCGGTCGACCGGCGCCTCGGGAGTCAGGGTGACGCGTAGGAGGTCGTCGTTGTCGGTCGCGCTGCCGACACCTCGGACGGCGGCGAGGATGCTTGCGGCGCGCGTGCGGCTGTCACAGTCGATGTCGATCGCCCGGGGCCGGTGGCCGCCGTTGCGCAGCTCGGAGATCGTCCCCTGGGCGATGATTCGGCCGTCGTCGACGATCGCCGCCGCGTCGCAGGTCTTCTCGACCTCGTCCAGCAGGTGGGATGACAGCATCACGGTCCGGCCCTCGCCGACGAGATCCCGGATCAGGTTGCGGAGCTCGAGGATGCCGGCGGGGTCGAGCCCGTTCATCGGCTCGTCGAGGATCAGGAGCTCCGGGTCGGCGAGCAGGCAGCGGGCGATCCCCAGGCGCTGGCGCATGCCGAGCGAGTAGGTCTTGACCTTGTCGTCGGCCCGGGCGGTCAGCCCGACCCGCTCGAGTGACGCGGGGATCCGGCCGGCGGCCGAGCGGTCGCGGGCGGCAGCGTGGACGGCGAGGTTCTCGCGACCGGTGAGGTGGGCGTGGAAGCGGGGTTCCTCGATGATCGCGCCGACCCGGCTGAGCGCGTCGGCCCGCTGGGCGGGGAGGTCGCGGCCGAGCAGGCGCATCGACCCTGAGGTCGGCTCGGCCAGTCCGAGCAGCATCCTGATCAGCGTGGTCTTGCCGGCGCCGTTGGGCCCGAGGAAGCCGAACGCGGTGCCGCGGGGAACCTCGAGGTCGATGCTCTCGAGCGCGACCCGCGACCCGAACCGCTTGCCGAGATCCTGGGTGTGGATCGCGAGCGAGTCTTCGCGAATTTCTGTGGTGGAGGTCATGGATGGAACCTACGGTCGGCCGGCGGATCGCACATCGGGCGTTGGACGGAACGCCGCGTCCGGCAGTCGGGTGATCTGGGGCCGGGGGGTCATCCTTTGTGTGGAGCCGTGGTCGGCGGCCGGAGGTCGTGGCGAGGAGGCGGCGGGTTGAGCCGCGGCCGTGCCCCTGCTAGGCTTCCGCGCGAGATGAGGTTCCCGCAGTCCCTTTCGCTGCTTCTTCTGCTCCCCCGCAAGGGGGATTAATGCGTGGCGGCCGCCAGCCGCAAACTCAGCCGAGCAGAAGCCCGAAAGACGACTAACTAGCCAGCGAGGAATCTCCCATGACTGAGCCGGATCCCAACCGAGTACTGATCTTCGACACGACCCTGCGCGACGGCGAGCAGTCGCCGGGCATCTCGCTCAACGCGACGGAGAAGCTGGAGATCGCCCAGCAGCTCTCGAGGCTCGGGGTCGACATCATCGAGGCCGGTTTTCCGATCAGCTCGCCGGGCGACTTCGAGGCGGTGCAGACGATCGCCCGACAGGTCGAGGGACCGGTGATCGCCGGTCTCGCGCGGACGCATCTCGCCGACATCGACGCCGTCTGGAACGCCGTGCGCGATTCTGATCGTCCGCGGATCCACACGTTCATCTCGACGTCTGACATCCACATCGTCCACCAGCTCCAGACGACGCGGGAGGACGTCCTCGGTCTGGCGCGGGCGGCCGTCGCCCACGCGAAGGGCTACCTCGACGACGTCGAGTTCTCGCCGATGGACGCGACCCGGTCGGACGTCGACTTCACGGCGGAGGTCGTGAGCGTGGCGATCGAGGAGGGCGCGACGACGATCAACATCCCGGACACGGTCGGCTACACGATGCCGCACGAGTTCATCGCGTGGCTGGGGCGGCTGTACGAGCTGGTGCCGGCGCTGCGGGACGTGACGCTGTCGGTCCACTGCCACGACGATCTCGGCATGGCGGTCGCGAACTCGCTGGCCGGGGCCATGGCCGGCGCCCGCCAGGTGGAGTGCTCGATCAACGGGATCGGCGAGCGGGCGGGGAACGCGTCGCTCGAGGAGATCGCGATGCTGCTGCACACGCGGCGCGAGGCGATCGGCCTGTACTGCGCCGTCAACACGCGGGAGATCGCCCGGACGAGCCGCCTGGTCTCACGGATGACCGGCTACGTCGTCCAGCCGAACAAGGCGATCGTCGGGCGCAACGCGTTCGCCCACGAGTCTGGCATCCACCAGGACGGCGTGCTCAAGGAGCGGACGACCTACGAGATCATGGACGCGACGACGATCGGCCTGGAGGCGAACTCGCTGGTGCTGGGCAAGCACAGCGGACGCCACGCGCTGCGCCAGGCGCTCGAGGAGCTCGGCTTCGAGGTGTCGGGGTCGGCGCTGAACACGGCGTTCAAGCGCTTCAAGGAGATCGCCGACCGCAAGAAGACGGTCAGCGCGATGGACCTCGAGGCGCTGGTGACCGACGAGCTCCGCAGCGAGCTGGCGGTGTATCAGCTCGAGTGGTACGAGGTGGAGGCATCGTCGTCGCGTCCGCCGCACGCGAGCGTGTCGGTCGTGATGCCAGACGGGGAGACGGTGCGGGGGAACTTCACGGGGGACGGGCCGGTCGACGCGGTGTTCCACGCGCTGAACGCGGCGATCGGAGTCGACGCCCGGCTGCGGGAGTTCAGAGTCGACGCGGTGACGGCCGGCCAGGACGCGCTCGGCGAGGTCTCGGTCGTGATCGAGCTCGACGGTCGGTCGGCCTCGGGTCAGGGGGTCGCGACGGACATCATCGAGGCGGCGGCGCACGCCTACCTGCGGGCGCTGTCGAACGGCCTGCGTCGAGCCGAGCTCGAAGCCAAGGCACCGGCTGACACGACCGGCGCGGAGCTCGCTCGCACGCCGTAGGGACGTCGGAGGAGATGCGGGGAGGAGCGGGTCCGGCAGCCGACCGGGCTGCCGGGCGGTCTGGTGGGCGCGGGCCGGTGGTCGGGCTCGGCCGCGCCGCCGGGCCGGTCGTCGGGCTCTGCGTGGCCGGCGGGGCGATCCGCTTCGCGACGCTCGGCCAGCAGAGCTTCTGGCTCGACGAGGCGGTCACGGGGCGGCTGATGCGGCTGGGCTTCGGGGCGATGGTGCGGGCGATCCCGCAGAGCGAGTCGACGCCGCCGGCCTACTACGTCCTGGCGTGGGTGTGGACGCGTGTCTTCGGCGTCAGCGAGGTCGGCCTGCGGTCGCTGTCGGCCGTGCTCGGGGTGTTGACGATCGGGCTGCTCTACGCGGCGGGCGCCCGGCTGTTGGACCGGCGGGCGGGGATCGTCGCGGCGGCATTGGGGAGCTTCGCGCCGTTGATGATCTGGTACTCGCAGGAAGCGCGGTCGTACGCCCTGGTCGTGGCCGTCTCGGCCGCCGGGCTGTGGGCCTTTGCGGTGGCGCTCGAGCCGGGGGCCGGGCGCCGGAGCCTGTGGGCGTGGGCGGCTGCGGGCGCCGTCGCCCTGGCGACCCATTACTTCGCGGTCTTCCTCGTCGGGCCGGAGCTCTGCTGGCTGGTCTGGAAGCGCGGACGGCCGGCCGTGGCGCCGGCGGCCGTGGTGATCGTCGCCGGCCTCGCGCTGGCGCCGCTGGCGATCCATCAGCGGGCCAACGGGGGCGCCGGGTTCATCGCCCGGACGGCGCTCTCGACGCGGCTCGAGCAGGCCGTCAAGCAGCTTGCGCTCGGGTACGACGCGCCGGCGGACACTCTGCTCGTGATCCTCGGCGCTCTGCTCGGGCTGTGCGTCGTCTGGCTCGCGTGGCAGGGGTGGCGAGAAGGCGACGAGTCGCGGCGGCGGGTCGTCGTGGGTCTCGCCGGTCTTGCTGGTCTCGCCGTCCTGCTGCCGGTGGGCCTGGCAGTGGTCGGCGACGATTACGTGATCACGCGCAACCTGATCGTCGCCTGGGTTCCGGCGTGCCTGGCGCTCGCGGGGATCCTGGCCGGGGAAGCGCGAGCGGGCGTCCCGGGCGTGGGGGGGCGAGCGGGCGTCCCGGGCGTGGGGGGGCGAGCGGGCGTCCCGGGCGTGGGCGTGGGGGGGCGAGCGGGCGTCCGGGGCGTCGGCGGGCGAGCAGGCGTCCGGGGCGTGGCGGGGCGAGCGGGGTTCCTCGTCCTGGCTGGTGTCTGCGCGCTCGGCCTCGGTGTGACGGTCGGCGTTGACGTGAACTCCCGCTACCAGCGCGACGACTGGCGCGGGGTGGCGCGGGCGGTCCCGGTGGGCAGCGCGAGCGTCGTCGTCGTGACACCGTCGAGCGGGCGGATCGCGCTCGAGTACTACCTGCCGGGGTCTCGTCCGCTCGGGCCGGCTGGGGCGAGCGTCCGCAGCGTCGAGGTGATCGCGCTCGGGGCGCGGGGCGTCGGCAACGCCGTGACGGCGCCGCCGTCTCCTGAGCATCCGGCGGCGGTCGCCGGGTTCGGCCCACCGGTCGTCTCGATCCACCCGACCTTCACGGTCGTGCGCTACCGGGCGGTCGCGGGAAGTCCGGTCGTGACCCCGGCGACGCTGGGCGGGGTTGCCCAGTCGCCGACCGGGTCGACACAGCTGGTCACCGGCGGCCGGTCGGGCCGCGGCGATCGGGGTCGGGTCGCGGCTGGGTGGACGCGGGTGGGCGGCGGTCGAGTCGGGTTCGAGCCGGGGCGGCGGGGCGGCGGTCGAGTCGGGTTCGAGCCGGGCGGCGGGGCGGCGACGCTGGGAGGGGGCGTGCGGGCCCTCGCCCTGCCAACAGCAGGACAGCGAGTTGACCGTCCCGGCGTCAGCACGGCGATCCCGAACCTCTTGCTCGCAGGGGACTACCTCGACAGCGAATGGCAGGTCGGGAATATGGAAGCGGCCAGCTACAACGCCCGGCGGGCCGTCAACGAGATCTTGGACAAGGCGGGCTCGGGCGAGTCGCCGTGCGCAGCGATTGGTCCCTACCAGCCACCGGAATGGGAGCCATTCAAGCAACTCGATGCGCAGCGATACGCGAGCGGACAGCCGAATTTCTTCGAGGCACCGACCGAGCTGACGCAAGACGTCGAGCAACTCCTCGACAGTCTGAACCTCGGGCAGCTAACACAAACGCTCGGACTCGGCTCGTTACCGATCTGACGGCTCCAGGAATTCTGGGGCCGATTCTCGACGCAGGAAGTGGCACCTGTTCGTCCGCCGGGGTTCCCGACCCCAGGTCTGCGGATGCCATCGGGGTGACTGCACGGTCCCGTTTGGGGTCGGAGCGCCCTGGTACCCAATGATCGGTGTCACCCGGGGTCTCCGCGTCGTCCTGCGGGTGACGGCACAGTCCTGATGGCGGTATTGCGGCGATCGGCGGCTGAAGTGCTGGTCCTCGGCCGAGCCGTCCTCCTCCAGGTCTGCCATCCGACGATCGGCGCGGGGGTCGAGGAACACTCGGAGTATCGGGAGGACCCGTGGACTCGATTGCTCAAGGCGCTGCTTCCGATCATCGACACGGTCTACGCCGCGGACGGTGCTGAGGTCGGAGCGAGGATCCGGGAGGCGCATCGGAACATTCGAGGCGTCGATGAGCACGGTCGCCGCTACCACGCGTGGGAGCCGGAGGCCTACTGGTTCGTTCTCGCGAGCGGTCTGGACTGCATGATCGTGATGTCGGAGCTCTATTTCGATGCGCCGATTCGTGGCCAGGATCGCGAGCGCATGCTCGCCGAGGTCCGGGAGGTCGGCCTACGGATGGGGCTCCGTGAGCGCGACATGGCGGTGGGATGGACCGCGTTCAGCGAGTGGTACGAGACGACTCTGGTCGAGCGGGCTCGAAGATCACCGGGCGGCGCGGGCGGCGGTCGAGTCGGGTTCGAGCCGGGCGCCCGCGCCCTGCGGGGCGGCGGTCGAGTCGCTGAGCGCCCCGGCCTTCTCGGCGTGCGCTGGACACGTGATGACGCTCGCCACGGTCGGGTCACTGCCCCAATCTGTGCGGGATCTCTTGAGCTTGGGCTGGTCGCGCCGCCAGGAGCGCGAGCTCCGATCGCTTGCGTGGGCCGTTCGTGGGACGTTTCGCTGGGCTCCCGAGCCCGTGCGTTATGTGCCTGCGGCCCGTCGCGGGTTTCATCGTGAGATGTCCCTGGCGTGATGCGGACGCCCAGCGCGATGGTTGGCGGAGTTGACGGCAGAGCGCCCAGTCGGGGCAGGCTCTGCCCTCGCTGGGCTGACGAGACACGGCGGCTTCGGGCCGCCTGCCGCCGAGAGCGTAGACACGAAGACAAAACGAGGAGGACGGTATGAGAAGTCGCGTTGTTAGCCTGCTGGGCCTGGGTTTGATAGTGGTCGCCACCGCAGGCGCAGCGGCAGGTTCCGCTTCTGCTGCGCCGGTGGATCTGGTTTGTCCGTTCGCCGGTACGATCACCGCCGCACCCGGCGCTTCTCTGCTACCACAGGCTCAGCAGATTGGCGGCACTGTGGCGCTGGGTACGTCTGTGTCGCCGCTCACTCCGTGCTCGTCGGTGCTGACTGGCGTGCCCTACACCGGAGGAGTCGCCACCGTGTCCGGCGCTGGCAACTTCGGAGAGCCGGGCGGCGGGGCGGCGGTCGCGGGCGAGTCCGCGGCGAAGTCGAATCTGAGCCGGCGAATCCGGCCGCGCCGCCGCGGCGGGGCGGCCGCAGCGGCGAGTTCGCGGCGGAGGTCGAATCAGGGCCGGCGGACCCGGCCGAGCGCCTGCCCCTGGGCGTAGCCGGCGTGGAGCACCGCCTCGCGCGGGCCGGGGTCCATCAGGCTGGGGGCCATCAGGCGTCCGGCGTCGGGGGACGGGCCGATCAGGCGGACGCGGGCGCCGCGGCCGCGGACGACCGCGAGCTCGACGGCCTCGCGGCCGCGTACGACGCGGTTGATCATGCCGAGCCGGGAGACCGCCGCGACCGGGAGGCCGCGCATCGGGTTGAGACAGAGCAGCTCGGTTCGCCTGCGGGCGGGGGCGGCGTCGATGTTGGTGATGGACCAGACGCCGCCGTCCACGTAGGACCGGCCGGCGATCTCGACCGGGCGGAAGTAGCCGGGAATCGAGCACGAGGCGACGACGGCGTCGGCGACCGTGGCGTCGGGCGCGCCGGGCGCGCCGAAGACGACTCGTGCGCCGCTGGCCTGGTCGACGCAGACGATCCGCAGGCGGCCGTCGAAGCGCGCGTGGTCGCGGTCGATCGCCCGCTGGAGGTCGGCGAGCGAGCGGGTGCCGGCGGGGAGAACCGAGAGGATCGTGCGGCGGACGAGCTCGCCGGGAAGGCGCTCGATCCGCAGCGCGGGCCCGATCATCGGCGCGAGGATCGGTCCGGCGGTCCGCTCGATCCAGTCGAGCGCGCCGGCCTCGGCATAGGCGGCCGCCGGTCCGACGAGATCCGTTCCGGGGGCGGCCGTCGCCGGAGCGCCGTCGTCGAGCGCGGGTGCGATCGACCGTGGACGCCGGAGCATGGCGCCGGCGGCGAGCCGGGCGGCGACGATCGACCCGGCGGAGGTTCCTACGAAGCACTCGATCTCGCGGAGGTCGAGCCCGGCGGCGTCCTCGATTCCGGCGAGCACTCCCGTCATCCAGGCTTCGCCGAGCGTGCCGCCGCCGGCGAGGACGAGGACGTCGGGACGGGTGAACGGGGGAGGCGGCATGAGCGCCAGACTAGATGGTTGGTTGCACGGCTGGCCCCGGCGAGCGGGCGGCTGTCCGCCGGCGAAATCTGGCCGACGAACCTCCCGAACCACGGTTTCGTCGGCAGCCGGCGCCTGACGGGCCGATCGCCGATCGAGCGGGTGTCGTCCCGGGGCCGGCGTACGTGATAACGTACGGACGTATGGCCAACGCCTCTCCGCGCGACGATGTCCAGCAGGCGAGCACCGTCGGACCGCGCGTGCGCGCGCTGCGCGACGCGATGGGCCTCTCGCTGCGCGAGTTGGCGGTCCGGTCGGGCGTCAGCGCGCCGATGCTCTCGCAGGTCGAGCGGGGGGAGACGAGCCCGACCCTGCACGTCGCCGCGAGGATCGCGCAGGGCCTCGACCTGCGGCTGTCGCAGCTTCTTCGCCTCGACGAGGACGGGGCCGTGACCGTCGTCCGGGCGGCCGACCGCCGGCCGGGCGGGAATGCCCGGCGGGGGCATCGCTACGAGCTCCTGAGCGCGCCGCGTCCAGGCCAGCGAGCCGAGCTCTCGCGACACACGCTGGCGGCCGGGGCGTCGACCGGCGGGCGTGAGGATCCGCCGATGCATGAGCCGGGGAGCGTCGAGACGGCACTCGTCGAGCAGGGCGAGGTCGTCCTGGTCTGTGACGGAGAGCGCTACGACCTGCGCGCGGGCGACTGCGTGACCTTCGACTCCGACCTGCCTCACCACTTCGAGAATCCAGGGCCCGGCGAGGCCCGCCTGCTGGCCGTCCTGGCCGCCGGCCTGCGCCGGAGCTGACCGTCGTCATGGAAGCAATCGGAAAGGAATGCCTGTGAGCCCGCTGCCGCGAACGTTGCTCGACAAGATCTGGTCGGCCCATGAGGTGGCCCCGGGACTCATCTTCATCGACCTCCACCTCGTCCACGAGGTGACCAGCCCGCAGGCCTTCGACGGCCTGAGGCTCGCCGGGCGGGTCGTCCACCGGCCGGATCGGACGTTGGCGACGGCCGACCACAACGTCCCGACCGACGGAACGCCGGTCGCCTCGCGGATTCGCGACCAGCTCTCCCGGGTCCAGGTCGAGACGCTCGAGCGCAACTGCAACGAGTTCGGCGTACCGGTCTACTCGCTGGGCTCCGATCGCCAGGGGATCGTCCACGTCATCGGACCGGAGCTAGGGGTTACGCAGCCGGGGATGACGATCGTCTGCGGCGACTCCCACACGGCTACGCACGGGGCGTTCGGGGCGCTGGCCTTCGGAATCGGGACGAGCGAGGTCGAGCACGTCCTCGCGACGCAGTGCCTGGCCCAGCCGAAGCCGCGTTCGATGTCGATCCGCTACGACGGGGGGCTGGGGTTCGGCGTCACTGCGAAGGACCTGATCCTCGCGACGATCGGCCAGATCGGCGTCTCGGGCGCCGCCGGCCACGTCGTCGAGTTCGGCGGCCCGGCGATCGAGGCCCTGTCGATGGAGGGACGGATGACCGTCTGCAACATGACGATCGAAGCGGGCGGCCGGGCAGGGATGGTGGCGCCCGATGACGTGACGTTCGAGTGGTTCGAGCGCGACGGCCGTCCGGGCACGCCGGCGGACCTGGAGGCGGCGCTCGCCGGATGGCGGGAGCTGACGACCGATCCGGGAGCGACGTTCGACCGGGAGGTCGTCGTCGACGCGTCGAAGGTCTCGCCACAGGTGACCTGGGGGACGACGCCGGGTATGGTCGTCGGCGTCAGCGACGCCGTCCCGAGCCCGGGCGACTTCTCGGGCTCAGACGATCAGGAGGCGGCCGAGCGGGCGCTCGTCTACATGGGCCTCGAGGCCGGCACGCCGATGCAGGACGTGAGGCTCGACCGAGTCTTCATCGGATCGTGCACGAACTCGCGGATCGGCGACCTGCGGGCCGCGGCGGCGGTCGTCAGGGGGCGGCGGGTCGCCGACCACGTCAGTGCGATGGTCGTTCCCGGGTCCCAGCGGGTCAGCATCGAGGCCGAGGCCGAGGGTCTCGACGACATCTTTCGGGCGGCCGGCTTCGACTGGCGGACGGCGGGCTGCTCGATGTGCCTCGGGATGAACCCCGACATCCTGGCCGAGGGAGAGCGGTGCGCGTCGACCTCGAACCGCAACTTCGAAGGCCGTCAGGGCCGGGGCGGCCGGACCCACCTCGTCTCCCCGGAGATGGCGGCGGCGGCCGCGATCGCGGGTCACTTCGTCGACATCCGCGACTGGGAGAACTGAAATGGAACCCGTTCAAGTGATCGCCGGCGGCGTCAGTCACCTCGACCGCGCCGACGTCGACACCGACCAGATCATCCCCAAGCAGTTCCTCAAGCGGATCGAGCGGACGGGCTTCGGCGAGTTCCTCTTCTACGACTGGGCCAAGGAGCCGGGCTGGAGCCTCCCACGCAACCCGATCCTCGCGGCCGGGCGGAACTTCGGGTGCGGCTCCTCGCGTGAGCACGCGCCCTGGGCGCTGGAGGACTACGGCTTTCGCGCGGTCGTCGCGCCGAGCTTCGCCGACATCTTCTACTCGAACTGCACGAAGGTCGGACTGCTCCCGGTCGTGCTCGGTGAGGACGACATCCGCGAGCTGGCGGCGGCCGGGACCGGCGAGGTCGACCTCGAGGCGCAGGAGGTCCGCTTCGCGGGTCGGACGGTCCCGTTCGAGATCGACGCCGACCTCCGCCATCGGCTGCTCAACGGGCTCGACGACATCGCGCTGACGCTCGCCCAAGGAGACCTGATCTCGGCCTACGAGGCCGAGCGAGAGCGGGTCGGCCCCGACACGACCGACTTGGACGGAGGCTGGGTCCGGCCAGCGAGTTAGGCACCCCTAAGCCCTGGTAGGCTCCCGCCCGACCCGGCCAGGGCGGTCGGGGACTTCGGGGGAAGGAGCGGCGGTGTCGGGGACAGGGGGGAGGGGGCCGAGCCACCGCGGTTGGCGGGCCGGTCGTGTCCGGTCTGCCGCGGCGCTCTTCCCGGGCGGCGTCCTCGCCGTCCACGAGCTCCGCTACCTGCTCGCGTTCGGCGCACGCGCCGGCCACCAGCTGAGCGCCCGCGGCGACTCCTATGTCGGCACGGCAAGCGGTCTCGCCGGCCTCCTGCTCCTGCTTGCGGCAGCCGGTCTCCTCGGCGCGCTCGCGCGGGCCCGCAGCGGTCAGGCCGATGGCGGGGCGAACGGTCTCGGACCCTGGCGGTCGCTGATCGCCTGGACGGTCCTCCTGACACTCGGGTTCGTCGCCGTCGAGGCGATCGAGATGGTCTTCGAGTCGGCCCATCCCGCCGGCCTGAACGGCATACTCGGGAGCGGCGGCTGGTGGGCGCTGCCGGCGTCCGCCATCGTCGCGGGGCTCTTCACCCTGCTGAGGAGGGGCGCCCGCGCGCTCGTGCGCCGGGCCTCCCGGCGACGCGGTCGAGGCCGCAATCCGGACGTCGCCGCCCGGCCGTCGGCCCGCCAGTCCCAGCGGAGCCGCCGGCCCAGACGGACCCCGCTCGGCGGCCGCGCTGCCGGCCGCGCGCCGCCGGCGGCCGCCTCGCGCCGCGCCAGCCTCTCCGCGTAGAGCCGCCCGGGCGCCGGGCGATCGGCCTGCCCCGAGACACGGACGGACACGCACCTCACCAAATTCTGCGATCGCCGCGCCGGGCTGCGTCGTCCAGCCCGGGCCTGCGGCCCGGCCGGCGCTCGCGCCAAGACCGAGAACGGAGATCACCGCGATGTCGAAGCTCATCAGTCACACCGACCCCGGCGGACCGTCGGGCCAGCTCGCCGACCAGATCCGCCTGTCGCGGCGATCCCTGCTCGGCGCAGCCGCCGCCGGCGGAGCCCTCGGCGGGCTCGCGGCCGTCGTCCCGGGAGCCCTCGCCGCGTCGGCGACCGTCGCCGCGCCGCAGCACAGGAAGGCGTCCGCCGGCCGCCACAGGGAGTTCTGGCTGTCGGTCGAGTCCTTCGAGCAGAACCTCGTCCCGAGCGGATTCGATCAGATGATGGGAGCGGCGGTCGGCGGGGCGAGCTATGCGGCGCTCGGCTTTCGCGGCTACACGGCTGGTTTCGCGGCGGTTCTCCCGCCGGACGAGAGCACGACCGGGGTCGGCCAGAACAGCGGCATTCCGGGCCCGCTGCTGCGGACGAAGGTCGGCGACAGGGTGACCGTCCATCTGCGCAACAACGACCACGAGTTCCGCTGGCCGCACTCCTTTCACGTCCACGGCTGGCGCTACACGCCGGGGAGCGACGGGTCGTGGACCTATCGCAACCGGGGGGCGGACTCTCGCAACGGGGCGGCCGTCCCGTACGGCGAGACCTACACCTACCGCTACACGGTGCCGGCGAGCGCCGTCGGGACGTGGCCCTACCACGATCACTCGATGCCCCAGCTCTATCCGGGCGCCGACCCGGCCGCCGCCAACCCGATGGAGCTCAACGCCCAGCTCGGGCTGTTCGGGATCATCGCCGTGACCGACGCCCACACGCCGGTCGTCGACCGGGAGTTCTACCTGTTCTTCCACGACCTCTACACCGACGACGTGCCGGTCCTCTCGCAGGACTTCGACTGCTTCAACGGCCGCGCCTACCTCGGCAATACGCCGGTCTTCTCGGCGGAGGTCGGCGAGCGGGTCCGCTGGCGGATCGCCGCGCTCGGGAGGGAGTTCCACGTCTTCCACCTCCACGGCCACCGATGGTTCAACGGCCTCGTCCACGTCGACTCCCAGATCATCGGGCCGTCGACGGCGGCGACGATCGAATACACCGAGGACAACGCCGGCGACTGGCTCTACCACTGCCACGTCACCGACCACATGCAGGGCGGGATGGTCGGGTTGTACTCCGTCGGCCGTTGATCCGGGCGCTCGATCGCCGGCAGGGACTCAGGCGGCTGATGCTCGATCGCCGGCAGCGTCTCAGGCGGCTGACCGTCGATCGGCGGCGCCGCCGCCGGCGGTCGTTGTTTGCGCACGCCCGGTCGGGGGGATCAGCGGGTGGCGATGGTCAGAGAGCTGATGCGGACCAAGACGGTCGAGCAGTCGATCGAGGACACCGACGCGCCGGGCCACAAGCTCCGTCGCGAGCTCGGCCCGATCGACCTCATCGTCTTCGGGGTCGGCGTGATCGTCGGCACGGGAATCTTCGTGCTGACCGGCAAGGCCGCGGGGACGCTCGCCGGCCCGGCGATCGCCCTGTCCTTCGTCGCGGCCGCGGTCGCCTGCGGGTTGGCCGCGCTCTGCTACGCCGAGTTCGCGTCGTCCGTGCCGGTCGCCGGGTCGGCGTACACGTTCTCCTACGCGACGCTCGGCGAGCTCGTCGCCTGGATCATCGGATGGGACCTGATCCTCGAGCTGGCACTCGGCGCGGCGACGGTCGCCAGCGGCTGGTCGACGTACTTCCGCGTGGTCTTGCACGAGACCTTCGGGGTCGATCTGCCGACCTGGATCGACGGGACCGGGCACAACCTGGTCGCGGCGGTGATCGTCCTTCTCCTGACCGCCCTGCTCTGCTTCGGGATCCGGGTCTCGAGCCGGTTCAACCTCGTGATCGTGGCGATCAAGGTCGCCATCGTCCTGCTCGTGATCGTCGCCGGCCTCGCGTACGTCAAGGGCGCGAACTACCATCCGTTCATCCCGCCGTCCGGCTCGAAGCCGGCGCCAGGCGGGTCGGTGAGCACCAGCCTGCTCCAGGACATCGGCCTCGGCAGCGGGACCTTCGGCGTCGGAGGGATCTTCACCGGCGCGGCCCTCGTCTTCTTCGCGTTCATCGGCTTCGATGTCGTCGCGACGGCCGCCGAGGAGACCCGCAAGCCCCAGCGAGACCTCCCGATCGGGATCTTCGGCTCCCTCGTGATCTGCACGATCCTCTACATCGCGGTGTCGCTGGTCGTGACCGGGATGGTCAAGTACGACAAGATCAAGATCGCCGCGCCGCTGGCCAACGCGTTCCTGGCCAATGGCGAGTCGACGATCGCCCAGATCGTCTCGTTCGGCGCCCTGGCGGGCCTGACGAGCGTGATGATGATCCTGATGCTCGGCCAGAGCCGGGTGTTCTTCGCGATGAGCCGGGATCACCTGCTTCCGCCGGCCTTCTCGAATGTGTCCGAGCGCTTCGGTACGCCCTACCGGACGACGCTCGCGACCGGGGCGGTCGTCGCGGCGATGGCCTTCTTCGTGTCACTCGACACGCTGGCCGATCTCGTCAACATCGGCACGTTGTTCGCCTTCGTCCTCGTCTCGATCGGCATCCCCGTGCTGCGGCGCAGTCGGCCGGATCTCGAGCGGGCGTTCCGCACGCCGCTCGTCCCGCTCGTCCCGATCCTCTCAGTGCTCGCGTCGGTCTACCTGATGCTGAACCTCCCGGCCGTGACCTGGCTGCGGTTCTTCGTGTGGATGGCCGTCGGGCTGGTCGTGTACGTGCTCTACGGCGCCCGTCACAGCCGGCTGGTCGGCCACGCCACTGCCCGACCGCCGGACCCGGCCGCCGGCTGATCGCGTCAGAAGACGCGCGCGAAGACCCCCGGCGCGGCGCGCGCGACGGCCCCCTCGGGGCGCCCCCGGCGCACGCGAAGGCCCTGGGGCGCCCCCGGCGCACGCGAAGGCCCTCGGGGCGCCCCCGGCCCGCACAAAGCCCCCCCGCCCGAAGGCGGCCGCGCGGCGCCTCAGCAGCCACTCCCGAGATCTCCCGAGACGGTCGGGGCTGCCGGGCACTGCTGCCAGGCGCTGCGGTAGTAGAGGCCCTGCGAGCTCGCCTGGAGCGTCGCCGTCGCCGGGTCGTAGGTGAAGGTCCCGACGTTGTTGACGTTGACCTGGAGTGCCGCGAGCGCGCCGACGAAGGCGCCGACGTTACCGAGATCGACGATCGAGTTCGGGGCGAACAGCGATGCGTAGGTCGTAGTGCCATTGCCCCACGTGACGTTCGACCCGTTCCCGTAGACGTAGAACTGGAGGTCGGTGGCCGCCGGGACGGCATTGAAGTCGTTGAACGTCACGTTGTTGCCGAGGGTCAGATTGCCGCTCCCGACCGGACACCCATTGGAGTTCGGATCGGTCGGCGAGTCGATGATGATGACGGCCTTGACCCCGTTCGCGACGTTGATCGTCGTCTTGTTGCCGGTCGTGAAGTTGCAGAAGTTGTAGAGGCCGCCGCCGAGCGTGATCGAGCTGCCGTTGTTGGCGAAGGAGATCGTCCGCGTCCCGGCGCTCCAGGTCGCGCCGGACGTCGCGTCGTAGGGCGTGACCGCCGGGCTCAGCTTGCCGTTCGTGATCCGGCCGTTGTCGTTGATCGTCGGCGAGGTCCCGACCGGGACCGCGGCGAGCCCGATCCGATTGGGGCGCGTGACCGAGACGCCATAGGGGCAGTTGTTGTTGCACGCGGTGATCGACCCCCCGAGCCCGAGCACGACCCCGTGGACGACGGAGTTGTTGCTCAACGCGATCACGCCGTTGGTCGCAGCCACGGCGTTGACCGTGGCGTTCTGGCCGACAGCCACCTTGTTGAGCCCGATGATCCCCGGCTCGGGGAAGAACGGCTGGGCGGCGAACGAGTCGACCTGGGCCTGCGTGCGGGTCGAGGCTCCGCTTGCCGTGCCGATTGCCGAGACGCACCGGCCGGCCACGGTCTGGCTGGTGTTGGTCATCGCCTGCCCGGCGCAGGTCCCCCCGCTGAGCACCGGCGTGACCTGGAACTGGAAGGATCCTCCGTTCCCGAGCGTCTCGGGCCCGTCGACCGGGCAGACTCCGGCGGCCGCGTTGTTGACGGCCGTCGTCACACAGTGGGCGGCGTCCGGGGCGAGCATGTTCAGGCGGTACGTGGCGACCGCGAGGCCGGCGTCGGCGGCCGCGAGCGCCGCCTTCTGACGGGTGTCTGCACCCGTGATCCGGCTGGTCCGGACGGCGGTCTCGATCCCGACCGCCGCGAGCAGACCGACGACGACCAGCACGACCAATGAGACGATCAGGGCCATCCCCCGCTCGCCGGAGGTGTCGGTCTGACCGGTCATGACGTGTTGAGCTGGACCAGGGACGCGAACGCCGGGTCGTCGTACTGGATCGCGGCGTTGGCCGTGGATGCCGCCGCGAGCCAGACCTCGACGCCGATCCTCTGGCCGGCCGTCAGGGCTGTGGTGCCCGCGAGGCTGAACGTGAACGAGACGGGGATCGGCGTCGCCGGGAGCGAGGCGACCGCCTCCGCGAAGACACCGAGCTTGACCGGCGGGACGCTGATCAGGTTGAGGATCGACGGCGGATAGACCCAGACGGCGACGCACAGCGTGACCGACGCCGTGAGCCCGTTGGCGCTCTGCATGAAGAGGGTCATGCCGCCCTGACCGTTCAGCGTCTCGGCGGCGGCGACCGGGCCGGTGACCCAGGTCTCGGCCGCCGGGTTGCTGGTCGAAGAGCTCGGCGACGGCGTGTTCGAGCACGTCCCGGCCGACGTCTTGAGGATTCGTCCGCCCTGATAGTTGAGCCCGCCGCCGGTCGTCGATCCGCCGGATCCGCCCTGGTCGCTGGAGTAGTTGTGCAGCGTGCTGCTCGCGCTCGCCGGCGAGACCGTCCCCATCAGGTCGGGGATCGGGCAGCCGAGTTGGACCCCGATCGTGCAGAGCAGGCCGCTGAGGATGCCGACGGTGTTGTGGAGCGCGTTGTCGAGCGTCGGCGGGCCGGAGTAGGTCCCCGTTGCGGCCTGGTCGTAGAGGTAGAAGCTGTTGGCGTTGCCCTGGTCGATGCCGACCTGGCAGGCCGCGGCCGGCGACCCGCACTGGGTGGTCGCACTCTGCAGCGGGTTCAACACGCCGTTGGCCACCGAGCCCGTCGGCGAGGCCGTGACGTCGGCGACGAGCGTCTGGATGATCAATGGATTCTTGGGCGAGCCGGCGCTCGACTGGGTCACCTCGACGACGAGTCGCTTGTAGTTCTGGATCGCCGGGCACCCGACGCCGCACGCGCCGTCGGTGTGGTAGGTCACGAAGTCGTACAGCGAGCCGCTCGTGTTGCCGCCCGACCACGGCGACGCGGCCGGCGATACCTGCCCGTTGGCGGCGTCGATCGCGACCTGCTCCTTGGCGGGCGCGGTCGGGTCGACCTGGAGGTAGTAGTTGGAGCTCTGGGTGCTGACGTAGTAGCCGGGATTGGTCGGGCTGGCCGAGGTTGCCGGTGGGCCGGTCATCGCGAGCTGCGCGAAGCCGAGGCTCTGGAGACGCTCGAGCTCGCTGCGTCCGGCGTGGGACATCGCCGCCTGACGCTCGGCCACCGCCGTCAGCCTGCCGGCCGCGACGAACGTCTCGGCGAGGGCGGTGATCCCGACCAGCAGCATGACGAGGCTGATCAGCATCTCGATCATCGTGAAGCCGTCCTCGTCGTAGAGGCTCACGTCGTCACCGCCGGGTTTCGCAGGTAGACGCCGTCGTTGTTGACGATCACGTGGGTCATCCCGAGGGCGGACCCGCCGGAGGCCGGGAACTCGAGATGCACGGTCACATAGATCGGGTTGAAGCCGTTGGGGTTGAAGCCGAAGACCGGGTCGGTCGCGGTCCCGTCGAGGAGATCTGTGATCACCGGTGCGCCGGTCGACGCCGCCGGCAGGACGGCGTTGACGGCACCGGAGAGGCGCACGCACTCGTGAAAGGCGGTTCCCGGTTGGGCGACGTCGCACACGTAGGCGACCTGCGTCCGGACGCCTCCCGTGGCGACGAGGAAGTCGATCGAGTTCGGCGTCGTCGAGAGGATCCCGTAGGCCTGGCGGATCTCGTGGAGCATGGCCGCCTCCTGTGAGCCGGCGGCCTGCAGCTGATCCTGCAGGGCGCTCGCCCGGACCTCCGAGTGCTGGGCCGCGACGACCGGGCCGATCGTCGCCCCGAGCACGGCGAGGCCGATTGCCGAGACCGCGAGGACTTCGACCACGCTGGAACCGACTTGGGCACGACACCTGCGGACCCCCCGGCGCAGAGCACTGGGACAGGCCTTGGGCTGTTGCACGGTATTCAACCCATCGGCAGGAGAGGGGCACTCCTCGCATCGAACAGACGAACGTACGAGCGCCACCCCGCGCCACCCCTTGGCCGCCCCGGACCTCGCCAACGCCCGAGCGGCCCAGATCACCGAGCGCCCGCTAGGGTCCTCCGGGCATGTCACACCACATCGTCACGCTCCCGGGCGACGGGATCGGCCCGGAGATCATGGGCCCGACGCTCGAGCTCCTGAGTCATGTGATCGACCTCGACTGCGAGGAGCACGTCTTCGGCGGGGCGTCGATCGACGCCCACGGGACCGGCCTGACCGACGCGGTGCTCGCCGCCTGCCGCGAGGCCGATGCGGTTCTCCTGGGGGCGGTCGGCGGTCCGAGGTGGGATACGACCGACCCCGACAAGCCGCGACCCGAACAGGGGCTGCTCGGCCTGCGGAAGGGTCTCGGCCTGTTCGCGAACCTCCGGCCGGTCCGTCCGCTTCCGGCGCTCTACGACGCGAGCCCGCTGCGGCGCGAGCGGATCGAGGGCACCGACCTGCTGGTCGTCCGCGAGCTGACCGGGGGTATCTACTTCGGCGAGAAGACGCGGACCGCGGACTCGGCGAGCGACGTCTGCGCGTACAGCACGCTCGAGATCGAGCGGATCGTGCGGGTCGCGTTCGGGGCGGCCCGGCGGAAGGTGACGAGCGTCGACAAGGCCAACGTCCTCGAGACGTCGCGGCTCTGGCGGGAGGTCGCCGGCCGGGTCGGGCGTGAGGAGTTCCCGGAGATCCCGCTCGAGAATCTGCTGGTCGACAATGCGGCGATGCAGCTCGTGTCGAACCCGGCGGACTTCGACGTGATCGTCACCGAGAACATGTTCGGCGACATCCTCAGCGACGAGGCGGCGATGATCACGGGATCGATCGGGATGCTGCCGAGCGCGTCGCTCGGCGACGGAGGTCCCGGTGTCTTCGAGCCGGTCCACGGCTCGGCTCCGGACATCGCCGGCCTGGGGATCGCCAACCCGTTGGCGATGTTCCTCTCGGCGGCGATGCTCCTCCGCCACGGCCTGGGCTTGGAAGCTGAGGCGGCGATTGTAGAATCAGCCGTGGACCGCGCTCTCCAGGGCGGTCTGCGGACTCGTGACCTGGGGGGTCGGGCGACCACTTCAGAGGCATTCGAGGCCGTGGTCGGCCATCTAGAGACGTAGGGGAAAGGTCGGACTGACGTGAACCAAGCGGAGCTCATCTGGCTGAACGGAGAGTTCGTCGCCTGGGAGGACGCGAAGGTCCATGTCCTGACTCACGGGCTCCACTACGGGACCGGCGTCTTCGAGGGGATCCGCTGCTACGACACCGACCACGGTCCGGCGATCTTCCGCCACCAGGATCATCTCGACCGGCTGGAGCGCTCGGCGAAGCTCTACTACATGCCGATGCCCTACTCGACCGACCGGCTGCGGGAGATCACCCACGAGCTGATCGCCCGCAACGGCCTGCGGTCGTGCTACATCCGTCCGCTCGTCTACCGCGGGTACGGGCAGATGGGCCTCAACCCACTCGATGTCCCGGTCGAGGTGACGATCGCGCTCTGGGAATGGGGGGCCTACCTCGGCGAGGAGGGCAAGCGGTCGGGGATCCGGGCGAAGGTCTCGTCCTGGCGGCGGATCAGCCCGGATTCGCTGATTCCCCACGCGAAGGCGTCCGGCCAGTACCTCAACAGCGTGCTCGCGAAGGTCGAGTCGGTCAAGGCGGGCTATGACGAGGCGATCCTGCTCGACGACCACGGGCGGGTCTGCGAGGGATCGGGAGAGAACATCTACGTCGTTCGCGACGGCCAGGTCATCACCCCGCCGCAGACGGCCTCGATTCTCGACGGGATCAACCGGCGCTCGCTCCTGGCGATCGCGCGGGACCTCGGCTACGAGGTGCTCGAACGTGACCTCGCCCGGGCGGAGCTCTATCTGGCCGACGAGGTCTTCATGAGCGGGACCGCAGCCGAGCTGGTGCCCGTCCGGGAGATCGACGACCACGAGATCGGGACGGGGCGGCCGGGGGAGATCACGATGGTCCTCCAGCGGGCCTTCGAGGACGCCCTCCACGGCCGGTCGGAGCGCTACCGGGAGTGGCTCGACATCGTCGACGTCTCGACGGCCGGGCGGACGCCGACCGAACCGAGCGCGGGACCGACGGCCGGCGACGCGGCGGCCAGGGTTGCGCAGAGCGCGTCGGCTGAGCTCGGGATCGCGAACGGCTGATGGCCGGCCCCTCGGTCTCGGCCTCGGCCTCGGCCTCCTCGGCGTCGACACGCGAATTACGCGGGCGGCCGGCTAGCGCGGTCTCGCGCCCGGTCGCACTCGGACATTCCCCGCATCCTTCTTCGACGCACTAGGAGCCACCTTGAAGACGATCCAGCTATATGACGCGACGCTGCGCGACGGGATGCAGGGCGAGGGGATGTCGCTCTCGGCACACGAGAAGCTCCGCGTCGCCCACAAGCTCGACGAGCTCGGCGTCCACCTGATCGAGGCCGGCTTCCCGGCTTCGAATCCCAAGGAGCGAGAGCTCTTCGAGCTGCTCGCGGGAGAGACCTTCGACCAGGCGGAGATCGCGGCCTTCGGGATGACCCGCCGGCGCGGCATCCCGGCCGAGGATGACCCGAGCCTGCGGCTGCTGGCCGAATGCGATGCCCGAGTCTGCACGCTGGTCGGCAAGACCTGGACGCTGCACCTGGAGAAAGTGGTCAAAGTCGACCGTGCCGAGAACCTCAGGATGATCGCCGAGTCGGTCGCCTTCCTCGTCGGCGAGGGCAAGCGGGTGATCTACGACGCCGAGCACTTCTTCGACGGCTGGCGGGCGGACACGGCATACGCGCGGGCCTGCCTGCGGGCGGCGGCCGGCGCCGGGGCGGAGACGGTCGTCCTCTGCGACACGAACGGGTCGTCGCTGCCGTCGCAGGTCGCGCTCGCGACGCGCGACGCGATCGGCACGCTGGACGGGAGCGTCCGGGTCGGGATCCACTGCCACAACGACGCCGAATGCGGGGTCGCGAACTCGCTCGCGGCAGTCGAGATCGGCGCGTCCCAGGTGCAGGGGACGATGAACGGGATCGGCGAGCGGACGGGCAACGCGAACCTCGTCTCGATCATCGCGAACCTCCAGCTCAAGCAGGGCCACCGCTGCCTGAGCGACAGGCAGCTCGCCCGGCTGACCGAGACTGCCCACTTCGTCGACGAGCTGCTCAACCGGACGCCGGATCCCAACCAGGCGTACGTCGGGAAGAACGCCTTCGCCCACAAGGGCGGGCTCCATGTTGCCGGGGTCAGCGCCGACTCGTCGACCTTCGAGCATGTCGAGCCGGAGATCGTCGGCAACGAGCGCCAACTCCTGATCAGCGAGCTGGCCGGCCGGCAGACGGTGATCGAGAAGGCGCGGGCGGCGGGCCTGGAGATCGACGCCGGCGCGGCCGGCAGGGTGCTCGACCGGATCAAGCTGCTCGAGCACGCGGGCTACCAGTTCGAGGCGGCCGACGCGTCGTTGGAGCTGCTCGTGCGCAAGGAGTCCGGCGACTACGAACCGCTCTTCCGGCTCGACTCGTGGCGGGTCATCGTCGAGAAGACGGCCGGCGGCACGGTCGCGACCGAGGCGACCGTGAGGATCTGGCTCGAGGACGAGCGGATCGTCAAGACGGCGGAGGGCGACGGGCCGGTGAACGCCCTCGACAAGGCGCTGCGGGCGGCGCTCGGCGACATGCATCCGCATCTCCACGACATCGAGCTCGTCAACTACAAGGTGCGGATCCTCGACGAGGCGAAGGGCACCGACGCGGTCACGCGGGTGCTGATCGACGCGTCCGACGGTGACGCGGTGTGGGGGTCGATCGGGGTCTCCGAGAACCTGATCGCCGCGTCGTGGGAGGCGCTGGTCGACTCGATCGAGCACGGCATGCAGCCGGGCCGGGCGCCGGCCGGTCATGCCGCCCGTGAGCGCTGAGCTCGGCCCGATCCCGCTCGCTCGGCCGGTGATCGGGGCGCCGGAGGAGGCGGCTGTGCTCGCGGTCCTGCGCTCAGGTCAGCTGTCGCTCGGCCCGCGTCTTGCGGCTTTCGAGGAGCGGTTTTGTCGGTCAGTCGGCGCGCGGCATGCGAGCGCGGTCTCGAGCGGCACGGCCGGGCTCCACCTGGCCCTGCGGGCGGCGGGGGTCACCGACGGGGACGAGGTCGTGACGAGCCCGTTCTCGTTTGTGGCGTCGGCGAACGTCGTCGTCTTCGAGCGGGCGCGTCCGGTCTTCGCCGACATCGATCCGATCACGCTGACGCTCGATCCGGCGGCCGCGGCCGCGGCTGTGACCGATCGGACGACGGCGATCCTGCCGGTCCACATCTTCGGCTGGCCGTGCGAGATGGAGCCGCTCGAGGCGCTCGGCCTGCCGTTGGTCGAGGATGCGTGCGAGGCGCTCGGAGCCCGCTACGCGGACGGCGTGGCGGTCGGCGCGCGGGGGCATCCGGCGGTCTTCGCCTTCTATGCCAACAAGCAGTTGACGACCGGCGAGGGGGGGATGGTCACGACCGGCGACGAGGCCGTCAAGGTCCGGGTCGACTCCGAGCGCAACCAGGGCCGGGCGCCCGACATGAGCTGGCTCGACCACGACCGGTTGGGCTTCAACTACCGCCTCTCGGACGTCGCCTGCGCCCTCGGCCTGGCCCAACTCGACCGGCTCGACCAGATGCTCGCCGGCCGGGCGCGTGTCGCCGGCCACTACCGCGATCACCTGGCCGACGTCGAGGGCCTCGATCTCCCGTGCCCGGATACCGGCGGTGCTGTGCGGGGGTGGTTCGTCTTCGTCGTCCAGCTGCCCCGCCGGGTCGACCGGGACGCGACGATCCGGGCGCTCGCCGACCGGGGGATCTCGTCGAAGCCGTACCTTCCGGCGATCCACCTGATGACCTACTACCGGGATACCTTCGGCCACACCGACGGGGAGTTCCCGGTCTGCGAGGACGTCGCCGCGCGGTCGCTCGCCCTGCCGTTCTTCCCGGAGATGTCCGAAGGCCAGGTCGCCCGCGTGGCCCGCGAGCTCGCCGAACTGCTCGGCGCCGGGGGCCCCGCGGCCGTCGCCTGAGTCGGCCGGGACCGCTCGAGTCGAGCTGCGCCTCCCATGATGCGGCGGTCCGGGCCGGCCGGCCGGACCCGTTCAGGAGATCTTCAGGAGCACGTCGGCATCCTCACCCGAGGAGTGGCCGCCGGGTCGCTTGACACGACTCGCCCCGATCGCGGGCTGCTTGGAGATTCGAATGGAAACCGACGCGACGATCACGCCGGACGTTCACCGCGCGGGTGCCGGCACGAGCAGGCCGGGCCTGCGGCAGATGCTCAACAAGGTCCCGGAGGTCACGCTCTACTTCTGGATCATCAAGGTCCTCTGCACGACGGTCGGCGAGACGGCCGCTGACTACCTCAACGACACCCTGGGGTTCGGCCTCACGAAGACGACCTACCTGATCGGCGGCATCCTGATCGTGATCCTGGTGTTCCAGTTCCGACTCCGGCGCTACGTGCCGGGCGTCTACTGGCTGGGGATCGTCTTCATCAGCGTCGTCGGGACGCTGATCACCGACAACATGGTCGAGAACTACGGCGTCAGCCTGGTTACGAGCACGACGATCTTCTCGGTCGCCCTGGCAGTGTCGTTCGCCGCCTGGTACGCGAGCGAGAAGTCGCTGTCGATTCATACGATCGTGACCACCCGGCGGGAGGGGTTCTACTGGCTCGTCGTGCTCTTCACCTTCGCCCTCGGGACGGCGGCCGGTGACCTCACGGCCGAGAAGCTCAACGTCGGCTACTGGAAGTCGGCGATCATGTTCGGGGCGATCATCGCGGCGGTCTTCGCCGCCCACCGGCTCCTCAAGCTGAACGCGATCCTCTCGTTCTGGATCGCCTACATCCTCACCCGGCCACTCGGTGCCTCGCTCGGCGACTACTTCTCGCAGGCCAAGACCGACGGCGGATTGGGTCTCGGGACGACCGTGACGAGCTTCATCTTCCTCGCGGCGATCCTCGTCACGGTGGTCTACCTGAGCGTCACCAGGCGCGACCAGATCGAGCGCATCCGACCCGCCGAACATCCGTCGGGCGCACCGGCTGCGCGGGTCCTCGTCGTCGCCAACAAGACGGCCGCGACGCCGGCGCTGATCGACGCGGTCCGCGCCCGGGCGTCCGCCGGCGCGGCTTCGTTCTACCTCCTCGTCCCCAACCCCGACGACCACCTGGTGTTCGACCGCAACAGCCAGGACATCCACGTCGGCTCGCAGGTCATGGCCCTGGCGATGCCGCTGCTCCAGGCGGCGGCCGGCGGTCCGGTCGAGGGCCGGGTTGCGAGCAGCCCGAATGCGTATGACGACATCGTCGAGGAGCTCAACTCTGTTCCCTACGACGAGATCATCCTGTCGACGCTGCCGTCCCACGTCTCCCACTGGCTGCACCTCGACCTCCCGCGGCGGATCGCCGACCTCGGCTACCCGGTCCAGACGGTCACCGCCAGCCACCCGGCCGGCGGGCGACCGCACGTGCCGGGGAACTTGACGGCCCCGGCTCCGACGCGCTAACGTCAGCTCATGACGCTCCGTGACTCACCGGCCGGCCGTCGTCCGCCCGTCGGAGGCGACCTCGTCGGCCGGGCTCGCCTGGCTCGCTTGGTCAGCCGGTCGGCGGTCGGCGTCGTCGCCTGCGCGGCGTCGGTCGCGGCGGTCGGTTCGCCGACGGTGCTGGCGGCGTCGATGGCGCTGACGCCGGCGAAGGACTCGTTCGCCGGGAAGATCACCGCGGCGACGGGCAAGTTCTCGGGCGACCGCGGTGCCGTGACGATCGTCCTGGCTCCCGGCGCGGGTCAGGCTGCTCGGCACCTGAGCGTGACGATCAAGGGGACCGTCTGTGCTCGCAAGGTCGCCTGCGTCCCGCTCGCGGGCAAGCTCACCGGGACGTTGGCTCCGGGACCGCGGACGAACCCGGACGTCGGTCGGCGGTTCACGATCGCCGCGACCGGCACGGTCAAGCCGCTGGGGCACGTTTCGGCGACCGGCACGGTTCAGGGGACGGGCTTCATCAACAACGGCCACGAGAGTCTCACGCTGAAGCTGACGCGCCCGGGTGGAACGGTCACGATCGCCGCGACCAGCGGCCCCGTCCCCGGGTTCACCTCGCCCTGACGCGACCGGCTTTGACGGTCCGCACGGCCGGTGCGATCAGGCGCGACTCGTCGCCTGGCCGCTTGGCGGCCGCCGACCGGCCGTAGACTGGCGGCGCGTGAGTCGCTTCACCCAGCCCCAGCACCCCGACTTCCAGGCGCTGAACACGTCGCTGTCCTTCGACCGGCGTCTCTGGCCATATGACATCGCCCAGTCGCGGGCCCACAGCCGGATGCTCGCGGCCTGCGGGATCGTCACCGCCGCTGACGGCGACGAGCTGCTGAACGGGCTCGACGCCGTCGAGGCCGAGCTCGCCGCTGGGAGGTTTCGGTTCGGCGACGACGACGAGGACATCCACATGGCGATCGAGCGTCGCCTGACCGAGCTCGCCGGGCCGGTCGGCGGGCGTCTGCACACCGCCCGGTCGCGCAACGACCAGGTCGCGACCGACGTGGTCCTCTACACCCGCGACCAGGCCGCCCGCGCGCGGGCCGGCCTCAACCGGCTGATGGAGACGCTCGTCGCCCGGGCCGAGCGGCACATCGACTGGGCGATGCCCGGCTACACCCACCTCCAGCGGGCCCAGCCGGTCTACCTCGCTCACCACCTGCTCGCCTATTTCTGGATGTGCCTGCGCGACCGCCGCCGGTTCGACCACGTGCTCGAAGCCTGCGAGCTCCTCCCACTCGGCGCGGGCGCCCTCGCCGGCGTGAACTTCCCGACCGACCGTGGCCTGCTCGCGCGTGAGCTCGGCTTCGCCGGGGTCGCGCCGAACTCGATCGACGCCGTCGCCAACCGTGACTTCGTCCTCGACTATCTCGCCGCAGCGGCCACCGCGACGACCCACCTCTCCCGGCTCGGGGCCGAGCTCGTGCTCTGGTCGACCGAGGAGTTCGGCTTCTGCGAGCTCCCCGACGCGTGGAGCTCCGGCTCGTCGATCATGCCGCAGAAGCGAAACCCCGACGCCGCAGAGCTGCTGCGGGCGAAGGCGCCGCGCGTCGCCGGGCACCTGCTCGCGATGCACGGCGTCCTCCACGGCCTCCCGCTGACCTACAACAAGGACCTCCAGGAGGACAAGGAGCACCTCTTCGACGCCGCCGACACCCTCGAGCTCTGTCTGTCGGCCGCCCGCGGCATGCTCGACGGAGCCGTCTTCGACCGCGACCGCCTGGCCGGGGCGGCTGCCGACGAGATGATCGCCGCCGTCGACGTCGCCGACCTCCTCGTTCGCCGGGGAATGCCGTTCCGCGAGGCCCACGCGATCGTCGGCAGTCTCGTCCGCCTGGCCGAGGACACCGGACGCCGCCTTTCCGAGCTCGAACCCGAAGAGCTCCACGCCCGCTCGGAAAAACTCGACGACGAGTACTACGCGGTCCTGTCGCAGAGCTCCTGGCTCGAGTCGAAGATCTCGGCCGGCGGGACCGCCGGCGTGCGCGTGCGCGAGCAGCTCGTCGCCGCCCGTCAGGCGCTCGCAGCCGGAGCTTGAAGGCCGAGTTCTACGCTCGCGGCGTGCTCGACGTCGCCCGCGACCTGATCGGCTGCGTGGTCCGCTTCGGGTCGGCTGCCGGGGTGATCGTCGAAACCGAGGCCTACCACGATTCTGAGCCGGCGTGCCACGCCTTCGTCGGGCTGACCCCTCGCACACGCGTCCTCTTCGGCCCGCCGGGTATCGCCTATGTCTACCGGTCCTACGGGATCCACGCCCTCCTCAACGCCGTCGCCGAGCCGGAGGGTGTCGGCGCGGCCGCTCTGATCAGGGCTCTCGAGCCACTCGAAGGTCTCGACGAGATGCGCGCCCGCCGGCGCGTCGACCGGCCCGATCAGCTGTGCTCGGGACCCGGCAAGCTGACCCAGGCGCTCGGCATCGGGCTCGCGTCCAACGGCTGTGACCTCGCCCGCGGCCCCGTCAGGATCGAGCCGCGGCCGCCCGCCTGGCGCGACCCGGCGATCGTCGCTTCGACCCGGATCGGCATCACCAAGGCTGTCGAGCTCCCCTGGCGGTTCTCGGCTCGCGGCAACGCCTGTGTCTCGCGGCCCCGGCCGCCGGGCTGGGCGGACTGAGCCCCGCGATCGGCATCCCCCCGGGTGTGACCCTCGGTTCGGACCGATGCCGAGCGGCCCTCGCTTCGGACCGGTGCCGAGCGGCTCTCCGCCGGACCGGTGCCGAGCGGCTCTCCGCCGGGGTGAGGGGACGGCCGCGGTCAGCCGCTCGGGGCCGGGGCGCCGCCGCTCGCGCCGGCGGCCGGATCGGGAACGCTCGGCGGGGGGGTGGAATTGACCCCCGGGGCCTGTGTCGGGACGGCCGGCGTCGGCGTCGCCGGCGTCGCGGCCCCCGCGCCGGCGCCGGCGCCCGCACCCGCGTTGTTCTGCGTGCCGGTTCCGGTTCCGGTTCCTGTGCCCGTGCCTGTCCCGGTTGGGGTCTGGTTGGCCGGAACCGTCGGGTTGCGGGTCGACGGCGCGTTGCCGGCGCCCGCGGCCGGGGTCGTGCTCGGTCCCGTGGGCGCTGAGCCGCCGCCGCCCTGCGCGGTGGACGTCGATCCGGGCGTCGACTGGTCGGTCGACGTCGGGCCGGTCGTCCCGCTGCCCCCGTTCTTGGCGGCCGCCTGCGCCGCGCGGGCGTTGAAGATCGCGTACGCCCGGACCATGAAGTCATGCCAGATCAGCGCCGGGATGGTCCCGCCGAGGACCGGCCCGCCGGCGAAATCGTTGCTCATCGACTTGACGCTGTTCGGGTAGCCGACCCAGACGGCAAGCGTCAGCTTGCTGGTGAAGCCGACGAACCACGCGTCCCCGTAGTTCGAGGTCGTCCCCGTCTTGCCGGCCGCGTAGACGCCGAACTCCGCGGCCGTGCCGGTTCCCTGGGTGAGCACCGTGTGCATGATCGAGTCCTCGGTCTGCGCGACTCCCGCCGGGATGACCTGGCGCAGGTGCGTCTTGTTGGCCTGCGTCCCCTGACCCGGGATCTTCACCGAGCGGATTCCCACCGGACCCTCGCGGCGGGCGCCGAGCGTCCCGTAGACGCGCTGGCCGTTGTGGGCGAAGGTCTCGTATGCGTGGGCCATGTCGAGCGGCGTCACCCCCGTGTGGAGTCCGCCGAGGGTGATCGCGTAGTTGGTCGACACCGGCGTGCGGATTCCGGCGGCCTTCGCGACCGAGGCGATCTTCTTCGTGTTGACCTGGATGCCGACCGCCGCGAAGACCGAGTTGTCGGAGTAGGTCAGAGCCTGGGCGAGCGACCGGCTCCCCGCGTAGTTGGAGTCGTCGTTGTTGACGGTGAACTTCTCCTGGCCGTTCGTGTTCGGGACGATGAACGTCCGCTTCTCCGACGGCCAGATCGAGTCGGGTGAGATGCCGACCTCGAGGGCCCGGGCGAGGACGAACGGCTTGAACGCGGATCCCGGTTGTCGCTGCCCCTGGGTCGCGAGGTTGAACGGCGTCGTGTTGTAGTCGCGGCCGCCGATCATCGCCCGCACCTCGCCGGTCGCGTTGTCGATCGCGACGACAGACGCCGTCGGCCCGTCGGGGTTCGCGAGGTAGTCGTTGACCGCGGCCTGGGCCGCCTCCTGAAGCTGGAGGTCGAGCGTCGTGCGGATCGTCAAGCCCCCGTTGAAGGCCTTCTCCGATCCATAGCGGTCGACCACCTGCTGGCGGACCCAGGTCGTGAAGTAGGCGGCGCTCGGTGTCTTGACCTTCGGCTGGGGCGGCTTGATGAAGGAAGCGGTCGGGAGGCTCGCGGTCAACGCCGACGCGTACTGGGCGTAGTTGATGTAGCCCTGGTGGTACATGTCGCTGAGCACGAGGTTCCGCCGGCTGGTCGCCGCGGTCGGATGGGTCACGGGATCGAAGGCCGTCGGCGAGGCGACCATTCCGGCGATCAGGGCGGCGCTCGCCGGGTCGCCGAGAGCACTCTGCACGCAGAGCGGCTGGCCTGTCGTCCCGCAGTTGAAGGAGCTCGTGGTCGGATCGTGGCCGAAGTACGTCCGCGCGGCCGACTCGATCCCGTAGGCACCGTTCCCGTAGTAGATCGAGTTGAGGTATTCGGTGAGGATCTTGTCCTTCGACCACTGGCGAGTCAGGTGGTAGGCGAGCGCCGCCTCGCGGAGCTTCTCGAAGATCGTCCGCTTCCCCTGCGCCGCGAGCGCGTTCTTGACGAACTGCTGGGTGATCGTCGACGCCCCCTGCTGGGCCCGCTGCTTGAGGACGTCGGCGACGAAGGCCCGAGCGATACCCCGGAGGTCGACCCCGGAGTTCGTGTAGAAGCGCTTGTCCTCGACCGAGACGATCGCCCACTTCATCTCCCGGGGGATCTGGTCGCCGGTGACGAGGATCCTGTTCGTGTTGTCGGTCAACAGGCCGAGCTGCTCGCCGTCGAGCGCGAGCAGCGTGGAGTTCGTCGTTCCGCCGTCGCGGATGTAGCTCTTCTCGAGGCTGCTGAGGTCGGACGTGATCGACATCACCATGCCGAAGAAGGCCGAGACCACGGCCAGCAGGACGAGCGGCACGAGCACCATCACGAGCCGGAGCTTCTTGACCCGCGGACGGTCTCCCCGGCCCCGCCTGGTCCGGCGTGAGGGCCGTGGCGGACGTGGCGGGGCTGGCGGGCCCGGCGGGCGCGGGCCGGCGGCCCGCGTGCGCCGGGGAGGGCGTGGTGGGGGGGAGCTGGGAGCTCGGTGGGCGCGCCGTAGGCGACCGGGTCGGCCCACGCCGGCTGGGAGTCGGTCTGGCCGTCGTCTGCCGGCGGCCGGTAGACCGGCTTGGCCGTGTAGTGGTCATACGCCGGGAACTCGCGGGCCGGCCCCGTCGGATACGCGCCATTCGACGGGGGCGGATACGCGCCGTTTGCCGGTGGGGGGCGGTAGGCGCCGTTCTCGGGCGGGGGTGGGTAGGCGTCGTGCTCCGGCGGGGGTGGGTAGGCGTCGTGTTCCGGCGGGGGTGGGTAGGCGCCGTGTTCCGGCGGGGGGCGGTAGGCGCCGTTCCCGGGCGGGGGTGGATGGGTGTGGCTTCCCGGCGGGGGTGGGTAGGCGTCGTTTCCCGGCTGCGGCGGGTGAGCGTCGCCTGCGGGTCGGGCGCGACCAGCGTCTGCCGGCGGCGGCCGGCCGCCGTTCGGCGGGAGGGAGGGATGTGGCCGGCGGACGGCTGCGGCCGATCGCGCCGCCGCTTGCGGTCGAGCTGTCTCGTGGTTGGGATCGACGCCGGTCGGAGGCGACTCCTCGTACTTGTGGGGGCGGTCGTCCTCGCTCATCAGGGGCGTACCCCTCGCGGGGCAGATGCGGCGACGTCGTCCCTTCCGGGACCCAACTTAGCGGCGAAAAGGCGGCCTTACGGGGCAGCAGAGGCACGGCGGCTGACGGCCCCTCTGCGGCTGAGAGTCTAGCATCAGGGCCCGTGTCAGCGGTCACAATTGCAGCCGACGAGCTCGCGCGTGACGCGGTCGACTCCCTGCCGGCGGGCGAGCTCGCGCGGATGCTCTCCCGTGGCCGGCCGCTCCGCGTGAAGCTGGGCATCGATCCGACGGCGCCCGACATCCACCTTGGACACACCGTCGTCCTGACGAAGCTGCGGGCCTTCCAGGACGCCGGTCACACGGTGGTCCTGATCATCGGCGACTACACCGCCCGCGTCGGTGATCCGAGCGGCCGGTCGTCGACCCGCCCGCAGCTGACGGCCGACCAGATCGACGCGAACGCCCGGACCTTCCAGGAGCAGGCGTTCAAGGTCCTTGACCCCGATCGGGTCGAGGTCCGCCACAACAGCGAGTGGCTCGACATGAAGATGCCCGACCTGTTCGCCCTCCTGCGGACGACGACCGTCGGCGCCCTGCTCGAGCGCGACGACTTCGCCAAGCGGCGGGCGGCCCAGGCGCCGATCTCGATGCTCGAGCTGCTCTATCCGCTGATGCAGGGCTACGACTCGGTCGCCGTCCGGTCAGACGTCGAGCTCGGGGGGACCGACCAGAAGTTCAACCTCCTCCTCGGCCGGGACATCCAGCGGGCCTATGGGGTCCCCGAGCAGGCGATCATGACGATGCCGATCCTCGTGGGAACCGACGGCCAGCGGAAGATGTCGAAGTCGCTCGGCAACCAGATCGGCGTGACGGATCCGCCGTCGGAGATCTACGGAAAGACGCTGAGCGTCCCCGACACCGCGCTTCCCGAGTACTTCCGCCTCCTGCTCGGACGCACACAGGCCGGCGGGCTTGGTCCCCGCGACGCCAAGCGGCTGCTCGCCCGCGAGTTGGTCACCCGATTCCATTCGGCCGAGGCTGCCGCCGCGGCCGAGGCCGAGTTCGACCGGGTCCACGTCGATCGCGGCGAGCCCGACGAGATCGAGGAGTTCGTCGTCGCCGCACCCGGCGGCGGCCGGCCGGTCCATCTCCCGGGCGTGATCGCCGATGCGTTCGGGATCTCCCGCTCGGAGGGCCGACGCCTGATCGGGCAGGGCGGCGTCCAGCTCGACGGCGAGCCGGTCGGTGAGGTCGATATCGAGCCCGGGCGACTCGACGGACGGGTGCTTCGCGTCGGCAAGCGTCGCTTCCGCCGGCTGACGGTCGCCCGGTGACCCCGATCGGATCCACACGCAACCGAGGTCGAGGTGCATCCGCGTGACGACCCACAGCGGCATCCTCCGCATCCACACCGACGGCCACGGGGAGGTTGTCGACCTGACCGAGGGCGTCAGGTCGGTCGTCCGGACGACAACCGTCGACAGGGGACTCGTGAGCGTCTTCGTCGGCGGGTCGACGGCCGCCGTGACGACGATCGAGTTCGACCCGGCGATCATCGCCGACCTCCAGCAGGCTCTCGAACGCCTGGTCCCGGCCAGTCACGAATACGAGAAGAACCGGCGCGACAACAAGACGAACGCCCACGCCCGCGTCCTGGCGTCGCTCGTCGGGCCTTCGGTGACGATCCCGCTCACCGGCGGCCTGTTGGCCCTCGGGACGTGGCAGCAGATCGTCCTGGTCGACTTCGACGACCGGCCGCGGGAGCGGACGGTCTCGATCCACGTCGTCAGTTAGCGAGACCGCGAGCCGGCGGTCGGGGTCGGCGGGGCCGCCGGGCGGGCGCGCTCAGGTCGGCGGCTGCCGGAAGGACGGGGGCGACGGGGAGGGGCGGGTGCAGACGTTCGCGGGACCCGGCACGGGCGACTGGGCGCCGGCGGTGCCGGCCGGCGGCCGACGTCAAGTCAAGGCGTGACCGGTGCTGGGCGGGCGGGTGCCGCCCCGGCCACGGGGCGCGGAGGGCCTCCAGAGCCCGGCACGAGGGGCTCTGGCGAGAGGGTGGCGGCGTCCTCGGAAGACGGGGCGACATCGCTTGACCGGACCGCTATACTCCATCGTCCGCTGTTCGGGCCTCGGTCTTTTGGCCCGGACAATGGCGACTCACGTCGGAATGACCCCGGCGTGGGGGCGCGACGGTCTTTGAAAACTCAACAGCATGCGCACCGAGATCCGGCCCTATGGCCGTTTCGGTGTGCGTCCAGGTTCGACCCGCGATCGGGAGCACTTGTGCTACCGAGTCGTGGTAACGAGTCAAGAATAGTAATACCCCGTCATGGTTGGGACCATTGTGTATGGGTCCCAGACAATCCATGACACTCTCTTCACGGAGAGTTTGATCCTGGCTCAGGACGAACGCTGGCGGCGTGCTTAACACATGCAAGTGGAGCGACGAACCAGGGCTTGCCCTGGGGCAGAGCCGCGAACGGGTGAGTAACACGTGGGTTACGTGCCCCGATGATTGGGACAACCCGAGGAAACTCGGGCTAATACCAAATGTGCTCGTGTCCGTGATGGACTCGAGGAAAGGAAGCTTCGGCCTCCGCATCGGGATCGGCCCGCGGCCCATTAGCTAGTTGGTGGGGTAATGGCCTACCAAGGCGACGATGGGTAGCTGGTCTGAGAGGACGATCAGCCACACTGGGACTGAGACACGGCCCAGACTCCTACGGGAGGCAGCAGTGGGGAATCTTGCGCAATGCGCGAAAGCGTGACGCAGCAACGCCGCGTGGGGGAAGAAGGCTTTCGGGTTGTAAACCCCTTTCAGTTGGGACGAAGCTTCGACGGTTAATAGCCGTTTGAAGTGACGGTACCTTCACAAGAAGCACCGGCTAACTACGTGCCAGCAGCCGCGGTAATACGTAGGGTGCAAGCGTTGTCCGGAATCATTGGGCGTAAAGAGCGTGTAGGCGGCTCGATCAGTCCGCTGTGAAAGTCCAGGGCTCAACCCTGGAAAGCCGGTGGATACTGTCGGGCTAGAGTACGGAAGAGGCGAGTGGAATTCCTGGTGTAGCGGTGAAATGCGCAGATATCAGGAGGAACACCAATGGCGAAGGCAGCTCGCTGGGACGATACTGACGCTGAGACGCGAAAGCGTGGGGAGCAAACAGGATTAGATACCCTGGTAGTCCACGCTGTAAACGATGGGCACTAGGTGCGGGGGGTGTCGACTCCCCCCGTGCCGAAGCTAACGCATTAAGTGCCCCGCCTGGGGAGTACGGCCGCAAGGCTAAAACTCAAAGGAATTGACGGGGGCCCGCACAAGCAGCGGAGCATGTGGTTTAATTCGACGCAACGCGAAGAACCTTACCTGGGCTTGACATGTGAGTGACGATCGTGGAAACACGGTTTCTCTTCGGAGCACTTTCACAGGTGGTGCATGGCTGTCGTCAGCTCGTGTCGTGAGATGTTGGGTTAAGTCCCGCAACGAGCGCAACCCCCGTCGTATGTTGCCAGCATTCAGTTGGGGACTCATACGAGACTGCCGGTGACAAACCGGAGGAAGGTGGGGATGACGTCAAGTCCTCATGCCCCTTATGTCCAGGGCTACACACGTGCTACATTGGCGCGTACAGAGGGTTGCGATACCGCGAGGTGGAGCGAATCCCTTAAAGCGCGTCTCGGTTCGGATTGCAGGCTGAAACTCGCCTGCATGAAGGCGGAGTTGCTAGTAATCGCGGATCAGCATTGCCGCGGTGAATACGTTCCCGGGCCTTGTACACACCGCCCGTCACACCACGGGAGTGAGCAACACCCGAAGCCGGTGGCCTAACCCGCAAGGGAGGGAGCCGTCGACGGTGGGGCTCGTGACTGGGGTGAAGTCGTAACAAGGTAGCCGTAGCGGAAGCTGCGGCTGGATCACCTCCTTTCTAGGGAGCACCTAGCGGTGCCCCGGCCGGACCCTCATCCGGGCCCGTCTCGCTTCTTGAGGCGGTTTCACGGGTGAGACCTCTCCGCGCCGGGCCTAGCATGTCGACCGAACCTGTTCCGCCCTGTCTCAACGACGGGCGGCATGCTGTTGAGTTTTGAGAGACCGGCGCCCGCCCGGTGGATCCGCGAAGACGCGGCCAGACTGCCAATGGGCCGGCGCACTGCCCCTCCGCGGTCCTTGAAAACTGCACAGTAGCCACATTTAACAACGGGTATCACCGAACCATTGAAAGTGGTTCGATCACCGTCAAGATAGTAAGGGCACGTGGTGGATGCCTAGGCACTTAGAGTCGATGAAGGGCGTGGACGGCTGCGATAAGCCGCGGTGAGGCGCTGATCAGCCTTTGACCCGCGGATTCCCGAATGGGGAAACCCAACGCTGGTAATGCGGCGTTATCCCCGGTTGAACACATAGACCGGGCGAAGACAAGCGGGGGAAGTGAAACATCTCAGTACCCCGAGGAAAGTAAATCAACCGAGACTCCCTGAGTAGTGGCGAGCGAAAAGGGATCAGCCCAAACCTGATGTGTGTAAGCGGCCATGCGTTGCGCATCGGGGGTTGTAGGGCGTTTGTTCCGAGCCGTGGCCGGCTCGGCGGAAGTTACAAAACCATGTGGTAGTCGAAGCGTGTGGAACCGCGCACCATAGAGGGCAATCGTCCCGTAGACGAAACTGCATGGACTTCCGTCAAGCGTTCCTGAGTAGGTCCGTTCCCGTGAAACACGGACTGAATCTGGGGGGACCACCCTCCAAGGCTAAGTACTCCTAAGTGACCGATAGCGGACTAGTACCGTGAGGGAAAGGTGAAAAGTACCCCGGAAGGGGAGTGAAATAGTACCTGAAACCGCGTGCCTACAAGCGGTGGGAGCAGGCTTGTCCTGTGACCGCGTGCTTTTTGCATAACGAGCCGGCGAGTTACTCGTCTGCGGCAAGGTTAAGCGATGAGCGGAGCCGTAGCGAAAGCGAGTCCTAATAGGGCGATTCAGTCGTAGGCGGTAGACCCGAAACTGAGCGAGCTACCCATGGGCAGGCTGAAGCGGGGGTAAGACCTCGTGGAGGGCCGAACCGACCTAGGTTGAAAACTGGGCGGATGACCTGTGGGTCGGAGTGAAAGGCTAATCAAGCTCAGTGATATCTGGTTCTCTCCGAAATATATTTAGGTATAGCCTCGGATAAATTACGTATTGGCCGTAGAGCACTGTTTGGACTAGGGGCCCTACCAGGTTACCGACTCCATGCAAACTCCGAAGACCATTACGTCTACTCCGGGAGTCAGTTGCTGGGGGATAAACTTCAGCGTCAAAAGGGAAACAGCCCAGACCGCCAGCTAAGGTCCCCAAGTTCTAGCTAAGTGGTAAACGATGTCTGATCGCATAGACAACCAGGAGGTTGGCTTAGAGGCAGCCACCCTTGAAAGAGTGCGTAACAGCTCACTGGTCAAGTGGTCGGGCGCGGATAATGTAACGGGGCTCAAGCTAGACACCGAAGCTGCGGGTGCGTGAGACCTACGGGTCGATCGCGCGGTAGGAGAGCGTTCCCACGCCAGTGAAGCGGCGGTGTAAACCAGCCGTGGAGGCGTGGGAAGTGAGAATGCCGGCATGAGTAACGAAAGAGGGGTGAGAATCCCCTCCACCGATTGTCCAAGGATTCCTGGGTAAAGTTCGTCTGCCCAGGGTTAGTCGGGACCTAAGGCGAGGCCGAAAGGCGTAGTCGATGGCCAACAGGTTGATATTCCTGTACCACGTCGCTTCCGTTTGACCGATGGGGGGACGAGGAAGGCTAGGGGAACCCAGGCGATGGTAGTCCTGGGGTAAGCATGTAGGGGTGAGCCTTGGCAAATCCGGGCCCACATAACCTGAGGTGCGATGCCAGCTGGCTCTAAGCCGGCGAGTCCCTGACGCCATACCTCCAAGAAAAGCCTCTAGGGAGGACGCGCGTGCCCGTACCAAAACCGACACAGGTGGACAAGTAGAGAATACTAAGGTGATCGAGATAACCATCGTTAAGGAACTCGGCAAAATTGCCCCGTAACTTCGGGATAAGGGGCGCCCCAATAAGGTGAAGTCACTAGCTGACTGAGCCCGAGGGGGCCGCAGTGAATAGGCTGAAGCGACTGTTTACCAAAAACACAGGTCTCTGCTAAGTCGTAAGACGACGTATAGGGGCTGACGCCTGCCCGGTGCCGGAAGGTTACGTGGAGGTGTTAGGGCTTGACCCGAAGCACCGAAGCTAAGCCCCGGTAAACGGCGGCCGTAACTATAACGGTCCTAAGGTAGCGAAATTCCTTGTCGGGTAAGTTCCGACCTGCACGAATGGCGTAACGACTTCAGCGCTGTCTCAACGATGGGCTCGGTGAAATTGCAGTCTCGGTGAAGATGCCGAGTACCCGCGGCAAGACGGAAAGACCCCGTGAACCTTTACTATAACTTGGTATTGGAAATCGCTGCACCTCGCTCAGGATAGGTGGGAGACTTTGAAACGCTGGTTGCGGCTGGCGTGGAGTCACCCTTGAGATACCACCCTTGGTGTATTGGTTTTCTAACACTGCGCCGTGAATCCGGGCAGTGAACAGTGCCAGGCGGGTAGTTTGACTGGGGCGGTCGCCTCCCAAAATGTAACGGAGGCGCACAAAGGTTCCCTCAGCACGGTTGGAAATCGTGCGTAGAGTGTAAAGGCAGCAAGGGAGCTTGACTGCGAGACTGACAGGTCGAGCAGGTACGAAAGTAGGTCTTAGTGATCCGGCGGTAGCAAGTGGAAGTGCCGTCGCTCAACGGATAAAAGGTACTCCGGGGATAACAGGCTTATCGGGCCCAAGAGTTCACATCGACGGCCCGGTTTGGCACCTCGATGTCGGCTCGTCGCATCCTGGGGCTGAAGTAGGTCCCAAGGGTTGGGCTGTTCGCCCATTAAAGCGGTACGCGAGCTGGGTTCAGAACGTCGTGAGACAGTTCGGTCCCTATCTGCCGTGGGCGTTGGAGAATTGAGAGGATTTGTCCCTAGTACGAGAGGACCGGGATGAACGGACCTCTGGTGTATCTGTTGTCGTGCCAACGGCATAGCAGATTAGCTACGTCTGGATCGGATAACCGCTGAAAGCATCTAAGCGGGAAGCCGGCCTCGAGATGAGTTCTCCCATCCCCATGAGGGAGTAAGGCCCCTGGTAGACCACCAGGTTGATAGGCCAGATCTGTAAGAACGGTAACGTTCGTAGGAGACTGGTACTAATGGGCCGAGGGCTTGACGGATTTTTGTGATCCTCGTTGCGTGGCGACTGTGCAGTTTTGAATGACCGCCGGGTGGGGTCTCTCATCTTTTTCCGGTGGCTATGGCGAGGGGGAAACACCTCTTCCCATTCCGAACAGAGCAGTTAAGCCCCTCAGCGCCGATGGTACTTGGCCCGCAAGGGCCTGGGAGAGTAGGTCGCCGCCGGTTTCTTCAGCCTCACGCCGGTCGCTCCGTTCGGGGGGCGGCCGGCGTTTTGCGTTGTCCCCCCGCGGGTGACGCCGCGCTGGCGGGCTCGTCGGCCTTTGGGCGAGGCAGGTACGGCCCCGTAGCGCTCGCCGGCCACGGGTCGCGGTCGCGCCGCGGGGTCAGTCCTCTCCGTCCCAGTAGTCCAGGCGCTCGATCCGTGCGACGACGCCGATCCCGCTGAACGCGATCTTGTTGGAACGCGGGTAGAAGCAGAGGTCGGCTGGGCTACGGGTTCCGAACGCGAGGTACTCGAGCCCGGCTTCGCCCGCCCGGAACATGTGCGCGACTCTGGTCGCAGGCGGCCGGCCGACGACGTGGCCGGGGGTGACCGGGATCTCCTCGTTGTCGAGGACGAGGCTCCCGCCGCCCCCGAGGATCACGAAGATCTCCTCCTCGACCGAGTGGCAGTGGGATGGCGACGACTCGCCGCCCGGGGCGACCTCGACGTGTTGAACGCCGCAGGTCACCGACCCGGCCGCCCGCCCGAGGTTCCGGCGTGTCCTCCTGACGATGCGGCCGTCGCGGACGTCGGCGACCGTGTCACTCAGGTTGACGACATTCGCCGGACGCGTCTCATCCGGCTCGGCGAGCTCCGGCGGCCCGAGCGCAGCCTCGCGGACGAACTGGATCGGCGCCCCATCGACGCTCGAAGGCACGCTCTCGACGGCGCCCCCGGCGAGAAGCGACAGGTCCAGGCGCGGGAAGCGCGCGGCCTCGTCGCGAAGGCGTGGACCGAAGGCCAGGACGTCGAGCCCCTTGTCCGCACGCAGGGTGTGCGGACCCCGCCGCGGGAGGTGAACGATGCAGTCGCCAGCGGCGATCCTCGTCGTACGGCCGTCCTCCCAGACGAGGCCGCTGCCGCCGAGCACGTAGAAGATCTCCTCGGCCGACCCGTGCTCGTGGGCCGGCGTCGACCACCCGCCGGCCGGCAGCTCGATCCTCCGCAGTCCGACGCCAACCGAGCCGGCCGGCTCGCTGAGGAACGTCCACCTTCCCCGGAGGTGGCCGAGTTCGAACTCGTGGCCGCGGGCCTGTTCGAGACGGGTGATTCCCACCCGGCGATGATACGGCGACACGCCGATGTTGGGGCGGTCCTGGTTATCTCTTCTCGTTCGTAGACGACCGCGCCGAACGCCGGAAGCCCGTGGATCACGGCGTACGCGATCTTCAGCACGCCGTAGATCCTCGACGTCCGCGACGGCGAGAAATGGTGTAGGCAGAATTGATGTTCCCAGGCGCCCAACCGGGACCCCCGCCGCGGACAGCCAGTGAGCGCGTCACTGGCAGTCGGGATTCTCGATCGCCGCGCGGATGAACCGGTCCGGCGCCTCGAGGAACGACCGGGTCAGGCGGACTGCGTCGAGGTCGTCGTAGGCGCATTCGGCAAGCCCGCGGTCGTCGAGCTCGTACGCACGGGCTCCCGGGCACGCGAGGAGGATCGGCGAGTGGGTCGCGATGACGAACTGCGCGCCGGCTCGCGCCGCGCGGACGACGATCGCCAGGAGGGCGAGCGACCCCGTCAGCGAGAGGGCAGCCTCCGGCTCGTCGAGGATGTAGATTCGCTCGCCGCCGAACCGGTTGGCTGCCAGGGCGAGAAACGACTGCCCGTGGGATTGCTGGTGGAGGGGGACGTCGCCGTAGAGCGATAGATCGGGTGCGAAGACGCCGCCGGCGTCGACGAAGGCCGCGACGTTGAAGAAGCTCTCTGCCCGTAGGAAGTACCCGCCACGTGGCTTCGACGACGAGAGCACCGGCTCGAGACCGCCATCCATGACAGCCCGCGGGACCGCCGGGAGCGCCCCGAGCCTCTCGAGCTCGCCGCCCTCCGGCCCGAAGCCGACCGCCTCGGCGATCGCTTCCACCAGCGTCGACTTCCCCGTGCCGTTGTCCCCTGCCAACAACGTGATCGGCGTGTCCAGACGCAGCTCCCCGACGCCGGCGACCGCGGGTACGTCGAATGGAAACCCGCTTCCCCAGCAGTCCGCCCGCCGCCGCAGTCCGATGACGTACGGACCCCGGCCGAACCGACGGACGTCGCGTCGACGGGCCACCCCGAAAACCTATTCCACGGCGAGGTCCGTCCCATGCCGGGACGGACCTCGCGTCTGATTGTGGCCGAGCCTCCCAGCTGTCAATCGCGTCCTGCCGGCACGGTCACAACCGGCCGGCAGGCTCGCGGTCGAGCCACGGGTGAGATGCAGACCTGCGGCGACGGCGGCGGCGAGCGCCGGCGTCGGGAGGCGGGCGTTCGGCCGAGGACCGTCCTGTGCGGATGTGCTCGCGTCGCTCCGGCCGCCTCGCAGCAGGCGGGATCGTCGATGTCGAAGATGCCTCCAGAAGACCCGGCCAACCCGCAGTCCCCGGCGGTGACCAGGCACCCGCCGCGCTGCGGATCGACCGGATCCCCAGGGGCGTGGGGTCCCCTGGGTCTGGGGGTTGCCGGCCGGGCCGCGGCGGCCGGTCGGGCCGGCGCGGCTGGAGAAGGTCCGAGGCGCGGCGTGGGCTCGTCGGCGGGGTCGCGGGTCTCGAGGTCGTCCTCGAGCAACATGAAGGCGCGGACCAGGCCGAAGGCGCGGTGAACGGCGGCCGGTGGGGTGAGTGCTTGGGTGAGCCGCCAGAACATACGTTCGTAAGCTAGGACCCCCGCCGGACGGAAACCAGCCCGGCGACGAAATGTCACCAGATTTGGCGCTCCAGAGCCGATTCGGTTGCAACGCGCCTTGCATCCGCCCCTTGCATCCGCCCGGCCGATCCGCTCGGCAGGGGCGACCCGCGCGGCGTGGGACGGATGCGGTCCGACGCGGTAGGTCGGCGGTTGGGGAGGGGTCTGGGGTCGGCCGGCGAAGATGATCTCGCATGGACGACGGAGACCGCCGGGCTGGGAATACGCAAGCCGGGATCGGCGAGGTCGAGGCCGAGATGGCTGGTAGCCTTGCCGGGCGCTCAGGCGGCCCGCTTCTGCGGGCGTGGCGGGTGCGCAAACCACTCATGGAGAAGTTCGTCATCCACGGCGGTGTGCCCCTCTCGGGCACGATCGTCCCGGCCGGGAACAAGAACAGCGCGCTCCCGCTGCTGGCTTCGTCGGTCCTCACGGCGGACGACGTGATCATCGACAACGTCCCGCGGATCCGTGACGTCGATGCGATGCTGGCGATCCTCGAGGACATCGGCGTCCGGGTCCGGTGGACGGGGGAGCACGAGGTCTCGCTGTGCGCTGCCGACGTCCACTCGACGACGATCGAGCGGGCGCTCTCGGAGAAGATCCGGGCGTCGTTCCTGCTCGCCGGACCGCTGCTGGCCCGCTTCGGCCGGGCGGCGATGTCGCCGCCGGGAGGCGACGTGATCGGCCGCCGGCGGCTCGACCCGCACCTCGACGCGTTCCTCGCGCTGGGGGCGACGGCCGAGCACAGCGGGGACATCCTCCTGACCGCGCCGGAGGGCCTGAGGGCGGGCGACGTCTTCATGGACGAGGCGTCGGTCATGGCGACCGAGAACGTCCTGATGGCCGCGGCCCTGACGCCGGGGGCGACGGTGATCGGGAACGCGGCGTGTGAGCCGCACGTCCAGGATCTCGCGCGGATGCTCGTCAAGATGGGCGCCGACATCCAGGGGATCGGGTCGAACCTGATCACCGTCAACGGGACCGAGCGCCTCCACGGGGCGCGTCACACGGTGGCGCCCGACCACATCGAGATCGGCAGCTTCATCGCGCTGGCGGGGGTGACGGGCGGTCACCTGCGGATCAAGGACACGATCCCGGCCGACCTGAGGATGATCTGCCTCGTCTTCGCCCAGCTCGGCCTGAGCACGGAGTTCGAGGGCAACGACGTGATCGTGCCGGGCGACCAGCAGCTCGTCGTCCAGACGGACGCCGGCGACTACAAGCGAAAGATCCAGGACGGTCCGTGGCCGGCCTTCCCGGCCGATCTGACGAGCATCGCCGTGGCCCTGGCGACCCAGGCCGAGGGGTCGGTCCTGATCCACGAGTGGATGTTCGAGAATCGCCTGGTATTCACGGACAAGCTGACGTCGATGGGCGCCGACATCGTCCTCTGCGATCCCCACCGGGCGATCGTGACCGGCCCGCGGAGGATGCGCGGCGGGCCACTCGAGTCGCCGGACATCCGGGCGGGCATGGCGATGCTGATCGCCGCCCTGTGCGCCGACGGACGCAGTGAGATCTCGAACATCCGGCAGATCGATCGCGGGTATGAGCGGATCGACGAGCGGCTGCGGGAGCTCGGTGCCCGGATCGAGCGGGTCGCGACCGAGCCGGCCGTCGCCGTCTAGCGATCGTCCGGGCGCTCGCCGACCGGCTGAGCCGGGTGCGGCAGGGGGGTCGACCGGAGGCGAGCGGCGCCATCGGCAGTACGTCTTCGGCTACGGGTCGCTGGTCGCCCGGCGGGTTCGAGAAGAGGGCGCCGCGGCGGACCGGCTCGTCTGGCTGGCGGACTACCGGCGTTCGTGGAGCGTCGCGATGGACAACAGCCTGGACATCCCGGGCTACAAGTTCTTCGTCGACCGTCGGACCGGCAGCCGGCCGGACGTCTTGGTCGCCTTCCTGAGCATCTCGGCCGCGCCCGGCGACCGGGTCAACGGCAGGCTGATCGAGGTCTCCCCCGACGATCTCGCCGGGCTCGACCAGCGGGAGCGCAACTACGCGCGGGTCGATGTGACCGCCCGCCTGGCGGGGGCCGGCGTCGGGACGGTCTGGGCGTACGTCGGCAGGCCCGAGGCCCGCGAGCGCTTCGCGGGCGGCCTGCGGACGGGTCGTGTGGTGATCGGAGACGAGTACTACGAGAGCGTGCGGCGAGCGTTCGCCGACAGCGGTCGTGACGGGCTGGCGGAGTTCGAGCGGGTGACGGACCCGCCGCCGTGTCCGATCGTCGGCCTGCGCCGCGTGGCCCTGTGAACCCGAGACCACCGACCGGGGGACCGGCTGCGGCGCGGACCGGGCGACCGGCTCAGGCGTCGGGTCGTCGTCTCCTAGTACCGTCCCACCCGTGATCCACCCGATTCCCAGCGGCACGCGGGACGTGTTGCCCGACGAGATGCGCGAGCTCCGCCAGATCACGGAAACCCTCCGCGGGGTCTTCGACGGGGCCGGCTACGGCGAGGTCTACACGCCGGCTCTCGAATACGAGTCGGTCCTCGCGCGCGGCGGCATGGGCGAGGCCCGACCGGCCTACCGGGTCTTCGACGAGGCCGGCGAGGTCCTCGTGCTCCGGTCGGACATGACCGTCCCGATCGCCCGGGTCGTGGCGACCCGCTATCCGAACGCCGAGCCGCCGCTCCGCTTCTGCTATTTCGCCCACTCATACCGGGGGGTCCGTCCGCAGCGGGGCCAGCCGCGGGAGTTCCTCCAGGCGGGGATCGAGCTGATCGGCGCGCCGGCGCCCCACGGGACGGCGGAGGTGCTCGGCGTGATCTGCAGCGCACTCGACGCGCTCGGGCTCGACACGTACAAGGTCGGTCTCGGGGACGCCGGCCTGTACCCGTCCCTGCTCGACGGGTTCGGCGTCCCGGAGCTGACCCGGGCCCGGCTCCTTGCCGAGCTGACGCGGGGGGACTTCGTCGGACTCGAGGCCGAGCTCCGGGGGCTCGCGCTCGCGGACGCGGAGATCGCCCTCCTGCTGAGTGTGGCGCAGATGCGCGGCGGCCCCGACGTCCTCGAGGTCCCGGCCGGGCCGGTCGCCGACGTGGTCGAAGGACTGCGCGGTGTCCACGCCCTGCTCGAGCCGTCGGTCGCCGACCGGGTGATCTTCGACCTCGGGCTGTCGCTGCGGTCGCTCGGCTACTACACCGGCGCGATCTTCGAGATCTACGACCCGGCGGTCGGGATGCCGATCGGCGGTGGCGGCCGGTACGACGATCTGCTCGGTCGGTTCGGCGAGAGTCAGGCGGCCGTCGGCTTCGCGCTCGGGGTCGACCGCCTGCACCTGGCGCTGGCCGGCGAGGAGCGCAAGGCGGTCGCGCCGGCGGCGGCGCCGGCTCCGGTGATCCCGGCGTGAGACCGACCAACGGCCTGACGATCGCCGTGCCTCGGGGGGCCCTCTTCAAGGGGACGCTCGACCGGCTCGACGGGCTCGGGGTCGACACGCGGGAGGTCCGGGCGAACGACCGCAAGCTCCTGTTCGCCGATGTCGGCCTGATCACGATGCGCCCGTCGGACGTCCCGACGTACGTCGCCGCGGGAGCGGCGGACCTCGGGATCACGGGGAAGGACGTCCTCATGGAGCAGGCCGACTCGGCGTCGCCGGGGGTCGGGCGTGAGGTCTACGAGCTGCTGGACCTTGGTTTCGGCCGGTGCGTGATGGTCCTCGCGACGACCGCCGGACCCGACCCGGCGGCCGAGGCGCTGCGCCGGCTGGGAGTCATGCGGGTGGCGACGAAGTACCCGCGGATCGCGCTCAGCCACTTCGAGAAGACCGGCCGCCAGGCGGAGATCGTCGAGGTCAAGGGGTCGGTCGAGCTGGCGCCGCTGACCGGGCTGGTCGAGGCGATCGTCGACCTCACGGCGACGGGGACGACGCTGCGGGAGAACAATCTCGTGATCCGTGAGGAGATCTGCGTCTGCACGGCCCGGTTGATCGCCAACCCGGTGGCCCACAAGCTGAAGGCAGCGGCCATCGACGAGGTCTTGGAGCGTCTGCGTGCCCAGTGATGTAGTTCTTTTGGAGCAGTTGCGTGAGGGTTGAACGGCTGAGGCTCGAAGATCCCGCGGTGACGGTCGGCCAGGTCCGTGGCCTGATCCCCGCGGGGGAGTCGGTCGCGGGGGCGGTCGCCGGGATCGTCGAGGACGTCCGCGACCGGGGCGACGAGGCAGTCAGGGAGTACACAGACCGCTTCGACGCGCCGGGCCAGTCGATGCGGGTCGGGCCGGACGAACTCGGGGCCGCGCTGTCGAGCCTCGACGAAGGTGTTCGCCGGGGCCTGGAGACGGCGATCTCGAATGTCGCCGAGGTCGCGAACGCCGGGGTCGGCGAGGATCGGGAGGTCGCGCTGCCGCAGGGCCATCGGGTCCTCCTGCGGGAGGTCGCCGTCCGCAGCGCGGCGGTCTACGTGCCCGGGGGGGCGGCGCCGTACCCGTCGACGGTGATCATGGGCGTGGTCACGGCCCGGTCGGCCGGGGTCGAGGAGGTCGTCGTCTGCACGCCGCCGGTGGTCTCACCCGTCCTCCTGGGGACGTGCGCCCTCTGCGGGATCGGCACGGTCTACCGGATCGGGGGCGCCCAGGCGGTCGCGGCGCTGGCCTACGGGACGGAGTCGGTCGGCGCGGTCGACGTGATCGTCGGACCGGGGAACCTCTACGTCCAGGAGGCCAAGCGGCTGGTCTCGGGCCAGGTCGGGATCGACGGCTTCGCGGGGCCGAGCGACCTCCTCGTGATCTTCGACGCCGACGACCTGGGGTCGCTGCGGCTGATCGCCCTCGACCTGCTGGCCCAGGCCGAGCACGGGGCCGACAGCCTGGTGCTCGCGGTCTCCGACGATCCCGGCCTGCTCAATCGCCTCGAGGACGAGCTGACCGCGCTGGCGGAGCTCCGCCCGCGGGGGGACTCGGCCGCGTGCGTGCTCGTCGAGGCCGACTCGCTCGAGGCGGCCCTGGCCTTCTCCGACGCCTACGCGCCCGAGCATCTCGAGCTGGTCGGTCCGGGCGCGGAGGCGCTGGCCCCGCGGGTTCGCTGCGCCGGGGCGGTGTTCGTCGGCTGGCCGGGGGCGACCGCGTTCGGCGACTACGTCGCCGGGTCCAACCACGTCCTCCCGACCGGCGGGTCGGCGCGCTTCGCGTCGTCGCTCTCGCCGCGGCACTTCCGCCGGCGGATGGCCGAGATCAGGATCCCGGCGGCGGCGGTCGCCGCGCTCGCCCAGTCCGGCGCGCCGATCGCGATGGCCGAGGGCTTCCCGGTCCACGCCGAGTCGATGCTCGCGCGGGCGCCCGAGCTCCGCGAGGATCCGGCCGAATGACCCCGACCGGGAGAATGAAGCGATGAGCCCTACCGGGACGAGGACGCGATGAGCCGGACGGCGTCGATCGCGCGGGCGACCAAGGAGACCGACGTCAAGCTGACCCTCTCCCTCGACGGGACGGGGGCCGGCGTGCGGGCGACGGGGGTCGGCTTCCTCGACCACATGCTCGATCTCCTCGCCCGGCACGGCCGCCTCGACCTCGACGTCGAGGTCGACGGCGATCTGGAGACAGGCGGCCACCACACGGTCGAGGACACCGGGATCGTCCTCGGCCAGGCGCTCGACCAGGCCCTCGGCGACCGGTCGGGGATCTTCCGCTACGGGGATGCGATCGTCCCGATGGACGAAGCCCGCGCGCTCTGCGCGATCGACATCTCCGGCCGGCCGTACCTCCGCTTCGACGCGATCCTCCCGCCCGGGGCGACCGGCGACCTCGACCACGAGCTGGTCGAGGAGTTCTTCCGGGCGCTCGTCAACAACGCGAAGCTGACCGTCCACGTCGATGTCCACGCGGGCGCCAACGCCCACCACGTGATCGAGGCGATCTTCAAGGCATTCGCCCGCGCCCTGCGGTCGGCGACGGCGATCGACCCGACCGAGACCGGCGTTCCGAGCACCAAGGGGACGCTCAGTTGACCGCCGCCGGCCCCTGGGTCGCCGCGGACCCACGCGATCAGGGCGCCGCTGCGGCCGGCGCCGGCCCGGTGATCGGGATCGCCGACTACGGGATGGGCAACCGCCGGTCGGTCGAGAAGGCCCTGCACCGGATCGGCGCCCGTGCGGTCCTCAGCTCCGACCACGAGACCCTCCGTCGGACCGACGGCCTGATCGTCCCCGGGGTCGGCGCCTTCCGTCAGGCGATGCTCCGCCTCCACGACCTCGGCCTCGACGAGCTGATCCGCGAGCGGGTCGGCTGCGGCGCGCCGACGCTCGGCATCTGCCTCGGGATGCAGCTGGCCTTCGACGAGTCGACCGAGCTCGGCGGAGCCGACGGCCTGGGGATCGTCCCCGGGCTCGTCCGCGAGCTCCGGGCCGGCGAGCTCAAGGTGCCGCACATCGGCTGGAGCGCCGTCCACTGGCGGCCGGCCTCGCCGCCGGCCTGCCCGACCCGGGGCCGGACCAGGGCCCACGGAGCCCTCCTCGACGGCCTGCCCGACGGGTCGACCTTCTACCACGTGCACAGCTTCGTCGCCGACCCGGCAGACCCGGCCGATCCGCTCGGAACGGCGGAGCACGGCGAGCGGTTCGTGACGGCCGTCGCCCGCGGGTCGTTCTTCGGCGTCCAGTTCCACCCCGAGAAGTCGTCGACCGCCGGCCTGCGCCTGCTCGGCAACTTCGCCGAGATCTGCACCGCCGCGGCCGCCGGTCGGTCGGTCGACGCTGGCCTCCCGGATCCCGAGGCGGCGCTCCGCCCGGCGCCGGCCGCGTGATCCTCTACCCGGCGATCGACATCCTCTCCTCGAGCGCCGTCCGGCTCGTCCAGGGGGACTTCGATCAGGCGACGTGCTACGCGGCTGACCCGCTCGACGCGGCCCGCAGCTGGGTCGCGGCCGGGGCCAAGCGCCTCCACGTCGTCGACCTCGACGGCGCCCGCGCCGGCCATCCGGTCAACCTCGAGCACGTCCGGCGGATCGCCGCCGACACCGGGCTGCCGGTCCAGCTCGGCGGCGGCCTGCGCTCGGCAGCGGCGCTCGACGACGCCGTCGCCGCCGGCGCCTGCCGGGTCGTCCTCGGGACGGCGGCCTTCACCGACCTCCTCGAAGGAGCGCTCGCCGCCCACGCTGAGCGCCTCGTCGTCTCGATCGACGTACGATCGGGCCGCGTCAGCACAGCCGGCTGGACACAGACCGGCCAGCTGCGCGCAGCGGAGGCGATCGGCGCGCTCCAGGACCGCGGTGTCCGCAACTTCGTCTATACCGACGTCGACCGCGACGGGATGCTCGGCGGGCTCGACAACGACGACATCGCCCGGGTCGCAGACGCCGTCGGCGCGGCCGGCGGGGAGCTGCTCTATTCGGGTGGGATCGGCGAGCTGGCCGACCTCGAGGGGCTGAGTCGGCTCCGGCATCCCGCGCTGGTCGGCGTGATCGTCGGCAAGGCGCTGTATGACCAGCGCTTCACGATCGCCGAGGCCGAGGCCGCCCTGTGCAGCTGAGACGGATCATCCCGTGCCTCGATGTCGACGCCGGCCGGGTCGTCAAGGGGACGAACTTCGTCGACATCCGGGACGCCGGCGACCCCGTCGAGCTGGCCGCCCGCTACGACCTCGAGGGGGCCGACGAGATCGTCTTCCTCGACATCACGGCGACCCACCAGAAGCGGGAGACGATCGTCGAGCTCGCGCGGAAGGCCGCCGACGCCGTGTTCGTCCCGTTCACGATCGGCGGCGGGATTCGCGCCGTCGCCGACGCCCAGGCGGTGCTCGATGCCGGGGCCGACAAGGTCGCCGTCAACTCGGCGGCCGTCGAGCGGCCCGAGCTGATCGGCGAGCTGGCCGAGGTCTTCGGCGCCCAGTGCGTCGTCCTCGCGATCGACGCGAAGGCCCGGGTCGACGGCGGCGGATGGGAGGTCTACGTCGCTGGCGGACGGACGCCGACCGGCCGGGACGTGCTCGACTGGGCCGTCGAGGGGGTCGCCCTGGGGGCGGGGGAGATCCTCCTGACGAGCATGGACCGCGACGGGACGAACGACGGCTACGACCTCGAGCTCACGCGGGCGGTCAGCGAGGCCGTCGGCGTCCCCGTGATCGCCTCCGGCGGGGCCGGCGAGCTCGACCATCTGGTCGAGGCCCTCGAGGTCGGGGCGTCGGCCGTCCTCTGCGCGTCGATCTTCCACTACGGGGCCCACACGATCGCCGAGGCCAAGGACCACCTCGACGCCGCCGGGATTCCCGTCCGGCTCGGTTAGCCGGGCCCCGTCCGGGCCGGGCACTCGTCGGGGGAGAGAAGGCAGGCACCGGGTCGTATGGGACACTCCGGACGATGAGGGTTCGGCTGGTCGGGAGCGTGTGAGTGGACTCGCCCGCCGATCCTCGGGAGGCCGGCCGGCGAGTCGTGGACCGGCTCGCCGACGTTCCGGGCGGCCGGGCCCTCCAGCGGGCTGCGGCCGGGCTCGACGGTGTCCATCTGGTCGGCGGAGCGGTCCGCGACCTCCTGCTCGGCGGCCTCCCGCGTGAGCTCGACATCGTCGTCGAGGGCGACCCCGACGACCTGATCGCGCGCCTGGCCGGCGGGCGCCCGTCGGCCGAGGTCGTCCGTCACGGCCGCTTCGCGACGGCCAGCGTCCTGCTCGACGGGGACGGCGGGCGGGTCGACATCGCCCGCTCGCGGCGCGAGCGCTACGCCCGTCCGGGTGCCCTGCCGGACGTCGAGCCGGCCCCGCTCGACGAGGACCTCCTGCGGCGGGACTTCACGGTCAACGCGATCGCCGTCGGTCTGCCCGGCGGCGAGCTCGCCGCCGCACCGCGGGCGCTCGACGACCTCGCGGCCGGCCGGCTGCGCGTCCTCCACGCCGCGAGCTTCCAAGACGACCCGACCCGCCTCCTGCGCCTTGCAAGGCTCCGCGTCCGGCTGGGCTTCGCAGTCGAGGAGCAAACGGCCGAGCTCGTCGCGACTGGCAGCCTCGAGTCGGTGAGTGGGGCGCGGATCGGCGCCGAGCTCCGGCTCGCCCTGGGCGAGCCCGACCCGATCGGTGCGCTCGCGGCATATGCCGAGCTCCCCGGCCTGCCGCTCGAGGTCGATCGCCGGCTGATCGACCGGGCCGTGCGACTGCTGGGCGACGGCGGGCGCCCCGACCTGCTGATCCTCGCGGCCGCCACCCGTCGCCGGGCCGACGCGGCCTGGCTCGACGGGGTCGAGCTGACCGCGGCCGAGCGCGCCGTCCTGCTCGCCTGCTGGGACGCCGGTCCGCTGGCTCGGGAGATCGCCGCCGCGGCCGGCACGCCGTCCCTGCTCCACGCGACGCTCGCCCGCCAGCCGGCCGAGGCAGCTGCCCTGGCGGGGGCGCTCGGGCCGGCCGGCGCGGTCGCAAGGTGGCTCGACGAGCTGAGATACGTCGAGCTGGAGATCGACGGCGGCGACCTGGTCGCCGCGGGCATCGCGCCCGGCCCGGACCTCGGCCGGCGACTCGAGCGGACGCTGGCCCGCAAGCTCGACGGAGACCTGCCATGCGGGCGGGAGGCCGAGCTCGCGAGCGCCCTCTCGGATTCCGATCAACCGGCGCGGCCGTGGATCTCCGGCTGAGCAGCGGCGCGCGGGTTTGCTTCACGGGTCGGCGGGACGGCGATCTCGGGCTGACCGAGCCGGGCCCCGCCGGCCCCGCGGTGCTCGCCAGCCGGGCTGGTCTGCTCGACGGCTGCGGAGTCGCGTCGATCGTCGCCGGCCACCAGGTCCACGGCGCGCGGGTCGCCCTCGTGCGTGACGCCCGGCCGGGCTACATCGTCGGCGGCGAGCCCGCCGACGGGCAGGCGACCCGGCTGCGCGGGGTGGGGGTGGCCGTCCACGCCGCCGATTGCCTGCCGATCGCCCTCGCCGGCGACGGGGGAGTTGCGATCGTCCACGGCGGCTGGCGCGGACTCGCCGGCGGGGTGATCGCCGCCGGCGTCGGGGCACTGCGCGAGCTCGGCGTCACCGGTCCGATCGAAGCGGCGATCGGACCCGGCGCCGGAGGCTGCTGCTACGAGACGGGCCCCGACGTCCGCGAGGCCTTCGGTGGCCGGGAGGCCCCCGGCGACGGCCGGCGCCTGGATCTCAAGGAGGTCGCCCGCCGTCAGCTGGCCGCCGCCGGCGTCGTCCGCGTCCTCGACGTCGGGATCTGCACGCTTTGCGCAGAGCCCGGCCTCGTCTTCTCCCACCGCCGCGACGGCCCCTCGACCGGGCGCCAGGCCGGCGTCGTGTGGCTCGACTGAGCGTCCGCCGCCCCTCCTCGCTGTGTCGCCCGGCGTGTCGCCCGGCGAGTCGAATCGCCAGATCCACCAATAGTCTGGGGATGTGGTCGAGATCGTCTCCGAGCTGACGGTCGAGCGGGTTCGGGCGAACCTCGCGAGCGTCAGGGAGACGGTCGACGCCGCGGCGGCGCGGGTCGGCCGCAGCGGGGCGGACGTCAGGATCCTCGCGGCCGTCAAGTATCTCCCGGCCGACGCGCTCGGCCTGCTCGCCGAGGCCGGCGTCGAGCTCGTCGGCGAGAACCGGGCTCAGGACCTCGTCGAGAAGGTCGCCGTCCACGGCGACCGCTTTCACTGGCACTTCATCGGCCAGCTCCAGAGCCGCAAGGTCAAGCTGATCGCCCCGCGCGTCGAGCTGATCCACTCGGTCGACAGCACGACGGCGATCCGCGAGCTCGGCCGCCGGTCGTGGCCCGGGCTCGAGGTCCTGATCGAGGTCAACCTCGCCGGCGAGGCCGCCAAGGCCGGCGTTTCGCCGGACGAGCTGGACGCGATGATCGACCGGTGTCCGGTCCCGGTCGTCGGCCTGATGACGATGCCGCCGCGCGGCGGCGCCGACAGCCGGCGGTGGTTCGCCGGCCTGCGGGAGCTCGCGGCCGCCCGAAATCTGCGGGAGCTTTCGATGGGGACGACCCAGGACTTCGAGACAGCCGTCGAAGAAGGTGCAACAATCGTGCGAATCGGCACGAGTTTGTACCGGTAATGTTGGCTCTTGCAGGGAAACGCATACCTTCCGGCGAAATGACTCAAAGCTGATGGCCCTCCGCGACTCATGGCACAGTGCGCTCGTCTACTTCGGCCTCGCCGATGACCACGCCCACGGCGAACGGGATTACGACCCCGAGCCCGATCCCGAGCCGGTCGATCGCTACCGCGAGCGCGAGCGCGAGCCCGCGGCCGCCCCGGCCGTCCGGCGGCTTCCGTCCCGCCGCCGCCGCGACGAGTTCGACGACATCTTCGCCGACGACGAGCCTGCCCCCGGCCGTCAGACGGCCGTCCTCCGGTCGGTCCCGCAGGCGGCGTCCCGGCCATCCAACGGCCGCAGCGGGGGAGACCTCAGGGTGCACCTCGTCCTCCCGAAGTCCTTCAACGACGCCCAGCAGGTCGCCGACAAGTTCAAGGACGGCGTGCCAGTGATCCTCAACCTCCAGGGCGTCGACAACGACCTCGCCAAGCGGCTCGTGGACTTCGCCAGCGGGCTGACGTACGCGCTCGACGGAGGGATGCAGCGGATCGCCGACAAGGTCTTCATGCTGACGCCGCGGAACGTCGAGATCTCAGCCGAGGAACGCGCCCGGCTGATCGAGAAGGGCTTCTTCAACCAGAGCTGATCCCGGTCGCCGGGGTCCCTGGTAGTGTCGAGCGGCTTGGGCGCCGACTCGTGGAGAATTGCGCGACGCCTCTCCCGGCCGGCGGCGTGCGCCGCCGGGCTGACGGTGCTCGCCCTCGCCGGGTGTGGCGGCTCGAGTCCTTCGTCGAGCGCCGGCGCGACGACGTCGTCCCCGCCGGCGACGCAGGCGAGCACCCCGGCCACCGGGTCGACGACGGGTGCCCCGGCGAGCACCCAGCCGCGACCGACTCCAACGCCGCCCACGGCCGGTCCCTCGAATCCCGGGAGGGCTCGCTTCGTCGGAGCGGCCGACCAGATCTGCCGGGTGGCCAACGCCGCGCTGCTCGGGCCGCAGAAGGACGTCGACGCCGCCTTCAAGGCCGAGCAGGCCAAGGGGTCCGCGGCCCATCGGACGGCCCTCGCGACCGCCGTCCGCGCCGAGGCGTCGGTGGCCTCCGCCGAGCTGGCCCGCCTGCGTCTCCTGACGCCGCCCCCCGCCGATCGTCTGCTCGTCGAGAAGTACCTCGGGGCGGTCGGCGGTCAGGTCGGGCTGGTCAACCAGCTGGCCGCGGCCGTCGCCGCGAACAACGGCGCCAGGCTGACGGCGATCGGCAAGCAGCTGACGGCCGGCAAGTCGACCGTCGACGGTCTGGCCGGGGCCTACGGCTTCAAGGTCTGCGGCAACGCCGCCGGCTGAGGCCGACCGGCGCGGTCAGGGACTCGGTCGGGGGACTCGCCCGGGGGACTCGGTCGGGCGGATCAGTCGAGCGCGCCGGGCGGGAGCACGAAGCGGGACGGCGGCCGACTTGCGGCGAGCCCGCTGGTCTGCTGGCGCGGACCGTGCAACCCCCGACGTGCCGTCGTCTCGGCGAGCGCCTGGGGCTTGCCCCCGTGGGCGAGGATCCACTCCATCACGGCGGCGACATCGGTCCCCTCGGCGAGGATCGCCGCTCGCTCGATCACCGTGCCACCCGACGGGTCGGCTCGGGCGAGCCGCGTGACCAGGAGGCGGATCTCGTCGTCTTCCACACTCGTCACCGTAGTCGTTTCTCCGTCCGCCGTGATCGCCGGTCGCACGGCGACCGGCCGCGGAGGCCATCACCCGCCGTGATCGGTCCACCCGAGGCGAGCGGTGCTCGCCCCACAACCGACGATGGAGGCAGCTGCTGAGCGTCAGCTCAGTCGCCGAGCAGCTCGTCCAGCGTTCGGCCGGTGATCACCGAGCCCGGGAGCTCCGAGACGACGTCCGAGCCGGGGCGGGCGGCCGCGTCGCGGCGTTTGATCAACAGCCACTGGGGCTTGGCGCCCGACCGGGTCCGCTGGAGTGCGAAGCCGCCGGCGAGCTTCTCGCCATGGAGCACGAAGACCGCGTGGCCCCGGGCGAGCGCCTCCGGCCAGGCGACGCGCCCGCCCTGTTCGTAGGTCCCCCGATCCCAGACGATCACCCCGCCGCCGCCAAGCTCCCCCTCGAACGTGTTGTGCCCGATCGAGTGGTCGGGCGCCTCGACCGCGAGGCGCTTGACCGACGGGTCCATCGACGGGCCCCGGGGGACCGCCCACGAGCGCATCACGCCGCCGACCTCGAGCCGCAGGTCGAAATGCCGCGCGGTGGCGGCGTGCTCCTGGACGACGAACACCCCGGCGGGGACGCCGCGGACCGCGAACTGCTCATGGCCCTCCGGCTTGACCCGGTCGAGCTCGACGGCGGACACGCTGGCAGGCGGTGGGCCGTCGTGGAGGAAGGCGGCGAGCGCGTCGACGCCGGACCGCGTGCCCTCGGCGTGCACCTCGACGGTGCCGTCCTCGCAGTTGCGGACCCAACCCAGCACGCCGAGCTCGCGCGCCAGCGCGACGATCGCCTCGCGGAAGCCGACGGCCTGGACGTCGCCGCGTATGCGCGCCCGGATCGCGCCGTCGGCCTTCATGGCGTCGGGAACCCCGACGGCGCTAGTGGTCCGGCTGCGGCCGGAGGCTCGAGACGTCGCCGCACGGTCTCGTCACTCCGGAGTGCCGAGCGCGCCCGTCCGGCCGACAGGTCCGGGGAGACGGAGGGCGAGGGGGAGGCCGCAGGCCGCGACCGCCGCGAGGGACAGGAAGGCCGCCAGCGGGTGGTGGACGAGGATCTGGACAATCACGGCGACGACCAGGCCGCCGAGGTTGCCGGCCATCCAGACGATCGCGCCGGCCGTGCCCGCGGCCGCCGCCCCGGCGAGCCGCTCGGCCCCGCTGAGGACGACGGGCAGCGCCGGAAGGAGGAAGAGCCCCATCACGACGAGCGCCACTGCCCGGCCGCCGACCCACGGGATCCCGGCGAGGGCAACCGACCCGAGCAGGCTGGCGGCGACGACGCCGAGCATGAAGCGCCGCTCGGAATGCCGGCGGTCGACGAGCGGCGGGAGCACGGCACAGCCGATCACCCCGGCGACGATCGTCCCGACGAGGAGGATGCCGGCCGTCGTGTCGGAGACGTGAGACGGATGGAGCAGGGTCTGGAGCCAGGTCGCGAGGGCGACGAAGATGCCGAAGCCGAGGAAGACGAGGCCGCAGAGCGTGCGCATCTGCGGCTTGGCCCAGAGCACGCCTGCCGCACCCCGGCCGACCGCGGCCGGATCGCCCTCGAAGCGCCCGCGCCGGCGCAGGCCGACGCCGAGCGCGACGGCCGGCAGGGTCGCGAGCAGGCCCTCGGCGACGAGCAGGCGCTCGAGATGACCGTGGTCGCCGACGAGCGGTCCGAGCAGGAGGGCGATCAGCATCCCGACGAAGCTCCCGGCCGAACCGACCGCGATGCCGGTCGCCCGGTGCCGGGGCGGCAGATAGACGCCGGCGAGCTTGCCGACCGCGCTGAGGACGACCGGCTGGGCGACCGCCACGAGGATCTGTCCCGCCAGCGCCCAGCCGAAGGTCTCACCGCCGAGCCGGACGGCGCCGCCGAGCGCGACGAGCAGACCACCGGCGGCCAGCACCGGACGAAACCACCGGTCGAGGAGGATCCCGGCGGGAATCGCGAGGACGACATAGAGCAGCGGGAAGATCTCTGACAGCCAGCCGACCGCGCTCGCCGAGACGCCGTACGCGGCGGCCGCCTGGTCGGTGATCGCCGCGTAGGTCAGCCAGAGCATCTGGGCGGCGGCGGCGAGCAGCGCGTAGGAGACGATCACGCCCCACCCGCCGTGACGCTCGATCCTGGCGGCCGCGGCCGCTGCGGCCGTCGCGACCGGCTCGGTCCGGGTCGCCAACGTCGTTCAGCCGGCGCCGGCGCCGGGACCGGGCTTGGCGGCCGGACGGGTGGCCGCGCGATCCTTGAGCAGACCCTTGAAGGCGTCGTGGACGACCTTCAAGCGGAGGCGCCGGGGCCCGCCGAGGAGATTGAAGACGGCCTTCAGGTGAGGCCTGTCGATGACCACGACCGGCGCGCGCCCGGCCGCGGCGCGTTCGATGGCGCGCGCGACTCGGGCAGGGTCCATCGCCTTGTCGAAGGTCGTGCCACCCGTCGGCCCCCACCTGATCTCGTCGGCGAGCTGGTCGGTCGCGACGTCGCCCGGACAGACGACGCATGCCCGGACGCCGCTTCCGGCGAGCTCGTGGTGGAGGACCTCGGCGAGGCCGACGAGGGCGAACTTCCCCGTGCAGTAGGACGCGTACGACGGACCGCCGATCAGGCCGAACTCGGACGAGACGAGGACGATGCGACCGTAGCCGCGCGCCCGCATCCCGGTCAGCACGGCCTGCGTCAGCCAGAGGCCGGCACCCGCGTGGAGCCGGTAGCTGTACTCGAAGTCGGCCGGCGTGACGTCCTCGACGTAGTCTCGCCGGAGGGCGCCGGCACAGCTGATCAGGACGTCCACCGGGCCGAGCGCAGCCTCGACCTCGGCGACGGCCCGGGCGCACTCGGCCGGATCGGTGAGGTCGGCGGCGACCGCGTGGGTCCCGTCGGGCAGGCCGGCCTGTGCCTTGCGGAGACCTCCGATGCCGCTGGCGACCAGCCCGACGTCGGCGCCGAGGCCGGCGAAGTGCTTGGCCGTGGCGAGGCCGATCCCGCGCGAGGCTCCGGTGACGAGAACCGTTCTGCCCGCAAACTCCGTTGCCCCCACCGACGCCTCCAGTGCTCGAATCCAGATCCACGAGGGCCGGCGCCGAGGCGGCGGCCCGTGGCTGGCGACAGCCTATCCGCGCGCAAGCCGCGACCTACGCCGAAAGCACGGCGGTCGCTTCGATCTCGACGAGCATCCACGGCTCGAGCAGGCCGGCGACCCCGTACATCCCGGTGCTCGGCATGACATCGGCGAAGAAATCACCGTGAGCCCGGCCGGCGGCCTCACCGTTGGCGGCGATCTCGACGACGAAGATCCGCGTTCGGACGATGTCGCCCCGCCCGCCGCCGAGCGCCTCGACCGCCGCCCGGACGATCTCGAGCGCCGCCTGCGCCTGCTCGTAGGCGTCGCCGCCCCGGGCTGTAGTCCCCGAGACCTCGATCACGTCGCCCTGCCGGACGGCCCGGCTGTAGGCGAATCGGGTTCCCCACTCGTTCTCGGAAGCGACTCGTTGCACCCGACCGAATCGTAGACCGCCGGTCGGGCGGACGCGGCCGGGCCTCGACGCGAGCGGGCCGAGCCGGTCGGCGCGCGCAGGACGTCAGCCGTCAGAGCGATCGAAGGCAACCGTGATCACACGACGGTCACGAGATCGGCCCGTCGCCGGCGTACCGTCGGGCCGCTGCTCCGAACTCAGGTCAACCGTACGCGTCAAGGAGACGTCGCATGCCCGCAAGGCCTTCAGGTCCACCCCCGTCGCGCACGCGCCGCACGGCACGGCTCACGTCGATCACGGCGCTCGCGTCGACGCTCGCCGTCGGCGCACTGGCCGCGCCCGCGCCCGCGCCTGCCGCGGACCCACCCGCCGGCGTCGGATTGAGCAGCGGAGCGCTCGGCGCCCTCGCCAGCGCGCTCGGCTTCGGCATCCCACTGCTTCCCGGCCAGCTGCTGGTCAGTCGCAGCGTCTACACCGACGTCCCCGGCAACATCGTCCCCGGCGTGACCGAGCTGCCGCCTTCCTGCACCAGCGGCTGCGTCAAGGCGGTCAGCGACGCGACCTTCCCGTTCGTGTGGAACAACGACAAGGTCGACTCGAGCTTCGGCATCACATCGAAGATCTTTCTCGACCAGGTCACCCCGTCCGGCTTCCCGATCAGCTCGCTCGAGGTGCCCAACAGCACACAACGGGGCGTCGGCCCGTCCACTGACCAACTGGTGACGAGCTTCCCGTCGAAGTCGGAGCTCGGCCTCAACCTCTCGACCGACGGCAGCGACGTCACGTTCATGGGGTACGTCGCGCCTGTAAACGCGCTCGACGTCTCCAACTCCAACACCCCCGGCGCCCCCGATCCGACGAACCCCGTCGGGATCTCCGACTACCGGGCGGTGGCCACGCTGGACGCCAGCGGGAAGTTCCACTTCACTGAGACCAACGCCTACAGCGGGAACAACGGCCGGGCGGCGATCCTCGACAACTCGGGCGGCGCCAACGCGCTCTTCACGGCCGGCAACGCCGGCAACGGCGGGAAGGTCCAGCCCAACGGGGTCCTGCTCGGCGGCGGCGCACAGCTCATCACGCCGGCGACCACGCCGGAGTCGGCTCAGACCCCGGGAGCCCCGACCCCGGTCGGCAGCTTCAACATCACCGAGCTCGGCCTGCCGCACGACAAGATCGGCAAGGACAACAACTTCCGCGGCGAGACGATCTTCGACAACGTGCTCTATTACACGAAGGGCAGCGGAGGCAACGGCGTCAACACCGTCTACTTCGTCGACACGACCGGCCACGCCTGCCCGAACGGCGTCGGTCTCCCGGTCCCGGGGGCGGCCCTGCCGGCCGGACCGATCGCCGTCGACATGGCCAACCTCGCCTCCCAGGGGGTCACGCCGAACAACATGTGCATCCTCAAGGGGTTCAACACCGCGCTCGCGGCCAACACGACGAATGTCTTCCCGTTCGGGGTCTGGTTCGCCGATTCCCACACCGTCTACGTCGCCGACGAGGGCAACGGCGACACCACGTACTCGCCGGCGACCGGTCAGTACACCGGAGCTGCCGGCCAGACGACGGCCGGCCTCCAGAAGTGGATCCTCGCCGACGGGAGCTGGGCGCTCGCCTACGTGCTCACGAACGGGCTCAAGCTCGGCGCCCCGAATGTGGTCGCCCGCTACCCGGCCGGCCTCAACCCGATGACCGGCCTGCCGTGGGCGCCAGCGACGGATGGCCTGCGCAACATCACTGGCCGGGTCGATGGCTTCGGCCACGCGACGATCTGGGGCGTGACCTCGACGGTCAGCGGAAGCGGCGACCAGGGCGCCGACCCGAACAAGGTCGTGGCGATCACCGACGCGCTCGACGCGAGACGGGCTCCTGCCGGCGAGACGTTCAGAACGATCCGGACGGCCGGCTTCGGCGAAGTGCTCCGGGGGGTCTCCTTCACCCCGGGAACCCGACCCGGAGGGTTCTGAGAGGCGTCGCGGATCGGGGGCCGGCCTCCCGCGTGTCGCGGAGGAGAAGCGGCGTCCGGGCGCCGGCGGCGCGGTGGATCCCCCCGGTCCGCCCGCTACCCTTGGCCGTCAAGTGACGATCGGGTTCATCGGCGGCGGCAACATGGCACGAGCCCTGGCTCGTGGGCTCGGCGAGCCGGTGCTGGTCACCGACGGTGGCTCCGGCCGGGCGGCCGCTCTGGCGGGCGAGCTGGGCGGCAGGGCTTACTCGTCGAACGCCGAGCTGGCCGACCGCGTCGAGATCCTGCTCCTCGCCCACAAGCCGGCCCAGCTCGAGGCCATCGCGGCCGGCATCGGCGACCGGGCCGGCCGGGTCGTCTCCCTGCTCGGCGGGGTCCCGCTCGCACGTCTGCGGGCCGCCTACCCGGCATCCGAGATCGTCAGGGCGATGCCGAACACGGCGGTCGAGGTGCGCGAAGGCGTCACGTGCCTCTGCGTCGACGGGGCGCCCGAGCTCGGCGGCACGGCCCGCGAGCTGTTCGAGCGCGTCGGCCTCGTCGTCGAGCTGCCCGAGCGCCTGATCGATGTCGCGACCGCCGTAAGCGGGGTCGCTCCGGCATACGTCGCTCTGATCGCCGAGGCCTGGATCGACGCCGCGATCCGCCACGGCCTCCCGCCCGGACCGGCGGCCGAGCTGGTCGGAGCGTCGCTGCGCGGCTCGGCCGCACTGCTCTGCGCCCGGTCGATGGACACGCTCGCCGTCCGCCGCGAGGTCACCTCGCCCGGCGGGATGACCGCCCGCGGGCTGCAGGCCCTCGAGCGCTCGGGCCTGCGCGCGGCGTTCGCCCAGGCCACCGAGGACGTCCTCGGGTGAACCTCGCGATCCCCCTGCTGACCGTCCGCAGCCAGGTCGCCGACTACGTCAGCACGCTGATCTACGTCTACCTCCTCGTGATCTTCGCCTACATCGTCTCGACCTGGATCTTCGGGATGGGCCTGCGGATCCCGTACTACCGCTACACCGACGCGATCCTCGGCTTCCTCCACGACGTGACCGATCCCTACCTGCGTATCTTTCGGCGGATCCTCCCCCGCTTCGGACCGCTCGACCTCAGCCCGATCGTCGGGATCATCGTGCTCGACATCGTCCGCGCCGTCGTCGTGCCCCTGATTCGCGGCTGACGTGGCCTCATCGACCGGCAGGGCCTGGTCATCTGCCGCGCTCGTCGCCGGTGCCGTCGTCGCCGCCGACCAGGTCACCAAGCGGCTGATCGACAGCCAACTCCTCGACGGCGAACGTCGTGACCTGATCCCCGGCGTCCTCGGACTCGTTCACACGACCAACCACGGCGTCGCGTTCAGCGTCTCGGCGGGCGGCCCCCAGGTGGTCCTCTTCGTGATCGTGCTCGCCGTCGCCGCGATCGTCGGCTACTTCGCCACGCACCACGACCGACCGCTGATCTGGCTGCCGACCGGGATGATGGTCGGCGGTGCGGTCGGGAATCTCGTCGACCGGATCCGCGCCGGCGCGGTCACCGACTTCATCAAGCTGCCCCACTGGCCGGCCTTCAACCTCGCCGACACGTCGATCACGCTCGGCGTCCTCGTGCTCTTCTTCGTGCTCCGTGACGATGGAACTGCAAGTACCGGCTGAGGCCGCCGGCGAGCGGCTCGACAGCTTCCTCGGCGCCCGGGTCGGCTCCCGGGCCCAGGCCCAGCGCCTGCTCGAGGACGGCCGCGTCAGCGTCGGCGGACGTCAGGTTCCCAAGCGCCATCGGGTGGCCGCCGGCGAGCTGATCGCGGTCGAGGAGCCTCCTGCGGGCGAAGTAGCCGGCCGCCGGGTCGCAGCGGACGGCGAGCAGGCGGTCTTCCGGGTCGCCTACGAAGACGACGACCTGCTCGTCGTCGAGAAGCCCGCCGGCGTCGTCGCCCACCCGTCGCGCGGCCACCAGGCCGGCACCCTCTCCCAAGCCCTCGCCGCCCGCGGCGCCGCCGGCGGGGATCCCTGGCGGGCGGGCATCGTCCACCGCCTCGACAAGGACACGTCCGGGCTCCTCGTCGTCGCCAAGCACACCGAAGCCCACCGCCGCCTCAAGGCCGCGCTCGCCGCCCGGCGGATCATTCGCGAGTACCTCGTCCTCGTCGACGGCCGGCCGCCCGCCCGAACCGGCACGATCGACGCTCCGCTCGGCCGCGACCGGCGCCTCAGAACACACATCTCGACCGACACCGACGACCCCCGGGAGGCCCGGACGCACTTCGAGCTCGAAGAGGCCCTACCCGGATCCACGCTCCTCCGGGCTCGCCTCGACACCGGCCGAACCCACCAGATCCGCGCCCACTTCCTCGCGATCGGCCATCCGGTCTGCGGCGATCCCGAGTACGGCCGGCCCGGCGCCCACGGCCTCGAGCGCCAGTTCCTCCACGCCACCCGCCTGCGATTCGACCAGCCGTTCACCGGCACGTCGCTCGACGTCCTCTCGCCGCTCCCCGAAGACCTCGAGGCAGCCCTCGCGGTCGCCCGGCGTGGCTAGCACCCGCCGGGATCCCCGCTCGCTCCCGGGTCGGCGGCCGATCTCGCGTATCCTGACGCGTACTGCAACTCGATCCGCTCGGAACAGCGTGTCGCGGCCCTGCCCTGACCATTCGAGTCCGGGTCCCGCGGCTCGAGCCGGCCGGTAGCCGTCCAACCAGATCAAGGGAGTTTCTCCGTGGCTCAAGTCGGAATCAAAGAGCTGCTGGAGGCCGGCGTTCACTTCGGCCACCAGACGCGCCGCTGGAATCCAAAGATGCGCCGCTTCATCCACGGCGAGCGGGCCGGCATCTATCTGATCGACCTGCTCAAGACGCAGAAGCTGCTCGACGAGGCCCAGCTCTTCGCCGGCACGGTCGCCCACCGTGGTGGGACGGTGCTCTTCGTCGGCACCAAGAAGCAGGCTCGCGACTCGATCAAGGAAGTCGCCGAGAGCGCCGGCATGCCCTACGTCAACCACCGTTGGCTCGGCGGTCTCCTGACCAACTTCCAGACGATCAGCCAGCGGATCAAGCGGCTCCACGACCTCGAGCGCTACGAGGCCGAGGGCCAGCTCGCCCTCCTGCCGACCCGTGAGCGTCTATCCGCCCAGGCCGACCTGCTCAAGCTCCAGGCGAACCTCGGCGGCGTGAAGAACATGAAGGGCGTCCCGTCGGCGATCTTCATCGTCGACCTCAAGACCGAGGCGATCGCCGTCGCCGAGGCCCAGCGACTCCGGATCCCGATCATCGGCCTCGTCGACACCAACTGCGACCCCGACGGCATCGAATACGTGATCCCGGGCAACGACGACGCGATCCGTTCGTGCGCGGCGATCACCCGCGCGATCGGCGATGTCGTCGCCCAAGGCTCGAGCGCCCACCGCGCCGAGCAGGAGCGCGTCCGCCAAGAGGCCGAGGAGCGCGCCCGCCGCGAGGCCGAGGAGCGCGCCCGCCGCGAGGCCGAGGCCCAGGCCAAGCGCGAAGCCGAGGAGCAGGCCGCCCGCGACGCGGTCGCCCAGGCCCAGGCCGCCGAGCAGGCGGCAGCTGCCGCGCTCGCGGCAAAGGCCGCCCAGCAGGAGGCCGCGGTCGCCGCAGTCCAGGCCGGCGCCGCCGCACGCGGCGCCGCCGCGGCGGCCGCCGCCCGGGCCGCCGCCCAGGCAGCCGCCGCCGTGCAGGAGCCGGCCGCGACCCCGCAGGACGCGACCCCGCAGGACGCGACTCCGCAGGACGCGACCCCGCAGGACGCCACCCCGCAGGACGCGACTCCGCAGGACGCGACCCCGTCCGACCCGCCGGCCGCCGCCGCCGTGGAGGAGCCGGCGGCGTCCGCGCCGGACGCGACCCCGCCCGACCCCCCGGCCGCCGTGACCCCCCCGGCGCCGCAGGCGCCGAGCGCGGCCACAGAACCGACGACGGGAGCTCCGTCCCCCGACTCATCCCCGCCGCCGGCCGCTCCCGCGGTGAGCACCGACGCCGCCACAGACGGCGGGAGCGCCAAATGAGCGCGATCAAGGCCTCCGAGGTCAAGGCGCTGCGCGACCGGACCGGTGCCGGCATGATGGATTGCAAGAAGGCTCTCACCGAGGCCGGCGGCGACGTCGACCGGGCGATCGAGATCCTCCGCGTCAAGCAGGGCAAGCGGATCCAGGATCGCGGCGAGCGGACCGCCTCCGAGGGGACGATCCAGTCATACATCCACTCGAACGCCAAGGTCGGCGCCCTCGTCGAGGTCAACTGCGAGACCGACTTCGTCGCCCGCAACGACGATTTCGTCGCCTTCGCCCGCGACGTCGCCCTCCACGTCGTCGCGGCCGCACCCCTCTACCTGACCGAGGACGACGTTCCCGACGACGCGAAGGCCGCCGAGCTTCGCGTCTTCGAACAGGAGGCGGCCGACAAGCCGCAGGAGATCCGCGCGAAGATCGCGGCCGGCAAGCTCGGCAAGTGGTACGAGACGGTCGTGCTCCTCAAGCAGCCCCACGTCAACTCCGACAAGCACGACGGCAAGACGATCGGCGAGCTCCAGAACGAGATCGCCGCGAAGACCGGCGAGAACGTCCAGATCCGCCGATTCCAGCGCTTCGCGGTCGGATCCTAGGGGGCTGTCCGATTCGGACGGCCGCCTCCCCGTGAACGAATAGCATGGTCCGCCGTGGGTGACCCGGTCTTCAAGCGCGTCCTCCTCAAGCTCTCGGGCGAGGCCCTGATGGGCGACCTCGACTACGGCGTGGATCCCGAGCGGATCAAGGCGATCGCCAGCCAGGTGAAGGTCGTCGTCGACTCCGGAGTCGAGCTCGCGATCGTCGTCGGCGCCGGCAACATCTACCGCGGGATGAAGGGCGCCGCCGCCGGCATGGACCGGGCGACCGCCGACTACATGGGGATGCTGGCGACGGTCCTGAACGCCCTGGCCCTCCAGGACGCCTGCGAGAAGCAGGGCATCCACACGCGCGTCCAGTCGGCGATCACCGTCCAGGAGGTCGCCGAGCCGTACATCCGCCGCCGGGCGATGCGCCACCTCGAGAAGGGCCGCGTCGTGATCTTCGCCGCCGGCACCGGCAACCCGTTCTTCACGACCGACACCGCAGCCGCGCTGCGCGCCTCGGAGATCCACGCCCAGGCGATCCTGATGGCCAAGAACGGCGTCGAGGGAGTCTTCACCGCCGACCCGGCCCTCGATCCGGCCGCCGTCTTCATCCCCGAGATCACCCACATGGACGCCGTCCAGCAGCGGCTCGGCGTGATGGACGCGACCGCCCTCACACTCTGCATGGAGAGCCGGCTGCCGCTCTACGTCTTCAATATGGACGACGAGACGAACATCTCGCGGATATTGTCCGGCGAGAGAGTCGGAACCCTGGTGGCGACATGATCGAAGACCTACTCCAAGACGCCCGCGAACGGATGGAGAAGTCCGTCGAGGCGTTCAACCACGAGCTCGCGACCGTCCGCACCGGCCGGGCCAGCCCGGCCCTGCTGGACCGGGTCGTCGTCGACTACTACGGCGCCGTCACGCCGCTCCGCCAGATGGCGACGATCTCCGCGCCCGAGCCCCGCATGCTGACCGTCCAGCCGTACGACAAGTCGGCGATGAAGCTGATCGAGAAGGCGATCTCCAACTCCGACCTCGGGCTCAACCCGTCCAACGACGGCGTGATGATGCGTCTGTCGATCCCCGAGCTCAACGAGGAGCGGCGCCGCGACCTCGTCAAGGTCGCCCGCCACATCGCCGAGGACGGGCGGATCGCGATCCGCAACGTCCGTCGCGACGTCAAGGGAGACCTCCGCGAGCTGAAGGAGGCCGGCGATGTCGGTGAGGACGACGAGCGGCGCGCCGAGGCCGAGCTCCAGAAGCTGACCGACGGCCGGATCGCCGAGCTCGACGTGCTGTTGAAGAGCAAGGAAGAAGAGATCCTCGAGGTCTGATGAGCGACGGCCCTCGGTACGTCGCGATCATCACCGACGGGAACGGGCGTTGGGCCAAGCGGCAGGGGGTCTCCGTCGCCGCCGGACACCAGGCCGGCGCCGACATCGTCAAGGCCCGCCTGCGCGACGCCGTCGACCTCGGCGTCCGGGAGCTGACCGTCTATTCCTTCTCGACCGAGAACTGGTCCCGCCCGCGGACCGAGGTCCGGGCCCTGATGCGGATGTTCAGCCAGCGGATCATCGCCGAGACGCCCGAACTCCACGACGAGGGCGTCCGCCTCCGCTTCATCGGCCGCCGCGAAGGCGTCTCCGGCGCGTTGGCCGACCAGATGGACTGGGCCGAGGAGCTGACCGACGCAAACGACCGGATCACCCTCTTCGTCGCCTTCAACTACGGCGGCCGCGCAGAGATCCTCGATGCGGCGATGCGCTTCGAGGGCGGCGAGGAGGAGGACTTCCGCGCCCTCCTCTACGCCCCCGAGATGCACGACCCCGACCTGATCATCCGCACCAGCGGCGAGAAGCGGCTTTCCAACTACCTCCTCTGGCAATCGGCCTACGCCGAGTTCGTCTTCCGCGACGAGCTCTGGCCCGACTTCACGCGCGAGGCCTTCCAGCAGTCACTCGCCGAGTTCACCGCCCGCCGGCGTCGCTTCGGCGGCCGCCGATGACACGCCCCGTCGTGGCCGTCTAGATGGCCGACGACCCCACCCCGCCTCGCGGTTCCCGCCGACCCGGGCGCCCGGCGATCGCCGCCGCAGAGGCCCGGGGAGACCCGGACGGCCGGCGCGCGCGGCGCTCGGGAGGCGCGGGGGACGGCGGGCGCGCGCGGCGCTCGGGAGGCTCGAGGGACGGCGGGAGCGCGCGGCGCTCGGGACGCTCGGGGGACGGGCGGCGCTCGGAGCGCTCAGAGCGCTCCGAGCGCTCCGAGCTCGCCCGGCGGATCGCGGTCGCGGTCCCGGCGCTGTTCGTCGCCGTCCTGATCGTCGACAAGGGCGGCCTGATCTTCACGCTGGCGATGATCATCGTCGGCTGGGCCTGCCTCGACGAGCTCTACCGGATCTTCGGATACGCCGACCCGATCCGTCTGGCCGGCCTGTTCGGCCTCGTCGGACTCCTCCTGGCCGCCCGCTTCGGCAGTCAGTACGAGGTCCTGCTCGTCGCCGTCGCGATCCTCCCGATCTCCTTCGGGCTTGCCGTCGTCGTCCCCAGAGGCAGCACGATCGGGATCGCCGTGACGCTGCTCGGCATCTGGTGGATCGGCTTCGCCCTTGCTCACGCCGTCCTTCTCCGTGACCTTCCGCACGGCGAGGGCGTGATCATCGACATCCTCGTCGGGACGTTCGCCGGAGACACGGGCGCCTACCTCGGCGGGCGGATGTTCGGTCGGCGCCGCCTCGCCCCCCGGATCTCACCGAACAAGACGGTCGAGGGCCTGGCGATCGGCTTCGTCGTGGCCGTCGGCTCGGTCTGGTTCGCGAGCCTCTACCAGGACTGGATGCACAAGGGCAATGCGCTCCTGCTGGGGATCGGAGTCGCGATCGCCGCCCCAACCGGCGATCTCTTCGAGTCCTACGTCAAGCGCGAGGCCGGGACCAAGGACACCGGCCGCCTGTTCGGCCCCCACGGCGGCGCACTCGACAGGCTCGACGCCGCCCTCTTCGCGGTGGTCGTCGGCTATTACGTCTGGCACGCGATGATCTAGCAGAGCTGTCATCGACGTCACGGTGGCCGTGACCACTTTTCGCACGATGACTCGAACAGTCACAGCATTTCTCCGTGGTTGCTGTGATATCGGGTAGCATCGGCCCGGCAGCGACCTCACACGTCCGCAGACCAAGCTCATCGACGAGAGGCTGACGAACGTGCATCTTCAGGCGGAGGCAAGGCGCGCAGCGCAGAACGTGACAGATCCACCCGCGCCGGCACTCCGCCCGAGGATGACGAGCTCAGGACGGCGGCGGCTGCCCGTCCTCGCGATCGTCTGCGCGCTCCTCGGAGCCCTCTCCGCCGCCGGAGCGCCGCCCGCGCAGGCAGCAGACCCGCCGGTCCAGTTGAGCGTCAGCGTGGTCGCACCGAACGGGGACACCCCCCGCCCGACCGGAAACCTCACCGTGTCGGTCAACGGCATATCGCTCGTGACCCTCCCGATCGCGCTCGGCCTCCAGCCCCTGACATCGATCACCCCCCAGCTGATCGACACGTTCGCCGCGCTCGGGTTCACGGTCACGATCGGCTACTCCGGCGACAACAACTACGAGGCGAGTGACGGTCTCGTCCTCACCCTCCCGACGCCGACGCTCCTGACACTCCAACCCCGGCCCAAGGACACCGCCCCCGTCACGGTCGACATCACATCTCCAGCCGACGGGGCCCGCTACGCCCAGGGGGAGTCCGTCGTCGCGAGCTATCTCTGCGGCGACCTCGACATGCGGCCGCTCACGAGGTGCGACGGTCCGGTCGCCTCCGGCGAGGCGATCGACACCTCTTCCGAGGGCCCCCACACGTTCGCCGTCAACGCCGCCGACGACCTCGGCAGCGCCACGACCAAGTCGGTGGCCTATACCGTCGGGCCGCCGCCTGCGGCTGCTGCGCCGGCGGTGCCCCCGGCGGGGACGGTCGCCAACCCGGCGCCCGCCGCGCCGCCCGCGCAACCTCCCCCTGCCGTGCCGGCCGCCGTCGCGGTCCCCGCGCCCAGCCCGCCGGTCCGTGCCGCTCACCCAAGCCTGAAGGCTCCGTCGGCCACCCCGCCGAGCCCCGCTCCGAGCGCGTCACCCGCGAACCCGCCGGCCTCCCGCAGCGCCAGCCAGACCTACGACCCGCGCAGTCAGCCGGAGAAGACGTTCGGGATCCTCGCCGCCGGCCTCACGCTCCTCACGCTGGCCACCGGCGGCGGCGGTATCGCCCGCGGTGGAGGCGTCTCGCGGGCGTCGTCGGGCCCCAAGGGACAGGGTCAGTCCGAGCGTCCGCGGTTCAGCGGCCTGAGCAGCTACCAGGGGGTTGAGGTGCGCAACCTCGCCGCCGGCTTCGGCGTGATCGCACTCGGGGACCGCTCGAAGACATGGCACTGGCCGGCGACGCAGAAACTCGACGCCCTCGCCGCGACCGTCCCCGTGCTCGTTGCCCGGCGCTCGCCCCTGCTCGGGCGCATCTTCGCCGACAGCACCTACCTCCGGGCGATGCTCGGCTCGGCCTCACTGCTGATACCGGTCGTCGGGCTCGGCCTGGGAATCGCCGCGGTCCAGAACACCGACGGCATCGCGACCCCGCCGTCCGTCGCCCTGACCGCGGCGATCGCCGTGCTCGGGGTGATCGACGCCGCCTCGGGGTTGATCGCGATTGCCACGTTCGTGATCGGGATCGCCCTGCTCGGTGGCATCAACTCGGCCGACCACCTTCGTCTGATGCTCGGTCTCGGAGCACTGTGGGCGGTCGTCCCGGTGCTGGCCGGTGTCACCCGGCCGCTGCGGCGGGCTCCGGCCGGCGGACTGATAGGTGTCTGGGAGCGAGGCGCCGACTTCATCATCGTCTCGTTGATCGGCGCCTGGGTCGTCCAGCGCATCGTCCTCGCGCTCCCCGGGCTCGCCGGGGTGCTTCTGCCGATCGACGCCCACGCAAACGAGATCGCGCTGATCGTCCTGGCGGCGCTCGTCGCCCGACTCGCATTCGAGACGATCGCCGCACACCTGTACCCGCTGCGGCTCGACAGCACGGCATCCGACGCCTTCCCGACCCCGGCCAAGGCGGTCCTGATCGGGTCGGGTGCCGGGCGCACGGCGATCTACGCCTTCCTCGTCTACGTCCTGATCGGTGACTGCTGGCAGCTGTACGTCTCCTCGGCCCTCTTCTTTCTCACCCAGCTGATCTGGGTCTTCCCCGAGCGCTTCCCGAACTTCACCTGGCTCTACCGGGCCGTGCCCAAGGGACTGACGCAGCTCGTCGTGTTCCTCTACGGCTACACGATCGCCTGGCTGCTGATGAAGAAGTACCTCAACCCCGATCCCGCGACCTTCTTCCCCAACGTCTTCGTCGGTTACGGACTGCTCGGCCTGGTGCTACCCCTGCCACTGCTGTTCGGCCGCTCAGGCGAGCCCCGGCGAATCGGATGGGGCAAGCGAATCATCGGCCTCGGCGTGCTTGTGATCGCCATCCTCCAGATCCGCGGGTACCTGCTGACGTGACGCTCGAGATCACGCACTTCACCGACCCGGCCTGTCCGTTCGCGTTCTCCACCGAGCCGATCCGACAGCGCCTGCGCTGGCACTACGGTGACCAGCTGACGTGGATCGACCGCATGATCGTGCTGACACTCGAGCCCGGCGAGGCCGAGAAGCTCGCCGGCGGCGCGCCCGGCCTCCAGCGCGCGTACGGCATGCCGATCGAACCGTCCCCCCATCCTCGCCCGGCCTCGTCGGAGCCGGCGTGCCGAGCCGTCGTCGCCGCGCGCCTGAACGCGCCTGACGCGGCGGGCGCCCTCCTGCGGCGGCTGCGCATCGAGACGATGGCCGGCGGCCTGCTCGACGACCCCGAGCTGATCGCGGCCGCGGCCCGCGATGCCGGTCTCGATCCCGCTGACCTCGACCGCTGGTCGGCGACGCCGGAGGTCGCCGGCGCGCTCGCATCAGACATCGCCGCCGCCCGGTCACCCTCGCCTGCCGCCCGCGCAGTCGACCACAAGTTGGGCGGTCCGCCCACGCAGCGCCGCTACTCGGCCCCCAGCTACGAGCTGGTCAACACCCAGACCGGCCAGACGCTCGCCATCCCCGGCTTCAACCCCGTCGAGACCTACGAGATGGCGATCGCCAACCTCGCGCCCGAACTGACCCGCCGGGCACTCCCGGCGGACGTAGAGGAGCTCTTGCGCTGGGCCGCCGAGCCGCTCGCGACCGCAGAGGTCGTCGCCGTCACCCAGCTCGACCCGCAACTCGCCCGCGCCGCGCTCGCCAGGGTCGCCCACGCGCTCCCGATGGGAGCCGACTGCTACTGGGAACTCGACCCGGTCGCCTGAGAGTCGCAACCCCTTTTTCGGCCAATGCCCGCAAGCGACGAGGAGTGCACCATGGACCCTGCGTATCTGTCGATCCGACGCCCCTCGAGAGACGCCCGCTTCGGGCGGGATCTGCGCGGCGGCCGACGCCGTGCGCATGCCCTGACCGTCGCCGCGATTCTCGCGACCGGCGCGGCGTGCGCCGCGTCCGGGTCGACGGCCGGGGCGGCGGCCTCGAGCACGAGGGCGCACGCGAAGCCCGCGATCACGAGGGCGCACGCGAAGCCCGCGATCACGACAGCTGCCGTCCACGTGCTCGCGACAAAGCGCGGTGACGTCGCCTACCGGTCGATCGGCGCCGGCCGGCCCCTGGTCCTGATCATGGGCCTCGGGTCGAGCATGGAGGACTGGGCTCCGAGCTTCGTCGATCGCCTCGCGCTGACCCATCGGGTCGTAATCTTCGACAACGCCGGGATCGGCCAGACGGCCGCGCTCCCTGGCGAGCTCACGATGTCGGCGATGGCCGATCAGACCAGCGCGCTGATCGCCGCGCTCGGCCTCAAGCGGCCGGACGTGCTCGGCTGGTCGATGGGCGGGCTCGTCGCCCAGGCCCTCGCCGTCCGCCATCCGACCCGCGTCCATCGTCTCGTCCTGGCCGCCACCCAGCCGGGAACCGGCAAGGCCAAGCCGATTCCCGCGAAGGTGCAGCAGATTCTTGCGACGGCGACGGCCGATCAGTTCAACGCGCTGCTCTTCCCAGCCGACCAGCAGGCCGCCCTACAGGCCTACACGTCCGGAATCGCGGGTTACACCGACCGCGCGACGGTGCCCGACGCGGTCTTCGGCGCCCAGAGTCACGCGCTCCACGGGTGGCTGGTCGGCTCCGAGCCGGCAGGGCACAAGGCGAGCGCGTCGACGATCCCGACGCTCGTCGCCGACGGTCGCCGGGACGAGTTCAATCCGCTGGCCAACTCCAGGCAGCTCGCGCACCTCTTCCACCGCTCGCAGCTCCAGCTCTATCCCGACGCCGGCCACGCGTTCCTCTTCCAGGACTACGTGAAGTTCGTAAACCGCGTGAACGCATTCCTCGCTGCGAAGCCCTGACGTCCGTCCGTCCGTCTCGTCCGTCCGCCTGTCCCGTCCCGCCCCGTCCGTCCGCCCGGCGGCGCCGAAGTAGGCGCCGGGCGGCTGGCGATCTTCAGCGGACCCCGACCGTCGCCCGGACCGACGCGGGGTCTTCGTCGTCGGCGTCGTCGGTGGCGAGGATCCGGCCCGCGTCCTGCGTCAGGTAGGTCGAGAGGTCCTCGTAGCGGTCGCGAAGCGTGCGCTTGAGGACCTTGCCGGTCACGCCACACGGGTAGTCGTCCTCGGTCCGTGCGACCTCGAGGACCGCGAGCTTCGGGTGGCCGGCCCGCCGCAGAGCGTCGTTGGCCGCCGCGATCAGCCGATTCGCGTCGATCTCCTCGCCGGCCGCCCGGACGACGGCGACGGCCACCGTCGGGCCGTCCCACCTGCCGGCGACGACCGCGCAGTCGGAGATCTCCGGCACGGCGCCGAGGACGACCTCCTCCATGAACACCGAGTAGCCCGGGCCGCCCGGCGTCTCGATCGCATCGACCGCCCGATCGACCTGGTAGAAGAGCCCGTCGGCGTCGCGGTAGGCAATGTCGCCGGTCAGCCAGTAGCCGGCGAGCTTGCTCCGGTAGGTGGTGTCGGCATCGTTCCAGTAGCCGACCGTTATCCCCGGTCCCCTGGCACCCAGGAAGCCGAACTCCTCCGGGTCGGCCTCGGTCCCGTCCCTGCGGAGGATCGCGACCTCGGCGACGCCGGTCGGCGCGCCGGCGCATCGCTCCTTGCGCTGGTTGGGATCGGTCGTCACGTGGAGCAGCACACCCCAGCCGAGTTCCGTCGTGCCGAGACGGTCATAGAAGTCGGCCGGCGGCCGGTCGGCGCTGCGCCGGGCGAGGATGCTCCGGATGTGCGTCTCGTGGATCGCGTCGCCCATCGTCACCCAGACGTCGACCGAGTCGAGGTCGCCCGCCGGCACGTCGCGTGCCGCGAGCTCACCGTAGGCATGCGAGAACGCCATCACCGAGGTCGGTTGGTACTCCTTGACGGCGGCGTGCAATTCCTCCCCGCTGCCGTCGTGGAACGCGACGAGCGGGGTTCCGCAGAGGATCGCGTACGACGTGTAGTGGATGCATCCGAGGTGTGACGAGGGCAACGCCGTCATCATCAGCGCACCCGGAGCCTCCGCCTGGCTGAGCATCCGGAAGCGAGGGCCGGCCACGCTCGAGCCGTGTGTGTGGATGACGGGCTTCGGTGTTCCGGTCGTCCCCGACGAGTGGAGCAGCGAGACCGGGTCGTCGGCGGCGTGGCGGAAGCGGGCCGCGTCCGGCAGAGCGCTCCGCGGGGCAACCGGCAGGTCTTCGACCAGTGCGGTCCAGCTCAGGTCGGTGAGCACTCCTGGATCGGTGCTCTCCAGTCGCTCGAGCCGCGCCCGGTCGGTGTAGAGGCCGACCGGAGTGGTCTGGCGCATCAGCGCCACGGCCGAGGCGCCGGGCGCCCGGCTGTTGACCAGCACGGGGATCGCACCGATCTGCGAGAGGGCGAGGTAGTGGATCGTGTAGGCGAAGCAGTCGGGCAGGTAGATCCCGACGCGATCGCGGGGTGTGACCCCCTGTGCGAGGTACCAGACCGACCAGCTCTGGGCGAGCTCGTCGAGACCCTGCAGGCTGAGCTCGGCGATCGGTTCGCCGTCGATGCCGGTGACCGGACAGACCGGGCGAATGAAGGGGATCTCGGGGTGCGGGTTGACGGCGATCGCGGCCGCCAGCAGATTCCCGCCGCCGAAGCTGTAGTCGTTGGCGAGGCCGTAGCGCTGACCTTGGGTCAGGACGGTCGGAGCGCGGGTCAGCGTCATCGTCATCGGGTCACCTTTGTTAGTGCTTGTCAGCTCGTCGCACCGGTGCGCGTCGAGCGGCCCGGCTCGCGTCGTTCGAAGATCTGCTCGGAGATCACGCGGTAGTGGTCGCGCTCGTCACCGAGGAGGTCGCGAAGCTCGGCGAGGATCCCCGCGAAGGCGCCGGCATCGCCCATCTCGACGACGTCCGCCAGGCGGCGCATGCCGCTCGACAGCGCGCTCCGCGCGCGCACGGCGTGCGCGTTGGCCGCCTGCACGTCCCAGTAGGTCTCCGGGGCTCCCGAGATGATTCGCGCGAGCAGTGCCAGCAGCGTCGTGTGCGGCGGTGGTGCGACCGCCCCCAGCTCGCCGACGTCGACATCCAGCTCGGCCAGCGCGAGACCGAATGCCAGGACGACGGCGTGCGTCAAGGCCTGTGTCGTCGCCGTGAGCGCGTCGTGCTCGTCGGCGCCGAGCTCGACGACCCGGGCACCCGACTGCTCGATCAGCTCCGCAATCACCCGGCCGCGGGGTCCGTCGTGGACGAAGACCGCCGCCACCGGCCGGCCTTCCATGCCCAGGGACGGGGCGAACATCGGGTTCAGGCTGAGGACCTCCAGCTTTGCGGCGTGGACCTCGAGCGCGGCGACGATCGGGCACTTGACCGACAGCGTGTCGACCAGCAGCGCACCGGCGCTCATCGCCCCGGCGACGCCCTCGACGCCCGCGAGCGCGACATGCTCGGGAACCGCGAGCACGACGAGCTCGGCACCGGCCAGCTCGGCGACGAGGCGACCGTCGAGCGCCGCGATGTCGCCCCGCTCGAAGGACCGCCGCTCGTCGTCGGCCTCACCAGGCGGGACCGTGTCCACCACGCAGACCGTCGCGCCGGCGTCGATCAGGAGCCGGGCGAACATCCCACCCACGGCACCGGCACCCCCGGCGACGACGCAGCGCCACCCGTCCAATCGCGCCGTACCCGTCACGGCTCGCCGACCGGCGCCAGCTTTGCCCGGTCGTCGGCGGCGAGCAGCGCCGTGACCATGGCGCACGACTTGACGACGGTCTCCTCGAACTCCTCGTGCGCCTCGGAGAGCGCGACGATCGCCCCGCCGACGCCGAAGCTCACGCCGTCGTCGGTCACGGTGAGTGTCCGGATCACGATGCTCAGATCGGCCGCCCCGCTGAGGCCGAACCAGCCGAGGGCGCCCGAGTAGAAGCCACGCGGGCCGGCTTCGAGCCGGTCGATGATCTGCATCGTACGAATCTTCGGTGCCCCCGTCATCGATCCGCCTGGGAACGTCGCCCGCACGCAACCCACGGCCGAGACGCCCGGTCGCAGGGTACCGCGGATCGTCGAGACGAGCTGGTGGACCGTCGCGTAGGTCTCCACGTCGAAGAGCTGCGGCACGTGCACCGACCCGATCTCGCAGACGGTGTTGAGATCGTTGCGGACGAGGTCGACGATCATCAGGTTCTCGGCTCTGTCCTTCGGCTCGCCGGCGAGGTTCCGGCGAAGGGCCTCGTCCTCGGCGGGGGTATCGCCGCGGGGACGGGTGCCCTTGATCGGCTTCGACTCAACGACACCGTCGCAGCCGACGGAGAGGAACCGCTCCGGCGAGGAGCAGAGGATCGCCGCCTCGGGGAACTCGAGCAGCGCACCGTAGGGGACCGGACTGATGCGCCGGAGCTCCAGGTAGGTCGCGCGCGGGTCGATCGCCGATCTGGAGGTGACGGTGTTCGTCAGGCACACCTCGTAGGACTCGCCTTCGTAGATCTCCGCGAGACAGCTCCCGATCCGGGCGAGGTAGGCGGCCTCGTCGTGGCGGAGCTCGAGCAGGTCCCCGGCGCCTGCATGGGTCATCCCGACCAGCGCGTCGCCGCCCCCCGAGCCTGCCTCCTCCTGCTCCTCCGCCTCCTCCTCCTCCTGCGCCGGGAGGTCGAGCACGCGACGTGCGGTGTCGTCGATCCACGCCAGCGCGGCCGCTTCATCGCCATCGGCGCTGAGCGCCATGACATAGCAGGCGCCCTCCAGATGGTCGAATGCGAGTGCCCGATCGGCGAACACCAGCGCGGCGTCCGGAGTCGCTGCACGATGCGCCGGACGCCCACCCGTCTCGGCCTTCAACTCATATCCCAGGCAGCCGACGTAGCCGAGGTTGAAGTCGAACGGGAGCTGTGGCGGTCGCGCCGTCGCTCGACTGCGGAGCTGCTCGTCGAGATAGTCGAAGAACGGCTGGCGCAAACGCGTCTCCTCGCCCGCCCGCTCGACCGTCACCACGCCGTCGGCGACGTCATATGTCACGTACTCGGCGAGCGGGCCGGATCCGTCGCCGATGAACGAGAAGCGCGAGAGACCTTCGACGATCGAGCTGCTGTCGAGCCAGAAGCGGTGCGCCTCGCCGCTGAACAGCTCGCGGTGGGCCTGCTCGGTGTCCGGCATGCAATCGATTCGCTGGGCGTGGAACTTGTAGCGTCCCTCCGAACGCGACGGGCGGTTGCCCTGTCCGCACGAACGACCGTGGGCCAGTGCGAGGTCGCGGAAGTTCGCGAGCAGCTCGCGTCCGCACTGCGTGCTGATCGATTCCGGGTGAAACTGCACGCCCCAGACCGGATCACGTCGATGGCGAACGGCCATCACGATGCCGTCCGGAGTCCACGCGACGACCTCGAGCTCGTCGGGTACCTCGGTCACGGCGAGCGAGTGGTAGCGGACGGCTGAGAAGGGCGACGGAAGCCCCGAGAAGAGGCCTGCGCCGGCGTGGTGCACCGGCGAGATCCGGCCGTGCATCGGCTCGGGCGCGTGATCGACGACGCCGCCGGCAAGGTGGCAGATGCCCTGGTGTCCGAGGCAGACCCCGAGCACCGCGAGTCCGCTCTCGCGGATCACGCGCGAGCTTATCCCGAAGTCCGCCGCCCGGTCGGGCCGGCCGGGTCCCGGCGAAATGACGGCACTGTCGAAGCTCTCGAGATCCAGGTCTGACCACGCGGCATCGTTGCGCACGACGACCGGCGGAGACCGATTGACCTCTCCGAGCAGCTGGTAGAGGTTGTATGTAAACGAATCGTAGTTGTCGACGAGCAGCGTACGCATCTGAGATCACCGTGTCCGCCTCGTGAGACCGAGGGTTGGGGTGGCGCGATTACTCGGCCCGGGTCAGCCCGTCGAGATGACGAGATCTTCCACTCGACAGGTCTCGGCGATCACAAGGTCGTAGAGGCGGCGCAGAAAATCTCCGTCGATGTCATGGTCGGCGGCATACCGCGCCGCGCGCTCCTGCACGACCGCGATCCGGTGGGGCGCCATCATCGCGACACCGTCACGGCGCTTCAGATCGGCGATGTCTACGCAACAGGAGATACGCTCGCGCAGGCACTCCAGCAATCGCCTGTCGATGTCATCGAGCCTGGAACGAAGAGACTCCAAGTCGGGGTTGGGCGTGGTTGCGGTGTGGGCCGAATCGTCCTTCGAGATCACGACTAGATCCTCCGGAATTGGCATCAACACGGCCACGCTCGTGCGGTCGAGGCCCAAAGGCCAGACGCATAACGTGTCCCTTCGCGTAATGATGACACGCCTGCCGGCCGACAACAACCGGTTCGCGTCGATCGTCGGATTGTCCGGGGTCATCAGCAGTTCACGTCGCGAGCCGGCCCGGAGGGCGCCGCCGGTTTCCGATAGTGTCCTGGCGGGTCCGCACGCGCCGCACACGCCGCGCACGAGTGGGCACGAGTGGGAACCCCACCGCGCGGCCCCCGCGCGCTGTGGTGGGGAAGGGTCCGACGCGCTGCCACGGGACGACACACACACGAAGGAGGCGCAAGGCGATGACCAGCCAGTCCGAGAAGGCCCGGCGCCTGCTCGCCCTCCACGTCGCCGGCACGCCGCTGCTGCTGCCGAACCCCTGGGATGCCGGGTCCGCCCGGCTCCTCGCGTCGCTCGGCTTCGCCGCCCTCGCGACGACGAGCAGCGGCTTCGCTGCCACGCTGGGACGTCTCGACGGCGGCGTCACCCGCGACGAGGCGATCGCTCACTGCACGACGATCGTCGCTGCGACCGAGCTTCCGGTGTCGGCCGACCTCGAGAATGGTTACGCATCCGACGCGGCGGGCGTCGCCGGCACGCTCGGGCTCGCGCTCGAAGCCGGGCTGGCCGGGTGCTCGATCGAGGATTACACCGGAATCGACGGCGCCCCGATCTATGGCATCCCGGACGCGGTGGAGCGTGTGGCGGCTGCAGCCGAGGTCGCGCATTCGGGGCCGGTCCACCTCGTGCTGACGGCCCGCGCGGAGAATCATCTGCACGGCCGCGACGATCTCGCTGACACGATCGCCCGACTCCGCGCCTACCAGGAGGCCGGCGCGGATGTCCTCTTCGCGCCGGGCCTGACGACGCTCGAGGACATCAGTGCGGTGATCGGCGCGGTCGACCGTCCGCTCAACGTGCTCGCTCTCCCCGGCATGCCGTCGGTCTCGGAGTTGGCCGCCGTGGGCGTCGCCCGGATCTCCGTCGGTGGTGGATTCGCCTTCGCCGCGCTGGGTGCGCTGGTCGAAGCTGCGTGCGAGCTCCGCGACGACGGGAGCTACGCCTTCTGGGAGCGGGCGGGGGCGGGCGCCGCAGCGGCGCAGGCGGCGTTCGGCGGCTGAGGGTTCTTCGGCAAACCTGGGGGCAGGGCGTCGATCGATTCGATCATCGTCCACGAACCCGAGTCGACACGCTGGCCCGCCCAGCGCAGGGGGCCCGAATCCCCGCCGCGGACCCGTAGGCTGAGCGTTCGCCCCGAGCCGCCCCGGGGGGTCGCCGGCAGCCAGGCGCAGTCGGTCGAGTCCCAGATCTCCAGAGCGCCGTCCCGCCCGCGGCCGACCGCCTCGCGGTAGGCCAGCCGACCGCCGGCCGATGGCTGGTCGACCCCGTCGCGAGCTCGCCAGGTCGGGGCGCAGACGCGATGCTCGACGAGTTGGACGGCGCGGATGCCCGGGCTGCGTTGCGCCCACAGGGCCCGGCAGAGGGCCGCCGAGCCGCCGCGGTCGAGGCTCGCCGAGCCGGGGATCTCGCACCAGTGGAGCGGACGGATCGTCGCGCCCGAGGTCCAGCGGTGGGCGACCCAGGCCGGTGGAGCGCTGGCCGCACGACAGCGATGAAAGCTCGCGTCGAGACGCTCGAGCCAGGTCCGGGCCAGAGCGCAGCAGGCCTGCCCGTGGTCTGCGAGCTCGGCGGGCTCGCGTCCTGCGGTGAGAGCTTCGAGCACCGCTCGGAGGTCAGCCACGACCGAACCGGTAGGCCATGCTTCGGTCGTAGGCGCCGGCGTCGGCGATCAGGACCCGCGCGCCGGCGCGGATCTCGTCGGGGACGGCGATGCTCATGCGCAGCACGTCGTCCTCCATGCACAGGCGGCCGACCACGCGGTCGGGGCCGTGTCCCCAATGCCGCCATCCGCCGGCCGTCCGGCTGAGGATCCGGTGGGGGTAGACCCCGGCGCGCGGAACCTCGGCGAGCGATGCATCGACCACGATCTCGCGGGCGTCGCCGGTCTCGCGGACCTCGAGAACCGTCGTCTCGACGATCCCCAACGGCTGCACGAGCGCTCTTCCCGGCTCGAGTATGAGCAGATCGAGACGATCGAGCTGCGCCCGAGCGCGGGCGACGAGGTCCGGCAGCCGGGGGAGCAGGACGGTGTCGAAATCGTCCGGGTGCCACCCGCCACCGAGATCGAGGCAGGCAATCGCGCGGCCACTGAGATCCTGGAGGGCGCGTGCCCACTCGATCGTCGCGTCGACGGTCTCGAACCATCTTCTATGGCCGGCCGCGCTGCTCGCCCAGTGGAAGTGAACACCGACCGATTGGGCTTCGGGCATCTCCTCCAGGGTGGCGACGAGCCGCCGGAAGGTGTCGAAGTCGCCGAGGTCCACGCCGAACCGCGAGGCCACCGACGGCGGTCGCAGGCGCGGGCCGAGATAGCCGGCCGAGAAGATGCCTGAGCGGCTCATCGCGGTGAGGGTGTCGAGTTCGTCGAGGCTGTCTGCGAACGCCCCGAAACACCGCAACGGGACGCTCGCCGCCCCCCACGACTTGGCCGGGCCGTTGAGGACGATCTCCTCGCCGGCGAACCCCACCTGACGGGCCCAGCCCATCTCGGCGGCGGTGATCGCCTCGGCCAGGAAGCCGTGGGATCGCGCGGCGCTCAGCAGGTCGACGTCGGGGTCGGTCTTGATGCTGTAGGCGAGCTTGACCGCAACGCTCCCGGCGGCGCGGCGGACGCGCGCGGCGAGCGGCTCCCAGCGGGCCGCCGGATCGGCGCGATGGGCGTGCGGGGTCTGATCGACGGACGGCAGGCTGCCGATCAGCGCCGTCAGCGTCGGCGGCGGCTCGAGCGGTGCTCCGCGGACTTGCGCCAGGCGCTCGCCGGAGCGCCGTCGGGGCGGGTCGGGCATGCCCGAGAGGTAGTCGCCGGCGCGTACGACGCCGCTCGCGGCGAGCGCGCGTGCCGGGAGTGGGAGGCGCGGGCGCAGCGGGATGTCGATGACGACCCGAACGAACTCGGACCCGCGGACGGCTGGGAGCGCCGGAGTGCGGCCGGTTGCCGCGGCGATCAGTTCGGCCGGGAGGTTGGCGCCGGCCAGCGTGGCGCCGTGGACCCACGCCGGGAAGCGCGGGTGGCAGGCGACCAGCCAGGCGCCGCCGTCGGGCGAGCGAACGATTTCGAGCTCGCCGCCACCGGTCCACCGCGCCTGCGAGAGCTCGTCCGCGAGCTTCGCCTCGACGCCGGGGATCGCTTCCTCGAGGTCGGTCACCCGACCGCCCCAGGCTGACCCGTCGGCCCCGTCGATTCCCGGCTGCATGTGCCGGGCGCCGAGCATCCGCCCGCGGTGGGCGGCGAAGACGATCGACTCGGCGGTGCCGTCGACCTCGGCCTGGAGGCGCAGGCGGGCCTGCGACCATGCGCCGGCCACGTGAGCCCGTGCGCTCTCGAACGACCGCCACCCGGAAAGCCGTGCCGGAGGGCGTCCCGGCCCCCTGAGGCAGACGCTCCAACCGTGTTCGCGTCCGAAGGCGTTGAGCCGGTAGTCGTCTGCGAGCGCCGAGATCATCGGAGGCGAGTGCAGGCCGAGCCGTGACGCGAGCTCGCCGGGAGCTGCGTCGACGCGCTCGAGCGCGGCCGCGGGCGGGCTCAGCAGACCGTCGCGCGGGATGAGCGCCGAGGCCAGCCAGCGAGCCTCGCGCGCCGACCCGGAGAGCCACGCCCCGCCCGCGTCGAGCCGCTCGACGATCGCTTCGGCGTGGGCGGGAAGGCGCAGCTGCGACCACGGACGCTCGATCAACACGTCGTCGAACGCCGGATGGTGCAGTCCGCCGGCCCGGGTCGAGTACCCGACGCCGACGATCCGCAGATCCTCGAACGCCTCGCGCAGCGAGCGGGCCACGCCCAGTCCGGGCGACGGTCCCGAGCCGGTCTGCAGCCCGCTGCAGAAGACCGTCGTCATCTGCTCGATCCTAGGCTCCGTCGGGACTCCCGGTCGATTGGACGCCCGACATCGTGAGGACCCCTTCGTAGCCGGTGACGGCTGCCGACTGGCGCCCGAGGGCGGTCCGCTTGACCGCGTCGCGCAGGGCGAACCCGCCGCGCGCGAGGAAGGTCTCGATCATCTCCTCGTCGACCTGGAGGGACGCGACCGCGACACCATCGCAGTCCCACGACTCTGCCCGCTGGAGGAAGGAGAGCAGCACGAGGGCGTCGTTGCGACCGAGCACGGCCAGGTTCCGCAGGAAGCCGAGGGCCTCGGCCTCGTCGGGCGTCGCCGACTCGACGAAGAAATGTGAGGAGACCGCGTCGAAGGAGCCGATCCATGCTGGCCGAGGCGGGTCGTGCCAGTCGACTTGGACCAGCTCCCATCGCGCGCGGCGAAGCTCGGCGGCGACGCGCTCGGGATCGACGCCGGCGTGGCTCTCGAGCCACTCGTAGAGGTGGGCGTAGCCGAAGGAGTCGGGCCGGTCATGGAGCCAATCGTCGACCTCCCTGAGGTTCGTCTCGGCGATGTCGGTGAACACGATCCGCTCGGGCGCCGCTCCCAGGCCGGCCGTCAGCGCGAGCAGCGAGAAGGCGGTCGGTCCCCCGGCCACCTCGATCAGCCGAGCGGGCGGCCGAGGCCGCCCGCGGACGTACTCGATGATCGATGACATCATCGTCGCCGTCTCCGAGCTCATCTGCCCGTAGTGCTGATCGAGGTACGCCCGCGCGGGGAAGCGCGCCCAGTCGTCGATCGGGATGCCTTTCGTCCGGTGGCGAAACCCTCCGCTGCAACAGCCGGCGATTGTACTTAAGGGAGCCGCTCCTCGGCGGCTACTTGACGATCTGGATCGTCTGCATCATGCCGAGATCCTCGTGGCCGATGATGTGGCAGTGGAACACGGTCTTTCCCGTGAAGCCCTCGAACGGGATGCGGACGACCATCGTGGTCGGCGGCGCGCCGACCGGGGTCCGCGGGAGGACGAAGGTGTCCACGCGGCTGTGGGCGTGGTACGGCTTGCCGTTGATGCTCATGACCTGGAATGCGTTGACGTGCATGTGGAAGGGATGCATGCCGCCCGTGTCGTTGACGAGCGTCCACTCCTCGACGGTCCCGAGCTTCGCGTAGACGTTCACCTTCTTCGGGTCGAAGACGTCGCCGTTGAGCGTGAATCGGGGGAAGGCGTCTGGGCCGTTGGCCATGTCCGATCCAAACGTGATCGTCCGGTGCTGCGCGATCTTCGCGTGGGCCAGCGAATGGAACGGCAGGATCCCGACGGTCGGCATCGGTGGCGTCCTCATCGGGGCGCCGCGCACGACCACGGATGCCTCGACCCGGTTGGGGGCGACGACGAACTGGTTCGGGCGGAAGGCGATCGTCCTCAGCTTCGTGCTCTGCGTGCCGACGACGAGCACGTCGTAGCGCTGGCCGCCGCCCATCAGCAGCGTCTTCATGTAGACCGGGTGATCGAAGGCGTTCGCGTCCTCCGCGATGACGAGGAAGCGACCGCGGTCGAGTTGGAGGTCGTAGAGGACATCGGCGCCGATGTTGGCGATGTGCCAGAGCTGGACCTCGCCCGGGCGGATGAAGATCTTCGGCTGGAGCTGCCCGTCGACGAGGCGGACGTTCGGAGCGATCGGCAGGGCGGGCGGCGGGTCGGGCGTATCGGCGTTGGAGGTGATCAGGGTCTCGTCGGTCGGGATCTCGCCGTTGGTGACCTGGACGGTCTTCAGGCCGACGTCGACCTCCTTGATGTTGTGGAAGGCCGCCGGAAGGAGCCTCGGCTGTCCTTCGATGATGATCAGGCCGGACATGCCGTTGACGATCTGATCCTCGGCGACGAAGCCGTCCTCGTGCGTGTGGTACCAGTACGTCCCCGGGAAGTTGCCCTTGCCGAGCGTGAACTCGTACTGGAAGGTCTTGCCCGGGGCGACGCTGAGGAAGATGTTGTCGTGATTGCCGCCGGGCGAGCCGTGGAAGCCGTGGAAGTGGAGGTTCGTGGCCTGCTTGGTGATCAGGCCGCCCTTGTTGACGAGCTTGACGTAGAGGCGGTCGCCGAGATGGAGGCGCAGGGTCGGGCCGGCGAAGTCGCCGTTGTAGGTCGTCGCGAGCACCCGTGCCCCGCCGATCGTGACGCGTTTGCGCTCGACGGTCAGCGTCACGTGGAGGGCCCCGTTGTGGCTGGCGAGGACGACCGGCTCGTGGAGCGGCTGCCCGGTGACCCAGTGCGGCTGGACAGGCCGGGCGATTGCGGCGCTCGCGATCGGAGCCGCCGGGGTGAACCTGCGTAGGTTGAGGGTGCCAATCGAATCGGCCAGGGCGGGTGTCGCGGCGAAAGCGAGAAAGATCAGGCCGAGAAGTGCGAGCCGGCCGGAGCGGATGAGACGCGATCGTCTGGGGGCAAGACAATCGTCCGCGGGTCCGACGGCCGTCACGCTTGGAATGACAAGTTTCATCTACGCGCCCTCTCAGATTGCCGACTCGAATGGCTCCCAGGCCGCTCGCAGCATAGTTCACAGCAGCGCACATGTGTGGAACTTGTCACGTGCTTCGGAGCCACGGCGGGAAGCGGGATCGGCGCTAGCATCGTGCTACCGCGCAGCCCGACGCCAGAGGTGACGAGCGGCGTGTCGTGTCGGTGTGCGATGCAGCAGTCGTCGACACCCGGCGTCGAGGCGGGAGGGACGCCTGGGGTCGAGTTGTGGCAGGCTTGCGCGGTGCCCGGTCGACGTCTGCTCCTGCTCGGCTCGACCGGCTCGATCGGCGTGCAGGCGATCGATGTCGTCGAGCGCTCCGAGGGCGAGCTCGAGCTCGTCGGCCTGTCGGCCCAGTCGTCGTGGGAGACGCTCGTCGAGCAGGCCCGCGCCCACGGAGTCGAGCGGATCGCGCTGACCGATGACGCCGCCGCCGAAGCGGCTGGGCTCGCCTGGCCGGAGGGCGAGGTCCTCGCCGGGGCGGCCGGCCTCGTCCGCCTGATCGTCGAGTCGGATGCCGACCTCGTCCTCAACGGCCTGATCGGCTCCGCCGGCCTCGGGCCGACCGTCGCCGCGCTGGGGGAGGGGATCGACCTTGCGCTGGCCAACAAGGAGTCCCTGGTCGTCGGCGGCGAGCTCGTGATGGCCTTGGCCGAGGCGACCGGGGCCCAGATCATCCCGGTCGATTCCGAGCATTCGGCGATCCACCAGCTGGTCGCGGGCGAGGCCCCCGGCGTGGTCGAGCGACTCGTCATCACGGCTTCCGGCGGTCCGTTTCGCGGGTGGAGCATCGAAGCGCTGGAATCGGTGACGGTCGCCCAGGCGCTGCGCCACCCGACCTGGGAGATGGGGGGAAAGATCACGATCGACTCGGCCACGCTGATGAACAAGGGACTCGAGGTGATCGAGGCGCACCACCTCTTCGGCACGCCGTACGACCGGATCGACGTCGTCGTGCACCCGCAGTCGATCATCCACAGCATGGTCCACCTCTGCGACGGGGCGTCGCTCGCCCACCTCGGCTATCCCGACATGCGCGTCCCGATCTCCTACGCCCTGCATCACCCCGACCGGGCGCCGCTCCCGGTCGCCCCGCTCGACCTGATCGCGCTCGGCAGCCTGACCTTCGAGGCCGTCGACGGTGACGCCTTCCCGTGCCTGCGGCTTGCTCGGGAGGCCGCGCTGGCCGGCGGGACCGCCCCGTGCGTGCTCAACGCCGCAAACGAGGTCGCGGTCCACGCGTTCCTCGCCGGCCGGCTCGCCTTCCTGGGGATCGCCGAGGTGATCGACGCCGTGCTCGACCGGCTCGGCTCGCAGCGGGTCCGCGCGTTCGAGACGCTCTTCGAAGTCGACCGGCGTGCTCGGGACCTGGCCCGCGAGCAGGTCGAGGGCCGCGCGAGCCCGTAGGTCGCCACGCGAGCCCGGAGTCGACGCGAGCCGGGAGGTCGACGGGCCACACGGCGCCTTAAGGGACGCCTGCGAGACTGGATGCGTGTCCCTGTTCCTCGCCCTGCTCGGTCTCGCCCTGCTGATCGTGCTCCACGAGTTGGGACACTTCGCGGCCGCCAAGGCGGTCGGCATGCGCGTCGAGCGGGCCTGCCTGTTCTTCCCGCCGCTCCTCTTCAAGGTCCGCCGGGGCGAGACCGAGTACGGGATCGGTGCGATCCCGCTCGGCGGGTACGTAAAGATCACGGGCATGCACCCCCAGGAGATCGCCGGCCTCGAGCCGGAGGTCGCCGCCCGCGCCTACTACAACCAGGCCGTCTGGAAGCGGGTCTTCGTGATCTTCGCCGGCCCGCTCGTCAACCTCGTGATCGCGTTCGCGATCTTCTGGTTCCTGCTCTTCTCCGGCAGCCTGGGCGCGGAGATCACACTCAGCAACATCGGGCCTCCGGTCGCGAACGTGGCCAGCTCGCCGACGGTCGAGCAGCTCGAGAAGGGCTCGCCGGCGACCGGCGTGCTGAAGCTCGGCGACAGGATCCTGGCCGTCGACGGACATGGGGGATCCGTCGGCCAGATCACTGGGGCGATCGGTCGCGATTCCTGCGCCGGGACGCCGACGCCCGGTTGCACGGCACGCGCTCCGCTCGTCCTGACGGTCCTCCGAGCGGGCCGGCGAGTCTCCTTGTCGGTCCGCCCGCGCTTCGACGCCACGGCGGGGCGGATGCGCGTCGGCTTCGCCTTCGGCGCCGCCTACCGCGCGAAGTCCTACGGCCCGGTCGGGGCGGCGACGACGGCCGTCGCGGAGATGTGGCAGATCACCGAGCGGACGGTGTCCAACATCGGGCGGGCCTTCACCAACTCGAAGGTTCGCGGCCAGCTGTCGGGCATCGTCGGCGTGACCCAGACCGCACAGCGGGCGGTCGACACCGGACCCGAGTACGGCTTTGTCGTGCTCGGCTTCATCTCGCTCAGCCTCGCCGTCCTCAACCTCTTCCCGTTCCTCCCGCTCGACGGCGGCCACATCCTATGGTCGGTGGCCGAGAAGGTCCGTCGCAGGCGGATCTCAGCGGTCGCGATGATTCGCTTCAGCGCGGTGCCCGCCCTCCTGCTCGGCTTCCTCGTGCTCACCGCGCTCAGCAACAACATCTCCAGCCTGGCGGGCTCCGGCCCGAGCTGACCCAGGCGGCCGAACGCTGATCCAGCTCTTCGTCAGCGGCCCGAACCGCTCGGGGATCGCCGGCCCGAAGAGCGACTCGAGCTCGGCGCGGCCGAGCAGTCGGATGTCCTCCCAGTGGCCGGCGGCCCCCAGCCGCCAGTACGGGCGGCGCAGGACCGGCGCGAGCCAGTGGGCCGCCGGCAGCAGCGAGTGCGGCTCGACCGGGAACGAGACAGCCGGCGTCTGCACGTACCAGCCGCGTCCCACCCGCCGGCACTCGGCCGCGAAGCGGGCCCGCCGCTCGGGGGCCACGTGCTCGATCACGCTGTTGCAGTAGACGAGGTCGAACTCGCCGTCCTCGAAGGGGAGGCCATCGGTCGCGTCGGCGAGAACGAGTCGTCCGGCGTAGCCGGGCCGCGGGACCAGATCCACGCCGGTCACGTCGAGCTCGGCCGCCCGTCCCAGCAGGCCGGCGCTGCCGCATCCGACGTCGAGGATCCGCGTCGTCTCGCGGACGCCGGCGAGTGCCAGGAACTCCGCATGCCGGCGACTGCGTGCCCGCCGCGCGAACGGCTCGGCGAGCCGGGGGAGGGGGCCACGGGCTGTGTCATATACACGGGGCCCCGGCACGCTTGTGAGCCTAGCGTGACCCCGTCCGGGTGCGCGGCTGCTGAGCGTACAATCCGGTGATGGCTTCCAAACGACAGATCCACGTGGGCGGCGTACCGATCGGCGGTGGCGCCCCGGTCGTCGTCCAGACGATGACGAAGACCGAGACGGCCAATCTCACCGCCACGATGGACCAGATTCGTCGGGTGGCCGACGCCGGAGCCGACATCGTCCGGGTCGCGGTGCCCCGCGAGAAGGACGTCGACGCCCTGCGGACGATCGTCCGCGAGTCGCCGATCCCGGTGATCGCCGACATCCACTTCAACCACACGCTCGCGCTCAAGGCGATCGACGCCGGGGCCCACTGCGTCCGGCTCAACCCCGGCAACATCGGCGGGCCCGACAAGGTCGCCGAGGTGGTCGAACGCGCCCGGGCGGCCGGCACGCCGCTGCGGATCGGCGTCAATTCCGGCAGCCTTCCGAAGCACCTGCGCGAGCTCGAGGAGCGCAGCCCGGTCGATGCGCTGGTCGCCGCGGCGGTCGAGTTCGTCGAGCTGATGGAGCGTCTGCGGTTCGAAGACTTCAAGGTCTCGATCAAGTCGACGAACGTGCCCAACACGATCGCCTCCAACCGCCTGCTCAGCGAGCGGATCGACTACCCGCTCCATCTCGGGATCACCGAGGCGGGGACCAAATGGTCGGGATCCCTGAAGTCGGCCGTCGGCCTCGGCACGCTGCTTGCCGACGGGATCGGCGACACGATCCGGATCTCGCTGTCGACCTTCCACGCCGAGGAGGAGGTCAAGGTCGCGTGGGAGATCCTCAAGGCCCTCAAGCTCCGCGAGCGCGGACCCGTCCTGATCGCCTGCCCGACCTGCGGTCGCCTCCAATTCGACATGGACACCGTGGTGGCCGAGGTCGAGCGACGGCTCGAGGCCTACGCCGACCCGATCGAGGTCTCGGTCCTCGGGTGCGCGGTCAACGGGATCGGCGAGGCCCGGACGGCCGACTTCGGGATCACCGGGGCCAAGGACATGGGGATGATCTACTCGCGGGGCGAACCGCTCAAGAAGGTCCCGACCGGCGAGCTCGTCGACGAGCTCTTCAAGGAGATCGACCGCTTCTACGCGGCCGGGAAGACCGTCGTCCGCGACGAGCAGCAGGCTGCCGCCGCCCGCGACTGGCTTGCCGAGAACGAGGATGCCGGCGCGATCACACCGGAGCGGCTCGCCGCCCTCGAAGCCCAGGCGGCCGACGACGACCAGGCCGACGCCGAGCTCGTCGCCGCCCTCGGCGGGACCGCGCCGGCGTCCGCCGCTCCGCTCGACGAGGCCGACTCGCCGGTCAGCGGTCGCCGTTTCAGCCGGACCTGAGTCCTCTCAGACCAGCCGCCGGCCTCGACCGTTCTCCCGGCCGGCGGTCGCCGTTTCAGCCGGACCTGAGTCCTCTCAGACCAGCCGGCGGCCCCGACCCGTGCCCCCGGCCGGGCGGCCCTAACCGGCCCCGACCTTCGCCGACCCGCGCTCCCCGGCCGGGGACCGCAGGCCCGCCCGACCTACTTGAGGCCGGCGGAACCGGGATCCGGAACGGGAACCGGCCGGCTGCTCTCCCGGAACGGCGGCATGTGTGCGGTCCACGTCGCCTCCAGCGCGCCCGGCCCCGGGTAGGGGAGTGTCCCGACGAAGAAGTCGTGCCCGTTGGTCACCGGGATCGTCGGTCCGTACGGGACCCAGTCCGTCGTGTGGATCGCCTGGAACTTGAACTGGACGGTCTGCGGCGTCGTGAGGTCGCCAAAGCTGTGCGGCAGGAACCGCAGCTGGCCCCAGAAGCCGGTCAGCGCACCGCCGGTCGACGGGTCGGTGCCCCCGCTGTAGGTCACCAGCGGCAGGATGTACGCCTGGTAGCCCGGCTTCTGGTGGCCGGCGCCGTTCAGCAGACCCGCCTGGTAGGTGTCCCAGTAGGCCTTCGACCCCGCCGGGTGCTTGCGGTCGGGGCCGGCGTCCCGCAGCTGGAACTGCGTCATGCCGACCACCCGCGGCGTCGAATACGCGAGAAAGTCGCCCTGGTTGATCCACGCCGCCTGGTTGACCAGCGACGTCCCGGAGAACGGGTCGGGCGGGTTGGTCTCATAGCCGAACTCCGACGCCACGATCGACAGGCCCGACGAGATGTGGCCGGTCACGACCGCCAGGTTGTCGAGCAGCCCCGGGAGCGTGCCGAGGTTGGCGATCGTGATGTCACCGGGCTTCGCCGGCGTCTCCGGCGGGATCGCCTTCGTGTACGGGTGATGGCCCCACGCCGACGCCTTGATCGCCCCGTATTTCGCGAAGTCCGAGCAGTTGCGCGCGGCCGCCGCGCTCCCCGTGTACGGGACGTTCGCCCCGTTCACGCAGAGCAGCTCCTGGATGAACTTGACCGGCGACAGCGGGTTGTTCACGCTCGGCGTCCCCCGACCGCTCGGCGCCGTCTCGCCGGCGACGATGTAGTCCCGGTCGTGACCGGTCGACGTCAGCGCCTGGCGGCCGAGCTGGAAGAGACGGCGATAGGCCATCGGCGCGTACGGGATCACCTTGTGGGTGACCGGGCTCATGATCGACTGCGGCGCGAGCCAGCCCGCCTGGTTCGGCTCGTTCCACAGCGACCAGAAGCTGACCCGCGGCAGTAGCTGGTGGGACCCGGTCTCCTTGCGGTAGGACCCCGAGTACCGCTGGCCGACGGCCGCGACGAAGCGGTAGAACTGGGTCGCGTTCGGCATCCACGCGGCGTTGTACTTCTTGTACCGGTTGGGCGCCTTCGTGTGCGAGAACGCCGGCCCCGGCCCTGTGACGTCGAGGTAGACGCCGATCCCGTCGTTGCCCGCATTCGTCACGAGGTTGTCGTACCGGTCCCAGTTCGCGTGCGGGTACGCCGCCGGGTCCTTCCCGTTGAAGTGCGCCGCCGACTTGATCCCACGGGCGACGTTGCTCCAGAGCACGGTCACGCGGACGTACTCGACCCCCATCCCGGCCATCACCCGCAGCGCATGGTCTGCCTTCTTGGCGCTTCCGTTGACCAGCAGATCGTCGTCCTGCATGATCGAGATCTGGTTCGGGCTGGCCTGCGCTGTGCCCGCGGCGCACGCGGCGATCGGGATCGTCAGGACGATCCCCAGCAGGAGCGAAAGCAGCCTTGTGCGGTTCATGAGCCTCGTGGAGTCGCGTGACGGACAGGGGAGGGCGCAAGATCCGCACCCTCCCCAAGCACGAACGAGGTTAGCGACCCGAAAGTCGCGGTGCTCTGGTCAACCGACCTCTGCGAAACGACTTGCGACCGTGGCCCAGTCGACCGTGTTCCACCACGCGTCGATGTAGTCGGGCCGACGGTTCTGGTAGTTGAGGTAGTACGCGTGCTCCCACACGTCGACGCCCAGGAGCGGCGTCTGCCCGGTCGAGATCGGGTTGTCCTGGTTCGCCGTCGAGACGACCGCCAGGCCCGAGCCGTCGTGGATCAGCCAGGCCCAGCCCGAACCGAACTGACCGAGGCCGGCGGTCTTGAGCTTGTCCTGGAAGTCCGCGAACGATCCGAATGCCGCGTCGATCGCCGCGCCGAGGTTGCCCTCGGGCGCGCCGCCGCCCTGCGGGCCCATGCACTCCCAGAACAGCGAGTGGTTGTAGTGGCCGCCGCCGTTGTCGCGGACCGCCTTCTGCTTGTCGGCCGGAATGCTGTCCAGCCCCTTGAGGAGCTCCTCGATCGGCTTGCCGTCGAGATCGGTGCCCTCGATCGCGGCGTTCACCTTCGTCACGTAGGTCCCGTGGTGCTTGTCGTGGTGGATCGTCATCGTCTTCGCGTCGATGTGCGGCTCGAGCGCCTCCGGCGCGTACGGCAGATCCGGCAGGACGTATCCCATGTCTCGTCTCCTCTTCAAGATGTCGTGGCTCTAGCCACAGTATCTCGTCCGCGGCTCTTCGAAGGCGCTCGACGCGCACGCCGACGCCACGACGGGCCCGTCTCCACACGGCCGCAACAACTCCGACCACTAGGCTTGCGCCAATGACCCGCCTTGCCGGCTATCTCCTGCCCACCGAGAAGCAGGCCCCAACCGACGCCGAGGCGATCTCCCACAAGCTGATGGTCCGCGCCGGCCTCGTCCGACAGGTCGGCAGCGGCCTCTGGACCTGGCTTCCAGCCGGCTGGCGGGTCCACCGGAAGGTCACGGAGATCATCCGCCAGGAGATGGACGCGATCGGCGCCCAGGAGATGCTGATGCCCGTCCTCCAGCCCGCCGAGCTCTGGAAGCGGACCGGTCGAGCCGGGATCTCCGAGCTCTTCAAGCTCCACGACCGACGCGACGCCGAGCTGGTCCTCGCGATGACCCACGAGGAGGTCGTCACCTCCCACGTCGCCCAGGTCGTCCGCTCCTACCGCGACCTCCCGCTGATGCTCTACCACATCCAGATCAAGGAGCGCGACGAGCCCAGGCCCCGGGCGGGCGTCCTGCGCACACGCGAGTTCACGATGAAGGACGCCTACAGCTTCGACCGCGACCACGCCGGCCTCGACGTCAGCTACGAGAAGCAGGCCCAGGCCTACCAGCGGATCTTCGAGCGCACCGGCCTGCGCTGGTATCGGGTCGAGGCCGATGTCGGGATGATGGGCGGCAGCGGCGCCCACGAGTACATGGCGCCCTGCCCGGCCGGCGAGAACGAGGTCGCCCTCGCCCCGGGATATGCGGCCAACGTCGAGGTCGCGACCGCCGAGCCCCAGACCGTCACCCTGCCCGACCGGCTCGACGCTCCCCAGCCGGTCGACACCCCAGGGCTGCGCACCGTCGCCGAGGTCTCCGACGCGCTCGGCGTCGCGCCCGGCGCCCTGCTCAAGGCGTTCCCCGTGATCGCCGAGCACCGCGGCCTCGTAGTCGTCCTTGTGCGCGGCGACCACCGGGTCAACGAGATCAAGCTGACCAACGCCCTCGGCGAGACCTGGCGTCCCGCCTCCCCGGCGGAGATCGCCGAGCAGATCGGACCCGTCGGGTTCATCGGCCCGGTCGGCATCGACGCCCCGATCCTGCTCGACGCGGCTGTCGCCCCCGGCGGCTACGTGACCGGAGCCAACCTGCCCGACACCCACCTGACCGGTGTCGAGCCGGACCGCGACTTCCCTTGTGAGCGGTCAGACATACGATCAGTCGAACCCGGCGACCTCGTCGAAGGCAATCCGATTCGGATCGAGCCGGCGATCGAAGTCGGCAACATCTTCAAGCTCGGCACCCGCTACTCCGAGCCCTTGGGCGCCTCGTTTCTCGACGAGGACGGCCGCCAGCAGTTCGTCTGCATGGGCTCCTACGGCCTCGGGCCCGCCCGGATCGCCGCCGCCGCGGTCGAGCAGTTCGCCGACGACCGGGGGATCTCCTGGCCGCGGGCGATCGCCCCCTTCGACGTCCATCTCGTCGCCGTCGGCAAGACCGCGACCCCCGAGCGCGAACTGGCCGAGTCGGTCTACACGATGCTCGCCGACACCGGCCTCGACGTCATCTTCGACGACCGGGAGATCGCACCCGGCCAGAAGTTCGCCGACGCCGACCTGCTCGGCTGCCCGCTCCGCCTGACCGTCGGCAAGCGGTCGCTCGAGAGCGGCCTCGTCGAGGTCGTCCGCCGCCGCGGGCAGGAATCCCTACCCGGGCTCCCACTCGAAGGTCTTGCAGACGCGGTGAGCGCGCTGTGGCTGACCGCGCCCTGACCAAGAAGCGCCTCTTCGGCATCGACCGCTCCGGCCCCCCGCCGGCCGCCACCCAGCCGGGTGCCCCGTGGAACCCGTGGACGATCCCCAATGCGATCGGCTTCGTCCGCGCCGCCCTGATCCCGATCTTCCTGGTCCTCGAGTTCAGCTCGTCCGACGGCATCGTCCCCCTCGCCGCCACCCTCTACTTCATCTCCGGCGTGACCGACTACGCCGACGGGATCGCCGCCCGGCTGACCGGTCAGTACAGCCGGCTCGGCGCGATGCTCGACCCACTGATCGACCGGACGCTCGTCCTCAGCGGGGTCATCGTCTGCTGGCACTTCGACCTGCTCCCCCGCTGGGTGATCGGCGTGCTCCTCGCCCGCGAGGTCCTGATGCTCGCGGTCGGCCCGATCTGGGTCCGCAAGGGCCTCGAGCTGAGGATCAACTGGCCCGGCCGGATCGCCGTCGGCCCGACGATGCTCGGCGTCTTCCTCGCGATGGCCGGCGCCCGCGCGGTTGGCGAGGGATTTCTCTACTTCGGCCTCGTCCTCGCCTATCTGGCGACCGGACTCTACGTCCAGGACGGACTCCGCCAGCTCCGCCCGACTGCCGATCCGCCGCCCGAGCCCCGACCGGATGACCCGCCGATTGCAGCCCCCCCGACATCCGCCGACTAGTCTCAAGCTCAGCTTGAACGTCTGACGAGGGGGGTTATACTGCGACCCCCATCTGCCTGGAGGAGACCCATGGACACCTTTCCCGACCTCGGCTCGCTGACGGACCCCGAGCTGAAGGACCTGATCCACCAGCTCAGTGAAGAGGAGGTCGATATCTCCTACCGGCGCCGTCTCCTCCACGGCAAGATCGACATCCTCCGCGCCGAGCTCGTCAACCGGCTCCGTCAGAAGCACGAGGGCGGCCAGGAGATCATCAGCGGCGCCGATGTCGAGCGACTCTCCGACATCCTCTCCGGTCGCACGTCCGCCGGCCCGACGCCCGGCGGCGTCTAGGCCCGCCGAGCGTCAGAAGGGGGCCGGTCCAGTGGCGCTGCATTGCGCGGAATGCGGGTTCGTCAATCCCGAGACCGCGAACTTCTGTCAGAAGTGCGGCGCCCCGATCGTCCACGAGACCGGCCTCGAGCCGTCGACGGCGACCTACCGCCTCGGCGAGACCGGCGACTTCATCCCCGTCGATCTCGAGGAGGTCATCTCCCACGGAGCCGCCCTCGTGATCCGCTCGGGCGGCGGCCGGGTCGGTGAGAGCATCCCGCTCGCCGGCGAGCGCATGACGATCGGACGGCGTCCCGACTCCGACCTCTTCCTCGACGACGTCACCGTCTCCCGCGACCACGCCCTCCTGATCCGCCGGGGAAGCGACTGGTTCCTCGACGATTGCGGGTCGCTCAACGGGACCTACGTCAACCGCACCCGGATCGACTCCCAGCGGCTCGCCGACGGCGACGAGCTCCAGGTCGGCAAGTACAAGCTCGCCTACCGCGCCCGATGACCGCCGTCTCCGAAGGTGCCGGCCCGGCCGGCGACTCCCGCGCGCCGCGGGCCGGTCCGCCGATCCCCGCCCCCGACATCGAGCTCCCCGACCCGGGCCGGCCGGCGCCCACCCAGAAGTCGATCACGATCGGCGCCGTCTGCAAGGGCCTCGTCCACGAGTTTCCCGACATCTCGATCTCGAAGATCCGCTACCTCGAGGACCAGAAGCTCCTCACGCCCCGGCGGACGTCCGGCGGCTACCGGCTCTACAGCCCGACCGACGTCGCCCGCCTGCGGACGATCCTCCGCCTCCAGCGCGACGAGTTCCTCCCCCTCCGGGTGATCCGCCAAGAGCTCGCCGCCGGCCGGGACGCCGAGCCGGACACCGTCCCGACCGCGAGCCCGACCGCCTCGAGCCGGCGTTGGCGGCCGACCGTCGCCGTCACCGAGGCGGCCGCCTACTACACGCTCGGCGATGTCGTCGAGTCGACACAGGCCGACCCCCGGCTGATCGCCGAGCTCGAGGACTACGGCGTGATCAAGGGCGAGAAGCGCGGCGGCGTGATCTGCTACGACGACACCGAGCGGGAGATCATCCGCGCGGTGACCGAGCTCGCCCGCTACGGCGTCGGCGGGCGCAACCTCCGCGTCTTCCGGTCGTCGGCCGATCGCGAGGCCAGCCTCCTCCAGCAGATTCTCGAACCCGCCCTGCGCTCTCGCAACCCCCAGCGCCGGCGCGAAGCCGTCGAGGCGCTCGAGAACCTCGCGGCCGTCGCCACCCACCTCAAGCACCTCCTCCTGATTCGCGACCTCCGCAAGCTCGCCAACTGAACCTGCGGTCACACATCCGCGCGATCCCCGACTTCCCCCGGCCGGGGATCCTCTTCAGGGACATCACGCCCCTCCTCGCCGACCCGCTCGCCCTCGCGGCCGCCGTCGACGGTCTCGCCGAGCTCGCGGCCGACGCCGGCACCGTCGACCTCGTGATCGGAGCCGAGGCCCGCGGGTTCATGCTCGGACCGGCGCTCGCCACCCGCCTGGCGGCCGGCTTCGTCCCCGCCCGCAAACCCGGCCGCCTGCCCTACGAGACGGTCGGCGAGGCCTATCAGCTCGAGTATGCGACCGCGGCGCGCCTCGAGGTCCACACCGACCCCGTCCTGTCCGGTGCCCGCGTCCTCGTCCACGACGACCTCCTCGCGACCGGCGGGACCGCCAGGGCGCTCTGCAACCTCGTCACCCGGCTCGGAGGGCACGTCGCCGGCGCTCTCTTCCTGATCGAGCTCGCCGATCTCGCCGGCCGCGACCGGCTCTCCTGCCGGGTTGACGCCCTGATCACCTACGGCGGCTGACCCGGAAATGTCGGCCTCGCGCGACACGCCGATCCCGCCCGCCGACATGCGCTGGTGGGGGTGGGGCGATCCCGACCACGCGTCGGCCCTCCCGGCCCACGTCGTCGACCTGCTTCGCGAAGAGGTCGGGATCGCCGAGGACCCCCGCCGACCGGTCGAGCTCGAGCAGGTCAAGCTGCCGCCCTCGGCGCTCGGCCGCGCCGCCCACCGCGGTCTGAGCGACGCCGTCGGTGCCGCCCGGATCCTCACCGACCACGAGGTCCGGGTCATCCACGCCGCCGGCAAGAGCTACGTCGACCTCGTCCGTCAACGGTCCGGAACCCCCGAGCTCGCTCCGGATGCCGTCGTCTACCCAGAGTCGCCCGAGCAGGTCGCCGCCGTGCTCGCCGCCTGCGCCCGCTTCCGCGTCGCCGTCGTCCCCTTCGGCGGCGGGACGAGCGTCGTCGGCGGGGTCGCTCCGATCCGCGGCCGTCAGGTCGCCGTGATCTCGCTCGACCTCCGCCACCTCAACGGCCTGATCGATGTCGATCGCGAGTCCCTCCTCGTCCGCGTGGCCGCCGGCACCCGCGGCCCCGCGCTCGAAGCCGAGCTCGCCGCCCACCGTCTGACGCTCGGCCATTTTCCCCAGAGCTTCGAGTACGTCACGATCGGCGGCTGCGCCGCGACCCGGTCGGCCGGGCAGGCGTCCAACGGGTACGGCCGGATCGACGAGCTCGTCCGCGGTCTGCGGATGGCCTCCCCGTCGACTGAGCTCGTGCTCGCCGCCCAGCCCGCCACCGCCGCCGGCCCGGACCTCCGCGAGCTGATCGTCGGATCGGAGGGGACGCTCGGCGTGATCACCGACGTCACCCTCAAAGTCAGGCCCCGACCCGTCGAGACCCACTACGAGGCGATCTTCTTCGAGACCTTCGACCAGGGCGCCCAGGCCCTGCGTCTCGTCGCCCAGGAGCGCCGCGCCCCCGACATCGGCCGACTCTCCGACGAGGAGGAGACCCGCCTGACGATGCGCCTCGCCGGCGACGGCGGACTCAAGGGCCAGCTCGGGCGCGGCTACATCCGCGCCCGCGGCTACGCCGGCGGCTGTCTCGGGATCTTCGGCTGGGAGGGCGAGCCCGACGACGTTCGTCAGCGCTCCGGCGACACCCTGGCGATCCTCCGCCGAGCCGGCGGCCTCCAGCTCGGCGGCTCGCCCGGACGGGCGTGGGCCCGCGGTCGCTTCGCGGCTCCCTACCTCCGCGACGACCTCTTCTCGCTCGGCGTGATGGTCGACACGGTGGAGACCGCCGGTCGCTGGTCCGGGCTGCTCGACCTGCGCGAGGCGATCGCCGCCGCCCTGCGCCAGAGCCTCGCCGAACGCGGGACCCCCCCGCTCGTGATGTGCCACATCTCCCATCTCTACGAATCCGGTGCCTCCCTCTACTTCACGGTGATCGCCCGCCAGCAGGACGGAGCCGAGATCGAGCAATGGCAGGCGGCCAAGGTCGCCGCAACCGACGCGATCGTCGCCGGCGGCGGCACGCTCACCCACCACCACGGCGTCGGACGCGACCACGCCGCCTGGCTCGAGCGCGAGATCGGGCCCGCCGGCGTCGACCTGCTACGCGGGCTGAAGGCCCGGCTCGACCCGACCGGCGTGATGAATCCCGGAAAGTTGATGGGGTAGGGGGCCGGGGGCCGGCTGGCGGGGCCGGGCGGGGCCGGCGGGGCCGGCCGGCTACTTGCCGGTCGTGCGGTGCATCGCTACACGGGTGTGGCCGGCATCCCGGCGGCCGGCGTTCGGGCCGCTGCCGCCGGTGGCCCGGGAGGGGGCCGGCGTGCGCTTGATGAGCAGCCGGAGTGCCGCGTCGTGCGGCCCGTCCTCGAGCCGCTCGGCGAGGGTGCTGGGGTGGACCGTGCGGAAGACGGGTCCGCGGCCGGAGTCGACGAGGGCGACGACGACCTTGGTCCGGCTCGGGGTGTCGAAGACGATCGCGTCGTGGGCAGGCCCGGTCCCGACAACCTTCACTCGCTCACCGGCGTGCGTCTCGTCCATTCCCACAGCGTACTCGGGCAGCCGGCCAGCTCGACACAACGCGCCTTTCCACCCTGCAAAGCGGGCCCCGGAGCAGATCCCGGGGCCCGACGATGAGGGCGCTGGCCCGCTCTTCGGTTGGGACGCCGGCGGCGGCCCGCCGGCTACGTCCGGACCGTACGGTCCTGGTCCCCGGACGGCTGGCCGTCCTCGGGCGCGCCGCGCGGGTCGGACTCGAGGCCGCTGCCGGTGGTCTCGCGGCCGTCGGCCTCGGCCTCGTAGTCGTCGTAGGACCGGAACGGCGGGAGCCACGACCAGCCCGTCGCGCCCTCGAGCTCGGCGGCGTTCCGATCGGCGCTCTCCGGCGACCTTCCACCGCCAACGACGGCCCCGGCCCCTGCCGCGGACCCGGCCGAAGCGTGCCCGTGCCCCTGGGAGATCGTCGGGCCGCCGCGAAGCTGGGGAATCGCGGCCTGCCTGATCGCGGGAACCTCGAGCGGAGTCGCCGGCATCTCGTGGCGGGGTGCCTGAGCCGCCGGCGGCGTCGCAGGACGGGGCGTGGCCGAGCGTGGCCAGTCGCGGCCGCGGAGGGTCGCCGCCTGGTTGGCGATGATCGCCCGCGCCTTCGCGCGTTCTGCGGTCGGGTTGGTCTGAGCCGCGTAACCCGAAGCCCGGGAGGTGACGCGCTCGTCGACCGGACCGCGCGCGGCCGCAGCCCGGCGTTTGGGCTGGGCGATCGTGTACGGCTCGTAGGGCGAATTCATCGCCGTGCCGGCCGGCCGGACGGTCGGACGGGCGTCGGTGCGGTCGGTCGCCAGGCCAGGGGTCCGCGAGCGGACGGCCGAAGACGCGGGAGCAGCGCCAGCCGGAGCGAGCGGGCCGTCCTCGTAGACGAGCTCGATCTTGCGGGGGGCCGGGGGGGCCTCGAGGGGTGGGAAGGCACCGGCGTCGCGGAGGGCCGACTGCTCGAGTGCGCTCGTCAGCTCCCGATCGAAGTCGACGGCCGCGCCGGGCGTCCGGGCGTCGGGACCGACGTGGTAGTCGAGCCAGGCCTGACCCAGCTGACTCGAGTACTCGGGACTGTTGGCGAGGCTGGTCTCGAGCATCGTCTTCAGGACGCGGAGGTCGCGCTCGCTGGCGTCGCGGCGGTTGAGGATGCAGGCGCCGTTGTAGCCGTCCCAGACGGCCGCGAAGATGTCGGCCATCGGGCCGGACTGGAAGGCGTTGCGGTCGGCAGCGATCATCGGGCACATGCCGCCCCGGCGGTCGGTGTTGGCGCCCGTGATGATGCGGTTCCGGTCGAGGCCGTCGAGCATCGCCCGCTTGGTCTCTGGGGGAAGGAAGTCGACCGTCGCCCTCAGTCGCTCGACACGCTGGTTCTTCATCTGACGCTCACCTCGTCGCTCCGGGGTAGATGCAAAGCTTTCGGGGCAGGAGCGTAGGGTGGCCCATCGGCAAGCGCAAGCCGGGTCCTCCTGCTGCACGGAGACTTGCATCGGCGGCTTCGGACCTACGTCGGACGCCGCCGGCGGGCGGTTTTGGCGACGGCATTAGGCTGGGGGGATGGAGCCGCCGCCGACCGTCCCGACCGACGCGTTCCGCCCGCGGGGGTTCGACGCCCTCTACGGACTCGAGTTGCTGGAGGTCGGCAGCGACGAGGTTCGGGCGCGAGTCGCCGTTCGCGACGAGGTCCGCCAGCCGTTCGGCTTGGTCCACGGGGGCGTGTTCGCGTCGATCGCCGAGTCGGTCGCGTCGGTCGGGACGGCGGTCGACGTGCTCGAGCGGGGTCTGACGGCGATGGGCATGTCGAACAACACGACCTTCCTCAGGTCGGTCACCGCCGGTACCGTCCACGCGGTCGGAAGGCCGCTCCACAGGGGCCGGACGACTTGGGTCTGGGATGTCGAGATCACCGACGACGACGGGCGGCTGTGCGCGAGCTCACGCGTGACGATCGCCGTCCGCCCGCAGCGCTGAGCCCGGAGGCAGGCCGTCATGCCGATCGACTCGAGCTGGCTGTTCATCGCCTGCTGCTGGATCGTCTGGCTGGGTTATTGGGTGGCGATGGCCTTCGCGACCAAGCGCACGGTCGAGCGAGGAGGCTTCTTCGGCTATCGCCTTCTCGGGGGTGCCGTCATCGTGACCCTCGGCCTGGCCGGCCGACTGGTCCACGTGCGGGCGGCGTCAGAGGTCTGGCACACGACGCTTGGGGTGGCGTTGGCGGCCGACTGCGTCGTCGCGGTTGGGCTCGCGTTCTCGGTGTGGGCTCGCGTCGCACTCGGGCGCAACTGGAGCGCCGAGGTGACCTTCAAGGAGGGTCACGAGCTCGTCGCGTCCGGCCCGTACGGGCTGGTCCGCCACCCGATCTACACTGGCCTGCTCCTGATGGGCCTGGGCACGGCGATCAACTATGGCCGGGTCGTCGGATTCGCCGTGTTCGTCGCGGTCTGCGTCGCGTTCGGGTGGAAGGCCCGTCTCGAGGAGCGGATCATGAGTGCGCATTTCCCGGCGGCCTACGCTGACTACAGGTCCCGCGTCCGGGCAATCATCCCGTTCGTGGTGTAGTCCCCACGGGGACGTCTTCACGATCCGGCCCGTCGCCCAGGAGGCCCGCCGGCCAGCGGCGCGGGCCCGCGCCGAAGGCTCAGCCGCGGTAGCGGTTGGTGATCGGCATGCGCCGGTCCCGCCCGAAGGCCCGCTCGGTGATCTTGATGCCGGGGGGCGCCTGCCGGCGCTTGTACTCGGCGGCGTCGACGAGGCGGATCACCTGATCGACGTCGGCGTCGGGCAGGCCGCGCTTGATCAGCTCGTCGCGTCCGAGGACCTCCTCGACGTAGCCGCGGAGGATCGCGTCGAGGATGTCGTAGTTCGGGAGGGTGTCGTCGTCACGCTGGTCGGTGCGCAGCTCGGCTGACGGCGGACGGTCGAGAATCGCCGGGGGAATGCCTCCGCGGTGGCGGGCGAGCAGATAGACGAGCGTCTTCTCGCAGTCCTTGATCACCGCGAAGCCGCCGGCGGAGTCGCCGTAGAGGGTCGAGTAGCCGACCGACATCTCGGACTTGTTGCCGGTCGTCAGGACGAGCCAGCCGAACTTGTTCGACAGGGCCATCAGGAGGTTCCCGCGAATCCGCGCCTGGATGTTCTCCTCGGCGAGGTCGGCCGGCCGGCCGGCGAAGATCCGGGCGAGCGTCTGGTCGTAGACGGCCATCGCGGGGGCGATCGCCAGCTCGAGCAGCTCGACGCCGAGCTCGCCGGCCAGCTGGCGGGCGTCGGCCTGGGTGGCGGGCGAGGAGTAGGGGGAGGGCATCACGACGGTGGTGACCCGATCGGCGCCGAGGGCGTCGACGGCGATGCACGCGACGAGCGCCGAGTCGATGCCGCCGGAGAGGCCGAGCACGACATGGAGAAAGCCGTTCTTCTCGACGTAGTCACGCAGTCCGAGAGCGAGTGCGGCATAGATCTCGGCCTCGATCGGGTCGAGCAGGTCGGTCTTTCGGAGCGGTGACGGCGGGCCGAGGCTGGGGGGGAGGTCGATTGCGGCGAGGAGGTCGGCCGGCGGCGGGCGTCCGCCGGCGCGGGGACGGGGCGGGTGCCCGTCGGACTCGTCGGACGGGGTGAGGGCGATGTCGCAGACGAGGAGCTCCTCGGTGAACTGGCCGGCGCGGGCGAGCAGCGCGCCGGTCGGGTCGAGGACGAATGAGTGGCCGTCGAAGACGAGCTCGTCCTGACCGCCGACGAGGCCGCAGAAGGCGAAGGCCGCGCGGTCCTCGCGGGCTCGACGACCGAACATCATCTCCCGCTGGATGCCCTTGCCGGCGTGGTAGGGCGAGGCCGAGAGGTTGAGGATCAGGGTCGCTCCGGCGAGCGCCTGTGTGCTGGCCGGTGGGCCGGGCTCCCAGACGTCCTCGCAGACGGTCAGACCGATCCGGTGCGCTCCGAGATCGATCAGGCTGGCGCGGGAGCCGGCCGTGAAGTAGCGCTGCTCGTCGAAGACGCCGTAGTTTGGGAGGTGGACCTTGTGGTGGACGCCGTGGAGGCGGCCGTCGGCGAGGACGGCGGCCGCGTTGTAGACGGCGTCGGCCCGTTCGGGGAAGCCGACGACGGCGACGATCCCCACGGCGAGCGCGGCCAGCCGCTCGAGGGCGGCGGCGGCGTCCCGGAGGAAGTGGTCCTTGAGGAGGAGGTCCTCGGGCGGGTATCCGGTGATCGCGAGCTCTGGAAAGGCGACGAGCTGGGCTCCGGCGTCGCGAGCGTGTTCGATGCCGGCGGCGATCTTTCGCTCGTTTGCGGCGATGTCGCCGACCGTCGCGTTCATCTGGCAGAGGGCGAGGCGGAGTGCCGGAGGATCTGACATGCGTCGGATTATGAGCCGCGACGGGCGCCGGCGGGCGGGCGACCGGGGTCCTGGGGGTCAACTTGGGAGCAAGCGATCCGGGCTGGGTTGTACTATCAAGCGAACAACTGTTCGACATGCCTAGTCGTGCCTGCACATTGCGGGCGCGGACGGGGGACCCACTTGCCCGGTTCGGCGGCTCATGCGCCGTGTCGGGTTGGGGCGAATCGGCCGCTGATGCGGCCGTAGCGACGAGCACATCGAGCTCTGGAGGAGTCGGTGGTGCTGGCCGCGAGCCCGACAGCTAACCCCGGCGGCCGCGCGGCAAGGAGAATCATGAAGCGACAACTCGACCTGCGGGCCGGGCGTGTGCTGGTCGCGCTCGGAACCCTCGGAATCGGCGGCACCTACGGCGCCTCGCCGGCCGTCTCGGCCCAGGCGCGGGCCGGGGGCGCCACGGGGGGCACGAGCGCCGGCGCGGTCGGCGCCACGACCGGCGGCAGCGCCGGCGGGCGGGCGGCTCAAACTTCGGATGGCCCGCCGGACCCGCGGGGGGCTGTCGTCTTCACGGACTCGATCGGCGAGGCGGCGAGCGCCGTGCGGCCGGACCGGCCGCTCGTCGTGCGTCCGGTGTTGTCGGCCACGGAGCCGACGCGGAACCTTCTGGTCGGAGCGAGGCTCTCCGTCGACGGCGCCGTTTCGCCGGTCACGCCGACCGACCGGACCGTCGCCCTCCAGGAGCGGCGTGACGGTCGCTGGCTGACGGTCGCCCGCGCCCGCACGGCGGCCCGCGGCCGGTATCACGTCGGCTTCAGGCCGCCGGCTCCCGGCACCTTCAGCCTACGGGTCCGCGTCGATGGACCGGGCAACGAAGCCCAGCCCAGGCGGACGCTCGGTCCGGTCAACGTCTACCGGCGGGCCTTCGCGTCCTGGTATGGCGGCGGCGGGTCGCTGGCGTGCGGCGGGACGTTGACCGACGCGACGCTGGGCGTCGCGAGCAAGACGCTTCCGTGCGGGACGATGGTCCTCTTCCGGGTGGGTCACCGGACCGTTCGCCTACCGGTCGTCGACCGGGGTCCGTACGTCGCCGGCCGGGAATTCGACCTGACGGCGGCCGCCAAGCGGGCGCTCGGGTTCGGCGATCTCGGGATGGTCTGGGCGACGGCCTAGGGTCCCGGCCGCGGCAGGCGGGGGCTGGGACCCGGGGCGCCGGTCCGCGGGCGGGGGCTGGGGTCGGGGGGCCGTGGGCAGGCGGGGCTGGGGCCGGGGGCGCCGGTCCGCAGGCGGGGGCTGGGGCTGGGGGGCCGTGGGCAGGCGGGGGCTGGGGCCCCGGGCGGACCGGTCGGCAGACGGGAGGCTAGGATCCGCGCTCGATGAAGCTCGGCATCCTCACCGGCTCGGGCACATATGCGCTGGAGGAGCTCGAGCGCCCGGCCGCGCGGGAGATCGGAACGCGGTTCGGCGGCGTCGTGGTCACCGAGGGGCGGCTGGCGGGGGTCGACGTGGTCCACGTGTCCCGCCACGGCCGGGGCCACGCCCGGTTGTCGAGCCATGTCAATCACCGGGCGAACACGCTCGCCCTCAGGGAGGCCGGGGTCGACGCGATCCTCGGCGTGACGGTCTGCGGTGCCGTCGACCCGGAGATCGAGCTGGGCGGGTTGATCGTCTTCGACGACCTCCACTTCCTGGCCAACAGGCTGCCTGACGGGTCGATCTGCTCGCTCTACGCCGAGGGCGAGCCGGGTCGGGGTCACTGGATCTTCGAGCGGCCATTCAGCCAGCCGCTACGGGAGGCGCTGGTCGCCGCGGCAACCGAGGCGACCGGTCGACCGGCTCGGGACGGCGGCTGCTACGGCCATGTCGACGGGCCGCGGTTCAACTCGCGCGCGGAGATCCGCATGCTCGCCCAGTGCGGGGTCACCGCGGTCAGCCAGACGGCCGGCCCGGAGACGGTGCTCGCGGGGGAGGCCGGGCTGCCGTACGCGCTGGTCGGGTATGCGACCGACTACGCCAACGGGGTCAAGGCCGACGCGACGCCGGTCGGCGAGCTGGTCCGCCTGATCGAGGCGAGCACCGACGCCTTCGGCCGTACGCTGGCCGCTGCGGCCGGGAGGCTCGGTGGGGCGAGGATCGAGCCGACGGGGTCCCACTTCCGCTTCGATTGAGCTGGTCGCCCGGTTAGCATGCCAGGGGTGTCCGACCCGATCCGCGAGATCATGGCCGACCTGCCGCTGGCAACGATGAATCAGCGTCCCGAGGGGATGCTGGCGATCCGCCGGGCCGAGGTGCCCGAGCCGTACCAGGCGGCGGTCGACGCGTGGGTCGAGGCGCACGGCGGCCGGATCGCCTACGACGCGCTGTTCAAGGTCCACAACGGCACGACGCCCGACCTTCCGGGCGGCGACGCGTTCTACGTGCTGCCACCCAGCGCTTTCAAGGCCTCCTAGCCCGCTGGAGACGGAGACTCAGGGGCCCGCGGGTTGGGGGCGGCCGGTGGCCGACGGGGCGCCCCGTGGACGCCTGGGGATGTCGGATGTCAGGGGCCGGTACGTACGAGGAGTACCGCGGTCAGCCGTCGAGGTCGCCGAGCAGCCAGCTTCCCGGGCCGTCGGGGTTCTCGTCGAAGTAGTACCCGCGGATCGCGTCGAGCAGTTGGTCGGTGGTGATGTGGCCGGTCCCGTCGCGGTCGAGGTGTGCGAACGCGTTGCGGGCTTCGGGCTCCGAGAGCCGCATCAGCGAGCCTGTCCAGCGAATCTCCTCATCGACGTCGATCCGGCCGTCCTTGTCGACGTCGACGATCTCGAGCAGCGCCTCGAGGAAGGGCACATAGGCGGCGTCGAAGGACTCTTTGGTCTCGAGCATTCCTCGCGCGAAGGCGTCCTTGTACTCCGCCTCGCTGATGCGACCGTCGCCGTCGGTGTCGGCAACCTCGACGAGGTGCTCCCATAGGCCTGTGCACAGCGCGTCGAAGCGCTGCCACGCCGCGGACTCGGGAGCGTGACCGAACTCCGCGCCGAGGCGGCGGGAGGCGGCCTCGAAGTCGTCCTTGGCGATGAATCCATTGCCGTCGTCGTCGTAGGTTCGAAAGCGCTTGGACAGCCTGCGGTCGAGAAACTCCGAGATCTCCATCGCGTTGCTCAGCCGCCGACCCCGGCGACGACGGGCCGGCAGCCCGGCGGGACCGCGTGAGCCGGATCGAGGGCGTTGAGGACGTAGCCGAGGGCGATCGAGTCGTACGGTGTCGTCAGATGATCGGACAGATCGAGGATGCAGCTGTTCTGCAACGTGATGTTCGTGACGTTGGGTCCGGTGAGGAATGCCGACGTGTACGGGGTGACGACCTCGTCGTAGACGGTCTCGATCACGGTGTAGCTGACGCCGGGCAGCGTGTCGCCGCCGGCGTTGAGCTGCTGCATGAACGGCGATCCGACGGCCTGCTGGCGGAAGGCCTCGCCGAGGCCGAGCTGAAGGATCGCCGGCACGCCCGGGATCAGCGCGAGCCCGTCCAGCGTGCTGCCGTGGTTGGAGGGCGAGAGGCCGATCAGGTGGGCGACCTTCGATGCGCCGCCGTCGAACTTCATGTACCAGCGCGGCATCATCCCGCCCTGCGAGTGGCCGACGATGTCGACCTTGCTTGCACCCGTCGCGGCCAGCACCTGGTCGACGAAGCTGCTCAGCTGCAGCGCGGACTTCGTGATGTCGCCGCTCCCACCGGGATGACTTGAGCCGGGCGCGCCGATCAGACGCGTGTCCTCCTGCCCGTAGTTGAGCGCGAAGACGCAGTAGCCGGCGTTCTTCAGTAGCGGCGACAGGGTGTACCAGTTGAACGCCATGTTCTCGAGCGACCCGTGGACCAGCACGACCGGCCGGGGGTGGGCGGTGCTGGGCCGGCAAGACCAGTCGTTGGCGCCGGGCGGCGCCTGATCGACGTGGGTGGACGCGTACGCGCCGGCGAGCGGGAGCGAGTAGAAGACCGGCAGCGCGGCAGACGCGGATGCCGGCGCGAGCACGGCAGCCACGGCGCCGAACAGTATGGTCAACCGCCTGAGCGAGCGATACATCTGGTCAATCCCCGTTACCTGGCTTGGTCCGAACCTCTACCGCGAAGCCGCCGGCGGCGCTTGCGGGCCGCATCGTACCCGGGCAGCACGTCGGTCGCAAGAAGTGCCGCGCCGACCGACCGCAGGCAAACCAAGAGCGATTAATCGGCTCGCTGGCGTGATGAGCTGCGCGGTCGAGTTCGCGGATGTACCCGAGGCAGTCGAGCGCCGGCTCGCGGGGCGCCCGTTGGGAAACTGCTCAGGTCGATGCTAGGCGACATCGTGGAGGGGGGGATCGTCGTCTTGGCGATCACGACGGGCGTGCTCGCACTGACTCGCGGGGTGCTGCTCGCGCTCTGCGCGAGCTATCACGCCCGATCGGATCTCACCCCGGCGCCGCGCGTGCCGGCCGCGCAGCCGCCGGTGTCGGTGATCGTGCCGGCCTTCAACGAGGCGGCGGTCATCGAGCGCACGGTTCGCTCGCTCGCAGCAAGCGCGTATCCCGATTTCGAGGTCATCGTCGTCGATGACGGGTCCACGGATGACACAGCGGCGATCATCGAGGGGCTCGGCCTGTCCGGCGTCCGTGTCGTGCGCCAGGCGAACACCGGCAAGGCGGGGGCCCTGAATACCGCGATTCGTGCTGCTCGGCACGAGGTCATCGTCGGCGTCGACGCCGATACCACCCTTGAGCCCCGAACGATCGGGATCCTCGCCGGCGCGCTCGCGGTGCCGGGCGTTGGCGCGGTCGCCGGCAACGTGAAGGTCGCGAACCGCGCTGGCACGTTGGGGCGCTGGCAACACCTGGAGTACGTCTTGGGCTTCAACCTCGATCGCCGTCTGTCTGACGTGCTCAGCTGTATGACGACCGTGCCCGGGGCGGTCGGTGCGTTTCGTCGTGACGCGCTCGAGGAGGTCGGCTTGTTCTCTGCCGACACGCTCGCCGAGGACACCGACGTCACGATCGCGCTCGGGCGCGCCAGATGGCGCGTGACCTACGAGGCGGGAGCGATCGCCCATACCGAGGTTCCCGCCTCGCTGCGAGCGCTGTGGCGCCAGCGCCATCGCTGGGCCTACGGGACTATGCAGTCGCTCTGGAAGCACCGTGGCGCTGTGCGCGCGATCGAGGAGGGGCACGTCGGGCGCCGCGGTCTTCCGTATCACGTCACGTTCAGCATGGCGTTCGCGCTGCTTGCTCCGAGCGTCGACGTGCTCGGCGTTCACGGGCTGTTGTTCGGCGAGCCTGCGATCACAATCGGCTGGCTGTGCGCCTACAACGCGGTATGGCTAGCGCTGACCGCCTACGCGTTGCGGCTCGATGGCGAGTCGCGGCGTCCGCTGTGGGAGCTACCGCTTCAGCAGTTCGCTCATCGTCAAATGATGTGCCTCGTGGTCGCCCGATCCCTGGTCAGCATGCTGTGTGGCGCCGAGGTCGCCTGGCGGACCACAGAACGCGTCGGCGACGCGCGACCGGCAACGGTCGACGATGGCCCTCGCGGCCGTCGCGCTCGCTGAGCCGGGCTTCCATCGATCCGCGTGCTTGCCCGCCCGGCTGACGCCCGACCAGCACCCTTGCGCAGCGTTACGGTATGCGCGTGCGTCGGGTTGTCGTCACCGGGATGAAGGGGGTGATCGGCAGCGTGATTTCAGGCGCACTCGCGGGGTGGGAGACGCGCTGCGCCGACCTGCCCGAATGCGATGTCCGCGACTACGACCAGGTGCTCGCGATCCTCGACGGAGCGGACGCCGTCATTCATCTCGCCTGGGACACCTCCGACAACTTCCTCACAGAGCGCCTCGATCCCGACAACCAGCAGATGGCGCACAACGTCTATGCCGCCGCGCGCGCCGCAGGCGTCACCCGCGTCGTGGCGGCGAGCTCAGTGCATGCCGACCGCTTCTGGCCGCCGCGTGGAGCTCTCCGACGGATTGACGACCAGCCGGTCCCCGACAGCCCGTACGGCGCGAGCAAGGTTTTTGTCGAGGCGCTCGGCCGCTACACCGCGGACCTTGGCACCGAGGTCGTATGCATCCGCTTCGGCGGCATCAACGGCGCCGACGCGATCCCCGAGGCAAGACCTGAACGCGCCGTTTGGCTCAGCCATCGCGACTGCCGCGCGCTGATAGCCCGCACGCTGGACGCGCCGCTCCCAGCCCACCGCTACGTTGCGCTCTACGGCATCTCCGACAACGCCGGGCGCCTCCACGACCTCGACAACCCGATCGGCTGGCGTCCACAGGACGGCGCGCCTGCCTGAGACCACGCGGCACTCGGCGCCGGTCCGCCGACGACCAGCTGCGGGTGTCCGCCCGGTCGGGGAGAATCAGCCTGATGGCCGGCCGGATGATCGCCCACCTCGACATGGACGCGTTCTATGCGTCGGTCGAGCTGCGTCGTCGTCCCGAGCTCCGGGGCAGACCGATGGTCGTCGCGGGCTCGGGCCCCCGGGCGGTGATCACGACGGCCTCCTACGAGGCGCGTGCCGCCCACGGGATCGGCTCGGCGATGCCCTTGTCGCAGGCCAGGCGACGCTGCCCCGAGCTCGTCGTCGTCCCGCCTGATTTCGCGGCCTACCGGGAGGCGTCCGGCAAGGTGATGGGAATCCTCCGGGCGAACATCGAGGTCGTCGAGGTCGTCGGGCTCGACGAGGCCTACATGGACCTGACCGGCTACCTCACGCCCAACGCGTCGATGCAGCGCGTGAGGACGCAGATCGCCGCCGAGACCGGCCTGACATGCTCGATCGGCCGGGGGCCGAACAAGCTGCTCGCGAAGATCGCGAGCGGGCTCGAGAAGCCGGGGGGGACCGTGACGCTGACGGCCGCGGGTGCCGCGATCCGCTTCGCCGGATCCTCGCCCCGTCTGATTCCCGGGATCGGGCCGAAGACGGTCGGCCGGCTCGAGTCGATGGGCATCCGGACGATCGGCGACCTCCGCGACCAGCCGGTCGATCGCCTGCGGGCGGTCTTCGGTGAGCACCACGGCGCCGCCCTCGCCCGCCGGTCGCGCTTCGAGGACGCCGCGCCCCTCGAGCCGGTCCGCGAGGCCAAGTCCCAGTCGACGGAGACGACGTTCGACTACGACGTCGTCGACCGCGGCCGCCAGGTCGTCGCGATCGAGTCGCTGGCCGCCGAGCTCTGCCGGCGTCTGCGGGCCAACGGCGTCCACGGCCGGAACATCGCGATCAAGGTCCGCCTCGACGACTGGACGACCGTGACCCGGGCGAAGACCGTCGGCCAACCGACCAACGACCCAACCGTCGTCGGCCGGGTCGCCTGCCAACTGCTCCACGCCTACGACCCGCCCCGGCCGGTCCGCCTGCTCGGCGTGAGGCTCGGTGCCCTCGAGACCGACGGCCCGGCCGATCCACCCGCCGGTTCCGATCCACCCGCCGGATCGAGAGGCGAGCTCCAGCTCGAGCTACCCGGCGGCTGAGGAGATCAGCAGAAGATGAAGCACCTGTTGATCGTCAGGTTGACGTTCAACGAGGCCGGCGCGAAGCCGGCGGAGGATCCCGTGACCGTAACCGCGTGGGCCCCGGTCGGGCTGGTCCGCGCGGTCTGGAGGGTCAGCGTCGTCTTGGTCGGACTCGACGCCGGCGAGAAGCTCGCCGTGACGCCAGCCGGCAACCCGGAAGCAGCAAAGCTCACTGTCGCGGCGAAGCCGTTGAGCCGGTTGACCGTGATCGCGTAGGTCGCGCTCCTGCTCTGCGAGACGCTCTGGCTGGTCGGCGAAGCCGTCAGCGAGAAGCTGCCCGGCGGGGGCGGCGGCGGAGACCCGACCGGCCCGACCAGCGGCGCGGTTGCCGGGAGCGAGGCCGTCCCGTTGGTGGCCGTCACGACCACGGTCATGTAGTCGTTGACATCAGCCCCGCTCAGGGTGAACGTCGAACCCCCGGATCCGGTCGACGCGCAGGATCCCACCGCGTTGGTGGTGCACCGCTCCCAGAGATACGTGTAGGACGTGGGCGAACCCGTCCAGGCTCCCGGGTTGGCAGTCAACGTCTGGCCGGACGTGAGCGTTCCGGAGACGGACGGAAGCGTCGTGTTGACCGGTGCCGGCGGTGGTGGCGGGGGCGGGCCCACCGGTCCGGCGCCGTTTGGCGTGCCGATCCCCGTCGGGCCGTCATAGCCGACAACCCCGGTGCACTGGTAGTTCCCGCTGCACGAGCCGTTCGATCCGCTGACGACATCGTTGTACTGGCCGATGTTGCCGTACGCGTACGAGCCGTAGGTCGATCCCGGCGACCGGCCGCCGGCAAGCGCGTAGATGCTCGCGACGAGGGGCGACGCGACGCTCGTCCCGCCGAACTTCATCCAGCCGCTGACGCCGTAGGAGTCGTAGACGGCGACCCCGGTGTTCGGGTCGGCCACGGCCGAGACGTCGGCGACCGTCCGCCGCGGACACCCGGTGTCGAGCTGCCAGGCCGGCTTGGGGACATACACCGAACAGCCGCTGCCGGCACCCGACCAGACCGACTCGGTCCAGCCGCGGGCGTTGCTCGCCCGCGAGAGGCTGGTCCCGCCGACCGCGGTGACGTATTGCGACGCGGCCGGGTATTCGACGCCGAAGCCGTTGTCCCCCGAGCTGACCGTGATGTCGATCCCGGGGTGGTTGAAGTAGCTCGTCGAATACGAGTTCTCGCTGCCCGACTCGCTGCCGCCGTAGCTGTTTGAGATCTGCGTCGCGCCGAGCCGCGCCGCCGTGTTGACCGCCGTGCCGAGGTTCGTCTGGCTCGACGACGACGCCTCGACGAGGAGGATCTTGCAGTTCGGGCAGATCGCCGAGACCATGTCGAGGTCGAGTGAGATCTCCTCGCCCCAGCCGGAGTCGCCCGACGGATAGCTCGTCGTCGTGCCCGACTGGTTGACCTTCGTGAAGCAGCCGCTCCCGCACGGCGGCAGCCCGTAGTTCGACCGGTAGGTCGCCAGGTCGGAGGCCGCGTTCGGATCGTCGTAGGCGTCGACGATCGCCACCGTCTTGGTGCCCCCGTTGCTCGCCGAGGCGCTCGCCAGGTTGTACGCGCTCTGGAGGTCGGCCGGTCCGTAGCCGGCCGGCGTCACGGCCGGGCTGACGGCGTTCGGGCTGAGACCGTTCGGGCTGGCGAGCGGCGCCGTCGGCGCCGGCGTGGTCCCGTCGGGGTTGGTCACCGCGATCGCAAAGCAGGACGCGTGGCCGGGCTTGGGGGTGTCGCACGCGTGCTTGAAGAGCAGGCGCACTTTGCCCGGTGCCGCGACCGCGGACGACGGGCCGACCGCAGCGACCCCGAACAGCAGGCCGAGCAGGCCGATCGTCGCGGCCCGGCGCCCGAGCAGGCCGATCGTCGCGGCGCGGCGCCCGAGCAGGCCGATCGTCGGGAGCCGGCGCATCAGTAGAGGGCGGCCGCCAGCCGCCGGCGGACGTCGCGTGCCCGTGGGTTCTCGGGACCGAGCTGGTCGAGCTCGCCGACGATCAGCCGACGCACGTCGTCGCGCGAGTCTCCGGCGTCCGGCAGCGCCTCCAGCAGAAGGTCGAGGGCGCCCTCTTCTCCGGCGTCGAGTGCCTCGAGCGCGTCCGGTAGCTGTCCGTCGCGGGCCAGCGCGATCCGCGCCGTCAGCCCGTCGGTCTGAAATCCGCGCGGCGTCTTCTCCAGCAGGCCGAGGGCCTCGTCGGTCTCGCCGCGGCCGACGAGGATCCGCGCGAGCGCGACCGCCGCACCCGCGTGGCGCGGGTCGAGCTCGAGTGCCGCCCGCAACGACGCTTCGTCGCCGGCCGCCGCCAGCGCGTCCGCGCCGGACGGGATCAGGTCGTCGAAGAACCGCTCGACGACGGCCTTCGGCTTGACGCCGACGAACTCGTCGACGACCTTGCCGTCCCGGAAGGCCTTGACCGCCGGAATCCCCTGCACCCCGTAGCGCTGGGCCAGCACCTGGTTGGCGTCGGTGTCGACCTTCGCGAGCACGGCCTGCCCCTCGCGAGCCTTGGCCGCCGCCTCGAGGACCGGGCCGAGCGCCTTGCACGGTCCGCACCAGCTCGCCCAGAAGTCAACGACGACCGGCATCGACTTCGACCGCTCCAGAACCTCCTGCTCGAAATCGGTGACGCCGACGTCGATCACGCTCATAAACGCAATCTACACCCCCGGCGCGACAGGATGCCCCGCTTCCGTTGTTACTAAACAAAAAGTTTTCGATAGACATCATCGGATGCGCCGTCTCGTCGAGACCGCCGGGGTCGAGCTCCACCTCGACGAGTCGGGCGCCGGCCCGCCCGTCGTCTGCCTGCACGGGCTCACCGCGACCCGCCGCTACGTCCTGATGGGCTCGCGCGCCCTCGAGCGGGCCGGACACCGGGTGATCCTTTACGACGCCCGCGGCCACGGTGAGTCGACGCCTGCCCGATCGCCGGCCGACTACACCTACGGTGCTCTTGCCGAGGACCTGCGTGCCGTACTCAACCGCTCCGAAATAGAACGTGCAGTCCTCGTGGGGGCTTCGATGGGTGCCCACACGATCGCGCGCTTCGCCCTCGACTCGCCCGAGCGGGTCGCCGGGCTCGGCCTGATCACGCCGGCCTACGAGCCGGACGGCCTCGAGGGACGGCTCGCGTCGTGGGACGCCCTGTCCGACGGCCTGCGCGACGGCGGCATCGACGGGTTCGTCGCCGCCTACGACCTGACCGGCGTCGACGACCGCTGGCGGCAGACGACGATCACCGTGATGCGCCAGCGGCTCGCCGCCCACCGCCACCTCGACGCGGTCGCCGACGCCCTGCGGGCAGTCCCTCGATCGCGTCCGTTCGCCGCGTTCGACGAGCTCGCGGCGATCGCCGCCCCGACCCTGATCGTCGCCAGTCGCGACGACGCCGACCCGACCCATCCGCTCGCGACCGCCCGCCTCTGGGCCGCTGCGATCCCCGGCGCCCAGCTCGTCGTCGAGGAGCCCGGCCGGCCGCCGTTGGCCTGGCAGGGAGGCCAGCTCTCCCGCCTGCTCGTCGAGCTCGCTTCGGCTCGGGCGGGCGATTGACCGCTTAAGATCCGTGCGCATGTCCGATCCCGCCTCCGGCATAGGCATCCTCGCGGCGGTCGCCGCCGGCCTCGTCTCGTTCCTCTCGCCCTGCGTCCTCCCGCTCGTCCCCGGCTACCTCTCGGTGGTCGTCGGCGTCTCGCCGGCCGAGCTCGAGCGCGCCGGCGCCCGCCGCGTGCTCGGACCCAGCCTGATCTTCGTCGCCAGCTTCTCGACGATCTTCATCCTCCTCGGCCTCGGCTCGACCGCGCTCGGCTCGTCGCTCAACGACCACCGTCAGCTGCTCGAGCACATCGCCGCGACCCTGATCATCGGCTTCGGCGTGCTCTTCGTCCTCTCGCCGGTGATTCCCCGCCTCAACGGCGAGTGGCACGTCGACCGGCTGATGGAACGGGCGTCGACCGGCGGGCCGCTGGTCGCCGGCGCCGCCTTCGCGATCGCCTGGACGCCGTGCGTCGGGCTGACGCTCGCGCCGATCCTCAGCGCCGCCGCCCTGACGGGATCCGAGGTCCACGGGGCGATCCTGCTCGCCTTCTACTCGGCCGGCCTGGCGATCCCCTTTCTGCTCACGGCGCTCGCCTTCGGCCGGATGACCGTCGTCTTCGCCGCCGTCAAGCGCCACTTCCCGACCGTGATCGTGATCGGCGGGGCCGTGTTGATCGCGATGGGCGTCCTGATCTGGACCGGCGAGTTCACGATCCTCAACGTCCAGGCCCAGACCGCCCTGCAGGGGCTGGGCATCAACTTCGCGATCTGAGCCGCGCCACGCGGCTCGCCTGCGATCTGGCGAGAGGCGGGTGGCTCGGTACCAGTCCTGGGACGACGGCTACTCGATGGCCGACGCCGAGGCCATGCTGGCCGAGCTGGTCGGCGTGCGGCTGGGGAAGACGGGACAGCTGGGTTCAGCTGGCGCTCGTCGATCGGGCGGACGGGGTGTTGGTCGGCGATTGTGCGAGCCGGGTGATGAGCGACCCGGTCGCGACGGCGGAGGTCGGGATCACGCTGGCGCCGGAGTGACACGGGCGGGGGTTCGCGGGAGAGGCGCTCCGCGGGCTGGTCGGCGTGCTCTTCGAGGACCACGGCGTCGATCGGGTGATCGCGGAGGTCGACGACCGCAATGTGCCGGCCAGCGGGTTCTCGAGCGGCTCGGGTTCCGACTCGAGGCACGCTCAACGCAAGGACGTGCAGCGGCTCCACCTCACTGGCGATCAAGCCCGTCAGGGTGTCGCCCACGGCGACGGAGCGGTCCCAGGAGCCGGAGCGCCGCCGGTGCTGAAGGCCCGACGCTGAGGCAAGCCAATCCGGCAGTTGCGGGGAGAACCGTGCGACAAGTCGCCGCGACGGCGTGCCAGACGCGCTTGGGCGTGGCCCGGATGTGCCGAACGTAGTCGTCGACGTAGGCAAGCGATCCAGGCCGGCGGCCGTAGCTCGTGAGAGCCACGACCTTATCTTTGCCAGACACGCCGGCCGTGGCGGACTAGGCGCGGGACGATGGCAAGGTATGCGTTCGTCGTCCAGAGGAGGACATCATGGAATCTATGCCGCTGCTGGATTGCGCCGGCTAGGCGGAGGTCGCCTGCGACCACGTCCAGCTTCCACGAGGGGCTCTCGCCCAGGAACAAGGGCCTGCGGTATCCGCCGGACCCCCGACCGTTGAGGAGATCGTCTCGGTAATGCGCGCCGCCGGCGACAACGCCGAGGCCGTGCGGTTGCGCTGCATCATCGTCGTCTTGTGGCGTGCCGGGCGTTGTGTGGGCGACGGCGTTGCTGGGGAGGCTACCGCGACTCGTGCGTGGGCTGGCTCGGCGGGCTGCTAGGTGAGTTAAGACCAGTCGGGCCAGCACGTGCCGTGCGGTCCGAGCACCTCTCACCGACCCTGCCCTCCTGAGCGGTGTCGATTGCGAAAGCTCGCAAATAGGAAGGCATTCGTGTCGTCACACATGTTGTGCCGCGCTGTTCAGTGAGCTAAGGTCGGGCTTCCACGGACCAGGTGCGGGAGGTGACTCCGCTCGGAGTACCGCAAGCCTGCGCGGACATTGACTTTTGGTAGGGGAGGAACCACGGTGCGCAGTTCCTGGAAAGCAGCCACGCTGGCAGCGGCGACGACATGGGTCCTCGGCATGTCAACAGGCGTCGCCCAGGCGACACCCCCGTTCACCACCCTGGCGCCGGGCTTCACACAGGAGCTTTACGCGACTGGGCTGCCGACCGCCGTCGGCATCGGTTTCTTCGGCAACGGCGACGTGCTCGCCGCAAATAACGGGCTGTTCAAGATCGACTCGCACTCGACCGTCGTGACACACGGATCGACGATTCACCCGACGACAGCCGTGCCTTCGTCGATCGCGTCGGTTGCCGGCTTGGTCAACGGGCCCGACGGCGAGATCTACGCCAACACGACGAGCGGAGTCCAGGAGATCGACTCGACCACGGGCGCGCTGATCGGTGCCCCATTCGGGCCGCGGGGGACCAGGTTCGGCATCACAGTCGACCCGCAGACGGGAAACCTCGTCTACTCGAGCCAGAACGGCATTTCCTTCGTCTCGCCGGACGGCGCGAGCTCGGGCGTCTTCTCGTCGGCGGCCACGCCCGACGGGATCGCGTTCGACCCGACCGGGAACTTCCTCTTCGGAGCCGTCGGCGGCGGCGTCGCCGTGATCTCGCGGTCGGGCGCCATCGTGCAGTCGATCTCCCTGACGACGCCGGGGAGCTCCGGGTCGGACGGGATGGCGTTCCATGCCGGCACGCCGGACTTCCTGGTCTCCAACAACAACAGCGGCGACATGACACGGTTCGACTTCCCCGGCGGCGACTACACCAAGCCGCCGACGCAGTCGGTCTTCGCGAGCGGCGGCTCGCGCGGCGATCTGACACAGGTCGGCTCCGACGGGTGCCTCTATCTGAGCGAGGGATTCACGCCGTACGCCGACGGCTTCCTCGACACGTCCGCCGGGAGCATCGACAAGATCTGCCCCGGGTTCATACCGCCGGTCCTAACACCGACCACGCTGGTGGCACATCCCTACGTGTTCGGCCTCCGGGGGTTGTCCTTGAGCCTGACGGTGAGCGCGACGTTGACGGCAAACGGCGTCGGGCTCGCCGGTGAGACGATCACCTTCACCGCCGGCGGCCAGACGATCTGCACGGCGACAACCGACGCGGGGGGAACGCTCGCTGCGGCGCGTTGGCCGGGGCGATCCAGGTGATTCTCGGCGGCGGCTATCAAGCCGCGTTCGCCGGCGACCCGGCCTACAGGCCGTCGAGCGCGACCGCCGGGCTCTTCTAGCTGTTGAGCCCAGTCACCTCCCGAACGCGGGCGAGGGGGGTGGCCGGTTGCCGAGTGCGCTGTGGGAGCGCGACTCGTTGTAGTGGGTGATCCAGTGTGGCAGGGACTCGCGACGGGCGTCGCTGGAGGCGTACTCCATCGCGTACGCCCACTCGCGCTGCAGCGTCTGCTGGTAGCGCTCGATTCTCCGATGTCGAGAGATTCATCGCCGGGTCTCGGTCGCCCAGGCGTGGAGGCGCCGGTAGAGAACGTTCGCGAGGTGACGTTTGAGGGGCTCGTCGGCTTCTCGGGGCGTTTTGCCTTCCTTGATTTTTCGGGCGAGTAGGCCTTGGCGTCGGGGCACTGCTGAACGATCGCGATACGGTATGCGCCGGGGCCGCACGTGCAAGCCAGGAGCAAGCCGGCGGCGGGAGCCCTCGCCGGCTCTCGGCGAGCCGTCCGTGAGCGCCGCCGCGGACGATTGCTTGCTCAGTTCCAAGTCGTCAGGCTCACGATCGAGTTGGCGCCAAGGCGGTCGCCGGCGAGGTCCAACGGTCGCGACGATGCGATCTTCCGCCGGAACGAGGTCGCCGGGTCGCAGCGGCCCGACGCCGCGGCCCGCGGCCGAAGCGGAACCAGCGCGTGGGCATCGAGTCTCGAGCCGCTGGCACCGATTGGCACTGCGTGTTACGAGGCGGCGAGAGGGCAACGTCCTTGCGTGCGCGGCCGGGCCTCATGCGTCGCGAGCTAAGAGGACTGCGAGGCTGACGACGAGCATTCCGGCTGCCCACGCGGTGAGAACCCCGAGGCCCGCCCACGGCGAGATCGGCAGGGAGTGGATGTTTCGCGTTGCCTGAATCGCGAGCCCAGCGCTCATCGGCGCGATCTGCTGAATGTGCCGACGCCAAGGACCTGAGACGAGTTCGGCGAGGAGTGGCGGCAGGTACAGCAACCCGAGCACGATCCCGGTCGATACGGCACCGTCGCGGACGGCGGTGCCGATGCCGAGGCTCAGCAGGGCGACCAACCCGAGGTACGCGACGCTGCCGACGGCAGCGCGCAACGTCGGCCCATCGGCGATCGAGACGAGCGCGTAACCATGGGCAGGGTCCAGGCCGGCCGCGGGCAGCAAGAGGCGCCCTGCGATCAAGCAGCCGGCGACGGCCGGCACTGCCGTGATCAGCGCGAGACCGGTTACGTTGACGGCTTTGGCGCCGAGCATCATCGGCCGACGGGGTATCGCGGCGAGGGTCACTCGGATCATGCCGGTGCCGTACTCCTCGGTGACCGTCAGGATCGCAAGGATCCCAACAACCGCTTGCCCGAGGCCGAGGCCGATCAGGCAGAGCTTGGTCGGATCCTGTCCCGCGCCACTGGCGCCGCCTGGGCCAAGGGGCGATACGTGTGTCGAGGCGGCAATCCCGGCACTGGCCGCGACCGTCAGCGCAACGGCCCCCATCATCAGCCACCAAGTCCCGGCGATCGTTCGCAGTTTCGACCACTCCGCGCGGAGCGCGTCGTTCACGCGTCTCTCCGTTGCAGCACGATCCACGCTGCGAGTAGTGCCGCCGCCGCATAGGCGCAGAGCACCAGCACTCCGGCCCACGGCGGCAGCGGGTAGTAGCCGTTCGCCATCGTGTACGGAAAGCTCACGAGCTCTGATCGGGGCAGGAGTCCTAGCGTCGAGAATCCGGCCGCCGGGGTGACGCGGTACAGCCACGTCGCGGCGCTGCCGGAGGAGGTCGGGCCGATCAGGCCCGGGCCGGTGAAGGTGGGTAGGACGAATAGCAACACGCCGGCGAGGATCGCGCCCGCGCTGCGGCGGAGGATCGTGCCGATGCCGAGCACAGCGACCGCGGTGAGCGCAGCCAGCGCGCCGCTACCGGCGATGACCCGCGCAACGGTCAGCGAATCTGCCGGAAAGATGTAGTTGCCGTTGGCGCTCATGACGTGCTCGCCGACGGGAATCGCCGCAGCCGATCCGATTGCTCCGACCGCAAATGCGACGCCGCCGATCACGACGGCTTTGGCGGCAAGCACGTGTCCGCGCTCCGGTGTGGTGGCGAACGTCGTCCGGATCAGACCGTGCCGGTATTCGCTGGTGATGAACATCGCCCCGATCACGATCAGCACGATCAGCGCGATGACCAGTCCGAACAGCAGCGAATCTGCCGCGGTGTCGCCACCGGCCGAGGCCACGGCGGGCGCGATGTCGCCCGAGCCGGTGACGACCATCGAATCTCCCGCCCGGCGGTAGCCGCCGTGCCCCAGCGTGGTGTAGTAGTCCTGCGGACCGGTGCCGATGCTCGCGCCGAGCCACGGCCCCGAGGCGGCTCGAGACGCGCCGTCGGCCAGCGTGCCGACAATGATGTGATCAAACGATGCGGTGGCCTGGGTCGCGGCCCCTGCGAACGTCGTCGGCGAAGTGGCGAACAGGCCGACGTACATGGTCGTCGGCAGACCGGCCAGACGAGCGCTGCCGACCCGGCGCCAGTTCGTTCCGTCCATGGAGTCGTAGCCGGCGATCTTGTCGCCGGTACGAGTCAGCCGCAGCCAGCGTGGTGCGGTCGCAGAGGTCAAACCGGCCAGTCCAGCCCGGTCGTGGTCGTAGTCATACTGGAAGCGGACGCCGTGGCCGCCGGTCGCCATCACCGCCGCATACGGGGATCCCTGCCGGGTGCTCGCAGTGACCAGGAGTCCGGCCTTTGCCCAATCGCGAGCCCAGGTTTCGTATTCGCGAGCGATGGCGCTTGATTGGCCGCTCCCGCCCAGATACGGCCACTGAGTGAGGTGCTCCGGGCGGTGATCGTCCCATCGCCGGTCAGTCGCTTGGCGGCGAACTCATAGGTGTCGGCGACCGCCTCGCCACCCGGTCCGGTGGGAATGTATGGATGGCCTGCGAGGCAGCTGCCCGGGCTCGGAGTTGTGCAGAAGCTTTCATTCTTGCCGTGAGCCTGCAGGAACGTGAACAACACCACCATCAGCGCGGCGAACACCAACCCGATCATCCAGCCGCGCACGGTCCGGAACTTGGTCCACTCCGCGCGCAGCGCGGCACGGAAGCCGCCGCTATGGCTCGGCGGTACGAGCGAGATCATCGGGCCGACTCCCCATCCGTGCCGGATCGGTACTCGACCGCGCCGGTCGTCAACCGCAGGTAGACATCCTCAAGGGACGACGGGCCGGCAGTCAGCTCCTGGATGGTTGCGTCGGCGAGGATCCGTCCGCGGCCGATCACCACCACGCGAGCTGCGACCTCCGGGAGCTCGCTCAGCAGGTGGCTTGAGACGAGCACCGCTCGACCTTCGGCCGCGAGTCCGCGCAGGAAGCCGCGCATCCAGATGATGCCCTCCGGGTCCATGCCGTTGAAAGGCTCGTCCATGATCAGCGACGCCGGGTCGCCGAGCATCGCGGCCGCGATCCCGAGGCGCTGGCGCATCCCCAACGAGTAGCCGCCCGTCTTGCGTCGGGCGGCTTTCCCAAGGCCGACCAGATCTGTCACCTCGTCTACTCTGCTGAGGGGTAGCCGCTGGGAGCGTGCGATCCAGAGCAGGTGGTTGCGGCCGCTGCGGCTCGGTTGCAGCGCACTCGCGTCCAGCAGTGAGCCGACGTGCCGAATCGGATGCGTGAGGCTCGCGTAGGGGCGCCCGCCGATCAGCGCGCTCCCCTCGTCGGCCGAGTCGAGCCCCAGGATCACCCGCATCGTTGTGGATTTGCCGGCACCGTTGGGTCCGACGAATCCGGTCACGGTTCCCGGCGCTACGGTGAAGGAGAGCCCGTCGAGGGCCAAGGTCTGACCGAACCGCTTGCGCAGTCCGTTCACCTCGATTGTCGCTTCGCTCATGGAGGGGTTCTACGTTTCGGATGGTCTCTGCCCGGTGTCGGCGCTCGACACCTGGCAGACACCCGCCAACTGGCATCCTGAGGCGTCATGCGAGTGCTGGTGGTCGAAGACTTCGAGGTCATGGCGCGGTCGATTGGGACCGGGCTCAGGCGCGAGGGGATGGCGGTCGACGTCGTGCTTGATGGCAACGACGCCATGGCGCACCTGGCGGTGACGCGCTACGACGTGGTGATCCTTGATCGCGACCTGCCCGGGGTCCACGGCGACGAGATCTGCCGGCGAATCGTGGCCGACGACCCCGGGAGCAGGATCCTGATGCTGACCGCCGCCAGCACCGTCAAAGAGCGCGTCGACGGCTTGGGATTGGGTGCCGATGACTATCTGCCCAAGCCGTTTGACTTCGCCGAGCTCGTCGCCCGTGTCCGCGCGCTTGCCCGCCGGACCACCACCCGGCTGCCGCCGACCCTCGAGTGCGGCGACGTGACGCTCGACTGTGGCCGGCGCGTCGCGTTCCGCGCCGGTCGGCGCCTGGAGCTCAGCCCCAAAGAGCTGGCGGTGCTCGAGTGCCTGCTCTCATCCCAGGATCGCGTCCTCTCCGCCGAGGAGCTGCTGGAGCAGGCCTGGGACGAGTACACAGACCCCTTCACGACGGCAGTCAAGACCACGATCCGTCGCCTGCGCACCAAGCTCGGCGACCCGCCGATGATCCACACCGTCCGCGAGGCCGGCTACCGGATCGCAACCGACTGATGCGCCCGCCCGATTCCCTGACCGGTCTGCTCCGCCGCAAGCGCCCCGTGCTCCGGGTACAGCTCGCAATGCTGTACTCCGGCGTATTCGTCGGTCTCGTGGTGCTCCTGTTCCTCGCCTCCAGTGTCCTTTTCGGGACGGCCAACGTCTTCTTCGGTCACAGCCAGATGGCCTTCCATCCAGGCCCTGCTGCCGCTGCTGCCGCCCGACAGAGCGCCGCTGGGCCACAGTTCACGCCCTGGCCATTCCTGCTCGCGCTGGCAGCGATCGCCGTCGCGGTGCTAGCCGCGTGGTGGCTGGCGGGAAGGTTCCTGCGGCCGCTGCGGGCGATCACGACGGCAGCCCAAGAGATCTCGGCCACCAATCTGCACCGCCGGCTCAGCCTCGACGGACCTGATGACGAGCTCACCGAGCTCGGTCGCACGCTTGACAACCTGTTCGGACGGCTGCAGGCGTCGTTCGAGTCCCAACGTCAGTTCGTCGCCAACGCCTCCCACGAGCTGCGCACCCCACTCGCCGGTCAGCGAACGCTGCTGCAGGTAGCGCTCGCCGACCCGGACGCCGACGCCCGGGCCCTACGCTCGACCTGTGAGGAGGCCCTGCAGCTATCCGGCCAACAGGAGCGACTGATCGACGCGCTGCTTACGCTCGCCACCAGCGAACGCGGCGTCGAGTCCTGGGAGCCATTCGACCTCACTCAGCTCACGCAGGACATCGTCCACAGCCGCCAGCATGACGCAACGCTGTGTGGCGTGCAGATCGATGCGACCTTCGAGCGGACTCATGCGGTCGGCGACCCAGGCCTTGTTGCGAGCCTAGTCGCGAACCTGCTCGACAACGCGATCCGCAACAACGACGCCGACGGCACCGTCGAGATCTCCACCGCAGCCACAGCCGACGGCGCACGCCTGAGGATCAGCAACACGGGACCCATCGTCCCGCTCCCCGAAGTGGACCGTCTTTTCCAACCCTTCCAGCGGCTCGGCGACGAACGCGTCGCCACGGCCGACGGCCACGGACTCGGCCTCGCGATCGTGACGGCCATTGCCACCGCCCACGACGCCCACCTGACCGCTCGCCCAGGCCCGCGAGGCGGTCTCGACATCCAGGTCACCTTCCGCCCCAACACGTAGGCGCCTTCTACGCGCGTTCGTGGGAGCCGGAGGCTCGGGCCACGCCGATTCGGGTTGTCCCGCTCTGCTGACCGTGCGCGTCTTTGGTCGAAGCCACCGAATCTCCCGCAGCTCACGGAAAGCCCGGCCCCGCCGACACTCGCTTTCGTCTTCGTGCCGCCGGACGGCCCCGCGAGCATTTCGGCGGTATCGCGCGCGTCGGGGGTGGGTGTGCGGACGGCCGATACGGGACGCGGCGGGTCTCGCGGGCTCGAAGACCACCTGCTCGCACGGCCTCGGTGGGTCACGGTCGTCCGACGCCACGCTCTCGGTTGGGGGTCCGAGTACGGAAGCGCTGACTGCAGCGGTCGTTCTGCACGTACCCCCCGGTCACCGCGAGCAGCCCGGGCATCGGCACGGCTCGGTCGAGGTCACGGCCACCCGGCCCCGGAGGCAGCGGCTTCGGTCACGAGGATCTGCCCTGTCCGGGCCGCGAGCGCCTCGTCGAGGTGCTCGATACCGCGCCACTCTGCCGCGAGGAGGAACAACGTCTTGCCGTCCCGGCCGCCGAGCATGGCCGCGAAGATCGCTCGGTCGTGCTCGATTCGGTCCAGGATCTCGCCGCCCTCGCGGATCCGCACGACGGCTCCCTCCGGGCCACCGTCGAGTCCGGTGTGCGTGCCTGTATCGGCTGTCTGGACCCAGACGGCGCCTTCGGCGTCCATGCAGATGCCGTCTGGACCGAGACCTTCGGCCCACACTCGTCGGTTGGACAGGCTGCCGTCGGCGACGATGTCAAACGCGGTGAGCCGGCCCGCGAACGACTCGGAGATGATCAGCGTCGAGTTGTCGGGAGTGATCACCATGCCGTTGGGGAACTCCAGGTCGCCGGCGACCTTACGGGCCGCGCCGTCCGGGGTGACCAGGGCGATGATCCCGGGCGTGGGGGCCTCGCCGGCGAGGAAGCCGAAACCGATGCCGTTGACGTAGATGTTGCCGCGGCCATCCACAACGATCTCGTTCCAGGCGTGCCTGGCGACACCGCTGAGGTCGGCGTGGCGGACGGTCGACCCATCCGGCTCCACGCGCAGGACCTCCGGGCCGCTGATAAGGAGGCGCCCGTCGCGCAACCAGTCGATCGACCACCCGAGACGGGGCGGACCATGGCCGACGACCTCGCTGTTGCCGTCGAGATCAACCGCAACGATCTCGCCGGTGCCCCAGTGAGCGAACCAGAGCCGACCGTCGTGCCAGCGCGGCGACTCGACATACGCGAGCCCGTCAAGCAGGACCCGCGGCTTCGCTATCGACGGTCGATCCGACATCAGTGCCTCCTCGCAGTCAGGTCACGGCTGGTCTTGGACTCCATGGTCGACGCGGGACCGCTGGACGCGTGTCGGTGGAGCTCGTACGAGAGGTGCGTAACGCCGTTGCCCTCGGCGACGATCGGGCCATCGAGCTCGATCGGCGCGGTTGCGAGGTTCTCGAGGTAGCGGATCCCGCGACCGAGGAGAACCGGGACGAGGCTGATCTGGAGCCGGTCGACGAGGCCCAGGTCCAGGCACTGCTGGGTGACGCTCGGGCTACCGAGCGCGATCGTCCTCCCGCCGGCGATCGCCCTGGCCTGGTCGATCGCGGCCTGGATGCCGTCGTTGGCGAACGAGACGGTCGAGCCCGGACGTGGCCACCCCCCAGGAGTCTCGTGCGTGACGACGATCACCGGCACGCCCAACGGATGGTTCCCGCCCCATCCGCCTGCGACCTCGAACGTGCGCCGCCCGTAGACGATGACGCCAAGCGGCGGCGTGTCATGCTCGCCCGTGCCTCCCGAAACCCGAGGCGGCTGGGGCTTGCCGTACCACGCGAACACGCGATCCACCCCGTCGTCGGGATCGGCCACGAAACCATCCACTGACATCGACATGTCCGCGACAACGACAGACGTCGGCCTGCCGGCGTGGCCCGCTCCATCAGTGGGAAGCGATACGGCGCTGCTGCTCATCGTGACCTCCGATCTCCGTGCAGGTACTTCACATCTCCGTGCAGGTACTCCAGAGACTGCTCGCCGCCTGGGAATTCATCGGAAGTCTCCTCGAGTTTCGCGCGCTCCGAGGACGCTCAGGCCGTGGCCGGCTTCCAGACCGCAAGGGCGACGAGCCGGCTGACCGGGACGCCGCGCCCGGCCGAGAGGACGCACGTGTGGCCGGCCCGACGCCACGTCAGCACGGTACGCGAGCCCGAATGCAGGCTGAGAAAGCGGATTCCGTCCCGTCGCACGACCGTCGCTCCGGACGGCTCGGGCAGGGCTGAGCCCGAGACGATCGTGTAGCCGGTCGTCTGTCGCGACCCGCCGCCGCTCGTGTAGTAGACAGTCATCACCAGACGGCCGTCCAGCCGGTCGGCTCGCGTGCCGGACGCCCCGAAGCCCAGCGCATCCTGCCAGTACGGGTAGCGGACCCCGTCGACCGAGTCGCTCAACGACCCCGGATGCGCCGCGTCGGGTGTCGGCGCCGGGCCGGTTGCACCGAGCGACGCGAGCTGAGCCGCCCGAGCCACGGTCGGGCCGCTCGTCCCCGGCAGGAGGGCGACGATCGCCAGCGCGATCACCCCGGCCGCGGCCGCCACCAGGCCGACGTTCGGACGGTGCCGGCGGACGACCGGCTCCGCGTGGGCCAGCCTCGCACGCAGATACGCCGACGCCGGTGGTGCCGCCGCCCGCACCAGCCTGACCGCCCGCTCCTGCTCGGCGAGCAGACCCGCCAGCTCCGGCGAGCGCTCGACCCGCTCCCGCTCGCCCGCGGACTCCCGCGACCCGTCGGCCAGACCGACCAGATGACGATGCAGACGTCCCACTCCCTTAGAAGACTCCATCACCCCTCGATTCCATCCAACGTCCGGACGACTTGTTGGCGCGCTCTGAACAGCCGACTCGTGATCGTCGCCTCCCGCGTCCCGAACGCCCGGCCCGCCTCCCGGTATGTCAGGCCGACGACATCGACCGCGACGAGGGCGTCGCGCAGCTTCTCGGGCAGTGACGCGATCGCCGCGAACGTCTCCGCGACCGCCAGACCCACCTCCGGCGACCCGCCCGTCCGCCGGTCGGCCGCCTCGAACTCCTCGGGCATCGTCACCGTCACCGGACGCCGGCCGGCCGTCCGGCGCGAGCTCAGGAACGTGTTTCGCAGGACCCGCAGCAGGTACCCGATGTCGTCGTCGGATCGCAGCAGCCGCGGTTTCTCCAGCACCCGCGCGAACGTCTCCTGGACCAGATCCTCCGCCTCCTCGCGCGATCCCGACAGCGCCCAAGCCGCCCGGTACAGACGATCGACATGGTCCGGAAGGCTCGCGGGGTCGAGCTTCCGCGGCGCACCCGTCTCCCCGGCCTCCGGCACCGCCGGCTCGACCGGCTCGGCCCTGGCGACCCGCCGCCCACTGCTCACAACGCTGCGACCGGTCGGAGCACCTTTCAAGGGTAACGGCAGGTCTTCGCCCGCCCCCCCGCACGAGTAATGTCTCCAGGCGATGGAACACGACCACGTGCCCCTCGACGAGCCGGCCAAGCCCGCCCGCCGCGGACGCGGGATGATCCCCGCGGCGATCGCCGGCGGACTCGCCGTCCTCTTCGCCGTCCTCAACCTCCAACGAGTCCAGATGGACTGGATCGTCACGAGCACCCGGACCCCCCTGATCCTCGTGATCGTCGTCTTCGCCGCGCTCGGCTTCCTCGCCGGCTTCCTCCTCGCCGGCCACCGCCGCCGCTGACCGCCCGTCGCCGGCGTACCCGAGCCCGGCCGCGCTCGGGGGCAACCGGGTCGACCACGCCCTGGGCAACCGCGTCGACCACGCCCTGGGCAACCGCGTCGACCGCGCCCTGGGCAACCGCGTCGACCACGCCCTGGGCAACCGCGTCGACCACGCCCTGGGCAACCGGTCGGCCACGCCCTGGGCAACCGCGTCGGCCACGCCCTGGGCAACCGGTCGGCCACGTCCTGGGCAACCGGGTCGGCCGCGGCCGGGGCCTGTCTATGATCGGCTTGGATGCAGCGGTTTCACGTAGCGCGCTCGCGCCCGACGCTCGCTCCAGCACTTCTCGGGCTACTCGTCGCCCTTGCGATCGCGCTCCTCGCGGGGCCGCCCGCCCACGTCGCCCGGGCCGCCGGTCCTCCTGGCACGACGCGCGCCGCCGGTCCTCCCGGGACGATGCGGGCCGCCAATCCCACCCCGACCACCCGCGCCGCTGGCGACGGCACGCCCTGTCAGGGAAGCGCCCAGCTGAAGATCTCGACCCGTCACCCCGTCCAGTCACACGCCGTCGCCTTCGACGCCGGCGCCTCCCACGTCTCGAACGGGTCGATCGTCTTCTACGAGTTCAGCTACGGCGACCAGGCCGACGACGCGACGGTCCAGGCGACGGCCGTCCACGCCTACCAGCAGACCGGGACGTTTCTCGTCCGCCTGAACATCGTCACCTCGTGCAACACCGTGATCAGCTCGTTCGCCTACCACGTGATCGTCCGCGACGGCATCGCCCCGACCGTCGCGATCACCTATCCCAAGTCCGGCCAGACAGTCCACTTCGGCCGCGCGGGACTCCAGCTGCGCGGGACCGCCGCCGATCCTTCGGGCGTCGCCCACGTCGACATCGCGATCCAGATCCTCAGCGTCCTCCGCGCGGCCAAGCCGGCCGCCGGCGGCTGCTACTGGTACGACGGGCACGTCTCCCTCCGCGTCCGCGGCTGCAACTCCCCGCTGTTCTTCCCCGTCAGGCTGACCGGCCGGCACTGGACCTTCCGCATGAACCCCCGATCCCAGATCCCGCCCGGCGGCTACGCCGTCCGCATCCGCGCAACCGACAAGGCCGGCAACCGAACGGCCGTCTACTCGCCGAAGCTCGGCGACATCCAGGGCTTCCGGCTCGTCCCGTGACGCTCCGATCTCCAGGTTTCACTCCCGTCCGATGCCCCTCTCGACCTCCAGGTTCCACGCTCGTCCCGTGACCCGCCGACTTCGCCATCTCGCCTGCGTCGTCGCCGGTCTCGGCCTGCTCGCCACGCCCACCCTCGCCGCCGGGCCGGCCAACGTCCAGGGCGCCTGGTCGGCCGGCCACGGCCTCCACGTCGCACGCATGCTCGCCGGCACCGTCAGCCTCGCCGACGGCCGGATCTTCCTGACCGGCGGATTCGGCTACCCGGGGATGCTCGCCTCGGCAGAGATCTACGAGCCGACCCGCGGCAACTGGGTGACCGCCGCCCCGCTCGTCTCGCCCCGCTTCGGCCACACCACGACCCTCCTCGCCAACGGCCGCGTCCTCGTCGCCGGCGGCGCGAACCTCACCGCCCAGTACCTCGACACCGCCGAGGTCTACAACCCGCCGACGAACACCTGGACGATCGTCGCCCCGATGACCCAGCCCCGGGCCTTCGGCACGGCGACCCGGCTCGCCGACGGCCGGGTTCTCGTCGCCGGCGGGCGCAACAACTCGAAGGCCGTCGCGCTCGCCTCGGCCGAGCTCTTCGACCCCCAGACCGCGACCTGGACCCCGGCTGCCAGCATGCGCGTCGCCCGCTATCACTTCGCCGCCACCCTCCTCCACGACGGCCGCGTCCTCGTCGAGGGCGGCCAGAGCGCCGCCACCGACCAGGAGCTCACCAGTGCCGAGGTCTACGACCCCGACACGAACACCTGGACACCGGTCGCCAGCATGCACGCCGTCCGCGCCAACCAGACGGCCAACCTCCTTCCCGACGGGCGGGTCCTCGTCGTCGGCGGCGGCGACAAGGCCCCGGGGTTCACGGCCGCGGTCGAGACCTTCTCTCCGGCCACCAACACCTGGTCGCTCGCCCCGCCGATCCCCGACGCCCGCGGCTACGCGACGGCCACCGGTCTCCCCGGCGGCCGGGTCCTCGTGACCGGAGGCTTCGGCAACGCCGGCGACCTCGCCTCGGCCGAGCTCTTCGATCCCGCCGCCAACCGCTGGGCCCCGGCCGGTCCCCTGGCAACCCCCCGCGGCGAGGCCAGCGCCGCCCTGCTTCCCAACGGCCGCGTCGTCGTCGCCGGCGGCCAGCGCTACGCCTCCGGCGCGTTCCTCGCGACCACCGAGGTCTTCGACCCGAGCAGCGTGACCCACGTCTTCCTGAGCGCTCTCGCCGTCTCCCCGACGACCGTCCACGGCCAGCGGCCGGTCACCCTGACCTACAGCGCGAGCTCGCCCGGCGCGACCGTGATCAGGCTCCGGCGGACCACCGTGATCGGAGCGTCCACGCTCCTCCCGCAGCGCCTCGTCCACCATGACAAGGCCGGGCGCAACCGGATCTCGATCGCCGTCGCCCGTCGCGGCCACCCGGCCCTCCCCGGCGTCTACGAGCTCGTCCTGACCCGCGCCGGCGCCCCCCCTGCGACGATCGCCTTCAACCTCTCCAAGAAGTAGGATGGGGTCCATGTCGACTCCCGAACCGAGCAAGATCACAGCGGCATTCGACCCGCGCGTGAAGATGTACCGGGACCCGTTCAACGAGCTCCTCGTCTTCACGCTCTCGGCCGCCGGCGCCTGCTTCGGCGTGCCCGTGATGCTCCTCGTCGCCGGCGTGATCCTCGGCCACTTCGGCCTCGTCCCGTTCCTCGTCGCCAGCGTCCTGCTCGAGTGGTTCCACATCTTCGTCGTCGGCCGTCCCCAGATGCAGCAGCGCGAGGCGCTCGCCTGGGCCGCCCTCTGGGGTTCCGCGGCCGCCTTCTTCGGGCTCTGCTTCTACTACTGGGTGTTCCTCGGCGCCGTCTAGCCACCCCCGGCCGACGCGCAGACGCGAAAGGCGAGATCGATGCAGATCCACGGAGGTGGCCTCCACACGACCGTCGCGACGATCCTTCGCTACGGCGACCTCGCCGACCGCGGCGGCGACCCCCAGGCCGCCGCCGACGCATGGACCGCCGCCGACTTCGACGACCAGGCGACCGCCAAGTGGCTCGACGCCCGCTGCTTCGACCCCCGCTCCGCCCGCGCCATGGACGACCTCGGCGTGACGCCCCAGCAGGCTTCCAAGCGGACCCGCGACGGCAAGGGCGACTACATCGACACGCTCGCCTTCAAGGTCTCCAACGGCGATCTCTCCGCCCGCCAGTGCGCCGCCCGCGCCCGCTCCAGCCGGTGAGCCCCTCCGGTCCAGCCCCCGACCCGACGCCGGCCCAGCCGATCCCGGCGCGGGGCACGCCGGCTGCACCCGACGATCTGCCCGACCCGAGCACCCGCCCCTGCGCCGACTGCGGTCACGTCTGGTTCGACGGCGAGCGCCGCCACGAATACGTGCACGGCCCCCCGCCGCCCGGCTTCCGCAGCGGGCGCGTCGAGGTCGTCTGCGTGCTCTGCCGCCGCCAGCGCCGCCGCCAAGCCGCCGACGCCTGAGATCCCCCGGCCGGCCCGCCCTCGCGCAGCCCCGCCACCGTCCTCCCGCGCCCCCCGCGCCACCCCTCCCGCAGCCCCGGCCGCCCTCCCCGGGGGCAGGGCGGGGGCGCCGGTAGGGTTGGGTGATCGCCTCGCGCGTCCTCATCACCGGCGCCACGGGCTTCATCGGTGGTCGTCTCGCCGACGAGCTCGCCCGCTCGGGCGCCTCGGTCCGCTGCCTCGTCCGCGACCGCTCCCGAGCCGCCCACCTCGAAGCCGCCGGCTATGCCCTCCACCAGGGGGACGTCACCGACGCCCAGAGCCTGACCGGCGCCGGTGAGCAGATCGACGTCGCCTACTTCCTGATCCACGCGATGGCCGGCGGCCCCGGCTTCGAGGAGCGCGAACGGCAGGGCGCCCGCAACTTCGCCGCGATGGCCAAACGCGACGGCATCCGACGCGTGATCTACCTCGGCGGCCTCGGCGACCAAGCCGTCTCCAAGCACCTCTCGTCGCGCCACGAGGCCGCCCGCATCCTCGCCCACGACGGTCCACCCCTGACCTACTTCCGCGCCGCGATGGTCGTCGGCGCCAAGAGCGAGTCCTACCGCACGCTCCGCTACCTCGTCAGCCGGCTCCCCGTGATGATCGCCCCCGCCTGGCTGCAGACCGCGACCCAGCCGATCGGCATCGACGACGTCCTCGAGTACCTCCGCCGCGCCCCCGACGTCCCCGAGTCCGAAGGCCGCGAAGTCCAGATCGGCGGCCCCGACGTGCTCTCCTACGGCCAGATGCTCGACCGCATGGCGATCGCCATGGGACGCCGCCCCCGCCCCCAGATCCCGGTCCCCCTGATCACGCCCTGGCTCTCGGCCCTCTGGCTCGGCCTCGTCACTCCCGTCGACACGAAGGTCGCCCGCCCCCTCGTCGAGGGCCTCCGAACCGCGACCGTCGTCACCGACCCGACCGCCGCCGAGCCCTTCGGGATCCGGACGCTGTCCTTCGACGAGGCCCTCAAGCGCGCGATCGCCGAGGACGCCGCCGCCGCCGACTGACCTCGGACAAATGTCCAACACCCGTTCAGCACGGCTCGCTCCCCGCCGATGCTCTCGACGCTGCCCGACTTTCACTCATGCCGACGACATGTACCCCGGTCGGGCAGCATCCTCTTCCCGCCTCTCCGGTCCCGCTGAGGCCCCCGCGATTCCGGGCTCTGCCGCCCCGGCCCCCGGCTGCGCCGCCGCCCCTGGCCCCGGCCCCCTCCGCCGGCCCCCTCCGCCGCGGCCCCCGGCCCCCGGGCCCCGTACGGCTTCAGCGGACCCGGAACCGCGTGACGACCGGCGTCGGGTCGAACAGCATCCCGGCCCCTCCAGCCGCCACGCTCAGCCGGTGCACGCCCTTCTTCAGGGCCGGCAGCCGGTAGCGCCCCAACGGGCAGATCGTCCTGACCCCGTCGATCTCGCACAGCCCGAAGCTCGCGAACCGATCGTCGGCTCTGAAGACCACCGTCGGCCGCGACCCCGAGACCGCCGGCGGCCGGGTCTGGGCGATCGTGTTCGGCGCCGCAACCGCCCGCACGTAGAGGTTCTCGACCCCGTTCGACAGCGACGCCACCAGGTTGTCGGCCCCCGACTCGAAGGCCGCGACGTGCCCGTTCGCCGAGACCGCCGGCTGCTGGAGCAATGAGCTCCCCAGCTCGGCGCCGCGTGTCCGCGAGTCCGCGCTTACGTCGATCGTCGTCGTCGTCGCCTGCCCCAGGTCCCTGAGATAGACGTTCGATCCCGCCGCCGCGTCGGGCGCCAGATCGTCGGCCAACGAATCGAAGACCACGAAATGCCCGTCCGCCGAGATCGCCGGCGAAAAGCTGTCGTTGTCGCCCGCCGCCCCCGTGCTGCTCAAGCTGACGACGCTCGTCCGCCTCAGCGTCCGGTCGCGCACGTAGACGTTCGTGTGGCCGTTGCCCCCCTTCCTGACGAGGTTCGTCGCGTCCGAGTCGAACGCCACGTACCGGCCGTTCCCGCTGATCGACGAGACCTGGGTGAACGGCGCCGAGACCGCCGCGTTCTGCCGCCGCCCGGCGCTCGACACGCTGATCACGTTCGTCAGGTTGCTCGCCAGGTCGTGCACGTAGACCTCCTCCGCCCCGACCCGTTGCCGCCCCACCAGGTTCGACGACGTCGACGCGAACGTCACGAACCGCCCGTCCCCGCTGATCGACCCGTTCGACGACGGACCGTTCGCCTGAGCCCCGTGGCTCGCCACGCTCGCCCTCCGCGTGATCCCCGTCTCGAGGTTCGCCACGAAGACGTCCGGCTTCGCGTTGTCGTCACCCGCCACCAGGTTGTCCGACGTTGACGTGAAGACCACCGAATGGCCGTCCCCCGAGATCGCCGGCTGATACGAGTTGCCGTCGGTCGCCGCCCCCCCGACCCCGACGCTGACCAGCCGCGGCGGCCCGCCCGCCGTCACGACATAGATGTTCTCGGTCCCCTTCGCCACCCCTCCGGCCAGGTTCGAAGCCGCCGAGACGAAGGCCACCGTGTTCCCGTCCCCGCTGATCGACGGACCGCTCGACGCCGCGTTCGCCGCCACCCCGCCCGCCGTCGCCGACACCAACCTGACCTTCTGCGCGCCGTCGTCGGCGACGTAGACCTCCTCGGTCGCCACGTGCCCCGGCCCGCTCGCCCCCGTCAGGTTGGTCGCCGTCGACGAGAACGCCACGTAGCGCCCATCCGCCGACACGCTCGGCTGCCCGCTCGGCCCGTTCGGGATCACGAACGGCGGCGCCAGGAGCAGCGTCCTCGCGCTCAGCGCCGTCGCCTGCGCGAAGCCCGGCCCGCCCGCGGCGATCCCGCCCAGCCCGAGACCGCCTAGGCTCGCCAGCACAATCGGCCAAGTCCACCGTCCCCGAAGTCTGCTCCGCGCCGCCGCCGCTCCCGCCGCCATCGATCAGTCCGCCGCCGCCTGGAGCCCGGCCGCCCCGCCTGCTCCGGCCGCTCCGCCGAGCCGATCGCGCAGCGCCAGCACGCGTCCGCCCGCCCACTCGGGATCGACGAACGCCAGGTACAGGACGAGCATCCCCACGCTGAAGAAGCCCACCCGGATCGCCCACGCGATCGACAGGTGGAAGGCGACGCCCCCCAGCAGCACCCACCGCCGCAGGCCCCGGTTCCAGACCAGGATTCCGAGCGCCAGCTCGGCCGCCAGCGTCCCGAACGTCAGCAGGTTGACGACGACCGGCGAATGGCTCAGGAACGCCGGCACCGGCAGCGCCGCGAGATCCGACACGCGCAGCGCGTACGAGACCGCCGTCCCGTCGTTCCACGTCCCACCCTGGACCTTCTCCCAGACCCCCGCCAGGTAGATCACGCTCAGCTGGAGCTGCATCAGCCGCAGCGCCCACGGCGCCCGCTCGGGGAACTCCCAGAAATGCTCCCGCCCCCGGCGCCAACGATCGACCGACAGGGCCGCCCCCGCCGGCGCGAGCATCAGGTAGAAGGCGATCACCCGCAGCAGCCCGTCGCCCGAGTTGAAGACCCACGGGTTGCGCCGCTCGAACGACAGCAGGCCGACGAACACGACGACCGCGGCCAGACGCGTCAGCCAGCCGGCCGCCAGCGCCAGCGACGCGACGAGCGTCGCCGCGTACACGACGACCACCGCAGTCCCGCCCGGCGCGATCCCCAGGAGCCCCCAGACGCCCCCCGTCCGCGGCTGGCCCGGAACGATCCCCGCCGAGCTGAAGAAGGCGCTCAGATCCGGCGTCAGCGCCACCGTCCACGCGAACGCCACCAGTCCGAAGGCGATCCGCACGACCGCGAGCGACGACGTCGCCACCGGCTCGAACCAGAAGCCATCCCATCTGCCGAGCATCGACCTCACCCCGCCGGGCCCGCCAGCCTCAGGTTGAAGAACGCCCGCGACACCCACGGCTCGCGGATCGGCGTCGTCCCCGGCGGCCGCAGGATCGACTCCAGGCGCACCAGCGTGACGTCGAACTCCCGCCGGTCCGGACGCGCCTCCTCCCGGGCCGCCCACAACGCCGCCGGACGCCAGAGCCCCCGATTCTCGTCCATGATCACGTTCTCCATCCACTTTCGCCACCGGTAGTCCCGGTAGGTCCCGACTACAGGATCGTCGTTCGGGATCGTCCATGTCGCGCTTGTCCCGTCGTCGTACCGGACCACCGCCCGCAGCCCGATCACCGCGCGCCGCGGATCCGGCGCGAACAGCGCCCACCCCTGGTCGAGCCCGATCGCGTTCAGGTACGGCTGGCCCGGGACCATCAGATCCGCGCGCAGCGTCGACGCCGGCAGGTTGATCGCCACGACCGCGATCAGCGTGAGCACCACGAAGGCGCTGATCGCCGACCGTCCGACCCTGCTCGACTCGACCCGCGACTGGAGCTCACGCCAGCCTGACGCCTGGCCGGGATCCCGCACCCCGCGCTTATAGAACGCCCGGCCGGCGAATGCAAGGACGCTCGCGCCGATCTTGCCGGAGCCGGTGTGGCCGATCGTCACCCCCGACGCCCCCGGTTTCGCCGGACCGCCGATAAGAAATTCTGGTCCGACCTGGCGAAATGGTAGTTTAACCGCGTGGGTGGTTGCCCTGGGAGGGCGGCTCGTCCAAATCGGATGTGAATCGAACGGGGAGGGGCAGCGTGCGGCGTCATCTTGGCGGATCGGCAATCACCTTGGCAGTCATGGGGGTCCTCGTCGCCGCTCCGCCGTCCGGAGCCGCCCTCGTCGGCACCGGAGGTCTCAATCTGCCCGGTCGCGCAGCCTCCGGCATCGACCTCGGCGGCCTCGTAAGCGGCGTCGCCGCGACCGTCAACACCGCGCTCGGCGCAGCCGGCGGAGGCCTCGTCCCCGCAGCCCTCCCGCTCGTCGGATCGGCCGTCGATCCGACCGTCGGCTACACGCCGACGCTCGACAACCCGGCCAACCCCCACGGCGAGGGCACCGTCGCAACGGTGTCCCTCGGGGTCGGCGCGATCCCCGCGATCCCCGGCGTCGCGGGCACCAGCGGACAGGTCGTGATCGGCCGCTCGCTCGGCGAATACCAGACCGCGACCAAGCAGTTCCACGGTCACATCACCGTCCTCTCGCTCTTCGGCCAGGAGATCCTCAGCGTCGACACCGTCCCCGGTCAGTCGGTCACCGGCGTGCTCGCCTCCCAGCAGGGCACGCTCGACACGATCTGCGCCCAGTCGCTGAACTCGATCTGCCTCAAGCTGCTCGACGAGAGCTCGACGACCACGGCGACCAGCTCGACCAACCACGTTCAGGTCGCCGGAGTGGGCATCGGTTCGCCCGCCCCGGTCCTCGGCGTCACGCCGATCGCCCTGGCCGACGCCGCCTACTCCGACGGCAACATCTCCGTCAACCCGGCCACCGGCTGCGAGACGACCCACGGAGATTCCCACGTCGGCGATCTCAGCATCGTCGGGCTGACGGTCAAGGCGCTCGACTCCCAGTCCAGCAGCATCTCCTGCAACAACGCGGCCAACAACGGCGCGAACCCGACCTCCAGCCAGTCGCAGGTCGCCAGCCTCGGCGGCTCGGTCCTCCCGCTGCCGGCCCAGATCCCGCTGATCGGCGGCACGGGGCTCGCGATCCCGCCGCTCGTCCCGACCGGCTGCTCGAACGGCGGTCCGGCGGCCTTCGGCAATCCCCAGAGCGGCACCGCCAACACGCACGACGCCGGTGTTCCCGTGCTCGTGCCGATCATCTGCAACGCCGACGAGACCAACCTCACGGGAGTCGGCGGCCAGGCCACGATTCCCTACACCGTCCGTGAGGCGCTGACCGCGTTCGTTCTCTCGCTGACGCCCAACAGCGGCCTCGCCAAGGTGACGGCCGCCGCCTCCCAGGCAAGCTCGACCGCGCCCGGGACGATCGGCCAGACGACGACCGGCACGACCGGTACGACCACGGGAACCACCGGGACGACGACCGGCACGACCACCGGCACGACCACGGGAACCACGGGGACGACGACGGGCACGACCACCGGCACGACCGGAACGACGGGGACGACCGGCACCACCGGAACCACGGGGACGACGGGAACCACGGGCACCACGGGAACCACGGGCACGACGACCGGAACCACCACTGGTACGCCGAGCTCGACCGGATCGACCGGGAACTCGACTGGGTCGACCGGGAACTCGACCGGCAACTCGGCGGCCAGCCCGAGCACGGCGAGCGCGGCCGCCCCCAAGGCTGCGGCGACGCTTCCGTTCACCGGGTTCAACGTCCTCTGGCTCCTCGTCGGCGGCATCGCGATGATGATCAGCGGGCTCACGCTCCGGCGGTTCTCGAGTCGCAGTCGGTGAAGTGACGCCGGCCGAGGTCAGGCCGGACGCCAAGCCGGTCGGACCGCAGCGACGCGCGACGCTCCCGTTCGCCGTCGGTCTCTTCGTATCCGGGGTGGTGATCGCCGCCATCGTGATCCTGTTCACCGGCGGGTCAGGTGACTCGAACCCGCGAACCCCGCCGCCGCCGGCCAAGCTGCCTCCCCTGACACAACACTTCGTCGATCGCGAGCTCGGCGTGACCGGATACGTCGCGCGTGACTGGATCGTCGGCGGCAAGCGGGGGATCCTTCGGCTCGGGAGCCTCGACGGGCGGGCGATCATCGCGATCGTCGCCCCCGGCGCCGCCAACACCGCCGCCGACGCCCTCACGTCGGCGGTCGCCGTGATTCGCCGGACCTACAAGCACGTGACCGTCAAGAAGGCCCTCGGCGCGAGCCTCGGCGGCCGGCCGGCCCAGAGCGTCGTCGTCTACGCGACCAGCCTCCGCGGCGTCAACGTCCGGATCCTTGTCGCGACCGCCCGCGGCCAGCGCTACGCCTACGCGCTGCAGGCATCGACCGCCGCGAAGGCTCCGCTCCGTCTCCTCGAAGAGGCGCAGGAGACGATCGCGACGCTCCGCTTCAGCAAGTAGCCGGCCCGGCGAGCCGGGGCCGACGGGAGTCCGGCCAGGACCGGCGACTACCTCGGCCGGCGACCCACCTCGGCCGGCGACCTACTTCGCCTTGGCGCTCCCGCCGGCGAGCGCGATCCTGGTGACGGCGCCAGATGACGTGGCGCTCCCCGTCTGACCGAAGGCGACCGCGACGCCGCGGACCTGGGCGAGACCCGCCAGGCGCAGGAGGCGGAGCGTCTTTGTCGCGACGTGGATCGTGAAGGTCTTCGACTGACCGGGGTGGAGGACGAAGAGCACCGAGCCGATCGTCGTCCCCCGGCGGAGGGCCGCGATCCTCGAGTGAGACGACGGAAGCGTCGTCAGGCGCACGACACCCTGGCACGAGGCCCCGCCGGCCGGACAGCTCACGTCGATCGAGAGGTTCGTCCTGCTCGCCGACAGCCGCGGGCTCGTCAGGCCGACCTTCGGCGTCGGCAGGACACCGGTCGCCGCCGGCTTCGCCGGTGGCGGGGTCGGCTTCGATGTCGACGTCACCGGCTTGGTGGTGCTCGGGGCGTGCGTCGTGGTCCCGGCGTCAGAGGGTCCCGCCGCAGCTGCCGGCGTCGGGGGTGGCGGCGTCGGGGCGACGGTCGCCGTAGCCGACGCGACCGTCCGGCTCCCGCCGGCCGAATCGGTGATCGTGACCGTGACCTGGTAGGCACCGGCCTTGGCGTAGGTGTGGTTGGACGCGACCCCGTAGCCGGTGGCGCTCGAGTCGGCGGTGATCGTCCCGGCGAGCGCCGGCGACCCGTCGCCCCAGTCGACGCTCGCCGAGTAGTGGCTCGCCGGACGGCCGGCGTCGGCGTCGGTGAAGACGGCCAGGTTGGCTGGGAAGGCCTGCCCGGCGACAGCGTTGAGGGCGATCCCGGCCGAACTCAGCGGCGCGTCGGCGACGGCGGTCTGGGAGGTCGCGGTGCTCCGGCTGCCGTCGGCGTCGCCGATCGCGACGGTCGTCGTATAGGTGCCCGGCGTCGCGTACGCGTGGCCGGCGTTGACGTCGTATCCGCCCGACGGGTCGGCCGTCAGCGGCGCGCTCGTCGCGCCCGACCCGTCACCCCAGTCGACCGTCGCCGAGTAGTGGCCGACCGGGCGGCCGGGGTCGGCGTCGGTGAACCTGGCGACCGTGCGGGTGAAGTCGGTCTGCTCGGTCGCCGATCCGCCGACTCCGCTCGAGCTGAGCGGAGCATCGGTCACCGTCGCCGTCGACGCGGTCGTCGTCTGGCTTCCCTCCGGGTCTGAGATCCTGACGTTGGTCGGGTAGGTCCCGACGTTGGCGTACGTGTGCCCGCCGTCGACCTCGAAGCCGCCGGTCGCCGTTCCGACGACCGCCGCGCCGGTCGTCGATCCATCGCCCCAGGCGATCGTCGCCGCGTAGTGGCCGGCCGGCCGGCCGGCATAGCCGTCGGTGAAGGTGGCGAGCGCCGCGGTGAAGGGACCGCCCTCGACCGCGGAGATCGCCAGCGGCTGGGAGGTCAGGGGGGCGGCGGCGATGTTGGCCCTCCCGGTCGCCGAGTCGCTCCCGAGCGCGCCGGTCACCGCGACGGTGAAGTGCTGGGCGCCGGTCGCCGTGAACCGGTGGCCGGCGACGACCGGGTAGGTGCAGGTCAGGCCGCTCAGGGTCGGCGTCCCGACCGACGCCGCCGACGTGGCATTGTCGTCGCTCCAAGTGACTGTCGACCGGTACGTCGCGCTCGCCTGGCAGGCGATCAGGCTGAGATCCGAGAAGGTCGCGACCTGACCGGTGAACGACGCGCCCTCGACCGAGCCGATCGTGCCGGGCGAGACGCTCACGGCAAAGGCTGACTGGACCGGGGCGATCAGCGACGCACAGACGCATCCGAGGAGCCCGGCGAGCACCTGCCGCGCCCGGCGCCGGGGACCGCGGCTGCCTACCACTACGCTCCGTCTCTCCATGACTCGGTCAAGCTACCAGCTCGGCGGCGCAGGACGCCGAAATCGCGGGCGACGGTTGATCCACATCCTCTCGACCCTGCTGGTCGCCGGCGGCCTGATCGTCGTCTGCGACATCGCCGCAGTCGCCGTCTGGCAGGAGCCGATCTCGGCGGTGTACGCCCGCATCCAGCAGCAGAACCTCGCCGGCCAGCTCGCGCACGAGGAGTCGAGCCGGCCGACCACGACCGAGGCTCGGACGCTCGCCGGCCTGCCGGACGAGACCCAGCGGATCGCCCTGCTGGCGCGGGACCTCAGACGGACAGCGGCCCGCGGGGCGGCCGTCGGCCGGATCCTGATCCCGTCGCTGGGGGCCGGCTTCGTGCTCGTCAACGGCGCGACGACCAACGCGCTCAAGAAGGGTCCGGGGATCTACTCGCAGACGACCTTCCCCGGAACGCCAGGCCGCACGACGGCGGTCGCCGGCCACCGGACGACCTACCTCGCGCCGTTTCGCCACGTCGACAAGCTCCGGCCGGGCGACACGATCCACGTCCAGATGCCGTACGCGAACTTCACGTACGCCGTCCAGATGACGCGAATCGTCGCGCCGACCGACTTCGGCGTGATCAAGTCGGTCGGCTACCAGCGGCTCGTGCTGAGCGCGTGCGACCCGCCGTTCAGCGCCGCCAAGCGAATCATCATCTTCGCCCGGCTGATCCGCCACGCCGTCCGCGGCCCGGACTTCCCGGCGGCCAAGGCTTCGGCGACGATCGGCCAGAGCACTCCTGGGCTCCTGCTGCTCGCCCTGATCGCCGCCGGGATCCTGATCGCCGCGCCGCTCATCCTCTACGTGCTGGGAAGCCGGCTCTGGAGGCTGGTCTTCCGCCGCTCGTGAGATGTCAGCGGGGCCAGCCGGGGGAGCGCGGGCAATGGGCGCGGCGGCGTCGGCCTAGCCGGGGTTGCGAACCGCCAGCTCGCACCAGACCGTCGTCGCGCCGTTGCGCTCGACGCCCCAGCGGGCGGCGAGCCGTTGGACGAGGAGCAGGCCGAAGCCGCCGTCGAGGCCGGCCGGCTCGCGCTGGCGAACGGCGTGAGCCTGGGTCCCGTCGTCGGTCACGCTGAGCCGGAGGATGTCGCCGATGATCCGGGCGGTGATCCTGATCGGAGCGGTCGTCGCCGCGCCGGAGTGGAGCAGGGCGTTGGTGACGAGCTCGGAGATGACCAGTCTGACCCTCTCGCGCTCATCCGGGTCGAGGTCGAGCTCCCCGACTGCTCGTCGCGCGAGGCTTGGGGCTGCGACGGTCATCGGCAGGTCGAGGGCGAGGACGTCTGCCCGCATAATTGATCCCGTCTTTAAGCGGCTTAATCCTCGGCTACCCGGGGACCGCGCCTCGCAAACAGTCCGGCGTGGCGTTACCGGCCGTTGGTGGCGATCCTCTCGAGCGGGAGCGCGCCCGGCGGGGAGGGCGGAGGAGGCCGGCGGGGCCGGCGAGGCCGCGGAGGAGGACGCCGGCTGGCGGTCGTCGGTGCGGGTGCGGGGGGCCGCTACTTGGGGGAGGACGCCGGCTGGGGATCGTCGGTCCGGGTGCCCTCGCCGCCGAGTGCGACCATCGCCCTGGCGGTGGCCAGGTGATAGAGGATCAGGACCTGGACGAGGGCGAGGGACTCCGAGCGGTGGAGCTCGTTGCCGAGCTTGAACTCGCCGAGGTGGTCGGTCCGCAGGTGGCTGGCGAAGTGCAGCCGGTCCCAGATCATCTCCTCGATCGCGCGGGTCCGTTCACGGTCGAGCCCGCCGGGGATCCGCAGGACGCATTCGTTCTCGCGCTCCTCCATCGTGATCGCGCCGTCGCTGTGCTCGACGAAGGCCCCGAGGTCGGGGTGGGGGAGACCCTGGCGGAGGGTCAGCTGGGCGTCGAGGTTGTCCTGGTCGCCGGTCTCGCCCTCGTGGAAGGAGACGACCATGTCGGCGTAGCGCTTCTGCGGGCGGATGAAGGACGCGGAGTCCTCCTCGCGACGCTCGAGATCGGCCAGCACCTCAGCCTCGGTGTAGCCGCGGCGAGCGGAATCGCGGGAGACCTTCCACGTGCGGCGGAGCTCCTCCGGCGGGTCGAGGTAGACGCGGATGTCGTAGGCGGAGCGGAGCTCGGCCGTGTGAAAGCCGAGCAGGCCCTCGATCACGGTGAAGCGCTCGGGCTTGGTGTAGACGGGTGCGCCAAAGGTTCCGTCGCCGTGCTTGTAGACCGGCTTGAGGATCGGGTCGCCCTGACGGAGGAGGCGGAGATGCTGAGCCATGATGTCGATGTAGTTGCACTCGGGATCGAGCGGCGTGATCTTCCGCTCGGCCCTTTCCTTGCGGTCGTACTTGTGGTAATCGTCGGTGCAGACGTGGGTCACCGACTCCTCACCGAGCAGGCTGACGAGACCCTTGCTGAGGGTTGTCTTGCCGGCGGCCGAGTCGCCGACGATGCCGAGGATGATCGGACGGGGCATGGCCATCACCGCGCGGTCCGAGGGCCGGCGGGAGACGGGCAGGATGGATGGAGGGCGGGCGGAGCCATGTGCGTTAAGGGCAGGTTTGTTGCACGCCGGTGCGGCGGTGGGCGATTGTACGCTACGACGGGGGGCGATTGCACGGTGGGATTGGCGATGATGGCGGCGTGAGTACGTCGGCCAAGCAGCAGCGGGCGCAGGGCCGGGCCGGGCGTCGTCGGGTTCCCCGCTCCAGCCACGCCGAATGGCGCCCGGCGGCTGGTCGACCGGACCCGGTCGGCGTGCTCGAGAAGCAGGCGAGGACACGGGTCGCCGGGCTGATCGGGATCCGCTACGCCCGGATGATCGTCTCGCCGTTCTCCTTCTACCGGGGGGCTGCGGCGATCATGGCCGGCGACCTCGCGGACACGCCGAGCACCGGGTCGGTCGTCCAGCTCTGCGGGGATGCCCATCTCGCGAACTTCGGGACCTTCGAGTCGCCCGAGCGGGCCCTCGTGTTCGATGTCGACGACTTCGACGAGACGCTGCCGGGGCCGTGGGAGTGGGACGTCAAGCGGCTGGCGGCGAGCGTCTGCGTGGCGGGCCGGGAGCGGGAGTTCGACCAGCGGCAGATCACGGCGGCGGTCACGGGGACCGTGGCCGCCTACCGGGAGGCGGTCAACGCGTTCGCGGCCGAGGGCAATCTGGCGGTCTGGTATTCGCATCTCGATATGGCCGGTCTCCTTCAGAGCATCCGTCGCGAGGGGACCGATCTCGCGAGACTCGGGCAGCTAGGGCGGAGCCTGCGCCGGGCACAGAGGAACACCGGCATCCACGCGCTGGCGAAGTTGACCGAGACCGTCGACGGGAGGGTTCGCTTCGTCAGCCAGCCGCCGCTCCTCGTGCCGGTCGACGAGCTGCTCGCGCCGGACGAACGTCGGGAGGCCGAGGCCAGCCTGCTGGCGCTGCTCGGCCGCTACGGGGCGAGCCTGAGCGACGATCGCCGGCGGCTGTTCGGGAGCTACCGGTTCGTGACGATGGCGCGCAAGGTGGTCGGGGTCGGGAGCGTCGGGATGCGGGCGTGGGTCGTTCTGCTGGTCGGTCGCGACGAGCATGATCCGCTGCTGTTGCAGTGCAAGGAGGCCGTGGCGTCGGTCCTCGAGCCGTACGCCGGGCCGTCTGTCTACTCCGATCACGGCCGGCGGGTGGTCGAGGGCCAGCGTCTGCTGCAGGCGTCGAGCGACATCTTCCTCGGCTGGAATCAGACGTCCGGCGGGGGGATGGGGGACGGCCGCGACTACTATGTCCGCCAGCTGGCCGACGGGAAGGGCGGCGTCGATGTGAGCCTGCTGAGCGCGTCCGGCCTGACCGCGTACGGACGCCTCTGCGGGAGGACGCTCGCGCGGGCGCACGCGAGATCGGGCAACCGCCTGGAGATCTCCGGGTACCTCGGGAAGGGCGAGAGCTTCGATCACGCGGTGGCGGCCTTCGCCGAGCTCTACGCAGACCAGAACGAGCGCGACCACCGCGCGCTCGTCGAAGCCGTCCGGGCCGGTCGCGTGCCGTCGGCGGAGTCTGGCTGAGCCGGCGGATGGGTCAGTTCAATCCCGGGGACCTGGTCCTCGTGTCTCGCAACGGGCGTCTGTTTCACGCGCGCGTCCGCGGGCGCGACGCGTCCGGCGGGTACGCGATCGAGCCGATCGAGCGGGGCATCGCCTATCGCCATGCGGCGGCCCGCGAGGTTGTCGACCACTGGGCCCACACGCGGGAGGCCAGGCCCGAGCGGGCGGCGCCGGGACAGCTGTTGCTGGACGCCGTGCTCGACGACGGGTAGCGGCGCCGGGCGGGCGGGCCGGATTCCGGAAGTCGGCGGGCGGGGGGACGGGGGGACGGGAAGGAGTCCGTGACCTGCCGCAGAAATGGTTGACTGAGCTTTTGGCCAGTTCTGCGACAGACGGGTAACGCCGGTCGCGCGGCGCCCGCCGTGCCCCGCGGCTCGTTCGCCGGGCGTCCGTCGGCCGTGTCGGGTCGTGCTGCGATCATGTAGTCGAGTTCTCCCACTACCGAAAGCGAACCGTCAGTGCCCTCCTTTCAGACCTCCACCACCCCGAGCGCCGCATTCGGCGCCGAGCGCGCCGAGCGGACGTTCCTGCGGCAGGTGTTCGCCTGGATGTTCGCGGCTCTCGCGCTGACCACGGGGATCGCCGTCTGGTTCCACTCGAGCACGTCGACCCTGGCGTACTTCGCCGATCACCGGGTCCTCTTCATCGCGGCGATCGTCGCCCAGCTCGGCCTCGTCATCGTCCTCTCCGGCGCGATCAACCGCGTCTCGGCGCAGACCGCCGCGATTCTCTTCTTCCTCTACGCCGGCCTGACCGGCGTCGTCTTCTCGATCCTGCTCGACGCGTACACGACGACCTCGGTCGTCGGGGCGTTCGCCGGCGCGGCCGGCGTGTTCGCGGGGATGGCGCTCTACGGGTATGCGACTGACCGCGACCTCAGCGGCCTGCGGGGAATCCTCTTCGGCGCGCTGATCGGGATCATCGTCGCGTCGGTCGTCTTCATGTTCGTCGGCGGCAGCACCTTCAACCTGATCATCGGCTGGGCCGGCGTGATCATCTTCTCGGGGCTCACGGCCTACGACATGCAGTCGCTGAAGAACCTCCGGGCGAGCGGGACGATCACCGCCGAGAACGACGAGAAGCTCGCGATCTTCGGGGCCCTGCGGCTGTACCTCGACTTCATCAACCTGTTCATATCCCTGCTGCGGATCTTCGGCAGCTCGCGCTAGCCGTGGCCCAACCCGAGCGCAGCGGAGCGCTGGTGCAATGACGCAGCCCGTGCGGATCGCCGTCGCCGGTGGCGGCTACGGCTCGAAGATCCCGCTGCCGGCATTCGCCGAGATGGCCGAGTTCGAGCCGGTCGCCGTCTGGTCGCGCAGTCCCGACCGGGCGCGCGAGCTCGCGCTCGCCGGTGGTCTCGAGCTCGGGACCAGCGATCTCGACGAGCTGCTCTCGGTGCCCGGCCTCGAGGCCATCCACGTCGCGACCCCGGTCTCCCTCCACGCGGAGTTCGCGATCGCCGCGGCCGAGCGCGGCCTCCATCTGATCTGCGAGAAGCCGGTCGCGATGACGCTCGAGGAGGGCCGGCGGATCGCGCGGGCGGTCGACGCCGCCGGAGTCGTCGCGGTGGTCAACTTCGGCCGCCGGCGCCAGGAGACCCGCCGCCGCCTGCGCGAATGCGCCAGGGACGTGCTCGGCGAGCTGCGCATGGCGTCGATCTCGCTGGTCCACACCGATCACGCGGAGGCCTCCTCGCGCCCGTTCACGTGGGTCAACGACGCCCGGCTCGGCGGCGGCCGCCTGCAGGGCTACGGCGTTCACGACCTCGACCTCCTGCTCGACCTGTTCCCCGACATCGAGGCGGTGGCCGCGGCCACGGCGGCCGGTGTTCCGCAGCGGCCGGACGAGGCGGGCGAGCTCCAAACAGTCACCGCCGATGACGCCTACGCGATCCTGATCCGCTTCACCGGTGGCGGACTCGGCGTCGTCACGCTGACATCGACCGCCCGCCACGCCCGCGGCGACCTCGTCGAGCTCCACGGCGACCGGGGAACCGTCCGGCTCGATGCCCAGCGGCGGCTCTGGTGGGGGAGGGCGGGTGAAGATCTCCAGTCCGAGGGCCCGCTCGAGGCGAACTCCGGCAACGCGTTCAAGTCCGTCGCCCGCGGCTTCTGGGAGTCGATCCGCGAGGGCGCTCCGCCCGACCCGTCACTCGACCACGGCCTTCGCGTGCAGGCCGTCCTCGACGCGGTCCACACCGCCGACATCGAGCGTCGCTGGGTCGCACCCGCAGCAGTCTGACTCAGCCGGTGTTGCGCAGCCCGCCGGCGATCCCGTTGATCGCGAGGAAGCTCGTCCGCACCAGCGCCTCGCCCCGCTCGCCGGCCCGCCCGCGCCGCAGGAGCTCGACCTGGATGAACGACAGCGGGTCGACGTACGGCTTGCGGCGGTCGATCGACGCCCACAGGTGGGGCTCGCGTGCGAGCAGGCGGGACGCATCCGTGACGACGAGGAGCTCCCGCCGGGTCAGCTCGAACTCCGCCTCGATCAGCCCCCAGATCCGCTCGCGGGGGGTCTCCTCCTCCCACAGCAGGGCGTACCGCCGGGCGATCTCGAGGTCGGTCTTCGCGCAGGCCATCTCCGCGTTCGCCAGCAGGCCCCTGAAGAACGGCCAGTCGGCCTCCATCTCGCGCAGGAGGTCCGTCCCGGCGTGCTCCCGCGCGGCCCTCAGCGCGGTGCCCAGCCCGTACCACGCCGGGAGCACGACGCGGGCCTGGGTCCACGCGAACACCCACGGGATCGCGCGGAAATCCTCGATCCGGGTCGACCCGGTCCGCGAGGCCGGGCGCGAGCCGAGCTGCATCCGCGAGATCTCCGAGACCGGAGTCACCGCGTGGAAGAAGGCGCTGAAGTCCGGGTCTCCGTAGACGAGGTCGCGGTACGCGCGCGACGACTCGTCGGCCATGATCCCCATGACCTCCTCGAAGCTCTCCCGCTTGGCCACGCGCAGCGGCTCGACCCGGTCGAGCACGCTGTCGAGCACCGCGCTCGCGGTCAGCTCGAGCTCCCGGTGGGCGATCTCGGGCACGGAGTACTTGGCTGAGAGGACCTCGCCCTGCTCGGTGACCTTCAGCCGTCCGTGGACGGTCCCCGGAGGTTGGGCGTGGATCGCGACATTGCTCGGCCCCCCGCCACGACCGACGGCCCCGCCGCGGCCGTGGAAGAAGATCCAGCTGACCGAGTGCTCGGTCATCAGCTCGGCCAGGCTGATCTGCGCCTGGTAGATGGCCCACCCGGACGCGACGTAGCCGACGTCCTTGTTGGAGTCCGAGTACCCGAGCATGATCTCCTGCTCGTCGCCGACCGACCGCAGCGCCGCCCGGTAGACCGGCGTGTCGAGGAGCGTGCGCATCGTCTGCGTCGCCCCGGCCAGGGTCTCGCCCGCCTCGAACAGCGGCACGATCCGCAGCATCGCATCGCCTCCGCCCGCGCGCGACAGGCGGTTCTCCTTCATCAGCAGGAGCACCTCGAGCAGGTCGGACGGGTCGCCGGCCCCGGAGATGATGTAGCTCTGGATCGCACCGGCGTGGAGGCCCGAGAGCAGCTCGTGGAGCAGCCGGAACGTCTCGACGACCTCGCGCGTGGCAGCCGAGAAGCCGCCGATGTCAGCCGGGATCAGCGGCCGGCGGTCGGCGATCTCGCGCGCCAGAAGCTCCGCCCGCGCGCCGTCGTCGAGCGTCTCGTAGTCGTCCTGGACACCGAGCGCCCCGAAGATCTCGGCGAGCGCCGACCGGTGGCGGCCGGCGTGGGCGCGGATGTCCAGGCGCGCGAAGTGGAAGCCGAAGACCTCGACCTGGCGGATCACGTCGTGGAGCTCGGACGCCGCGATATACCCGCCGCCCCGCTCGTTGAGCGACCGCTCCGCCAGGCGCAGGTCGTCGAGCAGGTCCTGCGGCGCGTGGTAGCCGTCCGGATCCTGCTTGCGGGTCGCCCGCAGGCGCTCCGCGATCAACCTGAACGCCCGCCGGTAGGGCTCCTCCGGGTAGCGGGCGTCGAGCTGGCGGCTGAGCTTCGCGAATCGCTCGCGCCCGTCCCGCAGCAGCGGTCCGAGCACGTCGGCCTCGCCGGTCACCCGACTCGATACGGAGATCCGCGAGGCCAGGCCGGTCAGGCGGTCCTGGAGGAACCGCAGGCAGGCGACGCGCATGATCTCGAGCGCCTCGGCCGTCACCTCGGGTGTCACGTTGGGGTTGCCGTCACGGTCACCGCCGATCCACGAGCCGAACGACAGCAGCGGCGGGACCTTGACCGGCGTCTGCGGGAACGCGGCGGCGACGCCCGCCTCGAGCTCGCGATAGAACTTCGGGACGACGTTGACGAGCGTCGAGGTGAAGTACACGAGGCCCGTGCGGACCTCGTCGAGAACCGTCGGCGACACGGCCCGGATCTCGTCGGACGTCCACAGCTCCTGGACGGCTGCCGCGAGCGCTCCGCGGGCGGCGTCGAGATCGCCCGCAAGGGCGTGGCGCTCGTCGAGCGCCCGCAGCACGGCGAACACCCGGGCGAGCTTCTCGACCGTCGTCCGCCGGCGGGCCTCGGTCGGGTGGGCGGTCATCACCAGGCGAACCTCCGCCCGCGCGAGCAGCTGCTCGAGCTCGCCGGCACCGGTCCCGCGCAATGCGAGCCGGTCGACGGCCTGACGCGGCGACCCCCGGCGGGCTGCCGGCGCGTCGCGGGCCTCGTGGGCCCGCTGACGGCGGATCCGCTCGTTGTCCTCGGCCAGGTTCCCGAGCGCGAACCAGCACGTCAGCGACCGGATCAGGACCTCGAGATCCTCGAGCGACATGCCGCCGACGAGCCCGGCCAGCCTGTCGGCGGCCTCGGTGTCGCCCGACCGGGCCTTGAACGCGAAGTCGACCGCCCGCTGGTGGAGCTCGACGGCCGATTCGCCCTCGGCCTGGCTGATCACCCCGTCGAGCGCCCACGCGAGCAGGTCCTGGTCGTCGGCGAAGGTCCGACTCACCGGCCGGTGCCCGCCCGCAGCGACGCCTGGGCGGCGGCGAAGTCCCGACTCATCGGCCGCTGCCCGCCCGCAGCGACGCCTGGGCGGCGGCGACGATCGCGACGGGGACGCGGAACGGCGAGCACGAGACATAGTCGATTCCGGCGCGTTCGAAGAAGTCGATCGAGTCGGGGTCGCCGCCGTGCTCGCCGCAGACGCCGAGCTTGAGGCCCGGCTTCGTCCGGCGACCGTTGGTGGCGGCCTGCCTGATCAGCTCCCCGACGCCCGGTGTGTCCAAGGTCTCGAACGGCGATCGGTCGACGATCTTCAGGTCGAGGTAGGTCGCGAGGAACTTGCTCTCGACGTCGTCGCGCGAGAACCCGAGCGCCATCTGCGTGAGGTCGTTGGTTCCGAACGAGAAGAAGTCCGCATGCTCGGCGATCCGCCCGGCCGTCACGCACGCCCGCGGCAGCTCGATCATCGTTCCCACCGCGTAGTCCTCGCGCTCACGCATCCCGTGGCGGTCGCCGACCCGGACGATCAGCGACCGCATCATCTCGAGCTCCTGCTCGTAGTTGACGAGCGGGATCATGATCTCGAGGTGGGGGGCCCGGCCGATTCGCTCGCGGACGGCCCGCGCCGCGAGCATGATCGCCTCGGCCTGCATCTCGTAGATCTCCGGGAACAGCACGCCGAGCCGGCAGCCGCGTGTGCCGAGCATCGGGTTGACCTCCTCGAGGTAGATCACCCGCTCGAGCGTCGCCTGGATCTCGGCGATCCCGTCGGTGTCGTCGGCGTCCGCGCAGTCGAGCTGGTGCTGGAGCTCGAAGCGGTGGGGGAGGAACTCGTGGAGCGGGGGGTCGAGCAGGCGGATCGTCACCGGGAGGCCGGCCATCGCCTCGAAGACTCCCTCGAAGTCCTCCTGCTGGAGCGGCTGGAGCTCGGCCAGCGCCGCCCGCCGGGCGGGCTCGTCGGACGCGAGGATCATCCTCCGCATCCGCGGCTGGCGATCCGCGGCCATGAACATGTGCTCGGTCCGGCAGAGGCCGATCCCCTCGGCGCCGAACTCGCGGGCCCGCCGGGCGTCGGCCGGGCCGTCGGCGTTCGCGCGGACGCCGAGCCGGCGGATCTCGTTGGCCCAGTCGAGGATCGTCAGGAAGTGGTCGCCCATCACGGGCTCGACGAGGGGGACGTCGTCGAGCGTGACCTCCCCGGTCGACCCGTCGATCGCGATCTGCTCGCCGGCGGCGATCGTCCGCTCGCCGACGCGGATCACGCCGTGCTCGAGATCGACGTCGATCGCCGACGCGCCGCACACGCACGGACGGCCCATCCCGCGGGCGACGAGCGCCGCGTGCGACGCCTTGCCGCCCTCGCTGGTGAGGATCCCCCGGGCCGCATGGAAGCCGGAGACGTCCTCGGCTTCGGTGAACGGCCGGACGAGGATCACGGCGCGGCCGGCCTCGGCGGCGGCGACGGCCTCCGGTGCGGTGAAGACGATCGCGCCCTTCGCGGCGCCCGGTGACGCGCCGATCCCCCGGGCGAGGACGTCGATCGTGTGCGAGGGGTCGAAGGTCGGGTGGAGCAGGGCGTCGAGGCGGGCGGCTTCGATCGTGTCCAGGGCGGCCGCCCGGTCGAGCAGACCTTCGGCGACCGCGTCGACGGCGAAGCGGACGGCCGCCTGGGCCGGGCGCTTGGCGTTGCGCGTCTGGAGCATGTAGAGGTGCCCCTCCTCGACGGTGAACTCGGTGTCCTGCATGTCGCCGTAATGGCGCTCGAGGAGGCGGAGGATCTCGACCAGCTCGGCGTGTGCCTGCGGCATCACGCGCGCGAGGTCGGCGATGTCGCGGGTGTTGCGCACACCCGAGACGACGTCCTCGCCCTGGGCGTTGGTGAGGAAGTCGCCGGACGGCGCAGGCGCGCCGGTCAGCTCGTCGCGGCTGAACGCGACGCCCGAGCCGGACGTCTCGCCCTTGTTGCCGAAGACCATCTGCTGGACGCTGACGGCCGTCCCCCAGTCGTCGGGGATCCCGTTGATCCGCCGGTAGGCGACCGCCCGCCTGCCGACCCACGAATCGAAGACGGCGGCGATCGCGGCAGCGAGCTGGTCGCGGGGGTCCTGGGGGAAGTCGTCGCCCGTGTGCTCGTGGAAGAGCTCCTTGAAGTCGGCGGTCAGCCTCCGCAGGTCCTCGGTGTCGAGCTCGGTGTCGAACTCGACCCCCCGATCGCGCTTGCGCCTGGCGATCTCGGCCTCGATCGCGCTCCCGGGGACGCCGCGGACGACGTTCGAGAACATCTGGACGAACCGGCGGTACGAGTCCCAGGCGAAGCGGTCGTTCTCCGTCGCCCGGGCCAACCCCTCGACCGACCGGTCGTTGAGGCCGAGGTTGAGGACCGTGTCGAGCATCCCGGGCATCGACTCGCGGGCGCCCGACCGGACCGAGACGAGCAGCGGATCGTCGGGGTCCCCGAGCCTGCGGCCGAGTCGGTCCTCGAGCCGTGCGAGCGCGGCGGCGACCTCGTCGGCGAGCCCGGCCGGCTGGGTCCGTCCGCCCGCCATGTAGGCGACACAGGCCTCGGTCGTGATCGTGAACCCCGCGGGAACCCTCCCGGCCCCGAGGATCCGGGTCATCTCGGCGACGTTCGCACCCTTGCCGCCGAGCAGGTCGCGCATCTCGCGCGATCCCTCGGCGAACTCGTAGACGTACTTGGCGATGACGGCCCCCCGTCAGCCCGCGGGCCGGGGCCCAGCGACGAGGCCGTCCGCGTGGAGCCCTGCGATCTCCGCAGAGCTCCGGCCGAGCACGTCGGCGAGAACCTCGTCGGTGTGCTGGCCGAGGACCGGTGCGGGTGAGACCGGGAGCCTGGCGAGCCCGCCGAAGGCGACCGGCGACCCGGGCATCAGGTACGAGCCGATCCCGGGCTGGGCGACGGTCTCGAACATCGGGTTGGCGGGCGAGCACCGGGGGTCTTCCTCGACCAGCTGCCTGAACGTCTGGTACGGACCCCAGGAGACGCCGTTGGCGTCGAAGATCTCGCCGACCTCGGCGAGCGTCCGCTCGCGGACCCACGGCTCGAGCGCCGAGAGCAGGATGTCCCGCGCGACGAAACGGTCGCCCTCCTTGGTCAGGTCGACGCCGAGCATCGCCTCGATCGCCTCGACCGCCGGTTTGAGGCCGGTCGCGTCGATCAGGCCCTTCCACTGGCGGAAGGTCAACCCGACGATCATCACCCGCCGGCCGTCCCGGGTCGGGAAGTCGTGTCCGAACGCCCCGTAGAGGAAGTTGCCGTCCTTCTGGCGATCGTTGTCGTTGATCTGGACCTCGGCGATCTTGCCGAGGTTGCCGACCATCGCGAACGCGACGTCCGAGAGGGCGATCTTGATCAGCTGGCCCTCACCCGTCTTGCGGCGGTGGCGCTCGGCCGCGAGCAGGGCGGTCGCCGCCAGCGTGCCGGTGACCGCGTCCCAGGCCGGGAGGAGGTGGTTGAAGGGAGTCGAGAGGTTGCGCGGGCCGGTGGCCATCGGGAAGCCGGTCGACGGGTTCACGGTGTAGTCGACGGCCGACGACCCGTCGGCGTTGCCGGTGATCACGACCATGATCAGGTCGGGCCGGCGCTCGGCCAGCTTGTCGTAGGCGAGCCAGCCACTGGCCGGGAAGTTCGTCAGGAAGAGACCGGCGTCCTCGCCGGGCGCGCAGATCAGCTCGGTCAGGAGCTCGCGGCCGGCCGGGGCGCGGAGATCCGCGGCGAACGACCGCTTGCCCTTGTTGAGCCCAGCCCAGAAGAGGCTCGTCCCGTCGTCGGTGATCGGCCACCGCGTGTAGTCGAGACCGCCCGCCAGCGGGTCGAAGCGGATCACGTCGGCGCCCATCTGGGCGAGCGTCATCCCGCCGAGCGGGGCGGCGACGAAGGCCGACCCCTCGACGACGCGCATTCCGTCGAGGATCCCCGGGCTCATGCCATCACGGCGACGAGTCGCCAGTCGAGCACCGCGTGCCGGCCGTCCGTCTCGCCGCGGTCGGCCGCGACGACGGCCCGCAGGTCGAGCAGGCCGGCGTCGACCTCGTCGAGGGGATGCTTGGCCTCGACGGTCACGACCGTGCTGAGGATGTCGCCCTCGAAGACCGGCCCGGTGTGGTTGCACTCGCGCCAGGCGACGATCGTCACGACGTTCGGCATCGCGCGGGTCAGTTGGGCGGCGGCCACGGAGATCGTGTGACCTCCGTAGACGAGCCTGCGACCGTGGGCGTTGGACCCGGCGTCGACGTGCGTCTCGGCCATGTTCAGGCTCAGGCGGACGAGCTCGGGCGCCGCGGTGACCGTGTCGCGGCCTTCGATCTCATAGACACAGCCGGCCTCGACCCCCGCGAAGTGGACGCCGGGAAGCTGGTCACGGATCACGTCGAAGCGCCAGTCGGCGGCGACGGCTCCGGCGACCCTCGTCATGTCGAGGTCGGTCGGAATGTCCTCGAACCGATCCGTGTGGCCGGTCTGGGAATCGGCGCTCCTCAGCGGGATCATCGGGCAGCGCCAGAAGTCGAGGACCCGGTCGCCGGCCTGGTTGACCGTCCGCACGCGGAGGGCGACGAGACCCGTCGCCGAGCCGTCGGGCCGCGGGCGGTTCTGGCGCAGGCCGACGATCTCCGTCGTCGTGCGGAGGGTATCGCCGATGTAGACCGGACGCAGGAGGACGAGCCCGCGGTAGAAGAGGTTCCCCCGGACACGCTGGGTCGCGGCGGTCGACTGGCCGATCGCGACATCGCAGACCAGGCTGGGGTGGGCCAGGGTCTCCGGCCGGCCGGTGACCGAGGTCGAGAGGACGGCGTCGAGGGGGAGGCGCATGCGGTCGCCGACGAGCGCCTGGTGGAGTGCCGCGTGACCTGAGGTGAGGGTCATCGCCGGCGCGTCGGCGAAGACCTGGCCGATCGTGAAGTCCTCGAAGAAGGGTCCGCCGACGCGGACCGGCTCGGCGTGCGTCGACGCCGGGTCTGCTGATCGATCGGTCACGGTCGCCAAGTCTACGGGGCCGGATCTCACGGGCCTCGCCACGAGCCGGGATCGACCTGCGGGGGCCGCCCGGCCCGCAGACCCTTCGGTACGCTCAGGCGCCAGTGCAGGCCCACACGAGCGCTCCCGGCGTCCTCCGCTTCCGAGCGCTCTACAAGGAGCGCGTCTGGGGCGGCCGCCGGCTGGCCGCGCTGTACGGGCGAGCGCTCGCCGAAGGCAGGCCGATCGGCGAGTCCTGGGAGCTCGTCGACCGGCCGCAGGAGCAGAGCGTGGTGCGCGACGGGCCGCTCGCCGGCGTCAGCCTCGGCGAGCTCTGGCGTGAGCGGCGGGAGCTCTTCGGCGGCCGGGCGCTCGACGGGCCGGGCCGCTTTCCCTTGCTGATCAAGCTGCTCGACGCCCGCGACGTGCTCTCCATCCAGGTCCATCCGCCGGCCGTCCTGGCGGCGCTGATCGGTGGGGAGTCGAAGACCGAGACGTGGATCGTGCTGGACGCAGAACCCGGCGCCCACCTGCTCGTCGGCCTCGACCCGGCCACGACGCGCGCGGTCTTCGAGGCGTGTCTGCGCGACCACGGAGACGTCGCCCGGCTGCTCCATCGGGTCGGCGTCCGATCGGGCGACGCGATCCTGATCCCGAGCGGTCGGGTCCACGCGATCGGCCCGGGCAACGTGATCCTCGAGATCGCGGAGAACTCCGACACCACCTACCGCGTCTTCGACTTCGACCGGCCGGGCATCGACGGCCGGCCGCGGGACCTCCACGTCGACCAGTCGCTGGCGTCGATCGACTTCGACGACTTCGCCCCCGAGCTCGTCCCGCCCGACGACGACGGCGCCGCTCTCACCAACCGGTGCTTCCAGATCGACCGCTGGAACATCGACGCTCCGGTGTCGGTCTCGCCCGCCGGCGAGATGGCGGTGCTGTGCGTGGTCTCGGGGACCGCGCGGGTCGCCGACACGCTGCTCGGGCCCGGCGACCTGGCCCTCGTCCCGGCGTCGGCCGATCCCCCGTGGGTGAGCTCGGCCGACGGCCGGCCGGTCGCGCTCGTGCGCGCGATGCTGCCCGCCTGACCCGGCCGCCCCCTCCTCGCCTGACCCGGCCGCCCCTCCTGAGTCGGGAGCGTCGGCCCCGCGCTCAGGCGTGTGCGATCACCAGCCGGTTGCCCGACGGGTCTTCGACGATCGGCCCGTGCGCCGTCTCGACCGGCGTCTGGCCGGCGTCAGCGACACGCCCGAGCACGCGGTCCTGCTCGGCCGCGTCGGGCACGACGATCGTCGCGTGGAGGAGGCGGGCGGCGCCCGGCGGCGGAGGCGAGGCGCCGGCGCTCTCCCAGGTGTTCGAGCCGATGTGATGGTGGTAGCCGCCGGCGCTCAGGAACGCCGCCTGAGCGCCGAGCTGGGCCATCACCGCGAAGCCGAGGACGCCGCTGTAGAAGGCGATCGTCTTGTCGATCTCGGCGACCTTCAGGTGGATGTGACCCATCCGCGTGTCGTCCGGCATCCGGTCAAACGGCTCGGAATGGGCGTCGTCGAGTTCGCCGAGCAGGTCGTCGACGTCCAGGCGGAGCGTCGTCATCCGATCGACCCGACCCTCCCAGCCGGCCCGCGGACGGTCCCAGTAGATCTCGATTCCGTGACCGTCGGGGTCTGAGAGGTAGAGGGCCTCGCTGACGAAGTGGTCCGAGAGGCCGACGAGGGGAACCCGGTCGCGGGCGGCGTGGGCGAGCCATCTCGCGAGATCGGTCCGGTCCGGGAGGAGCAGGGCGAAGTGGTAGAGGCCCGTATGCCGGCCGACCCCCCGGCTGGTGGGCTGCTCTGAGAGCACGACCAGCGGGCGCTCGGCCGCTCCGAAAACTGCTCGATGCTCAGCCCGGTCGAGCAGCTGCAGACCGATCGATCGTGTGTAGTAGTCGACCGACCGGTCGAGGTCCCCGACCGTGAGATGGACGGCGCCGACCGACGTCGCGGGGGCGATGTCCGCGTCGACCGGGGCTCCTGAGGCCTCGAGCTGCTCGGGATCGAGTGGGCCTTCGATCCGGTAGACGATAGCCTTGGGCGGACCGCATGCTCAGGAACCCGCTACTCGGGGTGGTCGCGGTCACCGCCGGCCTGGTCGTGCCGTCCGCCGCGCTCGCCGCGGGGTATGCGGTCGACGGGAGCAACGTGTGCCTGGACACGACGCTCACGGTCACCGTCGCGTCCGGCGACGGACCGGCTGGGAACACCCTCGCCGCCGTCTTCCTGGCAACCGGCGTGGCCGGCCAGCGCGTCAGCCGTCTGCACCTCGACATCGAGGTGCAGAAGCGCACGGCGACCGCCTGGGTGCCGTTCGTCACCGAGCGTCACGCGATCGCCTACACCAACACACCCGGCAGGCGGCTGCATCGAATGTGGACGCTCCGCGAGGACTCGTCGTCGATCGACGCACTCGTCGCCGACCACGTGCAGATGAGGGTCTACGCGAAGCTCAAGGGCGTCTGCCGCGGTCAGTCGCTGGGCCCGCCGCTGCTCTTCGGGCTGAGCGCTCCGGCGCTCGCCGCGCCGGCGCCGGCTTGACCGGGGAACCCCGGCTGGCCGAGTAGGGTGCTCGTCCGAGGATGACCGAGGCGACCAACACCTTCACGTGCTTCGGGGGCAACTGCAACGTCCTCGTCGACGGGTCGGGCCCGGCCGGGACGCCGGAGGAGGCCGTCACGATGGTGACCGACCAGCTGCTCGTCTGGCACGCCCAGTTCTCGCGGTTCAAGGTCGAGAGCGAGTTGGCGATGCTCAATCGTGATCCTCTGGAGCGGTTGCCGGTCAGCCCGATCATGCGGCGCTTCGTCGCAGCCGTGATCGACTCGGCCAGCCTGACCGGCGGCCTGGTCGACGCGACCCTGCTCGACGCGATCGAGGAGGTCGGCTACAAGTCCGACCACCTGCGGGCGTCGCTCGCCCTCCCGCTGGCCCTCGCCCTCGCTCCGCCCCGGGCGCCGGCGGGTCCCGACCCGGCCGAGCGCTGGCGGGCGCTGTCGGTCGACGATGCGGCGGGAGAGGTCAGACGACCGGTGGGTGTGCATCTCGACGGCGGCGGCATCGTCAAGGGCCTGTTCGCCGACATCCTCGGCGATCGGCTGGCCGGTCACGACGGGTATGCGATCGACTGCGAGGGCGATCTCCGAGTCGGTGGGGCCGCGGGCGTCGAGCGGACGATCCAGGTCATCGGGCCGTTCGACGGGAGCGTCATCCACGAGTTGGCGCTCAGCAGCGGCGGAGTCGCGACGAGCAGCATCACGAAGCGCAGCTGGCTCGAGCGGGGGCGCCCGGCCCATCACGTCCTCGATCCGGCGACCGGCCGGCCGGCGTACACCGGCGTCGTTCAGGTGACGGCGCTCGCGCCGACCGCGCTCGAGGGCGAGGCGCTCGCCAAGGCGGCGCTGCTCAGCGGGCCGGACGCGGCCGCCGGCTGGCTGCGCCATGGGGGCGTCGTCGTCCTCGACGACCTCTCGCACCGCGTGATCGCCCCGTCGGGCTGACCCGGCGGCCCGCGGGCGTCGCGGCTCGCGCCCTGCGAATCGGTCGGACCGGGCTCCGACCGGCGGTCTGGAATCGCGAGGTCATCGGCCTGGCCTTGGCCGGCCGGGTTGCGTCGGCGGTCGGCGCCGATCGGGGTGGGCTTGGTCGTCGCCGCAGTCGCCGTCGAGGCGTCCGATCCCGCGGGATCGGGGACGGAAGGGCCGATCTGCAGGTGATCCGTCGCTGGTGGCGGGCGCGCAGTAGCTAGCCTGGAGAGCAATAGAGCGTAGCCTTGTGTAGACAGAGCGCGTCCCGAGCACCGACCACCCGGAGGATCCGTTGAAGCGAGCACCGAAGAGGGGATTGACTGCGGCCCTGTCCGTCGTCCTCGTCGTGGCCCTGGTGGTCGTGACCCAGCGGCTGGTCTCGCCCGGCAAGACCGGCGGGCCGGTGCACAGCTACCAGTCGCTCGTGGCGCGCGACATCCCGCGCGGGCAGGTGGCCTCGGCGGACGTCAAGACGAAGGACAACACGGTCGACGTGACGCTCAAGGACGGCACGAAATACTCGATCGGGTTCGTGCCCGGAGCGGCCGCGGCTACCCTGATCTCGGAGCTCCAGTCGGCCCCGAACCATCCGCAGTTCAATGTCGAGGGGACCGGGAGCAGCGGCTGGCTGTCGCTGTTGACCTATGTCTTTCCGTTTTTGATCTTCATCGGCTTCTGGATCTTCCTGATGCGCCAGATGCAGGGTGGTGGGTCGCGGGTGATGTCGTTTGGTAAGTCGAAGGCGAAGCGGATGACGGCTGATTCGCCGAAGATCACGTTTCGTGATGTGGCGGGGGTTGATGAGGCTGTTGAGGAGCTTCATGAGATCAAGGAGTTTTTGGAGAATCCGAAGAAGTTTCAGGCGTTGGGGGCGCGGATTCCGACGGGGGTTTTGTTGTATGGGCCTCCTGGTACGGGGAAGACGTTGTTGGCGCGGGCGGTTGCTGGTGAGGCGGGGGTGCCGTTCTTTTCGATTTCGGGTTCTGATTTTGTTGAGATGTTCGTGGGGGTTGGGGCGTCGCGGGTGCGGGATTTGTTTGAGCAGGCTAAGCAGAACAGTCCGTGCATTATTTTTATGGATGAGATTGATGCTGTGGGGCGTCATCGTGGGGCGGGGATGGGTGGGGGGAATGATGAGCGTGAGCAGACGTTGAATCAGTTGTTGGTTGAGATGGATGGGTTTGAGGCGAAGGACAACATCATCATGATCGCGGCGACGAATCGTCCGGATATTTTGGATCCGGCGTTGTTGCGGCCGGGTCGTTTTGATCGGCAGATTGCGGTTGATCGTCCGGATCGGAAGGGTCGCGCGAAGATTCTTGAGGTGCATACGCGTGGGAAGCCGTTGGGTAAGGAGATTGATATTGATGCGTTGGCGGGTCAGACGCCTGGGTTTACGGGTGCGGATCTGTCGAATTTGATCAATGAGGCGGCTTTGTTGGCGGCGCGGACGGGCAAGCGCGAGATTACGCAGGTCGAGTTGGAGGAGGGGATTCTGCGGGTGATTGCGGGTCCGGAGAAGAAGACGCGGGTGATGAGCGAGAAGGAGCGGTTGATTACGGCGTTTCATGAGATGGGTCATGCGATCGTGGGGAATTATCTGGAGCATTCCGATCCGGTTCATAAGATCAGTGTGATCAGTCGTGGGCAGGCGTTGGGGTATACGATTTCGATGCCGACGGAGGATCGTTTTCTGACGACGCGGGCGGAGTTGTTGGACACGATGGCGATGACGTTGGGTGGGCGTGCGGCTGAGGAGATCGTGTTTGGCGAGATCACGACGGGCGCGTCGAATGACATTGAGAAGGTCACGGCGACTGCCAAGCAGATGGTGATGCGCTTTGGGATGAGCGAGAAGCTCGGGCCGCGGGTCTTCGGTCATGACCGGGGCCAGCCGTTTCTCGGGCGTGAGTTCTCAAACGAGCCTGACTATTCGGATGAGATCGCGCGCGAGATCGACGACGAGGTGCGCCGGATCATCGAGAGCGCCCATCAGCGGGCGACCGATCTGCTGACCGAGCATCGCGAGCGGCTCGACACGATCTCAGAGCTTCTGTTGCGCCACGAGACGATCGAGAAGGCCCAGTTCGAGGGTCTGCTCGCCGGGCGGACCGAGGCCGAGGTCTTCGGGCCGGCCGCGCTGCCGAGCGGACGGGACGCGAGCAAGCCGACGACGACGCCTGCTCCGGATCGTCAGCGTGACGCGCCGCGACCGCTTCCGCGTCCGGGCGTCGAGCCGGTCTAGGCGGTCTAGCCGGGGCCATGGTCAAACGGCTGATCACGATCGGATGCTTTTCGGCGGGTCTCGCCGCCGGTGTCAAGGTCACCCGAGACCTCCACCAGGACCCGGATCCCGGACGGTGGGGCGAGCGGCTCGGGAGCACGCGCCTCCGGTATGCGAACCTGCCGCTCGGCGGGACGATCGCTCTCGTTGTCGCGATTCTCGCTCCCGACATCGTCACGCCGGCGATCCGCGGGCTCGGACTCGGCGCGCTCGCCGGAGCCGTCGGGTATGGCTTCTTCGACCCGCTGCCGGCGCTTGAGTGAGCGGCCTCGGCCGGCCGCGGCGCTCGATCGCCTGAGATGATCTAGCAATGGCCGAAGGAGACGACCAGATCGGGAGCGGGGGGGAGGCCGGGCGCGGCCGGATCGCGCTCGTGCTCGCCGGCGGCGGCGCGCGTGGCGCCTACGAGATGGGCGCGCTGTCGGTTCTCGCACCCGTCCTCGAGGCGCGGGGAGAAGAGGTCGAGATCATCGTCGGGACGAGCATCGGCGGGATCAACGCGGCGTTTCTCGCGGCCAACGCCCACCGGCCGTTGAGCGAGGCGGCAGCGCGCGGGGAGGAGGTCTGGCGGGGTCTCCAGTACCGGAGCGCGATGCGTTCGATCATTTCACCGGCGGGGCTCCTCTTCCTGATCCGCTTCGTCGGGACGCTGTTGAGCCTGCCGGTGAAGGCGGCGCCCAGCCTGCTGGACACGGCGCCGCTGCGGAAGACGCTCAACCGGGTCATCGAGTTCGCGCGGATCCCGAAGAACGTGGCGGACGAGTCGACGCCGCTGCACGCGGTCGGCGTCGTGGCGACCTCGTATGAGACCGGGCGGAGCCTCGTCTTCCACCAGGGTGGGGACACGCCGCCGACGAACGAACTGAGGGCGATCGACTTCGTCAAGGCCAAGCTGACCAACGTCCACGTGCTCGCGTCAGGCGCGATCCCGGTGATCTTCCCGGCCGTCGAGGTCACCGAGCCGGCGTCGCACCGCGGGTGGTACGGGGACGGCGGTCTGCGGTTGAACGCTCCGCTGGATCCGGCCCTCGCGTTCGGGGCCGACCGGGTCATCGTGATCGGCCTGAACTCGGCCGTGATCCCCGAGGACCGTCCGATCCCGACCAAGCCCGACCTCTTCGACGGGGCGTCGTCGCTGCTCAGCGTGCTCGCCGACCAGCTGACCTCGGACGTGGCGGAGCTGACGGCGATCAACGAGGCTGTCACCGATGGAGTCGACGGGGCCCACCGGAAGGTTCCGTACATCTTCATCGTGCCGGCGGACCGCCTGACGATCGGCCGGATCGCCGTCGCGGTCTACAAGCGGCGCTACAAGAGCATCGCCGCCCTCCTGCGGACGCCGAACCTCGCCCTGCTGGGCCGGATCACCGACGCCGACCGCAACCCGATGCACGGCGAGCTCTACAGCTACCTCTTCCTGTGCCGGGAGTTCGTCGACGAGATGATCGCCCTCGGTCGAGCCGACGCCCAGCGGTGGCTGGACGCCGAGCACGACCATTGGCCGTGGCGGGTCGGCCGGCCGACCGAAGTCTGAGACGGCGTCGCCCGATCTCCCCGAGCAGCCCGAGGCGGTTGGAGACCTGGGGCTGGTGAGGTCGCGGTGACCCTCGGAAGGTCCGGCTGATAGCGCTGGGCTCGCCCGCGAGGGGGAGCCGTCGGGCTGGCTCGGCCGCGGGGCTCGTGTAGGATTCGCGGCCACGCCAGGCGGGCTTCTCGTCCGCTCGCCACACGGCGAGATGGCATTGCTCGGGGACCTTCACGAGCTCGGCAGTCCTCGAAGGGCCCCGGCATGCACGACCCGATCACCTACTTCCAGGCCATCATCCTCGGGCTCGTTCAGGGTCTCGCCGAGCCGTTTCCGATCTCGAGCCTGGGCCACGGTGTGATCCTGCCGCGCTTGGCCGGGTGGAACATCCACCAGAACGACAAGTTCTTCATCACGTTCCTCGTCGCGACGCACCTCGCGACGGCGATCGTCCTGTTCGGCTTCTTCTTCGGCGACTGGTTGCGCATCTTCAAGGGCATCGGCCGGTCGCTGCGCGACCGGGTGATCGGTCCCGAAGACCATGACGCGCGCCTCGGCTGGCTGCTGGTGGTCGGAACGATTCCGGTCGGGATCATCGGGCTGCTGCTCGAGGATCCGCTGCGGCACGTCTTCGCGTCGGCGATGTCGGCCGCCGCGTTCCTCGTGGTCAACGGGATCGCCCTGCTCGTCTTCGAGCGGCTGCGCAAGCGCCCGCCGGCGGCGGCCGGGGATCCCGTGGCGGGGGGCGGCCCGGAGACGGGCGATCGTGGGGGCGAGGTTGACGCCCAGCTCGCGGGCATCTCGTGGCGTCAGGCCGTCCTGATCGGGACGGCGCAGGCCGCCGGGCTGATGCCCGGCCTGTCGCGGTCGGGCTTCTCGATGGGTGGAGGCTTGCTGGCTGGTCTGTCCAACGAGAATGCGGCGCGCTACGGCTTCCTATTGGCGACTCCGATCATCGGCGCGGCGGCCGCGCTCAAGCTACCCGAGCTGCTCGGGCCGACTGGCAACGGGGTCCGCGGGCCGGCCCTGGCCGCGTCGGTGGCGGCTGCGGTCACGACCTTCCTCGCCGTCAAGTTCCTGCTTCGGTTCTTCGAGACGAACCGGCTCACGCCGTTCGGGATCTACTGCGTCGCGGCCGGAACGATCTGCCTCCTCGTCTTCAACCTCGGCGGCTGACCGAGACGGTCAGACCCGCGCGGCGGTCTTCGGTCCGCCCTGGAACCAGGCGAAGGCGAAGCATCCGAGGGCGACGACGAGGGCGGCGATCCCGTGCTTGGTGTGGTGATGGGCCGATCCGGCTTGGTGGCCGGGGAAGAACGACGGGAGGGACTTGGCGGGCTCGGCGAAATAGACGCCGGCGACCACGAGCAGGGCAAGGCCGGCGAGGCCGGCGAAGACGATCAGGACGCGAGAGTTCGGCATCGCGAGAACTCTAGCCAAAGGTCGAGGTCCGCCACGCGCGACAATCATTCACATGGGATCGGGATCCTTCGCCGAGCTGGTCGTCCGCGGCGAGCTGCGCCTCGACGTTCTGGCGCTGGCTGTGGCCGGCGAACTCGGCGTGTGCGATGCCGAGGGGGCCTACGAGCGGCTCGAGCGTCTCGGGCTGGAGATCGCGGAGGTCTGCGGCGGTGAGGGGAGCCCGCGGGCCGAGCTGGATGCCGTCGTCGCCGTCCTCGGTCGCCGGCACGGTTTCGTGGGGAACCGGGAGAACTACGACGACCCGGACAACTCGATGCTCGACCGGGTGCTCGCCCGCAGGACCGGCCTGCCGATCCTCCTGTCGATCGTCTACGTCGAGGCGGCTCGCCGCGCGGGGATCGATCTCGGCGGAGTCGGTCTCCCGGGCCACTACGTCGCCGGGCACTTCGGTGAGGATCCACCGCTTCTCGTCGACCCGTTCGCTGGGGGCGAGCGGCTCGAGATCGCCGGCGCGGTGAGTGTCGTGCGGGCGGGCGCGCACCAGACCGTGCTGCGGGTGCTCAACAACCTGGTCGGGTCCTACCGGCGCCGACATGACATCAACCGGGCGATCCGTGCCGCCGAGCTGCGGATGGCACTCCCGCTGGGCGAGACCCAGGCGGCTGCGCTCGGCCTCGAGCTCAGATCGATCCGATCGGCGCTGAACTGATGGTCGAGTTCCCGGACTACGTCGTCTGCCCGCGGTGTGGGCGGCCGTATCCTGAGCGGATCGTCACCAACAGCCGGATGGCGAGCTTCATGCAGCCGCTGAGCATCTGTCCGGCGTGCGGCGATCTCGAGGCGTGGCGGGACTTCGCCGGCTGGCCGCCGATTCCCCCACGAGAGTGGCCGGTCGACCCGGACGAGCTGGGACGTGAGTACGCGCTGCTGATCCGGTGCGCGCGGAAGGGGGTGATGCAGGAGATGCGGGTCGAGGAGCTCGAGGACGAGTGAGGACGGGGGCGGGTACCCGAGCCGGATGCCTCGGGGCTCGTGGGAGGAGCCGCGGTACCCGAGTCTCGGCGACGCCGGGGGGCAACGCCTTCAGATCAGCCGGGACCGGGCGGCGGATGAGTTTCCGGCGAGGCGCCGGTCTACAACTCGATTCCGACGATCGCCGGTCGGCCCGGCCGGCGGCCGATCATGAGAGGAGCCATATGGAGCAAGTGATCTCACCCGACGGCACCCCGATCGCCTTCGACCGGTTGGGGGAAGGGCCGCCGTTGATCGTCGTCGGCGGCGCAAGCTGTGATCGGGCGATCACCCGATCGACGGCCGAGGCGCTCGCCCGCAGCTTCTCGGTGATCAATTTCGATCGTCGGGGTCGCGGGTCGAGCGGGGACACGCTGCCGTTCGATGTCGACCGAGAGATCGAGGACATCGGGGCGCTGATCGAGGCAGCCGGTGGGCAGGCGGCCGTGTACGGGCACTCCTCGGGCGCCGCTCTCGTCCTCAGGGCGGCGGCGAGCGGCCTGCCGATCACGGCTGTGATTCTGCACGACGCGCCGTACAGGCCCGACGACGAGCGCTGGCGTGAGGCGGCACGCGAGTACGGTGAACGGGTGCGAGGCCTGCTGGCCGAGGACCGGCGGGGCGATGCGCTCGACTTGTTCATGTCGCTCACGGGAATGCCGCAGGAGCTGATCGAGGCCAGACGGCAGAGCCCCGGCCGCGCGAGCCAGGAAGCGCTCGCGCCGACGCTTGCCTACGACTCGGCGGCGATGGGTGACTCCGAGCGGGGCGCCACGGTCCCGACCGACCTGCTCGCGGAGATCCAGATACCGGTGCTCACGCTGTCGGGGACGATGAGCCCGCCGTTCATGCTCGAAAGCGGCGTGCGCATCGCTACCGGCGTTCGCGACGGCCGCCACCGCGTCCTGGAAGGTCAGGGCCACGCGGCTGACCCGGCGATCGTCGCGTCGGCCGTCGCCGAGTTCGCCGCGGCCGCGACCATTCAACCCAGGCGGGAAACCGACTGAGCCCCAGAGAAGGCGCCAGGGTCATGTCTGTGTGTGACGCGGCGTGACGAGCGCTCGGCTGACGGCCCGCCGCAGTCGCTTCAGGCGGTCCGGTCGGCACGCTGCCGCGCAACCAGCGGGCCCCCGCGCGGCGACGTCGGGGATGACGGCGTTGGGTTGCCAAGGGAGACCGGACCGGTCAGGAATCGAGAAGCGCCGGCCAGTGAGCCGCACCTAGAATCACCGCCATGGACATCGCGATTCAAGGGAGCGTCCCCCGAATGACGAGCCGGATGCATCGCTGGCCTGCTCTCTCGAGCACCGCTGCTTTGGAGCCGGCGACGAGCCGGCGGTGGGGGAAGCGCTTGATCGTCGTCCAGCCCAGCCGACCAGCCGGCACGTCCAACATCGTGCATCCAGGTTGACAAGCCCACCGGGTCGATGCGACCCACGATTTCAGGAGTGACCATGACAGGATCTTCCACCCTGGGAATCAGGACCGTGCTGCACCCCGTGTCCGACCTGGCCGCGGCCAAGCCGGTGTACGCCGCCCTGCTCGGCGTGCCGCCGCAGGCCGACGCGCCGTATTACGTCGGCTTCGAGGCCGAGGGCCAACAGATCGGGCTGGTGCCGGGTGGGGGAGCGCACGGCATGACCTCGCCCGTGGCCTACTGGCACGTGTCGGACATCCAGGCGAAGCTGGCCGAGGTGACCGCCGCGGGTGCCACCGTGAAGGAGCCTGCGCACGACGTCGGCGGCGGTCGCCTCGTGGCCACCGTCACCGACCCCGATGGCAACGTCCTCGGACTGCTTCAGGACCCATGAGAGCCGAGCCCGCGACGCGCCGGCGCAGGAGCCGGGGGACCGGTTCACCGCGCACGAGCTTCGGCCCCCCTGTCCTGGCCGTGCTGTACCGCTGGATGGGCACGCGATGAGCATGGCGACGAGGACGGACACGGGGTCGCCGGCTCTGCCGGTCGCCGACAGCCACGATCTGATCCGCGTGCACGGCGCGCGGGTGAACAACCTCAAGGACGTCAGCATCGAGATCCCCAAGCGCCGGCTGACGGTGTTCACGGGCGTCTCCGGCTCGGGCAAGAGCTCTCTGGTGTTCGGCACGATCGCCGCGGAGTCGCAGCGGCTGATCAACGAGACCTACAGCGCCTTCGTGCAGGGGTTCATGCCGACGCTGGCGCGGCCCGAGGTCGACGTGCTCGAGGGGCTGACGACCGCGATCATCGTCGACCAGGAGCGGATGGGCGCCAACCCCCGCTCGACGGTCGGCACGGCCACCGACGCCAACGCCATGCTGCGGATCGTCTTCAGTCGACTCGGCAAACCGCAGATCGGCTCGCCCCAGGCGTTCTCGTTCAACGTCGCCTCGATCTCGGGCGCGGGGGCGGTCACGATCGAGCGCGGCGGCACCACCAGGAAGGAGCGACGGAGCTTCAGCATCACCGGCGGCATGTGTACACGCTGTGAGGGTCGCGGCGCCGTCAACGACATCGATCTCACTGCTCTGTACAACGACAGCAAGTCGCTCAACGAGGGTGCGCTGAACATCCCGGGCTACAGCATGGACGGCTGGTACGGGCGGATCTTCGGCGGCTGCGGCTACTTCGACCCGGACAAGCCGATCAGGAAGTTCACCAAGCGGGAGCTGCACGACCTCCTCCACAAGGAGCCGACCAAGATCAAGGTCGACGGCATCAACCTCACCTACGAGGGCCTGATCCCGAAGATCCAGAAGTCGATGCTGTCGAAGGACGTCGAGGCGATGCAGCCGCACGTTCGTGCCTTCGTGGAGCGGGCCGTGACCTTTGCCACGTGCCCCGAATGCGACGGCACCCGGCTCAGCGACGCGGCCCGTTCGTCGAAGATCAAGGGCAAGAACATCGCCGATGTCTGCGCGATGCAGATCAGCGACCTCGTCGCATGGGTCGCCGGCCTGGACGAGCCGTCCGTGGCGCCGCTGCTCGCGACCCTGGAGCACACCCTCCAGTCGTTCGTGGAGATCGGGCTGGGGTACCTCTCGCTCGATCGGCCGTCGGGCACGCTGTCCGGAGGGGAGTCCCAGCGCACAAAGATGATCCGTCACCTCGGGTCGTCACTGACCGACGTCACGTATGTCTTCGACGAGCCGACGATCGGGTTGCACCCCCACGACATCCAGCGGATGAACGACCTGCTGCTCCAGCTGCGCGACAAGGGCAACACGGTGCTGGTCGTGGAGCACAAGCCCGAGGCGATCGCGATCGCCGACCACGTCGTCGACCTCGGCCCGGGGGCCGGCACCAAAGGTGGCAAGGTGGTCTTCGAGGGCACGATCGAGGGGCTGCGGGCCGGCGACACGCTCACCGGGCGTCACTTGGACGACCGCGCCGCCCTGAAGCGGACGCTGCGCACGCCGTCGGGGGTGCTGGAGGTGCGCGGCGCGAGTGCCCACAACCTGCAGAACGTCGATGCCGACATCCCGCTCGGCGTGCTGGTCGTCGTCACCGGCGTGGCGGGCTCGGGCAAGAGCTCGCTGATCCACGGCTCGGTGTCGGGCCGGGAGGGGGTCGTGTCGGTCGACCAGGGAGCGATCAAGGGCTCGCGGCGCAGCAACCCGGCGACATACACCGGACTGCTCGACCCGATCCGCAAGGCATTCGCCAAGGCCAACGGCGTCAAGCCGGCGCTGTTCAGCGCCAACTCCGAGGGCGCCTGCCCGACCTGCAACGGCGCCGGTGTCATCTACACCGACCTGGCGATGATGGCCGGCGTCGCCACGACGTGCGAGGAGTGCGGGGGGAAGCGCTTTCAGGCCGAGGTCCTGGAGTACGAACTCGGTGGGAAGGACATCAGCGAGGTGCTCGCGATGGCGGTCACCGAGGCCGAGGCGTTCTTCGCCGCCGGCGCGGCGAAGAACCCCGCAGCGCACAAGATCCTCACGCGGCTCGTGGACGTCGGCCTCGGCTATCTCAGCCTCGGCCAGCCGCTCACGACGCTGTCGGGCGGCGAGCGCCAGCGACTGAAGCTCGCCATCCAGATGGGCGAGAAGGGCGGCGTCTACGTGCTCGACGAGCCGACCACCGGCCTGCACCTCGCCGACGTCGAGCAGCTGCTCGGCCTGCTCGACCGGCTCGTGGACTCCGGCAAGTCGGTCATCGTGATCGCGCACCACCAGGCGGTCATGGCCCACGCCGACTGGATCATCGACCTCGGCCCGGGCGCCGGCCAGGACGGCGGCCGGATCGTCTTCGAGGGCACGCCGGCCGACCTCGTCGCGGCGCGCTCCACGCTCACCGGCGAGCACCTCGCGGCCTACGTCGGCGCCTGACCGGGTCCTGCGGTTCGCCGGCTCCCGATGCAGTCGTATGTGGCACGATCTCGCGGGTGACCGGCAGTCCCGCCGCGGCGCAGCACCTGCGCGACCTCGCATGGCTGCGGCGTGTTCGTGACCGGATCGACCGGGAGTACGCCCGCCCGCTGGACGTCGAGGCGCTGGCCCGCGGCGCACACATGTCGGCCGGGCACCTCAGTCGCCAGTTCCGACTCGCCTACGGCGAGTCGCCATACGCGTATCTGATGACGCGGCGAATCGAGCGCGCGATGGCGCTGCTCGACCGCGGCGACCTCAGCGTCACGGAGGTCTGCTTCGAGGTCGGCTGCTCGTCGCTCGGCACCTTCAGCACTCGCTTCGCCGAGCTGGTCGGCGTCCCGCCCAGCGTCTATCGGCGTGACGCGACGCGCGCGACGGCGGGGATGCCACCGTGCGTCGCCAAGCAGGTGACCCGACCGATCAGGAATCGAGAAGCGCCGACCCCGGGCCGCAGGTAGCGTGAGCGCCATGGACATCACCATTCACGCCAGCTACCTCCCGCACGACGACCCGGACGCCGCGCTGGCCTTCTATCGCGACACGCTCGGCTTCGAGGTCCGCAGGGAGGTCGCCTACAACGGGATGCACTGGATCACGGTCGGTCCGGCCGACCAGCCCGGCACGTCGATCGTCCTGCATCCGCCGGGCGCCACGCCCGGCATCACCGACGAGGAGCGTCGGACGATCGCCGAGATGATGGCCAAGGGCACCTTTGCCGCCATCAACCTGGCGACTGCCGACCTCGACGGGACCTTCGAGCAGGTGCAGAGCAGCGGCGCCGAGGTCGTCCAGGAGCCGATCGAGCAGCCGTACGGCGTTCGCGACTGCGCGATCCGCGACCCCGCGGGCAACCTGATCCGCATCCAGGAGCTGCGCTGAGGTACCCTGCCCGGGAGATCGAGCGGCTGTCCGTCGGTTCGGCGGCGTCCGCGATCTGGCCTCGGGGCATGCCACGGATAGTCCTGTCAGTCTGCCCTCGCCTCGGATAGATTGCGGCTACTACTTGCGGTCGCAATCACCTTAGAAAGGTCGCGGATGCCGGACACCACCTGCCACATGTCGATCTCGCTCGACGGTTTCGTCGCCGGGCCGGACCAGAGTCGCGAGCACCCGCTCGGGAAGCGCGGGAGGGAGCTCCACCGCTGGCACCTCGGCGACGAGCGCGCCAACGAGACCGACGAGACCGCGGCCGGCTGGCTCATGCGCCCGCGCGGCGCCTACGTCATGGGCCGCAACATGTTCGGGCCGATCCGCGGCGAGTGGGAGGAGGACTGGCGTGGCTGGTGGGGGCCCGAGCCGCCTTACCACGCACCGGTGTTCGTGCTCACCCATCACGTGCGAGAGCCGATCGAGATGGAGGGCGGGACGACCTTCCACTTCGTCACCGACGGCTTCGACGCCGCCTACGCAAAGGCGTGTGAGACGGCCGGCGACGACGGCGTAGACATCGCAGGCGGCGCCTCCACCGTGCGGCAGGCGCTTGTCGCCGGGGTAGTCGACGAGCTCACGCTCGACATCGCCCCAGTCCTGCTCGGGTCCGGCGAGCGGATCTTCGACGGCGTCGAATCTCTCGGGTTGGAGCCCGTCGAGGTGCTGCACTCGCCGCTGGCCACGCACATCCGATACCACCGGGCGAGCTGAGGGCCGGGCTCTTCTACCAGGCACCGCTATGGGACTCTCGTTGCGGACGGCCAGCGACCCACTTAGGGCGTCCCGGCCTTCCGGTAGTAATGGAACAGGAACGCACGCTAAGCCTGAGTCCATCGGCGTGCCAGGCGCTCAGGCCGCCAGTCGCTGCGCGAGGTCTGGGGGATCTGGGCCTACCGCGTCTTCGGGTAGGTCTCCTCGGGCGTGCCACGATGCGGTCTCGGCATCAAAGCGATCAAGACGCGGATCGCTTGCTCTGCTTGACGCCGTCGAGAACCCGACCTGCGTGCGGCGGCCCGTGAACAGCTTTTGGTCTCCCAAAGCCAGCCCGCATCGGCGCGGAACAGACACCTTGGCCGACAGCGCCGGCGAGGTGGTGTTGAGCGCCGCCTTGTTTCGCAGGTGACTGCCCCGTTGAACTCACGCTCGTCGGCGGCGTCGCGATTCGCCGGCCAGACTCACGGTGCCGCTGATGGCGGCTGACGGGACCCTGCACTGGAGTCACATTACGCTCGCATGTGCGTACGGCGTATGTCTGCCAAGCGTACCGTCGTCAGCCAGGACTTGACGTCCTGGTTGATATCACGCGTCCGCGATTCGCGCTACGCTGCCCTTTGGAGGCCCTAACGGTGGCCGATGTACTTCTCATTGACTCGCAGTGTCCCAGTTGCAGCCGAGCCGGCCGGATGCTCGCCGAGCTGTCCTCGGGAGAAGTCGAGCTCGGTAGCCTGCGTGACCCGGAGATGCGCAAACTGCTGGACCGTGAAAAGCCCGGCCGACGGTTTCGGCCCGTGCTCGTCTCGAATATCGGCGGGCGGATACGCGTCAGGGCGGGCCTGACAATGTGTCTCGCTCTGGCGCGAGCCATCGGCTTTCGTGACACCGTGCGCGTCTTCCAGCTGATCAACACCGAACCAGCGGGACCGACCGCGCCTGGTAGTCCGGGTAGCCTCAGTCGTCGCTCCGTCCTGCTCCGAGGCGGTATGTCGATCGTCGGCGTCGTCATCGGTTCGGGAGTCACTGCTGGGGCCGCGGCCGCTGCCACGCCCACGGTCGCGCCGACCATCCTGACGGACGGCGCGACGATAGAGAAGCTACGGGCGAACGCCGGCGTTGTCGCAGCTAGTCGGTCATTCGGCGCTCCGGACTGGAATGCCGTTCACAGCGCGGCCGCTAGCCCTGGGATCTCCTGCGGCGCGGTTGCGACGTTCGTGCTTACCCACCCGGACAGACCTGGCACGTACACGGCGGTTGCCGCCGACAAGGGCGATGCGGTCAGCTTCCGCCTCGCCGCGAGCGGCGAGGCAACGACGATTACCTGGATGAGCACATCGGCAGCCCTGTGGGCCATCTCGACCCTAAACGCGCGAGGCCTCGCCTCTACTGATGTGGCCCCGCCATCTCCAGCTGTGAGCACGGCGTTCGCGAGGTGCTTCTCGAACTGCATCGGCGCTTGCGTTTCGGGCAGCTGCTTGGCCAGCTGTTTCACGTGTGCGACGAGTCTGAATTTCGCCGGATGTTTTCAATGCGCGGCGTGCGCCGGATCAAGCGCCGTTACGTGTGCCCGCATCTGCGGTTAGGTACACCGGCCGTGCACTTCGGAGCCTGATGTGGACGGCGAACTGCGACGGATAGCCGCGTCAAACGGAGTCTTGGCGTGCCATGTGTCGGGAGCGGGCCCGCCGTTGGTCGCCTTGCATCCTGCGCTGCTCGATAGCAGAGTATGGAGTGCCCAGCGAAGCGCATTCAGTGATGCGCTGGAGTTCGTCGCGATCGACCAGCGCGGTCACGGCGAGTCGCCGGCGCCGGCCGCGTCCTACGATCCTGTCGCTGACGTGCACGCCGTTGTTGCCTCGATGGGACTCAACGCGCCGATAGTAATGGGTCTTGGCGACGCTGCGGGCGTGGCGCTCCGCGTTGCGCTGGGTGGTCACGTCCGGGCTCTGGTCCTCGCGGTGCCCGAGGTGGGCATGCTCATAGCTGAAGCTGTTCCCGAGTTCGACATGGCCGAGGCGTTAACCAAAGCTATGACGGCGCCGGACATGGAGCGCCTGGTCGAACTGACTCAAACGCAGAACGTTGATCGGCTCGTCGATATGCTGGGCGACGATCCCAGGGCGCTCTCGCCCGAACATCCTGGGCGGACGCTATTGCACGAGATGATCAAACACAACATCGAGAACGTTCATCGCGTTGACCTCGCGGAACTAGCCACCCCTGCGTATGGGGATGCGCATCACCAGCTAGATGTCCCGACGCTCGTGATCACGACTAGAAACCAGCCGAACTGGAACGTCGTCGAGCGAGCGCTCCGAGCTCGTGTGCGGAACCTCAACGTACGTCGACTCCCAACCGACTCCAATTTGATCAACCTCGAGCTGCCGACCGAGTACAACAGCGCGCTCGCCGGCTTCGTTAGCGGAGTGACGCAATCTGCGTGATCCATGCCCGACTCGAACGGCCGGGATCGTCTTGGTGTGTACCGGGACGCTTGGGGGCTCGGAGATCCGGCGAGCAGCCGAGCTCGGGCGGACACGACCGAGCAGGCAGTCGACGCCGCGTCGCGCCGCTTGACGGCTAGTTCTAGGCAGCGGCCGCCGGTTTGCTGCATCGACCAGAGGGCTGTCGCAGGGAACGGGCTATTCCCCGCGACATCGAGGTGGCTCTCTCTCGGCGGCTGCTGGCCGTCGTCGGCGTCGGGTACGGTCCTCGCGGACACATTCCCTGCGACGAAGCATCCCGGAGACGTCGATCATGCCCGCAGCGCAGCACGCATCAGCGTTGGGCACGGCGATCGACGCGTTCCTACGCGTGCTGATCTGGCCGCGTCGAGCCGCCGCTCCTACGCCCAGACGCTGAACCGGGCTCGCTGCCGAGCTCGGCTCCGGGCTCGAGCTCGGAGCCCTCGAGGATGACCAGTTGGGCGCGGCAGTCGAGCGAGCGTGGGGCAGGTGCGCGCCGGCGACGTGGAACCGGCATGTCGCGACGACCAGGTCGTTCGTCGCGTTCTGCGCCCGCCGCGGCTGGCTGCCCGCAGGTCTCGAGGTTCGCGTCGACCGCCGGCGTGAGCCGGCCGATCGCACGCGCTCGATCCCCTATGCCCAGATCGACCGGCTGTGGCGCCGCGCGAACATCGCCGTTCGCGAAAAGGCGCTGTGGCGGCTGCTCTATGAGACCGCCGCCCGCGCCTCGGAGATCCTCTCGCTGAACGTCGAGGACATCGACCTCGAGAACCGGCGCGCGGTCGTGCGCAGCAAGGGCGGCGACATCGAGCTGCTGCACTTCCAGACCGGGTCGGCGCGACTGCTGCCGAGGCTGATCGCCGGGCGCACACGCGGCCCGTTGTTTCTCACCGACCGCCGACCGGTGCCGGGGCGGGCGCCGGCGATCGTCGACGTCTGCCCGGTCACTGGTCGAGCGCGTTTGTCGTATCGCCGCGCGCCGGAGATGTTCTCCGAGGCGTCCGGTGGCTGGACGTTGCATCAGTTGCGCCATTCGGCGATCACGCATCTCGCCGAGGACAACGTCGGCCTCGCGTTGGTGATGGCCAAGAGCCGCCACACCAGCCTGCGCTCGCTGCAGCGCTATGCCCGCCCGGGCGCCGACGCGGTCGCGGCGATGACTGCGGCGCATGATCCCGACCGCCGCCGGCGCTGAGCCCTCGGATTGGTTGACGCGTCGTGCCGGTCGACTTTCTCAGTCCAGCTCAGGTCGCGAGCTACGGTCGCTACGGCGAGCCGCCGTCGGCGCGGCAGCTGGAGCGGTTCTTTCACTTCGACGACCGCGACCGGGAACGGATTGGTGAGCGTCGCGGTGATCACAACCGGCTCGGGTTCGCAGTGCAGCTCGCGACGGTCCGGTTTCTCGGCACGTTCCTCGCCCATCCCGCGGACGTCCCGCCGGTCGTCGTCAAGACGCTCGCGAGGGAGCTCGCCGTCGACCCGGCTCAGCTCGCCAGCTACGCACGACGCCAGCAGACCCATCGCGAGCACGCCGGCGAGATCCAGCGCGTCTACGGCTACCGCGACTTCTCTGAGCGCAGCGCGCAGGCCGAACTCGCGGTGTGGCTCCAGGCGCGGGCATGGACGACGGCCGAGCGCCCGAGCGTGCTGTTCGATCTCGCGACCGCCCGCCTGATCGACACGAAGGTGCTGCTGCCGGGCGCCACCGTGCTCGCCCGGCTGATCGCCGCCGCCCGCGACAAGGCCGCCGAGCGGCTCTACGCGGCGCTCGCCGGCGCCCTCACCGCCGCGCAGCGCAAGCGGCTGAGGGCGCTTCTGGAGGTCGCCTCGGGCGAGCTGCTGTCAGATCTCGAACGGCTGCGCTCCGGGCCGCGGAAGCTCGCTCCTGCGCCTCGAGGCGGTGGTCTACGGCCAAGGCACGCCGAGGGCGCTGGCGGCGGTACTGAGCTTCATCACAAGCCGGTGGGGGTTGCTCGGGACTTCGCGGAAATCGTGGGCACGGTAGAAGGCGCGGGCGGCGTCGTCGATCGCGTCGACGATGATGACCCGCCCGCCGGCCATGCGCGCCGCGGCGATGATCGTCCCGAGTGCGTGGATCAGTAGCTCGCTGCCGAGGCCTCGGCCGTGGAGGCGCTCGTCCAACGCGAGCTTCGCGAGCAGGATCGCGGGGATGCGCTGTGGCGCTCCGCGGGTGACGCTCTTGGGCGCGTCACCACGGCTGAGCAGGTGGGGGCCGATCGCGAAGTAGCCGGCGACCTGGTTGCCGGGCTCGGCGACCAAGAGGTAGGTGCGGGTGCCTTGGCCGGCGGCGTTGCGCGCGTGTCGACACAACCATTCGTCAAGCGACGGCTTGCCGCAGCGAAAGGTCTCGAGCTCGTGGTGCGCGTCGAGCGCCTCGACGCGGTGGCTCACGCCGCTTTGATCTGGCGGCGCCGTCCTGCAGTGCCTGCGGCGCGAGCGAGCCGCGGTGCGTCGTCTGGCGCGTCCAGTGCAGTTACGAGCTCGTCGAAGTAGGTCGCGGGCACGACCGTAGTTGCGTACTCGACGACGACGCCCTCGGCACGCGCTAGTGCGGCGAGCACCATGAATGCCGATACAGACTCGCCAGTCAGCGCGGCGGCCTGCTCGATCTGCCGGCGCTCCACGCTGGTCAGTCGGGCCTCTATTCGTTGCGCCTTCGTCGCCATCACCACCTCCCAGATCGTCCCGTACAACTGTACGGTACCACCATTGCTCGTCGCTCACCCGGGCTTCGCTGCGTAATCGGGGTTCATCTAGCAACGGAGCAGTACTGCGGCTGTTCGGTTAGTGGAAGTCGGGCTGCGGTGGCGTCAGCCAACGCGAACCCGGGAGCGGCGGGGTGTCGACGAAGTGGGCGGATTGCGCGTTCGTGCCTATCAACTCGGCGGTACGCTCCCGTTCGGGCTCGTGCGCAATGTCTACCGATAGCCACGATTTAGGCGTCGTTCTAGCGCTTTGCGTCGAGGCGTTGGCGGGTGAGCTTATGTTCAGCGAGTTGTCGCGACGGTGGGATGTCAGGCTCGACGATTCGAGCCTCTTTGAGAAGGTCGGGCGGGATCTGTGGTTCGGCGTCGAGCACGCCCCGGGGCACCTCCTTGGTGGACGGGTTGATCTCGACAAGTGGCGCCGCACGACCGAATATCGTTTGCTCTACGCGGATTCCCTCGTGCTCCGGCGAATCCTCGCAGGCCTTCCAGCGAAGGCCGGAGAGCATCTCCTCGAACAACTGCGGCGCCGGGTCGAACAGCGAGGTCGAGACGTATCGCTTGCGGAAATTGAGACGGAAGTGTCCGACCAGCTTGGGTAGCGGGGGTTGAAAGCCGCAAGCAGGCGTTGCCTGGTCGACCTCGCCCGGCTGTCGCCGGCAATCCACGCCCACATCAACATCAACGGCCGTTACCACATCCACCCCGACCAGCCACCCCGCCACCTCGCGCCGAGCCGCGACACGCTCGCCACCTACCGGTAGCGCCAGGCCCGATCGGACCGGCTACTTCCACTAACCGAACTCCCGCATTTCTGCTCCGATGCCAGGCAGACCCCTAATCGTGTTTATGCCCTAGAACCTGGCCCGTCGGCTGGGGTCGAATCGGCGCGCGTCGTTCGCGCTCGCGCTACGACGTCCTGCACTGCCGTCTCGGGCGTCTCCGCGAACCGCGCGACGACGTCGTCGTAGACCGCGATCGCCTCCTTCGAGCGTCCGAGCTCCCCGAGCGTGGCGCCGTGGCTGTGTACCCGGCGATGCTCGCGACCTCGGCGACGGGTGAGAGCTGGCTGTCGCGAAAGCGGCCAGCGCGTCGTCGAAGCGGCCTACGACGTATGCGGCCGTCCCCACGGCGAGGGCTTGCGCGTCTACTGCGCTGGCGAGCGCGGCGGCCCAGGCGTGATCATGGGGCGGGCGCTTCGGGCGTTGGCTTTGGAACCGCCCGACGTAGTCGTAGGGCCGATAGCATCCGGGTCCCTTTAGGTCTCTCCGGGCATTTTTGCTGCATAACTACCAAAATGCAGTAAATCTCCGCCCGCCGCCCTGGCCTGCGTTCCTACGGCAAATGCGGTAAATCGCGGCGCCGCCCTGGCCGGCGTTCCTACGGGTCGGGGTTCGGTGCCACGCTCGAGACTGCGCCGATCGCCGGGACGCGTCGTGCTGCCCTGTGGCGATGCTGACTGACCGCCAGTTCGTATGCCTCGTCGTTGCTGAGCGCCAGGCGCACGCGTTCAACCCGACCAACGCGACTAGCTCGGCAAGCCCGAGTCGCTTGTTGGCGTCGACCGAGCGTGGTTGCGCACGAGTGAGTGCAGCAACGCCGCCGCCTTCTCATGAATTCTGGTGCAGCCGCGGATGGATCCTCACGCAACGAAGACGGGCGTACCGACCGGCACGCGCGGATACAGCGCGATCACGTCGGGGATCCGCATCCGCACGCAGCCGTGGGACGCGGTGTGCCCGATCGACCCGTACTCGCTCGGGTCGATTCCGTGGATCCCGGCCCCGCCGGCGAACGCCATCCAACGCGCCTTGATCGGGTCCTGCGGCCCGGGCGGGATCACCTTCCCGGCGAGCGCACCCGCCCATGACGAGTTGGGCACGTACCAGGAGGGGTTGACCTGCTTCCACTGGATGTTGTAGAGCCCGGCCGGCGTCTCGAGGCCCTGCCGGCCGACGGCGATGGCGTAGGAGTCCGCAAGACGCAGGTGCTCATAGAAGCGCAGCTGAAACGACGCGCGGTCGACGATGATGTAGGCCGGGTACCTGCTCGCGAGGTCGGCCTCGGTGACCGCCGGCTTGATGACGCGCGTCGGCACCATCGTCGTCCGCGACACGCGCGGGTTCACGAGCGCTCGCTCGATCCGCTCGGCCAGGACCGTAGCGTCCACCTTCACGCCCGAGCCCGCGGGGATCGTCGAAAGGCCCGCGGCGCTCGGCACGACCGTGGCGTCCCGCGCCGGGCGGTTCGTCTGCCGGCTGATCGAGGCGATCAGACCGCGGACCGCCGAATGGGAGAAGCCGATCGCCAGCGGGATACTCGCCCTGACCTGGCCCCCCGTCAGGCCGCGCAGCGCTCGGGAGACAAACGAGCCAGTGCGGCTCACGCGGAGCGCGGCGTCGACAAGGCTGCGAACGTCGACCGCGACGCCCGCCTGCCGCGGCGACAACGTGAACCGGCGCGCTCCGCTCGTGACAACGACGGGTCGGTCCAGTGGCGTGGCGATGCCGTCGCGCAGGCGGCCGATCGCCGTCTCGGCGCGAAGCCCTCCGACGTCGACGCCGGCCACGCGCACGCCAGGCGCGATCAGGTCGGCCCGGCTGTGGTCGTAGAGGTACGCGAAGAGACCGCCCAGCGCGACCACAACGGCCACGAGCACGGCTCCTGCGATCATCGGCGTGCGGCGCATCTGTCCTTGGTCCCCTCCTCTGACGTGTCCCACGCGGCGTAGTCCGCCTCACAAGTACCTGTACCCGCAGACAGCGGATCAGCTTGCACGCGGAATGTCAACGCGTGACGGCCGGCCCCCAGCCCTTGTCGACTGCCGTAGGAATGTCGTCTGGGCGTCCAGCGAGGTCGGCTCGGCACCCGGCCGGCCACGTATGTGCCCGTCCGGCGGTGGCCACAGGGGCCGGCGTAGTCGTCTCGTTCCGTTCAGTTCATGGAGCGAGATCGGCAAGCTCGGCGCGATCGCAGGCATCAGAGCGGTACTGAACTTGTTCTTGGCGCCGGACCTCCAGCGCCCCGGCGTGGGCCGGCGGAGAGCGGACCCGACGGCACACCTACCCGACGGGGTCCTGCGCCGGCCGGTCGCCGGGCCTGCATCGCGTGACCGCAGTCGAGTTGCCGGCAGGCCGCCGTGGGTCTCGTCATTCCTCCCGCGCTCGCACAGGCGCGGCAGGCTGCGGGTGCGAGCGCTCCACGGGCCAGCAGGACGCAATCATCGAAGCGGCCACCTGAAGGGGATTTCGTGCCGGGGGCGTCGAGCCGCAGCGCTGCGGCTGTTGAGCCGTGTCGTAGTCTGAGGGCCGATGTCGCCGGCCGCAGACGAGGCAAGCAGCACTCCGCGGGCCGGCGAGCCCTCCCCGCCCGCCGGGTCTGCGGAAGCGTCCTGGCCGGCCCTCGCCGCGGTGGCAGCTGCAATTGCACTTCAGCTGCTTCTTCCCGAGCGACTCACGGCCGGTCCGACGTGGCTGCTGCCGGCGCTCGAAGGCGCGCTGCTGGTCGGCCTGTCGCTGGCCACCCCGCGCGAGCTCGAGGCGGAGCATCCTCTCCGTCGAGGCCTGGCGCTCGGGATGACGGGGTTCGTCAGCGTCGCGAACATCATCTCCCTCGGTCTCCTCGTTCACTTTCTGCTCCATCACGGCACAAAGGACGGGCAGGAGTTGATCGGCGCGGGCGTGCTGATCTGGCTGACCAACGTCCTGATCTTCGGTCTCTGGTACTGGGAGACCGACCGCGGCGGCCCGGGCAAGCGTGCCGCGGGTCATGACGGACCGGCCGATTTCCTCTTTCCGCAGATGACCGGCGACCACATCGGGCCAGCCGGTTGGCGCCCCCAATTCGTCGATTACCTCTACGTCTCGTTGACCAACGCAACCGCGTTCAGCCCGACGGACACGATGCCCCTCACGCGGACCGCGAAGTGCATCATGGGCGCCCAGTCGCTGGTCTCGCTGGTAACGCTCGGCTTGGTCGTCTCGCGCGCGGTGAACATCCTCCAATGAGGCGTCCCGGCACGAGCGCCCACCTGCCGTGCGCACGCGTCGACGCCGACGACCGGCGAGCCGTTTCGGTCGCGACTTGCGGCCGGCCTTCTGATCGACAGCTCCGAGCTCGCGGATCCGGCCGGGTTGTGGCCGTGCGGCCGAGGGTAGTCCCGGCGTGTGCCGCGCTGGCCAGTCGAGCTCACCTCGCCGTCGAAACTCCGACCCCCCCTGGGTGTGATCCTGGCCTGCCTGCTGCTCTCAGCGTGCGGCGGCCGCGCCGCGCCGGACCGCGCGCCGGGGCTCCCGGCGACCGGGCGGCTTGCCGGCGGCGCGACGTTCCGCGTGACGCTCCAGCCGACCCTCGTCCCCGCCGGGTCGCGAATGGTGCTCGTGCCGGCCTGGTGTCCGCGCGTCGATCTCGTCTACCCCGGCAACCGCCCGACGCACGGCGCGGTCGGATGCCGTCAGATCCGCTCGCATCTCCCGACCGGCGGATACGCGATCTTCTGTCGCCTGCACGAGGTATTCGTCCTGCTCCTGAGCAGTGCCGCCACCCGGTCGGTTTCAGTCGTCACGGGGTCCGGCCGTAGGATTGCCTTGACCCGTCACGTCACGGACGGGCTCACCGGCGGCTTCTGGCTGGTCCACTACCGCGGCGACGCTTCGCCCCGCGTCGTCGTCTCGGTCGAAGACGCCAGCCGCTACGTCCAGCGCTACGCCCCCGTCAGATGCCTGGCTCGCGGCAACACGAACGGCCTGCTCGGTCGGTGAGTCTGGAGGTCCTGGCGGCGCCGTCGTGACAAATCCCCTTGACACCCGGCACGTCTCGGCCTATCTACTGCTTCAGACGCTCGATGCGAGGCAAGGCCCGAGCCGAGCGTTGTTGTGCGACCAACATTCGTAACGTTTGACGAGGAGCGCTCAGATGTTTCGGACGATTACCCCCTCTCCCCCCTCGATCGTGGATCCGCAACTCGCCGCGCGGCTGGTCAGCTGGCTTCGCTGGCGCGCGCGGCGCCGCGCGGGCAGGAGATCTCTCTTCCCCCCAGGCGGCTTCGGACGACCCGCGTTCGCTTAGAGCCAGCCAAGGCGATCGAGGATGGCGCGCCCGTTGACCGCGGCAGTGGCGATCTGCCGGGCGGCGTCGAAGTTGGATTCGCCACGCAAACCGTCAACTGACGCCACGACTCCCCGGGCCGGGCCCTTGCTTCCGGAGCCCGGCTCGGAGCACGCAGACGAGCGGCGTCAGGGCGGGTTGGACGGGGAGATCTCGCTGGGTCAGGCACTCGATCGGGACCTCGCCCGCGATCTCGAGCGTCCTCCACCGGCCCGCCGGGCAGGTGCCGGGACGTATGTCGAATCCCTGGGACTGCGCCCGGCGCTGCCCGAAGGAGTCGAGCAGCGCCTCGTCGATCTTGCAAGGGCAGGCGATATCTCCGCTCGCGGTGAGTTGATCGAAGCATGCATGCCGTTGATCTCGGCTGCCGCAGCGGCCTATCGCCGTGGTCACGTGACCCATCTCGAGTTGCTGCAGGAGGGGGCGGTCGGTGTCCTACGCGCCCTCGAGCGCTTCGACCCTCAACGTGGGGTGCCGTTCTGGGGCTGCGCCACATGGTGGGTCCGTCAGGCGATGCAGCAGCTCGTGGCTGAGTTGACCCGTCCAGTGGTGCTCTCGGACCGCTCGCTGCGCAACCTGGCACGCCTCAAGCAGGCCCACCGCGAAGGCATCCAGGAGACCGGGCGTGAGCCCGATCGCAAAGCGCTGGCCGAGCGCTCAGGCCTGAGCTTGGCGCAGATCGACGACCTGCTCGCGACCGAGCGGTCGCCGCGTTCACTGGAGGAGGCCGTCGCGACGGGCGAGGGAACGATCGGGACGTTCGGCGAGTTGTTGATCGACCCGCTCGCCGAGGACGGATACCAGCAGGTCCTCGATGCCATCCAGGTCGCTGAGCTCCACAGCCTTCTCGCCGGACTCTCCGCGCGCGAGCGCGAGATCCTGCGCGCCCGCTACGGCCTCGACGACGGCCGAGAGCGGTCCCTCAGGGAGGTCGGCGAGCTGCTCGGCCTGACCGGTGAGCGTGTCCGCCAGATCGAGCAGCGGGGACTCGGCAAGCTGGCGAGCGCGCTCAAGTCGTCGCTTTGAGGATCGCGGGGCAGTCTCGATGCGAGTAGAGATCCGCCGACGCGGCTGACCACGGGCGTCGTGGGCAGTACGTTAGTCGTGTGGAGCGGGCGGACGTCTACGATCTGACGAACTTCGGCTTGGGTGACATGACGCGGTGCTGCAGTGCCCTCCGCGCGTTCGGTCGGGAAGCCAACAGCCTCGAGACCGTCGCCGGCCGGATCGTCCGGCACCTCGCGGACGGGATGCGGGACGCTGGTGGCAGCCGGCAATGCGCCCTTGTGCGCTGCTTCAAGACCCACGCCTACGGCGACCTCGATGTCGGGCTCCAGGCCTTTGCCCGCGAGGTCCTGGGCGGCACACCCGCTAGCGACCAGACGAAGTGCCTGACCCTTCTGGCAACCGCCGGCGTCCGCCCCGAATGGAATTCGAGACACACGTCCTCGGGACATCGCGCCCTGCCTCTGCGCGACGCGGACAGCGTCGCTCGCTTTCCAATGATCGCGCGCCTCGTCCAAGATCTCGGCGTCGAGATCGGCGATCTGCTCGCGCCGCTCGAGGCGATCGTAATCGCCGGCGAGCCGCGGAGCTACTCGGTCTTCTACGTGCCCGAGGCGGTCGGCAGCCCGTGGATCTACGCCCAGCGGGAGTTCGTCGTTCCCTTCGGGATTCGCTCTGTCGTCGGGTTCGGTGGCCTACTGCCGGATGGCGAGCTGATCGCCACGCTGCTCTTCGCGCGAGTCCCAGTACCTGCGGAGACCGCCCAGATGTTCGCGACGATCGCGCTCAGCGCCGAACTCGCCTTCCTGCCGCACGTCGACCGTCAGACGTTCGAGACTCGGCAGGAGGACCGCGCGCGTGCTTGACCCCACGCCACGCCCGGCGACGGCCGCCGCCCAGATCCGGGCGCTGGAGACGCTGCTCGAGGTTCAAGAGCAGATCGTGCTGGAGCAGACCGCGAGACTTGAGGCCAGCCTCGAGCACGAGCGGAAGGCGCGCCGCAACCTCCAGGCCCTCGACCGGGTCGCTGGTGCGATCGCGGGACGAATGGAACTCGGTGAGGTAGTCCAGCTGGCAGTCGATGCGGCCCGCGAACTGACGGACGCGGCGTTCTCGGCGTTCTTCTACAACGTCGGGACCGCCGACGACGAGAGCTACCTTCTCTCCGCGCTGTCCGGCGCGTCCCCCGAAGTGTTCGAGCGATTTCCGATGCCCCGGAACACCGCGCTCTTCGAGCCCATCTTCCGGGGCGACGGCGTCGTGCGCCTCGACGATGTCACGACCGATCCGCGCTACGGTCGCAGCTCGTCCTACCACGGCATGCCGCCGGATCACCTGGCGGTCCGGTCGTATCTCGCGGTACCAGTCGTCAGCGCCGACGGAGGGGTCGAGGGCGGCATCTTCCTCGGGCATCCCGACGTTGGGATTTTCACTCCCGACGCCGCGGAGCTCGCGGTCAGCATCGCGCGTCACGCGGCGATCGCGATCGTCAACGCACGCCTCTACGAGGCCTCCCAGAGCGAGTCGGAAAGTCGGCGGATCGCCTTCGAGGAGCGTGATCGAGTCGCCCGGGTGCTGCAGAACAGCCTCCTCCCTCCGACCCTCCCCGACGTTCCCGGCATCGAGCTCGCAGCTCGCTACGACGCCGCCGGCGAATCGGTCGGTGGCGACTTCTACGACGTGTTCCAGATCGGAAGCCGAACCTGGGGTGTGATCCTCGGTGACGTCTGCGGCCGCGGCCCGGAGGCCGCCGCCGTGACGGCCCTCACCCGCCACGCGCTCCGTACCGCCGCCATGATCGAGGACAATCCGGCAACCGTGATCGGCATCTTGAACGAGGCTCTCCTGCGCGATCAGTCCGATCGATTCGTCACCGCTATCTTCGCGAGATTGACGGCACTTGACGGCGGCTACGAGATGGAGCTCTGTACCGCCGGCCATCCCCCGATCCTGCTATCCCGGGCCGATGGGCAGGTCCAGATGATCGAGCCGGAGACATGCCTGCTCGGCGTGTACGAGGAAGTCGACGCCGTAGCGCGCACGTTCAAGCTGGGGCCGGGGGACACACTGGTGCTCTACACCGACGGCCTCACCGAGACCAGGCGTGCCGGCGAGACGTTCGGCGAGTCGCGGCTCGCCACCGCGCTGACGGAGCACCGTCATCGACCGTGCGCGGTGCTCGCCGATCGGCTGCTTGCTGCGTCCCAGGCGTTCGCCGACACGGTCTCGAAGGACGACACGGCGGTCCTCGTCGCGCGGATCAACGCCCGACCAAACGGTCACACACGTCCGCCGGAGTCAGTGCATTCGACCTGACGTTCGCTGGGTCTGCGTGCGGCCCTGAAGGCGACCACACAGCGGCGGTGACCCTAAGGGACTCGGGACATCGCACCCCTGCGTTCTGCCCCGAGCTGTCAGGTGTCCTTCGAGAAATGGTTGCGCGACACAGCACACACCCATTCTTGAGAGTGCAGCCTCGCCTTCTCAGCCTCGCGGGGCGCGGCCCGACTAGCTTCTCGGCCCGGCCGCCCGGCTACCGGGTCTCCATCGGAGGCGTCCCGCCCGATTCGGCTTGCTTGGCCTGCTGAGCCTGCTCGGCCTTCGCCTTGGCGGCCTTCCTGACCCGCTTGGCCTTCTTGAGCAACTTCTTCTTGACCTTCTTCGCCTTCTTCTTCGCGCTCGTCTTCTTCTGCTCCCGTCGCTGCTGCCGGGCGGCAGTCTCCACATCATCCTCGGCCGTCTTCCCCTGCTTGGCTGCGCCCTTCGTCGCCCTGAACACGCCTGTCCCGAGGTCGTCGACCTTCGCGCGGATCTCCTTGATCTTCTTGCGCGCCGAGCCGGGAATCTGGCCTCGCGCGTCCACGGCGTTGTCGGCGATCCTCTTCGCGAGCTCCTTGCGAAGCCCCAACCCGCGCAGCCGGTCGGCGAGGTCGCGCTTCTTCTCCTGCTGCTGCTTCTTCTTCTTCTTCGAGGTCTTACCCATCCGGATACTTTAGTCCGATCCTTGTCCGCCCCGTCGGTCGCGTCGCCTCACCAACTCGGTGGGAGCTCGACGGCGGTGGGCGGCACCGGTAGCCGCGTGTCGTCTGTGTAGTTGCGGACCGTCGGAACTGCGAGGGCTCCGATCAGTAGGGCAACGAATAGTCCAGCGGCTCCGTAGAGAGTGGCCGAAAGGCCGATCGCGGCCGCAACCGGTCCGCTCATCGCGAGCCCGACGGGTTGGAGTGCGAGCGAGCCGAGGTAATCCCACGAGCTGACGCGCGACTGCTCCTCGGGTGAGACCTCCCGCTGGATGGCGGTGATCCAGAAGACATTGAACAGAGTGATCGACGCCCCCTCGACCAGCGCGACAAGGAGGATCAGCGGGAGCGGAGCGTGGGCGGCAAGGAGCGCGTAGAACGTCGGTCCGCCGATCAGAAACGTGAGGAAGGACGCACGGAGCGGGTGCCGCGGTCGCCAGCGCATGCCCGGCAGTCCACCGAGCAGGGCGCCGAGGCCAAGGGCCGTACTGATCGCCGCCCAGGCGCCGGGCCCACCGAGTGAGACCCGTGCGACCTGAGGGCCGAGCACCTGCAGCGGGCTGAACACGAAGGCGCTGAACAGCGTGAAGTAGAGCACGGTCACCCAGAGCCACTCACGTGAGCGGAAGGCCCGCCAGCCGGCTCGCAATTCGGTCAGGGTCGTCGATCTCAAGCCGACCACGGCCGGCGTGACGCGCATCAGGCTGAGGAAACCGGCGCTCGCAACGAAGGTCGCCGCGTCGACCGCCAGCCCCCAGCCGGCTCCGATCGTCGCGACGAGCACTCCGGCCAGGGCGGGTCCGAGGACGCCCGCCAGGTTGCCGCTGAGACCGAGCAGCGCGTTCGCGTTCTGAAGATTTCCCGGATCCACGGTCTGCGGGACGACGGACATCGCCGCCGGCTCGAAGAACGCCTCGGCTGTCCCGTAAACCGCCTGGAGCCCGGCGATCTCCCAGATCTGGGCGTGACCGCTGAGCAGGAGTACGGCACTCAGGCCCTGGGCGACGGCCCGCACACCGTCGGAGGCGAGCATCACGCGCTGGCGCGGCAGGCGGTCCCCCCAGACACCGCCGATCAGCACGAAGACGACGAGTGGCACGCTCTGCGCAGCGAAGACGATCCCGAGGTCCGTGACCGAGCCGGTCAGCTCGAGGACGGCGAAAGCGAGGGCCACCGGCACCAGGCGATCCCCGAGGGCGGAGATCACCTGACCTAGGAACAGCTGTCGAAATGCCCGTTCACGAAGGGCTCCGAAGTTCACACCCCAACCCTATGCGCCCTCGCCCATACGGCAGATCACCGGTCTCGTCGATTACGCAGCGGGAATCCGGCCAGGGCCGCGAGGGGATAATCACAGGCAGCCGATGCGTTTCGGGTTCACATCCTCCCGTCGGGGCGGCGCCGGGCCGCCGCTCGTCTGCCTGCATGGGTTCGCCGACACGTGGCGTGTCTGGGAGCTGGTACTCCCGACGCTCGAGCGCCACCACGACGTCCTCGCCCCGACCCTGCTCGGGCACGCCGGCGGCCCCCGGCCAGACGACGACGTCTCGGTCGCGACGATCGGTGATGCAGCCGAGCGAGCGATGGACGAGGCCGGCTTCGAGACGGCCCACATCGTCGGCAACTCGCTCGGTGGACGGATCGCGCTCGAGCTGGCGACCCGCGGCAGGGCCGACTCGGTTGTCGCCTTCGCTCCGGCCGGCGGCTGGGCTGCGGACGACCCGCTCTTCGAGAACCTGCTCACGCTCCAGGCGACCCTCCAGGACCAGGCCAGGAAAGCAGCACCCCACGCCGTGACAATCCTCGCGTCGTCGGTCGGACGAAGGAGAGCGACCGAGCTCCTGACCACCCACTTCGAGCACATTCCCGCCGACCTCCTCGCCCACCAGATGCTCGGCGTCGCCAGCTGCCCGGGCGCCCGGGCGATGATCGACGGTGCGCGCCGCGACGGATACCCCGAGCTCGCTGCAGCGCAGATCGCGTGCCCCGTGCGGATCGTCTGGGGCACCGCCGACAGGCTCCTCCCCTGGCCGGCAGCCGCGGCGCGCTTTCGGACCGAGTGGCTCCCGCACGCCGACTGGGTCGAGCTCGACGGAATCGGCCACTGCCCGCAGCTCGACGTCCCCCTCGAGGCTGCCCAGCTGATCCTCGGCTTCACGACCGGCTGAGCACCCCAGAGGCCGGCCCGGCGCCAGTCAGAGCCCCGCCGGGAAGGAGATCGTCGTCGGCGCGACCAGCGGGGTACCGACCTCGAGCTGGATCTGGGCATACGCGTCAAGCCGGATGCTCCGGGGGTCGCCGCGGTAGACCTTCCCGTTGACGATCGCCGTCACCTTCCCGCTCGCGGGGCCGACCCGGTCGGTGGTGAGCGGCTGACCCCAGACATCGAAGAAGTTGCCGAGCGTGAACACCCGCTGGACCGGCGACTCGATGTGGATCAGTCCATCGGCGGCGTGGGTGTGCAGCCAGTAGAAGCAGGTCCCGCCGCCGACGAACGGCCCACGAGGGTCGCTCTGTATCTGGGGATCGATGATGCCGATCCCGCCTGGAATCTGCCGGGCCGCGCCACCGAGGAAGAGCGTGAGATGGGCGTGGATGTGGAACAGGGTCTGCTCCGAGCCCAGGCACTGGATTCCGTCGATCGGCCGGGGAGATGTCGTCGGCCCCCGCTCGGCGAGCACGGACGCGGCCGGGATCGGGATGCCCTCGGGGCCGATCGGCCCCGGCGAACCCGGGGAGATCAGCCGGCCGAGTGTTGCGAGCCCGGCGAGATTGGGGTTGCCCCCGGTCGTCTGTGTCGTCGACGGCGGGGTGCTCGTCGTCGACGGACTCGAGCTCGAGCTCGATCCGCATCCGGCACCGGCGAGCGCCACCGCGACCGCCAGGCATGAGCCGATTGCCCTGGTCCGGTTTGGGGGATGCACGACGCGTACTCCGATCCGTGCGGTGCCACCGGACGAGACGGCTGCCACACTTGATTGAAAGGCTGTGTGATGGCGCAAAGATACGGACAATCCTCCGAGCGCGACGCGACTGCCCCGCTGGAGTTCGCCGAGGTCCGGCGCCGTCTCGAGGAGCGCCGCGACCAGACGCGCGATCGTGTTGCTGCACTCGCCAGACCGCCCGAGCTCGGCGAGTCGCAGGGCTTCGGCAAGCGGATCGGCGACGGGACCGTCGAGGCGATCAGCCGCCTCACCGAGATCGGTGTCGGCAGTTCCCTCGAGAGCGCACTTGCACGCACCGAACGGGCCTTGGCCAAGCTCGACGAGGACTCATACGGGCTCTGCGACACCTGCGGCCAGCCGATCGCGGCCGCCCGGCTGCGGGCGATGCCCGACTGCGTGTCGTGCCTTCCCTGTGCGGCCGCTCGTCCTCCCGCCCGCCCGGCTCGCCGCCGCTGAAAGCTCGGGCGGCGGCGCGCCGCCGACTGCGCCGGCGGCGCCGGTGCCCTCGGATCTCGGCGCGGGCAGGCTCCGCCCACTGCCGAGCCGACCGTCGCGCCGCGTCGGCTAAGCTGAAAATAGTTGTTGACTCAATCAAGGAGCTCGCATGCAAGTCGAGATCTGGTCCGATGTCGCGTGTCCGTGGTGCTACATCGGCAAACGGCGGTTCGAGGCCGCGCTGGCCCGGTTCGAGCACCGCGGAGAGGTCGAGGTGACGTGGCGCGCGTTCGAGCTCGATCCCGCCGCGCCACACGAACGGACCGGGGACAGGGCGGCCCGGCTGGCCGACAAGTACGGGATCACGGTCGAGCGTGCGCGTGAGATGGAGCAGACGGTCGTCGATGCCGCCGCTGGCGAAGGCCTCGACTTCCGCTTCGACATCGCCCGGAGCGGTTCGACGTTCGACGCCCACAGACTGATCGACCTGGCCGACGACCGCGGTGTCCAGGACGCCATGAAGGAACGCCTGCTGCGCGCCTACTTCACCGAGGGTCAGCTGGTCAGCGACCACGAGACGCTGGTCGCTCTGGCCGCCGATGTCGGCATTGCCGAGCCTGAGGCGCGTCTGGCGCTCACCGACGAGACCCGGGCGGCCCGCGTCCGCGCCGAGGAGGCCGACGCCCGCAAGCTGGGGATCAGCTCGGTCCCGACCTTCGTCGTCGATCGGGCGCTCGGTGCGTCGGGCGCCCACCCGCCGGACGCCCTGCTCGACCTCCTGCGCCAGGGCTGGGCTGCCCGGACACGCGTCGCGCCGCTCTGAGGGGCTGCGTCAGTCGGCGCCCGGGTGAGCCGTGCCTCGCCGGCCTGCCGATACCAGTGCTACCGGCTGAGGTCGATCACGGCGGTTGGGGTCTGGAGTGGCCCGGCGCCTTCGGACTTGACGATCGCCGTGCCGATCCCGAAGAACTCGATCACATGACTGCCCCAGCCGTGGCTCTGCTCGTGGAGCTGGACACCGACGATACCCTCGGCTCCGAGAGTCTCGGCCTCCGCCTGCATCCTCCCCATCGCCAGCTCGCGGGCGTCATACATCGCCTGCGTGAAGTTCGGCATCTCGATGTTGCGCCCGGCGTTCTTCAACGTCGCGCGCATCGACTGGTGAGCGACGTGGTAGACGCAGCTCCCCATCACCATGCCGACCGGACGGTGCCCGGTTCGCAGGAGGGTCCAGAAGTCCTGTCCTGAGAGATCACTGGTGAACGGCCGGCCGTTGGGCGCGCGGTGGAGCTTCCCCTCACGGTGCTTGATCGCCGTTCCGAGCGCGATGAACTCGGCCATGTTCTCACCCCAGGCGTAGCGGTTGATCGTCAGGCGAACGCCGACGATGCCGTCGGCGCCGAGCTGGTCGGCCTCCTCCTCCATGCGCGTCATCGCGAGGTTGCGCGCCTCGTACATGGCCTGAGAGAGGACCGTCAGCTCCATGCTCTGGCGGTAGCCGGCCACCTGGAGGCCGACGTGATAGATCGAGCTGCCGATCACGAAGCCGACCGGGTCGAAACCGGCCTCACCGACGACGAGGAACTCGTTGACCGAGAGATCGGAGGTGAAGAGGCCGCGCCTGTTCTGCTCGAGCCGCGTGCGGCCGGCCTGTGGCACACCCTCGAGTGAGCCGGCGTGATACTCGCTCGGCGCCTGTCCGGGTTCGGTGGCCGAGTCGGGGGCTGCGGCCGCGGCGTCGGCAGCTTCGCGATCTGGTTCGGCGTCATCCTGCTGGGCGTCTGCGCCCCTACGGTTGAGCAGTCCCATTGTCTTCCTCTCGGTTGTCAGGTGACGCGATCCGCGACTCACTGACTTCGAACCGCCCTCCCGCTTCCCCTGAGGATAGACCCGCGGGAATTCGACGCGGGCCGCGACCTGGGCAGGACGTAAAGATCGTCTCGGGACCGACGGCTTCCAAAATCGTAGGCGAGCGAGCCGCACGGGCGCTCTGGACTAGGCTCCCGTGGGATGGTCGCGCTGTTTCCTGAGCTTGTCGATGACTTCCTCGACTCTCTCCGCGCGGCCAAGCGGTCTGAGCACACGCTGCGCGGCTACCGCAACGATCTCTACGGGATCGCCAGGCGCATCGTCGCCTCGAACGCGTCGGTCGGTCCGGCCGGGGCCCCCGATCTCGAGACTGACTGCGGCGACGAGCCATCGGAGGCGTCGGTCGACCAGCGGGTCGCCCGACTGCGTGTCGACGAGCTGAACCCGCGGACTCTGCGACGCGGCTTCGGCTCGTGGGCCTCCGACCACGCCGAGGGCTCGCTCGTGCGAGCCTGGACGGTCTGGAATCGGTTCTTCAACCACCTCGTCGACGACGAGGTGCTCAACCGCAACCCGATGAAGTCGGTGCCCAAGCCGAAGCTCCCGCAGACTGCCCCGCGGTCGATTCGCCATGACAACCCGGCCGCGCTGCTGATGGCGACGGCGGCGACAGTCGATGAGAGGGCGAAGGCGACCAAGCGATGGCCAGAGCGTGATGTGGCTCTCGTCGCGACGTTCTGCGTGACCGGCATCCGCCTGTCCGAGGCGGTCTCCCTGAATCTGAACAGCATCACCGGCCCGGTCGGTGCGCGTCGACTCCAGGTCACCGGCAAGGGCAAGAAAGACCGCGCGATCCCGCTCCAGCCCGGGCTCGAGTCGATTCTCGACCGGTACCTGGCGACCCGTGTCGAGCGCCACGGGCCGGAGGCGCTCGACGATCCCCGCGCGGCCCTCCTCGCCCACTACGACGGGTCGCGTCTCACGCCGGCCCGGATCCAGTACGTGGTCGAACAGCTATACAAGCGGGCCGGGATACGCTCGGCCGTTCCTGGGGGCGCCCTCGTCCACGCGCTCCGCCACAGCTTCGCCTCGCTTGCCGTCGAGTACGGCGCCGATGTCGTCGAGCTCCGGGATCTACTCGGGCACTCGTCGCTCGCGACGACCAGCCGCTACCTCGACGCCAACGCCAACCGCCTGCGGGAGGCCGTCGCCGGCCACCCGTCCCAGCGGGCGGTCGACGCCTTCCGCTGAGGGTGTCGGGCCGCCCGGCGTGCCGAGGGTCTCGCACCGCCCCGGCGGTGCTCGGTGTCGGGCCGCCCCGGTGTGCCGAGGATGCCGGCGCGCGGCGGGCGGCGTGCGGCTCGCGCCGCCGTGCCCGACCCTCGACGGCCTGTCGGCTCGCTGGCGGGCGGTGTCAGGTCGGTGGGCGGACGTCGCTCGGCCGGGGTTCGTCCGGGCGGCCTGAAGCGAGGTCGCCGGGGAGTCCGGCGCCGTCCTGATGGTCCTCGGTCATCGAGAACCGGGGCGGGTCTGACGTGTCGACCGAGATGATGCACGAGGGCGGGCATCCGTAGGGCAACTGCATCTGGTTGGGAGCCCACCACCAGCTCGTCGCCGTGACGATCGCGGCGTCGGGAATGTCGAGCTCGAAGAGCACGCACGAGTCGGCCCCGAGGTCCATCGCCCGACGCCAGGAGTAGTCGCTGGCGAGGTCGCGACTCGGGGCGACGAACGAACCCGGTCGAAGGCCCTCGGCTTCGATGCCGGCCCGGCAGTCAACGGTTGTTCCGTGGTAGACGATCATCTCTCGGCCGGTGGCGCCGCTTTCTGGGTACCGATGCGGCGGAGGGAGGCTACCAGACGCTCCTCACCCTCTGACAACCGACGCGGGCCGGCCCGGAGACCGAACAGGAAAGTGAATCGTGTCGGGAATCCTTGTCCGCGGATGCGGCACCTAGCCGGGACCGATGTGACGACGAGCGGGCCGCCATCGGTCCCGGCTGGTGGCTACTCCCCGCCGCCGGACCCGGCCGGCGATGCGGTCGGGTGGTAACCCTTGCCCTGCTTGGCGATGTGACCCTCACGCTCGAGCCGCGGAAGCACGCGGTAGAGATAGTTCGGTGCGATCGACATGGCCTTCGCCAGCTCCGATGCGGTGATCCCCGGCTGGTCGGAGATCAACTTCGCGGTGAGCTGGGCCCGGCCCCCGCCGCCGCCCCGGCGTGGACGCTTGGCCGCCCCGTCGCGGAACCCCGCGGCAGGCTTGGCTGTCGTCCGCGATCGGCGGGGCGTCGACTTGGCGGCGACGGACGCCGCAGGAGAGTTGCCGCTTCCGCCCAACATCTCCGCCACGCTCGTCAACTGTTCGAGCTCGGCACGGAGCGGCGCAATCAGCGCCTCGAGTTCGTCCAGTCGTGCCTGTACCTGCTGATGAATCGTCCCTGCGTCGGGCATTCGCCCTCCTCCTTGAGGTTTACGTGTGTGTGTGCCGAGGAAAACATGCAAGTCCTTCTGACCGTTACTGACGACTTGTGTGAACCTATCACACATGGCGGACGTCACTCTCGCGCGTGGTCGACACTAATCATTTTGACCGCTCAAGGTTGTCTTAGCAATAAGAAGTGGCAATGCACTGGGATCACATAGGTCGAGTGGTGACTCGCACGCCGTTTCACCCTGGCCGGCTCACGGGTGCGACACATCCGGGAGTCGCCTCGCATGCCGCCGGCTCGCCGCCCATACGCTTGTGCCCATCCCCCGTCCCCTTCCGCCGGCCGCAGCTGACCGTCTCCGGTCGAGACGGCTGTGCGTCTCCGGTCGGGACGGCGGCCGGTCTCAGCCAGCCATGGAGTCGGGCTCCCACGTCGGCATCGGTGGCGTCTCCCGCCGGCCACGGCTGACCCTCTCCCGGCGCGACGGCCGTCGGTCTCCCTCCGGCAAACGGTGTCCGCCTCCACCGCGACACTGCCGACCCAGCGCCTCAGGCGAGACCGCTCGACCGACGTCGGAGCAACGGTCGCCCAGACCGGCGGGGCGCGGCTGGCCGGCCCTTATCCTGTGGCTGGTGACTTCCCGCCCATCGTCGAGTCGGATCTGATGCCGCGACGCGTGGTGATCGCGCTCTCGATCGGCGTCGCCGTCACCCTCGGGGCATTCGTCGTCTCCGGCAGCCCCCCGAAGGCCCGGCCGGCTCCGCCGCTCCCGAGCCAGGCGATCAGCGGACCGCAGGTCGCGTTGGCATCGCTACGGGGCCACGGGTTCCTCGTCAACTTCTTCGCGAGCTGGTGCGTCCCCTGCCGGCAGGAAGCCCCACAGCTCGCCCGGTTCGCGGCCAGCTCCGCCGGCCGTGGGCACCTCGTCGGGGTCGATACGGGCGACACAACCGCGAACGACGCGCGGCGGTTCGTCGCTCGCTACGGCTGGCGGTTCTCGGTGCTCAACGATCCCGACAGCACGACCGCCGACCGCTACCGGCTGACCGGCCTCCCGACGACCTACGTCGTCGACGCGACCGGCCGGATCGTCAACAGGCTGCTCGGCCCGCAGACCGCGACGTCGCTGATCGCGGCGCTCAAGGCCGCCTGATCTGGCGATGCTTGCGGTCAGCGCGACCGGCGGTTCGGGCCTGGCGCAGGACGCCGTCCTGGCGGCAGTAGCCCTCGGTTGCTGGCGGGTCTACCACCGGCGGGCGCGGTTGCTGGCCGCCAACGCGAGGCCCGTGCCGAGGTGGCGGGAGTGGGTCTTCGCAGGCGGCGTACTCGTCCTGCTGATCGCCCTCTCCTCGCCGTTCGGCAGCATCAGTGGTGATCTGCTGATAGCTCACATGGTCGAGCACCTCTTGATCGGCGACGTCGCCGCCCTGATGATCGTGCTGGGGATCACCGGACCGATGATCGCACCGCTCCTGAGGATTCGCGTCGTCGCCCGCCTGCGCTTCCTCGTCCATCCGGCGGTCGCCGCGCCGGTCTGGCTGATCGACTTCTATGCCTGGCACCTGCCGTTCCTCTACCAGGCCGCCCTCAGACACGACGCGATCCACGCGTTCCAGCACGCCTGCTTCTTCAGCTTTGGCTGCGCCATGTGGATGGCCCTGCTCGGCCCCCTCCCGAAGCCCGCGTGGTTCGGCAACGCGGCACGTCTCCTCTACATCGCCGGCGTACGCCTCGCGGGTGCGGTGCTCGGCAACGTGCTGCTCTGGTCGCACACCGTGTTCTACCCCTTCTACGTCGGTCGCGGCTCGGACTACGGGATCTCGCCGCAGACCGACCAGAACGTAGCCGGTGCGGTGATGATGGTCGAGGGCAGCATCCTCACGCTCGGGCTGTTCGCCTGGCTCTTCCTGCGTACGGCCGCCCAATCCGACGAGCGCCAGGAACTGCTCGACTACGCCGAGGCGAACGCCTTCGATCTGGACGAGGCGCGTGCCACGCGGGCCGTCGCCGCAGGCCGCGGCGCTGAGCTCCGCCAGCGCCTGGAGGTTGCCGGTGGCCGACGCCCCCGCCCGGGCGAAGGCGATCCTGACGTCGCGGCGGCGACTGCCGATGCCGGCGCGGCCCCGCGCGTCGGCACGTAGAGTCCGCAGCCGACCGATCCCCGATGACCGATCCGACCGACCCCACGCCCGCCGGCCCCGCCCCCGCGGACGGCGCCCCCGCCGACGCCGCCCCCGCCGGCGCCACCCCTGCCGGCCCCGCCCCCGCGGACGGCGCCCCCGTCCCCCCGGACGGCGCCCCCGCCTCCCCGGACGGCGCCCCCGCCTCCCCGGACGGCGCCCCCGCCTCCCCGGACGGCGCCCCCGCGGACGCCACCCCTGCCGGCCCCGCCCCCGCGGACGGGGTCCCCGCCCCCCCGGACGGCGCCCCCGCGGACGCCACCCCCTCTGCCTCCGCCGACGCCCGGCCGGCTCGCCCCACGCCAGCTGAGACCGCCCGCCCCGCCCCGGTGCCCGCCGCGTCCACAGGGGAACCGGACCCGGCCACCACCCCGGACCCCTCACGCCCCGCAGCCGCGCGGATGGTCGGGAAGCCGCCCGGCGGTGCGCGGCGAGCCCTCCTGCCGGCTCTCGTGCTGCTTGTTGTCGTCGTCGGCGCTCTGATCGCCTTCGGCCTCGGCTCGCCCAAGTCCCACACCAGGCTGCCGGGCAACGTCGGCGAGACGCCGGCCGGCGGGTCCTTCGCCGGCGGGACGCTCGTCCCGGCCAAGGCGGCCCCCGCGACCACGCTGCGCAACTACCTCGGCCAGACCGTCTCGCTCTCCCAATACCGCGGGAAGGTCGTCTTCGTCACCTTCCTCTACACCCACTGCCCCGACGTCTGTCCCCTGATCGCCACAGACCTTCACGCGACCCAAGCCGCTCTCGGCGCCGCCAACGACAAGGTCCAGATGATTGCGATCTCGGTCGACCCGAAGGGCGACACGCCCAAGGCCGTGGCGAACTTCCTGCGCGTCCACAATCTCGTCGGACGGATGCAATACCTCGTCGGGTCGGCGGCCGAGCTCGGTCGCGTCTGGGCAGCGTGGAACGTCGGATCAGCCCAAGACGCCGCCTCCCCCGCCCTCGTCGACCACAGCGCCCTTGTCTACGGGATAACGGCCAAGGGAGCGCTGACGACGATCTATCCCGCCCAGTTCAAGCCCTCGGATCTCGTTCACGACACTCCGCTCCTACTCGCTCGCTGACCCCCGACGCTCCACGGCGCCTGCGGCTGACCCCCAACGCACTGCCGGCGGCGCGTCATGCGGCCGGCGAGGCTTGCGGGTGACCCGACCCCTCCGCGGCCCGCGTGACCCGAGTCGTCGCGGCCCGACCCCGGCGCTCCGGCGACCCCCGCGTCCCCCGGAGGAGCCCGTTCAGCCAGTCAGCGTGAAAGTCCGCTTCAGCGTGCTCAGACCAGTCGTCTTGATCGACGCCGTCGTCCGCAGTCTCCCGTGATGACGCTTGAGCTGCCGCTCGCCCGTCGGCGTCAGACGCACCCGGATGTCCTTCGTCACGCCCGCCAGAATCGTGAAATGTGCCACGCCGACCGTCGTGTTGGTCCTCAGGCTGACGGTTCCCGTGCAGGTCCGCGTGGCGCACGACACACGGACCCTCGTCACCCGGCTGCGGACCCGCGCCGACGTGCTCGCCAGCCTCGCCCGTCCGCTCGTCGGCGTGATCGCCATGCGTACGGGCGGAGCTCCGCTCGGGACCGGCGGCGCGACCAGCTGCTGTCCCGCCGCCCGCACCGCCGACCGGATGAAGCTCTGGATGTCGTCGTTGGCGATCCGCACGTAGACCCCCGGATCGCCGGCCTGGCCGCACCCGGCCCCGAAGTCGACGAGGCCGGCCAGCGCATAGTCGCTCGGCGGCGTCGCCGGCGTGTTGAGATCGACGACCATCGGACCCCCGCTGTCACCCGCGCACGCGTCCCGTCCCCCGCCCGGCTCTCCCGCGCACAGCATCCGCGCCGTCAGCGGCGGGATCCCCAACGGCCCGAGCGGCGCGTAATCCTGGGCGCACGTCTCGTCTGAGATCAGATGCGTCTCGATTCCCTGGAGCTGCTGCGGCAGCATCGCGTTGGGATCCTGTGCGCCGACCGCCAGCGGACTCGTCTGTCCCCATCCGGTGACCGTGACCGGCTCCGCCGGCGTCACCTCGGGGTTCGCGTAGACGTCGGCCAGCGCGCTCGAGATCAACGCGATCGGCGCCACCGCCGTCGTCCCGTCGTGCGACGGCGTCCCGCCGTAGACCGGCGTCGACAGCGTAACCACGGCCGCGTCATAGTCCGCTGCCACCGGGTTGTAGCTCGGGTCGACCGCGATGTTGGTCGCGACCGGTGCCGTCGGAACCGAGGTCGGCAGCGTCGCCGTCCCGGTCAGCACGGTGACCTCGCCCGCCGGCACCGTCTGCCCAGTCGTCTCGTCGGTCACGCAGTGGGCCGCGGTCAGGATCTGCGTCGGGTCTATCACGACCCCCCCGCAGAACGCCAACGTCCCCGTTGCCGGGCCGACCGGTGGGTTCGGTGTCTGCACGAAGACCGCCACCTGGAACGGGAAGGCGTTGATCGACGGGATCGAGATGCCGCCGATCACGCGGGTGCTGAGCCCCGCTGGCAGGGCCTCGGCGACCCCGCTCGGCGCCGCCAAGGCGACCAGCAGCCCCAGCAGCCCCAGACGAGATTTCATTCGAGCAGGTTGCACCACGCGGCTAAGAGTGTCCTAAACCCCGCCGCGCCGGAGTCCCGTCGTGCGCGGTTCGGTCTCTCCCCGCGTCGTCGCGGTAGTCTGTTGGGACGGCGGACCGCCTACTCGACCCGCGCGTCTCGTACGCGCAGCCGGCCGACGCGACGATCTTGCGATCGTCGGCCAGTCGCGGTGGTCGGGAGTGTCAAGCCGCCCAGGCAAGACACACAGTCCTGGGACGTTGTAGTTCAGAGGCGATCCATGACCGCGCGGATACGGGCGAGTCCCTCAGGGGCTCGCCCGGTTCGCATCCTGGGACCCCACGGACCCTCTCCGTCGGTCGCTCGCCCTTCCCCCCACCCCCTGCGCACGCCGACCAGTCGCCTCGCGGCCGACCCGCCGCCCGACACGATCCGGCCTGGCCCGCGGAGCGGCTGCGGCGACCCCAACCCGCTCGGTGCGCCGGCGCGAAATCGGCGCTCCGATCGTCCGAGTCGCCCCATTTCGACAGGCGAGCCCGTCCGTCCACATTCCCAGGCCCGGGTTCGCCCGCGCGTCCCGCTCGCCGCTGACCGCGCAACGCCAACACGTCTGCCGGACCCGGCTGGCCGCTACCCGCCGCTCCGGGTGCCAACCGATCCGCGACGAGCGCAAGTCCCCGACTCGACAGCCGACCAGCCGGTTCGCCGAGCCGGTTCGACGATCCCCACGCGGGCGCCGACGCCAAGCTTCCGACCCACCGGGACACGCTCTGATCAAGCCACGAGACGCAGTTTGTCGTCTCGTCGGGCCGGGTACAAGGTACGGGCCGGGTACAAGGTGCTGTTGTTGTGCCGTCAAGGTGTCCGCCGGACGTGTGAAATTGAGTTTGTCCAGAGCTGACAGGTGTGTTCGACACCCCAAGGCCCCGCATCGACGAAGCCGTCGGGCATCACCCCGCACGACAAGCTCGACCGTGATCTAGACCGATCGGCCGGCAGCCGATCTCAAGATCGTCGCCGGACGTGTCACCGACCCCGGCCCGCCAAGGATACCTTGCCGAAGGCGACATCGACTCCCGGCACGCGACACGCGCGACGTTCGCACATCCGTCGTGCGAGCCGTATACACTGTAAGAGCAGTGCCCATGAGTGCCTCCCCCGCACTTCATGGTTCGAAGAGCCCGGCGCGCCCCACGCCAGGGCTCTTCGCTTTTCTCGGCCCGATTCTCCTCCCGCGCGCCATATCCTGCCGCCAATGATCGTCGGCTCAAGCCCCGCCCCCCGCCTACCGGACCCCCTGCCCGCCTGGCCTTGCCGGCCCGATCGAGGCGTTTGACGCCCATTTCCCCCGGGTATCGTCCCCGCGTGGATCGGTCGAGCCCCAGACCGCACGGGTGCCGGCGTGCGACCGCGATGGCTCTGACCCCAAGGTGCCCGCACCGTCGCGCGACCGTCTTCGCGCACCTGAGATCGCCATGCTTCCGATGACGCGCAGGCCCAATGTCCGCCTGGTCGTGACCAATCTCCCCGAGAACGTCTTCCTCGTCCGCGAGGTTCTCGCCGGCCTCGCGAGCGTCCTACCGCTCGCCCAAGGTCAGCTTGACGACGTCAAGACGGTCGTCAGCGAGGCCTGCAACAACGTCGTCCTGCACGCCTACGACGGCGCTCGCGGCCCTCTCGACGTCGAAATCCGCGTCGAGGACGACGGTCTCGAGGTCTCCGTGACCGACACCGGCGGCGGCCTGCGCCCCCGCCCGAAGACGACCGACCAGATCGACGGGATCGGGATCCCCGTGATCCTCGCGCTCAGCGACCGGGTGGAGTTCACCGGCGGGATCGACCAGGGAACGCAGGTCCGCATGCAGTTCGACGTCCCCGGCGCCCGCGAGCTCGCCACGCCCGCCGCTGTGGACGACCCTCCGCCAGACGCGGGCGTCATCGACGCCGCTCACGCCGACGCCGCTCACGCCGACGCCGATACCGACGCCGGAGATTCCGCCGGCGACACCAGGGCCACGCTCGTGCTCGCGCCCCTGAGCCTCGCCGGGACCATGCTCAGCCGTCCACTCACGGCGCTCGCCGCACGCGCGCGCTTCTCGATCGACCGTCTCTCGGACCTCCAGCTCGTGACAGATGCGATCGCCGCCCACGCCGGCCGCTCACTCGCCGGCAACCGCCTTCAAGTCGGCGTAGTCCTCGCAACAAGGGACCTCGAGCTCCGGATCGGACCCCTTCGACCCGGGACGGCCCGCCAGCTGATCGGTGACACGGCAGTCGGCGGGCTCGAGCCCCTGATCGAAACCCTGGCCGACCAGATCACCGTCGAGACCACGGCCGAAGCCGAGGTCCTCACGCTCCGCATGCTCGACTCCCGCTGACTCCCGCAGAGCCCGTCGCCGCGCGCCGTCCACTCACGGCGCGCCGATGTCCACTCGCTCGCGAAGCTCAGCCAGCGCGCTCCGCAGGAGGCGGGAGACCTGCATCTGGGAGACCCCGACCCGCTCGGCGATCTGCGTCTGTGTCAGCCCGCCCACGAAGCGCAACTCGATGATCTGCCGCTCCCGCTCAGCGAGATGCTCCATCGCATTCGACAGGGCCGAGCGGACGTCGACCAGCTCGAGCCGCGCATCGTCGGCCCCGAGCGCATCTCCCCGCACACCCGGTTCGTCCTCGTCGAGGGCCGCATCGATCGATTCTGTGTCATGTGCCGAGCGTGCCTCGAGCGCCTCGAGCACCGCCTCGTTCGTCAGCCCCGCCAGCTCTGCCAGGTCCTCGACCGTCGGCGCTCGCCCCAGCCTTCCCGAGAGCTCGCGCTCACACCGCTCCACCAGGAGGATCTGCTCCTTCAGCGCCCGCGGGACGTGCAGTGCCCATGCCGTGTCCCGGAAATGCCGCTTGATCTCGCCGATCATGGTCGGCACGGCAAATGACGAGAAAGCCAGGCCACGCGCCGGCTCGAACCGATCGACCGCCTTGACCAGCGCCATGCTCGCGACCTGAAGGAGGTCGTCGAACGGCTGGGGGGTGTGCCTGTAGCGGCTCGCGACGCTCCGCGCGAGCGGGAGGTGCAGCTCGATCAGACGATCACGCAGCGCCGGCGTCGGGTTGCTTCGCAGTTCGACGAACATCGCCTGCGCGTCGCCGATCACCCGGCCGGTCTCCCGGCCCACGCCACGGCCGCTGTCATCGGGGCTATCCGGCGTTCACTGTCGCCCAGCGCAGCCAGCGCCGCCTCTCGCGACGGAACGATCGTCAGGATCTGGTCGACCCCTGCGACGCGGAACGTCCGCGCGACGCTCCCTCCCGCGTCGATCACGACCAACCGCCCACCCAGGCTGTGCGCCCGCCTCATCGCGAGCATCAGAGCCGCCAGGCCGCTCGAGTCGATGAAGACGGTCCGCGTGAGATCGACGATCAGGTCGCGGACGTCGTCGGCCAGAGCACGGGAGATCGCCTCCTTGAGCTCGGGCGCCGCGAAGAGGTCGAGCTCTCCCCGCACGACGACGATCCGCAGTCCAGCCGTGAGAGTCTCGGATCGGATGGCGAACGTGTGACTGGTCAACTGAGCCTTCGATCTGGACGTGACCGACCTACCCCCGCGACGCCGCCGGTCAAACCGGTCGGCGGTCGTCCGAGCGATCCATGCCTATCTGCCCGGAGTCAAGCGTCTGCGCTCCTCACGCGCAGCAGCTCATCATCGGCGCCGACGACATCGCCCGGGTTCAACTGCCGCCCGCGCCGGGTCTCCGGCTCCCCGTTCACGCTCACCCCCCCGCGCGCCAGCATCAGCTTGCCCTCCGCACCCGAACCCACCAGGCCGGCGAGCTTGAGGAGCTGGCCCAAGCGGATCATCTCCCCCCGAATCGCGATCTCCCGCACGCCGCCATCAGGGCCGCTCACCGCCGGCGCCCGCCCCCGCGTGCCCCGGCCGCGAACACGACGACGGAGATCACGATCGCCACCACGCCGGCGAGAGTCCTGAGGCGCCCTTGCGCCGCGTTGCGCATCCCGGGCGATTCAAGCAGAAACCACTCCTCCGCCCGAGCCGCCCCGACCTGTAGGGTTGCTCGACCTTCGCCCAGGATCGCCTCCTTGGACATTGCAGCCACCGCCCAACACGAGGGGCCGCCGTCGTTCGCGCAGGCCGCGACGCTGGAGTTCCGCGGCGTCTGGAAGCGCTACCCCGGCAATCGCGAGCCGGCGCTCGCCGACCTCTCCCTCGAGGTTCCCGCCGGCGAGGTGTGCGTACTCGTCGGCCCCTCCGGCTGCGGCAAGACGACCGCCATGCGACTCGTCAACCGGATGATCGACCTCACCGACGGTGACATCCTGCTCGGTGGCAAGAGCATTCTCGGCCGACCGCCAGACGAGCTCCGTCGCGAGATCGGCTACGTGATCCAGCAGATCGGTCTCTTTCCCCACCTCACCGTCGCTGAGAACATCGCGACCGTGCCGCGTCTGCTCGGCTGGGACCGCTCCCGGATGGCTGCGCGATCGAAAGAGCTCCTCCTGCTGATCGGCATGGATCCCGACGAGGTCTCCGCCCGCTACCCCGGTCAGCTCTCCGGAGGTCAACGACAGCGCATCGGCGTCGCCCGCGCCCTCGCGGCCGACCCGCCCCTGATGCTGATGGACGAGCCCTTCGGCGCGATCGACCCGATCAACCGTGAGCGACTTCAGGATGAGTTCCTCCGCCTCCAGGCTCAGGTCCGAAAGACGATCGTCTTCGTGACACATGACATCGACGAGGCGATCAAGATGGGCGACCGGATCGCCGTGCTGCGCGAGGGCGGGCGCCTCGCCCAGTATGCCACGCCCGCCGAGCTCCTCACCAGCCCCGCCGACGACTTCGTCGCCCGCTTCGTCGGCGCCGACAGGGCGCTCAAGCGGCTCGCCCTCAGCACGCTCGCCGACCTCCCGTTGATCGCGCTCGACCCGGCCGCGCCACCCGGCCGCGAACGGATCCCCGCCCGCACCAGCGTCCGCGACGCCCTCTCGATCATGCTCGGCAACAGCGGTCGCCCACTGACGGTCGTCGACGAGCACGATCGCCCGCTCGGCCACGTGACGATCGACCTCGTCGGACGCACGCTGTCGACCTCCCCCACGCCGCCGGGAGATCCACCGCCCAAGACCGCGACCGCCGCCAGCCGATCCGAGCGCGACACCGGATGATCGCCGCCGTCGTGATCCCCAGCTTCGGCGGCGGAGGCGCCCAGAGCTGCGTCCAGGAGAACCGGCTCTTCTGCACCGACTGGGTCCGCACCAACTGGAGCGGCGTACTCCAGCCCGCCCTGATCCAGCATGTCGTCCTCACCGCGATCGCGATCGCCCTCGGCTTCGCCCTCGCCATGCTGCTCGCGCTCGCCGCCCACCGTCGAAACTGGCTCGAGCGGCCGATCGCAACAGTCAGCGGCGTCCTCTACACGATCCCCTCGCTCGCCCTCTTCGAGTTCCTCGTTCCCTCGCTCGGCCTCACCCGGACCAACGCCGAGGTCGCCCTCGTCAGCTACACCCTGCTGATCCTCTTCCGCAACATCCTCACCGGCCTCCGCGGAGTCCCCGAGGAGGTTCGCGAGACCGCCCGCGGCATGGGCATGTCCGCCCGCCAATCCCTCGTTCGCGTCGAGCTGCCCCTCGCCCTCCCGACGATCATGGCCGGCCTGCGGATCGCCACGGTCACGACGATCAGCCTCGCGACGGTCGCCGCCTACGTCTGCAACCAAGGGCTCGGCGCGCCGATCTTCACAGCGATCAACGAGAACGTCTTCAAGACCGAGCTGATCGCCGCCGGCGCGCTCGCGATCGCCCTCGCCCTCGTCGCCGACGGCCTGCTCGTCCTCGTCCAGCGGTCCCTCACCCCCTGGGCCCGCGCCTGATGCACACGCTCACCGACGCGATCCGCTTCATCCTCCGCGACGGCGTCGACCAGCCCGGCGAGCCGACGCTCCTGAGCCTGACGCTCCGACACCTCGAGGTCTGCGGCATCGCGATGGCGATCGCGATCGCGATCGCCCTCCCGATCGGCGTCTGGCTCGGCCACATCCGCCGGGGCGCGTTCATCGCGATCAACGTCTCCAACATCGGTCGCGCCCTCCCCAGCCTCGCCGTGATCGCGATCGGCGTCGCCTTCATCGGCCTCGGCTTCACCAACGTCGTCGTCGCCCTCGTCGTCCTCGCCGTCCCGCCGATGGTCACCAACGCCTACGTCGGAGTCGCCGGCGTCGATCCGGACGTCGTCGACGCCGCCCGCGGGATGGGCATGCGCGAGCGCGAGATCGTCCTCCGAGTCGAGCTCCCCCTCGCCGTCCCGACGATCTTCGCCGGCATCCGCGTCGCCGCCGTGTTCGTGATCGCGACCGCCACGATCGCCTCCGTCGCCGGCTTCAGCGGCACGCTCGGCGACGTGATCGCCAACCAGGCGAGCTACCACTCCTCCGGCGTGCTCGGAGCCGCGATCTGCGTCGCCGCGCTCGCGCTCGCCGTCGACGCCGCCTTCGGCACGCTTCAGAAGGCCGCCACCCCACGCGGCCTCCGGGCCACCGCGCTGCCGCCCGCCGCGCCCCCCGACGCCCAGCTTGGACGTGTCCCCGGTGTTCCCGGCGGCGGACTCGACCGGCTCGCCGGGCCGGTGACGGTCGATACTTGACGGTCCGTTCACAACGAGGAGGGTGCAGATGCGACGCAGCAGATCTTTAGGGGTGGCGACGCTCGGGGTCCTGGCGGCCGTGGGGATCGCAGCCTGCGGAAGCTCGAAGACGACGTCCACCGCTCCGGCTGGCGGCCTCCCCGGGGCCGGCAAGCCGACCGTCACGATCGGTGACAAGAACTTCACCGAGGAGCTGATCCTCGGCCAGCTCTACGCCCAGGCGCTCAAGGCCAGGGGCTACAAGGTGAACCTCAAGGAGAACATCGGCTCCTCCGAGGTCATCGACAAGGCCCTCACGAGCGGGCAGATCGAGATGTACCCGGAGTACACCGGCACGATTCTCTCGGTCGTAGCCGGTCAGAAGACACCGCCCAGGAATGCCGCCGACGCCTACGCGGCGGCCAAGACCTTCGAGGAGGGACGCGGCTTCACGCTGCTCGCACCGACTCCATTCTTCGACTCCGACGCCCTCGCCACGCTCCCGGCCTACGCCAAGCAGAACGGCCTCAAGACGATCGCCGACCTTGCCAAGCTCGGCAAGAAGGTCCGTCTGATCGCCGCGCCCGAGTTCGCGACCCGCGAGGAGGGTCTCGTCGGCCTCAAGAAGCAGTACAAGATCAACCCCGCCTTCGAGCCGCTCGCGATCGGCCTGACGTACACGGCACTCGACGACGGCAAGGCGAACGTCGCCGACGTCTTCACGACCGACGCCCAGCTCGTCGGCGGCAAGTACCAGATCCTGACCGACCCGAAGTTCGTCTTCGGCTTCCAGAACGTCGCGCCCGTCGTGAGCAAGCAACTGCTCGCCAAGGAGGGAACCGTCTTCGCCTCGACGGTCAACCAGGTCTCAGCAAAGCTGACGACCCCGGCAGTCCAGGCGATGAACGCCGCCGTCAGCCTCCAGAAGCAGACGCCGGCCAGCGTCGCCGCCAAGTTCCTCACCGCAAACGGCCTCGGGTAGCAGCCGGCCGGCCGCCGGGGTGGATCGAATCGCCCCGGCGCCCGCGGCCTCTCGCTCTTGATCCAGACCGTCTCGATCGCCCGATCTCCGGTCCCCGCGCCTGGACCCCGATGCTCGCTCCCGGCGGCCGGGACGGTCTTGCGCAGGCGCTACCACTAGCCTCCATGGAGTGCTCATCTCTCGTGAAGACATCCGCAACGTGGCCATCGTCGCCCACGTCGACCACGGCAAGACCACCCTCGTCGACGCGATGCTCTGGCAGTCGGGCGCCTTCCGAGCCAATCAGGATGTCGCCGAGCGGGTCATGGACTCGACCGATCTCGAGCGTGAGAAGGGCATCACGATCCTCGCGAAGAACACCTCCGTTCGCTACGCAGACGTCAAGCTCAACATCATCGACACGCCAGGCCACGCCGACTTCGGCGGGGAGGTCGAGCGCGGCCTGACGATGGTCGACGGCATCCTCCTCCTCGTCGACGCCAGTGAGGGGCCCCTCCCCCAGACGCGCTTCGTCCTGCGCAAGGCGCTCGAGGCCCGGCTGCCGGTGATCCTCGTCGTCAACAAGGTCGACCGGCCCGATGCCCGGATCTCCGAGGTCGTCGACGAGGTCTACGAGCTCTTCCTCGACCTCGAGGCCGACGAGGAGCAGATCGAGTTCCCGATCGTCTACACCAACGCCCGCGCCGGGTGGGCCTCGCTGACACAAGGCGACGAGGGCACCGACCTCGCGCCCCTGATGGACCTCCTGCTCGACCACATCCCCGCTCCCCTCCACGACCCCGACCATCCCCTCCAGGCGCTCGTCACCAACCTCGACGCCTCGCCCTACGTCGGACGCCTCGCGATCTGCCGCGTCCGCCACGGTGTGATCCGCAAGGGCCAGCAGATCGCCTGGTGCCGGGCCGACGGGGCGATCGTCCGCTCCCAGGTCGCCGAGCTCTACGTGACAGACGCACTCGACCGGGTCGACGCCGCCGAGGCCGGGCCCGGCGAGATCATCGCCGTCGCCGGGATCGCCGAGGTCACGATCGGTGAGACGCTGGCCGATCCCGACGATCCCCGGCCGCTGCCCGTGATCACGGTCGACGAGCCGTCGCTCGCCGTGACGATCGGCATCAACACGTCGCCGCTCGCCGGCCGCGAGGGCACCAAGCTGACGGCTCGCCAGATCAAGAACCGCCTCGACGCCGAGCTGATCGGCAACGTCTCGCTCCGCGTCGGCGACACCGAGCGACCCGACGCCTGGGAGGTCCAGGGTCGCGGCGAGCTCCAGCTCGCCGTGCTCGTCGAGCTGATGCGGCGCGAGGGCTTCGAGCTGACCGTCGGCCAGCCCCAGGTCCTGACGCGGCTGGTCAAGGGCAAGATCCACGAGCCGGTCGAGCGGCTCGCGATCGACGTGCCCGAGGACTACGTCGGCGTCGTCACCCAGCTGATCGCCCTTCGCAAGGGGCGCATGGAGCAGATGGTCAACCACGGGACCGGCTGGGTCCGTATGGACTACCTCGTCCCCGCCCGCGGCCTGATCGGCTTCCGCACCGAGTTCCTCACCGAGACCCGGGGCACCGGCATCCTCCACCACGTCTTCGACGGCTGGGAGCCCTGGTTCGGTGACCTCAAGATGCGCCCGACGGGTGCGCTCGTCGCCGACCGCCGCGGCACGACCGCCCAGTTCGCGCTGATGAACCTCCAGGAGCGCGGCACGCTCTTCGTCGGACCCGGAGCCGAGGTCTACGAGGGGATGATCGTCGGCGAGAATGCCCGGGCCGACGACCTCGACGTCAACGCCTGCAAGGAGAAGCACCTCAACAACATCCGCTCCTCGACCGCCGAGGTCCTCGTCCGCCTCGTTCCCCACAGGCAGCTCTCACTCGACCAGACCCTCGAGCTCCTGCGCCCCGACGAGTGCGCCGAGGTCACCCCCGTCACCGTTCGGATGCGCAAGGCCGTGCTCAACAAGACGGAGCGGATCAGGGCCTCCCGGCGCAGTGGCGAACGCGCGACCTCCGGCGTCGCCTGAGTCACCTCGACCTCGGCGTCGCCTGAGTCACCCCGACCTCCGGCGTCGCCTGAGTCACCTCGACCTCCGGCGTCGCCTGAGTCACTCCGGCGTCGAGTGAGTCACGTCGACCCCCGTCCGCTCGGCGCCTTCAAGCGCAGGGCGGGCCGCTCGACCAAGCGCCAGGAGAGGGCCGCGAGCCCGAGGATCACCGGGAGCCCGACGACGAGCAGGAAGACGAACGTCCGGCGGTAGAGCCCCGGGTCAGGGGCGTGCTCGGAGAGCACCGTGAGGACGCCGAGCTGGTAGAGGTAGAACCCGTAGGACCGCGAACCGAGCCATCGCAGCGGTCGGTTGTCCAGCCACCGCCAGCATCCACCCCCGCCGCGCTGGAGGAGGATCGGCACGCCGACGATCAATACGGCCGCCACCGACGAGACGACCGAGATCGAGTGCTCGAAGTCGAGGCCCGGGAGGCGGCCGAGCGGCGACCCCGCGTACTGCATCCAGATCAGCGTCACGACTCCCGATCCGAAGCCCGCGGCCGCCACCCATCGACCGCGGCGGCCGGCCAGCCAGCGCCAGGTCGCACCTAGATCCGCGGTCGCCAGGACGACGCCCGCCAGCAGCAGATATGCCTGCGCGATCGGCCTGAAGTCCTGCTCCTGGTTGTAGCGCGGAAACGCCGCGAACAGGTAGACGCTCGCGACGGCGGCGATCGTCCCGACCAGCCACAGGCGAGCCGCCGCGCCTCGCGGCCGGCCGCCGGCGACGCGCGTGAGCAGGAACACGATGGTCGCGATCACCGGGACCGCGAGGTAGTACCGCACCTCGACCCCGAGCGTCCACGCCTGGCCGAGGTCAAATCGCAGCGGGCTGTCTGCCCAGTCCTCGGAGAAGCCAAGCAGCCGCGGGGCATCTGCCCACGTCCGACCGTGCGGCCCGGCGACGAGCACGACCGCGCCGAGCGCGACCCAGAACGCCGGCACGATCCGGAGCACCCGGTTGCGCAGATACGCGAGCAGGCTCGGCAGTCGCCGACCCTCCGCGTAGGCCGCGACGAACGGTCGCGAGATCAGATAGCCCGAGAGGATGAAGAAGACGTCGACGCCGTAGGCCCCGGCCCCGATCGGCCCGCCTGCGATCGTCCCGAACGGGCCCGGCCATCCCCGCGCGAGATCGGCCGAGTGCCCTGAGACGAACAAGGACACCGTGCCCGCGTGATAGACGGCCACCCCGAGCGCGGCGAGTCCGCGGAGTGGATCGCCCGCGAGGAAGCGTCGGCCGGCCGGACTCCTCCGCGCAGCAGCAGGGTCCATCACGACCGCCTCCGGCGCGGACCGGCGACCCGGGCGCAGCGGGTCAGCGCCGACGCTTGCGCTGACGTCGCGCGGCCTTGCCCTTCGCCCGGTTGCGCTCGACCCGCTTCGACAGTGGGGTGACAGTCCCACGTTGCCTCCCGCGCTCGGTTGACGCCCCTTCGGGCGCGTGGGTCCGGGCGTCACGGCGGATCACGAAGACGATCAGTCCGATCAGGACCGCGCCGATCCCGAAGATCAGCACCTCCTCGTTCTTCGAGAGGCCCCGACCGGCGCTCGAGTTGTCGCCGGTCGTCGTCGTCGTCGGCGTCGTCGGCAACGGCGGCGTCGTGACAGGCGCCTGCGGAATCGTCAGGGGGTTGTCGGCGATCGCCGGCCCCGCGGCGGAGATCAGCACGGTGCCGGAAGCGAGCATGAGGCCGATCAGGACGGCAAGAAGCGGCGATGCGGCCTTCACCACGCGAATATATCGGCGCCTGCACTTGAACGCGGATCGGCGCGTACACTTCGCCGACATGCCAAAGCAACGACAGGTGCGGATCGAGCAGGGTCTTTCTCCGGCGCTCATGGAGGAGATGCAGGAGCGAACCGAAGAGCAACTCGAGGCCGAGACCAAGCACCGCTCGATCGCCCTCTCGATCCTCGGCTCCAGGGCAGCCGAGCGGTATGACGCCGAAGCCACGCGGACCTACTTCAGGCGCGCGCTCGCCGCCTCCCGCCCGCAGGAACGGCCGCAGATCCGCCGCATGGCGAATGCCTCGCTGGCCCTTGCCGAGCACCGCGCCGGCGACCTCAAGGTTGCCGTCGAGAAGCTTGGCCACGAAGCTCCACCCAAGCGGGCGCTGATCGGCCTGCGTCTGATGGGCCTGATCGCCCCGCCGAAGGGTGCTCCGACGATCCGCCGGGTCCGCGGGATCGCGATCGTCGCCGCGATCGTCCTCGTCCTACTCCTTCTCGGCCTCGGCGTCGTCGAGCTGATCTCGCTCCCGTTCGGCGGCGGTCTCGGCCTCCCCCAGGGGATCCTGCTCGGCATCCTCCTGATCATCGCCGTCCTCTCCGGCCTCGCCGTCTGGGGTCGCCGCCGCCAGAAGGCCGCCCAGGCCAAGGCCAAGGCCGCACGGGCGCGCCCATCCGGGCTCGCCCCCCCACAGCGATCCCGCCGGTTGCGGGGAATCCGGGCCGAGTCGGCCACGCCGACCGGGACGGCATCGTCCTCAGGCGGCGGGAGCGGCGGCGGCCGTGCAGGCGCCGCCGACGGCCGCACCCGCGGCTCGCAACCGGCCACGGCCGCCCAGGGCGGCGCCAAGCCGTCCGCTCAGGGACGCACGAAGGCGGCTGCTGCGACACGGGCGAAGTCAGCGGGCTCGCAGGCCCGGACGAAGCCGACCGGTCCGGCTTCCGCACGAACGAAGCCGGCAGGTCAGGGGCCAGCGCGGACGAAGCCCACCGGTCAGACCGCGGCCCGGCCAAAGCCCGCCGGTCAGGGGCCGTCGAAGCCTGCCGGGTCCGGGCCGAAGGCGGCCGGTCAATCCAAGCCCGGGAGCCGAGCCGGGAAGCCGGGTGGCCAGGCCTCAAAGCCGACTCGACGCCCCCGGGGCTCCGGCCCAGCCAAGTAGACGCCGGCGTCTCGGCTCCGGCTGGGCGTCTCGCCTCCGGCTGGGCGTCTCGGCTCCGGCTGGTCGTCTCCGCTCCGGCTGGGCGTCCTGGCTAGAGACCGAATACCGGCACGGCCGCGAGCGCCGCGACGAAGAGCACGATCTGCGCTCCCAGGGTACTCAGATGGTTGCGCAACCCTCGGCGGACTGCCAGGCGGATGAACAGGCAGCCGACCGGCACCTCCATCACGATGAGCAGCTGGTAGACGTGGGCCATCGTGCCCTCGTCTCCCCGCGGGTCCGTCGCCACGCCAGTTGCGGCCAGCGCGCAGATCCCGAGCGCCAGCGCTGACATGGCCGCCGGAGCCGTTCTCAGTACCCGATAGGCAGACACGTTCGCGATCAGGCCGCTTCGACGAGTTGGGTCGCTCCGACGAGTTGGGTCGCTTCGACGAGTTGGGTCGCTCGGGCTGGGCGCCATGCCCGGAGCCTAGCGCCGCCAGTCCAGGATCGGCGCGGCTTGCCCCGGCATGGTCCTCGGCGCTACGCGACCGCCCGTCCCCCTGGCCAGCGCCGCAAACCCCTTGCTCCGGTAGCTCAGAGGTCGAACCGGACGCCGGTCAGCTCCTCGGAGACCGTCCACAGCCGCGCGGCGAGCGCCTCGTCGTGCGCGGCAGGTGACGCGGCGACCAGTCGCGGATGGCCTCGCCGCTCGCCGGGACCGTCAGGCCCGAAGTACGAGCCGCCGTCGACGCTGCTCGTCGCCGCGCACAGGAGCGGCAGGGCGCCGGCCGCGGCGCTCTGGGCGAAGAACGGGTTGGCGAGGGACAGCAGCCTGGCGATCGGACCGCCCGACGCCGACTGGAGGTTCGTCTTGGCATAGCCGGGGTGGGCGGCGACGCTCGCCAGCTGGACCCCCGCTGCCCGAGCCCTTCGGTCGAGCTCGAACGCGAACACGAGGTTGGCGAGCTTCGACTGACTGTAGGCCCGCCACCGGCCGTAATCCTCGGATCCCTGGAGGTCGTCGAAGTCGATCCGGCCGGACTTGTGGAGCACGCTGCTCACGCTCACCACCCGACCGGCTGGGGCCGCGAGCAGACGATCGATCAAGAGCCCGGTCAGCGCAAAATGGCCCAGGTGGTTGGTCGCCAGCTGGAGCTCGAACCCGTCGACGCTGAGGCGCCGCGGCGGCGCCATCACGCCGGCGTTGTTGACCAGCAGGTCGAGCGGCCGCGACTCCGAGGCGAGCTCGCCCGCGAACTCCCGGACCGACCCGAGGTCAGCCAGATCGAGGCGTCGGGCCCCGACCAGAGCCCGGGGCACACGCTCCGAGATCGCCGCCGCCGCCGCCGCGCCCCGGTCGGCGTCGCGGCAGGCGAGGATCACGTCGGCGCCGGCGCGGGCAAGCTCCTGCGCGACGACGACGCCCAGCCCACTGCTGGCCCCGGTCACGACCGCCCGCCGGCCCGTCTGGTCGGGGATCTGCTTCGTCGTCCAGCCGCCGGCCATCGCCCGAGCATAATGGGGCGGTGCGGCTTTCCAACCTGGCCGAGGCATACGACCACGTACTGCTCGACCTCGACGGGTGCGTCTGGGTCGGCGACGAGGCGGTCGCCGGATCGGTGGAGGCGATCGCCGCCCTGCGTCGGGCGGGCAAGCGGGTGGGTTTCGTGACCAACAATGCCCGGAGCGCCGGCGAGGACTTCGTTCGTCGACTCTGGTCGGTCGGAATCCAGGCCTCGCTCGAAGAGGTCGTCACCGTCGGCGGGGCGCTCCAATACGTCCTCGCCGAGCGATACTCCGGCCAGACGGCAGTCGTGATCGGCTCACCGGCGATCCACCGCCATGTCACAGACGCCGGCCTGCGGATCGTCAACGGCAGCGCGTTCGTCAGCCGGGCACAGGTCGTCGTCGTCGCCGGCCACGACGGGTTCGACTACGGCGAGCTCCGCGAGTCGATGCTCGCGCTCCGCCGGGGAGCGATCCTGCTCGGCGCGAACCGCGATCCCAGCTACCCGATGCCCGGCGGCTACTGGCCGGGGACCGGGGCGATCCTCGCCGCCGTCGAGACCGCCGGCGACGCGACCGCCGAGATCGTCGGCAAGCCTCATCCGGGGCTCTTTCAGACGGCCCTCGACCGTTTCGGTCCCGGGCGGACGCTGATGATCGGCGACCGCCTCGACTCCGACCTGGCCGGCGCCCACGCGGCCGGCCTCGACGGGGCGATCGTGCTCAGCGGGGCGACCGGGGAAGCCGAAGCGCGGGCCGCGCGGGATCCGACGCCGGTCGCGATCGCCCCGACGCTCGCCGACCTCGTCCTGCGCCGGTCAGACCACGACCGTGAGCCGGCCCCCCCAAGGCTCGAGCGGGCCTGAGTGGCCCGCAAGCAGACACACCACAAGCACTCCTCGACGAAGGGCTACCGCCGCCTGCTCGACAGGCTCGCCGAGCATCCCGACGTCCATCGGGTCGCGACCGGCCGCGTGAGCCCCCGGATGGGCTCCGGCCGGCCGACCGCGGCGATCTCCAAGGTCCGGCGGGTCGCCTCGGGTCTGTCGATCACGATCAACACCGATGGCGCCGTGGTCGACGCGTACATCGTCACCGACCGACCCGATGCCGTGATCGTCTTCCTGGCTGACGAAGGCTGGACCTCAATACCCTAGAGCCGTGCCAGCCGCCCGCCTGATCGTCAACCCGTCGGCCGGTGGCGGCCGGGCCGGGAAGATCCTCCCCGAGGTCCAGGGGGCTCTGGCCAGGCTTGGGGTTGAGCAGACGACCCACGAGACCCGGGACCTCGCCCACGCGCGGGAGCTCGCCCGGGAGGCGGCGGCCGACGGGGCGACGGCGATCGCGCTCGGCGGAGACGGCCTCGTCGGGGCGGTCGCGGCCGAGCTGGCGCGACACCCGGGGAGCCTGCTCGGTGTCCTTCCCGGCGGCCGGGGCAACGACTTCGCTCGTGCGCTCGGGATACCCAGAGCCGCCGCTGCCGCGTGTGAGGTGATCGCTTCCGGCGTACCCCGGGCGATCGACCTCGGGTCGGTCGACGGCCGCCCGTTCGCCTGCATCGCGAGCGCCGGCTTCGACTCCGACGCGAACCGGATCGCCAACGAAGCGCCGTCGTGGCTCGGCGGACAGGTCTACGCCTACGGAGCGCTGCGGGCGCTCGCCGCCTGGAAGCCGGCGACCTTCACGATCGACGTCGACGGAACCGAGCGGACCTACCGGGGGTACAGCGTCATCGCGGCGAACTCGAGCACCTATGGCGGGGGTATGCGAATCGCACCCGATGCCGCGCTCGACGACGGCCTGCTCGACATCGTCCTGACCGAGCACATCGGCCGCCTCCGGTTTCTCCTGAAGCTCGGCAAGGTCTTCAAGGGAACCCACGTCCACGAGTCGAACGTCCACGTCCTGCGGGGCCGGGCCGTGCGGATCGCCGCCGACCGGCCGTTCACGATCTACGCCGACGGCGACCCGATCGGCGAGCTTCCGGTGCTCGTCAGATCCGTGGCCGAGGCCGTGCGGGTGCTGGTCCCGCCGGCGGGCTGATGCTCTTCGAGCTCAAGCGGACGCTCGCCCGGTCGGCCGGCGGCCTCTCGCGCCTGAGGGGCGGCGGCGGGACGAGCATCCCCGGCGCGATCCTCCTCCGTCTCGACCGCCGGGCGATCGCCCGGCTGGCCGGCGACCTCCACGACGGGAGCGTGATCGTCTCGGCGACCAACGGCAAGACGACGACGGCGGGGATGCTCGCCAGCGTGATGGAGCAGGCCGAGCTCAACGTCGTCCACAACCGGGCCGGCGCGAACATGGCCGGCGGGATCGCCTCGGCCCTGCTCGAGGCCCGCGGACGCGGCATCCCCGCCGCCGACATCGGCCTCTTCGAGGTCGACGAGTTCTACGTCCCCCAGGTCGCAGATCAGCTCCACCCGCGGGCGATCCTGCTGGGGAACCTCTTTCGCGACCAGCTCGACCGCTACGGCGAGCTCGAGACGATCGCCGACCGGTGGGCAGCCGTCGTCGCCGAAACGACCGCACGCCTGGTCCTCAACGCCGACGACCCGCTGATCGCCGACCTCGGCCGCGACACCCCGTCGGCCGTCTACTTCGGCGTCGACGACGACCGCCTCGGCCGGGGACCGCTGGCCCACGCGGCCGACTCGAAGCACTGCCGGCGATGCGGCGAGGCCTACGACTACACGGCCGTCTACCTCGGCCACCTCGGCCACTACTCCTGCCCCGGCTGCGGCGCCCGCCGTCCGGCGGCGCAGGTCACCGCGCGGGCAGTCAGGCTGAACGGGGTCCACGGGGCGTCATTCACGCTCGAGACCCCGCTCGGCAGTGCGCAGGGTCGAGCTGCCGCTCCCGGGCCTCTACAACGTCTACAACGCAGTCGGCGCGGCCGCCCTCGCGGTCGCCCTCGAGATCGGGCTGGACGAGATCGTCGACGGGCTGGCGAGGGTCGCGCCGGCATTCGGTCGGGCCGAGACGGTCGCGATCGACGGCCGCGAGCTGTGCATCCTGCTGATCAAGAACCCGGCCGGCGCCAACGAGGTCCTCCGGACGCTCGCGCTCGAGCCGGGTGACCACGACCTGATCGGCGTGCTCAACGACAAGACCGCCGACGGCCACGACGTCTCGTGGATCTGGGACGCCGACTTCGAGGCCATCGCGACGCGGATCCGGCGGGCGACCTGCTCGGGGACGCGGGCGGCCGAGCTCGCCCTCCGCCTCAAGTACGCCGGCGTCCCGTCCGGCCGGATCAGCGCTCGTCCCGAGCCTTGCCGACGCCCTCGACGCGGCGGTCGGCGACGCCGCGGCCGGGGGAACGCTCTACGCCCTGCCGACCTATACGGCGATGCTCGAGCTCCGCGCGCTGCTCGTCAAGCGCGGCGCGGCCGCCAGCTCGTGGGCACTCGCATGACCACGCCGGCCGTGATCTGGCACGACGTCGAATGCGGCGGCTACACCGCCGACCTCCCGGTCTGGCTCGACCTCGCGGCACGGGCCGGCGGGCCGGTCCTCGACATCGGCGCCGGCACCGGCCGGGTCGCGCTCTGCCTCGCCCGGGCGGGCCACGACGTCCACGCGCTCGAGCGCGACCCGACGCTCGCCGAAGCACTCCGCCAGCGGGCGGCCGGCCTCCCGGTTCACACGACCGTCGGCGATGCGTGCGACTTCTCGACCCGCGTCGAGGTCGCCCTGTGCATCGTCCCGATGCAGACGATCCACCTGCTCGACGACCGGCCGGCCTTCCTGCGCTGCGCCCACGCCGCACTCGCGCCGGGCGGCCTGCTCGCGATAGCACTGCTCGGCGAGGGAGTCGAGGAGTTCGAGATGGAGCTCGGTCCCGACCGGGCGCGCGTCGACGGGGTGACCTACGAGAGCCGCCCGACCGCCCTGCGCTTCCAGTGCGGAGCGATCGTTCTCGAGCGCCGTCGGCGGACAAAGGCGGGAAATCTCGTCGAGAGCGCTGACGATCTTGTCCGGCTGGCCGTGATCGACCCGGCCGAGCTCTCAGCCGAAGCCGCGGCGGTCGGCCTGCACAGGCTCGAGTCGAGCTGGGTCGCACCGACGGCCGACCAGGTCGGCAGCGAGATAGTGATGTTCGTCAAGCCGGAAATAGTCACATGACACGTGCGGTTCGGGTGTGTGCCCTCTATCCCGATCTGATGAACATCTACGCCGACCGCGGCAACCTCCTGATGCTCGAACGGAGGTGTGCCTGGCGATCGATTCCCTTCCAGCTGTCGTCTTGTGGCCTCGGCGATCGTCTCGACGGTCGAGCACATGACATCTACTACCTCGGCGGCGGTCAGGACTCCGACCAGCGGCGCTGCGCGGCTGACCTCCTCGCCAGGAAGGCCGACGGCCTGCGGAGCGCGGCCGCGGCCGGGGCGACCGTGCTCGGCGTATGCGGCGGCTACCAGCTCCTCGGCCGGTCCTACTCGCTCGGCGACGAGACGATCGAGGGCGTCGGCCTGCTCGACGTCGAGACGATCCGCGACGACGGACCCCGACTGATCGGGAACGTCGCGATCGAGCTCGACGGAGCCGCCTGCCCGGAGCATGACGGGATTGTTCTGGCCGGTTTCGAGAATCATGGAGGCCGGACTCACCTGGCAGCCGGGCAGGCGGCGCTCGGGCGGGTTCTGCGGGGGCATGGGAACGACGGGCACAGCGGCTTCGAGGGAGCCCGGACGGGGAACGTGATCGGCACCTACCTCCACGGGCCGCTGCTGCCGAAGAACAGTTGGTTCTGTGACTGGTTGATCTCCACGGCGCTCGGGGTGGGTGAGCTTGCGCGGCTGGAGGACGGCTTCGAGCGCGAGGCCCACGCGGCCGCCCGGCGGGCGGCGGGGGTCTAGGAGGTCAGTCTGTTCAAGTCTCGACTGAGTCCGCCCGCCCGCCTCCTTGTTAGGGTCGACCGACTATGACCGCCCGAAAGCGACGCACCCGCGTGACGCGGCACGGGATCCGACGCCGGCGGGGACCGCTCGCCGTGCTCGCGTGCCTGGTACTGGCTGCGGCCGCCGGCGGATCGGGCGGGAGTGCTTCCGCGAGCGCACCGGCCTCCCCCGGTCGCCCGGTCGCCGGGATCGCCCGCACGTGCACGCCACCCCATTACCCGAGCGTCGGCTACTTCGATTCGATCGTCGTGACCGGCACGACGTGCGCGACCGGGAAGCAGTTCGTGCTCGCCTTCTACCGCTGCCGGACCGCGTCCGGCCTGGCCGGACGGTGCACGAAGCCGGTCCTCGGCTTCAGGTGCACCGAGACCCGCAAGTCGATCCCGACCGAGATCGACGCGCGCGACACGTGCACCAAGGCGGGCAAGGCGGGCAAGGCGAGGATCGTGTCGGTCTGGCAGCAGGACATCGGCGGTTGACTTCCGGTCACCGGCGGGCCGGCCGGCGACTGCTGGTCGGCGTCGGACTCTCGACGATCCTCGCCGCGCTTCCCTGCGTCGCGCTTGCGGAATCCGGTTCCGACGTCTCTCCTCCGCCGCCGACCCGCGAGCAGATCAAGGCGCTTCTGCTCACCGAGGTACTCCCGTCCGGGCCGGCCTCAGAGCTCTCGGCCGTTCTGCGGACCGGCGGCTACACCCTCTCGTTCGTGGCGCTGACGTCCGGCATCGCCGAAGTCGAGTGGGACGTCGCGCCCCCCGGCGGTCAGGCGCACGCCGCGGCCCGACCGAGGACCCTGGTGATCGCCCGCGGAAGCCTTACGTTTCCGGCGGCCGCGACGGCCGACCTGCGCATGGTGCTGACGTCGACCGGGAGGACGCTGGTCCGCAGCGAGCGCCGCAGCCACGTCGGCAGCCTCTCGGTCCGCGCCAAGGCGACCTTCACGCCGGCCGGCGAGCGACCGATCTCCGTTGCCGTGACCCAGGCTCCGGCCGCCGCCCGAGCGGCGCCACGCTGCTTCGGAGCCGCGTCGCACGACCCCCGACGGAAGTGCGTGAACCCGCGCCTGCGGAACACGGTCACCCCGACCCCGGCCGAGGCCCTGATCACCCCGAACGCCCCCTGCCGCCCGGTGAGCCTGAGCGGGCTGGTGATCCCGTGCGTCTTCGGCGCACCGCTGACACCGACGACCAAGCAGGTCGCGCTGCTCGGTGACAGCCACGCCGAGACCTGGCGCGGCGCGATGGCGGTGGTCGCCGGCGCCCTCGGGTGGAGCGCGGTCTCCCTGACGCGGTCGAGCTGCTCGTTCTCGCAGACGATCCCGCTCCTGCGCCCGTCGCTGGCCGCGTCCTGCCTCATCTGGCGAGCGGGTGTCGTCGACTGGTTCGTCGCAAACCCGGCCGTCGACACCGTCTTCGTCGCCGACAACGCCCTCGGTGACGCGGTCGGCTCTCCCGGAAGGACGAGCTTCGCCAACCAGGTCAAGGGCTACCGCGACGCCTGGCGGGCCCTCCCCCGGTCGGTGAGGAGGATCGTCGTGATCCGCGACTCCCCGTTTCCCGGGACGGCGACCGGCCCGTGCGTCGAGGCTGCGATCAGGCACCACCGGGTCGCCGGGGTGACCTGCGCTCGTCCGCGCGACTCGGCCGTCTACCCGGACCCCGCCGCGGCAGCCGCTCACGCCGACGCGCCGCGAGCCTCGGTGATCGACCTGACCGACTTCTTCTGCGGGCGGCGGGACTGCCCGCCGGTGATCGGCGGGGTCCTCGTCTACAAGGACCCCAGCCACATGAGCAACCTCTTCAGCACGACGCTGGGACCGTTCCTGCTCAGCAGGGTACGCCAGCTGCTCTGAGGACCAAAGAAGAATGCAGGCCGTGACCTGACGGCGTAGGCTGGCGGCCAGCGCGGGAGCGCTCGTGAAGGGGTCAGTGCTTCCTGAGCGTCGCGACGGTCACGTGTGGCCAGCGAAGCCCGTTGAAGTCGAGCTGGACGAGCTGGGTGTACTGGAGCTGAAGGAAGTCCGGCTTCCCGCCCGTCCCCTTGACCGTCTCGATCCAGAAGATCGCGTCGACCTCGACGGCGTTGGCGTTGCCACCGGGAGGATTGGCGACCGACCCGAGGAAGGCCGTGTTGGCGGTTCCACCGCCCTGGACCGGCGTGTGCTTGGTCGAGATGATCAGGACGGTCGTGCTGGTGATCGTCTGCCCCTGGATCGCGGCTTTGAGGACGCTGTTCGGGTTCACCACCATCGCCTGCGTGACCCCGGGAGACACGAAGCGGAACGGCGTCGGGATGGCCAGGTTGAGCTCTTTGAACGTCTGCTCGGCCTGTGCGAAGGCCGAGTTGGGCGGCGGTGGGCTGTTGACGGGGAACGGGATGATGTTGTCGTCCTTGATCTGCGGACCGCTCGCGACAACGAAGCTCGTGCCCTGGGCGAGGATCACGGTTCCGTGGGGGATCGATCCCATCCGCACGACGGTGGCCGGCTCCTTCGGATCGGCGGTCGCCGGCACCGTGGCCCAGATCCCGGGCTCGATGTGGAGCCCGACCCCGTTGCTCGCCTCGGCGATCTGCTGCATGTAGGTCAGGCCGAACATGTTGATGTCGGGGTTGACCAGCCCGCGATTGGGAATCGCGCCATTGATCGGCGTGAAGACGAGCGTCTCGGTCGTGAGGTTCAACTCGAGGAAGCGGTCCTGCGGGTTGGCCGGGAAATGCGGCCGCCAGATCGTGTTGAAGCCGCGTCCGGTCCACGTGCCGGCGAGCTGGGACAGCGGGCCGAGCGGGTTTCGCAGAGCGACCGCGGCTGCCGCGACCGTGGTCGCCGGACTCGCCTGCGCTGGAACCGCCGCCGCGTGAGCGACCTCGTCTTCACCGACCTTCGGCAGGCCCTCGAAAACGAAGTCGGAATCCGTCGCGGCGATGACAGTCACGGTGCTCCTCTTGTTCAGTTTGGCATTCGAACGTAGCACCGTCGTCGCCGGCCTTGAGTGACATTCGTCACACATCGCTGACTGCGTCAGAGGTCGCCCGGGCGGGCGCCTCGTGAGCGCCCCGCCCGCCACGGCGAGGAGGAGGACTAGGCTCTTTAGCGACGCCAACTACCGGCAGGAGCGAGATGACCGAGATCCCGACCCTATTCGTCTGCCACGGCGATGACGGCGGCCCGAAGATGCATCCGTGTCGGCGGGTGCAGGAAGCCCTCCGCGCGAAGGGGATCGACTTCGACAAGCAGGTGATCGCCGGCAAGGGCAGCCCGATCCCGTTCCTGCGCAAGGGCTCGCGCGACGACCTCAAGGCCGCGACCGCCGCAAAGAAGCTGCCGGCGCTCAAGCTCGCCGACGGCACGGTGATCCACAACTCCCGTGCGATCATCGCCTGGACCGACCGCCAGAAGTAGCGCAGGTCGCCCGCCCCGGGAAAGAATTTCGATCGGCCGGGCGATCGTCTGTCGATTTCGTGACCGGCCGTTCGTCTACACGCGACCACCCAGAAATTGGAGGAAGCGATGAAGTACATGCTGCTGATCCACCAGGGGTCCACCCCCACTCCACCCTCGGACGCGTGGGACGGCCTCTCGGACGCCGAGAAGGGGGCCGTCTACGGCGCGTACAAGGCGATCAACGAAACCCCCGGCGTCACCTCGGGACTCCAGCTCCAGCCGCCGGAGATGGCGACCACCGTGCGGGTCGAGGACGGCAGGACCCTGACCACGGACGGCCCGTTCGTCGAGATCAAGGAGGCGATCGGCGGGTATCTGCTGTTCGAGGCCGACGATATCGACGCCGCGATCGAGCTCGCCGCGATGATCCCGGCCGCCCGGATGGGCGGGGCGATCGAGGTGCGACCGATCGTCGAGTGGTAGCTCTCCTCGAGCGGGTCTTCCGCGACCAGTGGGGTCGCGTCCTCGCTGCGCTGATCGGCTTCCTCGGCGACTTCGACCTCGCCGAGGAGGCCGCACAGGAGGCCTTCGCGATCGCGGCCGAGCGCTGGCGCCGGGACGGGGTTCCGACCAATCCCGGTGCCTGGCTTGTGACGACGGCCCGCAACCGCGCCCTCGATCGGATCCGCCGCGACCGGACCCTGGCGGCCAAGACCCGGCTGCTGGAGCTGCCCGAGGCTCTTGAGGACACCGTGGAACCGACGACCTTCCCGGACGAGCGGCTCGAGCTCGTCTTCATGTGCTGTCATCCGGCCCTCCCGACCGAAGCCCAGGTCGCGCTGACGCTGCGGACGCTCGGCGGTCTGAGCACCGCCGAGATCGCCCGTGCCTTCCTCGTCGGCGAGCCGACGATGGCCCAGCGGCTGGTGCGGGCAAAGGCGAAGATCAAGGGTGCGGGGATCCCGTTCCGGATCCCGCCCGACCACCTCCTCCCTGATCGGCTCGCGGCGGTGCTCGCGGTCGTCTATCTGATCTTCAACGAGGGCTACGCCGGCCGGGGCGACCTTGCGGCCGACGCTCTGCGGCTCGGGCGGGCGCTGGCCGAGCTGATGCCCGACGAGCCCGAGGTACACGGCCTGCTGGCGATGATGCTCCTCCACGACGCCCGCCGGGACGCCCGGTTTCGCGGCGGCGACCTCGTCCTCCTCGCCGACCAGGATCGCTCGGCCTGGGACCGGCCGCAGATCGCCGCCGGACAGGCGGTGCTCGACCGGGCGCTCGCCCTCTGCGGTCGCGGCCCGTATGTCGTCCAGGCGGCGATTGCCTCCCTCCACGCGTGCGATCCGCCCGACTGGGCGGAGATCGCCGAGCTCTACGCCGAGCTCGGACGGCTCACCGGATCGCCGGTCGTCGAGCTCAGCCGGGCGGTCGCGGTCGCCGAGGCCGAGGGTCCGGCCGCCGGGCTTGCGATCGTCGACCGCCTGGGCCTCGACGGCTACCGGTACCTCCACTCGACCCGGGCCGACCTGCTCCGTCGCCTCGACCGAGCCGACGAGGCCCGCGACGCCTACCGGCGGGCGCTGGCGCTGGCCCACGACCCCGCCGAGCAGCGCTTCCTCCAACGGCGGGTCGACGAGCTTCGCGGGCGCGGAGCGGCTGAGTCAGCCGGCGGCCGCCGACCGCCGGATGGTTGATTCCCACTGCTGGCCCCCGGGGAGCACGCTTGTCGTTGTCTCAGGGGAAGTGGTTAGTGAAGTGTACGAACTACATTTCGGGACAGCACACGACTTCTCAGTCGAACCAGCGATCCGCTGGCTTGCCGCCAGACAGGAGCCGCGAGCCGCCAGCCGCGAGCCGCCAGCCGCGAGCCGCCAGCCGCTAGCCGCTCGACCCGAAGCCGCGTTCGGCTCGCTCGGAGGAATCGAGCATGTCGACCTCCTCGAGCTCGGGCGTGAGCACGTCGACGACGACGAGCTGGGCGATCCGGTCGCCGGCGGACAGCTCGAACGCCTGGGTCGGGTCGGTGTTGAGCAGGAGGACCCGCAGCTCGCCCCGGTAGCCGGAGTCGATCAGGCCGGGGGCGTTGACGAGCGTGACGCCGTGACGGGCTGCCAACCCCGAACGCGGGAGGACGAGTCCGGCCCGGCCGGGGGGATCTCGACGGCGACGCCGGTCGCAACGCGGGCCCGCATCCCCGGCTCGAGGCGGGCCGGCTCCACGGCGTAGAGGTCGAAGCCGGCGTCTCCGGGGTAGGCGCGGGTCGGGAGGACGGCGTCCGGCCGGAGTCGGGCGACCTTCATCCGAGCGATCGGGCCGTCGGGCCGACTGGGGCCCCGGCGGCCGGCCTGGGCCGCGTCGACGGCCTCAGGGGCCGGGGTGGGCGCGACGGCCGCGACCGGCCCGGCGGCCTCGTCGGCGGCAGGGCTTACGGCATACCGGTCGAAGCGGTCGGCGGCGGCCGGCGGGAGGAGCGCCGTGACGCGGACGCCGTCGGGAGTGTCCTCACGCTGGAGCTCGCCGGCCAGGTCGTGGAGCTCGGCGAGGTCGGCGCCGTCGGAGTAAGGGATCAGGAGGTGGACCTGGCGAAGCGTGCGGAGGAACTCCTCCTCGATCCGGTCGCGGAGGTCGTCGACGCCGTCGCCGGTCACCGACGAGACGAGCATCGCGTCGCGGTTGCCGTTGCGGACCTGGGTCAGCCGGTCGGCGTCGAGCAGGTCGATCTTGTTGAGGACGAGGATCCGGGGCTGGTCGCCGGCGCCGATCTCGTCGAGAACCTCCTCTACCGAGCGCTTCATCGCGTCGAGCTCGTCGTCTGTCGCCGAGGCGTCTGCGACGTGGACGATCAGGGCGGCCCGGCGGGTCTCCTCGAGCGTCGCGCCGAAGGCGTCGACCAGCTGGTGGGGTAGCTTGCGGATGAACCCGACGGTGTCGGTCGCCAGGTAGGCGCGTCCGTTGATCCGCAGCGTTCGGGTCATCGGGTCGAGCGTGTGGAAGAGCCGGTCGGCGACGGGGACCGGGGCGTCGGTGAGGGCGCCGAGGAGCGTCGACTTGCCGGTGTTCGTGTAGCCGGCGAGTGCCAGCTCGGGCAGGCGGGCGCGGCTGCGCTCGGCGCGCATCACCTCGCGCGAGGATTGGACGCCGGCGAGGCGGCGCCGCAGGGCGGCGATCCGGTCGCGGGCGAGCCGCCGGTCCGTCTCGATCTGGGTCTCCCCCGGTCCGCGGGTCCCGATCCCGCCGCCGAGACGCTCGAGGTGGGTCCAGAGGCCGCGCATCCGGGCGAGGTTGTATTCGAGCTGGGCGAGCTCGACTTGGAGCTTGCCCTCGGCGCTGCCGGCGTGGGCGGCGAAGATGTCGAGGATCACGGTCGTCCGGTCGACGACGGCGATCCCGAGCTCCTGCTCGAGGTTGCGCTCCTGCCGGGGTGAGAGCTCGTCGTCGCAGGCGATCACGTTGGCGTCGCAGGCCTTCGCGTACTCGGCCAGCTCGACCAGCTTGCCCGGCCCGAGGTAGGTGTTCGGGTGGGGGTTCTGGCGGTGCTGGACGAGCGTCCCGACGACGGCGACCCCGGCCGTCCGCAGGAGCTCCTCGAGCTCGGCGAAGTCCTCGCCGGTCGGCAGCGACGCGATGCATACCGCGCGCTGCTTCGCGCGGCCGGTGGTCGCCCGTGCCGCGGGGTCGGTCATCGACTTCCGTCCGCTTCGGGTTCGCTGCACAGCTCCCAGTATGTACATCCCAGCGGTTCGAGCCTCCGCGGCATGGGACCGGAGGACGGTCGGAGGGCGATCGGAGGTCGCGCGGACGGCGACGGTCGGAGGGTGATCGGAGGTCGCGCGGACGGCGACGGTCGGAGGGTGATCGGAGGTCGCGCGGACGGCGACGATCGAAGGGTGATCGGAGGCCGCGCGGACGGCGACGATCGGAGGCCCGCGCGGTCACGATTTGGATACACCCGGGCGTTGAGCCGTGGCTTAGGTTGATCGCCTTCGCCCGCCCGCTCGACCCGGAGACGTAATGCTCAAGCTGACACCTGCCCGGCCTACGCAGACCCCGCGTAGGACAACTCAGTCACGCCGTCGCCGCGTCCGAGTCGGAATGGCGATCGGTGGGGTTGTGCTCGTCGCGGGGACGGGGACCGTGCTGGCGGACGGCGGGTTCTTCTCGGCCTACGGCAACCCGTGGCCCTACCCGCCGACGGGTCCGTCCCCGCTGCTCGCGGTGGTCGGCGACATCGCTTGCCAGCCGGGGAGCCCGGTCGAGAAGGAGAAGGCGAGCGACGTGTGTTCGACCTCGCCGACCCCGCTCCAGGCGCAGAGCGCGACGGCGGATCAGATCGAGAACATGCAGCCGAATCTCGTGGCGATCGTCGGCGACGAGCAGTACCAGGTCGGCCGGCTCCAGGACTTCCTCGGGTCGTTCGACACGACCTACGGGGCGTTCAAGTTCCTGCAGCGACCGGCGCCGGGCAATCACGAGTTCTACAGCCTGCACGGGGAGACGGGCGTGAGCGGCAACGGGTACTTCGACTACTACAACGGCTATCAGCACAACCCGGCCGACGGGAGCCCGATCCTCGACGCGTACCCGACCACGCAGGTCCCGGGGAGCACCTTCACCCAGCCTCGCCCGCGCCCGTCCGGACAGGCCGGGCAGACCGGCCAGGGCTGGTACTCGTACAACCTCGGCGCGTGGCACATCATCTCGCTGAACGCCGAGTGCGCCGTACAGTCGGGTGGCTGCAGCCCGACTGGCTCGTGGTTCGCCGGAGAGACCCAATGGCTGGCGCGGGACCTCAACACCAACCGGTCGAGCTGCACGCTCGCCTACTGGCACCAGCCGACCTTCACGGCCGGCAACGCAACCCCGACGCCCGGCGTCACGTCGGCCAGTCCCGAGGGCGCGGCGGCCCAGACCTGGTGGCGGCTGCTCTACGACCACGGGGCCGACCTCGTGCTCAACGGGCACGACCACGTCTACGCCCGCTATGCGCCGGTCGATCCGACCGGCAAGTCCGACCCGCGGCGGGGCATCCGCGAGTTCATCGTGGGTACGGGGGGTGAGTCGCTCGACGCGATCGTCCCGAACGTCAACACACCGAACCTCCAGGCGTCGACGGCCGACTACTACGGGGTGCTGGGGCTGACCCTCAAGCCGGGCGGCTACGACTGGAACTTCGCGTCGGCCCTCGAGAGCCCGGCGGCTCCGGCGGGGACGCCGGCGAGCTACAGCGACACGGGGAGCGCTCGCTGCCACAACGGCGGGGTGCTCGGCGTGGTCCTCCCGTTCCTCGACGGCGTTGCCCAGCACCAGGCGGGAGCCCAGCCGTAAGCGCGCGGGTTGCGGCCGTCGGTCGGGGGGCGGGTGGTCAACGAAGCTGACCGAGGCGCTCGACGGCCTCGGTCAGGCGGTCGTCGGGCGTCGTCAGCGAGATCCGGAAGAAGCCCTCGCCGTTGGGCCCGTAGGCGCCGCCGGGTGAGATCACGACGGCGGCCTCTTCGAGGACATGCTCGCAGTAGGCGGCGGCCGTCTCGAAGCCGGCGGGGACCGGCGCCCAGACATAGATCGTCGCCCGGGGCGGGGTGACGTCGACGCCAATCTCGGCGAGCGCCGTGCAGACGAGGTCGCGCCTTCGCGTGTAGACCGCGTTCATCCGGGCGACTTCAGAATCCACCTCGGGAGCGAGGGCGGCCGCGCCGGCGATCTGGACGGCCTCGAAGAGCCCGGAGTCGATGTTCGTCTTGAGCTTCCAGTAGGCCCCGATCGCGTCGGCGTTGCCAAGGATCGCGGCGCATCGCCAGCCGGTCATGCAGTAGCCCTTCGACAGCGAGAAGACCTCCACCCCGACGTCCTTTGCTCCGGGGGTGGCGAGGAAGGACGGGGCGACGTAGCCGTCGTAGGTCGTCTCGGAGTAGGCGTTGTCGTGGACGATCAGGATGTCGTTCTCGGCGGCGAACTCGACGAGGCGCTCGAAGAAGCCGTCGGGGACGATTGCGCCGGTCGGGTTGTTGGGGTAGTTGACGAACAGCAGGCGGGCCCGGGCGCGGGTCTGCGGGTCGATCGCGTCGAGGTCGGGGGTGAAGCCGAGCTCGGGGACCAGCGGCATCAGGACGGCTTCGCCGCCGGCGAGCAGCGGGCCGGCGGAGTAGACGGGGTAGCCGGGGTCGGCCGCGAGGGTGACGTCGCCGGGGTTCAGAAAGGCGAGGTTGAGGTTGAAGATGCACTCCTTTGCGCCGATCGCCGGGATCAGCTCGGTCGCCGGGTCGAGCTCGACGCCGAAGCGGCGGGCGTAGAACGCGACCAGGGCCTCGCGGAAGTCGGCCCGGCCGCGGTTGGACGGGTACCGATGGGTCGCCGGATCGGCGACCGCGGCCTGGGCGGCGGCGACGATCGGGGCGTAGGTCGGCATGTCGGGATCACCGATTCCGAGGCTGATCACGTCGACGCCGGCCGCGCGCTTGGCGGCGACCTTGCGCTCGAGCTCGGCGAACAGGTAAGGGGGAATCAGCGCGAGGCGGTCACTCGGTCTCATCGAGCTCCTTGTGGAAGTCGTCGCTGAGCTCGCCGCGGTAGACGGGTCGGGCCCAACCGGTCAGGTTGACGTTGAGGTCGGGGCTGAGCAGGACGTCGAGCCGGCCTCCGTCGAGCTCGACGCCGACGGTAGGCGGACCGCCGTCGAGGTGGTAGGCGACGGCGGCGCCGGTGGCGCCCGTCCCGGAGGAGAGCGTCTCGCCGACCCCGCGCTCGAAGATCCGCGCGCGGATCAGGCCGGGCTCGAGTTCGGTGTACCAGGAGACGTTGGTCCGCCGGGGAAAGCGCTTGTCGTGCTCGATCGGTGGACCGATCAGCGGGAGATCGAGCGAGTCGAGGTCGTCTTCGCGAATCGCACATTGGGGGTTGCCGATCGAGACGTGGCGGAAGCTCCACGCGTGACCATCGACCTCGAGTACACCCCGACCGTCAGGCGGACCGCCGGGAAAATCCGGCGAGACCGTCGAGGCTCGTCCCATGTCGACTGCGCAGGTGTCGGGTCCGGTGATGCGCGGTCGGATCGGGCCGGCTGGTGTGTTGATCGCGAACTCGTCTGAGTCGGTGTGGCCGCGATGGCGGAGGTACATGATCGCCTCGCGGGCACCGTTGCCCGAAAGCTCGGCCTCCGAGCCGTCGGGGTTGAAGATCAGCAGGTCGGCGACGAACCCCGGGGCGGCCGGGCGGGAGAGCAGGAGGACCCCGTCGGCGCCGATCCCGGTATGCGGATCGCAGATCCGTCTGATCCGGCCGGGGGTCAGGGCGAACGGGAGCTCTGCGTCCTCGATGATCAGATAGTCGTTTCCGAGGGCCTGCCACTTCTCGAATCGCACGTCGCCTCCGCGTGGTTTGCGTCGCGATCATCGCAGCGCGGCGGCGACGTCGTCGGCCGAGCGGCCGGACACGTCGACGATCTCGACGTCGGCGAGCTTGCGCATCCACGTCAGCTGGCGCCGAGCGTAGTTGCGGGTCTGGCGCTTCATCTGGTCGACGTCGCCGGCGAGCAGCGCGGCGAACCCGAGCGCCTGCCTGACGCCGGGCGACGCGCCGGCGCGCTCGGCCGCCCTGGCCTCGTCGAGCGCCCCGCCGGCGACCATCCGGTCGACGCGTTCGTCGATTCGGCGGTAGAGGGCGTCCCGCTCCATGACGAGGCCGATCAGCCGGGTCGGATGCCGGCAGTCCGCGGTCCAGAGCTGGGATCGGCCGCTCGGTGGTTCGAGTGCGTTGATTTCGTGGAGCTCCAGCGCCCGAATTATGCGGTGACGGTCAGCGGGGTCGATGCGTTCGGCCGCCCAGGGTGCGCGGGCGGCAAGCAGGGCGTGGAGTGCGTGGGGGCCGTCGCGGTCGAGCGCGGCCTGCCAGCGGGCGCGGACCTCGGGCGGGGCGGCGGGACGCAGGCGAAGGTCGGTGAGGGCGGCTCGCAGGTAGAGGCCGGTACCTCCGATCACGATCGGGGGCCGCCCGGCGGCGAGCAGGCCGTCGATCTCGGCGTGGGCGAGCTCGGCGTAACGGGCGACGTCGAAGTGGTCTGTCAGCGGGACGAAGGAAACCAGGCGGTGCTCGAGGATGGCCCGCTGGGCGGGGGTCGGGACGCCGGTCAGTGTCTCGATGCCGCGGTAGACCTGGAGGGCGTCGGCTGAGACGGCGGCCGGGTGGAGGCCGTCGGCGCGCATCCTGGCCGCGAGCGCCAGGGCGACGGCGGTCTTGCCGACGGCGGTTGGTCCGAAGATGGCGACTAGTCGGGCGGGCATGTCGGGAGTATCTTCACGCGCATGGGGGTGCGGATCGGCTGCGGCCTTTCAACTGCCGCGGGTGGCCGGTCGGCGGCGATCGACGCGGCGCGCTCGGCGGTCGCCGGGCTCGGCGGACAGCCGGCGGATCTCGCCGTGGTGTTCGCCTCGGGAGCGCATCTCGCGGCTCCGGAGGCGACGCTCGAAGGCGTCCGTGAGGCGATCGATCCGGCTGCGCTGATCGGCTGCGGGGCGTCCGGTGTGCTCGGCGAGGAGCGGGAGATCGAGGGGGACACGGCTGTCGTCGTGTGGGTCGCCGCGCTCGGCGGCGGCGCGGTCGAGACGTTCCATGCGACGGCCGGGGACGCCGGCTTCGAAGGTGTGCCGGCGGTCGTCGGCGCGAGCGGCCTGATCGTGCTTGCGGACCCGTATTCCTTTCCGACCGACAGGCTGCTGGCATTGATTCACGAGCAGGCTGCGGGCGTCCCGGTGCTGGGGGGTCTGGCGAGCGGACGTACGTTCGACGGGACGGGGGCTCTCTTCCTTGACGAGACGGTGCTCGAGTCGGGGATGGTCGGCGCGAGGCTGGAGGGTGTCGAGATGCTCCCGTGCGTCTCGCAGGGCGCGGCGCCGCTGGGTCCGGAGCTGACGATCACGCGGGCCGAGGGCCATGTGATCCACGAGCTGGCGGGGCAGCCGGCGCTGGCCAAGCTGCGGGAGATCTTCCTCGAGCTCGACGAGCGGGAGCGGGGGCTCGTCGACGGCGGCCTGCTGCTCGGCCTGGTGATCGACGCGGGCAAGCCCGAGTACGAGCAGGGCGACTTCCTCGTCCGGGGCCTGCTCGGCGGGGATCCGGAAGCGGGGTCGATCTCGGTGGGGGCCGAGGTCCGGACGGGTCAGGTGGTGCGCCTGCACGCGAGGGACGCGCCGAGTGCGGACCGTGACCTGAGGGACGCGCTGCGGCTGCGCCGGACGGCGATGGGCGGACGGGAGCCGGCGGGGGCGCTGATGTTCACGTGCAACGGACGGGGCAAGGGGATGTTCGGGATTCCCGATCACGACGCCGAGACCCTGGCGACCGAGCTCGGGTCGGTGCCGACAGCCGGGTTCTTCGCGGCCGGTGAGATCGGACCGGTCGGGGGCCAGTCGTTCTTGCACGGGTTCACGGCCACGATCGCCGTCTTCCCCGCGTCGGGGTAGGCCCCGGCGAGACCGTCCCGCGCGGTCGGTCTCCGCAGCCTGAACGGCATGCCCCTCGCCGGCGGGCGGTCCGGCTCGGGCGGATCGGGCATCGTTGGCGACGTCGACCGGTTCCGACCCCGTCGTGGAGGATGATCGGTGGATGGAGCGTGGCGGTCATCGGTTCCGCGGTCGTGCGGCCGGGCTCGCGGTGCTCGCGGCGATCGGTCTGGCGGCGTGCGGCGTGGGGGCGCTGCAGAGCGCGGACACGACGCCCGGCTCCCGGACGAGCCGGTCTCGCCCGCCGAGCGCGGTCGTCGTCGATCACGTGGTCGACGGAGACACGCTGGACGTGCGCACGGGCGCTGGCCTACGCGAGCGGGTGCGGACGGTCCAGATCGACGCGCCCGAGAGCTCGTCGACGCGGTTCGGTCGTCCGGACGCGTGCGGGGCGCCGTCGAAGGCCTACGCGGAGACGTTGGTGCGACCGGGGGCGACCGTCTGGCTGGAGGCGTCGGGGCGGGACCGAACCGACCAGTACGGGCGGCTCCTCAGGCTGGTCCATCTCGGCCGGGCGAGCGGCACGACCTGGCAGGAGCGAATGGTGCGGGCGGGCTGGGCGGAGGTCTTCGTCTACCGGGGCAACCGGACGCGCCTGCTCGGGCGGCTCGAGGCCGACCAGGCCTACGCGAAGGCCAAGAACCTGGGGGTCTACGCGCGGTGCGGAGGGAAGTTCCACGACAGCGGCGGGTAACCTCGGACCGAGATCCCGATGCGGACGATTCCCGGCACCGACCTTGACGTCTTCCCGCTCTGCCTCGGGGGGAACGTCCTCGGCTGGACGGCCGACGAGCGGACGTCGCACGCGGTGCTGGACCGGTACATCGAGCAGGGCGGGAACTTCGTCGACACGGCGGACATGTACGCCGGCGGTCGGTCGGAGACGATCATCGGGGACTGGCTCGACGAGCGGCGCAACCGGGACTGGATCGTCCTCGCGACCAAGGTCGGCATGGCGCCGGGGCTCGAGGGCCTGCGGGCGGGCACGATCCGGGCGGCGGCCGAGGCGTCGCTCGAGCGGCTGCAGACCGACTGGATCGACGTCTACTACGCGCACCGCGACGACCCGGAGACGCCGCTCGAGGAGACGCTCGGCGCGTTCGACGACCTCGTCCGCGACGGCCTGGTCCGGTACGTCGCGGCTTCGAACTACTCGGCTCCACGCCTGGCCGAGGCGCTGGCCGTCTCAGAGCGGGAGGGCTTCGCGAAGTTCGTTGCGCTCCAGCCGCACTACAACCTGGTCGAGCGCGACGCCTACGAGGGCGAGCTGCGCGACTTCTGCGAGAGCCGGGAGATCGGCTGCTTCCCGTACTTCGGCCTGGCGCGCGGCTTCCTGACGGGCAAGTACAGGCCGGGGGGTCCGCGGGTGGAGAGCGCTCGGTCGGCGGGAGCACTGGCCTACCTCGACGACCGGGGGGTCGCGGTGCTCGACGCGCTGGCCGAGATCGCCGGGCGGCACCGGGCGAGCATCGGCGCGGTGGCGCTGGCCTGGCTGGCCGCCCAGCCGACCGTCGTTGCGCCGATCGCGAGCGCGCGGACACCCGAGCAGCTGGCCGAGCTCCTGCCGATGGCCGACCTCGCGCTCTCTCCGGACGAGCTCGGGCGGCTGGACGCGGCATCCGCCTGACGCGGACCGCCGGCCCGATGCGGGTCTACGCGGACCGCCGGCCCGATGCGGTCAACGTGGACCGCCCGCTCGATCCGGGTCTACGTGGACCGCCCGCTCGATCCGGGTCTACGTGGACCGCCCGCTCGATCCGGGATCGGTCTGACGGGGCCGTCGGCTCGATGCGGGATCCGCCTGACGAGCTCGGGCGGCTCACGTAGGATGGCCGGGTGGCCGCGGGATCGTCGATCGCACCCGGTAGTTCGATCGCCGAGGTCCAGGGGCTGTGGGCTCCGGAGGGCACGTATCTGAACACGGCGAGCTACGGGCTGCCGCCGAAGCCGGGGTGGGACGCGATGCAGGCGGCGCTCGCCGACTGGCAGGGCGGGCGGACGAGCTGGGAGGGCTGGGGAGACGCGACCGACGGCTCGCGGCGGGCGTTCGCGCGGATCGTCGACGTCGAACCGGGTCGTGTCGCAGTCGGAGCGACGGTGTCCGGCTTCGTCGGTCTGATCGCGGCCTCGCTGCCCGACGGGGCGCGGGTCCTGGCTCCGGAGATCGAGTTCACCTCGAACCTCTTCCCTTACCTGGCTCAGGCCGCGCGTGGTGTCACCGTAAGGACGGTTCCGGCCGCCGAGCTGGCGAGCGAGATCGACGCGTCCGTCGACGTGGTCGCGTTCAGCCTTGTGCAGATGGCCACGGGCGAGGTGGCGGATGTCGCGGCGATAACGGCTGCCGCGAAGCGGGCCGGGACGGTGACCGTCTGCGATGCGACCCAGGCGGCCGGGTGGCTGCCGATTCGTGGTGATGACTTCGATTTCCTCGTCGCCAGCGCCTACAAGTGGCTGATGTGCCCGCGGGGGGTCGCATTCCTCGTCCTGCGGCCTGATCGCCTCCCCGCGGTCGCGCCGTCGGCGGCGGGATGGTTCGCCGGCGAGGACATCCACTCGAGCTACTTCGGGCCGCCGCTCAGACTCGCGGCCGACGCCCGGCGGCTCGACACCTCGCCGGCGTGGTTCTCGTGGGTCGGGGCTCAACCGGCGCTCGAGCTGCTGGAGGCGATCGGAATCGAGGCGATCCACGCGCACGACCTCGCCCTGGCCAACGGCTTTCGCGAGGGGCTCGGTCTGCCGCCGGGGGACTCGGCGATCGTCAGCCTCGACCGACCGGGCGCCGCGCTGGCTCTGGATCGAGCAGGCATCCAGGCGGCGGTCCGTGGTGGCCGGCTGCGCGTCTCGTGGCACGTCTACAACACCGACCGCGACGTCGAGATCGCACTCGACGCGTTGTCCTGACCTGGCCCTGACCGCCGGGGCGGCGCGCCTGACAGGGCCTCACGGGCGACGGCGGGAGGCCCCGGTCGTCGACGCCGGGCGGACGCAACTTTCCGTGCAGGTGCAGGGCGGATCGGGAGGTTCTCGACGGCGGTTGTTAGGGTCGACGCGTCTTGCCGGCGAGCGCTCGAACCATCCTTCGTGCCCGGGTCCCGCCGGCGCGGGCAGTCGTGCGCTGGACGCTGGCCGGGCTGATCGCCGTCGGCCTCGGGCTGGTCGGCGCTGGCCCGAGCGCAAAGGCCGACCTCCAACACAACATCACCGCCAAGCGAGCGGCGCTCGATGCGCTGCAGGCGTCGATCGCAAGGGACACCGCCGAGATCCATTCGGGGTCGGCCGGGCTGCTGCGGGCCGAGCGGAGGCTTGCCGTGACCCGCAGCGCGCTGGCCGCGCGGCAGGCCGAACTGACGTCGGTCGAGAACCAGCTGCTCACCGCGCGGGACCACCTGACGGCCGTCGAGAACCGTCTGGCCCGGTCGAGCTCCGCGCTCGAGCGCAACCTCGTGGCGACCTACGAGGGATACACGCCGGACGTCTTCAGCGTGGTCGTCGAGTCCCACGGCTTCAACGACCTCCTCAACCGGATCGACTTCCTGCATATCGCAGCCCAACACGACGCGGCCGTCGTCGGCGACGCGCGGGCCGCGCGGATCGCCGTGACCAGGGAGGCCAACTCGCTCGGCGTGCTCGAAGCGCGCGACCAGAAGCTGGCGGCCGTCGTCGCGGGGCAGAACAACGAGGCGCAGGCGCTCGAGGCCGCGCTCTACAGCAGGCATGCCGCGATCCTCACGGCACTAGCCAACACCGCCGGTCAAGCCGGGGCGGTGCGGGCCGGGCTCGCCGCCCTCCAGAAGCGCGAGGCGAGCATCGTCGGCCAGGCGGCCCCCGGTCTCGGCTCGATCCGGGTCAACACGGGCGGGATGGTCCAGCCGCCGCCGGGCGCGCCGGCCGCGGTCGGCGAGGTGATGGCCGCCGGCAACGCGATCGCCTCCCTCCCCTACCTCTACGGCGGCGGGCACGGGTCCTTCCACGCGAACGCCTACGACTGCTCGGGCTCTGTCAGCTACGCGCTCGCGGCCGCCGGCCTGGTCAGCGCGCCGCTGACCTCGGGTGGCTTCGAGACCTGGGGCGACCCGGGCCCCGGCAAGTGGATCACCGTCTGGGCGAACGCCGGACACGTCTTCATGTATGTCGCCGGCTGGCGCTTCGACACGGTCGCTCTCTCCCAGGGCGGGACCCGGTGGTCGCAGTCGGGGACCGGGACCGGTGGGTATGTCGCGCGCCACCCGCCGGGTCTGTGAGTCGAGCCGGGCGCGAAAGCCTATGATCGGTAGCTCGATGATCCCGGCAGCGGAGGAATAAAGTGGCATTCAACTCAGGCGACAACGTCGTCGCCGAAGTCGCCGGGCGCCGCAAGCGCTCGCAGCTCGGCGCAATGCGCCCGCAGCGTCACGGCGTGATCGAAGAGGTTCTCCGCGGGGATCCGAAGCCCCGATACCGGATCCGCTGGAACAGCGGCGAGGTCACGGTGTTCTCGCCGGCCGAAGGCGCCCTGCGGCCGACGCCGGCTCCGAGCGCGGAATTCCTGCCGGCGGAGTAGTCGGTTGAAGCTCGCCGGTCAGCGGGTCCTCCTGACGGGCGCGACAGGCGGCATCGGGTCGGCGGTCGCGCGCCGCCTGAGTGCCGAGGGTGCGGATCTCGTGCTCAGCGGCCGGCGTGTCGACGTGCTCGCCGCGCTCGCCGAGGAGACGGGCGCCGCGGTGATCGCGGCCGATCTCTCCGATCCCGCCGAGACCGAGCGACTCGTCGCCGCGGCCGGGGAGATCGACATCCTGATCGCCAACGCCGGGCTCCCGGCGACCGGGCGCCTGTCGATGTACCGGACCGACCAGATCGACCGGGCGCTCGCCGTCAACCTCCGGGCTCCGATCGCGCTGGCCCACGCCCTGACGCCGCCGATGGCCGCCCGCGGCCGCGGACACGTCGTCTTCATGTCGTCGCTCGCCGGCAAGTCGGCCACCCCGCGAAGCTCGATCTACAACGCGACCAAGTTCGGTCTCCGGGGCTTCTCGCTGGCCCTCAGGGCGGAGCTCCGCCCCCGGGGGGTCGGCGTCTCGACGATCTTCCCGGGCTTCATCCGGGACGCGGGGATGTTCGCCGACACGAAGATCAAGCTGCCTCCCGGGGTCGGCACACGGACTCCCGAGGAGGTCGCGGCCGCCGTGGTCAGGGCGATCCGAAGGAACAAGGCCGAGATCGATGTCGCTCCGATCGCGCTGCGGGCGACGGGAAAGCTCTCGGGAATCGCTCCCGAGCTCGTATCCCAGTCTGGTCGGCTGCTCGGGACCGATCGGGTCGCCGGCAAGTTCGAGGATCGCCAGGTCAACAAGCGCTAGCCGCGGCAGGCCGTCGGGCCTCGCAGCGCGGCGTCGGCCGACGGGGTCAGCACGACGGGGTCAGCCGACTGGGTCAGGCCGACGGGGGCAGGCCGACGGGGGGTCAGCCGACGGCGTCGATCGTCGCTCGGAAGCGGCTGGCCGGTTCGACCGCGGCTCCGAGGGCCCTGACTCGACCGGCCAGCTCGCGGTCGGAGGTCACGACGCGGACCGATTTCGGCTCGGGATCGGCCTCGAGGAGGCGGACGATCTCGTGGTCGGCCGCATTCGCCCCGGCTCTCGGCGCGTGGGCGATCGTCACCCGGTTTGTCTCGAGCGGGCGGACCGGCGCCCGCTCGAAGACCACGGTCACCTCGTCTCCCGTCATCTGCGTCCACTCCTCGAGGCGGACCACGAGGCCGGCCATCGCCTGCTCGCGGTCGCGCCACCACCCGTCCGGCCGGCTTCCGATCACGTTCATGGCATCGACGATCCAACGCATGCCCTGAGACTAAGGGGCGCGGTGCGCAAAAGCGCTCGACGGCCCGGCGAGACGGCTCCCGGCCGGCCGGACCCCGGTACGCTGATCGAATGGAGACCGTCACGGACCCGGCTGGAGCGACGCTCGAGGTCTGTGCGAGGCTCGGCCGGGACGCCGCCCGCCGGCCTTGAGCGGCCGCCGGGCCCAATGGCCGCGGCGCGGGCTCGCGCGGTCGGTCGCAAAGCTGCTCCGCCCTGTCGCAGCCGTAGCCTCAACCGCGGCCGCGACCCTCGCGGTGGTCGCAACCGCGGCCGCGACCCTCGCTGTAGCCGCAGCCTCGGGCGTGGTCGCCCCAACGGCTTGGGCGGCCGCATGGCCGGCCGATCCGCCGGCGAACATCCAGAGCAGCGGTCTCCCCCCTGCCTGCTACTACCGACCGGACTCGGCCGCGTGCGAGGTGCCGATGATCGGCTCACTCGACGCCGCCCGGCAGGCGCTCGGCTTCGGACCGTACGGGCTACCCGACGACTTCGTGACGCTCGCGCCCGCGCGGCAGCTTCTGATCCTCGTCAACCTCGATCGCCGCTCTTACTCGCTCCCGCCGGTCTCCGGGCTCAGCCCCGAGCTCGACGCCGCGGCCGGAGCCGGCGGCGCCCTCAAGCAGGATCCGGTGGCCCCGAGCTCCTACCGGGCGCTCTGGGCATCGATGTGGGCGGCGGGTCTCGTCAACGCGCTCGACGCCTACTACCAGTGGATGTACCTCGACGGCTTTCCCAGCCTGAACATCGACTGCGGGGATCCGACGGCCGTCGGCTGCTGGGTCCACCGCCACGGGATCCTCTTCGAGTTCCAGCCGTCGGTCCGCCTGACGATGGGCGCCGCCGTCTCGACCGACCCGGGTGGGTCGCCGGTCGTCGGCCTGATCATCGCCGCGACCCGCCGGGGGACCGGACCTGCCGAGGACTACACGTGGACCGACGCCCAAGCCGACGGCGCCGGGCGGAGCCGGTCGGCCGCGCGCCACATCGTGGCTCCCGTCCAACCGTCGATCTCGTCGGTCGAGGTCAACTCGAGGGCTCGGACGGTCGTCGTTCACTTCTCGACGGGGGTCGTCGTCGGCCATGCCCAGTGCTCGCTGACCGCGGCAACCCCGGCCGGTCGCCGGGCGCGGCGCTACTCGGCGTGCGCGTCACCCGCCAGGTACGCCGGCCTGCACCCCGGCGTCTACGAGTTCTCGGTGCGCACGGTCAGCCCGGCCGCCGGCCATTCGGTTGCGGTCGGGCGCCGCATCGCGATCGCCTAGCGACTCGGGTGGCCACGGGAACCTCCCCTGTGCCGTCTCGGTCGCCCCGGTCGGCCTCGAGGATTCTGAAGCCGGTCGAGCTGCCGCTGGCCCTGGTCGTCTTCGTCGTGGGGGCCGCCAGCCTCGGAGCGGAGATCGCAGCCGCCCGACTGTTGGCGCCGTATTTCGGCGAATCGACGTTCATCTGGGCAAACACGATTGCCACGGTCCTGGTTGCCCTGTCGGTCGGGTATGCGCTGGGCGGTCGGCTGGCCGACCGCGACCCGAGGCCTGAGCGGCTGGCGCAGATCGTCGTCTCGGCTGCGGTTCTGCTCGGCGCGGTGCCGTTCGTCAGCCGGCCGCTCCTCCACCTGGCCGTCGGCGCGCTCAGCGGCATCTCGATCGGTGGCTTCGTCGGATCGCTGATTGCCGTTCTCGTGCTCGTCTCGGTTCCCGTCCTGCTCCTCGGAATGGTCGCGCCGTTCGCCCTTCGCCTTTCGCTCGAGGATCCGGCCCGCGCCGGGCGGGTGTCCGGCCGGCTGTATGCGATCTCGACCGCCGGCTCCCTGGTCGGGACGTTCCTTGCGGCCCTCGTTCTGATTCCGTTCGCCGGAACCCACCGCACCTTTCTGGTCTTCTCGCTCGCTCTCGCCCTCGTCGGCTCGCTCGGGCTTCGGCGTCGCTACCTGCTGATCCCGGTGGTCCTCGTGATCCTGATCGCCGTGCCACCGGGCGCGATCAACGCGGACGCCTCAGGCCTGGGTTCGGTGATCTACGAGACCGAGACCCACTACCAGTATGCGCGGGTCCTCGAGGATGCGACCGGGATCCGCTACCTCCAGCTCAACGAGGGCGTCGCGATCCACTCGGAGTACGTCCCCGGCAGCTACCTGACCGGAAACTACTGGGACGACTTCCTGGTTCTCCCGTTCGCCGGTCAGCCGGCGCCTGCGGCCCGGGTGGCGATCCTCGGGGACGCGGCCGGCACGACCGCGCGGGCGATCGGTCATTTCTTCCCGACCACACAGGTCGACGCGGTCGAGATCGACGGCGACCTGACCGGCATCGGCGAGCGCTTCTTTCATCTCCCGACGAGTCCGCGGCTACGTCTGATCACCGCCGACGCCCGGCCGTGGCTCGCCGCGAGCCCGGCGCGGTACGACATGATCGCGATCGACGCCTACCGCCAGCCTTACATCCCCTTCTACCTCACGACCCGCGAGTTCTTCGCGTCGGTCCGCGCCCATCTGACCGACGGTGGCGTCGCAATCGTCAACGTTGGCCACCCGACCGGCTCGAACTCGCTCGAGCAGGCGGCGACGCGGACGCTCGAATCGGTCTTTCGGAACGTCCTGCGCGATCCGGTCACCGCCACCAACACACTCGTGGTCGCGAGCGCCGGCCCGCTGAGCCGAGCACGTCTCCTCTCGGCGGTCAGCCGTCTGCCCGCCGACCTGCGGCCGGTCGCGGCCCAGGCCGCGGGCCGCCTGGCGCGAGTCCTGTCCGGTGGCGAGGTCTACACCGACGACCGGGCGCCGGTCGAGTGGCTGATCGACAGCTCACTGCTCTCGTACGCGACCGGGCACCGCTGAGCGCAGGCCGCGCGTCCGCCTCCCGGCGGTGTTCGCGTCAAGGCGAAAGGCGGGCGATCGCTCGGTCGAGCGTCCCCGCGAGCTCGCCGAGCTCGGGCGTCTCGCGGTCGGCGATGAGTTCCCGCAGGCGGGTCAGGCCCTCGGTCAGCTCGTCGAGCGCCTGGCCGAAATGGACGCCCGCCCATTCGCGGAGCTCGGCGTGCAGGCGCAGCAGGTCCCTGGCTTCGAGGCCGGCCGCCGGTCCCCGCGGCGCCGGCGGGATCTCAGCCGCTGCGACGTCGATCGCGCCGTCGAGGACCGAGTCCGACGGACGGTCGGCACGCACGTCGACGAGCAGGTCGGCGAGCGTTGCCCGGAGGGCGTGACGCTGGTCACGCGACGCGCCGGCCACCGCCCGGGCACCGGAGGCGGCTCCCTCGAGCGTCGTGATCGGCGGGACCACCGCCCCGACCCGACCGGCGACGTCCACGACATGGGCGTGAAGCCCGGCGAGCGCCGCGTTGCGCTCCTCGGCCAGGGCGTCGAGCGTCCCGATCGCCGACATCGCCTGTGAGCACGCGAGGATCACCTCGCGGGCCTCTGCGTCGGTGAACGGCAGCGACATCCAGGCAACGGTACTCCGGCCGGGACGCGACGTGATCAGAAGAGGGTCGCCTGGGCCGCCGCCTTGATCGGTCGCTTGGCAGCCGGCCCGACGATCACCTCCGAGCGGCGGCGACGAAACCGCTCGGCTCGCACTTGGCTCGGCGCCCGCCGGAGCTCCGTGTGCACGAGGGTCGCCAGCCGCCTGCGCTCCTCGGCCGGCGCGTACGAGCCCCGCCCGTAGAGCTCTGCGTAGCGGTCGACCAGGTCCGGCCGCTGCGCCTCGAGCCAGTCCATGAAGACCTCGCGGACTCCCGGACGAAGGTGGAGGGCGATCGGCGTGATGTGCCGCGCCCCGGCCTCGTCGGCGAGCTCGAGGATTCGCCGTACCTGCTCCGGATCGTCGTTGATCCCCGGCATCAGCGGCGCCACGAGGACGCTGGTCGGCACCCCCGCGCGGTTGAGCTCGGCGACCGCCTCGAGACGGGCCCGCGGGTGCGGCGTGTGGGGCTCCGTCGCCCGCCATGCCCGCTCGTCGAGCGTCGGTACCGAGAGCGCCGCCGACACCAGCCCATCCTTGGCCAGGTCGACAAGGAGCGGGAGGTCTCGGAGCACGAGCGGCGACTTTGTGAGAACCGAGCACGGCGTCCCGCTGTCGCGCAGGGCCTCCCAGATCGCCGGCATCAGCCGGTAGCGCGCCTCGACCCACTGGTAGGGATCCGTGTTGGTCCCGAGGGCGACGTGCTCGTGCTTCCAGCTCGGACGGGCCAGCTCGCGACGGAGGATCTCCGGCGCGTTGACCTTGACGACGATCTCCCGTTCGAAGTCCCGCCCGGCGTCGAAACCGAGGTAGCATGCGTCGACCGCGCGAAGCAGTAGACGCACGCGTGGCTGCAGCCCCGGTAGGGGTTGACCGTCCAGTCGAACGGCACCTGCGAGTTCTTCGGCACGCGGTTCAGGGCCGACCGCGCGTGGACCTCGTAGAAGCGCATGTCGAGCGCCTCCGGCGCGTCGAACCTTCGCACGACCGCTTCATCCCGGTAGCCCGGAAGCGGCTGCTGGTCGTCGGGCGAAATGGTGAGGCTATCCCAGCGCACGAACATATGTTCGCACACGGATCGGACGGATCTCACGTTGCCGTGACGCCACCAGCCAGCGACGTCAACGGCCCGCCGTCCGATAGCAACAAGGTCCCCACCTGCAACAAGGTCAGCCGATCAACTGCGCGACCGGCAACGAGTGGGAGCAGGACAGCGACCAGGCGGTCCCGGGCCGCGGCCCCAGCCTCGCCTGGACGCGGACGACAACTCGATGTTCGCCAGCACCAGCGGCGTAGACGGCGGGAACCTTGCGCCGGGCTGGAGCACGACCTATTCCGACCATCTCGACATCAACCAGACGACCGGCCAGGTCGTCGTGCACGGCGACAGCGGCGACACGGCGACGTTCACGCCCGCAACTGGCGGATCGTTCACCGCTTCGGTGTGGGTCACCTCGACGCTCACGCAGAACGCGGACGGGAGCTACATCTACCGGCTCTCAGACCAGACGGTCGAGGCGTTCACCGCGTCCGGGGCGCTCCAGGGCATCACCGACCGCGACGGCTATTCGACGACGCTGGCCTACAGCGGCGGGCTGCTGGTGCGCGTGAGCGACGCCGAGGGCCGCGCGCTTACGTTCAGCTACACCAATGGGCAACTCGTGCGCATAATCGACCCGGCCGGCAGGGTGGTCGGTTACACCTACGACGTGGCCGGGAACCTGGCGAGCGTGACCGATGTCGGCGGCGGCGTGACCCGCTACGGCTATGACGCGGCGCACCGCTTGACGTCGGTGAGCGACCCGCTCGGGCACACGACAACAACAGCCTATGACGCGCAGGGTCGCGCGATCAGCCAGACCGACGCGACGGGCGCGACGACGACGTTCGCCTATGAGAGCGACGCGCCGGTCTATAACCAGACGACGATCACCGACCCCGGCGGCAACGAGACGATCGAGAAGTTCAACGGCACGCTGCTGCTCTCGCGCACGATCGCGGCCGGGACCGCGAGCCAGGCCACGACGTCCTCACCAGTCCGACAGCCCGGGCAACATCGTCTCCGAGACCGATCCGCGCGGGAACACGACGAGCGCGACCTACGACGCGCGCAACAACCCGACATCGATCACCGACCCGCTCGGGCGCACCACAACGGTCACCTACGACGCCCAGAATGACCCGACCACGGTCACCGACCCGGCCGGCGAGACAACGACCTACAGCTACAGCCCGAGCGGCGACCTGGTCGAGGTCGACCAGCCCCTCGCGGCACCGCCACGGTCGCCAAAACCAAACTCACTTACGACGCGGCCCATCCCGGCGATGTTTTGTCGGTGACCGATCCGACGGGCCGCGTCGAGCGCTACGCCTACGACCAGTACGGCGATCTCGCCTCCAACACCGACGGCGCAGGCGACACGACGACCCATGTCTACGACGCGATCGGGAACCTGACGAGCGAGGTCTCCCCGAACGGCAACGCCACCGGCGCGAGCCGGTCCGCGCACACGACGACGATCATCCGCGACGCGTTCGGGCGCCCCACCCGGATCACCGACGCGCTCGGGCACACGACCCAGATCACCTACGACAAGGCTGGCAACGAGACCCAGCTCACCGACGCGAACGGCAACACGACAAGCTACGCCTACGACCCTGACAACCGCGTCACGACGACCACCAAGCCAGACGGATCGATCACCAGCGGGTCGTTCGACGCCGCCGGACTGCAGACGACGTCCACCGACGCGATCGGGCACGTCACGAGCTACAGCTACAACGCGGCCGGGGAGTGCGTCACGCAAACCGATCCGCTGGGCCGCTCAAGGACCTGGGCCTATGATGGCGACGGCAACGCGACGAGCACGACCGACGCGGCCGGGAAAACGACCGGCTACGCCTTCGACGCCGACAACGAGCTGACCGCGATCACCTACAACGACGCGAACACCGCGAACGTCTCCTACCAGTACGACCCTAACGGGCGACGCACCTCGATGATCGACGGGACCGGGCAGACGACCTATCGCGAGGTCGGGACCCCGGGTAGCGGCGTTTTTCGCAGCGCAGACGGTGCACGGCAGTTTCGGATGGATACGGGCTCGCTGGCCGGGGATCACGCTCCAGGAGTAGCGCACGTTCACTTCGAAGGATTCGGCCCCGGCGCAGCACGGCCGTATGTGAACAACCACGTCCTCTTCGTCGAGGCGCCGTGATCGGGCCGCCCTTCAAGACGCTCGGACGGATTTTGGCCGGCCAGGAAGCCGGCCGGTATGTTGAGGTGCTTGATGACACCAGAAATTCTGGGGGGTTTCTCATCTTCACCTACGCCGACGCTGGACGGTCACCGGAGGTATTCGACGCCTGGGTCGAAACGTTGGCCGACATAGAGACCTACTTCCTCGAGTCGTCGTGGGAGATCGAATGGCTGCATTGAGCGCCTTGAGGCCCTCCTGCCTTGCAGGACCAGGGGCGCCTCGTGAAGACCGATCCATCCCGTGTTACGTCACCCGGCCGCCCGAGCGGCGAGCTCGCTACCGTCTAACCATCACAATCCCGGTGGGATCGCCGTCAAAGTTCCACGACGATCCGGGCAACCTCCCGCCCTCGGTCTCGTCTCCGCGGCCATCGCGACCTAGAATACCCACCAGGTGATCACGATCATCGCCCGCAGACGAGCCGCCGGCAGGGAACCCGACGGCGTCAGCCTCGGACGCCTCCCCGGTGATCGACGCGCACACCAGCCTCAGCGGTCCTACCACATCCACCCCGACTAGCTGCCGCGGCACCTCGCCCCGCATTGCGACGCCCTCGCCACCTACCACTAGCTGACGCGCAGCGGCGGCTTCCACTAACCGAACCACCGCGTTTCTGCTCCGCTGCTAGGGAGGCCCCCACGAGCCGAACTGCTTGCAGTCAGACGTGCATGCGGTGCCCTGCCCGCCCGCGTCGAGGGCGACATCCGCAACGACAAAGACACCGGACCTCGCAAACCTCCCATTCCGTGACTTCAACCACAACGAGATCTGGCTACAGATCGTCCTCCTCGCACACGACCTGATCACCTGGACCCAGCGCCTCCTGCTGACCGGCGAGCTCGCCAAATGCGAACCCAAGCGCCCGCGCTACCGGCTCCTTCACGTCGCCGGCCGCCTCGCCTTCCACGCCCGCACCGCCCGGCTGCGCCTCCAGTGCAGCTGGCCCTGGGCGATCGAGCTCGCCGCAGCGTTCGCGCGACTCAACCTGCTCCCAGGACCACCCGGCTGACCCCGCCCGCAACCCCGACGCGAAACCCACAGCACCAGCGCCACGAGCGCCCCGAATCGCCTGCGCGATTCGCACCGCGAGCAGGCTCGCCACGTCGCCCCTCACGGCGTCCCCCACAAACCGAGTGCGACGGCCTCAACTGGCCCCAGCCACTCCGAACCGGCCAAACACTCACATCAAGCCAGCTACTCCAAGATCCGGGCGAGAGAGGCCCCACGTCGCCCGAACGCCGGCGACGGGGTGTCGTTCAGCCGGTCAGGAACGCGATCTGGCCGACAGTCGTCGACCCGCGCGACGCGCCGTAGGTGACCAGCTCGGGCCTGCCGCCCGGAGCCGCGGCCGGGAGCGGCTCGTCGCCGAGGTAGCGCGACCCGAGGCCTGCCCCGACCGGCGGCGCGGCCGGCGGCGTGAAGCGCGTCCCGCGAGACTCGGCGACGAGCGCCCGGGACTTCGTGGTTCCGCGCGAGGAGGCCGGCGAGTCGACCCAGGCCACGAGCGCCCGGCCCGCCCCGTCGATCGCGATCGACGGCATATCCGCGAAGCGTCCCGGTCGACCGACACGGGCCGACCGCCCGAAATGCGACAGCTCCGAGGCGAAGCGGACCCGCAGCGGCCCGGTTCCCCGCGCGCTCAGCACCGCGACCGCGCGACCCGACGAGCTGAGGGCGACCTGAGGCCCGCCGCCGCCGACCTCGGCGGTCGTGCCGAGCGCCTGGATCGCGCCGAACACCCCCGCGGGCGAGCGCCACACAGCGTAGAGCTTCTGGTTGGCGCCCAGCGGTCGCCACGAGTAGAGCTGGGCACCGCCGGCGTCGACGAGAACCCCGAGCTCGCCGGTGACGCCCGCGGCATCGGCGACGCCCTGCGGCACCGCGAAGTCTCGCGCAGGGCTGACGGTCGATCCGTCGGGCGAGATCGTCTGCTGCGTGAACGCCCCGCCGTCCTGCTCGATCAACACCACGCGGCCGGCACCATCCAGGCCGCCTCCCACGAAGGTCTCGTTCGCGGCGATCGTCACCGCCCGCGGCGTTCCCCCCGCTGGGACGATCGAGGCCCGCACCGTCGCGATCGCGCCGTCTGACTGGTTCCAGACGCCGACCGCCGTCCCCGCCGGCGTGACGAAGGCCCGCTCACCCGAGACGGCCACCCCGGGGTCACTCAGCACGCTGGCGCTCGTCGGGGGCGTACCGAAGGTCCCGACGGCCATCTCGACGACGTCGGGCGTGGTCCCCGTCGTGCTGCTCGTGTCCCAGAGCGCTGCCACGACCCCCGAGTCGGAGATCGCAACCGACGGGTTGTCGTAGCCGGCGACCGTCGTCGCCAGCGCGACGGTTCGCACCCGTCCGTGGGCGCTGGCGAGCTGCAGCGCCGGGCCCGGACCCGACCCCGGACGCAGCGTCAGCGCCTCTCCCGATCCGCTGACCGCGCTCGGCACGTTGGGCGAGCTCGCGATGATCCGTCGCGGAGTCGAAAACCTCGGGCTCGGCGCGGTCGCCCCGCCGGCGACCGCCGCCGTCGCACCCAGCACCAGCACGCCGAGCGCGCCAGACGCGAGCCTCCCCGGTCGTGGACGGGAGCCACGTCGCGCCGGCCGGACCGCGGACCGCGGACCACTGGCAGCTTGGTGCATCACCTCAGACTAACCCGACTTCGACCGGTCGGCGATCACGCCGCGCGCCCAACCGACGGCTCGATCGGGCAGGACGCGGCCGATCGTGCCCCGGCTCGAGGCGAGCGCCGTATAGGCCTGCGCGGTCAGTCCTGGCCGAACCCCGCTCAGCGCCGCGAGTCCCCGACCGCCCGGGAGCAGCGCGAACAGCTCCGGAAAGGCATCCCCCGCGGAGAACAGCCCACCTTGCTCGTCGAACAGGTGCCAGCTGCGCCCGCGCTCCTCCGGCGGGACGCTCGCCAGCAGCTGCGCCGCCTCCGCGGTCTCCAGGGCGACCGGCCGGATCCGCCGGCCGCGGTCCCACTCGAGGATCAGGCTCGTAACCAGGCAGCAGAAGCGGCACGTCCCCTGATAGACGAGGACCGGCTGACTCACGCTCGTGCTCGGGCACCGACCCGCTCCGTGCCGGTCAGTGTCTGGCTCGTCGCGCCCGTGATCCTGACATCGACGAGATCGCCCGGCTCAGCCGCTCCAGCGAAGTTGACGGCCTTGTTGTGGCGCGTGCGGCCCCTCAGGCGGCTCGGGTCGGTTCGCGACGGCCCCTCGACGAGGACTTCGACCTCCCGGCCGACGAACCGCTGCGCCCGTTCGAGCGCCCGGCGCCCGACCACCTCGAGCAGGCGGTCCATCCGCTCGATCTTGACCGCGTGTGGGACGACGCCCTGCTCGATCGTCGCCGCTCGGGTTCCCCGCCGCGGGGAGAAGACGAACGTGAACGCGCTGTCGTAGCCGACTTCCTCGACGACCGACAGCGTCTGCGCGAAGTCCTCCTCCGTCTCGCCCGGGAAGCCGACGATCACATCCGTGCTGAGCGCGCAATCCGGCACGTGCTCGCGGATCTGCGCCACCCGGTTGAGGTAGCGCTCCCGCGTGTAGGTCCGCCGCATCGCCTTGAGGATCCCCGACGACCCCGACTGGAGCGGCAGGTGGATGTGCTCGCAGACCGACGCCAGGTTCGCATGCGCGAGGATCACGTCTTCGCGCATGTCCTTCGGGTGCGGGCTCGTGTACCGCAGCCGCGCGATCCCCTCCACCCCGTCGAGACGCTCGAGCAGTCTCGCGAAGGTCGTCGCCTCCGCCAGGTCCCGACCGTAGGAGTTGACGTTCTGGCCGAGCAGCGTGATCTCCCGCACCCCGTCCTCGGCCAGCCGCTCGGCCTCCCCGACGAGTTCGTCCTCCGGCCGCGAGACCTCCCGGCCCCGCGTGCTCGGGACGATGCAGTACGAGCAGACCGAGTTGCACCCGACCGACACCTGCATCCACGCCTGGAACGGCCGCTCTCGCTTGGCCGGCAGCCGGCCGGTGAAGCCTTCGAACTCGAAGAAGCCCTGTGCGGTCAGCGAGTCCGAGACGAGGAACTCCGCCAGCTTGTGGACCTGTCCCGGTCCGAATGCGACGTCGACGAACGGGAAGCGCGCGAAGACCTCGTCCTTCACCGACTGAGCCCAACATCCCCCGATCCCGACGATCCGCTCCGGATCGAGCTTCTTCAGGCGCTTGGCCTCACCCAGATGCGCGAGGAACCTGGTGTCGGCCGACTCCCTGATCGAGCACGTGTTGAACAGGATCACGTCGGCCGCCTCCCGGTCCGGCGCCTCGCCGTAGCCGAGCGACTCGAGCATTCCCTTCATCCGCTCCGAATCGTGGACGTTCATCTGGCAGCCGAACGTCGTCAGGTGGTAGCGCTTCATCGCCCGAAGGGTATCCGCCGGCGCCTGCGCGACTTCGCGGGCCCGCTCAACACCCAACGAGATCGACACCCGGATCGAGCCGGCGCAGGTCGTCCGGGTCGCTGGTCACGGTCACCCCGCCGACGCTCCGAGCGACGATCACGACAGACGCGTCGACGATGTCCGATGTCGCCGTCGCCGCGCACAACTGGCCGGCGGCCCGTGCGCTCAGCCCATCGAGTGGGTGGATAACGATGCCCTCAGCCGATACGACGCGCCCGAGTCGGATCTGGCGCGCCGGGTTTCGCCACGCCTGCGCCAGTGCACCAGCCGGCACGTGGATCTCGCGAGCCAGCTCCAACAGCCGGATCACGCGCCGATCCGCCCGATCGACGGCAATCAGGGCGCCGGCGTCAAGGACTACAGGCCGAGGACGCTTCGCGCCCACGCGGTCTCCTCGTCGGTGGCCGGACCCAGCTCGCCCCGGATCTCGGCGAGGACGTCCGCCAGACTCTCCCGGCGAGCACGCTCACCCATCGCCGAGGCCACCCACGCGCTGACCGACGGCGCGCGACCCTCGGCGACTGCGGCCTCCGCGGCCCGCACAGTCTCTTGATCGACGGTCACCGTGATCCGGACTCGCATACTACATGCATACTATCGCAGCCAGTTGTATGCGTTGGTCCGCGCCGACGGCAGGCATCGCGGTCGCGCTTTGTCGCTCACCGCACTTCGAAGTACCGTCTCACGGCAGTGAACGCGAGCTCGGAGCCGTAGCCTCGCCGGAGCAGCAGGCCAACCGCTCGGTTCCGTGCGCGGTCGTCCGCCGGTCCGTCTGCGGTCATCCGTCGCCGGAGTACCGCGATCGCCGCTTCGAGCTCATCCGCCGCATCGCGGACGCCGAGCGCCCGCTCGATCAACTCGTCGTCCACCCCGACCTGCTCGAGGCGTGTCCGGATCCGCTCTGGGCCCCACCCGTCGAGTGCCCGCCGGTCCTCGGCGAATCGCCGGGCGTACCCCGCGTCATCGACGTAGCCGTGCTCCCGCAGCTCGTCGAGGGCCCGCTCGATCGTCGTCTCCCCGACGCCGTCGCGGCCCAGCCGGCGCCGGAGCTCGGCCTCCGTCTGGTCGCGACGACCCAGTTGGCGAAAGCAGACCGCCAGCGCCTCGTCCAGTCCCGCTGCCTGGCTCAGGCTGCTCGCTCCTGGCCGTTACGTCCGTTCAACGGCCGCCCCGCTGGTCCCGACCCGGCCGGCGGAGGCGGCGCGGCGTCGGCCTGCGGCTCGATCGTCGTGATCAGATCCTTCGACAGGCCGAGTGCTGCGTAGATCTTGTCCTCGATCGCCTTGGCCAGCTCCGGGTGCGTGTCGATGTAGCCCTTCGCGTTGTTGCGACCCTGCCCGAGTCGTTCGTCCCCGTAGGAGAAGAAGGAGCCCGACTTCGTGACGATGCTGTGCTCGATTCCCAGATCCAGCAGGCACCCGGCGGTCGAGATCCCCTTGCCGAACTCGATGTCGAACTCCGCCTGGCGGAACGGGGCCGCCACCTTGTTCTTGACGACCTTCACCCGCACGCGGTTGCCGACCGCCTCGGTCCCATCCTTGAGCGTCTCGATCCGGCGGATGTCGAGTCGCTGGGACGCGTAGAACTTCAGCGCCCGGCCACCCGGCTGGGTCTCGGGCGAGCCGAACATGACCCCGACCTTCTCGCGGATCTGGTTGGTCAGGATGCACAAGGTCTGCGTCCGGTTGAGGTTTCCCGCCAGCTTGCGCATCGCCTGGGACATCATCCGTGCCTGGGCACCCACCGTCTGGTCGCCCATCTGCCCCTCGAGCTCGACGCGCGGGGTCAGCGCGGCGACCGAGTCGATCGCCACGACGTCGACCGCTCCCGAGCGGACGAGCATGTCGGCGATCTCGAGCGCCTGCTCGCCGTAGTCCGGCTGGGAGACGAGCAGCTCGTCGATGTCGACGCCGATCGCCTTCGCGTAGAGCGGGTCCATCGCGTGCTCGGCATCGATGAACGCACAGATCCCCCCCAGCTTCTGGGCCTCGGCGAGGACGTGGTAGATCAGCGTCGTCTTGCCCGACGACTCCGGTCCGAAGACCTCGACGATCCGACCGCGCGGGACGCCGCCGATCCCGAGTGCCAGGTCCAGCGAGAGCGCGCCGGTCGGGATCACCGAGCAGCGGACCTGCGCGCCGGGGTCCCCCATTCGCATGACCGACCCCTTGCCGAACTCGCGCTCGATTTGCGAGAGCGCGCCCGCGAGGGCCACGTCGCGGGCCTTGGCGGCCTTGTCCTCCAGTGTCACGGTCATCCTCAAGACTCCTCTAGCGCCGACTTCGGGAGCCTTACGTTACGGAGCGATCCGGACGGAACCGGTCGATCGGCCCGCAGCCTCCCGAAGCCCGATCCGAAAATCAGCTCCGCTCGCGGGTAGGCTCCGCCGAATGGGCCAGACGATCGCGCCAAGCGTCCGAGACCGAGGCTGAAGGATGGGCAATCGGGGTCCGTCGACCCGGCTGATCTTCCGTGTCTTCGCCACGGTCGGCGCCCTCTGCGCGCTCGTCTACCTGCTCTACCTCGTCCGCTCGGTGATCTGGCTGGTCGCGATCGCGACCTTCCTGGCGATGGCGCTCGGGCCGGCCGTCGACCTGCTCGACAGGCGCTGGTTTCCCCGGGCCGCGGCGATCGTCGTCGTCTACCTGGTGATCGCCGCCGGCATCTTCGGCATCGGAACGCTGTTCGTCCCCCCGGTCGTCTCCGGCGTCAAGTCGCTGTCGCAGAACGCCCCCGCCTACGTCGCCAAGCTCCGCAAGAACAAGCAGTTTCGCAAGTACGACAACCAGTACAAGATCACCGCGAAGATCAACGAGGAGGCCGCCAAGCTGCCCCAGCAGCTCAGCAAGTCGGCCGGCGCCCTCGGCAGCGTGACGGTCAGCGTCTTCACCACGATCGCCCAGCTGATCACCGTCCTGACGATCGCCTTCTTCCTCCTGCTGGACGGCGAGCGGCTGTTCCGCGTGGCATTGCGCACCTTCCGCCCGGCCCAGCACGCCGCCCTCGAGACGATGGCCGGCCAGATCTACAGGGGGGTGGCCGGCTACGTGATCGGCAACCTCGCGATCAGCGTGATCGCCGGCACCGTCGCCCTGACGACGCTTCTGATCCTCGGTGTTCCATACGCCGCCCCGCTCGCCGTCCTGATGGCCTTCTTCGACCTGATCCCCCTCGTCGGCGCGACGGTCGGAGCGATCGTCATCGGCCTGGTCACCCTGTTCACGGACTTTCCGACCGCCACGATCATCTGGGCGATCGTCCAGTTGATCTATCAGCAGCTCGAGAGCAGCGTCCTCGTCCCGATCGTCTACCGGCGCACCGTCAACGTCAGCGGGCTCCTGACGATCGTTGCCGTCCTGATCGGCGCCCAGCTCCTCGGGATCCTCGGCGCCCTCGTCGCGATCCCGGTCGCCGGTGCGATCCAGATCGTCACCCAGCAGGTCTGGAGCTCCCGGCACAACCCTGGTGGCGTGCTCGCACCCGGCGGCGCCCCAGGGACGTCCGCGTCGACCGGGACGTCGACCGTCACCTCGACGACGATCGACGACTTCTCCTGACGACCGGCATGCGCCCGGGGCTGGCGCGAGGCGGGCGCTGGCGCGGGCTGGCGTGGGACGCGGGGCTGGGGCGGGGCGCGGGCGGGCGGGGGCTGGCGCGGGGCTCGGGGGGGCGCTGGGGGCGGCGCGGGGCTTGGGCGGCCGGGTCGGGTAGAAGTGCCGTCCGCGGAAGGGACGGCCCGGTCAGGGACTTCCGGCGCGAGCCCGCTGCGTCGGGCGATCGTGGTGAGCGGTCATCAGGCCTCCGAGCGAGCCGAGTGCAAAGCACACGACGGGGATGACCACCAGCAGGCCGACGGCCGAGTCGAGGCTGCCGCCGACAGCGTAGGAGGCCAGGTCGTGTGCGCCGCTGCGATGGAAGTCGCGGATCAGTTGCGGGTCGTAGGGTCGTCCATCGTTGAGGTAGGTGGCCGCCACCCAGATCACGAAGACGACGAGTCCGCCGACGACTCCGCTCCAGAGCGCAGCGGCCGGCCCGCCCTTGGCATTCGCGGCCGGGCCGCCCTTGGCGTTCGAGTCGACGCGCGAGATGAAGACCGCGACGGTCCACGGGCAGATCAGCGTGATCGCGAGCGGGATGATCACCCACTCGTGAAGGCCCGTGGGGGCGAGTACGACGAGCCACGCCGCCCCGACAACAAGTCCGGCGAGGACCCCTCCACGGCGGCCGGCGACCGCTTGGACCGTCGTGCCACGCAGCAGGGTCAGTACACAAAGGGCGTAGGCGACCAGTATCACCACGAGGCCAGCGACCGTCTCCAGAGCGGGCGTGCCCGCACGCAGGTCCGGGTAGCGGACGAGTCCGAAAACGCTCAGCGCGACGGCCCCGACGACTGCGCTCAGAAGACCGGCGCGGGTTGCCTTGGCGCCACGATCACGCGCGCAAACGGCCGCTCGGACGCGGAGTGTCGTGGCCGCCCGGGCGCATCCGAGGCAGAAGCCCCAGCGTGCTCGGGTGCCCCGCGCCTGCTCGAGCTCGACGAGCATCGCCACACCCCAGGCCGCCCGATCGGCCGGTAGGCCGCGAACCGCGAGCGCGAGCAGTCCGGCAGCCCGATCGCCACAGCCACCGCGGCGGGCCGCGCGGAGCGCTCGGACGGCGGACACCGCCCACGCGAGGACGAGTATCAGCACGGCCATGACGAAGAGGCCGCCTATGACGCACCTCTTGGCTCGAGACCCCGCACGATCGCGGTCGGCCGTGAAACCGCGTGCGTCGCCGCGTACTCGAGTCCCCGAGCGGTCAGCCGGTACAGGTGCCGCGGCGGCCGGCCGGGAGTCAGGTTCTCCTCCCACCGCGCCTCGAGCAGCTCACGGTCTGACAGCCGCATCAGGATCGGATACAGCGAGCCCGATCGCAACCCGACCTCGACGCCGAGCTCGTAGCCGTAGCGCCACCCCGTCGGATCGGCCGCCAAGGCGCCGAGCAATCGGACCGTCTGGGAAGAGGGACGTCGCGAGCCGGTCATGGACCAAACTCTACCTAAGTCGAGTTGACTCCGCAAGGGGTCGACTTCACGGGACGTCCACCCCACCCGGCGCGTCTTGTGACCCGCTGTCGAGCCCGCTGTCAGTACGTCGTCGGCGCGCCGCGGGGCGGCGTCGGCATGTCGATCGAGATCAACTCGAGGAGATCGTGGTCGACCTGGAGCGTGACGTGGTCGATCTCGAAGCGGTCGTGCAGGAGGGCCGTCAGCGACCGGCGGACGCCGTGGCAGTCGTTGTGGTCGTTGTCGACGAGGACGTGGGCCGAGAGCGCGGGGAAGCCGGAGGTCACCTCCCAGACGTGGAGATCGTGGACCTCGACGACGCCCGGGTAGCCGGCCAGCGCGAGCCCGATCTCGTTCGGATCGAGGCCGTGCGGGGACGCCTCGAGGAAGATCCGGGCCGATGCCTTGACGAGGCCGTACCCCGAGTGGATCATCAGGCCCGCGATCAGCAGGGACACGATCGGATCGGCTCGATTGAAGCCGGTCAGGAGGACCACTCCGGCGGCGATCGCCGTTCCCACGAACGCGTAGAGGTCGGTCAGCAGGTGGCGGAACGAGCCCTCCACGTTGAGGCTCTGCCGGTTGGCCCTGGCCAGGGTCCAGGTCGCCGCGATGTTGACCGCGACGCCGATCAGCGCGACCGCCAGGATCAGCCCGGCTCGCACGACCGGCGGGTCGAACAGACGGCGCACACCTTCGTAGGCGATGAACGCCGCGAGCACCAGGAGGGTCACGCCGTTGGCCTGCGCCGAGAGGATCTCGACGCGCTTGAACCCGTAGGTCATCGCGCCCTTCGCCGGCCGCAGCGCCAGGCGCGCCGCGACGAGCGACAGGCCAATCGCCGCCGCGTCGGTGAGCATGTGGGCGGCGTCGGAGAGCAGCGCCAGCGAGTGGGCGACGAGGCCGACGACAACCTCGACCACCATGAAGCCGACGATCAGCCCCAGCGCGATGCTCAGCTTGGCCGCATCCGCGTCGGCACAGACGCCGTGCGAGTGACCGGCGTGGCCGTGGGCCGCGTGTCCGTTGCCACCCCCGTGGGAGTGGCCGGCGCGGTCGTCCGGATGGCTTGGGATCCCGGCCTCGGGCATCTATCCATCGTAACGCCGGCTGTAGCGGCGCCCACGACCCACGCGGCGGTCTCTTGCCCGCTCGGACCGAGCGACCTCGGTCGGTGCGCCACGGCAAGATCACGAGGAAGTCGACGTACGGTCCCTCGAGCCCAGGGCACCCGGCCCGAGCGATGATTTCCGGCGCGCCGTACGGTCAACCTGTCAGGTACCGCGTTGACGACAGACCGACCGACAAGGAGCACCGATGCAGATCATTCTCAGCGACTTCATGACCTTGGACGGCGTCGTACAGGCACCGGGCGGGCCCAAGGAGGACACCGACGGCGGGTTCGGCCATGGCGGCTGGTCGATGAAGTACTTCGACCACGAGGCGATGGGCCCCGTCCTGGCCGAGGTCATGGGCAGGACGGAGGCGCTGCTCTTCGGACGGCGCACATGGCAGTCGATGGCCGCGGCCTGGCCCGACCGCGCCGGCGATCCCTTCGCCGACCGCATGAACGCGATCCCCAAGTACGTTGCGTCCCGCACGCTGACCCCGGACGACCTCACCTGGTCGGGCTCCACGCTGCTGCCCGCTGACGACGCGATCGGCGCGGTGGGAGAGTTGCGGGCACGCGAGGGCCGGGCGCTCCAGGTCTGGGGCAGCTCGGGACTCGCCGCGCAACTGATCGAGCACGACCTCGTCGACGAATACGTCCTGATGATCGAGCCGATCCTCCTCGGCGGCGGCAAGCGGATCTTTCCCAACGACGGCCGGGCCCGCCCGCTCGAGCTGGTTTCGACCGCAATCGCACCTACCGGCGTGCTGATCTGCATCTACCGGCCGGTGCGTGGCGGGTGAGCTGGACGCGGCCCGTCGGCGACGTCCGCTTGCCGGCTACCCCCACAGCCGGCAGGACGTTCAACATCCTGGTTAGTACGGTCCTGCCGTTCACCGAGAAGCGCAGCGTCGTCGTCCCTGGTGCCGACGGCGCACCGTGGTCGGCTGGAGCTCGGAGCGGATGCGATCGGCAGGCGGGTCCCGCGACCGGCGGCGGCGACCAGCAGACCGCATAGGACGTTACTTGGCGGCTTCTGACGGGTCGTCGTCATGGCCGAGTGTGACAGCGCATTCGAGCAGCGCCGCATGCACGAAGGCCTGGGGCAGGTTTCCACGCAGCTGGCGTTGCCGGACGTCGTACTCTTCTGAGAACAGGCCGGGTGGGCCGCACGAGGCCCGGGCTCGTTCGAACCATCGGAGCGCCGCGGCTGGATGGCCGACCTGGGCGCAGGCGAGAGCGGCCCACAGCCCGCACAGCAGGAAGGCCCCCTCGGCCCGGCCGAGCGGCCGCTCGTCCGGCCGGTAGCGGTAGAGGTAGTGGTCGTCCCCGAGCTCGCCGAGGACTGCTTCCAGGGTGCCGCGGCTACGCGGATCCCCGGCGGCCACGGCGCCCCGCAAGGCACCCAGCAGGAGGGACGCGTCGACTCGAGAGTCCTCAGGTGAGCGCTGCCACCGGCCGTCCGGATGCAGCGAACGCCGCGAGCAGTCAGCGAGAATCGTGTCGGCCAGCGAGCTCCAGCGGGCCGTTTCGCGGCCTGGGGTGCCGGTCATCCCAGCCAGGGCGCGGAGGCCGGCGGTGCAGACGAGCCGGCTGTGCGTCCATTGCGCCGGTGCGAGCTCCCAGACTCCCGCGTCCGGCTCGCGCCAGCGCGCTTCGATCGTCCGGGCCGCGACGCCGGCCGCTCGCCGGTGCTCGGCGTCGAGTCGATCGTGGCGATCACCGGCCGCGAACAGCAGCAGCGTCTCGCCGAACGCGTCGAGCTGGAACTGCGAGTTGACCCAGTTCCCAGTCACGTCGGAGCCGCCCGGATAGCCGGGAAGGTCGGCGTGCCCCTGTGCCGGCACCGGCTCGCCGTCGACGGTGTAGGCCGGCATCGTCCGCGGGCCGTCGCTCAGGAGGCGGGCGCTCGTGAACCCGATGGCCGCGTCCAGGAGTGGCATCACGCCCGCCGTCGCGGCGGCCCGACCCGCGTAGCACTGGTCGCGGATCCAGACGTACCGGTAGTCGTAGTTCTCACCCTCGCCCGCGCGCTCCGGCAGCGACATCGTCGCGGCCGCCACCATCCCTCCGCCCGGACTTGTCAGGCCGTGGAGGACCGCCACGGCGTGGCGGGCGTCGCGCGGCGCCAGCGTCCCGTCGAGCGGCGGTGCCAGCTCCGACCAGACCGTCTCCGTCTCCTCCCACACCCGGTCGGCGTCCGGCGCGGGACCCTCGAGCTCGCTGCCGGCGACGAAGACCAGGTCATGGTGCTCGCCCTCCTCGAGTCTGATCTGCGCCCGCAGACCATCCCGCGGGCGCGCCTGGTCGAGGCCCAGTGCGACCACGTGCAGCTCGCCCGCCCGTCCGCGCCAGCCGCCCGCCGGGTCGCGGCGCAGGGCGATCGCCCGCCGGTCGTGGTCGGCGCCCGCCCGCAGTCTGACGTTGACCCGCGCCTCACCCTCGACCGCCTCGATTCGGCGCAGCAGGACCAGACGGTCGCGCCGAGATGGCCGGGCCAGCGCCGATCGGCATTCGACGATCCCTGTCTCGGTCACCCACCGGCTCCGCCAGATCATTGAGCCCGGCTCGTAGTAGCCGCCCCAGACGAAGCGCCCTTCCGGCGTGAGCGCGAACTCGCTGCGTCCTCCGAGCATGCTCGCGAAGATGGCCGGATCGTGCCAGCGCGGCGCGCACAGCCAGCCGATGTTTCCGTGCGGATCCACCAGGGCCCCACGTTCGCCGTCGGCCAGCAGCGCGTACTCCCGCAGCGTGAACGGCCCCGGCAGCCTCACGAGCGTCGGGTCGCCGCGAGCCCGAGCAAGCCAGCGCTCAACGTCAGCCCAGCGACGCCGAGCTCCCGCCGGTGGCGGGAGGTCCACGCCTGCGCGCTGTGGGAGTGTGCCTGCCCGCCGAAGGCACCGCGCCAGCCGTGATCGTCCTCCCGGTCGAGTGGCTCGTCGACGTAGTCGCGCCGGTCGTCGGCCGGCGGCGTGCCCGTCTGTTGCCCCGCGTACCCGGTCCGGGCCAGGTAGCGCTCGGCGAGCGACTCGGCCACCCGGCTGCCGATGATCGTGTAGAGCGTCGGCAGGCCGACCCAGACCTCCCGCCTGCGGTGGTGCGCCGCCCAGAAGATCGTCTCGGCGGCGACCTCCGGCTCGTAGATCGGCGCCACCGGCCGCGGCTCGTGGGCGACGTGCAGGCGGACCCACGAGAACTGGGTCGTGTTCATACCCGGCAGCTGAACGATGCAGGCGTGCACATGTGAGTTCTCGTGGCGCAGCTCGGTCCGCAGCGACTCGAAGAACCCCTGGACGGCGTGCTTGGCGGCGCAGTAGGTCGCCTGGAGCGGAATTCCCTGGCGGCCGAGCGCCGAGCCCACCTGCACGATCGTGCCGCGGTCGCGCGGCATCATCACCCGAAGCGCGGCCTGCGTTCCGTGGACCGACCCGAGATAGGTGACCGCCGTCACCCGGGCGAACTCGGCCGGCGTCGTGTCGCGGATCTCCCCGAGGACCGCCGTCATCGCGTTGTTGATCCAGACGTCGATCGGCCCGAGCTCGTCCTCGGCCCGCTCGGCCGCCGCGAGCACGGCTTCGGCGTCGGCTACGTCGCACGGCAGGACTAGCGCCCGGCCGCCAAGCCGCTCGACCTCGGCCGCGGTCGCTCGCAGGCCCGCCTCGCCCCGCGCGATCAGGCCGATGCTCGCTCCCGCACGGGCGAAGCGGTGGGCCGTGGCGCGGCCGACGCCGGCCGACGCGCCGGTGATCACGACCACCTCGGGCCGGGCGCCGTCAGCTGGCCGGGCGCCGTCAGCTGATCCGGTAGCGGGCAAAGTCCTCCTCCTTGAGCGCCAGGCCGTTGCCCGGCCGCGAAAGATCCGGCTCGAGCGCGCCGGTCCGGGGCTCGAGAATCCCGTCGAAGAGAATCTGCTCGATTCTCGCGTGGTCATGGAAGTACTCGAGATGCACGAACGGTCCGAGCGCCGCCCCGGCGTGGGCGTGGAGGGCAGGCGCGCAGTGCAGCGACAGCGGCACGTGGAGCGCGTCGCAAAGGCCGGCGAGCTGGCGCAATGCCGTGAATCCGCCGCAGCGGGTCGCGTCGGCCTGCTGGATGTCGACCGACCGGATCATCCGCTCGAAGTACGGGAGGTCGTAGCCATACTCCCCCGCGGCGATCGCCATTCCCTCGGGCGCCCGCTCGCGAACCAGGCCCAGCCCGCGGAGGTCGTCGGACGAGACTGGCTCCTCGAAGTACGTGGCTCCGTGGTCGGCGAAGATGTCAGCCCACCGCAGTGCCTCCTTCGGCGCGTAGGCGCCGTTCGCGTCGACGAACAGCTCCGCCGTCCCGATCGCGTCCCGCGCGGCCCTGACTCGTCCGATGTCCGCGGCCGGATCGCGGCCGACCTTCATCTTCACCCAGCGCATGCCCTCGGCCGCCCATCCGCCGAGCTGGTCGGTCAGCGTGGCCTCGTCGTAGGAGCAGAAGCCGCCCGACCCGTAGACCGGGACCAGTTCGCGGACCTGGCCGAGGAGTGTGCACAGCGGCAGGTCGAGCAGCCGGGCAGCGAGATCCCAGAGCGCGGCGTCGAGCGCCGAGATCGCCATCGCCACCGGACCGACGTGTCCGTCGTTGCGGATCGCCCGGCGCATCGCAGCCCAAGCCGCCGGCACCCGCAGCGCCGGCAGGCCCTCCACCACCGGCGCCAGTCGATCGACCACCAGCGAGCGAATCGCCGCGCTGCCGTACGTGTAGCCGATCCCGGTCCGCCCGCCGGCCACCGCTCGCACGACGATGATCGTCGTCGAGTCCCACTCGAGTGTTCCGTCGGACTCCGGCCGATCGGTCGGGATCGTCGCGACCTGTGCGTCGACCGACTCGATCCGCGTGAGTTCGACCTGGCTCATCGACCAGCTTCGCCGTCGTACATGGTCCTGCTCTTCCCCGATCCCGCCCTCCGGAGCGCCGACGGGTCAGCGAGCGGACTCTTTGCCCCACAGCCGCCCGGCGACGAGCTCCCCGACGCCCGGCGCCAACACGAACGCCCGACTCGTCCAGCTGCGAACCAGGCCCTGGTCACGCAGCGCCTTGAGCGTGATGTTGACCGTCGGTCGGCGGGCCCCGGCCAGCGCTCCCAGGTCGGCCTGGCGCAGCGGCAACTCGACCGTGATGCCCGGCGGGCCGACCCGACCGAGCCGGTCGGCCAACAGCCAGAGCACCGCGAGCACTCTGTCCTCGACGCGCGGCAGCGTCCGGATCGCCAGCATCAGCACCGCGCGCCGGTTGCGTAGCATCGCGCGCGAGAGGAGCAGCTCGGCCACCTCCGGCAGGTGCGCTGTCCGGCGGGCGAAGGACCCGTCCAGCAGCGCCAGGCTGCACCGGCTGAGGGCCCGCCACCGCGGCGGGCTCGCCTCCTCGAGGGGCGGCTGGTCCCACGGACGCAGCAGGTCGCCCGGCGCGAGCACCTCGAGTGCCGTGCGGACCCCGGCCGGCGACTCCCGCACCAGGCAGCCATCGAGCAGCAGCAGCCCGAGCGCCGGCAACTCGATCCCCGCGCTCCAGCCCTCGTTCTCCGTCCGTCCCGGTTCGAGCTCCACGACCCGCGCCCGCAGCGCCCGCCGGGCCAGCTCGCGCTGCCTGGCGTCACGAGACTCGACGAGCTCCGGCTCGTAGTCGAGCAAGCTGACCACCCGTCTGGCCAGGGCTTCCATAGCCGACGTGATACCCGCGATCGACCCGTCACACGCCGATCTCCGCCCGCGAGGCGTGTTCGCTGGCAGACAGGCCGCGGGCCGGGCAGATCCAAGCGGGTAGACCCCGTCTGTCCAACCCCGGCTGCGAGGAGCCCGAAATGAGCACGACGACCGCGCGTTTCATCCTGGAGCGCCTCAGTGATTGGGGTGTCCGCCGCATCTACGGGTACCCGGGCGACGGCATCAACGGCCTGATGGGAGCCCTCCACGGGATGGAGGATCAAATCGAGTTCATCCAGACCCGCCACGAGGAGATCGCCGCCTTCGCCGCTTGCGCCCACGCCAAGTTCACCGGCGAGGTCGGCGTCTGCATGGCGACCTCGGGACCCGGCGCGGTCCACCTCCTCAACGGGCTCTACGACGCCAAGCTCGACCACCAGCCGGTGCTGGCGATCGTCGGTCAGCAGGCCCGCAGCTCGCTCGGCTCCAACTACCAGCAGGAGATCGACCTCCCGGTCCTCTTCAAGGACGTCGCGAGTCAGTACGTCCAGGAGTGCATCGTCCCCGCCCAAGCCGCCCACCTCGTCGACCGGGCGCTGCGCACCGCGCGCGCCACCCGCTCGCCGACCTGCCTGATCATCCCCAACGATGTCCAGGAGGCCGACTACTCAGCGCCGCCCCGCGAGCATGGGTCGGTCTTCTCCTCCCGCCAGCCGATCGGCCATCCCCGCCTGCTGCCGGACCGCGCGCTGCTTCACGACGCCGCCGAGATACTCAACGGCGGCGAGCGCGTAGCGATCCTCGTCGGCCAGGGCGCCAAGCACGCCGGATCGGAGGTCGAGCAGGTCGCCGAGCTGCTCGGCGCCGGGGTCGCCAAGGCGCTCAACGGCCGCGCGATCCTGCCCGACGACCTGCCCTACGTCACGGGCCCGATCGGGCTGCTCGGAACGAAGCCCTCCTACGACATGATGACCGGCTGCGACACCCTCCTGATGATCGGCTCGAGCTTTCCCTATGCCGAGTTCCTCCCCGAGCCCGGCCAGGCCCGCGGCGTTCAGATCGACATCGACGCCAGCCTGATCGGCACGCGCTATCCGATGGAGACGAACCTCGTCGGTGACGCCGCCGGCACGCTGGCCGAGCTGATTCCCCTGCTCCACCGCAAGGACGACCGACGCTGGCGCGAGGAGATCGAGGCCAACGTCGAGCGCTGGTGGCGGATCCTGGAGAACCGGGCCGGCCAGTCGGCCGACCCCGTCAACCCACAGCTCGTCTTCCACGAGCTCTCCAAGCGGCTTCCCGACCTCTGCCTGCTGACCGCCGACTCCGGCTCGGCCACCAACTGGTGGGCCCGCCATCTGCGGATGCGCCGTGGCATGCAGGCCGCCCTCTCGGGCACGCTCGCGACGATGTGCCCAGCGATCCCCTACGCCCTCGCCGCCAAGTTCGCCCACCCCGACCGCCCGGTCGTCGCAACGCTCGGCGACGGCGCCTTCCAGATGCTCGGCGTCAATGCCCTGATCGATGTCGCCCGCTACCACGACCGCTGGGAGAACCAGCAGTTCGTCGTCTGCGTGCTCAACAACCACGACCTCAACCAGGTCACCTGGGAGCAGAGAGTGATGAGCGGGGATCCCAGGCTCGAAGTCTCCCAGGACCTTCCCGACTTCGACTACGCCGGCTACGCCCGCCTGCTCGGCCTCCACGGCATCCGCGTCGATCAGCCCGACCAGGTCGGCCCAGCCTGGGACGAGGCGCTCGCCGCCGGCCGCCCAGCCGTACTCGAAGTGGTCACCGACCCCGAGGTCCCACCGCTGCCACCGCATATCACCCTCGAGCAGGCCCGCATGCTGACTCACGCCCTCGCCAAGGGCGACCCCGCCGGACCGCGCATCGTGCGCGAGGCGCTCAAGGGCAAGCTGGCCGAGTTCGTCACCCGATGAGCGCCCCCGCCGGCTCGCTCGCAACCGCCGGAAACCGCTCCAGAAAACCCCGACCAGGCGGCCGGGCGCTCGGGAACCTGCGCGGCGGCCGCGCCCAGCAGATGGTCTGCGCCGCGACCGCCGCCAGCTCGCTCCCGCTCGCCTTCGAGGTCTACGTCAACCACTACGGCGGGTCGTTCGCCAACAAGTGGATGTGGGCGCCGGTCGGTCTGCTCCCCGCCCTCGGCACGGCCGGCCTGCTCGGCGTCCGCTCCCCGGCAACGGCTCGCCTGCTCGTCCCCGCGCTCGGCGCCGCAACGGTCGCCACCGGCCTCGCCGGCACCTGGTTCCACGGGCGCGGCGTCCTGCGCAAGCCGGGAGGGCGCTCCCAGCTCGCCTACAACCTCGTCCAGGGACCGCCCGTGCTCGCCCCCGGCTCGCTCACGATGGTCGGCGGGATCGGCATGCTCGCCGCGGTGCTCGGCCGCGAGGAATGGTGATGGCGATGGCCCGGAGCTTCCGCGACGCCGGCCATCTCCCGAACCTCCGCGACGGCCGGCCCGCGCCACCCGAGGAGCTCCCCCGGCAGCGACGAGGGACGACGCCGCAGATGCACGGCCGATATCCCGACTACGACATCCTCGAACTCGCCGGCGACTGGGACGAGGCCACCCGCACCGTCGTCCTCGGCCGTCTCGAGACGCCGCCGATCCGCTTCTTCGACGGGCCCGAGGTCCTGACCCTCGGCGCGCTCTGCGACGCCGTCACCGACCAGCGCCGCGATCCCCGGGTCCCCGTGCTTGCGATGATCGACAAGAAGCTCCACGCCGGCCAGCTCGACGGCTTTCGCTATGCCGACATGCCCGAGGACCCCGAGACCTGGCGCCAGGTCGCCCGCGGCCTCGACGAGGCCGCCGGCCACCCGTTCGGCGGGCTCGACGACGACGCTCGCGAGATCATCGTCGGGCGCTTCGCCGACGGCCGGCTGACCGGCGGCATCTGGGACCAACTGCCCTGCGGCCGGGCCTGGAAGGTCGTCACCCGGGGGATCCTCGCCGCCTTCTACTCACACCCCTGGGCCTGGAACGAGATCGGCTACGGCGGGCCCCGCTACCCCCGCGGCTACCTCCGCCTCGCCGCCGGCCAGTCGGAGCCCGACCAGTCACCGGAGGCGTTCGCGACCGACCCCGTCCCCGACGTCAGCCGACGCCTCGAGTCGAGCTCCCCCACCGACGCGGACGGTCCCGCGGAGCCGGGATGAACCTGCGCGCACTCGCCAAGGGCGCTGCCGGGCCGCCCGAGAACGACTCTCGCTTCCTTCTTCATCCCCACCGCCGCGGCCTCCAGAACCTCGACCGGATGGCGGCCTACGACTCCGACGACGCGGTCGACATGCTGATCGTCGGCGCCGGCGCCGGCGGCATCACGCTCGCCCAGCGCCTCGCCAGGCGCGGGTGGCGGGTCGTGATCCTCGAGTCCGGCCCGTTCTGGGACCCCGACCGCGACTGGGTCTCCGACGAGGCCGGCTCCCACAAGATCTACTGGACCGCCCCGCGCGTGATCGGCGGGGACGACCCGGTCGAGCTCGGCAAGAACAACTCCGGCCACGGGGTCGGCGGGTCGATGGTCCACTACGCCGGCTACACCCCCCGCTTCCACCCCTCCGACTTCGCCACCCGCACGCTCGACGGGGTCGGCGCCGACTGGCCGATCTCCTACGACGAGCTCCGCGGCCACTATGCCCGCGTCGAGGCCGAGCTGCCCGTCTCGGGACAACACTGGCCGTGGGGCGACCCGCACAGCTACCCCTACGCACCACACCCGATCTCCGGCGGCGCCGAGCTCGCCGTCGCAGGCGCCCAGCGGGCGGGCATCGAGATGCGTGTCGGGCCGGTCGCGATCGCCAACGGCGTATTCGGCAACCGACCCCACTGCATCTACCGCGGCTTCTGCCTCCAGGGCTGCAAAGTGAATGCCAAGGGCTCGCCCCTGATCACCCACCTGCCCGACGCGATCGAGCACGGCGTCGAGGTCCGCGCCGGCGCCCACGCGCTGCGGATCGAGACCGACGCGACCGGCCGTGCAACCGGCGTGACCTACGACCGGGACGGCCGCCACCACCATCAGCGGGCGGCGACCGTGACGCTCGCCGCCTACTCGATCGAGACGCCACGCCTGCTGCTCAACTCGAGCGTGCCGGGGGCGACTCACGGGCTCGGCAACGAACACGACCAGGTAGGCCGATACATCATGGTCCAGGGCGCCCCCCAGGTCGCCGGCCGCTTCCCCGACCGGATCCACATGTACAAGGCCCCCCCACCCGAGATCTCCTCCGAGCAGTTCTACGAAACCGACCAGGCCCGCGGCTTCGCCCGCGGCTTCTCGATCCAGACGGTCGGCCCCCAGCCGATCGCCTGGGCCGAGCACGTCCTCGCCGACGGCCACTGGGGCCCCGCCCTGCGCGAGTACATGCGCGACTACAACCACTGGTTCACGCTCGGCGTCCTCAGCGAACTGCTCCCCCGAGCCGAGAACCGGGTCACGCTCGCCGACGAGCTCGACCGCCACGGCATGCCGATCGCCCGCATGGACTACACCCAGTGCGAGAACGACAGGGCGAACATCGCCTATGCCAAGGACACGCTCAACCGGATCTGGGACGCCGCAGGCGCCCAGGACACGCTGACGATCGACCGCTATGCCCACCTCGTCGGCGGCGCCCGGATGGGCGACGACCCAGCGACGAGCGTGATCGACTCCGGCCACCGGATCTGGTCGACGCCGAACGTCTTCGTCTGCGACGGCAGCGTGATGCCCACCCAGGGATCGGCCAACCCGGCCCTCACGATCATGGCGCTCGCCTCCCGGCTCGCCGACCGGCTCGCCAGCAAGTCCTCTGGTTCCCCACCCTCCACCAGCCGCCCCGCCTGAAGCGGGTGGCGGGCTTGCCGGTCAGCTTGAGTGGGGGATCCGTCAAAGTCTGAACGTCTGAATGGTCTAGCATATATTCCGATGGGACACGGAGTCCACGGCCACACGGCACCGCCGATGATCGACGCGGCGCTCGCCCGCACGGTCGCCGACCGGATGCAGATGCTCGCCACCCCGAGTCGCGTCCAGATCCTCGGCCAGCTCAAGCACGGCGCCTGCTCGGTCGGCGCGCTCGCCGCCGCGATCGGCATGGAGGCCTCCGCCGTCTCTCACCAGCTCCGGTCCCTGCGCCAGCTCGGCCTCGTCGTCGGTGAGCGGCGCGGCAAGCAGGTCATCTACGGCTTGCACGACTCCCACGTCGCCGAGCTGCTCGATCAGGCGGTCTTCCACGTCCAGCATCTCTCGCTCGGCGCCCCCCAGCCGATCGACCGGCCGGCGGACGCCTCGTGAGCCCCGGTCGCCGTCTCGGCCCCGGTCACGACGACGGTCACGGCCCCGGTCACGACCACGATCACGACCACGACCACGACCACGGTCATGAACACGGCGGCCACGGCGGAGGCGGCCACGGCCACAGCCACGGCCTGATCGACCGGTCGATCATGCGCTCGCGCGACGGTCTCAAGACGGTCGCGATCAGCCTCGCCGTGCTCCTCGCGACGGCAATCCTCCAGGGAATCATCTTCATCGCCACCGGCAGCGTCGCCCTCCTCGCCGACCTGATCCACAACTTCGGCGACGCGCTCACGGCGATCCCGCTGGGGATCGCCTTCGTGATGCGTTCGTTTGTCGCCGAGAAGCGCGCCGGCTACTTCGTCGTCGCCACGATCTTCGTCAGTGCCTGCGTCGCCGCCGTCACGGCCGTAGAACGCCTCGTCTCACCCCGGCCGCTCCACCACCTGGGCATCCTCGCCGTCGCCGGCGTGATCGGCTTCGTCGGCAACGAGATCGCCGCCCAGGTCCGTCTCCGCGCCGGCGCCCGCCTCGGCAGCCCGGCCCTGACGGCCGACGGCAACCACGCCCGAGCCGACGGTCTCGTCAGCCTCGCCGTCGTCGCCAGCTCGATCGTCGTCGCCCTCGGCTTCAAGCTCGGCGACCCGATCATCGGCCTCACGATCACCGTCGTGATCCTCCGCATCACCTGGCAGTCCTTCCAGACAATCAAGGGCCACCCCGGCCACCCCGGCCACCCCGGCCACCCCGACGACCCGGCTCACGCCGGACTCGACGATGCCGACGCTCACCAAGCCGACGGCGACGAAGCTCCGCCGTCGATGCCGAGCCCGACTCGGAGCAGTCCCTCGTAGACGGCCCCGTCGGGCTCCAACCGCGATCTGTAGAGGGTGATCGACTCCGGCTCGAAGACGAGGGCCGGCGTCGGCTCGACGCATTCCGGCGGCGGCGCCCACGTCCGCAGCCGGGCGAGCGTGATGTGCGCTCGCAAGCGCCGCCGCTCCGGCTCCCAGCCGATCGCCGACCCCAGCCGCAGGCGGAGATCTTCGTAGAGCGCCGTGAGGCCGCCGGCCTCGTCGTGGATCTCGAGCGCCAGCGCCCGCGGACGCCGCGGCGGCAGCCAGACCGGCGCTCCGACCGCCAACGGTCCGGCGCTGAATCCCCCGGTCGCCAGGTCGATCACCGCGCCCCGCACGATCTCACCGATCTCCTCGACCAAGTCGAGCGGCTGCTCCCCGAGAAAGCAGACCGTGATGTGGAGGCCGTCGACGCCCACCCTCCGGATCCCGTCCGACGGCGAACGGCCAGGCCGCTCACGCCGGCCGCCCGCCCGCTCCCGGATGCCGGCGCGGGGCTCCCGCCCGCCGCCCGGCCGCTCCCGGCTGCCGGCGCGGGGCTCACGCCCGCCGCCCTGGGGCACTCCCGGCGCGAGGGCCGCCCGTGCCCACCGGCCGAGCTCGGCACGGACGGCCGCCGGCGGGTCGACCGCGAGGAAGAGCCGGCCGGTCGGGGTCAACCGTCCGGGCCTGCCATCAGGAGGACGCGTCGAAGGAGGTGAAGGGCGTAAGTCGTGGTCCGATCCCGGATCGCCGCCCGTCCACCGCCGAGGCTCAGCCGGCGGGTCAGGCCTCGGCCGTCGCCGGCCGAGACCGCCAGCCAGACCAGGCCGACGGGCTTCTCCGGAGTGCCGCCGCCCGGTCCGGCGACCCCGGTCACGCCGACGCCGACCGAAGCCCCCAGGCGATCGCGGGCGCCGTCGGCCAGCGCGATCGCGACCTCCTCGGAGACTGCCCCCACCCGTTCGATCAGGTCGGCCGGAACTCCGACGAGGCGGGTCTTGACGTCGTTGGAGTAGGCGACCACTCCCCCGTCGACGTATGCCGATGCCCCCCCGAGGTCGGTCAACCGGCCGGCGAGGAGACCGCCGGTGCACGACTCGGCGACCCCGACGGTCAGTCCGCCTTCGACGAGCAGGCGGGCGACCTGCTGGTCGACGGTCGACCCGTCGTCTGAGAAGAGCGTGTCGGCGTGCCGGGCGCGGACGATCCGCTCGAACGCCGCGTAGACGTCGGCCGCGTCCGGCTCGAACCGGGTCACGACCTCGACCTCCCCCCGCCGCAGACACGTCGTGATCTCGATCCGGTCGAGGTCGACGCCCGACTCAGACGCGAACCGGAGCGTGGCCGCGATCTCGGACTCGGGGATCCCGAACAGCCGGAGCATCGTCTGCGTGTACATCGTCGCCCCGGCGATCGCCCGGCGGAACGCGGCCTCCCCGACCGCGGCCCGCCACATCGGCTGGAGCTCGCCCGGCGGGCCGGGAAGGACGATCACGCTCGGCGTGCCGGAGACCGGTGTGACGATCAGCCCCGGGGCGGTTCCGATCGGCTCGAGGACCGCCGCGTCGACCGGGACGAGGGCCTGCTTGCGATTCGACACGGCGATCGCCTCGAGGTCGAGGTTCGGCCAGCGGGCCGACATCGGCCGCAGGATCTCCCGGATCCGACTTTCGAGCGCCTCGTCGAGGACCATCTCCCGGCCGCAGAACTCGGCGACCACGGCCGCCGTCATGTCGTCGGCCGTCGGGCCGAGGCCGCCGCTCGTGACGATCAGCTGGACGCCGAGCGACTCGCACCACCGGAGCGCCGCGAGCATGTCGGCCGGTCGGTCGCCGACGATCGTGATCTGCGCGAGGTCGACCCCGACCTCCCGCAGGCGATCGGCCAGCCACGGGCCGTTGCGATCGACGACCCGCCCGCCGAGCACCTCCGTGCCGGTGACGACGATGCCCGCCCGGACGCTCATCGCCCGCTCACCCGCCCCACCGCTCTGCCGCGCACGCAGCCACCCGCTCGACCGCTCACGCGCAGGTCGGCCGCTTGGCCGGCGAGAGGACCTTGTTGCCGGAGGTGGTCAGCTGATAGCCGATCCCCGAGCTGACGTCCGGGACCTTGAGCAGCTTGCCGCTGACATGGAGGGAGACCGCGTTGTTGCCGAGCGTGAGGAGGAACTTCCGCGCCCGGAAGACCCTCGTCTTCGCGCCGGCCGCGAGGTCCCGGCTCTTGATCAGGATCCGGCCGTCCCCCACCAGGCAGACGTTGACGACCCCGGTCGGGATGATTCGCAGGGCGACCTTCTGCTGGCGGGCACCGCCGGCCGTCCCGGCCGGCGCCACCGCGCCGACCGCGGCCCGCCGGGTCGGCTTGCGGGCGGTCGCCGGGGTCGTCGAAGGCGTACTCGACGTCGTCAGCGGCGGCGCGTTGCTCCCGCCGCTGGTCCCGAGGGCATAGAGGGCGACGACGAGGGCGACCAGCAGCAGCAGGCCGACGACCCACCGGGGGACGACCGGCCCGGGGACCTTCCGCCGCTCCCGGCCGGCGTTGGTCGCCCGGATCGGCTGGAGGTCGAACTCCGATGGTCGCTCGTGGCGGAGCTTGAACTCCTCGACGATCAGCTTCGCGTCGAGTCCCAGGACCTCGGCATACGTCCGCAGGAAGCTCTTGACGAAGGTCGGCCCGGGAAGGAGGTCCCACTCCTCGTTCTCGAGCGCCCGCAGGTACTTCGCGCGGATCTTCGTCTCGGTTTCGATCTCCGAGATGTCGATGTGCGCGCGCATCCGGGCCTCGCGCAGCATGACTCCTATCTCGGGCATCCTCGAAGGCTACCCGGGCGTTTCGGGCGGGTCGTCCGCCGCCGGAAGATCCGCCTCCACCCGCCGGCGGAGGCTCGCTGCCGGGGTGATCGGGATCGTCGGGCCCGGCACACCGTCCGTACTGGAATCGTCCTCCTCCGGCGCTCCGGCCTCCGGTCGACCGACGAGCTCGGCCTCCGGCGGGGCGACTAGCTCGGCCTCCGGCGGGGCGACGACTTCGGCCTCCGGAGGGGCGACGGCGGGGGCAACCGGAACGACCGGAACGACAGGCACGACCGGCGCGACCGGCGCGACCGGCGCGACCGGCCCGGCCGAGTCCGCCCGGGGCGTCGCCCTGCCGCCGACCGGCTCACTTGGCCCGCGCTCCGAAAGAGCAGCCAGAACCCTGGGCACGTCGGCCTCCGCCACCAGTACCTGGCGAGGCTTGGATCCCTCGTAGCCGGAGATGATCCCCCGCCGCTCGAGCATGTCGATCAGCCGGCCGGCCCGCGTGTAGCCGAGTCGCAGGCGGCGCTGGAGCATCGACGTCGAGGCGGTGCCCATCTCGGCGACCATCACGATCGCGTCGGCCAGCAGCGGGTCCTCGTCGGGGTCGAACTCGTCCGGCGCCTTCTCGTCGCCCTCGGCCGGCTCGACCTCATCGAGCATCTCCTCCCGCAGCTCGGGCTCGCCCTGCGCCCGCCAGAAGTCGGTCAGGGCGAGGATCTGCGGCTCGTCGATGTAGGCCCCCTGGATCCGCTGGAGGCGGGACGTCCCGACCGGCGAGAAGAGCATGTCCCCGGCCCCGAGCAGCGACTCGGCCCCGTTCTGGTCGAGGATCACCCGGGAATCGGTCTGCGACGAGACGGCGAAGGCGATCCGGCTGGGGACGTTCGCCTTGATCATCCCCGTGATCACGTCGACCCGGGGCGACTGGGTCGCGAGGACGAGGTGGATGCCGACGGCGCGGGCCTTCTGGGCGAGTCGGATGATCGAGTCCTCGACGTCGGCGGGCGCGACCATCATCAGGTCGGCGAGCTCGTCGATCACGCAGAGGATGTACGGAAGCCCGGGAAGCCCGCGCTTCTCCCGGTGCTTGTTGAGCTCGGGCAGGGACCGCGTCCGCGCGAGCGACATGATCCCGTAGCGGCTCTCCATCTCGCGGACGAGGTTCCCGAGGGCGTTGGCGGCCATCTTCGGGCTGGTGATGACCGGCGTCAGGAGGTGGGGGATCGACTCGTAGTGGTTGAGCTCGACCTGCTTGGGATCGACCAGCACCAGGCGGACCTCGTGGGGAGTCGCGCGGAGGAGGATCGACGAGAGCATCGCGTTGACCGCCCCCGACTTGCCGGCGCCGGTCGTCCCGGCCACGAGGAGATGCGGCATCTTCGCGAGGTCGGCACCGATCGCCCGGCCGGCTACGTCCTTGCCGAGCCAGACCGTCAGCGGCGACCAGTCGGCCGGCGGGTCCTGGAAGACATCGCCGAGGCGGACGATCCGCCGGCGGGCGTTAGGGACCTCGACGCCGACGGCCTGCTTGCCGGGAATCGGCGCGAGGATCCGGATGTCGGTCGCCGCCAGCGCGTAGGCGAGGTCGTCCTTGAGCTGGGCGACCTTGGCGACCTTGATCCCCGGCGCGAGCCGCAGCTCGTAACGCGTGATGTGGGGCCCGGCGACCGTCCCGACGACGGTCGCGGCGACGCCGAAATGACCGAGCGCCTCGAGCAGGGTGGCGGCGACCTTCTCCTGCCCGGCGGTGTCCGGCCGCGACTGGGCGGCGGTCGACCGGGTCAGCACACTCGAATTCGGCAGCCGCCAGACGAAATCCGGGTCGTCGGTCACAGAGGGCCGGTAGCGGCCCTGCGGTGTCAGCTCGTGATCGGCGATCTCTCTGGCCGGCCCCGTTTCCTGCAGGTCGTCGGTCGAGAGCTGGCCGTCCGGGGGTTCGGGCGCCGGCGGGGCCCCCCGCGGGTCGCTGGGGTCTCCGTTCGCGGCGTCGACCGCGTTCGGCTGGGCCGGGTCCTGCGCCGCGTCGTCGTCGGTCTCGGCGCTCGCCGGTGGGGCAGTCCGGGGGTCGGCCGGCCGGCCGTCATCGGCGGGGTCGAACTCGTCTTCGAGGTCGAAGAGCGGCGGTGCCTCGACGTGGGTCGCCCGGACGACGAGCTCCCGGTCGAGCGGCTCGGGCGGGACGATCCGCTCGGCCATCGCATACGGAAGCGGCGCTTCGGCGTCGGCGTAGATCGGTCCGTCGCGGTCGTGGCGCTCGCTCCAGGCGTCGGCGGGGTCGGCGGGCAGGGGGTCGTCGTCGGCGGCGTCGGCGGATCTCTGCCGGGCGGACCCCGTGCGGGCCGAGACGGCCGGCCGGGCGATGCGGAAGGTCCGGGTGGCGTCGAGCACGCCGGCTCCGCCGGCTCGCAGGAGGACGGCCAGCCCGCCGCCGCTGAGCAGGGTCAGGCCGGCGATCGCGAGGAAGGCCGCGAGGATGTCGGCCCCCGCCTGACCGACGAGGTGGCCGGCGATCCAGAACTCGGCTTCGCCGACGACACCGCCGTGATGCTCGAAGAACGACGCGTGCCAGTAGCCGTGGCGCGCGCCGCCCGGGCCGATCCCGAGTGTGTCGGCAGCGAGGGCGAGGGTCAGGGCCGCGAAGAGGAGGATCGTTCCGGTCCGCAACGGGCGGACCGACGGAAGTACGGGTCGGAGGACGAGCACGACGCCGACGGCGACGGCCGCCGGCGGGACGGCGTAGCGAATCTCGCCGAGCAGCCAGGCGAGCGCCGTGGTGATCGCCCGGCCGGCGTGGCCGCCGTCGGAGCTGGTGTAGAGGGTCACGGTCAGAAAGACGCCGACCGCGACGAGGCCGAGGCCGAGGACCTCGGCGTGGCGCTGCTCGAACTCGAACGGTCTACGCGGGGGCCTGCGGGCCGGCGGTCGCCGCTTGCCGGCGGCCGGGCGCTTTCTCGGCGTGGTCGGGCGGCGGTCCGACGGGCCCTTGGCGGCCGCGGGCGTCCGTCTGGCGGCGGCCGTCGTCCGCTTTGCAGCGGCCGGGGCGCGCTTGGCAGCACCCGGGGTCCGCTTGGCGGCGGCCGGCGCGCGCTTGGCGGCCGGCGATTTGGCAGGCGGGCGACCGGTCGAGGCGGTCGCCTTCTTCGGGGTCCGGGATGAGGGTTTGCGGGCGGGGGCCATCGTCAATCGGCCTTCGACGCCGACCGGCATTTGCCCTGCCTGGGCGTGGCATGCCGGAGGGACATCGGTACCCGGATTGTAGGATCGGGCGACCGGGCTCTCAAAACGGGCTAAAGATGCCGCGCGTGCTGGCGGTTTGCGCTTACCATCGCCTGATGTCGGAGTACGAGCGCTCGCCGCGGATCCTAGTCGTCGAGGACGATCAGGACATCGCCGACGTACTCCAGCGGTCGCTGCGGATGGAGGGCTACGAGGTCCGGACTGCGGGAGACGGCCTGGCGGCGCTCGACGAGGCACACGGCTTCCTGCCTGACGTCGTGATCCTCGACCTCGGCCTTCCCCGTCTCGACGGGATCGAGGTCGCCCGGGAGCTGCGGCGCGACGACGACGTCCCGATCCTCATCCTGACGGCCCGCGACGCCCTCGAGTCGCGGGTCGAGGGACTCGACGCGGGAGCCGACGACTACCTGGTCAAGCCGTTCGAGCGACAGGAGCTGCTCGCCCGGATCCGCGCCCTCCTGCGCAGGCGTCCGCCGCGGGGGAGCGCGCCGCTGCGGGTCGGCGACCTGACCCTCAACCCCGACACCCACGAGGTCCAGCGGGCGGCCCGGGCGGTCGAGCTGACCCAGCGGGAGTTCGAGCTCCTGGAGTACATGATGCGCAACGAGCGGATCGTGATCTCCCGCCAGCGGCTGCTCGACGAGGTCTGGGGGTACGACCCGTTCTCGACCACGAACACGATCGAGGTCTTCGTCTCGAACCTCCGGCGCAAGCTCGAGGCCGATGGCGAGCCGCGGCTGCTCCACACGATCAGAGGGGCGGGGTACGTCCTCCGGGCCCAGTGATCAGGCGGACGTCGGCGGTCCGCGGCTGGCCGGCGCGAAAGCCGGGCTGGCTGCGGCCGGAAGGCTCGTCGCCGACGGGATGACGAGCGCCCGCCAGACGGTCAGGTCGGAACGGTGGGTCAGCTTCAGGGAGTCGCTCACCACGCCGATCGCCCGCCTGCCGATCCGCGTCCGCCTGGCCGGGACTTCGGCCGCGCTCACATTGCTGATCCTCTGCATGTTCGCCGCGGCGATCGGCACCCTGACGACACGGCGGATCCGGGCGGACTTCACCAACTCGCTGAGCAAGGCTGCCGACTCGATGCTCGGCCAGCTCCGCCTCCAGCCGGGCGTCAACGGCCCCGAGCTGCTGCCGGGGATCAGGCTCGACAACTTCGCGGCACCGGATCACGCGGTGATCCGGATCATCTACGTGACGTCGGGCCAGGTGATCGCCAAGACGACGAACGCCCCGAACCTCGGCTACCCGGTTACCGAGGACGCCAACGGGGTCGTCAGCTCGACGGGCTCGTACCTCGTCTCGACGCTCTACGTTCCGCTGGCGCTCGTCCAGGCGAACACCAGCGTCAGCCTCCCGGGCGGGGCGATCTGGGTCCAGTACGCCCGGCCGATCTCAGATCTCGACAAGACGATCGGACGCGTCCAGCTGTTCCTGCTGGTCGGCGTGCTCGGCGGCGCCGGCCTGGCGTTCGCCGCCGGGTCGTGGACCGCCCGGCGGGCGATGGCGCCGATCGCCGCGCTGACGGCCGCGGCCCGGGAGGTCGAGCGCACGCGGGATCCGAACCTCGGCATTCCGGCCTCGCAGTCGGAGGACGAGGTCGCCGAGCTGGGGCGAACACTCGAAGGGATGCTCCACGCCCTGTCTGACGCGCGAACCGAGACCGAGGCGATGCTCGAGCGCCAGCGGGCGTTCGTCGCCGACGCGTCGCACGAGCTGCGGACGCCGCTGACCAGCGTGCTGGCGAATCTCGAGCTCCTGAGCGAGACCCTCGAGGGGGACGAGGGGGCGGCGGCTCGGTCGGCACTCCGGTCGTCTCAGCGGATGCGCCGGCTGGTCGCCGATCTCCTGCTCCTCGCCCGGGCCGATGTCGCCCGCGAACGGGCCGACCGGCCGCTCGACCTGGCCGACGTGGTCGTCGAGGCGGCCGGCGAGCTGGGTCCGGTCAGCCGGGGCCACCACCTCGAGATCGACCCGGTCGCCGCGCCGATCATCGGAGCTCGCGACGACATCCTCCGGGTGGTCTTGAACCTGATCGAGAACGCGCTTCGCCACACGCCGCCGGGGACCCAGATCAACGTGTCGACACGGCCGCTGCCCGACGGGGGGGCGGTATTGACGGTGACCGACAACGGGCCGGGGATCCCGCCGGAGCTCGCCCCCCGCCTGTTCGAGCGGTTCGTCCGCGGGCGGGGCGACCGCGGCGGGTCGTTCGGTCTGGGTCTGGCGATCGTCTCGGCGGTCGCAAGCGCCCACGACGGAACCGTGAGCGTCGAGCGGGGGCCGGGCGGAGGGGCGCGGTTCGTCGTGGCCTTCGGCCCGGGTTCGCTGACCAGCGGGTCGGCGGGGCGTGCGGCCGGCGGGGCTGGTGGGGCCGGCGGGGCGGCCGATGGGGGTGGTCGGGCCGGCGGTGGCGCCGGTGGCGCTGGTCGGGCCGTGGCGCGGTGGGGCCGGTGGGGCCGATGGCCGGTGGGGCCGACGGGATGGCGGGCGGTGGGGCCGGTGGGGGCGGTGGTTCCGGGGGCGGTGGGCCGGGTCAGCCGCCGGTGGTTGCCTGACGGGTGTTTGGGCGGCTCTCGAAAGGTGGTTGACGGTGTAGCGCGATCATCCGCGCGAATCCCAACGCCCTGTGTGCCGGCTGCCTGCCGCTGCCTGCCTGCCCGACCATAGACCAGGGGCACCGACGGGGCAGGCGCCCGACGGGCCGCACCCATAGGTGACTGCCGTCTACCAGTGGACTCGCGGCATGCGCTCGTCGTAGCGCGGGAGACCGTCGTCGGGGATCGGCTCCCACGGCGCCGCGTAGGCGACGAACTGGCGGGCGGTCGGGCGCACGCCGGGGTCGACATCGATCGCTCCGAGGCGGACGCCGGCGAACTCGCCCGTCTCGGGATGGCGGATGAAGAGCGCCGAGCCGCAGACGACGCAGAAGACCCTCTCTCGCCCGCCTTCGGGAGCCCAGCCGCGCAGGTGGCCCGCGCCCTGCGTGACGACGATCGCGTCGGACGCCACGATCGCCGACACCGAAGCGGCGGTGCCGGTACGCCGCTGGCAGCTCGTGCAGTGGCAGTAGCGGGCCGGGCCGAGCGGCGCCGCGACTTCGAAGCGCACCGCGCCGCAGGCGCAGCCGCCGGCGAGGCGCTCAGGTGCCATCTGCGCCAGTCTAGCCGGGCGGTGGCCCCTGCCACGGAGGCGCGCGTTTCAGCGCGAGTGGCGACAAACACCGACCGTTGGATGCGCGCGGAACGATGACGCCATCCCTCGATACAGTTGCCTACCCACTTTGATGACGAGGGTCCTGCAGCTCTTGGTCTCCGTCGTCGAGGACGCCAATCCCGAGCGTCGCGGCCCAGAGGCTGGCCAGCCCGACGATCGTCGGTAGGTCGATGGCCGATCCCCGGAGGTCCTTGACCCCGTCGATCTGGGTGAGCTCGGTCCGCCGGAACTCGCACCGGCGGAGGCGGGCGCCGCGAAAGTCGGCGCGGGACAGATCGCACTCGTGGAAGCGGACCGAGTCGAGGTGGGCTTCGATGAAGGTCGCCTCGGTCATCACGCAGTCCTCGAATGTCACTCGGTGCAGATGGCAGGATCCAAACGACGCGAGGTCGACCCGGCAGCCGCGGACCTCGAGATCCTGGATCTCCGCCTCGCGCAGGGTGATCCCCGTGAGCCGAGATCGCTCGACCTTGACGCGACCGGCGACGGCGCCCCGGCTCTGGAGGTTGGCGAGGTTGCAGTCGGACAGCTGGACGTCGAGGAGTCGAAGCTCGTGGAGGCGCGCGCCGGAGGCATCGAGACGGATCAGCCTGGCAGTGTCGAGGCGCAGGCCGGTGGTCTGCCGGCCAGAGAAGTCGCCGTCGACCAGCTCGATCTCCGAGCAAGGGTCCGCGCGGCCGGGTTGACCCTCAGCGATCGCGATCTCCCCGGCCTCGAGGTGGGCGGGCAGCCGGGGCGGCGTCGGCGGAGCCGCCGAGGCTCGGCCGACGCGAGGCGTTCTAGACCTCGACGACGATTGGCAGGACCATCGGCCGGCGGCGGAGGCGGTCGTAGACGAGGCTGGCGAGATCGTCGTGGAGCATCTGCTGGAGCATCTCGACCTCGCGTACCTGTTCGTCGGCCGCCCGGTCGAGCGTGGTCTCGACCGTGTCGCGAAGCTCGTCGAGCAGCTTGCCGGCCTCGTCCATGAACGGCACGCCCCTGAAGATGACCTCCGGCTCGGCGACCGACCCGCCGTCCTGCTCGGAGATCGTCGCGACGACGATGAAGATCCCGTCGGCCGAGAGCATCCGGCGGTCGCGCAGCGCGGCGTCGGCGACGTCGCCGATGTCGACTCCGTCGACGAAGATCATCCCCGCCTGCTCGGCCTTGCCCCAGCGGGCGCCCCGCTGGTCGATCTCGAGGACCATCCCATTCTCGCCGGCGAAGATCGCCTCCGGCGCGACACCGACGGCCTCGGCGAGCCGTGAGTGGAGGTGGATCCGCTTGTGGTCGCCGTGGAACGGCATCACGTACGCCGGCTTGACGAGGTTCAGCATCAGCTTGATCTCCTCGGCGTACCCGTGGCCCGACGCGTGGATCGGGGCGTCTCGCGTCGTGATCACGTCGCAGCCGATGTGGTAGAGCCGGTCGATCGTCTCGTTGACCGCCCGCTCGTTCCCGGGGATCGGCGTCGCCGAGAAGACGACGGTGTCGCCCTCGTGGAGCTTGACCTGCGGATGGTCACGGTAGGCCATCCGGCGGAGCGCCGAGAGCGGCTCGCCCTGTGAACCGGTGGAGATGATCACCAGCTTGTGAGGCGGATAGTCCTCGATTCCACGTCCCTGGAGGAGGATCCCCTCGGGGACCTCGATGTGGCCGAGTTGACGGCCGATGTTGACGTTCTTGCGCATCGACCGGCCGACCAGGGCGACCTTCTTGCCGAGCGCTGCGGCCGCGTCGATGACCTGCTGGACCCGATGGATGTTCGAGGCGAAGCTCGTCACGATGACGCGGCCGTCCGCCCGGCTGAAGACCTCTTCGAGGTGGGGGCCGACGCCCGACTCCGACGGCGAGAAGCCAGGCCGGTCGGCGTTGGTCGAGTCGCCGCAGAGCAGCAGAACCCCCTCGGCCCCGAGCTGGGCGAGGCGCGAGATGTCGGCCGGGACGCCGTCGACCGGCGTCTGGTCGAACTTGTAGTCCCCCGTGATCAGGACCGTCCCGAGCTCGGTCTTCAGGGCGACGGCGTTCGAGTCGGGGATCGAGTGGGTCATGTGGATCAGCTCGAAGCCGAACGGCCCGAGCTCGATCTCCTGGCCGGGGTCGATGTCGTGGAGTTCGACGTCCTTGAGCTTGTGCTCCTCGAGCTTCGACCGGGCCATCGCGATCGTCAGGGGGCCCGAGTAGATCGGCGGCATGTTGTTGCGGCCGAGCTCACGCAGGACCCACGGGAGGGCTCCGAGGTGATCCTCGTGGCCGTGCGTGACGACGATCGCCTCGATGTCCTTGGCCCGCTTGCGCAGGTAGGAGAAGTCCGGCAGCACGAGGTCGATGCCGACCATCTCGGGGGTCGGGAAGCGGAGGCCGACATCGACGACGACGATCCGGTCCTCGTACTCGACGACCGTCATGTTCTTGCCGATCTCGCCGAGACCGCCAAGCGGGAGGATCCGCAGCTTGGATTTGCTCATCGGTGGCTGAGCGCCAGCAGGCCCTGACGAGCCAGCATCGCGCGGACGGCGTCGCGCTCGGTCTCGTCGGCTTCGACGAGCGGCAGCCGCAGGCCGCCGGCCGGCAGCCCGAGTAGGTTCAGGGCAGCCTTCACGCAGATCGGGTTGGACGTGATCGAGAGGGTTTCGTAGACGTCGCGGAGCTCCGCGTCGATCGTCGCCCGCTGGTCTGGCTCGTCGACCATCCGACGCATCCGCTCGCCGACGATGTGGCTGGCGACGAGGATTCCCCCGGCGCCTCCGATGTCGAGCGTGCGGGCGAGGATGTCGTCGTTGCCGGCGTAGATCTCGAGCCCGTCGACGGGCTCGAGGTTGGCGTTGTTGGCCTGCTTGAGGTAGTCGATTCCATCGATCTGGGCAAGCTCGGCGAGAAGGTCGTTTGGCATGTCTGTTCCGGTCCGCTGGGGAATGTTGTAAAGGATGATCGGCTTGTCGGTCGCCGCGGCGACGGCCTCGAAATGGGCGCAGATACCGCGTCGGTTGGGCCGGTTGTAGTACGGGGTGACCGAGAGCACGGCGTCGGCGCCGAGCTCGGTCGCACGCTTCGTCAGGTGGACGGCGTGGCGGGTGTCGTTGGATCCGGTACCCGCGACGATCGTCTTTCCGGCCGGCCGCTCGGCCACGGCGAGCTCGATCAGGCGGAGATGCTCGTCGTCGTCGAGCGTCGGGGCCTCGCCCGTCGTCCCGCAGACTACGAAGCCGTCGGACCCGTGTCCGGCGAGGTGGGCCATCAACCTGACGAACCCGTCCTCGTCGATCCGGAGGCGATCGTCGAACGGCGTGACGATCGCGGTGAGGATGGCTCCGAGCGCGGGCATGGACCCCGCCAGTATCCCAGGGTCTGCGGCGGCGCAGCGTCGCGGGTCATCGGGCCACCTCGCGCCCGAGCACTCCGACCTCGCGCCCGACCGCTCCGACCTCGCGTCCGACCACTCCGACCTCGCGCCCGGGCGCTCCGCACCGCCCGCCAAGGCGCCGCCGCGGATCGGCCGCCTCAGAAGAGAAGGTTCTCGAGGCCGATCGTCGGCGACTGCGAGAGGCCGCCGACCCGGCGGACGGCGAGCAGGACCCCGGGCATGAACGAGTCGCGGTTGAGCGAGTCGTGGCGGATCGTCAGCGTCTGACCGAGGTCGCCGAGGATGACCTCCTGGTGGGCGACGAGGCCCGGCAGGCGGACCGAGTGGATTGGCGGCGGCGGGCGTCCGCTGGCCTGGGCCATCAGGTAGGCCGTGCGTGCGGCGGTGCCGCTCGGGGCGTCGAGCTTCTGGTCGTGATGGAGCTCGATGATCTCGGCGGCCGCCATGTGGCGGGCAGCCTCGGCCGCAAAGCGCATCATCAGGACAGCGCCGATCGCGAAGTTCGGACCGATGAAGACGTTGGCGCCCTTCGCGTCGTCGAGCGGGCCCGCTTCGAAGCCGCTCGTCCCGATCACGACGTGGACCCCGGCCGCCAGACACTCGAGGGCATTGCCGAGGGCGGTGTCCGGCTGGGTGAAGTCGACGACGACGTCCGCGTCGCCGAGCACGTCGGCCAGGGCAACACCGAGCGCAGGGTCGGCTCGACCGCTCAGCTGCATGTCCTCGGCTCCGTCGACCGCGGCGCAGACCGCCCGTCCCATGCGTCCGGCGGCGCCGGCGACGGCGACCCGGATCACGCGAGCCGCCCGCGGCGGGTCATCCGACCTGGTGCTCAGGCCGGATGACCAGGCTCATCCGACCAGGCTCGCGTGGAGATGCGCGATCCCGGCGAGCTTGACGTTGACCGTTTCGAGGGCCTGGGCGAAGAGCGCCCCGTCCGGGCCGATTCCCGCTGCCGAGAGGGACCCGGGGGCGAACAGCTGATGGGCGAGCGCGCTGACGTCGTCGGCTGTGACCGCGTCGATCCGCTCGATCATCTCGTCGGTGTCGAGGATCGGCAGGTCGGCCAGCAGGCTGGCACCGAGCCGGTCCATGCGGGAGGTCGTCGACTCGAGGGCGAGAACCACCCTTCCCTGGAGGTTGTCCCGCGCCCGCTGGAGCTCTGACTCCTCGACCCGGCCGCCGGAGATCTGCTCGAGCTCGCCGCCGATCACGCGGAGCGTCTCCTCGAGGTTCTCAGCCCGCGTCCCGACGTAGATCCCGACCTGGCCCGTACCGGCGTAGAGGGTGTGGAAGCTGAACACCGAATACGCCAGCCCCCGCTTCTCGCGGACCGCCTGGAACAGCCGCGACGAGCTGGTCGCGCCGAGCAGCATGTCGAGCACCCGGAGCGCGAAGCGCCGGTCGTCATCCCGGGCGAGCCCCGGTCCACCGAGGCAGACGTGGTACTGCTCGGTCTCCTTGACCCGGAAGCGCGACGTCGGATCGGAGGCCGTCGGGGGTGCCGGCGGTCGCGGCGCGTCCGCGCCCAGCTCCTTGGGGCATGCCTCGCGGGCCCAGCCGACGACCTGGTCGTGATCGACAGAGCCCGCCGCCGCGATGACGACGTTGCCGGGCGTGTAGCGGGCCGCATGGAAGGCCGCGAGCTGGTCGTGCTCGGCCGCGCCGACGACATCGGCCCGCCCGAGGATCGCCCGTCCGAGGGGGTGCGCTCCGAAGACCGCCTCCCCCATCAGGTCGAAGACGCGATCCTGGGGATCGTCCTCGTACATCGCGATCTCCTCGAGGACGACCTCCCGCTCGGCATCGATCTCCTCGATCTTCGGCCGCCAGACCATGTCGGCGATCACGTCGAACGCCTTCTCGAGGTGACGGTCGAGAACCCGCGCGTGAACGGAGGTCATCTCCTTGCCGGTCCCGGCGTTCAGCTCGGCACCCATCGAGTCGAAGATCTGGTCGATCTCCTCCGACTTGTAGCGGTCGGTGCCGCGGAAGAGCATGTGCTCCAGCAGGTGCGAAAGGCCGGCCTCCGTGTCACGCTCGAGGACCGACCCCGTGCCGATCCAGAAGCCGAGCGCCACCGAACGCACCGAGGGGATGCGTTCGGTCACGACCCTGACGCCCGAGTCGAGCGTCGTGATCTCGTGGGTGGCGGTCGTCTCGGTCACTCCTAACGCTCCCGGTGACGCGGGCGGCCCGACCCGCGGGGTCCGCCGTTGCGCTCGCCGCCGCCCTCGCGGGGGCGCCTCGGTCCGCGGTCTCCGCCGCCGCCGCCGCCGCCGCTGCCGCCGCCGACTGCGGCGAGCTCTTCGACGGTCTTGCCGGCGACGTCCGGGTCATCGGCGAGGCGCAGGCCGATCCGCCCGCGCTCGCGGTCGACCTCGACTACGCGGACGGCGATCTCGTCGCCCTTGTTGAGGACCTCCTCGACCGTCTCGACCCGCTTGCCGGGAGCGACATTCGAGATGTGGAGCAGGCCGTCGGTGCCCTTCGAGAGCTCGACGAACGCGCCGAAGGCGGTCGTCTTGACGACCTTGCCGGCGAACGAGTCGCCGACCTCGACCTCCTTCATCATCGAGCTGATCCGCGCCACGAGGGCATCGGCGAGCTCGCCGTTGGCCGAGTAGATCAGGACCTGGCCGTCGTCGTTGACGTCGATCTGCGACTCGAACTCCTCCGAGAGGCCGCGGATCGTCTCGCCGCCCTTGCCGATCAGCATGCCGATCTGCGACGGGTCGATCTTGACCTTCTCGATCCGCGGGGCGTACAGGCTGAGCTGCTCGCGCGGCTCGGCGAGGACCTCGGCCATCTTGCCGAGGATGAACTTCCTCGCCGACTGCGCCTGCGTCAGCGCGTCGCGGAGGATCTCGAACGTGACTCCCTCGATCTTGATGTCCATCTGCAGCGCCGTGATCCCGTCGGACGTCCCGGCGACCTTGAAGTCCATGTCACCGAGATGGTCCTCGACGCCGGCGATGTCGGTCAGGACGATGTAGTCGTCGCCCTCCTTGATCAGCCCCATCGCGATACCGGCCACCGGTCGCTTGATCGGGACGCCGGCATCCATCAGCGAGAGCGACGATCCGCAGACCGACGCCATCGACGACGACCCATTCGACTCGAGGATGTCCGAGACGACGCGGATCGTGTACGGGAAGTCCTCGGTCGTCGGGATCATCGGAACGAGGGCCCGCTCGGCGAGCGCACCGTGTCCGACGTCGCGACGCTTCGGGCCGCCCAGGCGACCGGCCTCCCCGACCGAGAAGGGCGGGAAGTTGTAGTGGTGCCAGTAGAACTTCTTCGTCTCCAGGCCGAGCGTGTCGAGGCGCATGTCCTCCTTGAGCGTGCCGAGCGTCGCGACGCTCATCGCCTGCGTCTGACCCCGCGTGAAGAGGGCCGACCCGTGCGTCCGGGGGAGCACCGACGCCTCGATCGTGATGTCGCGGATCTCGGTCTCCTTGCGACCGTCCGGGCGCTTCTTGTGGACGGCGATCCGCTCGCGGATGATCTGCTTCTCGAGCTTCTCGAACGCCCGCTGGGCGGCGATCACCTGGTCTGCGTAGCCGTCGGAGTCCGCCGCGCCCGTGTGCGTCTCGATGATCCCGGCCTCGACCGCCTTGCAGGCGTCCTGACGGTCGAGCTTGTCCTCGACCTGGGTCGCCGCGTCGAGCGCCGCCCCGTGGGATGCCTTGACCGCGTCGAGGAGGCCGGGATCGACGCCCGGGATGACGACCTCTAGCTTCGGCTTGCCGACCAGCGCGGCCAGCTCGCGCTGGAGGGCGCAGAGCTTCTTGATCTCGGTGTGGGCGATGTCGAGCGCGTCGAGGATCTCGGCCTCGGGAATCTCGTTGGCGCCGGCCTCGACCATCAGGATCGCCTGGTCGGTACCCGCGACGATCAGATCGAGATCGGAGTTGCCGAGCAGATCCTCCTCGTTCGGGTTGATCACGAAGTTGCCGTCGATCTTGCCGATCCGCACGGCGCCGACCGGCGTCGGGATCGGGATGTTCGAGATCATCAGCGCCGCGGAGGCGCCGTTCATCGCGAGGATGTCGTACGGGTGGACGTGGTCGATCGACAGCGGGATCGCGACCAGCTGCGTCTCGTAGCGCCAGCCCTTCGGGAACAGCGGCCGGATCGGCCGGTCGATCATCCGCGCCGTGAGGATGCCCTTCTCCCCCGCGCGACCCTCCCGCTTGAAGAACGACCCGGGGATCTTGCCTGCCGCGTACATCCGCTCCTCGACGTCGACCGTCAATGGGAGGAAGTCCACGTCCCGGATGTTGCCGGCCGTCGCAGTCGCGAGGACCATCGTGTCGCCGGCCCTGACGACCACCGCGCCCGAGGCCTGCTTCGCCATCCGGCCCGTCTCGAACGAAATCTCCGTACCAGCGATCTCAACCGAGACCCGGGTAACAGCGTTGCTGCTCATATGGTTGTTGCCTTCCTGTCCGCCCGTCGGTTGGCGGCTCTTTCTCGTCTTTATCTCTTATCCGAACCCCACCATGCTAGATGATCGTCCGGCGTCGGCGGTCAACCGGGCGAGCAGGGCGGCGTCCGGCGGGCCGGGGTATCCGACTCCGTCGACGAACAGCGTCGGCGTGAGCGCGACCCCCGCCCGCATGCCGTCCCGCAGCTGACGGGCGACACGCTTGGCCGGGCCGTCGGCCCGGCGATCGGCCTCGAAGCGATCGATGTCCAGGCCGAGCCGGTCGGCCCGCTCCCAGACGTGGGGATCGTCGAGCAGCCCGGGTGCGGCGTAGAGGGCGTCGTGCATCTCCCAGAAGCGTCCCTGGAGCCCGGCCGCCTCGGCGGCGAGCGCCAGGGCGACGGCCCGCGGATGCTTGGTCCGGAGCGCGAAGTGCCTGAAGGCGATCCGCAGCGGGAGGTCGCGCAGTCGCTCGGCGGCGAGGGCGCAGCGCGGGCACGTGAAGTCGCCGTAGACGATCACCAGCCGGGCGGCCGGCGACCCGCGAACATGGTCGTCGGCGGCCAGCGGAGGGACCGGGGCGCTGCGGAGGTCTTCCATGCCCGAATCTATGCGCGCGGGGGACACTTATGGTTCAGAGTACGGGTCAGCCGATGCGGGTCCACATCCTCCAGCGCGAGCAGCGGCTCGCCCGACCCCGTGAAGCGGTCTTCGCGTTCTTCGCCGACGCCTTCAACCTCGAGGCGCTGACGCCGCCGTTGCTCGGCTTCGAGGTCCTCACGCCCGGCCCGATCGAGATGGCCGCGGGCGTCCGCATCGGCTACCGCCTGCGGGTCCACGGCGTGCCATTCGGCTGGGTCACCGAGATCCGCGAATGGACGCCGCCCGAGCGCTTCGTCGACTCCCAGCTTCGCGGCCCCTACGGCGTCTGGCACCACACCCACGAGTTCCACCCACTGCCCGGCGGCGGGACCCTGATGCGCGACACCGTCCGCTACCGGCCGGCCGTCTGGCCGCTCGGCGAGCTCGCGCTCCCGCTCGTGCGCCGCGACCTGCACAAGATCTTCGACTTCCGTCGCGATGCGATCACCCGACTGCTCGGCGCCGCCGCCTGACGCCGCCTCCTTCGCGACGGATGGACACCCGCCGCCGGGCTGGCCGGCCGAGCCATTGGGACACTCGCCAATCTCGCGCCGGTTCGGCAGTCCCTCGTGCCGAGCGCCGACGCCTCGATCCGACCGGCGGCTACCGGGAGAGTCGGCGGAACGGGCTGAGCAGTAACATCGTCAGCACGCCGAGGCCCGAGTACGTACCGAGCACGATCAGCGGCGTCGTCGTCGCCCGACCGCCGAAGTACGCGTTGTTCTTGATCAGCTCGACGGTCGAGCGCGGCGGCAGCAGACCCCCGATCTCGCGCCAGGCCGCCGGTAGGAACTGCGGCGCCGAGGATTCGCCGGACGCGACCAGCACGCCGATCAGCACGAACACGCTGAGCCCGAGACCAAGGCCGGCCGGTCCGCCCAGCACGCTGGTGTAGGTGCTGGCGATCGTCGTCACGGCGAACGTCGTCAGCGCGAGCGCGAGCGCCGTGTCAAGCATGTGGTTCTTGAAGATGCCGAGGTAGTCGGCGTACCCGGCCATCGCCAGTCCGGCGAGGATCGCTCCGACCGCGATCACGAAGATCCGTACCAGCGTGGCCTTCCACCCCAGGCGGATGCTCGGCAGCTTGCTCTCCAGGAACCAGCCGGCCAGACCGGAGAAGATCAATGCCACGAGCGCCAAAAAGTAGCCCGAGGCGCCGGCGCTGTCACTTGACGGCAGCGGCGCGATGTCCTTCACCGACGGTGTGAGGCCGAGCTGCTGGCCGACCGGCGCGAAGATCTGCGGGAGGATGCCGGCGACCGGCTGGCTGGCGGCACTTGCGACCAGCACCACACCTGTCTTCTTGAGCGGTGCAAACGCACCATAGATCTTGCGGTCTTCGATCAGCGTCCGAGCGGCCGGCCCGTTGTCGACGCGTCGCACCGCCAGCTGAGGACTCGCGTCGAGCTTCTGGACGAGGCCGTCCACAACCGGACCGGTGCCGACGATCGCAACCGGAAGATTGTGAGGTTGTGGCGAGTGGTAGACGTTCAATACGATGAGCGTCAGCAGCACCATGCCGACGATCATCCCGACGACGGACGCAAAGGGCTTCACTAACATCTGACTCCTCGGAGGCGTGTCGAGTTGATCGTTGGGTGACAGTACCCCAGCACTGACTACGCTGTCAACATCAGCCGACGAGCTCGCGGCGGCCCGCGACTATTGGCGGAGCTGACGCGGCCAGCGACCTCGGCGACGAATCGCCGTACGACAGTGAAGTCGCTGCGGTCCGCGCTCAGGCTCAGTCGTCCGCCGATCGTGACCGACCGACCCGACAGGCTGTGCCATGCCCGGGCGTCCGCCAACAGGCCGGCGCGCAGGCGCGTCGTGCTGAGGCCGGGCGACGCGACATCGATCGCGCCGCTGGCCTTCGGCGGGCGGCGTACGCGAGCCTGAGGACGGGTTGGTGATGACCGCGTCGTTGCTGGTCGCGAGAGTCTCTGCCGACGCTCCCGGCCGCCGAGCCGCACCTGCTGGACTCGGAGACCCACCCAGTGCGGCCACGACTAGTCCGCTGACCGGCGTGGACCGTCGTATCGGCCGTCCGTGTCGTGTCGGTGTCGGTCTTGGTGGCATCGTCGCCGGCGTGGATCCCAGCTGTCATTCCTTCGGTGTCGATGACCCGACCGCTCGACATCTGCATCCCGCGGTGTCAGCCAACCGTGCGCGTTCCCAACGAGCGCGCCGCCCGCGGCTGCGCGTCGGCCAAGGTCTCGGCCCCCGGCGCAGCACGCTCACACGACACCGCGCGCCTGGTATGGGCTGTGTGGTCGCGGCGCCGGGAAGACTGAGCGCCCGGCGCAGGACCCGGTGAAGACACGCCCGCGCGGGACGCTGAGCGCCTCGTGCGGTTGTTGACGATCGGCGGATTGAGCCCGGTCAGGGCCCCGGCAGCGACGAGGGAGCGATCCGCGACCTTGTCAGGGCGCGAGGACCTGCGTGGACTTGATGGGCGCCCGCCACCGCGTTGGCAAGATGCTGGCGCGTGAAGACGTCACCTTCGGCGGCCGGGGCCGCAACTGGTCGGTCTCGCACCCCCGGTGGCTCGGTCGCGTTGAGCCGGCGGCGCCGGCTGGGCGGATCACATTGCGCGACTGCGTGGGACGCCGCGGCCTCACGGGGCCGAGACGCTCGCGGCGCCCCGCTTCGGTCGAGCTAGCCGGCCAGCCCGTCGAAGATCAGGTTCGCGCCCGGCAGGTCGCCCGGAGAATCAGCCTGGTGGCTCCATTTGACGACGCCGTCGGGTCCGACGATGACGAGCGCCCGCTGGGGGAAGCCGCCGTCGTGGAGCACGCCGAAGGCCGCACAGACCGCGCCCTTCGGCTCGAAGTCCGAAAGCTGGGGAATCGTGACGCCGAGCTTCTGCCGGAAGGCGGCCTGCGAGTACCGGGCGTCGCAAGAGATCGCCACGAGCTCGGCGCCCCGGTCTGTGAAGTCGGGAAGGACTTCTTCGTAGAGCGTCAGCTGCTCGCTGCAGACCGGGCTGAACGCGAACGGGTAGAAGACCAGGACCGTCGTACGGCCGGCGAGATCGTCCTGACCGAAGGCCGTTCCGTCCTCACGCTCGAGGTGGAACTCGGGGACCGGGGTCCCCGGTCCGAGCACGCTCACTTGCGGAGGCCGAGCGCCTTGATCAGCGAGCGGTAGCCGTCGAGGTCGCTCCGCTGAAGGTAGTTGAGGAACCGGCGCCGGCGACCGACGAGCATCAGGAGTCCACGACGCGAGTGGTGGTCGTGGCCGTGCGTGCGCAGGTGGTCGGTCAGGTGATTGATGCGCTCGGTGAGCAGCGCGACCTGGACCCGCGTGTTGCCGGTGTCGGTCTCCGAAGCCCCGTACTCGATTGCGAGCTCGCGTTTGCGCTCTTTGGTCGGTGTCGGCACGCCGGCTACGGTATCACCCCGCGCGGCACGACCGACTCGAGGGCGCCCGGCAGGGGCTACGGCGCGGCGCAGATCGCTCGGGTCAGGGCGACGTCCGCGTGGATCTGCTCGACCAGCGCCTCGATCGAGTCGAAGCGCCGCTCGCCGCGCAGACGCTCGAGGAACTCGAGGCGCAGCACGTGGCCGTAGAGGTCTCCCGAGAAGTCGAGCACGTAGGCCTCGATCAGCTCGCCCCGCCCGGTCTCGAAGGTCGGTCGCACGCCGATGCTGACGGCTGCCGGACGGCCGTCGGCCAGACACGCGTAGACCCCGTGGCCGGGCGAGACGAGCGCCGGGTCGGGGACGATGTTGGCCGTCGGGAAGCCGAGCTCGCGTCCCCGCCGATCGCCGGGCACGACCTCCCCCCGGAGCTCGAAGCGGGCTCCCAGGAAATGGCCGGCCTGAGCGACCTCTCCGGCGAGGATCAGGCCGCGGATGTGACTCGACGAGACCACCTCGTGGTCGACCTCGAGCAGCGGCTCGACCCGGGTCTCGAAACGCGGATCCCTCGCCAGCAGCCCGGCATCCCCCTGCGCCCGCTGGCCGAAGCGGAAGTTCTCACCGACCGCGACAGCGCTCACGCCGAGCTGGCCGACGAGGATCTCGTCGATGAAGCTCTCAGCCGTCCGGCCGGCGAATGCCTGGTCGAAGTCGATCACGATCATCTCGCTGACCCCCAGCCGGCCGATCAGCTCGGCCTTCACGGCGAGCGGCGTCAAGAGCCTGGGGGTCCGCCGCGGCGCGACGATCGTCGCCGGGTGGGGCTCGAAGGTCAGCACCGTGTCCGAGTCGCCGATCACCGCCCGATGGCCGAGGTGGACCCCGTCGAACGTGCCGATCGCCACCCGGCGCGGTGCGGGCCTGGCCTCCGGCAGGTGGATCAGCTTCACGCGGTCTAAGCCTAGGCGGTTTGGTCCGCCGGCCAGGGCGACAACCGCCCCCGGCGGGGTCGGACTGCCTGTCTCTCGGTGCGGAATGGTCGCTCGCGCGGCGCAACCATCTTCCGATCGGTCTCCCCACCCGCCGACCCCCGACGGACCTCGCCCGACTCGACTGAGCCCGCGCTCAGGCCCGGAACCCGACGACCGGCTTCAGCATCCCGCCGTCCCGGGCCTCGGCCACGGCGATCTCCCCGGTCGCGTCGACCAGCAGCGCGTGATCCCACCCGTCGCCGCCGTCCACGGAACCAGCGAGCCCTCCGTCCGCGGAACCACCGAGCCCTCCGTCCACGGAACCAGCGAGCCCTCCGTCCACGGAACCAGCGAGCCCCCGATCGGGCCCCCCGACCGCTCGCCCGTGGATCGCCGCCCGGGCGTCGTCGCCCTCGAGCCGGACGACCGGCATGATCCGGGCCAGCCCGGCCTGCAGGTCTGTGACGGTGACGTGTCCGACCCCCGGCCATCCCCCGTCGACCGAGAACGGCCCGATCGCCGTCCGGCGCAGCTCCAGGCAGTAGGCGTCACCCAGGTCGGCGACGAGCGACCGGACATACGTCCCCGACCCGCAGACGATCCGCAGGCCCGCGCGGTCCCCGTCCTGCCAGAGCGTCGTGAACTCGTGGACGTTGACGGTCCGCTCGTCGGGCACGACCGTCTCCCCCCGCCGAGCCTTCGCGTACGCCCGCTCGCCGTCGACCTTGACGGCCGAATGGGCCGGCGGCCGCTGGCGCAGCTCGCCGGTCGGCAGGACGAGCGGAAGATCGGGCAGGACCCCCGTCTCGGTGATCAGACCCTCCGTGTCCCCGGTCGTCGAGGTCGCCCCGAACCGGACGACCACCTCGTAGGTCTTCGGCTCGGCCATCAGGTACCGCTGGACCCGCGTTCCCCGACCGACCAGAAGGATCAGCAGGCCGGTCGCGAACGGGTCGAGCGTCCCCGCGTGGCCAACCCGCCGCCGGCCCAGCGCGTGCCGAGCCCGCGCGACCATGTCGTGGGACGTGATCCCCGCCGGCTTGTCGGCCAGGATCAGACCGTCGATCGGGGTCATCCGCGGCGACCGCGAACTCTCGAAGGGTCCATCTCGCCAGCCGGCCTAGAGCTGGCCGGCGAGCTGGGCGCGCAGCTCAGCGACGAGATCCGGGATCGACAGCTCTGTCGTGAAGCCGGCCGCCCGCCTGTGCCCGCCGCCGCCGTGGGCGCGCGCGATCGCCGAGACGTCGACGTCGTCGCCGGTCGCCCGCAGCGAGACCTTCTTCTGGCCGCGGCGATCCTCGGCGAGCAGCTCGCGGACCAGGGCGGCGACCTTCGTCCCCTCGACCGCCCGAAGCTGGTCGATGATCCCCTCCGAGTAGCTCTCCTCGGCCTCGGCCTCGGTGAAGTCGTGGGCCGTCAGAAAGGCGATCGCCAGGTGGCCCTCGTCGTAGCGGGCGACCCGCTGGAGGGCGCGCCGCAGGAGCTCGAGCTTGGCGTACGGCACGCCCTCGTAGATCCGCTGGTAGATCGCCGCGACGTCGACCCCCGCCTCGATCAGCTCGGCGGCCATCAGGTGGGCGCTGGCCTTGGTGTTCTCATACGAGAAGCGGCCCGTGTCGGTGATCAGCCCGACGTAGAGGGCGTCGGCGATCGTCGGGGTCAGCGGCACCCCGAGCGCCTCCATCAGGGCCCAGATGATCTCCGCCGTGCTCGACGCCTCGGCGACCACGTGGTTGACGGTGCCGAAGTGGGTGTTGTCGTGGTGGTGGTCGATGTTCAGCAGCGGCGAGACGTCCCGCAGGAGGTGGGCCGGATTGCGCTCGATGTTGCCGCAGTCGAGGAAGACCACCGTCCGCCGCCCGAGATCGTCCGGGATCGAGCTGACGAGGCCGTCGAGTGGGAAGAACCGGTACTCCCTCGGGAGGGGGAACTCGTTCTCGGCGATGAACATGATCGAATCCTTGCCGAGCGCCCGGAGAACCCCCTGCATCGCGACGAGCGACCCGAGCGCGTCCCCGTCGGGATGCTCATGGGTCACGACGAGGAACTGCTCGGCCGCGCGGATCTCCTCGACGACGAGCCGTCGCGACTGCGCGGTCGTGAGCGCCGCGGCCGTCCTCGTCGGCGGATCGCCCGTGTCGGCCAGGTCGGGCGCGGTCATCTGGTGGCCTGGTCGATCAACTCGTCCTCGATCAGCTCGTCGACCCGCCGCGCCTTGTCGGCGGTGTCGTCGTAGACGAACTCGAGGGTCGGCGTCCGCTTCAGGCCGAGCTGGCCGGCGATCCGCGCCTGGAGGTGCCCGTGGGCGTGGCGCAGACCTTCCAGCGTCGCCTCACGGTCGTCCGCCGACCCGAGCACGCTCACGTAGACCCGGGCCGAGCGCATGTCCCCGGTCGTGCGGATGTCGGTCACCGTGACGAACCCGACCCGCGGGTCCTTCATCGATCCGGCCAGCTCGTCGGCGAGGACCTGACGGATCGCCCGGTCGACGCGCCGCATGCGCTCGCTGGCCATCGCAGCCACACCGCCCGAAGGTCAGGCGAGCTCTCGCTCGACCTGACGCGTGGCGTAGACCTCCAGGAGATCGCCCTCCTTGACGTCCTGGAAGTTGTTGAGCACGATTCCGCACTCGAAGCCGGCCGCCACCTCGCGGACGTCCTCGTTGAACCGTCGGAGGCTGGCGACCGTCGTGTCGGCGACGATCGTCCCGTCGCGGACCAGGCGGACCCGCGCGCCCCGGGTGATCTTCCCCTCGGTGACGAACGACCCGGCGATCACGCCGATCTTCGACGCCCGGAAGGTCTGGCGGATCTCGACCTGGCCGAGCGTGTCCTCGACCTCGGCGGGGTCGAGCATCCCCTCCATCGCGGCTCGGAGCTCCTCGATCGCCTTGTAGATCACCGAGTACCCACGGATCTGGATGCCCTCCCGATCGGCGAGCTGCCGGGCGTCGCCGACCGGCCGGACGTTGAAGGCGAGGATGATCGCGTTCGACGCTGCCGCCAGCATGACGTCGGACTCGTTGATCCCGCCGACGCCCCGGTGGATGATGTTGACCGAGACCTCGTCCTGCGGGAGCTTGGCGATCTCGTCCTCGACCGCCTCGAGCGAACCCGAGACGTCGGCCTTGAGCACCAGCGTGAGGTCCTTGACCGCGCCGGCCTGCGCCAGCTTGAAGATGTCCTCGAGTGAGATCTTGCGTCCCGACCGGCGGGCGAGGGCCTCCGTCTTGAGGCGGTTGGCCCGCTCGCCCGCGAGCGTCCGGGCCCGCCGCTCGTTCTCGACCACGCGAACGTATTCGCCGGCCTCGGGAACCCCGTCGAACCCGAGCACCTCGACCGGCTCTCCCGGGAGGGCCTTCTTGACGCGGGCGCCGAGGAAGTCGTGCATCGCCCGGACGCGGCCGAAGCTGGCCCCCGCGACGAGCGCGTCCCCGACCTTCAGCGTCCCGCGTTGGATCAGGATCGTCACGACCGGCCCGCGGCCGGGGTCCAGGCGCGACTCGATCACCGCGCCGCTCGCCTCGGCCGACGGGTTGGCGCGGAGCTCCTCGACCTCGGCGACGACCTGGATCGTGTCGAGCAGGTCGTCGAGGCCCTCCTTGGTCTTGGCCGAGACGTCGCAGAACTCGACCTCTCCGCCCCACTCGACCGGCTGGAGGCCGCGGGCCGTGAGCTCGGTGCGGACCCGCTCGGGCTGGGCGCCCTCCTTGTCGATCTTGTTGACCGCGACGATGATCGGCACGCCGGCGGCCTTCGCGTGGTCGATCGCCTCGTCGGTCTGCGGCTTGGCCCCGTCGTCGGCGGCGACGACGATCACCGCGATGTCGGTGACCTGCGCCCCGCGAGCCCGCATCGCCGTGAAGGCCTCGTGGCCCGGCGTGTCGAGGAAGGTGATCGCCTTGCCGCCGTGGCGGACCTGGTAGGCGCCGATGTGCTGGGTGATCCCCCCGGCCTCGTCGGCCGCGACCTCGGTCGAGCGGATCGCGTCGAGCAGCGAGGTCTTCCCGTGGTCGACGTGACCCATGATCACGACGACGGGCGGACGCTCGACGAGCGAGGCCTCGTCGTCCTCGAAGGTCGGCTCCGAGGACACGTCGTCGGCCGCGTGGACGATCTCGACCTGCTTGTTGAAGCCGTCGGCCAGAACCTGGATCGCGTCGTCGGACAGCGTCTGCGTGAGCGTCGCCATCTCGCCGAGCATCATCAACTTCTTGATGATCTCGGGGACCGGGACGCCGAAGTACTCGGCGACGTCCTTGACGGTCGACCCCGAGTTGACGCGGACGAGGTCGGTCGCCTCGAGCGCGCTGTTGTCGATCGGGGCGATCGTGTCGTCGTAGCTGCCCCGCCGGCGGCGGCCCCGTCGCTGCGGGCGACGCTGCGGCTGGTTGGCCGGGCCCGACGACGACCGGCGGGAAGCCTGCGAGTCGATCACGACGCGACGGCGACCGCCCGGCCCGGTAGCGGCGGCCGGAGCCCGCTCGCCGGTACGCGAGTCGCGCGTCGGCCGCGAGCGCTGCTCGGCGGCTGCGGCGGCGGCCGAGCCGGCCGGCCCATCGCCAGCCGCGGCGGGCGCCTCGCCGTTGGCCGACGGCGGAGCCTGACCGGCGGGAGCCGGTGGCGTCCCGTTGGGAGCGGTCAGCGCGGCGATCGCCTGCGCCTCGTCGACGGCCGAGGCCGGCGCCTTGACCTCGATCCCGGCGGCCGTCAGCTTGGCGAGCACGTCCTTGCTGGACATGCCGTGCTGCTTTGCCAGTTCGTGTACGCGTTTCTTTGCCATCAGCTTGTCGATTCTAGGTGGTTGTGAGAAGAGGAACGATCGGCCGGCGGACCGCCGGTCGCACGAAGCCGGGTATCGACCGCGGCTGCAAGGAGCTCGTCCGGGGCGATCGAGACACGACCGCGAAACGACCGGCCGAGCCCACCTCGGCGGGCGGCCGCATCGACGCACGCTGCATTCCGACAGACGTATGCCCCGCGACCGGGGAGCAGACCTGCCGGGTCGGGGACGGCGCGGCCGCCGTCACGGACGAGACGTAGGAGGTCGCGCTTGGCCGCCGAGCGGCCGCAGCCGACGCACCGCCGGAGGGGCTCGGTGGCAGAACGGGCGGCGGCGCCTATGAGGCTTGCTCCGCGGTCGGCGCCCCGACCTGGTCTGACCCGGTCCCGGCGAGGGCCTGGTGGGCGTCGATTCCGCAGTACCGCGACCCCGGAAGGGAGGCGTTCGGGCAGCGGCGTCCGGTCGACATCACGGCGGCGCAGCGGCCCTGGACGTCCTCCTCCTCGTAGCCGTGCTCGGCCTCCTCGGCGGCGAACTCGCTCTCGGACTTGATGTCGATCCGCCAACCGGTCAGCCGCGCGGCGAGCCGCGCGTTCTGGCCCTCGCGGCCGATCGCCAGCGACAACTGGTCGTCCGGGACGATCACCGTCGCCTGCTTGGCGTCGTCGTCGACGAGGACCTCGCGGACGCGGGCCGGCGAGAGCGCCTTGGCGACGAAGCGGGCCGGCTCGTCGTTGTAGGGAATGATGTCGATCTTCTCGCCCCGCAGCTCGGACACGACCATGCGGACGCGCGAGCCACGCGGACCGACGCACGCGCCGACCGGGTCGACCCCGTCGGCGTGGGAGATCACCGCGATCTTCGAGCGGTAACCCGGCTCCCGGGCGACGTTCGCGATCTCGACGAGACCGTCGGCGATCTCGGGTACCTCGAGCTCGAAGAGCTTCTTGATCAGCTCGGTGTCCCGCCGCGAGACGATGATGCTCGGTCCCTTCGTCGACGGTGAGACCTCCTTGATCACGGCCTTGATCCGCTGGGAGTGGTCGTAGCGTTCGCCGTCGACCTGCTCGGACTTCGGCAGCAGCGCCTCGACCCGCTCGCGGAGCTGGACGAGCGTGTAGCGGGAGTCGGACTGCTGGACGATGCCGGTGATCAGCTCGCCGACCCGGTCGCGGTACTCCTCGAACATCATGTCCCGCTCGGCCTCGCGGATCCGCTGGAGGATCACCTGCTTGGCCGTCTGGGCGGCGATCCGCCCGAAGTCGTCGGGCGTGACGTCGCGCTCCTCGATCTGGTCGCGGTACTCCTCGAACTTGGCCGGATCGATCTCGGGATCCTCGGGCTCGCGCATCTCCCCGGTCTCCGGATCGACGGTCGTCGCCTCGTCGATCGTCTCGACGATCAGGTGGGCCTCGAGGCGCTCGGGGATGATCAGCTCGATGACGCGGAAGTCGGCCGTCTCCCGGTCGATCTCGACACGCGCGTACTTCGCGGCGATCGGCTGCTTCTTGTATGCCGAGAGCAGCGCGTCCTCGAGCGCGACCATCAGCTTCTCGGGCTCGATGCCCTTCTCGCGGGCCAGCGCGTGCATGGCGTCCAAGATCTCGCGTGACATGGCTACTCCTCGACGAGGTGGGATCGTTGGATGGCGCTGTAGGGGATCGCGACGACGCCCTCTTCGGCGGCGATCGTGACCTCGCGCTCTGATGCTGCGACCAGCTCGCCGGTCAGGTTCCGGCTCGCCGGAACCTCACACGCCGCGGACGTCCGCACGCGGGCCCGCCGACCGACGAAGCGGCGGAAGTGCTCGGGCTTGGTCAGCGGCCGCCGCGGACCCGGCGAGGAGACCTCGAGCGCAAAGCGCTCGCGGAGGTCGCCGAGCTCGTGGGTGACCTGCTCGCAGAGCGCGAGCGTGACCCCGTCCGGGTGGTCGATGTAGACCCGCAGGACGTCGCCCGACTGCTCGACGAGCAGCACGTCGATTCCCGGCGCCGGGCCGGAGAGGCGCTGCTCGACTTCGATCTGGAGGGCGCTGTTGAGCATCTCTGGGGGGTTCTTTGAGCTGGAGTTGACGTAAAAAAAGCGGGCGAGCGCCCACTTCCTGGTGAAGCCGTCGACGCTGGTGCGCGGACGCGAAAGCTGTCAATCGAGCATACCACCGGGCGACGGACGCGGCGACCCACCACGCAGCCGGTCGACCGCCTCGAGGACGGCTCGGGCGACGTCGACCTTGGCCGCCCGCGCGACCCGGCGCTCGTCGTCGGCGGTCACGATCGTGACCTCGTTCTCGGCCGAGTCGAACCCGATCTCCGGCTGCGAGACGTCGTTGAGGACGATCGCGTCCAACCGCTTGCGGGTCAGCTTCGCGCGCGCTCGCGCGAGGCCCCCCTCCCCATGCTCGGCCGCGAATCCCACCACCGTCTGGCCCGCCCGCCGGCGGGCCGCGAGGCCGGCCAGGATGTCGGCAGTCGGCTCGAGCGCCAGCGACAGGTGGCCGCGGCCCTCCTTGGAGAGCTTTCCCCCGGCCGGGCTGGCCGGCCTGAAGTCGGCGACGGCCGCCGCCATCAGGAGGACATCGGCCTCGTCGAAGGCCGCCCCGCAGGCCGTCTCGAGCTCGGCTGCCGTCGAAACCTCGACGTAGCGGACGCCGGGATTGCGCGGCAGCGAGACGTTGGCCGCGACGACCGTCACGTCCGCCCCGCGGGCGGCGGCCGCGTCCGCCAGGGCGAAGCCCATACGCCCGGACGAGCTGTTCGCCAGGTAGCGGACCGCGTCGATCGGCTCGCGCGTGCCCCCGGCGCTGACGAGGACCCGAAGCTCGTGCCACGACGGATCCGCCCCGTTCCCAGCCGGGTCGCTCCCAGCCGGATTGCTTCCAGCCGGGTCGCTCCCAGCCGGATCGCTTCCAGCCCGATTGCTTCCAGCCGGATTGCTTCCAGCCGGATCGCTCCCAGCCGGATCGCCAGCCGGATCGTTCCCAGCCCGATCGCTTCCAGCCGGATCCGCGGCGCCGGCCGCCGCCGCCGCCGTGCGGGCGAGGACCGCCTCGCAGGCGGCGAGCAGATCGGCCGGCTCGACCAGCCGGCCGACCCCCCATTCCCCGGGTGAGCCGAGCCGGCCGCGCCCCGGGTCGAGCACCGTGACCCCCCGCGCCCGCAGGAGCCCGAGGTTCGCCTGGGTCGCCGGATGCTCGTACATCCGGTCGTTCATCGCCGGCGCGAGCACCACCGGACAGGCTGCGGCGAGCGCCGCCGTCGACAGCAGGTTGTCGGCCAGACCGTGGGCCAGCTTGGCCAGCGTGTTGGCCGATGCCGGAGCCACGAGGAAGAGATCCGCGTTGAAGACCAGCTCGAGGTGGCTGACCGGCGCGTGGGCAGGTCCCGCGTCACCGGGGAACGCCCCCCGTAGGGGATCCGGGTCGTGCTCGTCGACCAGCACCGGGGCTCCGGTCAGCCCGGCGAACGATGCCCCGCCGACGAAGCGCTGGGATGACCGCGTCTGGATCACGCGGACGGCGTGGCCCGCGCCCGTCGCCAGGCGGACGAACTCGAGCGCCTTGTAGGCGGCGATGCCGCCGGTCACACCGAGGAGGATTCGCGCCATCGTGCGCGGCGGGCCAGGTCTAGCGGTAGTGGTACTTCAGCTTGCCGGCCGCGACTTCCTCGAGGGCGATCGTCAGGTAGTTCTTCGACCCGGTGTCGACCATCGGCGGCGGGAACTCGTCGAAGCTGCCCTCGCCGAGGTTCTGGTAGTACGAGTTGATCTGACGGGCCCGCTTGGCCGCGACGATCACGCTGGCGTAGTTGGAGTCGACGTGGTCGAGCAGCTTGTCGATGCGAGGCGAGGTGACGGGCAAGTTGAAGCCTTTCGGTTGACCGTGAACTCTAGACGATCCACCGGCCGATCCTCACGTGAGACCGCCCTCGAGGACCTCCAGCAGCTCGGCAACCGCCGCGTCGAGCTCGTCGTTGACGATCACGCGGTGGAACTCGCTCTCGGCCGCGAGCTCCGTCCGGGCCAGCTCGAGCCGCTCGGCGACCTTCTCCGGGTCGTCGGTGCCCCGGCCGACAAGGCGGACCCGCAGCTCGTCGAAGCTCGGCGGCGAGACGAACACCTGGGTCGCCTCGGGCATCGCCGCCCGCACCTGCCTGGCTCCCTGGAGGTCGATCTCGAGGACCACGGGCGCGCCTGCCGCCCCCCGGGATTCTAGCTCTGAGCGGAGCGTCCCGTACCGGTTGCCGGCGTACTCGGCGTACTCGACGAACTCGCCGGCCGCGACCCTCCGGTCGAACTCGTCCGGGTCGAGGAAGTGGTAGTCGACGCCGTCGCGCTCGCCGGCCCGCGGCGGCCGGGTCGTCGCCGAAACCGACAGCTCGAGCTCGGGGTGGCGCTCGCGCAGCGACCGGATCAGCGTTCCCTTACCGACGCCCGAAGGTCCGGTGATGACGAACACGCGGGCCGGCATGGCCGCCACTCTGACAGCCCGACCGGATCGCCCGGTCCTCAGCGGTGGAGGAGCTTGACGAGCTCGGCCCGCTGCCGCTCCGACAGCCCGCCGATCGTCTTGCTCGGAGAGATCCGGCAGGTCGTGAGGATCTTGTTGACCTTGACCCTCCCGTACTTCGGCACTGCCAGGAGCATGTCGCAGACCTTCGCCGTCTCGACGTACTCCGGCGGGTCGAGCAGGAGGCCGTTGATCGACTGGCGGCCGGCTTTCAGGTCACGCTTCAGTCGAGCCCGCTTCGACCGGATGTCGTTGGCCCTGGCCAGCGCGTCCATCCGTTGGTTGAGTGAGCGCTCGGGGGCGGTCGACTGCTTGTGCACTGTGTTCGGCCCCGGCGGCATTGCGGCGAGTCTACCTGCTCTCCGGCCCCGTTCAAGACCTCCTGCACGGATTCAGCTCGACCTCGATGTGAGGTTGAAGGACGGTCTCCGGCGCCGCTCTGATTACGTAGCTAAGCAGGCATTTTGAATGACCGTGTACGCATCTACCGCCGGCGACCCGCCGGCTACCCCGCAATTTGCGAGAGAATCCCCCGAAGCTCGCCGGCGACCCGGGAGCCAGCCGCCGGATCGCGGAAGTTCTCCGTCCCCACGCCGACCAGCGTCGCCCCCGCGTCGAGCAGATCCGCGGCGTCCCGCCCGCGCGCGACGCCGCCCATGCCGACGATCGGGATCTCGACGCGGGCGGCGACGGCGGCGACCTGGGCGAGCGCGACCGCGCGGATCGCGGGCCCCGACAGGCCGCCGAAGCGCTCGCCGAGCCAGGCCCCCCCGGCCGGCCCGATCGCCATCGCCCGGAGCGTGTTGATCAGCGAGACCGCGTCGGCCCCGGCCGACTCGACCGCCAGCGCCGCGGCCGCGACATCGGCGCAATTGGGCGTCAGCTTGACGATCAACGGCTTGGCCGTCAGCGGGCGGATTTCTCTGACCAGTAGTCGGAGCTCGCCTGGATCGGCGCCGATGTCGAGACCGGTCCTGACATTCGGGCAGGAGACGTTCAGCTCGAAGCCGGCGATCTCCGGCCGCTCGTCGAGCGCCTCGATCAGTTCGGCGAACTCGCCGGCCTTCGAACCCATCACGTTCGTGATCAGCGGGACCCCGAGGCCGCCGAGGATCGGCAGGTCGGACTCGACGTAGCCGGCCAGGCCCCGGTTCGGCAGGCCGATCGAGTTGATCATCCCGGCCGGCGTCTCCCACAGCCGGGGCGGCCGGTTGCCCTGGCGCGGGCCGAGCGTGATCGTCTTGGAGACGAAGGCCGCGAACGGAAAGTGGTCGACCAGCGCGTCCCCGAAGCACCGTGCGGCGGCGATCGCGTCGAAGGTGCCCGACCCGTTGATCACCGGGTGGGCGAGCTCGAGGCCGCAGAACACCGTCATCCGACGGACTCGAGGACCCCGGCGTCGAAGACCGGGCCGTCGACGCAGACACGCTGGTAGCCGTCGCGTGTCGCGACCACGCACCCGTAACACGCGCCGTAGCCGCAGGCCATCGGCGACTCGAGGGCCAGCTGGGCGGGGACCCCCCGGTCTGCCGTCAGCCGGCGGACGGCTTCCAGCATCGCCGGCGGCCCGCACGCATAGACCTCGATCCTCGCGCCCCAGAGCGGCTCGAGCAGGTCAGTCACGCGCCCGTGGTGGCCGACCGACCCGTCGTCGGTCGCGAGCCGGGCGTCGCGCAGGAGGGCGCCGCCGTCGGCGTGCTCGGCGTCACGGAACCCGAGCAGCGGGCCGGCCGCGGCGGCCGCGGGCGCTGGCCGATCGTCCTCGGCGATCGCGTCCTGGAGGATCGCCAGCGGTGCGATCCCGACCCCCCCGCCGACGAGCACGGGCGTCCGCTCGGTCGCCCGGAAGCCGACCCCCAAGGGCCCGGTCAGCCACAACCCGTCTCCCGTCTGAAGCTCGCACAGTCGCCGCGTCCCGGGCCCGACGTCTTCGAGCAGGAACTGGAGGACGCCGTCCCTCGCCCGCAGAACCGACAGCGCCCGGGGGAGGAACGGCCGCTCCCCGTCGCCCGCCCCCCACCGGTCGACCGCCGCCAGCATGTAGAACTGGCCCGGCCGCGGCGGGTGCGAGCTTCCGGCCGGGTCGTCGACCGCGAGCACGACGTACGCGCCGACCTGCGCCCGCGCGAGGACGACCCCCGCCCGGCGACCGAATGGCGCCGGCGCCCGCTCGCCGGACCCCCCCGACCAGCTCACGCCAGACCCCGTTCATGAATCTCCTGGAGCGAGAACACCCTGGCATCGCCTTCGCGCGCGGCCCGGATCGCCTGGGCCGCGGCCTGACCCCCCGCGAGCGTCGTGATGCACGGGATCGCCCGGGTCACCGCCGTCCGGCGGATCTCCCAGCCGTCGGACCGCGCGCCCGACCCGTTCGGCGTGTTGATCACGAGGTCGACGTCCCCCCGCTCCATCCAGTCGACCACGTGCGGCGACCCGTCGGCCACCTTGTTGAGCGTCGTCACCGGAACCCCCAGCTCGCCGATCGCCCGGGCCGTCCCGCTCGTCGCGACCACCCTGAAGCCCAGGTCGTGGAGGTCCCGCGCGAGAATCGCACCGGCCGGCTTGTCGAAGTCGGTGACCGTGATGAAGACCGTCCCCGAAGCCGGCAGCGACGCCCCGGCCGCCGCCTGGGCCTTCGCGAACGCCGTCTGGAAGTCGGCCGCGACGCCCATCACCTCGCCCGTCGAGCGCATCTCCGGCCCGAGCAGCGAGTCGGACCCCTGGAAGCGCCCGAACGGGAGGACGGCCTCCTTCACCGACACGTGCGCCCCGGCCATCGGGTCGGCCGGGAGGTCGAGGTCGGAGATCGACTCGCCTAGCATCAGCCGGGCGGCCATCTTCGCCAGGGGGACGCCGGTCGCCTTGGAGACGAAGGGGACCGTCCGCGAAGCCCTCGGGTTGGCCTCGATCACGTAGAGACGGTGGGCCGGTCCGCTGACGCCGGTCGCCGCGAACTGGATGTTGAGCAGGCCGACGACCCCCAGGCCTAGCGCGATGCCCCGTGTCCACTCGCGGATTTCGGCGATCAGGTCGTCGCCGAGCGAGTGCGGCGGCAGGACGCAGGCCGAGTCGCCCGAGTGGATCCCGGCCTCCTCGACGTGCTGCATGATCCCCCCGATCCAGACGTCCTCCCCGTCGCAGAGGGCGTCGACGTCGACCTCGACCGCGTGCTCGAGGAACCTGTCGAGGAAGATCTCCCGCTGGCCCGACGAGCCCGGGGCCGCCGTTCGCACGAGGTAGTCGGCGAGGTCCTCGGCCGAGTAGACGATCTCCATCGCCCGCCCGCCGAGGACGTACGACGGACGGACGAGCAGCGGATAGCCGACCTGGCTCGCGGCGACGACCGCCTCCCCGGTCGTGTGGGCGGTCGCATACGGCGGCGCCTCGTATCCCAGGCGGCTCAGGAGGGCCCCGAACCGGCCGCGATCCTCGGCCGTGTCGATCGCGTCGACGCTCGTCCCCAGCAGGCGGACCCCCGCGTCCCGCAGGCCGGCCGCCAGGCGCAGCGGCGTCTGCCCGCCGAACTGGACGATCACGCCCTCCGGCTGCTCGACCTCGATCACGCCGAGCACGTCCTCGAGCGTCAACGGCTCGAAATACAGCCGGTCGGACGTGTCGTAGTCGGTCGACACGGTCTCCGGGTTGCAGTTGATCATCACGGCATCCCGGCCCGAGCTCCGGACGGTGATCGCCGCGTGCACGCAGCAGTAGTCGAACTCGATCCCCTGGCCGATCCGGTTCGGCCCCGACCCGAGGATCACGACGCTCTCGCGCCGGGCGCCCGTGTCCGAATGCGTGCGCTCGACCTCGTGCGTCGGCTTGCCGTCGCGGCCCGGTCGCTCCCACGCGGAGTAGTAGTACGGCGTCCGGGCGGCGAACTCCGCCGCGCACGTGTCGACCGACTTGAACGTCCGCACCCCGTCGAACGGAGCGTCCGGATCGACCGCGAGGATCGCGAGCTCCCGCAGGAACCACAGGTCGATCTGGCTGACCGAGTGGATCTGCTCGACGCTCGCCCCCCGCCGGAGGGCCTCGAGCAGCTCGTCGTAGCGCGACGGCCCCGGCCGCCCGATCCGCCGCAGCAGCTCGTCGACCGGCAGGTCGAGCTCGGGGACGGCGTCGAGCTCCCTCGAGCGCATCGCCTTGACGAACGCCTGGCCGAACGTCCGGCCGATCGCCATCGCCTCGCCGACCGACTTCATCTGCGTCGTCAGCGAGCTGTCGGACCCCTGGAACTTCTCGAACGCGAACCGCGGCCACTTGACGACGACGTAGTCGATCGTCGGCTCGAAGCTCGCCGGCGTCGCCCGCGTGATGTCGTTGAGGATCTCCTCCAGCGCGTAGCCGACCGCCAGCCGGGCGGCGATCTTCGCGATCGGGAAGCCGGTCGCCTTCGACGCGAGAGCCGACGACCGCGAGACCCGCGGGTTCATCTCGATCACGACGATCTCGTCGGTCTCGGGGTTGACCGCGAACTGGACGTTCGACCCGCCCGTCTCGACCCCGACCGCCCGGATCACCTTGATCGCCTGGTCGCGGAGCAGCTGGTACTGCTTGTCGGTCAGCGTCTGCTGGGGTGCGACCGTCACCGAGTCGCCCGTATGGACGCCCATCGGGTCGATGTTCTCGATCGAGCAGACGATCACGACGTTGTCGTTGTGGTCGCGCATCACCTCGAGCTCGAACTCCCCCCACCCGAGCACCGACTCCTCGACGAGGACCTGTCCGATCGGTGACGCGGCGATCCCCCGGCCGACAAGCTCGTCGAACTCCTCGTCGGTCCGGGCGATCCCCCCGCCCTGTCCGCCGAGCGTGAACGCCGGCCGGACGATCGCCGGCAGGCCGAGCCGCGGGACGGCAGCCCGGGCCTCGTCGAGCGTGGTCGCGATGTGGGATGCCGGCACCCGCAGGCCGGCGGCGGCCATCGTCTGACGGAAGAGGTCCCGATCCTCGGCCCGGTTGATCGCGTCGTAGTTGGCCCCGATCAGCTCGACCTCGAACCGCTCGAGCGTCCCGTCCTCGGTCAGCGCCTTCGCCAGGTTGAGCGCCGTCTGCCCGCCGAGCGTCGGCAGCAGGGCGTCCGGCCGGGTCCGCTCGATGATCTGGGTCACAGGTCCGGGGAGGAGCGGCTCGATGAAGGTCTCCGTCGCGTACTCCGGGTCGGTCATGATCGTCGCCGGGTTCGAGTTGACGAGGATCACGTCGTAGCCCTCCTCGAGGAGGACCTTGCACGCCTGGGCACCCGAGTAGTCGAACTCCGCCGCCTGTCCGATCACGATCGGCCCGGACCCGAGGATCATGATCCGCTTGATGTCGTCCCGTCTCGGCATCAGATCGCCGCTGCCGGCGTCGGGTGGGTCGGGCAGACCCGGCGGTCGGACATCAGATCGCCGCGATGAAGCGGTCGAAGAGGTGGAGGGCGTCGTGCGGGCCCGGCCCGGCCTCCGGGTGGTACTGGACGGTCGACCCATGGACGTCCCGCAGCGCGAGACCCTCGACCGTCCGGTCGTAGAGGTTGATGTGGGTCAGCTCGGCCCGGCCGAAGTCGGTCTCCCAGGCGACCGGCTCGTCCCCGGGGATCGTCCGCGCCCCGTCCGGGCCGAGCACCGCGAAACCGTGGTTCTGGCTCGTGATCTCGATCCGCCCGGTCTCGAGGTCCTTGACCGGGTGGTTGGCCCCCCGGTGTCCGAACGGCAGCTTGTACGTCTCGAGGCCGACCGCCCGGCAGAGGACCTGATGTCCGAGGCAGATCCCGAAGACCGGCTGCTTTCCCAGCAGGACGCGGACCTGGTCGACGATGTAGTCGAGCGCCGCCGGGTCGCCCGGCCCGTTGGCCAGGAAGACGGCATCCGGCTCGTGGTCGAGGATCGTCTGGCCGTCGGTCGCGCACGGGAACATCAGCAGGCGGGCGCCGCGCGACCGGAGGTTGTCGAGGATCGATCGCTTGACCCCGGTGTCGATCACCGCGACCGTCGGCCCCGGCCCGGCCGACGCGGGCGACGCGGTCGGTTCGAGCACGCTGACCTCGGTCGGGCTGACCGCTCCGGCGAGGTCGCGCCCGGTCATCGACGCCTCCGCCCGGATCAGGCCGATCGCCTCCTCGGGCGGGATGTCGTCGTCGAAGATCCCGCCGCGCATCGCCCCGCGGTCGCGGATCTGGCGGACCAGGGCGCGCGTGTCGAGACCCGTGATCGCCGGTACCCCCGACTCCCGAAGCCAGTCGAGCCAGCCGCCGTCGGAGCCGTGGGCCTCGGCGTGGTTGCGGGCGTCCCGCATCACGACCCCCCGGGCGTGGATCCGATCGGACTCCATCGCCTCGTCGGAGACCCCGTAGTTGCCGATGTGCGGGTAGGTGAAGACGATCAGCTGGCCGGCGTAGCTCGGATCGGTGACCGACTCCTGGTAGCCGGTCATCGACGTGCTGAAGACGACTTCACCGGTCACGTGTCCCCGGGCGCCGACGCCGTCGCCGTCGAGGTGGGTGCCGTCCTCGAGCAGGACGTAGCTCATCTGATCATTCCTTCCTGGCCTCTCGGGACCGGGTTAAAGGATGCGACGCTCGACTCTAGCAGCGCCCCAGGATGCGACGGCGATCGCCGGCATCGGCGAGAATCCGTAGGACCGGTCAACGAATCGGAGGCAATCGTCTTGAAAATCGGACTTCTCACACCGTCGGTGGCCTGCGTCGTCGGGGCACTTGCCCTCGCCGGCTGCGGTTCGTCGAGCACCAAGTCGACAACGAGCACCGGCACCACAGCGACGACGGCGAGCACGCCGGCGACCGGGGCCAAGGGACCGACCGGGGCGCCCGCGAGGGCGACCGGCACCGCGAAGCTGACGCTCCAGGCGGATCCGTCCGGGATGCTGGCCTTCCAGCAGACCAAGCTGACAGCCTCGGCCGGATCGGTGACGCTCGTCTTCGAGAACGCGTCGCCGGTCCCGCACAACGTCGTGGTCGCCGACGCGGCCGGCAAGGTCGTAGGGTCGACGCCGACCTTCGCGTCCGGGAGCAAGACCCTGAGCCTGAGGCTGGCGAAGGGCGTCTACACGTACTACTGCTCTGTCCCCGGACACCGGCAGGCCGGAATGCAGGGGACGCTGACCGTCAGCTGAGGCGGCTGACCTGGCTTGCTGCGCCCTGGCCCGGGCCGCGGGCGGCTGCCGCGGTTGCGGGGGGAGCCGGCGTGGCGCTGGAGGCCGGTCTGGCGTTGGAGGCCGGCGTGGCGTTGGAGGCCGGCGTGGCGTTGGAGGCCGGCGTGGCGTTGGAGGCCTGAGTGGCGTTGGCGGGAGGCGGTGCGGCGGGCGGCGACCCCTCGGCGCCGGGGGGGCGACCGCGGTCGAAGCGGACCAGGGCGGGTGCCCCCCGTTCGGGGAAGGGGATCTCGATCGTGTCGAAATCTCGGGGAACCTCGGTCGGTCGGAAGACCGCTCGAGCCTCGTCGAGCAGCTCGCCGCCGGCGTAACGGGCGGAGACGTGGGTCAGGGCGAGTAGTCGGACGCCGGCGTCGCCGGCGAGAATCGCCGCCTGTCGGGCTGTGCTGTGGCGGGTCATCCGGGCCCGGTCGCGCTCGTCTTCGGCGAAGGTCGCCTCGTGGACCAGGAGATCGGCCCGAGTGGCGGCGTGGGCGAGCGTCTCGCACGGGGACGTGTCGCCGGAGACGACGATCTTGCGACCGTCGCGCTCGACGCCGATGACCTGTTCGGGCCGCACGCCGGCGACCGTCTCGCCACGCTGGAGGCGGCCGAAGTCGGGACCCGGCCGGACTCCGAGCGCGGTCGCGAGCTCGACGTCGAAGCGACCGGGACGCGGGTCCTCGACGAGCTCGTACCCGTAGGCGAGCCCCCGGTGGGATACGGGGAACGGGTGGATCGCGAGGTCACCCCGTCGAATCTCGTGGTCGGGATCGAGCTCGACGATTCCGAGCTCGTAGCCGACCCGCCCGTAGACCCGGCGCATCGTCCCCATCAGCTCGCCGAGGCCCGGCGGTCCGTAGACGGTCAGGGGCCGGTCGCGGTCGCGGAGGTCGAAGGATTTCAGCATTCCCGGCAGACCCAGCCAGTGGTCGGCGTGGAGGTGGGTGATGAAGATGTCGGTCAGATCGGTCAGACCGACCGACCGCAGCAGCTGGCGCTGGGTTCCCTCACCGCAGTCGATCAGGATCCGCTCGGCGCCCCGGCGGATCAGCAGGGCCGGGAGGCCACGGCGGGCGCTCGGCGCGGATCCGGCAGTCCCGGCGAAGAAGACGGACAGCTCCATGGCGGCCGAGCGTAGCGGGGTGACGATCGGTCAGCCCGGCGGCTCGTCTCGGGCAGCCGGCGAAGCGCCTGCCTTGGAGTCGCGGTCGAGTGTCCTGCCGGGCGCCTCTCCACCCGCCTGGCCTGGCCTGACACGGTCCAATAAGCTCCGACCTGCCACCGGCGTCCCGACGCCGGCGCCTCACCAGCGCCCGTAGCTCAGTGGATAGAGCGCTCGCCTCCGGAGCGAGAGGTCGGCCGTTCGAATCGGCCCGGGCGCGCTCGCGGACGACCCGCAGGAGGATCGCCGCGCCCGTACGCCCCATACGCCCAACCGGGGCGCCGGTCAACCGGAGTGGTACGCCGGCATCCGACCAACCGGGGCGCCGGTCAACCGGAGCTTCCGGTACGGAGACGGCGACCGATCCGGCCCGGGTGTGGACTGTCGGGGTTCGGCGCACGCCGTTCGGCGCACGCCGGCTCGCCAGACGCGAGCCGGCGCAAACCCCGGCGCTACTGGTCAGCCAGCGTGCAGAACAGATCGCCGATCTTGCCGACTCCCCGGGTGGCGGTCACGTTGAGGTGGACCTTCTGGAGGTCGACGACCAGCCCGAGGAGCTGGAGGTTGAGCGGACCGACGACGAGGTCGAGCACGGGGCACGTCGCCGTGGCCGTCGCCGGCGCGGGGGCCGCCGGCGCGGTGGTCCCGGTGGCGGGGGCAGGCGTGGCCGCCGGTGTGGCGGGAACGGCTGCCGCCCTGGCCGGGTGGATATAGGCGGTCAGGCGCAGAGCGTGTTGAGGATGCGCTCGCACGCCGGCGTTCAGGGCGGCGACGGTCGCCGTGCGGACCGACGCGATGCGGGCGTGTGCCAGGCGACAGAAGAGCGAGCCGAGTACGCCGCCACTGGCATTGCCGGTGATGTCGAGGGTGACCTTGTCGAGATGGGCGGTCAGGCCCAGCAGGTTGAGCGTCAGCTCGTTGAGGAAGAGATGCAGCACCCGGCAGCCGCTGCCCCCGGTCGCAGCCGTCAGCGCGACGGTGTCCCTGATCGTGGCGACGTGGCCGAGACTGTCGGTCAGCGTGGCGGTGAGCAGGCCATTGGCGGTCGTCGTCCGCCCCGACGCCGAGAAGCGAAGCACCTCGACTCCGACGGCGAGCTTCGCCGTGTGAGCCGCAGGCGTGGCTCGCGGCGCTGGGGCGGCCGGAGCGGCCGCCACGACTCCGGCGGTGATCGCTGCGACGGTGAGCGCGAGAGCGAGCGGTAGCTTGAAACTGCTGGGGCGCGGCATCGAACCTCCCGGGACGTTGGTTGTGCCGTGCCGAGGACGCGCGGTCCCCGCGCTTCGCTCTGCTCAAGCCGGTTCGTCGGCTTACGGCCGCCTACTCGATCCCCTGGAGCGGCCGGATTGAAACGCCGTTCCTTCCTCCAGGCAGGACGGCCTGTCCCGACGGGTAGCAAAGGCTCGCTCGTCCGTGGGACTCCGCCCGACAGCGCGGGCGAGCCAAGGCCGGAGCGCGTGCCCCGCCACCGCGCCGCAGCCAAGGCCGGAGCGCGCGCCCCGCCAGCGCGCAGCCAAGGGCCGGACCGCGTGCCCCGCCGGCGCCGCAGCCAAGGGCCGGACCGCGTGCCCCGGCCCGGATCGGTGGGCCGAGGCGCGAGACGCAGGCGGTCCTAGATGATGTGGATCAGACGCAGCATCCCCAGGCGCACGTGCTCCCGGTGATCCTGCGTGTCCTCGAAGCAGCTCAGGACGTACACGCCCGGGCTGGCCCTGATCACGAGCTGCTGGCTGTATCCCGGCGAGATCGGGCCGAGGAAGCTCGTGAAGCCGATTGCGAAGCGGCGCGCGGCGAGGCTCCTGCCGGCCCGCAACAGGGCAATCACCTTCGCGCCTGACGCGACGTTCTTGACCTTGATCGCGATGATCATGTGCGAGACGAACCCGGCGTTCTCGAAGCGGACGAGCTGCCCGTTGCGCAACGTTGTCGGTCCTCGAAAGCCGAAGTCGATCGCCGTGACGGTCGCGGCCGGTGCCGGGAGCGTCGCGGGTGCCGTGGCCGCGGCGATCGTGAACTGGGTGAAGGGAAACTTGGCCGGGTTGCTTCCGTTCGTATCGAGCGCGAGGTAGCTGCCTGGCTGCAGGGTGGTCTGCACGTCGGTGGTGCCCTGCGGCGCGTCGGCGTCGAATACGATCGGACCCAGCCTGGCGGCCACGTTGTTGAGATCCGAAGCCCCTGGCGAGGCCGCGAACGCGAGGGCCTGAGCGACCGTCACGCCGGGGTTCAGCCGCAGCAGCGTGGGCTCGGCGTCCTTGACGCCGGTCGTGGTCGAGCGGATGTCGACCGCTCCCGACTGGAGCGCACCGCCAACCGTGATCGAGCTGCCGTTCAGGGCAATCGTGATCGTCGGCAGGCCCGGGACCCCCTCCGCCGAGCTGAAGCCGCCGGCGACGGCGAAGAAGACGCCGAGCGCCGTGAGCCCGGCCGCCGTTCCCCGAGAGATGAATCGCTTCATTGTCCCCTCCTCCTTGTGATGAGCGTTCCCCGTGTCCGTGCGCGATCGTTCCTCGTGTCCGCGCGCGATCGTTCCTCGTGTCCGCGTGCGATGCCCCGTCCCCCCCGCATCTGCGGCCGCGACGGTACGCGACGGTACGCGACGCGCAGATTCGCATCCCGCGCTCCCCGCGTCAAGAAGTCCCCGGCAGGCGGGACCGCCGCCGATCTGCGAGCACGCCTCTAGAGTTGGCAGCCGGCATGGACTCGGCCACACCGGCAATCGAAGTGCGCGATCTGCGCAAGGCGTTCGGCGAGATCGAAGCCGTCCGTGGCGTCAGCTTCGAGGTCGCACTCGGGGAGGTGTTCGGCTTCCTCGGGCCCAACGGTGCCGGCAAGACGACGACGATCAACATGCTCTGCACGCTCGCCAGGCCGACCGGCGGGAGCGCCCTGGTCGCCGGGCACGACGTCGTCACCGAGCGCGACGACGTCCGCCGGAACATCGGCCTGGTCTTCCAGGACTCCACCCTCGACGGCTACATGACCGCCGAGCAGAACCTCCGCATGCACGCCGAGCTCTACGGCGTCGGCTCGGCCCTGATCTCCGGCCGGATGCGCCAGGTCCTCGAGATGGTCGGGCTCTGGGATCGGCGCAAGGTCCCCGTCATGACGTTCTCCGGTGGCATGCGGCGCCGGCTCGAGATCGCCCGCGGCTTCCTCCACTCGCCGCGTGTCCTCTTCCTCGACGAGCCGACAATCGGCCTCGACCCGCAGACGCGAAGCTCGATCTGGCGCTACATCCGCGCCCTTCAGCAGACGGAGGAGATCACGATCTTCATGACCACCCACTACATGGACGAAGCCGAGTTCTGCGATCGGATCGCGATCATGGATCATGGTGAGATCGTCACGCTCGACACGCCGGAGGTTCTCAAGGCCCAGGTCGGGGCCGACCGGGTGACGATCCGCACCGCGGACAACGCCGCCGCCGTTGCCGCGCTAGCCGACCGCTTCGCCCTCGACGCGCGGGTCGCCGAAGGTGCGGTCACCTTCTACGTCGCCTCAGGCGAGCAGTTCGTCCCCCGTCTGTTCGGCGAGCTCGGCGTCCCGATCAACTCGATCAATGTCTCCCGGCCGACCCTCGACGACGTCTTCATGAGCCACACCGGCTCGACGATCCGCGATGCCGAGGAGGCCGGCGCAGGCGCGAAGGATCGCAACAGGATGGTCGTCCAGGCAATGTCCGGCGGCCGGCGGTGAGCACCTCACCGACGACCCCGACCGGCGCCGCCCCGGCTGGGGGAACCAAGCCGGCCGCTACCGTCGCCGAACAGACGTCCGGGGCAGAGGCGGAGCACGAACCGACGCCACAGGTCGCTCGGGTCGTCGTCCCCCCGCGGACCTGGCGCAGTGAGCTCCGCGCGATCAGGATCGTCTTCCGGCGAGAGCTGATCCGCTTTCGCAGCGACCGACTGCGGATGGTCACCTCGCTGATCCAGCCGCTCCTCTTCCTCTTCGTGCTCGGCTCGGGTCTCCAGCAGCTCTCGCAGTTCGGCACCCACGGCGTCGATCTGAAGACCTTCATCTACCCGGGGATCCTCTGCATCTCGGTGATGTTCACGGCGATGACCTCCGCCGCGTCGATCGTCTGGGACCGCGAGTTCGGCTTCCTCCGCGAGATGATGGTCGCCCCGATCCGGCGGAGCTCGATCGTGATCGGCAAATGCCTCGCCGGAGCCTGCGTCGCGAGCATCCAGGGAGTCGTCCTGATCTGCCTCGCCGGCGCCGTCCACGTCCCCTATGACCCGCTCCTCCTGCTCGGGATCTTCGGACTCCAGCTCCTGCTCGCCTTCACGATCACCGCGTTCGGCCTGATGGTCGCCGTGAGGATCAAGCAGATCCAGTCGCTGATGGGAATCATGCAGATGATCGTGATGCCGATGTTCTTCGTCTCCGGCGCCCTCTTCCCCGTCAACGGACTGCCCGCCTGGCTGTCGGTCCTCAACCGGATCGACCCGCTGACCTACGCTGTCGATCCGATGCGCCGGCTCGTCTTCGAGCACCTCACCCTGAGCACCGCCGCCCGCCGGGCGCTCGATCCGGGGGTGACCTGGTCGGGCTGGCACCTCCCTGCGTTGTTCGAGGTCGGCGTCGTCTTCGTGCTCGGTCTCGTGATGCTGGGGATCGCGATCTGGGAGTTCAGCGCCAGCGAGTAAGCGCGCGCGGTTCAGCGCCGGCGAGTCTTCGCGCGACCGACCGTCCTCGCCCAGACGTTCACGCCGTGGATCTCCCGGGTAGCTGGAGCCGGCCCCCACGCTCGATCGGAGGATCTCGATGACGCCCCGTTTCTGGTTCGCCGGCTCCCACGAGGAGTTTCCGCCTTCGGTACTGCTCGAGCAGGCCGTCGCCGCCGAGCAGGCCGGCTACGACGGGATCGGCTGCTCGGACCACTTCGCTCCATGGTTCCCCGAAGGTCAGTCCGGCAACGCGTGGGTCTGGCTCGGCGCCGTCGGATCGCTGACCCGCCTCCCGATCGGCACTGGCGTGACGCCGGTAGTCCACCACTACCACCCCGGCGTGATCGCCCAGGCCTTCATGAGCCTCGAGGAGATGTACCCCGGCCGGGTCTTCCTCGGTGTCGGATCCGGCGAGGCGCTCAACGAGTCTCCGCTCGGCATCGACTGGCCCAGCCCGCGGGAGAAGCTCGCCCGTTTCGACGCCGGTCTGGAGGCGATCCGCCGGCTCTGGGCCGGCGAGACGGTGACGATGGACGGCGGTTGGTTTCGTCTCGAGAAGGCCAAGCTCTATACCCGGGCAAGCTCCCCACCCAAGCTCTACGTCTCCGCCTTCGGGCCGCAAGCCGCCCGCATCGCCGGGCGCCACGGCGACGGCCTCTGGACGCTCGGGAACCCCGATCAGGCACCCGAGGTGATCGAGGCCTACCGAGCCTCCTGCGAAGAGCACGATCGCCCCGTCGGCGAGATCATCCTCCAGACGGGAGTCGCCTGGGCACGGACGGAGGAGGCGGTGATTGCCGGCGCCCGGCGGTGGAAGCCGACCCAGCTCTCGAGCGCCTACCTCGACGACCTCCACGATCCCGAGGAGATGCAGCGCGTCGCCGAGCAGGAGTACACAGACGACGAGTTCGCCCACGAAGGCTTCATCGTCTCCGCCGACGTCGAGCACCACCTCAGTCGCCTGCGCGAGTTGTGCGAGCTCGGGCCAACCGTGATCTGCACGCAGCTGATCGGCCAGGCCGACCCGCTCGGGACGATCCGCACCTACGGTCGAGACATCCTCCCCAAGCTGCGGGAAGGAGCCGCGACCTAGGGGGAAGGGAGCCGCGACCTAGGGGAGGGAGCCGCGACCTAGGGGGAACGAGCCGCGACCTAGGCTGCTGGCGATGACCGCCAGCGCGAGGGCGCGGTGATGACGCCCGCGAGGAGGCGGTCGTGGTGGGGGGACGCTCAGGCGGCGTCCCGGCTCGTCAGGACCTCCCGGAGCTTGGCGACGGCGAAGCCCCACGCATCGCTCGGCGTCACCTTCGGCGGGAGGGCCACCTCCTCGGGGTTGGTCAGCACGTCGACGAGGACCGGCCCGCTCGCCGCCAACGCGTCCCTGATCGCGCCGTCGATCTCCCGCGGATCGGTCACCCGGATGCCGGTCAGACCCATCGCCCGGGCGACCGCCGCGAGATCGGGGTTGTGGAGCTTCGTGCCGAACTCCGGCAGCCCGCCCTGCTCCTGTTCGAGCTTGACCATCCCGAGCCGGCCGTTGTCGAAGACGACGATGGTCACCGGTAGGTCGTAGGCGACCGCGGTCAGGAGGTCGCCGAGCAGCATCGTCAGGCCCCCGTCGCCGCAGAAGGCGATCACCTGCCGCCGGCGATCGAGCGCCTGGGCTCCCAATGCCTGGGGCATCGCGTTCGCCATCGATCCCAGGTTGTAGGAGCCGACCAGCCGCCGGGTTCCGCGCATCGTCACGAAGCGAGAGAGCCAGACCGTCGACATTCCGGTGTCCGAGGTGAAGATCGCGTCGTCGGCCGCGTGCGTGTCGATCGCCGCGGCCAGGGCCTCCGGCCGGATCAGCCGGTCGGGATTGTCGAGCACCGCCCGCGCACGTCCCGCCAGCTCGTCGTCGTAGCCCGGAGACGCGAGCTTGGCCTGCCGCTCCCGCCACTGGGTGTATTCGGCCCGGTGGTCGTCGAGCACCGAGCGGTCCGTCTTGGCCTCGATCCGTTCGAGCAGGCCGCCGAGTGCGAGCCGGGAGTCGCCGATCACGCCGACGTCGACGGCGGTCCGTCGGCCGATGTGCTCGCCGCGCATGTCGATCTGGACGACGACCTTGCCGGACGGGTACCAGTCGACGTAGGGGAAGTCCGTCCCGACCATCAGGAGGAGGTCCGCCGCCTCGAGCGCCTTCCGCGCCGCCGGGTTGCCGATCATGCCGGTCTGGCCGAGCTCATACGGGTTGTCACGCTCGAGTCCGTCCTTGGCCTTCAGGGTCAGCACGATCGGCGCTGAGAGCCGTTCGGCCACGGCGAGCAGCTCGTCGCGCGCATGGCGCGCACCCTGTCCGGCGAGAATCGCCACCGAGCCGGCGGCGTCGATCAGATCGGCCGCTCGACCCAGGCCATCGGGATCCGGTGTGAGCGGCGGGTCGGCCGTCGTGAAATGCGGCTCCGCCGTTCCATCCGGGACGGCCATCGCGGCGACGTCTCCCGGCAGGGTCAGGACGCACACCGTCTTCTGCGCCAGCGCGGTCTGGACCGCCTGCTCGAAGAGCAGCGGCATCTGCTGGGGGCTCATCACGGTCCGCGAGAACGCGGCGACGTCGGCGAACAGCTGGTCGTTGTCGACCTCCTGGAAGAAGTCGCTGCCGATCTCCGCGAGTGGCACCTGCCCGCAGACGGCGAGCATCGGCACGCGTGACTTCTTCGCGTCATAGAGGCCGTTCAGCAGGTGGATCGACCCGGGTCCGACGGTCCCCATGCAGACACCAAGCGTCCCCGACAGGTGGGCTTGCGCGCCGGCTGCGAACGCGCCGACCTCCTCGTGGCGCACGCCGATCCACTCGAGTCGCTCCTCCCGTCGGATCGCGTCGGTGACCGGGTTCAGAGCATCGCCGACGACCCCCCATATCGTCTTGACCCCGAGGTCGGCGAGTCCTTTGACGATCAGCTCGGCGACGCTCGGCATCCGACGCTCCATTCAGTTCGTGGTGGGGGCCCGCGACGCGTCGGACGTCGGCCTGCGCGGGGGCAGCTCGGCTCCGTCCCGTCGGGGCGTCGGCCGGTCGGCGCGACGCGCCTTGAAGGAATCCGGGTCCGCCCGCTCCCAGTCGTCCGCCCACGACTCGGGCGGCCCGGTCAGCAGCTGGCGCGGCTCGAGCCACTCGTAGAGCTCGGCGAACGACCTCGTTCGCGCCTCGTCGACGCGGCGGATCAGCATCCATGGCTCGACCTCCGACGGGTCGTGAAGGCCCATCGATCCGATGATCTGCTGGGCCTGCTTGACGGTCGCCTCCTGGAAGCGGTGAACACGTTCCGTCTTGTCGGGGACGTCGAGCGCCCGCGCCCGCCGCGCGTCCTGGGTCGTCACGCCGACCGGGCACTTGTTCGTGTGGCAGACCTGAGCTTGGATGCAGCCGGCTGCCATCATCATCGCCCGCGCCGCATTCGTGTAGTCGGCTCCCTGCGCGAGACGCTTGACGATGTCCGCGCCGGTCGCGACCTTCCCACTCGCACCGATCGTGATCCGATCGCGCAGGCCCGTTCCGACGAGCGCGTTGTGAACCATCATCAGACCCTCCGTGAGCGGCGTGCCGACGTGGTCCTCGTACTCCTGCGGTGCCGCCCCGGTTCCGCCCTCGGATCCGTCGACCACGATGAAGTCGGGACCGGTCCCCTCCTCGAGCATCGCCTTGCAGATCGCCAGGAACTCGTGGCGGGCGCCGATGCACAGCTTCATGCCGGTCGGCTTGCCGCCCGCGAGCCGGCGCATCGTCGCGAGGAAGCGGACGAGCTCGCGCGGCGTCGAGAACACGCTGTGGTGGGACGGCGAGACGCACTTCACGCCCTTCGGTACGCCCCGGGCCTCGGCTATCTCAGCCGAGACCTTGGCCGCCGGCAGGACGCCGCCGATCCCGGGCTTGGCGCCCTGCGAGAGCTTGAGCGAGACACACTTGACCTGCTCGTGAGCCGCCTTCTCCCCGAACGCGACCGGATCGAAGTGGCCGTCCTCGGTCCGCGCACCGAAATATCCGCTGCCGATCTCCCAGATCAGGTCGCCGCCGTTCTCGAGGTGGTACTTCGTCAGGCCGCCCTCCCCCGTGTCGTGGGCGAACCCGCCGAGCCGGGCGCCGCCGTTGAGCGCGCGGATCGCGTTGGCCGAGAGCGCGCCGAAGCTCATCGCCGAGACGTTGAGCAGGGCCATCTCGTACGGCTGGGTGCAGTCGGGTCCGCCGACTCGCACGCGCGGCATCTCCTCAGGCGGATCGATCGGGGCGTTCGTGTGGAGGAGCCACTCGTATCCCGGGTCTGCGACATCCCGCTCGGTGCCGAAGGCCTGCTCCCCGTGGATGCCCTTCGCCCGCTCGTATATCACCGTCCTCGTGTCCCGGTCGAACGGACGCCCGTCGTAGTTGCGCTCGATGAAGTACTGCTGCATCTCCGGGCGGATCGCCTCGAAGAGGAAGCGCAGATGCCCGGCGACCGGGTAGTTGCGGAGGATCGAGTGCTTGCGCTGGACGAGGTCGTAGAGGCCCAGGCAGAGCAGACCGGCCAGCACTACGAGGCCGACGATCGCCAGCACTCCTCCGCCGGCCAGCGCCGTCAGGCCGACGATGACGAGGAGCGCGGCCCCGGCGACGATGACGAAGAACCTCACCCGCGGACCGACCCAGTGCTGCCGAAGGCGGATTGGCTCACCAGCCTGTGATTCCCCAAGTCCGGCCCGGCTAATCCGCGCTGACAGCCCCCGCTAACCCGCCGCTAACCATCACGCGACCGCCGCCCGAGCGCCGGCTCAGCTCGCGAGCACGACCACAGCGCCGAGCACGCCGAGCACCGCGTACGCGGCGTAGTCGTTGACCGACCCGTTGTGCAGCGCCCGCAGCCACCCGATCGGGCGCGGCTCGCGGATTCGCAGATAGGTCGACGCTCCGAGGGCGCCGAGCGCCACCGTGGCCGCGACGGCGACGAGCTCGGCCGGCTTGAAGTACTCGAAGGGAACCTTCACCGAGCCGATCGCCCCGCCACCCGCCAGGACGGCGTGCGTGTACAGGCTGCTGTGGAGGACGCCGGCCGCCGCCGGCCCGGCCACGTGATCGAGGATCCACCGCGGGAACAGGCCGAACGCGACGCACGCGCCGCTCAGCGTCGAGAACGCTACGAGCATCCCCGGGCGCAGCGGCTCGAGCCCGGGGTAAGGGTCCGGTCGACGGCGGTAGAAGGCCAGATAGGTGGCCCGGCCGAGTGCGGCGATCGTGATCGTCTGGGCAATCAGCATCGCCCCGAAGACCGCGGGTTGTCCGCTCGAGGTCAGGCCGTCGTGGATCAGGCCCAGCGAGACGTAGCCGTTCAGGGGCGGGATACCGGCGATCGCCGCCACCCCCGCTGTGAAGGCGATCGCCAGACCGGGTCGCCGTCGGGCGAGCCCACCCATCTCCGAGAGCTTCGTCACCCCGGTCGCGTGGACGATCGCTCCCGCGCAGAGGAACAACAGCGCCTTGAAGAGCCCGTGGTTGACCAGGTGGTAGGTGGCCCCGGCGACCCCGTCCGGCGTCTCGCTGGCGAACCCGACGATCAGCACGCCCATCTGGGAGATCGTGTCGTAGGCCAGCAGGCGCTTGAGGTCGTCCTGGGCGAGCGCCATCACGGCGCCGAGGATCGCTGAGACGATCCCCAGCCCCATCAGCAGTCCGAGCACTGGCCTGCCTGTCTGCGGGCCGTACACCTGGACGGCGACGCGGACGATCGCGACGATGCCGAGGTTGACCATCAACCCCGAGAAGAGCGCCGAGACCGGGCCCGGCGCGGCGGTGTGGGCGTCCGGCAGCCAGCAGTGGAACGGCATCAGGCCGGCCTTCGTGCCAAAGCCGCAGATCAGCAGAGCGAGCGCCACCATGTCCGCCGTGTGCGCGTGGCCCGCCAGTCCCCGGTGCAGCTGTCCGAAGTTCAGGGCCCCGTGGTTGGCGTAGAGCAGCGCCGCGCCGACGAACACCGCGAAGCTCGCCAGCGTCGTCAGCACGAGGATCTTGAAGGCAGCCTCGAGCGCGATCGGCCGCTCGAGGAAGAACCCGGTCAGCCCGTAGCTCGCAAGCGCGGCGACCTCGAACCAGACGAACAGGTTGAAGAGGTCGCCGGTCAGCGCCGACCCGATCAGGGCCGAGATCAGCAGCTGGAAGAGGCAGGCGTAGCCGCCGAGCTCCTTCGACCCGAGCCCCGAGAGCTCTGAGAGCGTCGAGAGCAGGAGGACGCCGCCGATCGTCGTGCAAGCCAGCGCGAAGGTCAGGCCCAGCGGGTCGGCCGCGAACGCGATGCCGAGCGCGCGACCGCCGACCGGCAGGACCCTGCCCACGTACTCGACGAGCACCGTCCCGCCGTAGACGCGGCCGGCGAACAGGACGAGGACCGCCGTGCTCGCCGCCAGCGTGACCATGCAGATCACCAGCGGCAGGCGCCGGTCGATCCGGGCGGCCAACGGAGCGCAGACCGCCCCGACGATCGGAATCACGACCGCCAGCGGAAGCAGCGAGCTGAGCGTGGCGAGCGTCACTTCCCGTCCGTCACCCGCGCAGTGCGCGCATCTTGTCGGCGTCGAGCGTCCGGTAATGCTGTGCGACGCGGACCGCGACGCTGAGGAAGACCGCCGTAACCCCGACGCCGATCACGATCGCCGTCAGACAGAAGTTCTGGAGGACCGGGTCGGCGACGTTCCCCCGCGCCAGCGACGCGGTCGTCTGTCCGCTCGGCGGACTCGACAGGACCGGCGCCGTCGACGCCCGGCGGTAGGCCAGGGAGATCAGGAGCAGGTATGTCGATGACTCCATCAGCGACAGGCCCATCACGATCTTGATCAGGTTCCGCCGGCTGAGGACCGTGTAGAGCCCGAGCCCGAACACGCACGCAGCCGCGATGTAGTTGGCGACGATCATCCCTCCCCGCCTCGGTCTCCGCCCCCGGCGGCCGCGCTCCCAGCGGCCGCGCTCCCAGCGGACGCGCCCCCGGCGGACGCGCTCCCGGCGGCGGCCCCGGCGGACCGGCCCTTGCCCCGGTTTGCGTTCCCGGCGCCGTCGCCCCCGGCCTCGTCGGGCGTCCAGTCGTGGCGCATCGCCAGCAGCGAGAACACCGCGAGCGTCAGCCCGGTCGCGACCTCGATCAGCTCGCTCCCCGAGAAGGCCTGGAGGACACCGCCGCTGAAGATCGTCGTAGGCGACCCGGCGAGCGGCAGCCAGTTCGACGAGACGGAGCCCTTGAGGACCAGGCCGAGCGCCGCGATCCCGATGATCGCCACCGCTCCGGCCAGCTCGAGCGACTCGAGCGGACCCTGCTGGATCGCCCGTCCCATCCGCTCGTGTCCGAAGCCGGCCCAGAGCATCAGGATCACGCCGAGGACCACGGCTCCCGCCGGAAAGCCACCGCCCGGCGAGTAGCCCTCGGCGACGAGGTACGCGGCGGCGATCGCAAGCAGCGGAGCCGCGACGCGGGCGGCCGTCCGCGTGACCACGCCCATCGCCTGGGCCCGCTCGGGCGCCGGCGTGCCCAGGCGCTCGTCGTCGGGATAGGCCCTCTCGCCCGCCGAGCCGTCCCGATCCGGCTGCTCGTTGGACTCGGCGACGCGCGCCTTCGCCTGCTCGTCACCGACACCCTCGCCGCCACCCGCTTGCGTGTTCACGTCCGCGGGAGGGTCGAGCTCAGCCTGCTCGCGCCTCCCGGCCCGCTCCTCGCCGTGGTCGGAGTCGTCCTCGTGCCTGTTCTCCCGGCGGCGGGTCAGCGTCATCACCGAGACGACCGCAGCCAGCAGGAGGAAGGTCTCGCCGAAGGTGTCGAAGCCCCGCGTCCCGTAGACGACCTCGTTGACCGGCTCGGTGATGTGCCACCGGGGCACCGCGACCTCGAGCGCCTGGCGAGCGACCGCCGGAAGGTGGGCGTCCTCGCGGGGAAGGCCAACCAGGGCGACCACCAGGCAGACCGCCATCCCGAGCGCGAGCAGGCCCGCGACGGCCGGACGGTGGAGCGCCTCGGGCTCGGGACCGTGCTCCTCCCCGGGCCCTTCGGCGCGCCGGGCACCCGACCTATCGCTCGGGCCCATCCTCGCCCTCATGCTCACCCAGATCACCCCGATCGGGCACGTCGGTCCGGGTCTTGCCGATCGCGACGAGGTAGAGCACCGGCAGGGCGATCGCGCCGACGACGACCTCCGAATGCGCGTCGTCGGGAGCTCCGAGAACGACGAACACCAGCGAGAGGATCGTGCCCATCGCCGAGAGCGCCATCACCGCGCCGTTGAGGTTGCCGATCCGCACGACCAGCACCGCAGCCGCGACGATCGCCACGAGACAGGCGTAGTCGAGCACCCAGAACACCTGCTCAGACCTCTTCCGGCCGATCGACGGCTCCCGGCCGATCGACGGCTCCCGGCCGATCGACGGCTCCCGGCCGACCTCGACGGCTCCCGGCCGATCGACGGCTCCCGGCCGATCGACGGCTCCCGACCGGTCCACGGCGCGTCCCCCCGGGAGCATCAGCAGTCTCGGAGCCGCCAGCCGCCGGCTCGTCGCCGTGCGGATCGTCGGCGACGGACCCCGCCCACATCGGGACTCCGACCTTGTAGGCCGCCCGGGCGAGGGCGTGGGAGGCCGCCGGGTTGACGATCAGCAGTAGCACGACGACGACGAGCACCCGGCCGCCATAGGCCGTGAACGGGCCCTCGGCCACGACGAGACCGAGCAGGGCCGGGAGCGCGCCCATCGTGATCGTCTTCGACGAGCACTGGATCCGGCAGTAGACATCGGGCATCCTGAGGATCCCGACTGCTCCGCTCACGGTGAAGGCCAAGCCGACAGCGCAGAGGGCGATCGTCAGCCCCTCCCTCACGAGCGCCGCCCGGCCACGTTGGTCACAGCGTTTCCCGCGCGCTGCTCACAGCAGCTCCCGCTCGAGCAGTCGCGCCCAGACGAAGGTCCCGAGATAGCTGAACGACGCCAGCCAGAGCGCGACATCGAGATAGGCCGTCCGGTCGGCGAAGGCCGCGAAGAACAGCAGCGACAAGGTCGCCTGCGTCGAGAGGGTGTTGAGCGCGACGACGCGGTCCGACGTCGTCGGACCGATCGCCAGCCTCACGAGCAGGAGGCCGCCGACGATGAGCTCGGCGCAGGCGACGACCATGTAGAGCTCATGCACCGGCGTGCCCTCCAGTCCGCTCCCCTCCGCTCCGCGGCTCTCCGCTCCGCGGCCCTCCGGTCGGCTGCCTTCCGGTCGGCTCCCCTCCGCTCCGCGGCCCTCCGCCCCGCGGCCCGGTCAGCGGCTCGAGCATCCGCTCGAGCGGTCCGTTGATCGCCTCGCGCGCGTCCTCGCGGCTCCCCTGCGGCACGTGGACGGCGTGGTACTGCAGGACGTGGCGAGCCCGGTCGACATCGACGATCTGGTTGTCGACGATCAGCGAGCTGATCAGCCCGACCGCCGCCAGGCCGCCGTCAGAGCGGGCCGCAGTCGGCACGATCACCATGCCGCTCTGCAGCGGCAGGCTCGGCGTCAGGATCAGGCGGGTCAGCTTGAGGTTGGCGACGACGATCCCCCACAGGCTGCCGCCGAGCAGTGCCAGCAACGCGACGACCCGCCGGGGATCGGCGATCAGCCACGGTCGGGCGACCTCACCGAACGGGGCGAGCGCGATCGCCACGACAACGGACGCGACCGCGCCGACGGCTTCGGTCTCGAGCGTGAAGGGCGTCCAGGTCAACAGAACCCAGCCGGCATAGGCCCAGACCCACAGCGCCACCCGTCGCCCGATCATGGACGACGTGCTTCCCTGCCGGTGGGCAATCCAATCCCGGCTACTCATCGCCCGCGATGCCGGCCGGGGACGCGGCCTGCTCGGCGAACCCGCCGTCCTCCGTGCGCCGGACGACCCGATCGCCGGTCCGGCCGCGGAGCGGATGCAGCTCGGCGGCGACCAGCCGGCGGCAGACGTTGAAGGTCGCGCCGAAGACGACCGCCGGCACCAGGAAGGCCACTCCCCGGAGAACGTCGACCTGGCTCGTGTAGGGGACCCCGACGCTGACGAGGATCCGGTCGGCCGACCCGGCGACGAAGATCATCGCGACCCAGCTGAAGAAGGACGCGCCGAGCGCGGTCCGCCAGGGCTTGTCGCGCGGCCGGTCGAGCAGGTCGTGGCGTGCTCGGTCCCGCGTGATGACGCGCTCGACCCACGGCCAGGAGTAGAGCACGGTGAAGACGACTCCGGGAAACAGGACGCCGCCGAAGAACGGGTTCGGCAGCACCGTATACCCGAGTGGATGGACCTCGAGCGCCGGCATCAGGCGCAGGGCGCCGATCAGCCAGCCGATGTACCAATCCGGCTGGGCGCCGTTGGTCGCCAGCCAGGTCTCGTACGGTCCGTACTGCCAGACCGGGTTGATCTGGACGAGGCCGCCGAGCAGGAAGAGGACGCCGCCGACGCCGCAGAGCAACCCGGCCGAGCGAAGCGCGTAGCCCGGCCAGAGCGGCGTGCCGACGACGTTGTCCTCGCGGCGTCCGCGCCCCCGGAACTGCGAGTGCTTCTGGCGCATGATGATCGCCAGGTGGACGGCGATCAGCGACGCGAGGACGGCTGGGAGGAGCAGCACGTGGACGATGTAGAGCCGTGATTCGAAGCTCGCCGCCCCGGGGAACTGGCCGCCCCAGATCAGGAAGCCGACGTTCGCGCCGACGACCGGGATCGAAAGGGCGACCCCGTAGCCGATCGCGAGACCCATCCCCGAGAGCAGATCGTCGGGCAGCGAGTAGCCGGCGAAGCCTTCGAGGATCGCGCCGATCAATAACGTCAAACCGACCATCCAGTTGACGTCGCGCGGCTTGCGAAACGCCCCGGTGAAGAAGATCCGCATCAGGTGGATCACGATCGCCGCGACGAAGACGAGCGCCGCCCAGTGGTGGGTCTGGCGGACCAGGAGGCCGGCGGGGACGTCGTAGGAGATCGAGACGGTCGACGCGAACGCGTGCGAGACGGTCTGGCCGAAGAGCGGGGCGAAGGCTCCCCGGTAGGTCGTCTCCGCGGTGCTCGGGTCGAAGAAGAGGGCGAGGTAGATGCCGGTCCCGATCAGGACCATGAACGAGTAGAGGGCGATCTCGCCGAGCAGGAACGACCAGTGGTCGGGGAAGACGTAGCGCATCGCCTTGCGCAGCAGGGGCGACGCGCCGAGCCGCTGGTCGACGAAGGCGACAGCCCCGTCCGCGGAGGATTCGGTGTGGCCGCGTTCGCTCATGCGGGACGCGTCGGTCCCTCGCGACGCACGCTCCACCAGGACGGCCCGATCGGGCCGGAGAACCCGCCGCCTGCGACGAGCACCCCGTCGGAGCGGATCGCCAGCGGCAGTTGCGGGAGTGGCCGGCCGGCCGGCCCGAACTCGACGGCGGCCGCGCGGCGGACGTCGAAGGTCGAGTAGTGGCACGGGCAGACGAGGGCCGGCGGGGCGGACGTCTGCTCGTCGAGCGGGGCTCGGTAGAGCGCGATCGCACAACCCGCGTGGGTGCAGATCTTCGAAAACGCGAGGATGCCCTCGGGGGCCCATCCGGCTCGCGCCGCCGGCAGCGCCAGCGTCGCGGGGTCGACCCTGACGACGACGACCGGCGAGCCGAGCTCGCGCTTGTCGGCGCCCTGGGGGAACGCCGTGACGAACGAGCCCTCGACCACGGCGGACGCGCTGAGCGGACGCGCGGCGTCGTCGACCAGCACCGTGCCCCGTCGCCACGGCGTCGTGTCCATCGTCTGTCCGACGTTCGGGCCGAGCGAATCCAGCGGCACGAGGGCGGCACCGCCGAGCCCGGCGCCGGCGATGCCGGCCGCCCCGAGCAGCAGCCGTCGGCGCGAGACGCCGTCAGCGGCCGACCGAGCGACGCCGGACACTTCCCGCTCGAGGGACTCACGCCCCTCGGCGAGCCGCGGACGCGGCTCGACGGCGGTCTCCCTGGGGAAGACGGACGCCCCGGCGAGGATCAACCCGACGGCAAGCGACACCAGGGCGAGTCCGCCGGTCAGCCCGAGCAGCTGGGTGTCGGCGCCGTCGAGCGCGTAGATCAGGATGAACGCGAGGCCGAGCACACCGGTCGCGAGAAGCGCCGCGGCCACGCCGAGCTCGGCGCGTGGGTCGCTCTCGGTGCTGCGCCCGGCGCCCGCCGCCTGCTCGGTGCTCTGGGCCGGCTCGCGCCCGTAGGTGGGGTCGGGCGGCGGCGCGTGCTCTCGACGACGCCTGCGCACCGCGCCGAGCAGCGCGAGGAGGAGACGTTCGATGAGCCGGGTCATCGCGTGCGCTCGCCGATCACGCGGGCGAAGATGACGAGCGACGCGAGTCCGAACAGCCATGCCACCATGCCCTCGGGGATCGGCCCGATGTGGCCGATGCTCCAACCTCCCCGGTCGTCGGGGTGGCGCGTGTAGAGGATGTAGCGGGCGACCGAGTTCAGCGTCGCGTCGCTGAGCTCCGCGGTCGAGAACCGCGGCATCAGGTAAGGCCCGGTGCGGACCGCCTCGGCGATCTCGGTGGCGGTCGCCTCCTGGAGGGCCGGAGCGACGCTCCCTGTCACGATCCCGCCGCGCGCGACGATCTGGTGGCAACCGGCGCAGTCGAGCGCGAACGCCCGCTCGCCGTCCGAGACGCTCCCCGAGCTCGCGGCGACCGACGGGATCGGGGGACCTGCGCCGAGACTCGCGACATAGGCGTTGAGGGCGTTGATCTGCGGCCGCGTGAAGGTCGGCTTGGTCCGCTCGGGATAGGCGCGGGGATCGGGGAGCGGCATGCGGCCGGTCGAGAGATAGAAGTCCGACGCCTGCGCGCCGACGCCGACCAGGGACGGCGCGCGGCCCGGGATGCCGGTTGCGGCGAAGCCGTGGCAGAAGGAGCAGTCCTCGACGAAGAGTCCCCGGCCGATCTGCGCCGAGCTCGGAGGACTTGCCGGCGCCGGAGTCGACTGCGGGCTGGCCGGCGCTCCGCCCGCCGGCGTCTGCGACCCGGCGGTTGGGGTCCGGTCACCTGAGGCGGCCGCGCTGAGGGCGAGGCTGCCGAGCATGATCGCCGCGCTCAGGCGCACGCATATCCAGATCCTCCGCCTCATCGCGTCCTCCGCCTCATCGCATCCTCCGCCTCATCGCAGCTCGCCCTCGCCGGCCGCGCGGGCCTCGTAGAACTCGCGGGCCACCGCCCGACGCTCCTCCGCGAGCATCGACCGCCAGGCGAGGCTGAGCGCGACGACGCCCATCAGCGTGGTCCCGACGATCCACATCAGCGCCCCGGCGAGCCGCTGATCGGCGAGCGCCGAGACGCCGAGGCGGCGGGCTGGGGCGAGATACTCGACGTAGCGGGGAGCCGAATCCGTCTCGAGGATCACGCCGACGATGCCCATCAGCGGCATCCCGAGCAGGAGGTAGACGACCTGGCCGAGGCCGTCCAGGCGCCTCGGCGCAGGCCCGGGTTCGATCAAGACGGCCCAGAACAGCAGCCCACTCGTCAGGTACGCGACGTGCTCGGCGACGTGGACCGCCGGGTAGCGGATCGCGAGGCCGTAGAGCGGCGTCAGGTGAGTCGCGAGCATCGCTCCGCCGATCGCCGCCAGCCCACACGCCGGGTGGGCGAGGATCCGGGCAGGACGGCTGCGCAGCAGCTCGGCGGCAGCCTGGCGCCGGCGTCCATCGAGCGAGCGCAGGACGAGCGTGACCGGAGCGCCCGCGAGCAGGAGCGGTGCGACCACGAGGACGAGGACGAGATGCTGGACGACGTGGACCGAGAGCAGCTCGTCTCCGTAGACGTCGAGCCCGGACTCGAGCGCCACGACGATGCCGAGGAGCCCCGCGAGGAACGCGGCGGTCCGCCGCGCCGGCCAACGGCCGACCCGGGCGACCCCGACCAGGTAGGCGGATCCGGTGAGCACGAGCGTGAGCGTCAGGATCGGGTCGACCGACCACGTCGCGAGGATGTCGAGCACCGACGGGCGTCTCACGGTCGGACCTCCACGGACGCGGCTTCACCGCGGGCGCGAATCGCCCGCCGTCCCCGCCAGAGCAGGCTTCCGGCGAGCGCGAGGCCGAGCACGCCACCGATCATCAGCCAGCTGCCGACCGTCGTGCCGTTGAGGATCGATGCGAGCGAGACCCCGGCCAGTGCGGTCGGCAGGCTCAGCTCGGCGATCGGTCGTCCGCGCTCGAAATGACGGCGCTCGATTCGCGTCAGCAGGGCGATGGCGAGGGCGATCAGCCCGCAGAGGACTGCACCGCCGGCTTGGAGCAGTACCGGCAGAGATCGGCCGCCGAAGCCGGCCTGCAGACCGGCGAGCGCGCCCAGCATCGCCGCCCAGACAGCCAGCGGCCAGACGGCCGAGCGCCACCGCTCAGCCATGCCGGTCGGCCGCCTCGCGAGCGTCGAGCAGCGGCGCGTAGGAGCGGATCGGGGGCAGCGAGACGAAGTTGAGACGCGGCGGCGGCGAGCTCGTCGCCCACTCGAGCGTGTGGCCACCCCACGGGTCGGGCCCGGCCGGCCTGGCTGCCCGCCGGGAGACGACGACGTTGATCAGGAAGACGAGCACCGATGCTGCGATCACGAACGACCCGACGGTCGAGATCTCGTTGAGCGTCTGCCAGCCGTTCGACGACGGATAGTTGGCGATCCGCCGGCGCATCCCGTCGTAGCCGAGGATCAGCATCGGGAAGAACGTGAGGTTCGCGCCGAGCGCCATCAGACCGAAGTGGAGCTTGCCGATCCGCTCGCCGAGGAGAACGCCCGTGAACTTCGGGTACCAGTGGTAGACGCCCGCGAAGAAGCCGAACAGGCTGCCGGCGAGCAGCGTGTAGTGGAAGTGCCCGACGACGAAGTACGTCGCGTGGACGTCGTAGTCGAGTGGCGGCGAAGCGAGGAAGATCCCGGTCAGGCCGCCGACGAGAAACTGGACGAGGAAGCCGAGCGCGAAGAGCATCGCCGTGCGCATCCGGATGCTCCCGCCCCAGAGCGTCGCGATCATGTCGAAATACTCGATCCCACCGGGAACCGCCAGCGCGGTCGAGGTGAGCGCGAAGTAGCGGTTGGCGACCTGCCCGGTCGTGAACATGTGGTGGGCCCAGACGCTCGTCGAGAGGGCGGTGAAGGCGAGCAGCGAGATCGCGAACGGCCTGTAGCCGAAGAAGCGGCGGCCGGAATGGACGGAGACGACCTCGGCGACGGCGCCGACGAACGGGAAGAACATCACGTACACGACCGGATGCCCGTAGAACCAGAAAAGGTTCTGAAAGGCGATCGGTCCGCCCGCGGTGGAGAAGACACCGCCGAAGTAGCGCTGGACCCAGAGCAGGCCGAGGGCGACCACCAGCACGGGAAAGGCGACGAGCACCATCAGGCAGGTGACGAGCATCGTCCAGGTGAACGGCGCCAGCCTCAGCATCGTCATGCCGGGCGCGCGGTGAGCGACGATCGTCGCGAGGATCGTCGCGCCGAGCAGCAGGCAGCCGAGCGTCGCCAGCATCACGCCGAAGATCCAGAAGTCCATTCCGATCCCCGGGGCGTGCGGCGAGTCCGAGAGCGGGTCGAACGCCGTCCAGCCGGCCTTGCCGGGCCCGTTCGTCGTCAGGAACCCCGAGTACATCGTCAGCCCGCCGCATACGAACAGCCAGAAGCCGAGGAGTGCGATCCGCGGAGCGGCGATCTCAGCCGCGCCGACCTGGAGCGGAACCAGGTAGACGCCGAGGGCGAGGGCCATCGGAACGACGAACAGGTAGATCATCGTCGAGCCGTGCATCGTGAACAGCTCGTCGTAGGTGTCAGTGCTGACGAGTCGCGCGTTCGGCGCCGCGAGCTGGGCCCGCATCACGAGGGCCAGGAGGCCGCCGAGCACGAAGAAGCCGAACGACACGACCGCCACCCGCCGGGCGATGCTCTTGTGGTCGGACGCGGCGACCGCGCCGAGCAGGCCTAGGGGCTGCCGGGCGACTGGAGTCGCCGTGCTCACCGGGCCTGCCTCTGGCGGCGGGTCACAGCGCGGTGCTCCCCTGCTTGCGGGCGAGCGCCCAGGCGGCGAACGCCGGTGCGGACAGGACGTGCACCTGGAAGCGCATCTCGGTGTGGCCGAGCCCGCAGAATTCGTTGCAGACGCCGCTCACGAGGTTCCCGAGCCGCCTGAAGACGAGGTCGAAGCGGTTCGTGATCCCCGGAATCGCCTGGCGCTGGAAGTCCTCGTCGGGAATGTAGAAGGCGTGGAGCACGTCGGTCGACTGGAGGTCGAACTCGATCGTCTCGCCGACCGGGACGACGAGGTTCGTCGGGGCCGGCGACCGGCCGACCTCCGCGACGCCCTGCTGGGGATAGTCGAAGCGCCACCGCCAATCCGATGCGACGGCGACGATCCGCAGGGCCGGCGCCGCGGCCAGCCGGTCGACTCGGGACTCGGCGGGGAAGCTCTGCGACAACAGGACGCCGACGAGCACCGCCAGGCCGAGGACATAGGCGAGCTCTGCCCGGGGAGCCTTCGTCCGCGTCGAGACCGCCCGGCCGGGCCGGTAGCGAAAGCGGATCACGACGAATCCGAGCAGGCCGACGACGACGGCGAACACGGCGACCGCGATCGGCCAATAGACACCGGCCAGGTGATCGAATTGTTGGCGGGTGTCGACCAACCGAGGACCTATGCGTCGGCGTGGTGCAAGCCGCCGGCCGGGCGGCCGCTCCTGTTGCGCGCCACCACCAGAGCTAGTCGCCGCCGGCGGGCGACGTGTTCCCTGCGCGCGAATCCCCGGTCAGCCACGGAAGCCAGCCTCCTCGAAGTGCAATGCGCAGGCTTGCTACCCGGTGGGGTCCCCGGCCAAGCGTCGGCCGGCCACCCCCGGCGTGGTCTTTCACAGCAGTGTCCGTCGTCCAGCGCGGCGGGAGTAGCCGGTTTGCGGCCTCGGGGGTCGGGTACGGGACGCACATGAAAACCCTCCTGCTCACCAGCGACGCCCTCAGCGCCGATCAACTCCGCCAGGTGATCGGACCCGATGGCCTCGATGACGAGGTGATGGTCGTCGCTCCGGCGCTCCACGCCTCCGCGCTCCGCTTCTGGATCTCCGACGCCGACGAGGCGATCTCCCGGGCCGACTGGGTCCAGCACGAGACGGTCGAGAATCTCGAGGACGCGGACGTCGACGCGGTCGGCGACACCGGCGAGGGAGATCCGGCCGACGCGATCGAGGACGCCCTCAAGACGTTTCAAGCCGACCGCGTGCTCGTCTTCACCCGGCCGGGAGCTCCCCGCTACCGCGAAGACGTGGACCCGACAGAGCTCGAGCGTCGCTTCGGGATTCCGGTCGAGCAGATCGAGACGGACCGGGCCTCGTGAGTCGACAGGGTCTTCGCGGACGCCTGCCGGACCCCGGCCCGGATCCGGCGCCGCCGTCTCCCCTACCTGACCCCGGCCCCCCGCCGGCGCCGATGCCCGACCCCCAGCCGCCCGACCCCGGCCCGGATCCTCTCCCGCCGGGGCCTTCGCCCGGTCCGGCCGGCCCAATTGTCGTGGAATATCGAGACCGCCTGGCCGCCTGAGCCGCCGGGTTCAGGACTTCGCGTCGAGCGCCCGCTCGAGTTCGGCCTTGTCCATCTTCGAGCGCCCGTCGATGCCCTTCGCCCGAGCCTCGTTGTAGAGCTGGGCCTTCGTCCTCCCCTTAGCCCGACCAGTCCCCGATCGCAGGCCGCCTCGCCGCCCTGAGGAGATGTCGGTCTTCGAGAGCCGCGACGCCGTCTTCGACTCCCCGGTCCGAGCCCGCTCCTTGTTGACCGTGCGCGCGGCGATCTCCTCCGCGACCTCCTCTGACCGGCCCTGGTCGAGCTCGCTCTCCTTGATGTGCTCGTACTGACGCCCGCGCTTCGAATTCTTCTTCACACCCCGAGGCGGCATGGGCTCGCTCCTGAGATCGTCGTTGCCGTGCCTCGGCCTTACCACCGGAGGCGGATCCTCAAACGCGAGTGCGGCAGCCGGGTTTCAGATGATCCCGACGATCGCCGCGCAATCCCAGTTCGACGCGCCCCGCCCGCCGTCCCAGAGCTTGGCTGCGAGCCGGTCCTGCTCCGACTTGGGTGCGAGGTATGCCGCCGGCGTGTCGCCGCCCTCCCCCTTCCACGTGCTCGGGAGGAACTGGTAGTAGCCGGACGCCCCCGCGCTGTTCGGCGGGAGGTTCTGGCCGCCCGACTCGCACGCCACGATCGCCGCCGGAATCGCCCAGCTCCCGAACGCCAGGTCAGCCTGGCGGGCGAGCTCGGCCTTGAGGTTCGTCAGCTCTCGCTGGAGGCTGCCGGCTTTCGCCCTGCTCGCGCCGAGCTCTGCGACCCGCGCCGCGCGCGCCGTCTGGAGGGTCGCCTGCCGCGCCTGCAGGAGACTGCTGATCCCTGCGACCGCCCGCGCCTGAGCGGCGACCACCAACGTGACGGCCTGGTCGTGCGTCGCGAGGATCGCCAGCCTCCCGGAGGCCGCGACGGCGGCGGCCTTCGCGTTGCGCGTCGCCGTGATCACGTCCTGCTCGCGTCGTTTCGCGTCGCGCAGGAACGTCAGCTGATCGAGCATCGCCGCGAACCCGTGGGCCCTGAGCACGACGCTGAAGACGTCCGGCGGCTCGGTCTCGTAGCTCGCGACCAGCTGGGCGTCGAGGATCCGAATCGCCCGGCCCAGGCGCGCGAGCAGGCGTACCCGGAGGGCGCGCTCGGCGGCCAGCCTCGTCCGCGTGCTCGCCAGCGCCGCCTGGGCCGCCCCGAGTTGGCTCTCGACGGCCGCCCGATGACGCTCGATCACCGCCACCTGGGCGCCGAGGCGGTCGATCAGCGTCGAGAGACCCGTGACGCTCGCCGCCAGACTCCGCTCGACCGCCCGGCGACTCTGGAGCTGCGAGCTCAGGCCGCTCACGCTCGGCGTCGCCTCCGAGCGGTGGGGCACGGACGCGAGACCGCCCGCGGCCGCTGTGACCGCCAGCATCCAGCCGACGAGGCGCCCCCGGAGCCGGCGGGTGGGTGCGCCGTCGCCGCGCCGGCGGGTGGGTGCGCCGTGGCCGAGCCGGCGGGTGGGTGCGCCGTGGCCGGGTCGGCGGGTGGGTGCGCCGTGGCCGGGTCGGCGGGTGGGCGTCCGGGTGCGAGCGCCCGGGCGGAATGGATTGATCGGTCTGCGGATGCCCATGGTTATGTCAATTTGCAGGGATTTCCCTCGCCGACGATACCATTGCAAGCGCCCGCGCCCTCCCCGGCCGGGAGAGCCCGCGCGAGGTCGGGCCCGATCGGTCGAGCCGTCGACCGCGCGTTCAGGCCTCGATCTCCCGGCGGAGACGCGCCCCGAGGGCCCACGCGTCCGGGAAGACCTCGTCGGCTCCGTCGAGTGCCGCGGCCGGATACGGACCGCTCGCGACCGCGAACACCCTGACCCCGTCCGCCCGTGCGCAGGCGATGTCTCGCGGCGTGTCGCCGATCACGATCGTCCGCTCACGTGGATGCGGCCCGCCCGCGAAAGTCGCGCGCCGTCGAGCGATCCCGGGCAGCCGGGCTCGATCCTCGGCGTCAGATCCGAAGCCGCCCTGACCCGCCGAGAAGTGGTGGCCGAGGCCGGCCCGGGCGAGCTTCCGCCGGGCGATCGGCTCGTAGTTCCCGGTCACCAGCGAGACCTGGGCCTCCCCCATCTCGCCGAGCAATTCGACCACGCCGGGTGCGACATGGCCGGCCAGGCTGGCTGGGCACAGCTGCCGGTAGGCGGCGTCGCACGCCGCGCGGAAGCCCTCGGCCGCCGCGTCGAAGCCAGCGTCCTGACCCGTCTGCCGGAGGATCGCCCGCGCGATCTCCGAATCCGTCCGGCCGGCTGCCTCGACGCGGATCGCGCCCGGGTCGACGACGCCGAAGACCTCCCGGAGCCCCTCGTAGATCGCTTCGCGGTGGGCTTCGCTCGCCCCGAGCAGCAACGTCCCGTCGATGTCGAACAGCAGCAGGACCCTTGGGTTCATTGGCCGAGTGCCACGACGACCCGCTCGTGCTTCCCGGTCGGATCGAACGCCAACTGAAGGCCGGCGGCCGCGTTCGGGACCTGAAATGCCAGCTCGGCCTGGGTCAGCGCCCCCACCGCCAGCGGGTGCGGGGCCTGGCGGACGGCCGGGCCCGTCCCGCGAGCGAGATCCGGGAAATAGGCCGCACCGCCGGTCGCGGTCAGCCGATAGTGGAGGACCCTTGGGTCGAAGCCGACCCGCGTGAGGTTGCGCACGACGACGGACACGAGGACCCAGCGAGACCCGCGGGCCGGCGGTACCCGCCTGACGAACGTCGTCCACGCCTGCTTGGGCTCGACGAAGACCGCGAAGCGGGCCCCTCCCACGACGAACGCCGCCCTCGGCGGGTGGACTGGCGTCGGCTGCGGTCCTCCCGCCGGGGACGCGCCCGTCGTCGTCGCCTGGAGTGGGTGGATCACGGTCGCGGACGACGGCTTCTTCGACGAGATCCCCCCCACCACGACGGCTGTCACCGCGGCGCCCGCCGTCGCGACGACCGCGAGAACCAAAACGACCGTCGATTGCCGGCGCGAGCGGCCGCCGGCCGGGACAGTCGTCGTTTCGATCCCGGTCGGCTCGAGGACCCCTTGGTTCGGCGCTGCGGGCGAAGCGGGTGACGCGGGGCTCTCGCGCGTCGCGGGCGGCTTGGTCGGTTTGGGCGTCTTGCGCGTATCGGGTGGCGGGAGGGTCTCGGGCGCCGCGGAGGTCTCGGGCGTCGCACGGGTCTCAGGCGTCTTGGGTATGGCGGGCGGCGCCGCCGGCGAGCGGCCTGGTTCCCGGAATCCCGGGGCAGCTTCCAGAGGCGGGTGCCGGGCGGGCAGCGGCGCCAGCTGGGGCTCGACGAAATCCGCCGAGTTTTCGGGCGGGGGCGCGGCGCCGGAGGGAGCGACACTGGCCGCCGGGGGGTCCGGTGCCGAGTCCGACTCGGGCGCGTAAACGGGAGCTTCGGCTGGCTTCTGGGCCTTGGGGGGCGGCTCGGCTTCGGATTCGCGTGGTTTCGGGGCCTCGAGGGCCGGTTCGGGTTCGAGCCCGGGTGGGAGCGGGGCTCGGGCACGGCTCGGGAGGCGGCTCGGGTGTGGGTTCGGAGGGCTCCGCCGGCGGGGCCCCGCGTCCGCCGGCGGGAGCCGGGCCAGGCACCGGGTCGGGCTCGGGCCGCCGGGCGCCGCGCGCGTCCCGGCGCTCCGGTCGCTCGAGGGGCAGGGCACCGGCTGGCGGTCGAGCCGCGACGGCTCGGGACGGCGCCTGGATCCCGGCGTCCGGCTGGGGCGCCGGGAGAGGGCGGTCTGACGGGGTGAGCGGGTCGCCGGACGGCTTGGCGCTCGACACCGTGCGCGTCGAGCCGAGCTCCACCTGGAGGTACCACTCGCCGGCTTCGAAGCGTCCGGCGATCGCCGCGCACGTCCGGCAGCGCTCGAGGTGGCGGTAGAAGGCGTCGAGCTCGTCTGCGGATATCCGGCCGTCGGCCCTGCCGCGGAGTCGCCGGGCGACGGAATTGCACTGCCGCCGACCGGTCGCAGCCCGCCAGATCCGCCGGTCGAGTCGCCGGGCGTCGGCATCGAGGCCGTCGAGCCCGACCGTCTGCGCGGCTTTTCGCATGCTTGCGGCGTTCGGCGTCGCTTCCTCGGATCCGGCCGAACGGGCCGCCATCTCGGCGATCGCGCGGTCGGCGCGAGACCCGGCCCGGTCGGGCCCGAGCAGTGCGACCAGGTAGGTCCTGATCACCTCCTGCGCCCGAGTCGTGGCGTCCGGCTCCGGCTCGTCGTCGGCTCCCTGCGAGCGTCGGCCGACTTGCGCACCGTCCGGGCGCTCCTCCACTAGAGCCGGCCCAGATTTCCAGTTCGTGGCGGCTCCGACGGCCCGCGCAGATTTCCAGATGGCGGGGGCACGGACGGGCCGCCCGGATTTCCAGATGGCGGGGGCACGCCGGTCGATTCTACCGGCGCCCGACCGGCCGACTGCCGGGACCGCCCCGCGGCTGTCGGGAGCGCGTCAGCCGCCGGCGACGGCCGGGAGGATCGTGATCTCCCCGCCGTCGAGGACCAGCGTGTCGAGCCCGTCGAGAAACCGGATGTCCTCGCCTCCGACGTAGACGTTGACAAATCGCCGCAGCGTTCCGTCGTCGTCGGCGATCCGCTCGCGCAGCTCACCGAACTGCTCGTAGAGGCCGTCGAGCACCTTGGCCACGGTCGCGCCCTCCACCCGCGCCTCCGAGTTCCCGCCGGCGGCCGAGCGCAGCTGGGTCGGGATCTTCACCGTTACGGACATCAGGCGGTCACCTCGGCACCTGCGAGGTGGGCGGCGCTGGCCTCGAAGGACTCGACCGACGGATCGATCTCGTGGGTCGCGTACGAGCCGCGAACGGCGTCGAGGGTCTTCAGTCCGTCGCCGGTGATCACGAGCACGACCCGCTCGTCCGCGTCGATGTCGCCCCGCTCGGCGAGCTTCTTGAGCACGGCGGTGGTCACGCCGCCGGCCGTCTCGGTGAAGACGCCAGTCGTCTGCGCGAGTAGGCCAATCGCCTCGCGGATCTCCGTGTCGGTGACCGCGTCGATCTTCCCGCCCGTCCGCTTGGCAAGTTCGAGCGCGTACGGCCCGTCGGCGGGGTTGCCGATCGCAAGCGACTTGGCGATCGTGTCGGGTTTGACCGGCTGGCAGAAGTCCCGACCAGCCGCGAAGGCGTTGGCCACCGGCGCGCAGCCGGTTGCCTGCGCCCCGTTCATGATCGGCAGCTTCCCGTCGACGAGGCCGATGTCGATCCACTCCTGGAAGCCGCGGGCGATCTTCGTGTAGAGCGACCCCGACGCGATCGGCGCAACGATCCGCTCGGGTAGCTCCCACCCGAGCTGCTCGGCGATCTCGTAGGCCAGGGTCTTCGAGCCCTCGGCGTAGTACGGGCGCATGTTGACGTTGACGAACGCCCAGTCCCGATCGGCCGAAAGCTCGGTGCACAGCCGGTTGACGTCGTCGTAGTTGCCGCGCACGGAGATCAGGTTCGTTCCGTAGACGCCGGTCGCGATGATCTTCTGCTCCTCGAGGTTCGAGGGGATGAAGACGTACGACTGGAGCCCGAGCGCCGCCGCCTGGGCAGCGACCGCGTTGGCCAGGTTGCCGGTCGAAGCGCAGGCCAGAACCTTGAAGCCGAGCTCCTTGGCCCTTGCGGCGGCAACTGCGACGACGCGATCCTTGAACGAGTGGGTCGGGTTCGCCGCGTCGTTCTTGACCCAGACCTCGCGTAGCCCGAGCCGCTCGGCGAGCCGGTCGGCCCGGATCAGGGGTGTGCAGCCCGCCGGGAGTCCCGCGCGGGAGGCGAGCCTGTTCGACGGGCCCGGGGGGCCGCCGACGAGCGGCAGGAAGTCGGCGTAGCGCCAGACGTTCTGCGGTCCGCCCTGGATCCGTCGCCGGAGCCCGCCGACGTCGAGTTCTGCGTCATGGGCGTACTGGACCTCGAGCGGTCCGAAGCACCGGTCGCAGACGAACAGCGCCTCGAGCGGGTATTCGGTCCCGCACTCCTTGCATTTCAGCTTGTCAGCCTTCATAAAAACCTCCGCCGTCCGGTGGCGGAGGTTCGAGGATCGAAACTCCGACCACATCTCCCAGGCTGTCGCTTGGAGCCTGTTGGAATTGGCACCGTTTCTCGCTTGCGCGAGATGGTTGCCGGGGTTTCACTGGGCCAGTCCCTCCACCCCTCTGGATGCGTGCTGCTATGTCCGGCCATTATAACCAGCCCGGCGCGACCGGCAACCTCACTGGTGGGAGAGCGATTCGTTGGGCTGCGGAGTCAGAGAACGACCGTCCGGCTGCGGAGACTCCCGGTCGCGAGGGCGCACGCGCCCACCGCGTCGGCGATCAGCGTCCCGATCGCGACGCGGACGCCGACAAACCCGCCCCAGGCGGCAGCGTCCCGGGCGTTGAGGACCAGGTAGGGAAGCGTCAGCGCGACGGCGCGCGCCCGGCGGCGGGCGACGGCGAGGCCGACGCCGGCGAGGGCGAGGTCGAAGGCCGCGGCCCTCGCAGTCAGAAAGAAACGCCGGAAGCAGAGCTCGTCGCGGAGCTCGGGTATCTCGTCGATCAAGGCCGGGAACAGGCGCAGGCGGGTCCGCTCGCGAACGAATCCGCCGACCCGCCGTCGGGTCACCGCGTGGTGGACGACGGCCTCCCGGCAGAAGTCGACGCTCGCTCCGGATCGCCGCACGGCCCAGCCGAACAGCGCATCCTCGCCGAACGGCGCGTCCCCCGGCGCCTCGAGGCCGACCGGGAATCCGCCGACCATGTCGAAGACGTCTCGCTGGGCGAACAGGCTCGCCGCCTCGAAGAGCCCGGTCGGGTGGGTGACCTCGACGGTCCGGTCAAACGGCCCACGCTCGGCCCGCGGATCCGGGACGACGGCCCCCTGGACCAGCGCGGCCACGTCGAGACCGGCCGCTCCGGCGGCCAACCAGCCGGGACACGGCTCGCAGTCGGCGTCGGTGAAGGCGAGCCGCCGTCCGCAGGCCACGGCGGCTCCGGCGTTGCGAGCGGCGCCGGGCCCTTCCCCCCGCGCTCGCCGGACGACGCGCGCGCCGGCCCGCTCGGCAAGGACGGCCGTGTCGTCGAGCGAGCCGTTGTCGACGACGATCACCTCGAAGCACGCGACCCCGGTCTGGCGCTTGAGGGCGGCGAGCGTCAGTCCGATCGTCGCGGCCGCGTCACGAGCCGGAACGATCACGCTGAGGCCGGACACCGGCCAGAGACTAACCGGGGGACGGCCGAGTTCCACAACGGTCTCGTCGAGCGGCGGGCACGAGGTAACGTCGGCGCAGACTGGGTGTAGCGACCTGGAGTGGTCGGATGCCCGAGGGACGCAGCGGTCGGACGCTCGAGAAATGGAGTGGTCGGGTACTCGAGTGATGGAATGGGCGGGTACTCGAGTGACGGAGTGGTCGGGTACTCGAAGGAGAGCGCGGAGTTCGAAGCCGCGGCGCTCGAGGCCTTCGAAGCCCCGCGGCGCCGGGCGCTCGTCGTCGTCAATCCCCACGCGACGACCGTCTCCCCCCGCCTGCGAAGCCTCGTCGTCAATGCGCTGTCGTCGCGCTACGACGTCGATGCGATCGATACCCAGGCTCCCGGCCACGCGACCGAGATCTGCCGGGAGGGAGCCTTCGACGGCTACGACGTCGCGGTCGCCTTCGGCGGGGACGGGACCGTCAACGAGATGATCAACGGCCTCGTCGGCGCCTCCACGCCGCTGACCTGCCTGCCCGGGGGCACCACCAACGTGTTCTGCAAGCTGCTCGGGATCCCCGGCGAGATCGTCGACGCCACGGCGCACGTCTTGCGGATGGCCGACGCCTGGCGGCCTCGCCGCGTCGACCTCGGCATCGTCAACGGCCGGAGCTTCGCCTTCAGCTCGGGTGTCGGCCTCGACGCGAGCGTCGTGCGTCGGGTCGACTCGAATCCGCGTCTGAAGTCTCGTTTCGGCGCCAACTACTTTCTCTGCGCGGCGCTCGGCACGTTCGCCCGCAAGTACCTGCTCCGGCCTCCCCGGCTGGTCGCAACCCTGGACGGTGAGGACGTCTGCGGGGTGACGGGCGTCGTCCAGAACGCCGAGCACTACACCTACTTCAACGACCGGCCGGTCGACGTCTCGACCGGCGGAGACCTCGACTCGGGGATGCTCGCCGGTGTCCTGCTCGAGCGTGCCAATCTGCTCGACGCGCCGACGATTCTCGCGCGGATGCTGACTGGTCGGCTGGCCCTGGTCGACCACCGGCGGATTCACGCATTCGAGCCTTTCACCGAGCTGGACCTGCGGAGCGCCGACGGCCGGCCGGTGCCACTGCACGTCGATGGCGACTACGTCGGCGACGTGTTTCACGCCCACTACGAGATCTGCCCCCGCGGGCTGAAGGTCGTCTCCTGAGCGGGCTCCTCAGGCGGCGCCCGGCGTGACCCGGTAGGCGTCGAAGACCGAATCGATGTTGCGCAGGCGGTTGACAGTCAGCTTCAGCGTCTGGGTGTCGGGCACCTCGATCACGAAGCGGTTTCGGACCATCGGCGGGCTTGCCGTGCAACGGGCCTCGACGATGTTGATGCCGGCCTCGGCGAACGTCCGCGACAGATCCTCGAGCAGACGGTGGCGATCCCACGCGTCGATCTGGAGCTCGACCTTGAAGGCCGTCGCGTGCTCGCCCTCCCAGGTGACGAACGTGAAGCGATCGGGGTCCTTGCGAAGGGCCAGCGCGTTCGGACAGTCCTCCCGGTGGATCGTGATCCCCCGGCCGAGGGAGATGTAGCCGACGATCTCGTCGCCGGGGACCGGACGGCAGCACTTGGCGAGGCGGAGCATGACGTCCTCGACGCCGTCGACGCGGATCCCGTAGTCGGTGGACGAGCTCGTCGGCCGTCGCCGCTCGCGCCCGGGCGAGAGGAGCGAGGCCGCGGCCGTCTCCTCGCCTTCGGCTGCCTCGCCCTGCTTGAGGCGCTGCATGACCTTGTTGACGACGACCTTCGGTGAGACCTTCGCCGCCCCGAGGGCGATGTAGAAGTCGTCCGCCTTCTTGAAGCCCATCTCCCGGATCAGGTCGGCGAGGAGCGGCGACCCGGTGATCCGTTGGGCCGGAAGACCCTGCTTCTTGAGGTGCTCCTGGAGGAGGTCTCGGCCGGTGTGCTCTGTGTCCAGCCGGGACTCGGCCTTGAACCACTGCTTGATCTTGTTGCGGGCTCGCGACGTCTTGACGACGGCGAGCCAGTCGCGTGACGGACCCCGCTCGCGCTTGGACGTGAGCACCTCGACGATGTCACCGGATTTCAGCTCGTAGCCGAGCGGGACGATCTTCCCGTTGACGCGGGCGCCGACGCACCGGTGACCGACATCGGTGTGGACCTCGTAGGCGAAGTCCAGCGGCGTCGCCCCGGCCGTCAGCGACTTGACCTCGCCCTTCGGCGTGAAGACGTAGACCTCGTCCTCGAAGAGGTCGATCTTCAGCGTCTCCATGAACTCCTTGGGATCCGACGTCTCGCTCTGCCAGTCGACGATCGCGCTCAGCCACTGCGGGTTCTGCCCGTCCTCACCCCCCGTCCAGATCGCGGTCCCCTTGGGTGCGCTGCGGGCGGCCTTGTACATCCAGTGGGCGGCGACCCCGTACTCGGCGCGGTTATGCATTTCGCGCGTGCGGATCTGGATCTCCAGCGGCCTGCCCTCCGGCCCGATCACCGTCGTGTGGAGCGACTGGTACATGTTGAACTTCGGCATCGCGATGAAGTCCTTGAACCGGCCGGGGAGCGGCTTCCAGAGCGAGTGGATCACGCCGACCGCGCCGTAGGTGTCCTTCACCGTCTCGACGATCACCCGCATCGCCGTGAGGTCGTAGATCTCGTTGAACTCGCGCCCCTTGCGCGTCATCTTCGAATAGATCGAGTAGAAGTGCTTCGCCCGGCCGGAGATCAGCGCCGCGATTCCGAGCGCCTCGAGCTCGCGCCGGAGGTACTCGCCGGCCTCCGAGACGTAGCGCTCGCGCTCGTCTCGCTGCTGTGCGACGAGACCCTTGATCTCCTGGTACTTGCGGGGATGCAGCTTCGCGAACGCGAGATCCTCGAGCTCCCACTTGATCGCGTGGATGCCCAGCCGGTGGGCGATCGGCGCGTAGATCTCGAGCGTCTCCTTCGCCTTCTCGATCTGCTTCGTCTTGACCAGCGCGTCGAGCGTCCGCATGTTGTGGAGGCGGTCGGCCAGCTTGATCAGGATGACGCGAACGTCCGAGGCCATCGCGACGATCATCTTCCGGTAGTTCTCGGCCTGGGCCTCGTCGCGCGAGCTGAACGTGATCCCCGTCAGCTTGGTGACGCCGTCGACGAGGCTTCCGACCTCCGCGCCGAAGCGGGCGCAGACCTCCTCGAGCGAGGCCGACGTGTCCTCGACCGTGTCGTGGAGGAGTGCCGCGCACAGCGTCGCCGTGTCGAGGCGCATGCCCGCGCAGATCCGCGCGACGCCGACCGGGTGGACGATGAAATCCTCGCCGGACATCCGCCGCTGGTCGGCGTGGTGCTCGCAGGCGAAGACGAAGGCGTCGGTCACACGTTCGCGGTCGATCTCGACGGCCGACTCGTCGACGTGCTCGGAGACGATCGCGAAGAGGTCGCCGAGCAGCTGACTCTCGAGCGGCGTGAGCTCCGGTCCGTCGAGCTCGACCGGCGGCTCCCGGCGGGTGACCTGGTCGACCGGAACGCGAGCGACGGGGACGAGCGGGACTCCGTCGCCGGCGCCGTTGCCGTTGGCCGGCGGGCTGGCGGCGGCAGGTGGCGCTGGGGCCGCGGGCACCACGGGCGATGTGGCAGGGGACGCCGCCGAGCCGGGCGCCACGGCCGATGGGGCGCTCGACGCCGCGGTCGTCCGCGGCGGCTTCAGGCCGCTCGCCTTTCCCCGGACGGGGATGATGCGCTCTTTCCCAGGTATCGCTGGCCGTCCTCTAGTCGTCGCTGGTAGTCGCAGAAAGCAGGCGAGCTCTCGAGTTTCGCTCGGCGCCCGACCAGGACGCCCACGGAAGCGTGCTGCCGATCGAGTTCGACGAGGCCTAGCTCCAGAAAGACTCGCAGCAGCCTGCCGGCGAGCTCCGGCGACCGTGGCTGGGCGGCGTCCCCCCGGAGGGCGGCCTCGAGTCCCTCGCCCGCCACGCTCCCCAGATCGCGCAGCACCCGGTAGAGACCGGCAAGCGAAGTCCGCAGTCCGAACTCCTGCTGGTGTGTATGTACAGCAAAGCGTAGCTCAGGCTCGCCCCAAGCCAGGTGACAACACTCGACGAGCGGTCCGCCAACAGCCACCGTCCGCTCGAGTCCCGAGCTCGGCGGGTCGAGCAGGACGACGTGGGGATAGCCGCGGGAGAGAGCCGGCGACCGGACGAGCGCCCGATAGGAGCACAACGCAAAGCCGCCGAGGCGTTCGCGCAGATGCCGCCGGCGGGCGGCGGTGTCGGCCACGACGACGAGGACGTCCTCGCCGCTCGCCACGAGCCCGGCGATCGTCCCGGCGATCCCCCGCCCCCGGCGATCGCAGATCAGCCGGTGATCCCCCGGGTCGCCCAGGGCCGAGGCGGCCCGGCGGGGTGCGTCAGGCAGGGCCGCATCCGGCGAGTGGGATTCGCAGGGCAGGACCGAGGCCGGCAGGTGGGGTGCGCCGGGCAGGACCGAGGCCGGCGGGTGGGGTGCGCCGGGCAGGACCGAGACCGGCGGATGGGGCGCGCCGGGCAGGACCGAGACCGGCGGATGGGGCGCGCCGGGCAGGGCCGAGACCGGCGGGTGGGGCGCGTCGAGCTCGGCGAAGACCCGGTCGATGAACGACCCGTCCTCTCCGAGAATGGCGATCGGCTGGGGTTCGCAGGCGCGCGCCTCGCGGAGCAGCAGCCGCGGCTCGACGAGGCCCTGCCACTCGTTTCGCTCGAGCCGGAAGGTCGCGTCGACCGGGGCTCCGGCGGCGACCGGGAGCCGGGCACCGGCACCGAAGTGGACAGCCCGGGCGCGGGCGCCACCCGAGCGGACGTTGAAGCGGACGTGGTCGGTGCGATCGTCGCCCCCGAAGCCGACCGGATCCTCGAGCGTCGCCGCCGCGACGAGCAGCGAGATCGGCGGGTTGCCGGCGCCGAACGGAGCCAGCTCGAGGAGCTCCTCGGCGAGCGCGAGCCCAAGGTCCTCGCCGGAGACGACGGCGTCGACGCGCTCCCGGGGTAGGAGATCTCCGGGCTCCAGGACGCCGGCCGCGTGGGCCGTGAAGGCGGCCCGGAAGCGCTCGACTGCGCCCGCTTCGATCTGCAGGCCGGCGGCTGCCCTGTGGCCGCCGTAGGCGAGCAGCAGATCACCGCAGGCGCGGAGGCCGCCGAGTAGGTCGAAGGCCGGGATCGAGCGGCCCGATCCCGTACCGGGTCCGCCGCCGGGGTCGAGGGCGATCATCACGGTCGGTCGGTGGTGGCGCTCGGCGATGCGGGCGGCGACGATCCCGATCACGCCGGGATGCCAGGCTTCGCCGGCGAGGACATATGCCGGAAGGTCGCCGAGCGCTGCGACCTGGGCCTCGGCTTCGAAGCGGATTCGCGTCTCCGTGATCCGCCGCTCGGCGTTGTCGCGGTCGAGCTCGACGGCGATCGCCCCGGCGCGGACGGCGTCGTCGGTGAGCAGCAGCTCGAGCGCGATGTCGGCTCGGTAGAGCCTGCCGGCCGCGTTGATCCGGGGCGCCAGACGGAACGCGAGCGCGTGCTCGTCGACCTGCTGCGGGGAGACACGGGCGACCGCCATCAGAGCCCGCAGGCCGGGACTCGCGCTCGAGGCGAGCGCCCGCAGGCCGGCTCGCACGAGGCGGCGGTTCTCGCCGCGCAGAGAGACGACATCGGCCACCGTCGCGAGGGCGACGAGCTCGAGGTCGGCGTCGGGCTCGGTCTCCCCCAGCCCGGCGGCCGCACGGAGCGCGGCGGCCAGCTTCGCTGCGACGGCGGTCGCGCAGAGCTCGATGCAGGGGTATCCGCAGAGCCCGGGGTGGACGACCGGAGCGTCGGGCAGCTGTCCGTCTGCGCGCGGCGTGTGGTGGTCGGTGACGACGACGTCGACGCCGGCAGCGCGGGCGGCGGCGACCTCGGCGACGGCGGTGATCGCGCAGTCGGCGGTGATCAGGAGCTTCGTACCCTGGGCGGCGAGCCGGTCGATCGTCTCGATCGACAGGCCGTAGCCGTCGCTGCGTCGATCGGGGAGGAACCAGTCGACGTTGGCGCCGAGCATCCGCAGACACGCGGACGAGGACGGCGGTCGAGCAGACTCCGTCGCAGTCGTAGTCGCCGTGCACGGTGATCGGAGCTCCCGACCGGACGTGGCCCATGATCGTCTCGACGGCGATCTCGATGCGGGCGAACGCACTCGGCGGGTGGGCGTCCTCGGCGGCGAGAAAGGCCCGCGCGGCGGAAGGCTCGCCGAGGTCTCGGCGGACGAGGATCTCGGCGACGATCGGGCTGACACCGAGCGCCGCGGCGAGGCGGCGGACGTCAGCAGTCGAACATGGAGCGATCTCGAGCTGGACGGTCCGCACCAACCCAGCCTACGCCGAGCGTGGGACGGAACCGCCGGCTCACTCTTCGTCGAGCGCGGGCTCCCGGCGAATCCCCTCGAAGTACGTGGCGGCGAGGCCGATCAGCGCGCCGGGCACGGCATAGAGAGCGGTCACGAGGTGGGTGTCGCCGCGCCCGGGGATCTTCACGACCCCGGACCTGGCCGCGTAGATCAGCATCCCGACGACGATCGATCCGAGGATCGCGCCGACGAAGGCGCCGACGATCCCGCCCCAGAAGCGGTCGGGCAGGAAGATCGCGTAGTGCCAGATCGCGAGGCCCATCATCACCCAGGCGAGCATCCCCATCAGCGTGGCCGTCCGTGACCGCGGTTGCGAGGCTTCTGGCGCGACGACGGCCGCGGCTTGGTCGGCGGCTTCGGCGCCTCGGGCATCACGACATCCTCGGGCGAGAGGTCGGCCCGCGGGTCGAGCGGCGGGGGCGCCGGCTCCGGCGCCAACGCCGCCTCGGCTTCGGCTTCGGCTTCGCCTTCGGCCCGGCCTTGGTCTTGGCGGGAGGGGCCGCCGCCTGGGCCGCAGCCCGCCTGGTTCGATCGGCGCGTGAGCCGGTGGGCTTCGGGGGGACCGCGTCCTCGATGTCGAGATCGCGCACGAGGTCCTGGAACTCGGCTCGCGAGATCCCCTGCTCGGGGTGGTCGGGGGTCGTCAGCCTGCCGGCGCGGCGACGCCTGGCGCTGCTCGTCGGATCGACCTCGGCGGCGGCGCTTCCGGTCAGGGCGTAGGCCGGTACGAGACCGCCATGCTCGGCGGCGATCCGCGCGTGGCGGCGGGCGTAGGCGGGCTCGCGCTCCTTCCAATGGGTCAGCACGGGCGATGCGATGAAGATCGACGAGTAGGCGCCGGAGGCGACGCCGACGAGCAGGGCGAAGGCGAAGTCCTTGAGCGTCGCGCCGCCGAACAGGAGCAGGCTGAGGATCGGCAGGAGGGTGCAGAAGGTCGTCGCCATCGATCGGGTCAGCACCTCCGACATGGATCGGTTGACGATCTGGGAGAAGGCGGCCCGTGGCATCCGGGGGACGTTCTCACGCACACGGTCGAAGACGATGATCGTGTCGTAGAGCGAATAGCCCAGGATCGTGAGAAGCGCCGCGACCGTCGACGTTGTCACCTCCCGGCCGGTGAGCGAGTAGACGCCCGCCGTGATCAGGAGGTCGTGCATCAGGGCGATCAGAACCGGAACCGCGTACTTCCACTCGAAGCGCAGCGCGATGTAGATCGAGATCACCAGCAGGGAGGCGATGATCGCGATGATCGCCTGCTTGGCGACGGTCGCGCCGAAGGTCGGGCCGATCGAGTTGCTCGAGGGGTTGATGGTGTTGCCGAAGCGCGCCTTGAGGGCTCCCAGGATCTTCGGGACGTCGGCCGGCTGGAGCTTCTTGGTCGAGATCTGGAAGGCGTTCTTGCCGAGCTGCTTGGAGGAGACCTTCTGGATCTGGGCGTCGAGCACGCCGTTGGCGACCATCACGCTGCGGATCCCGTTCTCGGTGGCCGGGCGGGTGAGGGCCGTCTTGATCTGCGTGCCCGACTGGAAGTCGATCCCGAACTTGAGTCCGCTGCCGGCGATCGAGAGGGCGCCGATCAGGAGGATCGTGCCGGAGAACGAGAAGAACCACTTGGATGCGCCCATGAAGTCGTAGTGCCAGCGGTGGCCGCGGTCCTTCGCGCCGAGCGCCCTGGCGGTCGAGATGAAGCGCGAGCGTCCCATCGAGCCGAGGATCGCCTGGGTGGCGGCGACGGCCGTGAAGAGGGATGCGAGGGTCCCGATCCCGAGCGTGAAGGCGAAGCCCTTGACCTGGGCGGTCGCGAGGACGAAGAGGATGAACGCGGTCATGAAGGTGACGACGTTCGCGTCGATGATCGCCGCGATCCCCCGCTTGTAGCCGGTCGCGATCGCCCGGCCGATCGAGCTCCCGCCGCGGAACTCCTCCTTGACGCGCTCGAAGATCACGATGTTCGCGTCGGCCGCGACCCCGATCGTCAGGATCAGACCGGCGATCCCGGGGAGGCTGAGGACGATCGGGATCATCTTGATCAGCGCGTAGAAGTAGAGCGCGTAGACGAACAGGGCCGAGACGGCGATCAGGCCGAGGACGCGGTAGAAGCTCAGCAGGAAGAGGGCGACGATCGCGAAGCCGACGAGGCCGGCGATCAGACCCTGGTTGAGGGCCTGCTTGCCGAGCGTGGCGGAGACCTGCTCGGCCGAGATCAGCTGGAGCTTGATCGGCAGGGCGCCGGTCTGGAGGAGCTGGGCGAGCGTCTGGGCGGAGGTGATCGTGAAGCCGCCGGTGATCTCCGACCCGTTCTGTGAGGGGATGCCGTTGGGGAACTCCCCGAAGTTGATCGACGGAACGGAGATCAGGCGGTTGTCGAGGACGATCGCGAAGTGCTGGTTGTTGACGGCGCCGAGGATCGACGCCTCCTGGCCGCGCTGCGAGATCTTCTTGGTGACCGCCTCGAACGTCTTGCGACCGGAACTGGTGAAGTCGAACGTCACGTTCGGCTGGCCGTTGCCGCCGGCCCCGTTGTCGAAGGCCTGCTGTGGGTTCTTGATCTCCTTGCCGCTGAGCGCCGGGTCGTCGTTGAGCACGTAGTAGCTGTTGAGCTTCGGATCGGGGGCGTCGTTCGGGGTCGTGGCCTGGACGACGACCGTCCCCGGCTGGATGTGGACGACGGTCGAGCCGCGCGGCGCGGGGTGCTCGCCGGTCAGCGCCGCCTGGGTCTCGGCCGGGCCGACGAGGACGGACTGCTTCTTGTTGTCGACGAGGTACCAGATCCCGTCGACGCCGTTGCCGAGCGTCGTGTCGTTCGGCCTTTTGATGAGCGGCCGCTTGGAGGCGAGGATCACGGCCTTGTAGAGCGTCATCCCGTAGAGCCGGGTTGCCGGCGTTCTGGTCAGCGGTACGTCTGGTCGGTCGGCGCGGGCTTTCCGTTCGGGCCGATCACGTTCGGCTCCCAGTCGTAGAAGTAGAGCTGGGCGACCTGGCCGACCCGCTGCTCGGCGGTCGTGGCGTCCTTGACGGCCGGCAGGCTGACGGCGATCTGGTTGGAGCCGGTGCTCTGGATCTCGGGCTCGGCGACGCCGATCGCGTCGACCCGCTGGCGGATGATGTCGATCGCCCGCGCGAGGGAGGTCGCGTTGACGGGCGACTGGGCGGTCGCCTTGCCCTGGTAGACGAGCTCTACCCCACCCTTGAGATCGAGGCCGAGCTTCGTCTTCTTGGGCTTCGTCAGGCCGGGGAGGCCGAAGGCGATGACGAGCGAGGCGATCAGCAGGCCGATCACCATCGCGAGCACGAACGCGTTGCGACGGCGATCGGTCATCGGGTCATCGGTGGGGCGTCAGGACAACGAGGAGGCCGCCGTCGTCGTCGTAGGCGGGGAAGAGGTCGGCCGAGGCGGCGACGTCGAGGTCGCTCTCGGTCCGCAGGTGGACGTCCTTGCCGAGCACCCTGACGCCCCACTCGAGCACGGTGGCGATGTGGTCCTCGTCACCGTCGAAGCGGAGGCCGAGGGCGTCCTTGAGCGGCTGCCCGATCACCTCCTCCTCCTCGAACCCCGACAGCTCGAATGACCCGCGGCCGCAGCCGATCACGCGGGCCTCGGCATCGCAGACGAAGAAGGCGGCCTCGGGCGCGGCGTAGTAGTCGTCGAGGAGCTCGAAGAGAAACCCAAAACCGCATTTCTTGCAGCCGCGAACCTCCCGCCGGAAGCCCTCGTAGCCGGTGGCCCCGACCGTGCGATCGCCGCAGTTCGGGCAGATGAAAGGATGTGACATGCGGTTCGACAGGTTAGCGGGGGCGGCGGGCTCGCGGACCCGGAGGAGGTGTGGTCGACCGGGGAAAAGCCGCCCTAGAACAGCGTTCGACCGTCGGTCGGCGGCTCGAGCCCGAGGTGGCCCCAGGCTCGATTCGTGGCGACCCGGCCGCGTGGGGTGCGCTGGAGCATGCCTAGCTGGAGGAGGTACGGCTCGTAGACGTCCTCGATCGTGTCACGCTCCTCGCCGACGGCGATCGCGAGGGTCGAGAGGCCGACCGGACCGCCGGCGAAGCGCTCGCAGACGACCCTGAGGATCTCGCGGTCGAGGCGGTCGAGGCCGAGTCCGTCGACCTCGGCGAGGGCGAGGGCCTCACTCGCGGCGAGCTGGGTGACGACGCCGTTCATGCGGACCTCGGCGTAGTCGCGGACGCGTTTGAGCAGGCGGTTGGCGACGCGGGGCGTGCCGCGGCTGCGGCCGGCGATCGTCAGGGCCGCGGCGGGCTCGAGCTCGACCTGGAGGATGCGGGCGGCCCGGACGACGATCGCGGCGAGCTCTTCGAGAGCATAGGACTCGACCCTGGCCTGGATCCCGAAGCGGTCGCGCAGCGGCGTCGTCAGGAGGCCGGCTCGGGTCGTCGCGCCGATCAGGGTGAAGGGCGGCAGCGGGAGCGTCATGACGCGGGCGCCGGCGCCCTGGCCGACCGTGATCGGGAGGCGGCCGTCCTCCATCGCCGGGTAGAAGGTCTCCTCGAGAGCTCGGGGGAGACGGTGGATCTCGTCGACGAAGAACACGCTGCGGGGCTCGAGGGCGGTCAGGAAGGCGGCGATGTCCCCCTTGCGCTCGAGTGCCGGGCCGGCGGTCTGGACGAACGGGACGCCGAGCTCGGCGGCGACGATCTGGGCGAGCGATGTCTTGCCGAGGCCGGGAGGCCCGGCGAGCAGCAGGTGGTCGAGCGGCTCCTCGCGAGCCGAGGCGGCGGCGATCGCCACGGCGAGCTGCTCCTTGAGCTGGGGCTGCCCGACGAACTCGTCGAGCCGGCGGGGGCGCAGCGAGCGGTCGAAGTCGTCCTCCTCGACGAGGTACGGCGTCTGGATTCGGGCCGCCTCGGTCATCGGCCGGCCCGGTCGGGCTGGTCGGGAGCACGCGCGGCGCGGAGCGCGCCGGCGAGCAGGTCCTCGGCGGTGTCGCCTTGGACCCGGCCGAGCAGGAGCTCGGCCTCGCCGGGGGCAAAGCCGAGCTCGAGGAGACCGTCGCGGGCGAGCAGGCGGGGGTCGTTCTCGTCGTCTGCCCGGCGGGCGGCGGTGTGGGCCGGGGCGAGGGCGACCTTCTCGCGAAGCTCGACGATGATCCGCTCGGCGGTCCGCTTGCCGATCCCAGGGACGGCCTGGAAGCGGGCGGTATCACCGGCTGCGAGCGCGGCGACGAGCTCGCGGGGGGCGCCGGCCGAGAGGACGGCGAGGGCGACCTTGGGGCCGACGGACGGGACGCCGACGAGCATCAGGAAGAGCTCGCGCTCCTGCTCGGAGGCGAAGCCGAAGAGGTGGAGTGCGTCGTCGCGGACGATCAGGTGGGTGTGGAGGGTGACGGTCGCGCCGATCGGGGGAACCTGGCCGAGCGTATGTGCGGAGACGGCGAGGCGGTAGCCGACGCCGGCGCAGAGGACGATCACGTGGTCGGCGCGGCGGACGGCGACCTCGCCGCGGACGAGGCCGATCATGCGCCGAGCACGGCGGCCATCAGGGGCGCGCGGTTGGCGTGGCAGATCGCGACGGCGAGGGCGTCGGCCGCGTGGTCGGCGCGGGGCGGCTCGGGCAGCGCAGAGGATCGCGGCGACCATCCGGCCGACCTGGTCCTTGGCGGCGCGTCCGCTGCCGCAGACGGCTCCCTTGACCTGCTGGGGGGTATACGAGTGACAGGCGATCCCGCGGGCGCCGGCGGCGGCCATCACGACGCCGCGGGCCTGGCCGACGGCGAAGGCGGTGCGGACGTTCTGGCCGAAATAGAGCTGCTCGAGGGCGACGGCGTCGGGCTGATGGAGGTCGATCAGGTCGCCGATCGACGCGTGGATCGACGCGAGGCGGAGCTCAGCCGGCATTCCGGCCGGGGTCAGGACGACCCCGCCGTCGAGCGCGACGAGCCGGCCTGAGCGCAGGCGGACGACCCCGTAGCCGGTGTTGGCGAGTCCTGGGTCGATGCCGAGCACGATCATCTGAAGCGTGATTCTCCGCGGTTCGGCGGACGCCTCCCCGTTCGGGATGCGGATCTGCGTTCTTGGGAGCACGCGCGGGCGCCATCGGGCAGCCGCGGTGGAGCGGCGGTGTCGGGACGCGGCCGCCGGTCGCGCGACTCGGGGCGGCGGGTCGGCGGGCGGGCGCGGGGACGTGCGGGTCAGCCGGCGACGCGCTGGAGGACGTCGTCGGGGAGGCGGTCAGCCGGCGACGCGCTGGAGGACGTCGTCGGGGAGGCGGTCAGCCGGCGACGCGCTGGAGGACGTCGTCGGGGAGGCGGTCAGCCGGCGACGCGCTGGAGGACGTCGTCGGGAACGTCGAAGTTGGCGTGGACCTCGTTGACGTCGTCGTTCTCGTCGAGCGATTCGATCAGGCGCATCAACTTCTCGGCGGTTTCCTCGTCGATCGTCGTGCGGGTCGTCGGCTGCTGGGTGACCTCGGCGCTCTCGAGCTCGATGCCGGCTTCCTCGAGGGCCCGGCGGACGGCCGGGAGATCCTTGGGGTCGGTGACGATCTCGATGCACTCGTCGTCGGCGGTGACGTCCTCGGCACCGGCCTCGATCGCGACGAGGAGGTCGTCCTCGGTGTAGCGGGACGCGTCGACGAGGATCACGCCGCGCTTGTTGAAGAGGTAGGCGACGCTCCCCGGCGTGCCGAGGGTGGCGCCGCGCTTGGAGAGGATGTGGCGCATGTCGGCTGCCGTGCGGTTGCGGTTGTCGGTCAGCGTCTCGATCAGGAGGGCGACGCCGCCGGGACCGTAGCCCTCGTAGACGACCTCCTCGAAGGCGGCGGCGTCGGCTCCGGCGCCGGTTCCCTTGAGAATCGCCCGCTCGATGTTGTCCTTGGGCATCGACGCGTCCTTGGCCTTCTGGACGGCGTTGCCGAGCGGGGCGTTCATCTCCGGGTCGCCGCCGCCGTCGCGCGCGGCGACGGTGATCGCGCGGGCGAGCTTGGTGAAGTGCTGACCGCGGCGCTGGTCGACGACCGCCTTCTTGTGCTTGATCGACGCCCACTTCGAGTGACCGGACATGGCCTGATTCTAGGGGGTCGGTCGGCCGGAGTCGGGCGGTGGGGTCGGGGCGTGGCGCCGGTACCAGGCGACCGTCCGCCGCAGGCCGTCGGTGAGATCGACGCGGGGGTGCCAGCCGGTCAGCTCGCGCAGGCGTGAATCGTCGACCGGCCGGACGGCGGGCTCGCCGGGCCCGGGGCGGCCACCGGACCCGTTGGGCGGGACGGTCCGGAGGTCGGGGTCGAGTCCGGCGCCGGCCTGGAGGTCGGGGTCGAGGGGGACGCCGGCGGCGGCGAAGACCTCGCGGACGACGTCGAGCACCGTCGGCCGGGTGGGGCCGGCGGCGTTGAAGGCGAGCCCGGCGGCGAGCGCGGGGTCGCGGAGGAGGTCGGCGATCGCGAGGTAGGCGGCGACGGCGTCGTCTACGTGGAGGAAGTCCCGCCGGGCGGTCCCATCGGAGCGGATCGCGGGCCGGCGGCCGGCGAGCGCGGCCCAGACGGCCTCGGGGACGAGCCGGGAGGCGTTCATGTCGCCGCCGCCGTAGACGTTCCCTAGCCGGGCGACGGCGACCGGCAGGCCGTGGGCGGGCCAGTAGCTGCGGGCGATCAGATCGGCGGCCGCCTTGCTCGCGGCGTAGGGATCGGCCGGGCGGAGCGGGCTGTCCTCGGTGGACGGGCGGCGGAACGAGGGGCCGTAGACCTTGGCCGACGAGGCGACGACGACCCGCCTCACGGTGCGGGCGGTCCGGCAGGCGTCGAGCAGGGTCCAGGTCCCGGCGACGTTGGTCTGGAAGGTCTCGGCCGGGGCGTGTCCGGCGGTGGAGAGGATCGCCTGGCCGGCGAGGTGGAAGACCAGCTCGATGCGGCGTCCGCCGAGCGCACGCTCGACGGCGGCGGCGTCGCGGATGTCGCCAGCGAAGAACTCGGCGGCGGAGCCGCCTTCTTGAGGGCCGACGTTCGAGCGGCGAGCGCCGCGCGAGAGGACCGTCACCGTGTCGCCTCGTTCGAGCAGGGCGCGAACCAGCCACGACCCGATCAGGCCGCGGCCGCCGGTCACGAGGACGCGGGTCACGGGCTCCAGACGCGCCAGGGGGGCGCGCCGGTCTTCCAGAGGTCGTTGAGGAGGACGGCGTCCTTGTAGGTGTCCATGCAGTCCCAGAAGCCGTCGTGCCTGTAGGCGAGGAGCTGACCGGCGCCGGCGAGCCGCTCGAGGGGCTCGCGTTCGAGGATCGAGTCCGGCTCGAGATAGTCGAAGAAGGCCGGCTCGCAGACGAAGAAGCCGCCGTTGATCCAGTGGTCGGAGCGCGGCTTCTCGCGGAAGCCCGAGACCCGGCCGGCCGCGTCGATCTCGGTGACGCCGAACTGGAGCTGGGGGCGTACGACGGTCATCGTCGCGACGGCGCCGCCGTCCTCGTGGCGTTCGAGCAGGGCGGTCAGGCTGACGTCGGCCACGCCGTCGGCGTAGGTCGCGCAGAACCGCCGGCCGCCGACGTGGTCGCGAAGGGCGAGGATGCGCCCGCCGGTCGGCGTGTCGAGCCCGGTCTCGACACATGTCACCCCGACGCCGGGGGGCCAGGCCTGATCGGCGGCGAACTGCTCGATCAGCTCGCTGCGGTAGCCGGTTGCGAGGAGGAACTCCGAGAAGCCCTGGGCGGCGTAGATCTGGATCACGTGCCAGACGATCGGCAGGCCGCCGATCTCGACGAGGGGCTTGGGAATCGACGCCGTCTGCTCCTGGAGCCGGGTTCCCCGGCCGCCGCAGAGGATCACGACCGGGGTGGCTGAAGGGGCCTGCATGCGCCGGGCATTATCGCGCGGCGCCGCCAGCCGGCCGCGGGAGGGCGGCCGGCCCGGCGCTACGGTGTGTCGATGACCGTCCCCACCGACCGTCCGCGGAGTCTTGCGCCGCTCGCCGGCGGTCCGCGGGGTCTTGCGCCGCTCGCCGGCGGTCCGCGGGGTGTGGAGCCGCTCGCCGACCGTCGGCGGGGTCTGGCGCCGCGCGCCGACCGGCTCGCGCGCTTCGGACCGCTCGCGATCGCCGCGACGACGATCGGCCTCGGCTTGACCCCGGCACCGGCTATGGCCGGCATCGCGTGGTCGGCGCCGGTCGTCGTCGCCCACGGGGCCGAGCTCGATTCGGGGGCCGCCAACCGCTCCGGAGCGCTCGCGCTCGTCTTCCGGGTGCCGGCCGGTCCGGCGGACTTCTCCGGCGCCCCGAGCGGGTCCGCCGGACTCGACATGGTCGTCGCCGGGCCCGACGGCGGCGTCTCGCCGGTCGCGCATCTGACGAGCTCGACGACGGCGCTCGGCACGGCGACGGCGCTGGCCGGCGACGGCGAGACCGTCGTCTCATGGGTGGACAGCGCGGCGCGCGGGTCGATCTGGGTGGCCGTGCGCTCGGCATCGGGCTCGACGAGCCAGCCCGAGGAGCTCAGCAGCGTCGCCTACGGGTATGCGAACCCGGTCGTCGCGGCCGACGACCGCGGCGACGCGGCGGTTGCCTGGATCGACGACGCCACCCGCGCGGTAGTCGTCTCCTTCCGCGCCCCCGGCGGTCCGTTCACGCCGCCGGTCCTCGCCTCGCCGGGGGAGGGCAGCTACGGCCGGCCTGCGCTGACGATGGCCGCCGACGGCACGACGACGGTCGCCTGGGAGGCGACCGGGCCGCCCGGGCTCCAGGCGACGGCCGGAGCACCGCCGACCCCTCCGGGGCTCCTGATGGCGACGACCGGTCCGGCCGGCGGTCCCTTCGCGGCGCCGCGCGTGGCAGTTCCCAGCCCGAACGGCGCGAGCGTCGGAGCGACGATCGGATCGCTCACGGTGGGCGATCTCACGGCCCGCAGCGACGCCGCGGGCCGGGTCGTGATCAGTGCCCTGATCGGCCAGCTGAGCCTGCCGGGCTCGGGTCCGGCGTCGTCTGTGATCTACACGACCGCGGTCGGGGGCGGCCCGTTCGGGCCTGCCGCGGCGATCCCCGGCCTGCCGCCGTCGGTCAGCTCGGCCACCAGCCTGGCGCTCGGGAGCGGCGGGGCGCTGCTCGAGGCGCATGGGGCGAGCACGTCGTCGGCCAGCGCGCTGGAGACGACGCTCGGCGCGGCCGACGGCGCCCTGACGACGGCGCTTCCGTACCAGTACGCGGCGATCGGCGGACTGGCCGCCTCGAGCGTCGCGTCGGGCTTTGACGCCGGCGGCGACGCGGTCGTCGCGTTCACCGTCGACCACCCGATCTCGACGAGCGCGTTCGCCAACGGCAACTTCGCCGAGGGCGCCATCCTGTCGGTCGTCCACCGTGCGGCCGGGGCGAGCTGGTGCGCCGCGCAGCTGGTCTCCGGGCTGATCTCGCCGTACTACCCGATCTTCGCCGGCTTCGGCGATCACGGCGGCGGGATCGTCGGCTACCAGCAGACGCCGAAGGGGGACCTCGCCGTCGCCTATCTGCGCCCGGTCGCCGGCGACTGCCCGCCGCCGGCTCCGACTACCGCCGCCACGCCCGCGCCGCTGTCGGTCGCGGCCGCCGCGCACACCGACCCACGGCTTCGCTCGGCGACGATCCAGGCGACCTGCCTGACGAGTGGCCGGTGTCGTGGCCGGCTGACCCTGCTCGACGCCCGCTCGCGGACAGTCGCGAGCGGGAGCTTCTCGGTCGCCCCCGCCCACACCAGGGGTGTCCTCGTGCGGCTGACGTCGCGCGGCCGGACAGAGGTCCACTCTCGCCGTCGCGTCGCCGTCCGCGCCGTGCTCGCGGTCGGCCGGCACGCGAGCACACTGCCGGCACAGATCTATCTCGAGCGGTGAGCCGACCGTCGGTCCTCGGCGGACCTCGGGCAGGCGACGACCGCGGCGATGTCATGCCACGCGCTTCGCGTTGCCGGGCTGCCGGGATCCCCAGACGCGGTCTGCCGGTCTCCGATGCCGCGAGCAGGTCAGCCGCTACACGCCGCTCGCACTCGAGCGCGTCGCCGAGCTCGCGCTGGCCAGACTCGGCGACAACGACGGCCGGTCCCTGGCAGACCACTCCGTCGTCGCTTGGGTGATCGAGCGCCCGACACCGGCCCGCGCATCACCCGAGCCCGACACCCCGGCCCGCGCATCACCCGAAGCGACCTACCGCCCCGATCAAACTCCGCCTGGTAGACGATCTGCTGCGGCTGGCGGTAAACGATGTGCTGGCGGCCATCACCTTGCCAGGACGCCGGCCATTGGCCGGAACGCGGTCGCGCGTTACAGCGCCGACTGCGCGCGCCGACTGCGCGTCGGGCGGGCGCTCGAGGATGCGCCGCTCGGCGGCCATGAGATCCGCCTCGACGATCTTGCCGTCAACGCACCCTGCCAGCAACTCATGGAGCGAGGCCATCGGGCGACTCTGGGTCGAGGCCACGGTCAGCGATCCGTCGAAGACGGGCGGAGCACGTTAGTCACACGGGCCCTCGCCGGCGCAGCCGTTCAGAGGCTCGCGCACTGGCCGAGCTTGGCGCCGGTTGTCGTGTTCGTGAGCCCGTCGTTGATGACCGACGGGACGTTGGAGGAGCATGCCAGCCCGCCGGCGATGTGGTTCCCGCCGACGTCTGGCGTCGCGTCCGCGAGCGGTGAGGCGCCCTGGTTCCCGGTCACCGATGTCGACCCGCCGATCGTGTTGCCGAGCACGATCACGCCACCGGTGTTGTTGGTGAGGATGAGCGAGCCGAGGATGTTGCCGGGGCAGCCGCCCCCGGCCAGGCCGCCGAGGCTGACGATCAGCACCGAGTTCTTGATCACGACCGCGCCGCTCACCGCCGAGCCGCACATCGTCACGAACTGCGCCCCGGTCGCGCTCACCGAACCGTTGACGCGCGCGCCCGACAACGTCAACGCGCCACCCGCCGCGACCGTGATCGACCCCGTCACGGTCACGCCGGACCCCAGGCACAGGAACGTCCCCGCCGGTACCGTCAACGGCCCGGCGATCGTCCCCGTCGGCGACGAAGTACACGACCCCGTGATCGACGCCGTCGCGCTGCCCGAGTTGTTCGGCGGGTTCGGATCAGCCGTCGTCGCCGACACGCTGGCCGTGTTCGCAACGGCCGGCGGCGCCGGCGCCAGCACGACGATCATCGCCGAGCCGTTTCCGCCGGACGGGATGTCCCCGAGCGGGCAAGTCACGGTCTGGCCACTCGCCGAGCACCCCGGCGACGCGCCCTGGAACACCTGACCCGAAGGCAGCGGATCGACGACCTTGACCCCGGTCGCCGGATCCGGCCCCGCGTTGTGCACCGTCAACGTGTACGTCAAGCGCTGCCCGGCGATCACCGGCGACGGCGACGCCGTCTTCGTCAACGACAAGTCCGCCGCCGGCACGACGTTCACCGACGCCGACGCCGAGTTGTTGCCGGGCATCGTGTCCGGCGTCGCCGACGACACCGACGCCACGTCCATCTGCGCGTTGCCGACAACGCCCGCCTGCGCGACGACGTGCAGCGTCACGGGCGATCCGACCGTCACGCTGCCCGCGAGCGTGCACCTCACCGTCTGACCGGCGGCCGAGCAGCCCGGACTCGAGCCCGCCGCCTGGAACGTCTGCCCCGCCGGGAGCGTGTCGATGACGACCGGCGCCGCCGCCGGATCGGGCCCGGCGTTCGCCACGGTCAACGAGTACGTCACGTTCTGACCGTGCAGCACCGTCGTCGGCGAAGCCGACTTCGTCAATGACAAGTCGGCCGCCGGCATGACATCGACCGACGCCGTCGCCGTCCCGTCCGCCGGACTCGACACCGACGACACCGACGCATGATCAACCTGGCCGGTTCCGGCGCGCGCCGTCTTCGCCACGATCGTCACCGACTCGGTCCCGATCAGCGGAATGTCAGGCTGCGCCGGGCACGTCACGACCTGCCCCGACGCAGAGCACCCCGGCGTCGACCCCGCCGCCACAAACGACTGGCCCGCCGGCAGCGTGTCCGTGAACACCGGCGCCGTCGCCGGATCCGGCCCGCCATTGCCCGCCGTCAACGTGTACGTCACGCTCTGCCCATCCAGCACCGTCCCCGGCGACGCCGCCTTCATCAGCGACAACGACGACCGACCCGCACCCGAGGACTCGAACGCGCCCGCATCGCAGAACAACTCGCCGCCGTCGGGCCGCGCGACACCCCGCTCATCTTTCGCCGGGCACGACGCCTTCGGCACGACATCGATCGCCGGACTACCCGCACCCAACGCCTGAGTCGCCAACACGAACCCGCCCGGCAGCGCCGGACCACCATTGTCCGCCAGCGCCGCCAGCCGCGGCTCGGCCGACGGCAGGTCGAACCCGCAACTCGTCGAACCCGCCGGCCCCTCCAAACTGAAGCTGCTGAACAGGACCGGCGACCAGCAATTCGCCGACACGCCCCCCGGCGCCGTGTTGTCCGCCACGATCGAACCGACCACGGTGAACGTCCCGTCGCCCGAGTCGCTCCCCACACCCGCCGTCGTCGGCACGCCGTTCGCCATCACCGTCGAGCTCGCCGACGAGTTTCCATCGATCGTGTCCGCCGTCAACGTCGCCGCACCCGCCTCGACATCGACCGCGCCGAACGCCGTACCGCCGTCGATAGCCGAGCCGGCCGCCGGGCCACCACCACGGTTACCCGCCACCGTGCTGTTCGTCAACGAGAACGAGGCACCGTCGAGTACCGCACTGAGGGCCGACCCGAACGACGCGCCGCTCAAATCGCCGTCGCCGCCCGCCCCACCGGCCCGGTTCCCGTCGAACGTGCTCGACGACACAGACGCCGCGTCAAAGAAGAGGACCGCCCCAAAAGCACTCCCGCTCTGGAGGCCCGACCCACCAGGACCGCCCGCGATGTTCCCGGTGAACCTGCTCGAAGCGACCGTGCCGATGCCCGTCTCGATGGCGGCGCCGTAACCGGCACCGCTGAAGTCACCGGCCGCCCCGGGGCCACCGGCCACGTTCGCGGCGAACACGCTGCCCGACACGTCGACATCGTTTGTCTCGACAGCCGCGCCGTCGGCAAAGCCGCTGTCGTCGCCCGACCCACCGGCGCCTCCCGCGTGGTTGCCGGTGAACGCGCTCGAGCCGATCGTGGCCGTGTTCGTTTCGATAGCGCCCCCGAGCCCCTCACCGCCGTCCTTTGCGGCACCCCCAGCTCCACCGGCCAGGTTCGAACTGAACGTGCCGCCCGAGACATCGAGGGCGTCCGCGTCGATCGCCCCTCCGTCGCCGAAGCCGCTGTCCTCCGCGCCCCCGCCGCCCTTGCCGCCGGCGTCGTTGCCGGTGAACGTGCTCGACTGGACCAAGGCGTGGCGGCCGACCTCGAGCGCACCGCCGGTGCCTTCGGCGCTCTCCTGGCCGTCGCCACCGTCCCCGCCGGCGCGGTTGGCCGAGAACGTGCTGTTCGTCGCCGTCACGTCGTCGTCGCTGTCAACCGCGCCGCCCTCGCCGGACCCGCTGCTCGCACCGCCGCCGCCGGCGCCGCCGGCCGTGTTGCCCTCGAACGACGACGACGTGTCCGCGGTGACCGACGCGTCCGCCCCGCTGTCCTGCGTGTCCACCGCTCCGCCGGCACCGAACCCGCTCGACGTGCCGCCGCCGCCGGCGCCGCCGGCCGTGTTGCCGTCGAACGAAGATGTGTGGACGTTTACCGGCACGTTGAGCGTGTGGACCGCGCCTCCGCGACCCACACCGCTCGTGTCTGACTGACCGCCCACACCGCCGGCGCGATTGTCTGTGAACGTGGCCCTCGTGATCTCGAGCGGCGCGCCCTCGGAGGTCTTGAGCTCGATCGCTCCGCCGGCGCCGCGCCCGCGCGTAGAGCCCCCACCAGCCCCACTGCCGTCCCCGCCGGCGGAGTTGGCGGTGAAGCTCCCGCCCATGACGGTGATGTCGGACGATCGCCCGTCGACCGCCCCGCCATCGCCCTGCGTGGCGCTGTGCGTGTCGGCGCCGCCAGCGTGATTGCCGCTGAAGTCAGACGAGATCACCGACAGGGCGGAGAGGTCGACGTCGATCGCGCCACCCCTGCCCAGGGAGTCGTCCGAAGTGAGGTCCCCGTCGGCCGTGTTGGTCGTGAAGGTGCTCCCGGTGATCGTCGCGAGCGCGCCGGTCGCGGAGATCGCGCCGCCGCTCGCGGCGGTGTTGGACCGGAACGTCGAGTTCGTCACGCTCAGCCCCACAGGCCCACTCGTCATTCCCAGGAAGAGATCCGTGAAGATCGCGCCGCCCGCGGCCGCGCTGGCGTCATTGCTCACGAACGTGGCGCCCGAAACCGTAAGCGGCGCCCCCTGCGAGAGGATCGCGCCGCCGCCGACACCGGACGTGTCGCTGCCGCCGGTGAACGTGACGCCCGACACCGTCAACCCACCGTCGGGACCGACGTCGAAGATCCGGCTGTTCGCGCCGGCGTCGATCGTCAGCGAGCTCGCTCCCGGCCCCGTCATCGTGAGCGTCTTGTCAAACGCGATCTCCCCACTCGTCAATGCGATCGTGCCCGGCACGCCGAACACGATCGTGTCCCCGGCCGCAGCATTTGCGACGACGTCGCGCAGCGACCCGGCGCCCGCGTCGTTCAGGTTCATCACGTGATCGGTCACCGCCCAAGCGGGGGCTACCCCGAACAGCAGCAGCGCGGCCACGCCGAACACAAGCACGCCTGCGCGCCTCTGCAACCTCCGTCCGAGCCCCCGGCGCTCATCCATTCCGTCGTGGATCCTAACCGCGCCCTAACGGCAGTGCAACCAATCACAATGTCCGGCGGCAACGAGGCCGGGGAGGACCGCGCCACCACCGTCGCACACCGCAGCTCGACTTCCTTCCGCCCAGGCTGATCACAAACGGCCCGATGTGTCCTTCGATGTTCGAGGCGCTCGGGTGCCGCGCCTGCACGAATGTGCCGCCTCGTCGAGTGCGATCACGCCGTCGTCCTGGGTTCCAAGGAGGCGACGTCCCGGCTCGGGATCGAGTTGGGATCACTGTTGACCGGCACGTTGAGCGGCCAGGAACCGACGGCCCGGGGTGGGGTCTACGCCGAAGCGCTCTGCGTATCGCTCGTGAACTTCCTCCCACGGCTGGTGTGCCTGCGCTTCGGAGAGGTGCCCGCCGGCAAGATGAGGGTCGAGCCGCGACAGATAGGCGTCCCAGCCGGCTGCTGTCTGCGCTGCGCGCGCCCGGTCGTCGAAGACGTGGGTGAAGACCAATCGACAGCCGCCTTCGTGGGCGGCCAGGTCGAAGCTGTACTGCTCGCCCCCGAAGGTCCACGCCAGGCGATGGGGTGCATCGACCTCGGTCACCTCGCCGGTCGCGCCGTAGGCCTCGAAGGTCTCACCCGTTGCCGGGGTCCAGTCGGCGGCGGCGGGAAACCAGCGCTCGAGCTCTGCCGGCTCGGTGATCGCCCGCCACACCCGCTCGACCGAGTGAGCGAGCGTGCGATCGAAGCGCAGGGCCGGGCGACCGTCGATCGTCTCGAGGGTTCCGTCGGCCATCGGTTTCGTCATGGGTTCTCCTCCAGGTGTCGTTCGAGGGCGTCGAGGCGGTTCGACCAGAACGCGCGATAGGGCTCCAGCCATTGGTCGACCTCGGCGAGGGGTCCCGGACGCAGCGTGTACAGACGCCGCTTGCCATCCGCGCGGACCGCGACGAGCCCGGCCTCGCGCAGCACTCTGAGGTGCTTGGACACGCCGGGCTGGCTCAGCTCGAGGTGCTCAACCAGCTCTCCGGCGTGCCGCTCGCCGTCACGCAGGAGGTCGAGGATCTGCCTGCGGTGCGGCTCGGCCAAGGCGGCGTATGCGCTCATAGACTCATATTACCAAGCGGCGATATGAGCGTCGACGCAGGTCTACGACTGTTCCCGCCCAGGCGATCGGCCTCCGCGAGGGAATGACACCGGAGACACGCAGTTACCGGCGCTACGATGTCGCGGTGTTTCCCGGATCGGCAATCCGAAGGAGACGACCGGTGCTCCGGGGCCCGAGAGCCGTCCGAGCGCAGGTGGCCGCGATCCTCGGCGTCGTGGGACTGATCCTCCCTGGGTGTGGCGGCGGTAACGCGATTCAGGATGCCCCGTCGAGCGGGCCAAGCAAAGCTTCGCAAGACGTCGTGGCCGAGGAAGTCGCGCGCGCCGCGCAGCAGGCGGCGAGGTCATTGCTCTTGGCAACGACGGCAGCTACGCCGGGATAACCATGCAACGCCTCGAGCGGTTCGCACCGGACCTGACGACGCGCGGCGGAAGGCTGGTCAACGCATCGCTCAACGATCTCGGCACGAGGTTTCACCTGACGGCTCGGTCGGTGTGGACCGGCGACACCTTCTCGGTAGACCTGACCAGCAAGGGGACGGCGTCACGCTCGTGTACCGGAAGCGGCGGCTGCGCCCGCGGCACCTGGTGAGCTTGCCGGGAGCGCGGGCGACGTGCAGACTCCTGGAATGGTCAACGCCGCGTCATCGGGGACCTTTGGATTCGCGATCAGCGTCGGCGGCCGTGGTGGCGGTGGCAGTGGCGGTGGCCGGCCGGTCTCGCTGCCGCGCTCACGACGCTCCGGCAGTTCATCGAGCGGCCAGCCCGCGAAGACGACGTCCCGTCGCTTGTGCTTGGGCTCGATTGGGCGGGCGGCGACGAAGACCTCTTGATCGGGCGCCACGAGTCGTGCGACGTGGTCCTCGAAAACGACAGCGTGTCGCGCCGTCACGCCAGACTGCTGGCCCGCGACGGCAGCTGGATCATCGAAGATCTCGCGTCGCTCAACGGGACCAGCGTCAACGGAGTCAGGGTCGGTCGCTGCCAGCTCCAGCCGGGCGACCACCTCTCGCTTGGCCACCAGCGCATCGAGATCGACTAGAGGCCGGGCGTCGGCCGGTAGACGACGACATACGGGTCGGCGAACTCCGGCCGCACGCTTGCCAGACAGGCCGAGAGCCGCGTGAAGACCGGCGTCACCGGCTCCCCCTGGAGGACGACCGTCTCGCGGCCGAGCCGGGACCGCAGCATCGCGCAGGTCTCGCCGCCGCCGATCAGCGACAGCGGGTGGTCGAGATGGTCGCCCCGGAGCATCACCACCGTCGCCGGGCCCGCCGCGATCCCAGCCGACCCGGCGCCGAGGCCCGGCAGCCCTGCTTTGAGGACCGGGCCGTCGATCTCGCCGGTTGCCGCGTGGCGGATGACGTAGCCGTCGCTCGCCACCGCCAGGCCGACCCCGCACCCCCCCGCCGCGACGAGCCCCGCGAGCACGGATGCCGCAGCTGCACGTCGCCCGCCAGGACACCTCCGGCGTGAGGTCGCCAGCCGCACCATCTCGGCGACCGCGAGGCCGCCGACCAGGCCGACGATCAGCGTCGCCGGCCCCGGGACGAACTGGTGGCCGAGCTCGCTGCTCTCGACGACCGACCAGCCGATCGACCCGACGAAGACCGCGTCGACGCCCAGGCGCAGCCGCCGCCCCGCGCCCCGGGCGCAGAGCGCCAGCGCGACCGCGAAGGCGGCGATCGCCGGCAGCAGGTAGCGGGTCGCCCCCGCCGCGAAGTCGCCCCCATCGATCCCCGTGTACGGGGCCACACCCCATGCGACGAGCGCCACGCCGGCGACGCCGGCCGCGATCAGCGGCGGCCGCGACCGCCGCAGCGCCGGGACGATCAGGCCCCCGGCGATCAGGACGAGGCCGCCGGCCAACGTCTGCAGGTAGGCGCTCCCGTGGGCGGCGATCAACCCCCGCGGGTGGCTGAGGAAGCTCGGCTCGAGGCCGACCAGCGACGCCTGGACCGGCGTCCCCCACGGCGAGGCCTCGAGCGGCCAGAAGGGCGACCCGTGGACGATCAGGTCGCGCAACGACCAGACGCCGCCGACCCCAACCGCCACGGCCACGCTCACCACGAGACGCACCCGATCGTCGCGCCAGGCGCCGGCCAGCGGCCGGCGGGCCATCACGGCCAGCCCGACGATCAGGATCCCCGGAGTCGTCTTGGTTCCCAGGCACAGGCCGGCCGCGATCACCGCCGGCCCGATCAGGCGCGGCCGATCCCGCGCGCCGGTGGCAAGCGCCGCCGCAACCGTCAGCCAGGCCAGGGCCGCGATGTCGGTGTCCGGCCCGCAGAGTTGGGCCACGACCAGCGGGAGGACGCAGATCCCGGCGACCGCGAGCGTCCGCTCGCGCACCGCGACACCGAGGTTACGCAGCGTCACCCACGCCCCGCCGGCGACGACGACGAGCAGGACGACCGACCAGATCGAGCCGACGACCCAGCTCCGCGAAAGGCCGAGCCCCCACGAGACGAGCACCTCGTTGGTGACCGGATAGTTGGCGACGGCCAGGCCGTCGATGATCGCCACGATGCTGCCCGGCCGGCCGTTCTGGACCCAGGCCGAGGCGATCGGCAGGTGGTAGATCAGGCCGTCCCCGCCGACCAGCGGGTGGACCAGCTGCCACACCGCCCAGGTCACGACGACGCCGGCCAATCCCCCGACCACGCCGACCGTCCGGGCTCCGGCGAAAGACAGCCAGCCGGTGATCTCCCCGGCGATCGAGACCCCCGGTCGCTCGAGCGCCAGGCACGCGACCACCCACGTCGCGACGGCCGCCAGCCCCAGGGCGGCGCTCGAGCCGCCCAGGCCGAGCAACCCCAGCCCGAGCGACTCGCAGACGGCCGCGGCGCACGCGAGCGTGAACGCGACGAGCAGCCGCTCCAGCGTCCGCCCGCCCAACACCGACGCCACTCGCCAGGCGGCGGCCCCGAGCCCGACCACCGCGACCACGAGGAGCGCGTGATGCGCCAGGACCCCGACCGTCATCGCGCGAGCAGCTCCCGGTAGAGCTCCAGATACGCCTCGGTGCACCGGTCGGTCGAGAACTCCCCCGCCCGCTCCCGGCACGCGGCAATCGTCCCCGGGTCTCCCGCGAGCTCGAGCACCTCGAGCAGCGCCCGCGCCAGCCCGGCCGGCTCGTCCCCGTCGAACAGACGCCCGATCTCCGGACGGTCGACGATCTCCGGGATCCCCCCGTCGTTCGAGCCGACGACCGGCGTCCCGCAGGCCAGCGACTCCGCCAGGACGAGCCCGAACGCCTCGTCGCGCGACGGGAGCACGGTGACCCAGGCCGTCGCGTACGCCCGACTCAGCGCCGCCCGGTCGTCCAGATCGGCGAGCACCACCCCCTCCCCAACGAGCCCCTCCCCAACGAGCCCGTCCCCCCGGACCCGCTCCCCAAGCCCCTCCCCCACCGGCGCCCCGGCCAGCCGGCTGGGCGCCCGACGGGCGGTTGAGGACGAGACGGGCGTCGGGGCGCTCGCGCCGGACGATCGCGAACGCCTCGACCAACAGGCCGACTCGCTTACGGGGGCGGTCGATCGCCGCCGCGCAGACGATCGTCGGCCGCTCGGCCCGCGGCCCGGCCGGCGCGAACGCCTTCAGGTCGACCCCCGGCGCGATGACCCGCGGCCTGACGCCCAGCCACCGCTCGAAGGCCGCCGCCGAATGGACGCTCAAGGCGACGACCGCGTCCGACCCGGCGATCACCCGCTGGAGGATCTCGACCCGCCGCCGCCGGCTGGCCAGCCCCTGGCGGTGGGGGATCCCCATGTGCGAGAAGACGACCGGCCGGCCGGTCCGCTCGCCCCACCGGACGGCCGCCAGGCCATCGGTCGGATACAGCGCGTGGGCGATGTCGTCGCTACCGGCCCGCAGCGCCGCGTACGAGAACGGCACGTGCGTCAGGTGCTCCTCGTAGACCCGGTGGCGCAGCCGGCCGTCCGGCGGGCGCCAGACCCGCACGACCTCGAGGCCGTCCTCGACCTTCCGCGACGGCAGCCCGCGAACGCTGGTGATCAGGCGCGGCGAGTGCCCCCGCGCGATCAGCCCGTCGGCCAGCTCGCGGGCGAAGCGCTCGGATCCCCGGCGGACCTCCGGCCAGTAGCACGGGTTCAAGAGCGCGACCCGCAGGCCCGCCGGCCCGGCGTCTCGCCCGGCCGGCCGGCTCACAGGAAGACGGTCCGGTGACGGACGCTCCCGGCGATCATCCCGGCGAACTCGACCAGGTCGAGCCCGAGCGCGACGGGGAGCTCGCTCACCGCCCTGACCCGGCCGCGCGGCGACGGGCCGTACGACGGCATCGCCTCGACCATCCACGGCACCGCCCCGAGCGCGCCGACCACCGGCCGGCGGGTCACCGCGCCGACGAGCGCCCCGGCCAGCGCCAAAGCCAGCCGGGCGTGGCGCGGCTTCCAGAACCAACCGCCGCCGACCCCCGCCCGCCGCAGCTCGGGATGGGCGGCGACCACCCCCGGGAGGTCGCGCCACCGCCACGCCGCCTTGAACACCCCCCGCAGGGAGACCTCGTCGACCGCGTGGTAGGTCAGGACCTCCGGCGCCCCGACGTAGCGGGACCCCCGCCGCCCGTGCCCGGCAGGCGAGCTCGACGTCCTCGACCCAGTCGAGCTCGTCGTCGAAGCCGCCGACCGCCTCGAGCACCGCCCGCGGGTAGACGATGTTGCACGTCTGCGACCAGAGGACCGGCGGATCGATCTCCTGCGAGCGCATTCGCGGACCCGCGTGGAGGACCCCCAGCTCGTCGGGGTCCGGCCGCGTCGCCCCCTGGACGATCGCTCCCGGGCTCGCCCGGGCCGCCGCGAGCGCCCCGGCCAGCCACTCCGGCGGCGGCCGGCAGTCGTCGTCGGTGAAGGCGATCAGCGGTGCGCCGGCCGCCCGCCAGGCGATGTTGCGCTTGATCGCCGGCCCGTGCCCGGCCGGGGCGCCCAGCTCCCGCAGGACGCCCGCCCGCGCCAGCGGGTGGCTCGCCAGCAGCTCGCTCGTCTCCGGCCCCCGGCTGTCGTGGCAGACGAGGACCTCCCACTCTCCCCGGTCGAGCGTCTGGTCCTCGAGCGCGTTCAGCAGCCACCGCAGCCGCAGCGGCCGGTCATGGGACGCCACGACGACCGCGATCGCCGGCCCTCCCCCGGCCCCGCCGCCTCCTCCGGCCCCGCCGCCTCCCCCGGCCCCGCCGCCTCCCCCGGCCCCGCCGCGCACCCCCGGCCCCGCCGCCTCCTCCGGCCCGGCCCCGCCGCCTCGCTCCAGCGGACTCATGGGACGCCGGCCCCGGCCTCGGTCGCGACCGCCTGGCCGCGACCCTCGCCGGTCGGCCGCCGCCGGCCGACCCGCCGGCCGAACCCCACCGCATAGCGCTCGAGCCCGTACCAGCTCGCCGCGGCAAGCGCTCCGGAAATTGACAGGGCGGCCACCAGGAAGGCTGCCGTGCCGAACCGCTCGGGGACCCGGTGGCGGCTGAGCTCGATCACGACGGCGAGGTGCCAGAGGTAGATCCCGTAGGAGATCTGGCCGACCCACCGCAGCCAGCCGGCCCCGAGCAGCCGGCGGACCCAGCCGCGCCCGGGGCTGCCGAAGACCGCCGGCGCGAGCAGGCCGAGGGCGATCGCCGCCCGCAGCTCGTGCGGGACGACCCAGCCGGTCAGGGTCTTCGGTCCGCCGAACAGCGCCTGCGAGTGGACGAGCGCCCAGTAGGCCGCTGCCGCGCCGACCCACGGCAGCCACGGCGCCCGGTCGACCAGGCGCAGCCCGCGCGAGTCCCGGCCGGCCAAGCCGACCGACAGGACGGCGAGGCCCATCCCGACGGCGAACAGGTCGACCGACGCCGGCAGGGAGATCAGGGCCGGGTAGTACCGGGGCGAGGCGTCAGAGCTCCACTGAAGCCAGGCGATCTGCCAGGCGATCGACCCGACCGAGAGGACGAGTAGGGCGCCTAGCTCGGTGACGAGGAACGACCGGCGTCCGCGGATCGCGACCCGGCGCAGGCCGAGGGCGAGGACGGCGAGGCCGATGTAGAAGGTCAGCTCGACGTCGAGCGTCCACGCCTGGGCCATCCCCCGGTCGAGCGTCCGCGTGTCGTAGACCTGGAGGAAGCCGAAGTACGTGCCGAGCCCGTGGAGCGTGAAGACCCCGTCGAGGCCGAGGACGATCGCCACGACGATCAGCGCCAGCCAGTAGGCCGGCGCGATCCGCAGGAGGCGGCGGGCCGCGTACGGGCCCAGGCGCGGGCCGGGCGTCCCGTCGAAGCGGGCCTGGGCGAACGGCCGGTAGAGGAGGAAGCCGGAGATCGCGAAGAAGATCACGACCCCCTCGGTCGGGAAGCCGGCCGTCCGCTGGGTCACGTAGTCGGCGACCGACCCGCCGAGACCGGACGTGTAGTACGACGCGTGGTAGACGAGCACGCTGACGGCGGCGATCGCCCGTAGCGAGTCGAAGGACTCGAACCGCGGTCGGCTCAGCTCGGCCTCCGGGCCCGCAGCGACGCGTACAGCCCGCCCATCGGCTTCTTCGCCGGCGGCCGATGGATCCCGGTGTGCTTGACCTCGACGAAGCCGGCCGTCCACGGCCAGGCCTTGAGGCAGCTGAGGTTCGCGTGCCACCAGTTGAACTGGGTCACCAGCGGCTCGAAGTGGGCGACCGGACGCCGGGGCGAGAGGATCGTGTCGGTCACCGAGAACGTCTCCAGCATGATCAGCTCACCCCCCGGCCTGAGCGCCCCGAGCGCGTTCTCGAGCGCCCGGATCGGGTCGCGCAGGTGGAGCAGGATCGCCCCGAGGAAGACCACGTCGACCGGCCCGCCGATGGTCTCCGGGGTCAGGTCGTAGATGTCGCACTCGACCCGCCGGACCTTCGACGAGAGTGCCTCGGACGCGAGACGGAAGCCCCTGCCGAGGCGGATGTCCCAGTCGTTCATCCGGTCGACGAGCTCCGGCCGGCGGTTGGGCGGCCATTCGGCGGCGTCGAGCCGGGCGACGTCGATCGCCAGGCTCTCGGCCCCCCGCCGCTCGAGCTCGAATGCCCAGAAGCCGTCGAAGGTCCCGACGTCGAGCGTCCGCCGGCCGGCCAGGTCCTTCGGCAGGATCCGCGGCGCGACCGCCCGGAGATCGACGTTCCCCGGCGTCAGGACTCCCGGCGCGAGCTCGAGCGTGTGGTACCAGTGGGGGTTCGCCGCGACCGCCTCCCGCGCTCGGGCGGCGGTCTCGGCTTCGGCCGTCGGGCTCATCGGCTTGCAGCCTAACTCGAAACGTCCGACTATCCTCGCCGGAGACCGCCTGTGCGAGCCCACCCGAAGAGCCGGATTCGGTGGCTGCGCGCCGGTTGCGTCGCGGTCGTCGTCGCCGGCCTGGTCGGGGCGGCGCCGGCCGGCTCGGAGTCATCGCCGCCGCCAGGCGGAGTGGGATCCGGCTCTGGAACACGCGCGGCGGGTGCGACCGGCAGGCGGGTGACGATCGCCGTGTTCGGGGACTCGGTCGTCGAGTCCTACACCGTGCCCGACTTCCTCGTGCAGGGTCTCGTCCCGCGGATTGCCGGCTCGCTGGTCGCCGCCGGGTTCGAGCGGGGCGGTGTCGGTCTGATTCCGGTGACCCCGTTCCGCTGGCACTTCAACCACTTCGTCCCGTATTCGGTCGGTCCGGCGCCGGCCGACGGCTGGCTGCTGATCGGCTACGGCCTGGCCGGGAGCGACGGACCGAGTGGCTACAGCGGGCTGGCGTCGTCACCGGCCGCGACCGCGACCGCCCCGATCGACGACCCGCTGGTGGGGGTGCTGTACACGAAGAACGCGTCGTCGGGGTCGTTCACCGTGACCGCGGGATCCGCGTCGTGGACGATCGACGCGCATTCGACCGGACCGCCGACGCCGGTCGAGACATGGCTGGAGCTGCCGCCGGGGACGAGGTCGATCACGGTTCACGGGCCGACCAGCGGGACGCTGCTCTTCGACGGGGTCGTCGGCCGCCGGCCGGTCGGGGCCGGGCGGATCCAGGTCGAGGTCGACAACCTCGGCCATCAGGCCCACCTCCTCGGCCGGGACCTCTCGCCCAGGGTGGTCGGCGCGCTGACCGAGCAGCGCTATGACATCTCGGTCCTCCTCGGCGGCTACCTCTCCGAGCTGATCGCCGCGTCCGAGCCGGGCAGCTACCGCGAGGACCAGTACCTGGCGGCGCTGCGCAGGCGGGCCGCCGTCGTCAGGGCCTACGGCGGCCGGTGCCTGATCGTCGATCCGTCGCCGATTCCCGTGCCCGCACGGATCGCGTCGAGGTATGCGGCGATCGACAAGCGCGCGGCCGCGGAGGCCGGGTGTCGCTACAGCCGGGCGATCTCCCACCTCTGGAGCTCGGCGACCTCGGTCCGGCGGGGCCTCACGCTGGCCGACGACATCCACCCGACGGCGGCCGGCTACCGGCTGATCGCCCGGGCGCTCGAGCCCGAGCTGGACCGGATGACCCGGGACGTGGTCCGGAGGCGTGCGCCCGGTGCTGCTGATCGACAACTCGGCCTGGGCGCGACTCGGCTCCCCGTCACTGGCCGACGTCCGGCGCGCCGAGATCGCTGACGTGTTCGAGGCCGGTGAGGTGGCCGTCTGCACGCGGCCGGCAGCCTCTAGCCGTAGAGCTTCGCGGCGTACGCCGGGCCGTAGTGGGCTTCGAGCTCGGCCAGCGTCGCGTCGGTCCAGTCGATCGCCTTGGCGATCTGCGGGCGCGACGGGACCGCGGTGGGCATCCAGGTCTCGGGATCCCACAGCGCCGACCGGAGGAAGGCCTTCGAGCAGTGGTAGAAGACCTCCTCCAGATCGACGACCAGCGCGAGGGTCGGCCGGTGACCGCGGACGACGAGCTCCTCGAAGAAGGGAGCCTCGCGGACGAGCCTGGCCGAGCCGTTGATCCGGAGCGTGTCCGGGCGGCCGGGGATCACGAAGATCAGCCCGACGTGCGGGTTCTCGATGACGTTGGCGAACCCGTCGACCCGGCGGTTGCCCGGTCGATCGGGGATCGCGATCGTGCGGTCGTCGAGGACGTGCGCGAACCCTGGCGGGTCGCCTCGCGGGCTGACGTCGCACGTGCCGTCGGCGGCTGAGGTCGCCACGAGGCAGAACGGGCTGGCGGCCAGCCACTCGCGGTCGATCGGGTGGAGACTCGGGCGGACCTTCTCGGCGACCCGCTTGACGGGCGTGCCGACGAGGGCTCGGAGCTCCTCGATTTCTGAAACGACCGACCAGGTCTCGCTGCGCGTGCTCATCTCACCGTCCCACTGACGCTGTCGCGGTAGAGCCGGACGATGACAGAGCCCGGATCTGGACGCAGCGCTCACGACGGTGGCCGCGATGCCGGCGTGGACTCGGCATCGAGCGCCCAGGCGAGACGAAAGCGCTGGACGAGGATCTGCGTGTCGTCGGTCAGCGTCCAAGCGGCGTCGGCGAGCCGCGAGCGCAACTCGTCGGCGTAGCCATTCCAGAACTCCTCGTGGGCAAGGCGCCACGCGTGAACGCTCTCAAAGCCCTCGCCCTCCTCGCGAGCGACGGCGATGTCGACATCGCCCAGCGGGACGACCTGTACGGCCCGGACTTCGATCACAGCGACGGCCGTCGCGGTCGAATCGACGACCGAGAACCACTCGCCGGCCCGCGGCAGAGGTTCACGGTCGAGCTCCCATTCGGGTCAGGGCGACCGTGGCCGCCCGCAGCCGGGCTGGCTCGTCCAAGGGCTCGGCGAACGCCACGCGGACGGGTGCCCGACCGCGGGGCGTGCGGACGGAGAGGTCGGTGCCGCGGCGGTCGAGCCCGGTGCACGCGGCAGTCGTGGCGTCGCTTTGCTGCTGGCCTGGGTCATGTCCCCAAAGCCAAGCAGATCCGGGCGGGTCAGCGCTCGAAGCGGTAGCCGACCGACCGGACGGTGCGGATCCGGGCGGCGTGCTCGATGCCGAGCTTGGCGCGAACCCGGCGGACGTGGACGTCGACGGTCCGCGTCTCGCCGTAGAAGTCATACCCCCAGACCCGGCTGAGGAGCGCCTCGCGCGAGAAGACGTGATTGGGGTGGGTGACGAAGAAGTGGAGGAGCTCGTACTCCATGAAGGTGAAATCGACCGGTGTTCCGTCGATCGTCACCTGGTAGGTGGTGAAGTCGATCTCGAGACCGCCGAGCCGGACGACGTCCCCGTCGCCGGCCAGGCCGAGGCGGTGGGCGGCGCGGGAGATCCGCAGCGCGAGCTCGGCGGACGACCACGGGGCGACGAGCACGTCGTCGGCGCGGGCGAACGGGGTCTCGGTGGCGAGCGCGGCGACGTCGGTGGCGATCAGGATTGGATTTTCGTGGAGCTCGCCGAGCGCTCGAAGGTCGCCGGCGAGGACGTCGGCCCGCTGGGGTTCGGCCGCGGCGGCGGCGATCAGGACGACGGCGGGCGGAGCGGTGGCGGCCGCGTCTCGCTCGGTCTCGGGCGTGCCGTCGGGCGGCCGGTGGACCGGGGTGTAGCCGAGCCGACGGAGGTCTTCGGTGAGGAGGTCGGCGAGCGCGGTCTCGAACGGGTAGACCCAGGCGTCCTTGACGGGCTGACTCCGGCGCCGGGTGCGGCGGGGCTCGCTCACAGGTTCGGCAGGTACCGGCGTCGCTCGAATTCGGTCACGATCTGCTGATAGTCGCGCCATTCGCTGCGTTGGTTCGCGGCGTACCAGTCGCACAAGCGGTCGCCGAGCGTCTCGCGGGCGAGCGCCGAGGCGGCGAACAGGTCGGTCGCCTCGCGGAGATCCGCGGGCAGGGCGGGCGCGTCGGCCGGCGGGGCGTCCTCGACCTCGAGCGCAAGCTCGTAGCCCGCCTCGATGCCGCGGAGACCGGCGGCGAGGAGCACGGCGAACGCGAGGTAGGGGTTGCAGCTCGGGTCGGGAGAGCGGACCTCGATGCGCGCGGCGGTCGGCCGGCGGGGACGGGCCGACGGAACACGGACGAGGGCTTCGCGTCCGTGTCTGGTCCAGCAGGCGTGGTCCGGGGCCTCGAAGCTGCCGAGCCGCTTGTAGGAGTTGATGCAGGGATTGGTGACCGCCGTCAGCTCGCGGGCGTGGACGAGCACGCCGGCCAGGAAGCGCTCGCCGAGCTCCGACAGGCCGCTGGGACTGCGCGGGTCGTGGAAGAGGTTGCGCTCGCCCTCGAAGAGCGACATGTGGAGATGCATTCCCGAGCCGGACTCGTGCTCGAGCGGCTTTGGCATGAACGTGGCGTAGACGCCCTGGTCGTGGGCGACCTCCTTGACCGTCAGGCGAAAGGTGCTGACGGCGTCGGCCATCGCGAGTGCGTTGTCGTGCTGGAGGGAGATCTCGTGCTGGGAGGGTCCGACCTCGTGGTGCGATGCCTTGACGGGAATGCCCATCTGCTCGAGGTGCTCGATCGTCTGGCGCCGGAAGTCCGAGCCCTCGTCCCGGGGCGTGAGGTCGAAGTAGGCGCCGCGATCGAGCGGCCGGGGGACGGCGCCGTCGTCTGTGAGCGGCTCGAAGAGGAAGAACTCGACCTCGCAGCCGACCTGGAAGGAGTAGCCGAGCGCTGCGGCCCTGGCCAGCACGCTGCGCAGGGCCTGGCGGCTGTCGCCGGCGAAGGGCGAGCCGTCGGGCATCCGGATGTCGCAGAACATGCGTCCGACCGCGGCGCCCGGACGTCGCCACGGGATGACCTGGAAGGTGCGGGGATCGGGAAGGGCGATCACGTCGCGCTCGCGCAGGCGGACGCTGCCCTCGAGCGAGGAGCCGTCGATCGAGACGCCCTCGGCGAGCGCCTGCTCGAGTTCGCTGGACGGAACCGAGAAGCTCTTGAGCGTGCCCATCACGTCGACGAACCAGAAGCGGACGAAGCGGACGTCGCGCTCTGCGACCGTGCGCAGGACATAGCTCGCGTCCGGATCGGCAACGAAGTCGTCCACGACGGGCAGTCTGACGAAACGCCCGATGTCCCACCGATCGGGTCTCTCGCCGAGGCGCGACGACCAGCGCGTCGTCGCCCGGCCCGCGCGGGTCGAGGGCTTGACATTCGCCGGCTGATCTCACCCGACGGTTGACTTTACGAAGATCTTGCGATGCGCCATAATCGGCCCGACGGCTCGGGGCGATATCCGAGGAGGGGCGATCGACGTGACAGATCCAACGGGTGATGACGCAGCCCCGCGCGCGGCGGACGGCCCGGCCGACGCCGAAGAGCTCGCCGACGAGCAGCCGGAGCCGGATTCCCGCGTCGCGCCGGACCCACCGCCGGCGTGATGAAGGTCAGTCCTGCCGGCGTCGCCCTGATCAAGGAGTTCGAGGGCTGCCCGTACGGCGGTCGTCCGTACAAGGACATGGTCGGCGTGTGGACGATCGGCTACGGCCACACCGAAGGCGTCGGTCCGAACAGTCCACAGCTGACAGAGGCGCAGGCAGGCGCCCTGCTCGCAACGGATCTCGATGCGAAGTACGGGCCGTCGGTGAACGCGATCGGCGTGACCCTCAGCCAACCCCAGTTCGACGCCCTGGTCTCATTTGTCTACAACGTCGGTCCCGGTGGCGTCGCCGCGTCGACCGGTGTCGGCCGGGCGCTACGGGCGCGGAGCTGGCAGGCGGCGGCCGACGGCTTGCTCGCGTGGAACAAGGCCGGCGGAGCTCCGGTCGCCGGACTGACCCGCCGGCGCCAGGCCGAGCGGGCGCTGTTCCTGTCGGAGGCCGATCCGCGTCCGGGATATCGCGCAGACGAGAAGAGTTGGATCCGCGAGTACGACGAGCTCCACCGCACCGGCGACGGCCCCGCCCGCCGCGACGAGCTGCGGGAGGCGATGGTCGCCCGTCGCAAGGCGATCTGGCGCGCGGCACAACCGAAGGCAGCCGGAGGCGACGGCCACGGGTGGACTGCCAACGCCCGACGAGCCCGTTACGCGGCGCTCCGCGCGCGGAGCACCTAGCCGGTCGCGGCCGGCCAAGGCGATGTGCGACGACCACAGATCACTCCTGGCACGAACAACCTGAGCACCGACGGGGGGCATCATCAATGAACATCATCACCGGCCAACGCCCGGATCTGACTCCGGCCCAGCTGGTCTCCGGGATTCCGATTCTCGCCGAGCTGCTCCATTCCTTCGGGATCTACGACCTGTCCGTCGCTCAGCAGAGCTCCCTCGCGCACGCCGCGACCTGGGCGATGGCCCTCGTGGCCGGTGACACGATCCTCCGGGTCGGACGCGGCGTCGCCCTGTCACGGGTCCAGGCCGCCGGGGTAGCCGCCGGCGCCGGCGCGACTTCTCCGCTCCCGGCGCCACCGACAGCACCGGGGTCCCCGCCCGCTCCGGCGCCACCGCCCGCTCCGGCACCGCCGCAGGCCTGACGGCCGGGTGACGCGATGACCAACGGATGGGAGCCGGTCAACTACGAGACGTGGAGCGCGACCTGCGACACCCTCCACGCCCACACCCAGGTCCTCGGCAAGCTTGCCGTCGCCCTCGCCCCGCCGGAGCCCCAACTCCAGCACGCCGCCCTCAGGCTCACCGCCCGCGGCTGGGAGACCGCTCCCCTCCCGGCGCCCGACGGCTCGGGTGCGCTGGTCGTCGCGCTCGACCTCCGAGCCCACGAGGCGGTTGCCGAGCACACGACCCGCGGCGTCCGCCGCGTCCCGCTGACTCCCGATCGACCGGTCGGCCAGGTCACCCGCCAGCTGCTCGGCGCGGTCGCCGAGCTTGCCGGCCCCGTCACGATCGACCCCACCCCGCAGGAGGTCCCGTGGAGCGTCGCGCTCGACGACGACGACCACCACGCGACCTATGACACCACCCAGGTCGCCACGTACTTCGCCGCCGCAACCCAGGCCGCCCTAGTCCTCGCCGCCTTCCGCGCCCCCTTCCGCGGACGCTCGACTCCCGTCAACGCCTGGTGGGGCTCGTTCGACCTCGCCGCCAACCTCTTCTCAGGTCTGCCCGCCGACCCACCCGCCCCAGACTTCATCATGCGCAACTCGATGGACGTCCAGGAGGTCGCCGTCGGCTGGTGGCCGGGCGACCCACGCTACGGAAAGGCCGCCTTCTACGGCTACACCCACCCCGCCCCCGAAAGCTTCTCCGGCGCCGACCTCGCACCCGCCCAAGCCCGCTGGGAGTCGGCCCTCGGCGAATACGTCCTCGACTGGGACGACGTCTGCGCCAGCCCCGACCCCCACGCCCTGGCGCTCGAATTCGCCCACTCGGTGTTCCGCCACGCCTGCACCGTCTGCGACTGGGACCCGGCTCTCTCGGCCACCGCCGACGGCATCCCCCCGCCCGTCGCCTGAGCCCCGGCCGGCGGCGCGACTAGTCGTCGTCGGTGTCGATGCCGAACAGATCCTCGTCGGCGACCGGCAGGATCGTCTCCGGATCCTCGTCGTCGAGCAGGTCGTCCGGGTCCACGGCCTCCGCGTCGTCCCAGGCCTCTGAAGCCTCCATGTCCCGTAGGATTATCCACCGTCCGGTCGGTGTCAAGTCAGGGCTACCACTCGGCAACCTGACCTAAATTTAACTGCCCGGTCCGTACACCGCGTACCCGACGTCCCTGAAGAGCGCCCGCTCCCCCGCCAGGCAACGAGCCGCGGTGAACGACCGGAAGCCCGGGAAGACGAACGTCGTCACCACGACCCACCCGGCTCGCGCCCGCGCCCGCACCGCCGCGCACGGCTCCTGCGCCCCGATCAGCTCGAGCCGGTGCTGGTAGCGGTCTCCCGCCAGCGTCGCGACCGTCAGGTCGGCCATCGCGATCGGAGCCGACCCCTCGGAGTACCCGGGCTGGCGGTCAAACCACGCCACCGGCCCGACGAACGGCGCATCGGCAGCCACCACCGACCGACCGAGGAACCCGCCCGACCCCCAGGCCAGGCCGAGCGCCAGCCCCAGCCCGGCGACCATCCCGACACCGGCCAGAACAAACCGCCCGGGTCCCCCCCGCCCCACCAAGCCAGCCGCCAGCGCCGCCAACGCCCCGCCCGCCAGGCCCAGCACGATCCACGCCGCAGGTGGCGTCTCGATCGACGTCGGCACGTACCTGCCGGCCCCGGCGACGTTCACCACGAGGCCGAGACCGAGCACACCCAGCGCGACGCTGCAACCCCTGCGGCTCGCCCGTCCCAGCAGGCCAACCGCGACGCTCGCGGCCACCAACACCGGCAGGAAGTAGCGGTTCGTCGACGCCGTCAGCTCCCACAGCCCCGGGTTCGCCGGCGCCCCCGTGACCGGCGCGCTCGCCCACGCCAGCAGGCCCAGTCCGACCGCCCCGGCCCCCACGACGACCGCTCGCCGGCGGCTGACTACGGGGCCAAGCAGACCCGCCGCGAGCAGGATCCACGCACCCGCGAGCTGCCATGTGTAGGAGTCTCTGTAGACCCTGACCGGCCCGTCGATCGTCGCCAGCGGCCGTGACAGGAACGACGGCCGCAGCGGCACGAGGAACCCGGGCACGGGGTCGCCGCCCCGCAGGCTGACGAACGGCCACAGCGGCGAGCCGTGCTCCACGAGGTCACGCACATACCACAGACCCCCGACCACCCCCGCCCCGACCACCGCCGGCCCGACCCACGCCGACAGACTCCGAATCCGTCGCCGGTGGACCCACCCGCCCGCCACGAACACGAAGACCACCTCCGGCGCCACGGTCGTCTTCGTCCCGACCGCCAGGCCCCCCGCGAGCACCGCCGCCGCGAGCAGCCGCGGCCGCTCGATCGAGCAGGCGACCAGCGCTCCGCAGACCGCCAGCCAGCAGACGCCAGGCAGATCGGTTCCCGCGGTCGGGATCTGCTGGAGGACCACCGGAACCGTTCCCACCACGCCGACGCACAGACCGGCGAGGACCGCCGGGACGCGGAGACCCCGGAGACCGACCCAGCCGGCCGCGAGCAGCAGCACGTACAGCGACGGGCTCCACAGCGTCGGCCCCGCGAACCCCCGCGAGATCCCGGCGATCCACGCGAGCGCGACCTCGTTGGTCAGGGGGTAGCTTCCGAACGGGAGGTCGTAGCTCAGCGAGACGGTCGATCCCGGCCGGCCGTTCTGCACCCACGCCGCCACGTCGTTGAGGTGGTACAGCGCCGCGTCGATCCCGATCGTCGGGTTCGCAACAAGCCACCCGCAGATCGCGACCCACCCGCCGGCCGCCGCTCCCCACGCGACCCGCTCGACCCGCGTCCGCTCGGCCCACCATCTCCCCGCCGAAAGGCGCAGGCTCGGCGGACGCGGGCGGCCGCGTCCGGCGAGTGCGAGGCGGGTGAGCCCGAACGTGAGGATCGCTGCCCCGGCCAGCAGCCACGGCGACGACCCGCGCGAGACCAGACCCAGGCCGAGCGCCTCCAGCACGGCGAACGACGTCGCGATCGGCGCTGCCCCGACGACCCGCACCAGACCGTCCCCGCCGAGCCGGCCCGCGATCCGCAGACCCGCCGCCCCGAGCGCGGCCACCGCCGCCACCAGGAGCAGCTCATGTCCCGTCCCGCTCACCACCCGCGACACCCCACGCCGTGCAGGCTAACGACACGACCCCCCGGCCACGATCCGCGATGATGCCCGGCGTGCCGACCGACGCTCCGCCGACAGACGCCCTCGCCGACCGGGTCAAGGCGATCAGCTGGTACCACACGATGGACCTCGCTCCCGGTCTCGTCACGCCCGGCTTCTTCGACACCCGGCCGACCGTCGCCCGCGTCCCCCTCCCCGAGTCGCTGACCGGGCTGCGGTGCCTCGACGTCGGCACCTGGGACGGGTTCTGGGCCTTCGAGATGGAGCGGCGCGGCGCCGCGTCGGTGACGGCGATCGACATCGAGGACCCGGCCCGCTGGGACTGGCCGCCGCAGACCCGGGTCGGCGAGCACTATGCCAGCGGCCGGCAGATCCTCGACGAGTTCAAGGCCGGCGGTCAGGCCTTCGCCCTCGCCCGCGAGGCCCTCGGCTCCCAGGTCGAGCGGGTCGACGTCAGCATCTACGACCTCGACCCCGACGTTCACGGCCACTTCGACTTCGTCTTCCTCGGCAGCCTTCTCCTCCACCTCCGTGACCCTGTTCGTGCCCTCGACCGGCTCCGTCGCGTCTGCGGCGGTGAGCTCGTGATCGCCGAGATGGTCGAGGCGATTCCCTCGTGGTTGCGCCCCCGGACGCCGACCGTCCGTCTCGAGGGGATCGACCGGCCGTGGTGGTGGCAGCCAAACGTCGCCGCCCTCCACCGGATGGTCGAGAGCGCCGGCTTCGAGATCCTCCGGCGGACGCCGATCTACTTCCTCCCCCACGGGACCGCCCATCCCAAGGCCCCCCGCCGCGCGATGGCCCGCCTCGCCCTGACCCCGGCCGGCCGAGAACAGCTGATCGGCGTCTGGCGAGGCCTCCCCCACGCCGCCGTGCTCGCCCGCCCGGCGGCCTGAGTCGACCAGCGCCCATGAGCGCGAGCCCGCCGCCTCCCGAGGACCCGCCGGTCGACGCGGCTCTGGTCGACGCGCCGGTGGCCGACGCGGCTCTGGTCGACGCGCCGGTGGCCGAGGCGCCGGTGGTCGACCGTCGATGGTCGAGGCGCCGGACAAGGTCCCCGACGAGGCGCTCGGCCTGCGCCGGCGAGCCGCCCGCGGGATGCTGATCAACGCCGTCTTCCTCGCCGGCCTGACCTCCCTCGGCCTGATCAAGGGCTTCGTGGTCGCGGGGTTCCTCAGTCGCAGCGACTACGGCGTCTGGGGCCTGCTCGTCGTGACCCTCGGCACGCTCGGCTGGCTCAAGCAGATCGGCGTGTCAGACCGCTACGTCCAGCAGTCCGACGACGACCAGGAGCTCGCCTTCCAGCGGGCCTTCACGCTCGAGATCCTCTTCAGCGGGGCCTTCTTCGTCCTGGCGGCTGCCGTCGTCGCCCTGACGGCCGTCCTCTACGGCCGGCCCGGCCTGCTCGCGCCAGGCTTCGCCCTCCTCCTGACGATCCCCGCCTACATCCTCCAGTCGCCGCTCTGGGTCTTCTACAAGCGGATGGAGTTCCTGCGCCAGCGCCGGCTCGAAGTCCTCGAGCCGCTCGTCGGCTTCGTCGTCACCGTCGGCCTCGCGATCGCCGGCGCCGGCTACTGGAGCCTGATCGTCGGGATGGTCGCCGGCGCTTGGGTCGGCGCGCTCGCGATCCTCCGGGTCGCCCCCTACCGCCCGGCGTTCCGCTACGAGTCGGGGACCGTCCGCCAGTACCTCAGCTTCTCCTGGCCGCTCGCCGTCGCCGGGGTCGGCGGAATCGCCGTCGCCCAGGGCTCGATCATCGCCGGGAACGCCGTGCTCGGGCTGGCCGGGGTCGGCTCGATCGCCCTGGCGAGCACGATCGTCCTCTACACGACGCAGGTCGACCAGATCGTCAGCCAGACGCTCTACCCCGCGATCTGCGCCGTGTCGGACAAGCCGGACCTCCTCTTCGAGTCGTTCGTCAAGTCCAACCGCCTCGGCCTGATGTGGGGTGTTCCGCTCGGCGTTGCGATCGCCCTCTTCATGCCCGACCTCGTCGACTTCGGGCTCGGCGCCCGCTGGCGGCCGGCCGTCGCCCTGATCCAGATCTTCGGCCTGATCGCCGCCGCCGACCAGATCGCCTTCAACTGGGACGACTACTACCGGGCGCGGGCCGAGACCCGACCGATTGCTGCTCGTCAGCATCGTCACGATGATCGCCTGCCTCGCCACGGCGATCCCCCTCCTGATCATCGACGGCCTGACCGGTTTCGGGATCGGCATGGCGTTCGCTGCCGCTGTCGGAATCACCGGTCGGATTGTCTACCTCGTTCGCCTCTTCCCGTCATTCGGCGTCCTGCGCCACAGCACCCAGGCGATCCTCCCGACCGTCCCCGCAGCCGTCGTCGTCCTGCTGCTGCGCCAGCTCGACGGCAGCCGGACGGTGGCAGTCGCGATCGCGGAGGCGGCCGCTTTCCTCGTCGTGACGGCCGGCGTGACGCTCTACCTGGAGCGCCCGCTGCTCCGCGAGGTCAAGGGATACCTGCGCAAGGCGCGGGGACCCGCGGACATCAGGACCGACGGCATCTGACGGGCTCGGCCCCAGGGGTCGACACCGTGTTGCGAGTAGCTGTTGGGGACGACAAGAGTGTCCTGGGCCACGTGTGAGGTCGGGGGCCGTGGGAGGCCGTCGGAGGAGTCCGGGGTCGAGTCGAGGAGTCGGAGGGTCGCCCCCGATGTGTCAAAACGGACACGCTCGTCGGGGTCGGGGTCGGGCCGGGGCCGGGGTCAGCGGACACGGCGCAGCTCAGCAGCTGCCGACCCGACGACTCGCGCGGCGTACTCGGCGCGAGCCAACCAGAGGAGGTCCCCGTCAACCGCGGGATCACCGCCTCTGCTCGTGAGTGCCCAATCGCCCCGCAGAGCCGGGCCCGGATGGCGCCAGTAGCGCCAGCCGACTGCCATTGGCAGGCGATGGTGATGTTGATTGCTCGACCAACCATGGCGAAACCCGCGGCCCAAAATCGGCGCCACGCGGGTCTCGGGGTCGTGGTGAACGACCGCCTTCGCGCAGTACGCAAGCTCGTGGCCGGCCGCCCGAGCCCGCAGGCAGAAGTCGACGTCCTCGCCGATCTGGACGTAAGCCGGGTCGAAGCCGCCGATCGCCTCGAGCACCGACCGCCGAGCCCCGAGGTTTGCGCTGGCCGCCCAGTGACTCTCGCGGACGTTGGCCTCCTGGTCGAAGCGCCACAGCGCCTCGAGCCGCTCGCACCGGCCGGGATTCGCAGTCGCGTCGACAACCACGGGACCCGCGACGACGGGATCCCGATCGAGACAGGAGACGAGCTCCGCGAGCCAATCCGGCGCGACCCGGCAGTCGCCGTCAGTGAAGGCGATCAGCCGCGCACCGGCCGCCGCGACGCCGACGTTCCGGGCACGCGCGCGATTGGCCCACGACTCTGAGACGACGGTCGCCCCGTTAGCCCGAGCGACCTCCGCCGGACGCTCGTCGTGCGACCCGTTGTCGACGATCACGACCTCATACCGGTCAGCCCCGAGCGTCTGAACCGCAAGGCTCGAGAGCAGAGCACCGAGTGAATCGGCCCCGTCTCTAACCGGAACCACGACGCTGATCTCGAGCGGCACGGCCGGGTTCAGTGAGCCGGAGAGGCCGACCGCTCGCCAGAGCGGTGGTAGTACAGACGCCCGGCGTCCCTCGCGTACAGGCAGACGAGGTCGACCAGCGCGAAGAACGCCTCCTCCGGCCGGGCGGCCCGGCCCGCGGCTAGCAGGTAGTGCGGAATGCGCCCGACCAGATCGCGCGGTGTCGGCGCCGGAGCGCTGCCGGTGTAGCGCTGCTCGAGCCACGCGAGGCCGGCCCCGTGGCGGGCAAGCTGGCGAAAGAGGTCGTAGAAGCGCGCTCGATTCTCATGGTCGACGAACGCCTCCGGCCGGGACTCCAGTCGCCAGCCGGCCTCCTGCAGACGCCAGCAGATGTCGGCGTCGCCGGCCGACAGGGCGTACGTCAAGAACCCGCCGCTCTCCTCGAACGCCGTTCGCCGGACCAGGCAGTTCGCCGTCTGTGCATACGGCCGGTACGGATACGCCAGCGTGATCTCCTGCTCCATCTTCCGCCGGGCCGAGATGTACCGGGCGCACCACGTCTCGGCGGTCCGCCAGTCGTGGACTCCACCGGCCAAGATCCCCACGCTCGCGTCCGGCAGGGGGTCGAAATACCGGTCGAGGAGGTCCGGCGGCGGCACGGTGTCGGCGTCGACGAAGAGGATCCACTCGGCCCGCGTGGCATCCACGCCCGCACCACGGGCATGCCACGACGAGCCGACATCGCCGTCGTGAAGGATCCCGACGCCGGCCGGGAGGCCGCCCGCAGGCGGCACGTGGACCGGCCGGTTGTCGACCAGCAGCAGCTCGTCGTCCGGGCCGACACGCAGGCGACCGAGCCGTCTGACCATCTCCTCGAGCTCCTCCTGCGGTCCCGCGAACGGCACGATCACGCTGACGCCCGGTCGCAGACTGGTCACCGCTCGATTATCGCAACCCGTCGCCGGAGCCCACTCGGCCTGCGGCTCGATGATGACCCCGAGTGCCCGACGCCACTCCCACTGACAGCGAGCCGCTAGCGCTGACGATCACCTCTTGAAGCGGCGCGACCTCCAGCGCCGCCTCCTCGACCACGGCTGCCGGCTCCTCGACGAAGGCTCCCGCCACACCCGATGGGCAGCGCCCAGCGGACCGCGGCGCAGCGCCGTCCCACGCCACCGCGAGATCGACTTCGGCCTCGTCCGCTCGATCTGCAAGCAGCTCGGCAGGCCGCCACCATCCAAGCCTGGCTCGAGCAGTTTCGATCGGCTCGTCGGCGAACACGGCCACGGCATCCCCCTGCCAGCTACGACGTCTCGAGGTGCCCGCGCATAAGCTGGCGGCGTGGAGCTGATCGACAGGGCGCTGGCCGCCAACTGGTATCACGTGATCGAGCTCCAGCCGGGCACCGTGACGCCAGGTTGGTTCGACATGAGGCCGTTCGTCCCCCACTACGGCCTGCCCGACCGGCTCGACGGCCTGCGGGTTCTCGATGTCGGAACGTGGGACGGCTTTTGGGCTTTCGAGCTCGAGCGACGGGGCGCGGCCGAGGTCGTCGCGCTGGACCTCGACCACGAAGCGGATCTCGACTTCCCGCCGCGGCGCCGGCCAAAGGAGTTCCCGACCCGTCTGCGCGGCGAAAGCTTCCAGATGGCCCACGAGCTTCGGGGATCGAAGGTCAGGCGGATCGACCGCAGCATCTACGACGCCCGTCCCGAGGACCTCGGGACCTTCGACCTCGTCTTCTGCGGTTCGGTGATCATGCATCTCCGCGACCAGCTTCTCGCCCTCGAGCGAATCGCCGCTCTGTGCACCGGAACCTTCGTATCAGCCGAGGAGTACGACCGCCTCGCCGAGCTGATCCCCTTCCCCGTCTCCCGCTACCGGGCCGACCGCGACGCAGCGGTCGTCTTCTGGCTGCCGAGCGCCCGGACCTGGCGGCGGATGCTCTGGACCGCGGGCTTCGACCGGGTCGAGGAGAAGGCGAGGTTCACGCTCGAGTCGACGAACGGCATCCACGTCCGGCACGTCGTCCATCACGCCCACAAGCGGTAGCCGCTCAGACGATCTTCGGCCGGTAGCGGACGAGCCGGGGTAGGCGAAGCAGCGCCCGAGGTGAACCGTGGACCTTGAAGCGGCGACCCACGACCGCGCCGACCGGGTTGATCCCCCGGGCTGCGAGGTCGATCCAGTCCTTCCAGGAGCTTTCGATCGTCACGTCGGCCCTCGGCGCCTCACCGGCCACCGGGCGAGCCGCGCTCGAGTCGACGAGCACGTGCCAGGGAAGGGCGTCGGTGAATCGCCACTGGATGCACAACGGCCGGGCGCCGGCCCGACCAGGCTCGACCGAGGCGGCGACGGTGTCGAAGAAGAGGGCTTGGACTTCGGGCGTGATGTCAAGACGGCGGTTCGGCTCGCCGAGGACGCCTGCCGCGGTCAACAGGATCACGCGGCGAGCGATCTCCTCGTCGCCGAGCGAGAAATCGACCGGGAAGACGCCGCGGGGCATCTCCTCCACCGGGAAGCCCGCCGCCCGCCACTTGCTGCGAATCGACCCGATTCCGAAGGCATAGATGTCCTCGAGCTCGAACCCGTAGCACTGGGTGTACGACCGGTCCCAGTTCGGCGGGACGAAGACTCCCGCGACGTAGCGGAGGACCTCGGCCATCAGCTCGGCGACCGCCGACTTGCACTCGTCCGACTGGGCAAAGCAGTCGGCCAGGGTCTTGACACCGAAGCCGATGTGCCGCTGCTCGTCGAGTGAGACCATCGTCATTCCCTCGCTGAAGCCCGGCAGTCCCCCGGACTTGGCGAAATGAGCCTCGATGAAGTGCTGGCCCGGCTGCGCGAGGGTTGCCTCGACGACCATGTGGTAGAGGGCGATCGCCTGGGCGAACTTCGGCAGCGACCGATCTTTACGGAGCTCGTCGGCCATCCGATCGAGCCGCTCGAAGACCCGCCGGTAGCCCCAGCTCTGATCGACCCGGCTCGCGGCGACCGTCTCGGCGATTCCGCCGGTCGAGCCGACGACATCGGTGAAGAAGCGGTGGAAGAAGACGGCGTGGCGTGCCTCGTCGACCTGCTGGGTCGCCAGGAAGTACTTCTGATCGGTCGTCGGCGCCGCGTCGATGTACGGCGCCAGGCTGACGGCGACGGAGTCCTCGCCGGCCAGGAACATCGAGTACAGCCAGACCGCCGACTTCCGCTGCATCTCGCTCAGGCCGGCCCAGCCGGTGACGTCCTCGGCGAAGTCGATCGACGTCGCCCGCCACTGGCCGTGCTGCTCCCACCGGCGGTACAGGTCGACGTATGAGATCGCCTCGACCGGGCTGGGTTTTTCGGGTTGCTGGACGACGGCCATCTCGGTCTTCTCCTCGCTCCGTCGGCTTCCACGACACTGACCGGGGACGACGATAGCGAGTCGGCGGCTCGATTCTGGGGACCGGGCCACGCTGGAAGCCCACCTGCTGTGCTCGGGCTGTCCCTGCTGCCGGCAGAGCCCGAGTCAAGCGGCACGACTTTGCGATCAGGCTCGATGGACGACGCCGAGAAGGGCGGCATACGAACGGATCAGGGCGGCCCGCTCGGACGCGATGCGGGGGCTGTCCGGCGTGCACCCGGCAGCGACCCAGGCGTCAGACTCGCGCATTGCCAGCGCGCGTTGCGCCGCGGCCGTCCGGACGTCCGCCGGCGCCACGCCGTAGACGTGGCTGTAGAGCGCCGCCAGCGCGTCGGCCAGTGGATCCGGGGCTTCCGGCGGCGGGGTGTGCGGGGATTCTCGGTGCTGGTCGGCCCGGTGGATCGCCCACCATTCGACCTCGAGCCTGGCGGCCTCTTCGACGTCGAACTGCTCACCGTGGCGGGCGGCGATCAGCCGGTAGAAGCTCCGCATGCACCGGCGGGCGCGGTCGGGGTCGTTTGCGGGGTACGGCGCCCAGGCCTGGTTGGCCCGCAGAACGAGCCAGGCTCCGCGAACCGCCAGGGGCCACGGGAGGGCAAACCCGTGGCGGGTGAGTCCGACCGCGGCCCAGAGGAACGCCGGCCAGTCGCGGCGGTAGTAGGCGACCCATGCGCGGGCTTCGAGCTCTCCGACGCGGCGCGGGTCAAAGCACCGCATCGGGCTCGGTCGGCCACGCGCCGCCTGTGTGCCCGTCCGGGACGCGCCGCTCATCTCATCGGCTCTTCTGGCGAGGCCGCCTGCGTCTGGGCACCCGCGAGGTGGACCGATTCCGCGAGGCGGATCGATTCCGCGAGGCGGATCGATTCCGCGAGGACAGCCTCGACACGGGCGTTGAACGCGGCGTCGGTGTGCGCCCGCGCGGTCTCCAACCCCCCGCGACGAAGTCTTGCCCGCAGCGTGTCGTCGCCCGCCAGCAACACCAGGCGGTCGGCCAGGGCGGAAGGATCGCCTGGGGTGTAGAGCAGGCAGTTCTCGCCGTCCCGGAGATACTCGGCCGATCCGCCGGTCCCGGTGGCGACGACCGGGCGCTCACAGGCCATCGCCTCGAGCGGGACGAGCCCCCACGGCTCGGCCCACTCGACCGGAAAGACCACGACGTCCGCGCTGGCGTAGACCGCCGGCAGCGCGTCGCGCGGGCGCGGCCCGTCGAAGCTGACTCGATCGGTGAGGCCGAGGTCGGCGGTGAGCTCGCGGAGCGCCGCGAGGCATGTCTCGTCGCCGCCGCCGACGACTCGGAGACTGGCCTGCGCCGGCAGGACGGCGAGCGCGCGGATCGCCGTGGCGATGCCCTTGCGAGGGTCGATCCGCCCGACGTAGAGCAGCCGCCAGGCCCATTCGCCGGGGGGCGAGCGCCCGTCGAGAAAGGTCCGGTCGATTCCCCCGTGGGCGACCTCTGAGCGGTCGATCTCGGGCCAGCGCTCGAGCGATGCCCGGCGGGTGTCCTCGCTCGCGAACACGAAGTGGGCGCTCGCTTGGGGGTCGAACCGGGCGGGGAGGCCGGTGACCCGCTCGAGCAGGTCCGCGGAGACGCCGGGCCGGGTCGCGAAGCGGATCCAGGCGTCGACGAGCGGTCCGTAGATCAGCCAGGCGTCGTTGACGAAGGCGACCGCCGGCAGGCCGCGGCGGCGAGCCCGCTCGAGCAGCGAGAGCGACATCCCGCCCATCGCCCACCACGCGACGATGTCCGGGCGGAAGTCATCGACGTGCCGGTCGAAGGTTTCCGCGTTGTGGCGCTCGAGCCCCAGCCGGGCTCGGGGACCGAGCCGCGGGAAGACGTGGTCGCGCCAATACCAGCGAAGGTCCCGATGGACGTCGGCCGAGTCGGGAAGGTCGGCTGCCGACGGTTCCCGGTGGTCGCTCGCGAGGATGCGGACGTCGTGGCCCCGGGCCCGGAGGTCGTCGACCGCCGCCTGCCAGACCAGCTCGTATCCCCCGAGGTGGTGCGGGGGGAACATGCTCCCGACGCAGAGGATCCGCACTCGCCGGAGGCTACTTCCGATCCCCGGCGTCCGATCCCCGCCGACCCCCGCCGAGCTAAGCGTCGGCCCCCTGGGCGTGTCGATAGGCGCCGACGACGACGAGGATCCCGAGCAGGAACCCGAGATACGCGCCGATCCCGAGGAAGCTCGTCTCGGCGAAGTACTTCATCAGGAGAAAGAAGACGACCAGCGCGGCGAGGGCGCAGCGGGTCATCGCTCGGCCGAGCTGGGTCGTGGGGACCTGCGTGCCGGGCCTGAACTCGGCCAACGCGAGGTCGACGACGACGGCGATCGTCAGCAGGAGGGCGAGGACACCCCACAGCGCGCCGGGTGCGGCGGTCGCCCGGGCCGAGAGTGAGATCTGTGCGCCGAGCAGCGCGACCGAGCTGTGGAGCCACGGGAGGAAGAGGAGGTCGACGATCAGGAGGACTCCGCCCACGGCGACGAGCCTGTTGTCGCGACCGAGCCTTGACAGATCCACGTCCTACCCCCATCTCCGTTTCGCCGGCTCCGACCCGGCCGGCGTAGGACGGAAGCTACCTGCGTCTGCGGCTGGCCGCCAGTCGCGAGCCCTTAGGATGCCCGGATGGCTCCAGACCCGACGATCTTCAAGGCATACGACATCCGCGGCCTCTACGACACGCAGATCGACGGGAACGTCGCTCAGCAGATCGGGAGGGCCTTCGCGATGGTCCTGAGCGAGCTGTCGGGCAAGGCGACCGAAGACCTCAGGGTCGGACTCGGCCACGACATGCGCCTGAGCGCGCCGGGGCTCGCGTGGCGCTATCGGAGTGGCCTGATGAAGGAGTGCGTGACGGTCGTCGACATCGGCGAGGTCGGCTCGGAGATGCTCTATTACCTCGTCGGCTCGCGCGAGCTCGACGGTGGTCTGATGTGCACGGCGTCGCACAACCCGGCGGAGTACACGGGTGCGAAGCTGGTCCGCGAGGGCGCACTGGCCCTGTCGGGCGAGACGGGCATCCAGGACATCCGGAAGATCATCGAATCGGGGAAGCTCGGGGCGGCACGGAACAAGGGAGTCCACGAGGAGCTCGACATCTATGAGGAGTTCCAGGCGGCGGCGCTCGGCTTCGTCGACGCGAGCGCGATCAAGGGCCTGAAGGTCGTCGTCGACGGCGGCAACGGCATGGCCGGCCCGATGGTGGGACCGATCCTGCGGGGTCTGGAGATCGAGCTGATCGAGACGTACTTCACGCCGGACGGAAACTTCCCCGACCACGAGCCGAACCCGCTGCTTGCGGAGAACCGGCAGTTCGTGATCGACCAGGTACGCGAGCACAAGGCCGATCTCGGGATAGCGTGGGACGGGGACGCCGACCGGTGCTTCTTCATCGACGAGACGGGCCGCTTCGTCGACGGCGACTTCCTGACGGCGCTGCTGGCCGAGTCACTGCTCTTGAAGAATCCGGGTGAGGCGATCCTCTACGACGTCCGGGCGAGCCGGGCCGTCGCCGACACCGTCCAGGTGGCCGGGGGGACGGCGCACATGAACCGGGTCGGCCACGCGTTCTTCAAGTCGCGCATGCGCGAGGAGGGCTCGCTGTTCGGCGGTGAGGTCTCGGGTCACTACTACTTCCGCGACTTCTACTGCGCGGACTCGGGGACGCTGCCGGCGCTCCTGATCCTCGAGCTGCTCGCCAAGGCCGGGCAGACGCTGTCCGAGCTGCTCGAGCCGTACCGGTCGACGTACTTCCTCTCGGGTGAGATCAACAGCACGGTGGCGGACGCCGAAGGACGGATCGCCGCGATCGCCGCGACGTACGCGGATGCCCGGGTGACGCGGCTCGACGGGATCTCGGTCGACTACGACGACTGGCACTTCAACGTGCGCTCGTCGAACACCGAGCCGCTGCTGCGACTCTGCCTGGAATCCCTCGTCTCGGAGGCGGACATGGAACGCCGCCGGGACGAGGTCCTCGAGCTGATCAGGTCGTGACCGAGGCGGCGGAGCCGCTCGCGAGCGCCGCAGCCGCTGGCATCCACTGCCTCGCGGTTCCGACTCCGTTCGCGGTCGGCGCGGTCAACCTCTATCTGATCGACGACGACCCGCTGACGCTGGTCGACGCCGGGCCGAACTCCGGCGTGGCGCTCGACGAGCTCGAACGCGGGCTGGATCGCCTGGGCCGGCGGATCGAGGACATCGGGCTGCTCGTGCTGACCCACCAGCACATGGACCACATCGGGCTGGCGGCGATCATCGCCCGCCGGTCGGGAGGGGAGGTCGCTGCGCTCGACCGGCTCGCCCCGTACCTCGAGCGCTTCGGCGAGGACATGGAGCTCGACGACCGGTTCGCCGCCCGCCAGCTCCTGCGACACGGGATCCCCCAGGATGTGGTCCACGCCCTCCGGGCCGTGTCGGCGAGCTACCGGGCGTGGGGTTCGAGTGTGAGCGTCAGCCGGCCGCTGGCACCCGGGAGCGTCCTGCGCCTCCGGGACAGGGCGCTCGAGGTGCTCCACCGGCCGGGTCACAGTCCGAGCGACACCGTCTTCTGGGACGCGGACCGGCGGATCCTGATCGGCGGGGACCATCTGATCGGCCACATCTCGTCGAATCCCCTCCTGACCAGGCCGCTTGGCGACACCGGGGCGCAGGACGCGGCCTCGCCCAGGCCGCAGGCACTGGTCTCGTACGTCGACTCGCTGAAGGCAACCCGGGAGATGCAGATCGAAGTCATCCTCGCGGGCCACGGCCGGCCGGTCGTGGGTCACGTCGCGCTGATCGACGAGCGGCTGCGCATGCACGAGCAGCGGGCCCAGAAGATCTACGACCTCGTCGCCGAGCGGCCGAAGACCGCGTACGAGATCTCCCAGGCGCTGTGGGGGACGGTCGCCGTGACGCAGGCATACCTCACGCTCTCGGAGGTTCTCGGCCACGCTGATCTCCTGCTCAACCGAGGCCTGCTTGTCGAGACGGTGCGCGACGGCCTGGCGACTTTCGAGATCGCGGGCGGTTAGCCGGGCGCTGACCGCAGCAGGTGGACGGTGTGTGACCAACTTCACAGACAGGGTCATCGAGGTGCCGTAGGTTCGCCTTATGACGACACTGACAGCGACGGTCGTGGGCATCTCCCCAAGCTTGGATGGCGCGGCGGTCACGCGGCCGTGGGCCCCGGCTTCGCCGAGCATGGACGAGGTCCGCGACTTCTTCGACCAGTATCGCGAGCACACGAACATGCCGGCCGACGAGTGCGCACGGCGGCTCGCCGAGGTCGAGGCCGAGATCGCGTTTCGTGGGACCTACGACCACACCACCGACGAGCTCACCGTGGGTGCGCGGCTGGCTTTTCGAAATCACCTGCGCTGCATCGGCAGGCCATACTGGCGCTCGCTGGCGGTCCGCGACTGCCGCCACCTGACCTCGACAGCCGAGATCGGCCGCGGTTGTCTCGACCACCTCGAAGCGGCCGCCAACGCAGGCAAGGTGCGGCCGGTCATCTCCGTGTTCGCGCCCGACGGTCCGCTCGGCCGCGGCCCGCGCGTACGCAACAGCCAGCTGGTCTCCTACGCCGGGTACCGTCTCGAAGACGGGTCCGGACTGGGAGATCCGCAGAGCATCAAGTTGACTGAGCTCGCGCAAGACCTTGGCTGGTCGCCCGGCACGCCCGGCCGCTTCGATCTCCTGCCATTGGTGATCGAGACCTCCGACGGACGGCTCGGTGTCCACGCGATCCCGGCGGACGCCGCACGCGAGGTCGCGATCGCTCACCCGACGATTCCGGCGCTCTCGGAGTTGGGGTTGCGGTGGTACGGGTTCCCGACCGTCTGCGACATGGCGCTGTCGATCGGCGGCATCACCTATCCGCTGGCCCCGTTCAGCGGATGGTACGTCGCGCCCGAGATAAGCGCACGAGACTTCACCGACCCCCACCGGTACAACCTGCTTGCGCAGATCGCATCCGCGCTCGGGCTGGACACCACGAAGCGAGGCTCGCTCTGGCAGGACCGGGCGATGATCGAGCTGACTGCGGCAGTTCTCTGGTCGTATGAACGCGACGGCATGCGGATCGACGATCACCACACCGCGAGTGATCGGTTTCACCGCTGGACGCTGGCCGAGAACCGCCGCGGACGAGAGGTCGACGCCGAATGGGCATGGATGATCCCACCGCTGTCGCCTTCGGCGACGCCCGTCTTCCACCAGACCTATCCCGCACACCAGCGTTGGCCGAACTTCACGCGGCTGCCCCGGATCGACGACGAGATGCCCAGGGCAACCTGCCCGTACCACGGACCGGGCCGGACGTGACCGTGGACTCAGGCGGGGTCCCCGTGGCCGGCGGGCGCGGGCGAGGCGGCCACGACACGCAGGCTCAGGAGCTGCTCGACTCGGCGAGCTGTCGCGTGGATGCGCTCGGGGTGCTCTCCGGGGAACAGCCGTTCGCGGACGGAAAGTAGTCCGCACATATCGAAACCCGCCGGTGCGGCCGCCACGGCGTCGCCGACCGCGGCGAGCGGATAGTAGGCCCGGAACGCGGCGTCGTTCGCGGCCGGGCCCGCCAGGTTCTCCTCGACGATGCCGGTCCGGTAGACGAACCTGATGCAGGTGGCCATTCGGCCCGGGTGGCGTTGTCGGGCGTAGGTCGCAGCCTGATCGGAGTCGTGCAGCAGGGCGAGGAGGTGGAGCTCGACGAGGTCGACCGCGTGAACGTCGAGGATGTTTCGATAGACGTGGCCACCGCTGATCCGGGTACTGAACTCGACGACGTGATACCGCCCGTCGCGGCCGCGGCGTAGCTCGACGTTGAACAGCGCGTGGACGAGATCGAGTGAGGCCACGAGCGCCTCTACGACGCCGACGATCTCCTCCTCGGAGCTGCGGTCTGGCAGCGGCAGCGTGTACAGATCCTCCTCGAAGCACGGTCCCGGGCCGACGTACTTCGCGTGAATCCCGCCGAGGTGGAAGTGGCCGTCGATCACCACGCCGTCGCAGGTCACCTCGTCGCCGGGCAGGTATTCCTCGATCAGGGCCCAGACGTCTGGCAGGTCGTCGTAGAGGTAATAGACGCGCGACGTCGCAAACGCCCGGATGCCGGACAACGCGTCGCGAACGGCGCGATGATCGCTGGCGAGCACGACGTGAGCGCTGTTGCCCCCACGTGTCGGCTTGACGATCCACGGGCCAGCCAGATCTCCCAGCGCGGTGATCGCGGCGTCCTCGTCGCGAACCTCCAGGAAGGACGGCGACGGTATCGGGTGCTTGGCCAGATGCAGACGCTGGAGGCGCTTGTCCCGGGCGATCGCATCGGTGGCCGGGCGCGCCCAGGGGACCTCGGCGCGGGCGTTTGCCTCGCCGACGGCGACGATGTCCGCCTCGAGGTACGTCACCGCACAGCGGGCGGCGGACTCGTGGATCCGGCGCTCGGTCACGTCGACGAGGTCCTCGGTCGTCGACCCCGACTCGATCAGCGTCACAGTGGTGAATCGCGGGTCGGCCAATGCTGCCGCCGACTCGGTGACGAGGTGGATTTCCAACCCGAGTCGCGACATGCACTCGAGGTGATCGAACCTCGGGCCGAGACTGTGCCTCATGACGAGGACGACCGGCGTGTTAGTCAGAGCCGAGATCGGGAGCCTGCCTTTCCGTTGAGAGCCTTCCCGCCACGAGGATGAGGACGACAGCTGCGAAGCCGACGATCGCACACACGAGCGGGAGCGTGCTCGCGACGTGCGCGTAGATCAGTGCCCCGCCCGCCGGACCGAGTGCGAAGCCCAGCGTCTGAGCGGCGACGAGATAGGACTGGTAGCGCGCGACCTTCCCGTCAGGCGCGATCTCGGCGATCGCGTCGCCGGCGACGGGCGCCAGCAGCATCTCCCCGAAGGTCCAGACGAGGACCCCGCCGGCTACCACGAGGGTTGCGCCGGACGCCAGGCAAGTCGCCATTCCTGCCGCGATCAGTCCGGCTCCGGCCGCGAGCGGTACGCGCGGCGGCCCGCGCCGGGTGAGCGAGCTGATTGGAAGCTCGGCGGCGATCACGATCGCCGCGTTGAGGGCGAGCAGCGCGCCGAAGAGGCGCGGCGTGTGTCCGCCGGCCGCGAGATGAAGGGGCAGGGTCGCAGTGTGCTGGGCATAGATCGCCGCGACGCAGAAGAAGGCGCTCAGCATGAGGGGAAGCGTGATCGCCGGGCCCGCACGGTCACTGCGGCCGGGCCGGCCCGCGCCGGCCCGGCTCCCGCGCGGCGTGGCCCCCCACCCCCTCGCCGCCCTCTGCCGGCCTTGGGTGGGGCGGAGGCAGGGCGAGTACCGGGAGGCAGCCGGGGGAGGCCGACGAGCATCACGACGGCGAAGGCGGCGCTGGTTGCCGCGTCGACGACGAACAGCGCCTCGTAGGAGTGGGCGGCGATCAGGCCGGCGGTCAGGCCGGCGATCGCGGCGCCGACGTTGAGGGCGAGGCGAAAGAGCGCGAAGAGGGGGACGCGCTCGGCGGGACGGCTGAAGTCGACGAGCAGCGCGCTCGCCGCCGGGACATACGACTGGGTGCAGAAGCCCGACAGGCAGACCGCCGCGACGACGGTCGGTCGGGTCGGGGCGAGCGCGACGCATGCGAGGCTCACGGCGGACGCGGCGGCTGACGCGACGAGGGCGGTGCGGCGGGAGAAGCGGTCGGCGATCCAGCCTCCGGCGAGCGACCCGAGCATCGCGGCGGCGGCGATCGCGGCGAGGATGACTGGCAGGCTGGTGAGCGCAATGGCCCGACTCGTCAAGAAGAGCGTGGCGAACGTCGCGAAATAGGAGCCCATCCGGTTCACGAGCACGCCGGCGACGAGGATCCAGACCGGACGCGGGGCGGTGCGGAGGATCGTCACGACGGAGCGCAGGACCGGCTTCTCGCCGGCCTCCGCCGCGATGGCGGGGGTCCGGCGACGCCGGGGGACCACTCAGGGCTCCACGGCGAGCGCGCGCCCCGAGACGGTCAGGTCGGCTTCGACGGCGTCGAGACGTGCGGCGCACTCGTCCTGATCGGAGCCGGTGACGACGGCGAAGGCCAGCCGGGACAGGTACTCGCGTGGAGGCAGCCTGAGCTCCTGCCCGGGTTCGACGAGGCTCTGAAACGCCACGAGGCCCGGGTAGTCGGCAGCTGGCCGCGGGAGTCTCACGTCCTCGATCGCGATGTCGGCGGTCGGGTAGAAGAAGCGGACCGCGGCAGCACGGGTGACGGCCGTGTGGATCTCAGGCGGATCGCCCATGGCGGCCTCGGCGGCAGCACGGCTGACGTCGACCCCGAGCGCGAGCAGCCCGAGATAGGGGATCAGGTCGCCGCCGAGCCGGCTGTTGAGCTCGATCAGGCGGGGGCCGTTCGGGGTGAGCCGGAACTCGGTATGGGTGACGACTCGGTCGAGCCCGACGAGGCGGTGGACACGGGTCACGAGGGCAAGTGCGTCATCGAGGCCGGGAGTCGGTCGGGGAGGAACGACGTGGCCGAGCTCTTCGAAGTACGGGGCGAGGCCGACGACCTTCTCGGCGACGATGAGTGGTGTCGTCTCACCGGCCACCGTGATCGAGTCGACGCTGAATTCGGGCCCTTCGAGGTACTCCTCGATCAGCACGCCCCCGTAGGAGGAGACGGTTGCGCCGATGTGGGCGCCGGCTGCGGCGAGGAACGCAGCCTCGAGGTCGGCGGGGTCGGCGACGCGAACGACGCCGGCACTACCGCCGAGTCCGCGGGGCTTGAGCACGACCGGATAGCCGACCGCCTGGGCCTCGCGAACGGCGGTGGGGAGGTCATCGGCGATGGCGAATCGCACGCCGAGACCCTCGTGTTGGGCGAGCAGGGCCCGCAGCCTGGCCTTGTCCTTGCATATCCGAATCGCCTGGGAGTCGCAATACGGCAGGCCGAGCTCGCCGGCGAGGTCTGCGCACAGCTCCACGTAGCGCTCGTCCCAGGTCAGCAGCCCGGCCGCGCCGGACTGCGCCGCGAGGTCCCGGGCACTGCGCAAGACGCCGGCCGGGTCTCCGAAGTCTGCCGCGACGACGTGCCAGGTCACGTATGGGCGCTGCCAAGTCAGGTCGTGCTCGGCCAGCAGAGCGACCGGGAAGCGCTCGGCGATCGACCGGAGGCTGTATTCCCGGTATGCCTGGTAGCCGCTCCCGACGAGGAGCAGCGCCCGGTTGGCACGTGGCGACGGACCCGCCGCTATGGTCGTTCCTCCGAGTGCGTGCAATGTCTCGCCAGCGGCTCGTCGTGCTCGTCGAGGCCGGCGCATTATACGGTCGCCGCCCGTGACTTGGCAAGACTGAGTCTCATCAGTGGTAGCCTTGGGGCGGTGAGCGTGGATCGACTCCACCGTCGGGCCGAGGAGAGGATTCTCGAGGTCGACAGCGTGAGCGTCCGGCTGTCGGGCAGGGAGATCCTCCGGGAGGTCGGCTTCGAGATCCGGGCCGGCGAGTTCACCGGCCTGATCGGGTCCAACGGGGCGGGCAAGACGACGCTTCTGCGGGTCATCCTCGGGCTGCAGGCGGCGACCGCTGGTCGTGTCCTCGTCGGCGGGCGGGCGCGATCGCGTCGGAATCCGCTGATCGGCTACGTGCCGCAGAAGTTCCTCCTGGATGCGGACATGCCGCTGCGGGCGCGCGACCTGGTGGGCCTCGGCCTGGATGGTCACAAGCTGGGCATCGGGAGGCCGTCGCGGGCGAAGCGGGGGCTCGTCGACGAGATGCTGCGGGCGGTCGACGCGGAGGACTTCGCCGACGCGCGGATCGGTCATCTGTCGGGCGGCGAGCAGCAGCGGATCCTGATCGCACACGCCCTGATCGGCCGGCCTCGCGTCCTCCTGGCGGACGAGCCGCTGGCGAACCTCGATCTCCGCAGCGGCCACGAGGTCGTCGGGCTGCTGTCGAGGATCTCGCGCGAGCAGGGGGTGGCGATCCTGATCTCGGCGCACGAGATGAACCCGCTCCTGCCGGTGCTCGATCGGGTCGTCTACCTGGCGGACGGCCGGGCGGCGAGCGGCACCGTGGATGAGGTGGTCCGCGGGGACGTGCTCAGCGAGCTCTACCGCCGGCGGGTCGACGTGCTCCATGTTCGGGGGCGGGTGTTGGTGGTTGCGGGGGCGGGCGACGAGGATCCGCTGGATGACTCGGCCGGGCGCGGCCGGCTCGAGATCGTCTCGTAGTGCCGGCCGGAGGGGGTCTCGGGTAGGTGTTTTCGGGCTTCATGCTGAATGCCTGGGCGGTCGCGACGATCGTCGCGGTGGTCGCCGGCTTGGTCGGCTTCTTCGTCGTGCTGCGGGGGGCGGCGTTCGTCGCGCACGCGATCCCGAACGGGTCGTTCGCGGGGGCGGCCGGGGCGAGCCTGATCGGGGCGAGCACGATCGTCGGTCTCGGCGTCTTCGGGGTGGCCGGTGCGCTCGGGATCGGGCTGCTCGGCCGGCGGGCGCGCAACGACGTGGCGACGGCGCTCGCCCTCGTCGTGATGCTTGGCCTGGGGGCGCTTTTTGTGAGCGTCAGCGCCGCGTACGCGCCGGAGATCTACTCGCTCCTGTTCGGCGAGGTGCTCGGGGTCTCAAGCCAGCAGATCGGTCTGACGCTCGGGCTTGGGATCGTCTGCGTCGGCGCGATCGGAGCGATCTACCGGCCACTGCTGCTGTCGTCGGTGCTCGCCGAGGTCGGCGAGGCCCGGGGGGTCAGCCGCCTGCGGGTGGAGCTGTCGTTTCTCGTCGTGGTCGCGCTGGCGACGACGATGACGGTCCCGGTCGTCGGGACGCTCTTGATCTTCAGCCTGATGATCGGCGCGCCGGGGGCCGCCCGATCGTTCGCGAGCAGCCCGGGCCGGGCGATCGTCGCGTCGGTGGGGATCTCCGTGGTGACGATCTGGACGTCGCTTGCGGCGTCGTACGCGACTGACTACCCGGTCGGCTTCTTTGTCGGCAGCCTGAGCGCGACGGCCTACGGGATCGGCAGGGGGTGGAGCGCCCACCGCGGGCGGCGGGACGGGCGGAACGAGATCTCGGCCGGGATTCCCGCGTTCGGTGGGGCCCGGCGGTCGTAGGGCGGCAGCCGATCGCTGCGACGTGCTCAGATGTGGCCCGTCGTCGTGGGGCGTCAGCGGATCGATTCGAGGTGCTCGACGTTGGCCCGGTCGTCGGGCTCGGAGCTCGGCTGGGTCCCAAACCAGGCGTCGAGGATCTCGACGAGGACGGCGTGGGTGGTGGTGCGGAGGCTGAGCGCGAGGACGTTGGCGTCGTTCCACCGCCTGGCACCAGCCGCGGTCTGGGCGTCGGCGCAGAGGGCGGCGCGCACGCCGGCGACCTTGTTGGCGGCGATCGACGCGCCGGTGCCCGTCCAGCAGCAGACGATCCCGTGGTCGGCTCGGTCGTCGGCGACGTCGCGGGCGGCGGCCTCGGCAGACCAGGCCCAGTCGTGGCGCTCGGAGTCGGCGAGCGCGCCGTGGAGGATCACCTGATGGCCCCGCCCGAGGATCTCGGCGACCAGCTTCTCGGTGAGGTCGGCGGGTTCGTCGGCAGCCATTGAGATGCGCATGACGTCAGTATGGACTGGTGGCCGCACGCAGGGAAAAGCCGGAGTCACCTACGCTTCAGGGGATGTCAGACCAATGGCCTGGAGTGAGCGCGCGCGGCGTGCTCGACGGCGAGGCCGGCGCGCTTGCCGGTCTGTGTGACAGCCGGGGTCCGTCGGTCGTCGGATACTGCTCGTGCGTCTGCGGTCCAGAGCGGGCCGTGGAGGCGGCGGCGGCCGCGTTCGCGGCGTTCCGGGCGGGCGCGGTGCGGGCGGCGGATCCACTGTCGATCGATCCCGAGGCGCTGCTGCTCGGACGGACGCGGGCGGCCGCGGCTCAGCGAGCGCCGAAGCCGGCGTCGAGCCTTGTCTTCGGGGAGATTCCGTGCTCCCAGATCCCGGCGCTGCTGGCTGAGAGGGCGACGGGGTCGATCTCTGCGGCCGACGAGGATCGCCTGCGCCAGCATCTGGCGCGGTGCGCCGCGTGCCGGGGTGCGCAGGGCGTCCAGGAGGAGGCCGAACGGACGTACTTCCACCCGACGGCGGACGCGGTCGACCCGGTCAGCCGGCTGGAGATCATCGACGCGCTGAGAAGGGCGGTGCCCCCGCCGATGCGCACCGGCCGAACCCAGGTGTCGCCGAACGGCGACCGGCCGGGGTCTGCGTCGAGCCCGGAGATTACGCAGGCGGCCGTCGGGCGGGCGCAACCGAGGATTCCGCAGCCGCTCCCGCGGACGGCCGCGGTGACCGGCTCGAACCTGACGAGCACGCCGGTCGGGCAGCCGCAGGCAGCCGGCCCGTCGGGGACGCCGCGTGCGGAGCCGTCGACGGGAGCGGGAGCGCCGGTTGCGGTGGAGGTTCTGCGGCGGAGCACGATCGCCGGCGGAGTCGTCGTCGCGCCTGAGTCGCCCGGGTCCCCGAGCCCGGCCGGCCAACCGGCGACGGGGGCGGCGCCTGCGGAGGATCGTGGAGCGCCTGGCGGCGGGCGGGCCGTGGAGTGGGACTCGCCGACCGGCGTGATGAGCGCCGTCGACCTCGCCGCCGCGGCCGGCCACCAACCGGGCGTCGATTTCGCAGGCCAGCCCGGCGGAGCCGACCCGAGCGTCTGGGCCGACGCAGGGGGGCCAGTGCGGACCGACCCGACCGGCTTGGTCGATGCCGGGGCGCCGGCGACCGACCCGGGGGGCCGCTCCAGCGGTCAGTCAGGCCGGCGGCGAGCGATTGCGGCGCCGTTCGCGACCGACGGAGTCAGTCGAGTCACGGTACCCCGGGTTCTCGGGCCGGTCGCCGTCCTGGTGGTCGGGCTCGTGGTCGCCCTGTTCGTGGCGGGGGTCTTCAACAGTGGCGGCGCTCGCGCTCCGTCCGCGAGCTCCGTGTCCGGCGGGCAGGCCGATCCGAGCACGAGTGGCCCGGCTGGAGGGACGCAGACGAGCGGCAGCTCGTCGATCGGGGGCGCTTCGACCGGCGGTGGAGCCGTCACGGGTAGCGGGAGCACGGCTGCGTCGGCCGGGGCGACGACGGCTGCTTCGCGGGCTGCCGCAAGGAAGCGGGCAGCCGCGGTCGCGCGCAGGCTCCGGGCCGCGGGCGGGACGGGAGCCGCGAAGACCGGCCCAAGCCGGCCAGCGACCTCGGGCAAACGAAGCTCGCCGACCCGGGCGACCACAGGGGCGGGGGTCGCGAGTCCCACGACCGGCAGCCGGACGAGCGGTCCGGCCGCCGGGACGCCGGGAAGCCAGACGAGAAGTCCGACCGGCGGGGCGCCGGCCGCCAACCCCACGAAGCCGAGCTCGACCTCCAGGGCACCGGCGAAGCCGACGACCAGCAGGCCTGTGACGGTCCACGAGCTCGGCCCCGGGGCCGGGAGCGCTCGGCCGGTCACGGGGGTCCCGGCGACCGGGGCGACCGGCTACCAGCCCGGCTGAGCGGGGCTCAGAGCGGGCCAACGGGTCGCTCAGACCCGGCCGAGGGTCGCTCAGACCGGGCCAAGGGTCGCTCAGATTGGGCCAACTGGTCACTCAGACCAGGCAACGGTCGCTCAGACCAGGCCAAGGGTCGCTCAGACCGGGGCCAAGGGGGGTGCCGGTCGGCTTGAGCGGGCCGGGCACGAGGATCCGAGCGGGACGGCTTGGGCAGTCGGGAGGTGCCGCTGGGGCGCCTTGACCTCGGTCACGCGGCGTGAAACGATTGGCTTCGCCCAACCGCCTGTGCCAGCGAACCGGCTCCCGTCCGGGCCACCGCCCGGGTATCGAAGGAGACGACGAGATGATCAACTCACGGCAATCGACAGTCGCCCTGCTCGCTGGCGCGCTAACGCTGGCGGCGGCGGGATGCGGCGGGAAGTCCAAGCACCCGCCGCCGACCAAGACGGCGGCGAACGGCACGACGTCATCGACAAGCGCGGCGTCCGGCACGGCCTCGACAACGCCGTCTGGTTCGGGCAGGGCGCCGAAGCCGGCGCGTCCGAAATCCAACAAGCCGTCGCTCGCCGACACTCCGGCGAAGACGTTGAGCTTCGCGGGCACCGGCGTCAAGGAGATCGGCAAGCCCGACCCCCTGAGGATCCCGACTGCGTCGACGATTCACTGGACCAACGACGGCGCGATCTTCCAGATCATCCCGGCCAGCCCGAAGGTCCAGTCGCCGGTCAACTCGACTGCCCACAGCGGGACGGCCGCGCTCGGCAAGGGCGCGTACTACGGGTTCCTGATCAACGCGGTCGGCCACTGGACGGTCAAGATCGTGCCCGGGGCCTGAGCCCGGCCGTCTCGAGCAACCAGGAGTGGAGCCGGACTTCGCCGGCCAGCTCTGGGTGGAACGCCGTGCCGAGGATCCGGTGCTCGCGGACGGCGACGAGGTGCCCGTCCACCTCGCCGAGGATCTCGACTCCCGGGCCTGGTCGGACGATCCACGGCGCGCGGATGAAGACAGCTCGCACCGGGTCGTCGAAGCCGGCGAGGTCGAGATCGGTCTCGAAGCTCCGGACCTGCCTGCCGAAGGCGTTGCGCTCGCACCGGACGTCGATCACGCCGAGGTGATCCCGGTCGAGGATGATCAGGCCGGCGCAGGTCGCGAGGATCGGCCGGCCGGCGGCGGCGAACGCCCGGATCGGGTCAGCCAGGCCCTCCCGGTCGATCCCGAGCATCATCGTCGTCGACTCGCCACCCGGCAGGACCAGACCGTCGAGGTCGTCGAGGTCGGCCGGCACGCGGACCTCCCGGGCGGCGACCCCGAGTCGGCGCAGGACGGCCGTGTGAGCGGCGAAGCCCCCCTGGAGGGCGAGCACCCCGATCTGCGGGCTTCCGCCGGCGGGGCCTCTCACCAGCCGCGCTGGGCGAGCAGCTGCTCGCCGGCGAGCTTGCGCGTCTCGAGGCTCTCCATCGCCGACCCGAGTCCCTCGGAGGCGGCCGCGACCCGCTGGGGGTCGCGGAAATGCGTCGTCGCCTCGACGATCGCACGGGCGCGCATCGCCGGATCCCCGGACTTGAAGATGCCCGATCCGACGAAGACGCCTTCGGCGCCGAGCGCCATCATCAGGGCAGCGTCTGCCGGGGTGGCGATCCCCCCGGCCGAGAAGAGGACGACCGGGAGGCGGCCGTCGCGGGCGATCCCGCGGATCAGCTCGAGCGGGGCTCCGAGCTCCTTGGCGAGCGCCGGCAGCTCGGACGCGTCGCTGGCGACGACACGCCGGATCTGGCCGACGATCTCGCGCATGTGGCGGACGGCCTCGACCACGTCGCCGGTCCCGGCCTCGCCCTTCGACCGGATCATCGCCGCGCCCTCGCCGATTCGCCGGAGCGCCTCGCCGAGGTTGGTGGCCCCGCAGACGAACGGAACCTTGAAGCCCCACTTGTCGATGTGATTGGCCTCGTCGGCCGGCGTGAGGACCTCCGACTCGTCGATGTAGTCGACCTCGAGCGCCTCGAGGACCTGCGCCTCGACGAAATGCCCGATCCTGGCCTTGGCCATCACGGGGATCGTCACGGCCTCCTGGATCTGGCGGATCATCAGGGGATCGGACATCCGGGCAACCCCGCCGTCCCGCCGGATGTCCGAGGGAACCCGCTCGAGTGCCATCACCGCGCAGGCGCCCGCGTCCTCGGCGATCCGTGCCTGCTCGTCGTCGACGACGTCCATGATCACGCCGCCCTTCAACATCTCGGCCAACCCGGCCTTGACGCGGAATGTCGCCTCGTCGGACATCACGACCATTCTACGCGGCGGTCTGCCGGGCGGCCGTCGAGCCCCGGCGGTCTCGGGGGCGGCCGCGCCGGCATGGCCGGGGTCGGACGGTGGCCGGAGAGCCTCTGGAGCGGTAGAGCCGGGGTCTCGGGCGGGGTCAGTCGTCGATCGGGTCGTCACGGGGCGTCGGCGATGATGTTCGCGACGTTCGGCGTCCCGAACCCGCTGACGTAGTCCCATCCGGGCAGCGCGAGGTACAGGCCGTTGGTCCCGAGCGTGACGTCGAAGAAGTCGCGCGCCCGCGTCGCGTCGTTCTTCCCGAGTCGGTAGATCGTCTCGTTGGCGAAGCCGTAGCCCTGACCACCTGCGCTCTGGTTGATCCGCGCCCACATCCCGGCCCAGAGCGGCGACGACAGGCTCGTCCCGCCGCCCTGCGACGGCGTCCCCGCGGCGATGATCCCGTAGTTGTTGGTCAGAGCGTCACCCGATTGGGCGGCGACGTCCGGGACGCCCCGGCACGGCTGACCGAGGTTCGTCAGCTGGCCGTCGGGTGTCGCGAGGCACGGCAGGAAGAGGCCGGGCGTCCCCTGCTGGTAGGCGGGCGCCCCGATCAACAGGGTGTCGCCGCCGCCGGTGAACGTCCACGCGTACTCGGCAAACCGCGTATCCGGCGTCGTCGCGTTCGTGTAGAGCACGGTCCCGCCGACCGCGACCGCGTACGGGCTCGACGCCGGGTAGGAGGTCAGCGGGACGACCTGGTTGAGCACGCCGTTGCCCGGGCCGATCGCCGGGAGGACAAGGACCGGGCAGGACGAGCCGGTGTCCCCGGACGACGAGAACAGCGTCCGTCCCTCGATCGCCGCCTGCCGCAGCGTCTGCTCGGCCACGGGTTCGAGGTTGTTGCCGAGCGCCAGCCCGAGCGTCGCGCTCGGATCCTGGCTGATGTCACCCGGCAGGCTCAGGAAGACCGGATCGAGGGGAGTCCGCTCGCACTCGCCGAACGACGCGTCCGCCTGCGCCGGGCCGTGCGGGTCGTTGACCCACGTGGTGAGGAGATTCTCGACCGTCGCATCGACCAGCGAGTCGCCGAAGTAGAGCGTCAGACCGCTGACGTCGGGGGCCATCCCGGTCGAAGCCTGCGTGTCGATGTCCCATTCCGTGGCGCCCGACGTGTCTGTGAAGGAGCCGGGTCCGACCTGATGAACGGTCACCGGCACGGTCGGCAAGTGGTGGGCCTGCTCGAACAGCGCGAGGTCACTGAGCGTCCCGGCGCTCGCCCCCGACCCGAAGACGGCGATCGACTGCCCGGCACCCCTGTAGGCGTCCGGCTGGTCGTAGACCGACCACAGACTCTGCGGCGTCGTCGCGCCGATGTTCGGCAGTCCGGCAAGCGAGAGGATGTTCGCGACCGTCCCGAGCACGCCCGCCGGGTGGGCGGGGGTCGAGAACCGCTGGTAGGTGTTCAGGCCGACGACCGACGCGATCGGCAGGCCGCCGGGCACGCGCGGCGGCGTGGTGTTGGCCAAGAACGACGTGCCACCCGACTTGAAGCTGCGAATCGTCGTCCCGAAGACGCGCTGGACATCCGCGACGCTGCCGGTCGCGAGGATGTAGTCGTGGGACGCCGAAGACGTGTCGACGCTCAGGCCGCCGGCGCGAAGCCAGCCGGCCGCGGCTGCGAACGTCGCGCTCGGCACACCGAACCGCGCGGCGAAGCCAGCCGGCGAGAGGAACCGGCGATAGGAGGAGCTGCCCGGCTGGTAGAGCCGCTGGTAGAGGGCGGCCTCGCCGGCGGGGTTAGGCCGCGCGAGCGCGACGCCCACGCTCATCGGAGTACTCGGGTCCGCGGCACCGCTCGCGAGGGAGCTCAGTCCGGACATCACGTTTGCGCCCAGCACCTGACGCGGAGCCTGCGCCCCGGCCGGGCTCGCCCCCGACCCGAGGGCCACCGCCGCCGCCAAAGCGAGTCCCCGGCGCGCGGCTCGATTCGCTGCTCTCATGACGTCTCCCTCGCTCGGCCGACGATCCGGTCGTTCCCCCTGACCGACCCGCAGGGTACCCGGGAGCCGTCGCCGCCGTCAACGTCGACCCGATCCCCACACGCCCCGGTCAGGACCGGGCTCGCCGGCTACCGGGCTGACCGACGTCTGCCGCGGTCGCCTCCGACGCGTCCACCGGGTCCTCGTCCTCGAGGCCCGCGCGGAGCTTGTCGAGCAGCTCGGCCAGGACGACGGTCTCCTCGTCGGTCAGGCGTGACCGGAGGCGCTCGTCGTGCGCGACGGCAGCCTCGCGCAGCCGATCGAACAGCGTCCGGCCGTCGTCGGTCAGCTCGGCCTGCTGGACCCGCCGGTTGCCGGGGTCTCGCCACCGGCGGACCAGGCCCTGGGCCTCGAGCGCGTTGAGGTGGTGCGTCAGGGTCGCGCCGGTCAGGCCCATCGCCGCGGCCATGCTCGCCTGGTTGCCCCACTGCCGAGAACGGACGATCAGGAGGACCTGCCAGGCCGACGCCGACCCACCGGCGTCGGTCATCGCCCGCTCGAACGCCTGCGAGACCACGTGGGAAGTCCTCGTCACGCGCAACCCGATCGGCATGGGGCCGGGAGGTCGAGGCATGGCCGTGAGACTAGCAGAAGACTTGACATCTAAGGCTTAGAGATCTAAGGTTGGTGGCGCCCGAGTCCTGTTCCCGACCCGAGGAGGCGACGATGTCCATTGACCGAGGTCTACGGATCGGCGACGACGAGCGAACGCTCGCGGCCGACCGACTCACGGCCCACGCGGCCGCCGGCCGGCTGCGGCTCGACGAGCTCGAGGACCGCCTCGACCGCGTCAACCGGGCCGTGTTCGCCGGGGATCTCCTCGCCGTCGAGGCCGACCTCCCGACGTCTCGTCCGGTCGATCACGCCGGCTTCGCCCAAACGGCCGGGCACCCCCGCCGTCGCCGGGTCGGCCGCCGTCCGCCGCCGGCCGCGATTGCCCTGCTCTTCGCGGCGGTCCTCGGCAGCCTTCTCGTCGGCCACCCGATCGCCCCGGCCTTCATCCTCGTTGCCGTCCTCTGGCGCGCCGGCGGCCGACGTCTGCGCCCCCGCCTGTCCGTCGGACGCGCACTCCCGTGACCCGGACCGCCGCAGGCCCGCCCCCCAGACCACCCCGCGCCGGAGCCGGGGACGGGGCCGGGGCCGGGACCAGGGCTGGTGCCGGGGTAGCCGCACCATTCGCGGCGATCGTCCTCGCGATGCTCCCGGCCGTGCTCGACCAGACGATGCTGGCGACCGCACTGCCGACGATCGCGTCCGACCTCGGCCGCCTGGCCGACGTCTCCTGGGTCGTCAGCGCCTACGTCGTCGCCGCGGCCGCGTCGACGCCGCTCTGGGGCAAGCTCGGCGACCGGCACGGTCGCAAGCGGCTGCTCGAGGTCGTCCTCTTTTGTTCCTTGCCGCGTCCGCCGCCTGCGGCCTCGCCCAGGACATCACCGTCCTGATCGTCACTCGCGCCGTCCAGGGTGCGGCCGCCGGCGGGCTGATGACGCTCGCGATGGCCGCCGTCGGCGACCTCGTCAGCCCGCGGGAGCGCAGCCGCTACCAGGGCTACATCGCCGCCACCTTCGCCGTCGCCACGGTCGCCGGGCCGCTGGTCGGCGGCCTGCTCGTCGACCAGGCCAGCTGGCGCTGGGTCTTCTACGTCAACCTCCCCCTCGGTCTCCTCGCCCTCGCCGTCCTGCGCTCCCGGCTGCCGGCCCCCGCCGTCGAGCGGCCGACCCACCACCTGGACGCCGCCGGCGCCTTCCTGCTCGCCGCGGCCACCGGCGGGCTGATGCTCTCCTGCATCTGGGGCGGTCAGCGCTACGCGTGGGACTCGCCGGTGATCCTCGGGCTGATCGCCGCCACCCTGATCGCCTCAGCCGCGCTCGTCCACCGCGAGCGCCGCGCCGCCGACCCGATCGTCCCCTTCGACCTCCTCCGGACGAGGACCGTCGCCCTCGCCAGCGCCGTCCTCTTCCTGGCGACGGCATCCCTCTTCGCGATCACGGTCTTCGTGCCGCTCTTCCTCCAGACGACCACCCACGCCACCCCGACCGAGGCCGGCCTGCTGCTCGTCCCGATGATGCTCGGCATCACGATCTCGACGGTCGTCACCGGTCGCGCGATCTCCCGCACCGGCCGCTACAAGCGCTTCCCGGTCGCCGGCCTCGCCCTGATGACGATCGCCCTCGCCCTGCTCGCCGCCCTCGCAGGCAGCCCCTCACGGACATCGACCGCCGTCGGCCTCGCGGTCTTCGGCCTCGGCTTCGGGATGGTCGGCCAAGTCCTGATCGCCGCGGTCCAGAACGCCGTCGACCGCCGCCAGCTCGGCGTCGCGATGGCGACGACCAGCTTCTTCCGGGCCCTCGGCGGCGCAATCGGCGCCGCCGCCCTCGGCGCCGTCTTCGCCGCCAACGTCCACACCTCCAGCCCCGCCGGCCACCCCACCGCCCTAGCCCCGACCGCCCGGCCCCAGATCATCAGCGGCGTCCAGGCCGTCTTCCTCGTCGCCGCCCCGATCGCCGCCCTGGCCCTGGCCCTAGTCCTCCTCCTCAAGGAGACCCCCCTGACCGGCCCCGCCGAACACCGTCAACCCCAACGGCCGGAAGCCCACCCCCCTCTCCAGTCAATCCGAGAAGGCCGAAACCCATCCCCTCTCCAGTCAAGCCGATCGAAAGAAATCCGTCTTTCGAAAGCAGCGGCACGGCGCGTCCGCGCAGTCCGCAACGGAGCCCCCTCGAGCGAAGCGAGCAAAGGGGCGGAGGCGCGGCCGGAGCGGACGCGCTCTCCAATCCCCTACTTCAAGCCGAAATGCCTTGATCCGATCGGCGTACTGCTCCTCGTCGCGACTGTAGACCCCATACGCGATCGCCTGGATCATCCCGAGCAGCGCCGTGTGCGACCGGACGAAGGCCGGGCTGTTGGACGAGTAGTAGAGCTTGATCCGCGCGAGCTTCGCGACCTCCGACAGCGTCGCGTCGGTGATCGCGATCGTCGGCGCCTTCCGGTGGCGGGCGAGCTTCATCGCCCGCAGGACCAGCGCGTGCGGCCGGCCGGCCGACAGACCGATCACCAGCGTGTCCGAGTCGATCCGCCCCAGCCGGCTCAAGGCCTCCTGCGACGGGCTGGCGACCAGCTCGGCCCGGAGGTCGAGGAGCATCAGGAGATGCCGGAGGTAGCTCGCGAAGAACGCCATCTGGTCGGTCCCGGCGATCAGGATCCGGTTGGCCTGGGCGATCGACTCGATCGCCCGCTCGATGTTCGCCCGCGAGACCTTCCGGGCGGTCTCCTCGACGTTGACGTGGTCGGCCGCAAGCGCCGTCTCGAAGTCGGTCTGGTCGAGTGAGAAGAGGGGTGCCGAGATCCCGCCGTCGGCCCGCGCCCCCGGCGCGTTGGCCCGCCGGTATTCCTCACGCGCGGCGTGCTGGAGTTCCGGGAACCCGTCGAATCCCAGGGCCTGCGAGAAGCGCACGACCGTCGAGCTCGACGTGTTCGCCCGCCGGGCGAGCTCCTCGGCGGTCTGGAATGCCGCCTCGTCGAGGTGGTCGATGATGTACTGGGCCACGTCCTTCTGCGACCGCGAGCACTCGTCGAACCGCGACTGGATGTAGGTTGACAGCGTCTGCGGCGGGGTCGTCCCGCTGCTCCGCGGAGGTGGGGCTGGAGTGGATCCGGTTCGTTTCATCAGCGAGCGGTTGTTTCGACGGCACCCGCCCGTCTTCCTCCATGCCGGCCGTGTGATCCGTGGATCCGGTCGACCCGCAGGAAGGTCTGACGCCATGCACCGCCCCGTCCGCCCAGCTTCCGGTCCCACCTCGGACCGGCCTCGCGCACCCTACTCCCGGGCGCCTGACGACCCCCCCACCCGATGAGGATCGCGATCGTCGGCGGCGGCGTCTCCGGCGTAATCGCCGCCCACCTCCTCCACCGCCAGCACGAGATCGTCCTCTACGAGGCGGCCGACTACCTCGGCGGCCACACGAACACGATCCACGTCGAGCGCGACGACGGAGCCTGGGATGTCGACACCGGGTTCATCGTCCTCAACGACCGCAACTACCCGAACTTCAACCGCATCCTCGCCGACCACCGGGTCGAGATCCAATCGACCCATATGGGTTTCTCGGTCAAGGGCGAGGACTCCGACTTCGAGTACGCCGGCACGCCGACCGGCGTCTTCGCCCAACCGGCAAACATCGTCGATCCGACCTTCTGGCGGATGCTCTCAGATCTGATCCGCTTCAACCGCGAGCTCCCGGCCCTGCTCGAGTCGACCGACCCCGGACCGTCGCTCGGCGAGTGGGTCGACGCCGCCGGCTATTCGAAGGCCTTCGTCGACCGCCTGATCGTCCCCCAGGCCTCGGCCGTCTGGTCGGCCGACCCCGCCTCGATGTGGGAGTTTCCCGCCCGCTTCCTTGCCGAGTTCTTCTCAAACCACGGCATGCTCGGCTTTCGCGACCGTCCCCAGTGGCAGACGATCGTCGGCGGATCCCAGACCTACACCCGGGCCCTCAGCGCCCCCTTCGCCGACCGGATCCGCCTTTCGACTCCGGTCACCGGGATCCACCGCGACGACGACGGCGTCGACGTCCAGGCCGCCGGGTCGACCGACCGCTTCGACGAGGTCATCCTCGCCTGCCACTCAGACCAGGCCCTCCGCGTGCTCGAAGACCCGTCGACCGCCGAGCGCGACCTGCTCGGGGCGTTCCCCTACCAGCCCAACGAGGCCGTCCTCCACACCGACCGGGCCATCCTTCCCCGCCGGCGGGCGACCTGGCAGGCCTGGAACTATCACCTCTTCACCGAGCCACGGCCGATGACCACAGTCACCTATTACATGAATCATCTCCAGAAATTGACCGCTCCCGTCGACTTCTGCGTAACACTCAACATGACCGATCGCATCGACCCGTCCCAGATCATCGAGGTCATCCCCTACGCCCACCCGGTCTACACCCAGGCCGGCGTCGCTGCCCAGGGCCGCTGGTCGGAGATCTCCGGCGTCCGTCGAACCCACTACTGCGGCGCCTACTGGGGCTGGGGCTTCCACGAGGACGGCGTCGTCTCCGCTCAGCGCGTCTGTCAGGCCTTCGGCTTCCGGGTGCCCTCATGAGCGCCAGCTGCGTCTACGAGGGCTGGGTTCGTCACCGCCGCTACGGCGACGTCGAGCACGACCTTCGCCACCCCCTCTTCATGGTCTACCTCGACCTCGCGGAGCTCGACACCGTCTTCGCCGGGATGCCCCTCTGGTCGACCAGCCGGCCGGCCCTCGCCCGCTTCCGCCGAACCGATCACCTCGGCGACCCGGACGTCTCGCTCGACGAGTCCGTCCGCGCCCTCGTCGCCGAGCGGACCGGATCCCGTCCGGACGGCCCGATCCGCCTCCTCACGAACCTCCGCTACGCCGGGATCTGCTTCAACCCGGTCAGCTTCTACTACTGCTTCTCAGCCGACGCCCGTCGAGTCGACGCGGTGGTCGCCGAGGTCACCAACACCCCGTGGGGCGAGCGTCACGCCTATGTCATGAAGGCCGACGCCGACCAGGCTGACGGCGGCGTCCTGAAGGGACGGATGGCCAAGGAGTTCCACGTCTCACCCTTCATGGGGATGGACCACACCTACGACTGGCGCCTCACCCACCCGGCCGACCAGCTGATCGTCCACATCAACTCCGAGCGGGCCGGCGCCCTCGCCTTCGACGCGACCCTCTCACTCGAGCGCCGCCCGATCGCCGCCGGCGTGCTCGTGCGCCATCCGGCCTTGACCCTCCGCGTCGTGGCCCAGATCTACATCCACGCACTCCGCCTCCGTCTCAAGCACGCCAAGTACTTCCCGAATCCCACGGGAGCCCCCCTGCTCGGGCGTGCCCGGCGCGAGTCGGCGCGCGTTTCGCGCGAGACGCTCGCATGAAGGACCACGCCGCCCGCCGGCTCGTGCTCGCCCTGCTCAGCCGGACCCGGCACGGCTCGCTCACGCTCGTCGAGGGGTCCCAGACCCGGCGCTTCGGCGACCGCGAGCCCGGCGGCCCGATGGTCTCGGTCCGGATCCACGACATCGGCTTCTACCGGGCGCTGCTGCACGGGTCGATCGGCCTCTCAGAGGCCTACATGGACAGGATGTTCGACTGCCGCGACCTCCCTGAGCTCGCCCGGCTCGCGGCTCTCAACATGCCCCAGCTCGACCGCTGGCGCCGCGGCATCCGCCCGCTCGTCGCGCTCCCCCAGAGCGCCGCCCGCTGGCGCGGGCGCAACACCCCGGCCCGGTCGCGCAAGCAGATCTCCGCCCACTACGACCTCGGCAACGACCTCTTCGGGCTGATGCTCGACCCGACGATGATGTACTCCTGCGGGATCTTCGAATCCGCCGAGTCGAGCCTCCACGACGCCCAGATCGCCAAGCTGGACCGGATCTGCCAGAAGCTCAATCTCGGACCTGACGACCACGTGCTGGAGATCGGCACCGGCTGGGGCGGGTTCGCGATCCACGCGGCCGCCAACTACGGCTGCCGGGTGACGACGACGACGATCTCCGCCGAGCAGCTCGCGATGGCCCGCGAGCGGGTCGTCGAAGCCGGCCTTGAGGATCGGATCACCCTGCTCCTCGAGGACTACCGCAACCTCCGCGGCAGCTACGACAAGCTCGTCTCGATCGAGATGATCGAAGCCGTCGGCTGGCAGTACTTCGACACCTTCTTCGAGCGATGTGGCGCCCTGCTGGCGCCCGACGGGGCGATGCTCCTCCAGGCGATCACGATCGACGACAAGGCCTACGAGGTCGAGAAGGCGACCCGCAGCTTCGCCAACACCCACATCTTCCCCGGCGGCTGCCTCCCCTCCCTCCAGGTGATCTCCCGCTCGATCGCCCGGACCGGCGACCTTCGGGCGGTCGACCTCGAGGACATCACCGCTCACTACGTGACCACCCTCCGCTGCTGGCGCGAGAACTTCCTCGCCCAGCTCGACCGGGTCCGCGCGCTCGGCTACGACGGCCGCTTCCAGCGGCTCTGGGAGCTGTATCTGGCCTACTGCGAGGGCGGCTTCGACGCCCGGCGGATCAGCACGCTCCAGCTCGTGCTGGCCAAGCCGCGCTTTGTCGCCGCGGCAGCCGCAGTCGGGCCCCCGGCCCTGGTCGGCGCGGCTGGCAACTGACACACCCGAGCGCCCTGATCAGCGGTGTATGCTCCGCGTCAGGTGATCGGAAGAAGCCTGCTCTCGGGTGCCGTCTCGGCACTGATCTGGATCGTGATCTCACTCGCGTCCGGCGGCTCAACGCTATTCGTCATCCTCGGCGCCTTGGCGTGTCTCGTCGGCGCGGCGATCCTCTCCTACGGTTTCGCGCGGATCCGTTCGTCTTGAGAAACCGGCCGCACCGAGCTGGCTCTCGCCGACGATCCTGATCGGGCCACGCCACCCCCCCGGCTCAGGCCCTCCCCGCCTCAGGCCTCCCCGCCTCCGCCCCGCGCCACCCTGCTGAACATCCGCCGGCTTGCGAGGTCGAGCAGCACCGCCGGCCCGCGGGAAGCCCCTACGGCCCAGGCTACCTTGCCCCCGGGCTGGAGGGTGGACCGGTCGGCAACGATCGCCTCGACCACCTTCCGGGCCCACTCGTCCGGCGCCTGGTTCTCCCAGCCGGACGTGTCCATGTGGCGGCCGTAGACCGACTCTGTCGCGTCGAGCATGTCGGTCGCGACGCCGGGTGTGACGAGGAGGAGCGTGCCGACCCCGGTCCCCCGGAGCTCGCGTCGCAGCGACTGGGTCAGGGCGACGACGCCGGCCTTCGACGCGGCATAGGTCGACGCGCCCGGAAGGTGGGCGTAGCCGCTGATCGACGCGTTGTTGACGATCTTCCCTCGCCGGCGACCGAGCATTCCCGGCAGGACGAGCGCGCTCAGATGGGCGACGGCGAGGAGGTTGACCTGGAACATCGGGTAGACCTCGTCCGCGTCCTGGTCCTCGAGCAGTCCACCTGTCATCAGGCCCGCATTGTTGATCAGCAGATCGATTGCCCGGTCGCCGTCCGCGAGCTCGTTCCACGACCGGTCGATCGCCTCGCGCGAGCCGAGATCGATCCTCACCGCCCGCACCTCGGCGGCTCCGCCAGTCGGTGGCGAGACCGGCGGGGCATCGTGCGGCCGACGCATCCCCATCAGCAGTAGGCCGACCGGCTCACGGGCGAGCCGCTGCGACAGGGCCAGGCCGATCCCGCGGTTGGCGCCCGTGACGAGAACCGTGGCGCCCCGGAGGTCCATCAGTGCTGGGCGATCAGGCGGCCGCCGAGGGTGGCGGCCAGGCCGCGGGCTCCCTGGCGCATCGGGGTGCACGGAAGCCGGCTGTGCCAGGCGAACCGATCGACCCGGCCGAGGCCGCTCGGGCCACCTGGCGTGACGGGTACGACCGTCTTCACCGCGCCCCACCAACCCGGGTAGCCGGCCGAGTCGCGCAGGAGGTCCCAGACGTCGTCGATCGGGGCGTCGACGCACCAGGTCGAGAGGAATCCGTACCGCGAGATCATCGGCGGACCCGGTCGGCCGGACTCAGGCGGCCGCGGCCGGCAGACAGTCGGCGCAGAGCCCCCAGATCAGCAGCTGGGCGTGGTCGGGCGAGAACCCGGCGTCGGTCGCCGAGCGCAACGCCTCCCCCGGGATCTCGGGTCCGTCGAGATCGGCGAGGGCGCCGCAGCTTCGGCATACGGTGTGGGCGTGGGGCTCGACGTGCGAGTCGAAGAGGATCGCCCCGGTTCCGGTGCTGACCCGGCGGACGAGACCGAGCTCCTCGAGCAGGAAGAGCGTCGCGTAGACCGTCGGGATCGCGATCCCCGGGAGGGCCGGGGAAACCGCGTCGAGCAGCTGATCGGCCGTGACGTGCTGTTTGCGAGCGTGGAGCTCGCGGTAGATCACGAGCCGCTGAGAAGTCACGCGGTGGTGACTGGCCCGGAGCTTCTCCGTCAGCAGGCTGTCGGCCGGGTGAGTCGCCATCCTGTCGACCGGGTGGGTCCCCGTTCTGTCGGCCGGGTGGGTCTGCATTCACAAAGCCTAGCTGATCCTGGTCTCTTGTTGTTATTAGGTACACCTTATTTGAAATCTAATGCTATAACTTGGTCATGGCAAACGCCGACAGGACAGTCGAGCCCTCGTCCCCCTCCTCGTCCTCCCCCTCCTCGCCCGCGTCGTCCTCCCCCACCCCCTCTTCGTCGTCGCCCTCCTCGTCCTCCTCCGCGGACGGCACGGGTGCGGAGCCGCCGCGGGCCGGCCGGCCGACCGGGTCGGGGTCGCTCCTCGGACGGCTGCTGAAGCGGCTGACGCGAACCGACGAGGCCGACTTCGTCCTGCAGATCGTCCAGCCGTCGCTCGTCGGCCTGATCGACGGAACCGTCTCGACGCTTGCGCCGATCTTCGCGGCCGCGGTCTCGACCAGCTCGCGGACGGCCCTGCTCGTCGGTATCGCGACGGCCCTCGGGGCGGGAGTGAGCATGGGGATGTCGGAGGCGCTGTCGGACACCGGAGAGCAGACCGGCCGGGGACCGGCCCTCGCGCGGGGTGTGATCACCGGGGGGTCGACGGCGCTTGGGGGGATCTTTCACTCGCTGCCGTTCCTGATCGCCAACGTCAACAAGGCGCTCGCGGTCGCGGGCATCGTCGTCGCGGTCGAGCTCTTCGCGATCGCGTGGGTCCGCCACCGGTTCCTCCATGTGAGCATGCGGTCGTCGCTGATCGTCGTGACCCTCGGCGGGGCGATCGTCCTGGGCATCGGAGTCATCGTCGGGAGCTCGTAGAATCACCTTGCCTTGACGACCGCCCCGCAGGTAACCGCGCTGGCCTTCGACGACATCGACGATGCCGTCGATGCGCTCCGGGCGCGGGGGCTCCGGTTGTCGATCGCCCGGCGGATGGTCCTCGAGCTGCTCTTCAAGGAGACCGACCCGGTCTCGGCGGAGCACGTCGCCCAGACGCTCGGGATCGACGTGGCGTCGGTCTACCGGAACCTCGAGATGCTCGAGCGCCACGGCCTGGTCCACCACGTCCATCTCGGTCACGGGCCGGGGCTCTACGTCCTGGTCGGCCGGGGGGAGCACGAGTACCTCTACTGCGACCGGTGCCAGACGGTCACGGCGCTCGATCCCGAGCAGCTCGACCCGATCCGCGAGCAGCTGCGCGAGAGCTTCGGGTACGAGGTCCGCTTCACTCATTTCCCGCTCGTCGGCCTGTGCCGCGACTGCGCGGTGGAGGACCTGCCGCCGGCGGCAGCGGCCGAGCCGCACGCGTCGCATTCCCACGGGCACTGAGACGTGGCTGATCCGGACCGGTCGCGGGCCCGCTCGGGCGGGGCGGGGAAGTTCGCGGGCGGGTCGGCCCGGATCGGCGGCGGGCCTGGGATCATCCAGCCGACGGGCCAGTAGCTCAGTTGGTTAGAGCACCGGGCTCATAACCCGTGGCGCGCAGGTTCGAGTCCTGCCTGGCCCATCGCTGGTGGCGCCGGCAGACACGCGGTGGCGGGCAAAATCGCCGGGCGTGGCGTCGGCACGCTAGGGTAGGGTCACCCCAAGGGGAGCCCTACGCGGCGATTGGGGAAGATGGATGCCGTCGGCGAGCCCATAAACCGTCAGAACAACGAAGGGGAAGGGAAGGTTCGATGGAGAATCCTCAAGACCGTGCGCTCGGCGCCGGCAAATTCGTAAGGACGTTGCCGCGCTTCATGGCCCGGAGCGGCATGGTCGGGGCAGCGACGATCATCGGTGGACTCGTCATCGGGGCTGCCCCGGCAGGCGCGTTTACGAGCTCGCCGCTGTGGACCTGCCGCGGCAGCGCGCTGTCGGCGTCGGTCAGTGGCCAGAACCGGGTCGAGCCGGTCGTCGCCAACGGCAACCCGAACACGGCCAACGGAGCGAGCCCGAACTACGCGCAGTGCGTCAACTCGGACGTCGGCGAGAACAACCTCGCCTCGCCGGTCGGCCTGCCGGCCAACTTCCTCGCGGCGCCGACGGCGTTTGCGAACACGACGATCACGCCGGAGATCGCACCGTCGATCAAGCAGAGCTTCGTCGTCAAGGCGGGCGTCGAGAACCTCGCCCTCAACCTGGGCGGCCCGACGACGATCCTCGGGGTCACGGCGGCCAATTCCACGGTCAGTGGTACCTGCAAGAACGGCACGCCGACCCTGACGGGGTCGAGCAACGCCGTCGGACTGACGCTCGGCGGATCGCCGCTCAACCTCGACCCGCTGTTGACCGCGGTCTCGCAGCTGCTCCAGCCGCTGCAGGAGCTGATCAGCATCAAGGTCAACGAGCAGGTCCGCACGGCGACCGGCCTGACGGTCAACGCCCTGCACATCACGATCCTCAACGCGAACACCAACAAGCCGGTTGTCGACACGATCGTCGGCCAGTCCGTCGGTGGGTTCGATCCTGACGTCTGCAACCCGAACAAGCAGTTCACGATCCCGCCGGGCATCAACGGCACGGGCGGCAGCAGCAACAGCTCGAACAGCGGTGTCGGCCTGTCCAACCAGGCCTTCAACGGCAACATCGGCAGCGCCAACGGACCGAAGGCGACCTGCGGCCGCCTGACGATGTACTTCGTCGCCAACCACACCAGGTCGTTGACCGACATCTACGGCACCCGCCAGGTGACCCGGGGTCGGATCATCAGCTGCGGGACGCATCCGCAGGGCATCGTCGGAGCGAGGATCGACGTGATCCACATCATTCACGGGACCCGCCACTTGGTCAAGACGGGTCTGCGGTCGCGGGGCAAGGGCCTCCTGACGCTGATCCTCCCGCTGAACCTGACGTCGCGGAACATCGAGTACGACTACCGCGGGAAGCTCAACTCGACGCACGTCACGTCGAGGCAGACGCTCAGCCTGACCGTCAAGACGAAGGGCGGCAAGAAGATCTAGGACCGCCGCGCGGTCGGTACGCGCGACGCCGGACTCACCGAGAAGGCCCCGCTCCGGCGGGGCCTTCTTCTTGGGCGGGCGCTGGTCTCGGCCGCCGGCCGTGAACCGACCGGACAGGCCTCGGGCGGCGTGTGTGGTTGGATGGCCGGGTGCGGCTCGGTGTCCACATCGGCTACTGGGGTCTCGGCCTGAGCAGCGCCGATCAGCTGGAGATCGTCCTCGAGGCCGAGCGGCTCGGCTACGACTCGGTCTGGGCGTCCGAGGCATATGGCTCGGACGCGGCGACGGTGCTGGCGTGGCTGGCGGCCCAGACGACGACGATCAGGTTGGGGTCGGCGATCTTCCAGATGCCGGGTCGAAGCCCGGCGATGACGGCGATGACGGCCGCGACGATCGACCAGCTCTCGGGCGGTCGGATGCTGTTGGGGATCGGTTCGTCGGGGCCGCAGGTCGCCGAGGGGTGGCACGGGCAGCGCTTCGGCCGCCAGCTCCAGCGGACCCGGGAGTACGTCGCCGTCGTGCGGATGGCCCTCGCGCGTGAGCGGGTCGAGTTCGCCGGCGAGACGCTCGAGCTGCCGCTGCCCGACGGACCGGGCAAGGCCCTGAAGCTGACGATCGCGCCGGTGCAGGACCGGATCCCGGTCTACCTGGCGGCGATCGGCCCGAGGAACACGTCGCTCGCCGGGGAGATCGCCGACGGCTGGATCCCGATGCTCGCGTCGCCAGAGCACCTCGGCGAGTCGCGCCGGCTGCTCGAGGAGGGGGCGGCGCGGAGCGGGCGGTCGCTGGGGGGCTTCGACATCGCCCCGAGCGTGAACCTCCTGATCTCAGACGACGTCGCAGCGGCCCGAGACACCGTCCGCCCGCTGATCGCCCTCTACGTCGGGGGGATGGGGTCGGCAAAGGAGAACTTCTACAACCGGCTGGTCTCGCGATACGGGTTCGCCGACGCCGCACGGGAGATCCAGGCGTTGTACCTGGGAGGGGACCGCGCCGCCGCCGTGGCGGCCGTGCCCGACGGGCTGATCGACGCGGTCTCGCTGTGTGGGTCGGCCGACCACGTCCGCGAACGGCTTGCCGTCTACCGGGATGCGGGGGTAGGCACGCTCGGGGTCGCTCCGCTGGCTCCGACTGCCGGCGCGCGGATCGACCAACTCCGCCTGCTGGCCGAGCTTGCCGGCTGAGCTGACCGGACGCCGGCTGCGCCTTCTGCTCGGGGCGTTCGGCGATCCCGGCCATGCGTTTCCGATCATCGCGCTCGGCCGGGCTCTGCGTGCGCGTGGCCACGACGTGACGATCCAGACGTGGAGCCGGTGGCAGGCCGATGTCGAGCGCGAGGGGATCGCCTTCTCCGCCGCGCCCGAGTACCACGTCTTCCCGACGCTCGAGCGGCCGCTGAAGCCGTACGAGGCGGTCGTGCGGGCCACCCGGGAGGCGGGGCCGCTGATCGCCGGGCTGCGGCCGGACGCGGTCGTCGCGGACATCCTCACGCTGGCTCCCGCCCTGGCCGGCGAGCTGGCCGGCCTGCCGGTGGGAACGCTGATCCCCCATGTCCATCCGTCGTCTCCCCGAGGATTCCCGCCCTACTCGGCGGGGGCGCGCCTTCCGCGCAGCGCCGGCGGCCGTGCGCTCTGGAGCGCCTTCGAGCGACCGCTGCGACACGGTCTCGAGCTCGGTAGACGGGAGCTCAACGAGACCCGCAGGCGACTGGGGCTCCCGCCGCAGGACCACTTCCACGGGGGAATCAGTCGCCAGCTCTGCCTCGTCGGGACGTTCCCGGCGCTCGAGTACCCCCGGCGGTGGGAGGCCCACGAGCACGTCGTCGGGCCGCTGTTGTGGGAGCCGCCGTCCGAGGCGGTCGGGATCCCCGAGGGGCGGGATCCGCTCGTCTTGGTCGCGCCGTCGACCTCCCAGGATCCCGACCAGCGGCTTCTGCGGGCGGGGCTGGCCGGGCTCGACGGTCTCCCCTTGCGGGTGCTCGCCACATGGAACCGCCGGCCGCCGCCGCGGCCGCTGCCGCGAGCCGGCGAACGCCCGGGTCGTCGACTGGCTGTCCTACGCCCAGACGATGCCCCAGGCGGCGGTGGTCGTCTGCCACGGGGGCCACGGGACCGTCGCGCGAGCGCTGAGCTGCGGGGCGGCGGTCGTCGCCTGCCCGGTGGCGGGTGACATGAACGAGAACGCGGCGCGGGTCGACTGGGCCGGCGTCGGCGTGCGGGTTCCCCGCCGGTTCGTCGGCCCGCTGGCCGTCAGGTTGGCGGTGCTGCGGGCCTTGGACGACCGGAGACTTCGGGATCGGGCCGCGGAGATCGGCCGTTCAGGGGTCGCGGAGGCTGCCGGCGAGCGGGCGGCGGTGCTCGTCGAGGCCCTTGCCGTCTCCCCTGGATCCCGTTCGGGCGGCTGACGAGTCCGGCGATCTGGCGGGGCGGGAAGAGCTCCGGGGGTGGGACTCGAACCCACAACCTAACGGTTAACAGCCGTTCGCTCTGCCAATTGAGCTACCCCGGACCGACCGCTCGAGCTGCGCTGGGAGTCCCTCTGACGGGCCCGTATCCAGCTCGGCGTAGGTGGCGCAGCATATTGATGTCCGCCCGGCTTCCGGCCCCCGCCCGTCACCCCGCCCGGCCCCACCCCGGCCCCGCCCGCCCGCCGCCCGGCCCTGCCCGACGGCGAGAGCCGGTCAGTCGCGACGGTCAGCCGTCTCCTCGAGGGCTCGGGTCAGCGCGCGCTGGAGGTCGTCCAGGACGGGCCGGCGGCGGGCCGCCAGCGCGCTGAGCCCCCCGCTCCCGGCGGCGCGGGCCGCAGCCATCTCCCGGTCGATCCGGGAGAGCTCGAGCTGGAGTCGCTCGACGTCGAGCTGGACGACGTGCGCCGGCATCTGGGTCGAGCGGACGGCCAGCTCGGCCAGGAGGGCCCGAAGCTCGGGGTCGTCGTCGAGTCCGGCGCCTGGTTCGTGGATGTTCCGACGCAGATGGATCGCCGCCCGCCGGTTCACCTCACCAGTGAAGACGGCGTCGATCTCGAGGTCCTCGAGGGCGTCTCGGCCGGCTTCGGGCAGGGCGATGCACAAGGCGAGGAAGGACTGCTCGACGCGTTCGCGAACGTCGAGGGCCCGAATCAACGGGGGATCCGGCCGGCGACCCGGCCCCCGCGAGGATGACGCGGCCGCATCGGCGAGCAGGCGGGCGATCGTCGGCTGGGAGAGCTCGAGCCGGCCGGCGACGAGCCGCTCGAGATCGTCTCGCATCGCTCCGGGGCCGACCTCGGCGAGGATCGGGGTCAGCTCGGCGAGCATCTTGTCGCGGCCGTCGGGCGTGCCGATCGTCCCGGCTTCGAGGGTGCGCTCGACCCGGAAGCGGACGAACGGGACGGCCTTCTCGACGAGCGCCGCGACCGCCGGCTGGCCGCCGGTGTGCAGGAGGTCGGCCGGATCGCTGCCCTTCGGCAGGCCGACGACCCTGAGCTCGAGTCGGCGCTTGGCCGCGAGCCGGGCGGCCCTCAGCATCGCCTCGCGGCCGGCGGTGTCGGCGTCGAGGGCGAGCAACGCGGTCGGTGCCATCCGCTGGAGGCCGCCGAGCTGCTCCTCTGTGAGGGCCGTCCCCATCAGGCCGACGGTGTTGGCGAACCCGGCTTGGTGCATCGCGATCACGTCGGTGTAGCCCTCGCAGACGATCACGGTCCCCTGGCGGGCGGCGGCCGTCCGGGCGAGATGGGCGGCGTAGAGGTAGCGGCCCTTGTGGTAGACGTCGTTGTCTGAGGTGTTGATGTACTTGGCCGACTGGCCGTCGCTCGTCGCCCGGGCGCCGAAGCCGCGGACCCGGCCGCGCTGATCGCTGAGGGGAAACATGATCCGCGCGCGGAAGCGGTCGTATAGGCCGCGGCCGGCCTCCTGGGAGCGTTGGGCGAGACCGGCGTCGTAGAGCTCCTTCTCGGTGAAGCCGCCGCTGCGCGAGGCGACGAGGACGCGATCCCAGGCGCTCGGCGCGTAGCCGACTCGGAAGGCACGCAGGTTCGCCTCGTCGAGGCCCCGGTCCAGCAGGTAGTCACGGGCGCGCCGGGCTTCGGTCGAGTCCCAGAGGTAGCGCTCGTAGTAGCCGCAGGTCCGCTCGATCAGGGCGAGCAGCCGGTCGGTCCGCGCGGCTCGGGCGGCCGCCGCCGGATCCTCCTGCTCGAGCTCGAGCGTGACGTTGTAGCGCTCGGCGAGGAACTCGAGCGCCTCGGCGAAGTCGAGGCCGTCCATCTCGCGGACGAAGGTGATCGGGTCGCCGGCGGCCGCGCACCCGAAGCAGTAGTAGGCCTTCTTGGCCGGCGAGACGCTGAACGAAGGGGTCCGCTCGTCGTGAAACGGGCACAGCCCCGAGTAGGAGTCGACCCCGGCGCGGCGGAGCTCGGTACGCGAGCCGACGAGGTCGACCATGTCGACGGCGTCGCGGAGGCGCTCCTTCGACTCGTCGGTGTACCTGGGCACCTCCCGAGCCTAGTCGTCCTCGGTCGGCGGCAGGCTGACCCCGCCGAAGGCCCGGGGGACGGTCAGCGCCTCGAACGCGGCGATGCAATACCGGTCTGTCATCCCGGCGATGTAGTCGGTCACCCGGCGGTCGATCGCGAGGTCGGTCGACTGGCCGTCGGGGAGGGCGTCGGGTCGCCGGCAGTAGTGGTCGAAGAGCGTGCGAATCACGGTCTCGACCTTGCCGTGCTCGCGGCGGGCGGTCGGGCCGAGGTAGACCCGGTCGAACATGAAGGCCCGCAGCGCCGCCATCGCGTCGGCGGCCGGCTCTCCCTGGACGATCGTCCCGGCCGCGTCGGAGTGCTCGACTAGGTCGTGGACCAGCGTGTCGATCCGCTGCGACCCGGTCGCACCGAGCTGGCGGATCGGCCGGGACGGGAGATCCTCGGGCCGGAGGATCCCGGCCCGGAGGGCGTCGTCGATGTCATGGTTGATGTAGGCGAACCGATCGGTCAGGCGGACGATCGCTCCCTCGAGCGTCGCCGGGGGAGCGGCCCGGCCCGAGTGGCAGACGATCCCGTCGCGGACCGGGTCGGTCAGGTTGAGGCCGGCCCCGTCGCGCTCGAGCGAGTCGACGACGCGGAGCGAGTGCTCGTAGTGGCGGAAGCCGTCGCCGGCGAAACGCTCGCGCAGGCAGCGGTCGAGGACGTCCTCGCCGGTGTGGCCGAACGGCGGGTGCCCGAGGTCGTGTCCGAGGCCGATCGCCTCGACCAGGTCCTCGTTGAGGCGCAGGGCCCGGGCGACTGTCCGCGAGATCTGGGTGACCTCGAGCGTGTGGGTCAGTCGCGTCCGATAGTGGTCGCCCTGGGGGGCGACGAAGACCTGGGTCTTGTGCTTCAGGCGCCGGAAGGCCTTGCTGTGGACGATCCGGTCGCGGTCGCGCTGGAACGGCGTTCGCATGCCACAGTCGGGCTCGGGCCTTGCCCGCAGAGCCGGATAGCTGGGCGCGGCGAGCGGCGAGAGCCAACGCTCCTCGAGCTCGATCCGCCGGGCCGCGTAGGCGGCGGCGACCGGCCCGCCGGGTTCGTGCCGAGCTGCTCCCGGCGGAGTCTCCTCGAAGACGTCGGGCGACGCGTCGTCCGGGCCGGCTGATCGTTTCCCGATCTGGGTCACGCGGGTCGGGCGGCCGAGCGGAGGCGGAGGTGGGCGTGGTGCTCGAGCATCTCGCCGATCGCGCGCTCGGCCTGTCGGAGCGAGCGCGGATTGGTCGTCGGGACGTCGGCGAGCGGGCGGGAGACGGCCGCGGTCATGAAGGCGTGGGTCGACTCGTCGAGCGGGAACGAGGCGGCCTCGCACGCGCTGCAGACAACGCCGCCGGCGGCGGCCGAGAAGCCGACGAGATGTTCGGTCGACCCGCAGGTCGCACACGCGGCGAGCTGAGGGACGAGGCCGGCCGCGATCAGCAGCTTGAGCCTGAAGGCCAGGGCGTTGGCGTGGGTCGCCCGGGCGGGGTCGGCGTCGAGCAGGGCGAGCTGGTTGGAGAGCAGGTTGTAGACGGCCGCGTGCGGCTCGGTCGTCTCGAAGATCCGCCCGACCGCGTCGCAGGCGCGGGCGGCCGAGTCGAGGCCGCCGGCGTCGAGGCGGAGGCGCGCGTGGGGGTCGATCGTCTCGACGGAGGTCACCGTGAGGAGTTCGCTGCGGCCTTCGTAGAGGACGAGGCGGACCCGGAAGAACGGCTCGAGCCGGCCGCCGAACCGGCTCTTGGTCCGGCGTACGCCCTTGGCGATCGCGCCGATCCGTCCGCGGTCGGGCGTGTAGAGATGGAGGATCCGGTCGGCCTCGCCGTAGCGGAGCGAACGAAGTACGATCGCCTCGGTCTTGACCGAGCCGGTCATCGGGTGTGCTCCGGGCCAGCTACACTTTTCAAGGCGATGAAGAAGAGCGTATTGGTGTTCACAATCGATCCGTGCCCGTACTGCCGGATGGTCAAGTCCCTGCTCGCAAAGCGGGGCATCGAGTTCGAGGAGATCGATCTCTCAGACGATCCGGGCGCGAGGTACGAGCTGGTCGACCAGACCGGATTGATGACCTTCCCGCAGGTCATCATCGACGAGCAGCTGCTTGGCGGGTATGACGAGGTTCGTGCCGCCGACCAGTCCGGCCGGCTGCTCGAGCTGGTCGCCGCGTGAGGTAGTCATCCGGCCGGACTGTAGCGTCCGCGTGCGTCGGGGACGTGGCCTTGTCTGGCAATGCTCGCAGACGTAGGTTCCGCGCCCGGCGACGACCAGCTTGCGGACGGGGGTGCCGCAGACCGGGCAGGGAAGACCCTCCCGCCGGTGGACGAGGAACTGGTCCTGAAAGGTGCCGCGGACGCCGTCGGGATGACGGAAGTCGTCGATCGACGCGCCCTGAGCGTCGATTCCGGCCTCCAGTGAGGCGATCACCCCGGCGTGGAGTCCGGCGTACTGCCGGGGCGCGAGGGAGCCGGCCGGACGCAGGGGATGGATCCGGGCGCGGAAGAGAGCCTCGTCGGCGTAGATGTTGCCGACGCCGGCGATGTTTCGCTGGTCCAGCAGGAACGGCTTGATCGGTCCGCGCCGGCTGCGGGCGATGGCGCGCAGGAGCTGGGGAGTGAACTCGCCTTCGAGTGGCTCGACGCCGAGGCGGGCGGCAAAGAACCGCTCGAGCTCCGCGACCCCGACGACGAGCTCGCCGGTGCCGAACCGGCGGGGATCGACGAAGACGACAGTGTGGCCGTCGAGTGAGACGACGACCCGGGTGTGGAGGGGAGCGACCGGCGGGTCGAGCAGGAGGGTTCCGGTCATCCGCAGGTGCATCAGGAGATGCACGTCGCCGTCGAGCTCCCAGACGAGGTACTTGCCGCGTCGCCGCAGGCGTCGGAGGACGCGGCCGTCGACGACCGCGGCGAGAGCTCTTGGATCGATCGGGGCCGACCACCGGGGGTCGAGGATCTCGAGCGAGGCGATCGACCGTCCTTCGAGCGCGGGTCGTAGCTGGCGGACGATCGTCTCGACCTCGGGCAGCTCGGGCATCTCAGGCGGGGCTCATCCGGCGATCAGATTGATTCGGAGGGAGCGGAGCACGGGGTGGAAGACCTGTGTGTCGACGCGGGCGAACATCGCCGGCGGGGCGAAGGCGTCGACCACGACCTCGCTCCGATTGACGAACAGGTGGGTCGAGCGGACCTCGCGGCGGAGGCCGTCGATCGTCTCGAGGCCGCGAACCTGGAGCGCGGCGTGGTGGGAGACGTCGATCACCGCGGAGCCGAGGCGACGGAAGGTCGGATCTCGAGCGCCGACCAGGGCGACGAGGGAATGCAGGGCGGCGGTGAGGGCGGCTCGCGAATGCGGGAGGGGGCCTTCGCGGCGGTAGCGCCAGACGGCGATCGAGGCGAGCCCCGACTGGAGGACGACGACCTGGGGCGAAGCCGCGGGGATCACGCGCCAGTCGCGCGGGGCGTTGAAGCGGAGTCCGTCCGCCGGATAGGCGACGTGCTGGAACCCGTCGGGCGTGGCCGGCGTCGAGAGATCGGGGGGCTTGGCGGGAGAGTCGCCGCAGCCGGCGATCACCGCGGCCGAGACGCACAGCAGGGCCAGGAGCATCCGTGGGGGCACGCCGCGATGCTAGGGGGTTCTCGGACTCCCGGTCGGGACGCTCGAAGGCTCGCCGGGGGGAAGCCGGGCGTAGACCTGGGTGGTCGCGATGTCGGCGTGCCCGAGCAGCTCCTGAACCGAGCGGAGATCGGACCCGCCGGCGAGCAGGCGGGCGGCGAACGTGTGGCGGAGCGTGTGGGGGCTCATCCGGCTGTCGAGCCCGGCGCTCCGGGCGTGTCCCTGGACGATCTTGTAGAGGCCCTGGCGGGTGAGGCCGGAGCCGCGGCGGTTGACGAAGACGTGTTGTTCTGTTGGCCGGCCGACGAGGGCCGGGCGCCCGCGATCGAGATAGGCCCGGAGGGGTCGGGCAGCGTCTCGGCCGAGCGGCACGCTCCGCCCGCGCGGGCCGTCTCCCCCGGTCCGCAGGACCCGCCGGCGAAGGTCGACGTCGACGAGGCGCAGGCCGACCGCCTCGGACGCGCGCAGGCCGCAGTAACACATCACGGCCAGCAGGGCCCGGTCGCGGAGCGCCGCGGGATCGGTGCCGCGTGGGCCGTCGAGGAGCAGGGCGACCTCCGCGGCGTTCAGAACCTGGGGTAGACGGACAGCCTTCGGGGGTCCGCGGAGCTCGCCGGTCGGGTCGTGGTCGATGACCCGGGTCCGGCGGAGGTGGCGGTAGAACGAGCGCAGACAGGCTGCCTTGCGCTGGAGCGTGGCCGCCGATGCCGGGGGGTGATCGGCGCCGCCGACGGCGAGCTCGGCCATGAACAGCTCGAGCTCGGACGAGCCCGCGGCGACGGCATCCCTGCCGTGTCGGTCGAGGTGGGCGGCGAACTGGAGAAGATCGGAGCGGTAGGCGTCGAGCGTGTTGGGCGAGAGGCCGCGCTCGGTCCCGAGGTAGCGGAGAAAATCGTCGAGCAGGACGGCGAACGGGTGCGGCGGTGCGGCGATGGCTCGCATGCGTCGTAGTTCGGGGGACACCGCCGGGTCCCTGCCTGGCGTGCGCGAGCCTCGTTCGCCGGAGCGGCTCGCGACCCGCCGAGGTCGGTCAGAGGCCGGCGCGTGTGCCCGGCTTGGCGGACTGGCCGTGCTGGCCGTGTCGTGGTGTTAGTCGGTCAGACCCGTCAGACCCTGGACGCGAAGCGGCGCATCAGCGCCGGCCCGAGCACAACCAGTGCGATCATCGCGAGCGCGGGTCCCCAGAGGAGCGGATCGGTCAGCCGGGGGTGCTCGAGGCGGGAGCCGAGCACGGTGACGAGCACGAGCTGGGGAAACATCCCGGCGAGCGTGGTCCACGCGTACCGGGGGACGGGCACCCGTCCGAGGCCGCAGACGAAGCACATCAGGCTGAAGGGGACGAACGGGATCAGCCGGAGGATCAGCAGTGTCCGGACACGACCGCGGCCGACCGCCCGTTCGACCGCGTCGAGCCGGCGAGGGCCGACAACCCGCCGGGCGACGGGCCGGCCGAACCAGCTGGCGAGGAAGTAGGCGGCGAGGGCGGAGACGAGAAAGCTCCCGGCCATCAGGGGGAGGGCGATCGCGAAGCCGTAGACGTAGCCGGCGACGGCGACCGGGATCTCGGCCGGGAAGGGGACGACGGTGTGGGCGAGGACGACGGCGACAAGCACGAGCACGCCCACGGCCCCGAGCATCCGCAGCTGTTGGCGCAGTCCGGCGACGTCGCCGTGGGCGGCGGCTCCGAGCGCGTGACGGACTGGATCGACGGCCAGGGAGAGGGCGAGCAGCCCGAGCACGGCGAGCGCGAGCAGGCCCGCCTCGAGCCGGCGGGGACGGTCGGCAGCGCGATCGCGGGCGTCTTCGTGGCGTCGATCGGGCAGGGCTGAAGCGTAGTGGCGTCCGCAGGGCCCTCCGCCGAGGCCGGGCGGGAGCGGGGCGAAGAGACCCACTGCGAATGGGCCTGGCCGGCCCGGGCAAATGGGCCTGGCCGGCCCGGGCAATGGGCCTGGCCGGCCCGGGCAAATGGGATTGGCCGGCCCTGGCGAATGGCGCTTGGCCGGCTCCTCGAGGTTTGCAGTGCCAACTAGTTGACAGCACTCCAGATACTCGGTAAGGTCTGCGGGGCCAACTAGTTTGAAAGGACGCGGACAATGCATCGCAGGAGCCTTGAGACGGCAGCCGCCAACTACTCCTACCTGCGCGGGCTGCTCTTCGTCCCCGTGGGGAGCCTCGCCATCCTCGCGGCACTCGCCAACTGGCAGGTCGGCCCGCTGCGTCACCCGTGGGCGTTCCCGGCGGCGGTGGTCCTCGTCGGGCTGGCAAGCCTGCCGCTGATCCGGTACTACCACGAGAACTACGGGCGGGTGAGCCTCTCGACGCGCCAGCAGGTCCGTGGTTCGGTGGCCGTGGGGATCGGCGTCGGCGTGATGATCGGGGGAACGTCCCTGCTACGCAGTCAGGCGGCCTGGTCGCTCGACCTGCCGGTCAACGCGATCGCCGTCTGCTTCGCGGTGAATATGCTCGTGTGCTACGCGATCGGCGTCGGGCTGAAGGCCCATCACGCGATCATCTGGGGGGCGCTCCTGGTAGCCGGGGGGCTGCCGGTCTGGACGGGCGCGGACCCGAGCAACATCGGCCTCGTCCTCTCGGGCGTCGGCGTGATCCTCAGCGGCGTGTTCGACCACCGGCTGTTTGTCGAGACCTTCGGCGCCCCCAAGGTCCTCGATCCCGCGGAGAGCGATGTCGGAGCCTGACGACCTGCTGGTCCTCGATCGGCTGATTCACGAACCCGGCCGGCTGGCGATCCTGACCGTCCTGTCGTCGGTCAGGGACGCCGACTTCGTATTCCTTCAACGAGCTACCGGGCTCACCAAGGGAAATCTCTCGAGCCACCTCGCCAAGCTCGAGGAGGCCGGCCTCGTCGAGATCGTCAAGCGCTTCATTCACAAGAAGCCGAACACGAACGTCGCCCTGACGCCGCTCGGCAGAGGCCGGACCGCCGACCACTGGGACCGGCTCGAACGTCTGAGAAACCTCGCTCAGAACAGCCCGGCGGTCGGCGGACCACAGGCGGAGAAGGGCCGGCGCAGAGGCGGCGCGGCGGTCGGCTGACCAGCAACGGCGCGGCGGTCGACTGGCCAGAGGCGGCGCGGCGGCGACTGACCCGTGGTCCTACTGCCGCCCGAGCGCGTCGCCGGCCGCAAGCGCCGCCGCGAAGAAGATCGGGTCCTCCTCGAGCGTGCGGCCCATCGTCCGCGCCGGGAGACCGCTCTGCCCGTAGGCCTCCACGTCCGCCAGGCCGGCCGACCACCGGTGCCGGGCGCCCCAGCCGGGAGCGTCGACCCCCGGCGGGAGCGAGACGTTGACCGGCGCGAGGAGCAACTCGAGCACCACCCGGGTGTGGTGGGAGATCCCCACGTGGCGGGGCCGCGGGTCGCCGGCCGACATCCGCGGGACGATCCACGTCTGCGCGCCGAGCGCGATGGCCGCGTGGGCCGAGTCGAGCGCCGCCATCCCCCCGTGTCCGACCGTCGACCCCGAGCCGATGATCCCCGGGCCGGGACCGCAGACCACGACGTCGAGGCCCGCCTCGGTAAGGCCGTGCCCGATCGCCCCGATCGTCGTGACCGCATCCCCGTCACGTCCGCCGTAGGACGGGCCCGCGGTCACGTGGGACGCCAGGAGCCCGCGCCCGAGGAGGTCGCGCACGACACTCGAGTGACTTCCCGGTAGCGCACCTCCGGCAGTTTGCACGTAGCCGATCCGGACGCCCGGGCGGGCCCGTGCGAGCGACCACGCGAGGGCGGCGAGTTGGCCGTGGAGGGCGAGCACCGCCACCCGCCCGCCTGAGACCCGCGGATTCCGCGGGCCGTTCGGGTCGACGTCGGCTTCGAGGGCCACGGTCGCGTGCTGGATGCTCGTGTAGTTGAGCTTCATCACCCCGGCCCCCGGCCGCGCTGGACCGTCGAGGCCCCGGGTCAGGTTGACGTGGACGATGTCGAAGCCGCCGCTGCCGAGGCCGAGCTTCCGCGCCTCGACGTTGACGATCACCTCGTCTCCCGGCTCGCACCGCCCGACCAGCCAGACGTCGGCGACAGCCGGATGGCGGCCGTCGGGCAGCTCGACGACCAACTCCTGCTCGGGCCCGTCGCCCGCCTCGACGACCTCCCCCCGCAGGAGTCTCAGCATTCTGCGTGCGCCCCGCCCAGGCGATCGGGTTCGCCGCGCACGCCGTTCACACGAACTCGGGCGCCCGGCGGACGAGCGCGAGGCCGACGTCGAGCATCCCCTCGAGAGCGGCCAGGCTGACCCGCTCGTCGGGCTGGTGGTTGCGCTCGGTTCCATTCGCCAGGTTCACGCAGCGCAACCCTTTGACGATCAGGGCGTTCGCATCCGATCCCCCGCCGGTCACGATCGGCCTCGGCTGATAGCCGCAGTCGCGCAGCGCAGCCTCGGCCAGCCGGATCTCCGGGGCGCTCGGCCGGGTCCGGTAGCCCTCGAAGAGGCGGGAGACCGAGACGTCGAGGTCGCATTCGCAGTCCGGCGCGTTCGCCGCGTCCCCCAGCCGGTCGGCCATCGCCGTGATCGCCAGCTCGGCCTTGACCGGGTCGAGGCTCCTCGCCTCGCCGACGATCCGGCACCGATCCGGGACGACGTTGGCCGCCGTTCCGCCCTCGAAGACGCCGACGTTCGCGGTCGTCTCCTCGTCGATGCGACCCAGTCGCATCGAGGCGACCGCCCGCGACCCGGCGAGCACCGCGCTCCGCCCGTCCTGCGGCCTGATCCCCGCGTGAGCCGCCACGCCGTGGAGGTGCGCGACGAGGCGGTAGTAGGTCGGCGATGCGACGACGATCTCCCCGATCGCCGACGCGTGATCGAAGGTGTAGCCGACCCGGCTCCGCAGGCGGGTCTCCACGAGCGACTTCGCCCCGCCGAGGGCGTCCTCCTCGACGACCGTGAAGACCAACTCGATCCCGACCTCGGCCGGAGCCGAGTGAAAGTGCCGGGCCAGACCGAGCGCGACCGCCACGGCCGCCTTGTTGTCGGCCCCGAGGATCCCCTCCTCAGCGTTCTCCCAGCGGCCGTCGACCACGACCGGGACGATCGGCCCGGACGGTGGAACCGTGTCGAGATGGGTGCAGATCATGATCCACCCCTCCCCCGTGCCGGGGATCCGGGCGATCAGGTTTCCACAGTCCCCGCCAACCGCCGTCGCGGCCTCGTCCTCCTCGACCGCCAACCCGAGTCCCGCGAGTTCGCGCCAGACCAGGTCGGCGCACGCCCGCTCCCGGCGCGACGGGCTGAGGACGGCGCACAGACGGGCGAAGTCCTCGTGCAGCACGCGCAACTCGTCCTCGCCGGCCCGCCTCATCCCGACCTCGAGAGGCCAGACCCGCCGGCCGCGCCCGCCCGGCTCACCCGGCGGTCTGCGCCCGCGTCTCCCGCGCCTGCTTGAGCGCGGCCGAGACGAACTCCCGGAAGAGGGGCGCCGGGCGCTCCGGGCGTGACTTGAACTCCGGGTGGTACTGCGAGGCCACGAAGAACGGGTGGTTCTCCAACTCGATCACCTCGACCAGCCGCTCGTCCGGCGACGTCCCCGAGACGATCAGGCCAGCTGACTCGAGGCGCTTACGCAGGAGATTGTTGACCTCGTAGCGGTGGCGGTGGCGCTCGTAGACGACCGCCTCCCCGTAGAGCTCGCGGACCCGCGAATCGACGTGGAGCTTCACCGGATCGGCGCCGAGGCGCATCGTCCCACCAAGGTCTGAGACCTCCTTCTGCTCGGGCAGCAGGTCGATCACCGGGAACGGCGTCTCGAGGTCGAACTCCGTCGAGTTCGCGCCGTCCATGCCTGCGACGTTCCGCGCGAACTCGCACACGGCGATCTGCATCCCCAGACAGATACCGAGATACGGGACACCCCGCTCGCGGGCGATCCGCGCGGCGTTGATCTTTCCCTCGATGCCCCGGCCGCCGAACCCGCCCGGGATCAGGATGCCGTCTGCCCCGGCCAGTCGGTCCTCGGCCGCCGATTGGCGCTCCCACGAGTCGTCGGCCAGCGTCTCGGCGTCGACCCAGTCGATCTCGACGCGGATCCCGTGCAGGAAGGCCGCGTGACGGAGCGATTCGGAGACCGACAGGTACGCGTCCTCCAATGCGACGTACTTCCCGACCAGCGCGATCCGCACCGTGTCCGTCGCCTCGTCAGCCCGGCGGATCAGCTGCTCCCAGCCGCTCAGATCCGGCGGCGGGGCGACAATCCCGAAATGGTCGAGGATGAACTCGTCGACGCCTTCGTCGCGGAATCCGAGCGGCACCTTGTAGATGTTGTCGACGTCCCGCGCCGACACGACCGCCTCGATCGGCAGGCTGGCGAAGAGGGCGATCTTCTTGCGGATCTCCCGCGACAAGGTCGACTCCGACCGGGCCATGATCATGTCCGGGGCGATCCCGATCCGCCGCAACTCGTTGACCGAATGCTGGGTCGGCTTCGTCTTCAGCTCGCCGGCGTGCCCGATGTACGGGACCAGCGTCAGGTGGATGAACATGCACCGCCGCCGCCCGACGTCGACCGGGAACTGGCGGATCGCCTCGAGGAACGGGAGTGATTCGATGTCACCGACCGTGCCGCCGATCTCGGTGATCACGACGTCGACATCGCTGGCCTCGGCGATCAGCGTGATCCGCTGCTTGATCTCGTCGGTGATGTGCGGGACCACCTGAACCGTCGCGCCGAGATAGTCGCCGCGTCGTTCCCGCCGGATCACCGAGTTGTAGACCCCGCCCGCCGTGACGTTCGACGCCCGCGTCGTGTTCGAGTCGGTGAACCGCTCGTAGTGGCCGAGGTCCAGATCCGTCTCCGCCCCGTCCTCGGTCACGAAGACCTCCCCGTGCTGGTAGGGGGACATCGTTCCCGGGTCGACGTTGATGTACGGATCGAACTTCTGGAGGCCGACCGTCAGGCCGCGGGCGACGAGCAGGCGTCCGATCGATGCCGCGGCGATGCCCTTCCCGAGCGACGAGACAACGCCCCCGGTGACGAAGATGAAACGCGACCCATCCCGACGGTCGAACGACGGGCGACCACCGCCTCGCGGGGTCACCGGGTCCTCCTCGAAGCGCGGTTCGCCGGCACCACGATAGCCGTCATGCGAGTGTGTCATTCGTAGGTCTCCCGAGTGAGTCTATTTCACGAAGTCCCGGCGTCCGCTCGATCAGCTCCGAGATCGACCGGACCTCGCCGTAAGCCGTCAGTCCGCCCAGCACGACCGCCGCGATCCCCAGCCCCAGATCCGAGAGGCTCAGGACCAGCCAGGCGCCGGCGACCGCCCCGACGAGATTCGACCCGGTGTCGCCGAGCAGGCCGCGCTCCCGGAGGTCATAGAACCCGACGACGAGGATCGGCCCGACGAACAGGCCGACCACCCAGAACGGCCCGAGCCGGCCGCTGACGAGGATCAGGAGAACGCCGAGGGCCAGGAAGACCTTGGCCGCCCTACCCGGCCGGAGGTCGAGCAGGTTGAAGGCGTTGGTCGCCAGGACGAGCACGACCGCACCCAGCAGGAAGCGAACCGTCCCGACGCCCTGCTCGGCCATCACGTAGAACGCCAGCCCCGCCGATCCGGCGGCCTTCAGCGCCCCCGTGCTGAAGGCCCCGGCGCGCACCGCAGCCGCATGCCCCCGCCAGCCCCGCGCCCGGTCGGCCAGGACGTCATCCGCGAGCCCGAGCACGGCCACCCCGAGCACGTAGACGGCGACCCAGTCGAGCTCCGGCGCCAGGACCGTCCTGCTCGCGACCTGCTGGGCGATCGCCAGCGGTACCAGCGCGAGGACGGCGGCAGCGACGATCACCACGCCGAGCGGACACGCAAGCGTCCGCCCCCGGTAATTCTCACGGGCCAGGGGGCCCACCTCGAGCGCGCGTACGGCCGCCGGGGCGATCAGGAAGGCCGCGAACATCGCGGTGACGACTGGCAGAGCCTGCACCCGAGCCAAGGTAGCGCCGCGATCGGACGCCCATCCCGACTACGACCCGCCCGCAGACCACCATGGTCGTGCGCACGGACGGTCGCCTCACCGACGGGTCGCCACCGGCCGCGGCTCGTCGCGCAGCCGCAGATAGAAGAGCGTCGCGCCGATCGCGACGAACGGCAACGAGAAGGCCTGGAAGACGATCTCCCCGACGACGAGGACGCCCTCGGCGTCCGCCGCCCGGGCAGCCGCGTCGAACGCGACGTTGAGGAGTTGCGACGGGACGGCGACGATGATGTTGAAGAGCAGTCCCGCAGCCAGGGCCCGCCACCAGTTCCCCTTCACGAGCTCCCCGCTCCGGGCCAGCGCCCCGACGCCACGCCGGCCGTCCACGACGACCGCCTGAGCCACGAAGTACCAGCTCACCCCCAGGTAGATGCCGGGAACGATCAGCAGGAAGCCGGCGAACACCGCGCCGATGTACAGCAGAATCGTCAACAGGATCGGCGCGAACAGGTCGAGACCCGCCTGGACCGCCCGACTTGCCGACGGTGCCTCCCCCGCGCGGATGTCGAGCACCGCCCGGGCCAACATCGCCGTGATCAGCGGCGTCGTCACGGCCGCCGCGGCCGCCAGCTTGATGAATCCGACCGACTGGGAGGTCTGCTCGTGGTAGCGCGAGGCCAGCTCGCCGAGGCCGAAGCCGAGGATCAGGTTGACCACGGCTGCCACGCCTCCGGCGATCCCTACGAACATCCACAGATGCGATCGGAAGAGGTCGACCGCCTCGGTCAGGAGGCCGCCCAGTCCGGGGGCGCGATCACCTCGTCGCCGCCCTCCCGCGTCGCCCGCCCCCGGTGGGTGGGCGGGCAACCGGTCTCCAGAGCCGCCCACGTCCCCCTCGCCGCCGACCTCCCGGCCCCCCGCGCCCCCGACCTCGCTCTCGCCCTCGCCGCCGACCTCCCGGCCCCCCGCACCCCCGAGCTCACCCTCGCCCACGCCGCCGACCTCCCGGCCCCCCGCACCCCCGAGCTCACCCTCGCCCTCGCCGCCGACCTCCCGTCCCCCCGCGCCCCCGACCTCGCCGCCGACCTCCCGGCCCCCCGCACCCCCGAGCTCCCCCTCGCCGCCGACGTCCCCCCCGAAGGCGTCGCTCGGACTCACGGGCCGACCGGCGCGGCCGGCGGCAGCAACCCCGAGCTGGCCGTCGCCTTCCGGCCAAAGGCGCCGTTCGCGCCGGCCAGCGCCTCGACCAGCGCGGTGCGCCCGGCGATGTCCTCGAGATCGTCGACGCTCGAAAGGTTCTGCTGGTTGTACCACGGGATCTCAGACGGGCTGCTCGTGCTCGTCTCGACGCCGACGACCGGCGTCCCCGACCCGACGAGACCGGCGGCCAGGCCGTCCTCGAACGACGCCTGGACCGCCTGGGCCGCGCCCGACATCGCGCTCGGCGCCCGCACGACGACCACGCCGTCGAGGCCGCCCTTCGGCTCGAGCGCGCCGTTGTAGGTCGACAGCAACGCGGTCGCCACCTTCGTCAGCAGCTGCCCCCCGTGGACCAGCTGCACGCCGACCCGGACGCCGAACGGCCGCACGAGGGCCGGGTTCGAAGCCAGGCCGGCGTACCGACCGGCGCCGGCCGCGGCCGCGACGGCCGCGAGGTCCGGCGGGTCGCGAACCACTCCGACGAACGCGACCTGTCCACCGGTCGACTCGAGCGCGCTCCGGACGAGGCCATTCAACTGATCCGAAGGCGCCCCGACGAAGACCAACCCGATCCGCCGGCCGGCCAACCGGCCGCCGACGAGCTGCGGGTAGGCGGCGCTCTCGAAATGCTGGCGGAAGGCCAGCTGCTCCTGGAGCCCCGCCGTCTGGTCGCGCGACCGGCTGAGGCTCGACCGCAGCCCGCCGACGACATGGGTCTCCGCGTTCGAGACGAGGTTGGCGTCTCCGATCGCCACGCCCAGCAGCAAGCCGACGGCAAGTGCGATCAGCACTGCCGCGAGTGAAAGGGCGTGGTAGCGGAAGTCAAACACCCGGATCTCCTCTCGCGCCGCTCGGCGGCATCGAGCTCTTCATTGGCTGAGGCCGACGAGCTGGCGGACCTTCAGCCAGAGCAACTCTGCCACGTCGTGGAGGCCCGGCGTCGCGAGGACGATCGCCAAGATCGTCAGGACGCCGGCCGCGAGCACGACCAGCAGAGGGGCGACCCCCGGCTGCGGCCGGTAGAGCCGGCTGACCCCCTTCGCGTCGACGAGGATCTCGCCGACCCGCAGGCGGGTCAGGAAGGTCGACGACGCCCCCCGGCGGTTCTTGTCGAGGAACTCGACGAGGTTCGCCTGCGACCCGACCGACACGATCAGCGACGCCCCCTTCTCCGCCGCGAGCAGCATCGCCACGTCCTGGCTGGTCCCGGGCGCCGGCACCTGGCTGTAGGTCAGGCCGAGCTCGTCGAGACGCTCCCGGCCGGGCGCCCGCCCGTCGGGATAGGCGTGCAGGATCAGCTCCGCCCCGCACCGGAGCGTCGCCTCGGCCGCCGAGTCCATGTCGCCGACGATCATGTCGACCTTCAGGCCCGCCTCCCGGATCGCGTCAGCCCCCCCGTCGACGCCCAGCAGCACTGGTCGCTGGTCGCGGATGTACGGCCGCAGCGCCCGCAGGTCGCGCTGGTGGTCGACCCCCCGCACGACGATCAGGACCGGCCGGTCGCGGAACTCCGTGCGGAACCGCGGCAGCTCGACCGCCCCGGCGAGGAGCTCTCGCTCCTCGAGCATGTGCTCGATCGTGTTCTGCGCAAAGCGCTCCAACGCCTCGCCGATCTCCCGCCGCCGCTGGTCGGTCTGCTCGCGCACCCGGTCGGGCTCGAGCACCGTCCCCCGCGCGATCACGACGTTCCCCCGGACCACCTCTCCCCCCCGGACGACGATCCGGTCACCGTTCTTCAACGCTCCGAAGACCCCGTCGTCAACGAGATCGACGAGATGGACACCCCCCTCGACGAGGAGCTGGGGTCCCATGTTCGGGTACGTCCCGCTCGACGACGGCCGGCAGTTGAGAACCGCCTTGACACCCGCCGCGACGAGATCCTCGGCCGAGACCCGATCGAGGTTCTCGTGGTCGACGATCGCGATGTCCCCGCTCTTGAGGTGGCTCGTCAGCAGCTTGGTCCGCCGTCCCAGGCGAACCGGGCCGCTCACGGTCCGCAGCTTCGCCCGAGCCCTGACCGACCCGGCTCCTCCATCTTGGGATGACACGACGCCGAGACTATCGGGGCCCGACCGACCCGTGTCCACGATCGCCGGGGCTTCGTGCCGTTACATCTGCCCCGTCCTACGCCGCCCGCAGCAGCTCCTTCGCGTGCCGCCGAGCCGCCGCGTCACCGTCGTCGGCTCCCAGCATCCGCACCAGCTCAGAGACCACCTCCGCGCCGTCGAGCCGCGTGACCGTCGTCCGCGCCGGCTCGCGGGTCGTGTCCTTGACGATCGTGAAATGCCGTGAGGCGAACGACGCGACCTGCGGCAGGTGGGTGATGCAGAGGATCTGTCGACCCTCCGCCAGCCCCCGCAGCTGCTCTCCGACCGCACGAGCCGTCTGGCCGCCGATCCCCGCGTCGACCTCGTCGAAGACGAGTGTCGCCCGGCTCCCGTCGTTCGCCGCGCCCAACAGCGCCAGCATCACCCGCGACAGCTCGCCACCCGACGCGCTCTCCCGCAGCGGTGTCGCCGGAACCCCGGGGTTCGGTGCGATCTCGAAGACCACCGCGTCGGCCCCGCCCGGCCCCGGGTCGGCCTCGTCGAGCAGGATCGCGAAGCTCGCGTCGGCCATCGCCAGGCCGGTCAATCGCTCGCACACCGCCGCCGCGAGCGCCGGAGCCGCCGCCGCCCGAGCCCCCCGCAGCTCGCTGCATGCCTCCGCATGCGCCGACCCGAGACCGGCCATCAACTCCTCGGCAGCTACGATCGCCACCTCCGCTCCCAGCAGCTCGTCCCGCCGGGCCGAGCACCGCTCCGCGTGCTCCAGCACCAGGCTCACCGTCCCCCCGTGCTTGCGCTCTAGGCGGGCGATCGCCCCCAGTCGGTCCTCCACCGCGTCGAGTCGACCCGGCTCGCCGTCCGTCTCGAGTCGCTCCGCGTAGCCGCGCAGCTCGGACACCAGGTCTTCCGCCTCGAGTGTCAGCCCCACGACCCGATCGGTCAGCCGATCGAGCGCCGCATCGATCCCCGCGAGCGCCTCGAGGCCGGCCGCCGCCCCCGCCAGCCCGGCCCCCGTCCCGCCCTCGTCGGCGAGTGGCCCGCACGCCGCGAGCGCCGCGCTCCGCAGGGCCTCGACATGCCGCAGTCGCTCCCGCTCGGCACTCAGCTCGTCCCGCTCGTCGACCCGCAGCTCGAGCCCCTCGATCTCCGCCAGTTCGAACTCGAGGAGGTCGAGCTCCCGCTCGCGCGCCCCCGCCAGCTCCCGCAAACGCTCGTGCTCGGTCCGCGCCTCCCGCAGGCGCCTCCACGCCTCCGCGCAGTCGGCCCGCCGGCGGACCTGGTCGGAACCGCAGAACCCGTCGAGGATCTCCAGCTGGGCGGCCGCCAGCATCAGCCGGCGGTGCTCGTGCTGCCCGTAGAACGACAGCACCCCCCCGGCGAGCTCGCGCAGCTCGGCGACCGGGATCGACCGCCCGTTCAGATAGGCCCGCGTCCGGCCGTCGGCGCCGACCCGACGCCCCAGGATCAGCTCCTCCGCGTCGGCGGGCAGCCGCTCTTCCAAGACCGGCGCGAGCGGCCGGTCGAGCTCGAAGATCCCCTCGACGTATGCCTCCGAGGCCCCCGGCCGGACGATCCCCGACCGGGCCCGGCCGCCGAGCAGGAGGTCGAGCGCGTGGGCCAGGACCGTCTTCCCCGCGCCCGTCTCCCCCGTCAGCACGTTCAGCCCGCCGGTCAGCTCGACCCGGGCATCTTCGATCAGCAGGAGGTTCTGGACGCGAAGTTCGAGCAGCATCGGAGCGGACTTCAGCAGACGCCGGGGACGGAACCCGGGTCGCGGGCGAGCGTCGAGGGTCCTCGGCGGCACCCGGCCGGCCGGCGGGAGCTCGGCTACCCGCCCGGGCCCAGCGACGCCAGACCCCGGACGAGGACGTCGAGCCCGAACTCGAACCGCTCGTCCCCTCCCGACCCGGCCGTCAGCGGACCGGCGAGCGAAGCGACGTTCGGGAAGCGATCGACCGGCAGCGCCGCGAAGTACTCCCGGATGTCCCCGATGTAGCGCATCAGCTGGTCGTGCTCGAGCCCGAGCGTCTCGAACAGGCTCTCCTCGTACGCCGTCGCCGTCGCGTACAGCGGAAGGAGGTCGCACGCGTACGCGATCACCTGGTCAGGCAGGCCTCCCGCCCGCAACACGCCGATCAGCGCCTCGCTCCCACGCAGGGCGTTCGGGCCGAGCGGGATCCGCGCGAGGCACGCCCGCGCGATGTCCTTGTGAGCGCCGAGGACCGCCCGCGTCGACCGGACGACCTCCTTGACCTGTTCCTCCCACCGGCCCGGGTCCGGCTCCCCCGGCAGCTCGAGCTCCCCGATCACCCGGTCGATCACCAACTCGAGGAGCTCCTCCTTGTTGGCGACGTGCGCGTAGAGCGACGCACCACCCGTGTCGAGCTCCTGGCCGACCCGGCGCATCGTCAGCGCGTCGAGTCCCTCGGCATCCAGGACCCGCACCGCCGCGTCGACGATCGCCTGCCTGCTGAGCGTCCTGCGCCGGGGCGTCCGCTTCGGACCGGCCGAGTCCGCGGACTCGCCACCCCCCAGCCGAAGCCGCGGGGCCGCAGGCATCGCGGAGGCCGGCTTGCGATGCCCCGGCGACTCCGCGATCGCGTCGTCGTCCATTCACAAAAGACTACTTGACACGAACCCCGTTCGTGTAGAACACTGTTCGTTACGAACGGCGTTCGCGAACAGCGTTCGGGAACCGAGAGTACATGCCCGCGCCTCGATCCCGCGCAAGCCCGCCGCCGACCAAAGCCGACCAAAGCCGACCAAAGCCGAACGGAGCACCACATGCCGACATCCCATCCCCGCCGCTGGCTGATCCTCTTCGTCGTCCTCGCCGCCGAGTGCATGGACCTGCTCGACGGGACGATCGTCAACGTCGCAGCGCCGACGATCCACGACGACCTCGGGACGTCGTCGACCGCCCTCCAGTGGATCATCGGCGGGTACCCGCTGGCGATCGCCGTCGGCCTGATCACCGGCGGTCGGCTCGGCGACCTGTTCGGCCGTCGCCGCCTCTTCGTGCTCGGCGCCGCCGGGTTCACCGCGGCCTCGGTCCTCTGCGGGCTGGCACCCTCAACCGGCACGCTGATCGCCGCCCGCCTCCTCCAGGGGGCCGCCGGCGCCCTGATGCTTCCGCAGGGTCTCGGCATCCTCCGCGAGGTCTTCCCGGCCGACGAGCTCCCGAAGGCGTTCGGCGTATTCGGTCCGGTGATGGGCTCGGCCGCCCTCTTCGGGCCGATCATCGGTGGCGGCCTGATCGGCCTCGACCTGTTCGGGACCGGCTGGCGGATGGTCTTCCTCGTCAACCTCCCGCTCGGGATCGCGGCCGTGATCGGGGCCCTCCGGGTCGTACCCGAGTCCCGGTCCGGCCGGGCGGCCAAGCTCGACATCGTCGGCGTCGGCCTCGTGAGCGCCGCAGCGGTGCTCGTCGTCTACCCCTTGATCCAGGGCCGGGAGCTCGGTTGGCCGGTCTGGACCTACGTCTCGATCGCGGCGAGCGTCGTCGTCTTCGGCCTCTTCTGGGTCCACCTCGCCCGCCGGGTGGCGGCCGGCTCGGACCCGCTCGTGACGCCGACGGTCTTCACCCACCGGGGATATTCCGGCGGCCTCCTCGTGCTCACGTTCTTCTTCGCCGGGATGGTCGGCGCCAGCCTCGCGACGACGCTGTTCCTCCAGATCGGCCAGGGCTACTCGGCGATCCACGCCGGCCTGACATTCGTCCCGCTGTCGCTGGGCGTCGCGATCGCCGCACCGCTCAGCGGCGGCCTGCTCGGTCCGCGGTTCGGCGGACGGATCCTGATCCAGGCCGGAGGCGTCGTCTCGGCGGCCGGCTACGGCCTCATGATCGAGGCGATCGGCCGGACGGCCCACGTCACCACGTGGGATCTCCTCCCCGGGCTGGGGGTCGTCGGCCTCGGGATGGGCCTCTTCATCGCGCCGCTGTTCGACACCATCCTCGCCGCCGTCACCGACCGCGAGACGGGATCGGCCTCCGGCGTCCTCAACGCCCTCCAGCAGCTCGCCGGGGCGATCGGGGTCGCCGTCCTCGGGACGATCTTCTTCACCGCGGCCGGGCACGGCGACTTCGCCGGCGCGCTCGAGCGGACGCTCTGGTGGCAGCTCGGCCTGATCGCCGCGATGCTCGCTGCGTCGACCCTCCTGCCGAAGTGGGCCCGCGACCCCGAGCAGGTGATCGCCGCGACGATGGGGCTCGACGGGGTGCCGGCCCCTACCCCGGCTACGGCTCCGCTTCCGGCCCCGACCCCAGCCCCGACTACGGCCCCGCTTCCGGCCCCGGCCCCGGCTCCGGCTCCGGCTCCGGGGAGCAGCGTCGAAGCCACGACCGGCTGACCGCAAGGTCCCGGGGCCACAGCGAGCCGCGGGGGGGCCGCGGAGGCGGCGGAGGCGGCGGGCGCCGCAGAGGGCGGGGAGCCGCAGGCGCCGCGGCGGCCAGAGGGGCCGCACGGGCCGCGGCGGGGCAGCGGCACGACTGGGCGCCCGCGCAACTCGCGGCGGGCGCCCGTCGTGATCCCTAGCCGGCGCGCCTGATCGTCGGCTGCCCGCACCCGGCGGTCGAGAGCGACCCGTCGTTGCGATTCGCCCCGGTAACGGTTCCCGTGAAGAAGGACCCGCTGTTGACCTGTCTGGCGAGCAGCGACCCGCCCACGCTCACGTTGCACAGGTGAGCGGTCGAACCCGGGTGGAGGTCGAGCGTTCCCTGAATCGTCGTCTGACTGCAGTCCCCCGTCTGCACGGTTCCTCCGGCGTCCACGGTGACAGAACCGGAGACCACGCAGGGGAGCGTGACCGTCTGTCCGTTGTGGACGATGATCCCGGTCGCGAGCGCCACGCTGCAGAACGCGAGCGAGGCGAGGAGACCGATTACGCCAAGAACCTTCTTCATTTCACAACACTCCTTGTCGATTTACTCCGAGCCGGACTGTGACCCGGCGGTAGCCAGCCGGTCCCCAGCCGCATTCCGGTCCCTAGCCGTATCCGGGCGATCCCTAACCGCACGAGGAGCTCGTGAGCAGGGACCCGTCGTTCCGATTCGCGCCTCCGACCGATCCGCCGGCGAAGTACGAGCCGGCGGCGGCCTGAGTGGCCACGAGCGAGCCGTTGACCCTGGTGTTGCAGAGCAGCGCGGTCCCACCGGGCTTGATGTCGAGCGATCCCTGGATCGTCGTCGAGCTGCAGCCCGGATCGCTGCGGATGGTTCCTCCGGACTCGACGATCACCGTTCCCGAGACGTTGCACGGGAGCATGACGTCCTGTCCGTTGTGGACGATGAGCCCTGATGCGAGGGCCACGCCGCAGAACGCCAGCGAGGCGAGCAGGCCGAGCAGTCCAACAAGCTTCTTCATTTCACAACACTCCTTGTCGATTTCTCCACTGCCGTAGGGAGGGGGCGACGCCGGACGGGTTGCCGGGACACAGATCGAGTCGCCCGCGCCGGTGCGACGGGGCTCTCGGGGATCGAGATCTGCGCGGCCGTCGAGGGCCGCGAGCAAGTCGCTCCGCCGCGTTGGCTTCGCGTATCTGAATCGACGAACATCCCCGTCCCTGGTCACCCACGTGTGCGCAGGCCGGAGCCACCGCACCCTCTATGGAGAGGTTATAGCCGCCGTCGAGTGATCCGTGTTTTCGGCAGATGCAGCCCCTGACGGGGGGTCGATGACCGAAAAGTCGCTTCGTCATAGAGGCGGACCGGCGTTTCGCCGCGGGGTCGCCTGCTCCGACCAGACACAATCAACGGCCGGCTTCCCGATCGATCACCGAAAAGGTCGCGGGGTCATCTCGTCCGGGGCGCGCGTGTGAGGGACCTCTGAGAAAGACAGCAAAGAAACTTTATTAACCACTTGCGGGGAGCATCAACACCGTGCGCCCGTCCGCGCGGACCGTGAGCTCGCGAAGCCCACCCGGAGAAGAGAGACGTGGCGGACCGGCGAGGGCTCGAGCGGCGAGCAGCCGGGACTGGCGGTCGAACCCCGCGTGGGTCGCCCGGTCACCGTGACAGGCGGCCGAATTTCTCGCGGAGGCGGCGGTAGAAGCTGGAGCCGTGCGTCTGGGCGAGGGTCCCGACATCCTGGGCGAAGCGGGCGTCGATTGACGCCCCGGGGGCGATCTCACCGGCCGGACGCCCGTCGATCGAGAAGTCCAGCGGCCGTTGCGAGCGGTTGTGGAGAGTGAGGACGTCGGCGGGCGCGATCACCAGGGCACGGGCGCTGAGCGAATGGGGGGCGATGAACGAGACGACCATCCCCTCGACGCCCCACGCCATCACCGGGCCGCCGTTCGCGAGGTTGTAGCCGGTGGATCCGGCCGGCGTGGCGACGACGAGCCCGTCCGCCCTGACGCTGCCGACCTCCTCGCCGGCGATCGCGTAGGAAAGCTCGGCCACGCGATCGCCGACCTTCCGCTGGATCGAGATGTCGTTGATCGCGATCTCGCGGGCAGCGGATGGGCCGATGCATATGGCCGGGAGTGGAAGGAGATCGAAATCGCGAGAGAGCGCGAGCACGAAGGACTCGGGCAGGTCCTCGGGCTCGACGGTCGAGAGGAAGCCGACCTCGCCGAAGTTGACCGCGAACACCGGGACGCGGGTCCGGGCGTAGGTCCGCAGACCCCGGAGAATCGTCCCGTCACCGCCGAGCGTGACGCAGAGCTCGACGTCCTGGAGGACTTCCGCGTTGCCCAGGATGGCCGGGTGGGGGTCCGGGTGCTTGGCTGTCTCCTCGGCGTCGAGGCGGAGCGTCACGCCGGCTGCGCCGGCGATGTCGGCGAGCTGACGCAGGGCTCCGACGGTCTCGACCGGACGGGTGTGGGTGAGGACGGTGAAGAACCGCGGCCGTGCGTCGGGCGCTTCGGTCACGACGGTTCGGCCTCGAGCGCGAGCTCCTCGATCGACGGGTCGGCGGGCCCCGGGGTGGACCGGCCGGCTTCGGCGAGGGCGACGAACGTCTCCAGGTTGCCCTTCGGCCCGGGCAGCCCGGACGAGTGGAAGCCGAGCACCGTGAAGCCGAGGCGGCGGGCGGCCTCGCCGACGAGGATCAGGGCTTCGCGGCGGTCCTCGGGCCTGCCGACGACGCCGCCCTTGCCGACCCGGCCTCGGCCGAGCTCGAACTGCGGCTTGATCATCGCGAGGGCGTCAAATGTTCCGTCGGCTGTGGCGAGCACCGGCCGCAGGACGGTCCGCAGGGAGATGAAGGACACGTCGATCACGATCAGGTCCGGAGCGTACGGGAGCATCGCCGGCTCGACGTGGCGGGCGTTCTGGCGCTCGATGACGGTGACCCGTCGGTCGGTCCGCAGCGACCAGGCGAGCTCGCCGTAGGCGACATCGAGGGTTGTGACGTGGGCTGCGCCGGCCTGGAGCAGGCAGTCGGTGAAGCCGCCGGTCGACGCGCCGACGTCCAGACAGCGGCGACCGAGCGGGTCGAGGCCGCTCGACCGCAGAGCGTTCGCGAGCTTGATCCCTCCGCGCGAGACGTACCGCGGCCGGTCTTCGAGGTGGAGCTCGGCGTCGTCTGAGACGAGTTGGCCCGGCTTGGCCGCGCGGGCCCCGTCCGGGCCGATCCGGACCTCCCCGGCGAGTACGGAGGCGGCCGCACGGCTACGGGATTCGAAGAGGCCGCGATCGGCGAGCAGAGCGTCGAGCCGGCGCTTGGCCATCTCCCCACCGTATCCGACTCCGTTGTGTGACCAAGCTCACACAACTCTCGCGCGTTCTGAGCGATGATCATTGACGACAGACCAGCGCCACGACTCTCCTCCCCAGAAAGGGCCCGCTCTCCCGGCGGGCCTTTTCGGTTCGCAGGCCGCTCAGGCGTCGATGACCGACGGCTCGTCGATCAGGAGCGCCCGGCGGACCCGGTCGGCGATCCGCTCGGCAGTGAAACCGACCTCCTCGTAGAGGAGGGCAGGCTCGCCGTGGGTCACGTAGCGGTCGGGCAGGCCGATCCGCATGATCTGGGGCAGGCCGACCGCCGTCTCGTTGAGCGTCTCCCAGACTGCCGTCCCGAACCCGCCGGCGAGGACGCCCTCCTCGATCGTGACGAGCAGGTCGTGCTCGGCCGCGAGCTGCACGAGCAGTCCGGCATCGATCGGCTTGGCGAAGCGGGCGTCGGCCACGGTGGTCTGGATCCCGTGTCCGACGAGCAGCTCGGCGGCTCCCAGCGCCCGGGCGACGCCGCTCCCGTAGCCGAGCAGCGCGACCCTCGAGCCGGCCCCGGCGTCCCGGTCCGGCCGGCGGAGGATCTCGCCCGTCCCGATCTCGATCGGGACCGGGCGCTTCGGCAGCGGCACGCCGACCCCCTGCCCCCGGGGGTAGCGGATCGCGACCGGCCCGTCGTCGTAGGTCAGGGCCGTCCGCAACATGTTGACGAGCATCGCCTCGTCCCGGGGGGCCATCAGGACGATGTGCGGAAGGCACCGCATGTACGCGATGTCAAAGCTTCCGTGGTGGGTCGGCCCGTCGTCGCCGACGAGGCCCGCCCTGTCGAGCGCGAAGACGACGTTCAGCTTCTGGAGGCAGACGTCGTGGACGATCTGGTCGTAGGCCCGCTGGAGGAAGGTCGAGTAGATCGCGACGACCGGCTTGGCTCCCTCGAGGGCGAGGCCCGACGCGAACAGGACGGCCTGCTGCTCGGCGATACCGACGTCGAAGTAACGCTCGGGCATCGCCTTCTGAAGAATGTTCAGACCGGTCCCCGAGTTCATCGCCGCCGTGATGCCGACGACCCGCGGATCGCGCCGGCACTCGCTGACCAGCGCGTCCCCGAAGACGGCCGTGTACTGCGGCGACGCGATCGCCTGCCCGAGGGACTTGCTGGCCGTCGGGACGCCGTGGGCGATCGACAGCGGCTTGGCCGCATGCCACCGCTCCATTCCCTCGAGCCCGCCGTGCTCGGCCGGTCCGAAGCCCTTGCCCTTGACTGTCGCCACGTGGACGACGACCGGCCGCTGGGCGGCGAGGGCCTCGGCCAGAGCGACTCGCAGCGCGCGGACGTCGTGCCCGTCGATCACGCCGGTGTATGCGAAGTCGAGCTCCTCCCACCAGAGGCCCGGAGCCCAGAAGGCCTTGATCGACTCCTTGATCTGCGGGCCGATTCGCTCGACCCGGGCGCCGATCCCCGGAAGCCGCGTGAGCCCGTCCTCGACTCCCTCGCGGGCGTGCCAGAGTTTCGGATTCAGCCGCAGACGGGTGAAGTACCGGCTCATCGCGCCGACGTTCGGCGCGATCGACATCCCGTTGTCGTTGAGGACGACGACCATCGGCGTCTGGAGCCCGCCGGCCTGATGGATCGCCTCGAACGCGACGCCGCCGGTCATCGCGCCGTCGCCGATCACCGCGACGACCTGTCCGGCGTTGAGCTCGCCCCGCCGGCGCATCCCCTCCTTGATCCCGACGCCGTACCCGATCGACGTCGACGCGTGTCCGGCGCCCATGATGTCGTGCTCGGACTCGGCAATCGAGCAGAACGGCGTCAGGCCGCCGTACCGGCGGATCGTCGCCAGCTCGTCACGGCGGCCGGTCAGGACCTTGTGGGGGTAGGCCTGGTGGCCGACGTCCCAGAGCACCTTGTCGCGGGGGGAGTCGAGCAGCGAATGCAGGGCGACGGCAAGCTCGCACGTCCCGAGGTTGGCCCCGAAGTGGCCGCCGATCACGCCGACCGTGTCGATGATGTGCTCGCGCACCTCCTGCGCCAGGCGCTGGAGGTCCGGCTCGGAGAGGTGATGGAGGTCCTGGGGGCGCTCGACGCCCCGCAGGATCCCGTGGCGGGCGTTGACGGTGCTCATGAGGTCCGGGTGAAGATCAGGTCGGTGATCTGCTGGAGTTCGCGCGCCCCGCCCGGGGCCGCCGCGGCCAGCGCGCGACGGGCGTTCGCGTGGGAGCACTCGGCCAGTTCGCGGGCGCCGGCCAGGCCGTGCTCGGTCACGTAGGTCCGTCGTCCGTGCCGCTCGTCGCTCCCGCTCGGCTTGCCGAGCGCGGCGTCGGTTCCCGTCACGTCCAAGATGTCGTCGACGATCTGAAAGAGGACGCCGAGCTCGGATGCGAAATGGCCATAGTGGATCTTTGCAGGTTCGTCGACACCCATCAGGAGGAGTACGCAGTCGACCGACGCGGCGATCAGCTCGCCGGTCTTCAGCGCGTGCAAACGCCGCAGGCCGTCCGGTCCGGGCTCCCCCCGCCCGGTCACGTCGAGGTACTGGCCGCCGACCATGCCGTCGACGCCGGTAGCCGCAACGAGCCGCGTGACCGCCGCGAGCAGACGCGCCGGGGACGCGATCTGGCGGACAAGGAGGTGGTGGAAGGCCTCGGCGTAGAGGGCGTCGCCGGCGAGGATCGCGACGTTCTCGCCGAACGCCACGTGGCAGGTCGGTCGGCCCCGCCGGAGGCCGTCGTCGTCCATCGCCGGGAGGTCGTCGTGGATCAGCGAATACGTGTGGATCAGCTCGAGGGCTCCGGCCAGCGGCAGCACGCTCTCGCAGTCGACCCCGAGCGCCGCCGCCGTGGCCAGCGCGAGCACCGGCCTGATCCGCTTGCCGGGCGCGAGCAGCGAGTAGCGCATCGCCTCCTCGAGACCACCGAGACCCGGTCCGCCGGAGAAGACGATCCCGGCGAGGTAGGCGTCGGCCATCACGCGCAGGTGCTCCGGGTAGCCGACCGACGTCCCGACCGCCGCTTCCGGCGGCGGCGACGTCGCGAGTGCCGTTTCCGGCGGCCGCGACGTCGCGACTGTCGTTCCCAGCGCCGGCGGCGGCGTCGGCGGCGTCGGCGCGTCGTCGGGAAGGACCAGCGGGTCGGCTTGGGTGCTCGACATCAGAGGAGCGTGTCCTGGCCGGGGAGGGGCTCCTCGACCGCCGCGCGGGCCCGCCGCTCGAGCTCGGCCCCGGTCCGGGTCGCGAGGACCGCGCAGTCCTCGACCAGGCTGGCGGCCGCGTCGGACGAGAGCTCGCCTGAGCGCAGCTGCTCGGCCGCCCGCTCGAGGCGATCGATCAGACCATCGAGCGTGTCGTCTCCTGGATCGTTCACAGCCTGGCATTCTCCCGGAGGTCGCGGAGGATCGCGTCAAGTATGCCGTTGACGAAGGCCGGCGCCTCCGCGCTGCAAAAGATCTTGGCACTCTCGACCGCCTCGTTGATCGCCCCTTCCGGTGCGATCGGCGTCTCGGCTGGCACGGCCCCGCCGTCGAGCATCTCGATCAGGGCGACCCGCATGATGTTCCGCTCGAGCGGCGCGATCCGCGCGGCGGTCCAGCCGTGGGCGTGGGCCTCGATCATCGCGTCCAGCTCGACTGCCCGGTCGGCCGCCGCGTGGGCGAGGGTCCGGGTCAGCTCCCGCGGATCGCGTCCGAGCGTCTGGTCGAGCGGCTGCTTGGTCAGGTCGTGCTGGTAGAGCGCGATGACCGCCGCCCGCCGCTGATCGGAGCGACGCACGGGATCCGTCAGGCGCGCGAGACGTACTCGCCGGTGCGGGTGTCGACGCGGACCTTCTCGCCGACGTTGACGAACAGCGGGACCGCGACCTCAGCCCCCGTCTCGAGCGTCGCCGGCTTGGACCCGCCGCCGGATGCCGTATCCCCGCGGAGGCCCGGCTCGGTCGCGGTGACCTCGAGATCGACGGCGCTCGGCAGCTGGACGTCGGACGGCTCGTCGTCGATGTAGAGGAGGTCGACCTCGTCGCTCGGCTTCATCCACCGGAGCGCCTCGGTCACGCTCTGCTCGGGTACGGCGAACTGCTCGTAGGAGCCGGTGTCCATGAAATGGGCGTCGTCCCCGTCGGCGTACAGGAATTGCATCTTCCGAGACTCGGTGTGCACAGGCCGGAACTTCTCGCCGGCCCGGAACGTCCGGTCGATGACGTTGCCGTCACTCGCCCGCCGGAGCTTGGTTCTCACAAAGGCGCCGCCCTTGCCCGGCTTGACGTGTTGGAAGTCGAGGATCTTGAAGACGACCCCATCCACGTCGATGTGGTTCCCACTCTTGAATTGGTTCGTCGTGATTATGAGAAATCAGGCCTTTTGCAGGGAGTACGACCGCTGTCGAGCACGAACTCCGGCTGACGCGCGGCGAGCGAATGACCTCAAGCGTACTCGGCGCGCTCGACGCCGCCCGACTCTCACCGGGGGGCTGGGCGCGGGGACCGCGCATCCGACGACTCCCGAGCCGGTCGCCGTTTCCTCGTGCGGTCACCTCGCACGCCCTGCAAACCTCGCCGGACTCGCTCCCGTCTGCGGCAATCGCCCGGCCGAGACGATGCAACGGCTCGGCGACCTGGTCGTCCACGCCAAGCCAGCGGCCCGCGGCGACCGGATCGCCCCCGCCAAGCCAGCGGCTCGCGGCGACCGAGTCGCCCACGCCAAGCCAGCGGCCAGCGGCGACCGAGTCGCCCACGCCAAGCCGCGGCCAGCGGCGACCGAGTCGTCCACGCCAAGCCAGCGGCCCGCGGCGACCGAGTCGTCCACGCCAAGCCGCGGCCCGCGGTGTCCGGGGACCCCGCGGGCCGGGCGCCGGCTACGCCTTGATGGTGCAGCCGTGCTTCTTGAGCACCTTGTTGGCCGCCGCGAGCTGCTTCGCCGTCGGCTTCTTGTGCCTCTTCAGGAACGAGGCCTTGTACGTCGTGCACTGCTTCGTCGTCCACTTCGTCGTCTTGGTCGTGGCCGCCGACGCCGGCACCGCGATGCCGCTGACGCCGATCGCCACCGCGACCGTCAGGGGAGCAAGGCGCTTGGTCCAGATCATCTGTCTTTCCTCCGAATTCCTCGACTTTGTGGCTCATCGAAGGTCGGGACGCGAACGTCCCCGCCCACGAGCCAGACGGTAGGCCGAGACGTATTGGGTTGGTAGGCGTCCGTGTTGTGTCGGAAGACCAACCGATTAGGAAGAGGTTGGATCGTCGGGTCTATGGGGGCTAGACTCCGCGCGATGCCCCAAACCCGGTCTCGAGCTCAAGCCGGGTCAGGTCGAGGACCTCGACCCGCCGGTCTGCCGTCGACCGCCCCCACCGCCCTCGCCACGATCGCCGCGCTCGCCGGACTCCTGCTCGCGACCGCCGCCGCCCTTGTCCTGCTCGCCGCCGTCCCCCGCCCGGCCGGTGCGCAGAGCACCGACGGGGCAATCATCGGCCGGGTCACCGACTCCGGCGGCCGGCCGCTCGCCGACATCACGGTCGCCGCCGTGCCGGTCGGCGGGGACGTGATCGTCTCGACGAAGACGAAGGCCGACGGCACCTACGTCCTGATCCTCGCCGCCGGGACCTATGACGTCGGCTTCAACGCCCAGGTCGTCGCGAAGATCAACCTCGCATACGGCACGGTGATCTTCGGCGGCCCCGGCCCCGGCCCGACCGAGACCTGCACCGTCTGCGGCGGGGCGCCCGTCACGGTCACCACCGGCGTCGTCACCCCCAGCATCGACGGCGCCCTCCCGCCCGGCCAATCCAGCCGGACCGGGATCCGGCCGCTGAGCGGCAACACGATCGGCCTCCTCAGCGGCCAGATCAGCTTCAAGCTCGGCTGTCACGAGGATCCATCCGGCTGCCACGGGACCGCCAACCTCCACCTCGGCGGGACATCCGGTCCGATCGTCGCGTCCGCGAGGGTCTCGATCAGACCGAGCGAGGTCGCCGTGATCCACTTCAAGATCCCCGCGTCAGTCCGCAGTCGCCTCCAACGGGCCGGCACTCGCGGCCTCCAGGCCACGGTTGCCGTGACCACGGCCCACGGCCGGTCGGTCACCCACTTCAAGCTCCGCGCCTGACCCCCGCCAGGCCGGCGCGGGGCCCGTATGGCGCCGGCGCGCCTTGCGCCCGTCACCCCGCCACCAACAGTCCTTCGTGAAGTGGGGCCGGTCAGCCCGTCACCAGTCGGTCCTTCGTGAAGTGGAGCCGGTGAGCCCGTCACCAGGACGTCCTTCGTGAAGTGGAGCCGGTCAGCCCGTCACCAGGAGGTCCTTGGTGAAGTGGCTGAGGACCCGCGGGCCGTCCCGGCCGACCACCACGAGGTCCTCGATCCGCACGCCCAGGCGGCCCGGCAGGTAGACCCCCGGCTCGACGGTCACGACCTGGTTCTCGAGCAGCGGATCGTCTGACGCCAACTTCGACAGCCGCGGCCCCTCGTGGACCTCGATCCCCACACCGTGCCCCAGCCCGTGCCCGAAGTGCTCGCCGTGGCCGGCCGCCTCGATCACCGCGCGGGCGACGGCGTCGACCTCCGGCCCCGTCTGGCCGGCTGCGACCGCCCCGAGGCCGGCCAGCTGCGCCTCGAGCACCAGCTCGTAGATCTCCCGGCCCAGACCGTCCGGCTCGCCGCCGGCCGCGAACGTCCGCGTGCAGTCGGAGCAGTACCCGTCGAGCACCGCACCGATGTCGATCGTCACCAGCGACCCCCGGTCGATCGGCTCGCCGGTCGGGCTCGCGTGCGGCGACGCGCCCCGCACGCCGGATGCCACGATCGAGCTGAAGCTCGGTCGATCGGCCCCCCGCCGGCGCATCTCGAACTCCAGATCGAGCGCCACCTCCCGCTCGATCCGGCCCGACAGCCCGCGCTCGACCAGCCAGGCGTAGATCCCGTCGACGAGGTCCGCCGCCGCCCCGATCCGCGCGAGCTCGTCCGCGTCCTTGACGCTCCGCAGCCGCTCGACCAGCCCACCGCAGGCAACCAGCTCGACCCCGTCCGGCGCCAGCTCGACCAACCGGGCGTGTCGACGGACGCTGAGCTCCGCGTCGTCGAAGCCGATCCGCCCGACCGGCAGCTGGCCTGCCAGCGCGTCGAGCAGGTCGCCGGTCACGATCTCCGAGCTGAACCCCCCGGTCAGCTCCGCTGCCGCCTGCGCCTCGTAGCGAAAGTCCGTCAGGAACCGCTGGGTCCCCGACGTCGTGACGAGGGCCAGGCCGTTGGACCCGGTGTAGCCGGTCACGTACCGGAGGTTCGCCGCCCCGCCCACGATCAGGCCGTCGACGCCCTCCTCGGCCGCCGCCGCCGCCAGCCGCTCGGCCCGACTCCCGACGCCCTGCGCGTTCACCGTGACCATCGTTCGATCTCCTTTGATGACGACCCGACCCTCACGATCCGTCGGTCTCCTTTGATGACGACCCGACCCTCACGATCCGTCGGTCTCCTTTTGATGACGACCCGACCCTCACGATCCACCGATCTCGCGCCGCAGGCGCTCGAGTCCCTGCCGATAGCCGTCGACCCCCTGGCCGCTGACGGTCTCGACGCAGAGGTCGGCGATCACCGATCGCCGGCGCCACTCCTCGCGACGGTCGACCGCCGACAGGTGCACCTCGACGGCCGGCAGGCCGGCAATCTCGAGGGCGTCGTGGATCGCCCACGAGTAGTGGGTCCACGCCCCCGGGTTCAGCAGGATCCCGCCGGCCGCTCCCCGCAGGCCGTGGAGATGCTCGACGAACTCGCCCTCGAAGTTCGTCTGGAAGAAGCTCACCTCAAGCCCGAGGTCGGCCGCGAACGCGCCGACCGCGGCCTCGAGCTCGGCCAGCGTCTGCGACCCGTAGATCGCCGGGTCCCGCCGGCCGAGCATGTCCAGGTTGACCCCGTGCATGACCTCGACCCGCCCGCCGACGGCCGCCATCACCGTCCGCCCGCTCGAATGTCGCCTGCACCGGCCAGCGGGCGGCACAGCTCCCGGACGGCCAGCCTCAGCTCGCGACCGCCGACCGCCGCTCCGGGTCGGACGTCGCCCGGCGCGTGGACGAGCACGAACGGCACGCTCCCGCCCGTCCGCTTCTTGTCGCGGGCCGTCGCCTCGACCACCGCGTCGACGTCGACGCCGTCCAGCTCGACCGGCAGATCGTGCGCCGCGAGCAGCGCCCCGACCTCGGCCCGCAGGTCATCCTGACCCGAGAGGCGGAGCGCCGCGAGCAGTCCCAGGCCGACCGCCTCGCCGTGACGGTAGCGGCGATACCCGGTCACCACCTCGATCGCGTGACCGACCGTGTGGCCGAGGTTGAGCACCTGCCGCCGGCCGCCGTCGCGCTCGTCCTGGGCGACGACCGACAGCTTCAGGCGCGCGCACGCCGTCACGATCTCGTCATCGATCGGATCGTCGGCCGCGACCCGCCGCCAGAGCTCTCCCCCGGCGATCAGCGCCGTCTTCACGACCTCCGCGTATCCGGCCGCAAGCTCGGCCGCCGGCAGCGTGTCCAGCGTCTCGGTGTCGACGATCACTCCCGCCGGCTGGTGGTAGGAGCCGACGTAGTTCTTCGCCTCCGGCAGGTCGACCCCCGTCTTGCCGCCATAGGCAGAATCGACCTGGGCGACCAGCGTCGTCGGCACTCCGACGATCGGCACCCCCCGCTGATAGGTCGCAGCGCAGAACCCCGCCAGATCCCCGACCACCCCGCCACCCAGGCCGACCAGATGATCGTCGCGCGCCATCCCCCGCCGGACAAGCTCCCGCCAGACGGCCTCGGCCGTCGCGAGCGTCTTCGCCTGCTCGCCGGCCGCGATCGTCACGACCCCGTCGTTGGCACCCAGGCGCCCGACGTAGAGCGGCCCGACGTGCTCGTCGGTGACCACGAACCGCCGGCCGTCCGTCGCCCGGCCGACCGGCCAGACGTCCGCGCCGAGCAGGCCGCGGCCGATCAGCACCGGATAGTCGCCCGACGCGCTCGTCGCCCACAGCAGGCGGCTTCCGGCCGGCGCCCGCTCGAGCCGCTCGATCGACCCCAGCGCCCGCGCCACGTTCTCCCGGCCGACCGCCGGCACGATCGCATTTGCGACACCCGTGTACAGAGGAGCGCGCTCCGAAAACAGCGAGGCAAACCTCGCACGGTCGCGCGCGAGCGGCCGCCGGCGGCCGGCGGCTCGTCCCCAGGCCTTGGCCTCCGCGACGTCGATCAGGACCACCGTGTGCCCGGCAAGCGCGTCCCGCACGCGAGCCGAGACGATCGCCCCGCCGCCGAGCGCCAGCGCGTCAGTCGGCCCGGCCGCCGCCAGCTCGGCCAGCGTGACCTCCTCCTCGAGCGCCCGGAACCCGGCCTCCCCGCCGCGGGCGAACTCCTCGGCGATCGTGTGTCCCAGCCGCTCCTCGATCCGCGCGTCCGTGTCGATCGCCCGGCCGCCCCGGATCGCCGCGACCTGGCGGGCAGCCGTCGACTTACCGGCCCCCATGAAGCCGATGAAGACGAGGGCCAGCCTAGAGTCCGATCCGCTCGCGGTAGGCCGACAGGGCCCCGAGCACGTCGTCGATGTGGTCCCCGCCGAGCTTCTCGCGGTAGGCGCAGGCCAGCACGTAGGCGACCATCGCCTCGCCGACGACACCCGCCGCGGGGACCGTGCACGAGTCGGTCCGCTCGCGCAGCGCCGCAGCCGGCGCGTGCGTCGCGATGTCGACCGATCGGAGCGGCTTGGTCAGTGTCGGCAGGGGCTTCATCGCCGCCCTGACGATCAGCGGATCCCCGTTCGTCATCCCGCCCTCGAGGCCGCCCGCGTGGTTCGTCTCCCTGTAGAAGCCCCGCTCCGCCGAGTGGAAGATCTCGTCGTGGGCCTCCGACCCCGGCTTGCCGGCCAGCGCGAAGCCCTCCCCCAGGCCGACGCCCTTGATCGCCTGGATCGAGCACAAGGCGCCCGCCAGCCGGCCGTCGAGCCGCTCCTCCCACGAGACATGCGACCCCAGCCCGGGGATCAGGCCGTAGGCCCGGACCTCGAAGACCCCGCCGAGCGACTCGTTGGCCTTCCGCTGGATGTTGATGTGGTTGACCATCTCCTTCGACGCCGGACCGTCGAGGCAGCGCACGGGTGACGAGTCGACGTCGGCGAAGCTCTCGAGCGCCAGCGGCTCGCCGTACGCGGGCGCATGGATCGTGCCGATCTGGACGACATGGGAGACGATGTCCACGCCCAGCGCGCGCAGGAACTCCTTCAATACCGCGCCCCCCGCGACTCGGGCGGCCGTCTCCCGGGCGCTGGCCCGCTCGAGGACGTCGCGGACGTCTGAGAGCTTGTACTTCTGCGTCCCCGCCAGGTCCGCATGCCCCGGTCGCGGGAGGTGGACCTCGTCGACCGGGCCGTCGACCGGCCACGGGCTCATCCGCTCAGCCCAGTTCTTGTAGTCGCGGTTGGCGACCTGGAGGGCGATCGGCCCGCCCAACGTCCGCCCGTGGCGGACTCCCCCCGTGACCTCGGCGGCGTCTCGCTCGATCTTCATCCGCCCGCCCCGCCCGTGGCCGAGCTGCCGCCGCGCCATGTCGCGGTTGATCGCCCCGAGGTCGAGCACGAGGCCGGCCGGCAGCCCCTCGACCAGGCAGGTCAGGCCCGGCCCGTGGGACTCACCGGCTGTGATCAAGCGGATTGGCGCCACGGGGCTGAAGGATAGGGGCCCGACCGGCAGGCCCCTCAGAACGACGAGCGCCCTCTGAGGGGCTGAAGGAGAGGAGCCCGACCGGGAGGCCCTCAGAACGACGAGCGCCCTCTGAGGTGGGCGCTCGGAGGGCGCTGCCGGCTCATCATCTACGGTCCTGGCAGAAGGAGGATCGCCCGCTTGACGGTACGCCGAACGTCCGACTTGTCCAATATCCCTTCCCCTCGCCGGTGAGTCGCCCCGCAGATCACACGGCAGGAGCCCGGACCGCCCGACGGGCGGCGACCGTCGGCGTCTATGGCTTCACCCGCGAGACCTTCCTCCGCGCCCTGCGGGTCGCGGACGTCGGGATGATCGTCGACGTCCGCCAGCGCCGGGGCGTCCGCGGCGCCGAGTACGCGTGGGCGAACTCCCGGCGTCTGCAGGCCGCCCTCGCGGAAGCCGGCGTCGACTATCTCCACCGTCGCGACCTCGCGCCGACGACCGAGCTGCGTCAGCTCCAGTACCGCGAGGACGACCGGCTCGGCGTCGGCAAGCGGTCGCGTGTCGAGCTCGCCCCCGACTACCGGCGGCGCTATACGACCGAGATCCTCGACCCGGTCGATCTCGGTCAGCTCCTCGATCAGCTTCCGTCCCGGACGGTGTTCGCCCTACTCTGCGTCGAGCGCGACCCCGAGGCCTGCCACCGGTCGGTCATCGCCGAGCGGCTGGCCGCGGAGCACGGCGTGCGCATCACGCATCTCCGGCCGTGACCGTCCCCTTTCCAACGCCGCCGCGGGCGACGGCGCCGTGGCGTCCGCTGCTCGAGCGCGCCGAAGCCGGCCACGCGGGCCGGCTTCGAAACTGCGACTTGGCGTCGGGTCGATCCCCAGCAGCCGGCTAGCTGCCGTTGTTGAGGATTCCCGCGACCGTGTTCCCCAGGTTTCCGAGCAGGCTGACGACACCCTGGGCGACCGAGTAGACGAGCTTCTCGAGCGTCGGCTGCGGCGCCGCGAGCATCAGCTGCCGGCCGACCGGGTCCGCCTGGCGGCGGGCGGTGTGGGCTGCGGCGGCCGACGAGTGGGCGATGACGCCCCAGTTGGTGACGGCCAGCGTGCCCTGGTCGACGGTCCCGGTCGAGCCGGCCAGACCGAGGTCCTCGACCTGACCCGGCTTGAGCTCGAGGACCTGGCAGTCGCCCGTGCTCGGGAGACAGACGCCGGGCCCGCTGGCGAGAACGCCGCGGTTGAGGACGAAGTCGGCTGCCCGGCCGCTCTTCGCGACGCCGAGGTACTCGGCGAGCGCGTTGGTGGCCGACGGAACCGGGCTGAGGCGGCGGAGGTTCGACAGCGTCCGCGTGCCCGTCGCGTCCGAGACCTTCACGTCGACGCCATAGCTGTCGACCCGCGTCAGCTTCGACAGATGGGCGACCGGCGCTCCGGCCGAGCTCGGCGTCGTGTGGACAGGCGCCGGCGTCGGCTTCTTGACCGGGACCGTCACCTTCGGCGCGACCTTCTTCGCGACGGCCTTGACCGTCGCCTTGGGCGTGGCGGTGGTCTTTGCGCTCGCCGCCGAGCTCGCCGCGGCCGGGGTGACCGCGACTGCCGCGGTCGTCTGGGCCGCCGCCGTCGCGGAGACCGCGGAGTTGCGGAACGGGTTGAGCTCCGGCGTCGTGTAGTGCTTGGCCTTGGGAATGTTCGGACCGGCGATGTCCTCCAGCGCCTTGGCCGGCGACGGCGTCCCCTTCGGCAGGGAGATCGTCTTGCCGGCGGTCACAGGCGCCGCCTTCGACGAGCCTCCGCCGGCGAAAACCGTCGCGCCGAGGGGGATCGCGACCGCGAGCGCCACGAGGACGGCCACGACCGGGACGAGTCGCTTGTCAACCAGATCTGCGGCTATGGATCGTATGAATTTCATCCCAGGAACCTCAGGGGGTCGGCGTCGCCGTCGACGCGGTGGTCGGGGTGGAAGCCGTCAGCGTCGCCGGTGGCTGGCTGTAGGCAATGGCGGTGATCGACGCCTGCGCCGAGCCCGACTGCGGGCTGAGGCCGACCGACTGGATGCTGAGCAGGCGGCCGTGGGCGATCACGTTGTTGCCGTCGACCAACGTGTAGTTGTCGATCGAGTGGATGAAGTGCTGGAGGGCGATGTACCCGCCGTCGAAGGTGAACGTGAAGCTGATCGGTGTCAGGACGGCCGCCGGAGCAGCCACAGCGGCCGGCGCGCCGGCCGCGGGGGGTGTTGTCGTGGCCGCCGGCGTGGTACCGGGGGCCGGAGTCGTGCTGGCGACCGGAGTCGTCGTCGGGCTCGCCGCGGCCACGTTGATGACCTGGAAGTCGACCCGCTTGTAGTGGCTTGTCTTGTCGAGCGCCACGAGAAGCTTCGGGACGCCGCTGGTCGACGGCACGGCCTTGTAGAGCTGCTTGACGACCTGGAGGTTCTGCTGGTAGCTCCCCTCGGCTGCCTGGCCTTGAGCCAGCTGGCCTTGGGCTGAGGCGAGTGCGACGTTCTGGGCGGCAACTGCCGAACCCAGCTTTGCGGCTTCATTGCGCTTCGGGCTGACGACGCCGAGCCACATTGCGGCGAGGGCGGCGGCGGCCACGAGGACGCATACGACGAGTCTGTCCCGGGTGGTCATCGGGTGCTCCCTGTGGTCGGCGATGTCGCGGTCGCGGGCGCGAGCGCTTGGGCGTGGATCGGGCTGACGAGGCCAGCTCCCGCTGCGTAGGTGAGAGTTGCGTTGAACGTCGCGCCGTGACATGCGGCGTTTGTGGCTCCCGTGCTCGCGGCCGGGTGACCGGTCGTCGGGGCGGCCTTCGCAGACGATGCGAGTGACACCGTCGCGACGCCGCCGACCTTGTTGAGATCGACGAGGACGGTTGCGACCTCGCTGTGCGACGTCGCACAGCCGGTCAGAACCACCCCCGGTCCGGTCGGGGCGGCTGCCGGGAGGCCCGGCGCCGCAGCTGCCGAGGGGGTGCTCCCAGCGCCGCCGGTTCCGGCGATCGACGAGAGCGTCACATCGGTGGGCAGGGACCGGGCGATCTGGTCCATCGCATCCGACCAGTCGAACCGGGACGTCGCGAGCGACGTGATCGCCTGCTGGCGCTGCTGGCGAATCGCTGCGAACTGGACATACGGATCCAGTACCGCCGCCTGGGCCTGGGTGGTGTTGGTCTGGCCGGTGATCCGAGTCAGATCGGACTGCCGGGAGGACGCCTGGCCGATGGCGATCGCGTAGAACACGCCCATCAGCACGAAGACGGCGAGCGCACCGACGACGACATAGGAGGCGCCGCCGGCACGACCGGCGAGGCCGCCCGCGCCGCGGCGCTGCTCGGCGGGAATCAGGTTGATGGATCTCACGACGTAGCCTCCTCGATGGCCAGTCCGGCGGCCACGATCAGACGGCTGGACGGAACTCCGCCGGCCGCTTCGGGGTTGATCTGCGCAACTGCACCAACGGTCACCGGCATCCGCATCGCTGCGGCGAGCGCCTGGTCGAAGCCGGGAATGTCCACGGCCGAGCCGCAGAGGACCGCCCGCACGACATCCGTCCGGGCGCCCTGCGAGCTGTGGAAGTCGAGCGAGTTGCGAACGTCCGCCGCGATCCGGGCGACACCGTCGACCAGGGCCGACTGGGCGATCGCCTCGTGATCGGAGGCGACCGGCTCGTGATCCTCGCGGTCCTCGCCGGCCGACCGGTCCTCCACGTTTTCGACAGGCTTGGCCGGGCTGCTCTTCCCGACCAGGATCCGCGCCCGATCCAAGGGGATCTGGCACCGCTCGGCGACGTCGGCGACGATCTCGTCGAGTCCGCCACCGATCACCCGCGTGAACCTGCAGACTCGCCCTTCGGCGATCGCAAGGTTCGTCAGGCCGCCGACCGACAGGTACAGGACCCGCTCGTCGGAGCCGGCGACCGCCGGAGCGAGCGCACGGATCATCGCGAAAGCCGACAGGTCGACCGCCTCCGGTCGCAGACCGGCACCTCGCGCGGCTGCGAGCACCCGCTCGACCATGTCCCGCCTCGCCGCGACCAGCACGACCTGCTGGCGTGGGCCGTTCGGAGTGTCGATCACCCCGAGCGAATGGTGGTCGAGGATGACACTGTCGAGTGGCATCGGGATCGCGTCCTGCGCCTGGAAGCGGACCGCGGTCGCGAGCTCCTTGGGGTCTGCGATCGGCGGCAGCTCCAGCATGCGAACGACGATCCGCTGATTGGCGATGCCGATCCGGACGCGGTTGTCGAGACCGCTGGTCGCGAACAGCTGAGTCAGAGCTGCGCTCAGGGCCTCGACGTCGGTCACCTCGCCGTCCCGGATCACTCCGGGCGGGAGCGGCATGCCGGCGGCGCGCTCGATCTCGAGTCCGCCCGCCACGCGTACCTGCGCGGCGACGATCTGTCCAGGTTCCATGTCCAGTCCGACGAGGGCACGGCCCTGCTTGCGATTGTTCGAAGGCCCGCGCCGGATCGCCGGAAGCGAGCGCCGCGAGCCCGAGGAGGACCGTACGCTTGGGAGCGACGGCCGCTTGAGCTTGATGGGTTGGCTTAGACGGTTGGGCATCTTCCGGTTTCTTTTCTCGGGGCGTCCGGGGGGTCGCCTTCCGGACCTTCATCGGCGCCGCCTCCAACCCGCATTAGCCCCACACTCGACATCCGTTCGATGCCGCTCGCCGGTCGCTTCCCAGTTGTAGATGGCTTCCGTCGGGGCCGGCGGGCGTCGAGGGCGGATCGCCTCGCGCCGATCCGTACGCTGCCCGCCGCCCGCCCGGTGGCCGCCGCCACCCGCGACCGCTCGAGTGGGTCATCGCGCCCCAGCTCGATCTCAGCTCCTCCCCGGTCGGAGATCGGCAGGCAAATTCCGGTCGATCGGTGAGAGCGCCGGCGAAGGTTGGCCCCACCCCGGCCCGGTCCGGCCGCCCCGGCTGGGCCCGGCCGAGTCCGACGGGTCAGCAGCTCAGGACTGCCCGATGCTCGACAGGTAGGCCGAGACGAGCGCGTTGCCGGCGAAGATACCGACGAGCCCACCGAGCGCGAGAAACGGCCCGAAGGGGATCGCTGTCTTGCGTCCGGCGCCGACGCCGGCTCGCCGCATGATCACGACTCCGACGATCACGCCGGCAACCAGCGCGACGAACATCGCCGGTCCGACGGCGCGACCGAGGAACAGGCCGAGGACTGCCTGCAAGCTTGACGTCGCCCATTCCCATGCCTCGCGGGTAGGCGAGCCCGCGAGCAGGAGGAAGCCACCGGCGGCCGCGCCGGCGATCAGCCGCTCGAGCTCGCCGCCGGGTCGAGCGCGGTCCCGATGACCAGCGCGAGGACGGCTGCGGGAGCGGTGATCTTGTTGGGGATAAGCGAGTGGTCGAGGTCGATCAGGGCGAGCGGGACGAGGACGAGGACGAGGACGAAGCCGAGCGGCGGCCTTCGGCCGGCGAGTGCTGGCTTGGCCACGGACGCCCCGGCGCAGAGGACGGCCGTTCCGGCCTCGACGAGCGGATACCGCGGCGAGATCGGGTCGCCACAGCTTCGGCAGCGTCCCCGCAGCCAGAGCCAGCCGAGGACCGGGACGTTGTCGTACGGCTTGATCGGCGTCTCGCACGACGGGCAGTGGGATCCCGGGGTCGAGAGCGACTCGCCTCGCGGGAGCCGGTAGGCGACGACGTTCAGGAAGGAGCCGAGGATCGCCCCGAAGAGGGCCGCGAGGGCTACATCGGCCGTCGTCATACCGCTGGCACCATAAACCTACCATCGACCTCCGTTCCGGATTCTTTAGCGCCCTCTGCAAGGCCGGCGGCGCCACCCGGTGGCGGCGAAACGTTGACCGTTGGATCGGGGATGATCCACGCGATGCTCTCCGCCGGACTGATCGACACGGCCGCCCTCTGGAAGGTCGTCGCTGCGTCGCTCGTCGGGGGCGTCGGCGTCGTCGTCGCCTTCGGCGTTCTTCTGGTCGGTCTCTCGAAGGCCAACGCGGTCCACGGAAGACCGGCACGGCGGGCCGGCTACTACGTCGTAAGCGCCCTCTGCGGCCTGTTCTGCGTCGCCGCGATCGCGGTCGGAATCTACGCGATGGTCCAGAAGCCGTCGAGCCCCACTCCGAAGTCGGTGAAGCCCGCCGCGCAGCTGGTCCGTTTCCGTCCGATGGCCTGAGGTACCGGCTCGAAGCGGCTCGACATGGCGGTCAACCCGTCGGCGCCGGGTCACCCCGCGCCCCGACCCCTGGCGCCCGGTTCACTCCGCCAGTGGACCGTCAACGCCGGCCAGCACCCGACTGGCGGGCGGACGACGTGCTCTGGAGCGTGTCCGCCGGCCGGCGAGCCGAGCCGTCGGCGCGTAGAGGCGCAGACTCAGCCAACACGTCGCGGAAGCGGCTGTGGCGAGAAACAACATCGACTCCTGATCGGCGGGCAGGTGAGCGGGCGCCCAGACGAAGAGCGTCCACGCCAAGACCGTGGCCGACAAGGCGCCGAGTGGCGGCCGGTCGTGCGCCTGGACCTCCCACACGGCGAGGGCAAGAATGAACGGAAGCGAGTAGTAGATCGTGTCCCAGACGTCCAACTCTGCCCGAATCAGGAGCAGCAGGGCGAGCAGGAGCATCGGAGCGTGCGGACGCCGGCGCATCGCCGCTGCCAAGAGAGTGAGCGGCACGCTGATCAGGACGATCAGCGGATGGCTGATCGCGATCGCCCACTCGACCGCCGCCCGGTAGCCAGCCGGTGCGGTGCCGAAGGTCATGCGGACGACGTGCCCGTGCGCTCCGAGGAACCACCAGACCTGCCACGGCTGGAAGATCGGCGACGCGGCATTGACGGACGCGGCGGCGCGAAGTTGGGACGAGAACCCGCCGCCCGCGAGCAGGAGCGGACCGAGCACGACTGCGGCCACGCCGCCTGCGGCCACGAGTGCCTTGATCCGGTCCCGGGGAAGTGCAAGGAGCACGGGACCGGTCGCGACGATCGCCCATTCCTTGTTGGCGATCGCCAACCCAAGGAGGACACCCGACCAGATGCTGTGACCCCGCGTGGCGACCAGCAGCGCGGCGACGACGGCAGCGCCGCTCAAGAGCTCCTCGGGGTGTCCAAGCTCGCCCGCTCGAATCATGATCGGGTTGGCGACGAACAGGGCCAGGAGCACCGCTCGCGCCAGTCGCGAGCGGCCTGCCCGGCGCATCTCTGAGACGACGACGATCCCGACGGCTGCGGCGGCTGCAAGGCACGGCAGCGCGAGCATCCGATAGACCGCGATCGGGCCGCCGCCCCAGCTGCCCGGCAGCAGGGCGAACGGGGCGCGAATGATCAGGGAGCCACCGTAGGCCGGGGCCATCTGCAGGGCGCGAAGGATGTGGCCCTGAATCAGGGCATCCACCGACGGCTTCAGCTCGGACTCGTAGTCGTTCCACGCGAATGCGTAGAAGCCGAGCCACGCGATTGCGAGCATCCCCACCACAGACATTGCGATCGACACGGCGTTCTTGCGCAGGCGCACCGGCATCGCAGGATCTATCGGCGGTCCGTTTCCGCCGCTTGAGCGGCCCGCAGTGACGCCGGTCTACCAGGTCCCGGGCGAAGTCGTCGACCCGTTCGGGCAGCCGCCCCTGTGCGCGTCACTGGCGGGGACGCACGTGCGGACGACCGTTCCGTCGCCGTTCTTGATGATCCTGAAGACTGCTCCGGTTCGCACGGCGGTCACGCTGACCTCGTAGCTGTTGATCGTCGTGTTCTCCGGGAGCCCCGGGGCAGTGGTCGGCGCCTGCCCGGCGGCGCTCAGGTAGGCGCTCGCGGTCGTCGGAGTTGTTGCGATCGTGGGCTCCGCTCCCGGGATGCTCGCCAGCGACACGCCGGTGTAGCTGCCGCCGTTGTCGATCCCGATTGTCTCAGCCACGGTTTCGGCCGTCCTCGCCAGCTCCTTGGCCGAGGCGTCGTTCGCCTTGGCCCCCTGACTGATGAAGGCGGGGATCGCGATCGCCGCGAGGATGCCGATGATCAGGATCACGACCAGCAGCTCGATCAAGGTGAAGCCCTCGTCCGACCGACGGCGTGACAACTTGTGCGGCATCGCATTCTCCTGAGTCCTGCGGCTGTTGGCATCGAGATCGGCCGCGCTCGGCCGAGGTGACGGGGCGTGTGTCCGGGTCTCGGTTGCGCCCGTTGCCAACCGATCGGCGCCGCGTGCTTATCGTCTGAGATTCGGGTGAATGCTGGACTGATGTACGACCATCCCATGCTCGCCCGGACCCCGAATTCGCCGCTCGGAGAAAGAGAAGGAGGCGGGCCGTACAGGCCCGCCTCCGGTGCTTACGTCGATATGTCTTGTCTCGCGCTACCAGGTACCGGACGTCCCGCCTCCGACGACCGTGCACCCGCCGGCGTTGGTGCCGGCGACCGTGCAGGTGCGTGTCACGCTGCCGGTCGAGCTCCGAACGACGCTGAACGTGTTACCGGTCGGAACCGACGTCGCGGTCACCGTGTAACCGTCGCCTGCCGCTGTCGCAGCAGCGCCGCTGAGGTAGGCAGAGCCACTTGTCGCGTCCGTGTTGATCGTCGGCTCGACACCCTTGAGCACGGCCGGACCTGCGGTTGCGACCGTTCCGATCGCCGAGTAGCTGCCGTTGGCGTCCGTCGAGAGCGTCTCAGCCGTCGTCTGCGCGGTCCGCGCCAGCTCCTTGGCGGAGGCATCGTTGGCCTTGTTCTTCTGCGCGAGAAAAGACGGAATGGCGATAGCCGCGAGGATGCCGATGATCAGGATCACGACGAGCAGCTCGATGAGCGTGAAGCCCTTCTCGTCCTTCGCACGCTGGCGCATCTTGTAGAGCATTGAATCCTCCTGGATCCGTATGGCCTGTGAGATAGGGCCAGCTCCTAACGTGTCTATGGCCGATGTCTCGGCAGCCCGGCTGTCTCGACTTGAGATCCGTGGCTTTGCGTCACACCCTCGCGAGCGCTTTGCCCTTGGCACCTCGGCTCTGGCTTCCTGTTCAGAGGGTCGGCAGAACCTGAGCGGAGCTTGAGTAGCTGGACGAATGTCCCGATGCGGGCGCGCTACAGCGGTGTCAGCGATCGTCCGCGCCTTGGGCTGGGGAGCTGTGCAGCTGTGCAACACATCTCGCGTGTCGTCCGAGCGAGGGCACAAGGTCGCCACGCGAAAGAGTGCGTGGGTCGCCCGGCGCGTCGAGGAGTGAGCGCGGCGGCCACTCGACGCTCGAAGGACCATTCAACGGGCAGAGGAGGCCGGCTTAAACGAGCAAAGGAGGCAGGCCGATGGCCCGCCTCCAATGCGCCGTGCTGGTGGTGTGTTCTGGAGCTGCTACCAGGTACCGGTCGAGCCGGCCGAGACGGTGCCGATGACCGTGCACCCGCCGGCGTTGGTCCCGGCGACCGTGCAGGTGCGGGTGACGTTGCCGGACGCATCCCGCGTAATCGTGAATGTGTTGCGGGTCGGAACCGAAGTCGCGGTGACTGCGTAGCCGGTCCCGCTCCCGGACGGTGCAGCGGCACTCAGATAAGCGGAGCCGCTCGTCGAGCTGATGTTGATCGTGGGCTCAACGCTCTGCAGGGCGGCCGGGTTCGTGACTCCGGCGTAGCTGCCGTTGTGGTCGGTGGCGACCGTCTCTGCGGTCGTCTGCGCCGTGCGAGCCAGCTCCTTGGCCGAGGCGTCGTTGGCCTTGTTCTTCTGCGCGAGGAATGACGGGATCGCGATCGCGGCGAGGATGCCGATGATCAGGATTACGACGAGCAGCTCGATCAGGGTGAAGCCCTTCTCGTCCTTGGCACGCTGGCGCATCTTATGCAGCATGGTGAATCCTCCTGGATCCGCTTGGCTTTTTGGATGGGGCCATTACCGCGTGTCGATGGCCGATGTCTCGGCAACCCGGCTGTCTCACAAGACCGATGGTCAAGTCGAGATCCGTGGCTTTGCGTCACACCCTCGCGGGCGCTTTGCCTTTGGCACCTCAGCTCTGGCTTCCTGATTTACTGATCGGCCCGGCATGAGCCGGGCTTGAGGAGGTGGACGAATGTCTCGCCTGGCCCTCTGACGCCTCGCCCACCGCTCGCCTCGTCCCGCTGCTCGCCTCGCCCGCCGCTCGCCTCGTCCCGCCCAGTCCTCGCCCCGCGCCGCCCCGCCCAGCGCTCGTTTCCGCTCCGCCTCGCCTCACCTCGGGCCGGCGGGTGGCCGTCGGGTCGCTCAGGCCCCGTGCCGGCGCCGGCTGCGCTCAGGCGGGGGGCTTGGCGGCGGCTGCGCCGACGGTCGTCTCGGCGGCATCGCGCCAGCGAGCCTGGGCGTCGTGACCGGTCAGCCGGACGCCACTCCCCTCGCACCACGGGCAGACGACCGGCTTCGGCTCGCCTCCGAGGCTCGAGATGACCTGTCCGGTGCCGCGGCAGGCGAGGCAGTCGTCGGAGCGGCTGGGCGGATCGGTCTCGGCGGCCATCGGCGCCGAGCGTAGCGGTGTGGCCTGCGATCATGCCGGCCGGTGGCCCCTCCCGCGACGCACGAGGCAGACGTACCTGGGTCGGCTGCCGGTGGGCTCCGGTCGACGACGGGCGCGGCCCTGGGCGCCCTTGTCCTGATCACCGCCGGCGCGGCGGCGCTCCGCCTGAGCTCGCTTCGCGGCGTCGCCCCGGACCCGTTCTACGACGCGGCGGTCCGCAGCATGTCCCAGTCGCTGCACAACTTCTTCTTCGGTGCCTACGAGCCCGGCGGCAGCGTCTCGATCGACAAGCCGCCGATCGACCTCTGGCTCCAGGTCGTCTGCGTGAAGCTGTTCGGATTCGGACCGGTCGCGCTCCGTCTGCCCCAGGCGATCGCCGGGACGCTCGCGGTCCCGCTGCTCTACGACGCCGTCCGCCGGGTATTCGGCACCGCCGCGGGTCTGGCCAGCGGCCTCGTCCTGGCCGTGCTACCGATCGCGGTGCTGACGGCTCGCAGCGACACGATGGACTCGGTGATGATGCTGCTCACGGTCGCGGCCCTCTGGCTGCTCGTGCGCTTCGCGGCCGACCGGCGCACCCGGTGGCTCTACCTCGCCGCCGGCTTGATGGGCTTGGCGTTCAACGTAAAGCTGTTCCAGGGACTCGTCGCTCTCCCGGCCCTCGCCCTGCTCGTCTGGCTGGCCGGCTCGGAGATGCGGGTCCGCCGCCTGGCCGTCGCAGCCGCCGTCTTCGGCGTCGTGGCCCTCTCGTGGCTCGCCGCGACCTTGGTCGTGCCGAATGCTCCGTACGCGATCGGCTCGACGAACGGCTCGGCGTGGAATGCGTCCTTCGTCTTCAACGGCTACGACCGGATCGCCGGCCCGGCAACGCAGTCTTCGCTGAACGGTCCTGATTCGACCGGCTCGACGAAGCCGGCCGGCAACACCGAGCAACAGCGGGCGAGGGTTCCGATCGGGACTCCTTCGGTCGTGCGGCTCTTCGACCACGACGGTCCGCTCTCGGGCCTGCGCCTCGGGTTCGTGCTGTTGGCGGCGCTCGGTCTCGGAGTCCCCGCACTGATCGCGTCGCTTCGAGTGTCAGAGCAGCGCGCCGCCGCCGCGGCGGTGCTCGTCTGGCTGGGAACGGGCGTCGTCCTCTTCAGCGCGATGGCTCGACTCCATCCGCGATACACGGAGGGCTTCACGCCTGCGGTCGCCGCGGCCGCCGGGATCGGGCTGGCCTGGGTCGCACGCACCGCATCGGGGTGGGCGCGGACCGACGATCGGACGCCAACAGGGCGCGGCACGCCAGCAGACCGCGGCACGCCAACAGGGCGCGGCACGCCAACAGGGCGCGGCACGCCAACAGACCGCGGCACGCCGATGGAGCGCGAGACGCCGGCAGAACCCGGCACGCTGACAGAACCCGGGACGCCGACAGACCGCGGGGCGCGACCCGCCCTCGTCGCGCGGACCGTCGCCGGGCTGACGGCGGCCGGCCTCGTCGTCTACGGCCGCTTCCTACTCGACGACGCGAGCATGGCCTGGCGAGTCACGGCGCTCGCCGGGGCGGCCGCGATCGTTGCGGCCGTGCTTCCGCTGCCGGCCTCCCGCGCCGGATTGGCCCGCCTGCGTGGGCCTGGCATGGCCGGCGCGCTGGTCGTCGCCGCGCTCGTGATCCCCGTCGGCGTCGCACGAGGTCTGGTCATCCACCACGAGGACGACGCGGGTCATGTCGGAGCGATGAACCCAAGGCAGACGGCGTCGCTCAGCGCCTACCTCCAGGCCCACCGGCGCGGCGCGCACTATGAGTTGGCGACGGCGGCCGCGACTCAGGCGGGGGCGTTGATCGCCCGGGACGGCCAGCCCGTCCTCGTGCTGACCTCCTACAACGCGCGTCCGCTGATCGGCGTCAGTCGACTCGCCGAGCTCGTCGCGACGGGTGCGGTTCGCTTCGCCCTGCTGGAGGGCGGCTGCGGTCCGCGGACCTCACGGGCGCTCGCCCAGTGCTCGAGCGGCGCCTCGTGGGTACGGGCCCACGGCCGCGACGTCTCGAAGCAGGCCGGGTTGACCCGTTCAAAGCTCCTCTGGCGCCTGCAGAGCCGCTAGTTTCCAGCGGGATGCAAACCAACGCATCCCCCGTGCTCGAGATCCTCGTCGTCGACGACGAGATCGCGCTGCGCGACACGCTCGAGCGTTCGTTCACCCGCGAGGGCCACCGGGTGACTTCGGTTGCCGACGGGGCGTCGGCGATCGCGCGGGCGGGGAGCGACCACTTCGACGTGATCCTGCTCGACGTGGCACTGGGTCCCGGACCGAACGGCTACGAGGTGTGCCGGACGCTGCGGGCGCGGCGGAATGTCGTGCCGATAATCATGCTGACGGCGCTCGACAGCGAGGCCGACGCCGTGCAGGGCCTCGAGGCGGGGGCCGACGACTACGTGACGAAGCCATTCGGACTCGCCGAGCTCCGCAGCCGGATCCGCGCCGTGCTGCGGCGAGCCGGACCTCGGGGTCTCGGCGGCCTCGGCGGGGAGGTCCTGAAGATCGCCAACATCACGCTGGATCGGGCGCAGCGGGAGGTGAGCGTGGACGGCGTCCCGGCGAAGCTGACGTTCTCCGAGTTCGAGCTCCTCTCCTGCCTGATGTCCGAGCCGCAGCGCCTCTTCAACCGTCAGGAGCTGCTCCGTGCGATCTGGGGGGACTCGGCATACCGCGACCCGCGGGCGATCGACGTCCACATCCGCCATCTCCGCGAGAAGCTCGAGCACCGGCCCGACGAACCACGTCTGATCCTCACGGTGCGAGGGGCCGGCTACCGCTTCGCGGAGAGCTGATGCCGCATTTCGGGCTGCGTCCGCGGCTCCTCGCGGCGCTCGTCCTGACGAGCGCCGTCTCGCTCGCCTTCGCCGCGCTCGCCCTGCTCTCGCCGTTGAAGAACAGCCTCCGCCAGGACAGCACCGAGACCGTCCTCGCGGCGGTCGGGGCGGCGGAGCTCGGCTTCCAGGAGATCGACTCGGACCCCGCTAGCGCCGGCCGGCCGCAGACGGCGGAGTTGAAGACCCAGGTCCGCTCGCTCGAGCTGCGCACCGGTGGGCGCGTCGCCGTCTTCGACTCCGGGCTCAGGGCGATCGACAACAGCGACCCCGATCTGCCGCTTCCGCCGACGGACGTCGCGGCCAGCCTGAAAACCCATAAGCGGATGCATCGGATCGAGAACGGGGACCTCGTCGTCGCCCAGCCGGTGGCGATCCTCGGCCGTCCCTACGTGATCGAGGTGCGCAGGCATCTCGCCTATGTCCAGGAGGCGACGCGGGTCGTGGGGAGCGTGTTCGTCAAGGCTGCGGCCGTCGGCCTGGGCGTGGCCCTGCTGCTCGGCATCGCGCTCTCGGCCACGCTCGTGCGTCGTCTGGAGCGGCTGCGGGACGCGACGCGCGACCTCGACCAGGAGGGGATCGACGCCGTCGTGATGCCGAATGACGGCTCTCGCGACGAGATCGGCGAGTTGACTCGTGCGTTCGTCAGCCTCCGGGAGCGCCTTCGCTACCAGGAGGACGCGCGACGGGCCTTTGTGGCCACCGCGTCTCACGAGCTCCGGACGCCACTCACGTCGCTGGACGGAATGCTCGAGCTGTTGGCCGACGATCTCGCGACAGACCCGGTCGATGTCGAGGACGCCCGGGAGCGTCTGGCTCGCGCGCAGGAGCAGTCGCGGCGCCTCGGCCATCTCGCCGCCGACCTGCTCGACCTCAGCCGGATCGACGCGGGCGTCGAGTTGCGCAGCGAGCCGATCGAGCTCTTCGAGCTGGCAAGGGCCGTGGCCGCGGAATTCGACCGGCGGGCCGCGGAGCGGGGGGTGACCCTGACGATCGAGCCGACCGCCACGTCGTGCTGGGCCGAGGGCGATCCGGGTAGCGTGGCTCGGATCGTGCGAATCCTCCTCGACAACGCGCTCCGCGCGGCGCCCTCCGGGTCTCCGGTCACGCTGGTCGTCGCCGGTGACGAGCGGTGGACGCGAATCGAGGTTCGCGACCGGGGTTCCGGTGTCCTCGCCGGTGAACGAGAGCTGATCTTCGAGCGCTTCCAGCGCGGGAGCGGCCGGGGCGGCGAGGGCGGTTTCGGGCTCGGCTTGGCAATCGGTCGTGAGCTGGCGACACGGATGGGCGGATCGCTCGATCTGGTCGATCAGACGACACCCGGCGCGACGTTCCGGCTCCGCATGAAGACGGCGCTCGTGGCGGTCGCGGCGTGAGCTCGTCGCTCGTCGCGCTCGTCGAACGCGCCGAGCGGGTCGGACGGATCGGAATCGATACGGAGTTCGTCGGCGAAGGCCACTACCGGACGCTGCTCTGCCTGATCCAGCTCGTGGTCGACGACGATCAGGGGCTGACGGTGCTCGTCCTCGACACGCTCGACCCGACGATCGACCTGGCTCCGCTCGCGGGGGTCCTGGCCGATCCCGAGGTCGAGGTCGTCGTCCACGCCGGGCGCCAGGACGTCGCCCTGCTGCGCCGGTGCCTGCCGGCCGAGGTGACCCGGCTGTTCGACACGCAGATCGCGGCCGGCTTCGGCGGTCTCCCGGCCCAGGCCGGCTACGACACGCTGCTGCGCGAGGTGCTCGGCGTGAATGTGCAGAAGACGGCGAGCTACACGAGGTGGGATCGGCGTCCGCTGAGCGAAGAGCAGGTCGGCTACGCCCGCGAGGACGTCCTTCACCTGCTCGACCTCGCGAGCGAGCTCCAGCGGACCCTCGAGGCGAGCGGCCGGCTCGAGTGGGCTCGTGAGGAATGCAGGATGCTCGAGCACGCCAGCGATTCCCGCGACCCGGATCTGGTCTTCGCGCGCCTCCCGCGGATCAACTCGCTGAAGGCCTCGGCCCGGGCCGTCGCCCGCGAGCTTGTCGAGTGGCGCGAGCGAGTCGCAGCCGACCAGGACCGGCCGGCGTCGACCGTACTCAACGACGCGGCCCTCGTCGAGCTGGCCAAGCGGCGGCCGCGCACGGCCGCGGAGCTCGATCAGATCCGCGGGGTGAACCCCGGGAGCCTCAGGCGGCGGGGGGCGGAGCTGCTCTCCGCGATCGAGCGGGGGGCCCGGCGGGACCCGATCCCGGCCGAGGCCCAGCACCACGACCCGAGCTCCCCGCTGGACGCGCCGCTGATCGCCCTCTGTGAGGCCTTGGTCCGGGCGCGAGCCATCGAGGGCAAGCTGGCCTACGAGCTGATTGCAGCCCGGGCAGACCTCCAGCGCATCGTCACAAGCGTTCGGGCCGGACGCGCCGAGCCCGAGCTCCGCACGCTCCACGGCTGGCGCCGTGAGCTGGTCGGCGCGGAGCTGCTCGAGCTGCTCGAGGGGCGTCACGCGCTGGCGGTCGGCGCCGACGGCCGACTTGCGGTGAGTGCGGCTGTCCAGGTAGTCTGAGCCGCCTTCCATGGAAGGAACACGCGACGCGGCCACCGGGCTCGCAATCCAACGGCCCCGTGGGCGGCAACGACTCGTCCTGGCCGTGGTCTTCCTTGCCCTCGCCCTGCTCATGCCGGCGGGTGCGTTCGCGTCGGCCTCGCAGAGCTCGATCTTCCAGGACGACGACCTCCTGATCTACAACACGACGCCCGGCACCGAGCAGACGCTCGAGACGCTCGCCCTGCTCGGCGTCCAGAGCATTCGGGTCTCGGTCTACTGGCGCATCGTCGCCCCCGACCCGCTGTCGACGTCGCGGCCGGCGAACTTCAATGCCGCCGATCCGGCCGCCTACCCCGAGGGGTCGTGGTCGCGCTATGACCAGCTCGTCACCGATGCCCACGCGCTGGGAATCGCCGTGAACCTCGACATCACCTCGCCGGCGCCGCTCTGGGCGACGCAGACGCCCGACCGACCGGACATCGCCAACACCTACAACCCGTCGGGTCCGGAGTTCGGAGCGTTCGTGCAGGCGGTCGCGACGCGCTACAGCGGCACCTACGTGCCGCCTCCGCCGCCGGTCGCTGCTCCGCCTCCCCCACCGGCCCCGACCCCGTGTCAGGGCCTGCTGGGCTGCCTGTTCGGAGGGAACCCGAACGGCTCCGGGAGCAATCCGGCGCCGCCGCCCCCGCCGATCGTCTCGAGCACTCCGCTCCCGAGGGTGAGCAGCTGGTCGATCTGGAACGAGCCCAACCAGCCGGGCTGGTTGACGCCGCAGTGGGCGCCGGATTCGTCGGGCCATCTCGTCGAGCGCGCGCCCGCGCTCTACCGGGCCCTGGTCAACGCCGGATACGCCGCGCTCCAGGGGACCGGACACGGGTCGGACACGATCCTGATCGGCGAGACCGCGCCGAAGGGGCTCGCGGTCCGCGGGGAGACCCGGGCAATCACCCCGTTGCTCTTCATCCGCGACCTCTACTGCGTCAACTCAAAGCTCCAGCGCCTCGCGGGCGCCCGGGCCTCGGCGCTCGCCTGCCCGGTGACGGCCGCGCAGTCGGCGGCGTTCCCCGCACGGAATCCGGGCCTCTTCAAGATGACGGGCTGGGCCCACCACCCGTATGAGCTCACGTTCGCGCCGACCGTCTCGACCGCGAACTCGGACTTCGTGACGATCGCGAACATCAACCGCCTGGGCCGGACGTTCAACGGCATCGGACGGACCTACCACCGGTTGCGCCAGGTTCCGTACTACCTGACCGAGTTCGGCTACATGAGCGACCCGCCAAGCCCCGTCGGCGTCTCGCTCAGCCAGCAGTCGGCATATCTCAACCAGGCGGAGTTCATCGCCTACAGCAACCCCCGCGTCCGCGATCTGTCGCAGTTCCTGCTCCACGACTCGCCGCCGATCGCCTGCACCCGTTGCTCGAATCCCGGCGGTTACGGAGCGAGCTTCGAGACCGGCCTGGAGTTCCAGAGCGGCCAGCCCAAGCCGAGCTTCGCGGCCTACCGGATGCCGATCTTCCTTCCCTCGCCGACGGTCCGCCGCGGCGGCCGGCTGCGTGTCTGGGGACTGGCCCGCCCGGCCCGAGGGGCGGTGAACGTCACGATCCAATTCCGTCCGGGCACGAGCGGCGCGTTCAAGCGGATCGCGACCGTCCGTACGAGGTCGCACCCGGCCTACCTCGACACTCGCATCTCGCTTCCGAGCTCCGGCCAGCTCCGGCTGGCCTGGCGCTACCCGACGACCCGTGCGGTGCTCTACAGCCGGGTCGTCAGCGCCACCGTGAGGTAGGGCGCCGAGGTCGGCGAGGTTCCGCCGGGCGGGCGGCCAACCGAGCCGAGGAGGTGCCGGTGAATACAGGTGCTACGGTGAAATCCGTGGCCAACTCGCTGTCTGTGCGCGAACTACGCAACGGCGTCAGCGCGGTGCTGCGGCGAGTCGAGGCGGGAGAGCGCTTCACGGTCACGGTCGACCGCCGACCCGTCGCCGAGCTGATCCCGCTCCGTTGGCGCCGTGCGGTGCCGATCGACATGGCGCGGGGGGCGGCTGCCCGACATCCCGCGGACGCCGGACTGCTCGACGACGTCGGGCGTGGCGTGCCCGACTCGACGGACGGCGCGTGAGAGCGCTGCTCGACACGTCGTTCTTGTCGCGGCGAATCCCGAAGGCCACCTTGTGAGATCCAGGTGGTCACCGCGCCCGAGATCTCGGTCGCGGCGCTCGCCGAGTTGACCATCGGCGTCCTCGTGGCCGATGACGAGCGGCGGGCTTCGAGGGTGGCTACGCTTTCCAGCGTGGAATCGACCTGGGACCCGCTCCGGGTCGACGCGGAGGTTGCCCGCGCCTTCTCCCACATCGTCGCCGATCTACGGTCCAGGGGACGCCGTGTCCCGCTATTGGATGCGCTGACCGCGGCGAGCGCGATCGTCGAGGAGATCCCGCTGATCACCCAGGACCGTGACTACGACGCAATTCCCGGCCTCGACGTGCTGCGCGTCTGAAACCGCGCCGCACCGCGGCGCCCTGCGCGCCAGCCTCAGCAGCCCGAGAGGTCGGTAGCCGCGGCCGTGGACGCCGGGCTGGCAGCCAGTCCGGCCAGGGACGTCGCCGCAGTGCACTGCTTGAAGGCGATCGGATGAATCGCGTTGACACCGTTGTAGAGGGGGTAGTTCGTGATGTCGAGATCCTGGGTGATCGTCGCTGCGCTCATGGTGACATTGTCTCCGACAATCGACCCCTCGAAGACGCCACCCGTGCAGATGACCGGGATTCCGAGGGCCGAGACGCAGGCGCCGGTGTTCACGGTCACTGTCGACGTCGGCGCGTAGATCACCATGCCGAGCAGTACCGGCGCCACGCCTATGCAGGTGCCGACAATCGGGACCGTCAGCGTGCAGGTCGTGCTAGCCCCGACGTTGACCGTGGTCGCGTTGTCGTACGGGTTAGTCGCGTTCTGGTCGCCGACCACGTAGATCTGCAAATTGCTAGCGGCCGTGAGACCGCTCAGCAGCCCATTCGTAATGCCCGACGGAGCGAGGAAATTCCCGCGATTTGCGTCAGCCTTGTCGTTGTACTGGTTCAGGCTCGCCACTGTGACCGTGCTGTTGCAGCGCTTGGAGGTCGGGCTGTCGATAAAGATGCGGACAGGACCGGTCGCCGTGATCGACGGCGCGGTCACCGTCGACCCGGAGGCGGCATTGAAACTGCAGAACACATAGTCCCCCGCCGCGAACGTGGCGCTCTGACCCGCGGAGAGGCCGAAGGTGTTCGTAGACGCGCTGTAGCCGGTACTGATGCCTGAGCACGTATCCGCGGCATCCGGGCAGCTCGCCTTGGCCGCGGAGACCGTGATCGGCTGGCGCTGGGGGGGCGTCGCCTGGAAGACACCGGCACCAACGGTCAGGGCCGGGCCGCTGTAGCCGCCGCCGTGGGTGACCGTGCCGAGGATGCCGCCGCCACTGAGGTTCGCCATCACGAGGGCTGCAGGAGCCGTCACGCTGCCCGCAGCCTGGAGGTTGCCGTTGACGGTGCCCGCCACGTTAATCCCGAGCAGAGAGACTCCGCTCAGAGTCAGGTTGCCCTGGGCCTCGACAGCCTGGAGCGGCGCGATTGGCGCGAGGATCGCTTCCTCGCGGTCGTAGACGACGTGGTGATCGGCGTCGCTCGAGATGCCCTTGTCGTCCCAGCCGAGGGCGACGATCTTCGGGTAGAGGACAGTCTCGCCGGCGCCGAACGGCATCTGGGGATCGGGAATGAACTCAGACTGGTCGAAGGCATGGTCCCCGTCACTGTGCGTTGGGACCGTGGTCCCCGTGCCGCCGCTCGTCGTCGCGCTCGGCGGACAGACGGAGCCGGCGTTGACGCCGAGGTTCGCCAGTGTGCCGGTCAGCGCGCTCCCGTTGAGCTCGGCCACCGTGCAAGCCAGGAATGGCGTTGCCAGGCCGAGCGGGCCGCCGTTGAGGTTATAGGCGTTCAGGACCGCGGCCGGCGAGTTCGCCTGGAGGTAAACCTGTGCCTGGATGCCGGCGTCCGCCGCCGCCTGTGCGCGGTCGAGGCGGCTCTGGCGGTTGGCCGCGTCCCGCGAGTCGAGTGTCTCGGCCACCGCGGCCGCGCCGACCGCGAGACCGATCACGAGAACGAGCATGACGATGACGATGGCGAAGCCACGCTCGTCACCAACGACTGGCGGTGTGCGGCGTATGCGTGTCATCCGAGGTTGATCCCGTCTACTCCGAGGGAGAGGCCGACGGCCCCACTTGCCTGGTTGGTTGGCACTGGGTTGGTGAATATCGTGCTGACATAGAGCGGCGTATTCGGTCCTAGGTTTTTCGCGGTACTTGTATTGACGAACTTCACGGCGACGATTACTCGCCGCGCGTCGTCGGAGCAGGGCGTCGCAGTGGTCGGTGTCGCTCCTACGTTGGTTTGGGTCACGATCGTCGAGACCTGCACGGTGTTCGAACCCTCGATCACCGGCGTCGGGGTCGGCGAGACGACTCCCGTGGACGAAGTGCAGAGTGGCTCGGATCCAGCGCTGGTTCCGCCGGTGTAGGTTGCGATGTTCGCCGCCACACCGCTTGCCGTCTTGTTCGCATCGTTCCAGTTCGCCGCGATGAAGTAGCTATTAGCCGAGTCGGTGACGTAGTAACCAGGGTCCGTCGGGTCTGACGAGGCGCTTGGCGCACTCGTCATTGCCAGCGCTGAGAACCCGTTGACCTTGACCTGCTGGCGCAGCTGCTCGATCTGCTGTTGGGCAACCGTGACGAGCTCGCTCTGGCGTTGAGTGGCCAGCGAGGAGTTCTGGTTGTTGGCGAACAGCGATGCCATGCCGCCGATCACGACGAGCGCGAGCACCATCGCCACCAGGGCCTCGATCATGGTGAAGCCGTCCTCGTTGTGCGTCATGGGTAGTTCCTCAGGTCGACTGCGTTCTGAAAGAGGATCGGATTGCTGACCCCTCTGACGGTTGCTCCGTTCGGGCCGCCAAGCTGGTCAGAGTCCTTCACCGAGAGAGCTACCTGCACAATGTCGACGAGCCCCGCCGGTCCGGTCGTCCCGGTGAACTGTGCCGAGACGACGCCGGCCAGCTCGGTCTGCGACACGTTGTTCGCCTTTCGCACGCACGATGCTCCGGCAGTGCAGGTCCAGACCACGTGGGTTCCCTGGGTGATCGTTGTCGTCGGGCCGGTCGGCCCGGTAGCGCCCGTGACGTTGTCCTGCTGGATCGGAGCGTAGAAGTCCGCCGTCGCGCTGTAGGCACCGGCCGTGCCAGTTGTGCTGATCGTCACCGGCGTGTAGTCGGTATAGGCCCCGGCCACACCGGTCGGCCCGACATAGAACTGGGCCTGGCTCAATTCTCGGCCCAACCGGCTCAGCATGGCGGCGCCCTGGCGGGCGGCGAAGGTCCGGCTCGAGACCGAGTTCTGCTGGGACGCCGAGAAGCTCACGAAGAAGAGCGGTCCACCGACCACGACGAGGGCGACAACCATCGCCATGAGCATCTCGATCAACGTGTAGCCGGCTTCACCGTCCCGATCGACCTGGGTCATGTGTAGCTTCCTCATGTTGTCTCGCCTGAGTACCTGGTCGGTGATCGGGCGAGCGCTCTTGGAGCGCTTCCCGGCTGCTACCTGTGTCGGCGCCGGGACCACTCGCCTTGAGAGGTTCGCGCGAGCCAGCCGAACATCCGTCCGCATGGCGGATCCTCCCTGCGCCCGCCCGGCCTGATCGCCAATGACGAACACCCGGCTGTGTCCTCTCGCGTCCGCCCGCGAACGGATCCGGGGGAGACGCTCGGGTCAGAGAGGAGGCAAGCCGGGCCAGCCGGCCTGAGCAGCCTGGGTCAGTAGCCGCCGGGGATGCAGTTGCCGGCCCCGCCGAGCAGATCCTTGAAGATCTTCGGGGGGGCGATCCCACAGCTGAAGCCGCCGACGCCGTAGCCGATCACGACCCACTTGTGCTTGCGGGTGTGGAGCAGGGCCCTTGACTTGCCTGCCTTGTGGGAGCGCAGCGTCACGAGGGCGTAGCTGCGGTTGGCCGTCGAGACGACGACCTTCGAGATCTTCGCGTCCGACGGGGCTCGGGAGTGCTTCTTGTGGATGTATGCGTGGATCGTCTTGTCGATCGCGGCACGCTCCTTCTTCGTGGCGGAGCGGTGAGCCAGTGCCGGCGAGGCGCCGAGGGCGAGGAGGCCGGCGAGGACGAGGAGGAGCGGGAGACGTCGCATGCCCGGCAGGGTAGCGGGCTGCCGGAGGCGGCGCGCCGTGTCCGGGTCGTGCGGTCTACTCTGGAGGTATGCCCCCCGCCATGGGCGACCGTCCGCGATTTGCAGAGAGGAAGCACCAGCATGACCGAAGCCAACGTGATCACCGCTGAAGGCCTGAGCGCCCTGACCGCAGAGCTCGAGGAGCTCGAAGGGCCGAGTCGCCGGGAGATCGCAGAGCGCATCAAGACCGCCCGGGAGTGGGGCGATTTGAAGGAGAACAGCGAGTACCACGACGCGAAGAACGACCAGTCGCATCTCGAGCGGAAGATCTCGCTCCTGCGCGAGCGGATCTCCCGGTCGGAGATCATCGAGCCGGAGGCGACGGGCACCGGGAGCGACGGCGTCGTCTCGTTCGGCTCGACGGTCGTCGTCGTCGACGAGGCCGGGACCGAGCAGACTTGGACGCTCGTCAGCTCACACGAGGCGTCTCCCAAGGAGGGCCGGCTGTCGGTCGAGTCGCCGGTTGCCAAGGCCCTGTCGGGACGCCGGGCGGGCGATACGACGACGATCGCCCTGCCGCGGGGCGCCCGTACGCTACGGATCGTCAGCGTCGGCTGATCAGATCGGCTGCGGCGTCCCGAGCTTCGGGGGGGCCGCGGCCGGTGGCCGGGGCGGCGTGGTGGTGATCGTCGCCCCGTAGGTCAGCCGTCCGGTGCGGTAGACGCACTGGAAGCGGCCGAGTCCGCCCGGGTGGATCTCGTAGGTCGGCGTGGTCACGTCGCCGCAGTTGCCGTGCGCCCGACTCGCCCGCCAGGCCGTCTCGGCCGGCAGGCCGAGCGCCAGAGCCGGAGCCCAGGTCGGCACGCTCAATCCGAGCACCTCACCGGGCAGGACGGCCAGCGGTTCGGCGAGCGTCATGACCTTGGTCAGGCCCAGCAGGGGAGTCAGCGCGATCGTCGGCGTGACGCCGACGACGCGAAACCGGTAGTTGGACCCCTGGCGGAGGGCGACGAGCGCGGCCTGGGGAGGGCCGCCCGTGAGCTGGTCGAAGAAGCTGACCTCGTCGGCGGTCGGCTTGGCGAGCGTGATCGTCCAGCTGACGACCCACCCGGGGAAGTGAACGACCATCGCGTTGTGCCCGCCGGCGACCGCCGCCTGGAACCCCGTCGTTCGTGTGAGTGCCTGGCAGGGCAGCGCGGGACAGCTCGGGCGAGTCGACGACGCCCCGAGGGCGGTGCCGAGCTTCTGGGTCGTCGCGGATGCCGCAGTCGGCGACCAGAGCGCGCCGACGGCGACGAGCGTCCCGAGGGCAGCCCGCCTGCCGGCGATCCGCCGCGAGACCGACGGGCCTGCGCGGAGCGTTCTGTCGAAGGTGGTCCGGGCCGGATGGGAGGTGTTGGATGGCATCGTGCGGGTCGCAAGCGTATGGATCTTGGCCACGCGCGGCAAGGTCGGGCGAGACTGCGCAGGAACGACGGAATGTCAGGCTAGGATTCCAGCAGATGCCGAAGGCCGCCCTACTCGACATCGACGGGACGCTCGTCGACACCAACTACCAGCACGCCCTCGGCTGGTACAGGTCGTTTCGCGAGCACGGATTCGTCTTCCCGATCTGGCAGCTCCACCGTCACATCGGGATGGGCGGCGACCAGCTCGTCGAGGCGATCGCCGGCGCGGAGGTCGAAGCCGAGCATGGGGAGTCGCTGCGCGCGCTGGAGAAGAAGCGCTACCACGAGCTGATCGGCGAGGTCGAGCTGATGGCGGACGCGAGGCGGCTGATCGTCGAGCTGAGCGACCGCGGGCACGCCGTCGTCCTGGCGAGCTCGGCGAGCGCCGAGGATCTCGCGCACTACAAGGGAATGCTCGACGTCGACGGGTCGATCACCGCGGCGACGTCGAGCGACGACGTCGAAGCCACGAAGCCGGCACCGGATCTGATCCTCGCGGCGATGGGGAAGGTCCCGGGCGGGGGGAAGGACGCGGTGATGGTCGGCGACTCGACGTGGGACTGCGAGTCCGCCAAGCGGGCGGGGATCCCGTCGATCGCCCTGCTGACGGGGGGATTCGGCGCGGACGAGCTGCGGGCGGCGGGTGCCGTCGCCGTCTTCGAGTCGCTGGGGTCCCTGATCGAGGCAATCGACGAGACACCGCTCGGAAGCGACTAGACACCGGCCGGTCGGGATGGCGCGAGCTGCGTCGGGGCCGCCGGCTGGCGGCTGAGCCCCGACAGGCAGGAGCCTCAGATCAGGCTGTCGCCCTTGGGCGGGATGACCCACATCTTCTTGGCCATCGTGTCGAGCATCACCGGGTCGAGGTCGCCGATCTTCTCGTAGCCGGCCTTCTCCATCAGCGTGACGAGCTCCCGCCAGGCGCGGGCGACCGGCAGGACGCGATTCATGCCCCACCCGGCGACGTCCTTGAGTTCGGCGGCCCGGGCTCGGGCTTCGTCGAGGGTGATCTCGCCGAAGTGCTTCTCGGCTCCGCCGATGTGGACAGGACGGGTCAGCGTGTCGTCTTCGGTCATCGCTGAAGCCTAGTCCCCTTCAGGTTCAGCCGAGCCTCGCGCGATCGTGCGGGGCGGCGAAGTCGATCAGCGGACCGACCGGGACGACGCCGGCCGGGTTGATTCCCGGGTGCGTGGCGTAGTAGTGGCGCTTGATGTGGTCGAGATCGACCGTCTCTGAGACGCCCGGTGTCTGGTAGAGGTCGCGGAGGTACGGCCAGAGGTTCGGGTAGTCGACGATCCGCCGGATGTTGCACTTGAAATGACCGACGTAGACCGGGTCGAAGCGCAGGAGGGTCGGAAAGAGCCTCCAGTCGGCGAGCGTCTGTTCGGCCCCGAACAGGTAGCGCCGGTCGGCGAGCCGGGCGTCGAGCTCGTCGAGCATCTGGAAGAGCGGGAGCACCGCCTCCTCGTAGGCGGCCTGGGAGGAGGCGAAGCCGGCGCGGTAGACGCCGTTGTTGACGCGCTCGTAGACGCGGTCGTTGAGCTCGTCGATCGACTCTCTGCGCTCGCGCGGGTAGTAGTCGAGCTCGGGGTGGCCGGCCAGAGCATCGAAGGCGTCGTTGAGCATCACGAGGATGTCGGACGACTCGTTGTTGACGATCTGCCGGGTCTCCTCGTCCCAGAGAACCGGCACCGTCACCCTGGCGGCAAAGGTCGGATCGGTCGCGGTGTATGCCTCGGCCAGGTAGTCCCATCCGTGCAGACGGTCGCCCGTCGCGCCGCGGGCGTCCCTAAACGCCCACCCGCGGTCGTCGCGGATCGGATCGACGATCGACATCGCGATGACGTCGTCGAGTCCCTTGAGGGTGCGGAGGATCACGGTGCGGTGGGCCCACGGGCAGGCGAGCGACACGTAGAGGTGGTAGCGGCCGGCCTCGGCCGGGAAGGCCGAGCTCCCGTCGGCGGTGACCCAGTCGCGAAACCGGCTTCCCTGGCGGACGAAGCGCCCGTCGGCGGCCTGCTCGCCCTTGGCGAGGGTCGGCTCGATCGGTGATCGATGGGTGGCGTTGGGGTTCGTCATGACTCGCGCGGCTCCCGTCGGGCGTACAGCCCGGGTCGTGATCGGTGGGCGTTCGACCCGATCATACCAAGTCATTGCGCCCGCAACCACTTTCGGGGGTGGGGCCGTCGGTAGGTGGCGTCGTCCGGGCCGGGCCTACCCGTCGTCGCGCTCGGAGCGCTCGCGATCCTCGAGCTTCGCCCGAAGGTAGCCGGCCTTCTCAGCCCGCCGGGCGTGCGCGAGCTCCTCGGACGGGTCGGCACCGGGTGCGGGCCGCGCGGCGGCCTCCTCGGCCAGCCGGGCCTCGTCGAGCTCGCGGCGGCGCTGGACGCTGAGGAGCTCGGCGGTGTCGGGTTCGTCGTCGATCGTCTACGCCTCGGTCGCCGCGAGAGCCGCGTCCGGGGTCTCGAAGGCCACCATCTCGGTGACCTTGCCGTCGCGGAAGGTCGTCAGGTTCGCCCGCAGCTGCGGCTCGCCGCCGTCGGCCGGCTGCTGACGCATTACGACGACGACCTGCTCGCCGACCTCGATCACGTCGATCAGCTCGCCGATCGGGCCGCGCTCGTGGGCGGCCCGCATGAAGGCGAGGACCTGGTCGCGATTGCGGCAGGCGTGGCGGGACTTGCGATCGCCGCCGTGCCAGGTGACGTCGGGCGCGAGGAGATCTGCGATCGCTGCGAAGTCACCCCGGCCGATCGCCTCGTACCCGCGCCGGGCTGCTTGGACGTTCTCCTCAGACACCAGCCCAGTCTCCCACGGCCGGCCAGGCGGCGGCGGCCGGGACGGCGAAGCGCCCCGAGCGGGGCGCTTCGTGACCGTGGGACAAGCGTCTTCGGACCTTGCTCGGGCTACCCGACTTGGTTGTAGACCTTGAACAGCGGGAGGTACATGGCGATCACGATGAAGCCGACCATGCCGCCGATGAAGACGATCATCACCGGCTCGAGGATCGAGGTCAACGCCTTGACGGCGGCCGAGACACGCTCCTCGTAGAACTCGGCGATCTTCGTCAGCATCGTGTCGAGCTCACCGGTCGACTCGCCGACTCCGACCATGTGGCCGACCATCGTCGGGAAGACGGGGGCCTCCTTGAGCGGCGCGGCGATCGTCCCCCCGCCCTTGACCGAGGTGATCACGTCGCCCATCGCCGCGGTCACGACCGCGTTGCCGGCGCTCTTGCCGGTGATGTCGAGTGCCTCGAGCAGCGGGACGCCGGCCGTCGTCAGCGCCGAGAGCGTACGTGCCCACCGGGCAATCGCGATCTTCTGGACGATGTCGCCGATCTTGAACGGGATGCGCAGGCGCAGGCGGTCCCACTGCATCCGGCCGCGAACCGACTTCTTCCACTTGATGAACGCGAAGACCGTCAGACCGGTGCCAAGGACGAAGAAGTACCAGGAGCTGATGATTGCGTGGGAGACGTCGACCGTGACCTGGGTGATGAACGGCAGCTGCGCGCCCGCCGCCGTGTGGGAGAACTCCTTGAGGACTCCGGCGAACACGGGGACGACGAAGACGACGAGGGCGATCATCACGATCAGGGCGACGATCACGACGACCGTCGGGTAGACCATCGCCGACCGGACCTGCCGGTTGAGCGCGTCCTCCTTCTCGAGCTGGTCGGCGATCCGGATCAGCGAGTCCTCGAGGACACCGCCGATCTCGCCGGCCCTGACCATCGAGACGAACAGCGGGGTGAAGACCTTCGGGTGGCGGGCGAGCGCCCCGCTGAGCGCGAGTCCGGCTTCGACGTCCTTGCGGACGGCGACCAGCGTCGCCAGCAGCTTCTTGTTCTCGGTCTGCTCCTCGAGCACGAACAGCGCTCGGAGGATCGTCATGCCGGAGGAGACCATCGTCGCCAGCTGCCGCGACATCACGGCGAGGTCGCCGAGCTTGATCCGCTCGAACATGGTCATGTCGAGCTCGCGCGAGACGTGCTTCTCGGCGATCTCCAGCACGATCAGCCCGCGGGCCTTCAGCTGGTCTGAGACCGCCTGCTTTGTTTCGGCCTCGACATTGCCGCGCATCGGCGCGCCGGCCATATCCATCGCCTTGAAGAGATACGTGCTCATAGCGGTCTCCTATGCGGCCAGAACCGTCGCGCCGAGCAGGCGCTTGAGCTCCTCGGGGGTGGACGAACGACTCTCGGCGAGCTTCTGCGTGATCGTGCCCGCCCGGACCAGCGCGGCCAGGGCCGAGTCCATCGTCTGCATCCCGAACGCCGAGCCGGTCTGCATGAACGACGTGATCTGGTGGATCTTGCCCTCGCGGATCAGGTTGCGGACGGCCGGCGTCGGCACGAGCACCTCGCACGCGACGACCCGCCCGGCGCCGTCGGCCGTCGGCAGCAACTGCTGGGTGATGACCCCCTGGAGGGCGACCGACAGCTGGACGCGAATCTGGTTCTGCTGCTCGGCGGGGAAGACGTCGATGATCCGGTCGATCGTCTGCGGCGCGTCTGACGTGTGGAGGGTCGCGAACACGAGGTGCCCGGTCTCCGCGGCCGTCAGGGCCGTCGCGATCGTCTCGAGGTCGCGCATCTCGCCGACCAGGATGACGTCAGGATCCTGGCGCAGAGCGGCCTTCAGGGCCGCGGCGAAGCTCGTCGCGTCCGACCCGAGCTCGCGCTGATTGACGATGCACTTCTTGTGCATGTGGAGGAACTCGATCGGGTCCTCGATCGTCATGATGTGCTCTTCGCGCGTCGCGTTGATCTCGTCGATCATCGCCGCCAGCGAAGTCGACTTGCCCGAGCCGGTCGGCCCCGTGACGAGGACGATGCCCCGCGGCTTGCGGGTCAGCTCGTGGACGACCGGCGGCAGCCCGAGGTCGTCGACCGAGGTCAGATCGGTCGGAATCAGGCGGAAGGCCGCGCCGAGGGCTGAGCGCTGGAAGTAGGCGTTGACCCGGAAGCGGGCCTGCCCGGGGATCAGGTAGGCGAAGTCGATCTGAAGATCGTTCTCCAGTCGCCGGCGCTGGTCGCCGGTCAGGATCGAGTAGACGACCTCGCGGGTGTCCTCGGGCGAGAGGATCGGAAAGTCGTTGAGCGGGGTCAGGCGCCCCCGCACGCGAACCGTCGGGCGAGCACCCGCGGCGATGTGGAGATCGGACGCACGGCGACCGATCACCTCCATCAACACATCAGCAAAGTCCAGTGACATCTCAACCCCTCTATCGGCAGCGTGTGTACAAAGTTGAAGCGGTGACTAGCCGGCCAGGCCGCTGCCGCAGACGCGCGCGACCTCGGCGATCGACGTACGGCCCTGCTTGACCTTCTCGAGCCCATCGTCCTTCAGGCGACGCATTCCCTGGGAGCTCGCCATCTCTCCGATCTCGTCGGTCGATCGCCGCTCGATCGTCAACGAGCGGATCTCGGAGGTGATGCTCATCACCTCGTAGATGCCCGTCCGGCCCTTGTAGCCCGAGCGGTTGCAGTGCTTGCAGCCGACCGGCTCGTAGGCCTCGACATCGAAGCCCGCGTGGTAGCCGTACTCGCGGAGCGTCTCGGCCGGAAGGATCACCCGCTGCTTGCAGTGGGCACAGAGCGTCCGCACGAGACGCTGGGCGACGACGCAGTCGATCGCCGACGCGACGAGAAACGGCTCGATTCCCATCTCGACCAGACGGGTCAGGGCCGTCGGCGCGTCGTTGGTGTGCAGCGTCGAGAGCACCAGGTGGCCGGTCAGGGCCGACTCGATCGCGATATGGGCGGTCTCCCGGTCGCGGATCTCCCCGACCATGATCACGTCGGGGTCGGCCCGGACCATCGACCGCAGACCGTTCGCGAAATTGAGGCCCGCCTTCGCGTTTACCTGGATCTGCGTGACCCCCGAAAGCTCGTACTCGACCGGGTCCTCGATCGTGATGACGTTCTTGTCCTTCGTGTTCAGCGACGTCAGCGCCGCGTAGAGCGACGTCGACTTGCCCGACCCGGTCGGCCCGGTGACCAGCACGCAGCCGTACGCCTGCCGGAACGCCCGCTCGAACCGTTCGCGCTCGCCGGGCGCCATCCCGAGCGTCTCCATGTCCATGACGACCGAGTCCTTGTCGAGGATCCGCATCACGACGCCCTCGCCGTGGACGGTCGGCAGGGTGACGACCCGCAGATCGATGTGCCGGCCGTCGACCGTCAGGCCGACCCGCCCGTCCTGGGGAACCCGACGCTCGGAGATGTCCAGCTCGGCCATGATCTTGATCCGCGAGACGACTCCGGCGGTCATCCGCCGGGGGATCGTCGTCACGTCGTCGAGCACGCCGTCGACCCGGAAGCGCACCCGCAGGTCCTGCCCCTCGGGTGCCAGATGGAGGTCCGAGGCCCCGGCCTCGACGGCCTGGCCGACGAGCTGGTGGACGAGCCGGACGATCGGCGCGTCGTCGGCCGACTCGCGGAGGTCGACGACCTCGACGGACTCGTCGGAATCGTCTGACGCAGGTTGGACGACGTCGCCGAAGCGCGACAGGCGAGAGATCACCGCGTGGATGTCCTCGTGCGTCGCGACCGCCTGGCGGACCTCGTAGCCCGTCATGATCGAGATGTCGTCGATCGCGACGACGTTCGCCGGGTCTGCCATCGCGACCAGCAGCGTCCGCTGGTCGACGAACCCGACCGGCAGCGCCTCGTAGCGCTTTGCCGCGGTGATGTTGACGAGGTTGGCGGCGGCCATGTCGACGCTGAACACGCTCAGGTCGATGAAGTCGAGGCCGTAGCGCTCGGCCACCGCCCGGGCGAGTCCGTCGGGTGTCAGCGAGGCCGATGCGACAAGCGCCTGCTCCGGTGTCGTTCCCGACCGCTTGGCCGCGGCGATCGCCTCGTCGACCATCTGGCGGGTGCACAGCCCGAGCTCGACGATCACATCGGTCAGGAAGCGATTCGAGCTGCCACGTCGGGTCGGCGGGATGACGCCGTTCCAGACCTTCTCCTGACCGAGCGCGAGCGTCCCGTCGACGACGGCGGCCTCGGTCGGAGGGACCGCCCTCAGGCGGTTCTGGCGCTCATATGCGATCCGTCCCTCGTTCATCTCTGGCTCCCCGGCGCATCGCCTGAATGGGCGGATCTATTCCTGTCCATATGCGGAAGCTCCGTGCGCCCTGCCGGACGAGGATCTCGAGCCCGTCGACCGTCGCCAATCCCCGCTCCTCGGCAGCTCGGATGAGTGCCGTCGGGCGTTTGCTGTAGACGAGGTCAACCACGTAGCCATACTCGGACAGTTCATCGGCTGCGACCGGCAAATTCCTGAGCCCTTCCGAATCCTTGATCGAATACGCGTCCAGCCCGACGGTCGTGCAGTTGACGAGGAGATCGGCCGCAACGGCCCGCTCGACCGCCTCGACGTCGAGCTCCGCGGCCAGCTCCGCGGCCCGCTCGGTGGTCCTGTTCCAGACCGACACCCGCGCCCCGGCCTCGCGCAGCGCCCAGACCACCGCCCGGGCACTGCCGCCCGCGCCGAGCACGAGCGCGGTCTTCCCTGCCGGGTCCTGCCCGAGCGCGTCGAGCACCCCGGGCGCGTCGGTGTTCTCGGCGGTGATCGCACCGTCCGGCCCGAAGCTCAGGGTGTTGGCCGCGCCGATCGCCCGCGCGGCCCGGCTCGCCTCGTCGGCCACGGCGAGGGCCCGAGACTTGTGGGGGACGGTGACGTTCGCGCCGACGAAGCCGGCGGCCCCGAGCGCTCGAACCGTCTCGTCGAAGAGCTCCGGGCCGACTGGCAGGAGCTGGTAGGACCAGCCGTCGATGCCCAGCGCGGCGAATGCAGCCCGATGCATCGCCGGCGACCGGCTGTGGGCGACCGGCCATCCGAGCACTCCCAGGCGCGACGTTCCTCCCGTTCGGACCGTTGGCGGCATCCGGGCCGTCCGGGCCGTCGGGCCTGGGTCGGGCGGGCTCCCGCGCGGATCGTCGACCGGGCGTCCGCTATCCACCACAGGTCGTCGGTGACCGCCCGTTCGCGGCGTTCCTCGCGTTGTTGTAGCGCTGCGAGTCCTTCTGGAACTGGGCGAACGTGCTCGAGAACGCATCCTGACCGCAGGTTCCCGGCTTGACCACGTAGTAGAGGTAGGCGACCTTCGCCGGGTGGGCCGCGGCCTCCAGCGACGCAAGGCCCGGGTTGCCGATCGGCGTGGGCGGCAGACCCCGATGGAGGCGGGTGTTGTACGGCGAGTTGGAAGCCAGCTGACTCTGGGTCAGGGGCTTGTCGAAGTTGTTGAGCGCGTAGCGGATCGTCGCGTCGATCCCCAGCTGCATGCCCGCCTTGAGGCGGTTGTAGATGACCGCGGCGACCAGCGGACGCTCACGCGGGAGCTGCGCCTCCCGCTCGACCATCGACGCGATCGTGATCACGTCGTACGCGGTCAGGTGGAGGTGCTTCGCCGCCGTGAGGTCGACCGTCGCAAACTGCGCCTTGAAGGCGACAAGCTGATCGTTGATCAGCTTGCTGACCGGGTCCCCCGGCAGCAGCTGGTAGGTGTCGGGAAAGAGAAAGCCCTCGAGCGACCGGACCGACGCCTTCGCGCCGTAGCTCGTCGGCTTGAGGACATGCGAGTGCGCCGAGGCGGCGAAGTAGTCGCCGACCACCCCGGCCTTCGTCGCGAGCCCGGCGATCTGGGCCCGCGTGAGTCCCTCGGGGATCGTGATCTTGACCGTCGCCGTCGGCTGCCCCGACGAACTCGTCAGGGCCGCCAGCGCGGCCCCGTAGCTCATCCCCTGCTTGAGCACGTACCGTCCCGATTCGAGCTTGCCCCGCTTGCCCGACAGCTGGGCCCGCAGCTTGAAGAAGAAGCTCGACGAGATCACGTGGTCCTTGGCCAGCAGCGACCCGATCGCGCTCGTCCCAGCGCCCTTGGGGATCACTACCTCGACCTGTCCGTGGCCGCCGCCGGTGAACGGCTGGAACAGGGAGATCAGAAACCAGAGCGCGAACAGCACGCCGACGAGCGCGGCTGCCGCCGCAATCCTGCCGCGCGGAGTGCCGGTGCTGCGATTGGACGAGCCGTCGGACAATGTGCTCCTACGCGCGGTTCGGGGGTCGAGCGACCTGCGCAGGCTACCGGCGCGGCTCGCGCCACCCTCGCCATCCGCCGGCAGGCGCCGTCCGAGCGCTGGCTTCGCCGGCCCGCCTACTCCGGACCGCGGGCCGCGCAGACCCGAGAGCCGCGATCCGATCCCGTCGACGCTCGCCGGGAACGACGCCCGCCCCGGCAGCGACGGCCGGCCGGTCGGCAGCGAGACCGACCCCAGCCGTCCCTTCAGGTTCCGCAGTCCAGCTCGCCCGCCGGCCGGTCCACCCGCTCCGGTCGCCCGTCCCCTGGCCGAGGCCGGCCGCCCAGGGTCGGCATATGGATCCTCGGTCGCCGCGTAGCCGTCGAGCGGATCCACGTCGCCCGGCCCCCCGTATCCCGGGTGCTCCGCGTAGCTCGGGTGCTCCCCGGAGCCCGGGAGCTCCGCGTAGCTCGGGTGCTCCGCGTCGCCCGGGTGCGACGGGTAGCCCGGATCCGGCTCGTACCCGGGACCCGGGTCCTGCGGCGGGTGACCGCCGTGACCGCCGACGCCGTCGTACGGCACAGGGCTCCCATAGCCCGCGGCCGCCGCAGCGTCTGACTGGTGCTCGTGATCGCCTGCGCCCGTCTCGCCGGGCGGCCCGACGTCCGGGCCGTGGCCGTAGCCGGTCGTCGCCTCGTGGGGCGGCCCGACGTCCGGGCCCTGCCCGTAGCCGGTCATCCCATCGCCTGGCGGCCCGACGTCATGACCCTGGCCGTAGCCGGTCATCCCATCGCCTGGCGGCCCGACGTCATGACCCTGGCCGTAGCCCGTCATCCCATCGCCTGGCGGCCCGACGTCATGACCCTGGCCGTAGCCCGTCATCCCATCGCCTGGCGGCCCGACGTCATGACCCTGGCCGTAGCCCGTCATCCCATCGCCTGGCGGCCCGACGTCATGACCCTGGCCGTATCCGGTCGTCCCGTCGCCTGGCGGCCGGACATCGTGTCCCTGGCCGTGGCCGGTGACAGCCTGATGCGGCGGCCCCGCCGGGTCGTAGCCGGCTGCCCCGTCGTCCCACGCCTGCCGACCGTGGTCATGGCGGCCGTCCGACTCGCCCGGCTCGGCCGGATCCCCGCGGAGATCGGAGACCCCGTCTGCCTGGTGCCCGCCCTCGTGCTCGTGCCCGACCGAGCCGGCCGGCTCGTCGTACGGCGAGCCTTCCCCGTGAATGGACCCCTCCCCGCCGGCGGGCGCCGGGTCGACGGACACGAACTTCTGGTAGCCGGTCACCGGATCGAACACCAGGTGGCGCTCGGGCAGCCGGCGGGCGGGTTCCACGGGAGGATCGGCCCACTCCGCTCCCGATGCCCCAAGCGCCGCGCCCGGCTCCGAGCGTTCGAGCGGCCAGTCGAGGTCCGGCGGCCGCGAGATCGTCGGGTCCACTCCGGTGGCGAGGATGTCGAACGGATCGCCCGCATCGCCCCCCGGATCGCCGCCGTCCCGCCGCGCCCGGCGTCGCTCGCGCTCGCGCCGATCGCGCTCGCGCTCGTCGGCCGAGCGGCTGCCCCCGGGATCTCCTCTTCGTGACGGGCTCATGGCGGTCGCGGGGCGGCGCGACCGCGCTTGCCCGCTCGCCGGCAGCCTAGACGATCCCTGCACCTGGGCGGAATCGTCACGAATCCCGGCGCTCGACCGACCCCTGGGCCTGGAGCCAGCTCGACAGCAGGTGAGCCGCCGCCCGTGAGTCCTCGCTCGCCCGCCGGCTCGCATCCCGCTGGGCCAGGCGGGTCGTCAGCCGCTCGTCATACAGCTCGACCGAGACCTCCTCCCCCAGCCGCTTCGCCAGCCGAGCCGCGAACTCCCGGGCCTCGACCGTCTGCGCGGTGTCCCCGCCTCCCAGCGAGACCGGCAACCCGACGACCACCCGCTCGACCTCCCGCTCGGCGACCAGCCCTGCGATCCGCCCGATTCCCCGCCGCGTCCCCGGCGCGAGGATGTGCTCGATCGGCGTGACGATCGTCCACGTCGGGTCGAGCACCGCGCACCCGCACCGCGCGCTCCCGTAGTCCAGCCCGAGCACCCGCACCCGCCTACTCCCTCCCTTCGAGCGCCCCGTGGATCGCCGCCCGCGCAATCTCGATCGCCGCCCCGACCTTCTCCCCGTCGCGTCCCCCCGCCCGCGCCATCGTGTCCCGGCCGCCCCCGCCCCCGCCGGCGACCCCGGCAGCCTGCTTGACGATCGCGCCCGCCCTCACGCCCCGTGCCACGAGGCTCGGCGACACGCTCGCGACGAACAGCGCCCGACCTCCACTCGACGCACCCAGCACGATCGCCGCGTCGCCCAGCTTCGGCTTGACCCGATCGAGGATCCCGAGCAGCGCCTTCTCATCCACTGCGTCGACCACGCTCGCCAGCACCGCCGCCCCCGAGACCTCCTCGACCCGCCCGGCGAGCTCGTCGATGTCGAGTTGCGCCGCCCCTCCCCCGCCCGACCGCGCGGCCAGCTCCAGCGCCCGCCGCTCGGCCTCTCGCGAGCGCAGCGCCCCCAGCGCCTGGTCGGGCCGCGTCCTCAACTCGCCCGCAATCTCGTGGAGAAGCTCGTCGTGGCGTCGCAGCAGCGCCACGCCGGCCGGCCCGCTCAAAGCCTCGATCCGCCGCACGTTCGCCGCGCTCGACGTCTCCGAGACGACCCGCAGCACGCCGATCTCCCCGGTCGAGCGCACGTGCGTCCCGCCGCACAGCTCCCGCGAGAAGTCGCCCTTCCCGACCTCGACCATCCGCACGATCTCCCCGTACTTCTCCCCGAACAACGCCATCGCCCCCAACGCCCTCGCCTCGTCGAGCGTCGTCGTGATCGGCCGGACCCGGTGGTTCTCCGCGATCCACGTGTTGACCTGATCCTCGACATCCCGCAGCTCCTCCGCGCTCAGCCCCTGCGAGTGGCTGAAGTCGAAGCGCAGCTTGTCCGGGCCGACGTAGGACCCCATCTGCCGCACATGGCTCCCCAGCCGGCCTCGCAGCGCCGCCTGCAGCAGGTGGGTCGACGTGTGGTTGCACTCGGTCGCATGCCGCGCCGCCCGGTCCACCCTCGCCACGACCCGCTCCCCCTCGTGCAGCTCGCCCTCCTCGAACACGGCGACCACCGCCTGGTCCTCCCCCAGCCGGACCACCTCCGTCACCCGGGCCCGGCAACCCCCGTCCACGCAGACGATCACCCCGCCGTCCGAGACCTGCCCGCCGCCCGCCGCGTAGAACGGCGAGTCGGCCAGCTTCACGAGCACCCCAGCGCCCCCGCCAGCCCCGCGCTCCACGTCCACAGCGCCCACCGTCGTCGTCTGCTCGAGCGTCTCGTAGCCGACGAAGTTCGTCCTGAATTCCGTCTCCCCCACGAACGCCTGCGCTGCCGCCCGCGGGTCGTCGCCCGAGTCCCTCGCCCCCGCGCGCGACTGCCGGCGTTGGCCCTCCATCAACCGGCCAAAATGATCCTCGTCGACCCCCAAGCCCTGCTCCGCCAGCAGTTCCTTCGTCAGCTCGAACGGGAAGCCGAACGTGTCGTGCAGGCGGAAGGCCTCCGTCGCCGCTACCGCGCCCGCCTCCCGCCCCCGTTCGATCAGCTCGCCCAGCGTCCGCATCCCCTGGTCCAGCGTCCGCCCGAAGCTCTCCTCCTCCGCCGCCAGCCACTTGTCGATCGACGCCCGCTGCTCGATCAGCTCCGGATACGTCTCGCCCATCTGCTCGCGCACGACGTCCGCGTACCGCGCCAGGAAGCCCGGCTCCAGCCCCAGCGTCCGCCCCTGGTGGATCGCCCGCCGCATCACCCGCCGCAGGACGTAGCCGCGTTCCTCGTTCGACGGCACCACCCCGTCGGCGATCAGGAAGTTCATTCCCCGCGAGTGGTCGGCCAGGATCCGCATCGCCCGGTCGGTCGTCCCGTCGCTCCCGTAGGTTCGCCCCGAGAGCGACTCCCCCAGCTCGATCAGCGGCTTGAGGCGGTCCGTCTCGAACACCGACGCGACGTCCTGCATGATCGCCGCCATCCGCTCCAGGCCGAGACCCGTGTCGATGTTGCGGGCCGGCAGCGGCGTCAGCGTGTCCACGGGGTTCTGGTCGAACTGCATGAACACGAGGTTCCAGTACTCGAGGAACCGCTCGTTCTCACCGCCCGGCAGGTCCTCCGGCCTGCCGAACTCGACCCCCCGGTCGAGGTACAGCTCCGAGCACGGGCCGCACGGACCCGTCGGCCCCGCCTGCCAGAAGTTCTCGCTCCGCGGGCACGCGACGATCCGCTCGCGGGGCACGCCAACCGAAACCCAGGCCTCGATCGCCTCCTCGTCGGCCTCGATCCCCAGCCCCTCGTCCCCTTCGAACACCGTGATCCAGATCCGCTCGGCGTCCAGCCCGAAGCCGTCGAGCGACAGCTCCCACGCGAACTCCACGGCTCCCTGCTTGAAGTAGTCGCCGACCGAGAAGTTGCCGAGCATCTCGAAGAACGTCAAGTGCCGAGCGGTCGTCCCGACGACGTCGATGTCGACCGTCCGAAAGCACTTCTGCGCACTCGTCAACCGGTTGCCCGGCGGCTTCTCCCGGCCGAGGAAGTACGGCTTCAGTGGCTGCATCCCCGCCGTCGTCAGCAGCACCGACGGGTCGTGGGCCGCCGGGACGAGCGATCCCGACGGGATCAGCAGGTGGCCGCGGGCCTCGAAGAACTCGTGGAATCTCCGGCGGATCTCGTCGGTGCGCATGGGTCGCAGGTTATCTGCGCGCCGGCGGCGCCCACGGCCAGGCCGGGGTCGCCTCGGCCGAGCAGGCGGGGTCGCCTCGACCGGTGATCGGGCCCGGGTTGCCTCGTGCGCTCACGCCGGCTCGGCTCGTGCGATATTTTGAGCTCGTGTTCACGAAGCTCGATTTCGTCGGCGTCCCGTCGACTGACGTCGAGCGGACGCGGAGCTTCTACGTGGACACGCTCGGCCTCCGGCCCGACGACCGCGGCCGGTTCGAGTTCTGGGCAGGCGAGACCTGCTTCGGAATCTGGGAGCCCAGCCGGCTGGGAATCGCGTTCGCCCCGCAGAAGAACGCCCACCTCGCCCTCCACGTCGACGACGTGGCCGCCGCCCGGGCCGAGCTCGAGGCCAGGGGAATCGTCTTCTTCGGCGAGACCCTCGACACCGGCGTCTGCCACATGGCGTTCTTCACCGACCCCGACGGCAACGATCTGATGCTCCACTCCCGGTACGCTCCGGCCCGGTCAGCAGATCCCCAGACGACGTAGTTCGTGAGCAGCGGCGCCGTCTCGGGCTCGAGGCGCTCGGGCGCCGTCTCGAGGCGCTCGAAACGCAACGGGCCGCCGCTTTGCCAGCGACGGCCCGGTCCAGGCAAATACGGGAGCGGCTAGTTCGTCGCCGTCCAGGTGACGACGCCAGAGTCGCACGTGTCGACGATCGCGCCGGTCGGGTCGGTGATCGTGACGGTCACCCGGAACGTCCCGGCCGCCCTCAGGGGGCTGGTGAACTTGCCGTAGAGCTTCGTCGTGAACGCGCCCTTGTCGGTGTTGCTGAAGTTCTTCGAGAACGTGCTCGTGTCCGTGAAGACGCCCTTGCTGATCGCCTTGTTCAGCGTCACCGACAGGCCGCCGTATGAACCCTGGCCGCCGGGTCCCTGGCACGTCGAGGTCCATTCGATGTCGAAGCGGGACATCGTCTTCCCGTCGAGGGACGCCCGGATGTCGAGGGGCAGGCCGAGCTTGCCGGACAGCTGCGTGCTCACGCCGACGAATGCCGCGCCCTTCTTCGGACCGACCGACTTCGAGGCGGCGCCGGCCACCGGAGCCGCGACCAATCCCAACGCGGCGCTCAGCGCCAGGCACTTGGTCGCGTTGCGCTTCAGGTCCTTCATCATCTACCGCCTCCGTCCGTTTGACTCGATTCCCCCCTGAAACACGGCCGTCGGGCGCGAGTTGCGGACGGTCACGTCGTATTTCGGGCGACTAAACCTGTCGTCGGACGATAGCTCGCCGACCGGACCTCAGGCTATCGTCCCGTGACCGACGACGACCTCACCGGCCATCAGAGCGCCGAGCTGGCCCGGCGCCGCGCCGAGTGACGGCTCGAGCAGCTCGAGCTCGAGGACGCCCGCCTCGTCCGGGCCCGCAGCGACCCGGCAGGCCAGGGGACGCTGGCGGTAACGAAGCCTGACCGCGTCGAAGAGTGGCCGGTGGACGACGGTGTCGCGGAGCGTCACCCGCCGTGTCTCGAGCTCGGACCGTCGACCGACGACGACCGTGTCGGCGAGCTTCTCGAGGACGTAGAGCGGCTCTCCCCCGCCGACGCCGAGCCCCCGCCGCTGTCCGACCGTGAACTCCCGCTGGCCGCGGTGGACCCCGAGCCGGCGGCCGGCCCGGTCGACGATCGGCCCCGGACGGACGCCGTCCGGCGCGTGACGAGCGAGGAACGCCGCGCGGCCAGTCCCCGCGAGGAAACAGAGATCCTGCGAGTCGGGCTTGCGCGCGACCGACAGGCCGGCCGCCTGCGCCAGCTCGCGGACCGCCTCCTTGCGCAGGCCGCCGAGCGGGAAGTCCATCCTGGCGATCGACGCGGGCGCGAGTCCGGCCAGCATGTAGCTCTGGTCCTTGGTCTCGTCGGCCGCGACCCGCAGCAGCCCGTCGTCGATCCGCGCGTAGTGGCCGGTCGCCAGGCGGCCGGCGCCGAGCCGGCCGGCGAGGTCGAGCATCTCGTCGAGGCGAACGCTTCCGTTGCAGCGGACGCACGGGTTCGGCGTCAATCCCGCCGCGTGGTCGGCCAGCCACGGGTCGACGACGCCAGCTCGGAACTCGGCCCGCAGGTCGAGCGAGAAGTGCGGCAATCCCATCCCGTGGGCGAGCTCCCGCGCCCCGCGGACCGCCTGCGGCGAGCAGCAGCTCCGCTCGCCGTCGGTCGCCGGGTCAGACCAGAGCTCCAAGGTCACGGCGACGGCCTTCGGACCGGCGAGGACCGCCGCGACGGCGCTGTCGACGCCGCCGCTCATCGCCACCAGCGTCCGCTCCGCGTCGGTCGGGACGACGGCGTCGGCGCGGGCTGCCGCGCCGAGTGCCCGGTGGAGGGCGTCGGCCGCCAGCTCTGCCGCGTGACGCTTGGCCGGCGACAGGCCGCCCAGCTCGCCGGCGATCTCCTCGGGTCCGAGCCGGGCGGCTTCGAGTAGGGGGCGTCCCGAGATCAGACCGACGACCGCGCTCCCGGCGGCGATCGCCGACCCGCAGCCCGACGCGTCGAAGCCTGCCGCGCTGACCGTGTCGCCGGTTACGGCGACCGAGATCCGGATCAGGTCACCGCACGCGGCGCCGCCGGCGGCACCCGTGTGCGAACCGGCCGGGGTCGACCCTCGGCCGAGCGGGCGGTTGAGGTGGGCTTCGAGGCTCACGGGGTCGGCAGGCCGTTGACGGCGAGTGACCGGTTCGCGTAACGGTGGTCGCCGGTCAGCTCGCGGCCGAACCAGTCGGGCGGGTCGAACTCGCGGCTCGCCGCCTCTGAGGAGAACTCGACCTCCGCCGTGAGGAGCCCGGAGAGGTCGCCCGCATAGATGTCGAGCTCGATCGTCAGGCCGTCTTCACCCGGCAGGCGGTAACGCGTCTTCGAGACTCGCCGGCCCTCGCTGAGTGGCCAGAGCGACGCGGATCGGCGGTCGTCGATCTCGAACTCCTCCTCGACCCGGACGCCGCCCGACCCTGACTTGATCGTCAGCCGATCCCGGGCGTCCGACCGGCCTTCGCCCGCCCCCGCGGGCCGGCCGCGCCGGCGGATCCGGACCTCGGCGGAGCCCTCGACGACGATGTAGCCCTGCTCGATCGGCTCGGACGGATGCGACTCGAGGTCGTCGGGCAGCTCGGACACGAGGAACTTCCGCTCGATCTCGGTCCCCTCGGTCATCCCCCCTCGGACGTCCCCTCAGACGCTCGCGTCGCGCGCAGCCTCGGCCGACGCGCTCCGCAGATAAGCGTGGATCCGGGCGGCGAACGCCGCGCCGGTCTCCGCGTACACGCGCTGGCCGAGCCGGCGGGCGTCCCGAAGCAGCTCGGCCCGGGCGTCGCCGATCAGGTCGAGGATCGCGGCATCCCCGCCGGCGGACAGGCGCTCGGCGAGAACCGCGAGGTCGTGGTCGTCGCCGAGCGACTCCGAGAGCCGGTGGGCCTCCTCGGCCTGTACACCGAGCACCTCGGGCCAGGCCTCGCAGAGCAGGCGCTGGTGGTACCAGAGGTCCTTGACCCGCTTGCGCCAGTCGTGCAGAAGCTCCGTCGTCGGATCGACATCCGCCTCGACGAAGGCGTCCCGACCCCGCCGGTACGCGCGCGAGACCCCGCGACCGAGCTTCGGCCAGTCGCATTCGAGCGGCCACTCGTCGATCCGGCTGAGCACGCCCTCAAGGGCGACGATCACCGCGGCCGGTCCGCCGCCGCCGCCGCCGGGCACGCCTCCGCCGCCGCCGTCCTGGGAGGCCGCCGGGCCGTCGCCGGCAGGGCTGGCGAGCCTGAGCCGGAGCTCGGCGAGCTTGACGGCGTCCACGCGGGCATCACCGCGCTTTTCCAGGCTCGCGACCGTCTCGAGCATGACGTCGCTGTCGCGGGCCCCGGAGATCAGGCGAGCGGCGTCGCGGATCGCGGCGTTCTCCCGGCGGCGGACATCCTTGTCGAGGCCGTAACGGACCAGCCGGAGGAGCGCGCGGGTCTTCTTGAGGTTCTTGCGGGCCTCGTGGATCGCGGTGACCGAGTCGTCGTGGTAATCATCGCGGAGCAGGCGGACCGCCTCGGCGAGCTCCTCGCGCGCGGTCTGGCGGATCGAGTCGTCGAGGTCCTGGTGGAGCGGCAGACGAAACGCCATGTCGGTCAGGATAGTTGGCGCTGGTGGGAGGAGCCGCGTCGGTCGGGGTGCGCCCGCGGGTCGCAGTCCGCTCGCTTCCGCGCGCGTTTTCTTGGCTCCTCGTCGGGCTGGCAGCTGACCGGGCGGCGGCGCCCGGCAGGGGGCCGCTTGCTGCGCGGGGCGGGGATGCTGATTGTCCTCTTTGAGACAAGCAGTTAATAGAGTTTCTTAACTACATTTTTTGAAGACACCACACGACGCTACGTTTCGCGGGTGCCGCCGACCAGAGAGGACATCGACGCGCTGGTCAACGCCCTCGCGGCGGTCAACGTCGGCCCAGGTCGGGCCGGGCACCAGAAGCGACGCGAGCCTGCTCAGTCTCCTCCGGGTGATCGCCGATCACGACGGCGTACGACCATCGAGATCGACGATCGCCGATCGCCGATCGCCTTCAGGTTCAACGGCCACTTGTGACCTCTCGGGTCCGCGAGTCCGAGGACCTCGGATACATCAAGGTCAGCCACGATCCAAAGGATCGACGATCGCTCCTCGTGACGCTCGAGCCGGCCGGATCCGACGAGCTCCGCCGGCTCACGGACCTGAGCATCGACCGCCTCAGCCAGTTCGTCGGCGACTGGGATCCCGACGAGGTCCGCCGGCTGACCGAACTGCTCGACAAGCTCCGAGCCTCGATGGCCGCCGTCTCCGCCCGGCAGCGTCGTCCCCGCCAAGTGATCCGTAATCCAGGCGAACCGGACTGGCTAATCGACTTTTTCCAGCACTGACCGGCCTCCGGTCCCCCGACCCCCGACCCCCGTCCCCCGACCCCCGTCCCCCGACCCCCGTCCCCCGTCCGGCTACGGCCCGGCGCTGGTGGCGGACGCGCGAGCGGCGTCCTGCGCACTCGTGGCGACCGCGCCTCGGGCGTCCTGGACCGCACGCTGGAGACCGGCGATCCCCGGAGCCGTCGAGGCGGCGCCGGGTGCAACCGAGGAGGCGGCCGGATGGCCGCCGCACGATGCGACGGCCAGCGTGGCCGCCAGGAGGGAGAGCAGCGAAACGGCGCGAGACATCACTCCCCTGATCGGCACGCCGGCCGACCGGCATTAGGACGAGACGACGACCTTCCCGGTCATGAATGCGTGGAACGCACAGTGATAGGAGAACGTCCCGGCCTTGGCGAAGGCGATCGTCTTGCTCTGGCCGTGGGCGAGCGACCCCGAGTCGAAGCTCGTGCCGTCGTCGGCGGTCGCCGTGTGAGCCGTGCCGTCGTCGTTGGTGAACGTGATCTTCCCGCCGACTTTGACGGTGACGGTCGCCGGAGAGAACGCGTATGACCTGATCGTCACCTTCGCCGCGCTGACCGCGGGCCCGCCGGCGGCGGGCGTAGTGCCACTCGTGGGCGTCGTGGCCGTCGTGGGGGTCGTGGCCGTCGTGGGGGTCGACGGCGTCGAGGGCGTCGCGTACGGGTTCGACGATGTCGTCTTGCTGCTCGACCCGCACCCGGCCACGAGGACGACGGCGGCGGTTGCGAGGAGCGGGAGGGTCCGGCGGATCGGTGTCATCTGGTGATTATCCACACCAACCGACGGCGAGCAAGGGCCCGCCGATCTCGTCGCGGCTCACGCGGCCGGCCGGGGCTCAGGCGACCGGCCGGGGCTCACGCGGCCGGCCGGGGCTCACGCGGCCGGCCGGGGCGGGGCGGTCGGCGCGAGCCGGACGCCAAGCTCGCGAAGCTGCCTGTCGTCGACGGGGGCGGGAGCGCCGGTCAGCGGGTCTGACCCGCTGGCGGTCTTGGGGAAGGCGATCACGTCACGGATCGAGTCGTGTCCGGAGAGCATCGCGACGATCCGGTCGACGCCGAGGGCGATCCCGCCGTGGGGCGGGGCGCCGTAGCGGAGGGCTTCCAACAGAAACCCGAAGCGGGCCTCGGCCTCGGCCGCGTCCATGCCGATCGCGGCGAACACCTGGCTCTGGATCTCGGGCGTGTGGCTGCGGATCGACCCGCCGCCGAGCTCGGCCCCGTCGACGACGATGTCGTAGCCGCGGGAGCGCAGGTGGCCGGGATCGTCGAAGGAGAGCTCGGTCTGGCCGTGACCGGGTGCGGGGGCGGTGAACGGATGGTGGAGTGCGTCCCAGCGGCCGTCGGTCTCGTTGAAGCCGAACATCGGGAAGTCGACGACCCAGAGGACGTCGTGCCGGCCGGCGGGTATCAGGTCGAAGCGGGCGGCGAGCTCGAGGCGCAGGGCACCCAACGCGGCGGCGGCGACCGGCTCGCGGTCGGCGACGAAGAGGAGAAGATCGCCGTCGTGGGCGTCGAGCCGAGCGTTGACGGCGGCGACCTGCTCGGGGGTGAAGAACTTCTCGAGGTTGGAACGAGGCCACCCTCCGATGTCGCCCCTCGGGAAGTTGGGATCGAGCTGCTCGGCCAGTGTCTTCGGACGCCCGACGTAGATCGGGGCGACGGCCGTGGCGCCGTGGCGGGCGACGATCGGGTTGAGGGCGTCCTGCTCGGCGCGGGAGAGGTCGCGGGGCCCGGCGTTCAACGCGCGGACGACCCCGCCGGATTCGATGACCCGCTCGAAGACCTTGAACTGGCTGCCGCGGAGGAGGTCTGTGACGTCTGAGATCTCGAGGCCGAAGCGGGTGTCGGGCCGGTCGGACCCGAAGCGGAGCATCGCGTCGTCGTAGCGGAGCCGGGGCCAGGGGGCCGGCGTGACGGGGAAGCCGGCGACGGCGAAGACGTCTGTCATCAGGCCCTCGATCAGGTCGATGACGTCGTCCTCGGTGACGAAGGAGAGCTCGACGTCGAGCTGGGTGAACTCGAGCTGGCGGTCGGCGCGGAGGTCCTCGTCGCGAAAGCAGCGGGCGATCTGGAAGTAGCGCTCGTAGCCGGCGATCATCAGGAGCTGCTTGAAGAGCTGGGGTGACTGCGGGAGGGCGTAGAACGCGCCGGGGGCCATGCGGGCGGGGACGAGGAAGTCGCGGGCGCCCTCGGGGGTCGACCGGCCGAGGATCGGCGTCTCGATCTCGAGGAAGTCGCGGGCGTCGAGGTGGGCGCGCATCGTCGCGATCAGGGCGTGGCGGAGCTCGAGGGCGGTGCGCATCGTGTCGCGGCGGAGGTCGAGGTACCGGTGACGCAGGCGGAGGGTCTCGTCGACCGGGCCGTCCTCGTCGAGCGGGAACGGCGGCGTGAGGGACCGGGCGAGCTGGTCGAGCTCGGTGACGGCGAGCTCGATCTCGCCGGTCGCGAGCGCGGGGTTGACGTTCTCGGGGGTGCGGCGGACGACCAGCCCGGTGACGGTGACGACATGCTCGGGCCGCAGGTCGTGGGCGGCGGCGTGGGCGGCGGGGGCGGTGTCGGGGTGGAAGACGAGCTGGACGAGGCCGGACCGGTCGCGGAGGTCGACGAAGACGACGCCGCCGTGGTCGCGGCGGGTGTTGACCCACCCGGCGAGGCGGACTTGGCGGCCGACGTCGGCGGCCGAGAGCCCACCGGACCAGTGGTCGCGGTAGGCGTTGGGGCGGGGAGGCTGCTTCACGAGGGGACCTCGGCTTGGATGAGGGAGATCAGGTCGGCGTCGGCGACCGGACGCTGGGTGCCGGCGCGGGGGTCGCGGAGGGCGATCCCGTCGGAGCCGACGACGGCGACGAACCGGGCGGCGAGACGGTCGGCGTGCTTGAGCTGGCCCTTGAGCGACCGGCCGGTCAGCTCCATCTGGGCGCGGAGGCCGTGTCGGCGGGCTTCGAGCATCGTCTGGAAGGCGCGGCGGCGGTCGGTCTCGTAGGCGACGAAGAGGTCGATCGGGACGGGCGGGGACGGGGTGCGCCCGGCACTCAGGAGGATCCGCTCGACGCCGGCGGCCCATCCGATCCCGGGGGTGGGCGGGCCGCCGAGCTGGGCGACGAGGCCGTCGTAGCGGCCACCGCCGCCGACTCCGCTCTGGGCGCCGAGGGCGGGGCTCGAGAACTCGAACAAGGTGCGGGTGTAGTAGTCGAGCCCGCGGACGAGGGTCGAGTCGATCTCATAGGGGACACCGGCGGCGTCGAGGAGGCCGCGAACGTCCCGGAAGTGCTCGGCATCGTCAGGCGAGAGGCGATCGAGGAGGCGGGGGGCGCCGGCCATCGCCTGCCGGGTGGCGGGGTGATCGGAATCGAAGGCGCGAAGCGGGTTGAGGTCGATTCGAGCACGGACTTCGGGAGACAGGAGGTCGGATTTCCCGCGGAGATACGTCTGCAGGTCAGCGCGGTAGGTGGACCGCGTAGCGGGGCTGCCGAGGCTCGCGAGGCGAAGGCGGAGGCCGCGGGCGCCGAGGCGGGCGAGGAGGGTGTGGGCGAGGACGATGGACTCGGCGTCGGTCGCTGGGTCGTGGGAGCCGAGGACCTCGGCGCCGACCTGCCAGAACTGGCGGTAGCGGCCCTCCTGGGGCTTCTCGGAGCGGAAGAAGCTCGAGAAGTAGTAGAGCTTGACGGGGGCTGGGAGCTTGTGCATGCCGTGCTCGACGTAGGCCCGGCAGACGGGGGCGGTGCCCTCGGGGCGGAGGGTGAGCGAGCGGTGGCCGGAGTCCTCGAAGGTGTACATCTCCTTCTGGACGATGTCGGTCGACTGGCCGACGCCGCGGGCGAAGAGGTCGGTGGACTCGAAGGCGGGGGTCTCGATGCGGCCGTAGCCGGCGGCCTCGAGGAGCTCGACCGCGGTGTGCTCGACTTCGGCGCGGAGGACGGCCTGGTCTGGGAGAACGTCGTAGGTGCCGCGGGGAGCCCGGATCGTCTGGGAGCTCACGCGCGTTCGCGGAGGAGATCGGGGGTCATGCGGGGGCTCGGAGGAGATCGGGGGTCATGCGCGTTGGCGGAGGAGATCGGGGGTCATGCGAGCTCGCGGAGAAACGGGTTGTGGGCGCGTTCGGCGGCGAGCGTGGTGAGCCCCATGTGGCCGGGGTAGACGGTTGCGTGGTCGGGATAGCGGTCGAGTAGGAGGGCGATCGAGTCGAGCAGGACGGTGAGGTCGCCGCCGGGGAGGTCGGTCCGGCCGATCGAGCCGGCGAAGAGGACGTCGCCGGCGAAGAGGGCGTCGTCGGAGGCGATCGCGAAGGTGAGGTGGCCGGGGCTGTGTCCGGGGGTGAAGACGACGTCGATCTCGAGGCCGGCGAGGTGGAGGGATTCGCCGCCGACGAGCAGGTGGTCGGCTTCGTAGTTCTCGAAGGGGCCGAAGCCGGGCCAGGGGACGTAGGCGTCGATGTCGGCGAGGACGTGGCGTTCGAGCTCGGGACACCAGACGGGGGCGTGGGTGTGGGCGGCGAGGGGGGCGACGGCGCCGATGTGATCGAAATGGGTGTGGGTGAGGAGAATCGCGTCGATCGTGAGGCCGAGGCGCTCGATCGCTGCGATCAGGCGGGGGGCCTCTTCGCCGGGGTCGATCACGACGGCATGGGTCGAGCCGGCCGGGCCGACGATGTAGCAGTTCTCGCCGACGGGGCCGACGGTGAAGCCGTGGACGTCGAGCACGTCGACTAAGAGGCCTTCTGGCGCTGGCGGCGGCGGTAGAGGAAGAGGTCGGTGTAGTAGCCGAGGGGGACGTAGGCGGCGAGGACGACGGGGAGGAGCTCGACCATCTTGGAGACGGAGTACTTGAAGACGAGGACGGAGATCGCGGCGACGGCGAGGGCGGCGAGCAGGGCGCGGTTGATCGAGCCGATCCAGGTCGGCGGCTTGTCGCGGCGCTCCTGGAGGGCGACCTGCTTCTTCTCGGCGGGAGTCTGCTTGGCGCCCTTCTCGACCGAGGTCGGCTTGCGCCCGGTCCGCCCGCGGGCCTCGATCTGGCCGGCGGCATTGCCGCGGTGCTTGCTCGAGCGCTTGCGCTTGGTCTGGGCCATCTCGGCTGAAGCCTAGATGGTTGGCGGGGAGTCCGCCGGTGGGGCAGGCGCCTGGTCGGGCGGGGTGTCGACCGACCGGGAGAGGGCGTTCTCGAGGATATGGCGGGCGGGATCGAAGCCTGGCATGGCGAGCTCCCAGGGGAAGCCGTCGAAGGCGTGGTGGGGAGCGAGGCCGACGAGCTCGCCGGCGTTGATCGACGCGTACTCGAGGACGGCGAAGACCAGCCGGGCGAGCGGGACGGCGCGGGTGTCCTCGACGTTGCAGGAGATCTGGATCAGGCCGTCGCGGGAGTCGAGCTCGATCGCGATCGCGCGGACGCCGGGGAGGCCCTTGGGCCCGCCGTCGCGGACGAGTCCGGCGATCTTGCGGGCGTCTTCGAAGGTCGTCGGGGGGGCGAGCTCGAGGTTGAAGGCGACGAGGAGGGGCCGGGCGCCGACGAGGACGGCACCGGCGGTCGGATGGACCGCGCGGGGGCCGAAGTCGGGCCGCAGGCGGCCGTCGGCGATCCGCCGGGTGAGCTCGACGAGACCGCCGCGGCGGATCTCGGCGCGGGTGCGACCGACGGCGGCCATCTCGCCGTAGAGGAAGACGGGCAGGTCGAGCTCGTCGGAGAGGAGCTCGGCTGTGACGAGAGCCTCGGCCACGGCCGGGCCGCGCATCGACGGGTCGATGTAGACGAGCGGGACGACGTCGATCGCCCCGACGTGGGGATGGACGCCGCGCGGGTTGGCGAGATCGATCTTCTCGACGGCGACGCGTGCGCCCTCGAGGAGTGCGGTCGACAGGTGGCCGGGGTCGCCCGCGAGCGTGAAGACGGCCCGGTGGTGGTCGGCGTCGGCGTGCCGGTCGAGCAGCCGGGCGCCGGCCCCTGTGAAGGCCCGGCCGACCGCGTCGAGGGTCGGGGTGTCGCGACCTTCGGAGATGTTGGGAACCGACATCAGGGGGATCGGCGTCGGGATGGTCGGCTCTGGGATCATGAAATCGTCCGGCGTGGCGAGTTGGCAGGGGCGATTCCGAGCCTAGCCGACCGGCCGTCAGCCGACCCGTCAGACGTCGCGAACCCAGCCCAGCGGCCGTGGGCAACCGCCAGACACGCAACCTGCGGCCGACCCGCCAGACGACGCAAGCCCAGCCCACCGGCCGTGGGCCAACCCACCAGACGACGCAAACCCAGCCGCCCAGGGACCGGCCGACCCGCCAGACGACGCGAACCCAGCCCACCAGGGACCGGCCGACCCGTCGGATCACGGGAACGCCCGATTGGCGGAGTTCGATCAGTCACGGCGGGGCGCTTCGACCTGGGTGAAGGCCATCGCCAGGGCGACGACCCAGCCGATGAAGGTCCAGCCGAGGAAGACGTTGACGATCAGGATCGCCGAGAGCTGGTGATGAGCCCGCTTGACGGCGACGGCGGTCGGGACGAAGTAGACGCAGAGCAGGATCAGAAGGAGGCCGGACCCGCCGGGAATGATTGCCATACCCCCTCTTCCGGCGGTCGCCGCCGACCGGGACAGCGCCGGCCGACGATCGCCTCAGCGGGGTCGGTGACCGGGGATCTCGACGGCCTGCTGGTAGGTCGGCCGGTTGACCCAGGCCATCGACGGGACGGTCGTCGCGCCAACCGGGCTGAAGGCGATCGAGTCGAAGCACTCCTGGCTTGCGGGACGGCCGGCCGCGTCGCAGGTCGGGTCGGCGTAGAGGGCGGCCGGGTCGGCGGCCTTGGCGATCGCCTGTCGGAGGGTGGCCTGGAGCATCGACCGGCAGGCGGTGAGACTGCCGCGGCCGCAGTAGACCCGGTGGTAGGCGCCGGCCTCGGGCCGGCCGAGAATCCGGCGGAGGTCCTTGGCGACGTAGCCGTACCAGCCGGTGTCGTAGGCCGAGCCGACGTGCGGGACCCCGCTCCCCCGGTTGGGCGGGTCGTCGATCGACAGCTGGCCCGACAGCTGACCGTAGAGGGTCGGGCCGAGAATCGGCTGGAACTCGCCGGCCACGAGGAGCGGCCACCAGGCGTCGAGGATCGCGATCGCCCGCGAATGGGCGTAGGTCCCCGAGGCCGACCGGTCGATCCGGTGGGATCCGTCGGCGCGCCAGGACGTCAGGTCCGCGACCGCCCGCGCGAGCTGGGGGTCGGTCTGGGGGCCGAGTACGGCGAGCACAAATGGGAGGACGCGGTCGGCCCGCAGGTCGACAGTCCCGGCGTCCTCCATCGCGCCGATCAGCGCCGGCAGCGTGGTCTTCCTGTGCCCGGCGATCAGCCCCGCGATCCGGGCGTCGAGAAGTTGCGAGCGGTAGACCGAGCCGTACTGGGAGTTGGAGGCCGAGAACCCGGCCGCCTGCTTGTTGTTCCAGGACGTGAGGAAGTCCTGGTTGATCGCCTGCGGATGGGCGGCCGGCGGCGTGTAGGCGGCCGTGCTGGACTGGGGGTCGAAGTTCCGCCACTCGAAGGCCGCGTCGACCGGCAGGGTCGGGTCGACGCGGGGGTCGGCGACCGGGTTGGCGCCGGAGTTGAAGTAGGCGATGTCCCGGTCATCTGCGTAGAACCAGTTGTACGTGTAGCCGATCCGCGCGGCCGCCCGCTGGAAGTCGCCGGCGCTCTGGACCCGGTCGGGGTTGTCGAAGTCCGAGAAGCCGAGCGCCGAATCGAACTCGTGGCCGTAGGTCGACCGCAGGCGCGTGTAGGCGACCGGCCGGCCGGCGACGGTCCCCCGGGCGACGACGACGCCGAGCGCGGTCCGCCCGGCGGTGAGCGTCTCCGAGCCGGCGTCGGTCGAGTCCGCGAGGCTCGGCAGCCAGCTCTCGGTCTGGGTCAGCATGTCGATCGGCGTGCACCGTCCGCGGAAGACGTAGGAGTCCGAGAGGACCGACGGAGGTGAGCCGTCGGCGTTGCAGAGCGCGACGGCGAACGTGTGGACGATGTCCTGGCCGGCGGACGTCGCACTCCACGAGTAGTCCTGGCCGCGGCCGAGCTGGACGTACAGGCTGAGGCCGGCGACCGACGCGCCCCGCGCGTCGAGGCCCGGCCCGTGGATGTCCTCCTCGGAGAGGATCTGGGGGTTGAAGTACCCGACCTGCGGCCCCATCACGGCGAGCGGGTGGCCGGAGGCCGAATGGCGGGCGGCGACGAGCAGGGCGTTCGAGTCGGAGCCCGGGAGGGCCAGCAGGCCGCGGGTGCCCGACCGCAGGGCGGCGCCTCGAGTCGCTGAGCGGGTCGCTCCGCGCGTGGCCAGAGGAGAGATGTCGGTGACCGCCGCCCCGGTCGCACCGGTGACGACCGGCTCGAAGAGGACGCTCCCGGCGTCGGGGAGGGCCATGCTGCCGGGCGCCGGATGGGCGGGCGGGAGCTCATACGGGAACGCCCTGCGGGCGACCGTCGTCGGCGCTTCGGGATCGTTTCGCTCCCGCCAGTCGGTGAACAGCGTCGTGCCGGTCGAGCGGCCGAACCGGTGGCGGAAGCCGACGAGGATCTGTGCCCACGACAGCTGGTTGCCGCCGCCCTGGCCGAGGATCCCGCCGATCAGGGAGGCGGTCGCGAGCAGGTCGGTCACCTTCCACGGATCCGGGCCGAGCGGCCGGTCGATCGCCGCGTACTCCGCCGGCATTAGCGTGAGGTTGAGCTTTGCCTCATCGATGTAGAGGTTGATCCCCGCGACGTAGCTCGTCGCGTCGTCGACGACCTGCTGGCCGTCGGACCCGTAGCGGGCCGGGAGGGCGTCGAACTGGCGTTGGAGCTCGGCCTCGGTGTACGGGGCGTTTATGAACGTGCTCTGGTCCATCGCCCGGTTGCCCGCCGACCCGCCGGCGAACCCGGCGAGCTGGCCGCGGCCGGCGTGGCGGAGGGCGTCCATCTCGAACAGGCGATCCTCGGCCGCGGCGAACCCCGCGGCGAACTCGGCCCCCGCGCGGGTCGACCCGTAGATGTGGGGGATGCCGAAGTCCGAGTCCCGGACGATCACCCCGTCGTCGCGCGGCCGCTCGACCGACGCGACGTGGCCGGGCGGGACGCCGAAGCTCGAGTCCTTGAAGTACTTGGAGATGTCGCCCGCCGGCAGACCCGGCGCGTGGTAGAGGAGGTTCGAGTACATCGGGTACTGGTCGAAGCTGTGGGCCGGCCGTGTCCCGTCGAGCTTGAAGAGGGCGAGGCTGAGGACGTTGGTCAGGCCGTTCTGCCCAGGCGGGAGGATGTCGTGGAAGCCGCCGTTCCCGTAGTCGTTGGTCTGGTAGGCCAGCGGCTCGGCCGACGCAACGGCGGCCGACGCGTGGATCAGGAGGACGGCGAGGACGGCGAGCACGGCAAGCGCACCGAAGGCGGGGCGGATCGCCCGGGCCGCGGGGGAATCAGTCTCGGACCGGACGAGCACGACGGCGGGCCTCCTCGGTTCGGGGCGAGCCTATCCCAAGTCAACGGCCGGTTCGCTCCGGCTAGACTGGCCGCCTCCCGCCGGAGTAGCTCAGCTGGTTAGAGCAGCGGAATCATAATCCGCGTGTCGGGGGTTCGAGTCCCTCCTCCGGCATCACGAAGAGCCCTGGAAACGGTCGTATTCAACGCACGTGGGCGCGGTCGATAACAGAAACGGTACCGAATGGGTACCGAATTGACACCCGATTCGGGGCCAACTATGCGCGGAACCAGCCAGACTTCACGGCGGGAATCTGCTGCGGCGGCCGCGTGCCGTCAACCAACCGACCGCGCCGTCTCGATACACGCCAAGAGCGCCGTGCAGGGATGGGGCCGCCCGCCACCGAGACATGGCCCCCTGTGGCGCGACCCACGGCCGGCCGCCCGGCACGAGTTGCACGTGGGCGCGTAGTGAAATGACCAACGACCCTCGCTCGGAGCGCTCCTGTTGGGCGAGGCGTCTGATGGGCGGACTCCCGCTCCGCCCGGCGACGCGAGCGTCGTGCCGATCCACAGCCCAGCGCTCGCAGACCGTCCGTGGCGTAAGCCAGTCCCGCCGAGACGAAGCTTCTGCTCGTCGGCCGCGAGCGGTCTCGAGAAGTCGCGCGGGCACCGGAGAACGACCGGTTGCCGGCTCAGCCTGGAACTTGGCGCTGACGGAGCATCGGGCGGTCGAATTTCGTGCCCAAGTGCGACGCCGCGACCGTGGCCGAGGTCGGCGGCGGACCCAGGGGAGTGCCTCGGCGAAACCGGTCGCGGCTCAATGTGCTCTGCGCGTGAAGCTGGTCGTGAATGGGAGCTTGGAGTATGGGGTTGAGGACGCGGCGCGGCCGGGACGCTCAGGAGAGCGGTCTGATCAGATTTTGTCGGTCCCAGAACACGCGTGAAAGACGGTGCTCGCGTTGCTGCTAATCCAGATGACATCTGCATTCTGTGTTTGCGGCCACTCCAACCCAGCCGTGGGATATGTCGAGCGGAGCACGGTCCACCCTGCGTGGCAGGGCGTCGCGCGTGAACAAGCGCATCAGTCACTTCGCCTGGGTACTGACAACGTCCGACGCTCGAACGGAGCAGGGCACTTGGCAGACGGGATATCTACAAATCATCGCGGAACAGTTTGCCGCCTTCGAGGAGTGGCTCGCCGGTCATCGACCAGAGGCTGCACGCGCGATCGAGCCCTACGTGGCGCGCGCGGTGGCGCTCGCGCAGCAACTTCCGCCACCGCTCGGTGATCCTTGGTTCGCCGACTGACTCGAGCCCGCGCGCGCCACGCTTCGCGCCACGCTGCCGTCGTCGCTGAATGGCTGGCTTATCTCAACCGTGTGCGTATCCGCTGGCGCCGCACTCAGCCATGAGCAGGCCGGCGGCGGGAGCCCTCGGCTGCTCTCGGTAAGCCGTCCGTGAACGCTGCCGCGGACGATCGCTTTGCTCAGTTCGTCATCGTCGGGCTTACGGTCCCTTTGGCGACCAAGCGACCAGTCCGGGCTGGGCGACGAATTGGAACGCCTACCGGTCGACTCTCGCTCGTGGCAGCGCCTCGTGAACCAAATGTTGCGCCGATAGTTCCAGGTCTTCTTCCGGGTCACGCCGGGGAGCGTAGTCCGAGTCGTCGACGCCTACGAAGCCGTCCACCAGCTTCTGTCGCAGAGCCGCTCGGCGTCCGCCATCAACCCGAGGAAGACAATGGCGGCGACCTCGTAGAACGAGTACGGGACCTCGCCGCTGTTCGTGGCGAGCAATAGTCGTGGGTCGGGCTTGGTCGAGCTGGATGGAGGCTCCCGGAGCATGTCCTGGAGCCCATGCGAGGAGTTCCGTGTGGCCCGCATCAGGTTGGAGACGTACTCGTCCCAGCTGCGGAGCAGCGGCCGTGCGGGGTCGTTCTGAGCGACGAGGACGCCGTCGTCGCGGCGGCGCGAGGGCATCGTTGTCTGCTTGATGTCCTCGTAGAAGCGGCTGTAGCTCTCTCGCGCCCACAGCTTGAACCGCTCGCGCAGCTGGACGGGCAGGCGATCGAACGCACGTCCCAGTCGAACCAGCGCCTCCTCGCGGCGCAGCAGCGGCGGAAGTTCGTCCCGTCGGCAGAGCGACCCGACGCGTGAGCAAGCTGTCGGCCTTGTCCAGAAGGTCGAACGCAGCCTGCATTCTCAGCAGCGCGGGCGCGTCCACGTCCGCGAGCAGCACCGCGTCGTCGGCCATCATCCGCTCCATGGTGAAGAACCACGCGGCCTGGGCCGGCGCGTCATGGATGTCGCCGTCGCGGGTGAAGTTCGTCGGGTCGGCGGCGTAGCTGTAGACGACGTTCAGGCGGGTAGTCCACCACGACAGCAGCGATTCGAGCTGTGGGATTGCCATGTTCTTGACGGGCAACGATGCCGGGGAGCCCTGGGGCGCGACGCGGGAAGAAGCGGGCACCGAGTCGGCACGCCGTGCAGACGCAGATCCTCGAACTTGCCGAACAGGAACGCGAACGCGTGCGGGAGCACACCCATATCGAAGCCCACACTCGCCGGCGGAATGGCGAGCATCACGTGGTCGAGGGTGTTGCCGAAGTTCGACCGCTGGTCGTGGTGTGCATGCCGAAGTACTGGATCCGCTGGTCTCGTCGGCGCCGTAGCTGACATCGGGCGTGAGCGTTAGTTGCAGCCGGATGCGCATGATCGAGAGGCGGGCGACGAGCGAGTGGTCGACGGCCACGTACCAGAGCGAGCCGTCGGGATAGAGCTCAAACAGGCGCGGCAACTCCCGCCGGAAGATGCGCGGCATTGTCGCGGCGTCGGCCTGTGCCACATCGAATCCGAGGCGCTGGCTGACGGACAGGATGTCGTCGGCACCGCGAAGCTGGGCGAGGCGCTGCTGCGCGTCGGGCGCAAGTGGAATCTCGGGCTTGTCACTCCACGGTGGGTTGTCGATGACGGCTGCAAGACGGACGACTGGGAGAATTCGGTCACGACGCCAGCGGAACGGGTTGAAGTAGGCCGATATGGCGCCGGCGCCCTCGCTGGGTTCGACTTCCACGAAGTTGTCGGGCAGGTCTTTGACCGTGAACCGCGCTAGACGTAGGAGTGAGTCGCGGAACGTCGACTCATGTCCAACGGGCAGCGGCATCAGAACGCCCACGCAGTTCACGATAGCCGTCGATCGGACCGGCGCGGTCGCCGCCTCGTGCCGACTCGCACGTTGCAGCCGTTCGGCAGTCGGCCAGCGTATCCCCTAGCTCACGATCGCATTCATCGCTGGACCATTGCAATAGCGCACGATCGGTTTGGCGACGGAGCGCTCGCCGGCGGCGAGCGGCCGGGCCGGCCGGCCGACGGCCAGGCGCTTGCGCCGGATGTCCATGAGGGAGCGTCGAAGTGCTCGGCCCGCCGGGCGCGCGAGCTCGCACAGGACGACGTCCGAGAGCATGTGTTCCGCGTCGGACACCTGCTTCTCGCTGGCGATGCAGGCGCGTGGGCATCGTCGACCGCCAGACTCGCTGGTCGTCCGACGCGGGTCTGTGCTCGCCGCCTTCTCAGACCTGTCCTCTACGGCGATAGGATCATCCGTTCAAAGCGGGCCGAGCGCCGAGGGTCCGCAGAAGCGGCGGGCTCGCGGGCGCTCGGCCTCGCCTCCTGCCGTGCCCTGCGATCCGTCCGCTCTCTTCCGCGCGAGGCCGGGCCGCCCGCCCCCTCCGCGATTTCGCTGGTCACGGCAGCCGTACGTCGAACGCCTTGTGATACACACTCCTCACCTATGTCACAGTTCAGGTACCGATGCGGAACTCAGGTTCGACCCAGCCTACCTCCCAGTCAAGTGGCTCAGAAATCGCTACCACTTGCTCCCACTCCTTATAGAATGCGTCTACGACTGACAAGTCACGGATTACCACCGCATTTTCCAAGGATCTGCCACCATTGATCGTCCAGTTGTATGATCCAGTCCACACTTCGTATGGAGACACGCGGCAATCAGCACCTTCATCATTGAGGCGGCAAAATACAGCGAATTTGTGGTGCGCACGCGGGACGGCGGCAGGATACCTGGGGTGGTGTGTACCAACGCAGCGCACAGGGTCGAGAGACGGATCACCGCAGCCCGAGAGGAAGCCGACTAGGTGCTTGTGATACTCATATCTGCTCAAGCGATCCGGTAGTTGACCATACAATTTGCGGGTGCGTGTCGCAACGGCGGCAGGTGAAAGTGTCAACCCGTCGCTGTCGGGGCGAAGGAAATCTTCCTTCTGCACTACTAATGCGACGGCATGCTTCTGTGAGAGCGCGTGCAGCAGCAGCGGGCTTGTCAGCCACGCCACACAACCCACGACCACGTCGGCAGCGGCGATGTGCTTTAGCAGCGCCTGTTCGATATCTCGAAAATAGACAGAGACACGCCGTCGGCGGTCGAGGTAGCCGGATCGCAGAGGGTCATGGGCGGGCTGTCGGCGTCGGGGATTAGGATGAGGTTGAGGTCCGAGTCATGGCTTGGCATTAGGTACTCAGGGTAGCGACTAGGCAGGACGGATGAGGGGACCGGGCTCTGGCGTCCGGTGGCTGACGGTGGCCATGAGATTCTCCCCGCAGGCGGCCGTTGAAGGTCCCCACTGGCGGCCACCAGATCTCCCCATGGGTGGCATCGGATCTCCGCACGACCGTTCTGTCCTGATCTGTCTGTAGCTCCCGTGCCTGGTTCTCGAGGCGGTTTGGGGGTGGCGGGCTTGAAGAAGTCGGAGGAAGTCGTGGAGATCCTGGAGGCGTTTGATTTGACGGGCTCGTTGCGGGGAGCAGCGGCGCTGGCTGGTTGCGATCACAAGACGGTCGCTCACTGGGTTGCCGCGCGGGATGCCGCCGGCGGCGGGTTGCCGGTTGCGGGTCGCGGCGGCCGATGGTCGACGGGTTCGGCGAGAAGATCGACGAGTTGGTGGATCGGTCGGGGGGCCGGATCCGGGCCGATAGGGCGCATGAGAAGTTCGTCGCGACGGGGTACCTGGGTTCTGAGCGCACGACGCGGCGGGCGGTCGCGGCGGCGAAGCGAGGGTGGCGTGTTGAGCATGGCCGGCGGACCATGCCGTGGGTGGCTGAGCCGGGGCTTATGGATGCAGTGGGACTGGTTGGGTTGGCGCAGAGGGCGGCACCCGGGACATCGGGCGACCCATTGCATCGCCGTCGATGCAAGTGCTCTGTACGAGGCTGCTCTACGAACACGGGGCCTCGATCGCCCGGTACGGCCACTGTTCGGCCATGCAAGCTGAGGCGCGCGAACCGCCTCCGGCATGCGACGGAAGTGAGCGTCGCCCAAGGGGAGGATCCGCGCTCGTGTTCGTGCGCACCGGGTCTGGCAGCGTCGGCGCATCTTGTGGCGAAAGCGATCGTCCGCGGTTGCGCCGCGCAGGCGTGATCGCCACGATGCCTCGGTCGCGACAAAGCGACGTTGACAGAATGGCCGGCGGCGGCCAGGCGCTTGCGCGTTCGCCGGCAGCGGGCGCCGGTGTGTCGGTCGGCGGGGTGCTCGTATCGGACGACCGGCGAGACTACGGGTGCTGCTGACGCGGCCCGCCGCTACTACTAAAGGCCGGGCGTCTCTGGTAGGGCCAAGGGCCCGTGAAAATCGGACCGGCGTCCCGTCGCTTCATTTCGACAGATCCGGCTCCGCCGGATCTTGGTAGAGGAACTTCACCTGGACGTGGCCGTGTCAAGCGCGCGAGCGCCCGCACGGAGAACGACGACGCGCTACCGCGCTTGACTCGGACGTGGCCAGGTGCTACCAGGCCCGCGCCCGACGGGGCGATCTCGACGACAGCCACGAGATGGCCTCTGGCGCCGGTGGGGCTCGGACAGCGGTGTGAGAGCGAGATGAGGATGGTGCTGAGAGATGGCGGCGGCGATCCGGGGTGGTGACTCCTCAACGCGACGTTCTCCTGCGAGGCGCGCTCCGAAAAGGCAGCCGGAGATGCCGGATGCTCGCAACAAGACGGTGGAGATTCGAGGCGACAGCCGGCGCGCTCGTCTCCTATTCGATTCCGTAGCCTCGTCCTCTCGCTCGTTATCGTTCCCGCTGCTCGCGCAGCACTGGTGCAACCCGGCTCTGCACAACCACCGGCGCCTCCTACGCTCAACGACGACGTCGTGCCGCGTCGACGGGCTCGCGGGTCACGCTCGCCTGCTGCGCGTGACTGCCGAGACGCGCTCCGCGAGCCGCTCGATCAGGTCCGCGTCGGTGCCGTCCTCGCCGAGGTCCTCGCGGGAGACGTAGATGTCGGTCCGCTCGCGCGCGCGGCTGAGCGCGACGTAGGCGCGCTCGCGGTCGGTCTGCCAGCCGCCGGTCAGCACCGAGCGCCCGGTCGACCGTCAGGCCCTGCGCCTTGTAGACGTGCTGGGCGTAGGCGAGCCGCAACGTCGTCGAACTCGCTGCGTCGAGTACGTCGACCTCGCGCGGCTGCGGCTCCTCGGTCCGCATCGCGCACGCCGCTCGGCGCGCTCGTCGACGCTCATGACCGTCGCCGCGCGTGCCGTTCTCGACGCGCTCCTCACCCGGCGACGCGGAGCTGCCCGGTCAGGATCACCTCGTCGCCGGCGCGCGAGACCGTAGGGGCGGTCGGGCAGCTGCGACGCGGCGGTGCCCGAGCTCGCCGGCGGCGGCGCGGCGCTCCTGCGCCTGCTGCGTTGAGCCGGTCGAGCTCGTCGTTGGACGCGTCGGTGAGCATCACGACGCGCGCCCCGGGCTGCTCCTGACGAGACCGCGGCCCAGTCGTCGACCATCCGCTCGCCGGCCTCGGTTCGCGTGTCCTCGATGTGCAGGCGGTCGCGGGCTCGGGTACGCGGCGAGCGCCCGCGTCGACGTCGCCGGCGCGCAGCTGCGCCCACGCGTCGCGCTCCCACTCGTGGTCGCGCGCGATGCACCTCGGTCAGCTCGCGCGGTCGGCGCGCGCTTCGAGTCTCGGCGAACAGGCCGCCGGCGCCGATCGACGAGAGCTGCGCTTCGATCGCCGGCGAGCAGCGAGCTTCGCGCCGCGACTCGCTCGCGCAGCGTCGACGAGCTGCGCGAGGCGGCGCGTGTCCGCCATCCCGGCCTCGTCTACGACGACCACTGACCGCTCGTCGAGAGCGCTCAGGCCGCTGCGCGATCGTGGTCGGCAGCGCGTCGACGGTCATCGCCTTTCCGGTCCCCGCGTCGGCGCCGAGCTGCGTCGACGTCGGGCCGGCGACCTTCGTGCCGATCACCCGGTGGCCGTCGAGCTACCACGCTTCGCGCGCCGCGCCGAGCACGACGCCCTTGTCCGCTGCCGGCCTGCTCGACAGCAGCCACGCGCCCCGACCGGCCAACTCGAGCGACTCTTTGCGGATCGCGACGAGGCAAGCCACATGCGCCGCGGCCGTGCCGGTCGGCCCGCGTGGCGACCTACGCGGCTACACTCGGCGCGAGCCCTTGAGTCCGTGCCTGATGAGGTCCGAGATCGCGCGGCGTCGATCACACGGGATCTAGGTCGACAGCTCGCCGGCTGCGCGCCAGCCGCGACGATGCTCGGCGCGCCTGCGGCGGGCCGCATCGACGCCGGCCGCGAGCTCCGAGCCGCGCGCTTCGAGCTCGCGCCGCTCGACCATCGACCGCTCACGCGCCAGCATCGCCGAGCAGCTCGCTGCCGACTGGCCGCGGCTCGTGCGCGGCTCGCTCCCCGAACAGCGCCTCGCCCGCTCGCCGGCTCGAGGCCGTGCTCCTCGCCGACCGCACGCCACGCCTCGTCGACGTCGACCTGCGCCGGCGACCGTCTTCGTGCCGCGCGTCGCGACCGTGAACGCGCCGAGCTCACCCGCGCGCGGCTCGCGGCCGTAACGCTCGCGAAACGTCGCGCGCGGCTCGCTCGATCTCCTCCGTCCGCGCCGACCACCGCTCGCCAGATCCCCGGGCACCCGGCGACCTCGAAGTAGCCCGTCCCTGTCTGTTCATCGACCCTGACTCGCTCGAACTTGTTCGCATCGCGCCCAGTCGGCGCGATACACCGCGGTGTTCGAGCAGGCGAAATATGTTCACGGAGTCGACGCGCGAACACGTCCGCTGTCGCGACGACGACGACATGCGAATGCAGCTGCGGGTCCGGGCACGCCGTCGCGCTCCTGGTCGCGAGTCAACCGCGACGAGGTGTGCACGAACTCCGCCGCGCACCAGACTCCGCGCGGCTCCCACGCAGCTCGCCCCGCTCGCGCCGGCGGACGAGCTCGACGTCGCGCTCGACCCGCGCGAGCGCGCTCGCGACGCCCGGCGGTGCGCGACCTCGATCTGCGCCCGCCGATACGGACCCGACAGCGCCCACAACGCCGACACCGACTTCGGCGCGCTGAACGTCAGATCGATCCCCGCACCGCGACCCGTCACCGCCGACCGGCCGGATCGGCTCGCCCGGTCCGCGGGCGAGCGGCCGTCCATCAACGCGACCAGCCGTCCGCGCCGACCGGCGCGTCCGGCGTCGAGACCGAGCGCGGCGAGCGCCTCCGGTGAGCCGTGCCAGCGGCCCCCTCGCCGTCGATCTCGCCGCCGACGTAGTAGTCGCCGCGCGCGCCGACTCCGTCAGATACGCAGCGAACCCCGCCGCGCGCCCCGAGATCTTGTGCGTCGACTGCATCGACGCCGAACGTAGAACGCGGCCCGCAGCCGCAAGAGGCCCCGACCGGAGCGAACTGAGCGCACTGAGCGCACTGAGAGGAGGACAGAGGGCGGAGGGAGAGAAGCGGTGTGAGTAGGCGGGAGCGTGGAAGGCTAAAAGAGAGGGAACGCGAAGACGACAGAGGCGAAAGCGGGACTGGGAGAACTAGAGAGAAAGAGAAAAAGAAAAAGAAAAGAGAAAGAAGAAGAAGAGAGAGGGAGAAGAAGAGAAGAGGGAGAAAGGGGAGGAGAGAGAGAGAGAAGGGAGAGAGAGAGAGAGAGAGAGAGAGGGAGAAGAGGAGAGAGGGAGAGAGGAAAAGAGAGAGGAAAAAAAAAAGAGAAAGAGAGAAAAAAGGCAGAGGCCCGGGCTGGATCCACGCATCTCGTCAGAGCACGACGACCGGCGCGCGGCTCGTCCAAGGGCCGCGGGGGGGTGGGGGGGCTCGGTTCACACCTCAATGCACGACGACGGGCGGCGTGCCGGCACCGTTCTCGACTGGAATCAAGTGGTATTGGACGACGTAGCCCAGACTGTCTGCGTAGCGCTCGACGGTCGATATCTTCGCGTCGGTCGCCGTCGTCTCAAGCCTGGCCACCGAGGATTGCGACGTCGCCATCGCGGCGGCAACCGCCGTCTGCGAGCGATGCTGCGCCTCGCGTCGCTCGGCGAGCGCGCGGAGGAGTTCGCGGCGTCGAACAGCGGCGGCGAGCAGACCAGAGAAGTCCGGGTTACGCGCCGTGCGCTTGGCGATCATCTTGTCGAGAAAATCAGGCTCGGTCATCAGCTAGTCACTTTCCGCGAACGATACCGTCTACGATATCCCATCTATGCGATAGGCGGCAGGAGACTTATCGGTGGAGAGGCCCCTTTCCCTGCGCGACACGTTTCGCGTCGCCACGTCGGCGCCAATCCGCCAGGCGCCGCTTCGCAAGCTCAATCGCCCCGCGCGGCGTCTTCTGGGTCTTCTTCTTGAGGCCCTCCAACGCGAGCAGCACCTGACCCCGACCGCCCTCCTCGGCGAACAGGATGCGGTAGATCACGCGGTCGCCGTCTACCCGAACCTCCCAGATGTCGTCTTCAAGATGCCGGGCGACAATCAGACCTCGCGTCCGCACCTCCTGCATCCCGGCCAAGACTGCGGCAGCATCACCGTCGGAGAGGTCGTTGATGAACTCCTCGACCGGACTGCGACCGGCGGCCGTTTCGTAGCCGCGCCAGCGACGACGCGGGGCCGGTGGGCCGGACTCAACCATCACAGCTTCGACGCCGGCTCAATCGTCGTGCAGCTTCTCGAGTGCCGCGGGACTCGTCGTCCCCGTCTGCGCCTCGAGCAGTCGCGAGAGCTTGTCGGCCGCGTCGTTCTGCGCCACGTGATGCGCGTAGATCATGGTCGTCGCGATGTCCGCGTGGCCCATGTACGCATTGACGTCGTCAGTCGGAGAGGACCTCCACGGCGAGCGTACCGAAGGTGTGGCGCAGATCGTGGAAGCGCAGGTGCTCGATCCGGCGGCCTCGAGAGCCGCGGTAGAAGCGACGTCGGAGCGCGGAGTCCTCGAAGAACGTCCCGTTCGGTCCCGGGAACACGAGGTCGTTGACGCCGACGAGGTGGCCTCGCCGGCTGAGCTCGTCGAGCACGCGCGGCGACCTGGTCGATCATCGGGACCGCCCTTACCTTGCCCGGACTTCGGCACGTCCTCGAGGCCCATCGTGTACGACCGGCGAACGTGGATGATGCGCTTCGGAAAGTCGACGTCGCGCCAGCGCAGCGCCCGCAGCTCGCCGAGGCGCAGACCCGAGAATGCCGCCGTCGTGAAGATCGCCCCGTCGAGCTCCTGCACCGCGTGGCGCGCGAGCGCCGCGACCTCCTCGCCCGAGAGGACACGGAAGTCGCCGGAGCGTCGCACCGGCTGGCGCTCGATTCCGGCGACGGGGTTGATCGTGAGGCCGTAGCGGCGCTGCGCCCGGCGGAAGATCGCATGCAGGACGAGGAGATACTTGTTGATCGTCCGCGGCTTGAACTCGCCCCGCGCGATCGAGGTGCACACGGTAGTTGTCGATCAGCTGCGGAGCTCATCGCCCGCAGCGGCACGCGCGCCGAAGACCGGCAGCAGGTACCGGTCGCAGATGTGGCGGTAGTCGCGCAGCGTCTCGGCGCCGCTGCCGGTCGAACTCGACGTAGCGGAGCCACTCGGCGGTCGCGTCGGCGAACGTCGCGTAGTGCGCCTCGACCGCGGTGAGCGGTCCGCTCCGGCGGGCTTCGACGAGGAGCTCGTCAAGCAGCTGCTGGGCGCCGTGCTTGGTCAGGAAGCCGCGTTCTGGTCTCCCTCGCCCCGACCACACCCGTCCGAGAACGCGCTTGTGCTGATGGCCGGACGCGTCTCGCCAGTGGCCGACCCAGCGGTCGCCGGACTTGCGAGCGGAGCGCAGAAGATGACCCGAGACCGGCTGCGGGCGCAGGTCGAGCGCCGTCAACGGCGGCAGCTCGAAGGTCGATGTCGGCTGGCCCGGGACTCGCATCTGAGGTCAGACTACACCCCGGCTCGGACGGAAAAGGTACCGAAAAGGTACCGAACTAAGCACATCTGAGGGCATCTGAGAGCACTTGAAAGCCCGTAAAATGGGGCTATCTGACCTCAGAAAACCGGCGTCCTGCCGATCATAATCCGCGTGTCGGGGGTTCGAGTCCTCCTCCGGCACTGCAAAAGCCCTGCACATCGGCCGTTTTCATCCGCGGTGAGCCGGCTGAACACCCGAAAGATCTACCGGATGTCTACCGAAAACGGCGGCCGTATCGGCCGCAAATATCTCGCACGCCAGCCAAGGGCAAACACCTCTGGGAGGGCGCGCAGGGCCCGCGAGCTCGGGAAGGCTGTCCCACGTCAATCACGGGGATCTGGGAAACGAGCGGGACCCCCGGGTTCGGGTTCGCCGTCCATAGCTCGAGCAGCCCGCGCTGTGGCGCGTGTTCACGTCGCGCGCCGACGTCGAGGCCCGTCGTCCCCCAGCGCCCGGAGCGGACGCGCGATGTGCTGTACGGGTGGTGCCACACCGCCAGGGCCACGCGTGCTGAGGCCCCGAGTTGCGCGGCGAGACTCCCGTCTCCTTGTGTGACGAATGCACACAAGCGACAGGCCGACCGTGCCATCATCGGCGACCGGGCTGAGCGGACGCGGTTCGGCCTCAACCCGCCGGTTCGCCGTCCCAAAACCACAGGAGGCCAGCGACATGGGTGTGCAAGGCACGGCAGGATGCGGGCGACGTTTGGTACCGAGAGCGACCGCTGGGGCCGCGCGAGTCTTTGGCGCCGTTGTCGGGATCCTCATCTGCGGCTCCGGAACTGCTGCGCAGGCAGCGATGTCGTCCCCAGCCACCGTGGCATCTCCCGCGCTGAGCGTGGTGCAACAGGCCTTCGCCGCCGACGCCACCATCCAGCTGACAACCGCCGCTCCCGCTCAGCCGAGCGCCGCCAGTCTGCAGCTTCCGCGGAGGCCTCGATGACGCCAGCGGTTGCTACTGAGTTCGCGAGCTTAGTGTCTCGCGACGGCGCTGCCGCCGCCTTCACACGGTCCGCGGGAGTCGCATGGGATAGCGCCAGCACATCCGTCACCCCCACCAGCGTTCTGAGCGTATCGCCGACCAGCCTCCGCTTTTTGGCGAACGTGGAGGACCTCTTTCACGTCGCTGGGACACCCAACGACGGTTCCCTGCGAGATGAGTCGATTACGATCAATCCTTACCTACTCAATATGAGCTGCGCGAGCAGCGGTTCTTGGAAAATGACCTCATTCGTCCTACAGCAGCCGACGGTTCAGCCAGGATCATCCACAATCAGCCCAGCCGGCGCGTACGGGCCGACGGCGTCCGTCGGTCCGGCGGTCGGCGCTCCGCCTTCGGTGTCACGAGCAGCCATACGCCATGCCGCAAAGCCCGCGGCCCCGCAGGCGCAGGCTGCGGCCAGCGCTCCGTACAGCCCGAGCGCCGCTTGGAACTACGCAGCGGCCTGGTGGTACCGGTATAATCCTGCCTATCCGCAATACGGTGACGATTGCCAGAACTTTGCGTCGGAAACCGTCCATGCTGGCGGGTTCTCTGAGGTGTACTACGCTTGGGATCCGGGCCTGTACGACTGGATCAACACGGCGGGTTACAATAGTTGGGCATGGAACTCGGGTATCTACAACTTCCTGTCCTACGTGTCGAGCCTGCGTACCGGAGACGTGCTTCAGATCGCGTGGAACGGTGGATCGACGCCGAATCATGCCATGTTCGTAGACGGAGTTCAGAGTGGCGTTCAAATGTTGGCTGCGCACACAAACGCCGAATGGAACTACCCGGTGACGACTATCGAGGCGAACTATCCACACGCCACGTACTGGGCGATACATCCCAACTAGCACTGTCTAGGGGCTCGACCAGAGTATTCGGTAGACGATAGTGGCGCTCGCGGACGTCCAAGGAGACGCAACGAGTCAATGTGCGACACACCGCAGCGTGTGGCGCAGACTCGCCGTCGTCCTCTTTGTGGGTGCCATTGTCGCCATCTCCTGCGTAGGCCTGTTCCGGTTTCTCAGGGGAACACCGGCCGTCACAGTCGATAGCCGGGACTACGAGTTCGCTGGGGCGTGTCAACTGGCTACGACGCCGCAACGCGGTCTCTTGCATCGAATTGTCGGCTGGCCGCATCTCCCCAAGGGAGAAGTCGCACTGGTCCAAGCCACGCCAGGGATTTCCACGCCAGCTGTGATCTTTCTCTGGCGCCAGGCCGGCGGCTGCATCGCAACCTACGCGCTGGAGAGCGGTCCGTAGCGGGCCGGCTTGTGCTCGCCCACCGCCCGCTGGTTGGGCGATCGCGTAGACACAACGCCTGAGCGAACACGGATGACTATGGTCGGGGGCCGTTGAGCCGGGGCACCTGGTACTGCGCACGAAATGCCACCGGATGGCTACCGCCGCGCGTCCGCCAAGTTCGGGGGCCATCATGGAACGGGCACCAGTCGCGACGTAGAAGCGTCGGCAAATGCTCGTTTGTCGACACCTCGGCAGCGGTGGCTGATCCGAGCGTTTCCGGGCACGCGCGGTGTCGACAACTCGCGTCGAGAAACTACGACGGTAATGCTGGCTGGCTGAATCTTCTCGACGGGTGCTATTTCGGCTACGCCCGCGTCCGACCGCCGACCAAAATCCGACCACCACGTCGACGCGCTCCGCCGCGCCGGCATCGGCAGAAGGACATCTACGTCGAGCACGCCAGCGGCGCGAAGGCCAGCCGCCCGAAGCTCGACGAGATGCTGAGATACTCGCGACGGCGACACGCTGAAGGTCAAGCGTCTCGACCGCCTCGGCCGGTCGATATTGCTCCTCGTGACGCTCGGCGCTGAGCTGCGAGATAGCGGCGTTGGCCTGCACGTCATCGAGCAGGGTATCGACACTGAAGACGGCCGAAGGCCGCGCTATGTTCGGCATGCTCTCGGTGCTAGCTGAGCTGCAGCGCGAGTTGATCATAGATAACACCCGTGACGGGCTGGCCGCCGCGCGCCTGCGCGGACGCCAGGGAGGTCGACGCTCCAAGCTCAACCCGCAGCAGGCTGCGCTAGCGCAACAGCTCTACGACGCCGGCGAACGGACCGTCCGCAGAAGCCGACCTCTTCAGCCTGCTCCGTACCACCGTGTACGGGCATCTCGACTCTGGGACCAAGGGCGAGCGCCCAGCGGGTCAACGGACGACGATAAGTCCTCAGCGCCGGCTCCCGCTCCATTGTTCCTCACGGGCCGACTCCGAGCACGGAATTGGCCAGCGACGGCGGTTGACGGCGCCGTACGGTGTCGTACATGGTCCCGGTGCGCACCCAACGCTTGGAACTCCGCTGACCGACGACGAGCGCTCGCTGGACGTTGCGGCGGCAGCTGCCGTGGGCGAGACGCTGAGCGACTTCTTCAGACGAGCCGCTCGCGTCAGAGCTGAAGAAGTGCTCGCCGAGCAGCGAGACATCCTGCTCACCGAGGAACAGGCTGTCCGGTTCCTCGACGCGCTGGAGCAGCCCGAGCAGAACGGTAGCGCGTCTGCGCGAGCTCCGCGACCGCGCGTGAGCACCGGCTCGGCTAGAGTCCGAGCGCTTCGAGCCAACCCGCCACGACGTCACGGCCTTCGACTGCGGAGACGTGACCCTCAACCGCTGGCTCAGCCGCTACGCTGGCCGAGCGACCGTCGCGACGCCGCCGCACGTTGTAACGACAAGTCGAGACGGTGGCGTGCAGGGCTACACGCCTGGTCGCCGGCCAGCTCCGGCACGAGGAGGCCGCGGCTGCACCAGCTGTGGCCAGACCCGCCAGTTCCCGATCCCGATCGCTCTGCTCGCCCGCCTCGACAGTCGACACCAACCACCAACGCCAAGGCTAGGGAGCCGCCCTGCTTCGCGACGCCGCTCGCGAGTGCAGGCGCGACTCGGCACACGTGGCCGTGCGCGCCGTCGTCGTCCAAGCGATCGACGCCACAGCCGCGGCTTTCTGCGCCAGATTCGGGTTCCGCGACCTCGCGGACACACCCCGGACGCTGATGGTGACGCTCGCCGCACCCGCGCCGCCGGGTACTGACTGCCGACGAGCCAGTGGCCGTCCAAGCGACCGCTCACGACCGCCACGAACCGCTCTAAACCGCCGCGTCTCGCCGTGACCAGAACTCGCGCATTGCTCGCTCTCTGGAGCCATGCGGCGGCCATATCGCCCGGCTTTACGGGCGTTTTGTGACGAGATACACTGGCACAGAACGAGACGCTGGGGCTCTCCCGGCAGTGAGGCGCCGGGGCTCAGGTCGATCCCCCGAAGCCTGCAGGCCCACGCAGAGCGCTCGGGGAAGGCGCCTCACCAAGGGGGCCTTGGCCTGCCCGCGGCCTATCCGAACGACGGCGGCGGCCGCAGCCTCGCCGACCGGTTCACGGGACCGGGAGGAGCGTGGTCGACGTGAATGGCGTGTTCTTGACCTGGTCCCAGCCGGCGACCACACGGCCCTGCGGCTTGCCGGACGAACTCTGCGTGAACTCGACGAGCTGGACCGCGCCGAAATCGAGCTGGATCGTCTCGTCGGCCCGCTCCGTCGTCGTGTCTTGGGCGAGCCGCGTGACGAAGACCTGCGACATCCGGTACTCGCGGGTCGCGGACTGCGCCGCGCCGGCCGCGACGCCGCGGACGAAGACGGTCGCCTGCGGGTAGTGCTGGCCGGCGGCGAGCGCCTTGAACAGCACGGGCGACGTGGCGTCGATCGTCTTGTGGAGCTCGAGGGCACCGAACTTCACCTTGCCGGCGCCGGCGCCGGAGCTCGCGGAGCCGATGTTGACGGAGTTGGTCGCCTCGAACGCGACATGGTTGATCTCGATCGGCCCGACGTTCGGGCCGCTCGCCGGTCGCAGGGTGATGAACAGCTCCCTCGGGCCGCTCGTCGCCACGCCCGTCGACGTCGACGAGCCGGCCGGCCCCGGCGACCCGTTTGCTCCGCCGGGCCCGGCCGATCCTGCCGATCCCGCCGGTCCTGCCGGGCCGGCGGGTCCCGTGGCGTTGAACGTCAGTGGGACCTCGGACGAGGTTGATTCGCCGCCGCCGGTCGCGCACGACTGTCCCTGGCTGGGGTCGACGATGCGGATGTTCGCGACGCCGTTGGACAACGGGATGGTCGTTCCGTTGGAGACCATGACGCAGGCGTGGATCGCGCCGCTTCCGTCGGGGACCGACGCGACGGCGAAGCCGGCACCGCCGCCGAGGGCGCCGATCGCGACCAGGGCCGCGGTCCGCGTGTTCCGGGCAATCCATCCGCCGATGACCGCTGGCCCCCGCATGTCTTGCCGATCCTAGCCAATCGGCAGGACGCAAGGCAAGCGAGACGGCCGGAGCTGCATCCCCGGGGGTTGGTTGGGATGGGAGATGCGCGGCTCGCAGGCGGACGCCACGGCCGCGGTCAGCCACCGCCAATCCCGCCACTGCCCGATCCCGATCGCCCCGCTCGCGCGCCTCGCCATCGACACCGACCACCAACGCCACGGCCTGCGGCCTTCCACGCGCGATTCGGCTTCCGCGCGCTCGCGGCCACACCCCGGACGCTGATGGTGACGCTCGCCGAGCTCCGCGCCGCCGCTTTATAATGGCGGGCGTGAGGCAGGTCGAAGTCAAACAGCCCCAGGAGCTGCTGGAGCTCGCAGCCACGATGGCCGACCAGCTCGGCAAGCCGATCGACGTGCTCTACGCCGAGGCGATCGACCGCTACATCGAGGTGACCAAGCATGCGACGGCCGGCGCGCTGCGCAGCCGGAGCTTCATGCCGCGCGGTTCGCCCCGCGTGACGGTCGAGATACCCGAGGACCTCTACGAACGCGCCGAGCAGGCTGCCGAGCGCCAGGAGAAGACGCGCGACGTGATGTATGCCGAGGCACTCGCCAAGGCGCTGGCCAAGCTCACGGCGGGCACGCCGTCCGCCGTCAGCGCGCTGGACCAGGGGCACGACCTGCCCAGCGGCGCCTGGCGCTCGGTCAAACCGAGCTGACGCCGCTCACGGACGCCGCCGTCTGACTCAACGGCGTCTGGCTTCTGGCTCAACGGCGCCTGGCTGACCGACCGCGCGCATCCGGCCTGTCTGGCATGGCTCGTGCCGGCTCTGGCGCGGCTCGTGAGTCACGGCAGGATCTCGACGTACCCGTCGGTCCCGTGCACGCGGATCCGCTGCCCATCCCCGATCAGCTGGGTCGCGTGCTCGACCCCCACGACGGCCGGCAAGCCGTACTCCCGCGCGATCACCGCCCCGTGCGTCATCAGACCGCCCACCTCCGTCACCAGGCCCTTGATCCCGACGAACAGCGGCGTCCAGCTCGGGTCCGTGAAGGCGGTCACGAGGATGTCGCCCGCCGCGAGATCCGCCTCGGCGATGTCGAGGATGACGCGAGCCCGCCCCTCGCTGATCCCCGCGGAAACCGGCAGGCCGACCAGCGCGCCCGCCGGCAGACCGTCACGCCGTCGGTACGCCCCGCCGATCGCCTCGCCATCCGAGGTCAGCACCCGCGGCGGCGTGAGCGCCTCGTAGGAGCGGAACGCCTCCTCCCGCCGGCGGATCAGCCGCTCGTCCGCCTGGTTGGTGCGCACGACGTCCCGCAGCTCGTCGAAGCGGAGGTAGAAGATGTCCTCCTTCTCGCCAAGCACGCCGGCCTCCACGAGGCGCTCGGCTTCCTCCAACAACGCCTGCTTGTAGACGAAGTAGCGACTGACCATCCCGTACTTCGGATACTCCCGGTAGCCGATGAACGTCCGCACGCGGTCGATCCGCCGCTTGGCCTCGTCGGCCTTCTGCTCCCCGTCCGGCAGCGCTCGCAAGCGCTCCAGCAGCTCCTGCTCCCTGATCCCGGCCTCCCGGCGCCCCTGCTCGAAGCGTCGCTCGCCGGCGCCATGCTCGAAGTTCCTGACGTTGCCGAGGATCATCGGCACGATCGCGGTCGGGCGCTCGCTCCAGCGCGGTCTCGTGATGTCGATCTCGCCGACACACCGCATCCCGTACTTCTCGAGGAAGGCCCGGATCGCCTCCCGCGCCAGCTCGCCCCCCGGGAGCGTTCCCATCTCCTCCAGGAAGCCGTCGTCCTCGACCTCTTCGAGAAACGCCACCAGATCCGGGTACGGGCGGATCACGTCCGCGACGTCCAGGAGCTCCAGGCCCATCTCTGAGGTGACATTGTGGGGGACCGACTGCGTGAGCGTGTCGGCCGCGTTCTTCTCCCCGAGCCACTCCTCCAACCGCTCGTTGAGCCACCAGCTGGCCTCCATCGCCCCCATGAACACCCGATGGCCCCGCCGATCGAAGAGGATCCGCCGCAGCTCCTGGAAGTCCGCGAGGATGAAGTCGACCAGCGCCGATCCGGACCTCCCCCGGATCTCGCGCTTCAACGCGGCGATCGACGCTTGCGCCTGCCCGATCAGCTCGCTGACGACGGCCGGATCGGTCTCGATCGGGTCGGACGGGTCCTCAGCCGGCGCCCCGCTAGAGGCGTCGTCCGGGAGCGGCGCGATGAAGTCGCCACGTTCGAGGATCGTCTCCAGCGCGTCCCCGAGCAGCGGGTCGGACCTCCCCAGAGCCTCCAGGAGAACCGCGCGGCTCGCCGGCGAAGCCAGACCCCGCGTGACGTCGACGAACAGCCTCCCACCGGCCTCGCCCATCGGCCGAGGGGTCGTCAGCTGCCACACCGACAGCCCCAGCGGCTTCATCGGGTCGGTCATCATCTGCTGATGACCCACGGACACGTACACGTGGTTCTCCCGGTCGCCGGTCGCCGGGATCGGGAACAGCGTCGTGATCGGCCGGCTCTGAACGATCTGGAAGCCGTCGTCGACCAGGCACCATTCGATGTCCTGGGGAGCACCGAAGTGCGCCTCGATCCGCCGCCCCAGCGCCACCAGTCGCAAGACCTGCGCATCGCTCAGCGCCGGCTGCCCACGGCGCTCCGGCTCGATCGCCTGTTCCCGCGTGCCGCCTGCCGGTGACGCGTAGACGCCGCGCTGCTTGCTGGCGAGGGTCTTGGCGATGACCTCGCCGTCGCGCACCTTGTAGACGTCAGGGTTCACCAGCCCCGATACCAGGGCCTCGCCGAGGCCGAAGCTGGCCTCCACCGAGGAGACCTTCCGGTTGAAGGTGACGGGGTCGGCCGTGAACAGGATCCCGGCCGCCTCCGGGAAGACCATCTCCTGCACGACGACGGCCATCTCGGCGTGCCGGTGGTCGACGCCCTTGCGCAGCCGGTAGGTAACCGCCCGCTCGGTGAAGAGCGACGCCCAGCACCGGCTCACATGCCGGAGGATCGCCGCCCGCCCCACGACGTTCAGGTACGTGTCCTGCTGGCCCGCGAAGGACGCCGCCGGCGAGTCCTCCGCCGTCGCGCTCGACCGGACCGCATACGCGGCCTGCTCGCCAACGCGGGCGAGCCGACGCGTGATCGCCGACGCCAGATCCTCAGGGATCGCGACCCCCTCGACGACCCGGCGGATCTCCGCGCTGAGCGCGCCGATCGCCTCCCGGTCGTCCAGCCTCACGAGCGACAGCCGATCAAGTCGGTCGTCGATCCCCGGCGCCTGCGCCACGATCAGCCGGAAGGCGTCCGTCGTCACGCAAAAGCCAGCCGGCACGCGGATGCCCTCGATCCGCGAAAGCTCCCCCAGGTGCGCGGCCTTGCCGCCCACGACCGCAACCTGGGTCCGGTCGATCTCCTGCAAATCCAACACGTAGCACCCCACCCGCTCACCCCCGTCGAAGTTGACCCAGGTCAACTCCACTGTCGATGGATTTCGCCTGCAGCGGGCGATTATGCGCCACGAATCACCGCCTCATGAGAAGCCTCCGCCTGGTATAAATTGGAAGTGGAGAGGCACGACGGACCGGTGACGGACCGGTGCCGAGGCTCGCTAACGGCTGCGCGCCGGCGGCCTCCCCCGGCGCGGCATCGGCCCCGCCTCCCGAGGCATCCTGCCGGCGTCGTCGAGGGCCCGTCGCAGCAGCATCTCGATGTGGGCGTTGAGGCTGCGGAAATCGTCAGCCGCCCATCGCACCAGCGCGTCGTGCACCGTCGGGTCGATGCGCAGCGGCACCTGTTTGCGCTCTTGGCTCACGTATAGAGCGTCCCGGTGTTGACGACCGGTGACGCCGGCTGGTCGCCGCAGAGCACGACCAGCAGGTTGCTCACCATCGCCGCCTTGCGCTCCTCGTCGAGCTCGACGATCCCCCGCTCGTTGAGCCGCGCCAGCGCCAGCTCGACCATCCCGACGGCCCCCTCGACGATCCGCGAGCGCGCCGCGACGACGGCGTTGGCCTGCTGGCGGCGCAGCATCGCCTGGGCGATCTCCGACGCGTACGCCAGGTGGCTGATGCGCACCTCGACGATCTCCACACCCGCGATCGTGACCCGCTGAGCCACCTCCTGGGCGAGCTCCCCGGCGACGACATCGGTCGACCCGCGCAACGAGGTGCCCGACCCCGTCGGGTCGTCGTACGGATGGGTCGTCGCGACGTGGCGCAACGCCGACTCCGCCTGGACCTCGACGAAGTTGACGTAGTCCTCGACGGCATAGACCGCCCGCGACGTATCGGCCACCTGCCAGACGACGATCGAAGCGATCTCCACCGGGTTGCCGTCGAAGTCGTTGACCTTCAGATGGTTGGTCTCGAAGTTCCTGACCCGAATGCTCAGGCTCCTGCGGTCCGCGAGCGGCAGGATCCACCAGAGGCCGGTACGACGCAAGGTCCCGACGTAGCTCCCGAAGAACCGCACGACCTTCGTATGGCCCGGTGGCACGATGACCAGCGACGTCAGGATGACCAGCCCGGCGAAGGCCGGCACGACCGCGACCGCCCCGCCCGAGCCCTGCCCGAGGAGAATCGTGGCCGCGACGCACGCGGCGATCGCGAGGACCCCGAACCAGCCGCTGATCGCCCACGCCGGACGTTCGTGGATTTCGACGCGGGCCCCCGAGTGCCCGACCGGCTTCGCCTCGGGCTCGCGATACGGCTGAACAGCTTCGCTCATGATGCCCTCCAGTTGAGCAGTGCCTCAGAAAATCCGATATCTAATAGATATCACTTTTTAGGCGGCTGCGCAAGTCGACGGAGGACGCCTCGCTCGCACCAGCGACGTCCCCCCAACCCGTCGACGCCTGACCGGATCGCGTCGCCCCCACGGGCTAGCCTCCCCCCATGACCCCCGCCGGCTGCTCGGTCGCCGTCGACGGCGAACTCGCCCACCTCCGGGCTCCCGACGGCCACCCGTCGCTGACGAGCGTGCTCGCGATACCCGGACGCGGATACCACCCCGACGACCCGCACTGGAGCGTCCGCCTCCGCAACGACCGTCCACGCTCGATCCTCCGTCTGGTCGACCACCACGCGGCTCAGATCACCGCCGCCGACCGGCTCGCCCTCGAAGCCGCCGCCGCCGACCGGCCCATGTTCGACCTCGAGCTCGTCAGGCCCAGCCGTAGAGGCGATTTTCCCAATTGCATCAGCATCTGCGACGACTGGGACGACCCCGACCTCAGGTGGCTCGCAAAGCGCCTGCGCCGCCACGTGCACCCCGACGTCGGCCGCCTGAGCATCGTCATCGACCGGCGCTCCGCCCAGGCGGTTGCCGAGCTGTACGCACGGCGCGCCGACGTCCGCTGGACCGGCCCGCTCGCCGCCGAGGTCCAGCGCGCTCTCCAGTCCACACGGCCGAGCCCGGCCGCGGTCACGCGTGGCCGCAGGACCGCCTCGGTGCGGTTCGTCGCCGGTGGCAACGAGCTCGAAGTCGCGAGCTTCACCCGCGACGACGTGATCCGCGGCTTCGCCCGCGCCGCTCCCGTCGGTGATTTCACCTTCCACGTCGCCGCCGACCGGGCCGCTGCGCTGAGCGTCGCCCGCCTCACCGAGCTCCATCCCGACGTCACGCTCTCCCCGTCCGTCGCCCACTGGCTGCCCACCGCCACCCGCTGGGCCGGCCGCGTCACCGCGACGACCGGTCTCGCCGGAGGTCCCGCGTTCCTCGTGCTCGGCGATCCCGACGACCCACCCGCCTGCCTGCGCAGCCCGCCCGCCAGCTCGACCGATCCCGGCGCCTGGTGGCTGCCGATGACCGCCGCCGGCCACGCCGCCCTGGTCGAGCTGCTCGCAGCCCATCCCCAGACGAAGGTCGACCCCTACGCCCTGCGCTGCTCGCGGGCCCTGACCGAGCATCCCGATGCGCCCGTGCCGCCCGCGATCGTGACCGTCGACGAGCACCCCGACACCCGCGAGGACACCACCTTCACGGTGATCCGGATGTGGGCCCAGAGCGCCGGCGACGCGATCACCGCCCTTCCCGGCGCCCGACCCCGCTCAGCCTGGCACGATCGCACCGCCGGCGTCGAGGTCCTCGCCGACGCCTGGAACGCCACCTCCGTCCGCGACCACGCCGCCGCCCACGGGCTCCAGCTCGACGACGCCGCCCGAGCCCTCCTCGGTCGCCTGCTCGCCGACCACCAGCACGCAACGGAGCTGGTCAAACTATCCGGAGCAACCCACGGCACGCTCGAAATCCCGCACCTCGCCGGCGCGCTGATGCCCTTCCAGGCCGCCGGCGTGACCTACGCCCGCGTCCAGCGACGGACGTTCCTCGCAGACGAGCAGGGCCTCGGGAAGACCGTGCAGGCCCTCGCCACGGTCGAAGCCGACCACGCCTTCCCCGCGATCGTCGTCTGTCCGGCGTCGCTCAAGCTCAACTGGCAGCGCGAGGCCGGCCGCTGGCTCCCCCACCGCTCGGTCACGCTGATCACCGGACGCTCACCCACCGCGCTCGACGCCGAGATCCTCGTCCTCAACTACGAGATCCTCGACGCCCACCGCGAAGCACTCGCCGACACGGGTGCCGGCGCCCTGGTCCTCGACGAGTCCCACTACTGCAAGAACCCGAAGGCCAGGCGCACCCAGGAGGCACACCTGCTCTCCTGCGCCCTGCGACCCCGGGCGCTCCGGCTCGCGCTGACCGGCACCCCGCTCGTCAACCGAGCCAAGGAGCTCGTCCCCCAGCTGCGCATCCTCGGCCGCCTCGACGAGTTCGGCTCCGGCGCCGAGTTCGAGCGCAAGTTCTCAGACCCCGCCAACCGCGAACGCCTCCACTGGCATCTGCGCCGCTCGTGCTACGTCCGCCGGCTCAAACGCGACGTCCTCCCCCAGTTGCCTGCCAAGCAGCGCGCCGTGATACCCGTCGCGCTCGAGAACGCCGCCGAATACGCCCACGCCGAAGCAGCCTTCCTGGCCTGGCTCCACGACCACTACCGCGACTCGGCCGACCTCGCCCGCCGCCTCGACAGCGCGATGCGCGCCGAGGCCCTCGTCAAGATCAACGCCCTGCGCAAGCTCGCCGGCACCGGCAAGATCTCGGTCGCCGCCGAATGGATCGACGACTTCGTCGCAAGCGGCCAGAAGCTGATCGTCTTCGCCGTGCATCGCGACGTCCAGACGACGCTCGTCCACCGCTTCCCCCACGCCGTCCACCTGCTCGGCACCGACACCCAGGCCGAGCGCCAGCAGGCCGTCGACCGCTTCCAGCAGGACCCCGACGTCCTGCTCTGCGTCTGCTCGCTCAAGGTCGCCGCCCACGGCATCACGCTCACCGCCGCCGCCAACGTCGCCTTCGTCGAGCTCGGCTGGACGCCCGCCGAGCACGACCAGGCCGAGGACCGCTGCCACCGCATCGGCCAGGCCAACGCAGTCACCGCCTGGTATCTGCTCGCCGCCGCGACGATCGACGATCGCCTCAGCGCACTGATCGATCACAAGCGCCTCGTGATCGGCGCGATCACCGACGGAACCAGGCCAACCGAGGCCGCCATGGTCGACGCCCTCCTCACCAGCTACCTCGACGCAGATGCCCCTGACGCGCCGTCGCCCGCCGCCCGCGCACGTCGAGGCGGCCGAGACGAGGCCCGATGACCCGCGCCCGAGCCATCCCTCGTCTTGACGGGTCGGTGACCGTCGTGTTCCTCGGGCGCCGGGTCGCCGGCGTCGTGATCGGTGTCGAGAACGACGCCCGACGGGTCCTGGTCAGGACCGACGAGGACGAGACGATTCAATTCGCCCTCAGTCGTGCGACCGGAACCTTCCTCGCCGACGGGAATCAGACCGGCCCACGCCTGCTGTTCGACCGTGATCGCTGAGGCCGACTGAGGTCGATCACCCGAGAACCCGCCCGTCCCGATGATGTGTCCGGACGAGTCGCGCCGGCACCGACCAGACCGCGCCGGATTCCGCACGCACGCGCGCATTGCGAGTGGCCACGTCCCTCGGTGATCAGTCGCGGCCGGGCGCCACGTTGCGGGCAAGCCAGCGCAGGGGACCGTTGACGAGCGTCCACCCGCCGGGCTCCGGTTCGATCGCGCTGCGACCGGCGGCGAGCAGCATGCCGCGTGCTTCGGCGACGCGGTAACGCACGTCTGCCCGGAGCGCCATCCGCGCCATGACGTGCCCGCGTACCTGTCTCGGCCCCAGCACACCGGCGATCGGCTCATCGTGCGCGACGCCTTCGATGAAGCGATCCACCAGACGCTCGACGCCCCTGACGCCTGCCACCCATTCCGCCGCCGGCGCCGGGATGAACCCGCCCAGCAGCCGCTCGGCGACGATCAGCCCGCATGCGACGCACCGGTCCAGGCCGGCGCGAGAGGTCGCCTGAAGGGCATCCGGCGAGAGCACCTCAGGGTGCGCAGCTGCGAACGCCGGGACGTCCGCCAACCACTTCAGTCGTCTCCACTCGTGTTCGGCGCCATGAACCAGCAGGTGCCACCACGCCGGCAGAACCGGCAGAACCGGCGTCTGCTGGCTGGCGGACTGGACGTAGCGAGGAGCGCTCAGCCAGCGAGGCTCGAGTGGCAGCAGCGCGGCGTTCACGGTCAGGCGCCAGTGGAGGTCGACGTGGTGGCCCGCGCGATAGAGCTGTGCCTCCTTGACGAGCGGCAGGTCGCCCGCGCGCGCGAGCAGCCCGAGGCCGCCGTCCGCCGGGCGCAGGGTCTCGGGCACGTCGATGCCATACCACTGGAAGCCGTGCTCGCGCAGGACCCCGACGGCCGCCGTGACACACTCGGGAGCGACGAGCAGATCAAGGTCGCCGGAGTGGCGGCCGGCGGCGCCGCCGTAGGCCTCGTGTGCCAGCGGAGTGCCCTTGAGCACGACGACGTCGACCCCCGCCCCTGCAGCGCTCGCAGCGCCTCGCGCTGCGACGTGAGCAGACGCAGCGATCCGAACGTCGCCTCACGGGCGTCGGCACCCAGCCTGTCGAGTACTTCCCGTGGCGCGCCCACGTCGCGTGCCCAGCCTGAGCCGTGGATGACCGCGCCGACGCGATGGCGTCCGACGAGCTCGCAGAACCGAGGCCAGTCGATCGGGCCGTCGGCCACCGGCGGGGTCGAGATACCGCAGCCGGACGCGACGCCCGCGCGCAGCGCCCGCCAGGTCGCCCCCTGCCAAGCGCTCGACCGCGCGACCGGCCCACCCGCCTCGCCGGGACGACCGCCGCGCGTCACAACTCGACGAGCCGCGCGTGCCCGTCGCGTTCGCGGGCCAGCAGCGGCCGACCGTCGATCTCGACCCACGCGTGCGCGCCGAAGCCCTCCTGCGAGCTGCTGACGCCGATCACGACGTGGCTTTCGATCCCGCGACGAGCCAGCAGCGCACTCAGCACGAGCGACTGGTTCAGGCACCGGGTGTCCGCTGGAATCAGGCGCAGCACTCGCTGCGTGGCGCCGGCCAGTCGTGCCGCCGTCCCTGCCACCGCGGCCGCCTCGACGGTGGTCGTGCGCGGCCCCGCCCGCAGGTCGCGCAGGACGCCGCGCACGTCGGCCCGGCGATTGGCGCGGTGGACGCGCACGTAGGTGCCGAGCACCTCCGCTCCGAGACGTACCAGTGAGAGGAGCCGACGCGCTCGGTTCGCGAACACGCCTCGATTATGATGGCCGCGACGTGACCGATGTGGCCGGGCAGCCGGTGCTCCCAGAACGGGTGACCATCGATGAGGACGTCGCGTGGCAGAAGGTCGATGGCTGCGTGGTGATGCTCGTGCTCGCCTCGGAGCGGTACCTGCGCCTCGACGACGTCGGCAGCCGCATGTGGGAGCTGCTCGACGAAAGCGCGGACGTCCGCACCGCGCACGCGCGGCTGCACGCAGAGTACGACGCAGATGCCTCGACCCTGCTCCGGGACCTGCACGACTTCATCGTCCGCCTCGCACACGCCGGCGTGCTGCGCGTCGAGCCCGCATCGCCATGAACCGCCCCGGATGAGCGCGGTCGTCGCCGTCGTCGCCCCGGCCCCCGGGCCGGCCGACCGCGCCTGGCTCACGCGCGCGACTGCGCTCTCGTCCCGCGCCGCGCCGGACGGCAGCCAGAGCCGCTTTGAGGGCGTCTGTGGCCTGGGTCATGCCCGGCTACGAACCGGCGCCGCGGAGACGGGCCAGCCGCTGACCCTCGACGGCCGCGTATGGCTGAGCGCCGACGTCCGCCTCGATGCGCGGCGGGACCTCGTCGTGGCGTTGCGGTCGGCCGGCGCACGAGTCACGCCGACAAGCTCCGACGCCGAGCTCGTCCTGCACGCCTACGCGGCATGGGACGAGCGCTTCCTGGAGCGTGTGGCGGGTGACTTCGCGCTCGTGCTCTGGGACGCCGACCGTCAGCGCCTTTTGTGCGCGCGCGACCAGCTTGGCGTGGCGCCGCTGCACTACGCCTGCGCCGACGGCCGGCTGCTCGTCGCGACCGGCGTCGACGCGCTGCGCCTGCATCCCGCGGTGAGCGACCATCTCGACGACACCGCGATCGCAGATTTCCTGGCGTTCGGTATGCCGACCGATCCCGCGGCGACCACGTTCGCCGTGCTGCGGCGGCTGCCGCCCGCACATCTACTCACGTGGGCGGCCGGGGCCGTCCGCGTGCGGCGGTACTGGCAGCTGGATGCCTGGCGGCGCCTCGAGCGCTTCTCGGGACCCCAGGAGGGCGCCGAGCGCTTTCGCGAGCTGCTCGACGCCGCCGTGGCCGATCGCCTGACCGGCGACCGGGCAACCGTTCCGCTCAGCGGCGGCATGGACTCGACGAGCGTCGCGGCCAGCGCGGTCGTCGCGCTGCGTGCCCGCGGGGCGCCCGACGGCGCGCTGCGCGCGCTCACGGGCGTGCTGGGCGGCGACAGCGGGGACCGTGAGGGAGAGTTCGCGGCGCTCGTCGCCCGCGAGCTCGGCCTGCCGTTCGACGTCGTCGACGCTTCGACGATGCCGCCGCTGGACCCCTTCTCCGAGCCCGTCCTGCTCACGCCCGAGCCGACGACGTACCGCTACACGGATTTCGACCGACAGTTCGCGCGGCTGCCCGCTCGACACGCGCCAATCGCGCTGTCCGGGCACGGCGGAGATGCCCTGCTGATGTTCGTGCCCTGGTACTGGCTCGAATGGCTCGCGCGGGGGCGGGTCGCGCGCGCCGTGCGAGCGCTCGCCGACCAGGTCCGGCTGTGCGGCGGCAGGCCTCGACCGCACCTCCGCACGATCCTGCGGGCGCGGTCGATCTACGGTCTCGCCCCCGCGTCGGTTCCGGCGTGGGTCGCCGCCGACTGCGCGGCTCGCACCGGCGTCGCCGAGCGCGCGCGGGAGCGATCGTCTCGCCTGCCCCTCCCCAAGGTCCGCGACCTCGACGCCCGCTCGCTGGCGGGCCAGCCGATGTGGTCATCGATGTTCGAGCTGGGCGATCCGTCGGTCACCCGCGAAGCGGTCCGGTTCCGCTACCCGCTCGTCGATCTGCGGCTGCTGCATTTCGTGCTCTCGCTCGCGCCCGAGCCGTGGCTCGTCGACAAGCGCGTCCTACGCGATGCCGGCCGCGGGCGGTTGCCCGAGCCGGTATGGCGCCGCCCCAAGACGCCGCTCGTCTCGGCCGTCACCCCGGGTGCGACACAGGCCACGTTGGGCTCGCTGGCCGAGCTGGTGCGCCGGTGTCCGGACCTGGAGCGATTCGTCGATCGCGAGCGCCTGGCCGACGCGGTGACCGGCGCGGCCACAGGCGCCGGTCCGGGCGAGCCGCGCCGCCGGGGCGAGCTCGGACGCGGGCTCGGCCTCGCGCACTGGCTGTGGCACCGAAGCACCGCACAGATCGTGCCTGGGACGCCGGCCGCGTCGTGAGCGCGGCCGCGACGAGATCGTGGCGCTACCGCCACTACGGCCTGACGATCGGGTCAAACGTCGCGCTGGAGGGTCTGCCACCCGCTCCGCCAGGGCCGATCGACGTCGAGCTGGACTTCATGCGCGCGGCCTCGTGCCCGGCGGTCGGCGCTCCCTGGGTGATGATCGATCCACCGCGGACGGCCTGGCGCGCGGGGGGAGCGACCGGCAGCCGACTGCGCCTGCAGTTTCATGGCACCAATCCGACGGCCGGCGGCGGCGAGTGGGTCGAGTTCCTCGTCGAGGACGGCGGCGCGCGCGTGGCGACCGTGCTCGGCGAGCAGGTCGATCTCGGCGAGGCGGTCGAGCTGCTGCTCACGAGCGTCTTCTCCTGCGTCCACATGCAGCGCGGCGCGACGTGCCTGCACGCGAGCGTCGTCGCGCTCGGCGATCGAGCGTTCGCGCTCGTGGGCCCGCGGGGGGCCGGCAAGTCCACGCTCGCACTCGCACTCGTCCAGCGCGGAGCACGCCTCGTGTCCGACGACGTCGCCGTGCTCTCAGAACGTGAGGGTGCCACCCTTGTGGCGGTCGGTCGCCCGCAGCTGCGGATCCGCGAGGATTCCGCCGAGGCCCTCTCGGGTTCGTACGCGACCCTGCGACCCGTGTGGGTCCACGAGGACGCGCGCCCCCGCAAGCGCTACCACGACCTGCCCGAAGCCCCGGCGGGTGTCACGCCGGGACCGGTCGCGCTCGCCGGCGTCTTCCTCCTCGCACCGCGCGCCGGTGAAACCCCGCGCGTACGCGCGGTCTCGGCCGCGGAGCTTCTGCCGGGCCTGATCGCCAACCGTCACATGGCGCCCCTCCAGGAGCGCGAAGGACACCGGCGCGACTTCGTCCGCCTGGCATCGATCGCCGCGCGGCTGCCGGGTCGCGAGCTGCGGCGCCCGGACGACCTGAGCGCTGCACCCACCGCCGCGGACGCCGTGCTCGACGAGATCAGACGCGGCGATCGCTTGAACGCTGAACTCGTGGCAACTAGCATGCGACACAGGCAAACGGACGAGGGAACACCGAAATGAACGACGATCAGGCAGTCCAGGGTTCGCGCAGGCCCTACCACCCGCCCGTGATCGACGATCTCGGTTCGCTGCGCGATCTGACCGCCGGCGGGGGCCAGATCACTCAGCAGGACGGAGCCCAGTCCTACGGACCAACCGCTCCACCGGCCCCCGGCTCCTGAGCCGCCGCGGCTGAGCTCGCGCATCTGAGCGCTCATCACCCGGCGGGGCCGTGGTAGCTGACGTCCTGGAGCTGGTCCGAGTCGACCTGCCGGCGCCGCTCGCCACGACAGGGTCCGTCGATGCGCTCGCCGCCGTCGCCGCGCTGATGCCCGGTTTCCCAACGGTCGGCTTCGAGTGTCGTCTCGGTGCCCGAGCCGGGTCGCTCGATCTGCAGATCGCCACGCAGCGCACGGATCTCGGCGCGACATCCCGCTCACTGGCTCGCGCGCACGCACGCTGCGGCCTCTCCCCGGTGTGGGAACGCGTGCACGGCGTATGTCGCGAGTGGTCGACGCCGCGAACGCTGCTGCACGACGGCCTCGCCGAGCTGTGGTGCGAGATCGACGTCGAGCCGAGCCGCGGAGCGACAGCGCTCTCCGACGTCGTCCCCTCCGTGTTCGCCGTGCTCGATCCAGCCGTGCGAGTCGACGGCCGGGCACTCGCCACCCGTGTGCTCGAGCACCTCCTCGACGAGGCGCAGCGCAACGCCTTGCAGGCGGTGCTCGACTGCTGCGCCGCCGAATGCCGCGGCCGCGCCCGCCTGAGCCACATCGGCGTCATGCTGGGCCGGCCGGTCGCCGCGATGCGGCTGCACGTGAGCGACCTCGCGCTGGCGCAGGTGCCCAGCTATCTCGCCGATGTCGGCTGGCGGGGAGACGTCGATCGTGCGTGGACGGCGGCGCGGCTGCTGCTCGACCACGCCGACCGGATGGTGCTCTGCCTGGACGTCGTCGGAGACCGACTCCTGCCGCGCCTCGGCGTCGAGTGCTTCTTCGACCAGAAGGTCGGAATCGATCCTCGCTGGCCGGCGCTGCTCGACGGACTGGTGGACGCCGGCCTCGCCACATCGCAGAAGGCCGCCGCGCTCGCGCGCTGGCCCGGGGTGGTCACCCCGGCCGACGCCGGGGTGATGTGGCCGGACGGACTGATCGTGCCCAGCCTGACACAGCCGGCCGGCAAGCTCGGCGTCGTGGAGCGCCGCCTCAGCCACGTCAAACTCGCCTTCGACCCGGACGAAGCGACGACCGCCAAGGCCTACTTCGGAGCAGGTCATGTGTGGTGGCGGGCGGGCGTCGTCGCCGACCGCACGCCCCGGACGCCCGCGTTGCACGCGACCGGGTCGCCCGCGTTGCACGCGGCCGGGTCGGTGGATGACGCGGTCGACGCGGCGACGACGTTCCTGCTCGCCGCGCGCAACCAGGCCGGATGGTGGCGTGACTTCTTCGACCGCGGTCGCCCCGCCGACCTCGAGCGCCGCGTGGTGGGATACGCCAGCGACGAATGGGTCAGCGCGTACGTCGGCGTGGTGATGGCCCGATCGCGGTGCGGCGCAGCGCGGACGGCGGCCCGCGAGGTGCTCGAACTGCTGATGCTTCGCCGGGGCGACGCCGGGTGGGGCTACCACGCGCTGCTGCCGCCCGACGCCGACACGACGACATGGGTGCTGCGGCTCGCCGCGGCGCTCGACGTTCCGCGCAACCCCCGCACGCAGAGCGCCCGCGCTTTCGTCGCCGGCCTCGTCGATCCGAGCGGAGGTCTCTCGACATACCCGACCGGCGCAGCCGCGCCGCTGGAGGCGTTCCTGCGGATGCCCGGGCCCTACGACGGCTGGTGCGCGCCCCACCTCTGTGTCACGGCCGCCGCCGCGATCCTCGACGGCGCCGAGGATTCGATCGCCTTCATCACACGTGCCCAGCGCGACGACGGGTCGTGGTGCGGCCATTGGTGGGACGACGACGAGTACACCACGCTGCGCGCGGTCGAGTCGCTGAGCGCCGCCGAGGCTGACCGCCGCACGATCCGCCGCGGCGCGCGCTGGGCGGCGACGCGCATCGGCGACGACGGATCGGTCCACTCGTCCTGCCACGGCGGCGCGTCTCCCTTCGCGACCGCGCTCGCCCTCCAAACGCTGACCGTCGCGGGCTCGGAAACCGACGATCCAAGTGCGCTGCGCCTGGTCGAGCGTGCCGTCGAGTGGCTGCTCTCCCAGCAGCGCGTCGACGGCAGCTGGGCGCCGTCCGCCCGCCTGCGGGTACCCGCTCCCGGAGCGCGCGACCCGCTCGCGGCACCCGCGACCACGCTCGCCTATCTCGACGACGAAGCGCTCTTCACCACCGCAACCGTGCTCGGCGCGCTCGCCGCGCTTGACGCGCCGCCCTCGGCGTAGCGGGCACGGCGCAGACCCCAGTCGACGCGATGAGCGCGACGAAGCGCCTCGACGGACACGGCGAACCCCGCCTGCGCCGCCAGCCGCACGGCAGGCTCGAGTCCGTCCTGCGGATCGAGCTCCCCCAAACGCGCGGCGAGCGTGGGGTCCTCTCGCGCCGCGCGCAGGAAGCCCATCGCGCTCGCAAGACCCCGATGATCGCCGTGGGCGGAGGACATCGCCGCGTAACGGTAGCGCGCTCTAGTCTGGCCGCATGAGCGATCTGCGCCGGCCCTTCTCGATGAGTGCCGAGCGCCGTGCGCTGGCGCTGCGCATCCTGCGCTATCTGCGCCCGCATCGTCGGCGCGCGGCGCTCGCGCTCGTCCTGACGATGCTCGAGGTCGCGATCGCCGTTGTGCCGATCTGGGCGCTCAAGGTGCTGATCGACCGGCTCGCCGGGTCGTCGCCGCGCTTCGCCGGGCTCGTCGCGCCGGTGGCGGCGGCCGTCGGCGCCGGACTGGCGTCCGCGCTCGTCGGCGTCGCCGTGACCTACGTCGTGCAGTCGGTCAGCGAGGGGGTCGTCTTCGACCTGCGCGAAGAGGTCTTCGGCCATCTCGTGGGCCACGGCAGCGCGTTCTACACACGCAGCCGTGGCGGCGACCTGCTCTCGCGGATGCTCAACGACATCGGGGGCGTCGACACGACGTTGTCGACGACGCTGCTGACGCTCGCCCGATCGACGCTGTCGGGGCTCGCGACGATCGCCGTGATGGTCGCCCTGGACTGGCGCCTGACGCTGGTCTGCGTCGTGCTGGTGCCGCTCGTGATCCTCCCGACCCGCCGGGCCGGACGGCGCATCGGGCGGGCTCGCCGCCGCGTCCAGGATCAGCTCTCGGACATGACGGCTTACCTGCAGGAGACGCTCGGGCTGTCGGGGATGCTCCTGGTCCGCGTCTTCGGCCGTCAACCGACCGAGCGTGCCCGCTTCGGCGCGCTGAACGCCGAGCTCCGCCGGCGGGAGATCTCGGCCGCGATGACCGCACGCTGGTTCGGCGCGAGCCTGACCGTGCTCGCGTCGGTGGCTCCGGCGATCGTCCTGCTGGCCGGCGGCTACCTCGTCGTGCACCTGGGCGTCTCGCTGGGCACGGTGCTCGTGTTCGCGACGGTCATCGTGGCGCGCCTGGCATCGGCGGTCCAAGGCGTCGCCACCTCCGTGGCGTCGGCGATCGGATCCGTCGCGCTCTGGCGGCGGATCTTCGAGACGCTCGACACCCAGCCGGAGGTGCTCGAAAGCCCCGACGCGCGAACGCTGCCCCACGTGCGGGGCGCGCTGGCCGCCGAGGCCGTCGGGTACACCTACCCCGGCCAGGGCACGCCCGCGGTCGACGACGTCAGCTTCGAGGCCCGGCCGGGACAGCTGATCGCCCTCGTCGGTCCCAGCGGCGCCGGGAAGACCACGCTCAGCGCGCTCATCGCGCGCCTGCTCGACCCGACGTCGGGGCGCATCCTCCTCGACGGCCACGACATCCGCGGGCTCACGCTCGCGACGTTGAGCGAGGCGATCGGGGTCGTCCTCCAGGACACCTTCCTGTTCCACGCCACGCTCGGCGAGAACCTGCGCTACGGTCGACCCGAAGCCACCGACGAAGAGCTCGCCGCCGCGGTCCGCGACGCCCACCTCGAAGGCGTCGTCGCGGCACTGCCCGACGGCTACGACACTCTGGTCGGCGAACGCGGGCACCGCCTGAGCGGCGGCGAGAAACAGCGGGTGGCGATCGCGCGCACGATTCTCAAAGACCCACGCATCCTGATCCTCGACGAAGCCACATCGCATCTGGACAGCGCGTCGGAGCAGCTCGTCCAGAGCGGGTTGAGCCGCCTCATGCACGGTCGCACGGCCGTCGTCATCGCGCACCGGCTCTCGACGGTCCTGCGCGCGGACGTGCTCCTCGTCCTCGACCACGGACGCATCGTCGAACGCGGAACCCACGCCGAGCTGCTCGCAGGCAGCGGCCTCTACTCGCAGCTCCATGCCCTCCAGACGGGCAACGGCAACCCCGGCTGACCCGCGCCCGATCGGCCTCTCGCGCCGGGATCAGCTCGCGGTCATGTTTTGGACCACGTCGCGGTTCGCGCGAGCATCCCATCGAAGCGGACGACCCGGTCATCGGGCAGGTCTTTAGACAAGTTTTAACAACTCATGTAGCATTTGCTGCGAGCTTGAGGGTCCGTATGGGCCTTGTCTTGACTCCGACAAGCGATGGGCACGGAGCCGGTGGGAGCGCCGGTCGCTGGATCCAGTATTCGGTCCCCGATCACGGGGGGAGATGGATCCACGTGGCAGCGAGCTCTCAAGAACAGACGGCGTTCCGCACGGTCACACCCTTCGAGCTGCATGGCTTTCGCGAGGGGGATGCCCAGATCATCGTCCTCGCCGGGGAGCTCGACCTCGCGACCGTCGGCGAGCTCTGCCTCGCGATCGACGTGGCCGAGGTGACGAGCGCGAGGATCATCGTCGTCGATCTCAGCATGCTCGAGTTCATCGACTCCAGCGGTGTCCACGGGATCGTCGACGCCGGCCGGCGACTGGCTGGACGGCTGGTCCTCGTCAGCGGCCCGCCGCCGGTGCACCGGGTATTCGAGCTCTCCGGGCTGGCGGATCGCGTCGCCTTCCAAGCAGAGCGACCCCGCAGCGCCGAGCCCGCTCGGCCGGGCGCCTCCCGTCCCGCCCGCGGCGCTCGCCGTGACTCGATCGTCGGCTCGACCGGTCCCACGCTGGGCTTACGAGGAGGGGGGGGACTCGGCGACGTGCCAGCGAGGCCGTGATCGCCGGGGCGATCCGCGCCCTGCGCTCCAGACCACTTGGCGGCGATCGGGCTAGCCGCTGATGTACCAGCTGCGCTGCCCGCATTGCGGCTGCCTCCTGTTGCTCGCGCCTCACGCCCGCCCGCGAGCGCTTCGCTCGCGAACCCCGGAGAAGTGTCCGCAATGCGAGACCCGCAATCCGGTCGACCCGAAGGCCCGGCTCGCCGCGCAGCTGGCTGCCGGCGCATCCGCCCTCGCCGAGTGGTCGCAACCCAAAGGGGTGTCCCGTGGACGGTGACGGGGCGACGGCCGCAGGTAGGAGCCGAGCCGCCGACGGGTCGCGCTCGACCGAGAGGTTCGACTGGCTCGAGGGCGCGACGGGGGTATGTGTCCGTCTCGCGGTCGCCCAGGGGCTTGTGGTGATCACCGTGGCCGGCGATCCGGATCGCGCGTCGCTCGGCGTGATCGAAACCATCGCGCTGCGGACGCTCGCCGTCTCCCCGGCTCGAGTCGAGCTCGACCTCAGGCAGGTCTCGTGCTTCGGCGACGACGTGGTCGAGACCGTCGGCCGGGTATGGGCGCGCGCGCGAATCCGGCGCATCCCGTTCTTCCTGATCGCACCCGCCGCGCGAGGGGATCTCCTCGAGCGCGACGGCTAGGCCGCTTCGGCGCCGCCGTTCCGAGGATCGGCGTGCGCGGGCGCCGAGTGCCCGAGCGGAGCGAGGATGAACGACTCGACCGCGATGTCCGGGTCGACGTGGTTGGCGCTCAGGAAGGCGATCACCGTCCGTCCGAGGATCCCCTCGATCCCGGCGACCAGGTCATCGCGCATGACCTGCTGGAAGGTCGCCCGCGTCGTCAGGACCAGCGCCTCGTGATCGCGCTCGACGAGCGTCTGCTCGGCCTTTGTCAAGGTGTCCTGGAGGACGATCGACACGAGGTCGTCGTTGACGAAGGTCCGCGCCTTGGTCGGCCCTCGCCCCGTGTACTGGCTGAGCAACCGGACGGTCAAGGTCGAGATCGCGGCTGTCTTCGATCCACCGGGGTGGGCTGGTGCTGTATCGGTGCCGGTCATTACCGGCCTCCTGAATCGCCTCCCCCCTCAGGATGGGCGCGCGCGAAAGTAGGAAGGAGACGGGAAAGACCCGTCCGCGCGGCCCGCGTTCCCCCGACGTACCAACGCCCCATTTTCAGGCGGCGTTGTCCGGCTGGAACTCGCGTAGCTCAAAGCTTACCGCCCGGACGGGCGGCCCAATCCTTGCACGCCGGCACTGGAGGCCGTCCGCTGCTGCGTACCGGCCGTTCGCTGCCGCGTTTTCCGCCCGTCGCCCGTGGGTATGCCGCCGGGTGGAGGCGCTGACCGTCTCCGCCAGATCGAACCACGCACGCGAGGGAAGGCGAATCAGATGGCAAATGAACTGAACGGGAAGACGATCGCGATCCTCGCGGCCGATGGGGTCGAGCAGGTCGAGCTCGAGCAGACGCGCGCCGCGGTCGAGGCCGCCGGTGCCGAGACGGAGCTGCTGTCGGTCGAGACCGGCGAGATCCAGGCGATGAACAATGACATCGAGCCGGGAGACAAGTTCAAGGTCGACAAGGCAGCCGTCGACGCCGCGGTCGAGGACTACGACGGCCTGATCCTCCCCGGCGGGACGATCAACCCCGACAAGCTGCGCCAGGACCCCGAGGTGATCTCGTTCGTGCAGGCCTTCTTCCTCGCCGCCAAGCCCGTCGGAGCGATCTGCCACGGACCCTGGACGCTCGTCGAGGCCGACCTCGTCCGCGGGCGGACGCTGACCTCCTACCCGAGCATCCGCACCGACATCCGCAACGCCGGGGGCAACGTCGTCGACGAGGAGGTCGTCGTCGACCACGGCCTCGTCACCTCCCGCAACCCCGACGATCTCCCAGCCTTCTGCGCCAAGCTCGTCGAGGAGTTCGCCGAGGGCATCCACGACGTCGCACCGGCCGGCGCGACCGCCGGCTGATCGGCCTCGGGCGCTCGGTTCACGGCCCGTGGAACCGTGTGCGATCGGCATGTTGCGGGTACAACGACCGTCGTGCCGGAGCGCGTCGAAACCGAACTGAGGGTCGCACCGGTCGGCGATCTCGACCTCGTCGCCGGCGAGTCTCTCGAAGGCGAGATTCGCCGGCGGATGTCCCCGGCGACCAAGCAGGTGATCGTCGACCTGCGCAGCGTCGGCATGCTCGACTCGACGGGGCTTCGCGTCCTGATCACGCTCCGTAACCACGCCAAGCGCAACGACCATCGGCTCGCACTGGTCCCCGGGCCCCCGCCCGTCCAGCGCGTCTTCCAGCTCACGGCGACCCGCGGTCTCTTCGACTGGATCGAAGCTCCCGACCAGCCAGCCGCGCCCAGCCTGCCGGGGGGCGAGCCCGACGAGCCGGCCGCGGCCATGGGAGCCGAGCCCGACGAGGAGGAAGCCGCGCCCAGCCTGCCGGGAGCCGAGCCCGACGCCGATGCGCAGCACGCGCCCGGCGCTCAGTGAAGTCCGGTGTTCGCCAACCCCAGCCCGTGCTTGAGCGCAAGCACGCCCGCGGCGGCCGCGTCGACCCGCGCCGGGCTCAAGGCTCCAGAGCCCACGTCGCGGACAAGCCCCGCGTACGCCCGGCCGACATCGCCCCCGTCGCTCGCGTAGAGCAGCAGATCGAGACCCGCGGCGAGCGCCGTCGAGGCCAGCCCCGGGAACCCGGCCAGGGCTCCGGTTCCGAGATCGTCGCTGATCGTCGGCGCGGTCACACGATTCTCGACCGCCAGCTCGTTGCCGTAGATCTCCGGCGAGAGGACTGCCGGCAGGTGGTCGCCGGTCAGCCGGGGGTAGATCGCGCTGCTGACCATCACCAGCGACCGCTGCTCAGCCGAGTCGGCGCACGCGCGATAGGCAGCGTCGTCGGACCGGATCGCGCTCGCCGGCGCGTCGATCGTGACGGGTCCCGTGTCAGTGCTCGTGACGGCCATCCCGAGACCCGGAAAGTGCTTGAAGGTAGACGCGACGCCGGCTGAGCGCAGTCCTCGCGCGAAGGCGCACGCCCGCACCGCGACCTCGCCGGCAGTGCTCCCGAACGTCCGGTGCTCGAGCGCCAGGAAGCCGTTCTTGTTGCGCCGCACATCGGCCACCGGCGCGAGATCGACATTCACCCCGAGGGCGGCGAGGAACCGGCCGGTCGCGAGGCCCTCCCGCCCAGCCAGGCTCTGGCTCGTCATCTCCGCGGCCGCGAGGTTCGGAGGGCCCGCCAGCCGCCTGACCCCTCCCCCCTCCTGGTCGGTCATCACCAGCAGCCCCGGCTGATGAGCGGCCGCCGCCGCCCGCTGGAGGCTCCCGACGAGCCGCTTCGTCTGACCCGCACCGCCGGACGTGTTGCCCGCGAACAGGATCACGCCGCCGATCCGCCCGTCGCGGATCCGTGCCAGCAGCCTCGCCGGCGCCGAGCGACCCGAGAACCCCCCGACGATCAGCTGGCCCACCGCCCGGCCGACCGACAGCCCGTTCGGGGCCTGCGTCCCCCCGCCGGTCGCCGCCACCGCGGGACCGCCGAGCACGACGCCGAGCACGATGCCGAGCACCGCAACCGTCGCGACCCCAGTCGCGGTCGCCGCCGCGACCCCCGCCGCGACCGCCGCCGGATCTCGCGTCGCTCTCCACGGCCGGAGCATCCGATCCCGATTTCGCTCCACGCTGCCCCCTTTCGTCGCTAGCGTTCACGGTCGTGCGCGAGACGCCCGCCGACATCGAAGCCCTCCAGGCTCTGCTCGACGCGAGCCACGCCGCCGCCGGATCCCATCTCCAGAGCATCATCACGCCCGCGCGCCGCCTGAGCGCCGCCCAGGTCTCAGACCGGCTGACCGGGATGTGCCTGCTCGCCCTCGCCACCGTGACCGCCGACGGCCGGCCGATCGTCGGACCGGTCGACGGGATCTTCTACCGCGGGTCGTTCCACTTCGGCACCTCGCCCGACGCCCTCCGCATCAAGCACATCCGCCGCCGGCCCGATGTCAGCGCCACCCACCTTCCCGGTGAGGAGCTCGCCGTCACGGTCCACGGCCGGGCGGTGCCGATCGATCTCGCGGCCCCCGAGCACGCCGGCTTCCGCGACACCCTGCTCGAGATCTACACGCCCCGCTACGGCGCCGACTGGGAGACCTTCCTCGACTCGGGTGTCGTCTACGCGCGGATCGAAGCGGCCAAGATGTTCACGTTCCAGATCGACGACGACGGGCCCAGCCTTCCAACCGATTGAAGGGCCGGACCGCCTCAGCCCGTCTCCGCCCGGCGCTCCCGCCGCACCACCGCCCGCCGGCTGCGTGACCACAGGTGGTCGCCGCCGGCCCAGGTCGCGAAGCACAGGCCACCGACCGTCCCCGTGACCGTCATCAGGACGCCCGCCGCGGCCGCCGCGGCCACGCCATCGCGGCCGAGGATCAGGACCGCCGCCGCCGCCCCGACGCCCGGACCGATCGGAAGCTGACCGAGCGTCACGACGGCGATCAGCACCGCGACCGCATCGAACAGCGACGCGTCGACCCCGACCGCCCGCAGGAGCAGCCAGTTGCGAAAGATCTGCGCGAACACCGCGACCAGCACGAAGCCGACCAGCCGGCTCCCGTGACGCGTGTTCCGCACGATCGCCAGTCCCCGCCACAGCTCCCGCCCCGTCCCGACCGCCAGGTGACGCAGGCCCGCGCTGACGCTCCCGACCACCAAAAGCCCGACCACCGGCAGCCACCACGGCAGGCCGAGCGGTCCGACCAGCGTGAACGACGTGACGGCCGCCAGGATCGCCTCGACCGCGAGGATCGGGAACTCCGCCGCGATCAAAGTCGGCACCTGCGGCGCGACCGTCGGCGACGAGCGCCGCAACGCCGCGATCCGTGCCGCCACCCCGAGCTGACCGTTCAGCAGCCCCCCGAGAACCTGCATGCTCGACGCCCGGAACAGCACACGCCGCTCGACCGTTCCCCCGGCCGCCTCGATCGACAGATGCCAGGCCTCGCTCCGCGACACGAGCGCCACGATCTGAAGCATCGTGGCCAGCCCGAGCACCCACACGGCCGGGCCCGAGAGCGCCGCTCCAAACTCCCGCCGCCGGCCAGCCAGGACAACGACCAGAATCGCCGTCGTCGCCAGCGATCCAGCCACCGTCAACGGGATCCGCCGCCGACGGGCGAACGCCCGCGCCGACCCGATCGTCTCGGGCGCGACGACAGACTTCCGCGATGTGCCGGCCGATTCCATGCCCGCGGGGAACCCTACGCGTCGCGCGTCCGGCGCGCTCGCCCCGTCTGGCGCTCCACCTAGACTCACTCGCATGCCCGGCTCTGCGGACGCGGACAGCCCACCGTGATCGATCATCCCGAATTCGCGGTCGAGCCATGGCAGCTGCGCGAGACGCAGCTCAACATCGACCTGCTCGCCCAGACCGAGTCTGTCTTCACGCTCGCCAACGGACACCTCGGCCTCCGCGGCAACCTCGACGAGGGTGAGCCGCACGCCCTCCCCGGGACCTACCTCAACGGCTTCTACGAGAGCCGCCCCCTCCCCTATGCCGAAGCCGGCTACGGCTACCCCGAGGCCGGCGAGTCGATCGTCAACGTCACGAACGGCAAGATCATCCGCCTGCTCGCCGGCGACGAGCCGTTCGATCTCCGCTACGGGGACCTCCGCCACCACGAGCGGACGCTCGACTTCCGCGCCGGCGTCCTGCGCCGCGAGCTCGTCTGGTGCTCGCCGACCGGCCGCGCCCTGAAGATCAGCTCGACCCGGCTTGTCTCCTTCACCCAACGCGCCGTCGCCGCGATCGAGTTCGAGGTCGAGCCGCTCGAGGCCACGACCCGCCTCGTGGTCCAGTCCGAGCTCGTCACCAACGAGCCGGGACCGCCCGCCGCCAAGGACCCCCGCGCCGCCGCCGCGCTCGCCTCCCCCCTCCAGAGCGAGGAGCAGATGGCCAGCGGAACACGCAGCGTCCTCGTCCACTCGACCCGTGCCAGCGCCCTGCGCATCGCGGCCGCGATGGATCACATCGTCGAAGGACCCCCCGGAACCGACCACGCCGCGGTCGACGTCTGGGACGACCTCGCCCGCCTCACGGTCGCCAGCACCGTCGCGCCCGGTCAGCGGCTGCGGATCGTCAAGTTCCTCGCCTACGGCTGGTCGAGCGACCGTTCGATCCCCGCCGTCCGAGACCAGGTCGGAGCCGCGATGGCCGAGGCCCGTCACACCGGCTGGGACGGTCTTCTCGCCGAGCAGCGCGCCTACCTCGACGAGTTCTGGGCCGGCGCCGACGTCGAGCTCGACGGCGACGCCGAGCTCCAGCAAGCCGTCCGCTTCGCCCTCTTCCACACCCTCCAGGCCGGCGCCCGCGTCGACGGCCGGGCGATCGCGGCCAAGGGGTTGACCGGTCCCGGCTACGACGGCCACTGCTTCTGGGACACCGAGTCCTTCGTCCTTCCCGTGCTCACCTATACCGCCCCGACGGCGGTCGGCCACGCCCTCCGCTGGCGTCACCGCACCCTGCCGACCGCCCGCGAGCGCGCCACCCAGCTCGGCCTGCACGGCGCTGCGTTCCCCTGGCGGACGATCACCGGCCGCGAGTGCTCGGCCTACTGGCCGGCCGGGACGGCCGCCTTCCATATCGGCGCCGATATCGCGGACGCCGTCCTTCGCTACCAGGCCGCCACCGGCGACGACACGTTCGCCCACGAGGTCGGCACCGAGCTGCTCGTCGAGACTGCCCGCCTCTGGCGCTCACTCGGCCACCACGACCCCCACGGCCATTTCCACATCGACGGCGTCACCGGCCCGGACGAGTACAGCTCGATCGCCGACAACAACGTCTACACCAACCTGATGGCCCGGAGAAACCTCCAGGGCGCCGCCGACGCCGTCGAGCGTCACCCCGCCCGCGCCGCCGAGCTCGGCGTCGACGCCGAAGAGGCCGCCTCGTGGCGCGACGCCGCGATCGGCATGGTCGTCCCCTACGACGCGGACCTCGCCATCCACCCCCAGGCCGAGGGCTTCACCCGCCACGCGATCTGGGACTTCGCCCACACCAGACCCGACCAGTACCCCCTCCTGCTGCACTTCCCGTACTTCGATCTCTACCGCAAGCAGGTCATCAAGCAGGCCGACCTCGTACTCGCCCTGTACGCCTGCGGCGACTCCTTCACGCCCGAGGAGAAGGCCCGCAACTTCGCCTACTACGAGCAGCTCACCGTCCGCGACTCATCCCTCTCGGCCTGCATCCAGGCCGTCGTCGCGGCGGAGGTCGGGGCGCTCGAGCTCGCCTACGACTACTTCGGCGAGGCCGCCCTGATGGACATCGGCGACCTCGAGCACAACACCGCCGACGGCCTCCACATCGCCTCGCTCGCCGGAGCCTGGATCGCCGCCGTCGCCGGCTTCGGCGGGATGCGCGATCACGGCGGCCGGCTCAGCTTCGCCCCCCAGCTGCCCGAGCGACTCTCCCGCCTGTCCTTCCGTGTCGGCTTCCGCGGCAGTCGCCTCCGCGTCGAGGTCGGCGACACTCAGACGTCCTATTCGCTGCTCGACGGCCCCCCGCTCGAGATTCGCCACTTCGGCGCGCCGGTCACCGTCGGACACGAGACCCGCACATTCCCGGCGACCCGCATTTCCCCCGGCGTGACGCCCGTCCAGCCGAAGGGCCGCGCCCCCGTCAGGCGCGGCCAGCGACCCTAGCGCCGCCGTCAGGCGCGGGCAGCGACCCTAGCGCGCCCGGTTGGCCTGCCGGCCATCCACCTTTCGTCCAGCCGGTCCTCCCTTCAAGCTCGCGCGGTTCGACGGTTCTGCCGATGGGGAAGCAATGGCCGGGGTGCAGACAAGCGAGCCCGCCCCGGAGTTGCTCGTCCTCGCCGCGCCGCCGCCGATCGACGACTACCGCTACGCGACCGCGATCCTCGATCCAGACGGCCGCTACCTCCTCGTCAACCCGAGCTTCGCCGGCCTCCACGGCGTCGGTCCCGACGACCTCCGCGGCCGGGCCGAGGCGGAGCTCATCGCCCGCAGCGTGGCGACCGCACTCGCCGGCAACGACCGTCTCGCGCTCGACGCGCCGACCGCCGTCCTGACCGAAGAGCGCGTCGTCGACAGCGTCGGTCGCCGCCGGGTCGTGATGTGCCGGTGCGCCCTGTTCGACGCCGACCACAAGCCGTACGCCGTCGTGCGCATGTACGGCTCGGCCAGCGCCCGCGACCGTGTCATCGCCGAGTTCCACCAGCTCCTCGACGCGATCGATCCGACCGGCACACGGACCCGCGAGTTCGAGGCCGCGCGGCTTGGCACCAACGCCGGGACGGGAGCGACCGACGAGACGGCAGCGAATGGCGGGACGCGAGCGAGCGCCCGGACGGGACCGAGTGCCGGGCCGGGAGCCGGCGCCGCGGCGCAAGCCGGAGGCACAAGGGGCGCCGATCGGACGCAGAGCGCCGAAGCGCGCCTCGTCGCAGACGTACCCGACGACAGCGCGATCCGCAGGGCGGCCGCCGCCGCCGAGACCGAGCGCGCCGCCAGAGAGGCCGTCGAGGCGCTGCTGGCCGACGAACGCGTCGCTCGAGCCAACGCCGAGACCCAGCTCCGAGCCGAGCGTGACGGACGAGCCCAGACCGAGGCCCAGCTCGGCAGCGGGCGGGCGCTCGCGGGCCGCCGTGAACAGGACGCCCTCGCCCGAGTCGCCGAGCTCGAGACCGCCCGCGCCGAGCTCGAGACCACCGTCGCCGAGCTCGAGACCGCCCGCGCCGAGCTCGAGACCACCGTCGCCGAGCTCGAGACCTCGCTGGCCACGGAGCGCGCCGCCCGGTCGGACGTCGAACGGGCCGCCCGGGCCGCGTCGGACGAGCTCCGCCGCATGCAGGCCGTCGCCGGCGCCGACGCCGGCGCCATCCGCCGGCAGACGGAAGCCGCGATCGCCGCCGAGCGGGACGCTCGCCAGCTGATCGAGGCGGATCTCGAAGTCGAGCGCGGCGTACGCCGGCAAGTCGAGGCGGATCTCGAAGTCGAACGCGGCGTACGCCGGCAGGTCGAGGCCGAGCTCGAGGCCGAGCGTCGTGTCCGCGAGGAGGTCGAAAGCGCCCAGTCGACTGAGCGCGATGCCCGCCGGCGGGCGGAGACGGAACTGGCAGCCGCGCTCGACGCACTCCAACGGGCCGAGGCGGCCGCGCGGGCCGAGGCCGAGACCCGCCGGGGGGCCGAGGCGAAGACCGACTCCGAAGCCGCCGAATTCGCCTCACTCGAGGCCAGATGGGCGGCCGAGTACGCGACCGTCGAAGCCGCTCTCGCCGACGCCCGAGCCGAAGCACATGCGCTCGCGGCGCGTCACGCGGCCCTTCAGACCGCGCACGCCGACACCCAGGTCGAGCTCCAGGAGGCCCGGCAGGCCGTCGATCTCGAGCGGGCGACCCGTGAGTCGCTGGCCGCCGACCTCGGATCCGCCGGAGCCCGCTCCGCCGCCACAGAGACCCTGATCCGCGCGCAGGCGGCTGCCGTCGAAGCCCGCCTGGCAAGCGAGCGGAAGGCTCGCGAGGAGGCCGAGAGCCGGGCACGCGAGGTCGCAGCCCAGCAGGCGGCCGAACGCGCCGCCCGCGAGCAGGCCGAGGCGCGAGCCAGTCAACTCGAGGCGCAGCGCGCGGCGGAGACCAAGATGCGCCAGCAGGCCGAGTCGAAGGCCCGCGAGGAGGACGGACGTCGACGCGAGGAGGCCAAGACCGCCGCCGAGCGCCTCGCCCGGGACGAGGTGGAGGCCGCGGCGAGGCAGCGGACCGACGCCGCCGCGCGCAAGGCCGCCAACGCCCGCCTCCAGGAGCTCGAAGCCCAGCACGCTGTCGCTCGGGGCGCGCGCCAGCAGGCCGAGACACGGGCCCAGGAGCTCGAGGCCCGAGTCCGGACCCTCGAGTCCGAGCACGCCGCCGAACGGCGTGCCCGGGAGAGCGCGGAGGCCCGAACGCTCCAGTTGCAAGCAGAGCGACTCGCCGCTCGCTCCGCGCTCGACGCCCTCCGCCGTCGCCTCGACCCAGGTGCCCCCGACGACCTCCCCGGCGCCCCGGACGACCTCCTTCGCGCGGAAGACGAACTCCCGATCGGACGCGGGATTCCCACCGCCGCGGCCCCCCTGCGGGCTGCCGCCGAGCCGGCCACGCCGCAGCCGGCCCGGCCGACCGGACCGTCACGTCGCCGGTCACCGACGATCTACCGTCAGGTGGCGGCTTCCGCGGACGGGACACTCCCGGCGCTCAGCGCGCTCCTCGCCGGCGGGCGCAACCAGGCAGCCGCCAAGTCCCTGCGTGCCGTGCTCCCGGCCGCTCTCTCGCTGATCGGAGAGTCCTCCGGCTGGGACGCCGTCGCGATGTGGCAGGAGGCCCAGACCGGCCGGCCGCTGACCTGCCTTGGCATCTGGACGAGGCGCGGGCACGAGCTCGACTGGTTCGAGAGCATCAGCTGGCACGCCAAGCTCGAGCTCGGCGACTCGCCGTCAGGAGACATCGACGCCGCCGGCCGCCTCACCTGGGTGCCGGACCTCGGTACCGACGGCGAGGCCGATATCAGTGCTCGCGAGAGGACCGCACGCGCAGCCGGTCTCGCCTCCCGCGTCGTCGTTCCACTCTCGAGCGCCAAGCGGATCGTCGGCGGGCTCGAGCTCCTCGGCCGCGACGTGCGCCAGCCCGACGAGGTCGCGATCGCTCGGCTTGCGAGCGGCGCGAGCGCCCTGACGCCGCTTCTCCTGCGCGACACGCGGGACGCCGAGCAGCGGCGCTGGCGCGTCTGAGCGGGGCTAGCTCGACCCCGCCCGGCCCGGGGGACCGTGCGCGTGGACGGTGATCGGCTGGCGTGCCGTTCGCGAGATGGTCGTGAGCCCGGTGCCACTGCCGCCCAACGCCCGCCCGAGTCACCGTCATCCTCACCGCGACCGCTACGAACTCGGTCAACGTCTCACGGACCAGCGTTTGTCCGGAAACCCACGCCCACTATGTGAAACTCAGGCGTCACTGGTACTGACGGCACGTCGAGCTCGAAGGTCCCCGCCGCCGATGCCAGCCCGGGGACTCCCGACTATCTGAAATCCCCCGGTGAACGGAAACGGGTTGGACTGAGGAAGTTCGGTCCTCACCCAGCTGGGCGACAGCCGGTCGCGCCTCGTCCTCATCGCGCTCCAGCGGGATGTAGAAGGCGATGACCCGACCATGCTTGCTCACAGCGACGATACGTCAGTTTAGCTTGACAAAATCGACCATGTCAGTCTATACTGACGGCCATGGACATCGAAAATCTCAGCGTGAATCTTTCGTCGGATGACCCGGCAACCGGGCTTCGCGCCTCGCTGGCTCTACGTCGCCTGGCTGAGAGGGTCGAAGCGAACCACGTGGCGTCGGCCCGGGAAAAGGGCTGGTCGTGGCAGCAGATCGGAGACGCCTTGGGCGTCACCCGCCAATCCGTGCACACCAAATACAACAAGGAGTCACGATGACCACCGAAGCCGTTGCGCCAGAGACGCTTCACGCCTGGGCCATCTGTCTGCGGGCCAGTGAGGAGGCTCGTCGCCGAGGTGATCGCCGAACTGGCACCGACCACCTGTTGCTCGCCTTGTTGGAGTATCCGTCGATCGAAGCCGTGTTGGGCGTGACCGTGCAGCAGGCTCGCCAGGCCCATGAGTCGCTCGATCATGAAGCCTTGGTCGCCGTGGGTCTGGGGTCCGCCGCCGATGCTCCCCCACTGCCGATGCGCGCCGTGCCGAAGAAGCCGAGGATCAGAGACATCGCGCGAGAAGATCGCCTCCGGATGGCGCCCGCGGCAAAGAAAGTGCTTGAGGAAGCGTCTAAGCCCAACCGTCGGAGGCTCCAGATCACGGCCCAGCAGGTGCTGGGCCAGATCCTCACTCTCCAACCACCTGATCCTGCGGCGGTGCTGCTGGGCGCTCTCGGCGTGAACACGTCGGAGGTTCGACACCGATTGGATGCGGTCACCCCCGACAGCTGAGTCCCCAGCGACATTCACGACATCAAGCAAAGGTGTCCTGATCGGTCGGTTCGACGTCGTAGGGCTTACGATCGCATTGGCGAAAGCGCGTCAGACACGTTCCACCGGGTTTGAAGACCGGGACGGCCTTCCTTCACCGACGCTCTCAGTTCACCTCAGGCATCGACGAGCTCACGGGTCCGCTCGACGTGCAGCCAGAACTCCCGCTCGAACTCCTGCCACGGATCGGGGTCCGAGCCGCCGTCGGGATCGAAGTCGACGGGCGTCGGGTCTTCCCCGCCGCCCCCGTTGTCGTCGTCGCAGGAGTCGGCGAGGACGCAGGCCGGCACGGCGCACACAAGCCCGAGCGCCGCCATCGCGATCGCCACATCGACGTGGCCCACGAACATCAGCGGGCTGGCGACCGCGCAGGCGACGAAGCCGGCAAGCCACCGGTTGGCGACCGTTCGCTTGGTCATCAGCCGGAAGCCGACGACGACGAGGACGGCCAGGACGGGGGACGCAGCGGTGAAGATCGCTGTCGACGCATGGGGAGTGGTCATCACCAGGATCGCTTTCTGGGCTCGAGCGCGACGTCGGCGGACGGCGCTCAGATGAGGGAAGAGTCCGTCACCTAAACGTCGGCCCGAAATGCCCGATCCTTGAGCATCTGCCGAGACGCTGGCCACTACGCTCTCGGGATCCCCGATCGCCGACCCCCTGACCCGCCGACCCGCACGACCGACCGGCCGCGGCACGCACCCGGAGTCGAGGCCAACGAGGCCCGCGGACGGGTCGTTCTGGTGCGCCCCGCCGACGGCGGCTTCTATCTGCTCGACGAGCTCGGCACGCGGATCTGGGAGCTCTGCGACGGCGAACGCTCGCTCGACGAGGTGATCGCCCTGATCGGCGCGGAGTCCGATCAGCCGCCGTCAGCGGTCGCCGGCGACGTGCGCGAGTGGGTCTCAGAGCTCCAGACCGAGCAGCTCCTGATCGATCCACGCTGACCGGCCGCGGGGTCGCGACCGGCACGGCGTGAACCCCCGGGACCGGCCGGCGCTCGGCCGGCCGGCCCCGGTGTCGATGCCTGTCAGTCGATGCGCCGTCAGGCGGCCGCGCCGTCGAGGATCTCCGAGGCCATCCGCGCGCCCTCGAGTCGAGCGGCGATCTTCTTCATCGCGACATCGCGAGCGAAGTCCGGCGAGCCGTGCTTCGGCTTCACGTCGCGGCTGAACGGCGAGAAGCCGCAGTCGTCGGTCGCGCCGAGTCGCTCGGCCGGAATGTACTTCGCCGCGAGCAGGAGGTCGTCGCGCACCTGCTCGGGCGTCTCGACGTCCGGGCTGAGCGGGTTGATGACGCCCATGAAGCAGACCTGGGCGACCCCGTCGGCGTCCGCGCGGCTGTTCTCACCGCACAGCTTGTAGACCGACTCCTTGTCTTCCTCGCTCGCGCACTGGATCAGGAAGTAGCCGGCGTTGATCTTGAACATGTGGTTGAGCAGCTGCTCGTACGGGACTTCCTTGCTGTGGACCGAGTCGCAGTCGCCGCCCGGACACGTGTGAATCCCGATGTCCTTGCGCTCGTCGGCCGAGAACCGGGCGAGCACACGGTTGTTGATGTCGATGAACTCCTGGAGCATGTCCTTGCCGGTCCACGGATTGCGCGAGTCGTTCTTGTTCGCGAGGCGACCCTCGGTGAAGTCGATCGACACGCGGACAGCGCCGGCGTCGAAGCACTTGCGAATGTCCTTCTCGCACTCGTCGACGCAATCGGCCAGGAACTCGTCGCGCGTGTAGCCGTCGATCTCTCCGTCGAGCGGGTAGAGGAGCATCATCATCGACGGTGAGATCACGGCCTGCTTGACCGGATGGCTGGCAATCGCCTTGTTCTTCTCGACGAACTCTGACGCGAACGTCTGGTAGCGGAACGGCCCGCCGGTCAGACGCGGGAGCTGACGGTGATGGCCGTCGTCGAAGATCGCGAAGAACTGGCCGTCCCCCGCGAGGTTGTCGGCCAGGCCGGTCCCGGCCAGGGTGTGGGTGATCGGATACGTCGCGAAGCTCGACTCCCGCTGCTCACCGTCGGTCACAATTGGCTCGCCGGTCGCCTCGAGCCGCTTGATCGAATCCTCGGCCGCCTCGTCCTGCTGGGCCTGGAGCTGCTCCCACGTGATCTTGCCCTCGTCGTAGTCGGCGTACGCCTCCTGGAGCTTCATCGGCCGCGGGAGCGAGCCGACCAGCTCGGTGGGGATAGGCATGGATTTGTTCCTCTCGTTGACGCTTTGCAGACGGCAGCCGAAAGCGGGCCCGAGTCGAACGCATATACGCCGTCTGGCCCACGTCAGACCGGCCGATCTCCCTCGCTCAGGACACTAGTCGGAATCGCCCTGCCCCGCGTCGGCGGGTATCCGTCTGGCCACAAGCCCGGGGAGGGCGCGGCTCCGCCGGGCGCGGGCTCAGCCGGGCGCGGACTCAGCCGGCGCCGCGGCTCAGGCGGGCGCCGCGGCTCAGGCGGGCGCCGCGGCTCAGCCGGAGAGCGTCGCGTCGTAGACGTCTGCGGCGGAGCTCGACATCACCCGGTCGGCCATCTCGAGCTTGAGGCGATCGAGCAGCGCCTCCTCGTCGACGGTTCGCTCCTTGCGGCGCGCGAGGCCGATGAACTCGTCGGTGACGAAGCCGTCGCGGATCGCCAGCGTCACGCTCAGGCCGCGGTAGGCGATCTTGAAGACGAACCGCTCGAGCGCCGTCCCCCGCTCCGGCCGGCCGAGGGCCAGGTCGATCCGGAAGCGATCGCCGGTCACCGCCCGCGTGACCATCTCGAAGCCGTCCCGGGCACCTGGGCCGCCGAACGCCGTCGCCACCTCGATCTCCCGCCGCTCGAGCCGCTCGCCGGGGGCCGCGAGCATCGGGAAGGCACGCTCCATGACCTTGAAGGCGTGCGCGACCCCGCCGGGCGAGCCGGGACCGTGGTAGAGCATCAGGTCGGCGAACGAGAACGCCAGCACCTGTCCCTTCTCCAGCACCTCGACCGACCCGTGGGCGATCGACCCCAGCTCGCCGAGGATCTCGACATGACACGCCGTGAGACGGGCGTACGCGTCGTCGAGCTCGTCCCGGGCCGCGTCGAGAACCTCCGCCGGTACCGCCCCGGCATCCCAGCGGCCCTTGATCGGCTCGGTCACGAGGAGCGACTCGAGGTCCTTCGACGCTGTGCGCAAGCGCCCGTGGGAGACGCGGAGGCGCGTCTGGTCTTCCTGCGATGGATCGACGGTGTCGGACATGGCGCACATCATCGCAGCGCTTCCGCCCCGGCGGCTCCCGCGGTCAGGCGGCGGCGCTCGAGCGATCGTCGACCGCGGCCACCACGGCGCCAGCGACGGTGCCCACGACCGCGCCCGCCCGGTCGGCGATGTGCCCGGCGATGTATCCGGCGTCGCGGGCGATCCCGGCGAAGCGCGCCGACCCCCAGGTGTGGAGCCAGGGGAGTCCGACGACGTAGAGGCCGTCGACCGAGGTGACGCCCCTGTGATGGGTCGGGTAGCCGGCGCCGTCGAAAGCCGGGAGCTTGACCCACGACCAGTCCGAGCGGAACCCCGTGCTCCAGATCACTGTGGTGATCGCGCCGTCGGCGAGCTCGATCGTCTCTGGTCGGCTGGGCGGCGGCTGCCAGGGCGCGACGTAACGAGCCTCCTCGGGAGCGTCGATGCCCTGCTCTTCGATCCACCGGTCGATCGCATCCTTGATCCGGTCGGCGGTCGCGTCGGCGGCGTCGAGGTTCTTGGCGAGGTCGCTGCCGAACGAGAGCGTCTCGCCGTCGCAGGCCAGCAGCCGGCCGTGCAGACGCATTCCGGCGGCGGCGTGCCGGCGGAGGTCGATGTCGCGTCCGCCGCCGCGGCCGGTCACGTAGTGGTTGGGCTCCCTGCGGGCAGCCAGGCCCTGGGGGTGCTCGTCGATCGGCATCCGGTAGTGACCCATGTCGTCGAGCCAGGCGACGCAGTCGCGCCCGCGGTAGAAGCGGGCGACTCGGGGAGCTGAGCCGACGCAGAGGTGGACGTCGCGCCCGGCCAGCAGCAGGTCCTCGGCGATCTGGGCGCCCGACTGTCCGCTCCCGACGACGAGGATCTCGCCGTCGGGCAGGCTCGACGGGTTCTTGTAGGTCGAGGAATGCAGTTGGGTCACCCGGCTTGGCAGGCGGCCGGCGATCGCGGGCAGCGAAGGCAGGTGGTAGCCGCCGACCGCCAGCACGACCCGGTCGGCGGTCAGCGTGCCGTGGCTGGTCGCGACGCGGAAGCCGTTGCCGCCGGCGGCGACCTCGGTGACCGTGACGCCCTCGTGGAGTGGGGGCACGGCGTCGTCGACGTAGCGGTCGAGGTAGGCGATGGCCTCGTCCTTCACCATGAACCCGTCCGGGTCGCCGCCGGCATATGGATGCCCGGGGAGCTGGCACTGCCAGTTGGGCGTGACCAGGCAGAAGGCGTCCCAGCGCTCCTCGCGCCAGGCATGGGCGACTCGATGGCGCTCGAGGACGACGTGGTCGATGCCCTGGTCGCGCAGGCACCAGCTGACGGCGAGACCGGCCTGGCCGCCGCCGACCACGATCACCTCGTGGTGGCCGTCGAGGCGCTCGGGTGGGGGGAAGCGCATCCCGGGGGGATCGACGCGCAGCCGCTCGACGGCGACCAGGCCGTCCGGATCGGCGGCCTGGCGGGCAGCGCTCGCCTCGATCGCGTCGAGCTGGTCGGCAGCCGCCGTGCAGGCGAAGCCGTAGCGGTCGCGGACGCGGTCCGACGCGGCGTTCAGCCCGTCGCGAGCTCGCCGGACGAACTCCGGGCACCGATAGACGGCGCCTTCGGTGAGGAGGTCTGCGATCGCGCGGGAAGGCGACCATCCGAGCTGACTGGTCCCGTCGGGCCAGCGGATCGTGAAGCTGACCTCGGGCATCAGGCGTACGGGACCGGCTCGGCCCGGCGGTAGAGATCCGGGCGGAGGTCGCGGATCGGAGACAGCGCCCGGCGGGCTCGCTCGACGGTCTCGTGGAGATCGAGCGTCGTCACCGCCAACCCTCCTTCGACGCCGGTCTCGGCCAGCGGGTCACCACCCGGCCCGACGACGCGTGCCCCGCCGATGAAACGGAGCCTGCCGAACTCTCCGGTCTGGTTGGCCGAGGCCACGACGAGCGAGTTCTCGGCCGCCCGTGCGCGGTCCCAGAGCTCGGAGCGGCGCCACTGGCGGTCGTCCTCGAGGCGGGGAGCCGGGTTGGACGCGCTGCACGGCCAGGCAGACAGGAAGCAGAGAACCTGGGCGCCGTCGAGCGCGAGCGACCGGGAGGCCTCGGGGAAGGCCTTGTCGTAGCAGATCAGCATCCCGATCCGCCCGACCGGGGTGTCGATGGCGTCGAGACGGTCGCCGGTGGTTGTGAAGCGGTTTTCGTCGAGCGGTAGGTGGACTTTGCGATGTATGCCGTGGACCCCGTGACCGCTGAGGCAGGCGGCCGCGTTGTAGCGCTCGCCGCCACCGCCGTGCTCGCAGAAGCCGACGCAGACGACCATCTCGCCGGCGAGCTCGATCACCCGGGCGAGCTCCGGTCCTTCGGCGTCGAGGGCCGGCGGTGGCTCGGCGTCGCCGTGGAGCGTCTCGACGTACCCACCGAGCGCCGCCTCCGGCAGCACGAGGAGATCGACGCCGCGGTCGCGGGCCCGGGTCAGAAGCCCCTCGATCGTGTGCAAGCAGGTCTCCATGTCGCGGACGAACGGAGCGCCGGCGGCGGCGATCGTGATCTCGGTCATCGTCTTGTCTCCTCGAGCGCCGGCCCGAGCCCGGTCACCGCGTCAATCGACAGAGCTGTCGTGACGTCGCCATCCGGCCAGCGGAGGCGGACGCCGGGACTGCGGGTCAGGCGACCGCAGACGGCGCTCACGGCAGCGCCGGCTCGAGGGGCCGGCGCCGATCGTGCGTCCGCGGTCAGGACGGCGAAGCCGGGGAAGCAGGTCAGCCAGTCGGCAAGGGTCGCGTCGCGCGGCCGGGGAATCGCGGCGACCTCGAGCTCGAGACCGGTCCCCGACGCCTCGGCGAGCATCCCCGCGGTCCCGACGATGCCGGCCATCGAGACGTCCTTCGCGGCGTGGGGAGCGCAGTTGCGCACCGCGGCGAGCATCGGCCGTAGCTCGTCGCGCGTCCGCCAGGATGTCGAGTCCCATTGGCGGCCGCGGTAACCCGGTCGCCAGCCGCCTTCGAGATCGGCGGTCAGCCTCACCTCGTCGCCGGGTCGACCACCACCGGCGGGGATCGGGTCGGCCGCGCGACCGAGCCCGGTGACAGAGAGCGCCGCAGGGACGCCGAGCTGGGTGTGGCCGCCGAGGATCGGCAGGTCGAAGGCCTCGGCTCCGGCCCGCAATCCGGTGATGATCCGCTCGGCGTGGGCGGAGTTCGCGGCACCGAGGGCATCGAGTGCGCCGAGCGGGGCGGCCCCCATCGCAGCGAGGTCGTGGGCGGTGACGAGCATCCCGCACCAGCCGGCCCACTCGGGGTCGCGCTCGACGATCGACGGCGTGATCGCGTCGGTGGCCGCGACGATGTCCGATCCGGGTACCGGGACGCCGTCGTCGCCACGCCAACGGTCGTGCGGCAGCAGACCAGCGAGCAGGCCGCCGAGCGGCTGCTTGGTGGCCGCGGCGAGGGCGTCGAATCGACCGACCGGCCAGCGCATCAAGCGGTGGGGTCCGCCGGCGCACTCGAGCGGCCGGACCGGCTGCCAGCCGAGCCGGGCGAAGAACGAGACCTGTCGCTCTTGGACGTGGGCGTCGAAGCGGACCGCACCGAGATCGAGGGCGACGGCGCAGGCGGCGCGCACGAGCGCGGCGCCGATCCGACCGCGCGGCGGACCGGCGCCGTCGTGCTCGGTCACCAGACGGCTTCCGCGCCACCAGCCGATCTCTCCGCCGCCGTGCTCGGGATGGATCCGTACGCCGCCGAGGAGCGCGCCGCCGCGACCGACGGCAGCAAGCACCCGGGTCTCTGGGTCGGTGTCGTTGTCGTCGGCGTCGTCCCCGGAGAAGAGACGCTGGTCGTCGACGAAAGCGCGGCGGCGTAGCGCCCGGTAGGCGGCGCGACGTCGGCGATCGTCGGTCGCATCGACGATCAGAAAAGCCGGCGCCGGGTGGGACCTGGCCGGCGGGCCGCCGAGGCGCTGGACGATGTCGGGCACGCCGGCGCTCACCCGCCAGCCTGCTGGAGTGCCGAGCACGCGCCGCAGGCGGCGCAACCGGCGACCTGATCGACGCCGCGCATTCCGGCGTCGGCGAGGGCGAGGCCAACGCGCCGGGTGACGTCGGCGAGCACAGACGGATCGGGCGCCGGAACGCCGTCGGCGTGGGCGAGCGACCCGGCGAGCGGGCGGTACGGGACGACGAATGGGTAGACGCCCCGCTCGATCAGGCGGGCCGCCGCGGCCACCAGGCCGTCGGGATCCTCGCCGAGCCCGACCAGCAGGTAGGTCGAGACGCGGTTCGCGCCGAAGACGTCGACCGCGCGGTCCCACGCCTCCTCGTAGCGTTCGAGCGGGACGGTCGCCTTGCCCGGTGTCCACCGGGCGCGGACGTCGGGGTCGAGCGCCTCGATGTGGATTCCAATCGCGTCGGCGCCGGCCCGGCGGAGCCGGTCGATCCAGTCGAGGTCCAGGGGCGGCTCGATCTGGACCTGGATCGGCAGCGTCCCGACGGCGGCCTTGACGGCCCGCACGCAGCGGGCCAGATGCCGGGCGCCGCGGTCCGGGCCGTTCGACGTGCCGGTCGTCATCACCATCTGGCGGACGCCGTCGAGGCGGACCGCCGCCGCCGCGACCTCGGCGAGCTGGGCGGGCCGTTTGACCTGGGTGGTCGCGCCACTGTGGAGCGACTCCTCGATCGTGCAGAACCGGCAGCGGGTCTCGGTGGCGGCGTAGCGGATGCACGTCTGGACGACGGTCGTCGCGAGGACGTCGCCGCCGTGCAGGCGGGCCAGCTTCTCGTAGGGCACTCCGTCGGCCGTCTCGAGGTCGTAGAAGCGGGGCCGGTCGATCGGCTCGAGCATCGCGTCGTCGACGACCACGCCGTCCCGAGTCAGCTGGCCGGCGGGGTCGATCGCGAACGGGGAGTCGGGGGCCATCGGGAGCGTCGCGGGGCAGCCGCCGCCCAGCTTCCAATGGCCGTCGTCGCTGGGTCCCGCACCGGCCCGCCGGCGGACGGGCGGCGCGGAGCGCAGACCTCGGACGGCGAGCTCGCTGCGCAGCGACAGCTCCACGGTCTAGAACATCCAGGTCGTGTTGATGATCGCGCCCTTGCGCGAGTACTCGATCATCGCGTCCTGCATGTCGAGCGGGTGGCACGGGATGACACCGGACATCAGGTCCTCCTCGCGGGCGCCGTGGAGGGCGAGTCCCAGACGGCAGGCGAAGACCTTGCCGCCCTCGGCGATGAACTTCTCGAGCTGGCCGTTCTCGTTGCGCATGCCGGGGAAGAGCTCGGCCCCGACGGTCGGGAAGCCACGGGTCGCCAGGCAGTTGAGCGATCCGATCCCGAAGAAGTAGAGGGCGGACTCGAATCCCTTGCGGAGAGCGCGGATCGCGAGGAGCACGGCGACGAAGCTGACCGACGACTCGTGGGCGATGCCGTGCACCATGCCGAGATACGTCTCGCCGTCCTCGGCCTGATAGTCGGGAAAGACCTTCGTCGAGCCGTAGATCGATTCGCCTGGAAGCTTCGACGGGTGGGCGATCTCGAGCAGGCTGATCATCTCCTGCTCGCTCAACTGGGGTTCGACTGCCATGCGCAGCTCCTTTGGTCGTGATCGCAGCGGACGTAGTTGAGTTTGCGTCCCGCGGTGGCCCGCAAACATGGACCGTCGGCCAGGATTCGCGACGGCTTCGGGGACCGGATGTCCAGATCGACGTCCAGATGCCGAAGGACCGCGATCGCCTGCGGGCAGCGCAGGCCGCCGGTGTCGGCGGCGAGTCGAGACGGCCGCGAGAGCCGGTCGGGTCTCGCGGCGCGCACGAGCATGTCGCTGGGCGCGCCGCGACGAGTGGTTAATGAACTTTCTAAACGACGTTCTTGAGAGAGACCGTCGACCCGACTCGACGATGTCCGCAGCAGCGTGAAGCACGCCCAGCACCGACGATCCTCCTCGTCGAGGTCGTTCTGCCCGCCGGACGCCTGGCGCTCAGTCCGACAGGTCGCTCCGAGACCGACGCCACCGTCGCAGCGTGACCAGATAGGCCTCCGAGGCGCTCCAGGGAGGCAGCAGCGGGTCGGTGTGGCCGCGGCGGGCCCGGACGCGGTAGACGAGATCGGGGAGCTCGGCGAGGACGATGAAGCCGACGACGGCGAAGATCCACACGCTCGATCCGAGGATCCCGCCGACCGCAGCACCGAGGCCGGCGCCGACCAGGCCGCTCAGCCTCGAACCGCTCATCGTCGCCCGACGACGCTTGGGGCCGCCGGGGGGCGGGGCGGGCGCCGGCAGGTCCCCGTCGAGCGGCGCAGGGCCGTCGGGAAGCCGGTCATTCGCCGGCCCTTCCTCTGGAGCAGGTCGTGTCCGCGCCACCGCTGCCGAGTCTAACCCGGCAGCCGACCCCGGGGCAGGCCTCGCGACAGCGGCCGAGCGCGGCGGACGGGCGTCCCGGCCGACCGCGAACACGCCGAGCACGGCCAGCCCGGCGAGCGCTCCCCAGAAGGCCGAGCCGATCCCGCCGAGCGTCACGCCGGACGCCGTGACGAGGAAGGTGATCACGGCCGGCTCACGGACCCGCTCGTCGGCCAGGGCGCCGGCCAGGCTGGCGGCGATCGTCGGGATCAGGGCGAGGCCTGCGACAGCGGCGACGAGGACTGCCGGGAAGGCCGCGAAGAGGGCGGCGACCGTAGCGCCGAACACCCCGACGACGAGATAGAAGCCGCCGGCCGCGACGCTGGCCATGTATCGGCGGGTGGGGTCCTCGTGAGCCTCGGGGCCTGCGCAGATCGCCGCTGTGATCGCGGCGAGGTTGATCGCGAAGGCGCCGAACGGGGCGAGGACGAGCGTGGTCAGCCCGGTCGCGGTGATCAACGGCGAGATCGGCGTGCGGTATCCGGCGCTGCGCAGGACGGCGACGCCCGGGAGGTTCTGGGAGGCCATCGTGACGAGGAAGAGGGGTATCCCGACGCTGACCATCGTCGCGACGGAGAAGGCCGGGGCGACGAAGCGGGGACTCGTGACGAGGACGTGGACGGCCCCGAGCCGCAACGAGCCGTCCCCGACGGCGAGGACGACCCCGACGAGCAGGACGAAGACCATCGTGTAGCGGGGCAACCAGCGGCGGGCGACGACGAAGACCACGAACATCGACAGGACGAGGCCGGGGGCGACCCGGACGGCGGTGAAGACGCCGAGTCCGAAGCGCACGAGGACGCCGGCCAGGAGGGCCTGGGCGATCGGCAGGGGAATCCGGGTGATCGCCCGCTCGAAGGCACCGCTCGCGCCGGCCGCGACGATCAGGACCGCGGAGAACATGAACGCGCCGATCGCCTCGGGGAGGCGCACGCCGACGAGGCTCGTGACGAGCAGAGCCGCCCCGGGGGTCGACCAGGCGGTGACGATCGGCGCCCGGTAGCGAAGCGAAAGACCGATCGAGGTTGCGGCCATCCCGATGCCGAGCGCCTCGAGCCACGAGGCGACCTCGGGCGGCGAGGCGCCGCCGGCGCGGGCGGCCTGGAAGACGATCGCGGCCGAGCTGGTGAAGCCGACGAGCACCGTGACGAACCCCGCGGTCACGACCGACGCCGGGGGCGGCTGGCGGCGGCGGAAGCTCGTCGACCGGCGGGAGCCGGAGCCCAGCGACCGGCGGGGGCCGGAGCTCACCGACCGGCGGTGGCGCGGGCTCACCGACCAGAGCCGATCGGCGTGAGCCGGATCACGGCGCGTTTGTGACGAATATCACAGTGTTTTGGGCCGCGGCGGTCCATCCTGGAACCAGTGACCGATAAGCCGTCCGAAGGTGTCCTGGGGGTCGAGACGATGAGCAGATGGGGGTATGAGACCGCGAACCGCGACCGGCTGGCCGAAGCCGAGCAGCTCCTGCTCTCCCACCACTTCGCCCGTCCGGTGGTCCGGGAGCTCGGATCGGCAGCGACGCCGGCCCGCAGGGGACCGGCGGCCGCCTGGCCCGGAAGGCTGGCGATCGTCTCCTCGGTCGCGGCGAGCATCTCGGGAGAGCTGGGCGTCGTGGCAGTCGCGGACCTCTAGCAGCCGCCGCCGACGGCCGGCTGCGCCGTCGCTCGACGCCCGGCGCCGGGCCGCTAGGCCGAGAGCGACCGACGCAGGACGAAGCCGCAGACGACGGCTGCGATCGCCAGCAGCAGGGGCCCGCCGAAGCCGACGACGCCGACGACGGCGAGGAGCAGGCCGACGACGGCGACCACGCTGAGACCGGCGGTCGCGACGACAAGCCCGAATGCCCGCTGCTCACGCTGGCGGCGAGTCGGACGGTTTCCGGGTCGGTTGGCCAGGTTACTGATGGTGGGCTCCCGGGTGTAGATGCTCTGGCTGGGGAAGTGCCACGGGCTTGTGGTCGTCGTCGGGCTGCTTGGGGTCGCCCGGAAGCGGCGGGTTGACGCGGCCGGCGCCGGGCATGTACATGCCGCGGTTGCCCTCGATCGCCCGCTGGCGGGCCGCGAGCAGGCAGTCCTCCCAGATCGCGAGCGTCTCCGGCGAGGGGTCCCCGGGCGGTTCGGCCTCGGTCACGGCCTCGTAGAGGAAGCGGTAGGCGTCGAGCACCGTCGGCGGCGCATCGAGGTTCTGGATGCGGTCCTCGACCGGGCCGTGGGACGGGTTGACCCGGCGGGCGAGGGCGACGGCCTCGGGGAAGCGGGCGGGCCAGATCGTCTCGAGCGAGCCATAGAGGTGCCACCAGGTCGCGATCGCCAGACCGGCATCGAGGCCGCGGGCAGTCTGCAGGCCGGCCAGCAGCTCGTCGGTCCCCTCCGGCCGGGGGTCGCGGGCGTCGAGTCCGAGGACGAAGCGGGTCATCACGGCGGCGCCGGTCGACCAGGAGACGACGAGCACGTTCTTGAAGCGTCCGTCGATCGCGAGGACATCGATCTGGGCCTTGCGTGCGCGGGCCATGCGGACGGCCATCGGGGTCTGGACTGGAAGCGCCACGCCGATTCACTCTATCCCAGCCGCCGCATATGATTGGACGATGGCGACCGTGACCCTCAGGGGACCACTCCAGAAGCTCGTCGGCGACCGTGAGGACCGCGAGGTCGGCGGCGCGACGGTCGACGAGCTGATCCACGAGCTCGAGCGGACCAACCCGGCGCTCGAGGGGTGGATCCTCGACGAGACGGGGGTCATCCGGCCGCACATAAACGTCTTCGTCAACGGCGAGCGCGTCAAGCAGGACGCCGCGGTCGGGGCGGACGACAAGATCGAGATCCTCCCGGCGATCTCGGGCGGCTGAGCCGACCCGGATGACAGAGCTGCTGGTCGGGACCCGCAAGGGCCTGTTCGTGATCGACGGCTCCACAGACGCACGCTTCGAGATCAAGGCCCGGGCGTTCGTCGGCGAGCCGGTCGACTACGCGATGCGCGACCCGCGGACCGGCCGCTGCTTCGCGTCGGTCACCTCAGCCTTCTACGGGCCGCGGATCTGGTTCACCGACGACCCGGCGGGAGACTGGGAGCCGGCGAGGGGCACGGTCCTGCCGAAGGGCGGCGACAAGGCGCTCAAGCGGATCTGGGTGGTCGTCGCCGGCGAGGACGAGGCGACGCTGTTCGCGGGCGGGGATCCGGGAGTCCTCTTCGAGAGCCGGGACTCGGGGGCGACGTGGGAGCTCAACCGCGCGCTCTGGGAGCACCCGACGCGGTCTCGGTGGCAGCGGGACTCGGGGGGTCTGTCGGTCCACTCGATCGCGACCTGGCCGGGTGAGCCCGACCGCCTGGCGGTCGCGATCTCGGCGGCGGGAATCTGGCTGACCGAGGATCGGGGTGCGACGTGGCGCCACGGCAACGCCGGCATCGTCCCCGACTACGTCCCCGAGGAGGGGCGGGCGACGGCGCTCAACCTCTGCGTCCACCACGTCGAGCGATCGCCTGCGAACCCGAGGCGGCTGTTCATGCAGTTCCACGGGGGCGTCTACCGATCCGATGACGCCGGCGAGTCATGGATCGACATCGCCGCCGGCCTGCCGTCGGACTTCGGCTTTCCGGTCGCGCTCGACCCGGCCGACGCGGACTCGGCGTACGTGATCCCGGTCGCGACCGCCGACCGCCTGACACCCGACGGTCGGGTCGCGGTGTGGGAGACACGGGACGCCGGGACGACCTGGACCGAGCACACCGACGGGCTGCCGCAGGACGGCGCGTACGTGCAGATCCTCCGCCAGGCGTTCACCCGCGCGGGCGAAGGCCCGACACTCGAGCTCTACTTCGGGACGAGCACCGGCGACATCTTCGGCTCGCGGGACGCCGGCGAGAGCTGGTTCAACGCGGCCACGCGGCTGCCGAGCGTCGCCTCGGTCAGAGTGTCCTGATCTCTGGCCGGTCGCCGAGCTCGCAGGTCGCCTGGCCGGAGCGGTCGAACGGGGGCTCGGGCGGGGCTCGGGGGGGATCGGCCGATCTGGGGGGCTCGGGTGACGGTCGAACTCGGGGGACGGCCGAGCTCGGGCGGGGGTCGGGCGCCGCGCGAGGATCAGCCGCGGGGGTCCTCGCGGTCGGTCGAGGGGTCGCGACGCAGGGCGAGCGCGGCCGTGTCGTCAGCCTGGGCGCCGACCTGGAAGGCGGTCAGCTCGCGGTCGAGCGTCGCGAGTAGCTCCCCGGGCGAGGATTCCCGGCACCGGCCGAGCAGCTCGCGGAGGCGGCGCTCGCCGAAGCGATCGTCGGCGCCGACGGTGTCGGTGACGCCGTCGGTGTAGAGGACGAGCGACTCACCGGCCGCCAGCTCGACGCTCGTCTGGAGCCAGCGGACGCCCGGGAAGGCTCCGAGCAGCGGCCCGGATCGGCCGACCGGCTTGACCGAGCCGCCGCCGATCACGAGGGGCAGGGGGTGGCCGGCCGAGCTGATCGTGACGTGGCCACCGCGGATCAGGAGGCAGAGCAGGCTGCAGAGGGAGAGCTGCGACTGGCCGCGGAGGGCAGCGTCGAGACGGCTGAGGATGAGCGCCGGCTCCGAGGTCTCCTCGCCGACGATCCGCGTGCTGTGGCGAACCATCGCCGTCATCGCGGCGGCCGCGATGCCCTTGCCGGTGATGTCGCCGATCAGGACGAGCCAGCCGCCGGGAACGAGGAAGACGTCGTAGAAGTCCCCGCCCACCTCGACCCCCTCGCCGGCCGCCCGGTACAGAGCGGAGACCTCCCACCCGTCGACCGCGGGGAGCGCGCTCGGCAGCAGGCTCTGCTGGAGCGTCGCGGCGATCCGCGCCTGGCCGGTGTACAGGCGCGAGTTCTCGACCGCGATCGCCGCCCGGTCGGCGATCTGCGAGGCGAACGCCAGGGCGGTCGCGTCGAAGCGGCGGCGCGATTCGGCGTTGATCAGGCTCATCGCCCCGATCGGCTGGCCGCCGACGATCAGGGGGATGATCATCACCGAGCGCATGCCGATCGATCGCAGACCCTCGAGGTGGTCGGGGTCCCTGGCCCCGGCCGCGAGCATCTCGTCGGTGATGTCCGGATAGATGCGAGCGCGACCGGTGGCCATGACCAGCCCGAGTCCGCGATCGGGTGGAACCTTCTGAGGCTCCTGGGCGCGCAGCCGCTCGGCCAGGCGGAGCTTCTCCGGGTCGGCGTGGGCGACCGCCAGCGAGGTCCGGTGACCATCGCTGCTGACGAGGTCGACGGCGCACCAGTCGGCCAGCCTGGGAACTGCGAGCCGGGCGACGTTGCGGATCGTCTGCTCGTAGTCGAGCGACGAAGCGAGGACGTCGCTGGCCTCGGCCAGCAGGCGGGTCCGCAGCTCGGCCTGCTTGACGGTCGTGACGTCCTCGATGATCGTCACGGCCGCCTCGATCCTCCCGTCGGCGGCGGTCAGCGGGCTCGACTTCAAGAGCCTCCAGTTCTCGGCGCCGCTCGCCCGGTCGACCGTCCGCATCAAGAGCGGGCCGGGTTCTTCGCCGCGGAGCAGGCGGACCGACGGGATGTCATCCATGTCGAGCTCCCGGCCGTCCTCGCCGGTGACGATGTAGGCGTCCATGATCGAGGTCGGCGGGGCCTGGCTCATCTCGACGATCGAGTCGAAGCCCATCGACTCGAGGGCCGCTCGGTTGGCGTAGACGATCCGGTCATCGAGATCGCGGATCGTGACCGCCTCGGCGAGCGCGTCGACGATCCCCGTGAAGCGCTGCTCGCTCTCCCGCAGGCCGGACTCCAGGCGGGCGATCAGGAGCGTCCGCTCCCGCTCGACCGAGACCAGGTCGGAGACGTCGCGGACGAACGCGTGGACACGCCAGCCGCCACCGGCCGCCCCCGTCCCCGTCCCCGTCCCCGTCGCCGTCGCCGTCGCCGTCGCGGAGATCGTCATCTCGGCGGGGAACTCCCGGCCGTCGGCCCGCTGGGCGGTGACGGCGCGCCGCTCACCCAGCGCCGTGTCGGCCTGGCCTTTGATCAGGCGCCTGAGATCCTCGTGGTACTGGTCGCGGAAGCGCTCTGGGATGATCGTCTCCACGAGCGGCCGGCCGATCGCGTGGGTTCGGGGCATCCCGAAGACGTCCTCGGCCGAGCGGTTCCAGATCGTGATGCAGCCGTGCTCGTCGGTCGAGACGAACGCGCTGTGCGTCGTCTCGAGAATCGCCTCGAGCTCGCCGAGATCCATCGTGACGCGAGCCTAACGTCCACCGGCGCTCGGAGCCAGTCTCGCTGTGCCGGCCGCGCGCCGGGCGCTGAGACCCGGTCGTCTAAATCGGACTCATTCCAGAATCTGTGCCACACTGGGAGCATGCCGGCGACGACGGAGCTCGCACAGATGTTGCGCGGGGCTTCGCTCCACGTGACGCGTCCGCGGGTCGCCGTGCTCGCCGCGGTCGCAGATCATCCGCACGCCGACACGAACGCGATCGCCGAGCTCGTCCGCGAGGATCTCGGCGAGGTCTCTCACCAGACCGTCTACGACGTCCTGCGGGCGCTGACCGCCGCGGGTCTCGTGCGGCGCATCCACCCGCCGGGCTCGGCCGCCCGTTACGAGTCGCGGGTCGGCGACAACCATCACCACCTCGTCTGCCGGGCGTGTGGTGCGATCGCCGATGTCGACTGCGCCGTCGGCAGCGCGCCCTGCCTGACGGCAGCCGACCACCACGGCTACGTGCTCGACGAGGCCGAGGTCATCTACTGGGGCCTGTGCCCCGGATGCTCGACTGCCTGCACTGCCTAAGTACACGCTCTGATCCTGGAAAGGCTTCCCCTTGTCTGATAGTCCTGACGCCGTCGTTGGAGAGATGAACGAGAGCGAGCGCACCGGCGGCTGCCCGGTCGCGCCGCGCGCCCCGCACCCGACCGAGGGCGGCGGAAACCGCGGCTGGTGGCCTGACCGGCTCAACCTGAAGGTCCTCGCCAAGAACCCCGCGGTGGCCAACCCGCTGGGTGAGGAGTTCGACTACGCCGAGGCCTTCGGGACGCTCGACCTCGCCGCGGTCAAGGGAGACATCGAGGACGTCCTGACGACGTCGCAGGACTGGTGGCCAGCCGACTACGGCCACTACGGCCCGTTCATGATCCGGATGGCCTGGCACAGCGCGGGCACCTACCGGATCAGCGATGGACGCGGCGGCGCGGGGGCCGGCCAGCAGCGCTTCGCGCCGCTCAACAGCTGGCCCGACAACGCGAACCTCGACAAGGCGCGTCGGCTCTTGTGGCCGGTCAAGAAGAAGTACGGCCAGAAGCTCTCGTGGGCGGACCTGATCGTCCTCACGGGCAACGTCGCCCTCGAGTCGATGGGCTTTGAGACGTTCGGTTTCGCCGGCGGCCGGGAGGACGTCTGGGAGCCGGACGAGGACGTCTACTGGGGCCCGGAGACCGAGTGGCTGGGCGACGAGCGCTACACCGGTGAGCGCAAGCTCGAGGAGCCGCTCGGCGCCGTCCAGATGGGCTTGATCTACGTCAACCCGGAAGGGCCCAACGGCAACCCGGACCCGCTCGCGTCGGCCACCGACATCCGCGAGACGTTCCACCGGATGGCGATGAACGACGAGGAGACCGTCGCGCTGATCGCCGGCGGGCACACGTTCGGCAAGACCCACGGCGCGGCTGACCCCGACGAGTACGTCGGACCCGAGCCCGAGGGCGCGCCGCTCGAGGAGCAGGCCCTCGGCTGGCGCAACGGCTTCCGCAGCGGCAGGGGCGCGGACACGATCACCAGCGGGCTCGAGGGCGCCTGGACGCACACGCCCGCGGCCTGGGACTCGAGCTTCTTCGAGACGCTGTTCGCCCACGAGTGGGAGCTCACGAAGAGCCCCGCCGGCGCGCACCAGTGGAAGCCGAAGGACGGTGCCGGCGCAGGCAGCGTGCCCGACGCCCATGTCGCGACGCTGACGCACTCCCCGACGATGCTGACGACGGACCTCGCGCTGCGGTTCGACCCCGTCTACGAGCCGATCTGCCGGCGCTTCCTCGAGCACCCCGACGAGCTCGCCGACGCCTTCGCCCGGGCGTGGTTCAAGCTGACCCACCGCGACATGGGGCCCGTGGCTCGCTATCTCGGGCCCGAGGTGCCGACCGAGACGCTGCTCTGGCAGGACCCCGTCCCACCGGTGACGCACGAGCCGATCGGGGCGCAGGAGATCGCCGAGCTCAAGGCGCAGATCCTCGATTCGGGCCTGTCGGTCTCACAGCTCGTCTCGACGGCGTGGGCGTCGGCGTCGACCTTCCGCGGCAGCGACAAGCGCGGCGGCGCCAACGGAGCGCGAATCCGCCTCGCGCCGCAGAACGACTGGGAGGTCAACGATCCCGACCAGCTGGCCACGGTGCTGCGCACCCTCGAATCCATTCAGGACGCCTTCAACAACTCCCAGTCCGGGGGCAGGCAGGTCTCGCTGGCTGACCTGATCGTGATCGGCGGGTCCGCAGGCATCGAGCAGGCCGCCAGGAACGCCGGCGTGGACGTCGAGGTCGCGGTCGCGCCCGGACGGACGGACGCGTCTCAGGAGGAGACCGACGTGGAATCCTTCGCGGCGCTCGAGCCGACGGCCGACGGCTTTCGCAACTACTCACGCGACGGGCACCGGCTGCCGGCCGAGTACCTCCTGCTCGACCGCGCGAACCTGCTGACCCTCAGCGCCCCCGAGATGACCGTCCTGGTCGGCGGGCTGCGGGTGCTGGGCGCCAACTCCGACGAGTCCCCGCTGGGTGTTCTCAGCTCGACGCCGGGGTCGCTGACCAACGACTTCTTCGTCAACCTGCTCGACCTGGGCACTACCTGGACGGCGACCGCCGGGGACACGGAGACGTTCGCCGGGCACGATCTCGCGACCGGCGAGCTGAAGTGGACGGGCAGCCGCGTCGACCTCGTGTTCGGCTCGAACTCCGAGCTGCGGGCGCTGGCCGAGGTCTACGCGAGCGATGACGGCGCCGAGAGGTTCGTGCGTGACTTCGTCGCCGCATGGGTCAAGGTGATGAACCTCGACCGCTTCGACCTCAACTGATCGCAATCGCAGCGTCGGGGACCACAGCGGTCCCCGACGAGGCGCACGACGAGTCGCCGGCGCGAGCGACCTGACCGGTCCTCCGCCGGTGATCGAGGACTTCTGGGCGGCGGTCGACGCCGCCACCGCGACTCCCTGATCCGCCGGCCGGGCTAGGCTCCGCCCACGATGGACCACGCTTTCTGCGAATCGCGATTCACCGTCGGCGTGGAGGAGGAGCTGATGATCGTCGACGCCGAGACCCACGATCTCGTCAACGCGGTCGAGCAGCTCCTCGAGGACGCGCCGGTCGGGATGATCAAGCCCGAGCTGATGGAGTCGGTGCTCGAGATCGCGACGGCTCCCTGCGATAGCGTCGCAGAGGCCGGCGACCAGCTGCGGACGCTCCGCCGCCACACGAACGCCGCCGCCGCGACCCGCGGCCTCGCGATCGCCTCGGCCGGCACCCACCCGCTCGGCCTGTGGGAGAAGCAGCGCATCGTCGGCCGGCCCCGCTACCGCGCCCTGATCGACGAACTGGCCTTCGTCGCCCGCCAGGAGCTCGTCTTCGGGATGCACGTCCACGTCGGGCTCGACGATCCCGAGACGGCGATCGCCGTCGCCAACGGCCTGCGCGAATACGTCCCCATCCTGCTCGGCCTCTCGGCCAACTCGCCGTTCTGGCGCGGCGAGGAGACCGGCCTCCAGTCGACCCGCGCGCCGATCTTCAAGGCCTTCCCCCGGGTCGGGATCCCGCCGTTCTACACCGGCTGGGACGACTACGTCGCCCGCGTCCGGCGGATGGTCGACGCCGGGATGATCGGCGACTACACCTACCTCTGGTGGGACGTCCGCCCCCACCCCCGGCTCGGCACGGTCGAGATCCGGGCGATGGACGGCCAGACGAGGCTCGAGCACACGATTGCCCTGACCGCGCTCGTCCAGACCCTGGTCCGCTCGCTCGCGCTCGCCCACGCCGACGGCGCGACCCCGATCGATCACCCCCAGGAGGTGCTCGAGGCCAACAAGTGGCTGGCCGCCCGCTACGGAACCGACGCCCGCATCCTCGACGTCGAGACCAACGCCGTCGCCCGGATCGAGGACCTCACCCGCAGGCTCCTCGACCGCCTCGGCGAGCACGCCGAGGACCTCCGCTGCACGGCCGAGCTCGCCGGGATCCACGATCTGCTCGATGTCGGCAACGGCGCCCACCGCCAGCTGATCGTCTACCGCGCGAACCACGATCTCCGCGAGATGCTGGCCGAGATCGTCGCGGCCTCTGCTCCCTGACCACCCGCGCCCGCCGCGGCCGCTCCAAAAGGCAAACAACAGAACCCCGCGCCGGCCGCTACCACGCGCCACGCTGAGCGAGCGGTTGCCGTGGGTCCTCACGCCACAGGCTCGGCTCGTTCTCGGCAATCGACGTTGACGTTCGTGCACGCCGGCACGGCGAGTGGATATAACGACCGAGACGCGGGGGTTTCAATGGCCCACGGGGCGTCGCAACGGACCACTGAATTCAAAAAGGGGATCACGGATGAACAAGCGTAACTTGGCGCTGGGCACGGTCGTAATCGCCGGCCTGGCGGGACCGGCCAGCGCGCCGGCCGCGACGAACGGAGCCGACGGCCCGTTCGGCTTCCTCGCGGGGGGTGCCGGCGGGCCCGGCGGACCCGGCGCCAACGGCGTGGCCGGTCTCAGGTTGACCGGCCCCGCGCCCGGACCGCTCGTCGGGAACCCCGGCACGGCGGGCGACGCCGGCGGCAACGGCGGCGCCGGCGGCCCGAGCGTGGTGCTCGGCGGCCCGGGCGGCAGGGGCGGCAAGGGCGGCAAGGGGGGCAAGGGCGGCGCGGCCGACCTCACGATCATCAACAACGTCACGGGCGCGAACATCGACGCGACCGCGACCGGCGGCGTCGGCGGCGGCGGCGGCGGCGGGGGCACCGGCGGGGGTGGCGGCCCGGCGGTGTTCTTCGGCGGTAACGGCGGCCGCGGCGGCGCGGGAGGCGCCGGCGGCGCCGGCGGTCTCGGCAAGGGAACCGCCACGGCCCTCAACGGGACCGCCGGCGCGTCCGGCATCGGCGGCAACGGCGGCAACGGCGGCAGTGGCGGCGGCGGCGGCAACGGCGGCAACGCTGTGTTCTTCGGCGGCGACGGAGCCCGTGGTGGCAGGGGAGCCGCCGGGGGCGCGGGGGGCGCCGCGGTATCCCACGCGACCGCACCGGTCGCCAACGCGCACGCCAACGGCGCCACGGGCGGCACGGGCGGCAGCGGGGGCAGCGGCGGCAGCGGCGGCAGCGCGCTGCTGTTCGGCGGCGGCGGAGCCCGTGGTGGCAGGGGGGCCGCCGGTGGCGTCGGAGGGGCCGCGAGCGCGACGACGACCGGCAACAGCGGCAACGCGATCTCCGTCGGCGGCTTGGGCGGCAGCGCCGGCAACGGCGGGATTGGCGGCAACGGCGGCAACGCCCTGCTGCTCGGCGGCGACGGAAGCCGCGGCGGCGCGGGAGCAGCCGGCGGGGCCGGCGGCGTGGCAACCTCCACAGCGGGGAGCGGGACGTTCGCCACCGCGATCGCCACAGGCGGCAACGGGGCGACCGGCGGGAACGGCGGGGCCGGCGGGAACGGCGGCAACGCCGTGCTGCTCGGCGGCAACGGAAGCCGCGGCGGGAATGGCGGCGACGGCGGCAACGGCGGGGCGGCCAACGCGACGACGAACGCATCGTTCACGGTCACGACCGCGACCGGTGGCAACGGAGGCAACGGCGGCAACGGCGCCGCGGGCGGCAACGGCGGCTTCGGTCTGCTGCTCGGCGGCAGCGGCGCCAACGGCGGCAACGGCGGCAACGGCGGCAACCCCGGCGTGGGCACGACGACCAGCACCGCGTCGGTCTTCGGCGTCGTGACGTCCGTCCCCGGTGCCCCTGGCGGCGCTGGGAACGGCGGCAACGGCGGCAACGGCGCTGACTCGCTGCTGTTCGGCGGTAACGGCGGCAACGGTGGGTCCGGAGCGACCGGAGGTAACGGCGGCAACGGCGGCAACGCGCTCCTCCTCGGCGGCAGTGGCGGGGCCGGCGGCGCCGGCGCGACGCCCGGCGCCCCGGGGGCCCAGGGATTCGGCCTGCTCAACGGAGTACCCGTGGCAGCCGTCGTCCTCGGCGGCCTGAAGGGCTCGCTCTAGGGAGCCCGGTAGGACACGACACGGCTGTTCGAGACGCTCCCGCCGTCCGCGGGGGCGTCTCCGGCCGATCACGGAGACTTGATCAGCAGCCCCACTCGCGCGATCACCTCCGTCAGCGTCACCTCTGCGACCCCGCCGCGCCGCTTCGCCAAGCGAGTGCGGCTGATCGTTCGGACCTGGTAAGGCAGCGCATGAGAAACGGCGACCAGGCCACCCTCCGGAGGCTCGATCCGAACGTCGAGCCGGTTGTAGGTCGAACGGCTGATCGGAACGACGATCGCCAGACCGCTCGGCCCCTTGCCGAACGCATCGACCGAAATGACCAGGCACGGACGACGCCCGGCCTGCTCGTGACCGGCGACCGGGTCGAGCTCGCAATCCCAGACGTCTCCCTGCCCCGCGTCGGGAACGCTCAACTAACGTTCCCGGGCCTGCCAGAGCCGACGTCGGCGCTGGTGGTATCCCAGGCGGCCGTCTCCGCCTCGAAGGCGGCCCACCGAGTCGGGTCGTCGCGAAGCATGCCGAAGTCGTCGTTCATCGCACGCAGAAGTCGCTCATGCTCCTCCCTTGCGACCAGGCGCTCGATCAACTCAGGCGCCGCCACGCGATCCTCCGCGGCCAGGCGATTGATGCGGTCACGAGTACTCAGACGGACGCGGAGTGTCGTAGTCGCAGCCATAGCCACAAGTGTAGACGATGACGTATACGCCAAACGACCCATCGTGATGCGCAATCCGCGATGTCGCCGGGCAATTGGCGGCACCGACAGAAAAAACCCCGCCTGAGCGGGGCTTTCTCGAAGCGGCTGAAGGGACTCGAACCCTCGACCTTCTGCATGGCAAGCAGACGCTCTAGCCAACTGAGCTACAGCCGCACTCGCGCGGAGTCTACAAGCACTCGACGGGCCGAGGGCAGCCGGGGGCGTCGCTTGCCAGGCATACCGGCGTTCGGCAAGATCCGGGGCCATGGCGGCCAGACTGAGGGTCCTCGTCGCGCGGGCCCTCCCGCCGGCCGGAGCGGATCTGCTGAGCGAGCGCTTCGAGGTCGAGAGCGGCGGCGTCCGGCTCGACCGGGAGTGGCTGCTCGAGCGAGCAGCCGGCGTCAGCGCGATCGTCACCGACCCGACCGTCCGCGTCGACGGCGAACTGCTCGACCGGGCGGGCGAGTCGCTGCGGGTGATCGCGAACTTCGCGGTCGGCTACGACAACATCGACACGCGGGCGGTCGCCGACCGTGGCCTGCGGGCGACAAACACGCCGGAGGTCCTGACCAACGCGACGGCCGAGCTCGCCGTAGCCCTGATGGCGGCGGTCGGCCGGCGGATCGTCGAGACCGATCGGATCCTCCGGACGGGGGGCTGGACCGGATGGGAGCCGGAGCAGTTCATCGGGCGGGAGCTCGCCGGGGCGACGGTCGGGCTGGTCGGCTTCGGGCGGATCGGCCAGCGGGTCGCCGCGCTCCTCGGGGGATTCGAGCCGCGGATCGTGTTCGCGTCGAAGCGGCCGATGGACGACGCGGCGACGAGGTGCCGGGCCGAGCGAATGGAGCTCGACGAGCTGCTCGGGGTCTGCGACTACGTCAGCCTTCACGTGAACCTGACGCCGGAGACCCGGCACCTGATCGACGCGGCCCGGCTGGCCGAGGTCAAGCCGGGGGCGATCCTCGTCAACACGTGCCGGGGCGGCGTCCTCGACACGACCGCGCTCGTCGAAGCCTTGACGACAGGCCACCTCGGCGGGGCGGGACTCGACGTCTACGAGGACGAGCCGACCGTCCCGGAGGAGCTGACGGCGCTCGCGAACACGGTGCTCGTCCCCCACATCGGGTCGGCCACGCGGGCGACCCGCGACGCGATGGCGAAGCTCTGTGCCGAGAACGTGATTGCCGTGCTCGACGGAAGGGACCCACCGACACCGGTCGTCTGAGGGCGGGCGGGCGCGCTCCGCCAACCAGGAGCTCCCTCTCATCAGGCTCCCAGTTTCGGCCCAGGACGCTCACAGGCGGTTCTCCGATTCTCAGGAGGACAACGCAACGAGTGCCCAGGAGGCAAGATGAACGCGCAGAGCCTTGATGCAGTAGCCCGTGACGTCCTGACCCGCGTATTGGCCGTGGTCGGCCTGCTCGGGGTCGCCCTGATCCACACCCTCGACGCGATCCCGACGTTCTCCGAGCTCCCGTACAAGGCGTGGCTCTACGTCGGCCTGATCGCCGGCGCGATCGCCGTTGCCGCGATGATCGCCCGCCGCCCGACCCGCTGGGCCTGGACCGCGGCCGGCGCCCTGGCCGGCGGGGCGATCCTCGCCTTCGTCTACAGCCGGACGGTCGGCCTGCCGGGCGCGGCCGCAGACGTCGGCAACTGGACCGAGCCGCTCGGCGTGGCTTCGCTCTTCGTCGAGACGATCGTCCTCGGCGTCGCCGGCTACGCCATGGCAGCGATCGCTCCGGCCCGCAAGGCCGCCAACCGCGCTCGGGTGCTCGTCTCCCGCGCGGCGTAGCCACGATCGTCGACCTTGGAGAGCTCTGGAGACGGCATGCCGCCGGGTCATGGCAGACCCGCGGGCAGCGTCCCCGCTGTTGAGCGGCCCGCGGGCCCCCGCCAGACCTCCAGCCCGCATCCCGACAATCGACAGATGACCGAGAAGGCCAACGTGAACCCGATCGATGACGCGCCCCACCTCACCCGCCGGGAGGTCGTAGCCGCCGGTGGCCTCGCCGGCCTCGGTGCCGGCCTCTACCTGGCCGGCCAGACTGGCGGCGGCCGTGACGCGCTGGCGGCGGTCGCTTCGGCGAGCGGGGCATGCACGCTGACGCCCGAGCAGACCGAAGGCCCCTACTACATCGATGACCATCTCCTTCGCAGCGACATCCGCGAGGACCGCAAGGGCGTCCTGCTGGATCTCCGCCTGCCGGTCAGCTCTTCGGTCGCCTGCGGGCCGATCCGCGGAGCGACGGTCGAGATCTGGCACGCCGACGCGCTCGGCGTCTACTCGGGCTTCGGCTCTGGCCGGGGACGGGCGTTCCTGCGGGGTGGGGTGAAGACCGACGATCAGGGAGTCGCCCGCTTGCGGACGATCTATCCCGGCTGGTACCAGGGGCGGACCGTCCACATCCACGTCAAGGTCCACGTCGCCGGCAACGTCGTCCACACCGGCCAGCTGTTCTTCCGCGACGCGACGACCGACGCCGTCTACCGGCGGGCGCCGTACTCGACCCGCGGGCAGCGGACGACCCGCAATGCCCAGGACGGCATCTATGCGAGTGGTGGCCGGCAGTCGACGCTCGGGCTGCGCAGGAGCGGGGCCGGCTTCATCGGGACCAAGGGACTCGTCGTCAAGGCGTGACGGGGACGCACCCGCCCGTCGGCCGATTCGACGCTTGAGCGGGCGGGCCGTCTCAGCGGCGACCTCTGTCCGCAGGTCGTGCGAACATGTGTTCGCATGATCGTCTGCGTCCTCCTTCCCCGTTTCGAGCTCGCCGTCGCCGCCGGCGGACTTCAGGCACTTGTCGGGCGGGCTGTTGCGATCGCTCCCGATATGGGCGCGCCCGTCGGGCGAGCGGGGATCGGCGAGGTTTCCGGGGCCGCCCAGGCGGTCGGCCTGCGCCCTGGGATGGGACTCGGAGAAGCGCTCACCAGGTGCCCTGAGCTCGAGCTCGTCGCCGGCGACCCGGTCGGAGTAGCCGCCGCCTGGGAGCGTTCTCTCCAGGCACTCGAGGGGATCGGGGCGGCGGTCGAATCCCAGCGTCCGGGGCTCGCCTGCTTCGACGCGCATGGCCTCCGCGGGCTCTACGGCGGCTCCGAGGAGCTCGTCATCCTGACGGCCCGCCGGGCGCTCGGCACGCCGGCTCGCTTCGGTGGGGCGCCGACCCGGTTCTGTGCGCTGGCCGCCGCCCTGGCGACCCGACCACGACGGATGACGATCGTCCGGGAGGCGGCCGGCGACCATCTGCGGAACCTGCCGGTCTCGATGCTGCGGTCCCGGCCGCGGACGGCTCCGCTCGTGCAGATGCTCGAGCGGCTGGGGATCGCCACGCTCGGCGAGCTCGCCGGGATGCCGCGGGCCGCGCTGACCGACCGCTTCGGGGCGGCCGGCGCCGAGGCCCACAGGCTGGCCTGCGGCGAGGACGACCCACCGACCCCGCGCCGGCCGGTCGAGCTGCTGGCCGAGTCGTTCGAGCTCCACGAATCGGCGTCCGGGCCGGCTCTCGAGCACGCCCTGGGAGTCCTGATCGACCGCCTGCTCGCCAGACCCGAGCGGCGTGGCCGGACGCTCCGGGGAGCCACGCTGACCGCCCGCCTGGTCGATGCCCACGGCCGCGCCGGCGGAGGAGGGAGCTGGCGGGTTCCGGTCACCTTCCGCGAGTCGACGGCCGACCCCCAGCGGATGCGGCTGGCGCTGGTCCCGCGCCTGGGCCTGCTCCCGGCGCCGGCGCTCGCCCTCGGGCTGGCGGCCGACCGCCTCGGGCCGCCGACCGGCGGACAGCGCGCCCTCCTGGGCGAGGCTGCCGAGCTCCGACGGGAGCGCCTTCACGAAGCGGTGCGCCAGGCGCGGGTGGCCGCCGGGCCTGACGCCGCCCTACGGGTGGTGGCCGTCGACGAGGCATCGCGGATACCCGAGCGGCGGATGATGCTCGCACCGTTCGAGTCATGAGTGCCCGGCCGCGGGATCGGCTGAGTGGGACGCGGCGACTCGACAGCCCGCGGTCAGCCCGGGTCGAGGCCGACGGCGAGGGTACGCCGACCGAGATCGACGGCCAGCCGGTCGCCCATGTCCGCGAGTCCTGGCTGATCGAGGATCGCTGGTGGACCGAGCAGCCGCTGCGCCGCCGCTACTGGGAGCTCGTCAGCCAGTCCGGCCGGGACATCGTCGTCTTCCGCGACCTGCTCGGCGGAGGCTGGTTTCGCCACCGATGATATGCGCTGCGGACGGCGACGAGTAGAGGAGCGCCAAGTCAGCCGGCATGGACACGTCGTTGCTCCACTGCCACGTCGTCACGATCGCATCGTCCGGGACCGCCGGTATATACCGCGGCGATGACCGACGACGAATTGCTGGCAGCGGTCCGCGAGCTCCGGGGCACGGGTCGTTCGCCCAAGGAGATCGCTCGCGCCCTCGGCGTGCGTCCGACCGCCGTGGCCGACCTCGTGCGGACGGTCGCCGTCGAGCGTGCCGCCGTCGAGCCGGCACAGTTGAGCTGCCTGGTCAGTCCGGGCTGGGACGTCGGGCTCTCCTTCGACGGTCACCCGGACTGGCCGTCCGACAAGGCGGTGTCCTCGGCGGCCAGTGGGCTCGTGATGGTAATCGTCAGTCTGAAGGACCGCAACCAGGGGGTGTCGGTCTGCGGCTACCTGCTGGACGTCTACTGCCTCGGCGTCAAGAACGCGGTCGGGCCGCGTCGGATGCCAGGCAACGAGCTCCGCCGATTCGTGAAGTCCTACTTCTCGGCGTGGGACGACCCAGCCCAGCCGATTCCCGTGGAGCTCGCCCGCCACCTCGTCTTCGGCGCCGCCGACTACGCCAGCAGCTTGGGATTCGCGCCGCATCCCGATTTCGCCGCCGCACGTCCGGTGCTCGACCCGTGGAACGGTCCGAGCTCGATCCGCTTCGGCCGCGACGGCAAGCCGTGCTACAACGAAGGACCCTACGACGACGCGCGGCACGTCATCAAGACACTCGAAGCCACCGTCGGTGCCGGCAACTTCCATTTCACGGTGTCGACCCTCGACGCGTTCGTCCCGACCGGCCGCGACACGTCGCGCCCGTTGGCCGGCCGCCGACAGCGACCCGACGCCGCGTAGGCAGCGGGCAAACGCCCGCGCAGGCGCAAAGGGCTCTTCTATGGCTTGGGGGCTTTGTCACCCTCCACTTTCAGCTCCGACGCGAGCGCCGACGGCAAGGTTCATAGGATCGACCCCATCCCGGCCGGCGACCGAGGCGCCGCTGTGCGCGAGAGGAAACGGCGAGCCGGCGAGCCATGCTCTGCAGACCGAACCGTCTGCCGACATGAATCTGCGCCTGGGCGTGGTCCCACTTCAGGAAGGTCCGACGGAGTCTCAGAGCCTCAGTGCACTCGGCTTCTGACGGTCGTGTAGCCGTCTTCTGAAATCGACAGCTCCGGACCCTGCCGGGCTCGCTGGTGTCCCGTAAGACACGCCCGATGAGATCCGCGATGGGGGTGCCTCAGACGCTACAGTTCCACGGATGCCCGGCCTGCTGATCGGATACGCCCGCGTCTCGACCGACGAGCAGGATCTCACCGCCCAGCACGACGCCCTCGAAACGCTTGGCGTGGGTATCGACCGCGTCTACGTCGACCACGGACTGACCGCCACCAACCGCGAGCGACCCGGGTTGCGACAGGCAATGGCGGCCTGCCGCCATGGCGACACGCTCGTCGTGACCAAGCTCGACCTCGCGCGGTCGCTTCCCGACGCGCGCGACATCGTCAAGGAGCTCACCGAGCGCGAAGTCAAACTCTCCCTGGCCGGTTCGATCCACGACCCGACCGACCCGTCGGTCGGCTCCTCTTCAACGTTCTAGCGCTGGTCGCCGAGTTCGAGTCGGACCTGATCCGGATGCGGATCCACGAAGGGATGGAGGTCGCCAAGGCCAAGGGTCGCCTGCACGGCAAGAAGCCGAAGCTCAGCCCAAGCCAAGAGCAGCACCTCGTGAAGCTCTACCAGGCGGGCGAGCACACCAGCAGCCAGCTCGCCGAGCGGTTCAACGTCGCGCGCTCGACCGTCTACCGCGCAATCCAGCGCAACGAGGCGAGCAGCGTGGCGATCGAGCCAGTGGCGGCCTGAGCGATGACGGCCAAGGAACAGCTGCGGAGTCTCGTGGATGAGCTCAGCGAACAGGAAGCCAATGAGGCGCTGCAGCTGATCACTGCGCGACGCGGCGACGATTTCGCGCGCTGGCTCGACTCGCTACCCGAAGAGGATGAGGAGATCCCCGAACAGGAGGAGGCCGCCGTCCAGGAGGCCCGCGACGAGATCACCGCCGGTGTCCCCCTGATCCCATTCGACCAGATCAAGCGGGAGTTCGGGCACCACTCGACGTGACTGACGAGAACTGGGGCGTCACCTTCACGCCCCGGGCGCGACGAGACCTACGCGCCCTCGACCCGCAGATCAGAGATCGTGTGCTGAGCACCATCGGTCGAGTTGCGGCCAGGGATCAGGCGCTCGACGTTCGCCGCCTGACCGGGAGCGCGGAGCTGCGTGTTCGCGTCGGCGACTGGCGCGTACGCTTCACGCGCGATGTCGAGGCGAAGCTGATCGTCGTGCAGCGCGTTCTACCTCGCGGACGAGCCTACGATCGCTGAACTCCGTCCCAGACCGCGATCCGCACCGGCGGGCCGGAGGCTTACCGGGACTTTTCGTACGGATCGACGCGCTGGTGCAGAGGCCGAACGAGGATATGAACCCGGCCAACTCGCCGGGCGCCGCCGCGGACCGGGACGTCCGTCACTCGGCGACGCGGCAAAGACCGTCGGGTCTGTGCGCCTGGGTCAAGATCTCCGCGTCGAGACGGCAGAACGCGCCGTGACCGACGGCTTCTCCGTCTCAGAGGTCATCCGCCGCGCGCTGCGCCAGTACCTGCGAGGCGCATCAGACACCCCGCGGTAAGACGAACTGCGGCCAACCCGCCGGGCCTCTTCGGATCGGGATCAGGCCAGCGCCGCAATCATTGCCGCGGCGCGTGCGGGTATCTAGCCGCAGCTCGAACGTCCACCAATCATGCGATGATACGAACATGTGTTCGTATATTCGTCCTGGCGGCTTTTCCTCGGCCGGGAGTTCGGGGGACGCGATCACTCGACCGTCCTCACGCTCGAGGATCCAGGGAAGCCCCCGGCGCCGAGTCGTTCGCCGTCGATGAGTCGCTTCCGATGAGTCGGGGCACCGACACGGGCTACGTCGAGCTCCACTGCCACTCGGCCTACTCCTTCCTCGACGGGGCGTCGATGCCCGACGAGCTGGTCGGAGCGGCCACGGGCCTCGGCCACGAGGCGCTCGCCCTGACCGATCACGACGGCGTCTGGGGGTCGATGGAGTTCGCCCACGCCGCCCGCGGCCTCGGGCTGCGGCCGATCCACGGGGCCGAGCTGACGCTCGACGACGACCGCCATCTCACCCTCCTGGTCGCCTCGGCCCGCGGCTGGACGAACCTCTGCCGGCTGTTGACGATCGCCCACGCCCACACCCGGGATTCGCTCGCGAGTCTCGCGTCGCCGAAGGCCAGCCTCGACGCCGTCCGAGACCACTCCGATGGCCTCGTCTGCCTGACCGGCTGTGCCGAGCGGGGGGTCCACGACGAGGCGGGCGTCCGCCTGCTGCTCGAGGCGTTCGGCCGCGACCGCCTCCGGGTCGAGCTCCAACGCCCGTTCCTCGCCTCCGACCGGGCCCGCAACCGAATGCTCGAGGGCCTCGCCGGCCGGCTGGGCCTGCGGTGCGTGGCGACCGGCAACATCCACGCCCACGCGCGCGGCCGCGCCCACCTCCAGGACGCGTTCGTCGCCCTGCGCCACAACCTCACGCTCGAGTCGAGCGAGCCCTTCCGGCGGGCCAACGGAGCCCACGTCCTGACATCCCCGGCGGCGATGGCCGCCCGCTTCCGGGAGCACCCGGCCGCCGTCGCCGAGACGGCCGCCGTCGCCGCTCAGCTCGACTTCGATCTGACCTCCGATCTCGGCTACCGCTATCCCGGCGTGGAGGACGAGACGGCCGAGCGGCGCCTGTCAGAGCTCTGTCAGGCCCGCCTGCACGATCTCTACGGAGGAGGCGGCCTGGCCGCGGCCAGCTCACGTCTGGAGGAGGAGCTGCGGGTGATCGCCTCACTCGGGCTCCCGGGATTCTTTCTCCTCCACCACGACATGCTCGAGCTCGCGCGGGAGGTCGCGGTCGAGGTCCGCGGGCCGGATACCGCCCGGGCCCTGCTGCCGCCCGGCCGGGGACGAGGGTCGTCGGTCTCGTCGATCGTCTGCTACCTGACCGGCCTCTCCCACATCGACCCGATCTCGAGCGGGCTTTCGATGGGCCGCTTCCTCAACCCCGAGCTGAGCTCGGTTCCCGACATCGACCTCGACTTCCCCCGCGACATCCGCGAGGTCCTGATCCGCCGGGTCCACGACCGTTACGGTCGCGACCGGGCGGCCCTCGTCGCGACCTTCCCGAGCTTTCGGTCGAGAGCCGCGATCCGCGAGCTCGGCAAGGTGCTCGGCCTCCCGCCGGCCGAGATCGAACGGGTCGCCCGCGGGGCCGACGGGTTCTCCCGGCGGGTCGAGCGGGACATCGAGACGGCGCTCGGGCCCAACCGGGGTCGCAGCGGACGGTGGGCGTGGCTCGAATCCCTCTCACGGGAGGCCTACGGCCTGCCCCGCCACGTCTCCCAGCATCCAGGGGGAATGGTGATCGCGACGAGGCCCCTGATCGACTGCGTCCCGATCGTCCCGGCCGCGATGGACGGTCGGCAGCTCGTCCAGTGGGACAAGGACTCGTGCGCGGATGCCGGCTTCCTGAAGATCGACCTGCTCGGGTTGGGCATGCTCTCGGCGGTCGAGCGGTGTGTCGAGACGATCGCCCAGACCCGTGGTGAGCGGATCGACCTGTCGCGGATCCCCTTCGACGATCCGGCCACGTATTCGGCGATCCAGAACGCCGAGACGACCGGCGTCTTCCAGATCGAGAGCCGCGCCCAGATGCAGTCGCTGCGCCGGACCCGACCGGCGAACCTCGACGAGCTGACCGTCCAGGTCGCGATCATCCGGCCGGGACCGATCCAGGGCGGGGCGGTCAACCCCTACATAGAGCGGCGGCGGCGCCTGCGGGAGGATCCCGCCTACAAACCGCCGTGCCTGCACCCGTCGCTCGAGCCGGTACTCAGGGAGACGCTGGGGACGATCATCTTCCAGGACCAGGTGATGGAGGTCGCCCAGGCGTTCTGCGGCTTCTCCCCCGGTGAGGCCGACGGTCTCCGCCGGGCGATGAGTCGAAAGCGCTCAGAAGCGGCGATCGGCCGCTACCGCGACCGTTTCATCGCCGGAGCCAGGCAACACGTCGGCGCTGAGGAGACGCTCGCCGGCACGGTTTGGGAGATGGTCGCCGGGTTCGCGGGATTCGGCTTCCCCAAAGCCCACAGCGCGGCCTTCGGCCTGCTCGCCTACCAGTCGACCTGGCTACGCGTCCACTACGGCCCGGAGTTCCTCTGCGCCCTCCTCAACGAGCAGCCGATGGGCTTCTACCCGCCCGACAGCCTCGTCCACGAAGCCCAGCGGAGGGGCATCGACCTGCTGGCGGTCGACATCAACGCGTCAGACGCCGAGTGCACCGTCGAGCAGACGGGCGGTGTCCGGATCGGGCTCGGGTATGTCAGCGGCGTCCGCGCCGAGGAGATCGCCGCCGTGATCTCAGCCCGGGAGCAGACCGGCGCCTTCGGAAACCTCGCCGAGCTCGCCGGCTGCGCGAGCGCATGCCAGACCTCGCTCGAGCAGCTGGCCTGGTCAGGCGCGTGCGACGCCCTCGCCGGCGATCGCCGCCGGGCGCTCTGGGAGCTCGGGATCGCCGCCCCCGGCCGTCGCGTCCCGGGCGGTGTCCAGCTGGCCCTGGGACTGGAGACCGGTGACGTGCCCGGGCTCCGGGAGCTCGGCCGGTGGGAGGCTCTGCTCGCCGACTACGCGACCACAGGGGTCAGCGTCGCAGACCACGCGATGGCAATCCTCCGGCCCCACCTGACCGGCGTCACGACGAGCCTCGAGCTCAACGGGCTCCCCCATCGGGCGCCCGTCTCGGTCGCGGGGATCGTCGTCGCCCGGCAGCGCCCGGAGACGGCGAGCGGGGTCGTCTTCATGCTGATCGAAGACGAGCTGGGAACGGTCAACCTGATCGTCCCGCCCCACGTCTACGAGCGCCACCGCCACATCGTCCGAGCCGAGCCGCTCGTCCTCGTCGAAGGCCGCCTCGAACGACCCGAGCGGGGCGGGGGGACGATCAACGTGCTCGTGCGGACGCTCCGCTCACTCGAACCCGAGCACCTCGAACGGTCCGGCCGGACGGTCGCCCGCCTGCCCGACTCGAGGCAGGGCGAGCGCCAAGCCGGCGAGCGACACCCCGAGCCCGAGCGGATCGCCGCAGCCGGCGGCCTGCGAGCCGTCGCCCCACCCGTCCAGAGCTTCGGGTCCGGCCGGCGACGGTAGGCAGCGCTCGCCGCGGCGGTCAACCGCCGTAGCGGCGGAGGCGGACGATCAGGTAGATGACGATCGCCACGTTCGCGGCCAGCGCACCGATCTTCAGCGGCGTCTGGGTCTTCGTGAGCTCGTAGATCTCGGGAATGAAGAGCAGCGACGTCGCGACGACCGTCAGGTACTCGGCCCACCGCCTCCGCCGCCAGAGACCATAGCCCTCGACCCCCTCGAGCACGCCGTAGGCGATCGCGATGATCCCGAAGATCGTGTACTTGTCGGGGCTGATCGCCTGGACCTTCGCGATCAACCGCTGGATTCCGTTGCGACTCGGATCGATGCCGACGTGCTGGGCGAGATCGGTGATCGACCTGCCCCAGTCGGTGTGCGGATGCGTGATCAGGACGATCCCGATCGCGATCAGCCCGACCGCCCGGACAGTGCGCTCGGCAGCGATCCACGGGAGCAGCCGATCGCTCGCGGCAGCCGAGTTGCGTGCATCGGTCGCGGTGGTTGTCGTGTGGGCCATCAGGATCAGAGGACGGGCCGGCCCGCCCCGATCGCGTCGAGCGGTCGGGTCGATCCTAGCCGCCCGACCGGACGACGCCCGGTCCGCTCAGGAGACCGTCGCCGGCCGGGCGGTTTGCGTGCGCAGCGCTCCCCCGAGGATCATTTGGGCCGCGCCGCACCGGGCGGAGGCGGCGGCAGATCAGCTGAGCGCCCGGGGTTCGGGCGGGCCGGGCGGCGTCCACCCCGCGGACGCCAGCTCGGCGAGCGCCGCCAGATCGGGGACGACCAGGTCTGGAACGGCCGCGGCCGGCGGCGTCGCCCCGGAGCCGTCGCGCCCGCGGCGGCGGTCGACCCAGACGGTGCTCAGCCCGAGCGCCTTGGCCGGGACGTGGTCGTGGAAGAGGCTCTGGGCGACGTGGAGGATCCGCTCCCGCGGAAGCCCGATCCTCGTCAAGGCCAGGTCGAAGTTCCGCCGGCTCGGCTTGTAGCTGCCGGCCTGCTCGGCTGTGACGACCCAGTCGAACTCGACGCCGAGACGGGCGTTCGACAAGGCGAACAGACCGTCGTCGCAGTTCGTGATCACGCCCAGCCCGAAGCGCCGCTTGAGGACGCCAAGCGCGGCCGCCGAGTCCGCGAACGCGGGCCAGTCGCCGACCGAGGCCGAGAACGCCGCGACCTCCGCCGCGGCCGGCGAGAATCCCAGCTCGCCGCAGACGCCGGCGAACGTCCGGCCGAGAACCTCGACATAGGGGAGGTAGACACCGGCTTCCAGGTCGGCCTCCCGGCGACCGTACCGCTCGAGCAGATCGTGATCCACGCTGACGATCCCCCGGGCGCGAAGTGCCGGGAGGAAGGCCGCGAGAATTCCGGTCTCCCAGTCGATCAACGTCCCGTAGGTGTCGAACGTGATCGCCTCGAAGGTCCCGAAGTCGAGCGTCTTCACCAGCGATCGATCGTCCTCACGCCGAGATCATCGCGCAGGCGTGGCCGGGCGGTCGGGCCGCGCGACCGTGGGCACCCCGAGCGAACTCGACGCCCCTCGCTAGGCTTCCGGCTCTTCGAGTTCAATCCTCACGAAGGAGCGAGCATGCTGCTCTATGACTCGCGGGTCTCCGGCAACTGCTACAAGGTCCGGCTGCTCCTGGCCCAGCTGGGCATTGCGACCGACCGTCACGAGGTCGACGTCGTCCACCGCCGCGGCCGCGCCGAGCTCCTGGGTGGGCTGAACCCCGGCCTTCGGGTGCCGACGCTCGTCCTCGACGACGGCCGTCCCCTGGCTGAGTCGAACGCGATTCTCTGGTACTTCGCCGAGGACACGCCGTTCCTCCCGGAGGACCGTTTCGACCGGGCGAAGGTGCTCCAGTGGATGTGCTTCGAGCAGTACTCGCACGAGCCGAACATCGCGGTCGTCCGCTTCTGGGTCTGCTTCGCTCCCGAGCCGCCGTCAGCGTCCGAGCTCGAGACGAGGCGAGCCGGCGGATATATCGCCCTCGACGCGATGGAGGGTCAGCTGGCCAGCGCCGAGTTCCTCGTCGGCGACCGGTACACGATCGCCGACATCGCGCTCTACGCGTACACGCACGTCGCCCACGAGGCCGGCTTCGACCTCGACCCCTACCCGGGGATCACCGCCTGGCTCGATCGTGTCGCCAGCCAGGCCGGGCACATACCGATCACAGCCTAAGCCGTCGACATGTCAGCCGACCGTCGAGCGGACGTCGCCGGACTCCGCCGGACCGGGCGCCGTCGCCGATCCTGACCGAAGCCGTCGCGCCCGGCGTCTGCACCGCGAGCCTCGACCGCATCGCCGCCGAGCACACGATCATCGTCGCCGACGGCCGCCCGCTCGTCCTCACGGCCGCGCCCGACCAGGCCGGCGGCTGGGGCTGATCGTCAGCCGGGCCTTCGCGCCCGGTCGGAGATGACCAGGAGCAAGCCGAGCAGGACGAAGTTCATCACGACCGACGACCCGCCGTAGGCCACCAGCGGGAGGGTCACGCCGGTCAGTGGGATCACGCGGGTCACTCCGCCGACGATCACGAAGACCTGGATCGCGACCACGAACGACAGGCCGGTCGCCAGCAGCTTGGAGAACGAGTCGCGGGCGAGCGTCGCGACCTTCAGACCCCGCCAGACGAACAGCAGGTAGGCCATCAACAGGCCGACCGCTCCGACCAGGCCCGTCTCGTTGGCGATCACCGCGTAGATGAAGTCACTCTGCGGGACCGGCAGGATCGGCGTACCGCTGGCCTGCGTGAGCAGCGACTGGTCGAAGCCGGTTCCGAGCAGGCCGCCGTCGGCCTGGGCGAAGAGACCCTGGGCGAGCTGGTAGCTCCCGCCGAAGGACTTCGCGTAGAGCGTCTTGTCGAACGGGTGCTCCCACGCGAGGACCCGGTCGTGGACATGGGCGACGTGGGTCGCGACGAACCACGCGCCCAGCGCGAAGAGGACGAAACCGGCGAGCGGGAAGGACAGGCGGCCGGTCGCGACGTAGAGGAGGGCGAGGATCACGCCGAAGAACATCAACGACGTGCCGAGCTCCCGCGTGATCAGGAGCATTCCCATGGCCGCGCCCCAGACGACCAGGAGCGGCCCGAACTGCTTCATCGGCGGAATCGTCAGACCGAGGACGCGCCGGCCGCCGGTCACGAGAACCTGCCGGTTGTCGCGCAGGTAGGACGCCAGGAAGATGACGATCGCGATCTTCGCGAACTCCGACGGCTGGAAGGCGATCGGACCGAGCTTGATCTTGAGGTACGCGCCGTTCTCCTGCGCGCCGATGCCAGGCAGCCGGGGCAGCATCAGCCCGACGATGCCGGCCAGGGCGATCGTGTAGCGGTAGCGCTCGAGCACGGCATACCGGCCGGCCCGGAAGACGACGATCGTGCCGACGAAGAGGATCAGGCCGAGCACGAACCACTGGGCCTGCTCGCGGGCGAGGGTCGGGCTGATCCGGTAGAGCATCACCAGCCCGAAGCTCGCCAGCGCCGCCGCCAGGGGAAGGAGGTACGGATCGGCCTGCGGGATCACGATCCGCACGGCGACGTGGGCGCCGACGCACAGCGCGAGAAAGAACAGGCCGTACGTCAGGGAGACGTTCGACAGGCTGTTCTGACTCTGGACGAAGATCGCCGCGAAGCCGCCCGTGATCAGCAGGGCGGCCGGGCCGAGCCCGAGAAGCTCCCGGTTGCGAGCGCTGAGCAAGCCTGGATCGTAGCTCTATGATGTCGCCCGGTGCGCGGTCTGGTCGACCGGCCCCGAGCTGCAACCGAAGACCGGCCCTCCCCAGTCGGATCTTCGCGCCGCCCGTCCGCCGATCTCGCCCCTCCCCGCCCGAGAACCCTCCACCCGATCGATGCCCCTCGAGCCCTTTCAGAAGAAGGCCGGCCCGAGTCGCAAGCACTACCTGATCGGCGCCGCGCTGGTGGTCCTCCTGATCGCCGGCGGTGCGACCGCGATCGTCCTGCTCGAGGTCCACCACATCAACAAGTTCTTCCCGAGATCGACCCTCCCGAAAGCCGCCCTCAAGAACCTCACCCCCCCGCAGCCGGGCGCCGCCGAGACGATCCTCGTAATCGGCTCCGACAAGCGCGCCCGCTCGACGATCGCCGCCGACCGTGTCTCCCCGCCCCGGTCGGACACCCTGATGCTGATCCGGATGGATCCAGACCAGCACCAGACGTCGATCCTCTCGATCCCCCGCGACCTCAAGACGACGCTCGTCTCGGCGACCGGGGCGACGGTCACCGAGAAGATCAACGCCGCCTACTCGCTCGGCGGGTCGGCGCTGACCGCACAGACGATCAAGCAGGTGATGCCAGGCCTCGAGATCAATCACATCATCGATGTCGACTATGCCGGCTTTCGCAAGGTGATCGACGCGATCGGCTGCGTCTATGTCTACGTCGACCGCCGCTACCTCAACCGGAACACCGGGACGATCGCCACCAACTACGCCAACATCGACATCCAGGCCGGCTACCAGAAGCTGTGCGGCGAGAACGCCCTCGACTACGTCCGCTACCGCCACGGCGATACCGACGTCGTCCGCGTCGCCCGCCAGCAGGACTTCATCCGCCAGGCCAAGCAGCAGGTCGGCGTCAAGGACATCTTCGACAACCAGGATGCCCTGCTCGGCGGCCTGCGCCAAGCCGTCCAGACCGACATCCACGGCGACGACGTCCTCCACATGATCGATCTCGCCCTGTTCTCACTCGGCCGGCCCGTTCGCCAGGTCCCGTTCCAGCAGACGCTCGGCGCGTCCTACGTGACCGCCACGCCCGAGCAGATCAGCGCGACCGAGAACGACTTCCTCTACAACGACGTGCCGGCCTCGGTCAAGCTCCACAGCGTCCACACCCGCACTCCGACCGGACGCGCCGCCCTCGGTCTGAGCCCGACGCCCCCTGCCGACGCCGCCCTCGAGACCCAGGCGTCAGTCGGACTTCCGTTCGCCCTGGCGGCCCCCCGCCTGCGGATCAACGGCGCGAACGCGACAGACCTCGTCCGCTCGTACACCCTCCCCGACGAGCGCAACGCCGCCCACCACGCCTACGTCATCTCGATCGCCCGCGGTCTCGTCGGCCAGTACTACGGGATCGAGGGCACCGACTGGATGAGCCCGCCGATCCTCGCCGGCACGCACCAGACCCGGACGATCGCCGGGCGGACCTACTCGCTCTACGTCGACGGCAGCCACCTCAAGATCGTCGCCTGGCGGACGGCTGGGGCCGTCTACTGGGTCAACAACACCCTGCTCGACTCGCTGACCAACCAGCAGATGCTGGCGATCGCCGAGAGCACCCAGCCGATCAGCTGACCGATCCGACCGGTGGCGAGGCGCTCGTCCTGAGGGTCGCCGACCTGGTCATGCCGATCAGGCTGAACGTCTGCGGCCGCGTCGCCTCTCCCAGATCGGGGTCGTCGTCGCGTCTGCGATGCGCGTCACCGGCGCGGCCGGCCGCCGAGCCGCTCGCTCAGGACGTCCCGTCGAGCGCCTCGTTGACGAGCGCGTCGGCGCGGGCGTTCTCCGCCCGCGGCACCGACCGGATCGACCATTGCTCGAACTCCCGCAGGGCGGCCCGCGCGCGCGAGTGGAGGGGCTTCATGTCGGCGTGCTTGACCTTGTAGAGCCCGTTGACCTGCCTGGCGATCAGCTCCGAGTCGTTGATCACCTCGACCGCCGTCGCCCCGAGCTCCCTCGCCCGCTCGAGCCCGAGCAGCAGGCCCTCGTACTCGGCGACGTTGTTGGTCGCCCGGCCGAGCGTCCTGCTCGCCTCGGCGACGACCTCGCCCTCCGGCGTCGCCAGCACCGCGCCGGCGGCCGCGGGTCCCGGGTTGCCACGCGAACCACCGTCGACGTGGACGATCAACTTCACGCTGCCGGCAGGCCCGGCCGCGTCCCCGACGCTCCCCGGCTACTCGGCATCGACCAGCGGAGGCAGATCCCCGGTAACCCGTCGGCGGCGGCGATCGCGCACCGTCCGCCGCTGATCCTCTGGGGTGATCGCCCCCCGGTCACGCCGCTGGCTCGTGCGCTGGTCGACGATCACGGTGACGTTCGGATCATCCGCGTAGTGCTCGGTCAGCTTGTCGAGCAACTCGTCGGCCAGCTCGGGTGGAACGACACAGTAGATCATCGCGGCGCCAGCATAGCCGTTCGGATGCCGCTCGCAGCTACGCCGCGCCGAGCCCGAGAGCCCCGCGTCCGTCGGCCACGGCGTTGGCCGGCCGAGGGTCCTCGCCGAGCTCGCTGAGCTCGTAGCCCTGCCCCAGGAGGCGCACGGCATGCGGCTCGTCGGCGAGATCCACCTCGTAGCGATACCAGCAGAGCTCCCATGCCACGACGATCTCCACCAGCGCCCCGTCGTCGCTGCGCGCCCCGACCGAGACCTCCGGAGCGCCGAGCGAACGGGCGACCCCGGACACGGTCTTGGTGTGCTGGCTTCCGTTGAAGAGCTCCAACGCCCGGGAGACCTTCAGCTCGGCATTGGTCGGTACCGCGTGGACCTCGCGCGCCGCCGGCGCCGGGACCTGCTCGCCGCGTGCCGCGCTTCCCCCACCCCGACCGCCCGACTTGGCCGCAACCCGTCGGGGCGCCGGCTCGTGATCGTCGTCGGGCTCGCGGTCGGACGGGTGGGTGACCGTTTCCAGCCGCGAGCGGACCCGGCCCATCAGCGATCTCGCCCGCTCACCCCCGCGCGGACGCGGCGCCGGCGCGCCGTCCGCCCCGTCGCGGATCCATCCCTCGTGGGCGGCCCGCGTCGTGCAGAGCTCGCAGACATCCCGCCGGGCGCCCCCGGCGATGAAGACGTTCGCGTGCTCGCCGCGCAGCAGCGACCGCGCGCACACGGCGCAGACGATCGGTGCCTGACTCGTGTCGAGCTGACGGTTGACCCCGGGCACCGCCTCAGGGTATCGGGCGGGTCGATCAGATGCGCATCTCCGCATGCTCGGTTGCATCCAGCGCGAGCTTCGATGCCAGATGGCCTGGGAGCTCCTCGTAGCGGAGGAACTCCATCGTGTAGTCCCCCTGGCCGCCGGTGATCGACCGCAGGTCCGGAGCGTAGGTGAGCATCTCGGCCATCGGAACCTCGGCCTTGATCTCGGTCATCCCGCCGACCGGCTCCATCCCCTGGGGCCGGCCTCGACGACCGTTGAGGTCGCCGATCACGTCGCCGACGCTCGACTCCGGAACCGACAGCGTGACCAGCATGATCGGCTCGAGGAGAACCGAGTCGGCCTGCTCGAGCGCCTTCTTCATCGCGATCTGGCCCGCGAGCTTGAACGCGACCTCGGACGAGTCGACCGTATGGTAGGAGCCGTCGACCAGCGTCACCCGCACGATCCTTGACCGGGTACCCGCCGAGGACGCCCCGGCCCATCGCTTCGAGGACGCCCTTCTCGACCGCCGGGATGAACGAGTTCGGAATCACGCCGCCCTTGATCCGGTCGACGAACTCGAAGCCCCCGCCCGCGTCGAGCGGCTCGATCTCGATGTGGCAGTCGCCGAACTGCCCGCGGCCCCCCGACTGCTTCTTGTGCCGGCCGTGTGCCTTCGCCGGCCGGCGTATCGTCTCCTGATACGGGACGCGCGGCGGCTTCAGCGTGACCTCGGCCCCGAAGCGCGAACGCAGGCGATCGACGACGACCTCGACGTGGATCTGGGAGAGGCCCGCGACGATCTGCTCGCCGGTTTGCGGATCCCGGTGGAGGTCGATCGTCGGATCCTCCTCCTGGAGGCGCCTCAGCGAGCTGAACACCTTGTCCTCGTCGCCCTTCGACCGCGCCTCGATCGCGAACGCCATGACCGGCGACGGGAGCTTGATCTCCGGCATCGCGATCGGCTCGTCCCGACCGGCCAGCCAGTCGCCGGCCCGCGTCTCCTTGAGCTTGCCGACCGCCCCGATGTCCCCGGGTCCGAACTCGTCGGTCGTCGACGTCCCCCTCCCCGTGAACACGGTCAGCTGGCCGATCCGCTCCTTGGTGTGCGTCCGCGTGTTCAGGACCTGCGTGTCCCGTCGCATGACCCCCTGGTAGACGCGGAACATGTTGATCCGGCCGGCGAACGAGTCGGCCCGGGTCTTGAAGACGTAGGCGAACAGCTCGCGATCCTCGACCGGCTCGAGGGTCACCTCCGGGAGCTCGAGCGGCCCGTGCTTGACCGGCGACGGCAGGTCCTCGACGATCGCGTCGAGCAGGCGGTTGGTCCCCAGGTTGCGGGTCGCGACGCCGCAGACGACCGGGAAGATCGACCCGTGGTTGGTGCCGTCCTTCAGCGCGTCGACGATCTCCTGATGTGAGATCTCGACGCCCTCGAGGTAGCGCTCCATCAGCGCGTCGGAGACCTCGGCGACCTCGTCCATCAGGTTCTCCCGGTATTCGAGCGCCTGCGCCATCAGGTCGTCGGGAATCGGCGCCTCGACCGCGCTCCCACGAGCGGCGTCCGGATACCGGTAGCACTTCATGTCGACCAGGTCGACCACCCCGGCGATCTCGTGCTCGGAGCCGAGCGGGATCTCGGTCGCGACGACGTGGCGTCCGAAGGCCGCCTTCAGCGCGTCGAGCGTCCGGTAGAAGTCCGCCCGCTCCCGGTCGAGCATGTTGACGTAGATCATCCGCGCCAGATCAAGCTCCGCCGCCCGCCTCCAGAGCCGCTGGGTGCTGACCTCGGGGCCCATCACGCCGTTGACGACGAAGACCGCCGACTCGCAGACCCGCAGGCCGCCGAGGGCGTCGGCGACGAAGCTCGGGTCGCCCGGCGTGTCGATCAGGTTGATCTTCCGCCCGGCCCAGTCGAACGAGTGCAGAGCCGCCGAGATCGACATCTGGCGGGCCTGCTCGTCGGGGTCGGAGTCCGAGCTCGTCCCGCCTTCTGTGACGCTGCCCAAACGGTCGATCGCCCCACCCTCGTAGAGCAGCGCCTCGTGCAGGGAGGTCTTGCCGGCACCGCGATGTCCGACCAAGGCGACGTTGCGTATCCGGTCTGCGCTGTAACGCATGCCCAGCTCCTCTCCTCGGGATCGACCCAACATACCGGGTGCGCTGTCGCCCGTGTGAAAGCAGACGTCCGGCTGCCGGCAGCCAGCCCGGGGAGCGCTTTCAGTCGTCGGCCGGCGCGAGACGCGACCGGAGCCGCAGGACGGCTTTCGTGTGCAGCTGGGAGACCCGCGACTCGGTCACCCCGAGGATCTCGCCGATCTCCCGGAGCATCAGGTTCTCGTAGTAGTAGAGCGCGATCACGAGCTTCTCTCGCTCGGGCAGCCGTGAGATCGCGTCGGCGATCCGGTCCTTGAGCTCGTTCGCGTCGACGACCTGCTCGGGATCCTCGGCGTTCCGGTCGGGCAGCGTGTCGAGCAGGGAAACGCTGTCGCCACTCGCGTCAGAGACCGCCCACAGCTCGTCGAGCGCGGTCACCGACGAGTTGGCGATCGCCAGGAGTGCGTCGTTGAGCTCGTCGACCGTCAGCCCGATCTCGCTGGCGATCTCCTCGTCGGTGGGGACTCTGTGGAGCTTGGCCTCCAGCTTCGCATGAGCCCGCTCGATCTCCCGGGCGCGTGCCCTGACCGACCGTGGAACCCAGTCGAGCGCTCGCAACTCGTCGAGAATCGCCCCCCGCACGCGGGTGATCGCATACGTCTCGAAGCGGATCTCCCGCGACAGGTCGAACCGCTCGATCGCGTTGATCAGGCCGACCAGGCCGTAGGAGATCAGGTCGCCCTCCTCGACGTGGGCCGGCAGGCCGGTCGCCATCCGTCCGGCCACGTATTTCACGAGCGGCGAATACGCTACGACCAGGCGCTCGCGCGCCCGCTGGTCGTCGTTGGTCTTGTAGCGGCGCCACAGATCCCGGAGCTCGACTGCCTTTACGTTTGTCTGCACAGTCTCCTCCTGGCCAAGGTCTTCGCGCTCGCCGGCGAACGCTCGTGTATTGCCCCACGCGAGCCCCTCGACTCTATCCGACTCCGGCAATCGCCCGTCCGACCCCAAGCGCCGTGCGGGTGGCGTCGCCCGGCGTCCGTTCCAGGCCGAGCTCGGCCCCCGATGCAGGCTCTACGGCTCAGATCGTGACCGCACCTTCCGACGCGCTGCCGACCTGGCGAGCGTACTTCTTGAGCACGCCCGTCAGATCCGGGTTCGCGGGCGGCTCGTAGACGGCGACCCGCTCGGCGATCTCGGCGTCGGTCAGCGCGACGTCGAGGCGGCGGGCGTCGACGTCGATCGTCACCTCGTCCCCGTCGCGAACAGCCGCGATCGGTCCGCCGCGTGCGGCTTCGGGCGCCACGTGGCCGGCCATGAACCCGTGTGTCGCGCCCGAGAAGCGCCCGTCGGTCATCAGCGCGACGTGCTCGCCGAGACCGGTGCCGTTGAGCGCCGCCGTGACACCCAGCATCTCCCGCATCCCCGGCCCGCCGACCGGGCCCTCGTTGCGGATCACGACGACGTCGCCGGCGACAATCGATCCCTCGGTCACCGCGTGCATCGCCGCCTCCTCGCCTTCGAAGACCCGTGCCGGCCCCGAGTGCCGGCGCCGCTCGTGCCCTGCCAGCTTGACGACGCACCCGTCGGGCGCGAGGTTGCCCCGCAGGATCGCCAGGCCGCCGGTCGGCTTGATCGGGTTGCTCAGCGCTCGCACGACGACCTGGCCGGCTGACTCCCGAGCCCGATCGGCGATCTCGCCGATCGTCTGGCCGGTCACCGTCGGCGCGCCGGCGTGGAGCAGACCGGCCTCGTTGAGGCGCTGGGCGAGGACCGCGACCCCGCCTGCCCTGTGGAGGTCGACGGCCACGAAGCGGCCGCCCGGCTTGAGGTCGCAGAGCAGCGGCGTCTGTTCGCTGATCCGGTCGAAATCGTCGATCGACAGCTCGACGCCGGATTCGCGGGCCAACGCGAGAAGGTGGAGCACGCCGTTCGTCGACCCTCCGCTCGACGTGATCGCCGCGATCGCGTTCTCCAGCGACTCCCGTGTGATCAGCTCAGACGGCACCAGTCCGCGCCGCAGGACGTCCATCACGAGCTTGCCGGCCTCCCGCGCCACAGCCGCCTTGGTCGCGTCCTGGGCCGGGACGAGCGAGTCGCCGATCGGCGAGATCCCGAGCATCTCGAAGGCCATCGCCATCGTGTTCGCCGTGAACTGCCCGCCGCACGCCCCCGCCCCCGGTGAGGCGACCTCCTCGAGATCGGCGAGCTCGGCGTCGGTGATCTTGCCCGCCGCGTGCGCTCCCACGGCTTCGAAGACGTCCTGGATCGTGACGTCGGCTCCCTTATAGGTACCCGGCGGAATCGAGCCCCCGTAGAGCATCACCGCGGGCACGTTGAGCCGCGCCAGGGCCATCACCGTTCCCGGGATCGTCTTGTCGCAGCCGGCGAGCGCGATCACCGCGTCGAAGAGATGCCCCCGACCGACGAGCTCGATCGAATCGGCGATCACCTCCCGCGACACGAGCGACGTCTTCATCCCCGACGTCCCCATCGTGATCCCGTCGGAGATCGCGATCGTGTTGAACTCCATCGGCGTCCCGCCCGCCTCCCTGATGCCCTCCTTGACCTTCGCGGCCAGGGCTCGGAGGTGGAAGTTGCATGGCATCGTCTCGGTCCACGTCGACGCCACCCCGATGATCGGCCTTGCCATCGCCTCGTCGTCGAAACCGATCCCCTTCAGGTAGGCCCGCGCCGGGGCCCGCTCGGGCCCTTCGGTGAGAGCGCGGCTACGGTGCTTGAGGTCGAAGCTCTCGGTCGCCACTACGCCGAGACACTACCGGCGTCGGTCTGCTCACGCTGGAGCCGCGCCTGCTCCCAGCGCCCGAGGCGCCAGAGGTCTCGGCGGACGGCGACCGGGTCGACCTGGCGGCCCGGTAGGTGCATGTTCGCGCTCGCGATCAGCCGGCGCTCATCCCCGGTCAGGCCCATCCACTTCGCCAGGACGTCGTCGGAGTCCGGCAGACGGGCGCTGCCGTACGGCCGATCGGGGTCGGGGAACTCGACGCAGTACTCGCTCAGGAGCTGGCCGGTCTGCGGCACGAAGGCGACGATCGGCTTGTGCGGGTAGATCAGGTACGCGTACGGCGCACCCCGGCGACCCTCGCCCTCCCCGTCCCCCGGCCCCCGGGCGCAGCTGCCCCAGACACGGAGGAATCCGAGATCTCGGTACATCGCCCATTCCTCGTCGTTCACGCACGACCGCACGAGGTTCCTCGCCCGCTGCTCGGCCCGCCGCTCACGGCCGGGGTCGTACTCGACGACGGGATCGATCCGACGTCGCCCGGCCTTCCGCCGCGCCCGCCACGCGCTGAACTGGGGAGCTATGACCTCCCAGAGCAGGGCGACCGCGACGATCACGCACGCCGATAGCGCCAGGATCACCGGGCCGCCCCCGGGTCAGCGTCCGCCGCCCGCGGCCCGAGGAAAGAAGATCACGCGATCGGCCTCGCGTGGCACCTCCTCGAAGCTGCGAACCAGCTCTGCTTCACGACGTCCGCCGGCGCCCGTCGTCGGCACCGCCGCCCACATCCCGGCGTCCAGCTGAGCCCGAAAGGCCTCGAGCAGAACCTGTTCCTCCGCCGGTACCTCGACGTCACCTTCGGCGATCACGACCTCGCCGTGTCCTGGCTTCATCCGCAGTAACCGCATCGCCCGATTATGGCAAACGATCACGCCGACCGGAAATCCTCGAGCCGGCGAGGCCGAGCACGTCGACCGGTCCCTCGCCCCCGCCTAGTCCGGCCAGCCCGCGGGCGACCGCCTCGCCGGTCATCCGCCGTGCGGTGCGCGCCGCCTCGAGCACCGACCGGCCCCGGCCGAGCTCGGCCGCGAGAACAGCCGAGTGGGTGCATCCCGAGCCGTGCGTCGCCCCGCCCGGATGACGCTCGCCAGGGATCTCGACGGCCGTCTCGCCGTCCCAGTAGAGATCCGAGGCCACCGTCCGATGGCCACCGGTCAGGACGATGTACTTCGGACCCAACCGTCCGAGCGCCTCGACCAGCCCGACGGCCAGATCGGTCTCGCCGGGCGAGTCCCCCCCACCCCCACCCAGATCGGCTTCGCTCGGCGAGTCCGCCCCACCGCCGCCCAGCTCGCCCGTGCGGGCGCCGCCGCGTGAGGCTCGACCGCGTCCGAGCACGGCTCGCCGCATGTTCCCCGTCGAGTGGTCGACCAGGGTCCTCGCCTCCGGCAGGTTCGGCGTCAGCACGCTCGCAAGGGGGAGGATCAATTCGCAGAAGACGTCGAGCGCGTCCGGATCCAGCAGCCTCGCCCCGGTCGATGCGACCAGCACCGGATCGACGACGATCGGCACGCCCCCGGCCAACCTCCCGAGCGCGAGTCCGACCGCGATCACGGCCTCCCGGCCGCCGATCATCCCCACCTTCACGGCATCGACCCCGAGATCGCCGATCACCGCCTCGATCTGGGCCACGATCACTCTCGGCGGAACCGCGTGAATCAGCTCGACGCCCCGCGTGTTCTGCGCGCTGACCACCGTCACCGCGCTCATACCGTGGACTCCGCACCGCGCGAAGGCCTTGAGGTCGGCCTGGATTCCCGCCCCGCCGCCCGAGTCCGACCCGGCCACGCTCAACACCCTCGTGATCGTTTGGGAGCCGGTCATGATCGGGCAAGTATCGCCCCTGCGATGATCCTCTCCATGAAACGGTGGCCGCTGCGCCTGGCCGCGCCGACGATCGGCCTCGCCCTCCTCTGCGCCTGCGGCGGGGCTTCGTCGGCCGCCGACCCCGGGTCCCAGCCGCGCGGTGCCTCCGCCGCCGCGGCGAGCCCCGCGCCCGCCGCCGGGGCGCGGCTGACCGACTGGCCGGAGTTCGGGCTCGATCCCCAACGCAGCGACGCCACTCTCCGGCCGACTGGAATCACGCCTGCCAACGTCGCCCGGCTGACCCACCGGCGAGTCAACCTCCCGGGGACGGTCGACTCATCGCCGATCTACCTCCATGCCGTCAAGATCGCCCGGCGGGTCCGCAACGTCGCCGTGCTCACAACGACCTACGGACGGACGATCGCGATCGACCCGGCCAGCGGCAAGCTGCTCTGGACGTTCACCCCGACCGGATACGCCCGCTGGGCCGGCACCGCCCAGATCACCAACTCGAGTCCGATTGCCGATCCCGACCGCCGCTTCGTCTACGCCGCGTCCCCCGACGGCCTGATCCACAAGCTCCGCCTTGCCGACGGCCGCGAGGATGCTGCCGGCGCCTGGCCGGCCCGCGTCACCCGCGATCCGACCCGCGAGAAGCTCGCCGCGGCGCTCAACCTCGACGGACCAGACCTGATCGCGACGACCGGCGGCTATCTCGGCGACGCGCCGACCTACCAGGGCCACGCCGTCCTGATCGGCCGCGCGACCGGCAGGGTCCTCCGGGTCTTCAACACGCTCTGCGCAAACCGCCACGTGCTGATCGTCCCGACGACCTGCAACGACACCGACTCGGCGATCCTCTCGCGCGGCGGTCCGGTCGTCGAACCCGGCGGGCGGCGCCTGTTGATCGCGACGGGGAACGGCTCCTGGAACGGCACGACGAACTTCGGCGACAGCGTGCTCGAGCTCACCTTTCCCGGCCTGCGACTCCGTCAGGCCTACACGCCGACCGACCAGGCGATGCTCAACGCCAACGACCTCGACCTCGGCTCCACCGCTCCAGCCCTGCTCGGCCACGACCGGATCCTCGCCGCCGGCAAGGACTCGGTCATGCGTGTCCTCGACCTCGCCGGCCTCGACGGTCATCTCCCGCCCGCACCGCAGACACTCGGCGGCGAGCTCCAGACCCTGCCGACCCCCGGCGGCACCGAGCCCTTCACCCAGCCGGCCGTCTCGACCGCAGCCGGCCTGACCAGGGTGTTCGTCGCGACCTTCTCGGCGACCGCCGCCTACGACGTCGTCGACGGGCGCCTCCACCAGATCTGGTCGAACTCCACCCCGGGAACGAGCCCTGTGCTCGCCGGCGGTCTGCTCTACGTCTACGACCCCCGGGCCGGCGGAATCGATGTCTACGATCCCGGCTCGGGCCGGTCGATCGCCAAGTTGACGGGGACGTCCGGGCACTGGAACAGCCCGATCGTGGTCGACGGCCACGTCCTCGAACCGGAGGGCAACGCCAACGATCGCCGGCTGACCGGCACGATCGACCTGTTCTCCGTTCGTTAGTCGCCCCGCCCCGGCGACCGCCCCGCGCGTCACGGTCCACCCCGGCCGGCCGAGACGGCCTGTGGGCTGGTGACGTCCCGGCGCGATCGCAGTGCGCCCTCCCCGTCCGGATGGAGCGCGAGCGCCACCGCGACGTGGTCGGCCAGGACCCGCCGGCTGCCCGCGAGATCAGCGACCGTTCGCGCGACCCGGAGGGCTCGCGCCTGCCCGCGGATGCTCAGAGCGCCCCGCGCGTAGGCTCGCCCGAGCGCCGCCTCTGCCTGGCCGTCGAGCTCGCACGTCCTCCGCAACAGCGGCATGTCGAGCTCGGCGTTACAGGTTGCCCGGGTTCCCACTAGGCGAGCCGCCTGACGGGCCCGCGCCTCGAGGACCTGCGCCCGCAGCGCCTTGGACGTCGCCGCCGGCGGCCCGCCCAGCTCCTTTGGCGTCGGTCGCCGGACGTTCACGACAAGCTCGATCCGATCCATCATCGGTCCGCTCAGCGTCCGCCGATGACGCGTCAGATCTACCGCGCTGCACTGGCACCGCTCGTCAGCGGCTCCCGCGTGGCCGCACGGGCACGGATTCATCGCGGCGACGAGCATGAAGCGGGTCGGATAGACCGCTGTCCGCGCCCGCCGGACGATCACGATCTGGCCACCCTCGAGCGGCTGGCGGAGCGCCTCGAGCGCCGGCTTGGAGAACTCCGAGAGCTCGTCCAGGAAGAGCACCCCGTGGTGGGCCAGAACCGCCTCGCCCGGCATGGCCAGCGGACCGCCGCCGACCAGGCCGACCGCCGAGATCGTGTGGTGCGGCGCCCGGAAAGGTCGTTCGACCACCAGCCCCACGCCGTCGTGCTGGCCCGCGGCGTTGTGGATCTTCGTCACCTCGACCGCCTCTGACCGGCGCAGCGGCGGCAGAATCGTCGGCAGGCGACGGGCCAGCATCGTCTTGCCGACACCCGGCGGCCCCTTGAACAGCAGATGGTGTCCCCCGGCCGCCGCGATCTGCAGCGCCTCGATCGCCCGTCCCTGCCCCCGCACGTCTGCCAGGTCCGCTCCCCCCCGGCCGACACTCTGCGCGACGAAGCCGCTCGCCCGCCGCGGTCTCGCCAACCGGCGGCCGTCGAGCAACTCGGCGACCTCGCCGAGACTCGACAGCCCGGCGATCCCCAACCCTTCGACCTGGCCCGCCTCAGCCGCGTTCGCCCGCGCGACGACAAGGCCCGTGAACCCCGCTCGCTCGGCCGCCTCGGCCGCCACCAGCACCCCCCGACACGGTCGGAGCTCGCCTCCCAGCGACAGCTCGGCGAACAGCGCGATCCGCTCGAGCCGGGACGTCTCCACCTGGCCGCTCGCCGCGAGCACGGCGCACGCGAGTGCGAGGTCGAACCCCGGTCCGGTCTTCTCGAGGTGGGCCGGAGCCAGGTTCGCCGTGACCCGCTGGCGGGGGAACGCGAACTCCGAGTTGAGGACCGCCGCCCGCACCCGCTCCCGCGCCTCCCGCACCGCCGTGCCCGGCAAGCCGACGATCGTGAACGCCGGCAGGCCGGATCGAATGTCCAACTCGACGCAGACCCGCCGCGCCTCGAGGCCCTCGATCGCAAAGCTGTGGCTCCGGGCCAGCACTCGTCGATCCCACCACTCGCCGGGGACGGAACCCGTCGATCGTGGGGCGCTCCCGGCCCTTCGCGGCCTGCCTGTCACAAATCCCAACGCTCGTGTGGCGGAGTTGTCACATTCCTTCGTCCACCCGGTGGTCCGACCGGCGTAGCGTGGCCGGCATGGCCGTCGATCAACGCGCCCGCCTCGGACGTCTCGGCGAACGGCTCGCCCTCGAGCACTACGTCAGGCTCGGTTTTCGCCTGCTCGAGCGCAACTACCGGGTCCGCGCCGGCGAGCTCGACCTGATCCTCTACGACGGACGGACCGTCGTCTTCGCCGAGGTCAAGACCAGACGCGCCGGCGGCTGGGACCCCCTCGAGTCGATCACCCACACCAAGCAGCGTCGCCTCCGCGTGCTTGCCGCGACCTGGCTCGCCGGCCAGGCCAGGCCTCCACGCGCCCGAGAGTTCCGCTTCGATGCCGTCGGTGTGCTGATCGACGCTCGCGGCCAGCTCGTCGAGCTCGATCAGCGCGAGGCCATTCTCTGACCGCCGGCTCGGCCGGCGGAGACCAGCCGTATGGGGAGGCACTCCGAGGACGCCCGGGTCGGGCTACCGCTCCGGCTCGCGGCCACTGCTTCTCGGGATCTTCCGGCCCGCCGAGCCACCCTCCACCCCGGTGCTCGCCGAGCGACCCTCCACCCCGGTGCTCGCCGAGCGGCCCTCCACCCCGGTGCCCGCCGAGCGGCCCTCCACCCCGGTGCCCGCCGAGCGGCCCTCCACCCCGGTGCTCGCCGAGTGGCCCTCCACCCCGGTGCTCGCCGAGCGGTCCTCCGCCGCGGACGCGACCCCGGCTGCGGCGTCCGCTCGCGCGAGAAGCCCGTTCCCCCGCTGGAGAGCCGGCTCGCGGTCGTCGAGGACCAGCTGCTGGTATGCCGCCGACTGGAACGACATCCGGTGCAGCGGCGAGACGCCCTGACGGCCGATCGCCGCCCGGTGCTCCGGCGTCGAGTATCCGACATGCGTCGCGAACTCCCAGCCCGGATGGAGCTCGTCGGCCCGGCGCATGTAGCGGTCGCGCGTCACCTTCGCGACGATCGATGCCGCCGCGATCGCCGCGCTCGTCGCATCCCCGCCGACGATCGGCCGCTGCTCGAAGCCGAAGTCCGCGACCGCGAACCCATCGATCAGGCAGACGCATTCCGCTCGGGCGACGCCCCTCAGCGCATCCCGCAGGGCCGCGAGGTTCGTCACGTGCAGACCCCGAGCGTCGATTCCCCGGACGCACCGCGACACCACGACGACCTGATGGGCGGTCGACAGGACGAGCGGATACAACGCCTCCCGTGCCGCATGGTCATGCTGCTTGGAGTCGTTGAGCGCTGCCAACGCCCGCAGTCGCCGCGGACTCAGCGCCTCCTGGTCGAACATCACAGCCGCTGCCACGAGCGGCCCGGCCAGACATCCCCGACCCGCCTCGTCAGCGCCCGCTACGAAGCGGACACCCAACTTTCGGTCGTAGGCGAACAGACGGCGGCCACTGGTCCGCCGGCGCGCCGCCCGCCGCTTGCGTGTGGCCGCCGCAACCGACCCGCCCGCCCCTTCCGGCGGCTCAGAGGCCGCCGATGCGCTTGACCGGCCAATAGGTCGCAAAGGCGTCTCCGATGATCCACTTCTTTGGGATCGGTCCCCAAAAACGACTGTCGTCGGACTGGCCACGGTTGTCGCCCATCATGAACCAGTGGCCGGCCGGAACCGTGATCGGCGTCGGCAGGTCGCAGCCGCTGCCCCCGTCGCACGGCGCCGTGAATGGCTCGTTCTGGAGCTTCCCGTTCCGGATCACGTGGCCGCCCTTGACCGAGATCGTGTCGCCCGGACCGGCGACGACACGTTTGATGAAGTTCACGCCCGCCTCCTGGGTCGTCGGCGTCGGACAGATCTGCGACGCCGTGACCGGAGCACCGCAGGTCGGATCCTGATTGACGGCCCCCTCCGGCGGATGGAAGACGACGATCTCGCCGATGTGCGGGTCCGAGAAGTAGTTCCCCAGCCGGTCGACCAGCACGCGTTGACCGATCACCAGCGTCGGCACCATCGACTGGCTGGGAATCCGGTACGGCTTGACCACAAAGGCCTGGATTCCGAAGGCGAGCCCCAGTGCGATGAGGATGATCAGGACGAACTCGACGACCGAGTTGCCGCGCGAAAGCGTCTTGAGGATCACGCGGGTGCTTTGGACTGCGGCTGCGACGTCCCGCCGGTCTCAACCGACGCGTCCGTAGCCCCCTGCGACTCTCCCTCACCCTCAGACACCGTCTCGTCCACCGCCGGAGTCGGCGGGTACAAGAGACCCGGCACGACCTTCTCCTCCGGCCCGACGTACCCACGCTCACGAACCCGCGCCCGCTTGCCCACGCGATCACGCAGGTAATAGAGCTTCGCCCGGCGCACGTCCCCACGCGCCGAGACCTCGATTCGCTCGATCTTCGGCGAATGGACCGGGAACGTCCGCTCGACACCCACGCCGAACGACTGCTTGCGGACCGTGAACGTCTCCCGCGCACCCTCTCCCTGCCGCTTGATGACGACGCCCTCGAAGATCTGCGTTCGCTTCCGCGTGCCCTCGATCACCTGGAAATGGACCTTTACCCGGTCCCCCGGCGAGAAGTTGGGCACCCGGCGCAGCTGCGCGCGCTCGATGCTTTCGATGACTCCACTCATGGCAAAAGAAAGGCGCGAACGTCTAGGACGCCGGCGCGCGACCAATGGTAGCGGGCCGCCGGCTCGACCGTCACCACCATCCGCTCCGACCCGACCCCGCTCCGGACGCCTGCCCGCCGCACGAGTCAGCCCCGACTCGGGCGCGGCGCCAACCCCGGACTCGGCGCTCCGACGATCACTGACGAGATGTCGACCAGGCGCGTTGTGTTGCTCAAGAAAGGTGTTCGCAAACTCAAACAGGCATTTCGGGGGCTGATCTCGACATCGCCTCCACGGCTGCCCAGCCAACCGGGATCGCGTCTCGGCGACGCCGGCCGACGTCACGGGCTTGCGGCTGCACCCGATCCGCCGTCGCCCGCCCCACCCCCCGGCGGCGGCCCCCCACCGGATACTCCGGCGCCGGTCCCGGTGGCCGCCGAGAGCCCCAGCTCACGCGAGCGCGCCAGCCTCCACCGGCGAATCTCCGCGTGATGGCCCGACAGCAGGACGTCCGGAACCCGCCACCCCCGGTGCTCGGCTGGCCGCGTGTAGTGCGGGTACTCCGGCATCCCCTCGAGCGCCCTGCTGAACGACTCCTCGACCACCGAGTCCGCGTGGCCCAAGGCTCCCGGCAGCTTGCGCAAGACCGCGTCGCAGACGACCATCGCCGCCAACTCGCCCCCCGACAGGACATACCGACCGACCGAGATCCGATCGGTCGCGAAGTGCTCGACGATCCGCTCGTCAAACCCTTCGTAGCGCCCGCACAGCAGCGTCAGCTCCCGCTCTGCCGCCAGCTCCTCGACCAGCGCGTCATCGAGCATCCGGCCCCCCGGCATCAACGCGACGACCCGCCGCCGGCGGCCCAGCTCGACCGGATCGCACCCGTACCGCGCCCTCAGCGCCGCCTCCATCACGTCGACCCGCAGCACCATCCCGGCACCCCCGCCGAACGGCGTGTCGTCGACCTGGCCGCCGCTCAGGATCGTGTGATCCCGCGGGTTGATGCACTCCAGCCGGCTCCCGCCCGCCAACGCGTTCGCGACATGGCGCTGCGTCCGAAACCAGTCGAACCACTCCGGAAACAGCGTGAAGACGTCGAGCCCGATCACGGCTCGCCGAGGAACTCCAGATTGACGTCGATCTCCCGCGCCTTGACGTCCACCCGCCGGATCGCATCTCGCACCATCGGCACGAGAATGTCCGGTCCGTCCGGCCGCTCCACCTCCAGGCACTCGCACGACGGCAGGCCCAGCATCGCCCGCACGACGCCGACCGGCCGCTCACCGTCGAGCACCCGGCACCCCGCCAGCTCCTCCGCCCACCACTCGTCGTCCGGCAGCGGCGGCGCCAGCGAAGCGTCGACCCTCAGGCTCGTCCCCCGCAGGGTCTCGGCCGAGTTGCGATCCTCGCACCCCTCGACCCGCACGATCGGACGAGCGTCGAATCCCGCCAGCCGGACGATCGTCGTCTCCACCTCACCCAGTCTGACCGCCCGACCCAGCTCGAGGAGAGCCGGCCGCGCGCGGTTCACGTGGAAGCTCCCGTCCAGCCCGTGTGGGCGTCCGACATAGCCGGCCAGCAGGCCGCCGTCCCCAGGAGGCTCAGTCGACGATGTCAAGAAGCACGCGCTGTCCGTCTCGCGCCCCCGCCGCCCGGACGACCGTCCGCAGCGCGTGGGCCGTCCGCCCGCCCCGGCCGATCACCTTGCCGTAGTCGCCCGGCCCAACCGCCAACTCCAGCACGATCGTCCCGTCGTCCTCGTCAAAGCGCTCGACCGTGACCTGCTCGGGATCGTCCACCAAACCCTCGGCCAGATACTCGAGCAGCTCGGTCATCTCCACGATCGGAGCCCTCCGCTCAGCTGATCCCCTGCGTACGCAGGAGCTTGCGGACCGTCTGCGACGGTTGCGCTCCCCGCGCCAGCCAATCCCGGACCCGCGCCTCGTCGATCACGATCGTCGACGGGTCGGTCTGCGGGTTGTAACGGCCCACGGTCTCGATCACTCGTCCGTCTCGCGGCGAGCGCTGGTCGGCGACGACAACTCGCCAGACCGGATCCTTCCTGCCACCCACGCGGGTGAGCCTCAGTCTTACTGCCACGGGTCCCTTTCGGAGCTTTACCTGAACACCCAGACTACCGTGCCCACCGCCCGCACCGTCGCCCCGCCCCTCCGCCGGATGCCCGAACCGGCGATCGTAGCCCCGGCCCGCCACGCCCCGACCCCCGACCCACGAGACCCCGCGACTTACCGGGAGCCCGGGCCGACGCCCCTACTTGACCTGACGCATCAACGCCCCGAGGTCCGGCATCTTCCCCTTGCCGAGCTTGCGCATCAGCTTCCGCACCTGGTCGAACTGCTTGACCAGCGCGTTCACCGCCTGGACGTTGGTCCCCGACCCCCGCGCGATCCGCAGCCGTCGCGAGCCCTTGATCAGCTCCGGCCGCCGCCGCTCCTCCGGCGTCATCGAAAGGATGATCGCCTCCAGCCGGTCGACCTCCCGCTCGTCGACCTTGACTCCCCGCATCTGCGCCCCAACGCCCGGGATCATCCCCAGCAGTCCCTGAAGCGGTCCCATCCGCCGCATCATCCGCAACTGGCTGAGGAAGTCGTCCAGGCTGAAGTCCCCCGCCCGCAGCCGCTTCTCGATGTCCGCCGACTGCTCCTCCCCGAACTCCCGCTCCGCCTTCTCGATCAGCGTCATGACGTCGCCCATCCCGAGAATCCGCTGGGCCATCCGCTCCGGGTGGAACCGCTCGAACTGGTCGAGCTTCTCCCCCGTCGACGCGAACAGGATCGGCTTGCCGGTCACCGCCCGCACCGACAGCGCCGCGCCGCCCCGCGCGTCGCCGTCGAGCTTCGTCATCACCACCCCGTCGAACTGCACCGCCCCCGCGAACTGCTCGGCCACGTTGACCGCGTCCTGCCCGGTCATCGCATCGACCACCAGCAGGATGTTGTGCGGCTTGACAGCCGCCCGGATCGCCACCAGCTCGGCCATCAGCTCGGCGTCGACATGCAGGCGACCGCTCGTGTCGACGATCAACACGTCCTTGCCGTCCGCCCGCGCCCGCCCGACCGCCCATTTCGCGATCTCGACCGGGCTCCGATCGGTCCCCTGCTCGTAGACCGTCGCCCCCGCCTGCGCCCCGACCTTGATCAGCTGGTCGACCGCCGCCGGACGGTAGACGTCGCACGCCGCCACCCCGACCGAGCTCCCGTGCTCCTCGCGGAGCTGGCGCGCCAGCTTCGCCGTCGCCGTCGTCTTGCCCGACCCCTGGAGCCCCGCCATCAGGATCACCGTCGGCGGCCGCGGCGAGAACGCGATCCCCGCCGACGAGCCGCCCATCAGGTCAGCCAGCTCCTCGTGGACGATCTTCACGACCTGCTGACCCGGGTTCAGCTGCCCGAGCACGTCCGCCCCCAGACACCGCTCCCGGACCCGCGAAGTGAAGTCCTTGACGACCTTGAAGTTGACGTCCGCCTCGAGCAGCGCCAGCCGGATCTCCCGCATCGCCCGGGTCACGTCGTCCTCGGTCAGCGCCCCCCGGCCGCGGACCCCCGCGAGCGTCGACTGGAGTTTCTCTGAAAGGGAATCGAACACTGCCGGCCGGAGTCTCGCACGCCCCGGCGCCCTCGTGTCCGTCCTCCCCCGCCCTTCCCCGCCGTCCCCCGCCCTCGCGGCCTAGAGACCCGACCCGACGCGCGTCATTTCCGCCGGATCAGCGTCACCCCGTCGCGGACCGTGAGCATCACGCAGACGATCCGCGGGTCGCTCACCAGGTAGTCGTTGAACGACGCCAATGCTCGCGTGTCCGCGCTGTCGTCCTCGTCGTCGAGCACCCGTCCACTCCACAGCGTGTTGTCGACCACGATCAGACCATGCTTCGACAGCTTCGGCAGGACCGCCTCGAAGTAGTGGACGTAGCCCGGCTTGTCGGCGTCGATGAAGACCAGGTCGAACGGTCCGTCCAACGACGCGATCGTCGCCAGCGCCGGCCCCTCCCGCAGCTCGATCCGGTCCGCGAACCGGCTCGCCTCGATCGCCTTCCGCGCGAACGCCGCGTTCTCCGCCGATATCTCGCACGTCACGATCCGCCCGCCCGGCGGCAGCCCCGCGGCCATCGACAGCGCGCTGAACCCCGAGAACGTCCCCAGCTCGAGCACCTGCCTCGCCTGCACCGCGTGCACCAGGAGCTCGAGCAGACGCCCCTCGACCGGCCCGCTCAACATCGACGGGAAGCTCAACGTCTCCATCGTCGCCAGCTGCAGGCTCGTCAGCTCGTTCGTCGGCGGCGTCGTGCACAGCTCCGCGTACGCCTCGATCTTCGGGTCCGCGATCCCACTCACACCGGACCCCCGCCGCCGCCGGAGCCCGCACCGGAGCCGGGGCTTCCCCCGCCCCCCGGGTGGGTTTCCTCGTTCGGTGCCGAATGCTCGCCCACCGGTGTCTCGTCGGCCGGAAACGAAGCGTCCCCCGGCAGCAGCCCGAGGTCGACCTCCCCGACCAACTCGTCCTCCTTCGCGTCCACGGCGTCCCCGACCCCCGGGTCGGCCGCAAGCTCCCCCCGGTCGGTCAGGCCAGACCCACCGATCGGCGGCATCTCCCCCACGAGCTCGGCCACCTCCGCCGCTCCGTCGTCCTCGACCGGCTCGCCGCCCTCGCCCGAAGTCCCGAGCTCCTGCCTCTGCACCGGATCGCCCGCACCGCCCGCACCGCCCGCGCCGCCCGCCACCGCCCGCACCGCCCGGGTCCCGCCGGCCGCCGGCTCCGCCAAGCCCCCGGCCGACGTACTCGTTGAGCGCGTTGCCGATCCCCGCGAACGCCTGGGTGAACTCCGACGGGATCACGAAGACCTTGTTCGAGTCGCCCCGCGCCAGCTCCGGCAGCATCTGCAGGTACTGGTAGCTCAGCAGCTTCTCGTCCGGGTCGCCCACGTGGATCGCGTCGAACACCGTCGCGATCGCCTTCGCCTCCCCCTCCGCCCGGAGGATCGCCGCCTGACGCGCGCCCTCGGCCTTCAGCACCGCCGACTGCTTCTCCCCCTCGGCCGTCAGGATCGCCGCCTGCTTGGTCCCCTGCGCCGTCAGGATCGCCGCCCGCCGGTCGCGCTCGGCCCGCATCTGCTTCTCCATCGCCGCCCGGATGTCCGCCGGCGGGTCGACCGACTTGATCTCCACTCGATTGATCCGGATCCCCCACTTTCCGGTCGCGTCGTCGAGCGCCCCCCGCAGCTCGACGTTGACGCTCTCCCGCGCCGTCAGCGTCGCCTCGAGCGTCAGGCCGCCGATCACGTTCCGCAGCGTCGTCACCGTCAACTGCTCGATCGCCTGGAGCGGATTCGCGATCTCGTAGGTCGCCGACTTCGGCTCGGTGATCGTGAAGTAGAGGACCGTCTCGATCCCGACGACGACGTTGTCCTCGGTGATCACCGGCTGCGGCGAGAAGTTGACGACCTGCTCGCGCAGATCGATCAGCGGCTTGACCCGGTCGATGAACGGCACCAGCAGCGTCAGCCCCGGATCCAGCGTCCGGCTGTAGCGGCCCAGCCGCTCGACCACCCCGGCCCTGGCCTGCGGGATGATCCGAACCATCCGCGACGCGAGCACCAGCACGAAGAACGCGACTGCGATCGCGACGATGAGCCCAGCCATGACGTTTCCTCCGGTCCCTCTGCCTACTCCAAGACGAGCGCTGTCGCGCCCCTGATCTCTACGACCTCGACCTGCGCTCCCGCCTCGATCACGCCGTCCTCCTCATAGCTGCGCGCCGTCCAGACCTCGCCGGCGATCTTCACACATCCGACGCCCTCACCGTTCGCGATCCGCTCGACCACGACCGCCCGCCGGCCGATCAGCGCTGCCGTCCCCGTCCGGATCAGCGGCGGCACCTTCCGGTGGCGCAGCGCCAGCGGCCGCAGCAGCCCCAGCGAGAGCAGCGACGCCGTGAGGAAGATCGCCACCGAGATCGCCAGGCCGAACCCCGCCAGCGAGACGACCGCCGCCAGCACCGCCCCGATCGCGAACGGCCCGAGGAAGAAGCCGCTGTTGTGGAGCTCGCCCAAGCCCAACGCCACACCGAAGATGATCCATAGCGTCCAAGGCTCCATAACACCAGTATCCCCTAATGCCGGACCCCCGCCGAGCGCTCCCGCCCCGCGGGCTTCTCCCGCCCGCTGACGCCCCGGCAGCCCCGCTTCGCCCGGCCGCCTACCCGACGAGCGCCCGGGCGAAGTCCCCGGCGTCGAACGGCCGGAGGTCGTCGACCTTCTCCCCGACCCCGATCAGCTTCACCGGAATTCCCAGTTCCCGCGCGATTCCCAGGGCCACCCCGCCCTTCGCCGTCCCGTCGAGCTTCGTCAGCACGATCCCCGACACCTCGACCGCCTCGGCGAACAGCTTCGCCTGCCGCAGCCCGTTCTGTCCGGTCGTCGCGTCGATCGTCAGGAGCGTCTCGTGCGGCGCTCCCTCGATCTGCTTGGCGATCACCCGCCGCACCTTCGCCAGCTCGGCCATCAGGTCGTCCTGCGTGTGCAGGCGCCCGGCCGTGTCGATCATCACGACGTCCACCCCACTCGCCCGGCCCTGGGCCACAGCCTCGAAGGCCACCGCACCCGGATCCGATCCCGGTCGTCCCGTGACGATCTCACAGCCCGCCCGCTCCGCCCAGCCCGCGAGCTGCTCGCTTGCCGCCGCCCGGAACGTGTCCGCCGCGCCGAGCAGCACGCTCAGGCCCGCCTCGTGCCGAAGCTGGAAGGCCAGCTTCCCGAGCGTCGTCGTCTTCCCCGTCCCGTTGACCCCGACCGCGAGGATCACCGTCGGTTGGGCCCGCAGATCGATCCGGTCATCGCCCGTCCGCGCGATCGCAGCCAGCAACTCGGCCAGCCTCGCCCGCAGTGCCGGACCCTCGAGATTCTCCTCTCGCGCCGCGTCCTCCAACTCGGCGACGACCGCAGCCGTCGTCGGCGCACCGACGTCCGCCATGATCAGGACCTCCTCCAGCGACTCCCAGTCGTGAGCCTCCAGCGTCTCGGTCAACGTCGCCTGAAGCTCACTCCCCAGCGCCTCCCGCGTCGTCCGCAGGCTCTCCCGCAGTCGCCTGAACCTCCCCGCGCGCTTCTCCCGCGCCGGCTCCGCCGCCTCCGCTGCGACCGCGACCAGCGGCTCGCGCGTGATGACCAGGTCTGCCCACTCCCGCGCCATCGGTCGCCTACGCCGCGCCGGCCGCCGCCAGCGGCACCGCCCCCGCGCCCGCGTCGGTGAGCCCCGCGTCCCCAAGACGTCGTGAGACCAGCTTGGAGACCCCGTCACCGCCCATCGAGACACCGTACAGCCAGTCGGCCACCTCCATCGTCCGCTTCTGGTGCGTCACGACGATGAACTGCGCTCTCGACCGGTGGGCCCGCAGCAGCGTCAGGAACCGATCGATGTTCAGATCGTCGAGCGCCGCCTCGACCTCGTCGAGGATGTAGAACGGGCACGGACGGGCCAGGAACACCGCGAACAGGAAGGCGATCGCCGTCATCGACTTCTCCCCACCCGACAACAACGTCAGCCGCTTCATCGACTTCCCGGCCGGCGTCAGCTCGATCTCGACGCCCATCAGTTCGTCCCCGACAGCCCCCCCGGCCGCCTCCTCGGCGGCCGCCTCCGCCTCGGCAGCCGCCTCCGCCTCGGCCCCGGCTTCCGCGTCCACCGCCGGCCCGGCCCCCCGGTCGGGCACCGCCCGCGGCCCGGCGTCCTCCCGGACCAGGCGCAGACGACCCCGCCCGCCGGGAAAGAGCTGGCCGACGAGCTCCTCGAAGTTGCCGGCCGTCGCCGCGAACGCCTTGTCGAAGCTGTCGGTGATCTGCCTGTCGGTGTCCCGGATCAGCGCCCGCAGCTCACGCAGCGCCGTCTCCAGATCGACCCGCTGGCCCTCCAGCTCCTCGACCCGCTCGACGGCCTCCCGGTACTCCTCGGCAGCCAACGGGTTGACCGGGCCGAGCTGCTCCCGCCGCCTGCCCAGCCTTTCGATCCGATCGGTCAGCGCCGTCCGCTGCTCCTCGTCGAGCGGCTCGGTCCCCGCCGCCGCCTCCAGCCCCAGACGGCCGGCCACCTCCTCGAGCTCGGCCGCCGCCTCCGTCGCCCGATCGCGCGACTGCGCCGCCAGGACCTCCGCCCCGGTGACGGCCTCCCCGTGCTCGCGCAGGCTCCGCTGAAGCCCCGCCTCCGCCGTCGCGCACGCCCGCAGCTCGGCCGCCACCCCGTCGCCCGCCGCCCGGTCGGCCTCCAGCTCGGCCTCGACTCTCCTCAGCGTCTCCTCCAGCGCCTCCCCCAACACCGCCAGGGCCGCCGCCGCCCGCCCCGCCCGCGGCATCAACGCCACGTCACGGGCCTCCTGGGCCCGCAGCACGACCAGCCGCCGCTCACGCGCCAGACGCTCCCGTTCAGCCCGCTCGAGCGCCCGCCGCTCGGCCGCCAGCTCACCCTCCAGCTGGGCCCGCCGGACCGCCGCCGCCCCCTGCTCCGGAGTCGCCCGCCGCTGCTCGATCATCCACGCCGCCTGCCGCTCGACCTCCCGCGCCTCCGCGAACGTCCGGTCGGCCAGTCGCAGCCCCCGGTCAGCCCGCTCCCGATCGGCCAGCTTCTCCTCCAGCCCGGTCTGCGTCGCCGCCCCCGCCGCCAGCGCCTCCTGCTCGGCCTGGGCCGCCCGCTCGGCAACGCCGATCAAGGCCTCCCGCCGGTTGCGCTGCTCGAGCGCCCGCTCCCGCCCGCCGCTCGCGACCTGCCGAAGCTCCCCGGAGGACCCGAACCAGACCCGCCCGCCGCGGGTCACGGCGATCCCCCCGAAGTCCTCGGCGATCCCGTCCAACGTGTCGACCACCCACGCGTCCGACAGCAGTCGACCGACCACGCCGACCACCTCCGCCCTCCCTCTGACCAGGCCGACCAGGCGACGCGCGCCCCGCGCCGGCCCCTCGGAGTCCAACCGGCCCAAGCCGTCCGGCTCCCCCGGGCCGCCCCGCTCCCCCGGGCCGCCCCGCTCCCCCGGGCCGCCCAGCTCACCCGAGCCGCCCAGCTCCCCCGGGACGCCCCCGACGAGGACCCGGCCGCCCTCGGAGCCCGCCCGATCGAGCAGAGACCGGCCGGCCTCCAGGTCTGCGACGACGGCAGCCGCCAGCCGGCCGCCGAGCGCCGCGGCCACAGCCAGCTCGTAGCCGGTTTCGACCTCCAGGCCGTGCTCGAGCGCGTCCGGCTGGCCCGACGCAGCCGCGTGGCTGCGCAGGAACTGGTTGACCGCCGCCAGCTCGGCCCCCACGCCGGCGGCCTGCCGCCGGGCCGCCTCGACCGCCAGCTCGGCCTTCCGGCGGGCGCTCCGCGCCAACTCGACCGCCGCCTCTGCCGCCGCGCTCTCCGCCCGCCGAGCCTCCCGCTCCCCGCCGAGCTCGCCAAGCCTCGCCCGCGCCGCCGACCGCGCCGCGTCGAGCGCCGCCAACTCCCGCTCGAGCGTCTCCCGGTGGTCGCGGTCGAGCTCGCCGAGACCGGCCTCGAGCTCGGCGATCCGCTGCGCCCCCGACGCCGTCTCCCCGGCCACCTGGGTCTCGAGCCCGTCGAGCTCGGCCGCCCGCCGACTCGCACGCTCCTCAAGCCCGACCGCGAGCTGGCGGGCCTGGTCGTGGCGCAGGCCAACCCGGTCGCGGGCGCTCCGCGTGGCGAACGCCCGCCGGGCGATCTCGTCCCGCCGGGCTCCCCGCTCAGACAGGGCGAGCTCGGCCTCCTCCCGCCGCCTGCCGACCTCCTCCAGCTCGACCTCGACCGCCGCCCGCGCCGCCCGCGACCCGGCCGCCTGCGCCTCGGCCGCCGCACGCCGCTCCAGACGCAGGCGGACCTCGTCGCGCAGCAGCTCCCACCGCGCCTGGCCCGACTGGAGCTCCAACCGCTCGTGGAGCGCCGCGGCCTCCGCCTGGCGCTTGAGTGGCCGCAGCCGCGCCCGCGCCTCCCGCTCGATGTCCAGCGACCGGTCGAGGTTCTCCTGCGTGCGCTCGAGCTTGACCTGCGCCCGCCGCCGCCGCTTGCGGTGCTTCCCGAGACCCGCCGCCTCCTCGATCAGGAGCCGCCGATCCCGCGGCTTGGACGTCACGATCGCCTCGACGCGCCCCTGCGAGACGACCGAGTGCGCCTCCTTTCCGATCCCCGTGTCCGAGAGCACCTCGAGCACGTCGACCAGCCGGCAGCGGGCCCCGTTCATCCGGTACTCGCCCTCCCCCGACCGGTTCAGCCGCCTGAGGATCGACAGCTCGCTCGCCGGGAGGTCGATCGTCCCGTCGGAGTTGTCGAGCACCAACTCGACCTCCGCCTCCTTGCGGGCCTGGACGCCTCGTCCGCCGGCGAAGATCACGTCCTGCATCGATTGGCCCCGGACCGCCAGCGGCGACTGCTCGCCCAACGCCCAGAGAACCGCGTCGGTGATGTTCGACTTGCCCGAACCGTTCGGACCGACGACCACGCTGACGCCCTCCCCGAACTCGAGCCGCGTCCGGTCGGGGAACGACTTGAAGCCCTTGATCGAGATCGACTTCAGGAACACCCGCTCACCCACCCGTCCCTCGTCCGCCGGCTCACGCGACCGCCCCCGTGACCGCGTCGAGGGCCGCCCGCGCAGCCTCCTGCTCGGCGTGCTTCTTGCTCCGCCCCGACCCCCGCGCGACCGTCCGCCCGGCGACCTGGGCCGCGACCGCGAAAGTCCGGTCGTGCGGCGGCCCGAGCTCCCCGACGACCTCGTAGCTGACCGTCTCCCCCGACCGCGCCAGCCGCTCCTGGAGCGTCGACTTGAAGTCGACCGGATGGTCGAGGGCCTCCTCGATCTCGTGCATGAACGCCTCGACGACCGCCGCGGCCGTCCGCTCGTAGCCGGCATCGAGGTAGCACGCGCCGATCACCGCCTCGATCACCGACGCCAGGACCCGCTCGGTCTCGACCAGCGCGACAGCCGCGTCCCCGACGCTTGCCGGCGCCGCCGCCCGCAGCAGAGCCGGAACCCCCAGCCGCTCGGCGACCGCCCGGCACGAGACCCCCGAGACGGCCTGGGCACGGATCTTGGTCAGCCTCCCCGCCCCGAAGCGCTCGGCCTCCAGGCGGGGGTAGAGGTAGGTCGTGACCGCCAGGGACAGCACGCTGTCGCCCAGGAACGCCAGCCGCGCGTACGAATCGCTCCGCCGCTGGGTCCACGACGCGTGCGTGAAGACCTGACGGTGGAGACCCTCCGGCAGCTCGTCGAGCAGTTGACGCAGGAGGTCCAGAACTACTGGCCGGCGTGTGAGAGGACGAAATCGACCGCCTGGCCCACGGTGAGGATCTTCGCGGCCTCCTCATCGGAGATCGCCAGCCCGTAGGTGTCCTCGAGCTCCTGGACCAGCGTGTACAGGTCCAGCGAGTCGGCCTCGAGATCCTGCCGGAACCGCGTCTCCGCAGCGATCGTCGCCGGATCGACGTCGAGCTCGTCGCCCAGATGGTCCTGGATCAGGCTCAGAACCTCGGCGCGGGTCATCGCGCTCCCACGATCGCCCACGAGGCGTCTCGATCAGTCATCGGCAACCCCCACGCTATCGCGCTCCCCGGACACTCCTGCCACCGTCCGCCCGCGCAACGCCCCGGCCGCGTCGAGCGCCGCGTGAGTCGCGCCGACGACGTCCTCCTCGACCCCCCGCCGCGCCCGCACGATCGCCTCGGCGATCCCCCGGCGGCCGAAGCGCCCGTGCGGCAGCACCGCCAGCCGCCGCAGCCCCAGCAGGTAGGCCCCGCCCTGGCGCTCGGGATCGACGCTCTCGCGGAACTCCTCGAGCGCCGGTCGCAGCAGCACCCCACCGAGCTTCGACCGGCCCGACGACATCGCCGCGTCCCGGACGGCGCCGAGCACCGTCTGCGAGACGCCCTCGATCAGCTTCAGCGCGATGTTCCCGGTCATCCCGTCGGTCACGACGACGTCGGCCACCCCGCTGAGGACCGCGTTCCCCTCGACGTTGCCGACGAACTCGAACTCGAACGCCCCCGACCCGCCGGCCGCCGCCCGAGCCGCGAGGATCGCGTGCGCCTCGAGCACCAGCTGGCTCCCCCGCTCGGCCTCCGCCCCGTTCGAGAGCAGCCCGACCCGCGGCCGCTCGACGCCGAGCACCGCGCTCGCGAAGGCCGCGCCCATGTAGGCGAACTGGACCAGATGCTCCCTGCGGGCCTCGGTGTTCGCGCCCACGTCGAGCAGCGTCACCGGATGTCCCGGGACGGGGACCGGGACCGCCAGCGCCGGCCGGTGGATCCCCGGCGCCCGCTTGATGTGGAACAGGCCGGCCGCCAGGGCCGCGCCGGTCGAGCCCCCGCTGACGAGTGCCTGAGCCTCGCCCCTGCCGACGGCGATGGCCGCCCGGACGATCGACGACTCGGGAGACCGACGGACCGCGCGCACCGGATCGGGCTCCTTGGCAATCGAAAGCGGGGCGTCGATCACCTCGACTCCCCCGCCCGAGCGGCCGAGCAGCTCGGCCGGCCCGAAGAGGAGTACGCGAACGCCCTCCGCAGCCGCTAGGCGCGCCCCCGCGGCGACCTCGGCCGGGCCGAGGTCCGCGCCGTTCGCGTCAACCGCGACCGCCGTATCCACCGTGAGTGACTAGTGGTCGTGATCGTGGTCATGGTCGTGCGCGTGCTGCGACACGACCGTGACACCGTTGTACGTCCCGCACGACTCGCACACCCGGTGCGGCCGACGCGGAGCGTGACAGCGTGGGCACTCGTTGAGCGTCGGCGAGACGATCTTGTGCTGAGAACGCCGCTTCGTCGTTCGACTGTGCGACTGTTTCTGCTTTGGGACGGCCATCGGACGCGGAAGGCTACCAGCTCAGCCGGACGCCCTGCCGGCGGCCTCGGCCTTGCCGGCCGCGCTGAACTTCTTCGCCTGCCGCTCCCGGCTGATCCGCACGACGTCCCACGCCAGGCCGGTCGCCTCGAGCCCGCGGATCACCCAGGTCGAGACGTCGAGCTCCCACCAACGCATCCCGTGCGTCGCCGACGTCGGGAACGCGTGGTGGTTGTTGTGCCACGACTCGCCCATCGACAACGGCGCCAGCCAGAGCAGGTTGCGCGACTCGTCCTCGGTGTCGAACCGACGCCGGCCGAAGTAGTGGCACAGCGAGTTGATGCTGAAGGTCGTGTGGTGGAGCAGGAAGATCCGCACCGCCCCGCCCCACAGCAGCGCCGTCAGCGCGCCGTCGAGCGACCCGGTCAGCCCGTAGCCCATGCCGAAGGGAACCGCCAGGCCGACGAGGACCCAGAGGAAGAACGTCCGGTCGACGAAGCGGACCGTCGGGTCGGCCAGGAGATCCGGCGCGTAGCGCTCCTCGCTGGCGAAGTCCGACGTGAACAGCCAGCCGAGGTGTGCGTGTGCCAGGCCTCGCAGTGCCCCTCGCCAACCCGTTCCGTGGCCGACGTGCGGGCTGTGGGGATCGCCCTCCTGATCTGAGAACGCGTGGTGCATCCTGTGGTTGGCCACCCACTCGATCGGAGGCCCCTCGATCGCCGCGCAGCCCATCGCCGCGAGCACCCCGCGTGTCCGCGGGCCGGTCGCGAACGCCCGGTGGGTCATCAGGCGGTGGTAGCCGACCGTGATCCCGAACCCGGTCGTGAAGTAGCAGACGAAGAGCACGACGAGGTCCGTCCACCGCAGGGCTCCCCCCCACGCCCGGTAGCCGGCGTAGACCAGCAGGAGGAGCGGCACGCCGGTGACGAGCGCCGTCGCCACCCGCCCGACGAGGTCGTAGTCCCCGGGCGGCTCGATGTCCTCCGGGCTCGCGAGGACCGCCACCTCGTCGATCGGATCGGCGGTCTGCTCGTCGACCGGATCCGCGATCTGCCGGCCGATCGGCGGGTCGGCCGTGGCGCTCTCGTGGTCGGTGGGCACCACTCCCAGTCTAATCGAGCTTCAGGTCGCGGAGCTTTGCCCATCTCGGGTCCGGCGGCCGATCGTGGTGGTGCTCGGGCCCGGCGTCGTTGAGATTGGCCGCGCACTCCTGGCACAGGCCGAGGCAGTCCGCACGACAGAGAACCTGGGTCGGGGCCGCCAGCGCGAACGCGTCGTGCGCCCAGGCGGACACGTCGAGCACCTCGCCGACCACGTACGGGCTCTCGAGCTCCGGCCCGTTCCCCGGCTGATGGACCTCCCGCGAATCGACCACGACGTGCGGCGCGGCCGCCGCCAGGCAGCGCATGCACGGACCGGCGATCGCCGCCTCGAAGCGGAGCCGAAACGCGTACCCGAAGCCGGTCATCCGCGAGATGTCGAGGACGGCCTCGACGACCGCGGGGACAGCCTCGAAACGCTCGTTCGCCAGTTGGAGAGCCCCGACCATGACGCGCAGCTCCAGGCGTCGCCCCTCGCCCGCCGCGAGCCCCAGCCCGGCCAGGTCGAATTCGTCTGCGCGGTGAGACATCACGTCGAATTGTTGCGCAGCCGACGAGCGGACCGGCTGCGGCGTGCGGGCGGAGCAGGCCGGTCGGCCGACGAGCGGACCAGCCGGCGGCCGACGAGCGGTGCAGCGCCGCCCGACGAGGCGAGTAGCCGTCGCCCGACGAGCGGAGCAGCCCGAAGCAGCCACTCGGAGCGCGCTCTACCGCCGGTCGCCGGCGAGCTGCCGTCACCTACCAGGCGTTCAAGTTCGCGGTCATCGGACGGCTCCCGAGCAGCCGTGCGTGGTCTGTGACCGCACCGAGATCGACGCGTGGGCTGCCACCGAGCAGGACCCCTGGGTCGTGGACTGACGTCGAGAACCTCCCGGTGGGCGCTCGACCCCCTGGCAGACCACTCCGTCGTCCGTCAACCAATTCCAAATCCCGCCTGCGGCGGGCACATCGAGTATCCGGAGAAATTGGCCGGGCGCTGCGCGCCCTCTGACAGGCCGCTCCGCGGCCTGCAACTGCCGCTCTCAAGTTCGCACGGGCGAACCACTCAGAGCAACAACCAGCAGAGAGGCAAGGGCAATTAACCCCATCGACGACAACACTCGCAAGGCGACAGCCAAACAGCAGCGCTATCTGCGGCTGCTCGCCGAGCAGACCGGGAGCACCTTTGTGGCGCCGACCACCGTCTCCCGTTCATCGGCTTGACCGCCGCCACGAGCCGAGCATGCTCCCCCAACCACCCGCCACCCAGGAGAACGCGATGCTCGAACCGCCGATCATCGAAAGCTTCGCCGGCATCCTCGTCTACGACGGCGATGAGCTCATCTACGACACCGACGACCCCTTGACCTACATCGTCTACGACACCCCCGAGGCCCTCGAGGCCGCGTTGGCCGCGCCCCTTCAAGACAACCCCGACTGCTAACGACACCCCATGACCGATCAGCCCGAGAACCAGCACGCCTCCCGCCCGGGCGCACCTGACCACGCTCAGGGACGCCCCTACGCCGGGATCGGCTCGCGCCGCACCCCAGCTGCGATGCTCGTCGTCTGCGAACAGATCGCCCACGCGCTCGCCGAGCGCGGCTGGCGACTGCGGACCGGCCACGCCCCCGGCGCCGACCAGGCATTCGAGCCCGGCGCCGGCCCCCTCCCCGACGTCTTCCTGTCCTGGCGCGCGTTCGAGCAGGCAACCCGATCCTCGGCGACACGCACCTGCCGCCCGCCGCCCGAGCGTTCGAGATCGCCAAGGACCACCACCCGAACTGGGCAGCTCTCCGCCGCGGCAGCCGCGCCCTGCACGCCCGCAACTGCCACCAGATCCTCGGCCCGACACTCGACCAGCCCGCCGTGTTCGCGGTCTGCTGGACCCCTGACGGCTCGCTCGACGGCCGCGGGCCCGACACCGGCGGCACCGGCCAAGCACTGCGCCTCTGCGCCGCGTACCGCGTGCCCGTCTTCAACCTCGCGCGCGCCGAGCACCTCGGACGCATCCGCGACCGCCTCGAGCTCCACTGAAAAACACGCGGTCGGGCGAGCTTCGGGGGTCGCCGACGTCCACGGGGGGCGGCCCGAATGACCTGAGCTGGCAGCGCGCCACGACATTCACGAGCCAGGACGGATCACCTACCAGATCGTCAACGCGATCGAGCACGCTGGCCTGATCGTCGCGGAGACGTCACCGGTCACAACCCGAACGTAATGTTCGAGCTTGGCTACGCCGACGACGCGAACAAGCCAAGCGTCGCGCTCAACCAAGATCTCGACACCACGGCGCGACGCTCAGCCGCCGGCCGCGGGTGCAACAGGCGGTGCCTGCGAACACGCCGGCCCGGTAGTTGGCAGGCGTCGCGGGCCCCTCCTGCGAGAAGCACGATCACCGCCCGAGCGGGTCGTACGCCCTTACGTACCGATGGCGCACCTTCTCGCGACCCCCGGCCGGGGCTCGGCTGTCTGGCAGGGCTCCCGTGCCAAAGCCCCCGAACTCCTTACGGCCGCGGACGGAGCCACTGCAGCTGAGCACGAGCGACTCGCGAACGAAGACACCGGTGTCTGCCAAACGCGTTTTCTCCCTGGCGCGGACGCGCTCGAAGTTCTGCTCCAACAGCTCACCCACATGCACGAGCGCTCCCTTGCAGGCACCTCCGCAAACGGTGTTGGGCTCCGAGACGCCGGTCCAGTTCACCGCCAGCACGACGATCGCGATCGCCTCGTCGCCCTGCCGGCTGGCAGTTGCGTCGCGCACGACATCGGTGAACAACTGTTCGGAGAATGCAGCGCCTGCTTCCGAGTGCGCGTGCGCCGCAGCCTGCACCTCTGAGTGGACAAACAGCGAGGAGATCTCCTGGACGCCCGCACTCGCCCATTAGTCCGGCGCGTCGCGGTCCGGCACCCTCGCCTTGGCCTCGCGCTGCCTTGTGGTTCTCGCGCGCGCTCTATGGCGTGCGCACAGAGACGAACTTGTCATGGAACGCCTGGCGTTTCTTGCCCGCGCTGTAGATGTGTGCGAACTCCTCGCGAACGGGAGGCTGATAGTCGTGGCGGCGCCGCCGGCCGTTGGAATCAGCTCGAAGCTCTGATACAGGCGACCTTTGACGCGTTGGCTGCGTACGCGTCGGATCCGCGCTCGGTCCGTAGTAGTCGCCGCCGGCGGGGTCCTTCCGGCGCGGCGAGCTTTCGCACGCGCACCTTCGCGCCAACCGACTAGGGTCGAGCCGATCTGCAGACACGAGCGCCAGCCGTCGGCTTTGCGCCGGTGCCAGGCATGCTGCGTTGATACAAACGCGCGGCTTTCGACTAGGGTCACCTGACACTGTGTTTATTGCGAGAAAGGACGATGCCGTGGGCGCGTCGCAGAGAATCGCAGAACAATGCTTGGTCAACACCCGGCTGCGCAGCAGGATCGTCGGCACCGATGACCGGCTCGCGGCCGAGGCGTTCCATCGACGCTATCGCCGACGGTACATTGGCGATGAGGTAGTCGCGGGGATCCTCGAACTCGCTGACGCGTCGAACGACGAGCAACACGCTGCCGCGGCCTTCGACGCCAAGCGAGAAGATTGGGAACTCCACGGAGGCTTCCTCGAGACGCTCTCCGTCGAAGATGTCGAGCGCTGGCTTCACTCCGACAGCTACGTGCTCGTCGAGGTGGCCGCTCCGGGATCCGACGGCAGCGGTTGCTTCGAGGCGGTCGCCCAGCGACTGCTCCGCATCCCGACGACCGACTGGGTCGTGCCGCTGCTCGACGGGCCTGACGACGAAGTGTTAGACCAACCTCGCTACGACGCGATCCTCAGCGCCGGACCACTAGCCTCGGCACTCACAGACTACCTCGGCGTGCTCCCGGAATGGGCCGGCTGCGGGGCCGCCGCCGAGGCACGTTACGCCGGGATGCTCGAGCTGATCCGTCGCAACGCGGCGCGCCCTACGGACGCCAAATTGCGCAACCTCGTCGGCCTGATCTTCGCGATCCAAGGCGTGGATGTGCTCGGCGGTCGCGACGGCCAAGCGATCGAGCGTTCGATCCGCCTCAGCGACTTCGGCCAACGCGAGATCGCGAATCGCGCTTCTCTGCGGACGAACCGGGCGAGCCGCCGGACTGCCGCACATCTCATCGGAAGGCGGAGCGCCGGCCCCGGAATACCAGTCGCGATCGGTCCGGCCCGGTACGCCCTGCGAGTCGACTGGTACTACATCGTCCAGCAACTCGACGACGTCCGCATCAGGTGAGCGCGGACTGCCCGGGAACCCAGACGTGAACTCGAGACGCTCGCGTGGGTGATCGCCGGCGCCGTTTGTGCGCGCCGCGAACGGCGGAGGGGGCGACGGCACCGGGCCGGCGGGCGGCGTGCCCGGGACCGTGGGTGAGTCGATGCCGTGTCCGCCCGGAGCGGCTTCGATCCGAAGGCTCGCGGGCGCCGAAACCTCGGTCTTCGGGTTGATGACGATGAGTCAACACCGACGGGGCGGGCAGATACGTCCAATGCAGGCGGGCGTAATCACGGACGCCAGCCAGTCCCTCGCGACGGGACGTCGGACGTCGGCAGGCGTCGGGTTTGGACGGCGATCCCAAGTCGGCTGCACTCGTGTCGAACGTGACGGCTTCCTCTTGAAGTGCGCATAGTGCTGGGCGAAATCAGCCGGTATGTCGTCTGAGCCTGGATCCACCGATCGGGTAGGCGGGTGGCGTCCGGGCCGTACAGAAGAAACCCCGAGACCTTTGACGCGGATCGCGATGCAAGCCGACAGTCACAGAGACACAAAAACAGGCTCCAACAAACCCGGGGCGGTCCAACCCACGGAAACGCTGGGCCAACTGGTTCGGGGGACAGGTGCTCGAGGGTCTCAGACAATCTGTGTGGGCGGTGTAGGTGCAGGTGCAGGTTAATGGGAGTACCGGCGGAATGGTTGTGAGCGTCAGATTGCGGTGTCGGGGAGTCGGTCGCCGAAGTGGATCCTGAGGGCGACGAGAGCGGTGCTCCAGTTGTAGGTGTGTGGCGCCAGCGTCGTTGGGCCCTTGTGATCGCGAGGTAAAGGAGTTTGCGGGCTGAGTCTTCGCTGGCAAGCTGCCGCGGGTCTTGATGATCTTGCGGACCTGGCGGTTGAGCGCTTCGATCGCGTTCGTGGTGTAGACGACACGCCGCAGGTCCGGCGCGAACGCGAGGAACGGCACGATGCGCTCCCAGGCCTCGATCCAGCTGGCTGAGATCATCGGGTAGCGGGGGTCCCACGTCTCGGCGAACGCTTCGAGCATCGTCTCGGCGTGGTCGCGGTCAACGGCGGTGTAGATCTTCTTGAGGTCACCGGCGACGGCGCGGCGGTCCTTGTAGGGCACGAAGGGCAGGCTCGAGCGGATCTGGTGCACCAGACACGTCTGGATCCAGGCCTTCGGGTAGACAGCTTCGATCGCCTCGGGGAACCCGCCGAGGCCGTCGACGCAGCACACCAGGACGTCTTCGACCCCGCGAGTCTTGAGTTCGGTGAGGACCTGGAGCCAGAACTTCGCGCCTTCGGTTTTCTGGAACCACATGCCGAGGACGTCGCGTTCGCCGTCGGTGTTGACGCCGATCCCGAGGTAGCACGCGAAGTTCCGCACGGCCTGCCCGTCACGGATTTTCACGATCAGCGCGTCGAGGTAGAGGATTGGGTAGACCTGCTCCAGCGGCCGGGTCTGCCATTCCTTGGCGTCGTCGAGGACAGCGGCGGTGATGCGGCTGACGGTGTCTCGGCTCACGCCCGGCCCGTAGAGCTCGCCGAGGTAGCGCTCGATCTCCCTGGTTGTCATGCCGCCGGCGTAGAGCGCGATGATCTTCTCGTCCAGGCCCGCGACGCGCCGCTGGCCCTTCTTCACCAGCTGCGGCTCGAACTGCCCGTTGCGGTCTCTGGGTGTCTCGATCCGGACCGCGCCGTGGTCGGTCAACAGCGTCTTGGGCGTCCCACCGTTGCGAGCGTTCCCGGACCCGCCCAGCGGCGCCCCGCCGGGCTCGTAGCCGAGATGACCGCTCAGCTCGGCTGAGAGGGCCCGCTCGACCAGACGACGCGTCAGATCGCCGAGCAGGCCGCCCGTGCCGAGGATCTCAGCCTCGCTCTCCCGACCGGCGAGGAGCTCATCGAGTATCGCGTCAGTCAGCAGGTCACGGAGCGCCGCGGGCAGCTCGCCGACGTCCAGGCCAGCCCGCGCGCGTTCCAGCGCCTCGCCGACGAGCTGAGCCTCCGCCGGGACCTGACGACGCGACGACGCCGGGGCCCCCTCCGCCGGAGCGCGGCCGATTTCTCGATCCAGTCGCCCGACGGGGTCCCTCTCGAGAAATCAGCGTGGTCTTCCCCGTCGATGCTGTGGTTCTGCGTGCGGCGGACAGGCTCACCCTCCTGGTCCGCTCGGTACAACGCCAAACTGCTGGCATCGGCAGGGCGGGCGCGACCTACGACGAGGACTTCGGCGCCGGCAGCTGATCTCGGGCGGGTCCGCACCCGGGCCGGGCCGGGCCGGGCCATGCGGCCGCCGCTATTGGATCAGCAGGGGCGTGCCGACCGAGACGAGGCGCGAGAGGGCGGAGATGTCGGGATTGCGCATGCGGATACACCCGTGGGACGGCCGACCGGGGACGAGTCCGGGCTGATCGGTCCCGTGGATTCCGATCACGCCGCCGTGGGGCCAGTCGGTCAGGGTCGTCGAGTAGTCGCTCGTGCCGAAGGCGTACGGCCCGTAGGCGGGGTCGCCGCGGACGGGGAAGCCCTCGCGGACCCAGAAGTGGCCGGGTGGGGTCGGATCGCTCGGCGTGCCGATGCCGACGGGGGCCGAGAAGATCAGATGGCCGGCCCGGTAGAGCCGCAGGCGCTCGGAGGCCCTGTCGATGACGAGCTGCGTCGAGAGCCTGTTGAGATCGCTGAGCGACGCGAGGGGGACCCAGCCGATCGTCCCGTTCGGGCGCATCGGCACGCGGATCTGGGCCCACGCAGTCGAGCCGACCTGGCGTTGACGCAGGACGACGTACACCTCGGGGAGCCCGTCCTCGGTGTTCATGCGCAGCGTCGCGACGCGGGCCGAGGCCGTCGACGGCGACTCGCGGACCGTGCTGGGGAGGTTGGCGTAGGCCCAGGTCGTCGAGGTGGTCTCGTTCGAGAGGACGCGATCGGACGGGCAGGTCGGCGCGGTGGCCCGGCAGGCCGGCGGTGGGGCGGGGGTGTGGCCGGCGGGGGCCGTGGTCCCGTCGGGGCCGGTGGAGCCTTCTGGTCCGACGATGCAGATCGACCCCGATGTGACGCACGTCGTCGTCGGCCCATTCGCTCCGGTCGGGCCGGCCGGGTCGGGCCGAGTCGTGGTCGGCGTGCCGGCGAGGGCGGAGCCGGTCACGGCGACCGAGGCCAGCGTGACGGCCAGCGCGGTGAACGCGGACGCGCGGCCCTTCCCCTTCCCCGAACCCTCCCCCGATCCATGCACGGATGATAGGTGGGCTGGCGGTCGATATGTACGGTTGGGAGCGGTTTCCCGGCGACGCCGGGCCGGGGGGCAGACCGGCGTGGCGGGGGTTCGGCCGGCGGGTGGAAGGACCGGACCGGGTGGCGGCCGGGTCGGCCGGCGAGGCGCGAGGACCGGGCCGGGTGGGTCGGCGGCGGGGCGGAAGGAGGGAGACGAGCCCACCGGACTCGGGGATCGCCTCAGTGCTCGCGGAGGCGCAGCTCGCGCTTGAGGACCTTGCCGGTCGAGTTGCGGGGGAGCTCGGAGACGAAGACGACCTCCCGGGGAACCTTGTAGCCGGCGAGGTTGTCCTTGACGTGCGCCTTCACCGCGCTCGGGTCGAGGCGGCTGCCGGCCGTCCGGACGACGAACGCCTTGAGGCCCTGGCCGAACTTCTCGTCGGGGATCCCGATCACCGCGACGTCGTCGATCTCCGGGTGCGAATGGAGGAGGTCCTCGATCTCCCGGGGAAAGACGTTCTCGCCGCCGGAGATGATCATGTCGTCGTCGCGGCCGTCGACGAACAGCCGGCCGGCCTCGTCGAAGTGGCCGACGTCGCCCGTGCTCATCAGGCCGTCGATCACCGCCTTGCTCCCGCCGCCGGTGTACCCGTCGAAGAGCATCTCGTTGGCCACGAAGATCCGCCCGGGGAGTCCCGGCTCGACCGGTTGGTCGGCTTCGTCGTAGAGGCGGACCGTCGTGCCCCGCGGTGAGCGGCCGGCCGTCCCGGGCGCGGCCCGCAGGTCGGCTGGCGTGGCGATCGTCACCCAGGCGACCTCGGTCGACCCGTAGAGGTTGTAGACGACATCGCCGAGGACGTCCATCACCCGCGTCGCCAGCTCGCCCGGCAGGGCCGACCCGCTGACGGCGACGATCCGCAGGCGGCTGAGGTCGAGCGCGGCGATCGACTCGGGCGGCAGCTCGAGGATCCGCTGGAGCATCACCGGCACGACGATCAGCGCGGTCGCCCGGCTCGTCGCCGCCGCCTCGAGGATCTCGGCCGGGTCGAACCGCCGCCGGAGGACGAGGGTCGACGAGAGGGCGAGGCCGAGCGTGAAGTGGGCGAAGCCCCACGTGTGGAAGAGCGGCGCCGCGATCACGGTCGGCTCGCGCGCGTGGAGTGGGATCTTCGAGAACAGGGCCGCCGCCGGGCTCAGCGACTCCGGCTGGCGCCGGGCCGCCCCCCGCGGGGTTCCGGTCGTCCCCGATGTGAGGATCACGACCTTCCCGCGCCGGCTCGGCGGCGTCAGGTCGCCCGCGTCACCGTCGGCCAGCCGATCCGCGATCAGCGACTCGAGCGTCGTCCGCCCACCGTCGGCGCCCGCCTGCCCGCCGGCGGGCGACGCGTCGTCGTGCCAGCCGATGAAGCACAGCCGGCCGGACGCCTGGTCGCCGACGAGCCCGGCGTACTCCTCGTCGAAGATCAGGCCGGCCGGGTCCTCGCGGGCGATCACGTCGCGGATCTGCGGGCCGGCGAATCCCGTGTTCAGGTAGAGGGCGCTCGCCCCTAGTTTCGAGCAGGCGACGGTCGCCTCGACGAAGCCCCGGTGGTTGCGGCAGAGGATCCCGATTCCGTCGCCCTCGACGACTCCGGCCGCCCGCATCCCCCGGGCGAGCGCGTTCGTGCGCCGGTGGAGCTCCGCGAAGGTCAGCTCTCCGAGCTCGTCGTCTATCGCGATCGCCTCGGGAACCCGGATCGCCGAGGCCGTGTAGCCGGCGGCCGGCGTCGGACCCCACGCGCGGATCGCCCTCGCCAGGGCGATCAGCTTGTCCGGACGCTCGAAGCGGACGACGCCGGCCTTGATCAGCTGGCGAACCGTGTGGAGCGTGTTGGCGAGATGCTCGCGTTTGGAAGTCGTGGCAGGCGCCGACATGCGTGCAAAGTATCGCCGAGGGCTTCCGCCCGCCTCCCCCGCCCGTCGCCGGCCGCGCCCGACATCGTCGCCCGGTCCCCGTCCCGGGGCGAACTCCCTGCTCCTGACGATATCCCGGGTCCCGTGGATCCGTCCGGGGGGCCCCCTAGGATGGCTGGCTCGCTCATGGAAGCCGCGACCACCCTCTTTCGCAGCAACGTCCGCACCCGCGGCGACCGGGTTTGGGTCGACGCCCTCGAAATCGACGACGACTGCGCGATCCGGCTGGTCCGTGATCGCGAGCGGGCCGGCGATGACCCGACGAAGCTGATCGTCGACGCGATCGAGATCGGCGTCCGCGTGCTCGACCGCGAGCAGGCCGGCGCCAACGCCGAGTTCGTGCGGGCCGAGTTCGAGCGGGCCGCCCGCGAGCTCGAGACCGAGTTCATCCAGCGGGCCCGGAAGGTCGCCGAGCGACTCGACGCGAAGGTCGACGAGGCGTTCGGAGCCGACGACGGCCAGGTCGCCAAGGTCCTCGCCCGCCACTTCGGCGAGGACTCGACCAGTGCCGTCCAGAACCAGGTCCGCGAGATCGTCGGCGAGGTGATGACCAAGTCCCGGGCCGACCTCGTCCGCCAGTTCTCCTCGGCCGACTCGAGCAACCCGCTCTCGGACTTCAAGTCGATGGCCCAGGCGATGATGCGCCAGGCAGCCGACCGCCAGGCCGACCAGCTGTCGGCGATGACCAACCGGATCGACGAGATGCGCCTCGAGATCGGGGGCCTGCGGGCCGAGCGCCAGAAGCTCGAGGAGGTCGCCGCCGAGCGCGACAAGGGCACCGCCAAGGGCCGGACATTCGAGGAGCAGGTCCACGACGCGATCGACCGTCTCGCGCTCGCCCAGGGCGACGGCTGCGACGCCGTCGGAGATCTGCTCGAGGGTACCCGCCGGACGGGCGACATCCTCGTCGCGGTCGGCGCCGCATGCGGACCGGCTCGCGGCCGGATCGTCTTCGAGGCCAAGAGCAGCCGCCTGAGCCAGCCGAAGGCGCTCGAGGAGCTCGACCGGGCGCTGACGGTCCGCAGCGCCGACTACGCGATTCTCGTCGTCCCGACCGAGGCCGACATTCCCGCGCGAATGACGCCGCTGCGGGAGTACAACGGCGACAAGCTCGTCGTCGCGCTCGATCCTCCCCCGCCGGGCGGCCTCCCCGGCGAGGGCAGCCAACTCGCCCTGGCGGTCGGCTACTCGCTGGCGCGGGCTCGGGTCCTGATGGCACGGAGCGGTGAAGCCACCGAACGTGTCGACTGCGCCGCCGTCAGGGAGACGTGCGAGCGAGCGCTCGCCGCGATGGAGGACGTCCGCCGGATCAAGCAGCAGCTGACCGGCGCGCGAACCCAGATCGACAAGGCCGGCGAGATCGTCGAGGCGATGGCTGGGAGGGTCCGTGCCCACGTCGCCGAGATCGACGCCCTGATCGACGGCGGGGTGACGGCCGCGCAGCGGGCGATGCTCTGATCGCGAGACCGGCATCGTCGTCTGATCCCCACGGCGCCACCCAGTCGGGACCGGAAGGGCCCTCTCGTCCGGTCAGGCCGGCGCCACCCAGTCGGGACCGGAAGACCCCTCTCGTCCGGTCAGGCCGGCGCCAGCGCCTGATCCGGAGGGCGTCATCCTCCGGAAACGAGTGAAGACCTATCGTTCGGGGTCCGCGTCCCCCGACGCCCGCGCCAACCGAAGCTCGACTCGAGAGGGAGCACGTCATGAAAATGGTTGTGGCCTACATCCGTCACGAGGCGTTTGAGCCGATCCGGACCGAGCTGCTCGAGCTCGGCTTCCCGTCGCTTTCGGTCTCCGAGGTCAAGGGTTCCGGCCGGCAGAAGGGGATCACCGAGAGCTACCGGGGGGCCACGCTCGCCAACTACCTCCGGCCAAAGGTGAAGATCGAGTGCGTCGTCGCCGACGGCGACGTCCAGACGGTCGTCGACGCCGTGCTCAAGCACGGCCGGACCGGCGCCGTCGGGGACGGCAAGGTCTTCGTGCTCGCGGTCGAGCAGGCCTACCGGATCCGGACCGGCGAAGTCGGCGAGGAGACACTCCAGGCTCACCCGGCGACCTAGCCGGATGGACGTGATGAGCGCGGCAGACCGGGCGTGGCCGCTCCTCCGCAGGCTGACCGGCGTCCACACGACGGTCTACCGCCTGACCGGCGGCCTGGTCGGCCACCGGCTGCCAGGCGCCCCGCCGATCCTCCTGCTCGACCACGTCGGCGCCCGGACCCAGACCCCGCGGACGACCCCCCTGGTCTACGTCGAGGACGGCCCCGACATCGTGATCGTGGCGTCGAAGGGCGGCCACCCCCGGCATCCGGCCTGGTACCACAACCTCCTGGCCCACCCCGACACGACGATCCAGATCGGTTCGACCCGCCGAGCGGTCCATGCCCGCGTCGCCTCACCTGACGAGCGCCGCCGCCTCTGGCCGAAGGCGCTCGCCGTCTATCCCGGCTACGGCGGCTATCAGGAGCGGACCGAACGCGAGATCCCGCTCGTCGTGCTCGAGCCGGCCTAGCCGGTCCGCCCGGCCTGCGGACCCTCCCGCCGCACCCGCCGGCCACAAAACTACGGCGCGAACCCTGCCGCCGTCAGACGACTTCGGCCGGCTCGTCCTTGCCCTGGAGACGATCGCGGCCGCGCTGGACGGCGGCGATGAACTTCGAAAGGTTGACCTCGAGCGTGTTGAGGATCTCGTCGGCGTAGTCCTCCGCCCCCAGGCGGATCTCCCGCTCGCGGGCCCGCGCGTCCTCGATGATGTCCTCGGCCGCCCGCTCCGCCGCCTTGGTGACCTCTTCGTCGCTGATCAGCCGGTTCTGCTTCTCCCTGGCCTCCTTGACCAGACGCTCGGCTTCCCGCTTGGCCTCGGCCAGCATCTCCTGGCGCTCCTTGACGATCCACCGGGCCTGCTTGATCTCCTCGGGGATCGTCGCACGCATCTGATCGAGGATGTCGTAGATCTCCTCCTTGTCCACCCGGACCTGATCGGTCAGGGGAACGGGCTTGGCATTGTGCACCAAGTCGTCGAGCTTGTCGATCAGTACGAGGACGTCCATCAGCTGAAGCCTAGAGGGTATGCGCCGTGCGCGTTGGGCACGGCTCGCACGAACGTGATTCGCTAACGGGAGACTTCCTCCTGCAAGCGCTGGGCGACACGACTCGGGACGAGGGTGTCGATCGCCCCGCCGAACCGCGCGAGCTCCTTGACGCCGCTCGAGCTGAGGAAGCTGAACTCCGGGCTGGCCATCAGGTAGATCGACTCGATCTCGGCCGCCTGGAGCCGGTTGAGCTGGTTCATCTCCATCTCGTATTCGAAGTCCGAGATCGCCCGGAGGCCCTTCACGATCGTCTTGGCGCCCATCTTCCGGGCGAACTCGACGGTCAACATGTCGAACGGCTCGACCCGGATCCCTTCGAGGCGCTCCGTCGCCTCGCTGATGAAGGCGATCCGCTCCTCGATCGAGAAGAGCGTCGTCTCCTTGCGCAGGGAGTTCGAGACCACGGCGACGACGACCTCGTCGAAGAGGGCCGCCGCCCGCGTGATCACGTCGAGGTGGCCGTTCGTCACCGGGTCGTACGAACCCGGGCAGACGGCGATCCGGTTGTTGGGGGTCATCGGCTCCGATCTCCTCGACGGTGGATTCGAATCAGCGTGTCACCGTACCGGCGCTCACGCTCGACCGGCAGCTCCAGGCCGATCGGAGCCCGGCGATCGCTCTCGCAGACGACCAGGCCGCCCGGCTCGAGTACCCCCTCGAGCCCCCGGCCAAGCGCCGGCCCGAGCTCGGCGGCATCGGCATACGGCGGATCGACCAGCACGAGGTCGAAGCGGTCGCCGTCGACCCCGCACGCCTCGAGCGCGGCCAACGCGTCGCCGCCCCGCACCCGCACCTCCGGGCCGTCCAGCCCGAGACCGGCCAGGTTCGCCCGGAGGACCTTTCGCGTGGGTTCGTGGCGCTCGACGAAGGTCACGCTCGCCGCTCCTCGCGAGACCGCCTCGATCCCGAGGGCGCCCGACCCGGCAAAGAGGTCGAGAACCTGCCGTCCGTCGAGCCCGCCGAGCGCGGCCAGCATCGAGAAGACTGCCTCCCGCACGCGATCTGACGTCGGCCGCGTCGCGGACCCCACCGGCGCCGCCAGCCGCCGTCCGCCGAGGCGGCCGGCGATCACGCGCACGCGTTCATGCCGGGATCGGCCGGTCGAGATCCGCGCCGCCGGCCGACGGGTGAGCCGCGGCCAGCGCGTCCCCGAGGAGGACGTGCTCCGGCAGGCGGAGCTCCGGATCGACCCCGATCACCCGGCTGGCCGCCGCCCGGGCCAGCTCGAGGAGCTCCTCGTCGCCGGGCAGGCGGGCAACCCGGAACTCGCCGATCCCCGACTGCCGAGTCCCGATCAGCTCCCCCTCGCGGCGCATCTGCAGGTCGATCTCGGCCAGCTCGAACCCGTCGGCGTGGTCGACGAGCGCTTGGAGCCGCTCGGACCCGGTCGGCCCGAACAGCAGGCAGACCGACGCGTGCTCGCCCCGCCCGACCCGCCCGCGGAGCTGGTGGAGCTGGGAGATCCCGAACCGCTCGGCATTCTCGATCAGCATCACCGTCGCGTTCGGCACGTCGATCCCGACCTCGACGACCGACGTCGCAACGAGGACGTCGGCTTCGCCGCCCGCGAACCGGTCCATCGCCGCCTGCTTGTCGCGGTGGTGGAGCTGCCCGTGGAGGAGGACGACCCGGAAGTCGGCGAACTCCCCGGCCGCCAGCCGCTCGTATTCGGCGGTGGCCGCCCGCGCCGCGACCGCGTTCGGCCCGTCGTCGGGCTCGTCGACCAGCGGACAGACGACGAACGCCTGGCGGCCGCGGCGGAGCTCCTCGCGGATCCGCTCGTACGCCCGCTGCCGCTCCCGCTCGCCCCCGGCCAGGTGCGTCTCGATCGGCCGGCGGCCCCGCGGCAGCTCGACCAGGCGCGACTGGTCGAGGTCCCCATGGGCGCAGAGGGCCAGCGTCCGCGGGATCGGCGTCGCCGTCATGTGGAGGACGTGGGGCACCCGGCCGGCCGGCGCCTTCCCGTCGAGGGCGGACCGCTGGCGGACGCCGAAGCGGTGCTGCTCGTCGACGACCGCGACGCTCAGCGACGCGAACTCGACCGTCGGCTCGATCAGGGCGTGCGTCCCGACGGCCAGCTGGAGCTCGCCCGACCGGAGCTTCCCGAGGATGTCGTTGCGCCGGCTGGCCGGCGTCGACCCGGTCAGCAGGGCGAGCGTCAGGTTCTCGCCGCCGACCAGACGCTGGATCGTCGCGAAGTGCTGCTCGGCGAGCGTCTCGGTCGGCGCCATCAGGACCGCCTGGTGGCCGTGCTCGGCCGCCCGCAGCATCGCGAACAGGGCGACCACCGTCTTCCCCGACCCGACCTCTCCCATCAGGAGCCGCTGCATCGGGACCGTCTGGACGAGCTCCGAGTCGACCGTCTCGATCGCCGCCCGCTGGTCGCCGGTCAACTCGAACGGCAGGCCGCCGGCCAGCCACCGGGCGGTCAGCGACCGAGGCGCGTCGAGCGCGGCCGCCGGGTCCCCGCTGCGCCGGCGGGCCCGCCGGTGGAGGAGGCCGAGCTGGATCAGCAGGAGCTCCTCGAAGGCCAGCCGCCGCCGCCCGGCCTCGGCCTCGGCAGCCGTCTCGGCGAAGTGCACGCAACCGACCGCGGCCGCCCGATCCGGCATTCGATGGCCGGCCCGCATCCTTGCGGGCAGGGCGTCTGTCAGCTCCCCCAGGAGGGGTCGGGCGCCGCTCATCAGCGCGAAGATCTGGGTCGACGACAGGCCGTCGGTCGCCGCGTAGTGGGAGATCGCTCCGTCCGCGGCGCCGGCCGCGTCGGTCACCGCGTGGTGGGCCACCTTGAAGCTCGACCGGCCCTCGTACTTCCCGTGGAGCACAAGCCGCGTCCCCGGCCGGTAGCGGCCGGCGAGCCACGGCTGGTTGAAGAAGGTCGCCTTCATCGTCGCCGTCTCGTCGAAGACCGTCGCCTCGACCAGCGGCCGCATCCCCCGCCGGCGGACCGGACGCGTCGAGATCGTCCGGACCTCGACCACCACGGTCGCCGCGTCGCCCGGCGTCAGCGTCGCGACCGTCCGCGCTTCCCGCCGAGCCCGCGGTAGATGCTCGAGGAGGTCGCCGACCGTGTGCAGACCCAGCCCGGCGGCTCCGTCGGCCGCCTTCCCGGTCAGTCCGAGCCCGCCTTCGAGGGCCGACGGCCGCGGCCAGCGGACCGGCGCGCCGAGCAAAACTTCGCCGCCGAGCCGATCGGTGCTCGCGAACGCCCGCGGGCCGGTCTCCTCGATCGTCGTGCTTTCCATGCCGCCTTCCATGATGGCGGCCGGGTCGGTCGAAACCCCTAAAGCGGAGCCGACGACGACCCGATACACACGCTGAGAGCATCCATCGTCAGGGGTCCGAGTGAGCTTCCACGTCGTCGTTGCACGCCTCCGTCCCGAGTCCGGGGGTCAACCATGATCGGCGCGGGAACCGGCCTCCAGACGGCCCCGGCGAGCCTGAAGGCCCCCTGGGCTCACGGGCCGCTCCAGATCATGATCGTCGCGGCGAACAGCGGGCGACGCCCAGCTGACCGCGGAGATGCTCCGCCAGCAGGATCCCGCCGTGATCCTGACGATCTGCGAGCGGGTCGACAAGGCCGCCCGCGCGTTGTCGACCGCGGTGCCCGACTGCGTGCTCCTGGATCTCGGTCTCGATCCGGGTGAGCTCGACGGCGTCAGCCAGATCGTCGCCGCAGCACCCGGCATTCCCGTGGTCGTCCTGACCGGCGTCGACGACGATCGCCTGGCGCTTGCCGGCGTCAGCCGCGGCGCCCAGGACTCCGTCGCCAAACCCGAGTTGGCCGCGGCCCGGCTCTCCCGGACGATCAACCTCGCGATCGAGCGGGCGCGTGTGACGCGCGAGCTGACCCACCGCGTGCATCACGACTCGCTGACCGGCCTGCCGAACCGCGCGCTCTTCGAACAGCGGGTCGACCAGGCGATCGAACGCGCCGGCAGCCTCGGCGCCGGCTTCTCGGTGATGCTCGTCAGCGTCGAAGACCTCAAGTCCCTCAACGACAACTTCGGACACGCCCTGGGTGACGAGGTCCTCCGCGAGAGCTCGCGGCGCCTCGAGAACGGACTCGAGTCCGGAGACACCGCCTACCGCTACGCCGGAGCCGAGCTCGCCGTGATCTGCCAGTCGGCCGAGCACCCGGTCGGCGCGACCAGCATCGCCGAGTGGATCCGTGACTCGATCTGCCGCCAGCCGGTCGTCGTCGGCGTCCGCTCGCTGAACATCGGCGTCTCGATCGGCGTGGCGATCGGGTCGGCCGACGAGACCACCGCCGCCCTGCTCCACCGCCTCGACGGCGCGATCTACGAAGCCCGGCTGACCGGCGGCGGCTGCGTCGTCGACTGACGGCTCAGCCCGGCGGCTACTCGGAGGTGAGCAGCCACCAGTAGCTCGGCTGGCCGCCGAAGTTGTGCTCGAACTCGACCCCGTCGGGCACGAGGGCCGCGGCCGCGTCGTGGCCGATCGGCGCGCCGTCCCCCTCGATGCACGTCACCAGCTCGGCTCCATCGGCCAGCCGTCCGACGACCGTCGCGAGCGTCGGTTCGGGCTCTCCCCAGGCGACGAGCTGGTCATCGACGCTGCCGACCGCCTCGCCGATCCGGTAGCGGCCCTCTGGATCGTCGCGCCCGGCCGGGGCGACCCATCCGGACCGGACATGCTCGAGCGCCTCGTCGAGCGCCGCGGCGTTCTCGGCCGCGCTGCGGGTCGGGTCGAGCGCGACGGCCGCCGCCAGGCCGGCCTGCTGGGAGCGTGAGGCGACGACGAGAACCTGCTTGTCCGACAGCTCGGCCGCCCGCTCGGCGGCCATGATCACGTTCGGGCTGTTCGGAAGGACGACGACCTCCTCGGCGGCGACCGCGTGGATCCCGGCCAGCAGCTCGTAGGTCGACGGGTTGAGGGTCGGTCCGCCGTCGAGGACGGCAGCCCCCAGGCTGGCGAAGAGCTCGCCGATCCCCTGGCCGGCGACGACCGCCAGGAGTCCGCACCGGTGCGTCTCGGCCGCCGCCGTCAGGGTCGCGATCCGGTGAGCGACCTGCGCGTCCATGTCGGAGACGTCGAGCCGCGAGACGTCGCCCACGCCGGCGAAGAACGCGGTCGCCAGCTCCGGCTCGTCGGTGTGGACGTGGATCTTCAGCGTGTGGGCGTCCCCCACGACGAGGACGGAGTCGCCGATCTCCTCGAGCAGCGTGACGTACGCCGACGCGTCGAGGCCGCTGCCGGTGACCGCGAAGTTCGTGCAGAACCGGTAGGTCTGCGAGCTGTGGTCCGGGTGGCTGATCCGGGCCGGCGCGTGGTGGTCGAGCGGCGGGGGAGCGTCCCCCCGGAGGGCGGCGACGATGCCCGCGAAGATTATGATCAGCCCGTACCCGCCGGCGTCGACGACGCCGGCCTCGCGCAGCATCGGGAGGAGGTCGGGCGTCCGCTTGACCGATGCCTCCCCCGATTCGACGGCCCCCGCGAGGATCGCGGCGATCGCGTGCTCCTGGACGTCGTCTGGCGCGTCGAGCGCAAGCCGCGCCTCCGGCGAGTGGGCGAGGTCGCCGGCCACCCGATGGGCCATCTCCCGCACGACGGTGAGGATCGTCCCCTCGGCCGGCGCCCGGACCGACGCGTAGGCACGGTCGGCAGCCCTGGCCATCGCCGCGCCGATCAGGACCGGATCGACCAGCTCGCCCGGCCGGCTGACGAGCTCCTCGGCGGCGCCGCGGATCAACTGCGAGAGGATCACCCCGCTGTTGCCGCGGGCCCCCAGCAGCGCCGCCCGGGCGACCGCGTCGACGATCTCGTCGCGGCCGATCTCGTCGATCGTCCGGTCGCCGTCGCTCGCCAGCCGGTCGAGCTCGTCGAGCACGGCCCGCAGCGTGAGGACCATGTTGTCGCCGGTGTCGCCGTCGGCGACGGGAAACACGTTGAGATCGTTGACCTCTTCGCGGCGGGACTCAAGATGTGCCAGCGCACCGGCGACCACCGTGCGAAAGCGAACGAGGTTGGGGTCGGTCACGACCCGCGTACGGTCGTCAGGCCGCCTTGGTGACCTTGCCGGCCTTCAGGCAGCGTGTGCAGACGTACACGCGGCGAGGCGTCTTTCCGACGAGGATCCGGACCTTCTGGAGGTTCGGATCGAACCTCCGGCGGGTTGCCACCATCGAGTGGCTGCGGCTGTTGCCGAACGCCGGGCCCTTCGCGCAGCTGTGACATACCTTGGCCATCGCGTCCGGCAGTCTAGTGGATCGACCGGCTCGGCCGTCTGTCGGGACTCGACGAGCCGGCAGGCCCGGCGGCTCAGCACCCGGCCCGGAAGCGCTCGCGTATCTTCGCGAGCGCGAGCACGGCCTCGACCGCGTGGGCTCCCTGGTCGCGCTTGCCGCCGCCCGCCCGGGCGACCGCCTGCTCCATGTTCTCGACCGTCAGCACCCCGAACGAGCACGGCACGCCGGTCCGCAGCCCGACATCCTGGATCCCCCGGGCCGCCTCGTTGCAGACGTGGTCGTAGTGGGACGTCTCCCCGCGGATCACCGCCCCCAGGCAGACGACGCCGGCGTAGCGGCCCGACCGGGCGGCATACTGGGCGGCCAGCGGAAGGTCGAAGGCCCCGGGCACGTCGAAGACGTCGGCCACGTCGCAGCCGGCCTCCCGCAGAGCCGCCTGCGCGCTGGCGACCAGCCGTTCGGCAAGGTCGGCGTAGAAGCGGCCGACCACGATCGCGAAGCGCGCGTCCTTCACGCGTCGGGCTCCTTGCGGTCCCGCTCGCTGCCCCGATCCCGCTCGCTGCCCCGATCCCGCTCGCTGACCCCGATCCCGGTCGCTCCCGGTCCCCGTCGCGGTTGCGGTCGCGGTCGTGTGCGTGCTGCCGGCGGTCGTGCTCGCGCTCGGAGTGGAGGAGCTCCTCGTCGTAGTTGGCGCCCTGGTGGTGGAGCGTGTGCCCCATCAGGTCGCGCTTCGTGCTCAGGTACTGCTCGTTGTGCGGGTTCGACGCGTGCTCGATCGGGATCTGCTCGGTCACCGACAGGCCGTAGCCCTCGAGCCCGCGGATCTTCTTCGGGTTGTTCGTCAGGATCCGGATCGTGCTGAGGCCGAGGTCGGCGAGGATCTGGGCGCCGATCCCGTAGTCGCGCAGATCGGCCGGGAAGCCGAGGCGCTCGTTGGCCTGGATCGTGTCGAGCCCGCTCTCCTGGAGCTTGTAGGCCTTCAGCTTGTTGAGCAGGCCGATTCCCCGGCCCTCCTGGGCGAGGTAGAGGAGAACGCCCTCGCCCTCTTGCTCGATCATCGCGAGGGCTGACGAGAGCTGCTCGCCGCAGTCGCAGCGCAGCGAGTGGAAGACGTCGCCGGTCAGGCATTCCGAGTGGACGCGGACGAGGACGTCCGGCCGGCCGGCGACATCCCCCTTGACGAGCGCGACGTGGTGCTTCTCGTCGACCAACGACCGGTAGCCGACGGCCTCGAACTCGCCGAACGCGGTCGGCAGGCCGGTCGAGACGACCCGCTCGATCAGCTTGTCGTGTCGCCGGCGGTGGGCGATCAGATCCTTGATCGTGATCATCTTCAGGCCGTGGCGCTCGACGTAGGCGATCAGGTCGGGCACACGCGCCATCGACCCGTCGTCGTTCATCACCTCGCAGATCACGCCAGCCGGGTTCAGCCCGGCGAGCCGCGCGAGATCGACGCTGGCCTCGGTGTGGCCGGTCCGCTCGAGCACGCCGCCCGGCTTGGCCTTCAGGGGGTTGACATGCCCGGGCTGGCTGAGGTCCGACGGTCCCGATCGCGGGTCGACCGCGACCTGGATCGTGTGGGCCCGGTCGTGGGCCGAGACCCCGGTCGTGACACCCTCGCGGGCCTCGATCGTGATCGTGAACGGTGTCTGGAGGGGCGACTCGTTCTTCGCGGTCATCAGGTCCAGGCCGAGCTCGTCGCACCGGTCGGGGGTCAGCGCCAGGCAGATCCAGCCGCGCGCCTCCTTGGCCATGAAGTTGATCGCCGCCGGTGTCGCGAACTGGGCGGCCATCACGAGGTCCCCCTCGTTCTCCCGGTCCTCGTCGTCGCAGACGACGACCATCCGGCCCTGGCGGATCTCCTCGATCGCCTCGTCGATCGTCGCGAACGGGCTCGTCGCCTTGGTGCTCATGCGGCGACCAGCCTCTCGACGTCGATCCGACTCATGCGGCGACCAGCCTCTCGACATCGATCCGACTCATACGGCGACCAGCCTCCTCGACGTCGATCCGACTCATGCGGCGACCAGCCTCTCGACGTCGATCCGACTCATGCGGCGACCAGCTTCTCGACATGCTTGGCGAGCACGTCGACCTCGACGTTGATCCGGCTGCCGACCCGGGCCGCGCCGAACGTCGTCCGCTTGAGGGTCTCGGGGATCAGGGCCACGCTCAGCGAATGGTCGTCGACCGCGGCGACCGTCAGGCTGACGCCGTCGAGCGCGACCGACCCCTTCTCGACGACGTAGCGCAGGAGGCCGGGGTCGACCTCGAGGACGAGGACGCCGGCCGGCGTGAGGCAGGTCACCTCGCCCTGGCCGTCGACGTGGCCGAGCACGACGTGCCCGCCGAGTCGGTCGGACGCGCGGAGCGGGAGCTCGAGGTTGACGGTGGCGCCGGCTTCCAGGCGGCCGAGCGACGACCGGCCGAGCGTCTCGGCGATCACGTCGGCGGCGAACGAGTCGGGCTCGAGTCCGGTGGCCGTCAGGCAGACGCCGTTGACGGCGATCGAGTCGCCCGAGGAGAGCTCGCCGGCGAGCCGGGTCGCGATTCGCAGGCGGGCCCCGACGGCGTCGCCGGTCGTGGCGGCGCCCGCGCCGTCGGTGTCGCGTTCGAACGAGACGACCGTCCCGAGGTCGGCGACGAGGCCGGTGAACATCACCACTCCCGCAGTCGCGCGGAGATCAGCAGGTCGTGGCCGACCTGCTCGCAGCCGAGCGTCAGGGCCCGGGTCGCCTCGGCGATCCGGTCGACCCCGACTCCCTCGACCGGATCGCGGCCGCTGCGCCCGCCGAGGAGGATCGGCGCGATGAAGAGCCTGACCTCGTCGATCTCCCCGGCGTCGAAGAAGGCTCCGGCGAGGTGGGGTCCCCCCTCGAGGAGGATCGACGAGATCTCGCGGGTGCCGAGCTGGTCGAGCGCCGAGCGGACGCGGGCCGGCTCGTTCTGGCCGGTGGCGACCACGATGTCGACGCCGGCGGCCTCGAGTGCGTCGGTCTCCGACCGCAGGGCGGCCCGCGAGACGACGACGATCAGGGGACGGTCGGTCTCGGCCGAGACGAGTCGCGAGCTGAGCGGAAGCCGGGCGAGCGAGTCGAAGACGACGCGCTGCGGCTGGCGATGGACCCCGTCGATCCGGGCGTCGAGCTGGGGATCGTCGGTGATCGCCGTCCCGATCCCGACGGCGACGGCGTCGGCCGAGGCCCGCCAGTCATGCGCCGTGGCCCGGCTCTCCTCGCCCGAGATCCACTTCGAGTCGCCGGCGCCGGTCGCGACCTTGCCGTCGAGCGTCATCGCCGACTTGAAGAGCACCCACGGCCGACCGGTCCGGGCGTGCTTGCGAAACGGCTGGTTGGCGAGGCGGGCCCGGCGCGCGAGATCGGCGTCGGCGAGGAGGACCTCGACGCCGTCGTCGCGGAGGATCCCGAGACCCCGTCCGGAGGCCTTCTCGGTCGGATCGTCGCTGGCGTGAATCACCCGGCGGATGCCGGCCGCGACGATCGCCTCGGTGCAGGGTGGTGTCTTGCCGGTGTGGCAGCACGGCTCGAGCGAGACGTAGAGCGTCGCCCCGTCGAGGCTGGCGCCCCCGCACGCCTCGATCGCCCTGACCTCGGCGTGCGGCCCCCCGTAGGTCTCGTGCCAGCCCTCGCCGAGGAGCTCGGCCCCGCGGGCGATCACGGCGCCGACGGTCGGGTTCGGCCCGACCCGACCCGACCCGCGCTCGGCCAGTTCGATCGCCCGCTCGAGGTGGACCCGGTCGGTCTCGGTGGAGATCGTCATCCTCCGATGGAGGGTACGGGAAGCCCGGTGCTCGGATCCGTCGGTCCGACCCCGGCGGGCGCGCACTTGCCGCCGGTCAGGTGGTAGATGTTCATCACCGGACCCGGGTTGCTGTAGGCGAGCGGGTAGTAGTCGAAGGTCCAGTCGAAGTTGAACGGGACCGGGCGACCCTTCGGCCCGTAGGGTGTCGAGGAGTAGACGAGCTTGCCCCGCTGAGCGAGCGTCCTGTAGTAGGCGATCGCCTGCGGGACCTGCCCCGGGTCGACGTTGGCCCGACCGAACTGCGTCTCGCCGGTCACCACGTAGCAGTACCCGTGATCCTCATACAGGGAGACCAGGGCCGGCTGGAGGGTCTTCTCGTAGTCCTCGATGTTGACGACCGGGCCGGCCCCCGGCGAGAGCACGCCGTCCGAGCCGACCTGCGTGTGGGTCGCCGGATACTTGATCCAGCGGGCCCCGTTCACCGTGCCCAGGACGTGCCCGATGTCCGAGGCCCACTGGTCGGGGACGACAGGTTCGACGACGATGTGCGTCCCCTCGGGAACGTTGGCGACCATGAAGGCCCGGGCCTGGTTGCGGGTGTCCGCCCGGGAGTCGACGAGGCCGGAATGGACGCTGTGGACGACGCCCTGTCCGCAGAGCGCGACGACCGCCACGGCGATCATCGTCGGGCGCAGCTCCGGGATCAGCTCGCCGATCCGGTCGGCCGCCCGGAGCACGGCGAAGGCCGACAGGAGACAGAAGATCGGCAGGACCGGGATCAGCCAGCGGCCGAAGTAGCGCCCCTGGGAACCCATGAAGAGCAGGAAGATGATCACCGCCGGGACGAGCACGACGATCAGCCGTCGCTCGTGCCACCAGAGGGCGACCGATCCGCCGAGCGCGGCGAGTGCCGGAACCCAGCCGAGCCCCCAGGTGAGGGTCCACAGGTAGTAGGTGATCCCGCTCCCGTGCGTCAGCCCGAGCTTCCCGGTCGAGTCCTCGCTCGCCGCCGACTGGTGGGCGATCCCCGTATGGAAGGCCGAGAAGTCGAGCAGGGCGTACGGGTCGGCGAAGACGAAGGCGATCAGCGCGAGGACTCCGGCGGTCGCGATCCCGACCACCGCCCGGCGGGCCCCGCCGTCCGCTCCGGCCGAGCTTCGATAGTGGTGGACGGCCGCGGCGATCAGCGGCAGCGCGACGATCCCCCCGGTGTACTTGGTCGCGCTCGCCAGGCCGAGGCCGATCCCGGCGATCACGTAGTCGCGCCGCCGGCCGTAGCGCAGGACGCCGGCCGTCCCCCAGAGCGAGAGCGTCAACGGGGCGAGCGTCGGGACGTCGTTGAGGGCGAGGTGGGCGTAGAAGACCGGCAGGAAGGCGACGGCCATCAGGCCGGCGGCGAGCAGGCCGGTCCGCCGGTCGAAGAGGCGTGCGCCGCAGAGGTAGAGCAGCCAGACCGCGAGCGACCCGAGCACGGCGGCGGTCGCCCGCGCGATCACCCAGACCTCGGTCGGATGGCTGGCGTAGGTGTGCGAGAGGGCGCGACCCCCGCCGTACCAGACGTCGTAGACGAGATACAGGAGGTATGTGTAGGCCGGCGGGTTCGCGAAGTACTCGGGGTTGAGGTTGTGGCCGAAGAGCCCGATCGCCCGCGGGACGAAATGGGCGCTCTCGTCGGAGTTGTAGGCGTACGGGAGGCCCATCTTGATTCCCCACAGCCGCAGGCCGAGGGCCAGCAGGACGACCCCTGCCGCGGCGAGGGCCCAGCGACCCCGATGGCCTTCGTCGCGCCGGGCCCTCGTGCCGTCGGCCCGCGGACCTGCCCCGTCGTGGCGCGAGCCCGACCGGTCGTGTCGGGGGCTGGGTGGCGGCGGCGACGGGCGGGACGGCGCCGGTGGGGACGGATCGGGTTGGGGCCGGGCGTAGTCGGGCGGGCCCGGCAGGTACGTGGACGCGGGCCCCGGCTGGGGTTGGGTCGGCGGGGCGTAGTCGGGCGCCGCCGCCGGGGGAACGACGTACTCGGGCGCGGGCGGGACGTACACCTCCCGACGAGTCGGGATGGCGCCCTCGGGCGGGTCGAAGAGCAGGCTGCGGAGCGACCTCATGGCAGCCGGCGCCCCCCGCAGGAGACCGCAGGCCCGTTGGGAGCCGTGGGGGCCTCGGGAGGCTCGTGAGCCTCGGGAGCCCTTGGAGCCTCGCGAGCCCTGGGCCCCCCGTGAGCCTCGGGAGCCCTGTGAGCCTCGGGAGTCCGGCGGTCGGGGGGCCTCGTCATCGGCAGTTCACGTATGCACCGTAGTACTGCGTGGTCGCGACCCGCACGAAGTTGGCCATCGGGACCTGCTCGGCGGGGTCGTCGCTGGCGTCGACAAGCGCCTGGCGGGCGACGGCCAGACCGGTCGGATAGAGGGCGACGCCACGCTGGATCGTCCGCATCAGGGCGGGTTTGCCGGCCGCGTCGAGGACGAGGGCCTGGCTGCGATCGACGACGCCCGCCGACCCGCGCTGGAGGATCCAGCGGGCGTCGGGAACGAGCTTGCGGTTGGGGAGGGAGAGCGGACCGCAGCGCAGGCCGGCGCGGACGGCCGGGTTGGCGAGGATCGCGGCGAGCGCGACGTGCGAGTCGCCGCGGAAGCCGAGCTCGGTCCGCAGCTGCTGGAGGCTGATCGTCGTCGCCGCGGCGAGCACCCCGTAGACCGTCAGGGCGAGCGCGCCGAGCGCCCACGCTCGCCGGATCAGGCCCCGGGGTTCGAGCATCGTCCAGCCGGCGAGGGCGACGGCGCAGAAGACGAGGACCATCAGGGCCGGGAGGAGGAGGTAGCGGTCGATCACCGAAAGTCCGGCCGCGCCGATCAGGCCGAACGTCGCGAGGCCGACGACGAGCAGGGCGAGGGGGACGACGACGCGGCGGGGTACGAGCCAGAGGGCGAGCGCGAGGCCGGCGAGCGCACCGAGCAGGAGTGGGGTCTTGTCGAGGCGGACGAGGAACGTCCAGAGGGATCCGGGGACCGAGCCGATCCCGGTGTTGCGCCCGAGCGCTGCGGCAAGGCCGCTGGTCGAGTGGAGCGAGAAGAGCGGGTCGCCGGTCTCGAGGTAGTCGAGGCCGGCCCAGATCAGCGGGCCGGCGGCGGTCAGGCCGGCGTAGAGGGCACGGCGGGCCCAGGTGGCCGGCCATCCGCACCAGAGCAGGTAGAGGCCGCTGATCACCCAGGCCTCCGGGCGCATCAGCTCGGCGGCGAGCAGCAGCAGAAGGACCGGCGTCCCCCGCCGGCGGTGCTCGACCTCGAGCACGGCCGCCCAGACGATCACGGCCATGTAGGGGATGTCGATGTAGCCGCGGATCGCCAGGAAGCTGAGGTTGAAGCGGCTGAGCAGGAGGGCGGCGGCGGCGGCGCCGACGAGCGGGGTGAAGGCGACCCGGCCGAGCCGGTAGATGCCGGCGACGAGCGCGAGGAACGAGGCGATCGTCGCGAAGATCAAGACCCGCTCGGCGTGCTGGCCGAGAGGCGTCAGGAGGGCGCCGAAGGCGATCGACAGCGGGTGCTCGGTCGGCGCCCTGTAGACCTGGAAGGTGAGCGGCTCGAGGTGGAGGGCCTCGCGGCCCCAGAGCAGGGCGTAGACCGAGTCGTAGATCGGGTAGGTCGGGTAGACGAAGGCGCCGATCGCGGCGGCGAGGCAGACGCCGGCGAAGGTCAGGCGGGCCCAGATCGCCTCGGGGACGGCGCGTAGGCGCGCAAGGCGGGCGAGCCCGGGCCGCGGCCGGGTGAGCGTCGTCGCGAGTTGCATCGAGATCGTTCTCACCAGAGCGAGGCCGGCGGCCCGGCCGTACGTGGCGTGCCGCCGCTATCTCTGGGATACTGGCGGCCAGTTTACGGCAAGGCCACTGCGGCAACCGCCGCTCGACCGGCGCCCCGGACGCAGCGCCCGCCGACGGGTCCGAGGCCGCGGAGGCAGTCGACCCAGATGAAGCTGATCATCCAAATTCCCTGTAAGGACGAGGCGGAGCAGCTGCCGGCGACGCTCGGCGACCTCCCGCGGGAGCTGACCGGCTTCGACCAGGTCGAATGGCTCGTGATCGACGACGGGTCGACCGACGAGACGATCAAGGTCGCGCGGGAGAACGGCGTCGACCACATCGTCAAGCTGACCAACAACAAGGGTCTGGCGATGGCCTTCCAGGCCGGCCTCGACGCGTGCCTGAAGCTGGGGGCCGACGTGATCGTCAACACGGACGCCGACAACCAGTACCAGGGCGGGGACGTCGCCAAGCTGGTGGGGCCGATCATCGAGGGCCGGGCGGACATGGTCGTCGGCGATCGGGTCGTCAGCTCGATCGACCACTTCTCGGGGCCGAAGAAGATGCTCCAGCGGTTGGGTTCGTGGGTCGTCCGCCGGGCGTCGTCGACCACCGTCCCGGACACGACGTCCGGCTTTCGCGCGTACAACCGGGAAGCCGCGATCCAGATGATGGTCGTCTCGAAGTTCACGTACACGCTCGAGACGATCATCCAGGCCGGCAAGCTCCTCGTGGCGGTCGACCACGTGGCGATCCGGACGAACCCGAAGACCCGGGAGTCTCGCCTGTTCCCGTCGATGGGCGCCTACGTCCGGCGCAACGCGGTCTCGATCTTCAGGATCTACTCCCAGTACGAGCCGCTCCGCGTGTTCTGGGGAGCGGCGAGCCTCGTCGGCCTGGCGGCGTTCCTCGTCTGGGGCCGGTTCGCGTACTTCTACGTCGACGGGAGCGGGAAGGGCCATGTCCAGTCGCTGATCCTCGGGGCGGTCCTCTTCAACGCGGCCGTCGTCCTCGCGGCGCTCGGCGTGATCGGCGACCTCCTGAGCGCCCAGCGGGTGATGATCCAGCGGACCTTCGAGCGGGTCAGGCGGATCGAGTTGAAGATCGGCGTCGCGCCGTCTCACTACGAGCCGGGCGCGCGCGAGACCGGCGTGGCGAAGACGACCGGGGCCGACAGCGCGCCGGCGACCGGCAAGCTCGAGACGATCGAGGTATGACGACCGCGACCACGACCACGACCTCGGCCGAGGGGATCGTCACAGGCAACACGTACGACAAGTACGGGTCGACGAACCCGGTCGTCCGCCGGCTGATGGACCGCTTCGAGGCGACGCTGGACGAGCTCTTCGAGGCGGCCGACCCGCAGTCGCTGCTGGACGTCGGCTGCGGCGAGGGCGTCCTCACACATCGGTGGGCCGAGCGGCTGGCCGGCCGGCGGGTGGTCGGGCTGGACCTGGACGACCCGCTGCTCCACGCCGAGTGGGCGAAGCGAGCGGCGCCGAACCTCGAGTATCTCGTGATGAAGGCCGAGAACCTCCCGTTCGCCGACGACGAGTTCGACGTCGCGAGCGCGATCGAGGTCCTCGAGCACGTCCCGGACCCGCGAGCACACGGTTGCCGAGATGGCGCGCTGCGCGAAGCGACACCTGCTCGTCTCGGTCCCCCGCGAGCCGCTCTGGCGGCTCTTGAACATCGCGCGAGGGGCCTACGTCAGGGACCTCGGGAACACGCCGGGCCATCTCAACCACTGGTCCAAGCGAAGCTTCGTCGACCTGCTCGGCGAGCACGGCGAGGTCGTCGAGGCGCGGTCGCCGTTCCCGTGGACGATGTTGCTCGTCCGCCTGTGAGCAGTCCGCCGGCGCACGCGCCGGCAGAGCGGTCATACGGGAGTGGCGCACGGATCCTGTCGATCGGGATCGCGTCGACCGGGGTCCTGACGTTCGCGTACTTCTCGATCGCCAGCCACGTCCTCGACCCGGTGGCGGCCAAGCGGCTGGACCTCCTGTGGTCGGTGATGTTCGTGATCATCTCGGTGATCTACCGGCCGATCGAGCAGCTCCTGTCGCGGTCGATCGCCGACCGCCGGGCCCGCGGGCTCGACCGCCAGTCGCTGGGCGTGCCGATCGCGATCCAGGCGGCCTTCGCGCTGATCTTCCTGGCCGTCGCCCTGGCCGCCCGCGAGCGCCTGGTCAACGACGTCTTCGACGGCTACACGACGCTCTACTGGGTCCTCGTGGTCGGGACGCTGGCCTATGCGGCGAGCTACTTCGCGCGGGGGTGGCTGGCCGGCCACCGGTACTTCGCCCTCTACGGCGGCCTCGTCTTCATGGAGGCGACCTCGCGGATCGCGTTCGTGCTCGCCGCTGCCCTCGGCCTGGCCCACGGGCAGTCGGCTGTCGCGATCGGGATCGCGGCGGCTCCGTTCGTCTCGCTGGTCGTCGTCCCGGCGGCCTTCGTCCGCCAGCGCCGGACACCCGACCCGATCGCCGAGGGCGGGCCGGACGGCGATGGGATGACGATCCGCGGTGGGACCGGCTTCGCCGTCTCGGTCTCGGGAATCCAGCTGGCCGAGCAGGCGCTGCTGAACGCGGCGGTCCTGACCGTCGACGCGACGTCGGGCAATCGCGCGCTCGCGGGAATCGTCTTCAACGTGCTGCTGATCACGCGGGCGCCGCTCCAGCTCTTCCAGGCGATCCAGACGTCGCTGCTGCCGCATCTGGCGGGTCTCGAGGCGACCCGGGGGGCGGCGGCATTCGGGCGGGCGATCCGGCGGACCGTTCTCGCGATCGGCGGATTTTCGGGAGCGGTTGCCGTCGGGCTGCTGGCGATCGGCCCGTTCGTGATGGGGCGGGTGTTCGGCCAGGCGTATCCGTACAACCGGTTCGGCCTCGCGCTGATCGCCGTCGGGATGGGCCTCCACCTGTGCAGCGGAGCGCTCAACCAGGCGGCGCTCGCCCGCGGGCAGGCGGCGGCGGCCGCCGCGACGTGGCTGGGCGTGGCGGCGGCCTTCGTCGTCTGGATGCTCCTCGGCGTGATCGGCGATCAGATCCTGCGGGTGGAGGTCGGCTACACGGCGGCCGCGGGACTGCTCGCCGCTGGCCTGAGCGTGCTCTACCGGCGGGGAGCGCGCGCCCCGGCTAGGCTGGCGCGACGATGACCACTGAGCGCCGGGGTACCGGGGGCTGGGCTGAGCTCCTGGCGGCCGATCGGGATGGGATCGGCCCGGGATCGGAGTGGCGGTCAGAGCTCCACCGGATCGCGGTCGACCAGTTCGAGCGGGCGGCGGACCTGATCGGGCTCGAGGACGAGCTGAGGACGCGGCTGATCGAGCCGCGGCGGTCGTTGACCGTGAACTTCCCGGTGCGGATGGACTCCGGCGAGGTGAGGACGTTCACCGGCTACCGGGTCCAGCACACGCTGACGATGGGCCCGACGAAGGGCGGCATCCGCTACGCGCCGGGGGTCTCGCTCGGTGAGTGCGCGGCTCTGGCGATGTGGATGACGCTCAAGTGCTCGCTGATCGGCCTGCCGTTCGGCGGGGCGAAGGGCGGCGTGCGGTGTGATCCCAACCGCCTGTCGGTCGCCGAGATCGAGCGGGTGACGCGTCGGTATGCGGCCGAGCTGATCCCGATGATCGGACCCGAGCGCGATATCCCGGCGCCGGACATGGCGACGGGCGAGCGGGAGATGGCGTGGTTCATGGACACCTACTCCCAGCAGGTCGGCCACTCGGTGCCGGCGATCGTGACCGGCAAGCCGGTCGTCCTCGGCGGGACGGCCGGCCGCCAGAGCGCGACCGGGCTCGGGGCCGTCTACTGCCTGGAGGCGGCGATGCGCCGGCTGGGGCGCGAGCTCGCCGGCAAGCGGGTGGTCGTCCAGGGGGCGGGGAACGTCGGCGCCGTGATCGCGCGGGAGCTCCACGTCAGGGGGGCCAGGATCGTCGGAATCGGCGACGTCAGCGGTGGTGTCGTCGATCAGCTCGGCCTCGACATCCCGGGTCTCCTGGCCTGGCTCGCCGAGGGAGCTCCGGGTGGCGGCCCGCGCTTCCTGCGCGACTGGCCGGGCGGCGACCACACGAGCCGGGGGGAGATCCTCGACGTCGCGTGCGAGATCCTCGTGCCGGCGGCGCTCGAGCGCCAGATCGACGTCGACCGGGCCCGGCGACTCGGGTGTGAGGTGATCCTCGAGGCCGCGAACGGACCGACCACGCCGGAGGCGGACGTGGTGCTCGGCGAGCGGGGGATCGTCGTGATCCCGGACATCCTCGCCAACGCCGGAGGCGTGACGGCAAGCTACTTCGAATGGGTCCAGGACCAGCAGCAGTACTTCTGGGACGCCGACGACGTCGCGCGGCGTCTGCGCGTCCAGCTCGAGCTGGCCTTCGACCGGGTCGCCGAGGCGGCCGAGCGCCTGGATGTCGACTGGCGCAGCGCGGCGGTCGCCCTCGCGCTGGAGCGGGTCGCCGACGCGGCCCGCCGGCGCTCGATCTTCCCCTGAGCCGGACGCCGGCGGCTCAGACGCGGTCGTCCATCTTGATCGCGCGCTCCAACATCGCGACGGCGTCGCCGTCCTCGTTCTTGAGGGCCTCGAGCATCGCGGTCGCCAGGGCGTCGAGCTTGGTCTGCATCGCGTGCTCGGCCCTGAGCTCGGCGTTCTTGAGCAGGGCGACGAGCAGGAGGGTCACCGCGGTCAGGGCGGATGTGACGGCCTGCTCGTAGACGTTGCTCGCGCCCATCGCATATCCGCCGACCCAGGCCAGCACGAGGAGGACGCAGCACCCGAAGAAGACCGGCGAGCTCGAGAAGTTCGAAGCCCATTCGGCGACCTGATCGAAGCGGGCGCGGCGGTCCTCCTGACCTCGGTCGACCGGATGCTTCAGGGACACGCTGCTAGTGCGCGGGTGCGGCCGACCCGGCGAGTGCCGCGGCGTGGATCGCCGCATACGCGTCGGCCGGATCCGGCGCGCTGAAGATCGCGTTCCCAGCGACGAAGAAGCTCGCTCCGCGGGCGGCGCACGGACCCGCCGTGGTGGCGTCGACGCCGCCGTCGACCTCGATCACGACTCCCTCGGCCAGCATCGGCGCGAGCCGCTCGAGCTTGGCCAGCGACGCCTTGATGAACTTCTGGCCGCCCCACCCGGGGTTGACCGTCATGCAGAGGGCGAGATCGATCTTGTCGGCCACCTCGGCGAAGACCTCGAGCGGCGTGCTCGGGCAGACGGCGAGCCCGGCGTAGACGCCGGCCTGGCGGATCAGGTCGAGCGTGTAGTCGAGGTGCGGGGTCGCCTCCGCGTGGATCGTGATCACGTTGGCCCCGGCCTTCGCGAACTCGGCGACCTGGAGCTCGGGGCGCTCGATCATCAGATGGACGTCGAGCAGGACGCCGAGCTCCGAAAGCGACGCGACGATGCCCGGGCCGAAGGTCAGCGGCGGGACGAAATGGCCGTCCATGATGTCGACGTGGATGACCTGTGCCCCGGCGGCGACGATCTCCGCGGCCTGTTCGCGAATCCGGCCGTGGTCGGAGGCGAGGACCGACGGGAGGACGAGGGGTTGGGTGGGAAGGCTCATGTCACAAATCCTATATCGGGACAAGCATGTCCGCACCGCACTGGTTGCAGATCGCGGTCGCCGTGTTCGTCATCCGGACCATCGTCTGATGCTCGCCGCAGTTCGGGCAGAGCGAGACCAGCTCGAAGCGGTGGAGGCAGTAGACGCACCGGTAGCGGCCGGGGAGGTTCGTCGGGCGCAGCCAGGGCTCCGTGCAGCTCGGGCAGCGCGGGCCGAGATCGATCGGCTTGCTCACCGGGCGACCGCCCCCCGCCGAACAGCCGCCATCGCCGACCGGTCCGCGACCGCCCCCCGCCGAACAGCCGCCATCGCCGACCGGTCCGCGACCGCCCCCCGCCGAACAGCCGCCATCGCCGGCGCTCCGCGACCGCCCCCCGCCGAACAGCCGCCATCGCCGGGCGCTGGACCGCCCCCCGCCGAACAGCCGCCATCGCCGGGCGCTCCGCGACCGCCCCCCGCCGAACAGCCGGCATCGTCGACCGGTCCGCGACACCAGCCGGCGTCGTCGGCCGGCGATCACGACCGGCGGAGCGCGGCGACGAAGAACCCGTCGCTCGACTGGACGTGCGGCAGCGCGACGACGGCCGGCCCGGTCGCCCAGGCCGGGAACCGCGGCTGGAGGTCGACCTGCGCGAAGTCGGCATGATCATCGAGGAAGGCATCGATCTGGTGTTCGTTCTCGGCCGGTGAGATTGTGCACGTCGAATAGACCAGCGTCCCCCCCCGAGCGACGGCGCCGCCAGCGACGGACAATAGCCTGGCCTGCTCCACGACGAGGCCGGCAACCGACTCCGCCGACGCCCGCCAACGGAGGTCCGGCCGCGCCTGGAGGGTCCCGAGGCCCGAGCACGGCGGGTCGAGTACGACCCGGTCGAACTCCCCGTTCGGCGGCCGGCCGGCGTCGCCGACGGTGACGACGACGTTCGCCGCCCGCATCCGCTCGGCCGTCCGTCCGAGCGCCCGCGCCCTCCCGACGTGTCGCTCGACCGCGTTCACGCTCCCGGTCGGCCCGACGAGCGCCGCGAGGTGCGTGGTCTTGCCGCCCGGCGCCGCGCACAGGTCGAGCACCCGGTCGCCCGGTTGGGGGTCGACCGCGTGGGCGACGAGCATCGCCGCCCGCGACTGCGGCATGAACGCGCCGTCGCGCCACAACTCGGACGCGTGGGCGTCGAAGCGCTCGAGCGCGACCACCGCCTCCGGCGGGTCGCCCGGAACGCTCGCCGCGACCGGCAGGGCGGCGGCCAACCCGGCCGCGTCGGTGACGATCGTGTTCGCGCGCAGAGCGTGCTCGGCCGGCTCGTTGCAGCGCGCCAGCAGCGCCCGCGCAGCCTCCCCTCCGAGCGCCTCCCACCACAGCTCGACGATCCACTCGGGCATCGAGTGGGCGACCGCCGCACCCGCCGGGGTCGTGTCGTCGAGACCGGCGAGCAGGCCCGCCGCCTCCCGGTTGGCTCGCCGCAGGACGGCGTTCACAAGGCCATGTCCGCGGGATCCCTTCGCCAACTCGACGGTGTCGTGGACCACCGCGTGGGCCGCGCTGTCGCACCAAACGAGCTCGTAGAGCCCGAGTCGCAGCGACGCTCGCAAAGGCGGGTCGAGCGCGTCGATCGACCGGTCGGCCAGGCCTTCGATCAGGTGGTCGAGGGTCGCCCGCCGCTGGACCGCCCCGTAGGCCAGCCGCATCGCCAGGGCCCGGTCGCGGGGATCGAGCTCACGCGACGCGGCATGGAACGCCCGGTCGGTGTACGCCCCGTCCTCGAACGTCCGCCGGACCACCGCGAGCGCACACGCCCGAGCCTCAGACGGCACGACGGCCCGGCCCGTGTGCCCGCGCCGCGACGAGCCGCTCGCGCAGGACCGCCTGAGCCAGGGCGGCTTGACACGTCGACTCGCTCTCAGGCGCCACGACGGCCCAGCCCGGTCTCAGACGGCATGACCGCGCACGTAGTCGGCCGCGCTCATCGGCCGGCCTCCCGGCGGCTGGACCCGCAGCAACTCGAGCGCCCCGCCCCGAGCCCCGAACAGAAGCCGCCCGTCGCGCACGCCGAGCCGCCCCGCCGCCGGGAGGCCCGCCTCGCCGGCCGCCGCGCCCGAACCCCCGTCGCCGTCGAACGCGCCCGCCTCCTGCACGCCGAGACCGCCGGCCAGACTCGGGACATCGATCCGCGCCCCGATGTGCGGGTGCAGCCCCCGCACGCGACGCGCCAGCTCCGCCGGAGTCCCAGCCGGGTCGAGCGTCCGGTCAGCCGGGGTGATCTTCTCCGCGTAGGTCACGCCGTCGGTCGACTGCTCGACGTAGCACCGCGGCCCGTCGAGTGCCCCCAGCAGGAGGCGGGAGCCCAGCCGGGCAAGGCGCTCTGACAGCGTCCCAAACGTGTCGCCGGGCGCGATCGGCTCGGCCTCCCGGCGGCAGATCGGTCCGCTGTCGAGCCCGGCCGTCAGACGCATGATCGACACCCCGGTCTCCGTGTCGCCGGCGATGATCGCCCGCTCGATCGGCGCGGCCCCCCGCCAGCGGGGGAGGAGCGACGGATGGACGTTGAGGATCTCGTAGCCGGAGACGAGCGGCTCGCGGACGAGGGCACCGTACGCGCAGACGACGACGATCGCCGGCTGGGCCGCCGCGATCTCGTCTGCAACGTCGCCGAGCCGCTCGGGTTGAAGCAAGCCGATCCCGTGCGCGGCGGCCGCCACGCCGACCGGGGGTGGTGCCGGCCTGCGGCCCCGCCCGCGCGGCCGGTCGGGCCGCGTGATCACGACGCTCGGTCGATGCGGCGTTCCCGCCAGGCTCTCGAGCACCGTGACGGCGAACGCCGACGTCCCGATGAAGACGGTCGCTATGGATTGCTCCCGGACGCCCTCGCCCGACCGCCGGCGACCGATCGCCCACGGGCCATCAGTCGGCCGCCTGGGCCTCGCGCATCCTGCGCATCGCCTCCCGCCGCTGCTCCCGGCTCGTCCGGTCGAGGATCAGCACGCCATCGAGGTGGTCCATCTCGTGGGCGATCACCCGCGCCTCGAGACCAGACGCCTCGACCGTGATCGGCTCACCCCGCTCGTTGCGCGCGCCGACCCGCAGATGGACCGCCCGCTCGACTTCGACGAGCACGCCCGGCAGGCTCAGGCACCCCTCCTCGACCGTCTCCTGCTCCCGCCCGGCCCACTCGAGCGTCGGGTTGACGAGGGCGACGACCGGGCTGTCGTGCTCGACCCGGTAGACCAGAACCCGGTGGAGGACGCCGAGCTGGGTTGCCGCGAGACCGACGCCCATCGCCGCGTCCATCAGCGCTCCCATCCGCTCGACCTCCGCCAGGAGATCGTCGTCGAAGCGATCGACCGGGATCGCCTTCGCCCGCAGGGCCGGGTCGCCGAGCTTGCGGACGTATCGCAGCGCCTCCGAGCGCCGGCGCACCGCCTCCGGGTCGGGCTCGGGCGGCCGGGCGGCCTCCTCGTCGCCGGTCACGCTGCCGAGGACCGCTTCGTCGGCCGCTGGCTCGGCAGCGAGCTCCGTCTCCGCGATCGGCGCGGCATCACTGGTCATCGGGGCCATTCTAGAGACCGGGTCCCTGCCTTCTTCCTGCTCAAGGTCGCGATCGTCCGCCCAGCCTTCGGAGTGGGGACCGACTGGCCGGGCCGCGCCTCACTGGGGGTCGACGTCGACGCTGATCGCGACGTCCCGCCGGCCGAGTCGGTCGACCGCCGCGCCGACCGCCGCGACCGCCGCTTGGCGCTCGCCGCCCTTCACGACGAGCTGCGCCCGGTCGCGGCCCCGCAGGCGAAACAGCGGCGCCGGGCCGAGCACGGCGGCTCCCGGGATGATCAGATCCTGCCGGAGCTGGCGAGCCGCCTCCATCGGCGCGGCGGACGATTCCGCGGAGCAGACGATCCTGATCAGCTCCCCATACGGCGGGTAGCCGAGCGCCCGCCGGCGGCCGAGCTCGGCCGCGAGGAAGCCGTCGGAGTCGTGTCCGGCAGCGAAGGCGATGCTCGACGCCCGCGGATCGACCGTCTGTACGAGGACTCGTCCGGTCGCACCCCGTCCCCGACCGGCCCGCCCGGCGAGTTGCGCGACGAGCGCGAAGGTCCGCTCCTCCGAGCGGAAGTCCGGAAACCGGAGGGTTGCGTCGGCGTCGAGCACGACCCCCAGGCCGACGCCGTCGAAGTCGTGGCCCTTGGCGACCATCTGCGTCCCGACGAGGACCCCGGCCGGCGCGGCCTCGAACCGGCGCAGGACCGCCGCCGCCCGGTCCTTCGCCGCGGCGACGTCCCCGTCGAGGCGGAAGACCGGGAATCCCGGGGTCGACCGGCCGCCGAGCGCCGTGTTGAACTCGTGCTCGAGCTGCTCGGTACCCAGGCCGCGCCGCCCGACGCTCGTCGACCCGCAGTCGGCGCACCGACCGGGGTTCGGCTCCCGGTGGCCGCAGTGGTGGCAGGCGATCTGGCCCTCTGCGCGGTGGAGGACGAGCGATACGTCGCACTGCGGGCATCCCCAGACCCGGCCGCACGACCCGCAGAAGACGTAGTTCGACCAGCCCCGCCGGTTGAGCAGGACGATCGCCTTGCCGCCCGCCCGGCGCAGGTCCGCGAGGGCCTCTGACGTCCGCGGGTGGAGCGATCCCGGCACGCCGATCATGTCGAGCACCTCGACCTCCGGCAGACGCCGTCCGTCGACCCTGCTCGGCAGACGCAGCCGCTCCATGCGGAGATAGCTCTCCGGGCGGGGGGTCGCGCTCCCGGCGATCAGGACCGCTCCCGCCTCGGCGGCCCGCCGGGCGGCGACGTGGCGGGCGTCGTAGCGCGGGTCGCCCTCGTGCTTGTAGGACGGGTCGTGCTCCTCGTCGACGACGATCAGCCCCAGCCGGTCGATCGGCGCGAAGACCGCCGACCGCGGCCCGACGCAGACCCGCGCCTCCCCGCTTCGGAGCCGAAGCCATTCGTCGTAGCGCTCGCCCGCCCCCAGCCCCGAGTGGAGAACGGCGACCGTGTCGCCGAAGCGCTCGACGAACCGGCCGACGGTCTGCGGCGTGAGGCCGATCTCCGGGACCAGGACGATCACCCCCCTCCCCTGGGCGAGGGCGCCCGCCGCCGCCCGGAGGTAGACCTCGGTCTTGCCCGACCCGGTCACCCCGTGGAGCAGAAAGCCCGCGTGCGCGCCGCTCCGCAACCCCGCGTCGACGCTCGCCAGCGCCGCCGCCTGCGCCCGGTCGAGCTCCAGGGGTCCCGATCGGCGCGCGCCAACGTGCAGGTGCTCGGGCCGGCGGCCGACAACCCGCCGCTCCACCGACACGAGCCCTCGCCCGGCGAGCCGGCGCAGGCGGGCGAGGTCGAAGTCCGGGTCGCCGGCCGTCAGGGGTCCCTTGTCACGCAGGCGCTCGAGCACCGCCAGCTGGGGCGCGGTCAGGCGGTCGGCGCGACGGCCGGGGGCGCGGGGCGCCGGCAGGACGGCCAGAACGGGTGCTGCCAGAGCCGGGCCGGGCGTCGCCTCACGGTCTCCGGCGCTTTGGTCGGCGTGCCGGCTCCCGCGGTCGTGCGCCACCGCGGCCGCCGCTCCGGCGGGCGTCAGCTCGGCGACGAGGCGGGTCTTCGGTCGCGTACCGCCCGACGTCCCCGGCGCCAGCATCAGGCTGAGCGCCCGGGCCGGGGGTCGAGCAGTACTCGGCGGCGATCCACGACGCCAGGCCGACGAGGTCGGCGGGCACACCGGGGCCGACCGTGCGCAGGGGGGCGAGCAGCCGGTCGGACGCGACCGCCGAGCTGTCGGTCAGACCGACGACGACGCCGAGCATCTCCCGGCGGGCGAACGGCACGACCAGCGTCGACCCGACCCCGACCGCGTCCCGCAGGCCGTCGGGGATCAGGTAGTCGAACGGCCCGCGGAGGGCCCTCGCGGTTGTCAGGGGTTCGACCTGCGCGATCGTCGGCACGTCCGCAGGGTAGACCCGCCTCCGGCGTCTCCCAGTCCCTGGTCGCCCGTCCCCAGTCCCTCGTCGCTCGTCGCCCGTCCCGGTCCCTCGTCCGCCGGGCGCATTACCTGTAACCCGATCCGCATTAGTTAGAATTCAGGACAGGCCCGCGAAATGCGGCGACACGACTCGCGAGAGGAACTCGATGGATCAGAACACCGGCACCACGGACCCCGGCCTGGGAATCAACTCGGACGCTCCGGACTTCGAGGCGGAAACGACCGAGGGCACGATCCACTTCCACGAATGGATGGACGACTCCTGGACCGTCCTCTTCTCCCACCCCCGCAACTTCACACCCGTCTGCACAACCGAACTCGGCTACCTCGCCGGCATCGAACCCGAATTCGCCAAGCGCGGCGTCAAGATCATCGGCCTCTCCGTCGACCCCGTCGAAAACCACGCCCAATGGTCCCAAGACATCAAAGAAACCCAAGGCCACGAAGTCACCTACCCCCTGATCGGCGACAAAGACTTCAAAGTCGCCAAGGCCTACGGCATGCTCCCCGCCGAAGTCGAAGGCGACCCAACGACGCGCACCCCCGCTGAGAACGCAACAGTCCGCAACGTCTTCGTAATCGGCCCCGACAAGAAGATCAAGCTGATCCTCGTCTACCCGATGACCACCGGACGCAACTTCGACGAAGTCCTCCGCGTGATCGACTCCCTCCAACTCACCGCCAAGCACAAAGTCGCCACCCCCGCCCAATGGCAACCCGGCGACGACGTCATCATCGCCGGCAGCGTCTCCAACGACGAAGCCACCGAAAAGTACCCCGACGGATGGGAAACCCCCAAGCCGTACATGCGCATCGTCAAGCAACCAGGGTTCGAGCCGGCTGCGGCTGCGGATGCGGATGCGGCTGCGGAGCCGGCGACCGGCGACCCGGCGGCGAGCCCCGAAGCGGCGGCGAGCCCCGACGCGGCAGCGGCGACCACCCCCGACGCGACAACGAGCCCCGAGGCGGCCGCCAGCGACCAGCCGGCGCCCAGCGACGACCCGCAGACGAGCGCCGACGCGCAGGCGGAGCCGAGCGCGGATGCGGAGCCGTCATTCCCCGAGGCCGGCGAGCCGATCCTGGGCGTCGTCGAGCCCCAGTCGGCAGACGAGGCTCCGGCCGAGCCGGCGGGGGCCGACGAGCCGAGCAGCACCAACGGGCACGCCTCCCACCACGGCGACCACACCGGCGAGGGCGCCGACGCCGGACCGGGCCACGAGGGGCACGAGGGGCACGACCACGCGAGCCAATCGAGTCCGGCGGGTGCCGCAGCCGTGATCGAGGCCCTCGACCGGACGACCCGCCAGGTGATTGCCGCCGCCAAGCCGGTCGCCAGGCGGCTCGCCGAGTACATCGAGAACGCCCGCAAGAAGTAGGGGCTTCGCCGAGCCTCAGGTGGATCTGTCGGGCGGGCTCTCTCGCGACGGCGGGCCACCTGAGAACGCTCGGCGAGATGGGGGTCGGGCCCGACCCAACCGGCGGCCGGTGGGAGACGTTCGTTTGAAAAGCAGTTGAGAGTGTCTCTCAACCAACTCAGAAGAGACCCGTCGTCGAGCAGGGCTCGCTCAACGACGTCCTGCTCGAACTAACGGCGACCCCGCGCGAGCCCGCCGATCACGGTTCCAGCGACTCGGCAGTCTCGAGCCAGGTCAATTCGAGCTGGTCGCGTTCGCCCAGCAGGGCGGCGAGCTCGGACTGGAGCTCGCCCAGCCGGCCGTGGTCCGTCGCGTTGGCCGCCATCTCGTCCTCCAGGGCACTCGCCCGATCGGCCACCCGATCGAGCGCACGCTCGAGACGCTGGACCTCCTTGCGCGCCGCTCGCGCAGTCCCGCCGGCCGTGGCCTCCCTCCGCGACGGGGCCGGCGCCCGGTCGGTCGACAGCGACCGCTGCCGAAGCTCCACGTACTCGTCGATCCCTCCCGGCAGGTGGCGGATCCCCCCGGCGTCGGTCAGCGCAAAGACGTCGTCGCAGACCCGCTCGACGAAGTACCGGTCGTGGCTGACGACCACCAGCGTTCCCGGCCAGCCGTCGAGGAGATCCTCGAGCGCGGTCAGCGTGTCGATGTCGAGGTCGTTGGTCGGCTCGTCCAGGAGCAGGACGTTCGGCTCACCCATCAGCAGCCGCATCAGCTGGACGCGCCGGCGCTCGCCGCCCGAGAGGTCGACGACCTTTGTCCTCGCGCGGTCGCCGCGGAAGCCGAAACGGTCGCACAGCATCCCGGCCGTGATCTCCCGACCGTCGCTCAGCACCGCGTGACGGCGAACCTCCTCGAGCGACTCGAGTACCCGCAGGCCGCCCGGAATCTCCGCCGTGTCCTGCGAGAGGTGGGCCAGCCTGACCGTCGCCCCGCGCTCCAGGCGACCGGCGCTCGGCGGCAGCTCGCCGGCCAGCAGCTTGAGCAGGCTGGTCTTCCCCGACCCGTTCACCCCGACCAGGCCGACCCGGTCCCCCGGACCCAGCCGCCAGGTCACCCGGTGGAGGATCCGGCGCTCGCCGAAGGCCAGCGACACGTCGACCGCCTCGAGCACCTTGTCCCCGAGCCGGGCCGTCGCGAACCGCAGGAGCTCCGTCCGGTCGCGAAGCTCCGGCTCGTCTGCGATCAGCGCGTTCGCCGCCTCGATCCTGAACTTCGGCTTCGCCGTCCGCGCCGGCGGTCCCCGCCGCAGCCAGGCGAGCTCCTTGCGCAGCAGCTGGCGCCGCCGGTCATTGCGCGCCGCCTCCTGGCGATCGCGCTCGGCCCGCGCGAGCACATATGCCGCATAGCCGCCGTCGTAGCGGTGGACAGCCTCGTCTGCGACCTCCCAGGTCGCCGTGCACACCGCGTCGAGGAACCACCGGTCATGTGTCACCACGAGCATCGCCCCCCGCCGCCCGCCCAGGTACCCGGCCAGCCATGCGATCGCCTCGACATCGAGGTGGTTGGTCGGCTCGTCCAGCAGGAGCAGCTCCGGCCCGTCGAGCAGCAGCCGGGCCAATGCGACTCGTCGACGCTCGCCGCCTGAGAGCTGTCCGATCGCCGTTCGCGGACCACGGTCGAAGCGGTCCATCCCGACACCCCCGAGCAGCCCCTCCAGAACCGACCGCAGGGCTCCGTCGGCCGCCCACTCGTGCTGCGGACGACCGCCGACGAGCGCCTCGCCGATCGTATGGCCCCCGTCGAGAGCATCGCCCTGGATCAGCATCCCCACGCTCAGGCCACCAGTCCGCGTCAGAACGCCCCCGTCCGGCGTCTCCAGGCCGGCGATCAGCGCCAGCAGGGTTGACTTGCCCTCGCCGTTGCGCCCGACGACCCCGATCCGCTCGTCCGCCGCGACGCCGAGCGTGACGCCGCTCAGCACCGATCGGCTCGCGTACCCCTTCTCGACGGCGTTGAGGTTGACGAGATTGCGAGGAGTGCTCATCCGGTCATCATCCTGACGGGCAGCCGCCGCCGGCGGTCAGATGCCCGTAGGATCGCCGTGCTTCCCCCGGACCCGGACCCCGGCCCTCGCCATGCGCCTCGCGCTCAACCTCATCTGGCTTCTCCTCGCCGGCCTCTGGATGGCGATCGGCTACCTCGTCGCGGCGCTGATCTGCTTTGTCTTCATCGTCACCATCCCATTCGGGATCGCTGCCGCCCGGATCGGCCTCTACGCCCTCTGGCCGTTCGGGCGGACTGCCATACGCCGGCCGGACGCCGGCGTCGCCTCCGGTGTCGGCAACGTGATCTGGGTGCTCTTCTGCGGCTGGTGGCTCGCCCTCGCCCACCTCTTCACCGGCGTCGCCCTCTGTCTGACGATCATCGGGATCCCGCTCGGCCTCGCCAACTTCAAGCTGATTCCGATCTCGCTGCTTCCGCTGGGCCGCGAGATCGTCAGCAACGAGCACGCCGCGGCGCTCGGCTTCGCGCCCTTCCTCTAGCGCGTCATCAGTGCCGGGCCGTCTCCGGCCGGTCCCGCGCGCCCGCCCGGCGGTTTCCGCGCTCGACGAAGTCGATCACCAGGGGCACCCCGTCGAGCCCGTACCGGGCGCGCATCCGGTTCTCGATGAAGTACGCGTAGTCCTTCGTCACGCGATCGCGCGAGTTGATCTGGATCGCGAACCGCGGCGGCCGCTCGCCGATCTGCGCCATATAGATCAGCTTCAGCCGATGGCCCTGCTTCGCCGGCGGCTGACGGGCCTCGACGCACTCGGCGAGGAAGCGGTTCAGGTCGGGCGTCGGGATCCGCTGATTCATCCGGTCGGCCAAGGTCAACGCCTCGTCGAGCAGGCGGCCGATGTTCCTGGCCGTCTTCGCGCTCGCCGTCAGCACCCGCGGTCGCAGGCGGAGCTTCCGCGCGACCCGGCCCCGCTCGTAATCGAGGTCGAACGTCTCCGGCGCGAGATCCCACTTGTTGAGCACGATCGCCGTCGCGCAGCCGGCCTTCATCGCCAGCTCGCCGATCCTCAGGTCCTGGGCGGTTATCCCGTCGGTGGCGTCGCAGATCACCAGCGCCACGTCGGCTCGCTCGGCCGCCCGCTGGGAACGGAGCGTCGTGTAGTACTCGACCGACTCGTTGACCTTCGACTGCCGGCGCATCCCCGCCGTGTCGACGAGGATCACGTCGCGATCGCCGATCTTCAGCGGCAGGTCGATCGCGTCGCGCGTCGTCCCGGCGATCGGCGAGACGATCACCCGCTCGGCGCCGACGAAGCGGTTCACCAGGGATGACTTGCCGACGTTCGGCCGGCCGATCACCGCCAGGCGAACGACGCCCGCATCACGCTCGAGATCATCCTCCGGAAGGAGCGCGACCAGCCGATCGAGCAGATCGCCGGTTCCCAGGCCCTGGGCCGCCGAGACCGGCTGCGGGTCGCCCAGGCCGAGCCCGTAGAACTCAGCGGCCAGCGGCAGGTCGCCGACCGAGTCGCACTTGTTGGCCGTCACGATCACCGGCTTTCCCGACCGCCGCAGGAGATCGGCAAGCTCCTCGTCCCCCGGGCGCATCCCCGCCCTCGCGTCGACGACAAGCAGGGCGACCTCGGCGTCCGCCAGGCCGGCGACCGCCTGCTCGCGGATCGATCCGGCCAGCGGGTCCTCGTCTGACAGATCGATCCCACCGGTGTCGATCAGCGTGAACGTCCGGCCGTTCCAGTCACAGTCGAGCTCGTTGCGATCACGCGTGACCCCCGGGCGCGCGTGGACCACGGCCTCCCGGGTTCCCGACAGCCGATTGACGAGCGACGACTTGCCAACATTCGGATAGCCGAGCACGGCGACCTTCACTGGAATCCTCCGCGCAAGGTGATGTTCATACGCTCAGTATGAGCTGACCCGCCCACCGACGGCTTCCCGCCGCCGCCGCACGTCGGCACGACCGCCCGCGTCAGCCTCGGCCGTCCTCAGACAGGCCGGTGGGCCCGCGCGAGCCCCACGACCCGCTCGACGACCTCGTCCAGGTCGAGTCCCCCGGTGTCCAGGACAACCGCATCCGTCGCGGCGACCAGCGGCGAATGTGCGCGCTCTCGGTCGCGGCCATCGCGCTCCCGCTGCTCGGCGAGCACGCTCGCCACGTCGCTCCCCAGCTCCCGGGCCCGCCGCTGCGCCCGGACCTCGTCGCTCGCCGTGAGGAAGATCTTGACCTCCGCGTCGGGGGCCACCACGGTCGCGATGTCACGCCCCTCGGCGACCCAGTCGCCCGACCGGATCAGCTCCCGCTGGAGTCCCACCATCGCCCGGCGGACCTCCGGATCGGCCGCCACCCGCGACGCCGCCGCCGACGCCTCGGGCGACCGAATCGCGTCGGTAACGTCCTCTCCGTCGACGACCACCCGCGCACCCAGCGCGATCTCGACCGACGCTGCGATCTCGCCGGCCGCCCGCGTCGGCTCGCGGGCCCACAGCAGACCCACGCACCGGTACATCGCCCCCGTGTCGAGGTACGTGAAACCCAGCGCCGCCGCCGCCGCCCGCGCGACGCTCGACTTCCCAGCGCCGGCCGGACCGTCGATCGCGACCAGCATCAACCCACCAGCCGCACGAGTTCCCGCGCGAAACCCGGATATGACACGGCTGCCGCCTCCATTCCGACCACCTCGACCCCCTCGCGCGACGCCAGCCCGGCGACCGCACCCATCATCGCCAGGCGATGGTCGCCCTGAGCCTCCAGCCGGCCCCCCCGCAGGCCACCCGTCCCCGTGACGACGAAGCCGTCCTCCGTGGCCTCGATGTCTCCCCCCAGTCCCCGCAGACCGTCGACGACAGTCGCGATCCGATCGGATTCCTTGAGCCGGAGCTCCCCCGCCCCGCGGACGATCGTCTCGCCTTCGGCAAAGCACCCCAGCAGCCCGACCAGGGGGAGCTCGTCGATCGCCAACGGGACCTCCGCCGCCTCGACCACCGTTCCCCGCAGGAGACCGTGAACGACCTCGAGGTCCTCGATCGGCTCGCCGAACCCCGCCGGCGCGTTCGGCTCCTCGAGCTCTCCCACCACGCTCGCGCCCATCCGCCCGAGGATCCGCAGGAAGCCGGTCCGCGTCCAGTTGACGCCGACGTCCCGCACTGTCACCCGCGACCCCCGGACGAGCACGGCCGCTGTGATCGCGAACGCCGCCGACGACAGGTCGCCCGGGACCCGGATCCCCGGCAGCGCCAGCGGCTCACCCCCGGCGACGTGGATCCCCGCGGCGTCGCACCGCACGTCGACCCCCCCGGCCCGCAGCATCCGCTCCGTGTGGTCGCGGCTCGGCGCCGGCTCGGTCACCGTCGTCTCCCCAACCGCCGCGATCGCCGCAAGGAGGATGCACGACTTGACCTGGGCGCTCGCGACCGGCAGGGCGTAGTCGATCCCGCGCAGCGGCGACCCCGTCACCACGAACGGCGCGAACCTCCCCTCCCGCGCCGAGACCGTCGCCCCCATCGCCCGCAGTGGCTCCGCGATCCGGTCGACCGGTCGCCGGCGGATCGACGCGTCCCCGTCGAGCGTCCAGCTCCGACCGTCCTGCCCGGCGAGCCACCCCGGGAGGAGCCGCATCAAGGTCCCGGCATTTCCCACGTCGATCGGCCCGTCGCACTCCCGCGCGCCGTGGAGCCCCACTCCGCGGATCCGCAGACACCCCCGCCCGCCGTCCGGCCTGTGATCGATCTCGACCACCGCGCCCAGCCGCTGCACCGCCGCCAGCGTTGCGTCCGTGTCCGCCGCATGGAGATAGTTCTCGACTTCGACCGTCCCCCCCGAGATCGCCCCGAGCAGCGCCGCCCGATGGGAGATCGACTTGTCGGCCGGCGCCGTCAGCTCGCCCCGCACGGCTGCGGCCGGCTCGAAGCGGACGTTCGTCATCGCCGGACCGACGTCCTCTCGCCCGAGCCGCTCACGCCCGCACCACCCGCATCGAGAGCGCCCCGATCAGCTCGACGGCCCGATCGGCCTGCTCGTGCCCGCGGAACCACAGCGCGACGACTCCCTGGCCGTCGGCCGCCGACGGCGAGAGCGCCATGTCGACGATGTTGACTCCCTCCCGACCCAGCGTCAGCGCGATCTCTGCAAGCACACCCGGCCGGTTCGGCACCGCCACGCGGAGCTCGTGGACCGTCCCACCCGCGAGTCCCGCCCCCAGCAGCGCGTCGCGATCCGCCCGGGCCGCGGCGTTCCACTCGACGATCGCACCCCGGTCGGCCTCGGTCAGAGCCGTGCGAACCTGCTCCAGGCGGGAGATCGTGTCCTCGACCGCGCTCAGCAGGGCATCCCGATTCGAAAGGTAGATGTCCGGCCAGATCGCTTCGTTGGCCCCGGCGACCCGCGTCGCGTCGCGAAAGCTCGGCCCGGTCGCCGGGACCCGCTCGGCCTCGCCCGGACTCGCCGGATCCACCAGGGCACGGGCCGCCTGGGCGACGAGGACGTTCGCGAGGACGTGCGGGAGGTGCGAGACCGTCGCCATCACCCGGTCGTGGATCTCCGCATCGATCGCCGTCGGCTGACCCCCGATCCCCGCGATCGCCCGGTGGAGACGCTCGTAGAGGACGCCCGACGTCCTCGCGTGCGGCGTCAGGTACCAGATCGCCCCGTCGAAGAGATCCGCCCGCGCGTGCTCGACGCCCGACGTCTCGGCTCCCGCCAGCGGGTGGCCCCCGACGAATCTCTGGTCGCTCGCCCCGGCCACGATCCGCCGTTTGGTCGACCCGACGTCCGTCACCGCGCAGTCGGACCCCGCGTGCAGGAGGACCTCCTCGATCGCACCCGACAAAGCCCCGACCGGCGCCGCCACGAAGACCAGGTCGGCTCCGTCCACCGCCGCACGCGGGCTGTCCGCCGCGTCGTCGATCGCCCCGTGCGCGACCGCCGCCTCGAGCACTGCCGGGTCAGGATCGAACCCGCTCACCCTCGCGCCCAGGCGCTCTCGCGCGGCCATCCCGATCGACCCGCCGATCAGGCCGACGCCGACCACGGCGACGCGCACCTACGCCATCCGGATCGCGGAAGGGCCGGCCTGCACTAGGCGGTCGCGGTGAACGCCTTGCCGGCGAGCGCCGTCGCCCGCTCGACCTGCGCGGCGAACTCGGGGAAATCCGAAGACCGAAGCGCCTGGGGGCCGTCGCAGATCGCCTGCTCGGGATCTGGATGGACCTCGACGATGATGCCGTCGGCACCGGCTGCGGCCGCAGCCAGCGAAAGCGGCAGGACGAGGTCGCGCCGACCGGCCGCGTGGCTCGGATCGACGACGACCGGCAGGTGCGAGAGCTCCTTGAGGACCGGGATCGCCATCAGGTCGAGCGTGAACCGGTAGGCCGTCTCGAAAGTCCGGATCCCCCGCTCGCAGAGCATCACCCGCTCGTTGCCCTCCTTGAGGATGTACTCCGCCGCCATCAGCAGCTCCTCGAGCGTCGCCGACAGGCCCCGCTTGAGCAGCACCGCACAGCCGCTGCGGCCGACCTCCGAGAGCAGCGTGTAGTTCTGCATGTTGCGCGCCCCGACCTGGATCACGTCGGCCACCTCGAGCACGGCCTCGATGTCGCGCACATCCATCAGCTCGGTCACGATCGGCATCCCCGTCATCTCCTTGGCCTCGGCCAGCAGGCGAAGGCCCTCCTGTCCGAGCCCCTGGAACGCGTACGGCGAGGTCCGTGGCTTGTAGGCGCCCCCCCGCAGCATCGCCGCCCCCGCATCCTTGACGACCTGCGCCGTACTCAGCAGAAGGTCACGCGACTCGACCGTGCACGGTCCCGCGATCAGCGCGAAGTTCTCCCCGCCGATCTTCCGCCCGCCGACCTCGAGCACCGAGGCGTCACGGAGCTGGTGCGACGCCAGCTTGTACGGCTTCAGGATCGGCACGACCTGCGCCACCCCGGGCGCCCCCTCGAGCTCCAGCCGGGCCACGTGCTCGCGGTCGCCGACCGCGCCGATCACGGTGACCTCGTCGCCCTGCGAGACGTGAGCGCGCGCGCCCGACGCCTGAATGCGATCGATGATCGCGCCGATCTCATCCTCGGTCGCGTCAGGTTTCATGACAATCATCATCTGCCGGTTCCTTTTTCCAGTGCAGCCTGGAGCCTAATTGGTGGTCGGGGAGCGGGCGTCGAAGCCCAGCTGCGTTGGAGTGGCGCTCGGTCCGACCGGGAGGACCTCGCAAATCGAGCCGGCGCGCATCGCGAGGACGCGGGCGCGGGTCCGAGCGCCTAGCTAAATCGCCAGGACCCGTAGCTGCGATAGCCGTCGTTCAGCCGGACGCCCGAGGCGCAGCAGTCCGTCATGGCTGAGTCGGTGCGGCTGATCATCGCTGCCCCAAAGTGTCGCACATGGCCCTCCTCGGGTCCACCCCGGGCTCGCATGCGCCGGACCGGCACGTCAGGACAGCAGACCGCCCAGCACGTCGAGGAACCTCGCGTTCTCGGTCGGCGTCCCGTACGTCACTCGCAGCGCCCCCTCCCTGCCAAGCGACCCGCCCGCCCGGACGAGCACGCCCTCGCGCGCCAGACCTTCGACGATCGCCGCCTCGTCACGCCCCTCGCCGACCGAGAACCAGCAGAAGTTCGCCTGCGACTGCGCCGGGTAGAGCCCCAGACCCGAAAGTCCCTCGTAGAGCTCGGCCCGCGCCATCACCGTCCGTTCGACCCGCTGGGTCACCGCGTCCTGGCGGCCGAGCGCCGCCAACGCCGCGGCCTGCGCCGCCGCGTTGCAAAAGAACGGCTGGCGCACCTTGTTGACCGCGTCCGGCAGCTCCCGCGACCCGCACAGCGCGTACCCGACCCGCAGGCCGCACAGGCCGTGGACCTTCGAGAACGTCCGCAGCAGCACGAGGTTCGGATAGCGCTCCAGCAGATCGATCGAGCTGTCCGGGTCGTCGAGCAGGTTGAACTCGCAATACGCCTCGTCGAGGATCACGCAGACCCGCTCGGGCACGCCCTCCAGGAACTCGGCGATCGACGAGAGGTCGATCGCCGTGCTCGTCGGGTTGTTCGGATTGCAGATGATCACCAGTCTCGTCGCCACCGTGATCTCGGCCGCCATCGCCGCCAGGTCGTGGCGCTCGTCTGAGTCCAGCGGCACCTCGACCGCCCGGGCACCCGACGCCGCGCCAAGATGCGGGTAGACCGAGAACGACGGCCACGCGTAGACCAGCTCCGCCCCCGGTTCGAGCAGCGCCTCGCCCGCCGCGAGCAGGATGTCGCACGATCCGTTGCCGATCGCGATCCGCTCCGCCGGCACCCCATAGCGGTCCGAGAGCCTCCGGCGCAAGGCACCGTTCGACGGATCCGGGTACCGGTTCAGCCCCTCGAGGACCGCCTTGACCGCCTCGACGACCTCCGGCAGCGGCGGATACGGCGACTCGTTGCTCGCGAGTCGGACCAGCGGACCCGTCCACGCGTAGCCCTTGGCCGCCGGGTACTCGGGAATCCGCGCGACGGCCGCTGAGAATTCGAAGCCCACGATCCTCCTATTGTGCCGAGTCGAGGTCGGCCCGCAGGCTGCGGGCCTCCCCGAGGTAGACGTGGCGGGCCACGTGACCCTCCGGCGCGTAGTGGTGGATCAACACGCGGATCACCCGCGCCAGCGACCCCGGAACGTCGATCTCCCGCGCGCACAGAAGCGGCACCCGCTCGAAGCCGATCTTCCGCGCGGCGACCGCCGGGAACTCCGCGTCGAGGTCGTTGGTCGCCGTGAAGATGCAGCTGACGACGTCCTCGGGAACCAGCGCGTTCCGCGCCCGCAGCTCGGCCATCAGCTCCTCGGTCGCCTCGAGGATCGCGGCCGCGTCGTTGCTCGCGACGCTCGTCGCCCCCCGCAGCGCAAACAGTCGCGCGCTCATCGGCGCTCGGTCCCCACCCCGGGAGAATCGAGGCTCGCGGTCGGCGGTCGGCGCATCGCTGGCTGAGGTTACCGGCCAGCTCGCCCGGCTCGTCCGACCAGATCAGCCGGTCTGCACACCGGCCGCCCGGAGCAGCTCGATCTCGGCCTCCTCGAGCCGCCGGTGCTCCCCCACACCCAGGCTCCCGAGCTCGAGTGGGCCATAGGCGACCCGCTGGAGGGCGATCACCCGGTGGCCGACCGCCTCGCACATCCGCCGGACCTGCCGCTTGCGCCCCTCACCGATGACCAGCTCGATCAGCCCCGGACCGAGCAGACGGACCCCCGCCGGGGCGGTCGGCCCGTCCTCGAGCACGACGCCCGTCCGCAGCGCCCGCAGCGCCCGGCCACTCACCGGACCCCCGGCGACCGTCGCTCGGTAGGTCTTCTGCACCTCGTAGCGCGGGTGCATCAGCAGGTTCGCGAGCTCCCCGTCGTTGGTCAGGAGGATCAGGCCCGTCGTGTCGACGTCGAGGCGGCCCACCGGGTAGAGGCGCTTCCCGCCGGATTCGATCAGCCCGATCACCGTCCGGCGGCCCTGCGGGTCGCTCGCCGTCGAGACCACCCCGGCCGGCTTGTGGAGGATGTGGACGACGTGCGGCTCCGGCCCGCTCAGCAGCCGTCCGTCGAGCGTGACCGCCTCATAGCCACCGACGTCGACCGCCGGATCGAGCGTCGTGACCCCGTCGACGGTGACCCGCCCGTCGCGGATGATCACCTCCGCCGCGCGTCGCGACGCGACACCCGCGTGGGCGAGGTACTTGCCGAGTCGCACGACTGCAACCATAGGCAGATGGATCTCGACCTGCTCGACGCCACCCTCCGCGACCTCGGCGAGGCCCCCTACCGCGCCGGGCAGGTCTGGAAGTGGATGGCCGGCGGCGCCCGTTCCTACGAGGCGATGACCAACCTCCCGGCGGCCCTGCGTGCCCACCTGGCCGAGCATGTCCCGTTCTCGGCGCTCACGCTGATCACCAGGTCGAGCGCCGACGACGGCACCGAGAAGGTCCTCATGCAGACGGCGGACGGCAAGTCGGTCGAAGCCGTCCTGATGCGCTTCCGCGACGGCCGCCGATCCCTCTGCGTCTCCTCCCAGTCCGGCTGCCCGCTGACCTGCGCGTTCTGCGCCACCGGCCAGATGCGCTTCGCCCGCAACCTGAAGACCTCCGAGATCCTCGACCAAGCACTCCACTTCCGCCGCATCGAGCCGGTCGATCACCTCGTCTTCATGGGGATGGGCGAGCCCCTCCTCAACGTCGTCAACGTTCTCGACGCCTGCCGCCGCCTCCCCGAGATCGGCATCACCCCCCGCCGGACGACGATCTCCACGGTCGGCTGGATCCCCGGGATCGACGCGATGATCGCCGAGCCGATGCCGATCCGGCTCGCCTTCTCCCTCCACGCGCCCGACGACGAACTCCGCTCCCGCCTGATGCCCGTCAACGACCGCTTCCCGCTCGCCGACGTCCTCGCCGCCTGCCACCGCTGGCACGACGCCAAGCGGATGAAGGTCTTCGTCGAGTATGTGATGCTCGCCGGCGTCAACGACCGCACGACCCACGCCACCGCCCTCCGCGGACTGCTCGACCCCCGCGTCTTCAAGGTCAACCTGATCCCCTACAACCCGACCGACTCCCCATACCTTGGATCCGGCCGCGACGCGATCGCCGCCTTCCGCTCCGTGCTCGCCGCCCGCGGCCTCCCGGTGACCGTCCGCCTGACCCGCGGCCGCGACATCAACGCCGCCTGCGGGCAGCTCGCCGCCCACGCCGCCTGACGCGGATCGCTCAGGCGTCCGGCGGGTACACCGCGACCTCCGAACCCGCCGCGAACGTCACGTGGCTCGGCGTGGCATCGCTCAGGAACGCCCACTCCGCCCCGTAGAGGCCGGCGAAGTCGATGTCGAGCTCCACGCCGTGAACCTCGTGCAGCGGCCAGACCGGATGCTCGACCCGATACTGACGCACCGCGCCCCGACGCGTCCGCCCGAACCCGAACGTCTGGTGGGTCAGCCACCGGACATCCGAGCCCTCCGCCGGCACGACCCCCGACGCCTCGACCTCCGCCGTGATGCTCGAGCCCCGCTCCCCGAAGACGTGCCTGACCCGCAGGCGACCCGGCGCACCCTCGACCGGGCGTACATCGCTGCGCATCGGGATCCGCACGTACGGCTCGTTGTACCGGACCCGGGCACCCAAGACGACCCCGAGGCGGGGGACGAACTCGCGCACGAAGACGATCCCCCGGTCGGCGCCCGCCCGCACGTAGAAGCGCAGGTTGATCTCCGGGAAGTTCACGTGACCCGGGATCGCCAGGCCGTAGACGCGCGTTCGCGCGAAGTCGAAAGCCACGAAGCTGACCCGCGCCTGCCCGCCGAGCCGGTCGAGCTCGAGTCCCCGCGGCAGGTGACCTGCGACCGCGTCGTCCGGCACGCCGTAGGTCACGACCAGGAGGTTCTGCCACCGCGCGGTCATGAACGGTCTCACCGGCACGGCCTGCAGACCCAAGCTCACCACACCCCCGACGATCGCGCCAACGCCATATTGCCACCCGCGCCCGGCGGCGCTACGATCGCCCGGACCCCCTGTCGACGGGGATCCTCGCCGCGGAGGCGTCGGTGCGTCGCAACGATGAGATCACCCCGGCGACCCACTGGGTCAGCCTCGGCGTCTTCGCGATCCTGATTCCCGCCTTCGTGATCCTCTGGTGGATGCCCGCTGAGACCGCCGACGCCTGGGCCTGGACGATCAAGCCCCGGATGACGCCGATCTTCATGGGCTCGGGCTACGCCGCCGGGGCCTTCTTCTTCGCGCGGGTCTTCCGTTCTCACAACTGGCACCACGTCGCCGCCGGGATCCTCTCCGCCGCGATCTTCGCCCTCCTCATGCTCGGAGCGACCCTGCTCGGATGGGACCGTTTCAACCACGGTCACGCCCCCTTCGTCGGAGCCTTCATGTTCTACGGCTGGGTCATCGTCTACATCCTCTCACCCTGGCTGGTCTTCCTCCTCTGGCTGCGCAACGACCGCGCCGACCCCCGCCATCCGGACCCCAACGACGCCCTTCTGCCGCCCGCCGTGCTGCTCGCCGCCCGCGCCGTCGGCCTCGGCGCGATCACCGCCGGCGCCGTCTTCTACATCGCCCCGTCCGTCGCCATCGCAATCTGGCCGTGGCACCTCACGCCGCTGACCGCCCGCGTGCTCGCCTCGTTCACGATCCAGGTCGCCAGCGGCGCGCTGCTCCTCTCCCGAGACGACCGCTGGTCGACCTGGCGCGTCCTCCTCCAGACCTTCCTCATCGCCAGCGTCCTGATGCTGATCGGAGCCGCCCGCGCCTGGAACGACTTCGACCACGCGAACCCGCTCTCCTGGGTGTTCGTCGCCGGGCTCGCCGCGATGGCCGCCGCGATCGTCGTCCTCTACCGCCGCACCGAGGCTCTCACGCCGCCTTCGGCTTGCGCCGAATCGCAAACAGTGGCGCCCCGCATTCCGGACAGCGACCCTCCCACCCGTCCCGGCCGTTCGGCAGCGTGATCTCCCGCGCTCCCTCGATCGTCACCTTCTGACCGCACACGCACCACCCCTGCGGGCCCGCATGCGCCCCGCCCGCCACGTCGGCCGGCTGCCCTTCACCTTCGCCGGGCTCAGTCATCGGCCGGCGAATCCGGGACGAGGACCAACTTCCCCCGAACGTGTCCGTCCCCGCTCAGACGGTGGGCCTCGGCCGCTTGCGAGAAGGCGAACGTCCCTGCGACCGGCATCGTGAAGCGGCCCGCGTCGCAAAGCTCGGCGGCCTGCCCGAGTGCCTCCCACGACCGGCCATCGGCACCGGTCGAGACCCGTACACCCAGCTCCGCAGCCGCGAAGTCCGCGATCGTGACGACATCGTCGGGGCTACCGGTCAGCTCGATCAGCGCCGCAACGGCACCGTGGCCCGCCGCGTCGAACGCGATGTCGACGCCCTCCGGCGAAAGCTCGCGGACCCGCTCCACAAGCCCGTCCCCGTAGGTCGTCGGCTCGGCGCCCAGCTCCCGCAGGAAGTCGTGGTTCGATTCGCTGGCGGTCCCGATGACCCGAGCGCCCCGCTCCCTGGCGAACTGGATCCCCGCGATCCCGACGCCGCCGGCCGCCCCGTTGATGATCAGCGTCTGCCCCGCTCTGCACCCGAGCAGATTCAACACCCGCAGCGCCGTCTCGACCGCCACCGGAAGACCGGCCGCCTCCGGCCAGCTCAGGCCGGCCGGCTTCGTCGCCCAATGGTCGAGCAGCGCGTATTGCGCCGTCGCTCCGCCGACCGCGCTCCCGAACACCTCATCGCCGACGCTCACGCCGCTGACCCCGTCGCCGACCTCGTCCACGACGCCGGCCGCGTCGCTGCCCAGGATCCGCGGGAGCTCGACCGCCATGAACCCCGACATCGCGCCGCTGCGAATCTTCCAGTCGACCGGATTGACGCCTGCCCCACGGATCGCCACGCGGATCTGGCCGGCTCCCGCGTGCGGCTCCTCGACATCGTCGACCCGCAGCACCTCGGGACCCCCGTACTCACCAAACCGAACAGCTTTCATCTTCAGCTTCCCTTCTCGCGGGGCGTGGTCCCCACACGATAGGTGACCTCTGGACACGCGACGCGCCTCCGACCGACCCTCCGAATCCACGCCGGGCGCCACTCGGTCGCCATACTCCACCGACGGAGGACGAGCATGGGAACTCGATGGCGATCGGGGCTTGACGGAACATGAGGTGCCGAGCGTGCGGCCAGACGCACCCCGACGATCTCCCCAGCTGCCCTGTGTGCGGCGCCGCGTCGCCCGCCCGCCGCCGATCTCCCGGTGACCGGCAGCCCGAGTCGGCCCGCTCGGCCCGCCTGGTCGCAGCGGTCGGCGGTCTCCGCGGCGAGCGCAAGCTGATCACCGTCCTCTTCGTCGACGTCGTCGGATCGATGGACCTCTCGGAGGACCTCGCCTCAGACAGCTGGGCCACCGTCGTCGACGACTTCCTCACGACGATCGAACAGACGGTCGCGCCGTTCGGCGGCAGCGTCGACAAGTTCACCGGCGACGGAGCCCTCGTCCTCTTCGGCGCCCGCCGGGCGACCGAGGATCACGCCCGCCGGGCGTGCCTCGCCGCGCTCGAGCTCCGCGGCGCACTCGCGCGCCTCGGCGACCTCCTCGCCCACGGCCGCGCCGCCGGCTTCCGCGTCCGCATGGGCATCAACTCCGGCGAGGTCGTCGTCGGCCATCTCCGCGGACGCGACGGGGCGCCCGAGGTGATCGGTCACACCGTAGGCCTCGCCCAGCGCATCCAGTCACTCGCCAGCCCCGGGTCCGTCTATCTCTCCGAGCGGACCGCCCTGCTGCTCGGAGGCGAGTTCGCACTCGACGAGTTTCCCCCCGCGCAGGTCAAGGGCACCCAGCGACCCGTCCGCGTGTTCGCCCTTCAGGGTCTCGCCCGCGCCCGGACCCGGCATGAGACTCCCCGCCGCCTATGGTCCGCCTTCGTCGGTCGCGAGGCCGAGCTCGCCCGACTCGAGGAAGCGCTCGCGGCCGCTCTGCGCGGGGACGGCCAAGTCGTCGAGCTGATCGGCGATCCCGGCGTCGGCAAGACCCGCCTCTGCCAGGAGTTCCTCGACCGCTGCCACGCCCGCCGGATCATGGTCCTCCGCGCCAGCGTCACCGCCCTCGGACGGATGCGTCCGCTCGGACCCGTCCTCGAGCTGCTGCGGTCGCTCTTTGAGATCGACACCGACACCCCGACAGACCGCGCCCGCGAGCAGGTCGCCCGGTCACTCACCGCACTCGGTCCTCAGATCGCCGCCCGGACCGAGCTGATGTGTGACTTCATGGGTCTCACCGCCCCCGGCCAACCCCCCGTCCAGATCGACCCTGACGCGCGCCGCACGCGTGTGATCGGGCTGATCCGGGACATGGTGCACGCCCGCAGCGAGCTCGAACCAGCCGTCCAGCTGATCGAAGACGTCCACTGGATGGACGACGCCAGTCAGCAGTTCCTCGACGAGCTGATCCAGGCCGTCGCCCGCACGCGGACGCTCCTCGTGATCAGCCACCGCACCGGCTACGCCAGCGCCCGGCTCGCCGCCGGCCATTGCCGGGCGATCACGCTCACCCCTCTCAACCACATCTCGAGCCAACGCCTGGTCGGTGACCTGCTCGGCGACGACCCGTCGCTCGACGACCTGACCACCCAGGTCCAGCACAGCAGCGAGGGCAATCCCTTCTTCATCGAAGAACTCGTCCGCAACCTCGTCGAGCAGGGGACGATCGACGGGACGCCCGGCGCCTACCACCGCGTCGCCCCGCTCCCGACGAGACTCCCACCCAGCGTGGAAAGCGTCCTGGCCGCACGCATCGACCGGCTCCCCGACCCCGACAAGCGGGTCCTCCAGACCGCTGCGGTGATCGGACGCGAGTTCAATCCCGTCCTCCTCGGCGTCGTCACCCGCGGCGATCCCGAGTCACTCGAGGCCTCGCTCGCGGCCCTCTCCGACGCAGCCCTCGTCGACCGGCTCGACGGCGGCCTCTGCAGCTTCCGCCACGCCCTGACTCGCGAGGTCGCCAACTCGTCGCTGCTGGGCGCCGACCGTCGCCTCCTCCACGCCCGCGTCGCCCAGGCGACGACCGAGGTTCTCCAGTCGGAGTCCCTCAACGAACAGGCGGCCCTGATCGCCTACCACCTCGAGGCCGCCGGCGAGCTCGGTCCGGCCGCCCACTGGAACGCCCGGGCCGCCGGCTGGGTCGGTCTCAGCCATCCGGCCACCGCCCTCGCCCATTGGCGGGAGGTCAGCCGGCTGACCGCGGCGCTCGAGCCCGACGAGCAGGCCGTTCGACTGGCGATGACGGCCTCGCTGCGCAGCCTCACGCTCTCCTGGCGGCTCGGCGCCGGTGCCGACGAGGTCGCCGCGCTCTACACCCAGGCCCGGGAGCTCGCCACGCGGACCGGCAGCCTCGGCTCCGAAGCCCTCGCCGTCGGCAACTACGCCGCCGTCCGCGGCTTCTCAGGCCACGGCCGCAGCTTCCTCGAGCTCGCCCAGGAGGCCGTCGAGCTCGGCCGGCGGGCCGGCGACCTCGGGATCCTCCAGACGACGCGGGCCCCGCTCCAGCTCGCCCTGATCCACCGCGGCCGGCTCGCCGAGGCCCTAGCGGTCGGACAGGCCATGAACGCCGACGCCCGCGAGCATCCCGACGCCGGCGCCGGGCTCGCCCTCGACTCGCCGCTCGCCTGGAGCCACTACAGCCAGGGACTGGCCCTCATGTACATGGGCGATCATCCCGCCGCTCGCGACCTCTTCCGCGCCGCCGTCTCCCAGGCCGAGGCCGACGGCAGCCTGGAGGTCGTCTGCTGGTCCTCGGCCCAGTTGAGCACCGTGCTCTGTGCGCTCGGCGAGATGACCCGTGCCGGCGTCGCCGCCGCCCGCGCCGTCGAGGTCGCCGAGCGCGCCGGCGACGGGCTTTCGCTCGCGCTTTCCTACTCCTGCCGCTCTGCTCTCGAGCTCGTCGAGGACCATCCCGTCCTCGCCGCGTCCAGCGCCCGCCGAACCCTCGCCGTCGTCGACGAGCACCACGCCGGACGCATGCTCGAGCCCCTCGCCCACGCACACCTCGCCGCGGCCACCCTGAGTCTCGGCGACATCCCCCGCGGGCGCACCGAAGCCGAGGTCGCGGTCGCGCTCGCCCGCTCCTACGAGTCCGTGGTCTACGAGATCGCAGCCGGCCTCGTCCTCGTCCGCGCCCTGCGGCTCGACGGCGAGCCCCTCGGGGCGGCCGCCGTGCTCGAGGTCACCGAGACCGCCATCCTCCGCTCCGGCGCCCACGGCTTCTCGGCCGCGCTCGAAGCCGAGCGAACCGTCCTCGCCCTCGGTCAGGCCGGGAGCGAGCGGACCGCACACTGAACGCTTCGCAGCCGGCTGGCCGTCGTCAGGCGGTCACCCGCCCGGAGCTCGCGCTCGCCCTCGGGGAGGTGGGTCACCGGCCGCGGCGCTCACGCAGACAGGGTCACCGGCCGGCTCGCCGGCGGCGGCCGGGGAGGCCCGCGAGGAGGTAGGAGACGAAGACGGCTACGACCACGAAGAAGCTCACCGGCCAGCCGTGGCCGACCGGCGGCCACTCGTAGCTGTCGTAAGCCAGGACGATCCCCAGCCACGTGGCGGCGAGTCCGATCGCACTCGCCGCAAGGATCGCCGCGCCCGGTCGCTTGGTCAGCCGCAGGCCCGCGGCCGCCGGGCCGATCAGGAGCGCCGTGCTCAGAATCGCCCCGATCGTGACCGCTGCCAGGGAGACCGCGATCGCCAGCGCGAGCAGGAACGACAACCCGATCGCGCGGACCCGCAGACCCCGGGCGCCGGCGAGCTCCGGGCTGATCGAGCTCAACAGCAGCGGCCGGTAGCCGACCCCGACGATGCCGATCGCCAGCAGGCCGAGGACGACGACGATCGGGATCGTCGACGGGCTGATCGCGAAGACCGAGCCGAAGAGGATCGTCACGGTCGCACCCGACGTGCTGTGGTACGTCGCGTCGAGATACAGGAACAACGCCGCCAGGCCGAGTCCTCCGCCCAACACGATCCCCGTCGCAAGGTCGCGTCCCCGTGGGCGCTGGATGCCGATCAGCTCCATCATCCCGGCCGCCGCCACCCCGATCGCCAAGAACCCCCACAACGGCCCCACGCCAACCAGGAACGCCGCGGCCCCCCCGGTCGCCCCGAGGTCGGCGATCGCGTGGCCCGCGAACGACTGACCGCGCATCACCGCGAAGACACCGACTACGCCGCCGACGACGGCGACCGCCCCGCCCACCGCCAGGGCGACCTGAACGCCGCCGTCGGCGAAGAACCCACGTGCGACGATCGCTCCGACCAGGCCGATCATCGGCGGCCGCTCCGTGTCCGGCGGCGCACGCTCAGCCGAGCCGCTCGGTCGATATGCCGTGCGCCACGCCAGCCTCGAGTGCGTGCACCTCGGCGAGCATCCACGACTGGTAGTCGTAGCCCGGTGTCGGCATCGTCTCGTAGACGCCCACCACCGGGACGCCGTGACGGCGGGCGCTCGCGAGGAAGCCGGCGGTCAGCGAATCGGTGACCTGCACGTTGTAGACGAACACCTTGACCCGATGGCTTGAGAGCAGGCCGTTTTCGAGGGTGACGTCCTGCGGCGCCGGGTCGACGCCGTTCATGATCGCCGACTCCAAGGTCGGCGGGCTGAGGTTGGCGGTTCCGGCCGCCGCCAGCATGTAGTCGCCGACCGGCTCCGTCGTCGCCAGCGGCAGCTTCGGGTACCGCGCGCCAAAGGACTTGAGCGCATCCAGCCAGCCGGACAGGGACCGTCTGAAAGTCGCGGCGTTGGCCGCGAAGTAGGCCGCATGGGCAGGCTGGATCTCCGCGAGGCCGCGAGCCACCGCCGACGCGACCGCCGGCATCGTGTCCGGCCGGTACCACAGGTGCGGGTTGGCCGTCGAGTCGGGCAGGCCGAGCAGCTTTTGCACGTCGATCACTCGCCGGCCGGAGCTCGATGTCGCGGCTTCGACGTTGTTCATGAACCTGTCGTAGCCCACGCCGTTCTGGACGATCAGTCGCGCCGATTCGATCACCCGCGCGACGCTCGGACTCGCCTCGAAGGCGTGGGGGTCCGTGTTCGGGTTGCTCTCGACCGCGCTGACCCGCACGTATCGCCCGCCGATCTGTCCGATCACGTCGGCGTACTCGTTCTCCGCCCCGACCGCCACGATCGCCCCTCGGCTGCCGCTCCCGAAGGTCGCGAGTCTGACGCCTCCTCCCGACACGCACCCGCTCAGCGCCAGCCCCGCTGCGGCAAGCCCGCCGGCGACCGCCGGCCGGCCCCAGATCGAACGCAATACAAGACCCCGTCCTTTCGACTGACTCGAACTCCAGACTACCAAAACAAGACGGCATCTTGTTTTGGGCGCACTTCCGCAGGGTGCAGCGGGCGGCGAGAGACCCACCTCGTCCTGACGGCTTCGTGCTCAATCGAGCAGCGTCAGAACCCGTTCGGGCGGCCGGGCCAGGACCGCCCGGTCGCCGCTCTCGACAAGCGGCCGCTCGAGCAGCGCCGGCCGGGCGACGAGCGCGCGGAGCACTGCGGCGTCGTCGTCGAGCGCAAGCTCGTCAGCGCCCGCCTCCTTCATCCGCACGACATCCCGCGGTCGCAGACCCGCCTTTTCCAGCACGCCGGCCAACTCCTCGACGCTCAGCATGTCCCGGGCGTAGTCGACCCTCCGCAAGGCTATGCCCCGCTCGGTGAGCAGGCCGATAACCCGCTGACAGGTCGAGCAGGTCGGCTTCTCGTACACGGTCATCTCGTCCACGGGCATATCCTCGCACGGTCGAGTCTGCGACGCTCGCATGCCCCTCCGCGACGCTCGCCACGCGCCTTCGCGACGCGTCGCGCCCCCCTCGCGACGCTTGCACGCGCAGTCGCCTCCGCGACGCTCGCCACGCCCGTCCGCGACGCCTCGCAGCGCCCGCCCGCCCTCGCGACGCTCGTAGACCTAGGCCGACGATCTCGCGCCCCCGGACTCCCGGACAGCAGCATCACACATCACACCGGGCGGCGCAAGCGAAATGTCACGACACCGTGCTGTCCGAAGGTGTACGGTCGGTGTGAGGTGCAACCGAGGGCGAGGGCGAACGACATCCGACCGACGGGTTCGTGCTCGGTGAGGGGTGGCCTCTGCCGTCTGCCGTCTGCCGTCTGTCATGTGTGCTACGAAGCCAAAGGACCAGCCGATCATGCCGAAGCCACGAACACGTCTGATTTCACCACTCGTCGTTCTGATGAGCGCCGCCCTGCTCGGCGGTCCTGCCTCGCCCGCCAGCGCCCGGCCATCCCTGTCACTCGGCCTTGGCGGAGCCGACCTCAACGTGAACGTCGGAAGCACGCCAAGTCCCGCCGTCACCGGGGAGGTGGCCATCCTCCCCTATGACCAGACGAAGGGCCCGCTCCAACCGGATGTGCCGACACCAATGATCGTGTTCAAGAACCCGACCGGCTGCATTCCCCTCCCACCGATCGCGCACAATCTCTACAACGAGACGAACTCGACGGTGCTCACGTACGTCGACTCGGACTGCTTGATTCCTGCGCTGCTACCGCCTTTCCCAGTCCTCCCCGGCTTCGGCGCACACGTCGACAACTATGGCGTCGGCGCCGCCCTCCCGGTCCCCAGCTACTTCGAAGCGACGCCTGCCGTCGCCCTGGCCACCGGCGTCGGCGGACTCCAGGCGGGCGTCAGCCTGACGGCTCCGGCCCCGGACATCGCGCCGGTGGTCCTGTTCGTGATCGACGGCATCCCGATGGTGGACTACGACAATCCAGACTCGTCGTGCGGCCTGCTTCCCGGCGCGGCCCACACCATGCTCAACCAGGGCACCGGCACGCTGCACGTCTACTCAGATGCCTCATGCGCGACCGAGGTGAACGCGGTTCCGCCCGGCAGCAGCGTGCATGTCATCATGGACTTCAGCTGGAACTACACGGCCGACGCGCCGAGTGCCACACCGGCGACGGCTGCCGCGACCAAGAAGTCGGCGTGCGTGAAGACGCGCCGCGTCACCCGCTCGAGTCACAAGGCGCGGGCGAAGGCGCTTCGCGCGTGCAAGTCGACCAAGAAGGCGATCCGCTCGGCCAAGCACCGCGGCTGAGCACCTGCCACCGCTGTCCGCCGGCGAGCTCGGGGTCCGATCCCCGGCTCGTCGGCGTCCGGCGCGCCGCCGATGTCGGCCCCGGTAGGCGAGGCTGACGCGAGTCGGCTTTCCAGGCCCCGGCTGACGCGCGAGGCGCCCGGGTCCTGCGACGCCGATTTGACGGCCGATCGGCCGGCGTGGGATCGTTCGCGAGAATGACTGCGCCCGCTCTGAGCGCCCGACTTCCGACGCAGGGACCGTTCTCCCTGCGGGCCGCCGCGGGCTTCGGCTTCGGACCCCACGAGGGAGGCCCGCCGGCGTTCGACGACGACGCGATGCGCCTGGCCTTCCCCGTCGACGGTGGTACGGGCTATGCCGGCGTCGTGGCCCGCCAGGCGATCGATGACGGGCCGGTCGAACTGGAGCTCCTGCTGACCGACGGCGCTCCGGCGGAGGCCGCGGCCCGCCAGGTCGCGCGAATCCTGTCGCTCGACCACGACGGCGATGCCTTCGTCGCGGTCGGCGAGTCCGATCCCGTGCTCGGACGCCTCCAGCGGGCGCACCCCGGACAGCGCCCGGTTCTCTTCCACTCGCCATATGAGGCCGCCGCGTGGTCGGTGATCTCCGCCCGCCGCCCGGCCGCCCAGGCGGCGGCCACGAGACGGCGGATCGCCGATCAGCTCGGAGCCGGCTTCACGCTTGCGGGCCAGCAGCTCGCCGCGTTCCCCCAGCCGGCGGCGCTGCTCGAGATCGGGCCGGGACCCGGCCTGCCGGAGGAGAAGGTCGCCCGCCTCCACGGGGTCGCCCGCGCCGCGCTGGACGGTGACCTCGAGGCCGGTCGACTCCACGAGCTCGGACACGAGCGGGCGCTGGAGTCGGTTCAGCGAATCCGTGGAATCGGACCTTTCTACGCCGGCCTGATCGTCCTGCGCTCAGCGGGCTTCGCCGACGCCGTGCTGAGCGTCCCCGAGCCGCAGGGCCTCGCCCACGCCCAGCGCTTCTACGGCCTCGACCAGTCGCCGACGCTCGACGAGTTCGCCGCGCTGGCCGAACGGTGGCGACCCTTTCGCACCTGGGCGATCGTCCTGATCCGCCTCGCCGGCGACCGCGGAACCACGTAGGGAGACGCGCCGTCGCGGCTCGCCGACCGTCGCGGCTGGACGCCGACCATCGGCCCAGTCGACCCGGCTGAGCCGGCGCTAACCAGCCTCCTGCCCACTCCCGCCGCTGCTCTCTCCGTCCCCCGCCCGACCCCTGCCTCCGCCGTCCCCCGCCCGACCCCTGCCTCCGCCGTCCGCGTCGCCTTCGCCCCCGTCGTGGCGCCGCAGCCAGTCGGTCAGCTGCTGGCCGGCGTCGTTGATCGACTCGCCGGCGTCCCGGAAGATCCCGCGGAACCGCTCGGCATAGTGGGACGCCGCGTCGGCGGCCTCGGCGCGCGGGCGGACCGGGTCGTCGCGCGTCACGTAGGACCCGTCGACGATCCGGTCGTACTCGCCGGACTTGACCCACTCCATCAGGGCGTGGACCCGCCGGACCGGCATCGGATGGGTCAGGTTGAGGTCGAGGAGCAATCGCGACAGCCGCTCGAGACCCGACCCCTTCTCCCGGTACTCGAGCCCCTGCGTCATGAAGACGTCGAGATCCAGGCGGGATGCCTCGGCGCCGGCGGCGATCGTCATCAGCACCCGACACACGCTCAGCGGGTCCCGGGTCACGAGCGCGGCCGCCCGGTCGCAGGTCAGCTCGGCCGCGCGCGACCACTCGAGCAGGGCGTGACGGAGGGGAAACAGCGGCAGCGGGATCCCCGGGAGGGACGTCAGTCGGAGGAGGATGATCAGGGCCGTGCTGTAGAGGACATGGTCGGAGAGGACGTGGCCGGCCTCGTGACCGAAGACCGCGCGGAGTTGCTCGACTTCGAGCAGCTCGACCATCGCCGAGTGGACGACGACGATCGGCCGCCCGGACCCGATCGTCATCGCGTTGGCGATCGGGAACTGGGTCAGGTACAGGTCGGGCACGAGATCGATGTCGAGGGTCGCGTAGGCCCGGTTGTGGGCCGCCCAGACGTCGGGCAGCTGATGCTCGCCGAGCCGGACGGCAGACCCGAGATACGACTGTCGCAGGGCCCGCTCGTAGCCAAGCTCGATCAGCTTGCGGACGACCCTGTCGAGGTAGGGGATCGCCTTCAGGGCGGCCGTCGCCGCCCGGTCAGCCGGGTGCTCGTAGGCCTTCGATGAGATCCGCTTGAGCTTGTAGCCCTCGACCGGCAGTGTCATCGCCGCTCCTCGCAGTCCGGCGTCCGCCGGCCGCCGGGATCCCGGCCGGCCTCGATACGCTCCGTCCACCGTACCGCGCCCGACCTTCGCGGACGCCGGCCGGCTGCCCGTCGGGTCAGAGACCTCGCGACGCGAACGTGACCGGTCGGTCGGCGTCGACCGACCAGCGTCCTCGGATCCAGCGGATTCGCGTCCCGTCGGCGAGGTGGACGGTCGCCCGGCCGAGCGGCGGCTCACCCCACAGCGTCGCCTCGAGCGGTCGCTCGGACTCGGGGACGTCGCCGAGGCCGGCGGCGACGTGGTCGGCCGGGTAGGTCACGACGATCGACCCCCGCCGGACCCAGACCGGCAGACCGTGGAGCGGCGCCGGGGCCACCGTCTCACCCCCGCCGAGGACCGGCTCGCCCGACCAGGTCTCGATCCAGTCTCCGCGGGGAAGGGCGACCTCCCGCTCGCGGGCGCGATCGTCGAGAACCGGGGCGACCCAGAGCGACGGCCCGTAGCCGTAGGCGTCGGTGATCGACCAGCCGCGGTCGTCGGTCGGGTCGGTCAGGCAGAGCGGCCGGATGATCGGCAGCCCGGTCGCGGCAGCGGTCCGGGCGGCAGCCCGGACATACGGGACGAGCCGCTCGTGGAGGATGACGTACGCCCGGTAGATGTCGAGGACCCGCGCGTCGTAGGTCCACGGCTCCTGCGGCTTGCGCCCGTGGGCGTGCATCAACGGGGTGAAGGCCCCGAACTGGGCCCAGCGGACGAGCAGCTCGGGCGGGCAGCGGTCGACCAGGCGGTGGCCGAGGTAGCCGCCGACGTCGTGCGACCAGTTCGAGATCCCGCTGACCGCGGCGGCGAGGGTCGAGACGACGAGCACCCGGAGCGACCACCAGTCCGACGCCTGGTCCGCGGCCCAGGTCATCCCGGTCGCCTGCTGGCCGGACCAGCCGCACCGGCCGAAGAGCATTCCCTCGCCGGGATGGACCTCGTCGAGCGCGCGCTGCATCGAGCAGCGGTACATCCCACCGCAGGCCCACGCGGCCTCGGCACCCGTGCGGCCGTCGGCGAAACGGACGTCGTCGGGGATGTAGTAGCCCTCGCCGTCGTCGGCCTTGATCCCGGCGACTCCGAGCCGGAGCACGGCCTTGGCCGATTCGCGCCACCAGTCCTCGGCGGCCGGGTTGGTGAAATCGACGGGCGAGCCGGTCCCCATCCACCAGCGGGTCACGAACGGCTCGCCGTCGGGCCCGCGGACGAAGTGGCCGGCGGCGGCCGCCGGCGCGTAGTTGGCGGCCGGTAGCCGGTGGAGGCGCTCGGACTCCGGCTGGGGTGGAACCTGCGCGTCGGAGGAGTCGACGTTGACCCACGGCGTGGTCCAGACGACCGTCCTGACCCCGGCCGCCCGGAGCAGGGCGATCATCCCGGGGGCGTCGGGGAACTGGTGGGGGTTGAACTCCCAGGTGTTGTAGTTGGTCTCCCAGGGCGAGTCGAGGACGATCGCGTCGAGCGGAATCTCGTGGCGGGCGCACCCGTCGAAGTCGTCGAGGACGTCGTCGCGGTGCTCGTGGAAGTCGCGACTCTTCCAGAAGCCGTAGCCCCACTCGGGGAGGACCGGGGCGAACCCGGTCAGCCGGCAGTAGGCGCGGAGGCGGGCGGCCGGCGTCGACGCGCAGAGCACGTGGACGCGCAGCGGGCCGGCAGCCGCCCGGGTCGAGACGCTGACGCGCTCGGCGCCGAGCTCGAAGCGGGTCCCGTTGGCGTGGGTCTCGGCCCAGACGGCGTACCCCCGGCTCGACTGGATCCACGGCGCGGGTGCGCAGTCACCCTGGGGTATGCCGCCCTCGGCGAGGAACTCGGGTGGGCAGTCGGGTCCGGTATAGCGGCGGTCGGCCCCGAGCTGGACGGCCCGGCCGGCCTGGTCGAACGAGACGCAGTGGCGGGCGCCGAGACCGACGAAGTGCTCGGCCGACCGGGTGTCCCAGTCGGCCCCCAGGCGGAGGGGCGCGCCGCGTGCCGAGAGCTGGAGCGTGAGGTGGTCCTCGGCTGGGAGGGTGACCCGAAGACCGGCGCGGCGGCCGCCGCCGAGATGGAGCGTCAACTCGACCCCGTCGGCCAGCTCCCGGTCGACCGTGGCACGCAGCGCGCGGGCGTGCGGGCCGAGCTCCTCGCTGGCGATCACGCCCTCGGTCAGGTGGATGAAGAGGTCGTCGATCCGCCCGTCGGCGACCCAGAAGCCGGCGTTGCGCAGGAGCCGCCGGCTGGCGCGAAGGACCGTCAGGGAGAACGGTCGCAGGACGACTTCGGTCGTGTTCTGGCCCCGCTCCACGGTGACCCGGTCAGCGCCGGAGCAGATGCGCAGCGCCATTCGGGCATCGTTCTCGACCGCCGCCGCGGGTCCCCCGGGCTTCACAGGAACATCACCGGTCGAGAGCTTCATGTTCACGCGGGCGCCCACTTGCAGGGGAATCATTCGTCGGGACGTCGGAGACCCACGACGGAGGGGGACACATGACCGCCAGCTCAAGCAGAGCCGATATGCACGTTCACTCGACGGCCTCCAGGTATTCGAAGCTCGGTGTCCAGCGCTCACTTGGACTGCCCGAGTGTGCGACGCCGCCCGAGCAGGTCTACGAGCTGGCCAAGCGCCGGGGCATGGATTTCGTGACGATCACCGACCATGACACGATCGACGGGTGCCTCGAGCTCGTCGATCTGGATGACACGTTCCTCGCCGAGGAGCTGACCGTCTGGTTTCGGGGAGAGCCGCAGGCCGTCCATGTGCTGTGCTATGGGATCAGGCCCGAGGACCACGACTGGCTGCAGGCACACAACGACGACGTCGAGATGTGCGCCGCCTACCTCGACGATCGGGAGATCGCCTGCGCCCTGGCACACCCCTTCTACACGGTCGAGGCGCCCCTGAGCGCCCGTCACCGCCGCCGGCTGGCCGAGCTGTTCCCGATCTGGGAGACGCGGAACGGGTCACGCGCGAAGGAGTTGAACCTCCCGGCCTTCATCTACATCGAGACGCACGGGGGGACCGGCATCGGCGGGACCGACGACCACGCGGGCGTCGACATCGGACGGACCTACACGCAGACGCCGGTCGCGTCGACGCCGCAGGAGTTCCTCGCCCATCTGCGGGCCGGTCGGGCGAGCGGCCACGGCGAGCAGGGGAGCGCGGCGAAATGGGCGCACGCGGCGATGGCCCTGGCGATCAGGTCGATCGGCCGGGGCGAGGGCGACGCGGCAAGCGACCCGGCTGCGGTCCTCCAGATCGTCGAGCGGACGCTCCGCGAGGGCGAGCACCGTTCGGGCCCGGCGACCGAGGATCTCGGCCCTGACGACGCTCGCGCCCTGCTGCGGGCTTGGCTCGCGGGTGTCGAGCTCGACGTCTGCGACGAGCACGGCCTTCTCGCGCTGATGCAGGCCGATGACTTCAGCCACGCGGACCTCGCCCGGCGGGCCCGCCGCCTCCATGAGCGCAAGCTGGCCGGCGCGGTCGACCTGACGCTCGGAATGCTGGCGCCCGGCGGCGAGCTCGACCTCGGCGCGGCTGCCCACGTCCTCTTCGACGCCTGCATGCCGGTGATCCCCTACGCCGCGGCGACGTCCTTCCTCGGGCGGGAGAAGCAGAAGCTGACCCGCAGCGAGGGCGACCGTCCGCGCGTCGCACTCGTGGCCGACGGGCTCGGAGGGATGCACGGGGTCACGCACACGCTCGACGAGATCCGCGACCGCGGGGTCCCCGGCTTCGATGTCGAGGTGATCGGGACCGACGCGAACGTCGACCGGCGGTTGAGCGCGGTCGCCGAGGTCGAGATCCCCTACTACGCCGGCCTCCAGATCGGCGTGCCGAGCCTTCCGGCGATCGTCGACGCGCTGGCCGACGGCCGCTACGACCTGGTCCACGTCTGCTCGCCCGGACCGTCCGGCCTCGCCGCCTGGCTCCTGGCCCGGGTGATGGGCCTCCCGGTGGTCGGCAGCTATCACACCGAGCTCGGCGCGTACGCCGGCCTGCGCTCGGGTCTGCCGGGGCTCGAGGCGATGACCGACATTGCGCTTGGAGCCTTCTACGGCGCCTGCGCGGTGACCCTGTCGCCGAGCCCGTCGTCTGACCTGCGGCTCGTCGAGCTCGGCGTTCCCGGCGCACGGATCGCCCGCTGGGACCGGGGCGTCGACCTCCGACGATTCGACCCGCGCAAGCGGGTCGAAGGCCTCCTTCCGGGCGAGTGCAACGTCCTCTACGCGGGACGCCTGACCCGTGAGAAGGGCGTCGACCTGCTGGCGGAGTCATTTCTCGCGGCCCGGGCCAAGGACCCCCGCCTGCACCTCGTGCTGGCCGGCGGCGGTCCCGAGGAAGGCCAATTGCGTGAGCACCTCGGCGAGCACGCGACCTTCCTGGGATGGCTCTCAGGCGAGGAGTTGGCGCGGGCGTACGCGAGCGCGGACGTCTTCCTCTTCGCCAGTCAGACTGACACGTTCGGTCAGGTCGTGCTCGAGGCACAGGCCAGCGGTCTGCCGGTGGTCGCGGTCGCCGAGGGCGGGCCGACCGGCCTGATCGCAGACGGGATGACCGGAATCCTGCGGCCGGCCTGCGCCGATGCGCTCGCGGCGGCGGTGCTCGAGCTTGCCGGCAACCCCGCGCTGGGCGACCTGCTCGCGCGGACGGCGCGCTCACGCGTCGGCGGCGCGACCTGGGAGGCCGCGCTCGGCCGGCTGGCCGGCGGCTACCGGCTTGCCCTCGGTGAGACCGTCGTGCGCTCGGACCGGGTCGGGGTCGCCGCGTGAGGCAGGCGGCCTACGGTGTCGTCACGTGCCTCTGGCGAGATACCCGTTGTCGATCATCCAGATCACGTTCAGCTGACTCGGAGCACCCGGGACGAGTGAGCCGTCGAGCTGGATCTGCAGGCCGTAGCCGGGCTGGGCGAAGCCCGGGGCGATCAGGCCCTCGTCGGCGGCGAACGGCTTCAGGACCTTGTAGAGGTGGTAGTTGCACGCGTAGGCGGGATCGAACACGTCGAGGCTGGCAGGCGGTAGCGAGCGCATCGCGTACGGCGTATCCTCGGGCGCGAGGAAGCCGCCGAACTCGCTTCCGAAGCGGTCGAGCTCCGTCCCGGTGCTCAGCGTCTTGGTGAACTCGACCGGTCGGCCGTTGATGAGCAGGTAGCCGTTGGCCGGGGGATAGCGCCACCCGCCCTTGCCGGCGCTGGCGCTCGGATCCCAGTAGGTGGCGATGAACTGCTGGGGCGTGAGGCCGGCGAACCGGTCGTAGCCGAAGAGCATCGGCGCGACCGGGCCGAACATCTCGAGTTGAGCCGGGCCGAGACGGGAGTCGCCGTCGAAGAACGCGGTCGAGCAGGCGGTGGCGGGAGTCGGGAAGAGCGACGCCGGACCGAGCGTCGCGGCGCGGGCGCTCGCGCCCCCAGCGAGTGCGAGCAGCAGACCGGCGGAGACGGCGGTGGCGAGCGACCGCAGGCGTGCCGTGGGCCGCCTCGAAATGGTGCGTCGGGTGAGCGTCGGACGCTTGATCTGAGCCTCGCGCTGGTCGGTCGGTCGCGTTGCGCGGAGTGTGTCACGGCCGGCGCCAGAACGCCAGTCAGTGTTGTCACGGCCGGTGCGAGAACGCCAGTCAGAGCGTCACGGCCGGTGCGAGAACGCCAGTCAGTCCGTCACGGCCGGGGCCAGAACGCCAGTCAGTCCGTCGCGGCCGGTGCGAGAACGCCAGTCGGTCCGACGGCCGAGCGCCGCGCGCCACTTGGCGCGCGGCCGGGCCGCGACTGCTCGCACTGTCGCGCTCACGCGCAGGCAGCCGGGTCAGGCGGCTTCCCGGGTCGCGCGGCTCCAGCGGGTCACGCGGCTCACGCGGCTCCGCGGTCAGGCGACTTCCGTCGAGTCGGCCGGCCCAGGGGGTCATGCGCGCGTCACGCGGCATCCGCGAGTCACGCGGCTTCGCTGGTCAGGCTGGCTTCCACGAGTCGGCCGGCTTAGCCGGTCAGGCGGCTTCGCGCAGACCGGCGAGCGCCGGCTCGTCGCTGAGGCTGCGGAGCGCTGCCTCCTCGAGCTGGCGGGCTCGCTCGCGGGTCAGCCCAAGCTCGCGGCTGGCGGCCTCGATCGTCCGGGCGCGGCCGTCGCTGAGGCCGAAGCGCAACTCCACCATCCGCCGCTCGGGCGCCGGCAGCCGGCGGAGCGCCTGCTGGACTGTCTGCTCCATCTCCGTGGTCTGAGCCTGCTCGCTCGGATCCGGCTCGTCGCTGGCGACGATGTCACCGAGCGTGCTCTCTGAGTCCTCGCCGATCGGCACATCCAGGCTCGTCACCGCCCGGCGGGCGTCCCGCAGCGCGAGGACGTCCGCAACCGTCATCTCCGCCGCGGCCGCGACCTCCTCATCGGTCGGATCCTGCGAGAGCTTGGCTGTCAGCTCGCGCTCGACCCGCGCGAGCCGCCGCTCACGCTGCTCGATGTGGACCGGCAGGCGGATCGTCCGCGACGTGTTGCCGAGGCCCCGCTGGATGCTCTGGCGGATCCAGAGCGTGGCGTAGGTCGAGAACTTGAAGCCCTTGCGCCAGTCGAACTTCTCGGCCGCCCGGATCAGGCCGAGCGTGCCCTCCTGGACGAGATCTCCCAGCGCCAGGCCAAGGCCCTGGTAGCGGCGTGCCTGGGAGACGACGAGGCGGAGGTTCGAGTTGATCAGGCGGTCCTTCGCAGCGACGTCGCCCCGCTCGATGCGCTTTGCCAGCGCGATCTCCTCCGGCCCTGTGAGCAGAGCGTAACGCGAAGCCTGGTTGAGGAAGACCTGGAGGGAGTCGGTCGTCGACTCGTTCTGCGCCCGGCGCTCCGCCCGGGCGGTCTCGGTGGCCGTGCTCGGCCGGCGCGGCCGCTTGACGGCGGGAGCCGCGTGTTCGCCGCGAACGCGGCCTGTGCTGGGTGTTGCTGTCCTGGCCATCTGTTGCCTTTCTGCCGTGTCGTGGCGGCGCGGCTCGCGCGGTCCGGCCGTCGACTCGGATCCTTGCGCCCGGCGGGGCGCGGACGTCTGCCGAGGGAGGGCGGTCCCACGAGCCGGCGGAGTGTCTTCCACGCCGCCACGGATAAGAATAACAGATAGTTGCGCGAACAACAAGGCCCTCCCGGCGGGCCGCCAACGGCCCTCCACGGCACCAGGAGCAGGCGGCAGGACGAGCTCGGCCGACCGGACCGGGCGCCGCCCCAGGCCAGCCCACCCCAGACGACCGGGCGCCGCCCCAGGCCAACCCGCCCCAGACGACCGGGCGCCGCCCCAGGCCAAGCCCGCCTCAGAGGCCGCCCCCGCCGTCGCGGGGCGCCCCGGACGCCCGGGCCTCCCCGGCCCGGAGCAGCCGGTCGCGAAGCGTCTCCATCTCCTCCGGGCTCGCGTCCCACTCGGTCACGTCGGGCAGGCCGTCGGTCGACTGGAGGCCGAACAGCTTCAGGAAGAGCGTCGTCGTACGGTAGACGGCGGCTCCGAACTGCGACCGGCCGCTCTCCTCGATCAGGCCCCGGTCGAGCAGGCTCGAGACCGGCGAGTCGGCGTCGACGCCGCGGATCCGCGCGATCTCCGGTCGGGAGACCGGCTGGAGGTACGCGACGATCGCCAGGCTCTCGAGCTGGGCCGGCGTCAACGCCGCCAGCCGCGGCTTGGCCAGCAGCCGCCGCGCCGCGGATTCCGCGAGCGGATCGCTCGCGAGGGTATAGCCACCGGCGACCTCCCTGATGATCAGGCCGCGGACGCCCTCCGCATACTGCTCGCGCAGGTCGCCCAGCGCCCGCGCCACCGCGTCGACCGGCTCCTCGCACGCCTCGCTCAGCTCCCTGAGGCCGACCGGCTCGCTCGAGAGGAAGAGCAACGCCTCGACGACCCGCGCCAGCTGATCGAGCGGCCGGACGCCGATCCTCTCCTGGTCATCGTGTTCACCGGTCACCCGGTCGCCACCGCGCGGATCGTGATCTGACTGAACGGCTCGTCCTGCGACCAGTCGGCCTCGCCCTGCTTGTAGAGCTCCAGCAGGGCGAAGAGCGTCATCGCCACGGTCATCCTGTCGGCCCCCCGGACGGCCTCGTCGAAGTCGAGCGCGCCCGCCCGCCGGAGCAGCCCCCGAAGGTGGGCGAGGCGCTCACCGACGGTGACCCGGGTCGATCCGAGGTGCCGGAGGTCGAGCTTCTCCGGCACGGCCAAGAGGCCGCCGATCGCCCGCCCGAGCGACGCCGGGCTCCAGATCGCGCCATCCACCTCCTCCAACGATCGCCGGCGAAGATTCACGGGCAAAGCCGCCTGGCGATAGCGCACCTGCGGCTCGTCTGCGAGGCGATCCTCGAGGTAGTCGGCCGCCCCCCGGTAGCGACGCGCCTCGAGCATCCGGGCAAGCAGCTCCTCGGCCGCCTCGCCCGGCTCGAACTCGAACAGCTCGTCCTCGTCGCCGGCCAGCATCAGCCGCGACTTCAGCTCGAGGAGGGCGGCCACCAGGACGATGAACTCGGTCGCCGCCTCGAGGTCCAGCTCCCCGCGGGCCTCGAGGTGGTCGAGGTAGGCGACGACGACCTCCGCCAGCTGGAGCTCGAGCAGGTCGACGACGTCCCTCAGGACGAGCGTCAGCAGCAGGTCGAACGGACCGCTGAAGACCTCCAGATCGAGCTCGAGCTCGGCCAGCAACATCCCGGCCAACGCTACTCCGACCGGCCGACGCCCATCGCCCTGCGCACGTCGACGAGCGTCTCCGACGCGATTGCCCGAGCCCGCTCGGCACCGCCGGCCAGGGTCGCCTCGAGCCCCGCCTCGTCGCCCCGCAGCTCCCTGTAGCGCAGCCGGACCGGAGCCAGGTAGTCGATCACCGCGGACGCGACGACCCCCTTGAACTCGCCGTAGCCCGCCTCGGAGTACTCCCGCTCGATGTCGCCCGACCCGACGCCCCGGATCGCCGCGAGGATCTCGATCAGGTTGCCGATGCCCGGCTTGTCCGGCTGGCGGCGGATCGCGCTGCCCGAGTCGGTCACCGCCCGCTTGAACTTCTTCTCGATCGCCGCCGGCTCGTCGAGCACGTAGACGGTGCCCTCGACGCTCCCGCTCGTCGTCGACATCTTCGACTCCGGGTTCTGGAGGTCCATGATCCGCGCGCCGACCTCGGGGATCCGGTGCCTGGGTACGACGAGCAGCCCGCCGCCGGCGGCCGGATCGGGGAAGCGGGCGTTGAAGCGGATCGCGACGTCCCGCATCAGCTCGACGTGCTGGCGCTGGTCGTCGCCGACCGGCACCTCGTCGGCCCGGTAGGCGAGGACGTCGGCCGCCTGGAGGACCGGATACAGGAAGAGGCCGGCCGACACGAGCTCCCGCTGGGCCGCCGACTTCTCGCGGAACTGATTCATCCGGTTGAGGTCGCCGTGAGACGTCACCGCGCTGAGCAGCCACGTCAGCTCCGTGTGCTCGGCGACATCGCTCTGGCGAAAGAGGATGCACCGCGTCGGATCGATGCCGGCGGCCAGGAGGATCGCCGTCGTGTCGAGGACGCGGGCCCGCAGCTCGGTCGGGTCATACGCCACCGTGATCGCGTGGAGGTCGACGATGCAGTAGATCGCCTCGCCCCTGTCCTGACCGACGACGAACTCCGCGATCGCGCCGACGTAGTTGCCGAGGTGCTTGCGTCCAGTCGGCTGTATCCCCGAGAAGATTCGCACGGCCGGGGAGGCTACTCGGCCGGCCAGCCGGACCGGCGTTTCGAGCCCGCCGCCGGCTCAGCGGGTGGCCCGCGTGAGGCGCGAGGCCAGCCCCCGGAGCTCCTCGACGAGCTCGACCGGCTCGAGCACATCGAAGTCCACGCCGAGCATCGCGATCCGCAGCGCGAGCCATCGCAGGTCATCGCCGCCAGTTCTGTACTCACACGTGTCTGCGTCGATCGGCTCGATCCCGCCCCAGTAGCCGGGCACACGGCCGGCGATCTGCTCAGCGGCGCAGTGCAGCGTCACACGCGCCTCGAAGCGGTTCGGCGCACCGGAGATGCTCTGCTGGACGTACGCCCCGGCATCCTTCGCCGGCAGCCTCCGCCCGGCGAAGCGCACGCCGGTCGACGCCGGCCGCTCCAGGCGATCGACGCGGAACGTCCGCCAGTCATCCCGCTGAACGTCCCACGCGACGAGGTACCACCGGCGACCATGGTTGACGAGCGAGTCGGGCTCGACCTCCCGCTGGCTGGCGGTCCGGTCGCGGCTCGTGTACCCGAAGCGGACGCGCTCGGAGTCGCGGCACGCCGCGGCGATCACACTCAGGTGCTGCGGGTCCACCGTCGGACCCCCCATCGGGAGCGTCACGGTCGCAGCGCTGAGCGCAGCGACCCGCCGCCGCAGGTGCCCCGGGAGGACCTGCTCGAGCTTGACGAGGGCGCGCACGGCGGTTTCCTCGATGCCGGTCACCGAGGCGCCTGCCGCCGCGCGCAGGCCGACCGCGATCGCGATCGCCTCGTCGTCGTCGAGCAGCAGCGGCGGCATCGCGCTCCCCGCCCGCAGCCGGTAGCCCCCGGCCGGACCGGTCAGCGATTCCACGGGGTAGCCGAGCCGCCGCAGTCGATCGACGTCCCGCCGGATCGTCCTCCCCGAGACTTCGAGCCGCCCGGCGAGCTCGCCGCCCGGCCAGTCGCGGCGTCCCTGGAGCAGCGAGAGCAATGCCAGCAGTCGGCTCGACGTCTCACCCATCAGATTTTCATCCTCGTACTCATCTAGGCCAGATTCTGACCTAAACCCTTCGTAGGCTGAGCGGTGATGTCAACCAGTCAGAAAGGCATACCGATGCTCGAGCGAGACGGATACCTCCCCGGCGTTCCCTGCTGGGTCGACACCAGCCAGCCCGACCCCGAGGCCGCCGCCACCTTCTACCGGCGCCTGTTCGGCTGGGACTTCGAGAACGCGATGCCACCGGAGTCGCCCGGGAAATACCTGATCGCCCGCCTCCGCGGCGGCGACGTGGCCGCCGTCGGCTCACAGGCCGGGGGTGGACCGCCGAACGCCGTGTGGAACACCTACATCGCCGTCGACAGCGCCGACGAGACGACGGCCAAGGTGCTGGCGGCCGGCGGACGTGTCCTGACCGACCCGTTCGACGTGGCGAGCGCCGGACGGATGGCGGTCTTCACAGATCCCGAGGGCGCGGCGTTCTGCGTCTGGGAGGCGAACGAGCACAAGGGCGCCCGGATCGTCAACGAGCCGGGCTCGCTGAACTTCAACACCCTCAATACCCGAGATCCCCAAGGCGCGAGGGCGTTCTACGGCGCCGTCCTCGGCTGGCAGACGCTCGAGCTCGGCGGCGGCATGCGGATGTGGACGCTGCCGGCCTACGGGGATTTCCTCGAGGCCCGCGACCCCGGCCTGCGCGAGCGGATGGCCGACGCCGATGCCCCCGCAGGATTCGAGAACGTCGTCGCCGCGCTCGCCCCGATCGCCGACGACCAGGCCGACGTTCCAGCCCACTGGAGCGTGACGTTCGCGGTCGACGACGCCGACGCGACGGCCAAGCGGGCGTGGGAGTTGGGCGGCAAGGTGGTCGTCCCGCCGTTCGACGCCCCCTGGGTGAGGATGACCGTGATCACCGACCCCCAGGGCGCGACGTTCACCGCGAGCAGATTCGTCCCCGAGAACCGGGACCTCGCCGGCGCCGGCCAGGCCGATCTGGCGGTCCAAGCGGCATAGCGCCGCGCCTCCAGAGCACTCGCCCGGCGGGTCAGGCCGAGCCAGGCGTCCGCGAGCAGGCGTCCGCGAGCAGGCGTCCGCGAGCAGGCGCCGGCCAGGCCTCAGGGTCGCGGAGACGCCGCGGCGACCGGGAGCAGCGGGCCGGGCGGGCTCACGAACGCGGCCGGGAAGGCGGCAAATCCCTGGGGTGAGAGGCTGTCGAGGTCGGAGGCGAGCACGCCGGCGTCCGAGATCGTGAAGAGGTGCTGCCCGACCACGATCGATCGACGGATCGTCGGCGCGAAGTTGTCGACGGCGGCGTGAGCGATCCGGCCGACCTCGGCGATGCCCGAGCTGTCGACGTGGTAGCCGATCGCCCCGACGAAGCCGGCGGCGGGCGCCGGTCCTGGCGTGGGTGGCACCACGCCGGCGCCGGTCACGGGAATCGGTTGTGGCGAGTAGATCTCGACCGGAAGCACCGCGAGCCGGGTCGGCGGCCAGAAGAGGAACGCGTGGTGGTCGTACTCGACCGCCGACGACGACCCGCCGCCGAGCGTCGTGCGCTGGACCAGCCGCGGAGCACTCGGGTTCGAGACGTCGAACAGCTCGAGTTGGGTTCCCGCCGGCTCGTTGCCCGGCCCCACGTCCTGGCCGATGCCGAGCAGCAGTCCGGGGGAGATCGGATGGAGGTAGGCCGAGTAGCCGGCAAGCTCGAGTTGGCCGGCGACCCTCGGCGCGGTCGGCACGCGGAGGTCGATCGTGTAGAGGGGATCGACCTGGCGGAATGTGACGACGTAGCCGGTCTCGTCGACGAACCGGACCGAGTAGATCTGCTGACCGGCACCGAGGCCCGAAACCTGGCCGACGGGCGCGAGGACGGTGCCGCGCCGGGCGAGCACGGTCACCGCGCTCTGGCTGACCGCCGGCGGCCCCCCGGACCACCAGATCGGCCGGCTGGTGGTCGCCGCCCGCAGGTAGCCGTTGTATTCCGAGAGCGAGAACTGGTTGAGCAGGTAGCCGGGCACGACTCCGCTCGCGACCAGTGTCGTGCGGGTCGGGTCGCCGACGTCGAAGCGGTCGATCACGGTCGCCTGTGAAGCCGGCAGCTGGCCGGCGGCCAGCCGCGGATCGAGCCACTTCTGGGTCGCCACGTAGAGGCTCGTCGTCGACCCGTAGACGACCTGTGCGTCGGCCATCAGGGCCGACGTGTCGGCCGTGTAGAGGCCGCGGTCGAGATCGAGCGTGAAGATCGTCAGCATGCCGAGGCCCGAGAAGTCGACTGGCCGGCGGATCGTCCGGCAGGGAGCGACCGGCCGGACATAGGAGCGTCCGGTGAGCGCGCTGTGGAAGCGGCGACTCGGCACCCACGCGCCGGGCGTTCGCCGCTCGCCGGCGAACACGATGCCTCGCGGCTGCGAGCTGATCACGAGCCGTGCGGTCGCACCGTTCTGACGCGCGTCGACGAAGCTGCCGTCGATCGTCATCGTCCGCGTGAGCTTCATCGCCCCCGGGTCGTGGACGTCGACCTCGCGCACCGTGGTCGTCGTCGTCCCGTATGGATTCGGCGCGATCGCCGCACGCGCCGGAGGCGCGACCCCGGTCAACGGGACGGCGTAGCCCGAGGAGGACGAGATCACGATCAGGCGGCTGCCACGCAGCAGCAGCTGCGCGTCGTAGCCGCCGCTCCCGAGGTCCAGCGACCCGGCCAGGCTCGGGCCGGTCAGGCCGCCGACCGCCACGGCATAGAGCCTTCCCTGGGACACGGTGAAGATCGTCGATCCGTTGGTCTTGGCGATGTCCGGCTCGTCGACGCCGACTTCCTGGTTGTTGGTCGTCGAGTAGCTCGGTGAAGCCGCCGGCGCGCTCGGCGCGGCCGCCGCCTGCTCCGATGACACGCCCTGCGGCAGGCGGCCGGCCGGCGGCGGACTCGGGTCGAATGTCCCGATCGCCGGCTCGGCCAGACCGTGAGTCAGGGCAAAGTGTCGCCCCGCGTAGCCGACGAGGTCGGCGCACGAGGCGAACGCGACCGGCCGCGCCGAGCCGGCCGTCGCGTGGCCGGGGGTCCGCGCGAGCGCCTGACCCGGCTGGATGCCGAGCACCGGCACGAGCAGGGCGGACACGAGCCAACCGCGATGACGCCGCATCACCCAAGCCTACGGCACGCCGTGAGCCCTGAGTGCTCGCGCGGCCCGGGCACACGTCCGCCGCGAACGCCGGTGGCCGCGGGCTCCGCCACCGCGGCAGATCGTCGTCCACGGCCGATCGCGCGCCGAAGACGGCGACCCGGGGGCCCTGAGTACCGCGCCGGCAGGCCGGGTAGTCTGGCTCGCATGACGCTGGCCAAGCCTCCGATTCGCGAGACCGGGTGGCGGCCCTAGAGGACGAGGGGCGCGGGCCGGCCGACATTGTGCGGCAGACCCCAGAGCCCCCCCATCGAGCGGTCGACGCCGTCGACCGCTACCAGCGCACCCACCGGTGGTTGGGCTTCCCGATCGCAGTCGTCTACAAGTACGCCGACGACCAGGGCGGCTACCTCGCCGCGCTGATCACCTACTACGGGTTCCTCTCTGTCTTTCCCCTCCTCCTCCTCCTGCTGACCGTTCTCGGCTTCGTCCTCGCCGGCGACGCCCACCTCCGCGACAGCCTCGTCAACTCGGCGCTCGCCCAGTTCCCGGTCGTCGGGGCCAGCCTCCGGACCTCGATCCACGCTCCGGCCCGCAGCAACACCGGTCTGGCGATCGGCATCGTCGGCACCCTCTACGGAAGCATCGGCGCCGCCCAGGCGACCCAGCACGCCTTCAACAAGGTCTGGGCCGTCCCCCGCAACGAGCGCCCCAACCCGCTCAAGTCGCGCCTGCGCAGCCTGATCCTCCTCGGTGCGCTCGGCGTCGGCGTCCTGATCACGACGATCGCATCCGGCCTGACGACCGGCGCCGGCACCTACGGTGCGACGATCGGGACCAGCGTGAAGATCGTCGGGATCCTCGTCGTCGCCGTGGCCAACATCGGCCTCTTCATGTTCGCCTTCCGCGTCCTCACGGCATCGGAGGTCCCAACCCGGTGCCTGCGGCTCGGCGCGGTCATCGCCGGGCTCGGCTGGGAGGTCCTCCAGCTCGTCGGCACCTACTACGTCAGCCGGCTCAAGGGCACCCAGGAGGCCTACGGGGTCTTTGGCGCCGTGCTCGGCCTGATCGCCTGGATCTACCTGCTCGCGCTGATCACCGTGATGGCCGCCGAGATCAACGTCGTCTCACAGCGACACCTCTGGCCGCGATCGCTGCTGACCCCGTTCACCGACAACGTCAGCCTGACCCACGCCGACGAGCGCAGCTACACCTCCTACGCGGAGACCGAGCGTCACAAGGGCTTCGAGACGGTGGACGTCGACTTCGTCCCGCCGCCGCCGCCAGCCATCGCCAGCGCAGGCCGACGCGGCCGAGAAGACCTAGCGCCGCCGACGCGCCGACGACAGCCGCCACCCATTCAGGCGGGCGGCCGCCGCTCGAGTCCTGCCCACGGCTTCATCAGGCGCAGGGCGCTCAGGATCGCGCGGGTCGCCGACGACCGATTCAACGTGATGAAGTGGATCCCCGGCGCCCCGCCGGCGAGCAGGTCGGCACACTGGAGCGTCGCGTAGGACACGCCCAGCTCCGCGACCGCCTGCTCGTCGTCCCGGCGGCGGGTCAGCTCGGTCTCGAGCGGGTCCGGGAGCTCTGCGGCCGACAGCTCGGTCATCCGCTTGATGCCGGCGAGCGAGAGGATCGGCATCACGCCGGGGATGATCGGCACGTCGATGCCGATCTCACGCGCCCGCCGGACGAAGTCGAAGTAGTGCGCGTTGTCGAAGAACATCTGCGTGATCAGGACCTCCACGCCAAGATCGACCTTCCGCTTCAGGTGGCGAAGGTCATCCTCCCGCGACACGGCGTGGATGTGCGTCTCCGGGAAGGCCGCCCCGGTGACCGAGAAGTCGTACTCCGTCCGGATCAGGGAGACCAGCTCGTGTGAGTACTCAAGCCCCCCGTCCGTCTTCGTCCAGCGCTCCTGCCCACGGGGAGGGTCGCCGCGGAGGGCGAGGACGTTGTCGATGCCGACCTCCCGCATCCGGTCGAGCGTCCCTCGAACGTCGTCGATCGTCGCGTTGACGCAGGTCAGATGCGCCATGACCTCGAGGCCGAGATCCTGCTTGATGTGTGCGACGACGTCGATCGTCGTGTCCCGCGTCGTCCCGCCCGCGCCGTAGGTCACCGAGACGAAATCGGGAGCCAGCTCGCGTAGGTCGACGAGCGCGCGGCTCAGGTTCTCGGAGCCGACCGGCGTCTTCGGCGGAAAGAACTCGAACGAGAAGACGGGCCGATCGGCCCGCTCCAGAATTTCCGGGATCGTGGATATCGAGCCGACTCTACCTACGCGAGTCGGGCCGAGCCCTGCCGAGGGCCCGGCCCGCCGCGGTCACCGGTTACGCCCGGTGGGCGTGCGGCCGATGCATATCGACGTGGAGCACCGTCTCCATCACGGGCGCCAGCGCGAGCAGTGCCGCAGCGCCGACCACCGTGTACGCGGCAGTCAGCAGATCGCCGCTGCCGAACACCTGTGCGAACAGGTTTGTGTTGAAGACACCAAGGATCCCCCAGTCGAGGGCTCCGAGGAACATGATGAGGAGTGAGAACGGCTCCATGCGCCTGAGAAGTTCCATTGCGCCACCTCCGGTGACGTCACAAGGTTGAGTTTGTGTGCTACAGATCTATTTACCCCACCCTGGTCTCACGGTTACCAGTCACGACCCGCGCCAGCCATGTCGCTGCCACCCAGACCGTCCAGAGCGCGTCGAGACCCGATCCGCCGCCCCGCGGACACCCGTCGCCCAAACCCGGCCGGCGACCGGCGAGTCGAACCGCGGTGGGCGCCGGGGCCCGGTGCGCTAGAGGGATTCGCGCAGAACCGGGCGCTTCGCCGCGGCGCCCTCGTCCAGGCGACGGACCGGCGTCGTGTACGGCGCACCCCGAGCGATCTCCGGATCCTCTCGAGCCTCACGGAGGATCTCGGCCAGGGACTCGGCGAACCGGTCGAGCGTCTCCCTCGTCTCGGTCTCCGTCGGCTCGATCAGGAGCGCCTCGTCGACGACCAGCGGGAAGTAGACCGTCGGCGGGTGGACGCCGTGGTCGAGCAGGCGCTTGGCGAGGTCGAGCGTCTTGATCTTCAGCTCGCGCTTCATCGGCCCGCCCGAGAGGACGAACTCGTGCATGCAGCCCCACTTCCGACGCGCATCCACATCGTCTGCCCCGGCCACCCGGCCGTAGGCCGGGGTCAGCAGATCGAGCACCCCGAGCTCGTCCAGCCGGGCGAGGAGGTAGTTCGCGTTGAGCACGGCGACCTCCGACACGTCCCGCAGGCCGGCCGCGCCCAGCGAGCAGATGTACGCGTACGAGCGGACGAAGCACCCATAGTTGCCCTGGAAGCCCCGCAGCCGGCCGATCGACTGCGGCCGGTCGTGGTCGAGATCGAACTGCTCGTCTTGGCGGCGGACGATGACCGGGTGCGGCAGGAATGGCTCGACGCGGTCTGACACGGCGATCGGACCCGACCCCGGACCGCCACCCCCGTGCGGCTGGGTGAACGTCTTGTGGAGGTTGAAGTGGACGATGTCGAAGCCCATATCACCGGGCCGCGACTTGCCCATCACGGCGTTGAGGTTTGCCCCGTCGTAGTAGAGCGTCGCCCCCACGTCGTGGACGATCTTCGCGATCTCCTCGATGTTCTCGTCGAACAGCCCGAGCGTGCTCGGGTTGGTCAACATCAGGCAGGCAACGTCGGTATCCGCCTTCGCTCGAAGATCCTCGATGTCGACGCCCCCGTTGGCGTCGATTCCGACCTTGACGACCTCGTACCCGGCCATCGTCACCGTCGCCGGGTTCGTCCCGTGGGCCGTGTCCGGGGTCAGGACCTTCGTCCGGTGCTCACCCCGCGCGTCATGGTAGGCCCGGGTCAGCAGGACACCAGCCAGCTCGCCGTGGGATCCCGCGCTCGGCTGGAGCGACACGTGCGGCAGGCCGGCGATCTCGCTCAGCGCCCGCTCGAGCCGCCACATCAGCTCGAGCGCGCCCTGCGCCCGCGACGGCTCCTGGAACGGATGGAGCCGGGCGTGGCCCGCCAGCGCCGCGACCCGCTCGTGGAGCCGGGGGTTGTGCTTCATCGTGCACGACCCCAGCGGATAGAAGCCGGAGTCGAGGTCGAAGTTCCGCCGCGAGAGGTTGACGTAGTGGCGGACCAACTCCGGCTCGGAGACCTCAGGAAGCCGGGGCTCCCGCGCCCGCCGCATGCCGGCCGGGATCAGGTCGTCGAGCGGACGGACCGGGACGTCCATCGCCGGCGCGACGAACGCCCTCCGGCCGGGCGCCCCCTTCGCGAAGATCGTCTCCGCCCAGTCGCGCTGCATCGCCGTCTCCTGCGACCCGGGGCCGGTCTGGACGCTCCGGGACGCGGGGCCGGTCTGAAGGCTCATGCCGTCGCTCCGACCGCGCCGCGCTCGGCCGCCACGGCCCGGCCGAGGACCCCGACCAGGAGGTCGATGTCGGCCCGCGAGCGCTGCTCGGTGATCGCCACCAGCAGGCCGCTTCCGTACTCCGGGAATGTCCGGCCCAACGGATAGCCCGGGTTCACGCCCTCGACCGCGCACCGGTCGAGCACCCGGAGCACACCCGGGAGCCCATCGACATCGAGCGACACCGCGAACTCCCTGACGACCGGCTGCGAATGGATCGCCTCGACCCCGTCGAGCGCCGACAACGCGTCCCGCGCGTAGGCCGTCCGCTGGACCATCAGCTCGCCCAACTCGACGAGGCCCCGCCGGCCGAGCCACGAGAGGTAGACGACCCCGGCCAGCGCGTTGAGCGCCTGTGCCGTGCAGATATTCGACGTCGCCTTCTCCCGCCGGATGTGCTGCTCGCGGGTCTGCAGCGTCAGCACGAAACCCCGCCGGCCGTCCGCATCGACGGTCTCTCCGGCGATCCGACCCGGCATCCGCCGCAGGTGCTCCGAACGAGCAGCGAAAAAACCGAACGACGGTCCGCCGAAGTCGAGGCGGTTGCCGAGCGACTGCCCCTCCCCGACGCAGACGTCCACCCCCTGCTCGCCCGGAGCCTCGAGGATCCCGAGCGTCAGCGGGTCGGCCGAGCAGACGACGAGGGCCCCATGCGCGCGGGCGACGCCAGCCAGCCCGCTCACGTCCTCGACCGCGCCGAGAAAGTTCGGCTGCCCAACGAACACGGCGCTGACAGTCTCGTCGATCGCCTCCGCCCACGCGTCGGGATCTGTCACGCCTTCGCGCAGCGGAACCTCCTCGACCTCCATCCCATAGCCGACCGACAGTGTCGCCAGCGCCTCTCGCGAGTGGGGATGCACGCCCCGCGAGATCACGAACCGACCCCGCTTGTTCGTCAGCTTCGCCAGATACCCGGCCGCCGCCAGGGCCGATGGGCCTTCGTAGACCGACGCGTTCGACACGTCGAGACCCGTCAGCTCGCAGATCGCCGTCTGGAACTCGAACATCACCTGCAACCCACCTTGTGACACCTCGGGCTGGTAGGGAGTGTACGGTGTCAAAAACTCCGACCGGCCGAGCAGCATGTCGATCAGCGCCGGCACGTAGTGGTCGTACATCCCGCCTCCGAGAAAGCACACCTCATCCTCGGCTGACACGTTTCGGCCGGCCAGCTCGCGCAGGTGTGCGTACACCTCGCTCTCGCTCAGTCCGTCCGGGAGGGCAAGCTCGCGTCCGAGTCGAACGCCGGCCGGGATGCTCGAGAACAGCTCGTCGATCGAGTCGACCCCGATCGTCTCGAGCATCTTGGCCAGGTCGTCAGGCGTGACCGCCGTGTAGCGACTCACGCTCGCTCCTCGAGGTCACTGGTCGTCGTGATCAGGTGTCTCACTAGGCCGATGAAGACAGGGAGGCGACGTAGGTCTCGTGGTCCATCAGCGCGTCCTGCTCCGACGGATCGCTGAGCTTGACCTTGACGATCCAGCCGGCTCCGTACGGATCCTCGTTGAGCGCATCCGGCGAGTCGACGAGAGCGCCGTTGACCTCGACGATCTCTCCCGAGACGGGCGCGATCACATCCGAGACGGCCTTGACCGATTCGACCTCGGTGTACGGCTCGCCCTGGGTGATCTGCGTGCCAGGCTCCGGCGGATCGAAGAAGACGATCTCGCCGAGCGCGTCCTGCGCGTGCCAGGTGATGCCGAGCGTCGCAATATGCCCGTCGACCCGCGCCCAGTCATGCTCGGCGTGGTACAGCAGATCCGCGGGATAGGTCTCCTGCGCCATGTGGTCCGTTTCCTCCGAGCTTTGTCCGGGACCACGGATTCTAGCGGCCGGCGCTCTGCGGGCCCCACCGGCCGACCGGCCGTGGTCCGGCCTCGGGGCGGGCGAGGTCGGCCCGCAACGCACGCGAACGCGACTTCCACGGCGACCGTCACCCCGACTGAAGGCCCCGACGCCCGCATGCCGGGAGCCCTTCTCGCTCAGCAGCTCAATCTCGTCCAAGGAGGGGCTTCGCGGCGACCACCGCCGGCCGTTCCCGGCCCCTCACGTCGATCACGATCGGCGTTCCCGGAGCCGCCCGTTCGGCCGCGAGGTAGGCCATCCCGACCCCGATCTCGAGGCTCGGCGAGTACGTCCCGCTCGTCACCTGACCCCCACCGACCACCGGGCAGCCGGGTCGTGGGACGCCGGCGCCCGTCAACTTGAACGCCACCAGCTTCTCCTGCGGCCCGTTCGCCCGGACCCGCCCCACCTGATCGGCCCCGATGAAACCAGTGGCCTCCTTGGCACACCAGCCGAGTCCCGCCTCGATCGGCCCCCGATCGAGGCTCAACTCGTTGCCGTAGAGCGGATAGCAGACCTCGAGGCGAAGTGTGTCCCGAGCCCCGAGGCCGGCCGGGCGCACCCCTCGCCGGAGGAGCTCCTCCCAGATCTCGACGACATGCTCCGGCGCGATCAGCAGCTCGACCCCGTCCTCGCCGGTGTACCCGGTCCCGCAGACGAGGGTGTCGTGCCCGACGAGAACCCTTCGCCCGACCGTCATCCGAGCCGGGAGCGGCGCGTCGGAGATCGCCTGGACCATCTCCCTGGCGATCGGCCCCTGTACTGCGAGCATCGCGTAGTCATCGATCCGGTCGCCGACGTCGACATCGAAGTCCGCGGACTGGCGCTCGAACCACGCGAGGTCGACCGCGTGGTTGGACGCGTTGGTCACCGTCAGGAATCGATCCGGCTCCAGCCGATAGGTGAACAGGTCGTCGATGATCCCGCCGTCCTCCCGGCAGAGCACGCTGTACTGGGCGCCGCCGACACCCAGCTTCGAGACGTCGTTGGAGAGGATCCGCTGAAGGAAGTCCACCGCCCCCGGACCCGAGCTCTCGATCTCACCCATGTGCGACACGTCGAAGACACCCGCCGCACTGCGGACCGCCAGGTGCTCCTCGATCACGCCGGCGTACTGGACCGGCATCTCCCAGCCGGCGAAATCGATCAGCCGGGCTCCGGCGCTCCGATGGGCCTCGAACAGGGGTGTCCGCCGCGGGGTGGGAGCGGAGCCGCCGGACATGCCGCTGAGGATATCGACGCCGGACCGGCCGACCGCTTCGCGCTCGCCGATCACAGCACCGGCCGGCCCCCCGACGAGCCCAGCGCCTTCCCGTGATCATCCAGCCCGCGGCCCAGCCCGTATCGGGTGGTCGCCTCGCGACCGACCGGCGACTTGACGCGGGTGCGAACATGTGTTCGCATGACGAGTCAAGGATCAGCTTACGGACGTTTCCGCCGGGCCCTGCGGACCGGGAACCTCAACCAGGTCCACGCGGCCGCGCTCGAGCTTCCGCAGGTCGACCTCGTCGACGCCCTGTCGATCGTCGTCCTGATGAGCGCCGACGACGACGAGCGTTACGACCGGGCCGCGACACGGTGGCTCGCACGCTTCGCCCTGGAGCGACCGTCGGCCCGCCTCGAGGATCTCAGGCTCGGCCTCCATGCCCTCGAGGCGCTCCCGTACAACGCTCCCGCCGCCAAGCAGACGATCTCAGGACTGTGCGAGGCGCATGGCCTGCGCCGCGTCGCCGAAGCCCTCGGGTGAGGGCGCGTCGGTCGAGCGCCTTATGGACGTCATCACGGATTCGACTGGTTCGCCGTCGCCGAGTCGGGGATGCTGATTCCCATGACCACGACAACGATCGAAACCGTCACCGACGACTCATTCCAAGCCGACGTTCTCGAAGCCGACGGCCCCGTCCTGGTCGACTTCACCGCCGCCTGGTGTCCGCCCTGCCGGTTGATGAACCCCATCCTCGCCGAGCTCGCCGCCGAGCGCCCTGGGCTGCGGGTCGCCCAGCTCGATGTCGAGACCCAACAGCAGGTGGCGGCGGCCTACGACGTGCTCGCAATGCCGACGTTCATCGTCTTCCGCGACGGGCAGCCGATCCTCCGCCTCCTGGGCGCCCGATCCAAGGCGAAGCTCGAGCGCGAGCTAGCCGAACGCGGCGTGTAGGGCGCCGACCAACAGCTCGGCAGCCGGCGAGCGCCCGGCGGACGCCGTGAAGGCGTTCACGCGATGCACGGGAACCGGATCCTCCAGGCCGGCGGCCGCCACGTCGGGTCCCGCCGCCCCGAGCCACGAGGCCGGGACGATGCTGACGCCGAGCCCGGCATGCACGAGGTGACGCACCGTCGCCGGATCGGAGATCTCGAACAGCGGGACGGGACTGAACCCGGCCTTCTCGCACGCTCCGATCACCGCCTCGCGCAGACCGCTCCCGGGCTCGGGGAGGATGAACGCCCGGCCGCTGAGGTCGGCCAGCCCGATCGCCCGCCCGCCGGCCAGCGGGTCGCCGGCCGGGAGCATCGCGGACATCTCCTCCTCGGAGAGCTCCTCCACCCTCAGGCCGGCCGGCATCTCGCCGCGAGGAGATCCGCCCACCCCGATGTCCACGCCGCCCGTCAGGACGAGCGCGAGAACGTCGGCCGACGGAGCGTGCCGAAGGGCCACCTGGAGGCCGGGGTGCGCCCGGTGAAATGCCGCGAGCGCGGCCGGCAGTCGGAGCGTGTCGATCGTCGTCGCCGCCACCCGGACCCGCCCGCGGGTGACCCCGGCGTGGTGGTCGAGCTCCTCCCGGGCTCGAGCGAGCTCGGCGAGCGCCACCTCGGCGCGGGCCAGAAGATCCTCACCGGCCGGCGTCAGCTCGGCCCCGCGGGGTGTTCGGCGCAGGAGGACGACGCCGAGCTCCGCCTCGAGGCGGCGAATCTGCTGCGACAGCGCCGACTGCGTGACCCAGAGGGCGTCGGCCGCCCGGGTGAACTGGCCGTGGCGAGCCACGGCGACGAAGTACTCGAGTTGACGGAGCTCCACCCGGAGTATGTTGCCCGTCGTGAGACGCTCCGGTCAGACGATCCTCGTCACGATCCCGATCAGCCATTACTGCGAGAAGGCGAGGTGGGCGCTCGACCGGGCCGGCGTCGGCTACATCGAGCACGCCCACGTCCAGTTCGTCCACCAGTTCGCCGCCCGCCGGGCCGGCGGAGGCAAGACGGTCCCGGTGCTGATCTGCGATGCCGGCGTGCTGTCTGACTCGGCCGACATCCTCGACTACGCCGACGCCCACGCTCCGCCCGACCGGCGGATCTACCCCGACGATTCGCCCGCGACGGCCGAGATCCGCCAGCTCGAACGCGAGTACGACAACCGTCTCGGGCCGCACGGCCGCCGGTGGATGTACCACCTGCTCCGCCGTCGGAGCGACCTCGCCAGTCGCTACGGGACGCACGGCGTGCCGACATTCGAGCGAGTCATGCTCCCCGTCCTGTACCCCGTCGTCTACGCCTGGATCGATCGGCACCTGGAGATCACCCAGGAGACCTCCGACCAGTCGATCGCCGAGGTGCGCGCGGTCTTCGACGACGTCGCCGACCGCCTGTCCGACGGGCGGCCGTACCTCTGCGGCGAGCGGTTCACAGCCGCCGACCTGACCTTCGCCGCGCTCTCGGCGCCCGTCATCATGCCGCCCGAGTACGGCGTCGAGCTTCCCCCGACGGACGAGCTCCCGGTTGCGGCGGCCGAGGTCGTTCACGAGCTCCGCGCCCATCCGGCCGGCCGGCACTCACTCGCGATGTATCGCGACCAGCGGACATAGCCGCACAGGCGCGTCACGGCCGAGCCGACGAATCGAGTCCCCGAGCGATTCGAGTCCCCCCAGCGATTCGAGTCCCCCCGAGCGATCCAGCGTCCCCCGAGCGATCCGAGTCCCAGAGCGATCCGAGTCACCCCGCGATCCGGGTCCCATCAAATCCCCGGCGCTGGGTTTGCCGGATCCGCGCGGTCAGGGCTTCGTGGCCACACCTTCGAACATGTAGACAAACGGTCGGGGACCCTGCCCGTAGTAGTTGTTCAGGCCGACGAGCCGCAGCCCGGAGTTGCGGATCAGCTGGTCAATCGGGCGGTTCAGATGACAGCCGCCGGCGAGTCGCCGCTGAATCGGGGTCAACCGGTCCTGCCAGCCGGCGACCCTGCCGTCCGGAGACCGGCCGTGCTCGACAAAATGGAACGAGCCGGACGGCCGGAGCACCCGTCGGATCTCGCTGAGCGCCTGTTCGACATCGGGGATGCTGCAGAGCGTCCAGGTCGCCAGCACGTGGTCGACGCTCGCCGACCTCACCGGGAGGGTCTGGCCGTCGAGACCGACGTACTCGACCTGAACACTGCTCGACGCGACCCTCTTGGCTGCGAGCCTGCGCCCGACGATGGCCGGATCGACCACTTGAACTCGGGTGACGGCCTGCGGGTAGTGGGGCAGATTCAGGCCCGAGCCGAACCCGACCTCGAGCACTTCGCCTTCGAGCGGCGCCGCCACCCGAGCGCGAATCGGCGTGAGATCGCCACCGCGCATGGCCAGATCGATCAGCCGGGGAACGACCTGGTCGGCGTAGAACCCCACCCCAGCAGTATCGTCGAGACGGCCGCCATAATCCGCCCGCGCCGGTCGCGTGAATTCCCTCAGGCGGCCTTCTCGCGATCGACCGTCATTCCACAGACGGGGTGGGTCGCGCCGCGTCCGGCCGTGAGCCAGAACAGGGCAACGAAGATGGCGGCGCCCAGGATGTTCAGAAACAGCTTGTAGTCGACCCCGACGGAGCCGAAGACGTCCGCCCGGCTGGGCCGGGTGGTCGGGATCAGCCCGGCGCCGCCGAACAGCCCGGCGACGATCAGGGCGGCGATCACCATCGTGACGAACATCAGCGCGGTGATCCGGGCCGCGAAGGCATTGCCGTAGTACTTGCGGTAGATGGCGACGATCGGCAGGACGATCAGGTCCGCGAAGACGAACGCGAGGACGCCGGCGAAGCTGATCCCGCCCGACCAGAGCACGGCGGCCAGCGGGACGTTGCCGACCGAGCAGACGAAGCTGAGCACGGCGATCACCGGGCCGATGATCACGTTCTCGATCGTCGGCCACGGCTGCGGCGCGTTGCGCAGGAACAGCGACTCGAAGACGCCGTTTCCGAGCTGGGCGACGAAGCCGGCGAGGAGAAACCCGATCGTGACCTCCTTCCACAGCATCTGCCAGTCGCCGCGGAAGTTGTGAGCCACATCCGACCATCCCCGAGTCGAGGTCAGGCGCTCCCGCCAGCTCAGCGTCTCGCCTGCCAGGTGGTGGCGGTGCTCGTGTCCGGCGTCAGCGTCCTGCGCGTGGCGGCGGGCGCGCTGTTCGACCTGGGGGCTGACGAAGACCCGCACCAGCGCGGTCATGAGGAGGATCATCACGATCCCGCCGATGTACTCGCCGATCGTGAACTGCCAGCCGATCAGGACCCACAGCACCAGGCCGAGCTCCCAGACGAGGTTGGTCGACGCGAACTCGAAGGCCAGCGCGGAGGCGGCCGAAGCGCCCTTGGCAAACAGTGACCTGGCGATCGCGATTGCCGCGTAGGAGCACGACGAGGACGCCGCCCCGAGGCCCGTTGCGACGGCGATCGGTCGTGGTCCGCTGCCGCTGAGCGCCCGCTCGACGCGCTCGCGCGGGATCCAGGCCTGGACGATGGCCGAGATCGCGAAGCCGACGACCAGCGCCCACCAGACCTCCCACGCCATCAGGAACGAGTCGCGCAAGCCGTGCCAGAGGATCGTCGCCACCCCGCTCATCGGATCTCCCTCTCGCTCACCTCTCCATCTTATACCCATAGGGGGTATGGGTGTGTTGCCCGGGGAGCGAGCCGCCATCAAGAGGGCCGAGCACAGCGATCCGTCCCGCCGCCGAGTGGTCGCGGCGCGATCCCTCCACGGTGAATCCCGCGGCCGCGTAGAGCGCGATCGCCCGCCCGTTGTCCGGCCACTCTGGAGCCGGCGCGCCGGGTCACGCTGCCCCGACGGACCCCCCCTCTCAAGTCACCCCGCGCTCGAGGTGGGCCAGGACATTTACGACGTGGCCGTCCGGATCCTCGACGAAGAACCGCCGGACGCCCCACGGCTCGTTCGTCAGCCCGTAGACGATCCGCATTCCCATCGCGCACGCCCGCTCGTGCGCCGCGTCGACCGCGGCTGCGTCCCCGACGTCGATGCCGAAATCGGCCCGCGGCGACATCCCCGTGTCTCGCGGCGTGATGATCAGCTGGGCTGACGGCACGTCGCCTGAGACCAGGGTGACGACCGGCTCCTCCATCGCGACCTTCAGGCCGAACATTCCGACGTAGAAGTCGCGAGCGACCTCCAGGTCCGCAGACTCGACATACGGGTGGATCCGCCTGATCTCCATCGGGTCTCGCTCTCCTCGTGACCTCTCGTGACTGCCTCGTGATCGTCGCGGCTCATCGTACGCGGGGGCGGCACGCCACTGGTCCGGCCGCCCGCAAACCGCAGCCACGCCGGAGGAGGGCGTGCTCGATGTGGCCCGGCGATCGGCGCTCCGATCAGGACCGGTGAGCCCAAACGAGAGCCGAGCGGGGCCGGCGCGGCCACCGGTCGGCGCACGTCGTCCCCCGTTGCCAGCGCCGGCGCCCGCCTGGCCGGCCAGCCCACATACGAGTAGCTGGTCGCCGACCGCGTGACCGAGCCGCGCCGGCTGCTCGGGCCACCCAGGATCCCCGCGCCGCCCGGCTTCGCCGGGCGGGGGCCGGTCAGGTCCGAGAGGCCCAACTCGGCGATGTGGCGCTCCCCGGCACCCAGGTGGTGGGCCATCTCGTGGCGCAGGGTCATCGTCACCTTTCGGCGGAGCGCCTCCGGGTCGCTCCCGAAATCGCGGACCAGCATGTCTCGGAAGATGACGATCTGATGGTGCCAGCCGCGGTTGGCGACCGTTCCCCCCATGTACAGGCCGTAGTAGCCATACGCGCCGTGGCTGGCTCCCTCGTCTGAGACCACCACGGCGACGTCCCGCTCCAGCTCGACTCGCACGAACTCCGGGAGATCGTCGATCGCCTCCGCGACGAGCCGCCCGAAGCCGTCGGCATCCGCGTCCGCGGGTGAGCCGGAGGCGGCCGTCGTACCCGAGGCCAGCAGTTTTGCCGCGGGCGAACCGGAGGCGGCCGTCGCACCCGAGGCCAGCAGCCTTGCCTCGGCCTCGACGGACGCCACGAGGTCCTCGAACGCCGGCTCGGTCATCTTCGCGATCTCACCCTTCGGAGCAGGAGCGGGCTCGGGCTCCATGCGCCCGCACACCGCGACCAGGGCGGCGAACGCGAGACCCCCCGCCACCAGCCCGACCCGGCGGTACCCGGCCAGCAGCGCGAACCAGCAGACGTGACCAAGGACGACGAGGCACGCGACGAGCGCGACCGTCCTGGCCTCAGACAGCGCCAGACGCAGCTCGCGCTGCGCCCGCCGCCGATCGCGATCACGGTCGCGATCGCGGTCGCGGTCGCTTCCGGCGTTGCCCCGCCCGCGCGCCGGCGGCTGGACCCCGGCGTTGCGGCCCTTTGGTGTCTGCTGTTCGCCCATGCAGCGCATGCTCCGCCCCAACGGCGCGCACGACTACGCCATCAAGGCAGCGTCCTCCCGACCCACGGCGCCCGCCACCCGACTTCGATCCGACGTCAAGCCGACGGGCGAGCGGCAGGCCGACGGGCGAGCGGCAGGCCGACGGGCGAGCGGCAGGCCGACACACCGCGTTCGGCGTCTGATTCCCCGGCCGCGCGCGGTCGTCGTCGCTGCGAGTGCCGGCCGGATCGGCCGAGCCCTGCCACTCAGCCGAGCATCGGCGACCGGGGGATCCGCGTCGCTCCGCGAACCTCGGCGATCCGCATCGCCAGCTCGTCGACGAAGCACCACGACCAGTCCTCGCCCGGCTCGATCGACCGCATGATCGGGTGGCCGGTCGCCGCTGCGTGACCCGACGCGTGCCTGCCCGGCGAATCGTCGCAGCACCCGACCCGCCCACACTCCAGGCAGATCCGCAGGTGCAGCCAGACCCCGCCCGTCGCCAGGCACTCGTCGCACCCCTCGACCGACTCCGGCAGCTCGGTGACCAGGACGTGATCGAGATGGGTGCACCGCGCCATGTCTGGACCCCATCCTACGCCCGGGTCACATCACGTTCTGCCCAGCCGGTCCCACACCCTCGCCGTAGCGGGCCCCACACCCTCGCCGAAGCGGTCCCGCACCCGCGCCGAAGCGGGCCACACACTCTCGCGCGAGCGGGCCCCACACCCTCGCCGAAGCGGGCCCACACCCTCGCCGAACCGGCCCCCACACCCTCCCCGCACCCCTGACGACAGGACCAAGCCCCTCGGCCGGCCGGCTCGACTCAGCGCAGGAACGGCGGAACGTCGATCTCGTCGTCGCGGATCTCGAGCGCCGAGCGCTGCCGCGCGTCGACCCGCGGGCCCCGGTCCGGCGGGCGTGACGGACGCCGCTCCTCGACCACCCGGCCGGCCGGCCGGCCGGCTCGACCGTGGTCGAAGCCCGTGCCGATCACGGTCACCCTGACGTCGTCCCCGTGGCTCTCGTCGATCACCGCCCCGAAGATGATGTTCGCGTCCCGGTGGGCCGCCGTCTGGACGATCTCGGCCGCCTCGTTGACCTCGAACAGGCCGAGGTCCCGGCCGCCGGTGATGTTCAGGAGGATGCCCGTCGCCCCGTCGATCGCCTCCTCCAGGAGGGGTGACGCGATCGCCGCCTTCGCCGCGTCGGCCGCCCGGTTCTCGCCGGTTCCCGTGCCGATCCCCATGACCGCGGTTCCCGCGTCGGTCATGATCGTCCGGACGTCCGCGAAGTCCAGGTTGATCAGCCCGGGGATCGTGATCAGGTCGGTGATCCCCTGGACGCCCTGACGCAGGACGTTGTCGGCTTCCTTGAACGCATCCAGGATCGACGTCCGCCGCTCGACGACCGCCAGGAGCTTCTCGTTCGGGATCACGATCAGCGTGTCGACGACCTCCCGCAGCCGGCGGATTCCCTCCTCCGCCTGGCGTGCCCGCTGGGTCCCCTCGAACTCGAACGGCCGCGTGACAACGCCGACCGTCAGCGCCCCGATCTCCTTCTTGGCGATCTCCGCGATCACCGGAGCCGCCCCGGTCCCCGTCCCGCCGCCCTCGCCCGCCGTGACGAAGACCATGTCGGCGCCCTTCAGCGCCTCCTTGATGTCATCTCGCGACTCGGCCGCCGCCCCGAACCCCATCTCCGGGTTCGCACCCGCACCGAGGCCCTTCGTCAGCTCGTTGCCGATGTTCAGCTTGATGTCGGCGTCGCACATCGCGAGCGCCTGGGCGTCCGTGTTGGACGCGATGAATTCGACGCCTCGCAGGCCCGCGTCGACCATGCGACTGACGGCGTTCGTGCCGCCGCCGCCGACGCCGACGACCTTGATGACCGCCAGGTAGCTGCCGCTTTCCATTTTGTCGTCCGAGCCTTGAGTTAGGGTAAAGGGTTGGGCCGTCCCACGGGCCCGCGAATCCACGTTATGCAGGGATCCTGTGGCTTGTCAACCGCAGCGCATTGTTGCAACTTTCGTTGCAGATGCCCGAACCCTCAACCACAAGCCGAAATGTCAGCCAGGACCGCATTCAACCTCCAGTTGAGATTGAGGGTTGGTTTGAAGCCTGAGTCGTTAGGAGCGGCGCCCCCGCGCTCTCCACCGCGCCAGCCGTCGCCGCCGCGCTCGTCGCCGGGTCGTTGACCCCCGCCACCGGACGATCCGGCAGCCGGACGTCGACGTAGGCCGCCCCGCGCGACTGCGAATCCCCGAGGACCCGCGCCGCCGACGCCCACTTCGCGTGGAGGCGGCTCGTGTCCCCGAAGTAGACCGGCGGCCCGTTGCGCAAGTAGACGGTCATCCCGCCCGGACCCTGCCCGACCCGGGCGATCACCCGCCGTAGCACCGCAGGCGCGATGTCGAGGATCTCGAGCCCGTCGAGGCTCGCCGGGTCCTTCAGCGCCCTCGTCGTCGGGATCTCACCTGCCGTCAACGACGGCAGCGACTGGGTGCCGCCGCTCAGACCGTGGACGACCGCTCCGTCGGCCGCGATTCCCAGGCGAACACCGCCGACCACGAGCGCCGCCACCGGCAGCCGCTCGGTCACCCTGATACTCAGGCCGTGGGGAAACTCAGTGTGCACCGCAAGGCCCTTGACCACCGTGTACGCGGCGACCGCCTGCCTCAGGCCGGCGACGTCGACGTGCGTCGTCGTCATCCCCCGCCCGGCCTCCTCCAGCCGCGTCGCGACCGCCGGCACGACCGGTCCCGTCAATCCCGTGACCTGGACCTTCTCGACCCGGAACACCGGCGCGTCGCGGAGCATCAGCCAGCCTCCGTAGAGGGCGGCCGCCAGCGCGAGGACGCCGCCAAGCTTCAAAGCCTTCATCGCCGTGATCTTCGACCGAACCTCCCGATTCCCTGCGCCGATCAGCTCCCGCACAACGGCGAGCTCAGCCCGCTCGACCCCACGGAAACCCCACCCGGCCGAGCGTCTGGACCTCCGGCTCGAGCTCGATGGCGAACTTCTCGGCGACCAGCCGACGACCTGCGTCCATCAGCGCGACCACCTCGGCCGTGGTCGCCCCCCCGGTGTTCTCGACGAAGTTCGCGTGCTTGGGTGAGAACCGTGCCCCCCCGACCGCCATCCCGCCGGCACCGGCCCGCGCCAGGAGCAGGCCGGCGGTCTCGCCGTCGGGGTTCTTGAAGGTCGACCCGAACGTCCTGATTCCCTTCGGCTGGGCCTCGTGGCGCCTCCTGCGCATCTCCTCGAGCCTCGCCTTGACCTCGTTGACCGGTGCCGACTCGAGTCTCAGCCTGCCCCGCCCGACCACCTCGCCCGACCGGAGGTTCGAAGACCGGTAGGCGAAGTCGAGCTCCTCCGGCGACCGGCGCGAGACCCCGTCGGCCGTGTGGACCTCGACCCACTCGACCACCCTCCCGAGGGCCCCGTCGTACGCGTTCGCGTTCATCCGCACCGCCCCCCCGAACGTCCCCGGGATGTTGACCCCGAACTCGATCCCGCTCAGCCCGAGCGTCGCCGACCTCGCGGCCACCGCCGGCAGCCGCGCGCCTCCACCAACCTCGAGACCCCCCTCGACCGGCTCGATTCGCGCGAGATCCCGATCGAGCTTGACGACAAGGCCGCGGACCCCCTCGTCGGCAACCAGCAGGTTCGACCCCGACCCGACCACGCTCAGCTCGAGCCCCCGCTCCCGCGCCCACCCGAGCAGCTCGTCGAGCTCGCCGGCGCTCCCCGCCCGCCCGAAGAACTCCGCCGGCCCGCCGGTCCCGATCGTCGTCAGGCGGGCGAGCGGGAACTCGGCGCGCGGCGCGACCACTCAGACCCCGCCGGATCGCAGTCGGGTTCTACGAAGACCGGCGCCAGGCCCGGGTTCGCCGCGGCCGTCCCCGGACACCAGCCGCCGGCCGAGCCGGTCGATGTCGCCGGCCCCGATCACCAGGCAGACGTCGCCCTCGCCCAGCAGGCCGTCGAGGACCCGTTCGGCCGCGTCGAGACCCGGCAACCAGTACACCGCCCGCCCCGGGGCGGCGTCCACGGCCGCCGCGGCGATCAGTCGCCCGCTGACCCCCGGGAAGTCGGCCGGCCGCTCGCGCGCGGGATACACGTCGACCACGACGACGATGTCCGCCCCGGCCAGCGCCTCCCCGAACTCCCGCGCAAGCTGCGCCGTCCGCGAGAAGAGGTGCGGCTGGAAGACCGCCACCACCCGCCCGCGGCGACCGAGCGTCCGAGCCGCCGCCAGGGTCGCCCGCAGCTCGGTCGGGTGGTGGGCGTAGTCGTCGTAGACGACGGCCCCCCGACGCGTCTCGCCCAACAGCTCGAACCGCCGCGCCGTTCCCCCAAAGCCTGCCAGCCCGGCGATCGCCCGGTCGAGATCGGCCCCGACCAGCCGGCAGACCTCGAGCGCCGCGGTGGCGTTCAGCGCGTTGTGGGCCCCCGGAACCCGCAGGCTCACCCGCCGGCCGTGGAAGTCGAACTCCGACCCCCCGGCGACCAGCTCCGGCCGCGCGACGTCGTAGGCGACAGTCGCTCGCGCCCGCAGCGCCAGGAGCTCAGGCCGGTCCCAGATCACGGCGACCGACGGCCTGGCGAGGAACTCGCGGTAGACGCCCTCGAGCTCGAGCAGCGACCCGAACGTCGCGTGGTGGTCGAGCTCGACGCTCGTCAGCACCCCGATCTCCACCGCCAGCGACAGCATCGACCGGTCGGACTCGTCGGCCTCGACGACCAGCCACTCGCCGGTCCCCCACTCCCCGTTGCGCCCGGTCTCCCGCAGCGTCCCGCCGATCAGGTACCCGGGATCCAGGCCGCAGGCTCGGAGCGCCGTCGCGATCATGCTCGCCGTCGTCGTCTTCCCGTGGGCCCCGGCCACCCCGATCGTCCGCCGCAGGCGCGACAGCTCACCCAGCAGCTCGGCCCGCCGTCGCACCCGCAGGCCGCGTTCGCGGGCGGCGAGCAGCTCGACGTTGTCGGGCTCGATCGCGCTCGAGAAGAAGACCTCGACGCCGTCGCCCGGCGGCAGGTTCCCCGCGTCATGGCCGATCCTCGCGTCGAGCACCCCGTCGGCCCGCAGCCCCTCCGAAAACGGCGAGTCCGCCCGGTCCGACCCGGTCACGCTCGCCCCGAGCGCTGCCGCCGCCCGCGCGTAGGCGCTCATCCCGGCACCGCCGACGCCGACGATGTGCAGGCGACGGCCCGCCCACTCCAAGCTCATCGGCAACCGACGGCGCGCAGCAGCTCGTCGGCGATCGCCTGCGCCGCGTCCGGCCGGGCGAGCGACGCCGACGCAGCCGCCATCGAGGCCAGCAGCTCGCGATCCCCGAGCAGGCGGTCGACCTCCGCCCGCAGCCTCGGACCGGTCAGCTCGCCGTCGTCGATCACGACGGCCGCCCCCGCCGACTCCATCCAGGCGGCGTTCGTCCGCTGATGGTCGGCCGCCGCATGCGGGTACGGGACGAGGATCGCCGGCCGTCCGTGTGCCGCGATCTCGAACACCGACCCACCCGCCCGAGCGACGACGAGATCGCTCGCAGCGAGGGCCTCGGTGAAGGCGGCCACCGGCAGATACTCACGCATGTCGTAATGCGACCCCCTCGCTCGCCCGACGACCGACTGGTAGTCACGCGAGCCCGTCACGTGGACCACGCGGAACGGCGCCTGCGCGAACGCGTCGAGCGCCGCGTCGTTGATCGACCGGGCGCCGAGCGACCCGCCGAAGACCAGTACGCACGGGACCCCCGGCTCGACGCCGAAGCTCGCCCGCGCGCCCTCCCGATCGGCGTTCGCCGGCGGGCCCGGCCGCCCGGTGACCAGGTAGCGATCGCCGTCCCGGCCGTCGAGTGCGAACGCCAGGCAGACCCGCCGCGCCAGCGGAGCCAGCGCCCGGTTCGCGAGACCGAGGTGGCTGTCGGCCTCGGTCAGCACCACCGGCAGGCCGAGTGCCGCGCCGGCCAGCGCGACCGGCGCGGCGACGTATCCGCCGCCGCCCATGACCGCCTGCGCTCCCCCCTCGCGAAGCAGGCGCCGGGCCGTGAAGGTGGCTCCCGCCGCCCTGCCGAGCCCGCGGGCCGCCCGCAGCGGGTTGCGCCGGGCGATCCCCTCGACGCCGATCTCGTGGAACTCGTAGCCGGCCGCCGGGACCAGCTCGCGCTCGGCCCGGTTCCCACCGATGAAGAAGACCCTAGCTCCCCGCCCGCGCAGAACGTCCGCCACCGCCAGCGCCGGCACGACGTGCCCGGCGGTCCCCCCCGCCGCGATCGCGATCGTCGTCTGCATCGGCCAATCGTGCCGGTTTGCGCCCCGGCGTGCCGACCCCCCGCAGGTGGGCCGCCCCGCCCCCCGCGACGTTGAGCAGCAGGCCGAGCCCGGCGAGCATCACGATCACGCTGCTCGACCCGTAGGACACGAGCGGCAGCGGGACCCCGGTCAGCGGGGCGAGCCCGAGCACGGCGAACGTGTTCAGGGCCGCCTGGCCGACGACCAGCGACGTCACACCGACGGCGAGCAGCGACGCGTACGCGCCCTTCGCGGCCTTCGCGACCCGCAGGCCGGCGTAGGCGATGACCCCGTAGAGGAAGAGCAGCCCGCAGATCCCGAGCACGCCGAGCTCCTCGCCGATCACCGCGAGGATGAAGTCCGTGTGTGCCTCCGGCAGGTAGAAGACCTTCTGGACCGACTGGCCCGGCCCGGCCCCGAAGAGGCCGCCCGACCCGATCGCGACCTGACCCTGGATCGCCTGGAAGCCGCTCGTCCCCGGGTGGGCCCACGGGTTGATGAACGACGTCAGACGGGCCCGCCGGTAGGGCGCGAGCACCGCGAACACGACGATCACGAGAACACCGCCGAGCAACAGCCTCCCGAGCGTCCGCGTCGGGACGCCGGCGGCCACGAGCACCGCGATCACCGTGAACGCGAGCACGAGCGCCGTCCCCAGATCCGGCTGGAGCGCGACCAGCCCACAGGCGGACACCGTGACCAGGAGGAGCGGCTTGAGCATCACCCGAAGCCGTCGCTCGGTCATCCGCCCGCTCGAGAGGATGTGCGCCGCGTAGAGCACCAGCGCGAGCTTCATCAGCTCGGACGGCTGGAACTGGAGCGGCCCGGCCCCGAGCCAGCGGCGGGCCCCGTTGACCGACCGGCCGACGCCCGGCAGCTTGACCGCCACGAGCAGGGCGAACGAGATGCCCAGCAGAGCCGGCGTCACCCGGCGCACCCCGTCGAGGCCGACCCGCGCGAGCACCCGCATCAGGACGAGGCCGACGGCCCCGTAGCCGACGAACCTGATCAGATAGCCGGTCGCCGCCCCCTGCCCGGGGAGCAGGGCGTCCGGCGAGGAAGCGCTGTAGACCATCACCGCGCCGGCCGCCAGCAGACACAGCGTGGCTGTGACAAGCATGCTGTGCTCGAGGTGGAGAGGTTGTTTTCTTGGAGCGGTCTCCGCCTCTCGCGGGCTTCTTGGCAACTCGCGCGAGGCTGGCGCTCGTCGGCCGGCGAACTGGGACATCTCAGGCTGGGTTCGACGCACCCGGCCCGATGCCTTCTCAACACCTTCCCGACCGGGGCGGCCTCGCTGCTTGGCATCGTCTGCTCGGCGACGATCGCCGCAGCCGGCCTCGTGCTCGTGCGCAGGGCTTCCCGGGCTGCTGCGAGCCGAGCTCAACGAGGTCCCCGGGATCGCGATCGGCGTGCACGCCCGCGATCTGCGGGATCATCCTCGGCTTCGTCTCGGTCTCCCTCTACGAGGGTTTCCAGCCGGCCGCCGACATCGTCCAGACGGCGCCGGCTCAGCTGATCCAGCTCTACGAGGACACCAGCCGCCTGCCGGTCGCCGGCCCCATGGAGAACGAGCTGCGGACCTACGTCGTCAGTGTCCGCCTCCGGGAGCTTTCCTGATACGGAACGGCAAGGGCGACGCGGCGATCAGCGAGAAGCACATCGCCGACGTGTACCGGATCCTGGCGAGCTACAAGCCGACGACGCGGAGTCAGATCGCCTCGACGTCGCCAGCTTCCGCCTGCATCTAACCCTCGTCCTGGCGGTTACCATAATCCTCAGCCTGAGCGTTATGCTCGCGATCGAGCTTCGATAACTCAGCCTCGGGCGGCATCTCCGTTTCGAGCCGGCCGTTCGCCCACGACAGGCTGACCTCCACGCGACGCCGGCCCGCGCCGGGGGGCGTTAGTTGGCGCCGACTCCATCCAGGCGCCTGCGCCCGCCGCATCCAACTGGGATCCCGGGTCGACCCTGTGTATCCCGCTGACCCCTACGGCCCTCGGTGAGAAAGCGTGCGAGCCGTTCGACGAGTCGGCCGGCCACTCGTCCTCGCCGCCGAGCGCAGGCAGCGTCGAGCGGTAGCCCAGCCGCGTCGCCCCGGCCTCGGCGATCGGTACGGCGAAGTCCTTCGTGGTCGGATAGGAGACCCGGCGACGCGCCGGACGAGCTCGGCGACGATCGCGACCATCGGGTTGACGTGGCCCTGCTCCGGGATGTCCGCGATCAGGATGTGGGCGCCGGGCATCGAGCTGGGGCTCCCTCGAGCCCGCGAACGGCCTCCTCGATCAGCTCCGCGGCGGCGACCGGGCCTCGCGATGCTGCGATCGACCGCTGCATCTCCTTCAGCCGTGCGGCCACCTCCGGCGCCGCGGAGACCTCGAGCACCGCGTCTCGAAGCGCATCCGCGCTCGCCAGATGGGGTGGCAGGCGCCTGCCCAGTCCGAGCTTCTCGATCTGCCGCGCGGTCACCGGCTGGTCGACGCCCTGGGCTACGGCAACCATCGGGACGCCACAGGACAGCGCCTCGAGCACCGAGCCCATCCCCGCGTGGGTCACGAACGCGTCCGCTCGCGCGAGCACCTCCAACTGCGGGACCCTGCGGTGCACCTCCGCGTTGGCCGACCGCTCACGCAGCCCGGCTGTGTCGACGCGATCTCCCACCGAGAGGACGAGGTGCCAGGGCGCGAGACCGGCGAATGCGTCGATACACGCGCGGTAGAAATCTGGACGGTTGCTGTGAGCGGTGCCGAGGGAGATGTAGAGCACCTTCCGATCCGTCGCCGGCGGCTGCCAACTCGGTCGAGCGGGCCCCGGTCGGAGGCTCGGCCCGACGAACCGGTAGTCGCCGCAGAGGGTGTTCGGCCGGAACTGGAGCTCGCGCGGAATCAACACGACGCAGCGTTCGGGCGCGGCGAAGAAATCGTCCATCGGCAGGCTTATCCCGTGCGCGCCGAGGAACGCCTGGAAGCGGGCGCGATAGGCGATCCAGTCGGGGTCCTGGGCGTGCAGGCGGTCGAAGTCGCTCTGGAGCCTCACGGGGACCACATGCGTCGTCGAAAGGGCCAACGAAGGGACGTTCCAGCGGTCGGCGAGAACGCGTGCGCTCGGCACGACGACGTCGTGCACGACGAGATCGGGCCGGTCCTGCTCGAAGGTGGCCAGCTGCCAGGGCACGAGGCCCGCAGCCTCCGCGAGCATCAGCGCGAGCGCTGCCGCGATGTCGGTCGGCCACTCGGCGTCGCTCGTCGTGCACGGGAGCGTCGAGCGATAGATGAACGGCGTGGCCCCGGCTTCGGCTACGCGGGGCGCGAACTCCTCCGTGGTCGGATATGACACGCGGTGACCACGCCGCACGAGCTCGGCGACGATCGCCAACGTCGGGTTGACGTGCCCATCCTCGGGGATGTTCCCGATCAGGATGTGGCGCGGTCGCGTAGGACTTCCTCCAACCGGTCGGCCGCCGCGCCCGCACCGCCGGCCGCGAGGAGCGAAGCTCCGAGCGCTTCAGCTGCAATCCGATACGACGGGTCGTCCAGTACCGTCAGGACGGCCTCACGCAGGCCCTCCGCGCGGACGCGTCCATACTTGACCCGGATCCCCGCACCCGCACGGACCACCTGTTGGGCGACGGTCGGCTGGTCGTCGCGGATCGGCGCGAGAACCAGGGGAAGGCCGTTGGCCAGGGACTCACACACCGTGTTGTGGCCAGCGTGTGTGACGACTGCGTCCATGAACGGCAGCAGCGCAAGTTGTGGCACCACGGGCCGCACGACGACGTGCGCAGGAAGCTCGTCGAAGGTCCCGGCCGGAGCCACGACGACGAGACGGACGCCGGTATCCGCCTCCGGGAACGCCTGCACCGCCCTGCGCAGGAAGTCTCGGCCGCCCTCCCGGGTGACGGTGCCCAGGGATACGAGGACGTGGCGGTAGGAATCGTCGAACCATTCCCACGGAAAGTCGCCAGCTGCCGGCGGCTGCGGAAGCGACGGGCAGCCGACGAACGCGTAGTGCTCCGGGAACGCCAGCTCCGATCCGACCAGCATCCCGCTCGTGTAGACGAGGACCAGCAGGTCAGAGAACCGCAGGTCCCCGGCGCCCTCGTCCGGCTGGGCCAGGAAGTCCATGCGGCTCTGCTCCCAGGCCTTCACCTTGGGGAGCACGAGGACCGGGTCGACGAACTCCGCCGAGGTCACCGCCGAGGTCACCCAGGGCAAGCGGCGCGCCCGCGCCGCCAACGCGCCGGCGAAGGCCTGCTGGTCGACGATCAGCAGATCGGGGTCGAAGTCCTCGATCGCGGCATCCACCTCCGGGCGCATCATTACCGCCAGCGGAACAAGCCCTTCGTCCCAGAGGAACCTGTGCGCAGCCAGCCCGCGGAGCCCTTGCGAGTCGGGCAGCTCCACCACGCCGGCCGGGAACAATCCGGCGCCGAGCGGAGCGAGCGGCCCGACGATCGCCGGATGCCCCGCCCACGAGACTTCGTGGCCGCGGGCGATCAGCTCGGCTCCGACCGGGATCGTCGGCCGGGTGTGTCCGATCAGCGGGGGTACAACGATAAGGAACCGTGACACCTGGAGTCCCCATTCCCCGCGTCGGCGTTGCGTGTCTGGTATCCCTCGAGCCAGGCGATCACCGCTTCCCGGACCGCCGGGCCGGCCTCGGTGAGAACGTTGAGGTGCTCGCAACCGGGTACCACGCCCACCGCGCAGTCGGGGATCAGCCGGGCGGTCTGAGCGGCCGCGGCGCAGAACTCGGACCCGTCCCCCGAGAGGACCAGGGTCGGGCGCGTGATCAGCGGGGCCGTATCCGCGTCGGTCAGGCGGACATCGGAGAGATCCGCGTGGAAGGTGGTCTGCGTGAACAGCCGCCGTGTCGTCGCAGCCCAGCGGGGGCCGCCGCCGCTGCGGGTCGCGATCAGCTCGTCGGCGAGCTTGGCCACGGCGTCCGCGCCGATCGCGGTCGGTTTCGATTCGCCGGGCGACCCGTTCCCAGAAGCCGGCGGACGGACAAGGCCTTCGACGAGGATCAGGCTCGCCACGAGGTCCGGTCTGGCCACCGTCAGGCCCTGGGCGATCGTCCCGCCCAGGCTGTAGCCGACGAGATGCACCGGGCGGTCCGGCTCGACCGCTGCCAGCAGAGCAGCCAGATCGGCCACCAGATCTTCGATCAGGTAGCCATGCGTAGGGGACTCGGACAGCCCGTGTCCGCGCAGGTCGTAGAGAACGACCTCGTAGCCGGCGACGGCGACATGGTTTGCGAGGGTGTAATAGAACATCGCCATGCTGCTCAGCGCGCCGTGAACGAAGACCACCGCGGGGCTGTCGCCGCCGCGGGGATCCGGCGGCGTCAGCCGCTCGACATGGAGGCGGACCCCCCTGACCTCGACCTCAGTCATCGCTCTCTGGTTCCCGCGGCTCCGCGTCACTCGCTGCCAGGCAGCCACCGATGTAGTCCGCCAACTCCCCGACGGTGAGATCTGAGAGATCGTCGATCTCGAGTTCGGCGATGAACGTGACGAAATCGACCTTCTCTCGGTACATATCCTGGAGGCGCGCACCGAGCGAGACGAAGTCGATGCTCTCCAGTTCGAGCTCGCCGAGGAACGTCGTGGACGCCGAGATCTCGGTGTCGAGGAGGTAGTCGTCGCCGATCACCTCGGTCACGAGTCGACCGATCTCACGGATGATCTGATCTCGGGCGGTCGCGTCAGCCGGCATCGTGGCTCCTCGAGGTCTTGCGCTGGTCGGGCGTGCGTGGTGTCGCCCGGAGCCCCGGGCCGACGACCCAGGCGACGACCTCGTGGCCGCCGTCGAGCACCGTGCTTGAAACCCGGAAGGCCAGGTCGGCGTGCTCCACTCTGAAGCACCCGCCGGCGGCGGCTGCCACGACCACGAAGTCCCGCGGCCGCCCCCGCAGACCGGTGCCAAGGGCCTTGGACGCCGCCTCCTTCGCCGCCCAGAAGTGGGTGATCCAGCTAGACCGGTCGCGGTCGCCGGCGAGCCGGTCCAGCAGGCCGATCTCGCTGGTGGTCAAGGCAGCCGCCTCGAAGCTCCGGTCGCGGTCCTCGATGCGCTCGATGTCGATGCCGGGAGCCCAGCCGTCTCGCCCGCCGGCACCGATCATCGCGACGGCGCAATCGTCGCTGTGAGCCAGGGATACAGCCAGCGGCTCGGGAAACGACCCGCTCACCGTTGGTCTTCCGGCGGGGTCGTTGCCGACGACGATCTCGGCCGGGTAGATCGTGCCGGCCCCCCGGGCCCACAGCCACCGGCGGACGGCGTCCTTGACCGCGATCCGACCGAGCAGCCAGGGGCCCTCGGCCCTGGGAACCAGCTGGTCGAAGTCCTGGCGCTCGCATTCGGTGAGGTAGCGGCGCATCATCATCTGGCGCAGCGACGGATCCCAGCTGGCCCGGACCAGCGACCAACCGCCCGGTTGCTCGGTCGCCGCGCAACCCGCACCCGGCTTGTCGAGCACCGGCCAGCTCGTCTGGTCGGTGCCGAACCTATAGTCCTCCCAGTTCTCGATGCAGGCCCAGACCTGCCCGTTGGCAGTGCGCAGCTCGAGATCCGCACGGATCGCCTGCTCGCGTACTTCGCGGACCCAGAGCGTGCACGCGACCCGATCGCCTGGTCGGGGCGACGGTCCATAGAAGCAGATCCGCCCGATCGAGCGAGGAAAGGCCAGCTTCCCGATCTCCGAGTTGCGGCCCAGCCAGTAGCCGACGGCTTGGCCTGCGTTGTCGAGCAGCGCACCCGGGCAGTCGGGCGTGGTGATTGTCGTCCGCATGCCGTCCTCGGCCATCCCGTCGAGGCCGGTGATCCCCTGGAAGCTGGGGCCGTGGAAGAGCCAGCCGTCGGCGTAGAGCCGCTCGGCGGTGAGATCAGACTCGGTCTCGCGGCAGAGCGGCTCGGACGAGGCCGGCGGGGCCGCCGGGTAGCGGTCGGCCAGCAGTACCGTGCCGTAGGCGTGGCCGGCGAGCGAGACCTTGACGCGGTCCGGACCGTCCGCCACCGCCCGGATCGTGACGGTGGTCGCGGGAATCGCGGCCAGCCACGTCAGCGCCGTGATCGATTCGATCCCGACGACGACCCTGCCCGGGACGAATGCCCTGGCCTCGTCGAGCATCATCTCGATCATCGTGGTCATCGGCACGACCGGGCCCCAGTCGGAGAGAACCGGCCAACCCGGCCGCTGGGGGAAGAGGCCGTGGTCCATCAGGTAGGGCATCGCGTCCACCGAGATCGGCCGCGCGACAATCCGCGGCGGCGCCAGCGCCGGGATCGGCGGCGGCTCGGGCGGGCTCGGGACGCCGGTCGGCCTCGTCGTCTGCGGCGAGAAGCACGCCGTCCAGGCGTCGAGCACGGCGGTCGAGCTGTCGGACGCCTCCCGTAGGACGGCATTCAGCTCGGCGAGCAGCGGATCGGCGCTCGCGGGCCCGGTCGTGGCCGCGAACGCAGGATCCCCGACGTTGGCTGGCAGCGTCAGCGGACGGATGTCCGAGCCGAGGCGGATCAGGGGAAGGGCCAGGTCGAGACGGATCGCCCGGCCGGTCGTTCTCGCGCCTGACCGTACGGGCCCGATGCTCGCTGGGCGAGCCCGGGTCAGCTCCAACGGACCGAAGTCCGGCTCGGCCCCCTCGACCCAGAGGGCCGCCGCGACGCGGTGGAGCTGTCCCACACCTGTCACCTCGCCAGACGCGTGCGCGCTGATCGCCGTGTGGTCCCGACCGCGGAGGGTGCCGTCCACGAAGCCGACCACGCTCCCCGGACCCATCTGCACGAAGGCGCGGATCCCGGCAGCGTAGAGGCGCTCGACAAGCTCCCGGAAGCGGACCGGCTCGAGCAGGTGACGGACGAGCAGCGCACGGATCTCCGACGGCTCGCGCGGATACGGCTCGAGCGTCGTGGCCGACCAGACCGGAAACCTGGGCTCCCCCAGCGGAAGATCGGCGATTCCGTTGCGGAAGGACCCGATGAACGGCTCGAGCAGCGGCGAATGGAAGCCCGACCGGAACTGGAGAAGCTGGCCGAGCACGCCCTGGGTCTTGAGGCGCCGCAAGAGGCGCTCGACGACCTCCAGCTCGCCGCAGACGATCGATTGCTCGGGGCAGTTGTCATGGGACACGCTGACGCGATCGCGGTCGAAGCCCTCGAGCTCCGTGATCGCCACCGCTGCGCGGTCCGCGGCGCAACCGAGCGCGGCGAAGACGGCGCCCGGGACCTCGAGGTCCTGGCCGCGCAGGGTGTCGGCGAAGCCCTCCAACGAGCCGGGCGGCATCATCTCGGAAACGAGCATGGCTGCCCATTCGCCGATGCTGTGACCCGCGGCCAGGGACGGAGCGACCCCCAGCTCGGCGAGCCCGCCGGCGAGCCGCTGACCGACGACGAGGATGTCCAAGGTTTGGTCGACGAGCGGATGGCCCGTGACCTCGACGGCTGGCGTGGACAGCCGAAAATGCGCGGCGACGTCGTCGGCCCGCGAGTCACAGGGCCGCTCGATACCCGGGAAGACGAACGCGATCCGGCTGGCTGGCGTCGCGCCGTCGCCGAGCAGCGAGGACGTCGCGTACCAGATCCGGTTGCGACCACGCCAAGGGGTCCGCCGCGCGATGATCTTGCGGGCCAGGGCGAGGCGGTCGGGACTCGGGTCGACGACCGCGAGCCGGCACTGTCCACCCGGTCCGTGCAACCCCCCGCCGGCCAGGCCGGCGGCCGGCGCGACGAGCAAAGTCTCGAGCTCGGCGGGGGTCCTCGCGGCGACGCGGAGCACAACCTCTCCGGCGAGTGCCTCGTCCGGAGCCCTCGCCGAGTCCGGGGACACGCGGCGGTGTCGCCGGCCCCCGTGGCCGGCGGGCGGAGTGGCCTCTTCCAGGACGACGTGTGCGTTGATGCCGCCGAAGCCGAAGGCGTTGACCCCGCAGCGGCGGGGTCCCGACGAGTCCCAGTCCTCGGGCGTGTCGATCACCCGAAGACGGCTTCCGCCCAGCAGTTCGTGCGGCTCTTCGCAGTGGAGCGTCGGCGGCAGCGTCGCGTGGTGGAGGGCATATGCGGCCTTGATGATGCCGGCCACCCCCGCGGCTGGCATCGCATGCCCGATCATCGACTTGACCGAGCCGAGCACGATCTTCCCGGCGGCGGGGTCGTCGCCGAAGACCTCACGCATCGTGACCAGTTCGGCGGCGTCGCCGGCCGGAGTGGCGGTACCGTGGGCCTCGAGCAGTCCCACCGCTCCGGGCGCGCTGGGGTCGAGGCCAGCCGCGTTCCAGGCCTGGCGGACGGCGAGCACCTGACCGGAGGACTGTGGGGCCATCAGGCTGGTCGCGCGCCCGTCGCTGGCCACCCCGGTCCCGCGGATGACGGCGTAGATCCGGTCTTCGTCGCGCCATGCGTCGTCGAGGCGCTTGAGGGCGAGGACACCGGTTCCCTCGCCGATCAGGAGCCCGTCCGCACGGCGATCGAACGGCCGGATCTGCTGGCTCGGGCTGAGCGCCCGGAGCTGGCAGAAGACGGCCCACAGGGTGACGTCGTGAGAATGGTGCACGCCGCCCGCGAGCACCATGTCGCAGCGCCCACAAAGCAGATCCCGGATGCCCTGCTCGACCGCCAGCAGCGAGGATGCGCAGGCGGCGTCGACCGTGTAGGCCGGGCCGCACAGATCCAGTCGATTCGCCACTCGTGACGCCGTCAGGTTCGGCACGATCCCGATCGCGGATCCCGGAGCTCCCGGGCCAACGCTCGCGCTGAATGCTTCTCTCACGTCCCGGAGCTGGTCGTCCCGGATACCGGGCACGAGCTGCTTGAGGATCGTGATGACCTGTCGGGACGTGGAGACCCGCTGGCTAAGGCGCGACATCCCCGGGCCGATGTAGCCGCCACGGCCGAAAACCACGCCGACGCGCTGACGATCCGGCAACCGATCGGGACCGCCCGCGTCGTCGATCGCCGCGGAGGCGATCCGCAGGGCCAACAGCTGGTCGGGTTCGATCGTCTCGACGGCGTTCGGCATCACCCCGTAGCGCACCGGATCGAAGGTCGCGTAGTCGTCTATGAACCCGCCCCGCCAGGCGTAGACGAGGTCGTAGGCCGGGGTCCGCCAGGACTCCGGATCGTAGAAGTCCCGGTCCACGCGTCCGGCGGGCATCTCCGAGATCGCGTCGACCCCGCCGAGGATGTTGGACCAATACGTCGGAGCGTCCGGGGCTCCGGGAAACATCCCAGCCATCCCCACGATCGCCACCGGGGCCTGGGCTGCGACGTCAGGCAACGGCGGTCACCGCGTCCCGGCTTGCCCGCTCGCCGCCCTCCTCCGGCTTTGCCCCGTAGGCCTCGAGCTCCCCGCAGAGGTAGACCACCTGCGACGTCCCTTCGCGGACGCGCGATCCGCCCTGGCCCGCCGCCAACTCCTGGAGCAGGCAGGCCGCGCCCTGGGCCGGGTCGATCAGTCCGACCCCGCGGCGCTCATATTCTCGCTCGAGGTCGGTCGAGACCATGCCACCGTCGCCGCTCTCCCACGGTCCCCAGTCCACCGAGAGCACCTGGCCAGCGAAACGATCCCCCCACACCCGGGACAGCGTCCCGAGCGCGTCGTTGGCCGCCGCGTAGTCGGCCTGCCCCCGGTTGCCGAAGACGCCGGAGACGCTGCCGAAGAAGACCAGGAAGGCCGGATCCTCACAGCCCCGTGCGGCGAGGGCAAGCTCGAGTGCGCTGGCCAGCGTCTGCGCGCCGAGCACCTTGGTGGCGAACACGTCTCGAAACGACGCCGGGGTCTTGTCCCGGACCAACCTGTCGTCGAGCACGCCGGCGCCGTGGACAACCCCGTCGAGGCGACCGTGCCGGTCGAGGATCGCCTCGACCGCCGACTGCACCCCAGCGGCGTCGCGGACGTCCAGCGGGTGGTAACGGACCGACGCCGCGATGGTGGCAAACGCCGTGAGGTTGCGACGAATCTCGCGCTCCGAGAGCAGCCTGCGCAGCTCCGTCTCGATCTCCGCAGGTACGCGCATGCCTCTCTCGATCAGTGCACGACGGATCTCGATCTGCCCGGCACACTGCGCGATGTCCTGCTCCTCGGCAGCCGCCGAGACCGGCGCCCTCCCGATCAGCTCGAGGTGGCATCCGGTGGCATCAGCCAACGCGAAGGCCGTCCTGGCCGTGATCCCCCGTGCCCCTCCGGTCAGCAGCACGACAGAATCCGGTCCCAGGTCAAGAGCAGGCGGGGCGCCGATCAGCGGGGCGGATCGCACGACCAGGGTCGTGCGACTGTGTCGCGTCCGGCCGATCACCGTCGCCCCTCCGGCGTCCGCCGATTCGAAGAGCTCCGAGATGACCTGCCTCGCGACGGTACCGACGGGTTCCGCTGGGTCGATGTCCAGGCAGCGCACGAGCACCTCGGGGAACTCCCTCGACAGGGTACGCGCCAGGCCGGGAAGCCCGGCGTCAGCCGGAACGCTGCTGCCGGCCTGCACCGGATGCGGCACTCCGTGCCCGAGCATCCCGCCCTGGCCGGTGACGATCGCGAGGCTCTCCGCGCCGCGCAGCAGCGCCTCCCGCAGCACCTCGTAGGCCTCCGGCAAGACCGCGGGGCGTCCGCGATCGAGCGCGGCCAGATGGACCATGCCGTCGATTCGACCGCCGGCCGGCAGCGGCGCGCCGGGAGCCACCCGTTGGACCTCGGCGCCCCGCTCGACGAGCATGTCCGCCAAGCTGTGGCCGGCCCCCCGAGCGTCTGTGACGACCACGAAGCGCTTGCCGTCAAGCGCGCCGTCGCCTTCTGCAAGCTCGACCGGATCGGTCGCCCCGGACTCCTCGAGCGACAGTACGAACCGATCCGGACGTCCGCCGATCGCTCGCGCCGGTCCGCCGAGCCCCGCTCCCGACGACTCCGCCACCCCGGCCGTCAGCTCCAGCCGACCTGGCTGCCGCGTCGGATCGCTCAGAACCGTCGTCGCGGTGGCGGGATCGCTCGCCATTGCCGCGAGGCTGGTCGAGGCGCTGGGCGCTCCGGCGATCGTCCCGGCGATCCACGAGACGATCGCCGCGATTGTCTTGAGGGCGGCCAGCTCCTCGATCGCCCGCGGGTCCAGTTCGCCGGACATCCCGTCGCCGCCGGTCAGGCCGGCACGACCCGCCACCTCACCGAGGATCTCGGTCCGCTTGATCGAGTCGATACTCAGATCTGCCTCAAGGTCCGCTCGGGGATCCAGCATGTCCAATGGATAGCCCGTCCGCTGGCTGACGATCTCCAGCAGCAACGTCGTCAGCTGGTCGCGGCTGAGAGGCTCTGGCTCCGAGTCGGGGCCGGGAACGGACAGCTCCGCGACGGACGCAGATGGCGCCGGCCCCAGCACCACCAAGTCTGCCGCCTGCGGCGCCGCCGGGATCTCGGCGCCAAGGTAGCCGAGGACGACGTCGCGCTGGGCGGCGACGAGCTCGCGAGTGGTCCGCAGAAACTCGAGCACGGTGGCGTCCCGGTCGCTCCCGCCAGCTCGGATACCAAGGGCGCCGGGCGTGCCGACCGACACCAGCGCTTGTCGAGGCGCGGGCTGAAGCCCGCCCTCCAACAGCTCTCCGGCGGCACCCCGGACGAGTGGGCCGTCGATCAGCCAACCCGGACGACGAGGCACGGCGTTCTCCGCGACGACAGCGGCGTCTCTGCCCGAGAAGAGTGGTGCCGCGTCGAGCGGCACGCCCAGCACGGCGAGCTCGGCCAGCGCCTTCAGGAGGCGGCGGACCCCCTGCTCGCCGGGAACGTCGCAGGCGATCGTCGAGTGCGGGCGGTCAGCCAGGATCCTGCCGGCCAGCTGACTCAGCGTGCGGCCGGGGCCCACCTCGACGAAGATCCGCGCGCCGGCCGCGTACATCCCCTCGATCTGCTCAACCCACCGGACCGGCGCGACGACCTGTCCGGCGAGCAGGGTCCGGATCCCGGCGGCGTCGGCCGGGTATGGCGCCGCGGTCGTGTTCGACCAGACGGGAATCGCCGGCGCAGCGAGGACGACACCTTCGAGATAGCCGAGCAGGGAGGCATCGGCACCCGCGACGAGCGGGCTGTGGAAGGCGCAGGCCACCGGGATCCGCTTCGCGGTGAGGCCAGCGGCGATCAGGTGTCGGACTGCTTCATCGACGTCCGTGGCGGCTCCGGAGAGAACCACCTGGTCCGGAGCGTTGTGGTTGGCGATCACCACCCCGAGCGACGGGTCCGCGAGCGCCAGGGCCGCGCTGACGGCGTCGGCCGGGCCGAGCACCGCGGCCATCGCCCCGGGTGTCCCGTTCGTGGCCGCCAGGATCGCGAGAGCTCGGGCCTCGCTCAACTCGAGCAGCGATCGATCGTCGAGGACGCCGGCGGCCCGCAATGCGACAAGCTCGCCGTAGCTGTGCCCCCCGGCCATCCCCGGGCGAACTCCGAGCGATCCAAGAAGGTCGCAGAGCGCCGCGTCGGCCACGCCGAGCGCCGGCTGGGCCACGCGGGTGTCGGTGATCGCGGCGTTCTGCGCCGCCCGCTGCTCAGGTGTGAAGGCGGCCGGTGGGAACATCGCCGGGAGCCATTTCCGGCCGGCGTCCAAGTGACCCCGCATGGCCGCGAAAGCCACGAAGAGATCGGAGAGCATCCCCGGGCGCTGGCTGCCCTGGCCGGGGAAGAGGAAGGCCAGCGCGCCGGGATCACTCCCGCCCTGGCCGGCAAAGATCGCGTCATCGGTGTCGGCCGTCTCGCCGGCGAGCGCCGCCCGCGCCCCCGCGAGCTTGGGGGCGAGGTCGTCGAGGTCATCGGCGACCAGCGCGGCGCGCACTGGACCGGGGCTGAGCGAGATCGTCCTGGCCAAGTCCCGCAGCCGCCACGGACGTCCGGCCTCGTCGTTGGTGGCGATCAGCGAAGCCAGCCGATCGAGGTCACGTTCGGCCTGGGCGCGATCGGCCCCGTGGAAGAGGAACAGCTCGGCCGGCCACTGGTCGGACGCGTGACTGGGTTCCGGAGCACCGCCGTAGGCACCGATCACGGCGTGAAAGTTGGTTCCACCGAACCCGAATGCGCTGACTGCGGCAAACCGCTCGGCGGGTGGATCCGCCCAGACTCGGGCCTTCTGGTCGAAGCAGAACGGGCTGGTCTGCGCCTCCCAAGCGTCGATCGGACGGGTCAGGTTGATCGTCGGCGGGCGAACCCCTGCGTAGACGGCGAGCGACGCCTTGATCAGCCCCGCGATTCCGGCGGCGCACTTCGTGTGGCCGATCTGAGACTTGACCGACCCGAGCGCGCAGTTGCCGACCGGCGTGGCCGCCTCCGTGAAGACGTCGGTCAGCGCGGAGAGCTCGGTGCGGTCGCCGACGACCGTCCCCGTACCGTGCGCCTCGAGCATGCCGACCTGGGCGGGCGAAACTCCAGCCATCGTGTATGCCCGCCGCATCGCCCGGCGCTGGCCTTCGGCGCGGGGAGCGGTGAGCCCGAGCGAGCGCCCGTCGCTCGACGCGCCGACGCCCTTGATCACGGCGTACACCCGGTCGCCGTCTCGCTCGGCGTCAGCCAGCCGTTTGAGCACGACGCAGCCCACGGCCTCCCCGAGCGCGATGCCGTCGGCGGCCGAGTCGAACGCCCGGGATCGCCCGGTGGGCGAGAGGGCATGCACGGCCGAGAACAGCAGATAGTCGTGGATCCCGTTGTGGAGGTCTGCGCCGCCGCAGAGCACCATCGAGCTGGTGCCGGCGCGGAGGTCCTTGCACGCGGCGTCGAGCGCCGCCAGCGAGGACGCGCAGGCCGCATCCACCGTGTAGTTGGCTCCGCCCAGATCGAGCCGATTGGCGATCCGGCCGGCGATCACGTTGCCGAGCACTCCCGGGAAGGAGTCCTCGGTCATCCGCGGCAGGAAAGCCTCGAGCTCAGCCGGGAGGGTGCCGGCGACGCCGGGGTAGGCCGAGCGGAGCCCGTAAGCCCCGGAGAGGTCGTTGCCGGGCTCCGCGCCGAAGAACACCGAAACCCGCGAGCGATCGAAGGGCCGTCCGTCGTAGCCCGCGTCGCGGAGCGCCTCCGCGGCGACGTCGAGGGCCAGGAGCTGTACGGTCTCGATGCTCGTCAGTGAGTTCGGCGGGATCCCGTAGCCGAGCGCGTCGAACGGGATCCGCGGCAGGAAGCCTCCGGTCTTGGCAGGGGTGCGGAGGTCGGCGTCCGGCTTGGGATGGGCCGGGTCGTGATCCGCGTCGTAGTAGACCTCGTGGTTCCAGCGGTCGAGCGGGACCTCCGTGATCGTGTCGACGCCACCGAGTACGTTCGCCCAGTAGGCAGCCAGGTCGACGGCCTGCGGGAAGACCCCAGCCATGCCGACGATCGCGACCTCCAACGGATCGGCCCGCTCAGCTGCCCCCGGCTGGACCCTGGCGGGACCCGCGGAGATTCCGTGGGTCCGGCGGGCGCGGTCGGCGAGGTGGGCGGTCGCGCCCGCCGTGACCTGGTCGTGGAGCGCCTCCACGGTCGTGACGTCGCGGCGCAGGGTGGCGACCTCCCCGGTCATGAACATCCCCTCGGCGTACTGCTCCTCCTCGGCGACCGCGACGATCTGTTCCGCCCGGCGCCGACGTCCCTTGCTCGCGAGGCGCAGGCGACCGAGGTTGAGTTCTTCGAGCGCGCGCCACATCTCGGTCCGTGAGGCGCCGTCGGCCAGGAGGTCCCGCTTGGCCTCGTGGAACGCATGCACATACGGCGAGTCGATGCAGCGGGTCGCATGGCCGGGAGAGGTCTCCAGGAGGACGGTCCGCTGGCAGTCCACCATCGCCCGTTGGTAGCCGGACACGACGGCTCCGCCGGCCACGGCTTCCTCGGTGAAGAGATACGCGGTCCCCATCAGGACACCGACGGCGACACCTCGAGCGGCGAGCGGTGCCGCGAGCGCCGCGACCATCGCCGCCGAACGCTCGTCGTGAACGCCCCCGGCAAACAGCACCTGAAGCTTGGCCGCCAGGCCGGGACTCTGCTCGATGCACGCGAGCAACCGGTCGACCAGGGCGTCCCACAGCGGGAAGCTGCTCCGCGGGCCGACGTGGCCGCCGCACTCGCGTCCCTCGAGCACGAACCTGCGAGCGCCCGAGGCGACGAACTGCTCCATCAGGGTCGGCGACGGCACGTGTAGAAACGTCCTGATCCCGAGATCGTCGAGCGGGGCCGCCTGGGATGGGCGGCCGCCGGCGATCAACGCGTAGGGCGGCCGGAACTCCCGGATCACCTCGAGCTGGGCGTCGCGGAGGGCCGCGGGGACGAAGCCCAGGATGCCGACGCCCCAGGGAAGCCCGCCGCCCTGCTCGCTGAACAGCGCCGCCGTATCCTCGAGCAGCGCTGCGACCTCGTCGGCCTTCATCAAGGCGAGCGCGAGAAACGGCAGTCCGCCGCCGGTCGCCACCGAGACGGCGAACGCGGCTCGGTCGCTGACCCGGGTCATCGGTCCCTGAGCCACCGGGTGTCGTAGACCGTTGGCGGCGGCGAAGCGCGCGCCCGGGGCCAGTGGCTCGCTGTGCACGGCGTCCAGCAGGTGCCCCTCGATCGATCGGGAGAACGCCTGGAGAACTCCACCGGCGGTCCGGTAGCGATCGGCGAACGTGGACGCAAAGGCTCCGTCCTGTCCGATCGGCAGCAACTGCTCGCACAGGTCTCGGGCGCCGAGTCGCAGCGCCAGGGACGCGGGGTCGGCCTGCGCGTCCTGAGCGTCGAGCGATGCCACCGGCAGGTCGGGCCGCACGTATACCCGGTGCCCCCCGACGACCCTCGTCTCGCCCCCGTCCATCCCCGAGATGGCCGCGGCCACTGGTCCTGGAAGCTGCATCTCCGATACCAGGGCGAGTTGTGCGTCGAGCACGACCCCGACAGCCCCGCCGGCCACGGCCGCAGCTGCGCTGTGCAGGCCGATCCCGCCGGCCGCCCAGATCGGTAGCTCCACGCGCTCGTCGGCCATCAACGCTTGGAGCAGCATGTAGCAGGACCGATCGCCGACACGCCCGCCACCTTCGTTGCCCCGGGCGATCAACGCCTGGGCACCTGCCGCTGCGGCGTCGATCGCCTCGTCCGGAGAGGTGATCTCGGCGACCACGCAACGCCCGCAGGCCGCGGCCTGCGTCGGGCTCCACGGCGACCCATGCGGCAATACCACAGTGTCCACGGTCAGTCCGGCGGGGGCGGACGCACTCGGCGGCTGAGGCGCCAACGCGGCGCCGAGCGTGGCCGGCGTGATCGGACAACCGGCGGGGACCCGTACTCCGATGCGGACGCCCTCGACTGAACCCGAGGTCCAGCGGCCGACGTCTCTCAGAGCATCGTAGGCCCGGTCGGCGTCGCGGCCCAGATCGAGGATCGCAATGGCTCCCGCCCGCACCGACGCGACCACGAGACGTGCGTTCGGTTCGTCGAACGGGGTGATCGCGGCAACCATCCTGGCAGCGTTGAACCCACTATTCACGGTGTCTCTCTCTTGAAATCGACTACTGGAACGGGTCGGCCGGCGGCGACGTCACCGTAGCACGATCACCCGGGACAGCACGATGCCTTCGCCCGTGATAGGAGTTGGAAACAGCTTCGGCACCCGCTGTTACAACCTGGAAACGTGTCGATCTCGCATCAGACTGAACGACACGTCACAACACGGCCTGTCGTCCGGCCGGCTCGGCCCCGGGCACGGCACGACCGGCGCAAAGGTGTAAGGCTCTGCGAGGCCGTGCTCCCGGTCACGAGCGGTGGCAGCAACTCGCGGACCGAGCGGGCACAGCGTGAGCCGTCATAGATCAGGGAGACACTTGACCTGGCACCGGGTCCCGGCCGTGAAGCGTGAACGAGTCGGTTGAACGCATTGTCATGAAAGTGTCAAAGTTTCTCAAGTCTCACCCTGTGTCCCGGCCCTCGGGCTCGATTTCGACGGCGCCCTTGCCCGGCGCCCGCGCCCGCCCCCGGGCGACCAGCTCGCGGAAGTGCTCGCCGCGGTCCTCGAAGTCCCGAAATTGATCGAAGCTCGCACAGGCGGGTGAGAGGAGGACGACCTGGCCGGCAACAGCCGCCTCCCGAGCCTCGCGGACAGCCTGCTCGATGTTGCCGCTGCGTCGGGGATGCAGATCGCGGAGGAGCACAGCAAGCTCGGGCGCCTGTTCGCCGATCAGGTAGACGCCGGCGCAGCGTTCGGCTGCCCGCTCGCGAAGCGACCCGAATGCCTGGCCCTTGCCCTGCCCACCGAGGATCAAATGCACGCTGGCCGCCGGGAAGCTCTCGAGCGCGACCAGCGTGCCGGCGACGTTCGTCGCCTTGGAATCGTTGACGTAGAGCACGCCGTCGATCGTCGCGACGTCTTCGAGGCGGTGGGCAACTCCGGCGAACCCGCGTAGCGCCGCGCGTACCGCGTCGATCGGGACGCCTAGCGCCAACGTGACGGCGGCCGCAGCCATTGCGTTCGACCGGTTGTGCCGGCCCCGCAGACGGATCTCGTCAACCCCGAGCAGCTCCGTCTGGCCCCACCACAGCCTGCCGTCACGCTCGCCCAGATCCGCGCCCGGCCGGCCGCCGAAGCGGATTCGGCGCGCCCGTCCAACCTCGATTCGGAATCCGCGTGGTACGACGGCAAGGTCGTCCCGGGTCTGGCGGGCGAAGATCTTGAGCTTCGCGGCGAGGTATGCCTCGAACGTCCCATGGCGATCGAGGTGGTCGTCCGAGACGTTCAGCAGGACGGCCGCCTCCGGCGCGAACTCGACGGTGTCCTCGAGCTGAAAAGAGGAAGCCTCGCAGACGATCGTGGCAGTCCGGTCGAGCCCTGCTGGGACCCCGGCCCCAGCTGCGAGCAGCGAGCAGAGGGCGAGCCCGACGTTCCCGGCGACCGCGACCTCCAGCCCGGCCTCCCGGTGGATCTGGCCGATCAGCTCGACCGTCGTCGTCTTGCCGTTCGTCCCGGTCACCGCGACGAACTCGTTCTCGAGCAGCCGCCATCCGAGCTCGAGCTCGCCGATCACGCTCATCCCCCGCGCCCGCGCGGCCGCGACGACCGGCGCCTCGGCAGGGACGCCGGGGCTCTTGATCAGGGTGCGCGTCCCTCCGAGAAGGTCGACCCCGTCGGTCTGCAGATGGGTCTCGATCTCCCCGAGCGCCCGGACGTCGGGCGAGCCGGTGTCCATCGCGATCACGGCCTCCCCCCGAGCGCGGAGCGCCAGTCCCGCGGCGATGCCCGATCGCCCGAGTCCGACGATCAGGTACGGGCCGCCGGGCAGCGGCGGCCGCCGGCTCAAGAGATGCTCTGCTGGTAGATCGTGAAGCCGCTCGCCGCGCAGATCGCCGCGACGATCCAGAAGCGCAGGATGATCGTCGTCTCCGACCACGCCTTCAGCTCGAAGTGATGGTGGACCGGCGCCATCAGGAAGACCCGCTTGCGGAAGGTCTGGAACGAGAAGACCTGGATCGCGACCGACAGCGCCTCGACGACGAAGATCCCGCCGAGCAGGATCAGCAGGATCTCGGTCTTCGTCATCACCGCCAGCCCGGCGATCGCACCCCCCAGGCCGAGCGAGCCGGTGTCACCCATGAAGATCGCCGCCGGGAACGCGTTGAACCAGAGGAAGCCGACGCACGCCCCGACGAGGCACGCGGCCAGCAGCGCGAGATCACGGTCGCCATACGTGATGAAGGTGATCCCGACGAACGCCAGCAGAACGATCGCCGCACACCCGGCGGCCAGCCCGTCGAGTCCGTCCGTCAGGTTGACGCCGCTCGTCGTGCCCGCGACGACGAGGTAGATCAGCAGCGGGTAGAGCGCACCAAGGTCGATCTGGTAGTCGACGAACCTCAGCCGCAGGGTCGGCGGGAGGTGCGCCTGGCGGGTGGCGATCCACCACAGACCGAGCGAGATCGCGATCTGTACGACGAGCTTCGTCCGCGCCCGGAGGCCGAGCGACCGCCGCTTGATGATCTTCGTGTAGTCGTCGGCGAAGCCGAGCAGTGCGCACGCGATCGCCGCCGCGAAGATGCCGATCGACCGGGGGTCGTAGTCGGAGAGGATCAGGAACGGCGCGGCGATCGCAGTGAACATGATGATCCCGCCCATCGTCGGCGTCCCCGACTTCAGGTGGTGGCCCTGGGGCCCGTCCTCGCGGATGTGCTGGCCGAACTCCCGCCGCCGCAGAAAGGCGATGAACTGCGGGCTGAGGAAGATGCAGATCAGCAGGGCTGAGGTCCCCCCGATCAGGATGCGCCCCATCATCGGCGCACCGCTCGGCCCATCAGTCGGCCGCCACGGCCCGCGTCACGGCTTCGAGGCCGACGCCGCGCGACCCCTTGACCAGCACGGTGTCGCCCGCCCGCAGCAGGCCGGGGACGAGGCCGGCCGCCTGATCGGCGTCCCGCGCGTGCCGGTGGCCGGCCCCAAAGCGCTCGCCCGCCCACGCCGCCCGCGAGCCGACCGTGACCAGGAGCTCGACGCCGGCGCTCCGCGCCTGGTCGCCCAGCTCGGCGTGGAAGCGCCGCTCGTCGGGGCCCAGCTCGAGCATGTCGCCGAGTACGGCGACCCGCCGGCCGGCAGCCGTGAGCTCGAGATCCTGGAGTGCTGCGCGCATCGACATCGGGTTGGCGTTGTAGCAGTCATCGACGAGGACCACACCGCTCGCCAGCACTCGCCGATCCCCGCGGCCTCCCGAGAATGTCACCTCGACCCGTCCGCCCGGCCTCACGCCGAGCGCTCCCGCGGCGCCGACCGCGGCCAGAAGGTTGCTGAGCTGGTGTGACGAGCGAAACCCCGGCTCGAGCTCGAGGCGCTCCCCGCGGAAGTCGATCTCGACTCCCTGGGCGTCGGCTCGCACGAGTTGGACGTCGCCGTCCCGACCGAAGCGGACCAGCTCGAGATCGTCGCGCAGGTACCGGTCGAGCGCCCGCTCGCCCGCCGGGATCACGGCCGTCGCACCCGGCTCGAGACCCGCGAGCAGCTCGGCTTTGGCGGCGGCGATCGCCTCGATCGATCCCAGCAGCTCGAGGTGGGCCGGCCCGATGTTGACGATCACGCCGACGTCCGGCTCGCAGATCGATGCGAGCAGGGCGATCTGGCCGGGCCCGCGCATCGCCAGCTCGAGTACCAGCGCCTCGGTTCCGGCCGGGGCCGCGAGCACCGCCAGCGGCAGCCCGATCTCGGTGTTGTGGTTTCGCGGGCTGGCCACCGTCCTCAACGCCTGACCGAGGAGCCCGGCGAGGATGTCCTTGGTCGACGTCTTGCCGGTCGACCCGGTGATCCCGACGACCCGGGCCCCCGTCCGGCCGAGCTCGCGCCGCCACGCCCGGGCAAGCGACTGGAGTCCGGCCAGCGGATCGTCGATCGCCAGGACGGCGCCCACCGGCGCGCCGGCGACTCTCGCCGCAGGATCAGACGACGACTCTGCCGTGGCCGCCGCGGCGTGCTCGGGTGTCACGAGGACCCCCCAGGCGCCCGCCTCGAGCGCCGCCGCGGCAAACGCCCCGCCGTCGGCGTGCTCGCCGGCGAGCCCAACGAAGAGATCCCCCGGCCGCAGCGCCCGCGAGTCGATCGCGACGCCCGACGGACCGGCTCCGGGGGTCGTCATCCCCGATGGCCCGGCTGGCCCGGCGGGGGTCGGAGCCAGCCCCGATGGCCCGGCTGGCCCGGTGGGGGTCGGAGCCAGCCCCGATGGCCCGGCGCGCACGATCGTCGCCCCGGCGGCCGCTGCCACCCGCCCCGCGTCCCAGTCCCTCATCCTCGGGCGCCCTGCAGCGCGCGGTGGTCGCGCAGTGCCTCACGCGCGACCAGGACATCGTCGAACGGCAGCTTTGCCCCGCCGGCGAACTCCTGCCCCTGCTCGTGGCCCTTGCCGGCGATCACGACGACATCGCCCCTACCGGCCAGGCCGATCGCCCGCCCGACGGCCTCCCTCCGGTCGACCAGCGCCTCGACCTCTGCCGGGCCGAGCGCTCCGGCGAGAATCTCCTCGACGATCGATCGGGGATCTTCGGAGCGGGGGTTGTCGGATGTGACGAGCACGACGTCGGCCAGCCGCGCGGCGATCTCCCCCATCCGCGGGCGCTTGCCACGGTCGCGGTCACCGCCACACCCGAACACGCAGATCAGCCGACGATCGGTCAGGGCGCGGGCCGTCTGGAGGACGTTCTCCAGGGAGTCGGGCGTGTGGGCGTAGTCGACGAGCACGGCGAACTCCTGGCCTTCGTCGACCGGCTGGAAGCGTCCGGGAACGGGCTCGATCCCCGGGAGGGTGGCGGCGATCGTCGTCAGCGGGACGCCCAGTCGATGGACGGCGGCGACCGCTCCGAGCACGTTGGAGACGTTGAACCGGCCCGGCAGCGGCGACTCGAGCTCGAGCTCGCCCTCCGCCGAGACCAGCAGGAAGCGAGCGCCGGTCAGCGTGAAGCTGACGTCCCGCGCCGCGTAGTCGGCCTGACGATCGATCCCGAACGTGACCGGCTCGGCCAGGCCGGCCGCGAGCCTCCGCCCGTGGTCGTCGTCGACGTTGACGACCGAGACGCCCGGGTCGAGCTCGAAGAGACGTCGCTTGGCGGCGAAGTAGTCCTCCATCGAGGCGTGGAAGTCGAGGTGGTCCTGCGTCAGGTTCGTGAAGATCGACGCCGCGAAATGAATCGAATCGGCTCGATGGAGCTCGAGCGCGTGCGACGAGACCTCGATCGCGCACGCCCGGTCTCCGGTCGCGAGCATCCGCGCGAAGGCCGCCTGGAGATCGATCGCCTCCGGCGTCGTGCCGGGAAGCTCCTCGTCGCGACCGCCGATCACCGTCTTGACGGTTCCGACCAGCGCGCACTGCTCGCCGGCGGCCTCGAGCAGCGCCCGGACGAGGAACGTCGTCGTCGTCTTGCCGTTCGTTCCCGTCACCCCGACGACCCGCAGCCGGTCGGTCGGGCTGCCGTTGAAGCGGGCTGCCGCCGGGGCCATCGCCGCCCGCGCGTCGGCGACGATCACCTCGGGCACGCCGAGGCCGAGTGGCCGCTCGGCGACAAGGGCGACCGCACCGGCGGCGACCGCCGCCGCCGCGTGGTCGTGGCCGTCGAAGCGGAGGCCCGGCACGCAGAAGAACAGCGACCCGCGTGAGACCTGTCTGCTGTCGTAGGCCAGGCCCGTGATCTCCGGGCCCAGGTCTCTCGCCTGGGAGCCGGCCGGGGCGTTGCGCCGCGTCCGCCGCCGCGCCGTCCGGGTTCGCCCGGCTGCCCGTGTCGAGCAGGGCGCTGGTGAGCTCGTCCAGACGCATCGGAGAGGAGTCTAGGCGGGAGGGATCTTCAGGTACGGCAACGCGAACGACATGATCTGACCGAATGCCGGCGCCGCGACCTCGCCGCCGTTGATCGCGCCCTTGGGAGCGGAGACCTCGACCGACACGAGGACCTTCGGATCGCCGGCCGGGGCGAAGCCGACGAACGACGCGTCGTAGACCGTCTTGGAGTAGGTCCCACTCCCGCCGACCACCTCGTTCGCGGTGCCCGTCTTCCCAGCGAGCTGGTAGCCGGGAATCGACACCTGACTGGCCGTCCCCCCGGGCGCGAGGACGCCCCGAAGCATGTCCCGAAGCTCGGCCGCCACCCGCGGATCGAGGACCCGCCGACCGGCCGGCGCCGGCGTCGGTGAGCCGCCGACGGCTCCGACGATGTGCGGCGCCATGAGGATCCCGCCGTTGGCGACCGCCGCGTAGGCCGCAGTCAACTGGAGCGGCGTCACCGATTCGCCCTGGCCGATCGGCAGGTTGGCCATCGAGACGCCGGAGTACTCCGACGGCGGGGGAACGATGCCCGACTGCTCGCCCGGAAGGTCGACGCCCGTCCGGCGGCCGAAGCCGAAGCGATTGACCCAGTGATCGAAGCGCGACCCGCCGAGCTTGCCGCCGATCTCGATCGCTCCGATGTTGCTCGACTTGGCCAGGATCTGGGCGACCGTCGCCTCCTCCGGACCGCGCGCCTCGTCGTCGTGGATCGTCCGGTCGTACACCTGGAGCGTCGTCGGAAGGTAGAAGTTCGTCGATGGCGTGACCAGCCCGTCCTCCAGGGCCCCGCCGATCGCGACGATCTTGAATGTCGACCCCGGCTCGAAGTTCATCCCGACAGCCCGATTGGTGAGCGCCGACGCCGGCGCCGCCCCGGGGTCGTTGGCGTTGACCCGCGGCCAGTTGGCCATCGCGAGGATCGCTCCCGACTGCGGATCCATGACGATCGCCGTCGCGCTCTGCGGGCTGTATTTGGCCCCGACACCCGCCAGTACGTTCTCGACGGCGTTCTGGAGCGACGAGTCGAGCGTCAGGGTGATCGGCTTTCCCGGGCGGGCGGCCTTCAGGTCGTTGACCGAGATCGGATCCCCCCGGGCGTCGTTGACCTCCCGGCGGACCCCGTCGGATCCGTGGAGCAGGGCGTTCTCGGAGTATTCGAGACCCGCCAGCCCGTTCCCGTCGACGCCCACGGTCCCCAGCACCTGTGCGGCGAGCGGCCCCGCCGGGTACGCGCGGAGCCCGACGGGGGTCAGCGCGATTCCCGGGATGTGCAGGGCGGCGACGCGTTGTGCGGTCGCCTCGGGAACGCTCCGCTCGACGTAGACGAAGCCGGTATGCGACTTGGTCAGCGCCTTTTCGACCGTTGCCTCGGGCCGGCCGAGGATCGCCGCGATCTGAGTTGCCGCGGTGACCGGATGCTTGACGAGATACGGGGTCGCCGAGACGTCCTCACCGGCCTCGGAGACCGCCAGCGGAACGCCGTTGCGGTCGAGGATCGCCCCCCGGAGGGCGGGCATCTTGACCTCGGTGACCTGTTGACCGTCGGCCACCTGCCGGAGCTTCCCGGCCTGCAAGGCCCCGAGGTAGAACGTCCGCGCGCCGGCTGCGGCGAGCACGACCACAAAGACGGCAAAGAGCTTGCCGATGCGTAGCTGCATCGGCGCCATCAGCCGCCGATGGCTCCCTGTGAAGCCCCTAGGACGCCCATCGGCTCACGGTCCGGTCGATCCGCCCGACACCTGCCCGCCGGAGCCGGCGGGAGTCGACGTGGAGACAGCGGGAGTCGACGTGGAGACAGCCGGAGTCGACGTGGAGCCAGCCGGAGTCGACGTGGAGCCAGCCGGAGTCGACGTGGAGACAGCGGGAGTCGACGTGGAGACAGCGGGAGTCGACGTGGACACAGCCGCAGTCGACGTGGAGACAGCGGGAATCGACGTGGAGACAGCCGGAGTCGACGACGAGATCGCGTTCGCGGAGGGGGCGACGAACGCGGTCGCCGCGCGGGCGGCATCCCCCGGGGTCACACGGAGGTAGCGGACGTCGTCCGGGGGGGCGTAGACCATCCCGAGGCCGGTTGCCTGCGTCTGGACCCGCTGGGCGGCGCTCAGCCCGGCGACCTCGGCCGCGAGGCTGGAGCTCTGGCGCTGGAGCACGGTCACCCGCTGGATCGACCGGCCGATGCCGGCGTTCAGCTTGAGCAGCGTGACCTGCATCGCGACGATGCCGATCAGAGCGAAGCCGATCAGCCCGATCCAGGCCCTCCCGCGAATCAGGCGGTCGAGCAGCGAGTGATCGACGACGCGGGTGACGTGCTGGGTGAAGGGCGCCGGCGACGGCGCCCTCGTGGGCACCGGACGCTCGAAGCGCTGCGGGCCGGTGGCGGGACGGGCGGGCGCCGCGGGGCCGGAGATTCGCCGCGGGCCGGGGGAGCGACGCGCGGGTGCCCCGGTCTGGGCGGTCCTTCCCCCACTCGCGGGGCTCGCCGGAGCGGCGGCGGCGCTCGGCGGGCTCATTGCATTTCCGCGAGCTTGCGGGCGACCCGCAGGCGAGCACTCGACGCCCGGGGGTTGGCGGCGATCTCACCCGGAGTCGGGGCGACCGACCGGCGGGAGAGCAGTTCGGCCTCGGGGACCCGGCCGCAGCCGCAGACCGGAAGCCCCGGCGGGCAGATGCAGCCGCGAGCCCGGGCGACCATGAAGCGCTTGACGCGGGCGTCCTCGAGTGAGTGGAAGGAGATCCCGGCGAGACGTCCGTTCGGCCCGAGCAGCCGCCATGCCAGCGGGAGCGCCGCGTCGAGCTGGCCGAGCTCGTCGTTGACGGCGATCCTCAGCGCCTGGAAGCTCCGCTTCGCCGGATGGCCGCCGGCGAACCGCGCCGGAGCCGGGACCGCCGCCTTGATGACCTCGACGAGCTCGAGCGTCGTGTTGAGCGGCGCCCGCAGGCGCTGGGCGACGATCCGCCTGGCGATCGGCCCGCTGTAGCGCTCGTCGCCGTAGCCGCGCAGCAGACGGGCGAGACGGCGCTCGTCCCACGTGTTGACGATCTCGCGGGCCGTCAGATCCTGGGACGGGTCCATACGCATGTCGAGCGGGGCGTCGTAGGAATACGAGAAGCCGCGCTCCCACGTGTCGACCTGCATCGATGACATCCCGAGGTCGAAATAGACGTGGTCGGCGCGAAGGCCCTGGTCGACCAGCAGCTCGAGGCCGTCGACAAAGCTGGCTCTGATGAAGCGGGTCTGGCAGGAGACCTCGCGTGAGAGCTCGGCGAAGCGCTCCTCGGCGGTCGGGTCGCGGTCGATCGCGATCAGCGTCCCGGCCGGACCGATCCGGTCGGCCACAAGGCGGGCGTGGCCGCCCCCGCCGAACGTGCAATCGACGGCCAGCTGACCCGGAGCCGGATCGAGCAGCTCGATCAGCTCACCGGCAAGCACCGGAACGTGGGCGAGCGTCATGTCAAGCAGGATGGCCAAGTTGCTCGGTGATTCGTTTGACGGCGGACGCCAGGCTGCCGCTGTGGTCGCTCCAGGCCGCCCGGTCCCAGACCTCGAGGCACTGGCCGGCGCCGGCGACGACGACCTCCTTTTCGAGGCCGGTCTGCTCGAGCAGCTTTGACGGCACCATCACGCGCCCTGCGCTGTCGAGCTCGATCTCGTGGGAGTTCGAGTTGTAGAAGCGATTGACGGTCGCGAAATCGTCGGAGAGCGGGTGGAAGCTCGCGAGGATCGCCGAGACGTACCGATCGAACTCGTCCGATCGCCAGACCGAGATGCAGCTCTGAGTGTCGTGGCGCAGGGCGAGGACGATGCCGTCCGCGAAGGTCGCCCGGAACTTCGACGGAATCGTGAGCCGGTTCTTTGAGTCGAGCGTGTAGTCAAAGGATCCGCGGAAGGTCATCGTGGGCGTGGCGAAGAAGTTCGAGCCGAGGTGGAGGAGTGGGAGGAGCCCCTCCACCCCGGTTCGGTGGCGCGAAGCTACTCCACTTTTCCCCACAAGGCAACTCATTTCGCACATTTTTCCCCACCTACCGCCACGGAGACCCCACCTCTCACCCGCATAAACCACGGGATTTGGAGCCATTTCGCGGGTCGCGAGGAGTTCCGCGTGATCGTGTGGTGCAGAATTCCTTGCAGCGGAAGGGGTCCGGATGACGCCTTCCCGGACTCCCCCGTCAGGCCGCCGACCAGCCCCGCCGGGCGTTCTACGGCCAGCCGGTCACGCCCTCCCCAGCGATCGGGCAGTCATGGCGTCCGGTGGGCCTGCTAGCGACCGGCCGGCGGGATCCGGCGGCGTGTGAAAGATCACGTGCATTCCGGCCGCGGCGGAAGGAATCCGGCTTATGATGCCGACGGCCCGTAAGGGTCCCTTTATGAACACTGCCCGCCGTGGAAACTACAACTCAGGCGAAGACTTCGTGCTCGAGTACGGAGAATTGCGCTTCACGTTCAATGAGCGTGACTTCAGCGAGCGCTGCGAGCAGGCCGCGCTCCGCCTGGGCTTCGTCGGCGGCCGGCTCGACGATGCCGAGCTCGAGGACCTCGTGAACCTCGCCGTCAACGGCGAGATCCAGGACCCGGCCTCCGCGCTCGGCGAGCACGTCAACGACTGCTGGCCCGAGCTCGTCGGCCCAGCCGAGCGCTCGCTCGTCCACTGGCTCCGACGGCTCGTCTTCCGGGGGGCGTGGCTCGACCAGCGGGTCAACGAGGGCGAGCTGGCGGTGTCGTTCTGCGGACGGACGAACAACTTCGAGTACGTCCAGCCCGATCGCGGCGGAGAGCGGATCGAGCTCGCGCCCGAGCCGTCGTGGGGCCGGGTCGGCTACCAACCCTGAGCCGCGCTCGCACCCGCGTTGCCTGAGCCGAGCTCGCAACCGCGGTGACTGAGGTCCGGCCTAGAGCTCGGCCCGAGCCTTGGCGATCGCCTGGTAGCCCTCGAGGCCGACGAGCAGCTCCGCCCGGATCGTGCCACTGGAGATCGGGTCGATCGCCGGCAGCGCACCGCAGGCGACCCGCGCCTGGTCGAACACGACGACAGTCGTCTCGCCGCCGATCGCCTGCTCGGCGGTCCCGATGATCGTCAGCGAGCCGCCGTCCCGGACGTTGCGCGCCGCGGCCAGCGCCCGCCGGACGACCGGCGGATGGAGACCGTCGAGCGTGTCGATGAGGAGCGCGGCGTCGCCCCCCCGGGCGGCGATCCGCCGCGCCCGCTCGACGGCCTGCTCGACCGCTGCGGCGCGGACATCGGCTGTGGCCGCGAAGGTCAGGCCGCTGACCGTCGCGATCGTCGACTCCTTCCACTCGCGCAGCTCCTCCGGCCTGACGCCGACCAGGAGGACCTCGACTTCGAGATCTTCGATTCCAGCGAGGACGCCGGCCAGGCGCTTGATCGCCTCGGTCTTCCCCGAGCGGGCCGGGCCCGCCAGGATGACTCGCGACCCGCGCCCGATCGGCGCGTAGAAGCCGATCGCGGCCAGCGTCGGGTCGTCCTCTCCGAGAGCGATCAGCGTCGACGGGAAGTCGGCATCGAGCTCTTCCAGACGCGTTCCCGAGACCGACTCGTCGGCTGCCACGCCGTTGATCGTCGCGACCCGGATCAGCGACGGGTGACGCTCTGAGCGGCGTGCCCGTCGCAGGGGGCCGCCCACCCGGTCACCCGTCACCAGCTCGCAACGGCGGGCCTGGGCGGCCGAGATGTAAACGTCGCCGTCTGACGGCTCGGGCGGCGACACGCGGAGAAAGCCCGACCCGTTGGGCAGCAGCTCGACGACGCCCTCGACGTGGTTGGCGTCGCTCGGCGACGCCTGGGGATCGGAACCCGAGTCGTCCTCGAGATCGGCTGCCGCCTGCGGTTCGGCGACCACGGCGTCGGGCTCGGGCTCGGTGGTCAGCTCGTCCTGCGCATCGACTTCGGCCTCGACGACCTTGCGCGCGCGGCTGCGGCGCGGAGCCCGCGGCTTCGGCGCCTTCGGCGGTTCGTCTGCGGCCTCCTCTGCGGCCGCGGGTTCTGCGACATCCGGCTCGTCGCCGTCCTTGGCCCTGGCGGCCGCCGCGGCGGCCGTGCTCCGCCGGCGGCGCGGCGCCCTGGTGGGTGCGGCGACCGGCGCGTCGTCCTCGGCGCCGCCGCCCTGGCGTGCGAGGATCGCGTCGGCCAGCTCGGACTTCCGCAGTCGCCGGAAGCCGTCGATTCTCAGCGTCGAGGCGAGCGCGTGAAGGTCGGCGAGCGGGCTGTCGTCGAGCGCGGAGCGGGTCAGAACGGACATGTGGATCTCCTGAGGGGTGGGAGGCGTCCCGCGGCGTTGAGACAGCCGCCGGCACCCTGTTTGGCGCCGAACCGGCGCGCGTGGAATACAAGCTTAGTGGTCGGATGCCCCGCTGCCTGGCGCCAGACCGCCGCAGGCATGCTCGACGAGGCGGTCGGACCCAGCCACGAGCGCCACCGTGTGGCGGACGAGGACGTCGGTCGCGATCAGCGCGAGGCGAGCTCGGCCGACGCGCGCGGCAGAGACCGGGAAAAGAGGTCTCGGGCGCGCAGCGTGACCCTCCCGGGAGCCGGCAGCGTCCTCCCGTCGATGCTCGCGATCGGCACGACCTCGGCTCCCGTCCCGGTCATGAAGGCCTCCTCGGCGGTCCAGGCGTCGGCCAGGACGAGCGGCGTCTCGGCCACCTCGATCCCGTCCGCCCGGAGCAGGCCGATGACGTGATCACGCGTGATTCCCCGGAGTGCGCCGGCCGTCGCCGGGGGCGTCCGCACGACGGCGGCCGCGACGAGGAAGATGTTGTCGGCCGTGCACTCGGCGATCTCCCCCGCGGCGTTGAGCAGGAGAGCCTCGTGGGCCCCGCGCGCCCGCGCCTCGATCGACGCGAGCACCGACGTCAGGTAGTTGAGTGACTTCACCTGTGGCGGGAGCGCATCCGACGCGGCCCGGCGGACGCTCGCCGTGATCACGTCGACGCCCCGGTCATACAGCTCGACCGCGTAGAGCTGGAGCGGCGCCGCGATCAGCACGACCGTCGGACTCGCGCAGGTGTGCGGCGAGACGCCGAGCGCTCCGCGCCCGCGAGTCACGATCAGCCGGAGGTATCCGTCCGGCATCCCGAAGCGGACGATCGCCTCGCGGCAGAGCGCCTCGAGCTCAGCATCGCCGAGCGGTACGTCGAGCAGCAGACAGCGCGCCGACCCGCGCAGGCGGCGCAGGTGCGCCCCCAGGAGAAACGGCTCGCCGGCGTAGAAGCGGATCCCCTCGAAGACGCCGTCCCCGTAGAGCAGGCCGTGGTCGAGCACCGAGACCGTCGCGGTCCCGGCATCCTCGTGCCAGACGCCGTCGACCCAGGCGAGCGATCTGCCGGACATCGCGCTAGCTTACTGTGTGTCCACACAGTTGTCACCTCCCCCGCGCGAAGGGCCGATGCCGGCGCCAGTGCAACCCACGCTCGACTCGCCGATCCGCCGCCGCAACGCCGACGCATCGCGACGGGCGATCCTCGACGCGGCCGAGGCCCTCTTCGCGCAGCAGGGCTTCGATCGGGCGAGCCTGCAGGCGATCGGCCGGCGAGCCGGCGTCTCGGCGGCCCTGCCGGCGTACTTCTTCGCCGACAAGGACGGCCTCTACCGAGCGGTGATGGAGCGGATCCTGGCCGACCGCGAGGCCCGGCTGGGTCCGATCGCGGCGCGCGCCGGCGACGTGGTCGAGTCGACCGGAGATCTGCGCGCCGGTCTCGAGATCCTCATCGACGGCTACGTCGACTTCCTCTGCGAGCGCCAGACGCTCGTCCGCCTGATGGGTCGCGAGGCGCTCGACGGCGGGCGCCGGCTCGGGCCCGAGCCGCGCCACTCGGTCGCCGTGGAGGACGGGCTCGCCCGGATCGTGCGCTCGCTCGCACCACGGCCCGGGCCATCGGTCGACCCCCGCCAGCTCCTGATCACGACCGTCGGGCTCTGCTTCTTTCCGATCGAGCACAACGACACGATGCTCGCGGCGATCGGCCTCGACGCGACCAGCGACAGCTTCACGCGGGCGCGCAAGCGCCATGTCGTCGACGTCCTCGTCCGCGTCCTCGCCGGGTCGCTCACCAGCCAGACCTCGCCGGGCCAGACCAAGCCGTCGTCGCCGGGCCCCGACACCCACCACTTCCCACCGGGCCCCCCACAGGCGGGCTGACCAACCGGCCTGCCGGACGAAGGCCGGCAGGAGAGGCGCTCGGACTGGACGTTCGCGACTACCGGGGGGGCTCGGACTGCCAGCGGAGCCCGTCCGCGAGCCTCGCGTCGCGGTCGAGCTCGACCTCCCCGCGCAGGGTCGCGCGGACCGCGAGGAAGTCCGCCGCCGCGGCGACGTCGTGGACGCGGAAGATCTGCGCGCCGGTCTCGACTCCGTGGGCCAGGGCCGCCAGCGAGCCCGCCAGGCGCTCGCGCGGCGGGCGGCCGGTCACGGCGCCGACGAAGTCCTTGCGCGAGATCGCCATCAGGACCGGCCGACCGAGCTCGTGGAGACGCTCGGCACGCCGCAGCAACTCGACCGTCTGGGCCGGCGTCTTCGAGAAGTCGGGGCCCGGATCGACGATCAGCTGCTCGACCGCGACGCCCCGCGAGCGCGCGAGCGCGATCCGCTCGCCGAGGAACCCAACGACGTCCGCGAGGATGTCCGGGTAGCGGTCGGGATCGTGGAGGCGCCGGCGCGGCGGCGAGCGCGTGTGCATCACGACCAGGGCGGCCCCCGTCTCGGCGCAGACATCGGCCAGGCCGGGATCGCTGAGCCCGCTGACGTCGTTGACGATCACGGCCCCGGCGGCGATCGCCGCGGCCGCCACGCGCGGCTTGTAGGTCTCGACCGAGACCAGTCCGCCGAGCCTTGAGACCTGCTCGATCAGCGGGACGACCCGCCCGATCTCGACGTCCACGTCCACGATCGGCCGATTGGTCGTCGCCGACTCTCCGCCGATGTCGATGATCCCCGCCCCGGCCGCCAGCAGGTCGCGGGCGAGCTCGACCCGCGCGGCGAGCGTCGGATAGAGGCCGCCGTCGGAGAACGAATCCGGCGACGCGTTGACGATCCCCATCAGCACCGGCCGGCTGAGGTCTATTCGCCGACCGCACGCGCTCAGCTCAACCTCCACGCCCACCGAGTCCCCGCTCACCCGGGAAACCGTACTCGGCTCGGCGAAGCCGGCAGCGGCTATGCAGCCGGGCTGACGTCCGCCGGGCGCCTGTGGGAGAGCGTGGCAGCGGGCTTGGCGGCGATCATCGCCACCGGCTTCGCCGCGCCGCCGTCGGCCAGCTTGGCGAGGAACCCGTCGAGCGGCTCGGGCTTGGCCAGGTAGAACCCCTGGCCGCAGTCGACCCCCATCTCGGTCAGCAGGGCAACCGAGCGGGCGTCGCCGACGTGCTCTGCCACGGTCTGCTTGTCGAGTCCGCGCGCGATCCCGACGACCGCCTGGATCACCATCCGGTCGGTCATGTTCGAGCAGCAGTCGCGAACGAACTCACCGTCGATCTTGAGGACGTCGAAGCGGACGTGCTTGAGGTAGTAGAACGACCCGAAGCCCGCGCCGAAGTCGTCGAGTGCGAAGCGACACCCGAGGCGGGCGAGCTGCTGGCTGAACTCCCGGGCCTTCGCGATGTTGGCGATCGCCGCGGTCTCGGTGATCTCGAAGATCACCCGGCTCGGGTCGAGGCCGGTCTCCTCGAGCTCGCGCTCGATCAGCGCGAGGATCAGGGGATCGCCGATCGACGCGCCGGAGAGGTTGATCTCGATGCTCGGAGCCGACGGCCCGCGTCCGCCGTTGGCCGCGAAGGACCGCAGCGCCGAAGCGACCGTCAGGCCGTCGATCTGCTGGATCAGGCCGAGTCGCTCGGCCGTGGCGAGGAAGGCCCCCGGCGGGATCATCCCGCCGTGGTCGTCGCGCATCCGCAGGAGGACCTCGAACTGGTTGACCTTCCCGTCGCGCAGGTTGACGATCGGCTGGGCGACGAGAGCGAAGCGCTCCTCCTCGATCGCCACACGGATCCGCTCGGCCCACGTGATCCTGCCCCGCATCCGTCCCTGGGCGGGCTCGCCCGGCGTGTAGACGGCGACCCGGTTGCGGCCGGCCTCCTTGGCGTCGTACATCGCCAGATCCGCGCAGACCAGGACGTCCTCTCCGCTCGAGGCGTCCTGCTCCTCGAACATCGCCACACCGATGCTCGCGGTGACCGTCTGGTCGCGGGTTCGCGGAACCGCGATCCGCTCGGCGCGCAGCGCGTCGAGCAGGCCCTTGGCGACGGCCTGGGCGGTTCGCAGGTCGGCCCGCGGGAGGAGCACGGCGAACTCGTCGCCACCGAGCCGCGCGAGCACGTCGCTGGTCCGCAGGCGACCCGAGAGGACGGTCGCCACCCGGCCGATCAGCTGATCTCCCGCCTGGTGTCCGAGCGTGTCGTTGATGTACTTGAAGTGGTCGAGATCGAGCAGCAGGAGCGCGCCGTCGGCCCCGTAGCGGCGCACGAGGTCGGCGTGGGACTGGAGCTCGCCGGCGAAGCTCGCCCGGTTCTGGAGGCCGGTCAGCGGATCGTGGCTGGCCAGGTACTGGAGGTTCTCCTCGTAGTGGTGGCGGTAGGTGACGTCCTGCACCTGGACCATGCACCGCAGCCGCTCACCCGCGCTGTCGCGAATCATCGTCGCCTGCACGGTGACCCAGATCGTGTCGCCGCAGGCGTGGACGAACCGCGTCTCGACGTTCGGGTCATCAGAACCACCGGTGATCAGCCGGCGCAGCGCCTCCTCCTTCTCGTCGGACTCGTCGGGGTCGAGCAGCTCGTCGAAGCCCGAGCCGACGAGATGGTCGGCCGTGAAGCCGCTCAGCGCGCAGAGGGCGTCGTTGACCCGCACCAGCCGCCCGTCCTCGTCGGTCAGCGCCATGCCGATCGGAGACCCGTCGAACGCCCCGCGGAAGAGCTCCTCGGCGGCTCCGAGCTCGGTCAGCGCCTGCTTGCGATCGGTGATGTCGCGGATCGCGCTCGACACCAGCAGACCCTCGACGGTCTCGAGCGGACTGAGGCTGATCTCGATCGGAAACTCGCTGCCGTCCTTGCGCAGGCCGTACAGCTCGCCGCCGATGCCCATCGGGCGAGCGCTCGCGTCGCGCAGGTAGCCCTTCATGTGCTGGCGGTGGACCGCTCGATAGCGCTTGGGGATCAGCTCGCCGACGCTCTGGCCGATGATCTCCTCCCGTCGATAGCCGAACAGACGCTCGGTCTGGGCGTTGACCAGGGCGATGTGACCGTGCGCGTTGACGATCACCATCGCATCCGGCGCGGCCTCGAGCAGACCGCGGAACTTGCGCTCCGAGCCGAACAGCAGACGGTCGCCGCGCAGGAGGCGCCGGGCGATCCTGTAGTAGCCGTTGCGCGAGTGATAGACGACCCAGCGGAAGAACTCTCCCAGGGTGATCATCCGACGCGCCGCTTCGAAGTGGTGGGCTCGATCCGAGACACGGCGGTCACCAGCGAGGGGTGTAGCCGGTCTCCAGCGACGTGCCCGACCCTCTCCAGGCCGGCTCGACTTCGTACTTGATCTTGAGGTTGCGCTTGCGGAAGTACCGAAACAGCGGACCGTAGGTGAAGCGCTGGAAGTTGGCTGCCGTGTTGCCCCACCGGTCGGGCTCCATGAACGGCATGAACTTGTCCGGGAAGCCCGGCATCGTGCAGCCGATGCAGATTCCCCCGGCGTTCGGGCAGCCGCCGATCCCGTTGATCCAGCCGCGGGCCGGGACGTTGCACTTGACCATCGGGCCCTTGCACCCCAGCTTGACAAGGCACCGCGGGTCCGCGCCGTACTCGGTCGCGAAGCTCCCCTGCTCGGTGAAGCCCGCCCGCGTGCAGCTCTCGCGGGTCGTCCGGGCGAACATCCACGCCGGTCGAAGCTGCTCGTCGAGCACCGGCGCCGGGGCCATCCCGCCGAGGTGGAGGACCAGCTCGAGGAGCATCCCGGTCATGTTGTCGGGCTGCGCCGGGCACCCCGGGATGCAGACGATCGGGAGGTCCGCCTTCGAGCGCCACCCCCAACCGAGGTAGTCCGGCAGCCCCATCGCACCGGTCGGGTTGTTCTTCATCGCCGGAACCCCGCCGTACGTCGCGCACGTCCCGACCGCCATCACCGCCATCGCCTTCGGCGCCAGACGGTCGACCCACTCGTTGACGGTGATCGGCTGGCCGTCGAACGGGTTGACACCGAAGCCCGACCAGTGGCCGTCGCCGTTGATCTGCTCGTTGCCGATCGCACCCTCGACGACCAGGATGAACGGATCCAGCTGGCCGTCCTCCGCGTCGTACCACGCCTGCATGAACTCGTCCCCGACCTCGAAGGCCAGGAGCTGATTGTGGAGCACGACGTTCGGCATGTCGGGGATCACCCCGTCGAGCAGGTCCTCGACGCTCGGGTTCGTGGCCGACGTCATCGCGACGCTCTCGCCGTCGCACCCGAGACCGGCCGAGAGCCAGAGGACATGGACCGTGATGCGCTCGTCCGCGGGCGCGCGAGCTGGCGGCCCGCCCTCCGGGGCGTCGAGGACACCTGAACCGGTGACACTGCCTTCGGACATGGGCCCCACCACCACCTATCGACTAGACCAGATGAATCTGTCGTTTTTTCTATTATAGGGGACCCGGCGGTCCGCGGCGTGCTCGAACATTCGTCCAGGTGCCGGGCGGCGCGATCCCGTCCGCCTGGCGGCGCGCTCCTGTCCGCCAGGAGGCGCGATCCCGTCCGCCTGCCGCCCGCACGCGCGAGCCTCGCCGTCGAGTCAGCCGGCCGAGCGCGAGTCGACGACGATCCCCTCGGCGAGCGCCTCCGCCGCGAAGCGCCCAACCTCCTCGTCCGCCCGCTCGGCGCTCCAGCCGAGCTCGCCGGCCAGGACACCGGCGACGCGCCGGGCTGGGTCGCCGTCGAGTCCCCGGGCGGCCAGCAGTCCGAGTCGCGTCCGCCGCAGGAGGACGTCGCCGACGCTGCGTGCCTGCTCGCGCCGGGCGGCGTGAACCGCCTCGGCGAGCAGATCCGGGAGTCCGGGGACGATCGGCTCTGCGAGCTCGGCCGTCTCGGCGGCGAGCTTCAGGACGTCCGCGGCGACATGGCCGTAGCGAGCGGCCAGCGCCCCGTAGGCCTCCGCCGCGACGCCGTCGACCCGCGCGAGCTGCGCCGGGTCGATCGCCTGGCCGAGCGGGATCTCCTCGGTCCGGCAGGGGGCCTCGGAGGCGTCGCGCAGGACGATCCGGTCGACCGTCATCTTCGCCATCCGCCGCCACGTCGTCAGCTTTCCGCCGGTGATCGTGATCATCCCGCTGGAGGTCTCATACAGCTCGGCCTTGCGCGAGATGTCGACCGACTTCTTCGTGTCGCCGGTCGAGATCAGCGGCCGGACGCCCGCGTAGGCGCCGGTGATGTCCCGCGGCCGGAGATCCTTCGCGAAGAAGGCGTTGACCGCCCTGAGGAGATAGTCGATGTCGGCCGGCGCCGGCTTGATGTGGCGGAGATCCTCGCCGTCGTAGTCGTTGTCGGTCGTCCCGATCAACGACCGGCCGAGCCACGGCAGCGCGAAGATGCTGCGGCCGCCGCCGGCCGGGACGATCGCCCCGGCGCGGATCGGCAGGTCGTCCTGTGAGAGCGTGATGTGCGTCCCCCGGCTCGGACGGATCACCGGGACCTCGGCCTCGTCGCGCAGCTCGCCCGGACGCAGCCGGTCGGCCCAGACGCCGGTCGCGTTGACGACGGTGTGGGCCGCCACGATCAGCTCCTCGCCGGTCTCGATGTCGCGAGCCCGCACGCCCGACGCCCGGCCGGCCGACTCGATCAGGTCGGTGACCTCGACGCCGTTCACACAGACCGCGCCGAACCGCTCGGCCTCGCCGAGCACGGTCAGCACGAGGCGGACGTCGTCGGTCTGACAGTCGTAGAACAGGTAGCCCGACGTCGGATCCCGCCCGGCGAGCGCCGGCAGCAGGTCGACGACCTCCGCACCCGAGATCACCCGATGGCGCTCCGGGCTCCAGCTCGCCTCGCCTCCCCCACCCGGCTCGCCGGCCGCCCGGCGCCGGCCGCGGCGGCCGCGCAGCCGCTCGACGGCCATCACGTCGTAGAGATTCAGTCCGACCCCCACCATCCGGTCGGGATGCTGGCCGCCGAAGGCCGGCACGACGAGCGGGAGCGGGTGCACCAGATGGGGTGCGAGGTGGACGAGGATCTGGCGTTCGAGCAGCGCCTCGCGGACCAGCCCGAGGTCGAAGTTCTGGAGGTAGCGCAGGCCGCCGTGGACGAGCTTGCTCGAACGGCTGGACGTCCCCGAGGCGTAGTCGCCGCGTTCGAGCAGGGCGACGCTGTAGCCGCGGGTCGACGCGTCGAAGGCCACGCCGGCCCCGGTGATGCCGCCGCCGATCACGACGATGTCGAACTCCGGGCTCCCGCCGGCGAGCGCCGCGAGAGCCGAGGACCGGGTGATCACCGGCGCCAGTCTAGCCCCGGCCAGCCCGGCCGGGCGGGTCTAGAGCTGCGAAAGCTCCGCGGTGATCTCGCTGACGCCGGCCTTCGCGTCGGCGAACAGCATCGACGTCTTCGGGTCGTAGTAGAGCTCGTTCTCGACGCCCGCGAACCCGGGGTTCATCGACCGCTTGATCACGATCACCGAATGCGAGTCGGAGACCTCGAGGATCGGCATGCCGAAGATCGGCGAGGACGCGTTCGACTTGGCCGCCGGGTTCGTGACGTCGTTCGCGCCGATCACCAGGGCGACGTCGGTCCGCGCGAACTCCGGGTTGATGTCGTCCATCTCGCGCAGCTGCTCGTACGGGACGTCGGCCTCCGCCAGCAGCACGTTCATGTGGCCGGGCATCCGCCCGGCGACCGGGTGGATCGCGTACTTGACCTCGACGCCCCGCTTCTCGAGCTCCTTGGCGAGCTCGCGCACGGCATGCTGGGCCTGGGCGACGGCCATCCCGTAGCCGGGAACGACGACCACGAGGCGGGCATAGGCGAGCTGGACTGCGACATCGGCAGCCGTCGTCGAGCGAACCGTCCCCGCGTGCTCACCGGCCCCCGAAGCACCCTCGACCGCGCCGCCGCCACCGAAGCCGCCGGCGACGATCCCGGGGATCGAGCGGTTCATCGCCTCGGCCATCAGGTTCGTGAGGATCGTGCCCGACGCCCCGACGATCATTCCGGCGACGATCAGGGCCGGGTTGTTCAGGGCGACGCCGGTCGCCGCGGCCGACAATCCGGTCAACGCGTTGAGCAGCGAGATCACCACCGGCATGTCGGCGCCGCCGATCGGCAGCACGACGAAGTTGCCGAGCAGGCCGGCGATCACCAGGATCAGGACGAAGATCAGCTCCGAGTGGGAGCCGGCGGCGATCACGACGGCGAGCGCGACGGCCGCGGCGAACAGCCCGCCGTTGATCAGCTGCTGGGCCGGCCCGAGCGTGATCGGCTTGCCCGGGAGGAGGCCCTGGAGCTTGGCGAAGGCGATGTTCGACCCCCAGAAGGAGACCGACCCGACGATCGCGGCGAACAGCGAGAACGCCGCGAAGTAGAGGGGGACGGCTCCGCCGAAGATCGGATACCGAAAGATCCCGTCGTGTACGGCAGCCCGGCTGACGGCGAGATGCGCGTAGCCGCCGGTGTTGCGGAACTCGGCCCACGCGACGAGGGCGACCGCGCCGCCGCCGACCCCGTTGAAGAGGGCGACCATCTGCGGCATCGCGGTCATCTTCACCCGGCGCGCGGCCGGCACGCCGACGGCCGTCCCGATCCCGACGCCGACGACGATCAGGACCCAGTTGCCGGCGTCCGGGTTGAGCAGCGTCGCGATCACCGCGACGGCCATCCCGACGGCGGCGATCCGGTTGCCGCGCACGGCGGTCGACGGTCCGGTCAGGCCCGAGAGCCCGTAGATGAACAGGCCGAAGGCGACGATGTAGAGGACGTCGATGAAGTTCGCGCCCTGGAGGAAGCTCCCCAGGATCATCGCTCGGGGTCCTTCTCGCCAGCGGCCGCCGGCGGCGGGGACGGGGGTGTCGGCTTGCGCTTGAACATGCCGAGCATCCGGTCGGTGACGAGGAAGCCGCCGACGACGTTGATCGTCCCGAAGGCGATCGCGATCACGAGGATCACCTTGTTGAGGATCCCGTTGCCCGAGAACCCGATCACGAGCAGGCCGGCGAGGACGACGATCCCGTGAATCGCGTTGGTCCCGCTCATCAGCGGCGTGTGCAGGGTGTTCGGGACCTTCGAGATCACCGCGAAGCCGACGAACCCGGCCAGCACGAGGATCGCGAGGTTGGTGACCAGCTCGCTCGGCATCAGGCGTCCTGCGCCTTCTCGTCCTTGCCGGCTGCGGCGTCCGCTGGCTCTGCTCCGGCGGCCTCGGCCGCCTCGACGGCGGCCCGGGCCCGGTCGTTGACGATCTCGCCGTCGCGGACGATCGCAGCCCCCGAGACGATCGCGTCGTCCCAGTCGAGCGCGAGCTCGCCGTCGTCGCCGAGGAACAGCTCGAGCAGGGCCGAGACGTTGCGGGCATACAGCTGGGACGCGTGCTCGGGCATCTCGGCCGGCAGGTTCAGCGGGCTGGTAATCGTCACGTCGTGGACGACGACGGTCTCCCCGGGGACCGTCAGCTCGCAGTTGCCACCCGACTCGCCGGCCAGGTCGACGATCACGCTGCCGGCCTTCATCCCCTTCACCGACTCCGCGGTGACCAGCCGCGGCGCGGGCCGGCCGGGGACGAGCGCGGTCGTGATCACGACGTCGAAGCCCTTGATCGCGTCGACCAGCGCCTTCTGCTGCGCCGTCTTCTCCTCGTCGGTCAGCTCCCGCGCATAGCCACCCTCGCCGGTCGCGTCGATCCCGAGATCGAGCCACTTGGCGCCGAGCGACTGAACCTGCTCGGCGACCTCCGGCCGCACGTCGTAGCCGGTCGTCTGGGCACCGAGTCGCCTTGCCGTGGCCAGCGCCTGGAGGCCCGCGACGCCGACGCCGAGGACGAGCACCTTGGCTGGAGGGATCGTTCCGGCAGCGGTCATCAGCATCGGATAGAAACGACCCATCTTCTCGGCGCCGAGCAGCGCCGCCCGGTAGCCGGAGACGTTCGACTGGGAGGACAGCGCGTCCATCGCCTGGGCGCGCGAGATCCGCGGGATCGACTCCATCGCGAACGCCGTGGCATGGGCAGCGGCCAGCGCGCGGGTCGTCTTCGGTTGGGTCAGGGGCGCGAGAAAAGCGATCAGGAGAGTTCCGCTCCCGAGCATCGCGATCTCGGACTCGGCCGGCGGTGCCACCTTGACGACGACGTCGGCGGCCCACACCGACTTGGCATCCGCGAGCTTGGCTCCGGCCGCCTCGTAGAGGGCGTCGGGGATGATCGCCCGCTCGCCGGCCCCAGACTCGACGCGGACCTCGAGACCGCGGCCGGTCAGCTTGCGGACGACCTCCGGGACGAGCGCGACGCGCCGCTCGCCGTCGGCAATCTCTGTTGGTACGCCCACGATCATCTGGCGAAACCCTAACCGCTGATCGGAAACGCCCGCTGGGCGAGACCGGTCAGCGCCTGGGCGGTGACCCAGACCGGCGTCTGCGTCGTCCGCGCCGAGTAGCGGACGCTCCCGTCGGAGACCGAGAGACCCTCCAGATAGGCGAGCGGGCTGCCGGACCCGTGACGCGTGGTCCTCGCCGGCGTGCGCCCCACCGCGACGAGCCCCTGGATCGCCCAGGCCGTCGACTGGGCGTTCGACGCTCCGCCCGGTGTCAGCGGGAAGCCGCCGTCCGCGTTCTGCTGACGGGCGATGTAGGTGCCGGCCCGGGCGATCGCGCCCTTCCGCGGCGCGCCCCCCGCGACGAGGCCCTGGACGGCGCCGGCCGTGTCGTCGATCCCGCTGCCCCCGCCCCGGCCGGAGAAGTTGAACCCGCCATCGGCGTTCTGCTGGCGCGAGAGCCAGGCTCGCGCCCGCGCGATCGCCGGGTTCGACGCGGGCGTGCCGCTCGCCCGCAGGGCGAGGATGCCGAACGCCGTCAGGTTGACCAGGTGGCCGAAGGACCCGTCGGCCGCCTGGGCCGAGCGCAGCGAGGAGAGCATCGACGCCGGCGCGGCGACGTGTGCGGCGCCGAGCGCGAGCACCGTCCGCTCGAGGTCGCCGGTGCCCGCGAGCGTCCGCGCGGCGGCGAGCATGTAGGAGACCGGGGAGTGGCCGCCCCGGACCACGCGCCGCGGGTCGTGCCCGGATGCGGCGAGGCCGAGCACCGCCCACGACGTGTAGAGCTCGTTCGACGGCTGGCCGGCAGCCGCGCCGAAGCCGCCGTCGGCGTTCTGGGCCCGCGTCAGGTAGATCACCCCGTGGCGCAGCGCCGGCGAGGCCACCGCCGTCCGGCCGAGCGCCGTCGCGGACGCCGCGCGCGCCGGGACGGCCGCGGCGAGCGCCAGCGGCGCGGCGACCAGCAGGCCGAGCAGCGAGGCGGCTGCGATCGGCGCGAAGCGCACGTCGATCCGCCCGCGGAAGCGGACCAGCGCCCGGACCAGAGCCGGGCCGAAGGCGACGCAGAAGACGACGTTCCCGATCGCGTGGGTCAGGTCGAACGGCAGCGCCGAACCGGAGATCACGAAGAAATGGTCGAGCGTCAGGTCGCCGCTGAACGTGATCCAGGTCGAGAAGTTGAGGATCACCCCGAACAGCAGGCCGGCCCCGCCGCAGGCCAGCGCCAGGCCCGTGCGACCGAGCCGGCGCCCGACTCAACCGGCCGAGGCCCGCGCCGAGCAGGCCGATGACCCCCCAGGCGAACATCTGCCACGGCGTCCAGGCGCCCTGCCCGAAGAAGAAGTTCGACGCCAGGGCGGCGACCGAGCCGACCGCGAAGCCGGGCGCCGCCCCGAGCACGAAGCCGGCGAGCAGGACGATGTCGGTGGTCGGCTTGACGTCCGGCAGCGCGGCGAACGCGACCCGGCCGAGCGCGGCCAGCGCCGCGAGGGTCGCGACGAGGGCGAGCACCTTCGCCGACGGGTCCGAGCGCTCGTACCAGGCGAATCCCCCGGCCAGCGCCAGGCCGAGCAGCACGAACGACGCCGCCTGCCAGCCGATCACGCGCTCACCGCCGTCTTCTGGTCGCGGAGGATCAGCTCGGCCCCCTGCTCGGGGAGCAGCGCCCCCCCGGCGCCGCCGAGCACGCGGGCGGTCTCCGTGGCGAAGTACCACCCACCGCTCAGCACCTCCGCGGCCGGCGCGTCGACGATCACCCGCCCGTCGGCGAGCATCACCACGCGCTTGGCGAACGTCGCCGCGAACTCCGTGTCGTGCGTCGCGACAATTACCGCGCTTCCCCCACCCGCCGCTGCGCGCATCAAATCCGAGAGTACGACCTTGGCCTCGCGATCCATGCCACGGGTCGGCTCGTCCAGGCAGAGCGCCGCCGGCGGCGAGTCGCCGGCGCAGACGATCGCCAGCGCCAGGCGCTGACGCTCGCCACCGCTCAGATCCCGCGGGTGGCGCCCGGCCAGCGCCGAGAGCCCGGCCTGCGCCAGCGCCCGCTCCCCCAGCTCGTCGGCGACCCGCTCCGCCAGGAAGTAGTCGCCCGGATTCTGGAGCAGGAGCGCCACCCGCCCGCCGCGGTGGACGGTTCCCCGGGTCGGCTTCAGGAGGCCCTGCGCGTGGCGCAGGAGCGTCGACTTCCCCGCCCCGTTGCGCCCCATCAGGGCGACCGTCTCGCCGGCCGCGACCTCGAGCTCGACCCCCCGCAGGATCGCCGGCCCGTCGCTCAGCTCGTGCCAGACCCCCGCGAAGCCGAGCGCCGCCTGCTCGGCGCTGCGCCGGCGGGCTCTCCGCGACCGCGGCTTGGGCGTCGGCGACGGCGCGGCGTCGGCGGGGTCGCCTCGGGCAGCAGGTGATGGGCGCGCAGCGTCGCCCGCGCCTCCTTGACCCCCGCCGGCGCCGGCCGCAGGCCGACCCGCCGCACGAGCCGGGCCGCCGGCGTCTGGAGCGCCGGCGCGTGGTCGGCCGCCCAGTCGAGGAAGACGCTCGGTCGCGCGTCGCAGACGAGCCGACCGCCGGCCAGCGCGAGCACCCGGTCGGCCGCCTGGAGGCACCGTTCGAGGCGGTGCTCGACCAGCACGATCGCCGTCCCCCACTCCTCGTTGAGCCGCCGCAGGAGCGAGATCAGCTCGTCGGCCGCGACCGGGTCGAGCTGCGAGGTCGGCTCGTCGAGGAGGACCACCTGCGGCCGGCCGGCCAGCGCCGCCGCGAGGGCGATCCGCTGCTGCTCGCCGCCGCTCAGCTCACCCGTCGACCGATCGAGCAGGCCTTCGATGCCCAGCGCGAGCGCCGCCTCCTCGACCCCCCGGGCGACCCCCGCCGCCCCGTAGCCGCGATTCTCGAGCGGAAAGGCAAGCTCGGCTCTGACCGTCCCCATCAGGATCTGCGTCTCCGGGTCCTGCAGCAGGGTCCCCGCGACCGCGGCCACCGCGCCCGGCCCGTGCTCGCGCGTGTCGAGCCCGCCGACCGTCACCCGGCCGGCGAAGTCGCCCCCGTGGAAGTGCGGGACCAGACCGCAGGCCGCCCGCAGCACCGTCGACTTGCCCGACGCCGAGAGACCCGCGACGACGCAGAACTCGCCCGGCTCGATCCCGAAGCTCAGCTCCCGCAGGACCGGCGTCGCCGCCTCGCCCTCGGCGCAGGGGTACGCGTAGGTCACCGAGTCGAAGCAGAGCGCGAGATCGCCGGGGGTCATATGTCGATCCCCCGGCGGTCGGCGAACGGCGCCAGCGCGACCGCCAGCAGGGCGGCGGCCAGGCAGAGCTCGGGGACGCCGAGCGCGATGTGGACGAGCGGGTCGGCCGTGAAGGCGGCGACGCCGTCGAGGCGGGCGCCGGCCGCCAGCGCGACGAGGCCGATTCCCGAGCCGGCGAAGGCGATGTCGTGGCGCGAGAGCGGCCGCCGCCGGCGGGGCGGCTTGCGTAACAGCGAGTACCCGCGGACCTCGAGCGTCGCCGCCACGTCGAGTGCCCGGTCGAGCGCCCCCGTGGTCGTCGCCCGGACGATCGCCAGCCGTCCCTGCCGCGGCTCCCCGATTGCCGCGGGCGGCCGGCAGCGGCGGGCCTCGGCGAGGCGCCGCGCGTCGGCTTCCAGCACGGGGACGATCCGCGTCGCCAGCGCCGCCGTCAGCGCCGAGCGCGTCGAGACCCGGCGGAAGAGCCTCAGCAGCTCGTCGGGGTCGATCGTCGCCGTCGCCAGCATCCCGACCGCGACGGCGATGAACAGCTGGAGCCCGAGCACGGCCCCGTAGGCGAGGGCCTCGAGCGTGATGTCGATCTCCCCGAACGGCGGCAGCACGCCCAGGCGGGCGAGCACGGTCAGCCCGTTGCGGCTGATCACCGCGTTGAGCGCCGCGATCGCGACGATCGCGATCAGCATCGGCGCCACCGACCGCCGCAGGTCACGGCCGATCCCCGCCAGGCCGGCCGCGCCGGCGATCGCCCCGAGCAGCACGAGCAGCTCGGCCGGGTGGGCGAGGATCACCGCGCTCGCCAGCAGCCCGAGCGCGTAGATCGCCCCGCAGCCGGCCCGCGCCGCGTGCAGCGGGGTCGCCCGCCGCCGGTAGGCCAGCGTGAGCCCCGCGCTCATGAGCGGCCGGCCGCCGGCCGGCGGCGACGCGTCGACGGTGGCCGGGACGGCGTTTCGCCGCGGCGGCTCACGGCTTGGCGACCGGCAGCGGGATGCCGATGTCGTTGGCCACGGCCAGCGCGAAGTCGTCGTGCAGGTCGCCCGCCTGGAAGGCCCGCGCCCCGGCCGCCACGCCGGCGTCGTCGGTCCCCGTGACGATCCACACCGGCGGGTCGCCCGCGTGGCGCACGGCCGCGACCAGACCGCTCCCCGGGCCGAGCGTGCGGACGGTCGCGCCCTTTTGGTCGAGCACGGCGAGCGCCGCTCCCGTCGAGCTGATCCGCGCGTAGACCCCACTCGTCTTCGGCCCGCTCTCGAGCAGCCGGGCCGTCGGGTCGGTGCGCAGGCGGGGCCACGTCCCGACGACCACCCGCAGGACGTCGCCGTACTCGGCGAGCGCCAGGCCGCCCCGCGCGGCCGGGATCCCGTAGCCGGTGAGCACGCGGGAGATCGTCGCGCAGGCCGTGCTCGCCGGCTGGACGCACTCGATCCGCACGGGAAGCCGCTGCCCGTCGAAGCCGTGGAGGAACGGCTCGGGGAAGGCGCCGACGACCGCCGGGATGTCGGTCGACCCGGCCCAGTCGTGATAGTCCCACCAGACGTGGTCGTTGCGGCCGAGCTTCGTCGCCGCCGCCCCCTTCGTCGCCTCGACCCCGTTGACGTAGTAGAACCAGTCGGCCGGACCGCCGTCCTCCCGGCCCGAGGCGATCCCGTCGATCGAGTCGACGAAGCCGCCGCCGTAGCGGGTCTTGACGTGGGCGCTCGCCTCGAGCATCTGCATCACCGTGTCGCTTCCCCGCAGCCCGCCGACCGGCATCTCGGCGAGCGTCTTGGTCCCGAAGTCGCGTGTCACCGTCAGCTGCACGCCGCTCGGCGCGCCGCCCGGCCCGAGGCCGCACCCCGCGAGCACGAGGCACGCCCCGAGCGCGATCGGCAACCGGCTATCCCACACGAAAGACGATCCGGCTCCGGCCCGCCACCTGCCTGTCGACGTTGCCGGCGTTGTCGGTCGCCTCGACGTCGAGCACGTACCGGCCGGCCGGCAGCCGCTGCTTGAGCAGGTAGGAGAACGGCGACGGCGGGCCGACCGCGAACCACGGGGCCCGATCGATCTTGCAGGTCCCGTCGACGAGCGCCGCCTTTTTCGGGCTGAAGACCTGGCAGCGGCCGTGCTCGAGGCGGGTCAGGCGCAGGCGGATCGTCCGCAGGCCCGACGGGTCGGCGGCGACCGTGCCGTCGAGCGTGCGCGGGCCCCTCCCGTGCGCGTAGTGGCGACCCTCGGGGATCTGCAGGCGGCCGACCGGCGCCGTCCTGTCGAGCGTCCCGCAGCGTCCGTCCGACCCGTTCGTGACACACCCGGCCGGCGTCGTGGCGCCCGGCGCGCCGGGTGTCGGCGTGCCCGCCCCGCCCGCGGGCGGGGTCCCTCCGGCGCCGGGCGCGCCCTTCGTCGTGCCGCAGTTCCCGTCGTTGGCGTTGTGGACGCAGACCGTGGTCTCCGCGCGGACCGCGCCCGGAGCGCTCGCGGTGAGCAGATACGACCCGGGTGTGTTGAGCGTGACGCTCGCCAGCCCGCCGGCGCCGGTCACCGCGCTCGCGCCGCCGCCGGTGATCGCCGCCCCGACCAGGGTCTTCGGCGGGCCGCCGGCATTCGGGTAGGAGACGACGCCCGCGGTGAACGGCGTCCCGCTCTGGACGGCGGCCGGCGCGTTGACGGCGAGCACGTCGGGCGAGACGAAGCCGGCCGGGCACGAGCCGAAGCAGTCGGGGAAGAAGAGGATCTGGTCGCCGGGGTCGAGCTGCTGCTGGCAGATCCCGACCTGGGCGGGCGCGTTGTCGACCCAGAACGCCCAGTAGCTGCCGTCCGACGGCCCGGTCGGATGGGCCTCGCCGAGGATCGAGTCGACTTGGTAGTCGCCGAAGCTCGTGAAGTACGTGCCCGACCAGATCGAGCCGGTCGCCAGCTCGAGGGCGCGGGCGGCGCTGGTTCCCGGACACGTGCGGGCGGCCACGGGATCGTTCGCCGGGTGGAACGCGCCGGCCTCGGTGAGGACCGTGGTCGCGGGCAGGAGCGTCTGGACGGCTCCCTCGACGCGGACGGTGACGAGGCCGGGAACCGGTGTCGCGGCCGACGCGGCGGCAGACCAGCAGGCGAGCGTCGTGAGGGCTGCGAGAAGTGAACGACCTAGGACGCTTCGCAAGTGCGGGCAACCCCTTCATACGGCTCGTCGGCTTGTCGTCGGCGGCTGGCGCGACCGGCTTGGACGGACCACCGACCGGAATCACGCGGCATCCTAGTGGTCTGTCAGACTCGGGGTGTGACCGTGAATCTGACACGCATCTACACGAAGCTCGGCGACGGCGGGGAGACACACCTCGGTGACATGAGCCGTGTCCCGAAGACCCATCCGCGGATCGAGGCCTACGGCGACGTCGACGAGCTCAACTCCCAGATCGGCGTCGCGCTCGTCACACCGGGCCTTCCCGAGCGCTACGCCGAGTGGCTGGCGGCCGTCCAGAACGACCTCTTCGACGTCGGCGCCGACCTCGCCGTTCCGCCCGGTGGCGAGCGCGACCGGCTGCGGGTCGTCGGCGCGCAGGTCGCCTGGCTGGAGCGGGCCTGCGACGAGGTCAACGACACGCTCGAACCCCTGAAGTCGTTCGTCCTACCGGGCGGGAGCCCTGCCGCCGCGCAGCTCCACGTCTGCCGGACCGTCTGCCGCCGGGCCGAGCGGCGGGCGGTGGCGCTCGCGGCCGAGGACGGCCAGGAGGTCGGCGTGGAGGTCGTCCGCTACCTCAACCGGCTCTCGGATCTGCTCTTCATCCTTGCGCGCGGAGCCAACGACGGCGACGAGCCGCTCTGGGAGCCCGGGCGCTCGCACTGACTGCGTTCGACAGCCGCGCGATCGCCGCTCAGCGCCGCAGGGCGAGCGCCATCGTCGTCGCGAGCACGCCGGCGAGCCCGGCGATCGTGGCGGCGCCGGCGACGAACGAGAGGTGCGAGGCGCTGTAGGCCGCGAGCACGCGCCCGCGGATCGCGACCAGCCCGATCGCCGCGCCGGCGCTGAGCGCGAGGATCGCCGCGGGGGCCAGTAGATCGCCGACGCCGGCGGCGGCGCGCCCGACCGCGCGCCGGGCGGTCCGCTCGGGCCAGCGAGCCTCGGCCGACCACAGCGCCGCCAGCGCGAGCGAGGTCGTGGCGCCGGCGACGAAGAAGCCGCCGAGGACGTCGCTCGGGAAGTGCCAGCCGAGCACGAGGATCGAATAGCTGACGCCGATCGCCAAGCCCGTCCCGAGCAGGGCGGCGAGCGGCCGCAGCCCGCGGGGCGCGACGAGCACGGCGCACAGCGCGACCATCATCGCCGCCGTCGCGTGGCCGCTCGGCCACGACGCGACGGACGTGTCGGCGCCTCCGCCGAGCCACTCGGAGACCCGCGGGTGGCCGACGAGCGGCTTGAGCAGCTCGGTGCTCGCGCTGGCGATGACCATCGCGACCGGCACGGCGACGGCGACGCGCGGACGCCCGCGCAGCAGGGCGACGAGCGCGAGCAGCACGCCGAGCACGGCGTACGGTCGCGGGTCGACCGTGTGGGCGATCTGGTTGGCGACGACGCCGAGCCGCGTCCCGCGAAGCTGGGCGAAGCCCTCGAGCGTGGCCGCGTCGTGGAGCCGGGCGACCGGCAGGATCAGCGCGGTGACGCCGGTCAGGACGAGACCGACGACGCAGAGCAGGGCCGCTTTGAGTGGGTTGGCCGCGCGGTGGTCCATCGCCAGCCAGCGTAGACGCGGGGCATTAAGCCCCGGCTACGAGGCGCTCAGGCGGTCGAGGTCGCCGGAGGCGAGGATCGCGGGGTCGGCGATCGGCGTGGCCGCGACGATCAGCCGGCGGGCATCGTCGAGTGCTGCCGACGGTCCCACGCCGAGCGCGGCGACGACGCGGTCGTCGTGGAGGTAGAAGAGCGTGAAGTCGTTGTCGTGCAGCGATCCCCGGACGATCTCCTCGTCCCAGGCGGCGGCGGGTCCGACGTACTCGAGGGAGATCCAGTCGGCGAGGTCCGAGAAGAAGTACGGGACGGCCTCGTGGGGGCGATCCTGGCCGAGCATGTTGCGCGCGGCGCTGCGGCCCTGCTCGGCCGCGTGATCCTCGTGCTCGACGCGCAGGACCCGCCCGTGGATCGTCGAGTCGTACTCGCAGATGTCGCCGGCCGCGTAGATCCCGGCGTGCGAGGTCTCAAGGCGCGTGTTGGCGAGCACGCCGCCGGTCGGCCCGAGCTCGAAGCCGGACTTCCGCGCGAGCATCACGTCGGGAATCGCCCCGACCCCGCAGACGACCGCGTCGGCCGCGAGCGTGAGCCCGGCTCTGGTCACGACTCGCTCGACGCGTTCACCGTCCCCCTCGAAGCGCTCGACCTCGTCGCTGGCGATCACCTCGACGCCGTGGGCTTCGAGGATCCCCTGGAAGTGGCGTCCGGCCCGGTGGCCGAAGTGGCGCTCGAGCGTCGCTGATTCCTGCATCACGATCGTGCAGCTCTTGCCGAGCACGGTGAGCGACGCGGCGACCTCGACGCCGAGATATGAGCCGCCGACGATCACGACCCGCGCGGCGTCCTCTGTGTCTCGTCGAAGCGCGTCGGCGTTGCCCAGGGTCCGCAGGTAGTGGATCCCGTCGAGCTCTGTCCCGTCGACGCCGAGCCTGCGGACCATCGCGCCGGTGGCGATCAGGGCGGTCGCGAACTCGACGGTCTCCTTGTTGGAGAGCTTGGCCGTCCGCGCCTCGGCGTCGAGCTCGAGCACGCTGGTCCTGCTCAGCAGCTCGACGTCGTTGTCCTCCCACCAGCCAGGCTCGTGGACGAGGGTCTCGGGCCTCGTCTCACGGCCCTGGAGGTAGCCCTTGGTGATCGGCGGCCGGTGGTACGGCGGGTCGAGCTCGCGGCCGACGAGCAGGATCCGGCCGTCGGCGCCCTCCTCGCGGAGCGTGCGGGCGGCCGTCGCGCAGGCGATCCCCCCGCCGATCAGGAGATGCTCGACACGACGATCGGCGGCCATCACGACCAGACCTTACGAGAGTCGGTCGGTCCGGCGGGGGCCCGACGCCCGCGGCCCGGGCCGGCGGGGGGCGGGCGGCGAATCGGTGGCAGCGTCGAACTGCCGCCGCCGTGCGTCGACCGGGCGCGGCTTCGGCCGGTCCGTTGCGCGCTCCGTCGGCCGACCGTCGGCCCGCTCCGTCGGCCGACCCGTGGTCCGATCCCTTGGCCGATCCGTCCCGCGGCCGGTTCGCGGTTGATTTGCGGTATCCGCCGTTCCTCCTGGCGGCCGCGACTTGCGGTGCCACGATGCGATCGTCTTCTCCCGGTCGGCGAGCTCGGTCTTGCGCGACCACTCCCGCCGGCGCTCGAGCGCGCGGTCGATCTCCAGCTGGGCCCGCCGCCGCGGGGTTCCCTCGAGGCGGGGGTACTCGGCCCGGCTGACGCCGGCCAGCACCGCCAGCTCGCGGTAGTCGCGCCGGCCCGTGCGCTTGTCGCCCGGCGAGGCGAGGAGCGGTCGGAGCTCGGCCTGGCGGTCGAAGATCGCAGCCTGGCGCTCACGCTGATCGGCGTCGTGGACGACTCCTGTCTGGCGGGTGTTCTCCTCGCCGCGGCGGACCAGCGTCCGGGCGGTCGCGAGCTCGTCCTCGCCGTCTCTGATCCGGGCGTCGACCTCGTCTTGGCGGAGCTTCAGCGACACCGCGCGACGCCGGTCGCCGGCCCGTTCGGCCTCTTGGCCCTTGCGTCGCAGGAGGTCACGGCGGCCCCGCAGGGAGCTCAGCTCGGCCTCGCGAGCCGGGGCGGCTGCGGCCGTCGAGACGGCTTGGCCGTGGTCGCGTTCGAGCGTCCGCGACACCTGCTGGGCGAGCTGGGGCGTCTCGTCCGATCCGCGTCGATCCCTGCCGCGGCCGAACCGATCGAGAATCGTGCCCGGGGCGCTTCGCCCGGCTTCCTCGACGGCCCTGCCAAGCCGGCCGATCCGCTGCGTGACCGGCCGGGCGAATCGCATCGCCTGGTGCGCGGCGAACAGGCGGCTGCCGAGCGAGGCCCGCCGGGTCGACTCGCCTCGCTCGTGGATCACGTGTTCGAGCAGTTGGTGGCGATGGTTGAAGACGATCCACCAGAACGACGCGATCAGGAGCCATTGCGTCCACCAACCGAGGTTCCCGAGCTCGCCGAGCACGCGGAGCATGAGCAGGACGACACCGAGGAAGACCGAGTAGACGAGCTTCGCGAGAACCGACCCCAGCAGACGCAGGGACCACAGCCGGAAAAGGGCGCGACCGCCGTCCCCGAGCGCGGGTGCAAGGACGGCAAGCGGCGCAAGCAGGAGGTAGAGCACCGAGAGGAGGGCGGCGCTCAGCAGGCGGAGCGCGATGAAGCCGAGGAACCCGAACATGCCGAGCTCGCCGAAGGCGATCAGGAGGAGACCGCCGATCCGGGCCAGGGTCCCCTTCTCGGTCCTGAACTCTGCCTGCGGGGCAGTCGAGGCCGTGCAGAAGGTGGCGAGATTCGAGCCGCAGAGAACGCGGAGCAGCGACGGGTGGACGACATCGGCGTTGATCGCGTTGCGTCCGGGGCCGTTCGCCGGCAGGGCAAGGAACAGTGCCCCATTGGTCCGAGCGCCTGCGATCCCGAGGTCCTCCTCCCGGATCTGGTCTGCGTTGACCGGGCTGCCCGAGTGTGAATCGAGTGCGGCGATCGTGATCGCCGTGCGGCGCAGGTGAGGATCGAGTTGGCCTGGGTCGTCGCACCAGTCGACGTTGCCGAACTCGAGATAGCACCACGGTGTCCCGACCGCCGTGGTGAAGACCTGGTCGAGGCTGTCTGCCAGTCCGCGGGTCGGCTGGTTTGGGTCGCCGGTCGCGCTCGCCGCAAGCACGCCGAGACTCGCCTGGTTGGCGAGTTGGCTCACCGCTCCGACCGTGTCGGCCGGATCGACGATGACCCACAGGCCGCCGATCATCATCGCCAGCATCAGCGCGAACTGGCCGAGCGTCTCGACCACCTGCCTGCGGATCAGCCCTCGGTAGAGGAACGTGACGGCCGCTATCGCGAGAACCGTCGCGAGCCAGGGTGTGGTCAGGGACCGGTGCATCGCGGCCAGCCCCCGGGCCACCGGTCCGAGCGCACCGGTCCTGAGCAGATCGATCGAATAGCACCATTCGATCGCGACGAGCAGGACGTCGGTCGCCCAGACGAGGGCCGTCCAGAGGGGCGTGAGGAGATAGTCCTGGACGAGGCTCGCAAGGCCGCCTTTGACGCCGCCGCCGATTCCCGTGTCGATGTGAATGTCGAACTGGTAGTTGTCGAGTGGAGCCGGCGAGGCGATCAGACCTGAGGCCCTGCAGTTCGCTCGCTCGGCCGCCGAGAGTCCGGCTGCCGGGCTGGCACCGGCGCACGACGGGCTCCCGAGCCCGTTGGAGACGAGGGGTCCCTGGCCGGCCAGGGAGGTGCTCTGGGCGCTCGGGTCGGACGACCCGGTTGCAGGCGACGGGGGCGGCGTGGTGTTGGCCGGGGAGGCCGGCGAGGCGGGCGCGGTCTGAGTCACGGGAGTCGGCCGGGTCGGCGGAGCCGCGTGAAGCGCTGACGCGGGCGGGGCCGTGCGGGTGGCCGGAGCCGCGGCGGCGGGGGGCGGGCCGGCGAGCAGGACGCCCAGAGCCAGGAGGACGGCGCCTGCGGGAACGGTCGGGGCGACGACTCTCTGCAGCCTCTCGACCGAGCTCCGCCGGTCACCGCGAGCGGACATCGGCCTCGGCGGGCGGGGTGGTCGACAGAGCGCGGAGCAGCCACGGGGCGACGACATCGACCGCGACCGCTTCGACCCGGCCGCGGTGGTCGCGCATCAGGCAACGCCCGGCGTCGAACTCGATGAGGCTTCGCCGGAGCATCTGGTCGTCGGGGTCGAGGTCGAGCAGACGTAGGGCGCGGGCGGCTTCGTTCTCGCTCCGCAGGCCGAAGACGAAGGTCGCCCCGATCAGGTTCTCGAGCGAGTCGCGGCCGTCGAGCAGGGTGTCGCTGACGAGCTGGGTCGAGATGATCGGGACGGCGAGCTCGGAGCGACCCATCCGCTGGAGAGAGGCGAGGAGCATTCGACCGACCGGGTCGCCAAGCAGCCGCCAGCCCTCGTCGAAGCTGAACAGCTTGAGACGGTCGCGCTCGGCGGCCATCAGCTGCATCGCGAACATCGCGATCAGGCGAACGATCTGCTCACCGACCCGCTCGGCCACCGAGTAGTCGGCGCGCCGGGTTCCCGGTTGGGGCCCGGGGAGGTCCCGAATCGGTATGTAGGTCACCTGCCTGTCACCGACCGGTGGCAGACGCACGTCGGGGTCGGCGAAACCGAGTTGCGTCAGGCCGGCTCTGGCGTAGACCGAGAGCGTCTTTGCGACCTGTCGGTCGATCTCGTCTCCGGCCGAAAGCGCTCGCACGACCTCGAAACAGGTCGGTTGACCCGCTCGATTGACGACTGCGTCGACGGCGGCGACGACCGACGTCTCCCAGGCGGCGTCCGACCGGGCGGGAAGCAGGTCGCAGAGGAAGGAGACGGCGGCGTCGTGGCGCATGTGGTCCGGAGCGACCCGGAGCGGGTCGAGCATCCCGCGTAGGGCTCGGTCGGGTCGCAGCGCGATCGTCTCGACGTGCCCGGCGACATCGTCGAGGCGGTGCATCCGATGGTCGCCCTTCGGGTCGCAGTCGATGATCCGGGCTCCGAGCAGGAAGCCCTCGTAGAGCAGCTTCTGGTCGAGCGTGGTCTTGCCGGAGCCGAGCGCCCCGAGGCTGAGAATCGCGGCGTTGCGGTCGGTGTCAGACCCCTCGCGCAGGTTGAATCGGACCGGCTGGCGCGAGCCGCCGAGCGTGTGGCCGAGGTAGAAGCCCCGACGTGATCCGACCGAGTGCGTGCCGAGCGCCATCATCGCGGCGACCTGCTCGGGGGTGAGGACGTCGTCGTACCCGCGGACACGCGTTCGCTGGCCGGGGAGATGCTGGAGGAACAGCTCGAGCTGATCGCCGATCGGCCGATGCAGCCTGATCTCTCCGAATGTCCTCCTGCAGGCCTCGACCCGGCGCTCGAGCTCGGGCTCTCCGTCGGCCGCCACGGCGATCGCGAGCGTCGCCCGAAGCAGGGGCGGATGGCTGGCCGACTGGAGATAGGCCAGGAGGTCCCTCGACTCCTGGGTGCGCTGGTAGCCGAGGTCCGTGACCCCCTGGTCGCCGTCGGCCTCGGAGCGGACGATCTGGTCGGCATCCTGGACACGGCGGCGAACCAGGCGGAGGGCGAGATCGTTCGGGAGGTAGCGGGCGTTGAGCGTCATGTCCACGGCGAACGGCAGCGACTCGGGCGCGGCGAACATCAGCTCGAGGCGAGAGCTCGGGAACTCCGCGCGCTCGGGCAGCGCACCGGCGACGAGCTGCGCCTGCCAGCTCGTTCCGAGCTCGGACTCGATCCGCAGGCTGCGACCGCGGTTCTCGACGTAGCCGTCGAACCAGCGCAGGACATCCACCTCGAGCGGCGCGAGCACGGCCTGACCGTTGCGCTCGAAGACGAGTGCCTGCGGCTGGTGCAGGCCGTCGACGACCGGCTCGGCCGTGCCGCGACAGAAGGCCCGCCTGATCAGCCATTGGACCTCCACCGTGCGGGCCGGCCGGACGTCGAGAAAGCCGGCGAGCCGCGCGTGTATCTCGTCGGCACGGACGCGCAGCCGCTCGAGCTCGTCCTCGGTGAGCAGCCGCCGTTCGGTCAGGGCCAACGACTCGCGCAGAGACGCGACGAGCGTTCTCGGCGAGCGATCGAAGAGCCCCGCGACATAGCTGCCGACATCGCGTTCGGGCGCCTCGAGGCTGACCGCGAGATAGACGGCCGGCACGGCCTGACCGACTTCGCCGTCGAGGCGTTCGCGGTGCTCGGCGACGTACCGACGATGCGCAGCCCCGTGTGGCCCGGAGTACGTCGCGAGGAGCTCGTCGGCGTAGCCGTCGAGATCCCAGGGCCGGGCCACGCGCATCACCTGGATGTCGGCCTCGACTGCCTCGATCGCGGCGAGCAGCCGGCTGAAGACCTCCTGCTTACGCTCGGCCGAGAGGATCGCGTACGAAATCGACCGGAGCGCGAAGACGCCCCAAGGGCCGCTCGATCCGAGCAGGCAGTTGCCGTAGACGAACGAGACGGGCTGACGCACCCGCTAGTCCTGGTCGACCGGTGGGCGGACCTCGAGCACGACACCGGCCGCCAACTCGAGCGCGACGGGCCGACCGAGCGGCCGGCCGGGACGGCGCGCGTGGAGCGTGAGATCGACGGCCGGCCGCCGGCGCGCGAGCAGCGGACGCGACCATTCCGCCCGGTCGTGCGGGTAGCCGACCAGAACGGCACCGGGACCGCGGTAGCGCAGACGCCGGAATCGTGCATCCGAACCGTCGGGGACGAGGAGGATCTGCGGCGGACGCCAACGAGACCCGGGTGACGGGGCTCGAGCGAGGCCGGAGGTCCAACGTGGCGCGAAGGCGTGGACGGTGAGGGCTCGCGCGGCGAGGTGAAACGGCCGGCCGTCGACCTTCACGATCGTCGCGATCGCCGCCCCCACGACCGGGAGCCCGAGGTAGCGGATGTACCACGGGAAGAGTCCGAGAATCCACGAGAGCGGCGGGAGCCGACCCCCGATCAGGCAGGCAACCACGAGCGTCCCGGCGTAGAGGACGCCACGCACCGGGATCCCACCGGGGTTGAGCCGGACGGTGTCGACCCGGTAGATGCGCCGCTCGAGCTCGAACACCGCACGAAAGGAGCGGATCTCCATCGCGTTCCTAGTTGGTGGCGAAGAGCATCGACACGGTGTCCTGAAGCACGTTGATTCCCGCCGGGCTCACCAGCAGGATCGCGACGATGCCGATCGCAATCACGCCGACCGCCTCCTTGAAGTCGCGCTTGAAGACGAGGATCACGGCTGCCACGGCGAGGGCCAGCCCGATCAGGCTGAGTCCGATCTTCCGGCCGGTGTCTCCCGCCCGGCTGGCCGCAGACTCGAGCGAGCCGCCCGTCGGGTTCGTCACGCCGACCGCAAGCGGTCCCCCGGCGATCGTGTCTGCCGACGGCCCCGCGGCGAACGTCTTGGCCGACGGCCCCGCGGCGAGCGTCACGGCCGGGGGCGACGCCGCGAGCAGGACGAGCCCGAGCAGGATCGTCGTACCGAGCCTTCGCGGGCGAGGCCGACAGCGGAGGGCGTTCGCCCACGAGCCCACCGCCCGCCGCCCGCCGCCGAGTCGTTGATTGGTCAGCGGTGCTTCGATCATCTGCGTGCCTCCTCTTCGATCATTGTCTGCCTCCTATGTCCTCGGGTCTGTCTGGATCGCCGCGATCAGCCAGCGACCAGCGGTTCGTACGACGTCGATCTCGTAGGTCAAGGTGAAGGACGTGTCGCGGGCGTCGTGGGCGACGATGGTCGTCAGAACGCCCCCGTCGCGGGCGACCCCGGGCTGACCGATCTGGTCGACCGTGAGCTGGTCGGCAGGCGGCGAGACGACCGTCGTGGGCGCGAGGTCGGCCGCGAGGTTGGCACGCGATCCCGCGAGGTAGTTGCGCAACCCCCGCCCGATGACCGCGGTCAGAGCAGGGTCGCTGACCGGACCGACGCGCTGTCCGTCGAGCGCTCCAGCCCCGGTCACGAGCGGCGGTCCGACGAACGCCGGGTAGCGGCCGAGCCGGCGAACACCTGCGGACGAGCGGACGACGTCGACGGACAGGTAGACGAGGCTTGAGCCGCCGGTGTCGAGCTCTACCGTGTAGGCGTGCTCTCCCGGTCCAACGCGATCGGCCCCGACGATGTCGGCCCAAAGTACCCGCTGCGACCCACGCGCGGGCTGGCCGAGCCCGAGATCGGGGTCGGTCGCCGTGTTGACGAACGCCGCCAAACCATCGGCGTGCTCGGCCGGCGCCGCCGCGCTCCATGTCATGTACCGGCGGGCGAAGAGGGTCGCGAACGCTTCGGAGCCGACGTCTCGAGCATCGCTCGCCGTCTCGTGCACGACCGTCGGTCGGGGTGGGGAGATCGCAAACCGGGCCGTCGCGAGGATGCCGACGGTCGCGACGGCGTAGAGCACCCACCGGGAGAGCGATGCGGATACCCGCACGCGCCAGAACGGTCGCGTCTCGACGCGGACCCGGGCTCCGCTCGGAGCCGGTCGACTCATCGCTCGAACCCGAATTCCTGCGCCGGCGAGCTCCCGCGCGCGACGGTTGGTGATTGGCTGGGCGCGGCTCGTCGACCCCGGCCCACCGGTTGCGTCCGCGCCGGCGCCGGCGGCCTGGACGCCGGCGGGCTCGTCCCTCTGCCGGGACTGGCGGGTCCCTGCGCCTGGCCCACGACCCGACCGCCAGCAGCGGCGACCGGCGACCGGCGAATCTGAGCCCGCGCCTGGCCGGTCTGAGCCCGCGACTGGCGGGCCGCGTCGGCGGGGGCGCGGACGCGAACGCTCGGGTGGCCGCCTCGCACGCTCGGACCACCCGACACGCCCGGACCACCCGACACGACCGGACCACCCGACACGCTTGGACGACCCGACACGCCCGGACCACCCGACACGCTCGGACCACCCGACACGCTCGGACGATCGCGTCGCACGCCCAGCGCGGTCGCGGTCGCGGTCGCGGTCGCGGTCGAGGATCGCGGCAAGGCGGTCAGGGCGCCCGGTCGTGCCCCACCGCTCGCGCCTGCGATCGCCGGCCGCGCCGCCCGCGAACCGGCGGTCTCCAGTGTGGCCCCGACCTCCCGGGCTACCAGCAGGACGAGGACGAGCGCACCGGCGAAGCCGAGCCTCGCCCACCGCCGGCGAGCGCCCCGATCGCGCAGACTCGGGGTCGACGGCTCCGACCCGACGGCCGGCTCCTGCTCACTCGCCTCGGATGTCCGGCCCGACCGTCCGCCGACGTCGCCGCGCTCCCACTCGTGCGGGCAGTCGTCGTCCGAGCCATCATCGAAGTCCGGCGACCACTCGTCCCACTCCTCACCGCCCTCGCCGGTCGAGCGGCCGGCGAGCGGATCCGGGTGATCGGCGAGGTCGACACCGGCGAGCAGCTGCTCCTCGTCGAGGACGGTGTAGAGCGCGCTCGGACGTCGGCGCCTCATCGGCGGCGCTCCCCATCGGTCGCCCGCGAGGTGCCGCAGGCACTGGTGTCGGTTGTCGGCGAAGTCGGCATCTGGTCCCTCCGCAGAGAGTCCGACGACCCCCGTCAGGCGGGACACGCCCACAGCGCCCTTCGTCCGACCGCGACGCCCGGCCGCCGCGTCGGTGCGGAGCGCTCGCCGCTGCCAGCTGATCGCTCGTCGCTGCCAGCGGATCAATCGTCGCTGCCAGCAGATCGCTCGTCGCTGCTAGTGCTCGAAACCGCCGAACTCAGACTGCTCCTGCCCACCGGCGGACCGGCCTGCCGGTCTCGCTGCCAGCGTCGGCCGGCTTCGTACGGGCGACCCGCTGGGTACCGAGGAGACGGTCGCAGTCCCAGCAGACGCGGTGCTCACCGCCAGGCCGATCGGTACGGCCGACCCGGCCGGCGGGGCGGTCGAGCCGGTGAGGATCGCCGAGCGTCTGAGCGCGGGGCTTCCGGTCGGGACAGACGACCCGGAAGGTCCGGACCCGGCGACGAGAGCTGCCGTGTGAGCCGCTCTCCCCGAGAACTCCCGCTCGGCTACCACGGCGGCAAGCCGTCCGCGGGCGAGTCGAGAGCCTTGCGTGAGCGTTGACGAGCTCGCAGCTGGCGGTGGCCGAGTGGCCGAGACCTGGGCGACGCGAGCGACCGAACGAACGCGCGCGGCCGCTGACGGCCGGTGGGCCGGCGGTCGACCGGCCGGGGCACCGCCGCAGATCGCGTAGCCGCCGGCAGCTCCGGCGAGGCAGGCGGCCGCCACCCCGATCTTGATGGCGCCGGCCCCGGCTCCCACCGCCGAGCCGCCGGCAACACCGGCCGCGCCGGTCTCGGCACTCCCGCCGAGCAGACCGAGTGCCCGCTTGATCGCGAAGATCGCTCCTCCGAGCTTGCCGACGACGCCGACTCGGACGAGCCCCGGAAGCGGGAGGAGCGCCGCGACTCGCCGCGCGGCCAGCTCGAGCGCGCGAGCCTGGGTCGAGCAGGCCGTGCAGTTCCCGAGATGGGCGGTCGCCCGCCTCGTCTGCTCATCGGTCGACGCACCGGCGGCGAACGCGATCAGATCCGGCTCGAGGCGAGTGCACCGCTCGCCGACCTGGTATTCGGCGACCAGCGCCCGGAGCCGGCTCCGACCCCGCTGCGCCACCTTGCGGAACTTCTCACCCGACCAGCCGAACCGCCGGCAGAACTCCGCGCAATCCATCCCGAGACTGATCTGGCAGGCCAGGACGAGGCGCTGGTCGTCGGTCAGCTCGTCGGCGACCTCCCGCAGCCGGCTGACCTCGATCCGGGCGACGACCTGCCGGACGATCTCGGCCGCGGGATCCTCGAGCTCGCCGGCTCCGGCCTCGGGGATGTCGACCGGGAGCGCTGTCGCGATCGCCGTCTCGATCGGGCTGCGCCCGCGGATCGCCCGCCGGCGATCGTCGATCCGCGACGAGAACTTCTGCTCGAGGGCGTTCTTGATGTGCTCGGAGCTCGCGAACGGATCGCGCTTCGCCCTGGCCACGAGCTCCAGCGTCGCCTGGCTGTAGCAGTCCTCGAGATCCTCCCACCGCAGGCGGCGGCGGTGGATTCGCAGGAGACGCTCGCGCCGGGAATCGGCGATCCGGGCAACCGCCTCGACGGGATCTCTCGCAGGCGCCATGCGAGACCCATCCGACGGACACGTCGGGACCGGGACAGGTGGCGCGGAAACTTGCAAGAGCGGGCGGCGGGCTCGGGGTCGGTGAGTCTACGCAACCCGCGAAATGCGTCAACCAAACCGCGTCAACCGGATTTGCCGTACGCCGTACACTGGGTCGGCAGGGCGACGGCGCCACCAGCTCGAAGAGACTCTGATCTCCACCGGACCATCACACGAGCCCTCCCCCGGCCGGCTGACTCCGTTCTCGGTGCAATGCTCGCGCCGGTCGACCGGCCCCGTGGTCGCAACCCTGTCGGGCGACGTCGACATCGCCAACGCCGGCCAGCTCGTCGATGCGGTGATCGCCGAGACGCAGACCGATCCGGCGCCCGGTGTCGTGCTCGACTTCACGCGCGTCCCCTTCATGGACTCGACCGGCCTGCGGGCGATCCTCGAAATCGCCCAGCGCCTCGAGCAGGATGCCGGCGGCGTCGTACTCCTCAACCCGGTCAACTCGGTCCGCAAGCTGATCTCGCTCGCCGGCCTGGATGAGCGGATTCCGGTCGTCGGCAGCCTCGAGCAGGCCGACGTCGTGCTGGCGGCGCCCGGCACGAGCGCCTGAGCCCGGCGAAGCTCAGAACGGGCGACCGTACCCGGCGAACCTCAGAACACGCGACGGTAGCCCGGCGAAGCTCAGAACAGGCGACGAGACCCGCGCCGGCGGCCCGGGCCGATCGCGACCGGTCCGATCTGGCGAGCCAGCTCGACCAGCCTGAGCTCGCTGACGAGCGCCCGCAGCTCGGCCTGCTCGGCGCGCGAGAGGTTCGACAGGCGTCCGCCCGAGCGGGTGGCCAGCGTCTGGACGCGCTTTCGATGGCGCGCCGGGATCGACAGCCAGTGGTCGCGGACGATCATCGCGAGCTGACCGAGCGTGATCACGGCGCCGACCGTGCCGACCTTCCCGCGCAGGCTCATCGGCTGGTCTCGGACACGGACGTCACGAGTCAGAGGATACCCGGGAACGCGGACGCCAACCACCGCGTCGGGCCCGGCGGACGGCGAGCGGGGGACCGAGGAATCGAACCTCGAGTGACGGTTTTGGAGACCGCCGTGTTACCGTTACACCAGTCCCCCGGGACGATCAAAGATACCGGCGCGGTCGTCGCCGAGCCCTCCCCCGCCGACCGGGCGGGCGGGCGGGCAGGAGTCAGCGAGGCTCGAAGAGGACGACCGGGATGTGCCGATCGGTCTTCGCGGCGTAGTCGTCGTAGGCCGGCCAGACGCCCGTCATCAGGCCCCAGAGACGTTCGCGCTCGGGACCCTCGACGACCGACATCCGCACGGGGATGACGTCGGCCTTGACCTGGATCGTCGCGTTCGGATCGGCCTCGAGGTTCGCAAACCACGCCGGATGCTCGGGCGCGCCGCCCTTCGACGCGATCACGACCCACCGGCGCTCGCCGTCGGCGACGTGGATCAGCGGCGTCGTGCGCTGCTCGCCGGACTTGCGGCCGGTCGTCGTGAGCAGCAGGATGTGCGTGCCCCGCCACTCGTAGCCGCGCGCGCCGTCGCTCGCCCGATACGCCTCGACGTGGGCCTGCCCGAACAGATCGTCGTCGCCTGGCATGCCCGAGATCCTAGCGACAACCACGGACCGGTCAACCGAAAAAGGCGGCTGCCGCCGCCGGATATCTGTGGCGGCGGGTCGCGATCAGTCGCCCGGGGAGACCCACGGGGTGTGCCAGCGGCCGATCCCCGCGACCAGCGCGTTGGCCTCCGCCGGGCCCCACGAGCCCTTCGCGTACGGGTGGATCGGCGGCGGATCGTCGAGCAGTGGCCCGACGACGCGCCAGCTCTCGTCGATCGAGTCCTGCCGCGTGAAGTACGACCGGTCGCCGGCCATCGCCGCCGCCAGGAGCACCTCGTAGGGGGTCTGGCCGGCGCCGCCCTCGTTGGCGAACTCCATGTCCAGCTCGATCTCGGCCGGACCGTCGCGGTCGGCCCGGTGGGCGTCGAGGACGATCCGCACGCCGGGTTCGGGGTCCAGCTTGACGACGAGCTGACTCGGCTCGGGTCGATGCCTGGCGACCGGCAGGAAGCGGACGGGCGGCGCGTGCCTGAAGACGAGGCGGATCTCGGTCTGCTTGACGGCGAGCTGCTTGCCCGTGCGGATCAGGAACGGGACGCCGTGCCAGCGCCAGTTCTCGACCTCGAGCCGCACAGCCGCGAACGTCTCGGTGGTCGAGTCGGCCGCGACCCCCTCGATCAGGCGGTAGCCGTCGTACTGGCCGCGGACGTAGTGGGCCGGCGACGCGTCGGGCATCGACCGGAAGACGGCGAGCTTGGCGTCCGCGAGCGTGTCCGGGTCGCCGCCGGCCGGCGGCTCCATCGCGGCGGCGGCGAGCAGCTGGAGGAGATGGTTGACGACGACGTCGCGCAGCGCGCCGACCGGGTCGTAGAAATGCCCGCGATCCTCGGCGCCGAACTGCTCGGCCATCGTGATCTGGACGCTCGCGATGTGGTTGCGGTTCCAGACGGGCTCGAGCATCACGTTGGCGAAGCGGAGGTAGAGGATCTCCTGGAGGCCGAGCTTGCCGAGGAAGTGGTCGATCCGGTAGAGCTGGGACTCGTCGACGTACCGGTGGAGGCTCGCGGCCAGCTCGCGGGCCGACGCGAGGTCGTGGCCGAAGGGCTTCTCGACGACGACGCGGGCCGGCTTGTCGACGAGGCCGGCGTCGTGCAGTCCGTGGACGACGGTCTCGAACAGGGACGGCGGGATCTCGAGGTAGAAGACGACGTCCCGCCGGCCGCCGATCGCCTTCGCGACGCGGTCGAACGTCGCCGGGTCGGAGAAGTCTCCGCTGACGTACGACAGACGGTCGGCAAGACGGGCGAAGACGGCGTCGTCGAGCGTCTCCCCCGTCTCCGAGATCGACCGGCGGGCGTGTTCGCGGAGCTCGTCGACCGTCCAGTCGTTCGCGGCCACGCCGACGACCGGACACTCGAGACGCCCGTCGCGCTCGAGCCGGTAGAGCGAGCGGAAGGTCATCTTCCTCGCGAGATCACCGGTGATCCCGAAGATCACGAGGAGCTCGGCGACCGGGCGGGCTGACACGCGGGCGATCCTAGCGCGGCCGCCGGCCCCGGCGAGACGGTTTGGCGGGGGGCGGCGGCGGGCAGACCGGAGACCCTGAGCCCGGAGACCGAGATCAGCGACGAATTCGGGTCTGGCGAGCCGTTCACGATCGGCGTCGAGGAGGAGCTGTTCCTGGTCGACCCGGTGACCGGCCGGCAGGCGAACTCGTCGGCTGCCGTCAGGGAGAGGCTCGGCGAGCTCGACGGGCGGGTCGAGCGCGAGCTCCACGCCTGCCAGATCGAGCTGGTCACAGACATCTGCACGCGGGCGGGCGACGCGGTCGACAGGCTGGCCGGCCTGCGGCGGGCCGTCCTCGCCACGGGCACGGGACTGCTCGGATCCGGCACGCACCCGTCGGCGCTGGAGGGCGAGGCCGAGATCACCGACAAGGAGCGCTACGCGAAGATCCACAACCTGCTCGGCGACGCGGTGGCGACGCCGGTCAGCGGGATGCACATCCACGTCGGGATGCCCGACGCCGAGACGGCGATCCGGGCGTTCAACGGCCTGCGCGGCTACCTCCCGCTGCTCCAGGCGCTCGCGGCGAACTCGCCGTTTCGCCACGGTCGCGATACCGGCCTCCAGTCGGCCAGGGAGGTCACGATGCGGGCCTGGCCGCGGTCGGGGGTCCCCCGCGCGATGCGGGACTTCGCGGACTTCCGTGAGGCCGCCGAGCGCCTGACACGCGCGGCGGGCGTCGCCGACTACACGTGGTTCTGGTGGAAGCTCCGGCCGCACCCGCGGCTCGGGACCGTCGAGATCAGGGGCCTCGACTGCCAGGGGTCGCTCGAGGACGCGGCCGGGGTGATCGCGCTCGCCCACTGCCTCGCCCGCCACTGCGCCGAGGCCGAGCCCGAGCCCGACCAGCCGGCCGACGTGTTGGAGGAAGGTTCGTTTCGGGCCGCCCGCTACGGGACCCGGGCCGAGCTGCCGGACGCCGACGGGGACCTTCACCCGGTTGACGAGCTGCTCGAGCGGACGCTGCAAGGCGTCGGACACCACGCCGACGAGCTCGGCTGTGCCCGCGAGCTCGCGAGCCTCCAGGGTCTCCTCGAGCGGGGCGGCGGGGCCGGGCGGCAGCGGTCGGTCTACGAGATCGCCGGTATGGATGCCGTCGTGCGCGAGCTGATCGAGCTGACCGGCGGGACTTCGCGCGCTTAGCCCTTGTGCTCGGTGTAGGGCTCGGCGGTCGCGACGAGCTTGCCGCGGTCAGCCCTTGTGCTCGGTGTACAGCTCCGCGGTCGCGAGGATCTTGCCGTTGCCGAGTCCGCCGCCGGCGACGAGCACGTTGCCGCTGTCGAGGAGCGTCGCGGTCGCGTGGTAGCGGGCCTCCCGCAGCCGGGCGGCGACCGTCCAGGTGTTGCGCTTGGGGTCGTAGATCTCGGCCGTCCGAAGCGGCCCGGAGTCGTTGAGTCCGGCGGCGACGAGCACCCGGCCGGACCGCAGGAGGACGGCATTGGCGAAGCCGCGAGGCGAGTGCATCGGGCGGACAACGTGCCAGCGGTTGGCGGTCGCGTCGTAGATCTCGGCGCTTGCCGTGAATCCGGGGGCCGCGTCGCCGCCGCCGGCGACGAGGACGCGGCCGTCGCGCAGGAGGGTCGTCGTGAAGTTCGTCCGGGCGACGTGCATCGGCGCCGCGCTCGCCCACGTGTTGGTCTGCGGGTCATAGAGCTCGGCCTGCTTGCGGAAGGCGCCCGAGAAGTTCTGTCCGCCGGTCACGAGAACCTTGCCGTTCGCGAGCAGGGTCGCCGAATGGAAGTAGCGTCCGGTGCGCATCGTCCCGGCCGACGTCCACTGGCCGGTGGCCGGATCGAAGAGCTCGGCGCCGCGAAGCGCGGCCGAGCCGCTGGCAAGCCCGCCCGTGACGAGGACCTTCCCGTTGGGCAGCAACGTCGCCGTGTGGTTGGTACGCGGCTGGGTCATCGACCCCGTGGCCGTCCACGTGTCCGTCTGCGGGTCGTAGAGCTCCGCCTCGCTGAGGTAGCCGGTCGTCAGGTTCGCGCCGCCGGCGACGAGGACCCGGCCGTCCGGCAGCAGGGTCGCCGTGTGACCGAAGCGGCCGACGAGCATCGGGCCCGCCGCGTCCCACCGCTTGGTCGCCGGGTTGTAGAGCTCGGTCGTCGAGCTGAAGCCCGAGCTCCCGAAGCCGCCGGTCACGAGAACCCGGCCGTCGGGCAGGAGCGTCGCCGTGTGGACCTCACGGCTGCTGCGAAGGCGGGAGACCTTCGACCAGCGTCCGGGTCCGACCGCGGCGAGCGAGACGGCCGGGGCGACGGCCACGGCAAGCAGCGCGATCAGGCAGACGACCGACGCCGGCACTCGGCGGCGATGGCAGCGGTCAGGGGTCTGTTTCATCTGTGGCGGTGGCGGGCGGTGGCGGTGGCGGTGGCGGGCGGTGGCGGGCGGTGGCGGCGGGCGGTGGCGGATTGCTCGGCGGGAGGCCGGGATGGGAGACCGGGAGTCTAGGCGGCGGATCGGGGGACCGGTGCAGGAACGCGCCGGTGCCGAGGCGGAGGCGGGGTGGAGCGAGGCGGAGGCTGGGTGGAGCAAGGCAGCAGGGCTGGGCGGAGCGAGGCGGAGGCTGGGTGGAGCGAGGCCGCAGGGCTGGGTGGAGCGAGGCGGAGTCGGGTGAGGCTCGGTGACGGCTGGTAAGGCTGGGTGGAGGGCTATCATGCCGACGTCTCCCCGCCCGCCAGCCCAGTGCCTGCCGCCTTGACCTCCCGCCGATCATTCAGACACCCCGGGCTCAGTTGGGGTGGGGTCGATGACGGGTCGCTGACGAGGTCGACGACGAAGGCGCTGACGGGTCGATGACGAAGGCGCTGACGGGTCGATGACGAGGTCGATGACGACGGGGCCGACGGGTCGATGCCGACCGCGCTGAAGAACGGATACGTCCTGTCGGTGGTCGGGGCGATTCTCGTCGGCGGGGCGCTCGGCTGGGCAGTCTTTGCCAACCACGGGTCCGGGTCGTCGACTTCGAGCGGGAAGCCCGGTCAGACTTCGATTCAGATCTCCCTTCGCCGGGGGATCTACCGGTCGCTCGGCTTGGCCCTCGAGCAGCCGACCTCCTGGTTGACGTCATCCCAGCCGGGTCTCGTGACCCTGTCGAGTCCCGACGACGGAGCGAGCACGGTGGCGTTCTCGGACCCCGCGCCCGCCGGCAATGACAAGAAGCTTCGCCCGGCGATCAACAGTCAGCTGGTCAGGACGTTCGATCCGGCGAAGATCATCGGTCGGCGAACGGGGCCGATCGGCCGTACGCCGGCACTGACGACGGCGATCGTCGGGACGACGAAGGCCAAGACGAAGGTCCTGATCCTCTCGACGGCGGTCACGAGCAAGTACCGGACCTACAGCATCCAAGTCCTCTTCAAGAGCCTGAATCCGTCGAAGCAGAGCCTGCTCGAGATCCAGCACATGCTCGCCTCGGTCAGCTTCTTCGCCCCGACCGGCTGAGACTGAGCCGGGCGCGGCCGGGCTCGGTCTGGGCAAGGAGCGCCGGGAGGTCCGTGGGGGCCAGGGGGACTCCGGACCGACAGGGGCCGCCACACGATGGCCGGTCGGGTCGGACTGAACGACGGCGGGCCGGTGCAGGCGTCTTGTTCACGACTCCGGGCGTCGTGTTCTGAACTCCGGGCGTCTTGTTCACAACTCCGTGCGTTCTGTTCACGACTCCGTGCGTTCTGTTCACGACTCCGGGCGTCTTGTTCACGACTCCGGGCGTCCTGCTCTGGAGCGGCGTGGATGCTGGTCGGCGACCCCCGGGGTTGGGGGGCAGGAGGCGTTCTGGTTCGGGGCAGGAGGCGCCCTGGTTCGGCGGCGGGTTCACGGCTGCCGGTTTCGCCTGCGGCGGGAGCCAACGGGTACGGACGCTTAACGCACGGCGCGCGGGGCAGAGCCCGCGCGCCGGTTCAACCAGTGGTTTGTCGTACGACTAGTCGGCGAGGCCGCTGAAGCGGCGGAGGCCGAGTCCGACACCGAGCATCAACGCGCCGAGCACGCCGATCCACATTGCGTCGAATCCGGTGAACGGGAGGGTGCTGGCGGCCTTCGGCGTCGCCGCGCCACTCGCGCCGTTGCCGTTCCCGTTCCCATTGCCGTTACCAGTCCCGGGGCAGGCCGGGGTGTTCTCGACCTTCTCGCGGCAGTCGCGAGCCTTGTCGGTCGCACCACCCTCCTTGATGCTCGGACCCCGGGGTCCGGATCCCGTGACGCAGTCGTTGTCGCCGCCGGTGTTGCAGACGGCCCCGGACGGAGTCTTGGTCGGGGTCTTCACACAGTTCGGCTCCGTCCCCGTCTCTCCGGTCGGGCAGGCCGTCGGCGCCGCCGGAGGCGCCGTCGCCGTCGAGTCGGATGCTCCGGTCGAGAGCTTGACGGCCGGGGTCGCACCGATCGCGAGCACGAAGGCGTCGAGGGCCTCACGCACGCCGTATGGCGACGTGGCCTGCTTGGCCCCATCCGCCGAGTTCGACGCGACTCCAGGGTTCTGGTCGGCCGAGTTGCAGACGAGGCTGACGAGCGGCGGCAGTCCGGCGACCGTGTTGGCCGTCCCGCCTGCCGAACCGTCGGGGTTGGCGTTTCCGCCGGTGGCGCACGCGTTGTTCGGGACGGAGCTCAGCAGGTTCGTGAGCGTCCCGGTCGTCGGGATCACCGTCGAGCTGTCGGTCTCCGTCGGCGCGGCGTTGTTGCACGCCTTCGACGTCGTGTTGGACTTGATCACGTCGGCCAGGATCAGCGGCCCGAGGCCGGCCTTGGTGATCAGGGTGCTCCCGGTCGCGATCTGGCAGGTGCCGTCGCTGATGATGTTGCCGTCGGAGACGGCCGCCTGGGCGGAGATCGCGGCGAGGCCGGCCGGAAGGGTGACCCCGGTCGGACTTCCGAGCGAGAGGTTCGCCACCTCGAAGTGGTTCGTCGAGCCGGTGGCTGTGGTCTGCGACTTGGCGGTGAGCACGCCGAGGCAGACGACGCCGCCGGTAGAAGTGCAGAGCGACGAGGTGATCGAGTCGAGCGGTCCGGTCTTCGTCTCACCGGGGTTCGTGTCGATCGAGAGGAGCTCGATGCCGGCGACCTGGGCGATCGTGATGTGCCCGTGGTAGGTCCCGTCCGCCCGCTGCTCGCCACGCGCCCGGCCCACGACGAGAAGCTCGGAGGGCGCCGTCTTGCCGCTGGGGTCGTTCGAATAGGGCCTCGTGGGGTCGGCCGCGAGCTGCGTCACCGCGACTGTTCCCTCACCGTGGGGCAACGTCCCGTGGAGCGGCGGAGTCGTTTCAGGCAACGTGGTCTGGAAGGTGTTCAGGGGCGCCGCGGATGCTCCGACTGACGAGAATGCCAGTGGCATCAGGATCGCGGTGGCCCCCACGAGCAGACGACTTCTTTTCATTTGCATCTCCCAGCCTCGATATTGCGCGCACAATCCACCGCCGAAGGAGCCCAGCCTACTTCAAAATCGGCCCGTCGTGTTCGAAAAATCCCCGCACAGTGCACGCGCGCTTGCATGGTGGGGCCAATCGCAGGCTCGATCGCCGCAGAAGACGGCGAAGCCGGGACCGCAGGCGTGGCTGATCGTCTCCTCGCCCCCGTGGCTGATCCTCTCCTCGCCCCTGCTAAGTTGCCGCGCCTCCCGTGCCACCTCGCTCCACGTCCCGGTCGCGCCCGCCAAGAAGGCGAACCTCCCGCTTGGACCGAGCGCGCTGCGCGCGCGCTGCAATAGCCGCCCTCGCCTGCGGGGCGGCGGTGACCGTCGTTCCGGCCGCCGCCGGGCCGTCGCCCCAGCGGACGGTGCGGATCCGCGCGGCGACAAAGGGTCAGCCCAATGGGGCAAGTGCCGACCCGCAGATCTCCGGTGACGGACGTTTCGTGACCTTCGCGTCGGCCGCGACCAACCTCGGACCGGGGGATCCAAACGGCCATGTCGAGGACATCTACCTCTACGGAGCCGATTCGTCCCAGATCCTCCTGCTTTCGGCTGGCCCGGCCGGCGAGGGCGCAGACGGTCCCTCGACGAACCCGTCGATCTCCGCGGACGGAGGCGTTGTCGCCTTCTACTCGCTCGCGACGAACCTCTTGCCCCAGGGGGACTCGACGGCAGCCGCGACGCCGTCCCAAGGCGAGGTCTTCGCGTGGACACGCGGTGGGGACCTGCGGAAGGTCAGCCTCTCGTCCAGCCAGGCCCCGGCCGACGGCGATTCGGGCGAGCCGGATATCTCGGGGGACGGTCGGTTCGTAGCGTTCAGCTCGACCGCCGACAACCTGACCGACAGTCATCCGGCCGGGCAGCGCGACGTCTACGTTCGAGATCTTCAGACCGACAAGACCACGCTCGTCAGCGCGACGCCCGACGGCGCGCCGGGCGACGGGGCTTCGAGCGCCCCGGCGATCAGCCCCGATGGTCGGTACGTCTCCTTCTCGACGACGGCCACCAATCTCGTGTCGGGGACGACGCTCAGCGGGACGAACGTGGTCGTACGAGACCTCGATGGCGGGAGCACGGCCCTCGCCAGCGTGTCGTCCCCACACGCCCAGGTGATTCGCGCGAGTCCCGCGTCGGCGCCGTTGATCTCCGACGTCAGCTCGGGAGGCCGAGCGGTGGTCTTCGAGTCGAAGGCCAGCGACCTCGTCAGCCGCGACACAAATCACCACACCGACGTCTTCGTCCGCGAGATGGGGACCAACCGAACGGTCCGAGCGAGCCTGGCGACGACCGACCAGCAGGCCGACGGCGCGTCGTTCGCCCCGTCGATCAGTCCGGATGGCCGGTACGTGACGTTCCTCTCGAGCGCGCGCAACCTGACCCCCGCCCAGCACGCGGGCGTCAACATCTTCGTCCGCGACCTCGTGCGCCACACGACCGTCATGGGCGACGTCTCTTCGACCGGCCACCCTCGCGGGGCCGAACAGTCCAAGCAGATCTCCGAACGGGCGTCGTCATCCGACGACGGGGCGTCAGTCGTCTTCGTGTCGAGCGCGGGAAACCTGGTCGCCGACAAGAAGAGCCGGTTGCCCGACGTGTTCATCCGCCACCTGCTGCCCGCGCCGATCTCGATCGCCTCGCCGGCCGCACGGCTGATCGGCGGCCACGTCGTGATCACGTTCCGGTCAGCCGACCGCCAGGCCGGAGGGCTGCTCTGCCGCCTCGACCATCGAGCCCGGGCTATCTGCCCACTCAGCGCGGTCGTCCTCCCGCTGCTCGCGGCCGGTAGGCACACCTTGACGGCCTACGCGGGCGGCCCGGGATCGGAGTACTCCAGCCTTCCGACGACCGTGATGATCGCCGTCCAGAAAGGCGGTCGGGCGAAGGTGACCGTGAAGAATCCGGGCGCGGCGCTCGGCATCGGCTGAGCTCGGGCCGTTCCCCGAACTCCCGGCCGATCAAGGGCTGCTTCTTCTTGGGGCCCCGGCTGGGCGGCGTGACTGGGCGTCTCGCCCTCAGCCGGAGACTGGCTGCGGCGCGCTGCATGCGAGACCCTCGGCCCGCCGCTTGATCCCCCGGAGCATCTTCCGCTCCATCACGAGCGAAGCAGGCTCCATCGGAACCATGCCGAGGCGAGCGGCGATCGTCGGAAGCCGATATGCGTTTCGGCTGATCAGCCTGGTCCCGTCGGCGTCCGGGACGATCACGAACGTCCAGACCCAGTTGCCGTCGGCCGAGCGCCAGGAGATCACGCGGTCGGCTTCGATGCGCTCCAGCCGCATCGTGCTCGAGCCGAACGAGATCGTGTCACCCACGTGGGGGCTCTGAAACTCCGGGAGGACACGGTCGACGCTGTGCATGTCGAGACCGAGGAGATTCTCGATCCAGTCATAGGTATATGCGCCCTCGCGGCGACGGTCCGAGCTGAGCCAGCCACGGCCAGACGGCGGCGGCGGGCGCGTCGATTCCGATTGCTCGAGTCGCGACCCGATCGGCCGGCTCGAGGAGCTCGTCCCCCGCCAGGTGCGACGCGGCCTCCGCATCGGTGGCGCCCCAGTTGAGGATCCGCCGACGCAGGAGCACCTGGTAGGCGGCTCCGAGCGAAGCGGCGAGGACGATCGCTGCGGTTCGGGTTCTCATCGACCCAGCTTGCCCGGCGTGGGCGGTGCGCGCATCGGTGCAAAGCCGCATCGTCGTTGCGCCGCCGCTGACGGCCGCCAGCCGCGGCAGCGCAGGTCGAAGGGTGGTGCGGCGGCCCCTAACGGGCGACGTGCGTGCGTAGATGCGCAGCTGGCAGGAGACCTGTCCTCTGATAGATGACGCCGTCGGGGCAGCGAACGGTCGACCGTCCGGAGTCGGTCGTCAGGTCGAGCGTGGCGCCGGTGGGGGCAAGGCCCGCGAGCATTCGCGAGGCGCCGTCGCCGACGAGCGTCAGCGCTCGGCCACGGGCGATCTCCGGGAGGGTCCAGCATGCAACCGCGAACGGGCCGCCGGGAGGACCGATGACCAGGCATGCACCGGCGGCGGCCGCGGCCGGGAGCAGCGCGGGACACGGTGCGCCGAGGCGCTCACCCTGAAGCTCGAGGACGGTGGCCGACGGCACGACGTAGATCCCCTGATTCGAGTCACGGCGCCGGCGGACGCCACGATAGTCCAGCGTGCTCGCGGCAAGCCAGCCGGTGTCGTCGCTCGACCGGTGGTCGGTCCTGTTCAACACGGGAAGCCCGTCGATCGAGGTTCTCGGTTGCCGCAGCACGCTCATCATCGCGGCGACGGCCGGCGGCGCCCGCCGGTCGGGGACCACGTGCGGGGGCGAGCACCCGCGGGCGTCCGCGGCGGGTCGCAGGAGGAACCCGGCACCAGGCGAGGTGGTCTTGCCGACGCCGCCGGGTGCAGTGGCCGCAGCTGAGAGCTTGCGGTCGGTCGTTGGCTGCGGCCGGCCGCTCGAGGTCCCCCCGCAGCTCGCCAGGACACCACAGCTGACGGCGATCCAGAACCATCGGCGGCCCGGCTCGTGGCGGCGGTGATGAGCCATCTCAAGAATCCTCCCGCCGCCGAAGGCGGTCGGCGCGTCAGCCGGATGCGGGTCGGGTCGGTCAGCTGTTCTCCGCCACGAACTTCTCCGGGTCCTCATTCGTCGGACGAATGCCCTCGGCATGCTGGGCCTCGTAGGTGAGGAACTCGAGCGCGATGTCGTGCCTGGTCTGGAGATCGGCGTGACGGCGAAAGTCGGCCAGATCCTCGCGCTCCTCCTCGGCCATGTGGTCGCTGTTGGACTCGCGGGCCTTGACGACGCCCTCCCACCACTCGTCGGTGCCGGGCTCATGCTTGGCCACCTCTCGGATCGCGTCACGGATCTCGTTGTGGTCCTTGATCGCGTCCTCCGTCTCGCTGCTTGCGCTGTCGGCCGTTCCCCCGCCCGTCCCGATCTTGAGGAGTCGCGGATAGAAGAACTTCTCCTCGGCCTCGGCATGCACCTCGAGCGCCACGGCGAGCCGTGACCAGACGGCCGCCAGCGTCGTCGCGTCGTCGCGCGGAACGTCATCGAGGATCGCGAAGGCTCGGCGCTGCTCGTGGTGCTGCTGCAGAATCAGCTCAGCGATATCCATGCGGGCTCCTGTCGAACGAAGGTCTTGACGATCGGTTCCCACCCAGCCGCGACGGCAAACAGCCAGCAGCCGCGAGCCGGCCTCGGAAGACCGACGACGGTGTGGACGCGGCGTCAAGAAGCCTCTCGCGCCTCGAGCCAGGCGCCGAAGTCGCGGGCGACGATCCGCTCGTCGTGGACGCCTGCGGCATCCGCAGAGGCCAGCCAGACGATCGGCGGACCCATGATCGCGGGGTCCAGCCGCTGCTCACGCAGCTCAGCGGGTATCTCGTCGGGAATCATCCCGGTGGCGGTCGCCCCGCCGGGCAGCAGGATGTTGGCGGTGAGGGGCGTGTCGGCCAGGTCGGCGGCCATCACGCGGGCCAGGGCGTCCACGGCGGCACCGGAAGGGCCGTAGGGAACGAAGCCGGCCCGGGTCATCGTCGGCTCGCTCATCGAGATCGTGACCACTCGTCCGCTGCCTGCGCTGAGCATCCGCTGCACGACCGCCCGCGTGACGAGGAAGGTCCCGACCGCCTTGGTCTCCAGCACATCGCGAAAACCGGCGGTTGGCACACCGAACTCTCGTCACGGACATCGAGCTCGACCCCCAGCGCCCCGGCGGCCAGCTCCGCGGCGGTGGCCTCCGCTCGCTCCCGGTCACGACTGGTGAGCGCCACGCGAGCCCCCGCGTCCGACAGCGCTTGTGCCATCGCCCGTCCGAGCCCGCTCGTGCCGCCGGTCACGAGGACACGGATGTCGCTCAGCTGCGCCATCGAAGCTCGAGCCTAACAAGACCCGATCCTCCGGCGACCCCGTCGCCGCGCCCGATTTGGCTCAAACCGCGCCGCCTGCACCGGGAGGCGGGGGATGGCTCCCAAGGCCCCCTCGCCTCCTCACTTGAGACCGTCGACTCGGTCTGCCATCCTCCGCCGATACGCGCGACCCTCGACATCGCGGCAGAGGACTCCGCCACGAGATCCCCGGCTCGATCGGACGGTCTGAACGTGATCGTCGCGTGAGCCGACGTGCACGCCAGGGGATCGGCTGATGAGCGAGAACGGCAAGCTGCCAGCGGGCGAGCTGACCCCCATCCCCGGGGGCCAGTTGCGAAAGGACGCGGCTGCCGCCTGGTTGGCACTGCGGGCTCACGTGGGCAAGGAGCGCGGCGTCTGGCTGTCTCCGACCTCTCCGCGCACGGCCTACCGTTCGTTTGCCGACCAGCAGTACTTCTGGAACCTCTACAAGAGCGGCCAGGGCGCGCTGGCCGCGGTTCCCGGGAGTTCGAACCACGGCTGGGGCATCGCTGTGGACCTCCCGACGGCGGCGATGCAGGCCGCCGTGCGTGAGTTCGGGCACACCTTCGGCTGGGGGATTCGCGGAGGCAAGCTCTCCTCAGATGCCCCCTCCGAGGAGTGGCACTGCACATTTCATGCCGGCGTCTACAAAGCCCCCGCCGCGGCGAAGCCGGTGCACCCATACGAGGTCATGAATGCCAAGGAGCGCGCGGCCCGCGACATCCTCGTCAGCGAGCGGCGAGTCGCAAAGCGCAATAACGGATGGAAGAATGTCGACGCCTCACATCGCCGGCGAGCCTCCGAGGCGAAGGCCACGCTCAGACAGTGCGCCTGGGACATCGCCGCCGCTGCCAAGGAGTCGGGCTGGGACAAGGCCAACCGCAAGACGCGATACGACTACATCCAAAAGCTGATTGGATCCTAAGATGCCCGACGACGCAGCCCCCGGCCGGTTTCCGCCGCCCGACGCCGACGAAGAGACGCTCGTGGAGGCGCCGGATCCTGCCTTCGGGGAGACCGACGATGACGACGTCGAAACGCCGGATCCCGACGAGCCGGAGTAGCCGCCCAGTCTCCACGTACGAGCTCCAGCCGATCGGGTGGGTCGAGTCGGCCCTGACCGACCGCGCGATGGCCCCCAACCAGGGCAACGAGGGTGCGCCGGACGCCTGGCTCGCGTTCGACGAGACCGTGGCCGAGGGCCTTCGGGATCTGTCTGCGGGCAGCGACATTCTCGTCCTGACCTGGCTTCACCGGGCCGACCGCGCGGTCCTCAGCACCCGTCCGCGCGGCAACCCCGCGAGCCCGGAGCTCGGCGTGTTCAGCACCCGCTCTCCGGACCGGCCCAACCCGATCGGCCTGCATCGCGTCGAGATCATCGCCGTCGAGGGCACGCGCATCCACGTTCGCAGCCTCGAAGCGATCCATGGGACACCCGTGGTGGATGTCAAACCGGTCCTCGACGGCGTCGTGGAGCGGTAGGCGCTCAGAGCGGCGAAACGTCTCCGAAGTGGGAGAGGCGAATGTCGCACTCGGCGGTTCCTCGGACCTGCCGGCAAGCCTGTCCGTCGATGAGGTCGTCGCCGACGAGGCTCACGTCAACTGCGCCGCGAGGAAGTTCGATCAGCCACGTCGGCGTGTGGGCGCGTGACCCTTCAAACGGGGCGGACTGTTCTATTACTGGAGAGTGCGGCCGCGCTGGGCCACGAACTCACCGGGCGAGTTCGCCGGTATTCCGTCCAGCTCGGTGGTTCGCCGGTTCTCCGCGAAGCGCTCCAGATTGGTGGCGTGCTTGCTCTTGGCCGCGCTGAGCGGCGGCGCTGGCCTCACAGCCCTCGGCCTCGAAGACATGCTTGTCGGATCGGTGCTCGTCGTCGTCAGCGCCGGGTCGCTCGTGATCATCTGGTGGATGCCGTGGCCGCCGTTGGAGTAGCTGCTAGCCCCCGCGTTGCCCGGGCCCAGTTCTGAAGGCCGCGGAGCGTGAACGCGCGTATCGAGACACGACACCGGCGAGCATACGGTCCAACGCCCTGGTCAGCGGGCCGCGATCAGCAAGACGTGTAGGTCGCGAGCCAGCTCGCGCTCGCCATTGGGCGGGCGGTCAGGGGTCGGGCTACACCCGCCCGTCGGAGGGCCACCCCATAGATCAACGGATACGCTTTGCACGGTGATGATTCCATATCCGCCAGATGATCTGATGCTGCGAATTGGGATTAGCCCGCGGCGCTTCCCCACGCGCGCTGCGCGGCAGAAGCGCTTCGCGGACGTCGGACAGAAGGTCCATCAATGCGTTCGCGAGGTGGTTCCGCATCGCGACGGGCAGGCGATACTCGACTTCGGGTGTGGATCGGGGCGCGTGCTCAAATGGTTCGCCTCGGAGCCTGAACTGCGCCTGACGGCATGTGACATCCATTCCCCGTCGATCGAGTGGATGCAGGCCAGCTTTCCCGGCAGCATCCGTTTGTATGCGAGCGACGAAAGTCCGCCACTCCCCGAGGCCGACGACACCTTTGACCTGATTCACTGCAGCTCGGTTTTCAGTCATCTCACCAATTGGGCGCCGTGGCTTCTAGAGCTTCGACGTGTCCTTAAGCCCGACGGCGTTCTCGTGGCGAGCCTACACGGACGTGGACTCTGGGCCGTTGGCGTCCACGGGAGCCGCGGAGCTGCCTGGGACGAGGACCGTACCGGCATCCTCGTAGAGTACTTCGGGGACTCGTTCGACCAAGGTTGGGGGCCGGCTGTGTACGTATCGGAGTGGTGGTTGCGCGAGCACTGGGGTCGGGCGCTCGACATCCAGCGATTCGAGGCGACTGGCTTTGGAATGCCCCACAACCCGAGTTCCGGTCAGGCCTGGGTGGTCGCTCGCAAACCGCACGCCACAGGACGACTGACGTCCGCAGATCTCGAGGCGCCAGCCACGGACGAGCGCGAGTTGGCTGCGGCGCTCCGGGGTCGGCAGTTGGCCTATGAAGAGGTGGGATACGTTCGAGCCGAGACCTCGGACCTGCGAGACGGCTACGCGAAGCTCAACGAGCGTTGTGAAGAACTGCTTGTGGCAAACGCCGCTCTGGCCCGCAAGCTGGCGATGCTCGAACGCAGCACGCGCTCGACGTGACTGACCACGCCCCGACCTCGGCGTCCGGCTCGGAGGTCAACCGACCCCGTCGAGGTCGAGGTGCAACGCAAGTCGGGCGCGCGGCCCCGCGGAATCCTCAGCATCTAGGAGCTTGCCACCTGCGACCCCACCGCGGTTCGGTGGCTTGTTCTACGTGACCGGCGCAACCGACATTACAGATGCCGTCAGGCGCGCAGCCAAGGACGTCAGGCTAGGCGCGCGAGTGCTGACGATGCGCTCCTACGCGGAACTCATCGAGCGCGCGCGGGCTGCCGCGGCAGCCCGTCGAAGCCTCCGTCGCCGTACGGAAGGGCGCTCGGTGGGGCGTCAGGCGTGCGTCTTGTCGGCGAACCGCTGTCGTGCCGCCTGACGGGATACGCCAAGGGCGATCGCGATCTGATTCCACGACCTCCCCTGCGCCCTGGCCGCCTCGACCGACGCCCGCAGCCGAGCCTCGTCTGCGCGCACTGCCTCCGAGACCGCGGCGATCTGACTCAAGTCGTCGGTTTGCTCGACTCTGACGTTCGGGGGATCGAGCTCGTCGGCCAGCTGCTCGAATCTCCGCCCGGCACGCTCGATCTCCTCATCCGTGTGCCCCGTCGCGATCGCCTCCGCCTTCATCCGAGAAACCTGTGGAGCTTCGGTCGCAGCGCGATCGCGTGGACGACGACCGGATCGTCTCCCTCGAGGTCGAGAACGCCGATCTCGAGCAGCGCCCCCCGGATGCCGGTCCAATCAGCATCGTCAGATCGTGATTCATCGCGACTCGGCGCACCGCCGTCCGGACGGCGTGCAGGATGTCCATGTCGGCGACGCCGTGCTCGCGCGCTGGCTCACCGATGCGCAATTAGACAACATAGCTTGTCTAGCGTAGCGCATCGGGATCGGCCAGTCCAACGCCGCCCACGCCGGCCAGTGTGGCCACTTTGGGGGGTCTTGGGGAACACGAGATGGGAACACCCCAGATTCTGAGGGGCCCCTGAGGGTGGCCCATCACTGCTGAGTTTTTCCTGCAGATCCCGACAATGCGGGCGAAGGGACTCGAACCCCCAAGGGCGTTAGCCCACCGGCTCCTAAGGCCGGCGTGTCTACCAATTCCACCACGCCCGCGCGGCCGACTCGACTCGATCGGGATCAGCCGACCGGGATTCTACGTCTATAGTGCGACACCCCCGCGGCGGTGGAGGAACGGCAGACTCGGAGCGCTCAAAACGCTCTGCCCGCAAGGGCGTGTGGGTTCGAATCCCACCCGCCGTACTACTACGATCCCCTCGGCCCCCCTCGGCCCCCCTGGGCCCCCCGGCCCGCCCGTCCCCCCTCGGCCCCCTGGGCCCCCCGGCCCGCCCGTCCCCCCTCGGCCCCCTCGGCCCCTCGGCCGCCTCGGCCCCCTGCCCATCGGGACGAGACGACCAACGCCGCGCCGGCCGCCCCGGCCGGCGGTCAGATGACGAGGTCTTGGAGCCGGCCCGCTAGGGCCGGCGGGGCGACGATGATCCCGTACGGCAGGACGTCGGTGGCCGGCATCTCCCGGATCTCGAGGCCGACCGCCCGGCAGAGGATCTCGCCGGCGGCGACGTCCCACGGCTTGACTCCCCGCTCGTAATACGCGTCGTACCGGCCGGCCGCCGTCCACGCCATGTCGAGCGCGGCCGATCCGAATCGCCGGATGTCGCGGACCTGGTCGATCAGACCGGCGACCACCCTCCCCTGCTCGACCCGGACCTCCTCGTCGTAGGCGAACCCCGTCGCGATCATCGCCATCCGCAGGTCGGTCGCCGCCCGCGGGACCATCACCGCTCCGTTCAGGCGGGGAAGCTCGCCCCGCACGCCGGCGAACGTCTCCCCCCGCATCGGGTCGTGGACGACCCCCGCGACACCAGCCCCGCCGCCGCCCCCGGCCCCGGCTCCGCCCTCTCCCCCGGTCCCGGCTCCGCCCTCCCCCCCGGCGCCGGCTCCGCCCCCGCTCTCAGCGCCGGCTCCGCCGCGCTCCGGTCTGTCTACGCCCCCGGCCCCGACCCCGGCCCCGCTCGGGCCCCCGCCGTCGACCACGGCGACGCTCACGCACCACTGGGGGATCCCGAACAGGAAGTTGACGGTCCCGTCGAGCGGGTCGACGATCCACCGCAGGCCGGTCGATCCCGCCGCGTCGCCGCCCTCCTCGCCGAGGAACCCGTCGTCCGGACGCCGGTCGGCCAGGAACCCGCGGATCGCCCGCTGGGCGGTGAAGTCGGCTTCGCTGACGAGGTCGGTCGGCGTCGACTTGGTCGCCAGGGTCCGCTCTCCGCCGGCCTCGAAGCGCTCGCGGAGGAGTCCGCCGGCCAGCTCGGCCGCCGCCACCGCAACCTCCAGCAGCTCGGCGGCGAGTTCCGGCGTCGGCCGGCTCGGTTCGGTCTCCATGCCCGCCGGAACCTACCGATCAGCGTCAGGATCCTCGACGACGGCGGCAGCACCGCCGAATAGTCCCTCGAGATCCGCCGCCTCGGACACGCCTCGGCCGGGTGGATCCAGGCAGATCAGCCGGTCGAGCCGCCGCGGTTCCGGTCGAGCTGGGTCAGCCGGTCCGGGTCGGCAGCCGCACGACCGTCGAGACGCCGGCCGGCGTGTCGATCCGGGTCGCCTCCTGCACGCCGAGCTCTCCGATCCGGCGGGCGCTGACCAGGAGACGGCTCTCGAACGACCCGACCGCCAGGTTGTGGGCCGTGACCGCGGCTTCGAGGGCGGCCCCCTGCTTCGCAAGATGACCGGCGACCCCGCCCAGACGGGAGACCAGCTCGGCAGCGAGTCTGCGGATCCGGTCGGCGTGCTCGGACATCGACGCCTCCCGCCAACCGAGCGCGACCACCTGCAAGAGGGCCAGCATCGTCGACGGTGTCGCGATCACCACGCGCATCCGGGCGGCGTCCTCGAGGAGGTTGCCGTCCTGCTGGAGGGCCGCCGCGAAGGCGGCCTCGCTCGGCATGAAGAGGATCACCATCTCCGGCGAGCGCTCGAACCGCTCCCAGTAGGCCTTGCCCGACAGCTCGCGGACCTTCGCGCGGACGGCCTTCGCGTGCACCGCCAGATGCTGGGCCTGGCGACGGGGGTCGTCGTCCTGACAGGCGTCGAGGTACGCGTCGAGAGTGACCTTCGAGTCGACCGGCACGTGACCGCCACCCGGCAGCCGCAGGACCAGATCCGGTCTGGCGGCGCCCTGGTCGAGGCCGCCGGCGACGTGGACCTGAAGATCGAAGTCGACATGCTCGGCAAGGCCGGCGGCCTCGACGACGTTCCGGAGCGTCAGCTCGCCCCAATGTCCGCGGACACCCGGCCGGCGGAGCGCCTCGGCGAGCTGGCCGGTCTGTCGCAGGACGGTCGCCTGGTGCTCGCCGAGCGACTGCATCCGCTCGCCGAGGGCCGCCGCGTTCGCCTTCTGGTCGCCCTCGAACCGAAACAGCTCGGCCCGGAACGCCTCCAGCATCGCGTCGTCGGCCGGCCCGGCCCGCCGGCGGGCGAGCTCGAAGACCACCGCCATGCAGACGGCGCCGGCGACGAAGGCGATCAGCAGTCCCATCGAAGGCGACCCTACGCCCGGCTTGGGACGCCTTGCATGGCTTCTTGCACCCCAGCCGTCGCGATCAGCGGCGCCGGCGGTTCTCCCGCTCGGCCTGACGCCGGGCGCGGAGCTCTCCCCTGAGGAGCAGCCGTTCGCCGGGCAGCTGGCCAGGACCGTCGGGCCGGTCTCCCGAGTCGGTCTCGAGCTCGCCGGCCGGCCCGAGCAGCCGCCAGCCGTCGCGGGCGAGCCGCAACCCGGAGACGAGGATCACCCAGGCCGGCCAGAAGCTCCCGTGTGCGCCACTGGCCGCCCAGACTCCGACACACGCGACGTCGGCCAGGACGATCCCGCCGGCCTCCTGGTAGAGCCGCCGTCTGAAGAGCTCCCGCCGGGGGTCTGAGCGGCGGACCGGCCGCAGGTCGGGCAGGTCGGTCCGGAGAGCGTCGAGCTCGGCGGCCGTCCGCGCGGCGTAGACGGCTTCGAGACGATCGCTCAGCTCGTCCGCGGTGATCCGGCCGACCGCGTAATCGTCGCGGAGATCGGCGGCCGCGCGGTCGCGCTCGGCATCGGAGACACGCATCCTGGACGGATCGGTCATCGCGTCAACCTAGCGCGATCGGGCGTGCTCGGCGGTAGCCTGAGCGCGTGGCCGGAATCGACGACTTCGATCTGAGCGCCGCCGGCCTGCGGGCTGACGGGGCGGAGCTCGCCGGCGCGCTCGAGGTCCTCGCCGCCAAGCTGGAGGACGCCCTCGGCAGGCACACGAAGGTCCAGCGCAAGCGCAAGCTCCTCGGCAAGCCTGGTCCGGTCTCGCAGATCGACGTCCGGATCGGCGAATCCCGCTACTCGGTGTGTCCGACGGCGGCCGGCCCGAACGCGTCACGCGTGCGGGAGGTCGGCGGGATCGCGATCAAACGCGAGCCGCTGTCGATCGACGACTGGCTCGCCGGCCTGGCCCGCGACCTCGAAGCCGAAGCCCAGCGAAGCGCCGAGGCGAGAGCCTCCCTCGACCGCCTGCTGCGCTGATCGCGGCCGCCCAACCAAAACGAGCCGGCCATTGGGGGGCCGGCTCGCAGTGGGGGAGGGAGGGAGTGCACTACCTCTATCGGCAGGATCCGTCCCGACTTTAGCCCGCTTTCGAATTTCTTTTTTCGGAGCCCGCACCGGCGGTCGCGGGGCCGCGGCAGGGGTGGCGGGCCGTCCTATACTCGGCCGTCTTGCCCGACCCGGTCAGCATCATCGGCGGCTCCGGCGCGCTCGGTTTCGGCCTCGCCGTCAGACTGGCGGCCGCCGGCGTGGAGATCACGATCGGCTCGCGCGACCGGCTCCGGGCCGGCCAGGCCGCCGACCGGGCACGCGCCGCGGTGCCGGACGGGAAGTTCACGGCCCGCTCCAACGACGAGGCCGCCGCCGCGGCCGCGATCGTGATCCTGACGGTCCCCTTCCGCAACCAGTCGGAGACCCTGACCAACCTCAAGACGGTGCTGCGGCCCGGACAGATCCTCGTCGACGCGACCGTGCCGCTCGCGGCCGCCGTGTCCGGCCGGGCGACGAGGATGCTCGGCGTCTGGCAGGGCTCGGCCGCCCAGCAGGCCCAGGAGATGGTGCCCGACGGCGTCCGCGTCGTCTCGGCCCTCCACACGGTCAGCGCCCCGGCGCTCGCCGATCTCGGCCGGCCGCTCGCCGAGGATGTCCTGATCTGCGGCGATCATCGCGAAGACAAGCGGACCGTCGGTGAGTTGATCGACCGGATCGACGGGCTCCGGTCGGTCGACTGCGGCCGGCTCGAGATGGCCCGCGTCACCGAGTCCCTGACGGCCCTCCTGATCTCGGTCAACGTCCGCCACAAGACCCACGCCGGGATCAGGCTCACCGGGCTGCCCGACGTCCGCTGGTGAGCGTCGTCCTGCTCTCCGGCGGCACCGGCGGCGCAAAGCTCGCCGCCGGCCTCCAGGACCTCGTCGGCGGGGAGCTGACCGTGGTCGCCAACACCGGCGACGACATCGAGATCTACGGGTCCCACGTCTCGCCCGACCCCGACCTGATCGCCTACTGGCTGGCCTCGCGGATCGACAGCCGCGGGTGGGGCATCGCCGGGGACACGTTCGCCGTGATGGACGGCCTGCGCGACCTTGGAGTCGACGTCTGGTTCAATCTCGGCGACCGGGACCTCGCGGTCTGCATCGAGCGTCGCCGGCTGCTCGACGCCGGCGTTCGCCTGACCGACGCGCTCGCCCGCCTCACGGGGTCGTTGGAGATCGCCGCTCGCGTCCTTCCGATGACCGACCAGCCGGTCCGTACGCGGATCCGCTCCGACGATCGGTGGATCCCTCTCCAGGAGTGGCTGATCCGCAGGCGGGCGGCCGGCCCGATCGAGGGCGTCGAGTTCGTCGGTGCCCCCGCCGCCGCCCCGACCAAGGCCGTCCTCGCGGCGATCGCCGCGGCCGACGCGATCGTGATCGGTCCGTCCAACCCGATCATCTCGATCGGGCCGATCCTCGCCGTCCCGGGCATCCGCCAGGCCCTCCTCGCGGCCGCGGCTCCCGTCGTCGCCGTCAGCCCGATCGTCGGCGGCCAGGTCCTCAAGGGGCCGACCGCCGCCTGCCTGACGTGGGCCGGCCGATCTGTCGACGCCGCGGGCGTCGCGGCCGCCTACGACGGCCTGCTCGACGGTCTCGTCGCCGACGAGCGCCTCGCCGGCCTGCCGACGCTCGAGACCGACACCCTGATGGCCGATGCCGACGGCCGGCGTCGCGTCGCGCGCGAGACGTTGGACTTCGCCCGGGCACTCGCCGAGTAGCCTCCACCCGCTGATGAGAACCCTCGCCGTCCTCCCGGTCAAGCGCTTCCAGCTTGCCAAGCAGCGACTCAGCGCCTCGCTGTCCCCCGGCTTTCGCCACGCCCTGGCCGAGGCGATGGTCGCCGACGTGCTCGCCGCGCTGGCCGCGTGCCCCGAGATCGAGGCGACCCTCGTGATCACCAACGAGCCGTCGGTCGCGACCCTGGCCCACGTCCACGGAGCCGAGTCGACGCCCGACCCCAACGAGTCCGGCCAGAGCGCGGCCGCCGCGATCGGGCTCGCGCGGGCCGTCGCCGACGGGTACGAGCGGGCCCTCCTCGTCCCCGGCGACTGCCCGGCAATCGATCCCGCCGAGCTCAGCGGCCTGCTCGGCGAGGGCCGGCCGGGCAAGACCGTCGTGATCGTCCCCGACCGGCACGGTCTCGGCACGAACGCCCTCCTGCTCTGCCCGCCGAACGCCCTCGCGCCGACGTTCGGCCCGGGAAGCTGCCGCCGCCACCAGGAGCGGGCCGCCGCAGCGGGCGCCGCCTGCCGGGTCGCCCAGGTCCCGTCGCTGGCGCTCGACGTCGACACCCCCCGCGACCTCGAGGTCCTCCGCGAGGCCCTCGAGATCCGCAGCGGCCACGCCGCCCTGACCCGCCGCGTCCTCAAGGGCGGCGAGGACGCCGCCGCACCCGCCACCACAGCCGAAGACGCCCCGCCGCCCCACGCGCCAGACGAAAACGCCGCCGCGCCCGCCACCACAGCCGAAGACGCCCCGCCGCCCCACGCGCCAGACGAAAACGCCCCGACGCCCGACGCCGACCGCGAAAACGCCCAAACGCCCGACACCGCACGCGCGGACTCCCCCGCACCCGGCGGCGCGGCGCCCGACGCCGCAGCTGAAGGCGGGCCGGGCGCCTGATGGGCGTCGTGGCCGCCCGCGCGATCGACGGACTCGGCGAGATCAACCCCGGCGACGACCTCGCCGCCCTGATCCTCGCGACCGGCGCCTCCCCGGCCTCGGGGGAGATCGTCGTCGTCGCCCACAAGGCGATCTCCAAGGCCGAAGGCCGGACCCGCCGGCTCGACGAGATCCAGACCACGCCGCTCGCCCGCGGCCTCGTCGCCGGCAGCCAGCGCGACCCCCGTCAGGTGCAGGCGATCCTCGACGAGACGGCCGAGCTCGTCGCGCGAAGAACGGCGTCCTGATCTGCCGCACGACGCACGGCTTCGTCTGCGCCAACGCCGGCGTCGACGCGTCGAACGCCCCCGCCGACGGCACCCTCGTCCTCCTGCCCGTCGACCCCGACGCCTCGGCCCGGGCGCTGCGGGCCCGCCTGCGCGAGCTGACCGGCGCCGCCCCCGCTGTCCTCGTAACCGACAGCTTCGGCCGGGCCTGGCGCCACGGCCAGTGCGACGTCGCGATCGGCGCCGCCGGCCTCGACCCGCTCAGCGACTGGCGCGGGCGCCGGGACCGGGCCGGCCACGAGCTGACCGCGACGTGGATCGCGCTCGCCGACCAGATCGCCGCCGCCGCCGACCTGACCCGGACCAAGGACTCGGGTCACCCCGTCGTGATCGTCTCCGGGCTCGATGCCCACGTCACCGACGCCGACGGACCCGGCGCGGCCGCGATGATCCGGCCGGAGGCCGAGGACATGTTCCGCTGAGGGAGATCTGGCCGCCCGATCGACCGACGGACCGGGCCGGGCCGACCCGCCCGAGTGCCCGCGACCCGGCTAGAGGACCGGCGCTCCGCCGACCGCGACCGGCTCGAAAATCGATCTGATCTCGTAAAGGGTCGTCCGCTCCGCCGCCGGCCGTCCCGCCCGGTGAGCCGCGGCGATCAGCTCCGGCGGGTCGAGCCGGACCCCGTGGTAGGAGCCGGCCATCCGCGAGATCGACTCCTCCATCAGCGTGCCGCCGAGGTCGTTGACTCCCCACCGCAGGGACTCCGTCGCGACTTCGACGCCCAACTTGACCCACGACGCCTGGAGGTTGCGGATCGACCGGCCGAGGGCCAGGCGGAAGACGGCCGTGTGCTTGAGGCTCTCGTCGGCCGTGATCTCCTCGATCCCGTGCGTTCGGCCGAGCATCGTGTGAAACGGGATGAACGACAGCGGCACAAACTCCGTGAAGCCGCCCGTCCGCTCCTGCAGCTCACGCACGACACGCATGTGCTCGGCCAGCTCCCACGGCTCCTCGATGTGGCCGAACATCACAGTCACAGTCGACGGAATCCCCTCGGCGTGCGCCGCCTCGATCACCTCGACCCACCGCGCGACCGGCAGCTTGTTCGGCGAGATCCGCTCCCTCACCCCGTCGTCGAGAACCTCGGCCGCCGTACCCGGCGTCGAGTCGAGTCCCGCGGCTCGCAGCCGGCGCAGGACGGCGCGCGGCTGGAGACCCGACACATCGCACATGTGTGCGACCTCCATCGGCGAGTACGCGTGGACGTGGATCTGCGGAGCCGTCTCCCGGATCACGGTCAGCCAACGCTCGTACTCGCCGAGCCCCCAGTCCGGGTGGATCCCCGACTGCATGCAGATCTCCGTCGCCCCGTAGTCGACAGCCTCGCGGACACGGCGGACCAGCTCGTCGCGATCGTGCTCGTAAGCATCCGGAGACCGCCGGCCCTGACCGAAGCCGCAGAACGAGCAGCCGACGACACAGATGTTCGAGACGTTGATGTTCCTGTTGACGACAAACGTCACCGTGTCACCCGCAAGCTCCCGGCGGAGCTCGTCGGCCGCTTGGCGGATGCCCTCGATCGCCTCGGGCCGGGTCTCCGCGAACAGTGCGGTCAGCTCCTCAGGTGTCAGTGTCACGTTCTCCATCGCCCGGTCGACCGCCCCCGCGACGAGGTCCCGGCGGATCGGCCGCTGCTCCCGGCGGCCCGAACCCCGCCGTGGGATGAACGACCAGTATCGCTGGCGGATCACGTCGAGCACGCTCGGGTCGATCCAGTCCGCGTCGATGTACTCCGGTAGACGCACAGCCGCTCGGTCAGCGCGAATCCGTCGGCCGCCAGGCGCTTGCGGACCTGGTGGGGTGACGGAAAGGGATGCTCGGGCGAGATGTGATCCCCGTTGGCAGACAGCCCGCCCAGGTCGCTTGCCCCCGCCGCGATCAACTTCGGCCACCAGTCGGAGAGGTTCGGCGGGACCTGGATTCCGACACCCGGCATCAGCCGGCGGCATTCGGCGACCAGCCGGGCGACGTCGTCGACGGTAATCGGGCACGCCCACGCCGGAAGGTCGAGCGCCGGGCCGTGGGCGATTCCCGTCCGCCAGTAGTCAGCCGCCGCCGCGTCAGCGATCTCCGCGGGCTCCTGCCCGTAGTAGCGCTGATGGGGGACGTAGTTCTGGAGGATCACCTCCTGGATGTGGCTGGGCCGCGAGTGGACGGCGGCGATCGCCTCGAGCGAGGCCATCCTGTCCTCCTCGGTCTCACCGATCCCCACGAGGATCCCCGTCGTGAACGGGATCCGCAGCTCGCCGGCCGCCTCGATGCACGCCAGACGGACCTCCGGTAGCTTGCTCGGCGACCCCTGGTGGGCCCGCAGGCCGGGGTTCGTCAGACTCGAGCATCAGGCCCTGCGAAGCCGTGACCTCCCGCAGCAGGGCGAGGTCCCCCGCGTCGATCGCGCCGATGTTCGTATGCAGCAGGGGACCCGGTCGAGGGCCTCCTGGCAGGTCCAGACGACGTAGGACGTGAAGTCGGCGTGCCCATGGGACGCGAGCGCCGGGTCGACCCAGTCGGGCACGGTCTCGAACTCCGCGAACAGCGCGCGCATGCCTCCGGCGCCTCGGGCACCGCCGCGATCCCGCCCTCGAGCGCCGCGTCGAGCAGCCTGCGCCCGGCCCGCCGCCCGCGCTGGACCGTCGAGCACCTCGGCCACGAACCGCTCGGCGAGCGGATCGCCGCGCCACATGTCGGCGACGAACGCCTCGACGACCTCGGGGCCGGGCATCGGGTCGAAGCCGAGCACCGCGCCGCAGCCCGGCCCGCGCCGCGCGCACCCCGGCCGCGCCAGACCCTCATACGGCCGGAAGTCGGTCGGGACCTCACCGATCGCGGCGCCAGCGCGGTGGCTGCCACCGGCACATGACCTCGTCGAGTCGCGCGAACGCCAGCGGCGGGCCCGGCAGCGGCTCCGCCGGCCCCGGCGCGCGCAGCCCGTCGAGCAGCAGGGCCAGGAAGCGGCGCCACAGCTCCGGTGGCTCGCCGCCGACGTCGGCCACGGTGCCGACCATCATCTGCAGCATCGGCAGGTCGGTGGCGGCGAAGTCCGGCGCGCAGCACGCCCGGCGGCCTGCGCGCGGGCGACGAGCTCCTCGCCGCGCGGGCGCATCTGCTCGCGGATCCGCGCCACGTGGCTCGCGCCCGGCGGCGCTGCCGAGCAGCACCTCCTTGAGCCCGCGGTCGCGCGCCTGAGCGCGCGGCCATCTCGGTGAGGAAGTACACGAGCGCCGTCCCACGGATCCTCGATCGCCGAGCGCCTCCTCGGCGAGCGCCGACGATCTCCTCGAGCTTGGTCGCTGAACAGCGCGTCGATCAGCTCCTCGCGGGAGGCGAAGCGGCGGTAGACGGTGCCGACGCCGAGCCCGGCGCGCTCGGCGACCTCGTCGAGCGAGACGTGCAGGCCGCGCTCGGCGAACAGCTCGCGCGCGGCCTCGAGGATCCGCTCGGCGGTTGCGCTCGGCGTCGGCGCGCAGCGGTCGTTCGACTGTGCGTCATGTGCACAATCAGTATAACCGGAGACAGCCTCTCCGGTTGTGCTACGGTTAGCGGAGACCTGTTCCTCCACTTACCCGGAGCCGCCCGCCATGACCCACGAATCCCCACCACGAGCGCCGCTGGCTCGATCCTCGCCGTCCTCGGCATCGCCCAGCTGATGGTCGTCCTCGACGCGACGATCGTGAACATCGCCCTGCCCGTCGGCGCAGAAGGCGCTGCACTTCTCCAACGACGACCGGCAGTGGGTGGTCACCGCGTACGCGCTGGCCTTCGGCTCGCTGCTGCTGCTCGGCGGCCGGCTGTCTGACTTCTTCGGGCGCAAGTGGACGTTCTTCGGCGGCCTGGCCGGCTTCGCGCTCGCCTCGGCGCTCGGCGGCGCCGCCCAGAGCTTCGGCATGCTGATCGTCGCCCGGGCCATCCAGGGCGCGTTCGGCGCGGTGCTCGCGCCGGCGGCGCTGTCGCTGCTCGCCGACGACGTTCACCGAGCCCGACGAGCGCGGCAAGGCGTTCGGCGTGTTCGGCGCGCTGGCCGGCAGCGGCGCGGCGGTCGGCCTGCTGCTCGGCGGCGTGCTCACCGAGTACCTGTCGTGGCGGTGGTGCCTGTACGTCAACCTGCTGTTCGCCGGGGTCGGGATGTTCGGCGCGCTGACGCTGCTGACACAACGTCCGGCCCGACGAGCGGCCGCGGATCGACATCCCGGGCACGCTGCTCGGCTCCGGCGGGCTGTTCGCCCTGGTGTACGGCTTCTCGCACGCGTCGACCACCAGCTGGGGCAACACGCACGACGCTCGTCGATGCTCGCCGTCGCCGTCGTGCTGCTCGTCGCGTTCGTGGCTCGTCGAGCGGCGCTCGACGCCACCCGCTGCTGCCGCTGCGGGTGGTGCTCGCACCGCGACCGCGGCGGCTCGTACCTGTCGGTGGCGCTGTCGGCGATCGCGATCTTCGCCGTGTTCCTGTTCCTCACCTACTACCTGCAGCAGAACCTCGGGCTCTCGCCGATCCTGGCCGGCGTCGCGTTCCTGCCGATGGTCGGCCGGGATCATGATCTCGTCGATCACCGCCAACGTCCGGCTCGTCCCGCGGATCGGCGCGCGGCCGCTCGTGCCGCTGGGGATGGCCGGCGGCTGCGCCGGGATGGCCTACCTGACCGGCCTCGGCCCGCACTCGAGCTACGCCGGCCACGTGCTCCCGTCGCTGCTGCTCATGGGCTTCGGCTTCGGCCTGATCTTCGCCCCCGCGATCGCCACCGCCACCCTCGGCGTCGACCCAGGCCGACGCCGGGATCGCCTCGGCGATGGTCAACGTCTCCCAGCAGGTCGGCGGCGCGATCGGCACCGCGCTGCTCTCGACGATCGCGGTCACCGCGACCAACTGAAGCTACGCCGCCAGCCACCCCCACGCGCATCGCCGCGGCCGCGGTCCACGGATACACGCGGGCGTTCACGCTGTCGGCGGCGATCTTCGCCGCCGGCGGCGTCCTCGCCGCGCTGCTGCTGCGGTCGAAGGCGCGACGCGCCGGCGCCCGGCGCGGCCGAGCCCGCGCTCAGCGCGGCGTAACGCCGTCAGGCGGCATCGCCGGGGCGCGACGTAGATTGCCCTGGCGATGCTCCACCTCCACCGCGCTGACCGCGCCGACCGCCTCGCCGACGCCCTCGGCCGAGCTGCTGGCCGCGCCGCTCGCGCGATCCGTTCGCCGCCGAGCTGGTCGCGGTCCCCACCCGCGGCATGGAGCGCTGGCTCTCCCAGCGGCTCGTCGGCGACGCTCGGCGCCTCCCCGGGCCGCAGCGACGGGATCTGCGCCGGAATCGAGTTCCCGCCCGCCGCGGCGGCTGCTCGGCGACGCGCTGGCGCTCGCCTCCGGCGTCGACCCGCGACCGGGATCCGTGGCTGCCCGAGCGCGCGGTGTGGCCGCTGCTGGAGGTGGTCGAGGCGCATGCCGACGAGCCGTGGCTCGCTCCGCTGGCCCGGGCGATCGGGCATGGTCGGGCGACGGACGAGGAGGCCGAGCGCCGGCGCGGCCAGCGGCTGACCGTCGTCTCGCCGGATCGCCGCGCTGCTTCGACCGCTACGGCCGCTACCGGCCGAGCCGTGATCGAGGCGTGGGCGGCCGGCCGCGACGAGGACGGCGCCGGGGCAGCCGCTGCCCGAGCGCCTGCGCTGGCAGGCGGAGCTGTGGCGGGCGCTGCGGGAGCGGATCGGCGCAGCCGAGCCCGGCCGAGCGGCTGGCGCCGGCCGTCGAGCGGCTGCGCGAGCGAGCCCGGACATCGTCGCGCTGCCCGAGCGGCTGGCCGGCTTCGGTCTCACCCGCCTGGCCGCCGCCGACCGTCGCGGTGCTCGCGCGCGCTCGCCGCACGCGCGCGAGGTCCACCTGTTCCTGCTCCACCCCTCCCCCGCGCTGTGGGAGGCGCTCGCCGGCGCCGCGCGGCGAGCGCCGGCGGCGCCGAGCCGAGGACCGCTCGGCCCGCGCGTCGCACCATCCGCTGCTGCGCTCCTGGGGCCGCGACGCGCGCGAGCTGCAGCTGACGCTCGGCCGCCGGCGCGCAGGACCACCTCCACGCCGCTCGAGCGGCCCGCCGGCACGCTGCTCGAGCGCCTGCAGGCCGACATCGTCGCCGACCGCCGGCCCGGACGGGTCGCAGCGCGCTCGACCCCGGCGACGAGAGCGTCACCGTCCACGCCTGCCACGGCCGCGCCCGGCAGGTGGAGGTGCTGCGCGACGCGGTGCTCGGCGCGCTCGAGGCCGATCCCGACGCCTCGAGCCGCGCGACGTGATCGTCATGTGCCCGGACATCGAGGCGTTCGCGCCGCTCATCCAGGCGACGTTCGGCACCGCGTCGAGGGCGAGGCCGAGGACGAGCGACCTGCGCGTGCGCCTGGCCGACCGCTCGCTGCGGCAGACCAACGGGGTGCTCGCCGCGCTCGCCGCGCTGCTGGAGCTGGCCGGCGGCCGGCTCACCGCCTCCGCAGGTGCTCGACTTCGCCGGCCGCGAGCCGGTCCGCCGGCGGTTTCGCCTGCGCGACGACGACCTGACGCTGATCGCCGCGCTGGGTGCGCGACACCGGCATCCGCTGGGGGCTCGATCGCCAGCCACCGCGCGCCGTTCCGCGTGCCGCTGCAGGAGGGCACCTGGGCGCGCCGGGCTCGACCGCGTGCTGCTCGGCGTCGACGCTCGCCGAGGACGGGAGCCGGCGGCTCGGGCGGCGTGCTGCCGCTCGACGGCGTCGACGACATCGACCTGGCCGGCCGGCTCGCCGAGCTCATCGCCCGCCTGCGGCGCGGCGGTCGACGCGCTCGACCCCGGCCCAGACCGCTGCCGAGTGGGCGCGCGCGCTCGACGCCGCGGCCGCGCGCGCTCACCGCCACGCTCGCCCGCGCGAGGCGTGGCAGGCGGCCGAGCTCCGGCGGCTGCTCGACGAGCTGCTCGCCGGCGCCGAGGCGCCGGCGAGCCGCCGCCGAGCCTCACGCCGGACCGAGCTCCGCGCGCTGCTCGGCGAGCGGCTCGCCGGCCGCCCGACCCGGGCGAACTTCCGCACCGGCCACCTCACCGTCTGCACGATGTACCCGATGCGCTCGGTGCCCCACCGGGTCGTCTGCCTGCTCGGGCTCGACGACGGGGCGTTCCCGCGCAAGCCGCCGGGCGACGGCGACGACCTGCTGCTCGCCGGGCCGCTGATCGGCGAGCGCGATCCGCGCAGCGAGGACCGCCAGCTGCTGCTCGACGCGCTGCTGGCCGCCGGGGAGCGGCTGATCGTCACCTTCGCCGGCGCCGACGAGCGCACGAACCTGCCCGCGGCCACCGGCGGTACCGGTCGGCGAGCTGCTCGACGCCATCGACGCCACCGCGCGCACCGCCGGCGGCGCGCCCGGCGCCGGGCGCAGGTGCTCGTCCGCCATCCGCTGCAGCCGTTCGACCGCCGGAACTTCGACCCGGGCGGCTCGTCCGGCACGGCCGTTCAGCTTCGACCGCACCGCGTACGCCGGCGCCCGCGCGCCGCAGCGGGCCGCGCCGCGACCCGCCGGCGTTCCTCGCCGCGCCGCTGCCGCCGGCCGCCGAGCGACGTGATCGCGCTCGAGGACCTGGTCGCGTTCGTCGTCGCACCCGGCGCGCGCGTTCCTCTCCGCGCGGCTCGGGGTGCGGCTGAGCGAGCCGCGCGACGAGATCTCGACGCGCTGCCGGTCGAGCTCGACGCGCTCGAGGGCTGGGGCGTCGGCCAGCGGCTGCTCGACGCGCTGCTCGCCGGCGCCGGACGAGCAGCGAGGCCTACCGGGCCGAGCTCGCGCGCGGACTGCTGCCGCCCGGGCCAGCTCGCCGTGCCGGTGATCCGCGCGCAGCTGCCGGTCGCCGGCGAGATCGCCCGCGTGGCGCGGGCCGAGGCGCGGCGGCGCGCCGCCGGCGCCGCTGGAGGTCCACGTGCCGCTCGACGGACGGGCGCCTGCTCTCCGGCGGGCTCGCTGGCGGTGCGCGGCGCGGTGCTCCTGCAGCCGACGTTCTCCCGGCTGCAGGCCAAGCAGCGGCTGACCGCGTGGGTCCGGCTGCTGGCGGCCACCGCCACCGATCCCGAGCGCCGCTGGTCGGCGCGTGACCGTCGGCCGCGGCCGCGGCGAGCGCATCCGCGTCGTGCGGATCCCGCCGCTCGGCGCCGACCCGGCAGCCCGGGCCGCGCGTCGCGCCGAGCCGAGCTGGCGCGGCTGGTCGACCTCTACGACCGCGGGCATGCGCGAGCCGCTGCCGCTGCCCTGCCGGACCGCCGCGGCGTGGGCCGAGGCGCTGCCGCGTCGGCGAGGACCCGCGCGAGGCGGCCGAGCAGCGAGTGGGCGTCCGGCTACGGACGCGATGCCTGGATCGACCGCGAGGACGCCGACCCGCGAGCACGCTGCTCGTCGGCGGCGAGCGGACGCTCGACGAGCTGCTCGCCGAGCCGCCGGCGCCCGGCGAAGCCGGCGACGGGCTGGGCCGAGGAGGAGACCGACGCCGGTTCGGGCGCCTGGCGCGGCGGCTGTGGGAGCCGCTGCTGGAGCGCGAGCTGGTGAGCTGATGGCGCCGGCCACGCCCGAGCGTTCGCCATCGACGGCGCGCTGCCCGACGGGCATCACCGTGCTCGAGGCGAGCGCCGGGACCGGCAAGACGTACGCCATCGCCGGCCTCGCCGCGCGCTACGTGGCCGACGGGCGTGCCGCTCGAGCGGCTGCTGCTCGTCACCTTCACCCGGATGGCCACCGGCGAGCTGCGCGAGCGGGTGCGCGAGCGGCTGACCGCGGTCGAGCGGGGCCTGCGGGCGCGGCTGGCCGGCGGCGCCGCCGTGCGAGGACCGCGTCGTCGAGCTGCTCGCCGCGCGGCCGCCGGCCGAGGCCGCCGCGGCGGCCGAGCGGCTCGGCGTCGCGCTCGCCGACTTCGACGCGGCGACGATCGCCACCACCCACGGCGTTCTGCCAGGAGATGCTCGGCCAGCTCGGGGTCGCCGGCGAGCTCGAGCCGGACGTCGAGCTCGTCGAGGATCCCGCCGACCTGCTCGAGGAGGTGCGTCGACGACCTGTACGTCCGGCGCTTCCACCGCGAGGCAGGCGCCGCAGATCACGCCGCGGCGAGGCGCTGGCGATCGCCGCGCGCGGCGGCGCTCGACCATCCGGCGGTCGAGCTCGTCGCCGGCCGGGGCGAGCCGGCCGCCGACGCGCGGCGCGGCTGGCCGACGCGGTGCGCGCGCGAGCTCGACCGCCGCAAGCACCGGCTGCGGCGTGATGACCTACGACGACCTGCTGCTCCGCCTCGACGCGCGCGCTGCGCGGCGACGAGCGGCGACGCGGTCGCCGCGCGGCTGCGCGAGCGCTACAGCGTCGTGCTCGTCGACGAGTTCCAGGACACCGACCCGGTGCAGTGGTCGATCCTGGAGCGCGCGTTCGGCAGCCCCGGACACGACGCTCGTGCTGATCGCCGACCCCAAGCAGGCGATCTACGCCTTCCGCGGCGCCGACGTCTACGCGTACCTGGCGGCCGCCGCCGAGTCCGCCGCGGATGCGAGACGCTGAGCGTCAACTGGCGCAGCGACCAGCTCCTGCTCGATGCCTACGACGCGCTGCTGCGCGACGCGCAGCTCGGTCATCCCGGGATCGTCTACCGGCAGGTGCAGGCGGCGCCGCCCGGCCAGCACCGCCGGCTCCACGGCGCGCCGCACCCGGCGGCGCTGCGCTGCGGCTGCGCCTGCTCGACCGCGACACCGTCGAGCAGACCCGGACCGGGCTGCCGCAAGGCGCCGGCCGCGCGGGCGCGCATCGCCGCCGATCTGGCCGCCGACGTGGTCGCGCTGCTGGAGAGCGGGGCCGAGGTGGAGTGCGTCGCCGAGGCGCGGCGGGGCGAGCGCGAGCCGGTGACCCCGGCGCACCTGGCCGTCCTCGTGCGCACGAACAGCCACGCCGCCGAGGTCCGCGAGGCGCTCGGCGCCGCCGGCGTGCCGGCGGTGACCGGCGGCGCCGGCAGCGTGTTCGGCGCGCCGGCGGCGACCGACTGGCTGCGGCTGCTGGAGGCGCTGGAGATGCCCCAGGCGCGCGGCCGGGCGCACACCGCCGCGCTGACGCCGTTCCTCGGCTGGGACGCCGCCGAGATCGCCGCCGCCGGCACCGGACGAGCTGGAGGATCTCCACCTGCGGCTGCACGACTGGGCGCGCATCCTGCGCGAGCGGGGGGTGGCGACGCTGCTGGAGACGATCAGCCGCGGCCGAGGCGCTCCCCGAGCGCGTGCTCGCGCGTGCGCGGCGGCGAGCGCGCTGATGACCGACCTGCGTCACGTCGGCGAGCTCCTGCACGGCGCCGATGCTCGGCGAGGGGCTCGGCGTCGCGGCGCTGACCGCCTGGCTGCGCCGCCGGCTGCTCGACGCCGACCGGCGACGGCGGCGACGAGGAGCGCAGCCGCCGGCTCGAATCCGACTCCGACGCCGTCCAGGTGCTGACCGTCCACCGCAGCAAGGGGCTCGAGTTCCCGATCGTGCTGCTGCCGTTCCTGTGGGACGCCGGCGGCCCGCCGCGCGGCGACGGCGCCGGTCTGCTTCCACGACCCGGCGGCCGGCGACGCCCGGCGACTCGACGTCACGCTCACGGGCGCCGACTACCGCGCCCACGTCGCCCAGGCGCGAGCTCGAGGATCGCGGCGAGGATCTCCGCCTGCTGTACGTCGCGCTCACCCGGGCCCGCCACCAGGCGGTCGTGTGGTGGGCGGGCGCGTGGAAGAGCCAGCACTCGGCGCTCGGGCGGCTGCTGTTCGCCCGCGACCACGACGGCCAGATCGCGGCCGTTCGGCGCCGGACGCCGCCGTCGGACGCCGTGGCGCGCGAGCGCTGCGACGATCTCGCCGCCGCGGCGCCCGCCGGCGGCGATCTCGGTGGAGACGGTCGGCGACGGCGGCGCGCGGCGTCTGGTCCGCCGCCGGGCCCGGGCGCGGCGAGCTCGAGCTCGCCGGTCCTCACCCGCGGCTTCGATCGCCGCTGGCGGCGGACCTCCTACAGCGACATCACCGCCGGCGCCCACGAGCGCGGCGGTGGGCAGCGAGCCGGAGGCGCCGGCGATCGCCGACGAGCCGGCCGGGGTCGAGGCGGTCGCCGAGGCGAGCATCCGGCGCCGGCGCGCGCCGACGGCGCGGGCGCCGGAGGCGCTGCCCCTCGCCGCGATGCCCGTCGGCGCCGCGGTCGGCACCGTCATCCACGAGGTGCTGGAGGCGACCGACTTCACCGCCGCCCGACCTGCGCGCCGAGCTCGCGCGAGCAGATCGCGGCGGCGGTCCGGGTGCGCCCGGCCGTGCTCGGCGAGCTCGAGCCGGTGCTCGACGGGCTGGAGGCGGCGATCGCCACCCCGATCGGCCGGGCTTCGCGCCTGCGCGAGGTCGCGCGCGCCGACCGGCTCGACGAGCTCGGCTTCGAGCTGCCGCTCGCGGGCGGGGACACGCCGGCCGGCACGGTGACGCTCGGCGCCTGGCCGCGCGTGCTCACGCGAGGGCTGCCCGCGGACGATCCGCTCGCCGGATACGCCGCGCGGCTGGCCGACCCCGACCTCCGCGCACGCGCGTCCGCGGCTACCTGACCGGGTTCATCGATCTCGTCGTCCGCCGGCCCGGCCCGCGCTTTCACATCGTCGACTACAAGACGAACTGGCTCGCCGGGCCCGACGAGGCGCTCCGCGCCGCGCAGTACGCCCCGCCGCGCTGCGAGCGGAGATGGAGCGCCGCCACTACGGCCTGCAGGCGCTGTTCTACACCGTCGCCCTGCACCGCTACCTCCGCTGGCGCCTGCCGGGCTACGACCCGGCGCGCCACCTCGGCGGGGTCCACTACGCGTTCCTGCGCGGCATGACCGGCGCCGACGGACCGGCGCCGGCGTGTTCAGCTGGTCGCCGCCGGCGGCCGTGGTCGAGCGCGCTGAGCGACGCGCTCGACGCGGGGCGGCGCGGTGAGCGACGCGCTGCTCGATCCGTTCGATGTCCGCTTCGCGCTCGGTGCGCCCGAGCCGCTGCGGGCGTTCAACCAGGCCGGCGTGCTGGCGGCCGCCGACGTCCACGTCGCGCTGCGGGTCGGCGCGCTGGCCGGGAGTCGCGACCCGGCCTGCCTGCTGGCGCTCGCGCTCGCGGTCCGCGCGCCGCGGCTCGGGCACGTCCACGTCGACCTGGCGAGCATCGCCGCAGACGGCCGCGGTCGACGCCGAGGCGACGGTCGGCGTCGGTGAGCTGCCGTGGCCCGAGCCGGAGGCGTGGCGTGCAGGCGGTGGCGGCCTCGCCGCTCGTCGGCGCGCGCTGATCGGCGCCGCTGCGCCTCGAGGGCAACTGGCTGGCGGTCGAGCGGATGTGGGCGGCCGAGGTCCGGCTCGCCGAGCGGCTCGGCCGCGCAGAGCGTCCCGGTCGGGGCGCTCGACCGGCGACGGGCGAGGCCGGGCTCGCGCCGCCTGTTCGCTGCCGCGGACGGCGACCAGCGGTTCGCCGCCGCCGTGGCCGCCGAGCGGCGGCTGGCGGTGATCGCCGGCGGCCCGGGCACCGGCAAGACGACGACCGTGGCGCGGATCGTCGCGCTGCTCGGCGAGCTGGCGCGGCGCGGCGGCGGGCGGCTGCCGCGGGTCGCGCTCGCCGCGCCGACCGGCAAGGCCTCGGCGCGGCTGGCGGAGGCGGTCCACGGACAGGCGCCCGACGCTGGACGTCGATCCGAGGTCCGCGACTGGCTGCGCGGGCTGCGAGGCGACGACGCTCCACCGGCTGCTCGGGCTGCGCCCCGGCGGCCGGCCGCGCTTCGACGCCGACGCAGCGGCTGCCCCACGACGTCGTGGTCGTCGACGAGATCCTCGATGGTCTCGCTGGTGCTGATGGAGCGGCTGGCGGCGGCGGTCCGGCCCGAGGCGCGGCTGGTGCTCGTCGGCGACCCGGGCCAGCTCGCCTCGATCGAGGCCGGCGCGGTGCTCGGCGACGTCGTCGGCCCGGCCGCCCCGCCACCGGGCGCACCGGCGCCCCCGATCGCCGCGAGCATCGCCGTGCTGCGCCGCGGCCACCGGTTCGGCAGCGCCATCGACGCGCTCGCCCGCGGCCGTGCGCGACGGGGACGCCGAGCGGGCGCTCGAGCTGCTCGAGCGCGGGGGCGAGGGCATCGACTGGATCCCCGAGCCGGAGGGCGCCGGCTGCCGAGGCGCGCCCTGCGCGCGGATGCGGTGGCGGCCGGGGAGGCGGTGCTGCGCCGCCGCCGCGGCCGGCGACGGCCCGGCGGCGCTCGCGGCGCTCGAGCGGTTTCGCATCCTCTGCGCGCACCGTCGCGGGCCCTACGGCGTCTCGATGCTCACCGCTCGGGTGCTCGGCTGGCTGGAGGCGGCGCTGCCCGGCTTCGCGCCCGAGGAGCGGTTCTTCCTCGGCCGGCCGCTGCTGCTCACCGAGAACGACCGGGAGCTCGGGCTGTTCAACGGCGACACCGGAGTCGTCGTGCGCGCGGCCGAGGATCGGCTCGGCGGCGGCGTTCGAGCGCCGGGGCGAGGTGGTGGCGTTCAGCCCGGCGCGGCTCGGCGCGCGTCGACACCGTCTACGCGATGACGATCCACAAGAGCCAGGGCTCGCAGTTCGGCCGGGTCGACCTGGTCGCTGCCGCCGCCCGGACTCGCGGCTGCTCACCCGTGAGCTGCTCTACACCGCGCTGACCCGCGCCCGGGAGGAGCTGCTGGTCATCGGCAGCCCGGAGTCGGTGCGCACCGCGGTGGAGCGGCCGATCGCCCGGGCGTCGGGGCTGCGGCGCCGGCTCTGGGGCTGAGACGGCCGGCTCGGACCGGATTCGCCCTCCGCGAACCGGGTAGGACCGCTGCAGACAAGTTCAACGCGCTGCGGAGGTTTGGATGCCCAAGGAGTTCAAGAAGGGCGACAAGGTGGTGTGGAGCTCGCACGGCTCCGATGACACGCCGGGGGTCGTCGAGCGCAAGATCACCTCCGACACCGAGGCGGGCGGCCGGAAGGTCAAGGCCTCGCAGGACGGATCCGCAGTACCTCGTGCGCAGCGAGAAGGGCGGCGGCGAGGCGGTGCACAAGGAGGCGCTGAAGCGCGATGACACGCGGTGGCCGATGAGCCCGCGGTCAGCCGTCGAGGCCCGCGTGATGCAGGCGCTCCGCCATCGCCATCGCCCCCAGGACCCCGGCGCGGTCGCCGAGCTCGGGCGCCACCAGGTACCGATCTATCTCATCCTCCAGGAGCGGCGTCTGCAGGTAGCCCGCCACCAGGTCCCGCAGCCGGCGCGCGCACGGCGGCGAGCAGGCCGGCACGCTCCAGGACGCCGCCGCCGGCGACGATCCGCTGCGGCGAGGCGACGAACACGATGCTCGCCAGCCCGAGCGCCAGGTATTCCGCCTCCAGCGCCCACGCCGGGTGCTCGTCGGGCAGCCGGCGCGGGTCGGCGCCCCAGCGCGCCGGCGATCGCCTCCCCGCCGGCCAGCCCCTCCCAGCAGTCGCCGTGGCGCGGGCAGGTGCCGGCGAACGGGTCCCGCTGGCGGTCGTGCGGGATCCGGATGTGCCCGGCCTCCGGGTGGACGAGTCCCCGGTGCGGCACGCCCGTCGCGCAGCAGCGCGGCGCCGATCCCGGTGCCGACCGTCAGGTAGCAGAGGTGCTCGACGCCGCGGCCGGCGCCCCAGCGGTGCTCGGCCACCCCGGCCGCGGCGACGTCGGTGTCGAACGCCACCGGCACCTCGAGCCGCTCCTGGAGCGCGCGGCCGAGCGGCGCGCCGGTCCAGCCCGGCTTCGGGGTCCGGGTGACGGTGCCCCAGCTCGGGGAGCGCCGGTCGAGGTCGAGCGGGCCGAACGCCCCGACGCCGATCGCCGCGCGGCAGCTCGCCCTGCGCCGAAGAACCGCACGATCCGCGCGATCGTCGGCTCGGGGTCCTCGGTGCGGAACTCCTCGATCCGGTCGAGCTCCTCGGGCCCGGTGCCCGACGGCGCACACGGTCCAGGTCCCGCCGGTCTCGACGCCGCCGAACTGCATCCGCACATCCTCCCCGACGAGGCCGCCTGATGCCGGCGCTGACCGGACGGCGGGTCCTCATCACCGGCGCCAGCTCGGGGGTCGGACTGGCGGCGGCGCAGGCGTTCCTCGCCGAGGGCGCGCAGGTCGCGGTGCATCGCCCGCCGCGCCGCGCGGGTCCCGGGCGCGATCGTGCTGCGGGCCGACGTCACCGACCGGCCGGCGCTCGAGCGGGCGGTGACGAGCGCGGTCGAGCGCCTCGGCGGCCTCGACGTGCTGGTGGCCAACGCCGGCGCCGCCGGGTACGGCCACTTCCTGGAGGTCCATCCCGACGACTTCGAGCGGGTGGTGGCGATCACGCTGCTCGGCGCGGTCAACACGGTCCGCGCGGCGCTCCCGGCGCTGCGGGAGTCCGCGCGGCACGATCGTCGCCACCGGCTCGCTGAACAGCCGGGTGCCGCTGCCGGGCTGGAACTCCTACGCCGCGGCCAAGCACGGCCTGCGCGGCTTTCTCAACACGCTGGCGGTCGAGGAGCGCGAGCAGCGCACCGGCGTCCGGGTGGCGATGGTCCACCCCGGGCCGATCGACACGCCGCTGTTCGCCAGCGGCCTCGAGCGCCACCGGCCGCACCCCGCGGATCCCGCCCGATGCCTACCAGCCGGAGGTGATCGCCCGGCGCGCTGGTGGCCGCCGCCGCCGACCCGCGCCGGGAGACGGTGCTCGGCGGGCGAGACCCGGCTGCTCGACCTGACGTTCGCCGCCGCCCGGCCGGTGGCCGAGACGGTGCTGATGCTCGTCGACCGCTGGACGCGCTCGGGCCCGGAGCCGGCGCCGCAGCCGGGCTCGCTGTGGGAGCCGCCGCGAGGATCCCGGCGAGCTGCAGCGGCGACATCCCGGCGCGCGACAGCGTGCTCGGCGCGCTGCAGCTCGGTCGGCGCCTGCTCCCGTCGCCGGCGACGCCGCTGCGCCTGGCGCGGGCATGTCGCGCGCTTCGGCGCGCAGGTGCTGCGCAACCCGGGCGCGATCCTGCGCCCGTCGCCCGAGGCGCGGTCCGCTGCGCCGTGCGCGGCTCGCTCGAGCGGCCGCGGCGGCGCCGAGCTAGCGAGCGCGCGGCGCCGAGCTAGCCGGCGTCGACGCCGAGCGTCCGCGCGGTCTCCGAGCGCGGGACCTGCGGCCGTCGGGGTTCGTGCCGAGGACCCGGTCGCCGAGGTTGGAGCTGACGCCCATCCAGTAGCCCTCGTGCTTGAAGTGGTGCAGGCGGTGGTTGCGCCAGATCGTCCGGTACCACCGGGACTTCGGCACGTACGGGGTGTGGATCAGGAAGTGCGACCACTCGTAGCGGAACAGCCCGAGGTAGGCTGCAGCCGGTGAGGGTCAGCACGAGCGGCACGAAGTGGCCGCCGATCAGCGCGCGTCGAGCCCCAGATGATCAGCGCGCTCATCGCCGGCGATCTGGACGAGGAACAGCGCGCCTCCTCGGCTGCGAGCAGCACCCGGTCGAGGTCGTTCGGCGCGCGGTGGTGGCGGCGGTGCTCCTTGGAGCTGATCAGCTCGACCCGGCGGCCGCGGAACCGGAACGGCGGCAGGTGGAGCAGGTACTTGTGGATCACCCACTCGACGAACGGCTGGGCGACGAGGATCGCCGGCGGGATCACCGCGTCGTGCCACGACCACCGCCCGGCGAAGCCGCGCGCGACGGCGACGAGCGCGATCGCCGCGGCGACGACCCGCGGCGAGCGATGGCCGGTGAACTCGCGCCAGCAGGCGCGCAGGCGTGCGCAGGTCCGCGCGCCGGGCGGTGAGCGCTGGCGTCGTAGGCGGCGGGGACCTCGGTCATCGACGCCTGCCCGGTCGGTGCGCGTGGCGTGCAGCTCGGGCGGCGGCGCGAGCGCCGCGCGGGCGGCGCGCGGCCGCGGCGTCGGGTCGCCGGCGGCGATCGCCGCGGCGATCGGCCGGCGGTGGTCGCCGGCGGCGAGCTCGCGCGTCGAGCCAGCCGGCGCTGAACTCGGGGATCGCGTCGACGGCGCGGATCAGGCTGTTGAACGCGAGCTGGTAGGCGAGGTTGCCGGCGGCGTCGAGCACGAGCTGCCAGAAGCGGCGGTCGGCGGCGAGCACCTCGGCCGGCGGCGCCGCGGCGGCGAGAGCGTCCGCCTGCGCGGCGATCGTCGCCGCGCTGCGCCGCGGTGGCGCGCTCGGCGGCGAGCCGGACGACGTCGGCGCCGATGCCCGGCCCGCATCTCCAGGCCGGCGGCGAGCAGCGGCTCGATGCCCTCGAGCGCCTCGGCGTGCTCGGCGATCAGCGCCAGCAGGTCGAGCCCGGCGCTCTGGCGGAAGTCGAGCACGCGGGTGGCGCCGCCCTGGCTGATCTTCACCAGCCCGACCTGCTCGAGGCGCTTCAGCGCCTCGCGAACCACGTGGCGGTTGACGTCGCAGCGACGCGGTCAGCGCGCGCTCGGAGGCAAGCGCCGCGCCGGGGGCGTGGGCGCCGGTGACGATCTCGCCGCAGCAGGCGGGCGAAGATGCGGTCCGGGAGCGACGGCGGGTCGAGGGCGCGGAGCGGCATCGCGCAGGCGGAGCACGGTACCACAACTGGTCCAACCAGTGCGCTTGCTGGCGCGATGTCGCGCGGGGGAACCGGAGCCATCTACCTACCGCGCCGGCAGGCGATGGTCAGTCGCGGTCGTCGGCAATACCCTGCGTGCAATGCGCCGCTGCACCTCGACGCTCGCGCTCGGTGCTGCTCGGCGCCGCTGCTCGCGGCTGCGGAAGCTGCGGCAGCTCAGCCAGGCCGCGCCCGGCCCCCGGTCGCGCCACGGCGACGCCACGGCGGCAGCGGCACCGCGGGCCCACCCCCAGGCGGTCGAGCCCCAGGCCGGCGTCGCGGCCCGCGCCCCGGCGCCGCGCCGGCGCGCCGGTCGGCGATCCGAACGCCCACGCCCCGTCGCTGGCCGAGGTCAGGCGCGAGCTGGCGCGGCTCAACCTGTGCGGCGGCACGACGAACGCCGCCAACGCCGCGCCGCTCGTCGCCGTCCGCGCGCCCGGGTTCGTCGCCGACCCGGGCACGACCCAGAACGTCGGGCAGCTGCCGGTCCTCACCGCCCGGCTCGACGCGCTCGGCAAGGCGCTGCACGTGACGATCTACGGCATCAGCGGCTACCGCACGCCCGCGCACAGCGTCGCGGTCGGCGGCTTCGCCAACGATCCGCACACCAAGGGCGTGGCCGAGGACATCGGCGTCGGCAGCCTGCTGCGCTCGAGCGCGGCGCAGATCAGCGAGGCGACGCTCGCCCGGTTCGGGCTCTACCGGCCGTTCGACCCCTCCGACGACCCGAACAACACCGAGGTCAACCACGTCCAGCTGATCCCGCACGGCGGCCCGCTGACCCTCGCCCAGTCGACCGCGAGCTACGACCCGGACCCCAGCTGCAGCTGAGGGCTCAGGGCGGCAGGACGGGCGGCAGGCCGAGCTGCGGCGGGAGGTTCGGGCGGCCGAAGCGGGTGATGGCGGAGATCCGCTCCCCCTCCAGCCCGACGACGAGCAGCCCGGTGAGCCGGAACTCCGCACTCGCCCGGATCGCGCCAGTAGTGGGCGAACGCGAGCTGGCCGTTGGCCCGGGTCGGCACGAGCCGCACCTCGCGGCCGATCAGGCCGGCCGCGCGGTGTGCGCGAAGAAGTTCGCGATCGCCGCCGGGCCCTGGTACTCGTAGGGCTCGGGCGGCATCGTCACCCAGGCGTCCTCGGTCAGCAGCGCCACCACCCGGTCCATCTCGCCCCGCTCGAAGGCGTCGGCGAACTCGTCGGCCAGCGCCCGCTCGGCCGGCGAGCCGGGCGCCGGCGCCCGCTCGCGCGGGAGCGCACCCGCTCCTCGAGCGACGCCCGCGCCCGCTGCAGCGCGCTGTTGACCGTCGCCTCGCTCGCGCCGAGCATCTCGGCCGCCTCGGCGGCGCGGTAGCCGAGCACGTCGCGCAGGACGAGCGCCGCGCGCTGGCGCGGCGGGAGGCGCTGGAGCGCGGTGATGAAGCCAGGCCGATCGCCTCGCGCGCCTCGTAGCGGGCCTCGGGCCCCGGGGCATCGTCAGGGCAGCGCCTCGAGCAGGTGCTCCGGGTACGGCTCCAGCCAGGTGAGCTCGCCGGTGCCGACGTGAACGGCAGCCTCGTCGCCGGCTTGGGCACGCTCCAGCACCGTCTGGTGTCGTCGGGGACGGATCCTCGCATCGCGAGGGGTCCAGGACTGTAAGACCCGCGGCGCCGGCCGGAAACTCATCGCGGGCTTCGGCCGCGGGTGCGGTGCGTACGCTTCGGCCGGTGCCCGAGCTGCCCGAGGCCGAGCGTGCGCGCCTGACCCTGGAGGCGGTGCTCGGCCGGCGCGGTGGCCGCGGTCGACGACACCGACACGTACGTCTGCCGGCCGTTCGCGCCGGGCGAGATCGCCGCGGCGCTTCGCCGGCCAGACGTTCGTCGCCGCCGGCCGGCAGGGGAAGTTCCTGTGGCTGGAGACCGACGGACGGCCCGACGCTCGGCCTGCACCTGGGGATGGCCGGGCGGATCGTCCTCGACCCGGTCGACCGGCTGCGCTCGGATCGCTTCCGGGTCGACTTCGCCGACGGCTCGAGCTTCGTCCTGCGCGACCGCCGGCGGCTCGGCCGCGCGGTGCTCAACCCCTCGCACGCGCACCTCGGGCCCGACGCCGGCATCGTCGAGCCGCGAGAGTTCCGCGCCGGGTCGGCCGCGGCCGGACGGCGATCAAGGCGCGGCTGCTCGACCAGGGCACGATCTCCGGCGTCGGCAACCTGCTCGCCGACGAGGCGCTGTGGCAGGCGCGCCTCTCCCCGCGGCGGATCGCCGGGGAGCTCGACCGACGGAGGAGCTCGACCGCCTGCGGCGCGAGCTGCGCGCGCGCGCTGCGCTCGGCGATGCAGCTCGGGCGGCGTGCACACCGGGCGCTTCGTCCGCGGCCGCGGCCGCGAGGGCCACTGCCCGCGCGACGGCGCGCCCCTGGAGCGGGCGACGATCGGCGGCCGGACGACCTACTGGTGCCCGGTCTGCCAGGCTGTGAGCTAGCTCAGGCAGGTAGCCGAGCCGCGCGCAGGAAGCGGTGCAGCGCGGCGATGAATCGTGCCGGCCGGCTCATCGGCGCGACGCGTTCAGGTGCCGGCGCGCGGCCTGGGCGTTCAGGTAGCGGTCGACCGCGGCGTGCTTGCCGAGCAGGTCCTCGTCGGCCGCCCAGGCGGCGATCACGCCGACGGAGTCGTCGAAGTGGCTGCGCGCCATCCGCGGTAGATGCGCAGCCACCGCTCGTCCGTCCGCGGCGACGAGGTGCGGGAAGTGGCGGGTCACGTCGTGGAAGCGGCCGCGGGCGAAGCGTCAGACCTGCACCGGCAGCCCGGAGTCCGGCGAAGTCGGTGAACGCGTAGGCGAACTGGTCGTCGGCGGTGAGGAACTCCAGGCGGCCGTCGTGGCCGAGGTCGCGCGATCCGGCGCGCCGGGATCGAAGAAGTTGTGCTCGGCCGGCAGCGCGTAGAGAGCCGGAGGACTGCGGAGCGAAGACCTGCTCGATGAAGCAGCAGTGGGCACCGCCGCTGTACAGGTCGAGCACGACATCCGGCGTGCCGGTGTGCTCGAGGTCGAGCACGTGCACCGATGCGCGCGAGGTCGCCGGGCCCGCAGCGGTCCCGCAGGAGGGGTCGGTCACCGCGCCGTCGTAGAGGACCATCGTGCCGTGGCTGATCCGCAGGTGCTGGCCGGTGTATGCCCGGAGCTCCCGTGGAAGGTGAACGTCGCGTTGATCGAACCCAGCGAGGCGGTCTGCGTTGCCGTGCCTGGCGAGGGGACCCCGACGGTTGCCGCGCCGGCGGCGGGCGCCATGGCGGTCGCAGCCAGGGCGAGCACGACGCAGCCGAGGCGGAGTCGCATGGGCAGGGGAAGTCAATCCCGCGGGGCGGGCGCGAACACGATGCGCTTGAGCTCCGTGATCGCGCTGCCACCAAGCCGCAGGGCGGTGTTGAACCCCTCGCGGCCGAGCTCGCCGGCGTCGAGCGCGCGCGCGGAATGCGTCCTGCGCCGGGCGGTCCTCGTCGCCCGGCGGGACGTCGAGCAGGATCAGGTGTCGCGGTCGGCGGTGGGCGTGGGCCAGGCGGACCAGGCGCTCGCGCTCGGCGGCGTCGAACCCCTCGGTGGGAACGAGCACGGACTGGCCGGCGCCAGCCGCTTGGTGATGGCGACGGTGAGCAGCGCCTGCGCCCGCTCGTCCATCTCGGCCTCGGACACGCGCCCGGCGAGCAGCTCCCGGACGCGTTCGACCGAGAGCACGACCCCGCGCTCCTCGACCACCCGGTCGGCGAAGCGGCCGAGCTCGGCCGCCGCCGGACCCACCACGACGACGAGGCTGCCCGGCGAGTAGCGCAGCCGGTCGGTGGGGCGCCAGCACGCGGTTGCCGACCGAGACATCCGGCGGGCGGGGCGGGGCGCCGTCGCGACGGGGACGCTCGGAGGACCAGCCGGTGCGCTCGTCGGCTCCGATCTTGACGCTGCGGGCGGAAGGTGGCTCGGGCACTCCTGCAGCATGGCTGATGCGGCGGTTTGGTGCGGCGCCCCCGGGGCCGGACTCCGCGACCGGGATGTGGTTCGGCCCGGCGGCGGCCCGGGTAGCCGATCCGATGGATCAGTCGCAGGCGCCGCTGCTCGACGCGCTGGCCGACTACCACGAGCTGGACCGCTACGGCTTCACCCCGCCCGGCCACCGCCAGGGCCGGGGCATCGACCCCCGCGTCCGGGAGGTGATGGGCGTCGAGCCGTTCCGCGACGACGTGCTGGCGAGCTCCGGGCTCGACGACCGCTCCTCGTCGGGCGGCTACCTGCAGCGCGCCGAGGAGCTGATGGCCGACGCGGTCGGCGCCGAGCACGCGTTCTTCTCCACCTGCGGCAGCTCGCTGTCGGTGAAGGCGGCGATGCTGGCCGTGGCCGGCCACGACGGGCAGCTGCTGCTCAGCCGCGACGCCCACAAGTCGGTCGTCGCCGGGCTGATCTTCTCCGGCCTGCGGCCGCGCTGGATCAGCCCGCGCTGGGACGCGCGAGCTGCACCTCGCCCACCCGCCCTCGCCCGAGCAGGTCGCGGCAGGCCTGGGAGCGCATCCCGACGCCGCCGGCGCGCTGATCGTCAGCCCGACCCCGTACGGCACCTGCGCCGACATCGACGGCGATCGCCGAGGTCTGCCACGAGCGCGGCAAGCCGCTGATCGTCGACGAGGCGTGGGGCGCCCACCTGCCGTTCCACGCCGACCTGCCGACCTGGGCGATGGACGCCGGCGCCGACGTCTGCGTGGTCAGCGTGCACAAGATGGGCGCCGGCTTCGAGCAGGGCTCGGTGTTCCACCTCCAAGGCGATCTGCGTCGACTCCGCCCACCTGTCGGCCTGCGCCGACCTGCTGATGACCACCAGCCCCAACGTCCTGCTCTACGCGCGATCGACGGCTGGCGGCGCCAGATGGTCGAGCACGGCAGCGAGCTGCTCGGCGAGGCGCTCGAGCTGGCGCGGCGCGCTGCGGGCCGAGATCGACGCGCATCGCCGGGCCTGCACGTGCTGGAGGACGAGCTGCTCGCGCGAGGAGGCCTCGCACGACCTCGACCGGCTCCAGGTCCTGATCGACGTCTCCGAGCTCGGGATCAGCGGCTACCAGGCCGCCGACTGGCTGCGCGAGCACGAGCGCATCGACATGGGCCTGAGCGACCACGCGCGGATCCTGGCCACGCTGTCGATCGCCGACGACCGACGAGACGCGCCGAGCGGCTGCTCGCAGGCGCTCAGGCGCCTGATCGACGCCGCGCCCGGGCTGCCGACGCCGCCGCCGGTCGGGCTCCCGCCCCGGCGGAGCTCGAGCTCGAGAGCGTGATGCTGCCCCGCGACGCGTTCTTCGGCCCGACCGAGGACGTGCCCGGCCGACGAGGCGGCCGGGCGCGATCGCGGCCGAGCAGATCACCCCCTACCCGCCGGGGATCCCGGCCGTCGTGCCCGGCGAGCGGATCAACGAGGCCGGTCATCGACTACCTGCGCAGCGGGCTCGAGGCGGGCATGGTGCTGCCCGATCCGGCCGACAAGTCGCTGGAGACGATCCGCGTCGTCCGCGAGGCGGACTAGTCAGCGGCGCTAGCGTCCGCCCCGGCGAACACCCGCACCACGACGCGGGTCGGCCGGGTCGGCGCGGGCCAGCGAGACGAAGCTGCCCAGCGGTGCCGCGATGCGCCGCAGAACGGGCAGGTCGTGGCGGCCGCCGCCGCGAGCGGTCCGGGCAGCGCCACCGGTGCGTCGCATCGCGGGCAGGCGAGGGTGCCGTGGCCGAGCGTGTCGCCGGCGCCTCGCCGCAGGTCCTCCTCCACCATCGGGGCGCCCCGCCGCGCCGGGAGCCGGCCGGTACGGGAGTCATCGGGGCCGAACACGCTCATCGCCGCCGAATCCTAGGCCCCGGCCGGGGAGAGCCGGCGCGGCCTCAGTGGCGGTGGTGGTGGAGCAGCGCCGTGTGGGCGGTCCAGGAACCGAACTCGGGGATCAGCAGCACGGCCAGCAGCGAGCCCGCCAGGAGGCGCACCGCCGAGCGCCGTGCATCCGGCCCGAGGCGCCCGGCCCGCGTGCCGGCGAGCTCGCGCTCGGCGCGCGCCGCACGCAGCGAGCGGGAAAGCGTCGGCAGGTGGGCGAGGACGTGGAGCCGCGGTGAATCCCAGCCAGACGAAGAAGCTCGCCTTGTGGAGCAGCAGGTACGGGTCGCGGTGGCGCGGACCGACGACCATCAGCACGATCCCGCTGGCGAAGACCACCAGCGTCGTGAGCCACCACCATCGGCGCGATCAGCGCCGCAGCAGGCTCCGGCGGGCCCTTCTCCCGGTAGGCCGGGTCGCCGGTGTAGTAGCGGACGAACCGATAGCCGGTGCTCCCGAGCTTGACCGCCAGCGGTCCGAGCAGCAACAGCCCGAGGAACAGGTGCAGCCAGATGAGCTGGCCGATGCGGAGGATCGTGACGCCGAGGACCGCCAGCAGGACGATCAGCACGGTGCCGGTCATCGCGGTCAGCCGCTCGTTGCCGTCGTCCCGCCGCCGGTCAGACCCGACCTCCGACGGCGTTCCACCGCGGTCTGCATGGCATCCGACTGTGCCGGGGCAGCTCCAAGTCGCGTTCAGCGCATCAGCAGAAAGCTGCCACCGCGCCGCCTTGTGGTGTGAGCTCAGGCGTCGACGGCCGTCGTCGCGATCAGCCGCGAGTCCGCCAGCGCCGCCTCGCGGTGCGCGTGGATCTCGAGGTAGCCGGATCGCTCGACCATCGCCAGGAACGCCTGCCCGCGACGGGTACTGGACCGCGAGCACGAGATCCCACTCCGCCGGCCTCGGGACCGATCACCGACTCCTGCGGCTGCGCCGGCGAACAGCACCCGGCCACCGACGCGGCGAGGAACGGCGCCGCCGCGGCGGCGTAGCGGCCGTACGCCTCGGCGCCGGTGATCCCGTCGGCCGCGTCGATGCCGTCGGCCCGCTCCTTGAAGCGCAGCAGGTTGAGCATCACCACCGGTCCGTCGTCCGGAGCCGGCCAGCCGCGTGAACTGCTCCGGGGTCGGCTCGATGCGTGCGTCATGGCCGGTGCTCGTGCGGATGGGTGGGCAGGATCAGCGGCGGCCGCGGCGCCTGGCTGAAGTCGAAGTCGCGGCGCAGGTCGCCGAGGCCCGGGCGCGTTCTCGCGCACCGTCGGGCCGCGGGTCGGGGCGGCCGTCGGTCTTCGGGTTCAGCCGCTGGCCGCCGAGGAAGTCGTCCTCGATGAACTTCGCGTAGGCGTCGAAGCTCAGCTGCTGGTGATCGATGAAGCGCCGCGCGCGCGTAGGGGCTGATGACGCATGCCCGGGACGCGGAAGCCGTAGCCGTTGAGGTCGATCGGCGGGCGGCCCGACGTGGTCGTAGAAGCCGCCCCAGTCGTCCCAGGCCAGGAAGATCGCCGTGCTCTTCCAGTCGCGGCTGCGGCCGATCGTGTTGATCAGGTTCGTGACGTAGCGCCTGGCCGGCGCGGATCGAGGAGGTCGGGTGCTCGCTGACCGTCGCCGCTGGGGATGACCCAGGACACGGCCGGCAGGTGGCCGCGTGCGCACGCGGCGCTAGAAACGCGCTGGTGTCCCGGATGTTGCGCGAGCTGGTGGTCCTGCCGGACGGTGGTGAAGCCGGGCAGCGGGTTCCAGATCCCGGGCGTGCGCGGATCCTGGTCGCGGAAGCGTGCAGAACATCTCGCCGGTCTCGCAGTCGGGCTCCCGGCCCTTCTTGAGGTAGTAGCCCCAGCTGACGCCGTGGCGGTGCAGCAGGTAGGTGAGGTCGGTCCAGGCGTAGTTCGGCGTGGTGTGCGGCGCGGGCCCGAAGTCCGGCGGGCAGGTCCGGGATCTCGATGTGGGAGCTGCAGCTGAACGGATCGCCCGGCGCGCATGCACAGCGCCGACCACTCCGAGACGAGGAACAGGTGGGCGGGCAGGCTCCAGGACGCGTTGGGCTCGAACATGTGGTCCTGGAGCACGTAGTGGCGCGCGTAGGCCCAGTAGTTGGGGATCTCGCGCGGCGTCGTGGTAGCCCATCATGTCGACGCCGAGCTTGGCGTTGCAGTCCTTCGGGTCGAGCACGTTGGCGCACGATCTCGCCGCGCGCGGACGAAGCCGTCCATCCGGCCGTTGTCGTAGTCGGTCGTGTAGGCGCTCTGCTCGTGCGGGCCGCCGTAGTTGAGGTCGTGCGGGTCGTGGAACGGGCGCACGCAGCGTGTGGCGCAGCGGATCCGGCGCGCAGACGGTCGGCACGCCGTGGCGCATCGGGATGCCGTCGGCGCCCGGGATAGGTGCCGAAGTAGCTGTCGAACGAGCGGTTCTCCTGCATGATCACGACGACGTGGCGGATCTTGTGGATGCCGCCCGGGCGGCCGCGCCGCGGCCGCCCGAGCGCGACAGCGACAGCGCGACGCCGCGCGCGCATCGCAGCGCGCGTGACGTCACGACGGCGCACACCGTCGACCTGGCCAGGATGCGGCCGCGGATCGAGTGCCGGATCGCGAAGCCGCTGGCCGCGCTGGCACGCGATCGCGTCTCGAACCCGGTCGCGCGGACGCGCCGCGCCCGGCGGCGCCAGCACCTGCCAGCGGGCGACGTCGGTGGCCCCGTTCCAGCTCGCGTACAGCGACACCCGGCCGGCGCCGGTGCGCGCGGACGCACGAGCGCCGGGCGGGTGCGCGGCGTGGCGTGCCAGGGGAAGCGGAACACGCGGTAGCTGCCGTCGTCGGCCGGCAGCCGGGCGTCGAACAGCACCTGCCCGAGCGGCGAGAACTCCGAGAAGAACCGCGTGGAGCCGAAGCCGACGAGCGCGCCGCCGCCGGGCAGCGGCTGGATGCTGCCCTCGCTCTGGGCGAGCGTGCGTCGCCCGGGCGGCGGTAGGCTGCTGCAGCGACGCTGCGCGGTGCGGTGGCGCAGGTCGAGCCGCAGCAGCAGCCCGCGCGAGGACGGCGCCTCGAACGGCGGCCCCGCCTCGTCGTCGAACAGCGCGCACCCGGTCGCGCGCCGAGCAGCTGGGCGTCGTGCTGGAAGTAGAAGCGGGCGCCGCGGCGCGAGGCGGAAGCTGCTGGCCGGCCGCCGAGCGTCCACGCGGATCCGCCCGCGTGCGCCGGTCGACGAGGTAGACCGCCGAGGTGTCGCGCGCCGAGATGAGCACCCGGCCGCCGGGCAGCGGCTGGATCGAGTTGAGGTGGTAGGCGTCGTAGGCGGCGCTGTTGGCCGGCGTGGCGTAGGAGTCGCCGCAGCGGGATGTGGCCGTAGGCGTGCCACTCCCAGACCACGAGCCCGGTGCGGACGTCGACCTCCTGCACGATCGAGTCGAGCAGCGGCGAGAGCGTGCCGGCCGGCGGTGCCGGGCAGGTGGACGAGGATCGGCGAGTAGCTCGTCAGCAGCGCGTCGCCGGCCGGCGGTGAGCAGGAACTCGTGGAGGTCGGCGTGATAGCCGTTGCCGGCGCGCACGGTGCGCATCGTCCGGTAGGACGGGTCGGCGATCACGCCCTCGCCGGTGCCGAACGCCGAGAACGTGACGGGGCCCTGCCACCAGGTGAGCACCGGCGCGGCCGCCGAAGCGCTGCGGGCGGAGGTTGGCGGCCACGATCGGCGCGCGGCGAGCTGGTGAAACCAGACGAGCCGCCCGCGGCCGTCGATGATCATCGGGCCGCCGGGCCCGACCGGGTGGATCGTCAGACGCGTTGTTGCGCTCGGGGTGGATGATCGGCGACGGCAGCGGGGTGAGGAAGATGTCGCCCGCCGTCGCGGCGCCGGCGCTTGAGCACGGTGATCCGCGGCGGCAGCAGGCGGCGCGGTGACGAAGTGCTGGAGCTTCGCCGGCTGGCGGGCCGGGAGGTTGATGCACGGCGGGATCGGCGCCAGGTGCGCGACGGTGAACGCCGAACGAGCGCGCGCGGCCGCCCGGCGATCGCGATGCGCGACCCGGACCTGCTCGCCCTGGGTCGAGCGGGCGGCGCGAGCACGAAGCTCGCCCCGCGGTTGCCGCTGTAGCGGCGCAGGCGCCCGGGGTGACCGCCGCTGGCCGAGCCCGGTGACGCTCACCGCGCGGATCCGGCTGCGGCGCGACGCCGAGGATGCTGATCTGGGTCGCGCGGCGAGGCGTCGGGGGTGCCCGGCTGCGGCGAGACTGATCGGCGGGGGCGGCGGCGGGCCAGCCAGCGAGGCATGACAGCCAGACCCAGTACCGACCGTACTTGCGTGACGCTGTGTCAAACAGCGCGTCACCAGCCGTATGATGTCCGGCCGTGAGCATCTCCGCCCAGCGCACCCGCCAGCGCGAGCAGCGCGAGCAGACCCGCCGCGAGATCCTCGACGCGGCGGAGCGCTCTGCTGCGCCGCCGGCCGTTCCGCGAGCTGTCGGTCGAGGCGTGATGGCCGAGACCGGGCTCACCCGCACCGCCTTCTACCGCCACTTCGACGACGTCACCGATCTGGTGCTGCGACTGCTGGCCGAGTCTCGGCGAGGAGCTCCAGGCGGTGGCGCTGCGCTGGAGCCAGCGCGCCGGCGAGGGCTACCCGGTCGCCGCGCGCGAGGCGCTGGCGGCGATCGTCGAGTTCTTCGTCGCCCACGGCCCGCTCGTGCGCGGCGATCGCCGAGGCGGCGGCCAGCGACGAGCGGATCGAGCTCGCGTACCGCCGGGGCGCTCGACGGGCTGATCGCCCTGACCACGCTGGCCATCGAGCGGCTCGTCGGCGGAGCGGGGGCTGCGGGTGCCCGACGCCGCGCGCGATGGCCGTGGCGCTCAACCTGATGAACGAGGCGTACCTGCTCGCGGAGTTCGGGCGCGAGCCGCACGGCAACCCGGCGGTGGCGCAGGCGACGCTCGAGACCGTGTGGCTGCGGGTCCTCGGGCCGCCGAGCGGTGAACCGCCGCGCCGCACGGCCGTCGCGGCGCTGCGCGGCTGCGCGCTGGTCGCTCGCGCTCGGGCTCGGCGCGCTGCCCGGCGCGCCGGCGCCGACACCGCGTCCCGGCACGGCCGCCTACCAGCAGGCGCTCGAGCCTCGGGATCCGGGCGTACGTCTACGGCTACCCGCTGCTCGACACCGAGCGGGTGTTCCGCACCAGCACCAGCACCAACGTCCCCAACGGCGCCGGCGCCGGCCCGGTCAACCAGTTCAGCCACTTCCGCCGGCTGGCCAACCCGCTCGATCGCACCGTGGTCGCGCCCAACCACGACACGCTCTACTCGATGGCGTGGCTCGACCTGCGGCGCCAGCCGATCGTCCTGCACATGCCCGTGGTGCACGGCCGCTTCACGGTGATGGAGCTCCTCGACCCGTACACCGAGAACTTCGCCGAGGTCGGCTCGGTCGGCCACCCGCCCGGGCAACTACGCGATCGCCGCGCCCGGCTGGCGCGGCCGGCTGCCCCGCGGGCGTGCGGCCTCATCCGCGCGCCGTATGACCGCGTCTGGGTGATCGGGCGGACGTACATCCGCAACGCCGCCGACACCCCGAACGTCGTGCGGATCCAGAACCAGTACGGGCTGACGCCGCTCGAGCCGCTGGGGCACCGCGCTACCGCCCGCCGCGGCCGCGCCACGTCGTCGCCCGTCCGACGGAGTACACGGTTCCCGGCACCACGCCGGGCGCGATCCGCTCGCCTTCTTCGACGCGCTCGGCGACGAGCTGCGGCGCTTCCCGCCGCCGGCCGCGCGACCGGCCGCTGCTCGCCGCAGCTGGCGGCGGTCGGGATCGGCCCGGGCCGCCATCCCAGCACCGAGGCGCTGAGCGCCGACGTCCGGCAGGGGCTGCACGACGCCGTGGCCGCGGGCGCGGCGCAGATCAAGGCCGACACCCAGCAGGACGTTCCTCAGCGGCGCGCCGAAGCACAACGGCTGGCTCGTCGCCTCGCACCGGCACCTACGGCACCGACTACGCGGCCCGGGCGCTGGTCGACGCATCGGGCTCGGCGCGCCCCGGCCGTACCTGGCCATGTACCCGTTCACGGTGACCGACCGGGATCTCCACCCGCTGACCGGCGCCAACCGCTACGTCGCCCACGTGCCGGCGCGGTACCTCCCTTCCCGGCCCGGGCGTTCTGGTCGCTGACGCTCTACGACGCCCACGGGTTCTTCGTCCCCAACCCCGCGCACGTCTACCTGATCAACAACCGCTCGCCAGGTCCGCGCAACGCCGACGGCTCGCTCGACATCTACATCCAGCCGAACGCCCCGAGCAACGCGCGCCAGCGGCGCAACTGGCTGCCCTCCCCCGCCGGGCGCGCGTTCCGGCTGATCATGCGGCTGTACGAGCCGGAGAACATCCCCGGGCATCCTCTCCGGCCGCACCTGGCAGCCGCCGACGGTGCTGCCGTGCCTGCCGAGCGGGATGACCTCGGCCGGCGTCGCCTGCGCGAGCTGAGCGGCGCGAGCCCCGTCCCCGAGCCGCCGCAGCCATCTCGGCTCCGGTCTTTCACAATTCGAGGCCGTCCACAGCTCCAGCCGCGGAGGAGCCCCATGGGATTCGACCAGTACCACGAGCCGCCCGCCGAGCTCAGCCCGCGAGGCCCGGACGTTCGCGCGGATGTGCGCGTCGCTCACCGAGGAGGCCGAGGCGATCGGCTGGTACGAGCAGCGGATGGCGGTCGAGACCGACGAGGAGGCCAAGGCGATCATGCGAGAACGCCCAGCAGGAGGAGTTCAAGCACTTCGCGATGGACCTCGAGTTCCTGCTGCGCCGCACCCCGACCTGGCGGGAGATCGCCCAGGGGATCCTGTTCCAGGACGGCGACATCGTCGAGCACGGCGAGGAGGCCGAGGAGGAGGCGCGTAGATCGGCACGAGCAGCGAACCGAGAGCACACGCCGGCCGGACCTTGAAAAGGCGCGCCCGGCGGCATACGTTGAGCGGCGTGAGGCGCGCCCGTCCCCGCGCGTTCTGGCGCTCGCTCGACGCCCGGGCAGCGGCGGACGCTGGTGATGATGATCGCTCGTGGTGGGCGGCCTGCACGTGGTCGGCTTCGTCGCGCTGTTCGCGCTCGTGGTCGCCGAGCCACTACCACCTCGGGGCGACGGGGACGTTCACGGTCGGGATCGGCATCACCGCCTACACGCTCGGGATGCGCCACGCGTTCGACGCCGATCACATCTCGGCGATCGACAACACGACGCGCAAGCTGATGAGCGAGGGCAAGCGACCGCTGAGCGTCGGGTTCTGGTTCTCGCTCGGCCACTCGACGATCGTGTTCGGGCTGGCGCTGCTGATCTCGCATCGGGGTCCGCTCGCTCGACGGTCCGGTCACGCAACGGCAATTCCGGCCTGCACCAGGTCACCGGCTGGATCGGCACCACCGTCTCGGGGACGTTCCTGTACGTGATCGCGGCGCTCAACCTGGTGATCCTGGTCGGGATCCTCAAGGTGTTCCGCGAGATGAAGACCGGCGCGTTCGACGAGGCCGCGCTCGAGCAGCAGCTCGAGCAGCCGCGGGTTCATGAACCGCTTCTTCGGGCGCCTGACGCGAGCGTCGACCAAGCCGCCGCAGATGTACCCGATCGGGGTGCTGTTCGGGCTCGGCTTCGACACCGCCACCGAGGTCGCGCTGCTCGTGGTCGCCGGCAGCGCGGGCGCGGCGGGGCTGCCGTGGTACGCGATCCTGTGCCTGCCGGTGCTGTTCGCCGCCGGGATGTCGCTGCTGGACTCCATCGACGGGTCGTTCATGAACTTCGCCTACGGCTGGGCGTTCTCCAAGCCGGTGCGCAAGGTCTTCTACAACCTGACGATCACCGGGCTGTCGGTCGCGGTCGCGCTGGTGATCGGCACGATCGAGCTCGGCGGGCTGGTCGCCCAGCACCTCAACCTGACGGGCGCGTTCTGGATCTGGTTCGAGAACATCGACATCAACGCTGCTGGGCTTCGTGATCGTCGGGATGTTCGTCGCTCACGTGGGCGGTCGCGCTGGCGGTCTGGCACTTCGGCAACATCGAGGAGCGCTGGAGCGGGCACCTGGCGAGGGCTGAGGCCGGACGCGGTAGCACGGGTCGCGGCCGTCAGCGCGCAGCCGCCTAGAGCAGCGAACCGCCCGGCGGCACGACCCACAGCTTCGGCGCGAGCTCCAGCACCGTGTCGTACGGGCAGCTCGCCGACCCGGCCGGCGCCGGCGGCCTCGAGCGCCATCGACGAGCTCGCGCCACGCCCGGGCCACCGGGCGCCACCCGAACCGTCGGGCCGAAGCCGACCGCGGCCCGCAGCTCGTCGCCCGCCCGCGGGCCTGCTCGACGGTCACCTCGCGCGAACGCCACCGAGCCCCCGCCGAAGGCCACCGGCTGGGCGAGGATCTC